>NZ_JBWBBX010000002.1:0-60065 GCF_056106285.1 Micromonospora sp. IBHARD003 | reverse complement strand
CGTCCGATGTCGTCGCCCTCGAAGAGCACGCCGGGCTGGATGTCGGGCAGCACACCGTCAGCGTCGACCAGGTCGGCGAGCACCTTGTAGTGGCGTTGCCAGTTGAGTGGCCAGGGGCAGTTCCAGTCGGGGTCGATCGCCGTCAGCTGCGCCGCGCGCTCTGCGGCCCGTTCCGGGTCTTTGCCCAGGCCGTTCTTCTGCCCCTTCCGCCGGAGGTTCGCGAGGTGCTGCCCGATGGGCGCCATCGCTTCGCCCTCGCCCCAGACGGCGTCCTGCCTCGGGGCGAGGTGTCCGGTGGCGCGATGGTAGGAGCGGAGGGCGGCGAGTTTGGTCTCCCAGGCTTCGTCGCCTGGTTCCCAGACCATTCCGGCGTCGTCGAGGAGCTCTTTGCGGTGGGGGTCGAGTTCACCTGCGCGCTGCGCGCGGCGCTGCTGGTGGACCCACCGGCCCAGGGGATAGTCCTTCGTGACGCCGACCGTGGTCTCGGTGTCGTAGGGGACGGCGTACAGGCCAGGGATCTCGTTCTCGGTACGCCAGCGGAGCAGGGCCTGATAACCCTCGAGCCAGACGAGGGACTGGGGCCGGATGACGCGGCAGCGGGTGAGGGCGGCGATGTCGGCGGCGTCGCGGGGCGAGGCGAAATTGACCACGACCTGAGTGACCCGATCGGCCTCCTGCTGTGCCTCGCTGGTCTCCTCGGGCATGTCCTCGTTCTGCGCCCCGGTCGCGGGGGCGGGCCGGACGTGGATGCGCCGCCGCTGGGTGCTGCGGGTGAGGGCGCGGGAGGCGAGTTGGTCGACCATGCGTTCGGAGTGGGACCGCAGGGCTTGGAGGATGTCGACCAGGGGCTGGTAGCTGGCGGAGGCGAGCATGTCCTTGGGGTCCTCGCCGGGCTGCAGGAAGACGGGGATGATGATCCGTGCGGTCTTGGTCGTGCCGTCGGGGTTGGGGCGCAGGGCGCGTCCGATGTTCTGGACGATGTCGACCTGGGAGCTGCGGGAGCCGACGATGCACACGGCCTCG
This sequence comes from Micromonospora sp. IBHARD003, assembly GCF_056106285.1. NCBI lineage: Bacteria > Bacillati > Actinomycetota > Actinomycetes > Micromonosporales > Micromonosporaceae > Micromonospora > Micromonospora sp. IBHARD003. The sequence continues at coordinate 59,042 of NZ_JBWBBX010000002.1, read as the reverse complement.
ACGCCGCGTAGTCCGGTGATGTCGACCCCGACTCCGAGGGCTCGTACGGAGGCGAGGAACGCCCGGTGTACGCGCCGGTTCTGGGCGTCGATGCCGTTGGCGAACCGGTGGATCACCGCACGCCGGTGCGCGATGGGGTGGTCGCCGCACAGCCAGTCCGCCCAGACCCGGTCCGGGGGCACGTGACGGCCCTCCTCCAGCTCGTACAGTCGTGCGTCGATCGACGACGCGGGCAGCTCCTCCGCCCTGGCCAGGGCCGCCGCGGAGGCCTCGGCGGCGTACAGCTCGGCGGCTGTGCGCGGCATCTGCCCGGCGAACGCTGCGGCTTCTTCCACCCGCTGGTGGAACACCATGGTGGTGTGCAGATTCTGCTGCGCCGCATGCTCCAGCAGTGCCGCCTGGAGCAGGGCCATGCGCCGGCCGCGCAGCGCGTCCTCGGACAGTCCCAGGACGGGGTCGGGGTCGCGGATCTCCAGCACGTCGATCTCGAACCCCGCAAGGATCGACCGCTCCACCGCCTCGGCCAGACCGAGATCGAAAATCCGGGTGCCGTAGGTGCTGGAGTCGTCCTCCATCGACGCGATCACCACCTCCCGCCCGTCCCGGCCCCGCTGAGGCCGGGGCGCGGCGAGGTATGTCGTCTCAGTTGTGTTGCAGCCTGATGGTCTTCTAGTAGGTCTCTGACCTGTGATGCTGCAAGGAGTGAGAATGCGATCAAGTGAGGTCTAACCGGCCAAACAGTGCTTTGACCTGCCAGGATGCAAAGATTGAGACCAGCCTGCAACCCCATTGAGAGGGCTGGAGGTAGGGGAGGAGATCGGGTGTGCTGTGATCATATCCGGGGGCCCCTGGGCGGGAGACGCCAGGTTCCTCCTTGTTTGGGTAGTTGACTGCGCCGAGCCCGGGTCGACGGCCGCTGGGTTCGTTGGGCCTGCGGGCTGGAGCCCGTGGCCGGGGGGAACGGCGGTGATGCGGCGCCTCGCCCGGCAGAATCGGGTGATCGACACGCCCTTGGGGGAGCTATGCAGGAACTCCGCTTCGACGACGACATCCGGTTCACCGCGGCGGTCAGCACCGACCAGACGTGGCTGCACCGCGCGCTGGGAGCCCACGAGCTGACCGTCCAGCTCGCCGTCGGGGTGTCGCCCTTCACCGAGGCCGGGAAGATCCTCGCCCTGGAGGCGGACCTGTTCGGCTTCGAGGCGATGGGGCAGCGCTCGCGGCTCGCCCGGACCACGGCGAACCTGGCGTACACCCCGAGGGTGACCGTCCACCGCATCAGCCTGTCGTTCCCGCTGACGTCGTTGCAGGTCCACGCGATCGAGGCGAGCCGTACTGGCGACGTCCGGTTCGAGATCGACCTCAACGCGACGCTGCCGCAGGCTCCCGGGTATCCGGGGAGCGCCCAGGACACGGCGCACATCACCATCGCCAAGAGCCGGTGGGAACAGCAGCTCGCGCAGCTGGGGCCGTCCGCGGCGTTCGAGATGGCCGTTCCGTACCCGCTCGGCGATCCGGAGCGGGACGAGGTCGGACGGACGCTGCGGGAGGCGCAGCGGCTGCTGACCGTGGGGGAGATCCGGGCGTCGATCCTGGAGGTCAGGCGGGCGCTGGAGTGGGTCCGGGAGAACGTCGACTGGGACAACCCCGGGCCGAGGAAGCAAGGCAGCCAGTGCAACCAGACCGAGCGGTGGTGGCGGATCCAGGACGCCCTGTACAGCCAGACGTGCGGAGCCCTGCACAACGACGCGGTCACCAAGGACTTCAAGTACGACCGGGCCGAGGCGGAGACGCTGCTGGCGATGACCTCCGCACTGCTGCGGAACGTGCCCGGCACCAGCGCGTGACGGGACGGCCCGGCGCCCGCCCCGCGACCGAGACGAGGACCGCATGGCAATCGAGCACAACGGCATTGCAGGCCCCTACTTCGAGTACGACGGGCTGCCCGTCCTGCACGTGGTGGACAAGGATCTGCCGCTGATCCATCCGTACGGCCCGGTGACGCCTGGCCGCTACGTCACGCCCGGCGGCGGCCGGCTCACCATCCGCCCGGCCGAGATGCGCGCCCACATCCGGATCACGCTGGATCACCTGGGCTGTCCAGCCCAGCTCACCGACGAGAAGAACGGCGCCTTCAAGCGGCTCGCCCTGGCCGCCGAGGGGTACTGCGTGCAGTCCGGGTGCCGACACCGCGCCGCGTACGCGGACGGGGTGTTCCGCATCTTCGAGGTGCGCAACGGAAGCATCGCGCTCGCCGCGTTCGTGCGCGCCGCCCTCGCGGTCGAGCTGGGCGACTTCGCTCCCACGGACCGGCTCGTGCAGGAGGCCGAAGCACTGGCCGGTCCTGTTCGCCGGGAGGGCGAGGAGGACCAGGCCAGCGGCGGCTAGACGCCCCATGTCCGCCTGCTGCAGCGATACGGGCGAGCCCCTGAAGGCGGGTCGGTGCGGCGCCACGGGGGAGCGCCGCACCTGCGACCAGCGTAGCGATCCACCCCTCTGCCGGGGCTCGTATGTGCGACCGGACGGTAGTCCTGCACCCATGGCTCGCCTCTTGAGCACGGCATGCGCCTTCTCCACCCACTCCGGCGTGTCGCAGGCGCCGTGGAGGTTCTGGGATGAGTCCGGGGCGGACAACTTCGGAGGGGGGCGTGGGGCGGGGACGCGAGCGTCGCGGGGTGTTCTCAGTCCTCGTCGTCGGGGATGTCGTCGTCCTGGGCTGCTGTCATGTGGCGGACGTTGATACCTGCCTGGCAGCGGGAGGGGCCGATGGTGGCGTGCAGGCGGGTGAACAGGTCTGGGCGGATGAGCAGGTCCGCTCCCGCGACCACGGGCAGGAGCGGTTCAAAGCTTCCGTCGTGGACGAGGTGGCCTTGCCACTGGCGGCAGATGAGTGCTTCCCCTGCTGTGTCGCTGAGGCTGAATCCGCAGATGCCGCCTGTGGGTTGGAGTCCGAGTGCCGCCACGACGCTGGCGGCGGGTGCAAGGACGTACGGGGGCAGGCCAGGGCCGCTGCGGCGCGGGGGTACGTCGACCATGGGCGTGGCGCTGGCGTCGGTGATGGCTACGAGGGCCTGGTCCGTGGCGCTGATGTGCTCGGCTGCCGCTCCCGCCTGGGTGAGGGCAGGTGCCAGGCGCTGCAACGGGCGGGTCCACAGCTGCCAGGGAGCCTTAGAGAGGGGCAGCGTACCGGGTGGTGGATCGTCGTCGGCAGCTTCGAGACCGATGATGATCAGTACTTGGCGGGCGGGCTGGTCTGGGTAGCGGCGTGCGGGCGTGCGTTGCCGCTCGATCAGTCCGATCTGGACCCAGCCCGCGTGTGGCCCGTCGTCCACTCGGGCAAAGGCCAGGGCGGCTTCCGGCAGGGACCGCAGGCCCGCGACCGAAGCGAGACCGAGTGGCGGCCAGGGCTCTTGCTCCTGGTGGCTGTCGCTGAACCAGGGCGCGGGATCGAGTGACCAGCCCAGCGCTCCGGGGCGTGTCAGGGGCCGGGGGATGCGGGCGAGTTCGCCGCGCAGGGCCGGTCGGGAGTCATCGCGCAGGCGTGCGGCCGTGCCGCGTTCGAAGGCCTGGGCGTTGACCAGGTGTCCGGCTTGGGCGAGCGCGGTACGCAGGCCTGCCGCGGCCTTCTGCAGGGCGTCTTCGGCGGTGGCCCGATCAGCGAGGTAGGCGTCGGGGAACCGGTTACTGCTGGGGTGGGTGAGCAGGTCCAGTTGGGTGCGCATCAGCGGCTCGACATGGCCGGGGACGGCCGCGGCCACGAGGTCGATGACGGCCTCGCGCAGCCCGGGAGCGGGGCCAGCGGCGTCGATGCGGGCGCCCAGGTAGTGGTCGACGAGGCGGGCCGCATAGCGCCGGGGGTCTTTCATGCGCTGTCCTGGGTGCCGAGTTGGGCGGCGATAGTTTGGGCGAGTGTCGGATGGGCCGCGGTTGCCGGTGGGGAGGGCGGCTGGTGTCCGGCGCGGGTGAGGACGGCGGAGGCTTCCACCCGCACGGACAGCATGTCGCTGGTGCCCAGGGCGACGAGCTGCTCATGCAGAGCGGCATCCAGGGGCCCGTCCGGCAGGTGACTGTGCAGGACGGTCAGGAGCCAGGTCAAAGGCCCGGCGCCGAGGTCGAAGGACAAGACGTGTGCCAGCGCGGCCAGTGCCTGGCGGGGGCGGGCGGCCAGCAGGACAGTCGCCGCGAGCAGGGCGCGGCGTTTGTCGCCGCGTTCGGGCAGGGCGATGGTGGCCAGGGCAAGACGGCACAGCGCGGTGTCGATGTCGTGTTGTGTGGCCGGCTCGGGCACCGGCTGGTAGGCGCCGTCGCCAAGGCGGGCATCACCGGGCAGACGGTGGGCGATGACGTCATACGCGGCGTCCCAGCAGGCGAGCGCGTCGGCAGCGGGGGGCCGGGAGGCGTCCGGGGGCTGGATGGCGAATGCCGAGACCAGGGCCTGGCTGATGCCGATGGTGCGGCTGTAGGACGGGTTGGCGACCGCGTGGGTCACCTGGTTGGCGAGGTCCTGCCGCGCGACAGCGGCATCCGCGGTGTGCGCCTGCTGCCATAGCTCCAGGCGGTCGTTGCCGGCGAAAGAGCGCCATCCGCCGCCGCCTCGGATCTTGGTGTAGGCGAGCATGCCAGCTGTCGCGGCGAGCGGGCCGAAGACGTCGGGGGCGATGCCCTGGCGCAGATAAAGCCCGGCCGCCACATCGGCGAGGACGTCAACGGGGCCGGAGGCGTTCATCTCCTGGGCGATCCGGTGCAACAACTGGGCGGCCACGTCGGGCCCTTGGCGTTCGGTGATCTCCACAAGCCGCCATCCGACCGCGTTGGCCAGCGCATCGGCCGACCACCGGGGCCCCGGCGGATCGTCGTACGCCTTGCTGCTGCAGTCACGGACCGCGGCGAGGACACCGGCTGCGCCTTGCGGCAGCGCGGGGCGCTGCTGGGCGTGCAGATAGGCGCCGGTGGGGTAACGCCCTTTGGGGCCGGACCAGTTGCGGGAGGACTTGGTGGGCACGGGCCTGGGTGCCCAGGGTGGGCCGCCCTCACCGCCCAGATGCTGTGCCGCCGCACGCAGGGCAGGGGTCGGCGTGTCCCCGGTCAGGTGCGATGCGTGGATCAGCGTCTGGTCGTCATAGGTGGAGGTGATCGCGTTGGCCAGCACCGGCAGGAGACGCAGAGCGTGGGCCGCGTCGTCGCCGGGCAGGTCGGCGAGCCTGCCCAGCAGGGTGATGTCGGCGTCGAGATTGCGGCCGCGGGGGCCGGCGGCGATACGGAGCGCTGCCAGGACGATGGGGTCGGCTGCGTCGGCCTGCATGGCCAGCAGCTGCTGGTGGGCCACGTCCACCCGGGCATCGGGCAGCCCCGGCTCGGTCAGCAGCACCCGGGCGGCCAGCTGCGCGGCGACTCGCGGATCCAGGCCTGCGAGAAGTCGCCACCACTCCTGTGGTGTTCCCGCCGTGCCCCGTCCGTCGGTGCATTCTGCAACGAGATACACGAGCGGCTGCGTACGTGCCAGCCGTACCCGTGCCTGGACGGGGTCGGCCTGCACAAGCTGGGGGAGTGGCTCCAGCAGTTCCTCGATGGTGATGTCCTTGTGGCCGCCATAGGCGCCCATGTAGCGGGCGGCACGTTCCCAGCAGCGCCGCGCCTCGTCCGGGTCGTCGCAGGCGAGGCTCACGCGGGCCATCTCGAGTTCGAAGTCGGCGTCCTCCGCATACATGGAACGGCGGTCGGCCTGCGCCGTGCGCAGTGTGCGCATCAGCTCGTGGATGATGTCGGACCCGGCCTGGCCCACGCTGTGGGCCAGCAGGGACAGCAGCTCCGTGGTGATCAGGGGACCGGACCCGGCCATGCCCATCAGGGATGTTGTGGTGCCGTGACTGACGGTCTGCAAGGACGCGATGCCCAGGGCGACGTCGTTACCGCGCAGCAGGGCGACCGCCTCGTGCAGCACCTGCCGCACGAGCCGGTGGATGTCGCCAAGCTCGCTGGCATTGGGTTGGCCCGTGAACGTGGCAGCGTGCTGGGCCAGTTGCTCAAGCGCCACACGGGCGGCAGTGGACGCACGCTCGGCGGGGATCCGGCCCGCATCGACGTCGCGGCCCAGACCGAGCGTGGTGACGGTGAACCGCAGCCAGGCACGATAGAAACCCTCGCCGTCCAGGAGGGCCAGCAGCCGGGTGGGCGCCTGCGGATCAGCGGCCTGGGCCACCTCCAGCAGCTCCAGCCACCTGCTGACCGGCCCCGACAGATCGCCGTAACGGCCAGTCAGCACCGCGTGGGTTGCTTCCTGAAGCACCGTGGTGACGTCGTCCCCGCGGAAGACCTCCTCGGCCAGGTCAGCCACCGGCACGCCCTGGTCCAGTAGACGTCGTAGGCCGCACGGAGCGCTGGCCCAGGCCGCGACGGCCAGTGTGCGCGCCGACGGCAGTATCCCGCCCGCGCCGTCGTGGGCGTCGGCGAGATGCAGCAGAAGGGCCGCACGCCGCTCGGGACGCTCGATGAGCGCCGCGCTCTCCAGCAGCGGCTCGGCGCCGAGGCAGTCCAGCAGCACACCGAGCGCCGGTTCGGGGGAGTCCAATGCCTCCTGATCAAGGAACCGGGCCACCCGCTGAGCGAGCGTGAGCGGGTGGCCTTCCGGCGACTCGCGCTTGTCGGCGCCGTGGCCAGGCAGCCTGATCTGCCCACGCAACTCCGCCAGGAACACCGCCTCATCGCCCGTGGAACCGTCGTGGCCGGACTTACCACCGCGATCCTTGTCCCAGGCCGTCAGATACGCCTCCCACGGGGCGGCGAACCCGGCCCGGTCGACCGCCGCGCACAACTGCAGGCCCCACCGCGCCGACAGCGTCGGCACACCCTCATACAGCAGGCCCGCCGCCACATGGTCGGCTCCCGACAGCGCCACCAGCACATCCGCATACGGCACCAGGGAACCCGGCAGGCCTTCTTCCTCATAGGTCGACCGCGCCCGGCTCAGTTCGATGCAGCGCACCAGCGTCGGCCAGTCACGGCACGCCGCCGCCCGCCGGGCGACGACGGCCAGGGTGTGGACGATGGCTTGCGGCGGCTGCAGGCCGGCGATCGCACGGGAGAGGAAGTCGGGCCCGATCAGCAGGGCCAGGTCCTCGTCACGTCCCAGAGCGGACAGGAGTTCGGGCAGGTGCCGGAAGGCACGCGCGTCCGTGAAAAACCCGCGCTGGGAAAGCCACTGGGCGGCCTGGGTCCGGACCTGGTCCACCCATCGGGAGTCACCCTCGGCCCGGCGCACGAAACGGCTGAAGCTCTCGTGGTGGATCTTCAGCCCGCCGATCCCCGGCTGCTGCGCGATGATCGGTGCCACCCTGGTCAGGGCGGCACCGATCATCATCGCCGGCATCGGGAAGATCTCCCCGAGCTCGTCCGCGCTGACAGCGAAGTCGCAGACTGCCAGCGTGCTGACCGCGTAACGCTGCTCGAGCGTCAAAGCCTGCAGCAGATAGGCGTAGTAGTCGTCCAGGTCGTGCGCCGATGACGGAACCGCGCGCAGCCGCTCAAGGGGATCACCCACAGCGCCCGGCGCAAGCGATGCGCCAAGACCAGGAGCCGGGCCCACGGCCTGACGGCACAGATACGTGGCGTAAAGAGCGTTGCCTCGTGAGCGCTCCTCGATCAAGGTGACAGCGGCCTCAGCATCCGTGGCAGCCCCCAGAGCAGCAGCCGACGGCGCCAGCGCCGACAGCACACCCAGACGCTCCGCCAACGCACCCAGCTCGGCGCGGTCGAGAGGGGGAACGGTCAAACGGGCGGCCCGGGCGTCGACCGCCTCCAGATGAGGGCCGGGCTGACTGGCCAGGACCAGAACGGCGCCGGGCGGCAGGCTGAGCGAGGTGAGTTCCTCGACCAGGCAGGCCGCCGGATCCACCGGCCCACCGAACGCGCCGCCACTGCTGTGCCCAAGGACCCGGCTGACGTGATCGATCCCGTCCACGACCAACGCGACGGGCCGATCCGGGAGCAGGCCGCGCACAGCCGTGACCGCTGCCACGAGCGTCTCCTTGGTGGCCGCGTAGCGGGGCCTGACCTGCGCCACCGCCTCCGGTGCGGCGCTCTCCAGCTGCCGCAGCAGGCTGCCGATCACCACCTCGGTCAGCACCCGCTCACCACGGTCGGCATCCGCAGCGCCGAGCCAGCAGTGATGCCGTACCGCCAGCCAGGTCTGGGCCAGTGCGTCGCCGAGCTGCTCGCACAACCACGACTTGCCGATGCCGGGAGCGCCGGTGACCACCACGACACCGCCCTGCTGCGCGGTGTCCTCCACGGCCGTGACCACATTTGTGAGCACGGCGGGGCGGGCCACCTCGGTGGCCCGGTCCACGGGCTGGCCCTCACGCACGGCCCCGAAGTCGGTCTCCAAACCCAGGCGGGGAAGCAGGTCCTCGACCGTCACCGTGCCCGTCCGGCTGCGGGCCGCCTTGGCCGTCTCGATGAGAGCCAGCGCCACGTCCTCGGCCGTACGGGTCCGGTTCGGCGGCCGTCCGGCACCGAGTTCCTCGGTGATGCGATGCAGCAGGGCCGCCTCGGCCGGCCCGGGCTCGCGGATGTTGAGCGAGCACGCCGCAACACCGGTGTCGACGATCAGACAGGCACAGGCACGCTGGAGCACCTCGTCTCTGACAGCGGCGAGCATGGATTGCCACGGATTGTGGGCGCGCAGCGCAGCGGCGTCGAACCGGAACCGCTTGCTGCCCAGGCCGTGCAGTGCCGGGCCCGGGTCGATGCCGCTGCTGACTGGCTGCAGCACCCGCATCAGATCAGGTTCGTCCGGCTCCGTGTCGCGGACCACGAGACGGTGTGAGGTAGCGGGCTGTGAGGTGAGGTCACGGTCGATGGAGGAGAAGAGGAGATCCAGGCGCAGACCCCGGCTGTCCTTGATGAAACTCTCCGCCGACAACGCGCGGTCGTGATCCGTGTGCTTGATCTGCAATCGCTCACGGCTGCCGGTGCCCCACTCGCACGTGGGCCTTGACCCAGAATCTTGGACACGGGCTATGCGGCTTGGGCCAGGGTAGTTGATGTTGTGTCGAGTGCTGTCTCGTAGGCGATGGGACTCCGTTGTCCGAGGTGGGAATGACGGCGTCGGGTGTTGTAGCGGTTGAGCCAGCGGAACGCGTCGAGACGGGCTTCGCGTTCGCTGGACCAGTGCTTTCGGCCCTGAAGAGCCTCGCGTTTGAACGTCGCGTTGAAGGACTCGGCGAGCGCGTTGTCCGCCGAGCTGCCGATCGCGCTCATGGACTGGCGGACGCCGGCTTGGCGGCAGGCGTCGGCGAAGGCCCGGCTGGTGTACTGGGCGCCGTGATCGGTGTGCATGACCGCCCCGGAGAGGCTGCCGCGGGTGCGTTCGGCGGCGGCCAGGGCGTCGATGACGAGGCCGGTGCGCATGTGGTCCGCGATCGCCCAGCCGGCCAGGCGGCGTGAGGCGAGGTCGATGACGGTGGCCAGGTAGAGGAACTTCCCGCCTTCCAGCGGGAGATAGGTGATGTCGCCGACGTACTTCGTGTTCGGCTCGCTTGCTGTGAAGTCGCGGCCGATGAGATCCGGGGCCTTCGCCGCGGCCGGGTCCGCGACCGTGGTGCGGTGCCTGCGGCGCAAGCGCACGCCCGCCAGACCGGCGGCCCGCATCAGCCGCGCGATCCGCTTGTGGTTGACGCGCTCGCCCGCCTCGCGGAGCTCGGCCGTGATCCTGGGAACGCCATAGGTGCCATCCGACTCGCGGTACACGGCCCGTATCCGGGCGGCGAGGCGGGCGTCGGCTGCCTGCCGGGCGGCCCGATCCGCGGCGGTGCGGCGCCAGTAGTAGAAGCTGGAGCGGGCGATGCCCAGGATGGTGCACAGCCGCTTCACGCCGTAACGGCGCTGATGGTCGGCGACGAACTGGAAGCGGTTCACCAGCGCGTCTCCCCGGCGAAATACTTCGCCGCCTTCCGCAGGATCTCGCGCTCTTCCTCCAGCTCACGGACCTTCTTGCGCAGAGCGGCGTTCTCCGCCTCCAGCGGTGTGGGCGGCTCGGCGGGCGCCTCCGCCCGCCGCCCCCGGGGCCGGCTCGCACCGGCCGCTCGGACCCAGTTCCGCAGGGTCTCGGGGCTGATCCCCAAATCGGCGGCGACCTGCCTGATCGTCGCCTCGGGCCGCGACTCGTACAGCGCGACCGCGTCCGCCTTGAACTGCGGCGGATAGTTCTTCATGACCACGAGATGTCCGTTCTCAGATCCTCAGGATCCAGTGTCTCGTGTGTCCAGGATCAAGGGTCAAGGCCCCGTGATGTCATCGAACCGGTCCCCGGCGAACATCTTCGTGTCCACGGTCACCGACCTCGCACGTCCCACCGCCAGATCCACCAGACGCAGCGCGGTGAGCAGATCCTGGTAGGCGTAACCGAGGTGTGTCGGGCGCAACCCCATGGTTACCTCCAGCGTGGCGTGTCTGCGCCCGCCACCCCCCCCCGGCGCCCGCCACACTCACCCTAGGCGCTTCCGGTCACCAAGACCGAAACCGGCCGCGCGGGATGCGCGGACGCGGTATAGCGGCTCCCAGGCCCGGCTTGATCTCAGGGCGCCCCCTGGGCTTGCCCTCGATCTCTCACAGCGGCCATGTCCAGCGACGCGAGCCGTAGGCACCTCGTCTTCAGATGGGAAAGGAAGCCAAGCCGCACACCGTGGCCGATGCGGTCACCTGACCGGGCCCTGACCTCAACCCGCCTGCGCCAGGGCGGTCATGGGCTGGCAGGGGGGTCTTTGTAGGCAGCCTCGATCGCACCGGCGTTGATCAACGCGATCCGCAGCTGTTCATGTTCGGCCGCGCCCTCCGCGGTGCTCTGGGCAAAGAGCAAGGCCGCATGCCCTTGGATCTCCTGCCGGTGGAAGACGTCCACCTGGGCGCCGAGCATGGCCGCGGCGATCAGCAGGGCATCGGCCGAATCGGGGTGGCGCGCTGCACGCTCGGCGATCGCGTAGGGCGCCTCCACCTCCGGCTGCCGGGCAACGGTGCGGGCGGTCAGCTCCAGCCAGACGGCATCGTCGAGCCGGTCGGCGTAGGCAAACCGCCCCGCACCGATGAGAGCAGCGGGCTCCAGCTGCGCCTCGAGCGCACAACGCCACAACGCGGCCGCCCGCTCGGGCCACGGGCTTGTTTCCGCGCAGCGGATCACGGCTTGGGCGAGGCGGGACAGCAACTCGGACACCGCTTGGGGCCCGTCGGCCTGCCCGCCGAGCTCGGTCAATAGCGCAGGGACCGGGCCCAGGGCTTCCGAGCCGGTGAGGAACGACAGGATGATCTTGTCGAGAGTGGGGATGCCGTCTGGGCCGGCCGCCGTCTGCAGCAGCGCCGTGCGATCCAGGCGTGCCAGGATGCCGCTGTGCGGGCGCCCATGCCGCAGCCAGGTAGCGGCGGGCCGCCAGGGAGCGTCGAGCGTGCAGAGCTGGTCGGCGTGCTCCTCGGCCCAGGCCGCATCGACGTGCGCCAGTTGGCCGAGACAGAAGCCGATGACCGACAGGGCCTGATCATCTGGCTCGCCCTCCAGCAGCCGGGCCAGCACAGCACGGACCGGGTCGGCCAGCTCCTGGCCGGTGCGCTGGGCCTGCTGGAGGCCCCAGGCGATCAGCGACAGCAGCGCCGCCCCGCCCGGCTGATCGATCGCTACCAGGAGCGGCTGCGGAGTGTCGGTACGGGGCTGCGTCCAGCCGGTGACCAGGCCTTCCAACCACTCGACGGCGCCGTCTGCCGCGCCCGATGAGTCCTCCAGCAGCAGCCCGTTCTCCCACGCCCGGTGCAGCAGGTTGCAGATCACCCGCTCCAACTGCCCTGCGCCCGACGTGTCCTGCCCGGCCGCCGGCCGGGCAGCGAAGGCGGCCAGAGCGATCGCAGCGAGCTCCCCGTCTGCGATCTTCCCTTCACGGGCGGCCCGGTGCAGGGAATTGAAGTAGGCGGCCAGCACGGCTGGATCGTCGGCCGCGGCGGCCACGCCGTCCGCATCGCGGGCCCACAGCTGCGGATCCTGGGCCACCAGGTCACTGAGCAGGCCGGCGCGAGCGTCACTGGCGTCGACGTCGGTGCGCTCGACGGCTGCGGTGGCCAGGTGGCCGACCGCGGCGGCCGGACCCTCCTCCGCCGCACGGGCAGCGAACGCCTCCGCTGACAAACCGCCGTGGCTCTCGATCCAGGACGTGACGCGCATGACCGGCTCCGGACGCGCAGGTGCGGGCTGTCCCGCCATCGCGATGAGCGTCTCCAGCAGTGGCCGCCACGGCTCGAGCACCTCCGGGGCCAGGACCTGGGACAGCTCCCAGACGGTGCGCCAGGCAGACGGCAGCGAGGCGTGCGCCGTCTCGTAGGCGTTCTTCCAGTCGGAGATCTCCTGCGCGGACGGTGCCTGTCCGAGACCCTGGGCCAGCACACTGTGCAGCCCGGCACGGTGCTGGTTGGGGCAGGCGTCCTTGAGCAGGGCGAGGAAGTCCGCGACATCCGCGCGCGGGGATCTGGCAGCCGCAAGCCGGCCCGCCAGCGGGAGGGCCTGCTCCCACCAGGTGCCGGACGACGCCGCATCTGCCCGATCGTGGTCGTAGCTCTCCAGCAGGACGACCGCGCGCAGCCGGTCGGCCACCGGGCCGGCCGGCAGCTTGTTGTCCAGCACCCGCAGCCGCTCGGACAACGGAACGCTCAGCCGGGCGTCCTCGCGGGCCAGGTCGAGTACGGCGCGCATCAGTGTGAACAGCACGCTGTGCGGCGGATCGGCCAGAGAGATCTCCCGCAGATCGTTGACCAGGCTGACCTCCCACTTGTCAGCTTCCGACAGGTGCACGGCGAGCACGGACGCCAGGGCGGACCGGATGATCACTCCCAAACGGTCCCCGTCAGACCGTAGTTGGCCCTCAAGGTGGGCGGTCTGGGCCAGAGCGCCCGCCAGTTGCGCCGCCTCCCAGGACTCCTGGGCGCCGAAGGACGGCTGACGCAGCACGTCCTCGACGACGCGGACCCACTGCCCGGTGCGGTCGGACACCGGGACATCCCGCGCCCAGTAACTGATGCGCAGCAGCACATGGCGGTCCTGCCGTGCCCTGGTGATCTGCTGCAGCACCCCACACGCCGTCATGCCCGCCTCGGCCACCAGGCTCACCGCCATGCCGACCGCGCCCGGGCCGCGCGCCTCGATTGCGGCAAGATGCTGCTCCACCCACGCGCACACCTGCGGTGGCTCGGCGGCCAGTTGCCGCCGCAGGTAGGGCAGGGCCGGCCATCGGGACGCCTCCGGCAGCAGCCGGTCCAGCGACAGCAGGCCAAGCCAGTGCCGGCTCACCGCGGCACGGAAGAAGTAGCTGCCAGCACGCGGATCCGACATCGATGCGATCTCGCCGGCATCCCGCGGCGACGGCTGCTCGCTCGACGCCAGCTGCCGCAGCCGCTCGGCACGCTCCGGAAGCCCCAAAAACAGCTGCTCGAAGGCCGCCACCACGCCCTCGAACCGCTCGCGGGACTCCTCGGGCGTGGCGCCCGACCCATGCAGGACACCAGAGGTGTCCCGGTAGAACCGGGTCCAGGAGTTGCGTACGGCCTCGGCCTCGGCCAGCCCCATCTCCTGCCGCGTCAGCTCCTGCACCAGGTGCCCGATCTGGCGTACGCGCCGCCCGCCCGGATTGTTCTCCTCCGCCCGCAGCGCATCGACCACGCCGGCGAGGGCGTCCAGTAGCCCTTCGGGGACCTGGTTGTCAGCGCGCCAGGCTTCGACGGCCGCCTTGGCGGCGTCCGTGACGGCGTTCTTGGCCGCCTCGATGCCCTCGATGTCCTTCGGCGCCAGGTTGAGGATGCTGTCGATCGCCCCTCGGCAGCAGGACTGGGCGACCTCGTACGGAGCGTTCCACCGGGCCGGATCAGACAAGACCGCCCCCGCATCCCGCAGGAGGTGCAATGCCCGCTCACCGTGCGGCCCTTGAGCGGCCAGCGCCATGGACAGTTCAGCAGAGACGGTGAAGGTGGTGCGGCCGGAAGTGCCGCCCGCCGAGTCGTTCGCGACAGTCACCCGGCCACCGTAGCGGCCCCTTCTGCGACAGCAGTCCCATGCCGCGGAGCTCAACGGCGCGGTCCCCGGGGCTTCTTCTGTCCCAGTGACAGACGTGAGCCGCGTCCTCTTGACATTTTATTCATGATTAGCGAATCATGAATCATGTCTCAAGAAGCCTTGGAGCGGCTGCGGGAGGCGTCCGTGCCGGTTTTCGGCAACCGTTACCGGGCGGAGCTGATGCTGGCGCTCGCCTCGGCGGACGGGCGCGGGGTATGCCTGGGTGACCTCGCAGTGACCCGTCAGGTGCAGTCGAGCGTTTATCAGGCACCGATGAGGGCCCTGGTGGAGGCGGGTCTGGCCCGCAAGCTGCCGCGTGCGGCGGGGGAGAGGCGCCGCTGGTACCGGCGCAGTGACGATGACGCGCTCTGGCAGTGTCTTGAAGGCCTGTTGAGCTGTTTGGCACAAGCACCCGTATCCATGCGGGTTGGATAGACGACGGGGCCGCCGCGAGCGGCCGGGGCCCGGTGAGGCAGGGTGGAGGCCATGGCGACCTTGGCGAACTCCGTGATCGACCGTTCCGTGCGGACGGCATCTGCCGCTCTGCTGGAGACGGGAGCGCAGGCCCAGGTCGCGTCCCTGCAGGGCGTGGAGGCTTTGTTCTTCTACCGGCTGGATTCCGCCGAGCACGCCCGGCGCCGGCATGCCGCCGCGGCCCGTCTGGACCGGATGGCGGCGCTGGAGACGCTCCTGACCCTCCCGGTGGGCATCCCCGTCCCGCTCACCGGCCTCGATGCCGACCAGCGGCGCGCCGTGCGGGCCCTGCCGACCGGGTGCGCGGATCGTGACCGCACGTCGGTGACCCGGCGCGCGGTGCGCCCGGCGCGCATCGATCTGGCGGTGGTCCGAGCCTCCGGGGGGCGCCAGGGGCTTCGTGATGCCGGCCGGTTCGCCCCGTTCTGCCGCCGCGCCATGCTGCTCACCCGCCGCCCCGCACATCTGGATGAGGCGCTGGCCGAGGCGGACTTCTACGGCATCGGCGTCTTCCTCGCCACCGGTGACGGCGTCGAGATGCTGCTGGAGCCGGCCCCGTACCGGCCGCTGCGGCATACCGCTGCCGCATGGTGCTTCGTGGAGGAGCTGTATCAGCTCTTGCGGTAGTCCTTCACGCCCGCCCGCAGCGGTGCCGCCTCATCGGCCGGGGCGGCCAGCGCCCACCGCTTGAGCTGCGGGGGAGCCTTGAACAGATCCGGCTGCAGCAGCTGCGCGTTCAGCACCGGATACCGGTCGACGGCCGTGCGGCAGCGTTCGTGCCACCACTGCTGGCACGCGCGGCCGGGAGCGAGTGCGGTCAGGGTGCGCAGCCACTCCATCAGGACCGCCACATTGTGCGCCGCCGCCCGCGCCTGCCGGTCGCCCGCGTTGCTGGCGAACGAATCCAGCGCCCGCACCCCCTCGCACGCCGCGCAGCCGCAGACCGGGGCAGCGGCGGCCGCGAAACGGTCGGCCAGTGTCTTGCCGAGGAAGAAGTCCATCAGCTCGGGAAACAGCACGTGCGGCGACTTCGAGAAGCCCTTGCTGGTCTTGGCCTTTTCGCCGGGGGCGATGATGTGCCGCAGCCGACTGCCGGCGCCGAACGCCGTGAACGCCGCCCCCGCGGCCAGTGCACCGAAGGCGGCCAGGTCGGTACGCAACAGCGCTGCCCCCGGCACCTCGGTGACGATGCGTCGCAGGTGGTCGACGGCCCTGGGGTGACGGGCGAGCGGGTCCATCTGCCCTCCCAGCATGAGGGCCTTGGGCCCCGTCAGCAGCCGCAGGAAGGCGATCAGCTGCCGCACGGAGTCCTCCTCCCGCAGCCAGCCCACGTCCACGGGCGCGGCGAAGACGACCTGCGGATCCTCCAGAGCGGCCACCCGGTGTACCGCCGCCTTGAGCGCGTCGGAGTCGTCCGCGTGGAGGTAGCCGGTTGGGGTCATCGGCGCGGTGACGCCCATGGCCCGCTGCTCCGCCAGCGACACGGCCAGCGGATCGTCGAAGGCGAACGTGTCCTGGGACGCGTGGGGAAAGGGTTCCTCCTCGCTCGCCGCCCGTACCTCGTACACGGCCGGGTCCACCAGTAGCGGTCCGCTGAACTGTTCCTCGCGGCGCAGCCTCCTTGCCTGGTGCAGCGCGTTGGGCCCGCACAGCACCAGCCCGCTGCGGCCCGCATCGAGCTGGGTGCGGAAGAAGCCGACGCGGGCCGGGCTCACGTGCAGCAGCATGCGGCCCTGCAGGACGCGCAGTGCACCGGTCAGGGCCTGGGGTGCGTCGGGCGGCTCGGTGAGATCCGAGCGTGGACGCGGCAGCGGAGCAGACGGGTCGATCATGGCCTCACCTTCGAAGCGGCATGGGATAACGAGCGGTTGCCTGCCACGTACAGGCGCTCAAAGTCCTCGGGCAGCAGGCGGGCGCAGGCTGCCGCCTGGTCGATTTCCAGGCCACGGTCCGACAGCAGGGTGTCAACCAGAGCGTCCACCCGCCGCGGTCGTTCCGGCGTGATGTCGATCGGTTCGGCGGTGCGGTAGCCGAGCGCCGACATCTCCACCGCCACAGTGCGGTACTGCCAGTCGCTGAGGGCGTTCAGATCGACCGCGCGCCGCAGCAGGGCGCTCATCGACACCCGCCAGATGCGCTTGAGCTCCGCCAGCCGTGCAAGATTGACTCCGCCGGTGAACGCCTGCCGTATGTCGGCCGCGGGCATCAGGAACTCCGAGGCGAAGGCGTCGGCCTGCTTTTCCTGCTCTCCTGCGGCGCCGGGTTCGGTGTGCATCACCAGATGCCCCAGCTCGTGAGCGACGCTGAAACGGCAACGGTCGCCCGGAGCACGGTTGTTGACCAGAATCAGCGGCATCTGGCGGCCATCCCACTGACTGACAGCGTCCAGTAGTTTGCTGCCCAAGTCCCGTACCACGACCCAGCCGCCCGCCGCTTCGATGGAGCCGATCACATCGGCCACGGGCCCCGCGGGCATTGCCCACTCCCGGTGCACCTGGCGCGCCGCGTCCCTGGCTGTCGTGAAATCGTCCAGGGCCACCTGTAGGAACCGGTGCCTGCTGTCCGGTACCGCGGCGGCACCCGCCATTCCGGACACCTGGAGCCGCACCAGGGCGAGTTGGGCGTGAATGCGCCGCAGCGCCGGCGCGGACAGTGACGCCCGCTTGCGGTGATGGATCAGCCCGACACCCACCCCGCCCACCTGCGGGTCCACACACAGCAACTCCGGGGGGTAGCCGAGGGCGGCGGCGTACAGCACCAGCCGGTCCTCGCCGACTGCCAGCCGTCCCGACTCCGCCTTGCTGACGTACCCCTGGGAGACGACAGTGGCCCCGTCCGACGCCTTGGTCATGGCATCGGCGACCCCGGTCTGCGTCATCCCCCGCGACTCGCGCGCGAGCGCGAGCATCCCGGGATGCGCCTGCAGGTCACCGGACGTCAGCACTCCACACCGCCTCAGATTAGACCTCGGAACATTAACACGAAATATTCCTGGACTGATTCGCGGATGGCGTTGTGCCGGTCACACCAACTCCCGCCCGACGGCGTCCTTGTGGCCGCCGGCACCGCGCGCCAGCGCTCCGCGGCGTGCTGGGACCGCCACCGGCGCTGCCCGGGCTCGCCTTCCTGCACATGTGCGGGGCCCACTCCTGGATCACACCCATGTGATCCAGGCGGTCACTGCCGCCGCTGCCGCGAGAGCGACCACGACGGCCCACCCAACGGGCACGCGGCGCAGGGGCGTTCGCCGGCCCCGCCCGATGACGCTGGCACCGGCCCTCCCGCCGTGCTGTGCGAGCGCGACCGGCGCGTGCACCTCGACGGAAGCGTGATTACCGGCATGGATGTTGATGCTCGGGAAGCTCTCCAGGACGCGCGCGACCTGCTCCGGCGCCGGGTCCTGCTGGCCGCGCGGCATGGCGGCCCTCAGTTCGTCGGCCAACTGGACTAGACATGCGCGGACTTGGTCCAGGGCGCTTTCCAGTGCCGACACGTGCACGGGCCAGTACAGAGACCGCACGCACGTGCTCCACACGCAGACGTCGGCGATGAGCCTGGCCACCAGGCGGGCGCTGTCGATGCCGTCCCGTATGGGTCCCGGACGATGCCGCTGACGGAGCGCATCGAAACTACAGCCACTACGGCCACCCTTGCCCTCGTCCGGCCGGGCCTGAAGCCATAGGCTCAGGCAAGGTCTCCCGCATCCCATTCCGGCGGAAGACGCTTGAGCCGCAGCCGTGCCTCGATGCCCAGGTGTTCATGCAGGAGAGACTTCAGGGCCCGACCATCGACGAGATCGATGCGACCGGAGCGGGCTGCAAGCGCACGGCTGCTCGCTCCGAACCAACCGGTCGTGACGAGGACGCCCCGGACAGCCTGCACGTCCAGCATCTGCCCGGCCAAAGCGTGAACCGTCTCAAGCGGCACAACGTGCTGACTGCGCCGTGTCTGCAGCACCCAGCGCTCGCCGGAGCGAGACCTGTCCCGGAAGACCGTGGTCGCTGCTCCCGGCCCGATCAGCTCCCGGGGCCCCTCTGCGGGGTCGTCGTGCAAGTTCATGTAGAGGCGGTGGACGAGGTCGCTGAGGTCCTCCGGATCAAGATGCGCAAGATCGATGCGATCGTCAACCACCGTTGTGGCCGGGGCTGGCGTGTCGTGGCGGAGCGCGGCGTCGTACCACGCCTCGTCGCTTTGGTAGGCAGGGTCTCCCTGGTGGAAGCGCTCTGCCCAGGTGGCGGCAGTCTCGTGCAGGGCCCGGACGCCGTCCCCGGGAATCAGGCACCGCAGTCCGGGGTCGTTTCTGCGGAATGCGGCAAAGAGCGTGGCCAGGGGACTGGTGTTGGACGCGAATCCCAACTTCTGGGCCCGCAGGGGAGCGAGCGGGCCCGGTCCGCGGATGGCATGGACGACCCCACGCCATTCCGGACTGTCGTAGTCGAATGCCGTATGGGTGAAGTTGACGGGTACATGATCGCAGTGGATCTCGCCGACCAGCCGCCCCTTTGCGGGCGAGTCCACCGGGTACTCCACGATGCCCTCAAGATCTTCAGTGAAGGAGAACAACCGTTTGTCCCTGGCAAGGATCTTCCGGCCGTCACGGAAGAAGTCGATGCCGTAGTCGCGCTGGTGCAGGTAGCGCTGAACGCCCAGCCACCCCCACACGCGGTGTTCGGTCTGCTCCAGCCGCGTTCCCTGGCACTGCGAGCAGGACGACGAGCCGAGCGGGCTGGCGTGCCAGCAGTCCTGGCACCGGTACAGCGTGGCCAGCACCATGTCGATCTTCTGCACAGCGCTGATCTCCTGACCACGTCTTTGGACGAAGCGGTTCTCTCCCCAGATGCACGGCTTACGGGGAGCCACCACAGCATCGGACACGGTCAGCTGGATCTGCTGTTCGCGCAGCAGGTAGCTGTAGACGTCGCCCAAGTGCCGCCGCAGACGGTGTTGCATGTTGGGGGGCCAGGCGGAGCGCAGGGCTTCGATGGTGATACGTGTGCCCTGCTGCCCGGTCTCCGTCTTGGGTTCTGCGCCGATGGGGACCTGCCAGGAGGAACCGGAGACGAAGGAAGCCAGATCGAGAGTGAAGACGGTCCATGCAGGCTCGTGTCGCTGGGCGGTGCGCAGCGTGATGCGTGAGCCCAGTCGAAGACAGGCCGCGAGGAATCCGGGGCCGAACTCGTTCTGCTCCAGGGGCCTGCCAGTCCAGCTGATCCGGAACAGCTGTTGGATGGCTGCACGGTCGAAACCGGCGCCCGGGCAGGAGATGGTGATCGTGCCGCGTTCGGGCACGGTTCCATCGTGCTGAAAGTCGACCGTGACCGAAGCGGGGAGCCCCTCTTCATGGCCTTTCCGGACGACGTCCACCACTTCTGCCACGGCGGCCCAGTCGGACAGGGGCAGATCACCGAGGACCGACAGCAGGGCCGGAGACGGCACCACGGCCAAAGGCTGCGGGGCCGTCGCCTTACGCTCACTGCGCAAGTGGGCCTGGGCGCGATCCCACGCTGCTGCCCAGCTGGCAGCGTCGTCGCCGCCCACACCCACGACGTCGACGAACGCCACAACCAGCTCCCTGCGCGGATATGATCTTCCGCTAAAAACGCTGGCCAAGGTAGTGCGCCTCAGTCTTCCCCCGCTCCGCTCGACCAGTTCACGCAGGCTCGGCCGGCCAGCCAGAACACGCAAGTGCCCCATCGCCACGCGCAGTTCATCGAAGGTGCCCACATGCGCGACTGCGATCACATCCGGGACTGGGTCGGTGCCCTCCGCGGCCTCTTTGGCCTTCAGCCACAGCACCCTGGCCGTGCCCACGTCCGTGCCGCAAGCCCGGGTG
This sequence comes from Micromonospora sp. IBHARD003, assembly GCF_056106285.1. Classification (NCBI taxonomy): domain Bacteria; kingdom Bacillati; phylum Actinomycetota; class Actinomycetes; order Micromonosporales; family Micromonosporaceae; genus Micromonospora; species Micromonospora sp. IBHARD003. Next base: position 38,658 of record NZ_JBWBBX010000002.1, on the reverse strand, counting down.
AACGCCTCCACGACCGGCCAGGACGAGCGCCAGCCGTTGGCTGCCCGGTTGAGACGCCCCCTGCTGAAGCCGGTAGCCCGCACGAGCTGCTCGTAGGTGAGGCCGGAGAGGTGGCGCGACCGCCGCAGCCAGCGCGCCACCTCCGCCATTTCCGGCACCCGGGGAACAAGTTCCATCTCCCGTCGCCCCGCCATGACTCGAACCAGCCGTCACATGCGGTCGTACGCCGACGGCTTCACCGCGGCCACCACCACCGCGGCCACCGTCTCGGCCACGAGCGCCTGGGCCACGCCCTGCCAGGCCGACGCCGAACCCAGCGTGCTCAACACCACGATCAGCACGGCGACAACCATCACCACATCGGACAGGTGACACGGCACCGGTGTGCCGTCCCCCACACACAGCAAAGCCTTACTCATGCGTGAACTCCCTTGATGCACCTCGGACATGTGTGCCACTACCGGCAGGAGGTTTGGGGCCGGCCCGCCGCTGCACACATCCCAGATCGTGCCGGACCAGCCCCCCTCAGCACCACCCGGAACCAAGAGTTCAAGGTATTGTCCCAACTCTGTCCAGAACAGGGACCTGATGCCTTTTACCTGCTCACAGACCTCTTTCGGCTAGCCGACCCGAGGCAGAACAACGATGTACCGCCTGTGTCCAGGTTTCGGGTTGCTTCCTGCGGCCAGCCTGGGACACCCTGGTGGCAGGATCTGGGCACCTCGGACAACGCCGTGCACGGAACCCGGACCGCAGCGCATTTGGGGTGCGCCCGGTCAGCGGTGAGGCCGCGCGCTCAGCGCGCGGCCCGCCCGCACTCCCATGCAAAGCGGCGCCTGAGCGCGAAGGCGCCGCGTCTGCTCGAGCGCACACGGCACACTGGGAATCATGATCCCGGTACAGATTTCCGTCGGCCTCGGCGAACACAAAGACGCTGCGCGGGCGTTGCTTCAACGCGAGTGGCCCCTGGCGGATCTGCCGTCCCCCGTGAACGAGCCCCGCATCTGGACCATGATCCGCTCCGGCTCGAACGCTCTTTCCGGGTTGGCCGTGGTGGCCAACGGATTCAGAGCCCCGGCGGCGTCAGCCGACGGCCCGCGTCCCTACCACCCCCGGCTGGAGTACCTGGTGGTTGACCAAGAGGCGCGGGGCGAGGGCTTGGGGCGGCAACTGGCCCGTCGCGTACTCGAGGACGCCAGCAAGGGCGCGCACGACGTCCTCATAGAGGTAGAGCGCACGCGCCCGGACGCCGTGCGTTTTTGGACCCGGCACATGCACTGCACTCTTCTGCCCGAAGCTGAGCAGACCGACCTCAAGATCTACCACTTGAGGTGGTCTCCCGCCGAGAACTGACACCTGGGCGCCAAGGTCCCCCGGGCATCTGCGGGAGCAGTGATACCCGACCGGGCCTGCGATGGCGACAGCCGTCTTTGCTTCCAGGCGCACGGGAGGCCAGTCGAAGCCCACCCGGTGCAGGACCACCGCAGCTTTGCCGCTGGAGGAACAGCGCCGCATGTGAGAGAGCCGGACGTCCAGAGACAGGGGGCTATCGGCTGTCGCCGCGGCCGATGCGGATGTCGTCGAGGAGCCGCTTGGTGATGGCCTCCGGTTCGTCCTCGGTGGCGGTTTCGATGGCTTCCTGCGCGGCCTGGCAGATCAGGTCGCTGAGGGAGGCGATGTAGCCGCCGGTGCGCTGGTGCAGGTACTTGGAGAGTTTCAGCAGGGTGCCGGGCTTGTGGTCGTACAGGCACAGGTCTTCCTCGAAGCCTTGGACGACGCTGTGCCAGTCGTCGCCGTAGGGGATGATCCCCGCCCACAGCACCGGCAGGTCGCTGAAGTAGGTCTTGCCCTTGAACACGTCGGGCAGATTCTTGCGCCGCCTGTCGTAACGGGCCTCGTGGACGATTTCCCGGGCGCCGGTGCCGCAGAAGATGAGTGTCACGTTGGTGCGGTCCTGCAGGGCCTCGAAGTAGCTGAACGCGTTGGCGATCTCGTTGTCCTGGATTCGGTTGATGCCGTCGATGAGGACCAGCTGTGTCTTCGCCTGGCGCATCACGTGGGCGACGGCCTCGGTCATGTCGGCGGTGCGGCGGTTGCGGTCGTCGGGGTTGAGGGTGTGGTTGAGACCCAGGAACTCGGCCAGGGGCAGCGACCAGTGCAGATTGCTCTCCCGCTCCGGCGGGACGGTGACGTAGATGACCGGGATGCGGTTGGGGTCGGGGCCCAGGTCCGATTCGATCAGGCCCTGGAAGCCGCGGCCGATCTGCACCAGCAGGGTGGACTTGCCGGTGCCCCGGTCCCCATCGATGATCATGTCCGTAGCGCGGCCGATGCTGCGGAAGCGGTTCTTGCGCAGCTGACGCCGCGCATCGAGCAGGCCACGCCACAGGGCAGGAGTGACCACGGGCAGCATCTCGGCGTGGTACATCAGGCGCGGGTCCCGGGGCCCGACCTCGGTGCCCTTGGGCGCCCAGTCGGCGCGCTCGAGCGGGGCGAGGCGACGCGAGGCCGCGAGGTTCCAGCCCTCCCGTGTGGTCAGCAGTGGAGGGTCGACGGGCTGGGTCACGGCCTCGGCTACGCCGGGGCCGAAGACGCTGATCAGCTTTTCTCGGTTCATGATGCTTCTCCGTCGTCTTCTTCGGCACCGGGCTCTGCGGTGGGGGGCGGAGCCGGTCGGGGGAGGGGTGGCTGGGTGATGCCGAATACCTCGGCCGCGCCGCCGCGCAGGCTCAGCGCGCCCGTCCGGTACGCCCGGGCGGATTCCTGCACACCCTTGCTGCCGGTGGCTGCGGGCTGGCCGGCAACGGCCGGTTCGACGTCCGTGTCGGTCTCCATGCCCGGGTCATCGGGTGGCGGGGGAGGGGCGGGACGGGGTGCGTGCAGGAAGTGTTCGGCGGCCATGGTTAGCGCCGGCGCCCGCACCACGGTGGCGGGGTCGGGGTCGGGGATGCCCTCGTACGGGTCGGCCGCGGGTACGTCCAGGTCGAGGGCTGGGCCGGTGAACAGCTGCGGCACCTGCACAGTGTCGGGGTCCGGGCCGCGTCGGGCCCGCTCGCGCAGACGGGACACCTCGCGGGCGATGCGCCGCTGATCCTCTTTGTGGCCGCCGTCCTCAAGGACGGCGAGGGTGGCCTGCTCCCAGGTCCATTCGGTCCAGTCGTCGCCGATGAGTCGCTGGTGGATGAACTCCGCCTCCACCCAGTCGTCCCGGTGGTGGTCCCATAGCCACACGAACCGCGGCGCGTAGGGGCTGTAGCGGATCTGCCAGCGCCTGCCCTGCCCTGGGATCCCGGTGTGCCGGTTCTTGTACTCCTGCAGGGCCTGGCTGTTGTAGATGCGGTTGCCGATCCTGACGCCCTTGTCGGTCACCTTCAGGTAGTTGAACGGCAGCAGCTTGCGGTTCTCGTGCGGCGTCAGCGTCAGCGGCACATGGCCCTCGGCGGCCACCAGCGTGGCGTACATGCGGTTCGGGCTGATCGTCAGGCCGGGCAGGAACGGGCTGCGCAGTCCGTCGTGCGGTTTTTGCTGCCAGTCCAGGGCGATCCACTCATTGAGCAGGTCCTGCAGCTCGTTCAGGCTCCACAGCGGCCCCTCGGTCACGTGTTTGCCACGCCGCTTCAGGTCGGAGCCGGTGTAGCCGGTGACGTACTGCGAGAACCTCCTCTTGATCGCGTTGAAGGTGCTCTCGATGATGGCCTTGTCGGTGGCGGTGCGTTCCCGGGCCGGGCGGACCTTGATGCGCAGCATCCGGCATACGTCGTCGAAGTGCTCGCTGTTGAAGATCTTGCCGTGGTCGACGACGACCATCCGCGGGCGGATCACTGGCCGGGCGGCCGCACCGGCCATCCGCGGATCGCACGCCACCAGATCCGCGTACGGCATCTCGGAGTGCTCCGCCAGCGCCCGCGGCGACCAGCCGGGCCGGGCTGGCATCGGGGCCAGGGCCTGGGCCAGCATGAGGACTGCGTCGAAGGAGCGGGTGGCGCGTCCGCCCAGCCGCCGTCCCCTGGGTCCGCGGCCCGGCACCTTCGGCACGATCATCGCGCCGATGATGGTCCTCGACGCCACGTCGATCGCCGCGGTCAGCTCCACCTGTACGGGCCGTCCGTCATCCCCGATCGCGATGATGTCCAGGCCGGTGGAGTCGATCTGCACCTGCTCGCCCAGCCGCCGTGCCAGGGTCGGCGTGTAGGGGGGAACGGCGCCGTTGGCCTCGTCCAGGCGCCGGTCGGTGGGCCAGTGCAGCGAGGCCACGTTGATGCCCAGCCGCCCCAGCAGCCGGTAGAAGGTGGCCCTCGAGATCATCAACTTGTCGTACTCGGCCTCGTGCTCACGCCACACGGCGGCCTGCAGCCGCTCGTACAGCCGGCTGGCGTCCCCGTCGGATTCCCCCAGCCCCGCTTTGACCTCCGCCAGCAGCAGCTTGACCACCCGCTCGTCGGTGCGCCCCCAGGGCGAGCCCGGCACAGTCTCGCGGATCAGCCCGAACACTCCGCGCGCCTGATACGCGCGCCGGCGCCGCTCGATCGTGCCGGCCGAGGCGTGCTTGAAGCCCAGCGTCTTCATCTCCGCGGCCTTGGCGGCCAGACGCTGGCGCACGGTGAAGCGGCCGGGGTCGTAGCCGGGGCGCGGCACCGCGCCTTCCTCGGCATCCGGGGGCACCCCGTCGTCGATCTCCCGAAGATGCCGCTCCCAGTCCCGCACCAGCTTCGAGTCGGCCTCCGACAGCAGGGACAGGCGGCTGGTGTCCGTCACCTGTTCCCGCTCGAGTTCCTGCAGATCCTCGTCCAGGAGAGCGAAGTCGTCGGCACCGACCACGGCCTCGACCAGGGCACGGGCATCCGCTCCCTCCTCGCCCAGGCAGCCCAGCTGCACTTCTGCGCCCTGCAACACCAGGACCCGGTAGGTGCCGCCCTGCCAGCGCAGCCTCGCCCCGAGCCGCAGCCCGGCCTGCTCTCGCGTGTCCGCCTGCCCCACGGCTGTTGCCATCGCCTTTATGCCTCCTCGGCATCAGCCGCCTGGCTGGCCCACACCGGCGAGGTCGGCAGCAGCGGCTTGGTCCAGTCACACGTCAGCTCGCCCGTCCACACCAGATGCCAGGCATAACCGGGCGCGTTCAGCCCGAGGCCCGAGGCGGCCGCGCCCGCCTGCAGTGGGCGCGGTGTGGCGAACACCTCCAGCAGGACCCGGCGGACGTGATCGTCGGGGGCGAACTCCGGTCCGCTGAAGTGCGCGGCACTTTCCAGCGAGGACCGCAGCACCCCCTGTGGCACCTGCAGCGGGCGTATCTCCCAGCCCGCCTCGTCGCCGGCCTGCCGCAGCACCCGCTCCTCCACGTCCGTCTCGTCGCGGGGCGGGTGCGCGAAGACCAGCCTGCGTCCGTCGCGGGTGCGGGCGACGAAGGCAGGCTCCACGGTGCCGTGCCGGCCCTCCAGCTCCCAGTGCACCTGCACCACACCGGACTGGAAGCACACGATGTCCGCATCGAAGTCGAGGAGCATCGCCGCGTCCATCTGCACCGTGCTCGTGCACCACACCGCCTGCCCGGTGGTGGCCGAGGCCCATTTGGTCAGGATGGAGCGGCGGCCTTTGTAGGCGCGCGGTTCGGACAATGGCTGCCGCTCCTCCAGCGGCACGCCCCGCACGCCAGCCGGTTCATCGCGGCACGTGCGGCCTGCCGCGCTGCGGTACTGCACCTGTATGTCCATCGGCCAGGACAACCCTTCCGCACCTGACATCCCGCAGGCCACGGCGGGAACAGTGCTGGACCGATGCTAGGCGACGGTCCGTATGCCCTGGCAGCCTGTCCCTGAGCTGCAGCCCGGACAGGGCTGGAAGGGACCAGCACGTCGTTGCGGCACGTACCCTGTCAGCCGTAGGGGCGGGGGCCGTTTCGGGCCAGGACTTCCCATGGGACACAGGTCAGTTTGTCTACGGAGGCCATCTCCGGCACGTCCCGGTGCGGGGCGCCCGGCAACTGCTGCCAGCGCTGTGCGGGATCGGCCTGGCGGCGTCTGAGCGGTGGATGCTGTCGGCTCCACGCGGCCAAAGCCGCCCCCAGCTGCCAACCCAGGTCCCTGGCGGCCTGGTCGCGCCAGTGCTGGTGTTCGTCGGGCTGCAGTCGGTGCTCCAGGCGGTGCCGTTCAAGGCGGGCCATCCGGGTAGCGACGCGGACCGCGATGGGCAGCAGGCGCAGGGGCGTGGTGCGGCTGCTGCCCAGGCGGGGCAGGCGTACGGCCTCGTGTGCCAGGACGCCGAAGGCATCCGCGACCAGCAGACGGCCCACCGGGCCAGCGCCCACCAGCCGCAGCCGACGTCGTTCGGCCTGGATCACGTGCGGGCCCGGTGACAGGTCGATGTAGGAAATCCTGTCCTCGCGCGAGTTGTCGTGGAAGCGGCCGTGCCGTACGCAGATGTGCCACGGGTCCGGTCTGATCAGCCACACTGGATCCAGCACACCGTGACGGGCCGCGCACAGCGCACATCCGTGCACCAGGAACCCGCTGAGCGGCCGCCACGGCCACTTGCACGCCGGAGCTCCTGACCCGTCGGGCAGCAGATGCTCATCCCGCAGGCTCGTCAGCGCTCTCGTCAGTTGCGCCAGCGGGCGCCTGGCTAGAAGCGCCAGCCGCTGCCGCGCAGCGGCGTTGAGATATAGCTCGCTCTCCCCGGGGTCGACGTCGGCGGCGGAGCGGCCCTCGCCCACCGTGGCTAGAAGGTGGGAGACGGACTGTCCGTGACGGGCGGCCAGCCGCGTCACGAAGGAACCGGTCGACTCGCCGTCCACCAGAGGCATCAGGTAAGGCAGCGGCCGTATGCGCTCCACCACTCACCTCCACCGCACATCGTGCCTGCGTGGATGTCCCGCCTGCGGCGGGAGTGCGCTGTGATCTCGGTAACGACTTTCCGTATCAGCTTTGAACAGCTGATACGGCTGACGCAAGGTCGACTCTGTGCCCGCCGCCCCCACCAGCCGGTATGCGGGCGGACAGTTGCTGACTGCACCGTCCCGCGAAGGGAGCCCCGGCTGTGGCGGACAGAGGCGTCAAACAATTGCGGGTCTACCAGCGCGAAGCATACGACGCCGCGGTGCGGGCCCTGTCTCGTATGCCCCGGGCCACGATCATTTCCGCCACTGGCACCGGGAAGACGATCACCGCCATGCGGATCGCGGAGCATTTCGCCGGGCAGGGGCACATCCTCGTTGTCGTCCCCTCCCTCAGCCTGGTCGGCCAGACTGCCTGGCACTGGCATGCCGACAGTCGCATCGCCCGCATGCTCGCCGTCTGCACGCTCAAGGCGACCACGGTGAGCTTTTCCGGGGACCGTCTCACCGCGACCACCGACCCGGCCCGCATCGCCCGCACCCTGGCCGCCTCGTCCGGTCCGGCCGTCGTGTTCACCACCTACCAGTCTCTGCCCGCGATCGTCCGCGCCCACCGGAACTACCAGCTGCCCCCCTGGGAGATCGTGATCATCGACGAGGCGCACCGAAGCAGCGGCAGCAGCAACAAGCAGTGGGCCATCATCCACCACGACAGCATGATTCCCGCCGAACGCCGCCTCTACATGACTGCCACACCCCGCGTCTGGAAATCCGAGGACCCTGCCAAGGAACGGCGGCGCCGCCGCACCCTGCAGCCTGGGGAACCGCCCGAGCCGCTGGCTTCCATGGACGATCCCTCCATCTACGGCCCCGTTGTCTACAACCTCGGCCTCGCCGACGCCATCGACCGCGGCATCCTCGCCGACTACCGCATCGTCGCGCCGGTCATCACCGACGACGACCTGCATGACATCCTCACCACCGACGACATCTCCCACCATCCCAACGGCCTGCGGTTGGCTGCCCTGCAGGTCTGCCTGCTGCATGCGATGAGAACTCACCGCGTCCGTCGTGTCATCAGCTTCCACAGCCGCATCGCCTACGCCCGCCAGTTCAGCGAAACGCTGCCTCGCACGGTCGCGGCCGCCGCCTCCACTACCCGGGTGCGCCGCCTGTGGACCCGCGCTTTGTACAGCAAGCAATCACCGCGCCTGCGCGCCGAGTTCCTGGCCGAGTTCGAAGGTATTCCCCTGCTGCGCCGCCGCTCAGGCCCCGCCGACCAAGTCGACGGAGCCGTGCTGTCCAACGTCCGCATCCTGGGCGAGGGCGTCGACGTGCCCGACGCGGACGCCGTCCTGTTCGCCGACCCCAAGCGCAGTGCCTCCGAGATCATCCAGGCTCTCGGCCGCGCCCTGCGTCAGCCCCCCGGAGCAGGCAAAGTCGCCGTCCTGATCATTCCCGTCTACATCGGTTCGCGCCAAAGCACCGAACAGGCCATGCTCTCTTCGGAGTTCGCCATCCTGTGGGAAGTCCTCAACGGGCTGCGCACCCACGACTCCCGCTACTGGCGGCGCCTGGGCGGCGGCCACACCGATATCCGGCGCATCATCCCCCGCCCCCCGCCGCCCGAACGTGCAGGGGAGGTTGCCTCTGTCACCCAGTTGCGCACCCACCTGGTCGACACCGGGCTGTGGGAGATCGGCTGGGAGGCCGCCGTGCGCTTCTTCGAACGCCGCGGGCACCTCGACGTGCCCAGCGAGTACACCGACCGTGCCGGATACCCCCTGGGGCTGTGGCTCGGTCAGCAACGCTCGCTCTACGCGCACGGAAGCCTCGACGCCCAGCGTGCCCTCGCCCTGACCAGCCTCAACATCTCCTGGCCTCACCCCGAGAACAGTTTCGAAGCCCGCCTGGAGCAGGCCATCAATTTCGCGGCCCGCCACGGCACCCTGACCGTCACCCGCGCCCCCACTCCGGACGAGCGGCCGCTGCTGAGCTGGCTGGCCCGACAGCGCCAGCTGGTCGCCGACAACAGCCTGCACAGCGACCGCATCGATGCCCTCAACGCCGTCGACCCCTGGTGGAACCCGCCCTGGGGCGTGGCATGGCAGCACGACTACACCCATCTCACCCTCACCCCGCGCACCGCCCCCGCCACCCCCCTGCCGGCCTCCGGCCACGAGGCCGGCACCTGGCTGGACCACCAGCTCAACCAGCTGCACACCCTGCACCCCCAGCAGACGCGACTACTAGCCCAACTCGCCGCCCAGCACCCGCACTTGCACCCTCACGCCATGCTGCTGCTGCCCGACCCCGCACCGCGCGCCCGCGCCTTCAGCCGCGGCCTGACGGCGGCCCGCCAGTACCAGCGGCGCGAAGGCCACCTGAATGTCCCGCTCTCTCACCGGGAAGACGTCCACGGCGACGAGGTCCGCCTCGGCCAGTGGCTGCGCAAATGCCGCAGCAACACCGCACAGATGACCGCGCCTCAGATCACCGCGCTCACCGCCCTCGGTATCGACCTGGACCCCGTCTTCCGGCCCGTCCCCACCGCCGTCGACCGCACCGAGGACCCCATGGACGACGACGCCCGGTGGCCCGGAGAAGATCTGTCGTGGACCCGACCGCCTCCTCTTGCCCTTCGATGAGCGCACCCGTGCATACCATCGCCTCACCCGCCGGATGAAGGAATCCTGGTGCCCCCAGCACGCATCCACCGGATCTCACGATCCGGTGGATGCGTGCTGGGGTGGGGGTCTCTCCTCGGCGCCGGCCGCCCCATGCCGCAGGATGAAGGCCGGTGCGTAGGCGACTGCAGTGCATACGAGAAGGCGGGGACGTGCGAGAGCTGCAATATCTGTCAATCGCGAAGCTCGATGACTTCTACGAGCCGCCGCGAAGGAGGCTCACCGATCGCGCCGTCGACGCCGAAGCCAACGTGCTGGGCGTCGGTGCGCGCGTCGCCTTCGGGGAAGGAACGCCGATGGAGCTAACGCCTGCCGAACGCCTGGAACCCGTGCTGGAACATCTCAGCAAGCAGTGCTGGGCGCGCGTATGGGAGCCCGCGGCTTGCGCGCACTTGGGACTCGACGCTTGGCTCGAATTCCGGGGCCCGTTCCGCTACGGCCCCGCAGCCAGAGATGTCGGATTCGACGACCGCGGCGTCTTCGCCTACGCGTCACTGGAAGAAGGCCACTGCCCGCACCATGACGGCGAGTTCTGCCCTAACATCGAGCTGCTGCTGTGTGGCTCAAAGCAGCACGTGAGGGATCATCGCGATCATCCGCCGACCAGGATGGGCTCCGGCTCGGACTGGCTGCATGACATGGCGGCCGACTTGGTCCAACGAGAGGCAGACGGGGACACGACGCCCCCGGAAACATTGGCCTCCACCAGGCTGAGCGATCAAGAATTCGCCGCCAGGTCTGCCTTCTCCATGATCTCGATGTTCTACCGGACTCCTGGGTACCTGCGCGGTCATGCCCCCGTACTGTGCAACTTCCCGCCAGAGCGGCTGCGGCACCGAATGATCGTGGCCACCCCCTTGTATGTGGAGGCCGGCGTGCAGCCCGTTCCGCCACTACCCCAAGCCGGGGATGCTGAGCGCCGTAGGCGCTGGTGGCGACCGCAACGCCTGCACGCCTCTCGTGAATCCGATACCGCTTGAGCACGTGCACCTGCCGTGGCGTGTGCTCGTGCACCGCTTGTTACCCTCCTGGTGGGCTGACTGTATTCGGCGCAGTTCTCCGCTGCACAGGAGTTCGGGGGGTCAGGACGCCGTCGGCCAGGAGCTGGCGTCCTGCCAGGCCACTCGTACGTGCGTCAGGAACGCCGGTGCTTTCTCCTGCTCAGAGGTCATCAGTCGTGCGTTTCTTGACGGTGCGGTGCCTGGCCCGCAGTCAGGAACGCCGCGCGCGCCAGCTCTTGCAGTTCTTGGCTGCCTGTGGAGATGGTGGTGCAGCTCGTCGCCCCGTCGCCGAAGCGCTGCGCGCTTTGCAGGCAGTGCCAGGTGTCGCCGAGCCTGGTCGGCGACACCCCTCGCGCGCTCGAGGTGCTGTCCGCGGCGGGCGCAGCTGAGGGTCGAACGGGCGGTGTGGAAGGGATGAGAACGAAGCTCTCCGTGTAGGTCCACCTGCGGAGAAGGCGGTGTCAGACATGGTCGGCGTTCGTTGGCAGGGTTCAGAAACTGCCAGCTGTTCAATGAAACAACAATACGTTGTTTCATTGAACAGTTGGGGTATGGTGCCCCCCATGACACGAGACGCGCGCGATGAGGCCCGGCGGCGGCTGGCTGGACTGCCGGAGGACGCCACCGCCCACTGGGCTCCGGCATGCCGTCTGGAGCAGGACGCCGCTCTGCTGGGACGGCTGCTGACAGCTGCGGCCGGCCAGCAAGGCGGCGGGGCGGCAGACGTCACTGTGGATGATGTCGGCGCAGCGCTCAACCTGTTCGAGGACATGCGACATCAGCTGGACCGGCTGGAGTCGCATGTGGTCATCGAGGCCAGGCGCCGAAGCATGGACTGGCGCCAGATCGCCGAGCGTCAGGGACTGAACTCATCGCAGGCTGCTTCACAGCGCTATCAGCGCCTGATGACCCGCCTCGAAGAAATCCGCCAGGGCGTCAGGTAAAAGGGGAAGCACAGATGACCGACCAGCCCCAGGAACTGCTCGCCGCTGTCGACTCACTGCTTGCCGCCGTCGACAACGGCACCGTGCTGCCCCTGCCCGCCGAGCGAGTCCGCCTGCGGGAGGCGGCCGGGCTGACCCAGGCCGCCGTCGCTCAGGCGCTCGGCACCCGCGTGCCGAGCGTCGAAGCCTGGGAGGCAGGCCGGGCCGAGCCGAAGGGCCAACGCCGCGAGGCCTACCGCCGCCTGCTCGACGGTCTCGCCCAGCGCCATCCCGCGCCCGCCTCGTCCTCCGGCACGCGTGCAGCCCGTCACGAGCCGTCCCCTGCCCTCCAGGTCCAGGACACATCGTCCTCACCCACGCCGAAGGCGCGCACCGTCCAGGCGAAGGGGTCCATCCCCGATGACCGCTCGCAGTTCCCGAACGGGCCGCTCGCGGTGCTGGACGCAGACGGCACCGCTTACTGCCCGGGGGGAGTGCAGGTGCCGTGAGGCTGCACCGCCACGGCAAGGACTCCGATCCGCTGATCGTCCTCACCGCCCATGCCGCTGCCCGTTTCGGACTGCCCCCCGCCCTGGAGGACCGCCGCGCGCTGCGCCTGGCCGACAACCACCCGGTGGTACGTGAGCTCGCTCGCGCCAAGTGGAAGCTGACCCGCCGCGGCTTCGGCCCCTGGCCGCGTATCTACCGGCCCGCCCAGGATGGGCGCCGCCAGTGCGTCCAGCTGGCCGTCGTGCCCTGGGGCGCGTTCGATGCCCGTACGTGGGGGAGTGCTGACCAGCTGCCGGCCCCGGAACTGGCCCAGGTACTGGGCGACTACGCCGCCCGGGTCATCGTCCCGCGCGGCTCGGCCGCCGTGTGCGGCCTGGAGCTGATGACCGCGCTGCGTCCGCCCACCCGCCCGGTCAAGGACCCCGTTACCGGCACCTGGACATCGGGCCCCAACCCCGGCGCGCTCACCCAGCCGGTGGACCCCGCCCCGCCGGAGGCCCCCGACGAGCACCCCGTCGTCGCCGCCCGCTACCCGCGCGGGCATCAGCGCACTCCCGCGGAGGTCCTCGACGAAGAAGCCTTCGAGTGGATCCGCGACCCGGAACAGCTCACCGACGACGAATGCGCGAAGTCGTTCGCGGTGGGCATCGACGTCAACATGGCCTTCGCCGCGGCCGTCAACCGGCTCACCGTCGGCCTCGGCGCCCCCGTCCACGCGAGCCGCCCCCGCTTCGACAAGAAAGCGCCCGGCAGCTGGCTGGTCGACCTCTCCCACATCGACTTCGACACCCGCCTGCCCAACCCCTTCACCCCGCACGGCCTGCGGCCCGACGGCCCGGCCTGGTACGCGACCCCCACCGTCGCCTACGCGACTGAACTCGGCTACGACATCACCCCACTTGAAGCCTGGCTGCGCCCGGAGTCCGGTCCCTACCTGGACGGCTGGTACATCCGGCTGCGCGACGCCTACCTGGCCATCATGGAACGCCTCGGCGTCACTGCGGGTATGAACGAGACGGACTTCCTGGCCGCCATGGAACACCACAAGGACGCCGATCCCGCGCAGGCCGCCGTCCTCTCGGCGATCAAGGCGACCGTCAAGGGCGGCATCGGTAAGCTCCGCGAACGCCCCCAGGGCGCCGGCTACCGGCCCGGCGAGCGCTGGCCCGCTCTGGAGCGCCCCACTTGGCGGCCCGACATCCGCGCAGCCGTCATCGCCGCCGCACGCGTCAACATGCACCGCAAGATGCTCAAACTCGCCGCCACCGGCCTGTTCCCGATCGCGGTGCTGTCCGACTGCGCCGTCTACCTCTCCGACGGTCCCACCCCGCTGGACTTCCTGCCCCGCACCCCCGAGGGCAGGCCGCTGCCTGGCGGCTTCCGCCTCGGGGTGAGCCCCGGCATGGTCAAGCACGAAGGCACCCAATCACTGATGTGGGCGGTGAAGATGCTGGACCAAGGCCACAACCCCGCCCGGCACATCAAGGGCACTGACGCCGCCGCGGGCGGGGAGTAGGAACCGCACGTGGGCATTTTCAGCGACAGTCTCGACAAGGCCACTGCCAACACCTTCACTCGCCCTGTGCCCAAGTCCCCGCAGGCCCAGATGCGTTTCCTCGTCAAAACCGCCAAGGGCACCCGGGCCGCTGCCGAAGCGCTGGGCATCTCCCAGCGCACCGTCGAGCGCTACCTCAAAGGACAGATCAAGCAGCCGCGCCCGGACCTCGCTATGCGTCTGGTGGACGAGGTGCGCCGCCGCTGGCAGCCCCGGGTGCGCGAACGTGCCAAGAGACACGCCGCGACCACCGGAGGCATCGTCATCGAAACGCGCGCCCGGTTCGGCTTCAGCGCCGCCCCAGGCACCACCGACGACGCCCGCATCCGCCTGATCACTCAGCAGCTGCCGCCCGATTACGCGGCCCGCCTCCTCGACGCCCACACTGCAGGCGCCACTGACCAGCAGCTCCAGGAGATCGCCGCTGAAGGCCTGCAGGAGATCTACTTCAAAGACCGCGGACGACGTGCCCCCGGCCTGCAGGTGGCCTTCACCGACATCGACTACGTTGAACTCGACTTTTGAGGGATGGTCAAGGAATCTGCCCGCACGCCTCTGTCACCTATGCGGGGTTGTTGCATTTTCGCTCCGGCGCGGAGCGCCGGAGCGTCTGGCTCTATCCATGTGAACGGGTTCTGGATCAACTTGTTTGCTGCTGGCAAGGCTGCGACACGTGTCGGCCCGACGGGTGCCGCGCGGGCCCTTCTTCACACGGATCAGCGGGGCGCGCAGGGCAGTGGCCGGGTCGTCCAGCGTACGCGTTGCGCAGGGCGATCTCGAAGTTGCTCAGGCGCGCAGGACCGCGCAGCTCACGCTCGTGTTCCACTCGTTGGGCGGCCATCACCTCGGCGCCTCGTGCTGCAGTGGCCTGCGGTGTGCGACGGCGTCGCAGCCAGGCGGTGCGCGCGGGCCGGTCGTGATGTCGGGTTCGGCATGGCGCGCCCTGGTTCGATGGCGGGCGTCGGGAGGGGACCCGCTTCACGGTACCTCGTCGGCGGACTGTGTCACTGGGTGGAAGCCCGGGGAGGGATTCTCCCCGGGCTTCCCGGCTGTCGTCCGTAGCGGCGGCAGCTCTCTGCGTCAGGATGCCGCGCTGAACGTCGCTCCCAGCTGGCTGAGGAGTCCGACGTAGTCCTCGAGGTGCCAGCTCTGCACGATCCGGCCGCCTTCCACCCGGTGGATGTCGGATGCGTTGAACTCGACCTGCCTGCCCGTCGCGGGGATCCCCATCATCTCGGCCTTGTGGGTGCCCCGGGCGACGGTACGCACCGCCGCCCGGTCGCCGGAGACGACAACGTCCTCAATGGTGATGGTGATGTCGGGGAACACGTGGCGCAGGAAGGCGATCGTTTCCTTGAACCCCTCGGATCCCGCACTGACGTTGGGGGCCAACGGGTTGTTCTCCCAGTCGGGCGCCAGTACTTCATCGACCAGCTTCGGAGTCCACGACCGGTACGGCGAATCGGGTAGCCCCGACGAAGTCCTGCGCAAGTTCCAACTGGCCGGTGACCAACTCGCTGACCGGATCCATGACTTCGTACGACGCGGCGCCGCCACCCGCCCCACCGCTGGAAGACGACTCCTATGACGATCGACAACACGCTCCGCCCCCGCATCGTGGCCACCCGGACCCTGCCGGACACAGCGCTCGCGCGACTGCGTACGGTCGGTGACGTGTGGGTCTCCCCGCACGACAGACCGCTCAGCCCCTCGGAGCTGGGGCGCGCCGTCGCCGGGGCGACGGCCGTGGTCACGATGCTCAGCGACCGGATCGACGCCGCTGTACTCGCCGCGGCCGGCAGCGGCCTGCGGATCGTGGCGAACACGGCCGTCGGCTACGACAACCTCGACGTCAGAGCCATCGCCCGGCACGGAGCGGTGGTCACCAACACCCCAGGCGCCCTGACCGATGCCACGGCAGATCTCACGCTCGCCCTCCTGCTCGCGGGGACACGGCGCGTCGCGGAGGGCGACCGCCTGGTGCGCTCCGGGGCGGCGTGGACCTGGGATGTGTCGTTCATGCTCGGCACCGGGCTGCAGGACAAACGGCTCGGTGTCATCGGGATGGGCCATATCGGCCGGGCCGTGGCCCGGCGCGCTGCGGCCTTCGGGATGGAGATCGTGAACTCCTCACGTCGCGACTCCCGTCCTGAAGCGCTCTCCCTCCCAGTCGGGCTCGACGAGTTGCTGGAGACCTCGGACGTCGTGTCTGTGCACTGCCCGCTGACTTCGCAGACCCGGCACCTGATCGACGCGGTCGCGCTGGAGCACATGAAGCCCAGTGCGTTCCTCATCAACACCGCCCGCGGAGCGGTCGTGGACGAAGCGGCACTGGCCCAGGCGCTTTCGACGGGCACGATCGCCGGCGCGGGCCTCGACGTGTACGAGAACGAGCCCGATGTGCATCCCGGGCTGCGCACACTCGACAACGTGGTGCTCGCCCCCCACCTCGGTTCCGCGACGGTGGAGACTCGCGCGCGCATGGCGGAGCTCGCGGCGGACAACGTCGTTGCCGTCCTGTGCGGCAGGGACGCGATCACGCCGGTCTCGGTGCCGTGATGCGGACAGGCCGCGACGGCTCCGTCAAGCCCCCTCACCGCGCCGCACGGGTCGCCGCCGGTGCCAGAGCGCAGCCTCATTGGCTGTCCGGATGAGAGGAGCAGGGAACTCCCTGCGCCGGTCGGCGCAGGGAGCTCTCGCGCCGAGTAGTCCGGGTGGAGAGGCGGCGGCGGACGGAACAGGGCCGTCTCATCTTTGTGGTGTGGCGCGGTGGGGCGGGGAGTGCGCGGGCAGCTTCCACCGGACTTCGTCGTTGTCGTGATGGTGGTGCCAGGCGGTCACGATGCGGGTGCGGACCAGCTGGTCGAGGAGGTCCTCCAGTTGCTGGGGCGGCTGCCCGCACTGGTGGGTGAGGGCATCGAGCTCGCCCCCGCCCGCCCCGGCGGTGCTGTGGGCGGCGAGGGCGAGTGCGGTCAGCCGCAGGGCGGAGGGCAGGGCGGGCGAGAGGGCCAGTGGAGCGGGATTCAGGGCCCATTGGGCGGCACGGATGCGCGCGGTGCGTCCCGGGGCCTGGTGGAGGACGGCGGCGTCGAGCAACTGTGCCTGGACGGGGGAGCCTCTGCGTCTGGGGCGGTGCAGCCAGCCGGCGTGCTCCAGCTCGAGCCACAGCTCCGCGCGGCCATGAAGCCGCATGCCGCGCAGGAACCCGTGGGGCAGGCGGATCTGCCCGTGGCGGTCAGCGCGCAACGCGCACTGCAGGGCGAGCAGCCGGGCCGCGGGGGAGGAGAAGCGGGGCAGCGCTGTGGCGAGGTAGGTGAGCATTTCGCGTACGCGCTGCTGTTCTGCCGGGCCGAACGCGGGCGTGTTGCGCGCAGGGCGCGCCATGCCGGCGGCCGGCATGGCGCGGCCGGTGCCGAGCAGGGTGGGCGGTACGACGGCGGTGTGGCTCATCGCCGCCGCGCAGGCGGCGCAGGCATCGGCCAGCCGCCACGCGCGCCCGCTGCGGTCGCAGGTCAGGGCGAGCAGGACGGGTCCCGC
Source organism: Micromonospora sp. IBHARD003 (assembly GCF_056106285.1). NCBI lineage: Bacteria > Bacillati > Actinomycetota > Actinomycetes > Micromonosporales > Micromonosporaceae > Micromonospora > Micromonospora sp. IBHARD003. Next base: position 21,619 of record NZ_JBWBBX010000002.1, on the reverse strand, counting down.
GCAGCCGCGGTGGCGCGGGTGCCAGTGGCAGCCTCTCGTCCGGCACTGGCAGGTGCGCAGATGCCCGGGCAGCGCGTCGGCGCGGGCGTGGCGGGCCAGATGGGTGAGGGCGGCCGAGCGGGCGGAGGCGGCCGGCAGGACAGGGCTGTGTGCGCAGCGGGGGCAGGTCAGGGCCGGTCCGCCCGTCTGCGGGCGCAGGTGCACCGTCCAGATCCGCTGCACCGCGGAGTGTGTGCTGGCAAGCCGCATCGGCTCGTTGTCCCTCCGGTCTGGTCCGCGTCGGCCTCGTGCGGTGGTCTCCCGGTACGCACGCGGGAGCCGCCCGCACCGTAGTGCAGATCTCTGCACTCGCGCAGTGCGAGTGTCCAGCGCGTCCACCTGCAGCGATAGTGCAGAAATCCGCACTGACAGGGCAGGTGTCTGCACCGTCCGATGGTGGGGTGACGATCTTGCCGCCCGACCCGGACCGCGACGCCCTGCGTGTGACGCTGGCGCGGCTGAGGAACGCGCGCGAGTGGACCTTCGACGAACTCGCCGGCCGCAGCGGCCTGGCCCGGCGCACGCTGATCGACCTCGAACACGGCCGAGCCGCAGGCACCGTCACCACCTGGCACGCCCTCGCGCACGCCTTTGATGTCCCCATCGAGCAGCTGCTCGGCTCGCTCTGCGACGACCACACCCCGCCCGGGCCCAAGGGCGCCTGACTTCGGTCGCGTCAGGCCTGGCGCGCCGCGTAAATCACCCGAACCGGCGAGCATGCATAGAACGCATACTCGTCGACTCGCATTGCCGTTCTATAGCGCTGGGCCGCCCGAGGGACTGCCCGCCCGCCAGCCCCACCCTCGGGGCGTGTCGCCTGGCACGGTCCTCGCCATGCGCCCCAACTCCACGCCCGGCTGCCACTGGGACGGCAGCCCCCGCACCGCCCCGGCGCGCCGTCCGCTGCGGGTGGCCGCCACCAGCCCCAGCCGCCTGCTGCGCGCCGGTCAATGCGGCCGCTGCCCCCGGTGCGGCAACCGCATCGACCTCTACCCGCGTGCCGACGGGCGGCCCATCGCCCTGCATCCCGCCGAACTGGCCACCGCCCACGTCCCCGCCTCCTGCCACTGGCACCTGAGCTCCGGCATCGCCCACCCGCACAGCGACGGCAGCGCATGGTGCCGCATTCCGCACGCCGTGCTCTGCCCGCAGCGCACTCCCCTCTGCCGGATCAGCCCACCCCTCAAGTCGGTGCGCCGCCAACTCGCCGTACGCACTCGCCGCCTGATCGACACCGGTGTCTTCACCACTCCCACGGCTGCCCCCACCAGTACAGCGCCTGACGGCCCCGACTGCCCGCTCGTGCGGATGCTGCTGGGCCACTGCCTCGCCGACAGCCCCCTGGAGGCCATCCGCTGCGTAGCCCAGACCAGCCACCGAACCCGCTGCCCCCGTCCCGTCCTGGCCCCGGATGCCCCGCCCGGATCGTGGAGGCTGCTGCCTATCGGCCACCGACGCGGCCAACTCGCCCTGCCCGAGCAGACGACGGCCGTCTACGACCTCAGCCAGCTGCCCCATGCCGAACAACGGCGCTGGCGTATCCAGCGCTGTCCCGCGCACGCCACCACCCATGGCGCCGCCGGCCTGGCCCTGGCCGGATGGCAGATCTTCGATCCTCTTCTGCATGCCAAGCACCTGCGTACCGGTCTGCCGTACCCACCGGCACACGGCAGCAAAGAGAGGTGACGATGCCGCACCACGCCCTGGAAATCCTCCTGACCCGCCCGTTGGTCCCGGCTGAACTCCGTGACGCCGCCCGCGTGCTGCCGCTCGCGACCAACCACGACACCACCCGCCTCATGACCCTCGTACGCGCCAAAACCCCCGGCCGCGCCGCACACCGGCTGCGCCAGCACCTCGCCACCCGGCTCCCCGTGGACGTGATCACCAGCCACTACCCGGACGCCGACGGGCAGGTCCTGCTCAACCTCGCCTTCCCGCCCGCCGTCCACGCCACGATCCGCCAGGCCGCCCAGGAGACGGGGCAGAGCCCGGAACTCTTCGTGAAGCTGGCCCTGCACCGTGCACTGGCCCAGCACGCCAGCGACGAGGCCGACCGGCTCGACCGGGCCGTGCAGCAACTGCTCGCCGGCACCACGACCGCACACCTCCTGGCAGCCGTCGGCCACGCCCTGACCCGCACCCCCGGAGCAGCCCCCGCATGAACCCGACCGACGAACAGACGGCCGCGGCCGACGCCTTCCACGCCGACCAGCACCTCGCCCTGCAGGCCGGCGCGGGCACCGGCAAGACCACCACCCTGGCCCTGCTCGCCCGCACCACCAAACGCCGCGGCCGCTACCTCGCCTACAACCGGGCCATCGCCCAGGACGCGCGCGCCCGCTTCCCGTCCACCGTCACCTGCAAGACCGCCCACGCGCTGGCCTATGCCGCCGTCGGCCACCGCTACACCCGCCGCCTGAACGCCCCCCGCCGCCCGGCCTGGCAGACCGGACAGGCCCTCGGCATCACCAAGCCCATCCGCATCGGCGAACGCGACCTGTCCCAAAAGACCCTCTCCAACGCCACCCTGCGCACCGTGGCCCGCTTCTGCCACACCGCCGACCCCACCATCACGAGCCGCCATGTCCCGCACCTGCGCGGCCTGGAAGACCGCGCCCTGCACGCCCAACTCGCCGCCCACATCGTCCCCTTCGCCCGCAAGGTCTGGGCCGACCTGCAGCACCCCGACGACGGCGCGGTGCGCTTCGACCACGACCACTACCTGAAGATCTGGGCCCTCACGAATCCGAAAATCGAGACCGACTTCCTGCTGCTGGACGAGGCCCAGGACACCAACCCCGTCGTCGAACAGATCTTCCTCGCCCAGCGCGGCCACGCCCAGTTGGTGATGGTCGGCGACTCCGCCCAGGCCATCTACGACTGGCGCGGCGCCAAAGACGTCATGACCGGCTTCGACGGCACCCAGCTAGCCCTGTCCCAGTCCTTCCGCTTCGGCCCGTGTCTGGCGCATGAGGCCAACCGGTGGCTGGCCATCGCCGACGCCCCGATCCGTCTCACCGGCACCGAGACCGTGCCCACCGAACTCGGTCCCGTCGCCCATCCGGACGCGGTGCTGTGCCGCACCAACGTCGGCGCCATGGCCCAGGTTATGGAGCTGCTGGCCACCAGGCACCGGGTGGCCCTGGTCGGGGGAGGAGACAGCCTGCGGGCCCTGGCCCTGGCCGCCCGCGACCTGAAGGAAGGCCGCCGCACCACCCACCCCGAACTGGTCCTGTTTCCCTCCTGGGGCGAACTGCAGGACTACGCAAGCCACGACCCGGCAGGACGGGACCTGCAGCCCCTGGTGGATCTGGTCGACACCCACGGCACCGATGCCATCATCAGCGCCGTCGCGCGGCTCACCCCAGAACAGCAGGCTGAGGTCACCGTCTCCACCGCTCACAAGGCCAAGGGCCGCGAATGGGCCCGTGTGAGAATCGCCTACGACTTCGCCCCGCCCAAGGACAGCGACCAGGACGACGGCACCGGACGGCCGGTGCCCGCGCCGATCGACGACGGCGAGGCCCGCCTCGCCTATGTCGCCGTCACCCGTACTCGTCGCCGGCTCGACATCGGCGGCCTGTCCTGGATTCACGACCATCCTGATGGATCCCCCCGGGCGCCCACGCGGATCGAGCCGCGTGCGCAGCACGCCCGTGCGGATGCGGCCAAGTGAGAGCCAGCTCACTTCTGCCGCGCCCGGGCAGAGCCGGGTGACGATCGCCGGACAGGCCCGACGGCATGTCCGTATCTGTGGGGTGGCTGGCCATATCGCCATGGCGCCGTGGCAAGCTTTCCGAGCTCTCCCGAGCGGCCGTCTGTGAAATCCCGGGCGAGCTGGTCTCGCTCGGAGAGGTGCTGGAGATCGCCACGGACAAGCGAGCATCCGTCTGCACCCGCATCAGTCGGCGGAGCGGTGGGACCGGCCGGAAGTGCGGCTCGAGATGGTCGCCGGGCACGGCACGAATGTCCGCACAACCGGGCGGACCGGGGCGGCTGTTTTTTGGCCTGCGTGTGGAAGAGCTTGCCGTCGGTGACGCCGAGGATGTCGGGCGCGGTGCCGTTGCGGCGGGCTTCGGTCTCGATGAGGTGGGCGAGGACGGCGGCGAGTTTTTGGCCGTGAGGCTGGACAGGGCGCGGGCCAGGCCGGGCTTGAGCCGCAACTGGACGACCGCGTCCATCTTCTGGGGACGCCAGGGCAGTGATGAGGCCGACCAGCTACGGGTGGCGGGCGCCGTCGCGGGTGTAGGGGAGGTCCGTGGGGGACAGCCAGTAGACCCTGCTGCGGGAGGGGGAGCGGTGCCGGTGCAGTCTCCGGCTGGAAGGTACTGCGCCGTGCGGACGAGGACGGTGCGGGGGTTCGAACGGTACGACGTACGAACCCGCGCATGAGGGCCTGCATGGCCATACCCGCATTCGACGTAAGTGGGGGCCTGGAGCGACGATTTCGGGGTCTGACCTGCGGGGACAGGGGTGGAACCACCTGGAGGGCGTTTCTCTTACGAGCACGTGCACGGTAAGCGGTGAGGCGTCGAGAACTTCGTTGTGGCCTGTGTTCACGTCTGCGGTGTCGGGTCCAGGTCCGCGATCTGCTGGTGGGACAGCAGGCTGGCGACGGCCTGGAGGGTGTCGCTGATGTGCTCTCGGCGACCGAGGTGTCGGGCCAGGTCCCGCCAGTTTTTCAGGTGGGCGATGCCGTGTTCGACCCGGATGCGGCGTGAGGAGTGGGCTTTGCGCTGTCGTTCGTGTATCTCCTCGTACCAGTCCAAGGCGTTCTTCTTGCACTTGCGGTGTGGTGGTGTGATCACCCGGCCGCCGGTCTGGGCGCCCAGTCCCTGGTAGCCGGCATCGGCGAGGATCTCGACCGCGGGCCCGTCGGCCAGGAGCTTGACCAGCCCTAACTGGCGGGCGTGGGTGATGTCCGCGCACGCGGCCTTCGCCGTCGGTGACGACCATGGACTTGACGGCATTCTGCTTGTTCTTGCCGGAGATGAACGTGTCCTGGTCCTTGCGTCCGGCGGCGGGCCGACGGACGCGGATCTCGGTGCCGTCGATGATGCCGGTCGTCCCGCTTGAGCCGAGGTGGTCGACGACCTCGGCCAGGGTCCGCAGCCGCACTCCGGGGCTGACCGTGCAGCCTCGCTCGGCGAGCAGGGGCCGCACCTCGCCGATGGCCCGGGTGATGGTGGAGCGGTCAACGCCGAACCAGCAGGCGAGCACGTCGTGGGTGGTGGCATGCCGGAGGTGCACGAGCGTGGCCAGGAGCCGATCGACGAACACCAACCGGTGCTTCGCACCCGCGCCCACAGCGCGCTTCCGCGGCTGGGACGCAAGCTTGGCCTGGTGCCGTTCGTGCCACAACGGGCCCAGCTCTGCGACGAGTTCAGCGATCACGTTGGCCGACAGGCCCGTGATCCTCCGGTCGCTGATGATCGCTGCACGAGACGCGTTCCCCACCACACGACCATGATCGACGATCAGAAGCTCGACGCCTCACCGCTTACCGTGCACGAGCTCGTTAGGCAAAGTGCATGTGCAGGGGCCCGGGCTGGTCGTGCTCGACGTCGCGGCTGCCGACGCTGTAACTGCGCTCACTCTTCAGGCCGTATTCGCCGAGCGGTGGGCGACGGCGATGGGCGGTTCGCAGCCCGGGATTGTCGTGCCGAGCCAGTGCGAACCGGATCACCCCGGCAAGGCGTAGTGCTGAACTCACCGAAAAGTCGAACGCTTTATCGAATTTCTAGAGCGTGAAGGCTCATCCTCAACGGCCACGCTTATGGCCCGGGCTTCATCCATCAACATGGCTGAATACCTTCCTGTGACTCGCGTAGGTGAAGGCTGCGATTCCCCCTGCCGGTGAACCGATTCCGCAGGTGGTCCCCTTCTCGCCGCAGCAGCCATCGATGCAGCTCAAGCACTCCAGTGACAGTGCGGCGTAGGGGAGTTGACCGGGAGCGGTTCTTGATCGCCTCTGTCCGAGGAGGATGTGATGCATTTACGTCACACACGGCATGACAGGGGATCCCTGAATTCATGCCTTTCCGAGGGCGTTGTCAGTGGGGGCGTCTACTTTTCAAAGGAGGCTTGGGGCAAGCGGCCGTTGGCGTCGTCGATGGGGGAGTGGTGTCACCAGCAGAAGAGAAGCCCGCCGCAACCGACGGCGTGACCGACGCGCGTAAGGTCGTGGGATATCTGGTGCGGCCGGAGTCCAACGAATACATCGCGATCATGGATGTGCTGGAGGGGTCGGTGACTGACCTGACGGTTGCCGAGATCGCGGCAGCACTGGCGACTTCCGGAGTGCGCTTGGACGCACGCCTGGTGGAGAAGCGCTTGGACGCGCTGAAAGACATGGGCGCGGTTTCGTTCCGGTCGGACACCAGCCACGCACGCCGGTACGCCGAGATCCTGGCCCGGAACTGGCGTTACACCGCCAGTCCTGCGGGCCGGCACGTCCAGCGTTTCTACCGCCAGGTCCTGGCGGGAACGGTCACCGCGCGGGAAATCCCGATCGTGTCACTCAGCCGCATCGTGTCCCACCTCGAGCAGCTCGCCACGGCCCTGGGCAAAGGCGAGCCCGATGCCGGCCGCCTCGACGCCGCCGTGTTGGACGCCGTGAGCACCGTGTTCACCAGCCACGATGACCTCGATGCCGCCCTGGTCGGGGCCGAGGACGCGCTGATAGGTCTCGCGGACCGGTTCGACCTGGATGAGGAACGCACCAATGACCTCAAGGGCCTGCTGGTCGACTATGCCACCCGCGTGGCAGCCGAACTCGACTCCGGTTCCGCACGGGCCGCAGCGGCACTCGTGGTGCTGCGGCCGTGGTTCGGCCTGCTGGCACAGGCGGCTGTGGATGCCTCCCAGGCGCGCGACCTCATCGCCGCCGGAGCTCTCAGCGCCTCTCGCGGTGGCCGCGCGGAGGATTGGGAGGGGCTGCGCGCCTGGTTCGATACCCGCACTGGGCGGGCAGCGCGGTTTTCGCTGCGCCTGGTACGGGCGCTGCCGGGCATGCACGCCAACCTGCGCCGGCTGCACTCCTCGGCGGGCACCGCCTCCACCCGCAGCCGCGCTCTGGCTCTCGCCCGGGCAGTGCTGACCCCGGAGATCGGGGTACAGATCTTCCAGGCCGCGGTCGGCGACCACTCCTGGCGCAAATTCTATGGCCAGGCCGACGAGGACGACACGGGCCGCAATCCGTCCTGGCGGGGCGGGCCCCAGGTACCGGTGCCGATACTGCTGCGCACCGTCGGCCGGTCCGGTCCGCGCGGCAGAGGCGCTGCACCACGTGACGACACCGCGGCCAAGGCCCAGGTAGCCGAGGCCCGGGCACGCCGCCAGGCCGGACACCAAAGGGCACTTGCCGCGGTCCTGGCCTCGGTCCCGGGCCAGCCGTTGGACGAGGCGGCAGCCCGAGCCGCTCTCGCCGCCCTGATGGCCGCCGCCCGGACCGCCGCAAACGGACCCCGCCGCACCGGGACCAGTGGCGGCCTTGCCTGCACGCTCGTCCACACCGGTTCCGGCACCGGCATCCTGAACGCCCCTACCTGGCGGGTGCTCCTGCCCGGACGCATCCCGCTCTTCCACCAGCCCGGCCAGCGCCCTTCCACCGCGGCCCTGGCCGCCCTGGCGGGCACCACGACAACAGACGACCCCTCGGCACACACACCCCTGCGCATCATCCCGCACACCAGCCCGAACACGCCCGAAGTCGACACCTCCGACCTCATCCCCCGGCAGGAGGGCGCAGCATGAGCGAGGCCACGGACACCCCCGCACACGAGCCGGCGCCCGCACCAGACACGGCAGCTGCTCACCCTGCGCAGCGGAGGCGCAGAGCATGGCACCCCGAGGCCGACGCCGAGGCCGCCGCACTCCTGCGCCGTCTGGCGGCCACCTGCTGGCTCATCGGCGGCCGCCACGACGAACTCATCGCTGCGGTACGCCGCAACGAGCACGCGCTGCGCTCCGCCGTCGCCCGGCTTGGCTGGGTGCTGATCATCGAACGCGACCTGGTGCGCCTGCGGAAAAGCCCGCCACCACGCCCCCAGGCGTGGGCCGCCCAGGGACCGAGCCCCGCCGCCTGCTCCTGGTTCTTCCTGCTGCTGGCAGCCGCCGAGTCGATGCCGCCGCGCACCGCCCTGGGACACCTGGTCACCCAGGGCCACGCCGCCGCTGCCGAGGCCGGACTGCCCACCCACCACGACATCGCAGAACGCCGCGCCATCCTGGCCGCCCTGCACATGCTTGATGACCGCGGCGTGGTCGAGCGTCTCGACGGTGACCTCGACCGTTACCTGCACGACGAACAGGCGCCCGTACTGCTGGCCGTCCACCACACCCGGCTGGCCTATGTCATCGCCAACCCCGGCACCCTCGACCCGGCCGCGGATCCGCACGCATGGCTGGAACAGGCCCACCGCGAACCGGACGCCGCCCGCCGGATGCGCCGCGCGCTCGTGGACGACACCTGCGTCCACGCCGCGCTGCTGGACGATGCCGAGGCGCAGTGGCTGAGCCAGCGCGTGCGCGGCGACGACGGCGGCCCGCTGGCCGACGCCTTCGGGCTCGTGCTGGAACGCCGAGCGGAGGGCGCCGCATTCGTTGTGCCCGACGAGGCCTTCCGGCACTTCCACGAACTCGGCCCGATGCCCTTCCCCGCACCCGGCACCATCGCCCATGCCGCGCTGCTGCTGCTCGACCACGCCGCCCTGCACGGCACCACCGACAACGCTCCCGGACCAGGATGGCGCGGTCTGACCCAGGAGGCGGTGATAGAAGCGCTGACGGCATTCGGCGCCAACAACGCCTCCGGACGCGGCGGCTGGAGCACCGAGTACACCCAAGACCCCCTCCTGCTGGCGGGCAAAGTCGGTGACCTGCTGACCGGCACCCACCTGGCCCGACTGACCCACACCGCCCCGCAGACCGACGAGAAGACGATCTCCATGTGGCGGCTCGCCCCCACCACCGGCCGCTGGGCGGAGGAAGGCACCGCCCTCCCCAAGACCGCCCGAACCCGCGTTCCCCGCGGCACACCGACCCCCAAGCACCCCCGCATCCCCTTGCAGCAGGGCCTGTTCAGCGAGACCGAGGCCGAAGAGAACACGGAGGAACGCACCGCATGAGTGACATCCTCGACCTGGACTTCGCCCAACCCCCGGCGCCCGCACCGTCCGGCGACACCGGCCGCTTCGGCGGTCGCTGGCGACTGGTCGGCGCCGGACTGTCGAACGTGTGGCGCTACGGCGACCTGGACCTGCCCGCCGCATCGGGCCGGCTCCTGCTGCGCGGACCCAACGGCACCGGCAAGACCACCGCGCTGGAAGCCCTGTGGCCCTACCTGCTCGATCTGAACGGAGCCAAGCTGGCCGCAGGCAAGGCACGCCCCACCACACTGAAACTCCTGATGAGCGAAGGCGCCCCGGCCAAGGGCCGCCGTTACGGCTATCTGTGGCTGACGTTCGCCGCCCCGGCCGACGAACCGGCACCGAACGCACCGGACGGGATGGCAGCAAACGGCAGTGTCGTCAGTTTCGGTGTCCGGCTGCAGTACTCGCCCAGCTCCACCCCCGCCGTCAGCGTCGTCCCCTTCACCGTGCCCGGCCGCCCGCTGAAAGACCTGGCGCTGCGCGGTGCCAACGGGAGCGCGCTGGAGCATGAAGAGTTCTCCGCCCACATCGAGGCCGCCGACGGACGGGTCTTCGCCGAACCCGAGGAGTACGTCGAAGACCTGGCCGCCCGTATCTGGTCCACCACCTCCGCCGAACTGCGTCTGCTCGCCGCCCGGCTGCGGGAGGTGCGCAATCCGACCCTGCTGGGCGACGTCTCCCCGGCCGCAGCCGCCGACGCGCTGCGCCAGTCCCTGCCGGGCGTGGCCGAGGACGTTCTCACCGCCACCGCCGAGGCCCTCGCCGAGTCCGACACCACCCGTGAAGCGTTCGAACGCGACGAGCACGCCGCCACCCTCCTGGAGGAGTTCGCCCGCGTGTGGACCGGGCACGTCGTCGACGTCACCCGCGCTGCCCACGCGGCCGCACGCCACGCCCACGACGACGCCAGCACACGTCGCCGCCGCGTCCAGCAGTGCATCGGCCTGCTGGAGACCGCAAAGGCCGATGCCGACCAGGCCGGTGGCGACGTCCAACGGTTCGAGGAAGCCCACCAGGAGGCCCAGGCCGCCGCCCGTGCCATCGAGACCAGCGATGCCTACCGCTCCCACGGGCGCGTCATGGACCTGCGTAAACGGCTGCGCGCCGAGCAACACGCCGCGGTCAGCAGTTACGACAGCCTGCATGCTGCCGCTCAGCAGGCCCGGACACAGACCAAGACCGGCCGGGACGCCCTCGACGACATCATCGGCGACCTCGAGGAGAGGGTGGCCGGCGCGGAAGCCGCCGGTGCCCAGCCCGTTGCGCTGGAAACCCTGCTCGCCCACCACCCCCGGGCCCGCGTCACCCGCCCGGTCGCCGACCGCGTTGCCGATCCAGGCCCGGGCATGACACTCACCCACGACCGCGAGGGTCTCGAACAGCTTGCCGCCCAATGGACAGCCCGAGCCCGCAATCACTGCTCCGCGGCCGACAAGGCCGCGCTGATTCTGCGCGACCACGACCCCGTCGCCGCGGCCCAGGAGACAGCCGCCACCGCACACCACACGGCAGCCAGGGCCGAAAGCGACTACGACGAAGCCAGCCAGGCCCATGACCGCGCCACCGCAGCAGCCCGCACGGCCGCCCGCCAGGTCCTCGCCGAGGTTGCCCAGTGGGCACCAGGGCATTCCGCTCTGCGTGGCCTGCACGACGAAGCGGCCTTGGACGGGGACGAGCTGACGGTGTGGGACACCAACGACGTCGATGCCCTCACCCACGCGGAACCCGCCGCGGTCCGTGACCAGCTCAACGCCTGGGCCGACCAAGCCCTGCGCATCGGCGAAACCCTCGCTGCCGGTCACGAGAGCGCAGCCCATCAGCACCTTGCCACCGCAGCAAGCCTCGATGTCACCGCTGCGCAGCACCGCTTGGAAGCCCGCCACCTGCGTTCCGGACGACTCCTGCCGCTGCCGCGTCCTGCCTGGGCGGGGCCGGGCGAGGACGACACCGCCCTGGGCGCCCTCCTCGAATGGCACTCCGCCCTGCACGGTGCGGACGACCGCAAAGCCCTGCTGGAGCTGGCCCTGGCCAGCGCCGGAATCCTCGGCGCCCACCTGCACGAGGGCGGCGCCACCACCCACGCCTGGCACATCAGCCCTGCGGGACCTGTCCAAGAGCACAACCTGACCGCCGTTCTCGACATCGCGTCCGGCCATCCGCACGCCAGCCTCGCCCGCGCAGTCCTGCAGCGCATCGCCGTGGCCGACACCGCCACCGACCACCGGCACACCTTGGCGCTCGTCATCGGACGCGACGGCACCTTCACCGCTGGCCCTCTCACCGCAGACCCCGTTACCGCCCTGCGTACCACCGGCCATCAGATCCCGGCCGCCTCGCACATCGGCGCACGTACCCGCCTGGCCCGGGCCCGTGCCAGGGCCGACGAACTCGACACCGCCGCGCTGGAACTCGAGTCCAGCGCTGGCCACGAGCGCCGACTCGCAGCCGAACGCCGCACGCAACGCGACACCCTCCGCGACCAGGGACGAGGCTTCCCTCCGCGGGACGCGCTGACCACCGCCGAGGCTGAACGCGCCCGCACCGCGAAGACGGTGCATGAACGCCACAGCACCGCACGGACCCTGCGTCAGCGGGCCGAGGACGCTGCGGTCGAACACACCCGCCTGCGCACCGCCTGGGAGACCCGCGCCCGAAGCCTGGACATGCCCGCCGACCCCGCCGATCTGGCCCAGCTGATCGAAACAAGCCGGGAATCCGCCGAGAAGCTAACCGGCTGCGCCACCCAGCTGGCCACCCGGCTGCTGCCCCGACTACAGCGCATCGTGGACAGTCTGCCCGATGAAGCCGCCCTCACCGAGCGGCTCGCCGACCTCCAGCACACCGCCCAGGGCATGCACACCACCGTGCTGGAGACCCAGGCAGAACTCACAGAGGTCCAGTCGTCCCACGGCGACGCCGATGACGCGGCACGCCGCTACGAGCAGGCCACCGCACAGGCCAAAGAGCTTCACAAGCAGCTCACACTCGCCCGCGAACAGGCCCTTGCCGCCGAGAAGCACCTCAGCACCCGCGAAGGAGAGCTCACCGCCGCCCAGAGCCGCCTCAACGACGTCCTCCCCCTCCAGAAGACCACCCAGGCACATCTGACCGCCCTGCTCGCCTGGCCTCCCCTCGCCCAGGCCCTGGGAACCGACCCCCACCTCGCTTCCCAGAACGCCGACACCGCCGATCTCGCCGCCGTCGGAGACCTGCTCGCCCGCCGCCCCACCGCCTCCAAGAAAACCCTCGGCGAGCGCTACGACACCGTCCGCGCCGAACTCGCCCAGACCTGGACCATCGCGCGGGACGACCCGCCCGCCGGCATGGAACAGCTCGACACCTTCGTCCTGACCCACGCGGAAACCCACTACGACCCCCTCAGCGCAGCCCAACGCGCCCGAACCCTTGCCGACCGGGCCAAGGCCGCCCTCGACGCCGCGGAAGCGGCAGCGCTGCGCGACTTCGTCATCGGCCGGCTGCCCACCGCGATCGGTACGGCATGGGCTGCCCTGACGGGATGGAAGAAGACGGTCAACCGCAAGATGCGGGCGGCCCAGGCATCCTCCGGCGTCGGCGTGCAAGTCCAGATCGACCTGCGCAGCGACCTCGACGCCGCCACCCGCACCGTGTACGAACTGTCCTGCAAAGTCGGCGACGCCCTGCGCACCGACGCGCAGAAGGAAGAAGTCGGCCAGGCCCTGCAGTCCCTGCTGGCCGCCGCGGACGGCTCCACCATGAAAGAACGCCTCGCCACCGCCGTCGACATCCGCAACTGGGTCGAGGTCCGCTACCTCGTCGAACGCCCCGGCCCCGGCGGAAGGCCCGTCACCGGCCACTGGGGTTCACGCACCGGCCTGTCCGGCGGCGAACGGCGCCTGGTGGTCCTGGCACCCATGCTCGCCGCGATCGCCGCCAGCTACGACCGCTTTCCCAGCACCGGCCTGCGCCTGGTCCCCCTAGACGAAGTCCCCGCCGAAGTCGACGAACGCGGCCGCGAAGGGCTGGCCCGCTACCTCGCCGAACTCGACCTGGACGTCCTGTGCACCTCCTACCTGTGGGACGGCGCACCCGGCGCCTGGGACGGCATCGACGCCCACGACCTCGAAGCCGGCGCCGACGGCACCATCGTCGCCTTCCCCATGCTGATCCGGACCGGCCAGGCCCTGCCGGAGGACACCGATCCCGCGCTGCCCGCCGGGGGGCCCGTATGAGCTGCCCGCTGTGCGGCGACGCCTGCACGGACGCCGATCTGACTCCGCTGCTCACCCCCGAACTCACCTGGCTGTGGCTGGCCCTGGCGGCGGCGGCCGACCGGCGCGGGGACGAGACCCTCACCGCAGGCCCCGCGGTCACCGTGACGGTGCCGGCCGCGCCGGCCGAGCGCGCGGCAGCAGCCGGCCTCATCGGCGGACGCCCGCTGGAGCCCGGCCAGCGGCGCCGCGTCAGCCTGGAGGAACTGACCGCGGCGTTGGCCACACGCGGCCCCTCACTCACCCCCGGCGCTGTCGCCGCCCACGCTAGCACCCGCCGCCTGGCAGCAAAGGCCCGCAGCCGCGCCGAGCACACGGCCGCATCCGACCGGCTCCGCACTCAACTCGAAAGCGCCGTCGCCGGCCTGCCCCACCACGTGCGGGAACGCGTGGGAGCGGACACCGTCTTCAGCCGTCTGCACAGCGCCGGATGGATCACCCGACTGCTCAACACACCGGATCCCGCTGCGCTGCTCGCCCAGGCGCTGCAGGTCGCCGGCAGCCTGCCTCCACCCGGCCGGCGCATCGACCGCCGCACGCTGGTGCCGGGCAACCCCCATGCACTGGACAGCGGAGCCCTGCCCGCGCTCGTCCTCGCCCTGACCGGATCCTCCGCGAGCACGGTGCGCTCCAGCTGGGCCCGACTCGGAGTGGACTGCGACGACCTGCTCGGCGGACTCATCATCACTGGAATCACGCCCCGAGGATGGCGGATACCGCCCGGCGCGACCTTCACCCTGCCGCCCAGAGAACTCGCCAAGATCGCATGGGAGCGTCCCGAGATCCCCGGTACGTGGGTCTTCGTCACGGAGAACCCGTCCGTGCTCGCCGCGGCGAGCACCCACGCCCTGGCCCAGGACACGGCCACCACACCACGGGTGATCTGTACGGCCGGCACACCCTCACAGCTGGAATGCGAAGCCGTCGGTGCGCTCTCGGACGCCGGCTGGCGCATCGCCGTCCGCGCCGACTTCGATCAGGCCGGACTGGCGCACATGCGCGCTCTCCTCGCTGCCGCACCGGCCGCGGTCGCGTGGCGGATGAGCGCAGCCGACTACCTCACGGTTGTCCCCGGGGGCACCGAAACCCTGCACCTGCAGGCATCGGATGCTCCCTGGGATGCGAGCCTGGTGTCCGTGATGCGGGAGCATTCCGTGCCCGTATACGAGGAGGACCTCCTGCCCGCACTGCTCGCCGACATCACCGTCGGCACGCCGGGCTCATCCCAGCCCTAAGGTTCCGGCAGTCCTGCCGCGGCCCTCGCCATGGTGTGCAAGCTCAGCGAAGACGTACGTGCCAAGATCCAGGCCAACTTCCGCGGTGTGCTCGCCTCACACGGGCGCCCGGCCGTGGAAGAGATCGAGGTCAAGAAATCGAACCTGCCGGACCGCGTGTACGAGTACCTCACCCAGGAACGTGGCCTGGTGGACGTCTCCGTCGACCTTGCCGAACTGCTCTGGGACAGCCAGAAGGGGAAAAGCAGCTCGGCCGGGCTCCTCCTCGTGGCGACCGCCCGCCTTGCTGGCAAGCGGGCGCTCCTCATCGTCAAACTGGAACAAGAAGGCGGCCTCCGGGCCCAGGACGTCCTCGTCAACGGCAAACGCACCTTCGACATGAGCTACTTCGCCGATCTTCTGATGACCGAGCACAACAAGATCTACAAGGCCGCTCTGTTCTGCGTCGACGGCGTCTCCGAGGACAGCCCTATCGAGGGACGGGCTGCCAGGCCCCCACCGGAGCCCTGCGTATCGCCATCCTCCCACCAGACACACGCAACGCACCGGCGGGTGCGCGCAACAGCACCGGCCACGACGTGCTGGTGCCTGAGCTTCGGCCGCTTCACGAACGCAGAAACCCCGGCTCGGTAGCTGGCCGCCGGGACCAGGGACATGAAAACCGGCACGTTCCGGCACACTGCCGCAGACAGGCCAAGTTAGGCCGCACGTCCGCGCCGTAACGTCCCATCAACTTGCCCGTAAAGCCCGCCTTGTTCGCGCCCGGACCGGACGGAACCGCTCAAGTACCACGCATGCAAAATAAGTCACACGGATATGACTTGGGGGACACGAGCCATTATCAGCCACTACGCTCACCCATGACAGAGCGTAAGCAACACGGCCGGGGGGAGCCTGCCGTGCACGACGCTCCCCGGGGGTGTTCCAGACGAGCGCCCCTTCTTCTTCCGCAGCGACCCGTCCGGGATGCGCGTCCGCGGTTCTCCCCGGCGCCCCCAGATCGGGGGCGCGCCTGGCCCTACACCGAGGTAGAAATGCGTACGGATTTTGGTGAACTCGTCATCAAGCAGACCATCGTGCATTCGGTGCCCACCCGGCTGAAGAAAGATCCCAGGAGCTACACGGTCGAGCTCAGCGACGAGGCCAGCCCGCTCTCGGACAAGGTCCAAAGCGCACTGGAAAAGCGGCTGGTCAAGATCTTGAATACTCATGCCTGTTCAGTGACGGAGGACCCCGAGCCCAAGTCCCCGCTCCCGGACTGGGTGCGGGACTTCATGGCCGAAGAACAAGATCTTGTCGAGGTCTCCGGCCACCTGGCTCGCCACCTCCAGGACTGCCAGACTGGCTCCAACTCCCGCGGGCTGCTGGTGGTCGCCCAGGTCCAGCTGGCCCGGCAACGCGCCCTGCTGCTGGTGAAGCTGGAGCAGGAGACCGGCATGCAGGCCCGGCGCGTCGGGGAAGAGGGCAAGCGGACTTTCGACGTCCAGTTCTACGCCGACCTGCTGTTCACGGAGAAGGCCAACGTCTTCAAGCTGGCGCTGTTCACCGCCGACGGCGCCAAGGAGGACATGCTGCAGGCATGGGCCGCCGACCGGCAGCGCTCCACCCGGCGCATGGCCGGCTTCTTCCTACACGACTTCCTGGGCTGCACGTTCACGGAAGACCCGGCCGAGGTGACCGGCAGGTTCCACGACGTCGCGCTCAAGTGGGTCAACAGCCGCCTGAGCGAGCCGGCGGACGCCCAAGCCCGCATCGACTACACCATGGCGATTCTCTCAGAGCTGCAAAGCACCCCGGAGACCATCAACCCCCGTGAGTTCACCGACCGGAACCTGAAAGGAGATCACAGGAGGGAGTTTTTGGCGCACTTGTCCGAGAACGGCATCCCAGAGCAGACCTTCGTCAAGGACACGGAGCTGATCGAGCCGCGCCTGCAGAAGATGCGAGTCGATTTCTCCAGTGGCGCCTTCCTCGTCGCCCCTCTGGACGCGGTGGAGGAGACCGTGACGTTCGAGGCTCTGGCGGACGGCCGCACCACGGCCACCGTGACGGGCGAAGTCACCAACACCCAGGGCTTTTCACCGCCCGGCGGACGCAGCAAGAAGCCGAGCCCGGCCGCACAGACGACCGTCACCAGCCCGGTGGAAGACAGCCGTGACACTGACGGTCAATGAGGCCTTCCACCGCTACGTGGCGGAAGAACCCCGCATCAAGGAAGCCGCCCGGTGCACCGCCGACCACATACGCCGGCGCGCCGTCCGCGACCAGTTCGACTGCGTCGTCTCCCAGCGCGTCAAAGACGTAGGGCGCTACGTCGCCAAGATCCACCGCAAGGGCTACACGGATCCCTGGAAACAAGTCACCGACAAGGTGGGAGTGCGGATCACGGTACGCCATCCCGGCCTGTTCGATCCGGCTCTCGGCCTGGTCAAGGACGCCTTCGGGGTCGGCGACGAGGCCGTCCAGGACTACCGCCGCATGCTGCCGGGCCGCGAAGACCGCTTCGAGTACCCCCGACTCCATGTCCAGGTCCCGGCCGTCGGTGACTACACGGACCCGGACGGCCAACCGTACGAGTGCGAGATCCAGATCCGCACCCCCGTCGTCGACGTCTGGGCCAACGACTACCACCGCCTCGCCTACAAGCCCCCCGGCAACCTGCGGATCCCCTCCGATGTCAGTCGTGCGCTGTACCGTGCATTTGCCCTGGTAGAGCTGTACGACGCAGAGATCGGGCGGGTGATGGAGGTGTTGGATCAACATCCCGATTTCACCCGCGGCAACAGGCTTTTCGTCGAAGCAGAACGCATCTACCGCACGTTTGCCCAGCACTCCTTCGACCGGGAGCTCTCCCATGAGGTCATCGACGTACTCCAGCAAGTGATCCCCGACGACATCAGCGGATACAACTACCGACTGTTCGAGTTCGCCGAGCGCTACCGGGACCGGTTGACCCGCGACTACGTCAGGTTCGGCCCGACCAGCGACCACTTCCTCGAGGACGGCCGCTACATCTTGGCCTCGCAGCCGGAAAGTCTGATCATCTTCGAGCGTCTCGACTACGACAGCTTCACCCTGCGGGACCTGTGGAACGAGAGCGCGTTCGCCGACACCATGCTCTATGACCTGGCAGAAATTTGGGGGATAGACCTGTGACCCGACCGCCGCAGCCCGAACCTTCCGGTGTCG
Source organism: Micromonospora sp. IBHARD003 (assembly GCF_056106285.1). Lineage (NCBI taxonomy): Bacteria > Bacillati > Actinomycetota > Actinomycetes > Micromonosporales > Micromonosporaceae > Micromonospora > Micromonospora sp. IBHARD003. The sequence goes on along the minus strand of NZ_JBWBBX010000002.1, from coordinate 3,751 downwards.
TGGCCGCCACCGCCATGTTCGTCGAGGTCCTCGTTGTCGGCATCGGCTTCCTCACCGGCCTGGGCATCCTGGCCGCGGCCATCGCCGGCGCCGACAACACCCGCCGACTGGCCCCTGCGGCGGGCACGCCCCTCGCGGCCGGCGCAGCCCTCGCATGCGCCTACGCCCTGGGCATTCTGATCGACCGCGCCGCCGACACCGTCCTGGCCGCCGTCCGCCGCCGCCTGCGCAGCCAGTCCTTCCCCACAACCGCCGCCTACGCCCAGGCCCGCCTCAAACTCGCCGAGATTCCTGCCCTGGCCGCCCGTGCCGACTACGCACGCTCCCGCCTGAGGATCTGCCGCGGCTGGATGCTCAACAGCATCTTGTTCACCTTGGCCACCGATCTCGCACTGTGGCGCTACCCCGTGGAGCACCGATCCCTGCTCCTCGCCACGGCAACCGTCCTGGGAGCCCTGGCCGCTGTCGGCTTCTACCTGTCCTGGCACACCATCACCGCTACCGGCTACCGCAAACTGGCCGCGCAGACCACGCCCGCTGTCACGCACACCGTGCCCTCCCAGCCCCCGGCGCCCGCACCTCAGACCCCCTGACCCCGGGCCAGCGACGGAGCTGCACGCGCTGTGCGGGAGGGACAGCCATGACGGTAGGGCAGGACTGACAGAATCGGATGGCGCCTGCCGCCACCGGCCTGCAACGCATCGCCCGGAGACTTCCTTGGAACCGTCCCTGCCCCCGGCGGCTGAGCCGCAGCCGCTCACCGCCCAGAACCTGCACACTCTGGGGCTGGACCTGCCCTCACGCCGTGGGCGGCACCCCAAACCGGTATCCCTGTATGAGGATCAGCAAGAGGCCCTCCGCAGGATCCTCAAGCACCTCAGCCGTCCAGGCACCCGCGGCTCGTATGTGGCCGCGACCGGCACCGGCAAAACCCTCGTCGCCAGCCGCGCCGCCCGTCAGCTGGCGCGCCGACTGTTGTTTGTTGTCCCCACGCTCGACCTGGCTGCACAGACCGCCCTGGCACTGCGCCGCGACGGCCACCGTGAACCCCTCGTCATCGTCTCCTCCATGGACGCAGCCGCCCACGACGCCCTGGCCCAAGCGCGCGTCGCCTCCGTCACCGACTACCGCCTCCTCGCCTCCCTGCTTGCCGCCGTCGGCACGGGACCCAAAGCGCTTCCCGGCCTGACGGTGGTGTGCACCTACGACTCCCTCGACAAGATCGAGAACACCCAGCACACCTCACACCAGGTCCCGCCCTTCGACCTGGCCGTGATGGACGAGGCCCACCGGATCGCCGGCCGGTCCGACAAGAAATGGGCCGCGGTCCACGACACCACGCGCATCCGTGCCGACCGCCGCCTCTACATGACTGCCACCCCACGCATCTTCGCCGCACCTGACCTGGCCGAGTCCGCGAACCTCTCCCGCCCCCGCGGCCGCCTGCTCACAGCGGGGGAGGGGAGCGAGGCCCGCGCCAACTCCATGGACAACCCCGCCGTCTACGGCAAGAAGATCTTCGAATACCCCCTCGCCCGAGCGATCGAGGACGGCCGGGTCGCGGACTACCGGATCATCGTCCCCACCCTCACCGACGACGACCTCCGCGCCCGCCTCAACCTGCCCGCCCCCGGCACCACCACGGACCAACAGCCCGCTACCGACGAGGCCCTGCGCACCACCGCCCTGCACCTGGCCGTCCTCAAAGCCATGACCACCCACCAACAGCGCCGCGTGCTGGTCTACTTCAACCTGGTCGAGGACGCCAAACGCTTCGCCCGCGAACTGCCCCACACCCTGCGACGCCTGCGCTCCCACGCCGACCTGCGCCCCGACATCGACCCGCGCGTCTTCTTCGTCCACGGCGACATGCCCTCCGCGCAACGCGCGGACACCTTCGCCCAGTTCGCCGCATCCTCCTGCGCCATCCTGACCAACGCCAAAGTCATCGCAGAAGGCGTCGACATCCCCAGCGTCGACGCAATCGTCTTCGCCGACCCCACCCGCAGCGTCATCCGCTGCGTCCAGGCCCTCGGCCGCGCCCTGCGCCTGTCCGTCAGCGGCAAGATCGCCAGCCTGGTCATCCCCGTCTACATCCCCCCGGGCACCGACCCCAGCGACATCCTCGGCACCGCCTACGAACCCGTCTGGGCCATCAGCACCGCCCTAGCCAGCCACGACCACCGCATCCTCGAACGCCTCCCAGGCAAAGCCAACCGCCTCCCCAAAGAGATCAGCGACCTCATCCAGCACCGCTGGCACTTCGACTTCACCGTCCACCCCGAGCACGTCGCCCGCGCCCTCGACCTCACCTCCTTCAACCCCCACGACACCGCCGTCTCCCGCTCCCGCCGCGCCGGACTCGCCGCCGCCCAGGCCTACCACGACACCCACCACCACCTCGACGTCCCCGCCGACTACACCGACCCCTACGGCTACGCCCTCGGCAGCTTCATCACCGCCATGCGCGACGCCCGCACCGCCGGCCGCCTGGACGCCGCCTGGGCCGCCGAACTCGACGCGCTGGACATGATCTGGGACAAACACGACGCCGCCTGGCGCGCCCAGATCACCGCCGCCACCGACTACCACCGCGCCCACGGCCACCTCGCCGCCCCCGCCACCACCCCCACCGGCGCCTGGCTCGCTGAACAACGCTCCCTGGCCGCACGCCGCGGACTCGACCCGGCCCGCGCCGCCGCACTCACAGCCATTGACCCGGACTGGCAGTTGCCGCACGGCCCGGACTGGCACCGCAAGTACCACCTGCTGCGCACGCACCTGGCCGCCGGGAACGACCCGGCAGCCCTCGAACGCCACACCGTCCTTGACACGGTGAAGATCGGCAGCTGGCTCCACCGCCAGCTCACCGGCTGGAGCAGCCTCGCCCCTCGACAGCGGCTCCTGCTGACCGACATCGGCCTCACCCCGCAGACCCATCCGCTAACCATGAGCCGCCGCTCCCGCCGCACGTTCGCCCAGACCGTGCAGATCCTCGAGCTCTTCCTCCACCGTGAGTACCGCGCGCCCACCGCCCGCGAGGAAATCACCGTTGACGGCGAGCGCGTGAAGATCGGACCCTGGCTCGCCAAAACGCGTTCGCAGCACAGGGCCGGCCAACTACCCCAGGAACATGCCGCGTTGGTGGCATCACTGTTCGACGGTGACTGGATCGACGAGGGCGCGCTTCCCGCGTCCCTGCCGTAAGTGCCCTACGCTGCCATCAGCGTGCCGCCTTTCGGTCCCCGACGTGGTTGAGAGGGAGCTGTCGCGGGCGGACGGCCCTGGCGGGGCCTTCTGGCCATGACTTAGCCCCGGCGACGTGACCGAAGCCGGCGGGAAAGCGAGGCCGTCCCCGCGCCGTGGGGAGGATCGCGGAGACGGCTGCCGGCGTACAGGTGAACATGCTCGGCGAGGTACAGATGGATGCGTTCAGTCGTAGACCTGCTGCGGTGGCACGCGGTGGGGCAGTGGCTGACGCCAGTCGCCCAACCGGGCGACGAGGATCCGGCGGGCCAGAGTTCGTACCTCGCCCCAGCCCGCATCGGTGGTGCGGGCTGGGGCGAGACCATCTTCTTGCTCGGACACACGACTCCTGACACATCGACAGACGACCCCCTCCCGACAGCCGCAGGGGGAACGGGATCCGCGAGCGTCACGCCAGCTTCCCGACCCAGGAGAGGCATGAGCCCCAAATCAGGAAACCCAGAAACTTTTCGCCGAAGAAAGCACCCGCCCTCTTCCAGAGCCC
>NZ_JBWBBX010000001.1:4825000-8207822 GCF_056106285.1 Micromonospora sp. IBHARD003 | reverse complement strand
ATGGCTCACACGACAAAGAGAAGCAAGCACCTGGACACAACTCTCCGCCGAACAGCAGGAACGGCTGACAACGCTGGGCGTGCAGCCTACTGAGGCCCCGTCTCCTGCCCCGGCGGCAACGTCTGCGGCGAAGGGGCCGGGCAAAGCGCAGCAGGCATTCCAGCGCGGCCTGGCGGCCCTCGCACAATGGATCGAACGCGAAGGCGCCCACCGGCCCGTCCCACGCGGCCACGCTGAGGAGATCGCGGTCGACGGCGAGACCGAGCCAGTGATCGTCAAGCTCGGCGTATGGGTCTCCAACACCCGCGCCAGGCGAGACAAGCTCACCCCCGAACAGCGGGTCACACTGAAGGAGCTGGGGGTGGAATGGGCGTGACACCTGACGCAGCTGGTCGTTGAACCGGACGGTCAAGCGAAGTGCACTGAGAGGCCCCGGGCGTCGTCGCCCGGGGCTTCGTGCTGTTGGCTCTGCCCAGACAGGGGCGCGGGCCTGCAACACGAGGTGCACCACTGGCGCCAGGAGCCTCTATCCGGGGCATCACCGCAGGTCAGGAGTGAAACGCGAGTCGTATTTCACTGGCTGCGTTGCAGTGCCAAGGGCTGGTGTTGCAGTCGGCGGTGCCGGGCTGGGGGGAGCGCCGACAAGGCGTACGCCTCCCGCAAGAACCGCGCCTACCTGCGTAGGCGCGGGATCCGCTGCACCATCCCGGACAAGGCCGACCACGCCCGCAACCGCAAGAAGCTGGGCTCCCGCGGTGGCCGCCCCCCGAAGTTCGACAAGATCGACTACCGGGAGCGGCACGCCGTGGAATGCGGGATCAACCGGCTCAAGAGACACCGGGCGGCACCCACCCGCTACGAGAAACTCGCCGTCCGCTACGAGGCGACTGTGCTCATCGCGGCCATCAACGAATGGCTGTGACTCGCGTTCCCTGTAGCCGGGAGGACCGTCAGCGGTGGCCCAGCACGTTGACCACCTGGCCGTTGGGGTCACGGACGAAGAACCGGCGCACACCCCACTCCTCGTCCTGCAGGGGGTGAACGATCTCCGCGCCGCTCTCCAGAATGGCCGCGTAGGCCGCATCCACGTCATCTACTTCGACGCTCATATCGGGAGTGACTGCTGCGGTCTTGTCGCTGGCCATGAAGCTGATCTGCGCCGTCGGACTGGACGGGGACGCGAGCGTCATGATCCATCCGTGGTTCATGACCTCCTCGAATCCGAGCAGGCCGTAGAACTCCCGGCTCTCCCCCGCAGCCTCCGACTGGACATTGGGTACGACACGGCGAACGGCCATCGGTAACTCCAAGGTTTACAACAGACCGGCGTTGAGGCTCTCCAGGAGTACTACGCCACACCGTCCGCCGCACACACTTTCGATACACACCCTAGGGCTTCGGCCATGGCGGTGCAGCGCGGGTCCTTCGCGTACGAGGCCATCGTCAGCTCCGTTCCGAGCCGGTGAGGCGCGGCCACAGCAGCTTGAGGTCGCGGGCGACCCGCTCGGCCAGGAAGTCGGGGTCGTTGGCCGTCCACTGGTGCGCTGTCCCGATGGCGTCGCCGGCCTTCGTCCTGGAGGTGCTCTTGCCGGGGAATGAGCCGGACTGTGCGCGGGCGGTGAAGGTCACCGGGCCGGGCGGGGCAGGAACAGCAAGGGGTGGTGCGCAGTGAAGCCGAAGTGGCCCAGGCGGGCTGCGGGCTCTTCCGCGATGCCGTCATCGCCGGCCTCACCCTGCCCTGGAACTCCGGCGTTGTCGAAGGACACAGCCACGACGACAACGGCGGTGGGCACGTTCTGGATGGACAGGCTGGTCAAGGACCTACCCGTGGGCGTCGACCGACTACGGCAGGACCGCATCCTGGAGGAGGCTCTTGTCAGTGGCGCGGATCCTCTGCACCTCGCGCACGTGTTCTCGCTCGGTGCCAAGACCAGCCTCCGCTACACGACCGCCGTCGCCGTCTCGGCCGCAGAGCACGAGTCCGTCCCTTGAGCTGACAAACGGTTTCCCGTGAGAAGCTGGGCGGCATGGGCGGAGTGGCGGACGAAGACTTTTCCGGGAAGTTTCTGGCTACGTTGCAGGTCGGTGATGTCTGCAGCGGGATCGTGGCAGAGGCCACTCGACGAGGTATGTCGGTGATCCTGGACGGTTTCGCCGCACGTCCGCTGGGCTTCGTGGGGCCGCTGGATCTGTCCTGGGTCCGATTCTCGGCAGCGGCGGTGGAGGTCGGCGACCGGATCACCGCCGAGGTGACTGCCATCGACCTGGAGCAAGGTCGAGCTTGGATGTCCACGGCTGCCACGGAGAACCCCGAGCTCTGGGCATTCCTGAAAACCCTCCGGACCGGCGAACTGCTGTCGGGCCAGATCGGGTCGATCGAACGGTTCGGAGTGTTCGTGGCACTTGACGACGGCCCACACCATCCGGTCTTCCCCGGCGTCGGGTTCATCACGATCCCCGAGCTGTCCTGGCGACGCTTCGAGACAGCTTCGGACGTCGTTCAGGTGGGACAGCGCGTTTCGTGCGAGTTCCTCCAGTTCGACACAACGAACGGAGAGGCCAGACTGTCCCTGCGAGCGACGCAGCCTGACCCATTCCAGACCTTCGCCGAGATCATCACTGTGGGGCAGACGCTGCAGGGACGGGTCACCAAGCTGGTTCCCTTCGGAGTGTTCGTGCAGGTCACCAACGACATCGAGGGACTGGTCCATCTGCAAGAGCTCACCTGGACGCCTGTCGAGGCTCCAGAGGCGGTCGTTCAAGTCGGCGACGAGATCACGGTCGTCGTCACAGAGATCGACAGAGAGCGACGCAGGCTGGTCCTCTCCCGACGACAGGCTTCTACGGCTCTCGAGTGATCTCTCTCGGTCTCGCCGCAACCTGAAGCAAGCTCTGAACCGCCGTCTTCGTTCCGGCAAACTGCTCTCCTGACACCGTGGGTTCGTCGCGACCACCCTTCAGAATTCGCGAACCCACGGAAGATCGGCCTGCAAGCTCTCTACTGCCAGCCCGGAATCCGCGGCGCCCACGAGAAGGGCGGCGTCGAGGGCCAGATTGGGTGGTGCCGGCGCAACCACCTCGTTCCCGTCCCGGAAGTCGCCACCCTCGCTGAGCTCAACACCATGATCGAACGGTGGGACGAAGCGGACAACGCGCGGCGGATCCGGTCCCGGCCTCGCACGATCGGCGAGTACTTCGAGGCCGAGCGGCCCTTGCTCGCGCCGCTGCCGGAGGAGCCGTTCGAGACGGGCCGGCTCTTCACCCTGAGGGTCGACCGCTATAGCCAGATCAGCGTCCGGACCAACTGCTACTCGGTGCCAGCGCGGCTGATCGGCCGGAGTGTCCGCGCGATGCTGCACGCCTCTGAGCTGATCGTCTACGAAGGCCGTGAGGAGGTCGCTCGGCACGAGCGGCTCATTGCCAAGGGCGGCACCCGCCTTGAGCTGGACCACTACCTGGAGGCCCTCGTGCGCAAGCCCGGAGCCCTGCCCGGCGCAACCGCGCTCGACCAGGCTCGCTCCGCAGGCAGGTTCACCCCAGTCCACGACGCCTGGTGGGCGGCGGCCGTCAAGGCCCATGGCGAACGGGACGGCACCCGGGCGCTCATCGAAGTCCTTCTTCTTGGCCGCCACCTGCCTCACGAGCACCTGGTCACCGGCCTCGCAGCGGCCTTGAACACGGGCGCTCTGACCGCGGATGCCGTCGCGCTTGAGGCCCGCAAGGCCGCGGAAGAGGACAGCAACACCCTCGCAGAACACGTGCCGCCAACGGCCGACCGGTCGACCTTGACCTCCCGTCGACTGGCCCATCTGCCTCCCGACAAGCGTCCGCTTCCCTCGGTCGCCCTCTACGACCAGCTGCTGCGACTGCGTCGGCCGGACCGTCCCACATCCTGAAGGAGAACGACTGTGACCATTCCCCGCCAGCGAGGACTCACCGAGCAGGCCGCCACCGCGGCGGTCGACCAGGCATGCCGGATGTTGCGGCTGCCGACCATCCGATCCCAGTTCCCAGAGCTTGCCGAGACCGCCGGCCGCGAGCAGATGTCCTACCTCGGCTTCCTCTCCGAACTGCTGCTGGCCGAGTGCGACGACCGAGCCCGACGCCGCTCCGAGCGCCGGATCAAGGCCGCCGGATTCCCCCGCGACAAGTCGCTCCGTAAGTTCGACTGAATTATGGCCATCGGTGCCGACACACCAGAGCCGAGCCCTCTGGGTGCTGCCACTTCTCATCAACATTTCCGGACATCTCGATCAAGAACTGATGTCAGGCCCCATCGACATTCGCTCTCGGTTCTCACCTACGAAGCCAGACCCGCCGTGCAGCGTTGCGGCAGTCCGGACAACGGCCTGGAGGGGCAGTACCAACCGCGTCCACGAACAGGGTGCGGCCCGCGACATGCACCCGCTCGATCCTCAGCTCGATCCCCGGAAACAGGACATCCGACAACTCACATAACCCCATAGAGAAGTTGTGCCGCGGCGAAACGAGCCGGCATGCCAGCCCCCGCGGTCGCGATCAGTAGGGGCGCCGGATGCCGTGAGCCTCCAACGCGCTCTCGTAGCGGGCCAGCAGTTCGTCGAAGTTAGCCAGGAGGAGGGTGGCGGCCTCGTGGGCGTCCTGGACGTCGCCTTGGGCGCAGGCCTCCACGATTTCAGCAACGTCGCCGCGGATGATCGACAGCGAGTCACCCTGGACCAGCACACCTGGGAAGTGACGTGGGGGCAGACGTACAACCGCGTCATTGCCTGGATCTGTGAACAGCTCAGCCTCAATGCGTTCCATCGGGCCATCCAACAGCAGACGGCGACTCCACCCAGCCGTAGTCATCACGGAAGCGCGGTCACAGCCGCGAAATTCCCCATGATCGCTCCGATTCCCCACTTGGTTGAGGGGTTGATGAGTAGGCCAGAGCCACCCGCTCGTGGAGTGTGCGGACCGTGACGACCTCTCAGATGCCAAGGCTCTGGATGGTCTCCTGCACCAGGTCGTTGCCCGAGCTGGGGAGCCATGTGGTCACCGGCGACAACTTGGCGACGGCCATGCCTAGCCATTGTGGATCACCCAGACGATCCAGTGCCTTCGCCTCGGAAAGCTTGCGAACCAGGGCCTTCAGCAGGAGTACGTGGCTGCCGGTGTAGTGGCGCCTGTGGTGCGTGTACCGCACCGACCACGGCGTGTACGGATGCCGGAGCATCCCCGCGAGGGAGCAGCCGTCACGCCCGGTCTCATAAGGGGTGTTGCCGAACGCGCCGACGAAACCTCCTGTGCGGGTGGCCTCCCACTTCCAGTAGGTCGCATGTACCCCAAGTTGTGCGAACTGGGGCCAGTGGACGACGGACTGAGGCGCGGACCCCGCGTGCCTGTAGTGCTCAAGACCCTCTGGTGTGAGCACCACGCACAAGCCGTCCTTCCGCTTCGGATCCCCAATTATCCACCGGTCCCCAACCTGCTCCAGCGGCCCCAGGTACTGTGCCACGATGTCTCCCTCGGTCCTGTCATCCCTCCGGATCGGGAACAGTAACCGGTGCCACACGGGGGCGGCCCTCCCGGCAGCGTCACGCTGTACCGGCCGCGTGGCCCGGCCCCGTCTTTCGCTGTCGTTCGGCATCGACCGGCTTACCGGCCGGACGGCTTCCTAGCGCGCCAGGGGTGAGGAGCCAGCGCGAGCAGCTCCGTCCTCCCCCTGAGCATGGGGCGGTGGAGAAGACCTGCCACCAGCACCGTGACTGCCTGCGCAAACGTGCCGAGGAGGAGACGGTGACCGAGGTGCCAAAGCCGCCCCCGATGCTGTTACCGCCCGCGGAACTGCCCCGCACCCAGATCATCGAACGCACCCGCCACCGCTACGAGGACATCCACCGCCTGCTGGAGAAACGCTGGACGATCAGCGCCATCGCCCGCCGTCTTAACCTCGACCGCAAGACCGTGCGCCGCTTCCGCGACACCGGCCTCGACGAGCTGCTCGCCTCCGCCCGCGAGCGTCGCCCCAACGGCGTCCGGGAGCCGTTCAAGGCATACCTCAACGCCCGCTTCACCGAAGCCCAAGGCCAGGTCAGCGGCACCCGACTGTTCCTGGAGATCCAGGCTCGCGGCTACCGAGGCAGCCGCCAGGTTGTCCGCAAACACCTCGCCGCACTCCGCGCGGGCACCGCCGAACCGGTCCGGGCCGACATTCCGAGCCCTCGCAAGATCACCTCGTGGATCATGCGGCCCCGGGAGACGCTCACCGAAAGCCAGGACGAGCGACTCCTGCAAGTCCGGCTCGCCTGCCCGGACATCACCCGGGCCTGCGATCTTGCTCGGGCGTTCGCTGACCTGGTCCGCCACCAGCGCGGATACCTGCTGCTGGAGTGGATCCGCCAGGCCGAACAGGAAGCACCGAAGCCCATGAAGGGCTTCGCCGGTTTCCTCCGCCAGGACCTCGACGCAGTGACCGCCGGTCTGACCCTGCCCTGGAGCTCCGGGGCCGTCGAAGGACACGTCAACCGGATCATTCTGTGGAATCAGCGATGTCAAGCTGTGTGCTTGTGCATCACGTCGAGGTAGTGCCGATCACGGTGCGGCACGTGGTTGTCCCGCCCGGGCAGGCTGAAGACCGCGCAGACGTCAGCGGGCTGGGTGAGGATGCTCGACTGCTCGCCGAATGTGAGAGTGCTGTTGACCGCATGCTGGCAGCCAGCGCCGTTGAGGGCGGCGACCAGTTCCTCGCGGAGGACGGTGGCCTCGAACGACTGGGAATCAGGCAGGACGAGCGGCGGAAGTTTGGCGGTCGAACCGGGCCAGAGGTTGATCCAGATTTCCCTGACGGCCCGCTGAGTGACCACCAGCTGCAGCCCGTCCCAGGAGTAGGGGTAGCCGTCGGTATCGGGCCCCTTCAGGCGGTGGGCCGGGTGCGGGCGCCCCGGGCCGAGAAGGTCTTCAGCCTCAGCCAGGGTCATTCCGCAGCTAAGGGGGCCGATACGGCCAGTGCGGGAGAAGTCGACGAGTACGTCCATCAAGGTCACGACAGTGACTGTGGCACTCTCCCGAGCTGGTTCGCACCTCGGTATCAGCGCGGTTCCGCGCTTGCGCCGCGTTGCCGGACGGCGACGAGTGGCAGGAGGCGTGCAGTGGCCGGCACGTCGGGTTCGCGTGGTGTCGGGCCTGCGGGCGTCGGAGTGTCGGCCAGACGGTTGAGCAGGCGGTCCAGCGCTTCCTGGCCGTCGTCGACGGCCGCGCGTTCGTCGTCGGTGAGTGGGATCGCGGCGGCCATTCTCTGCAAGTTGTCTTTGGCTTCGATGAGTTGAGCCTTGGTGGAGTCTTTCGGGGCATAGAAATCGCAGCGCGCGCAGGCCATTCGGTGCTGGCACTGCTCGAAGAAGGTGTAGCTGCAGAAGCCGTGTCCCAGGTCGTAGTGCTGCCAGGGCTCACCGGCCGCGGCGGCACCGGAGGTGACGGCGTCGCGGTCGACGAGGACCTCGATGGTGCGGACATTCCGGGAGAAGTACTGGGCATCGGTGTATGCCTTGGTGAGGGTATTGGGGGTGATCTTCCCGTAGTACTGCGTGGACTGCGGAGAGCGGTGCCCGAGCCAGGCCTGCAGCTCGAACAGGGTCATCGGTTCCTTGGCGTTGTAGAGCTGGCTGGCGATCGTGGAGCGGGCCCGGTGGCTGGTGATGTTCCCGCGGACGTCGGCGGCCGGCACGCGGGCCTTGCGGCAGAGCATCGGGATGACCGTGTTGTTGATGTAGGCAGGGGATAATCGACGGGCCCGGAAGGCGAACAGCAGGTCGACCTGCTCGGCGGTCCGGCGGTCGACGAAGCGGGGCTGGGAGGGCCTGACGGCCTGCCAGGCGTCGACGCCGCTTGGTCGTCCCCGCACCCGCGGGGTTGGTCCCCCGCCCACCGCGTGATGCGAAGGGCCGTCCGGCCTGTGGCCGGACGGCCCTTGCAGCAAGATTTCAGCAGTCTTCCGTTGATCAGAAACTCATGGGGGTGGTCACTCGTCGATGACACAGCGGACGCGTCGGCCGCCGGAATCCCGGCGCACCATGCAAGGTTGGGGTTGACCAGCTCGTCGGGGCTCAGCTCGGGTGAAACGCGGCCCGCCGGTCAGAGAACGATGCCCTTCACCGTTCCAGAGACTTCCGTTCCCTTCTGCCACCCGAAGGTGAACGGGCCCGCCTGGCTCCGGATGCCAGGGAAGACGGCATAGCTCTTGAAGCTCCCGCTCGGTGGCAGGATCAAGTTGGCGCCCGGGTGGTCCGAGCAGTAGGAGCGGGTTGCCCGGATGGTCGTTCCACTGCTGGAGCTCGTCAGTGTGTCGATGCCGGGGGCCTGGACTTCGCTCGTACAGGAGAGCAACTGCACCATCGGCAGACGGTTCTGATAGACGACCTCAGCTGTGGCCACACCGTCCGAACCGACTCGGATGACACTGAGAGTGACGGTGATGGCTGCTCCCTGGTGGAGCATCCGGTTGATCGGGTAGGTCCCGGCAGCGTTGTTCGGCGGGGCCGGCGCGGCTGGTTTCGGCCGCGGGCCATTGGCCGCCGACGGCGGAGCGGGCACCGACGGTGGAGCGGGCTGCGACGGCGAGCTGACCGCTCCTGCGGTCTTCTCCGCCTGCGGATCGAGGGGCTGCTTGTCGTTTGCCGTCGGTGTGGTGGGAGCGGCCGAGGCCGGGGTTTCCATGACGTAGGGAGCACCGCCCCCGCTCCCCTTCGGTGCCGAGTCCTCCAGCGTGATCGCGCCCGCCGCGAGGTCGGCACCCGTCTTCGACGTCCTTCTCCTGTCGTCGTCACCGAGGGCCATGACCAGCAGGGGTACCGAGACCAGAATCGCACCGGCGATGGCGGCACCAGCCAGCAGCGCCTTCGGCGGGCGGCCGAGCGGAGGCCGCGGGCCATTGCCATCGGCGTCCGCGCCGGTGGCGGCCGCCGCCGCAGCGTGCGTACGGCCACGGGTTCCCGCCGCGACACGGCTCTCCTGACCGCCTTCGCTCCCGGCGCTCTCCACCGGCGCCCCGGCTCCGGCCTCCTCCTGCGCCTCGGCCAGGGATTCCGCGGTGGCTTCGCTCGCACCGGACGACGGGCCTCCCGACGACCCGGAGAGGGCCGGTGCCCCGGCGCCTTCGGCGGCCGATCCGGAAGCGGAGCCGGATCCGGCGACCGGGTCCGGTCCGGAAGCGGGGTCCGCATCGGGAGCGGGAGCGGATCCGGCAGCGGCGGCACTGCCCGCGGCGGTGTCCGATCCGGTCCGCCAGGCACCGCCCGAGGCCGAGGCCCGCCGGGGCGTTCCGGCTTCCCGGCTGCCCGCTGTCTCCTCGGCGGCCTCCGCCGTGCCCGTGGCAGCGCCGGACTCCCGGGAGGAAGCCGCGCGTGCCGCGCCGGCGCCAGGGGCGGCAGTGGCCGTGGGCGCTCCGGCGCTCTCACCGGAAGGCTGTGCACGCCCGCCGGCGGGGGCCAGCTCCGCTCCCGCCTCGCAGGCTACGGTGGGCAGCACGACCGCCTGGCGCACCTTGGGTGCGCCGGAACCGGTCGCCTGTGGCGATGCGGCAGCCGGTCGGGCTCCGTTGTTCTGAGGTGGCATCCGTACTCCGTTGTCGGCTCGTGGGGGATGCGTACGCTGCGCTCGGCGGCTCAGGTGGTGGGAATCCCGGTGGGAATCACCGGTGTCGAGGTGCGCAGCCGGTCTCCTCGTCGGTTCTCCCCTCCGGCTCTCCCGTACCTCCGCGGCCCGGCGCCGCCAGGGGACCCGCGGGGCACTCCGACCGCTTCGGCGCACGCGTACGCCGAAGCGTAGCCAACGAGCCGACAGGTCCAGACCGGTGGGTGGGACACCGGCCGGTTCGGTCTGCGAGCGAGGAGCAGGATCCGGATGGGTGCACCGTCGTGGGTGCTAGCCAGGGCCGCCATGAGGTCTCGGATCTGGGGAAGGCGGGTTTCTGCGAGGTCGACGGCCAGGAGTAGCGGGTAGCTGGCTGTGGCAAGGATCGCGTAGTCGGTGTGGGTGGGGTATTCGGCGAGGAAGCCACCGCTCCACGGACGCCGATCGCCCGAGCCGGCGGTGAGCCGCTGCAGAACCTCCGTAACGAGACGGGTCTTGCCCGTGCCGCCCAGGCCGGTCACGGCGGCAACGTCGGCGCGGTCCGTGCCCTTGCACCACTGCTCGATCTGACGGACGAGTTCGCTCACGCCGGTGAGATCGGTGACCTGGGAACGCGGATCAAGCAGGTAGGTGGAGGAGAGCTTCGGATCGGGTGCGTTGTCCATCAGCGGTCGTAGGTCGGCCGGCTGAAGACGCGGGGCCATGCTGGTGTGGCTGGCGACCGCATCGGCGAACCCGTCGGCGGCCAGCAGATGCGAGAGCGGAAGCACCATGAGGCACCGGTCCCACTGGCGGTCGACCAGGCGGACGAGGCCGATCAGCACGCCGTTGCAGAAGACCCCGGCCCCGGACAGCCCCTGCCAGTTCTTCAACTCGGTCGGCGCGGCACCGTCGACTTCGAGTACGTAGAGCTTCGAGCGGGATCCGGTGTGCGGGGCGATCGTCCCCTCCACCGTCTTCAGATCATCGACGTACTGCTCGGAACGGGTGGAGGCCCTGCGGCGCATCGCCTTGGGGAACCCTGTCATCGAGCACACGGGGCGGCGGCCCGGGTAGTCACAGACCAGTTCGCCCCCGCGCACGACGCCCATACCGGTCCCGACCAGAGTTCGGTCGGCCTTCAGCAGCACCGCGTCCAGCTCGGGGTTCTCCCACACCACCACTGCCTCGGTGAAGTCGGCGCTCGCCGTGTCCCGGACAGTGACGACACTGTCTTCGCCAGGTAGAGCCACGTGGTGGGCGGTGAGCACCAGACCGGGCGCGATCAGGCAGCCGGTCCCGTACGAGCCTTTGTGCTGATTGCTGACTTCGACGGTCCGCAGGACCGCTCCCCCCGCCATCGCCTCCGGGCACTCTTCTACCGCAAGCCGTCCACCGGTCCGCCGCGCCCTCCGCCGGAGTCACCGATCAGCAGGTCGGCGAAGGCGCGGGCAAGGTCGCAGGCCCGGAGGAGGCGCTCGTTTTGGCTGTCGGTGAGGGTGCCAGCGATCAGCGACTTCGAGGGCGTTGGGGGCGGCTTCCCTGTGAGCCGGAGTATGCGAGAACCCGGGGCCAGGATGGTCCGTCCCCCGGGTTCTCGTGCTGTCTGCAGGTTCAGGCCGTGAGTTTCTTGAAGACCGTCTCGAAGCGGTCGAGGGGGTCGTCGTCGACCTGCTCGAAGAAGTCGTCCTTGTCACGGGTGAGCTGGTGTGCGGGTCCGACGTGGTCGAAGTCCCGGGGCTTGTGCTGTTTCTCCCGGGCGATCCCGATGCGCTTGAGTATCGGGAGGGGCTTGTCGGGGGTGATCAGGTCTTCCTCGTTGATGGTCACCTCGGTAGCCCTGTTGTACAGCCAGAGGTAGTCCTTGGTGGAGAACAGGTCCTCAATGTCGGCCGTCTCCGGGAGCCCCTCGAGCTGGCCGATGACGGTGATGTGCGCGGCATCGACGTTGGCGGCCTCAGCAGCGCTGAGAACCTTGGCGGTCACCTTGGTGGTCTCGGCTCCGTCGATGAGCGCCCGGACAGACAGTCGGCGTCCCATGACGGCGCCGCGACCGCCTTCATCGCGGCCCACTCGGTGTCGTACTCCGGACGCACCTCGGCGACCATGCGGACCGCTCATTTGCGCAGCTCAAGTGGGTAGGGGGAAGGGCGTGCCATGACTCGATCCTCTCAAATGATCGAGTCCCTATCGAACCCGGAACGGTTCAACCCCGGGCATACCCGGCTCCTGTCCCCGGGAGAGCGGCCGGGGGCAGGAGGCGGGTGGTCGGGGCGGGTGGGTGTGTCAGCCGAAGCAGTTGGGGACGGGGTCGCCGCCCTGGCAGTTGGTGGGGACGTTGTCGATGATGCGGACCTTGCCGTGGGTGGTGACGGTGCCGTCGTTGTGGATGCCGCCTGCGGGTTCGTCGGAGATGTTGCGGGCCACCTTGCTGTCGGTGAGGGCCAGGTCGCCGTCGTTGAGAATGCCGCCACCGCTCGCGTCGTTGCCGGGTGCCTGGTTGTCGTTGACGTGGCTGCCACGGATGGCCAGCGAGCCGTCGTTGGCGATACCGCCGCCTCCCCCGATGCCGGTGTTCCCGTTGACCTTGCTGTCCTCGATCACTCCCGCGCCGAGGAAGAAGAAGCCGCCGCCCTGGTCAGTGGCGGTGTTCTCGTTGATAGTGCTGTGCCGGACGTACGTGGCCGGGCCGAAGGGGATGACGCCGCCGCCAAATACGGCGGTGTTGTGCAGGACGGCGCTCCGGTCGACATCGAGGAGCCCACCAAGGGTGAGGATGCCGCCGCCGAAGCCGTTGGGGGCGTTGTTGTGTGCGATCAGGCTCTTGCTGAGCGTCGTGGTCCCGCTGCTGTTGAGGGCGCCACCCAAAGCGGCGGTGTTGCGGGTGAGCTTGGATGCATGGAGTTTCAACTTGCCTTCGCTGTTGTCGATGGCGCCGCCGACTTCGCTGAAGTTCTTGCTGAAGGTGCTGCTGTGGAGATCGGCGATGCCCTCGTTGGAGACCGCGCCGCCGTCTTCAGAACTGTTGTCGGTGAAGGTGACGTGCTTGGTGTCGAGGCGCCCGGCCGGACCGACGTTGATGGCGCCACCGTCGTCTTCGTCAAGCTTGCCGCGGGTGAGGGTGAGGTCGCGGAGCTTCAGGTCACCGCCGGAGCCGACCTCGAAGATGCGGAACTGGTCGGCGTTGGCGGCGCGGGCGATGGTGGCGCCTTTGCCATGGATGGTGATCGGCTGGACGATCTCCGGTAGACCGTTGTCGTCCTGGTTCGCCGTCAGCGTGTACGTGCAGTCCTTCGCGAGAACGAGCGTCCCGCCGCGGCTCTCGTTCAGGTCGACGAGGGCCGCGACCAGGTCGTTCGGGTCGCACTCCACGTACCGCTTGTCGCCGCCGCGGGCTCCGTCGTGCTTCTTGTGGCCGTGGTCCTCGTCGTCGTGGCCGTACCGGTCGCCGTACTCCTTGTCCTCGTCGTGCTCTTTGCCCTCGTCACCCTTCCCGGCGGTGGACTTCTCCTTGCCTTCGTCGCCCCTGCCACCGCCCGGGGCCCCATCGGTCTCCTTGGCATCGACCCGCGCGATGGAGGCGGCCGTCGTTTCGGCCGCTTCGGCGTCCGTGATGCTCACGACGGTCGTGGCCCCCGTCATGGTGACCAGCCCGGCCGCGGCGAGAACGGCGGCCTTCCGATGACGGCTCAGCGCCGCCGACTTCGCAGGACGCGGAACATCCGCGACCGTGCCCTGTGATCCAGACATCCGATTGGCTCTCCTTCTGTGTGACGGCCGTCATGACCCATGCCAGGCAGGAGCGATGGTCCCCACATAGAAACAGATGAAAAACGTCAAATCGCATAATGGCCCTATATAGGGTGTGCCCCCTCAGTCGAAGGCGGGAGACCAGACAGTCTTCGAGCCTCGGATCACGTCCTCGGTGAACCCGATGAGACTTCGTGGCCCCGACCTCGACCAGCTGGCGGGGACGGACCTTGCGGGTCGGCACCGAGTACAGATTCCCGCCGAAGGCGACCAGGCAGTCCTTGCCGACCGGCCGCAGAAGCCGCTCGGCCACCGGATACGGGGTCGGCGGCAGTGGTTTGAGGGCCACGTGATCGCGGATTGCTCGGTGCCCGATCACCTCACCGTGGATGCCGTGGGACTTCGCCCGGCGCAACGGCACCCAGGCGTTGAAGGCGGAGTCCAGCTCCTCGATGAAGGAGAAGGACCGTCCGGTGGGCCGCTGGCCGACCGGAACGTCTGGTCGTTGTCCTGGAGCGCACACGGCAGCACGGATCAGGCGCCCGCGGCGGCTCGGCGCAGTCCGCAGCCGCTCGCGGCTCAGGCCCGCAGCCAGGTCCTGCGGTTGCGGACCTGCCAGTACTGCGACTCGATGTTCGCGGGCTTGAGCACTCCGCCGAGCCGGGCGAGCGCCGGGGGAGTAATGGACTGCCGTGTACGGGGCGCGGCCCGTTTTTACCCGAAAGAAGATCCATCTTGCCGTTGCTGTGAGAAGTGAGGTCGAGGCTGTGTCTGATAATTGATCATGTGGCGGTGAGGGCGGAGCACGATGTGCGACAACTGGTAATGGGCTGGTTCGCTGCCACGTCCAAGGTGTGGGGGATCGCATGGGGTTGCCAGTTGCGTCGGATGCTGTAGTGGCGTGCGAGGACAGGTTCGATTGGTTTTGCGAGACAGTGTCCAGCGAAGTGATGCCTGTCATGCTCAGCACTCGGCATACGGCCGACTTCCGCGCGAGCATCACGGACCTTGACCTCGGCGTGGTGCGGTTGTTCGCCATGGCTTGCTCACCGGTGCACTCGCGCCGCTCCTTGGCCCATGTCCGGCGTGGTGATCCCGAGCACTTGCAGCTGGCGCTCATCACACAAGGCGCTTTCAGGATTTCTCAGCGGGGCAGCGAATCGGTGGTCGCGGGGGGACTCGTGCTCACGGACACCTCACGACCGAGCGAGGGAGCCTGCACGGGCGGGCAGGTCGAGACGGTCGTGCTGCAGATTCCCCGTCCGGCCCTGGCGCTGCGCCCAGACCGGGTGGACCGTCTCCTCGCACAGGGCTTGGCCGCAGACGTGGGGTCAGGGGCAATCCTCGCCGACTTCCTGAAAACGCTGCTCACACACGGCCCGCGCTGTCGCCCCCAGGAGCTGCGCGGGATGGGGTCTGTCGCCCTCGACTTGGCAACCGCGTGTCTCGCGCAGCAGCTCGGTGACCCTGGCGAGGCTCCTGCCGAGGCCCGTGCGCAGGAGACACTGCAGCGGATCTACCGCTTCATCGAAAACAACCTCGGTGACCCGGGCCTGACTCCTCAGGTGATCGCTGATCGGCACAACATGTCCCTGCGGGGCCTCTACGCCCTTTTCGGCGACCAGCAGCTGAGCGTCGCGGCACGTATCCGCCAAAGCCGGCTGGAGCGCGCCCACGCCGACCTCGCACGCGGGGAACTGAGCGGTCAGCCCGTTCAAGCGATCGCGGCTCGCTGGGGCTTCTCCAGCGCCACCGCGTTCAGCCGGGCGTTCCGCGAAGCCTACGGGATCACCCCTACCGAACACCGTACGTTCTCCCTGGTCACCCCACGGCACGCAGAGCACAGAAACCCTGCACGTCACGCACACCACCGCGCGCCGCTCGGGCCTAGATTCACTGCCGTTGAAGGCACCGCCTCAACGTAAGCACAGCCACGGGGGCGTGTACCCAGTCTGATGACTGGTACGCCATCGGCAGTTACGGCCTGCAACAGTCGAGTCTCAGTGCCCCCTCGTGCTCCGGGAGGGGCGTCGTGTCCCCTCCAGCAAGACATTCAAAAGGAATGTGAAGAATGAAGAAGACGGCCAGAACCATCGCGTCATTTGCGGCGGTGTTCCTCGCACTCATGATGGTCAACGCAACGTCTGCTCAGGCGTACATCCGCGCCACGGGCAGCCTCATCAACTACCCCAGCAACGGCGTCAAGTGCGCCACCCCCGAAGGCAACAGCACTGCCAACGGAACCGTTCTCACCTTCTGGGACTGCACAGGCAGCAACATGCAGAAGTGGTACTGGGAGGATGGGTTCGTTAGGCACCTGCCCAGCGGCAAGTGCATGACCCCCCGAGGAAACGCGTACGCCACGAATGGTGCCGTGCTCACTCTGTGGGACTGCGGTAGCTACCGCAACGAGGTTCAGACTTTCTCCGTTGGCGACAGGATGAACCTGCGGACGAACACTTACACCACCTACGGCAACAAGTGCATCACCGGCTACGGGAACGGTACTTCCAACGGCACCTACATGACCCTCTGGTCCTGCTCCAGCTCCGTACCTGCCACGCAAAACTGGGGCATGTACGAGAACGGCTGACCGTCAGGCGTACAACGCAGTAGCCAGTCGGGAACCATGACTCTGCCGTGCTCGACACGCAGAGCCGAACCTTAGCTTGATTTAGGTGGGGGAAATGCTCCTCAAGAGAATTCTCAGCGTCGCCGCAATGACATTGGCTCCGCTCGCGACGTCGAGCTCTCCTGTCAGCGCCGATATCAATGATCCCTACGGGACCGTACGGCATCCCAGTTACAAGTGCCTGACCCCCAAGGGTAATGCCACGAGCAATGGGACCGTCATCACCGTCTGGACCTGTACGGGTACGGATGGCAACGGGGACTGGCTTCAGATGTGGCGGTGGACTTCCTCTGGAGAGCTTATCCACCGAGCCAGTGGCAAGTGCCTCACGCCGAAGGGAAACAGTGCGGAAAATGGAGCCGAACTTACTCTGTGGACCTGCACCGGAAGCCCGGTGCA
This sequence comes from Micromonospora sp. IBHARD003, assembly GCF_056106285.1. NCBI lineage: Bacteria > Bacillati > Actinomycetota > Actinomycetes > Micromonosporales > Micromonosporaceae > Micromonospora > Micromonospora sp. IBHARD003. The sequence continues at coordinate 8,191,471 of NZ_JBWBBX010000001.1, read as the reverse complement.
GAGGTGGAAGTACTATGAGAGCTCCTCCACGGGGATCAAGGGAATCCGTGGGGCTGACAGCTGGAAATTTGTTACGCCGTCAGGGGCCAACGTCGCTAACGGTGTTCATATCACCCAGTGGGACTGGATGGAGCACGGCTCCCAGAATTGGTATTACTGGGACGTATCCGTCTAGCCTCGATTATTCATGAGGGCCCGTCAGTTTGCTGACGGGCCCTTGTGGTGAGTGTCGGTGGGGATTTTCGGAGTCTGGGTAGGTTGAGTGCCCGGCTGTCGCGTCGAGTGGGCGCCGGGTTCCACGGATCCGGTGGGCTGGTGCTGCTCGCAGGGATGGGAAAGTGCTGGTCAGCCGGGGTTCGGGAGGGCGTGGAGCCGGTCTAGGGCGTCGGTGATCACGTCGGTCCAGGGCCAGTGCTTGGCGAGGCGGAGGTATCGGCGGCGGCCGGTGGTGACGAACTGGGCGGCGGTGAAGAACAACCGGAGCCGCAAGCGGCGGGGCTCCCAGAGCCGGGCGGTGCCGTTGAGGGCGAGCAGAGACTTCCAGGCCAGCAGGTCAAGGGCGATCTGGACGATCTCCAGCCAGATCTGGTTCTGCGCGGCGTCGTGGAGGGGGAGGTTGCGCAGGCCGGTGGCGCGGGCGGCGCGGATGCGGTCCTCGGCCCTGGCCCGCTGCCGGTGGCGCAGTTCGAGGGCAGCGATCGCTTCGCCGGCCGTGTTGGTGGCGAAGCATGTCAACCGCATGCCGTCGGCGTCGGTGAAGCGCAACTGGGCGCCGGGGTGCGGGCGTTATCGCGGTGACGCCCGCCGACATCCAAGACCGTGACGCCGCCCGCGACGTGTTCTGGCGCCTGCGCCTCATCCAGCCACAGATCACCCAGGTCTGGGCCGACCGCGGCTACGCCGGCGAACTCGTGGACTGGGCCCGCGAACGCCTCTGGCTCACCCTGCACATCGTCTCCCGGCCGAAAGGCACCAAAGGCTTCGTCGTCCTGCCCCGCCGCCGGAAAGTCGAACGCACGATCGACTGGTGCATGAACGCCCGCCGCAACGCCCGCGACTACGAACGCCTCCCCCAGCACTCCGAAGCCCACCTGAACTGGGCACTCATCACCATGATGCCCCGGCGCCTGACCCGCAAGAAACCGCCACGGAACTGGCCGGGCAAGCCCAAGGCCACGAGCTGAGTCGCCCCTGCGCATCAGCCTGAGAGGGCGGTTCGAGGGCAGATCGTCAGGTCGGCTGCCCCAGCGCACCGACTCCCTGGCCGTCCAGGTCGTTGAGCGCCACGCGCCGTCCCATAATTGCGAGAAGCAGTGAAAGCGCAGGTCCGGTCACTTCCAGACCGTCGCCAATCGACACATCGGCGTCGGTTGCCGTGAGACGGAGAGGGGCCACGAGTTCCTTGGCGCCGCCGAAAGACGCCGGGGTGTGAGCCTGCAGGCGAAGCGCCCTGACGACGGCATTCCGGGGATAGAGGCGGGTGAGTCCCAACGGGCGGCGGATGTCCTCACCGTGGACGACCTCCTCGACGATCCGGCTGTCAAGGGGCGCCGGAGGGGTCGACGTCCGCGAGGCCACCTGACGAAGCCGCGCCAACGTCTCCAGCGGTGAGGCACCGCGCTCGCGCGCCACACCGTGAGCGTTCTGGCGGTGGAAGTCGAACCGTGCCCGGGCGAGGCCGACCACGAAACCGAGACGCGTCGTGCGAGCTGAATCGACCAGGTGGGCAACGACGTCATGGACCGTCCACTCCTCGCAGAGTGACGGCTGCTCCCACTGCTTGTCATCGAGACGCTCGAGGTCGTGGATCAGTGCGGCACGCTCCGCGTGCACGATCGACCAGACGTCTCTGACGCGCTCCGGATTTCCCATGGCCATCGTCTCTCCTCGATGATCGGCTTGTTGCCCTCGTAGAGATACAGACTCACGATCGCCGCAAAACTCATCGCGAAGAGCAGTCCTCCACCTGCGCCACCGTGTCCCGCGCCACCTCCCACGTGATCTCCACAGGATCGTGACACGGCTCCAACACGCACCACAACCGCCAGAACCGCGATCAAGAACGCCTACTCAGGAACGGACCAGACGGCCGATGGTGTTCACCACTGTGTCCGCCGCATCCCTAGCCCGCTGGGAGCGTACGGCAAGGTCTTCCTCACCCGAGGCGTAGTGAAGGGTGAACGTCGCGTCTGCCAACTCAGCAAGACACTCGAGCGCCTCCGCATCATCAGCGAGCAGTTGGACCTCAGCCAGCGCCGCAATGACATCCGAGCGTGCTGTCAGCGCCGCAGCGGCAGCAGCGTCCCGGGTCGCGGCGTCGGCGTCACGCGCTTCCCACCGGTCGTACTGCAACCGACGCAGTACGGTCTCCACCGCGAGCAGACGAGCAGCGGCCTGGTGTAGCTCACGCCTGTTCTCTGCGACCAGCGCCCTGGCATGCAACTTGCGTGACGTACGGGATTGCAGGAGATGCGAGACAACCACGCCCAGCAGCGTCCCGGCGACAGCGATGATTCCCACCCAGAGTTCCACGTCACTCCCCCAAAGGCCGACCAGCGGTGCTTGCCGCACACATCGTTGTCGGAAACCAGACACACGTCGACGCACCGATGCATGATGCTGATGTCAAAGTGGCGGCATCCAAAGCGTTGAGAGCCCTCCGGCAGGGCCGGGTAGACCGAGGGCCGACCGCGCGGGCGCACAAGCGGCATCGGCGGTGACGCTTGTACGTAGGGGCTTCGCGGCCTGGCGGCATGCCGGCCGCAGAAAACCTGGTCGCGGCGGTGTCCTCGGCCAGGCCGGAAGCGGCGGCCGCAGGAGGGGCAGCGTACGGCGATGCTGGCGCGCATAGGGCGGGCCCGGGCCGCCAGAGCCACATCCTCGGGACCGCTGTCAGGCTTCGCCTGCTCGGGTGGTCGGTGACATCGCGTCGAGCAGGCCGGCCGGCCAGGCGCGCCTGGCGCTCGGTGTCGGCCGGGGTTCGCGCGGCGGTGTCGGCTGGCGATCCGGCCGGGGGCGCGAGCGGTCCGGCCGGATCGGCGGCTGGCTGGAGGACCCGCATGACGGTGGAGTCGGCGATAGCCCGGGCCGGCGCCGGACCGTCACCAGCGCCGAGTGCTGGTCCAGCCGCCTCGGTCCGCGCCAGCCATCCAGCAGTTCGTCTACACCGCCGGGGACGCCCCGTCCACCGGCCCGGTGCCGAAGGTCGCCATCGGCAGCAGGGGCCTCGACCGGCGCTCGGGGCGGCGGTTAGCTGATGTCGAGCGTAAAGAACCTGACGTTGAGGTAACTCGGTTCCTGTGTCGTGTTGCCGAGCACGATACGGTCCACGAACGCGCCCCTGAAGTTGTACCGCCTGACGATGTTGCCGGCGTAGTCGCACATCCCGATGGTCATGGTCTTGAGACGGCCCTCGCGCCCCGCGATTGCGTCGTCGATCCAGCGCTGGACGATGGGGCTGTGGAACGCACCGCGGGCCAGGGTCACCGTGTGGTTGCCGAGATTAAGATCGCTGACCTCCGCGATGAACTCGACTGAGTAGCCGTCGAGTTGCATGATGAAGTTGCGACTCGTGAGGATGTCGCCCGGATCGAGCCCGCCCTCGTCCAGGACCGCCGCTCTGACCGGTGCCGCGGTGGCGGGGGCAGCCGCCCCCACCGCGGCACCGGTCAGAGCCAGTAGGGCGGCACTGATGACACCAGCCATACGAGCCGCCTTGCGTCCGCCGAGAAACCTGCTCATGTCGATCCCCTCCCAAAGAACATGTGCAATGGCATGTCTATACCAGCGTGGAGAGTTCCAAGCCGTCAGCCGAACCAAAGAATGCGCCGGTCCCAGCAGGTCGTGACGGTGGTCGCGACCGGTAATGCCGCAGCCCTCCTCCCACCACGGATCCGGGTGACCAGGCAGGTTCACCAGCTGCGCTCGCACTTGCACGCGACCACGAGGCCGCCACTTGCGGCTGTGGCACCAGGCACCGTCTCGGCGTGGGTCGGGCCGACGGTGGACAAGAAGAAACCGGTCAGTGCGGCGGTGAGTAGGGCAGCCGCACGTAACTTACGCAAAATGGACATTAGTTACACTCCTTGGTTTGTGCTGTAGGCACTGCTCGCTCTGGTAGAGCCATTCGCAGCTGGCCAGGTTCCCGTCGCCCCCCGACGGGGACAACCGGACAGGTGCGCCCAGTGCCTACGGTCAGCCTGTGAGGACTGCTACCGGGTGAAGAATCCATCGATCACGACCGTCCGGCAGGCAATGTCGGCCCGTCGCCACCCGGTCGAGGGCTCGAGGTACAGGACCGCCGTCATGGGGTCCCGGTCCTCGGCACACACCTTGGACTTGTCCCAGCCCGTCTGCTCCTCAGTCTCCATAGCGGGTGTGAACTGGTAATGCCCATCGTCATACAGCAGCAGGCCGTCTACCAGCGGCTGTACGCTCGGCCGCCCGCTGCCCGCGTTCGACGTGGCACTGCGCCGCTACTGGGAGCAGCAGCACCCATGGGAATCGTTGGAGGAGTACCTGCGCCGCAGCGGCTTGGCTGGCCGGTTCGGTAAGGCGATGCCGCAGCAGATGCAGTCCGCCATGGCCGATGTCGCCCAGGCCCTCCTTTTGCCCGGCTCCATCGTGACCGCGGTGGGGCAGTTGACCGGCTCCCTGGTGCGCGCCCTGCGCGAGCGGCGCCAGACGGTGCGGGCGCTCTCCGGGTGCGCCCGGCTCGCCGATCTGCTGGAAGCCGAGTCCGATCTGGAGACGCTCTCCTTCTACCCGCACCTGCTCGCATGGGAGATCGCCCAGCTTCCTACGGACAGGCGCGTCATGCCGGTGATCCTCCTGGACACCTTCGAGGACGTCAGCGACCGCACCCACCGCGACCTGGAGCGCCTCATCCAGCGGGTGGTGTGGCTGATGCCGAACTGCTTCTTCATCATCACCGGCCGATCGCGACTGCAGTGGGCCGATGCCGCCTTGCAAGGCCAGCTCGACTACACCGGCCCAACCTCCTGGCCCGGCCTGGCCTCGCCCGTGGTTCCGGCCGCCCACCCGGCCCAAGCCGCGGCACGAGGCCGGGGACGGCACGTGCTGGTCGGCGACTTCTCCCCCGAGGACTGCGACGACTACCTCGCCCGCCGGCTGTCCCGCGACGGCCAGCCGCTCATCAACGCCGCTATCCGGCAGACCGTCACCGACCGCTCCCACGGCCTGCCCCTCTACCTCGACCTGTCAGTGCTCCGCTTCCTGGAGATCCGCCGCACCCGCGAGCCGGTCCCGGCCGACTTCGACCACGACTTCGGCGCCCTGATCGCCCGCACTCTGTCCGACCTCACCCCCGATGAACGCCACGTCCTGCGCTCCATCAGCCTGCTGGACGCCTTCGACCTCACCCTTGCCACCGCCACCGCCGGCCTGCGGCACGAGGCACCCGCACAGCGGCTGATCGAGCGACCCTTCGTACTCGAACAGCCCTTCGGGCTATGGCCCTACCACCTCCACGGCCTGATCCGCTCCACCATCCGCAGCGCCGACGACGCCACCGACGACCGCTGGACCGATCGGGACTGGCAGCAGGCGGCCGAGCGCGCCCTGACCGCCCTCGGCAGTCAATGGAGTGTGCCGCCGAAGCCACCGGTCGGGACCGGGAACTGCTGGTCGGCTGCCTGCGCCAGGGCCTCCCGCTCGCCCGCGACTTCCGGCTCGACCTAGGCTGGCTGACCGGCGCTGCCTGGGCTTATGTCAGCGACTCCGTCTGGGAGCCCATTGCCCCACCCGCCCACGAGACCGCCGCGCTGGAGACACCGGCCGACGCGCTGGTAGAGACCCTCAAACCTGGCCCGCCGCCAACGCGAACACCGCGCTCACACAGTCACCCGGCTCACCACCGTCATCGACTCCGACCTGCTGCCCACAGACCTGCCCGAGATGGCTGTGTACTACCGTCAAGGCACTGCGCGACATCGGGCGCAGCCAGGACTCGCGCCGCGGCTACCAGTACGTTGCCGACGGCGGCGGCCGCCTTGCCCCTGCCGCCGGGCGCGGCCTCGCCCAGGCAGCCCGTCTCGCTGGGGGCTTCCCCACCACGTACGCCGCCGCGCAACCCTCGGCTGGGAGGGCCGCCATCAACGGGTCCTGGGCGACCTGTGGTGGGTGCAGGGAGAGCCGGCCCGCGCGGCCGCCGCCTTCCTGGCCGGGCGCCTCGAAGCCGAACAGCACGCGAAATCCGGCGAAGCCGCACACTGCCAGGCCATGCGCGCCCTCGCCATCGCCTTCCTCGACCCCCATCAAGCCGACGACGAACTCGACTTGGCCCAGCAACTCCTCGCCGGGCTCGACCTGCGCGCTACCAGCATCAATGCGGCCATCGCCGCCCTCATCCGCGACGCCGGCCACCCCACACTCGACTACCGCGTCCAAGCGCTGCGTACCGAGCTCAACGTTGCGGGCCTCACCTCCATGACACCCACCCTCGACCTCGCCGCCGCCTTACATCACGCCGTACTCGACGACCGTGACGCCCTCGCCATCGCCATCTCCCGACTACGCGACCTGACCCAGGACGGAGACTGCGCCCACTACGTGGACATCGCCCAGTTCATAGCCGACGTGCCCCTCAATCAGGCTTCCGGAGCCCGGTGGCTCGACAGCGAACGACAGACCCGCAGCCGCTGGCGCGGCTTGGTCATCGCACGGCAGGCGTACCTGCACGCCAGGCGCTGACCGACGGAGGGAGCCGTCCGTTGAAACCGCCCGCCCGGGAGCCGGGTCAGTCCATATACGCCCGCGCGATGCGCCTCCCGCGCTCGTACACAGAGCTGTCACCGGTGACCGGCTACGCCCGGTCCGGGGCACTCGTTGAGTCCGGCGGGGAACTGATGACAGGCCCCGCCGGACGACGGGTCGGGTTAGCCACCGACCTTGGACAACTGCTTGCAGGGGCCGCTCTGCTGACTGCAGACGAGAAAGTACACGTCCTTCACCATGAAGAGAGACTCATTGCCCTGCAGGACCGCTTCACCGTTGTCCCTGGACGATGTCGAGCTGCCCGGCCGCGACCAGGCCGGAAGTGAGACTCGGCCCGCCCGCATCGGCCTCGAAGGCAATTAGTACGGGAGGTGCCTCGCCGACCTGCCGGGCAATGAGCCGGACGTCGTCAGGCGTCGGCACACGAAACACAGAATCCTGGAAGGCGGCCGGGCACGTGACAAAGACCGGGTCGCTGAACACCAACTCCAGGCCGTGGGCATACGAGATGTCGTGCCCGGCGCCCAGACGCAACCGCCCGGGGTCCCAGGCGACAATGTCCCAGTCCCACCATGACCCTTCGGGAAGCTCGATCGCAGCTCGTTGCCCGCCCTGGACCGCGCCGTCAATCGGGAATCACCAAACCAAACTCACGCAGCCGCGGAAGGCAGACCTCCAGGCACGCCTCCAGAGAGACGGCGTCCGTGCGGACCAGGAGATCATCCCGAAGCGGAGCCCCACTCGCGACGAAGGTCCAAGGCTTCGTCGCATCGCGCATGCGCTCGGCGTCGACCTTGAACAACACCGTCACACCCTGCTCTGCCAACGACTCCATGACCCGCACTACGTCCATCGCATCCCCACCCCCTGCTGAAATCGAACAGCCAGAAGGCTACCCCGGCCTCTCACGACCCGGGCTTGACCGCTTGGCACCGTGAGGTGTCTACCGCCTGGCCACGACTCGTGCCCACGCCGAACAGCAGGCAGCCGGGTGAGCCAAGGCGGCGCAGCCCTCATTGACCGCTGCCGAGGTTCCCGAAGACACGAGTGACCCACCGATCCAAACGGGTCCCGAAGTCCGATGCCGAGATGATTCCCGAGGCCGGCAAGCAACCAGCGTCGTCAAGGTCAGCGACGAAGTCCACATCGGCCCAGCCGCCGCAGAACAGCACAACCGACAGCACGGTCTCCGCCGGACCGGATATCACCACGCCAACCGAGTCCGGATCACGAACCCGAGCCCTATCGGTCTCCAGCGGCTGAGGCCAGGACGCCTCCGCATCCCTCCAGGTCGCCCGTCCCACTTCGAGCCCAGCCGCCATCCAGCCCACGGCCCGGTCAGCCAGAACGACAGCCACCTCGTCAAGATCAACAACTCTGTCCATGAGGGGATCATCCCTCATGGACAAATCCCCGGCGGCCTAGGAACCCGAAGGCCCGACGGCCAGACCGCGGCTCCCCTGTTCCTACTTCTCACCAACATCCTCGTGATCGTCGACCGATCATCGTTCTCAAAATGCACCGACAACCGTTCCCGCTTATGACCTACGCAGCCAGGAAGGCTACCCGCGCAGGAGGTTTCGTCGGCGCGTTCGGCAACACCCCTTATGAGACCGGGCGTGACGGCTGCTCCCTCGCGGGGATGCTCCGGCATCCGTACACGCCGTGGTCGGTGCGGTACACGCACCACAGGCGCCACTACACCGGCAGCCACGTACTCCTGCTGAAGGCCCTGGTTCGCAAGCTTTCCGAGGCGAAGGCACTGGATCGTCTGAGTGATCCACAATGGCTAGTGCCGCATCAGGCAACGTTCGCCCTGTTCCTGATGAGAGGATCACCTGGCAATCATCGGGGCTGACAGTCTCGGTTAGGCGAGGAGGGGCCGAGGGTGACGACTGGCGAGCCTTGGACGGGTGACGATCGAGAACACAACGATCAGTGCCATGCTCGCTGGCGTGGAATCGTTCGACCGCTCAGCCCGACTATCCGGACGAGTGGTACGACGTTCAGTGCGGAGGGTGCCGCTTCTGGATCGCGCTGAGCGGGCAGCTCGGCCAGGACTACGGGGTCTGCACCCACCCCGTCTCGCCATTCGATGGACGGGTGCGGTTCGAGCACGACGGCTGCCAGTGCTTTGCGGTCCGCGAGGGCTCGTTCGGATAGACACCGGTCAGACGACGTTGACGCTGGCGACGACCCGGCGAAGGCGTTCGTCAGCGGCATGATGGTTCCGCCAGATGATGTAGCGACGGATCATGCTGCCCTGGGCCTTGTGGCTGGCGTGGTCGGTGCCGTCGAGGGCGAAGTAGCGCAGGGCGGTGGACTGGGCCTCGATCCGGTTGAGCCAGGAGCTGTTGGTCGGGGTGTAGGCGATCTCCACATTGTTTGCCGCCGCCCACGTCGCAACCCGCTGGCACCGCTTCGTCGTCAGGTGCGGGGAGTAGTTGTCGCAGACAATCGCAATGCGCACGTCCATCGGGTGCAGCGAGCGCAGGTAGCGGCAGAACTCCAGGAACTTCGAGCGGTTCTTGGTCTTCTTGACGTGCCCGTAGAGCTGGTCCTTGGCGAGGTCGTAGGAGGCGAACAGATGCCGGACCCCGTGTGGGCGGGTGTAGGTCGCGCGACGGCGGGGCCGGGGCTCACGGTCGGGATCCTTGTTCAGGCCGCCGCGTTCGGCCCATTGCCGGCCGGGGTGAGGCTGGAGGTTGAGCGGCCCGAACTCGTCCATGCAGAAGACGACTTCGGGCTCGCCTTCCTCGGGTATGACTTCGCCGTCGGCGATCGCGTAGAGATGCTCGAGACGAGCTTTCTTGGCCGCGTAGTCGGGGTCGCGGGAGGTCTTCCAGGTCTTTACGCGTTGGAAGGAGACGCCCTCCTCGCGGAGCAGGATGCGCAGGCCCTCGTGGCTGATGTCGTCGACCACCCCCTCGGCGACCAGGAAGTCCGCCAGCTTGGCCAGGCTCCAGGTCGAAAACGGCAGGCCGTGCTCGGCCGGCCTGGACTTGGCGATCTTCGCCACGGACATGCCCTGTGCGGATAACAGCACCATCTGGGCCCGCCGCCAGGTCACCACCGAACCGGTACCTCTGCGGATGATCCGCAGCAACCGCCTGCCCTCGTCGTCATCAATCTCCCGGACCCGCACACGTTCAGCCACGCGATCATTCTGGCCGTCCGATGCCATCCGGCGCAGCAAACCCAACAACGCGTCACGACAGGGCGAACGTTGCCTGATGCGGCACTAGTCCATGGAGTCCGGTGTGGCAACGGACCCTCCGACTGAGCTGTTCACCTGGGCGTTCGCCGGATACCGAGGCGGGCTTCGTCCCATGGGCACGTGCTCCGGCCAAGGGCGCACGCGCCACCCGGTACGAACGGCCGTCCGATCGAGCAGTGAGTGACCGGGACGCCCAAGTGTGCCGCCAGGTCCGGCGACCCGGCGGCACACACTCTCGTAAAGTCCCGCATGCCCGTGATCAGGCGCCCGGAATACCGAAGCCGATCGTCTTCCTGACCACCGCGTCGATGTCCTCCGCGCTGATCAGCGGCACGACCCGGGACGTCACAGCGCCCGTGGCGCGGTCGGGATCGGGGAGTTCCGGCGAGAAGCGCACGCGCGCCCGGTGCTCAAGGTTAGGCCGGGGTGATGTTCTCCGCCTGGGGGCCCTTGGGGCCCTGGGCGACGTCGAACGTCACGGCCTGGCCCTCCTGGAGCTCACGAAAGCCCGAGGAGTTGATCGCCGAGTAGTGGGCGAACACGTCCGGACCGCCCCGTCCTGGGCGATGAAGCCGAAACCCTTCTCCGCGTTGAACCACTTCACAGTTCCCGTAGCCATGTCTCATGCCTTCCAGTCGATGAACGCCTCCCACACCATGCGGAAGGCGGAGGTGATCGCCCTGGTCCCTGCGGCACAGCACAGCAAAACGCCCACACCGAAGGCGTGGGCAAAGGGAACTTCCGAACCACGACAGCTAACGCAGACGCTACACGTCCACACGCCCTGTCACCAGGGGAGGCAGCCTTACCTCTTGGACTCCGGTGTTGGACGCGGAGCACTGCCGACGTGCGTGCGTGCGACCAGATGGCGCCCGGCAGGGCGCGGACCGCCTCAGTCCGCAGCCGTCGGGCTGGCCGATTCGGCGGCGCGGCGGTACTCGGCGTTGAGGCGCTGGGCCTCTTCGAGGTGATCTTCGAGGATGATGATGCGGCAGGCGGCCTCAGCGGGGAGTGCCCTGGTCGCGCCCGGGCGGCGATGCGTAGCTGGTGATGGCGCTCTCTGAAAGCGGCTCTGTCCGCAGTTTCGTGACGAACCGATGCAGTTGTTGACCCTGGTGGCATCGGCTGTCGGTGGGGACCAACACAATGCCGCCATGAGCTATGACTTGGCTGTTTGGGACGGTCCGAGCCCTGCTGACGATGCTGCGGCGCTTGAGGTCTTCGAGGACCTATACGACAGATTCATGCGATCCGGCGCTGTTGGGTCAGTGGGTGAGTGTTGCAGAGGACGCGGCGGCGGACGGGGTCGGAGGGGCTGTCGTGCTCGGACGCGCGGCAGGAGTGGGGATCCCGCCGGGGCGGGGCGGGTGCGGGCTCTGCGGTGCGGACGTCGCCGGACGGGGCGGCGGTGTCGAGGGGCTGCTGACGGGCGCCGGGGCGAGGGGAACCGTCGGGGAGCCGTGCCCGTCGGCCGTGGTCAGCCGCAGCGGCAGGACGACGAGGGCGGCCACGCCGCAGGTCAGGGCCGCACCCGCGGCCGCGCGCAGGAGGCGGCGGCGGGAGGCGCCGCGGCGGATGGCCTCGTAGCGGCCGACAGGTGCGCCGAGGTACTCGGCGGGGGGCTGCAGGATGACGGTGAGCGGGTCGTCGGCGTCGCGGTCCGGGCTCTCGTCAGAGTGTGTGATCAAGGCTTCTCCTCAGGTGGGCACGGAGCAGTTCGCGGGCCGCGTGGAGGTCGGCCTTGACGGTTCCTTCCTTGCGTCCGGTGAGCACGGACACCTCCCGGATCGGCATGTCAGCGTAGTAGTGCAGGAGGATCGGGACGCGCAGCCGTTCGGGCAGCGCCTGCACGAGCAGCCGTACCGAGGGGTCGGCCTGCTCGGGGTGCGGGGTCAGCTCCGCCTCCGTGGTCGCCCGACGCACGGCCCTGCGTTCGCGCTCCAACTTGCGCCAGTGGTCCCGGACGAGGTTGGCCGCGGTGACGTAGAGGAAACCGTGCGGTTCGGCTACGTCCGTCCAGCGGGCCCAGAGCCGGGTGAACGCCTCCGAGGCGATCTCATGGGCCGTCTCGTCGTCGTCGACCAGTCGACGGACCCAGCCGGCCAGTCGTGGATAGAGGGAGGCGAACAGCTCGGCCGCAGCCCTGTCTCGGGACCGTTTCAACGTTCTCCAGAGGGTGATGGCATACGCAGGTCTAGACCCCGGACCGCCGTTCTGCGTTCCGGCGGCCCGGGGTCAGCGTGCGAGTCAGGGGCTCGCGGAGGTCAGTGCCGCGAAGACGATCACGTTGTCGCGGTATCCGTCACCGGTCCGCGCGCCGCCGCACGTGATGAGGCGCAGCTCCGGCCGGTTCACGTTCCCGTATACATCCTTCGTCGGGAAGTCGGCCTTGGCCACCCTCCTGACCTCGGTGACACGGAACTCCACAGCTGTGCCGTTCTCCAGGCGCGCCACGATGTTCTGGCCCCGGTGCATGTCCTCGAGGTGCCGGAAGACGCCGTCCCCAAAAGCGCCGACCGTGACATGACCGAGGATCACGGACGGACCGGTCCGGCCCGGCGACGGGGAGTGTTCGTACCAGCCCGCCCTGTCGTGCGCCTTGACCGGCGGCACCTGCACAGTGCCGTCCCTGGCCAAGCCCAGCTTCATGACCGGGGTGTCCACCCCGATGGCGGGTATCTGGAGCCTGACCGGGGTCGATCGCCCCACCGCGGACGTCGGCCTGTCAGGGGCCGACGCGGAGGACGACGACGCACTGTCGCCGCCCCCGCTCGCGGAGCTGCCGGTCGTGGCGCCGGGACCGCCGCAGCCCAGGAGCAGCGCGGCCAGTACGACTGACGCCGCGGCGGCGAAAGCGCGCCCGGAGAGCGGCCTCATGCCCCGTTCGCCCGGCGGCGGACGAGGAAGGCCGCGCCTCCGCCGAGGGCCAGGGCCGCGGCGGCGCCCCCGCCGATCAGCGCACCCGCCCCGGAGGAATCCGAGGACGTCGGCGCCACACCGGTGTTCGGCGCGCCGCTCGGCACGACGGGGACCTGGCCAGACGACGGCGCCCCGCTCGGGGGCGTGGGGGCGGTGGTGCGGGCGGGGCTCGGGGTCGGGGAGGCGTCCGCGAAGGCGGGCACCGCGCCCGCCAGTACGGCGGTGCAGGCAACTACCATGGCACTGAGGGCCGTTCGGCGCATGATTCGCTCTCTTTCGTCGGCCTGCACGGTGGTCAACCGGCGGGCTGGTCACTGATCGGAACTGATCGACCGGAGAGACGAGGCAGCCCCGTGACGGGTTGCAAAGAGCTGGCAAAGTCGTCACCGGAGCTGGGAGCGGCGAGCAATTGGTGACGATGAGTCATCGAACACACCATGTCCTGGCTCACCGGCTACCGCAGACTCAACCACCGCTACGGCGAGCCACTGTGCTGGGTGGCTTCGGTCAGGCTGAGACCGAGCCCGGCGAGGTGAGTCAGGAACGCGACGGCAGAGTTGACCCGGTGGTAAGCCCACTGTGCGCGGCCCCGCGTGCTGGCCGTGCGGGCAGCGCGGCGCCGGGCGCAGGGCAGCACCGACCAGCAACGTACGGCTGCAGGAGCAAGGCGTATTCAGGTTGTCGTGTGAGGGTTCGGGTGAGGTGGCGTTCGATGGCCGGCCGCAGGGCTCCTTTGCCAGAAGTCGGCTGATCAGCCGCTCCAGCTGCATGGGGGCCTCGGGACGCACGGCGCGCAGCACGATAGTCAAGATCAGCAGCGTCCACAGCGACGTACTGTAGCCCCGCCCGCTGACACCGGTGAGCGGAGCCACGAAGCCGGCGACGGCCGGCGGCCAGACACGAAAGGCCCGGCACCTTCCAAACCACTGGTGCCGGGCCCTGCTGAGGTGCTGGGGTCAGACGATGCGGATGTTCTCCGCTTGGGGGCCTTTTTGGCCTTGCGTGACGTCGAACTCCACCTGTTGGCCCTCCCGCAGTTCGCGGAAGCCCTGACTGACGATATTGGAGTGGTGGGCAAAGACGTCCGGGCCACCACCCCCCTGCTCGATGAATCCGAAGCCCTTATCCGCCTTGAACCATTTCACAGTGCCCTTGGCCATCCCTGATTCTCCTTCGAGGAGGTTCAGACCCGCACGTTGCGGGCCCCGTGAGGTAAGCGCCCTGGTCCGGACAGGGCCGGACGCAAAGCACCCGCGGCTGACGTGACCCGTGGGGCAGACAACTTCGAAACCGCGACCAGTCTGGGGATCACGCCAATCCCTTTGCCGAGGCACCGCCACATGGTGACAAGGCCCCGTGGCCGCGGTGTTCAGTACTGCTCGGTCTCCACGAAACCCGTGCTCGCACGATCGTTTGTGCCGAAGGTGTCCGCGGCGGCGGTCGGGTCGAATCCGGGCGGGCTGTCCTTGAGAGCCAGGCCCATACCGGCAAGCTTGACCTTGACCTCGTCGATCGACTTCGCACCGAAGTTGCGGATGTCGAGCAGGTCGGCCTCGGAGCGCGCCAGGAGTTCACCCACGGAGTGGACGCCCTCACGCTTGAGGCAGTTGTACGAGCGGACCGTGAGCTCCAGATCCTCGATCGGCAGCGCCATGTCGGCGGCCAGGGCGGCGTCCGTCGGGGACGGACCCATGTCGATGCCCTCGGCGTCGATGTTGAGCTCGCGGGCCAGACCGAACAGCTCGACCAGGGTCTTACCGGCCGACGCCATGGCGTCACGCGGACGCATGGCCTGCTTGGTCTCGACGTCGACGATCAGCTTGTCGAAGTCGGTGCGCTGCTCGACACGGGTCGCCTCGACCTTGTAGGTGACCTTGAGCACCGGCGAGTAGATGGAGTCGACCGGGATACGGCCGATCTCCTGGCCCACCTGCTTGTTCTGCACGGCGGAGACATAGCCGCGACCGCGCTCGACGGTGAGCTCCATCTCCAGCTTGCCCTTGCCGTTGAGGGTGGCGAGGACGAGGTCGGGGTTGTGCACCTCGACACCGGCCGGCGGCGCGATGTCGGCGGCGGTGACCAGACCCGGGCCCTGCTTGCGCAGGTACATCACGACCGGCTCGTCGTGCTCCGAGGAGACGACCAGCTGCTTGATGTTCAGGATGAGGTCGGTGACGTCCTCCTTGACACCCGGCACGGTCGTGAACTCATGCAGGACACCGTCGACACGGATGGACGTGACCGCCGCACCCGGAATCGACGAGAGGAGCGTACGGCGAAGCGAGTTGCCGAGGGTGTAACCAAAGCCGGGCTCCAACGGCTCGATCACAAACCGGGACCGGAACTCGTCGACAACCTCTTCGGTCAACGACGGACGCTGAGCAATCAGCACGAGGCATTACCTCCAGTGTTTGGCGCCCGCTACGTAACGTCGCAGACACCACGAAGGGTACGGGGGCACACGCTGGCGACACGCCCACGGGAGCAGGTATCTCTACGGACACGTACGTACGACGAGGGTGATGAGAAGTCAGCCCCTGGAGCGCGGACTTCCCTTCGTGGATCATCAACGAACGCGTGACCCAGTACGAATACCGCCTGTCGTGACGCCCACCCCGGAAGACGGAGACGACTGGCAATGACCCTTGCCGCACCGTCACAGCCGGTTTGGCTGCGACGGTAACCGTGCAGGAACTCAGGGCACGGCGGGAGCAAGGTGCGGGCGAGGCCACCAACCAGGCCGGACCAGGTGGTGCTCGTTGAGCACACTGCCGAGCAAGGACACGGGCCGCACCGACCAGCGCGCCCATCTGCAGCAGCCGGGCGCTGTGCAGAAGACTGGCGCCGCTGCGGACGGTGTCGTCCAGCAGGACGGTCCGTCGGCCGACCAGGTCGGCGCCCTCGATCTGCTGCCACGTGCTTGCGCCTTGGGCGCAGGGCGCAGGAACTCGGCGGGCATACCAGTGACGGCCCGGTGGGCTCCCGTCCCGAAGGCGCGCCTGAGTCGTGCGCGGGCTGGCGCCTGGCGGATACCCCCGTACCCCGCCGCGGAGCAAGGACCGGGAAGCCTCCGAGGCCAGTTGACCTCGGAGGCTTCGCCGATGCCGAGCCTTTGCTTCAGCTGAGGCAGTGGATAAGGAGGGCGAGACCGGCGACAGCAGCGCGGTGCTGGTTGGCTGCGTCGCCTGGTCCGCGAGGCTGAAGGCCGCAGTGCCGAGCCCAGTGCCTGAGTGCTGGACGCGCAGAGCGTCAAGACCTCAGCCAACGTACCCGCGGCCGGCCAAGGTGTCGCGTTCTGCAGGGCGAGGCTGGCGACCCGGGCTCGCTCGTACCGGCTCGACTCCCGCGGCCGCTTGCCGTCGGCGCCGGCGATCCACCACCGGTGCGGCCAGGCGAAGTCGGCGGTGTACGTGAGCTGGTCCGGCGCCGGGCCCGGCGGCCGGGCTGGGGAACCGTGAGCTGCCGGGAGTGGCGGGACAGGGCCGCGTTCGCGATGTAGTCGTCCAGGCCGCGCGTGAACTCACGGCCGCGCAGCGTCTCCAGCAGGTGTCGGCGGGCTTCGGCCAGGACATCCGCCACCTGGAGGGGTGACCATACTCACCTTGTTCGGCTCCTCGCCGACTGCCTGCTGCCGCGCGACTCCTACACCTCCGCGGCCGCGGCTGAGGCGCTCGGGTCCCTGGCCCATCTCGCCGAGCCGACCAGGGAAGCCCTCGGCGACTACGTCGCCGCGCACCGCATCGCGCACGGGCCCGGGGTGTGGGCGAGCCCGCACCGTGTCCTGCGCCGTGCGCACCAGCAGGCCGCCCTGGCGCTGGCTCGCCGCTGCCGACCACCACCGAGTACAACTGGTGGGGCCACCCGGCCAAGGTCATGGACACCGCGAACGGCGTCACCCGCACCACCACGACCACGTACGACAGCGCAGGTCGCGCGAGCAACGAAACGGTCATGGGCGGTCTCGGACAGGCGGTACTCGAGGTCACCACGGAGTACGACCCCGGCACCGGAAACATCATCAAGAAGACGTCCCCGACTGCGGGCACGATCACCAAGGCGTACGACAAGCTCGGCCGCCAGACCTCCTACACGGATGCCGACGGGGGGACGACGCGGGCTGAGTACGACCTGCTCAACCGGCTCCACCAAGATCACCGACGGCGCGCCGTCCACGGACACCTACACCTACGATCACAGCGCTGACCCGCGTGGCCTGGCCACCACTCTCACCGACTCCGTGGCGGGCGCCTTCCAGGCCGTCTACGACGCCGACGGTGACGTAGACAGCGAGAAGCTGCCGGGCGGCTACTCCCTTGACGTCGTCAAGAACAGCGTGGGTGCGGTCACCGCGCGCACGTACACCCGTGACTCGGACGGGACCATGGTGTACTCGGACACCGCCGCATCCTCGGTCCACGG
This sequence comes from Micromonospora sp. IBHARD003, assembly GCF_056106285.1. Taxonomy (NCBI): domain Bacteria; kingdom Bacillati; phylum Actinomycetota; class Actinomycetes; order Micromonosporales; family Micromonosporaceae; genus Micromonospora; species Micromonospora sp. IBHARD003. The sequence goes on along the minus strand of NZ_JBWBBX010000001.1, from coordinate 8,174,181 downwards.
CCAGATCTCCTCGCAGAGCGGCTGGTCCGATCAGGCATTCGGCTATGACGCCACCGGCCGGCTCACGTCGGTCGAGGACACCGCGAACACCATCTGCACCAAGCGCACCTACACCTTCGACCAGCGTTCCAACCGGAAGACGCTGACGTCGGCCGCGAGTGCCCCCGGTGCCGAGTGCCCCGCTTCCGGGGGCACGACCACCACCCACACATACGACAGTGGCAACCGCCTGGTCGACGCCGGGTACGTCTACGACGGTTTCGGCCGCACCACTACCGCTCCGGGCCACGGCACGATCGGCTACTACGCCAACGACCTCGTCCACCAGCAGGTCGCCAACGGCCAGCGCCAGACGTGGCAGCTCGACTCCGGCCTGCGCATGCGGTCGTGGAAGCTGGAGTCGGGCAGCGGCAACACCTGGACCGACCTCGGCACGAAGATCAACCACTACGCCGAAGACGGGGATGCGCCCCGCTGGATCGTCGAGAACACGACCACCGGCCAGATCAGCCGCAATGTGGAATCGCTGGCGGGCGTGCTTGGTGCCGTGACCGGCCAGAGCGGTGGGACGGTTCTCCAGCTAAGCAACGTGCACGGTGACGTGGCCCTCCAGCTGCCGCTGGACACGAGCAAGGCCCCGATCGCCCTGGACAGCGACGAGTACGGCAACCCCAGGGCCGACCAGACGCCCACCGCTACAACTGGCACGGAGCTCTGCAGCGTTCGACCGAAACCCCGAGCTCCCTGGTCCCGGACGAGTGGCTCCACCTCACCATGCAAGGCTTCGGGTTCACCGACGAAGTCCCGGACAAAGACGTCGCCGCCATCGTCGACGCCGCCGCGGAGCGCCTCGCCGCCGTCCCCGCCTTCGACCTCACCTTGCACCGGCCCGAAATCACTCCCGAAGCCATCCGGTGGGAAGGCGAGCCCACCCAGCCGGCCGCCTCCCTGCGGTCCGCCGTACGCGCCGCGATCGGTGGCGTATGGACGGACGTACCCGAGAAGCCGGATGGGTTCGCCCCACACGTTTCCATCGCGTACAGCAACAGCGACGGCCCCGCCGAACCCGTCCGGAAGGCCCTGGAATCGGTCGACCCGATCCCGGCAACCCACCGCGTCCGCGCAGTAGAACTCATCGTCCTCAACCGCAACCGGCGCATGTACGAATGGGAAACCCGCGCCCAGATCCCACTTGCCCAATAGTCGATCGATGTGGTCGTCGGCCGTGAGACCGCAAGCCTGGCCGGATGGCTGACGTGGGAAGATGGGCGACAACGGGTCGCGCCGCGCCTGGTACGGGGCTGCGATCAAGGCCGCTCGGTCCACCGACAACCCGCTGCCGCAGCCGTGCAGACCCGCGACGTCCTTTGCTGCTTTTCTCACTGGTGCGGGCTGACTGGCGTAGCCGCACGTGCAGACCCACATCCGAGCTCGCCCTCGTCCGGGAGGAAGGCAGGAGTCGTCGGCGCGTCCCCGTGTACGGCCTTTGGGCTTCACCCGTCGGCACCGCGACGGGGGATACTGAGGGGGTGAGTGAAGACGTATCGTTGCACCCTCGCTGGAGCCACCTGGCCGACCGTCTGCCGCGTTCCCTGGAGGAGCTGCGGGGGCCGGCGACTGGCGTGGTGTGCCTGCCGCAGCGCCTGGCCTGGTCCGGACTGACGGAGTTCGACCTCTCTGACGAGCGGCTCGTGATCGGTCTCTACCGCATCGTGCTGAACATCGGGCAGCACGACGATCTGGTGACTTACCTGAACAGCGACCTACTGCGCCAGTACTGGCCTCTTCTGCGCCGCGTCGTGGGCAAACCGCTGCGTGGCTGCTGGGAGCAGCGTTTCCCAGACCTCTTGCCCGCCGCCGCGGCGTGAAACTTCCCCCGCTGCACCAGCGGCTCCTGGCCGACGCCCTGGACGCTGGCGCGCCCTACGGCCTGGTCTTGGCAGGCGGCTACGCAGTCCAGGCCCACGACCTGGTGTCGCGCCTCAGCCAGGATCTGGCCCTTGCCACCACGCATCACGTCGCCTTGGACGTCATCACCACCTACCTCGCCACCGCGCTGAGAGACAGGGGATGGCAGGTCGACATCGTCGAAATGGCACCCCGGATGTCCCGGCTGACCGCCACGGACACGGTCACAGGTGAATCCTGCGAGCTCGACGTACTGAAAGAGGTCTTCACCCGGCCACCGGAGCAGACGAGCGCAGGACCGGTGCTGTCGATCGATGACACGATCGGATTGAAGACCCGGGCTGTCCACGACCGCGGCTTCCCGCGGGACCTGCTGGACGTCTTCAGCGCCCGCCACCTCTACAGCCCTCTCGAGATGGAACGGCTCGGCGCCCGGCACGAGGAAGACTTCGACCTCGAAGAACTCCACACCCGGCTCGAAGCAGCGGAGTACACCTCCGACCGCGAATTCGCCGCATACGGCATGACACCTGACGACATCGCCCAGCTACGCCAATGGATCCAGAACTGGGCAACCGATCTCGGATTGCGCCTGGCCACCCGATACGACGAAACCGAATAATCCAGTGCCTGGCTGGGTGCGCCGAGAAGCCAGTTCGGTTCCTGGCCTATCAGCAGTCGTTGCGGTTGATCTTCAAGGAGCGTGTCTGGTCGTTGAGGTTGTAGGACCGCAGGTCGTGGATGGAGCCTCCGCTGCGGGTATCGAGTGACGGACTGGCGGCGCACGCAGCGCAGTGCGAGAGCGGTCGGGTCGCCCGCGAATGGGTCGGTCAGCCGGCTCGGAACCCCGGGGCGGCACGGAACGATCCGAGGAGATCAGCAGCACATGCACACCGAAACGGCCTTCGCGGTCGGCGCTCTGGCTGGCAGCCTCCTGGCACTTGCCGCCTCGAAAGGGAAGGCGGCATTCGACCACTACGTCGACAAGCGGGCGACCGCAGTAGTCACGAAGCCGCCCCAGAGCCAGTAACGCCAGGGCGCCCTCCCGAAAAAGGGAGGGCACTCGCAGCCCAGCGAGCATCTCAGGGAGCCGAAGCAGGCTGTCGGCCGTCGCGCCGTCTGGGAACAGACAAGGTCAGTCTCCGACTCGGATCACTTGGGCGGTGGCGATGTGAATGTGGTGATGTCGGTGAGACGCCCGCTGGTGACAGCTGCTCCGCCTGGGATGGCGTCGCGGATGAGTTCGCGGAACCGTGTTGGCGTGAGCCTGGCCAGTGCCTGAAAATCACGACTGAGGTGGGCTTGATCGTGGTATCCGCAGTCGGCTGCAGTCAGGGCGAATGGCTGGTCCGCCAAGGACAGCAGGGTGATCGCGCGCTGGAATCGCAGGATGCGGGAGACGGTCTTCGCCGGAAGGCCGATCTGCTCGCGAAAGAGCACTTGGAGCCGACGGCTACCACGACCGGTGACTTCGGCCAGCTCAGTAATGGTGACCCCGCCGTGAAACGCGAGCAGTCGATCCCATGACTGCGCGACCACGGGTGAGGGCACAGGTCCCTCTGTCAGCCGCTGCGCCAAGACGTCATCAAGAATCGCGCAGCGTGTTGTCCAGTCCGGCGCCGCTGCCAGTCGGCCGGTCACCCGGGCAGTGAAGCCTCGGCCGAGGACATCGTCTGGGTCGACCAGTGTCTCCGCGAGGTAACGCATGGGCACGCCTCCCAGACAGGTATACGCCCCGAGGGGCGTGAATTCCACCTGCATCGCATGGACGGAACCGGTGTAGGAGCTGCGGAGTGCAGCGGTTCGCAGCCCCGCCACCAGGCCCTGCCAAGCGCTTCCCTGCGGATCCTGCCCGCTGTCGGAATGGATGCTCAAGGGATCGCCCCACCCGAGAAGCAACGTCACGGTAGCCGCAGGCAGGTTGACCCTGGGCTGCCCCTGGACGCGTGGCAGGTGATAGCCCGTATAGCTCACCACAAACGGGCGTAACCAGTTCGGTGCGCCCCGCACCCAACGCTCACTCGCGCCTTGCGTCATTCCGGGTACCCCTGACATCGGCCGCCGCATCCCTGTCGTACACACCTTGGCCAGCACCGCTCCCCATTCGGGAATGGATTCACGGTCTGTGCCGGGACGTGAGTTCGCATTCGTACAAGACGCTGGAACAGCGTCAGGAGGAGTCTGAGGCCTTACAAGCCGGCTGGGGAAGGCGACAACAGGTCGCTCCGACCAGCCCATGGCGCCGGCGCAGGAGCACGGGTGCTGTCGGACGCGGCGTCACTAGTCTGGGGAGAAAGAATGACCATGTCACGGAGGGGCTGGCGCGCGACCTTACTCGTGGCCGCGGCGGCCGGTCTGGCGCTGCTGCCGTCGACCGCGATGGCTGCTGAGGGCCCGATCGGCGGCGCCTCATACAACCGGTGCGGCACAGTATCGGGAACCTATGGCTGGGCATCGGATGGCCAAGGCGAGTACAACACCTGGGGAACGGCGTACCTCACGTTCCATCCGACGAAGTGTGGCACTAACTGGGAGGTCCAATTTGAGTACTGGCACACCGACCAATCCTGGTGGTCGCCCGCGGGCCGGGTGAATCATGACGCTGAGACGTTGAGTATTCCCCTGGACTTCAAGAGTGTCATAAACCTCCGCTTCCGGGTCTGCAACGTCACCCCCAGTGGCATCAACGGATGCGGCCCGGTCCAGTAGCCTCGACGGCAGTTCGCGCCGAGCGATGCCCAGGAATCGAGCCTGGGCATCGCTCTTGCACATACCGGACCGACTCTCGTCGCCCATTGCACGGACTGCGTCGGTGAGCTGCCGTACCCACAGAGGCGCCCCAACCTCAGCACCGATCCCCGGCTCTCCGTTCAGCAGCTTGGACCCCGCGACCAATGGGATCGGTGCTCCGCACGGCCCACTGGACGCGCGCTGCCGGACCGATGGCCGTACGGTCGCGGTGCCCGCTCTGACAGGACAGCGCGGCCGGCGGTCCCGCGCTCCGTTCGCACGCCGCGTGGGACCGCCATTGCCGTGTTCGGCCGGTGCTCCCAGTGCGGGGTGCCCTGGGGTAGCCACCGCGTCCTCGTATCGGGAAGCCTCGTTCACCAGCCAGGCGAGCTGCTTGGCCGCGGCCGCCGGATCACCGTCCTCCAGCTTGGCCGTCGCGTAGCCGTACGCGTACCCCCGGCCATCCGGCACAGGACCGGGTCGCCCGTCTCGGCGCTGATGTCCCGCAGGAAGGAGTACGTCTCCAATCCACGCACCAGTGGCAGGCTTCGGCGACCTCCTTACTGCGATGCGCCGGCAAAGCAGCCGGGAGTGTCGGTGACGGGTGCGATGCTTCCAGAGTGTCTTGCCGCACGAGGGGGTGGCCGTGGCCGTCGAGTGGGATCGCATCGGACAGCCGAAGTTCGACCGGATCGTGGAGGCGCTGGTCCACCGGCTCTACGACGCCACCGCTCAGGTCGAGCCGGTCAATGGTCGGGGCGGCGACGGCGGTATCGACATCCGGGTGACCAGTGGTGGCCGGCTGCGTATCTTCCAGCTGAAGTACTACCCCGACGGCTTCCCCACATCGGTCAAGGGCCGCCGGTCCTCGATCAAGAAGTCGTTCGCACGAGCCATGAATCACAATCCGTACGAGTGGATCTTGGTGGTCCCGTGCACGGTCAGCGACTTCGAGCGGGCCTTCGTGACCGCTCTCGCGGCCGGGCTCAGCGTGAGGGTGCGGATCATGGACCGGGCAGAGCTGGACGACCGCCTGGCCGCTCACAGTGATCTGGAGTCCTTCTTCACACGCGACCAGCTGTATGCGGCAGCGGAGGTCTACAACCAGGAGCGGGCGATCCTATGCAACGGGACGCAGGACCTGGCCGCGCGGGTCGGGGCGCTCGGGCAGCAGGTCGACGGGCTTGACCCGCACTGGACGGTGGACTTCACCCGCCAGGGCGGCTCGGTCGTCCAGACGCTGCGGGCCAAGCACCCGCGAGCCCACGAGGTGAGCCCCGTCCACCTCACGGTCACCGGGCGCAGGGACACCATGGACACCGAACTCGCGGCGGCCTTCGTCCGCACGATCGGCTTCGGTGTGGCCGAGGAGGTCGTGGTGCCACCTGCATCGGTGGAGAGCCTGATCGTCAGCGGACCTGAGTGGCTGTCCAGGACGCTGCAGAATGTCGAGGTGACCTGGAGACCGGCCGCGCCGGCGCCACGGGCCGGGACTGCGGTCGAGCTGGCCTTTCTGGACGAGCGGGGCACGGCGTCCGCGACATACGCAGGCCAGCTGACCAATCTGGGGTCCGGAAGTCTGGGCCGCAGCGTCGAGGTGACGCTGCCCGGCGGAATCGGCTCACCGGTGGCTGCGTCCGTGCGGTAGGCACTGAAAATCTCGGCCCGGTTGGGCGGAAGGGCGGTGCAGCCTGAGGGCTGCGCCCTCCAGGGAGCGCCGGAAATTCCCTCCACAACTGCCAACACGGAGCCCCGAGGACGGCGAGGCCGACGGCCGCGGCGAGATGGTCAGCGTCCAGGAGGGCGATCACCGCCACGTCGGCCAGCCGCGGCCGGGCGAGGAGGTCGCGCCAGTGGGTAAACCGGCACTCGGGGACGACGTGGTGCTCGACGGCGGCCCGCGCCCGGTGCTACGGGCTGGGAGCCGCACGAACGTCGAAGGTACGTGGCTTGGGATGGAACCCACTGCCGCCGACGGTCATCTAGATCTCCGCGGGGGATGACATATGCCCGAACATCCAAGGAAGTCGAGACACTTCGGTGAAGACGAGCATCAAGAGAATCGCGGCAACCGCAGCCCTGACGGTCGCGCTCGGCGCGACCATCTCCACCGCCCCCGCGTTCGCTATCAGCAAAGTGGACTGCGGAAACAAGGACTTTCTCCAGATAACGGAGAACTACAAAAAGAACTACTGCTACGCGAACAAGGGAAAGGTGGGTTTCACCAGCAGGCTTGGCCGGGGCGGACTCTGGACCAGCAAGATCAGCACCGGCAACAACGACATCTGGTGGCTGGCTGACGGGAAGTGGCACTGGCTGTCGCGCAATACGGTTCTCAACTTCCCCACGGTGGGCACCGTGAAGCTCCAGGCAGTCGAAATCAGCTGAGCTAGTCCATGGGGTCCGGTATGGCAACGGACCTCCGACTGAGCTCCTCACCTGGGCGTTCGCCGGATACCGAGGCGGGCTTCGTCCCATGGGCACGCGCTCCGGCCAAGGGACACGCGGGGCCCGTCGGCAGCAGCTGCCGACCGGGACGGTGGGTTCTCTCAGGCGACGGGGCGCCGGGTGGGTGTACGCCCTCAAGGCCGGGAGAGCAGCAAAGGGGCCCCTTCCCGGCGCTCAGGCCAGCTCGAGCTGGGCCGCCCCCGGGCGCAGCCGGACCGGCGGGGAAGGCGCCACGGTTACGGGCGCGGCCGGTGGCCGCGAGCCGCCGGCCCCGGCGGCCCGCGGTTCCCCGTTCCGGCGGCGATCACCCGACCGGCGCCCAGTGCTGTGCAGGCCGAGCAGTAGGCCTGGGTAACGCACCTTCTGCACCCCCGCTTCGTCGAGCCGTCCCGTGGCCCTGGGTTGGTGATTTCGACACCGAGCCGGATCCGCCGGATCTCCCCGCACGCGGTGCAGCGGACGGACCAAGGCCGACTGGGCCCGCGGTACGCCTCCAGTGGGAAGTACCCCATGTCTTGAGCCAGCTGCACAGGGCTCGCCTCGCGGTAGGGCTCCGGAAGCGCCGTCCACTGGTTGGCCACCCGGCGGCCGCCATTTTGGCGGGCGTCTTCCTCCCAGTACCGCGCATCCGCCCTTCGCCATGCCCGGACGAGGGGATCGTGGCGCTCCACAGGGATCCCGTATCCGACCAGGTACGCCCGCATCTGCTTCAGGCTGGGCCGATTCGTCATCCGTGCACCGATCCGGTGGGCTGTGGAGTGGGGCAGTCGGCCGAATTGCTTCCTCGTGACCTCCGCCCGATCCTCCATCCGCTGGTACGAGGGGCTTCCTGCCTTCTCGCGCACCCACGCCAGATACAAGCCCAGATCAGCGTAGGTGGCGATCTGTTCAACTGCGACGGGAGGTCTGGGCCTGGGGGCCGGCCTCCCATCGCGTTCACTTCGGGCAGCCTGCCACAGCCGGTGTACATCCTCCTTGTCCAGGTCGCAGGCTCGTGCGAATTCGCTGACCACGGCCCGGGACGCGACGGTCTTGCCATCGGCGGCCCGCTGCAGGGTCGTCGCGTGGTACGCGATCTGCGCTGCGAGTTCCCGGTAACTGAAGCTTCTGTGCATCAGGCCGTCGCGTAACTTCTGCGCGAGGCGTCCGACGGCCCTGTCCGGGTCCGGGTCCGGAATCGGGTTCGGGGTACGTCCCACGTCCCGCCCCCGTCACGGACGTCCGGCGAGGCGGACGAGTGCGGCAACGGCCTCGCGGGTCGCTCGCACCGTGCCGGCGAGCGTCGTCATGGCGACCGTTACGACCGCAGCGCCGGCGGTACCGCTCGTGAGGAACAGGATGTCGCGGACGGGCAGGCCGAGTCCGACGAGCGTGACCGCGGCCGAGAAGTACATGGTGGTGACGGACAGGGCAACCGTCTCCCGCGGCCCCAGCCGTGTGACCGTGGAGTGTTGAGACGTCATGAGTTGCCCCAAGTCTTTCGGCCGCGGACTGTCCGCGACGGGGTGAGGAACCCCCGGGACGACGGGCGCGCCGGGGGCCGGGCTTCAGCCATGAAGCGCTGTCCCAAGGCAGTTGGCGCTGCCCAGGAACAGGTGTGCGTCCGTATGCTGCCAGCGGCTTGGGCCATTCGGAGGACGTTCATGCCGGATCATCCCGACACACAATTTGCTGCACCGCGTGATGCTTTCGCGACTGTCCGAGTACGGGATGCCACGCATCAGCACGCCGTGCTGGGCAGATCCACGTCACCAGGGCGGTTGACCGCCTGTGCCGCCCACGTTCCGAGCCCCCGGGCACGGGGGTTGTATAAGGTCAGGGCGAATCTCGCGAGTCCATCCCACGATCCCTTGCTGTCGCGCTGGCGGTCTGCCACGATCCGGGCGACCCCTGAGTTACGGGCTTCAGCCGCCAAGCAGGGATTGCCGCGCGATCGCGTTGGCGCGCGAGACCGCACCCAAGAGCCGGCCCCCGCAGGGCCGGCTCTTCATCTTCCGGCGCCGCCCGCTGATCCGACGTATCAACCGGGCAGTCGGAAAGGACAGGCCACGCCACCCAGCCCCGAAGGCGCCCCCAGCCGGACGCTGGCGCACACCACGTCACCGACACCAGGACGGCGGCAACGGCATCGACGTAGGCGCTGGCGCGCGGACACGCCTTCGATTTCGGTGTGGTCAGCCGGAACGCCGGCAAGCAAGGACGGCCAAGAGCAGCACGGGACGGCCGTTGGCCGGCTGCGGAATGCGCGCGCCGGCGAGGTTGGCGAGTTCACGCTTCTTGAGCGACGACCACAGCAGTTCCACCGGGTTCAGCTCGGGTGCGTAGGCGGGTAATCGCTCGAGGGAGAGCCAGTCCTGTCCGGCGCCCCAGGCGCGCATCGCCCGGCTCCAGTGGGCGGACAGTCCGTCTCACACGCGGATCGCCCTTTCGCCGCGGTAGGACACCTTGATCTGTGGAAGGACCTCGATGAGGGCGTCGATTCTGGAGGATCCTGCGGGGTTGGGCGGCGGGCATCGGCCCATGCCTGGGCCGCACGCGGGCGGTAGTGCCACTGGCCACGAGTCCCCTCGGTGCGGTTGCGGCGGATATCCCGGCTGACCATGGAGGGGCTGCGGCCCAGCTCCGCTGCGACCGCCCGCACGGTGGCCTTCTCCCCCAGCCGGTCGGCAATGTGGAAACGCTCGTCCTCGCGCAGGTAACGGGACGGGCCGGAAGCCGGCACCACCAGATTGATCGGTGGTACCGGCTTCCGGTTCCGTTCCCGGAGCGGCCGTTGCGCCACTTCCGACCGGTCCGCGTACCGATGCCGACGATCCGGCACGCTTCGGTATTGCTGTATCCCTCCGCACGAGGCGGGCGGTGATCTTTCCGCGCTTGTCCTGCGGGTACAGGTCCTCGACGTTCAGGCACAGCACCTCGTCGGACCGCGCTGCCGACTCGTAGAGCATCTTCCAGCACGTCTTCTCCCGCAGAGCGACGTCCAACCTCCACAGGGCGCCGATCTGGTTCTCGGCCAGGGCCTTGGTGCGGTCCGGCGGCGCCGGGCGCCGCTCGATGCCGATCGTCGGGTCGCCGTCGATCCAGCCCTGACGCTGCCACCAGCCGATCGCCTTGCGTGCGATGGACAGTTCGCGGTTGACGGTGTCGGCGTCCATCTCATCCGCCCAGGCCGCTGCCAGCTCGGCCAGGACCTGGCGGCGGTGAGATATCGCTCGACCGCCGCGGTGTACGTGGCCGGAGGGGCGGACAGCGGTGCCACCCAGGCGCGCGGCACACGCAACGCGCCCCCGGACCCGAGTTCGGCCGCTGGTTCGATCGTCACGCCCGCCCCGCCTCCCGGCACTACCGCAGTAGATCCGGCATTTACTGCGGCACCCCTCTGACGCACTATTAGGCGCCGGAAGTCCGATAAGCCGACATCGAAACGGAACCGCCGCCACCGCCAATCGCCAGTACCGTCGGCCCTCATGTCCGGCCCAGCCCCGAGCATCACGCAGCGCTACATGTTCGTTCGCCGTAGCCATACGAGAACAGGGCCTCCTCGGCGTCGACGAGGACCCCGACCACTACGTTCAATCACATGGCCCGATCTTCCCATCGGCGATCCGGCGACCACTCGTTGCCTTGCCGTCGAGGTCACGCTGCCTGGCCCCCGTAGCCGCCGGCCTCCGGCTACCCGTCTCCGCGCAGCGGGCTGAAGTCGACGTCCAGGTGCGGTCGAACGCATCTGGTTCAAGGCCGAGTTCGTGGGTGGAGTATTCGCCGAAGCGGCGGATGTGCTCGGTCAAGTACGGCGAGATGTGGGCCAAGTCCTCGGGGTCGACGACGTGGCCCTCCTCGACGACTGGGCCGACGGCCCACTCGACCGTTCCCGCACCAGCCAGCTCGAACGACTCCGCTATCGACTCACCACCTGACGAATTGAGCAACAGAGTCGGATACCATTCCGAATTTCCTCGGCATCGCGTTGCTGATTGGTCTTATCGGGAGCTAGTTACTGGGCCGAAGTGTTGATCACTAAGCGCGCCTGTCCTGCCTGAGTCAGTGGCGGTCGAATGATTCCGAGAGAGCCGCTGGGTCTGCCCTCGCAAGCCCGGCGGCCTCCGAGATGAGTTCGAATCCATCAGAAAGCAGGGGACCTCAATGACTCCTGAGAACAGGGCCGGATCTGGTTTCGGTCCGCTTCCCAAGCGAAGCAGGCTGCTTGCCAGTTGCGCGACCGTCTCGCTGGGCGTGGCGATGCTGGGCCTTGCCACGCCGGCTGTGGCAGCCGATACGGCCGTCCCCACGACAGGTGGCGTCTTTGCGGCGGCGGGTTGCACCGGGTACGACTCCGACGGCATCAGCAGCCTCATCGCCGCAGGTGGCGGAGACTGGTGCCGGGGAGACCGTGGTCCGCAGGGCCCGCGCGGAGAGCGCGGTTCGCAAGGCCCGACTGGGCCGCGGGGACCGGCCGGGCCGTGCACCGACATCGACTCCACCGAGTACTTCGCACTCGACCTTGGCCCGGAACCGGGCGTGACACTCCGCGAAGAGCTGAGCGTGGCGCTCCGCACCAACGGAAGGGTCTTCGTCGGCCAGCGCGACCTCAACCTGGACGGAAGCGCGGGAACGAACGAGTACGACTGGGAGCGGGTCGACGACAACACCGGCTTCCCCACGGGCACCGGCTACAGGGCCTGTTCGGTCTCTGTTTCGGTGCCGTCGGCTGGCATCTCTGTGCTCGGTAACACCGCATACGTCAAGGTGCTCTTCGAGAACGGCGAAGTGTGGGAGCTGCCGGGCGACCGTACTGGCCCGCTGCAGACGGATGCGTTCGACTTCAGCACCAGCACGTGGGTCGAGGTCGACGACCAGCTGCCTGCCTGACACGTTTCCACGCGCTCAGCAGGACCGCGAAGAAGTCACACGCACCACGAGACAACTGAGTGATCCTGCGCTGACGCGCGGCAGACGGCACCTGCTGTGCAAGGCCCGGAAACGTCCGGGCATGTGCGTGTCGACTGCCGCAATGGTCGGGACCCGCACCGTGCGCCGGGTGCGGAGCGTGCCCAACCCGGAAACGAAGCCATCCCTACGGTCGGCGACGCGCCCTCTACCGGACCTGATGAGGGCACCATCATCGTCTCGGTCCTGAAGTCGGGCGCGTCAGCTGATACCTAAGAGATGGTGGATCAAGAAAGGGCTGGGTGTCCGGGGTACTCTCCCCCGGACACCCAGCCCGTCCTTGCGCTCAGGGCCTTCCACTGGCCTCTACCAGCGATACGCCGGGTCGGCCGAGCCCTAGCCTGGCCCCGCCCCCTGACCGTCCACTGATCGGGCGGAGCGGTTCCCGCGCACGTGTCAGGGCGGGGTTGTCCTGCCAGGGCAGGGGGTCGTCGAGATAGCGGGCGAGGGCTTTGGAGCCGGGTACGTAGCGACACCACCCACAACGGCTCGGCACCCCCCGGCACATCATCGAGCAGCTCGGCTCGTACACCGTCCCGCCCGGCAGCGCCATGACAGCGGGCAGGCGCTGCACCGCGCGCGCCAGCATCGGCTCTACGGGAGGCGTGAGACTCACAGCCCCATTCTCCTGCGGTGTGCGCTGGAGGGTCGCGAGCTCTTTGAATCGAACAGGCATAGGATTTGATCGTGCGTGAATTCCCGCCCGACCTGCTCAAAGCCCAACGCGATCTCGCCCAGGCCCAAGCCGACTATGCGGCGTTCTGCAAGGCCCTGCCGTGGTCCGCGGAACCGCTGCCTGGCTGGGAAGGCACCGAGCATCCCCACACCGGTGAGGTCAAAGGCGGCCGGGACACGAGCGACGGCTACAGCCCGGAGCAGGTCGCCGAAGTCATCCGGTACCGGGAGCTCCTCGCCGAACCGGCGCTCGAGGTGTCTACCCATGAGCACTGGGCCACGTACGAGGCCAAGGAGGTCGTCGCCACCCGGCATGCCTTGAAGCGGCATCCCGACGCCCAACCGCCGGCCGCGCCCGGCACCCATCCTGATTCCTGATCGCAGCTCGGCCGAGCGGCTTTCCAAGTTCAGATACGTCCGCAGGGGCGAGGGCCGAAAAGAGCTCAGGCCGCGCGGGCCCGCGGCGTCTCTCGGATGAGGGCTGTGATGAGTTCCTCGCGGCTCATGGAGGATCGGCCCTGGATTTCGGCGTCGCTGGCGCGTTGGTAGAACTCGGCCTTGGTCAGTTCCTGGAGGTCTGCCTTCTTCGGGGCCTGCTTGGACGGAGACCGCTTCGTCGCTCGCTCGGCATACCTCCGCGAACCCAGCGGCAAGCTGGCTCTAGTCGCACCAGCTGGATGAACAGCTCAACCAGCGAGTCGGCAATCTCTGTCTGAGCCGGTTGCGGGCGAGGCGGGCCACGTGTTCGGAGGCGTGCACTACCGGGAAAGGCGCGGGTTCCGGGTGAAGTCGATGCGGCAGCGGACCGCCTCGGCGGCCTGCCGGTCCGACAGGCCGAGCAGGAACTGCAGCACACAGACGGTGGCAAGCTGAGCGGGCGACAAACCCGGACGCCCATCGCGCGGGTACCAGTCGGCAAAGTCCTCGTCGCGCCACAGCCGGTCCAGCCGGTCGCGGACCCATATCGCTGTCGTGCCGTCCGGGTTGCTCGCCCGCGCGATCTGCGCGGTCAGGGGCGGGACTTGCTCACCGGAACGGGGACGAAGGGACAACAGGCACCTCGATGGCTGCATCGGTCGTCGGACCGTCCGAGCATGCCCGTTGATCATGCTGTCGCACCGCGAAACACCAAGATCCCCGACAGAGTCAAGCTAAGGGCGCGTGTGTCGAGGATGGTCATGCTCTTCTCACAGGTGTCGTCTGCGGACGGTGACCCGCTTTTCTTTCACTTTTGCTGACCGGTCCGCCGCGTTCTCGCAGCGGACCTTCCGTGTCGGTTGGCGAGCCAGGCGGTCAGCTGTTGTAGGGAGCGGTGACGTCCAGGACCCAGGTCACGCCGAAGCGGTCGGTGAGCATGCCGTACAGCGGCGCCCACTGTGCGGCTTCCAGCGGCCGCACCACCGTCGAGCCTTCCGACAGCTTCTGCCACAGGGTGCTGATCTCACCGGCGTCGTCGCCGCGCACGGACACGAAGAACGGGTTGCCTTCCTGGCTCCAGGCCAGCTGGGAGGGCACGTCATAGGCCATGACGTGGAAGCCGTCGTCCGAGACGACCTCGCCCCACATCACCCAGTCCGCCTCACTCTCGTTCTGCACGTTGCCGGCGTCCTTGTAGGTGACCGCGACGGTGCGCCCGCCGAACACCGACTGGTAGAAGTCCAGCGCCTCACGCGCGGCGCCCCGGAAGTTCAGGTGGGTGGTGGTGACGACAGCCATGAGCTGCTCCTTGCCTTCTCGCTGTTCGGGTGTGCACCGCTGCGGAGAGATCCGGGATGCGGCGCCGCCACCGTGACTTGGAGCGATTGCTCCCTCGGTGGCGTGGATCCCACCATCACAAAGGTAGCGGACAGGATGTGTCCTGTACTTCCGGCAGAATGCGGGCATGCAGAAGACGTCCTCGCGGCTACTCGCGCTGCTCTCCCTGCTCCAGACACGCCGTGACTGGTCCGGCGACGACCTCGCCGAGCACCTCGACATCACCCCGCGCACGGTGCGCCGCGACATCGACCGGCTGCGGGAACTCGGGTACCCGATCCTGACCTTCAAAGGACCCGCCGGCGGCTACCGCCTGGATGCGGGCTCCCATCTGCCCCCACTGCTGTTCGACGATGCCCAGGCCGTCGCTCTGGCCCTCGCCCTGCAGGCCGCCGCCACCAGCACCACGATCGGCGAGGACGCGCAGCGCGCCCTCGTCACCATCCGGCAAGTCATGCCTCCACGCCTGCGCCACCGGATCGACCTGCTGCGCGTCACTGCCGTCCGATCTCCCGAGAACGACGGCGCCGCGCCGGTCGACTCGCAGACCCTTGTGGAGCTGGGCAACACCATCCACACCCACGCCGAGCTCCGCTTCGACTACGGGCACGACCGCGCCGCCACCGCTGAGCACCCCCGCCGTACGCAACCCCACCACCTGATCACGCGGCGCGGCCACTGGTACCTCCTGGCCTGGGACCTGGACCGCAAGGACTGGCGCGTCTTCCGCGTCGACCGGATCCGCCCCCGCACCCCCACCGGACCCCGCTTCACCCGGCGCGAAATCCCCGGAGGTAACGTCTCCGCCTTCATCACCAGCCGGTTCCGCGGCAACGACGGCACCCACACCGACTGGCCCTGCCAAGGCGAAGTCATCCTCGACCTCCCCGCCGCCGTCGTCGCCCCCTTCGCCCAGGACGGCACCGTCGAAGCACTCGGCCCCGACCGATGCCGCCTCACCCTCGGCTCCTGGTCATGGACCGGCCTGGCCGCCGCCCTCGGCCGTTTCGACACCGACATCGAAGTCATCGGCCCACGCGAACTCAACGACGCATTCGCACAGCTCGCCACCCGCTACGCCAACGCCGCCCGAACCACCACCCCGCCCTGACCCCGTGTAAGAACACAGTGCCGCACATCTTTGCCCAGTCCGTCCCCGGTCACGTCGATGCTGACCCGCGCCGTCGGCCCGGCCTCCGCGAGGTGTTCGGCCAGCCGCTTCCAGCCCGCGTCCAGACCCCGTTCGCATACATGTTCCGGGACGCTTCGTTCTGGCCCGTTCGGCAAGTGCGCCCACAAGGGTGCGGGCGGGGCCTGCGAGTTCGAAGGGGATCGAGTGCAGTCGGCATCAGGGTCACTGCGGTTGTCGTAGCCCCTGGAGGAGCAGTTGGATCAATCGGCGGGGGTCGTAGCGGGGGTCGCTGTCGTGTCCGATGCAGAGGTTGCCGATGCCGCGCATCAGTTCGTAGGCGTGGATGCTGGGCCGGATTTCGCCGGCGTCGACCGCGGCTCCGAGGAGTTGCGTGCAGACGGGCACCAGGCGGTCGAGGAAGTAGGCGTGGAGTGCGTCGAAGCCGCTGCTGTCCGTTTGCAGCGCGCCTGCGAGTCCGTGCTTGGTGACCAGGAAGTCGACGAAGAGGTCGACCCACTGGCGGAGTGCTTCTATCGGTGAGTCGGCATCGGCCAGCAGGTTCGGGCCGGCTTCGGCGCACGCCTCGACCTGGTGTCGGTAGACGGCGACGACGAGGTCCGCCCGGGTCGGGAAGTGGCGGTAGATGGTCCCCATCCCGACGCCCGCTCGGGCCGCGATCTGGCGGATCGGCGCGTCGACTCCCGAGGTCACGAACACCTCGGCGGCGGCGTCGAGCAGCGTCTGCTGATTGCGCACCGCGTCGGCCCGCTTGCTTCGGGCCGACGTCCCCCTGGGCTGGCCTGCAGTGGGCATCACGCTCTCCTTCCGGCGGTCATTGACGAAACGGAACACTGTTCCGTATATTCAAAACGGAACGACGCTCCGCTTTCAGGGTAGCTGAAAGCCCGACGCGCCTACCCCGCCTTGCCCACCGCCCCGGCCGCATGAGCCCGGCAGGAGCGGCCATCGAAGGGAAACGCACGTGATGAATGAACTGACGTACTCGGCCGACACCCTCGGCTCGCCCACTCCAGTCCTCTCGGTCAGTCCGGTCGTGCTGCCGGCTCCCGACCGGGTCATGGACCTTCAGGTGCGCGTCTCCGCCCCGGTGGCAGGGGGCGAGCTGCCGGTCATCCTCCTCTCGCATGGTCTCGGCTTCTCGAACAACCTCTCCTCGCTGAACGGCTACGCGCCCCTCGCCAACTTCTGGGCTGCGCACGGCTTCGTCGTGATCCAGCCCACCCATCTGGACTCAAGGACGCTGACCCTGGCTCCCGACGCCTCCGGGGCGACCCCGCACTGGCGCTCACGGGCCGAGGACATGAAGCGCATCCTCGACCAGCTCGACGTGATCGAGACCACCGTTCCGCAGCTCGCCGGGCGCCTGGACCGGCGCAAGGTCGCCGTGGCCGGGCACTCGATGGGCGGGCACACCGCGAGCCTGCTCCTTGGCGCCCGGCTCACCGATCCGAGCGACGGAACCGAAGTGAACCTGGCCGACCCCCGCATCAAGGCAGGTGTGCTGCTGGCCGCGCCTGGCCGAGGCGGCGACGCCCTCACCCAGTTCACGGTCGAGAACTACTCCTTCTTCCTGACCACCGACTTCTCCCAGATGAACACGCCCGCGCTCGTCGTCGCCGGCGACAAGGACGACTCCGCCTTCCTGACCGTCCGGGGCTCGGACTGGCACACCGACCCCTACACCCTCGCCTCGGGCCCCAAGTCCCTGCTCACCCTGTTCGACGCGGAACACGGGCTCGGCGGAGTCTCCGGATACGACGTCGCCGAGACCACGGACGAGAACCCCGAACGGGTCGCCGCCCTCGCCCGGCTCACCTGGGCCTACCTGCGCAGCGAGCTCTACCCCGGGGACCCCGCCTGGCAGGCAGCCTGCGACGCGCTGACGGCCGGTTCCAACCCGCTCGGACGGGTCGAATCCAAGTAGCTCCGTGCAGGCCGGCCCGTCAGGCGCGTACCCGTGGCCCGCCAGCAGATGCGCCCGCGGGGACGGGGGCCGAAAAGCGCTCAGGCCGCGCCGGCCCGCGGCGCCCCACGGGTGAGGGCCCTGATGAGTTCCTCGCGGCTCATGGAGGACGGCCCTGGATTTCGGCGTCGCTGGCGCGTTAGTAGAACTCGGCCCTGGTCAGTTCCTGGAGGTCTGACTTCTTCGGGCCTGTTCGGACGGGGACCGCTTCGTCGCCTTCCTGTATGTCCTTGACCGGCAGGGTTTGCCGCCGCCGGAGGCAGTTGCCTTCCCATCCGAGTCCTTCGGGCTGCGGGCGCGTTCGACACTGACTTCCGGCTCGACGTCCTTCGGGTCGACGAATCCGGCGATGTCCATGGCCCGGGACCGTCCGGGGGCGATGTCTTCCAGCTCGTCGGGTTCCTCTGTACAGGGGCCTCGCCTCGTAGCCCGGCCCGAACTCGCGCCGACCCGGGAGGAGGCGGCATGGGCGGCTGAGCGGATGGACTCCGATGGACATCAGCTCGCGCTGCTGCCGGCGTTGAAGTCCTATCAGCGGATGGGCCGGTTCCCGAAGCCGGACGAGTACCCGGAGATGGTGGTCGACTTCGTCCGTCGCGCGGTGGAGCTGCCAGAGAGGACGCGGCCGTCGTGGGCGACGGGCCGGTCGGCCGAGCGGCAGCGTACGGAGGCGCCGCTGGGTAAGGGCGACGTGCGACCAGGCCGAGGCCGGCCGGATCGCCGAGGTGTCGATCCGGCGGGAGGCCGCGGCGAAGAACCGCCCGGCCGACCTGATCAACATCGCGCTGGAGAAGGTCGTGGGGGCCGGGCTGGAGCTACCGGCGTTCTCCACCCTCGACGCGATGGCCTCGACGGTCCGCAAAGAGGTGAACGCGTCGATCTGCACGGGCACCCACGACCGGATGAGCGCGGTGGAGCAGGCGGGGTCGCTGCGGCTGCTGGAAGAACGTGACGCGGACGGCACCACGCAGCACAACCGGCTGAAGAAGTCCGCGCAGAGCCCGACCTGGTCGCACTTCAAGCGCTGATGGGTGGATGCCCTGGGCGACACCGGGGTGTGGATGGACGGTGTCGCCTCGCGGAAGGTCACGGACTTCGCGGGGGAGGTGGCCGCGGCGGATGCCTCCGAGCTCAAGGCGTACGTGCCCGTCAAGTGGGTCGCGCCGATGGCATGTCTGGCGCACAAGGCCCGGATGCGGGTTCGCGACGAGTTGGCGCTGATGTTCTGCACGCGCATGGGGACGAAGGTCAACAGGGCGGAGGAGGAGCTGGAGGAGATCCGGCTCGCCGAGCGGGATGGGAGATCGACCCCGAGGACCTGGCCCACATCTCGCCGTACCTGACCGAGCACATCAAACGGTTCGGCGAGTACTCCACGCCCGAACTCGGCATCGAGCCAGAGGCGTACGACCCCAAGCTCGACGTCGGCTTCACCGCGCCGCGCGAGCCGGACCTGACCACCGCCGTCCTCGGCCAAGCCGCCTGACATTCCGAAGGACTCCGCCATGCCCGCCCCCGTACGCACGGGCCGCTGCCTCTACCGCGCCGAGCGGGCCTACGTTGACGACAACGGCGTCGGACACGAGGTCCTGCAGGCGGGGAGGACGACAACTGGCCGAACCTGGGCCCCGTGCTCACCACCAAAGACGACTCGACTGGGACCTGATCGCCCAGCAATGCGACCAGATCGTGAAGTACACCACCGCCCTGCGCCTCGGCACCGCCGAGGCCGAGCAGGTCGTGCGCCGGTTCACCCGCGGCGGACCGAAGCACCCGACGTACCGGGCGATCGAGGAGCTGGGCCGGGCGGTGCGGACCTCGTTCGTCTGCGACTACCTCGCGGATGTCGAGATGCGGCGCGAGATCCACGAGGGGTTGCAGGTCGTGGAGAACTGGAACTCCGCGAACAAGGACCTCTTCTACGGCAAGGACGGCGACCTTGCCGGTTCGGACAAGGAGTCCCAGGAGGTCAGCATGCTCGCGCTGCACCTGCTCCAGTACGCGCTGGTGCACGTCAAGAAGGCTACCGATGCAGGAAGTCCTGGCCGATCCGAAGTGGGCGGTCAAGCTCGCCGACGCGGACCGTCGGGCCCTGTCGCCGCTGTTGTGGACCCATGTGAATCCGTACGGCAGGTTCGAACTGGACATGAATAGCCGCCTCGATCTGGACCTGTCCATTCGGGCAACGGTGCCCGGCCCGCGCACCCCGCGGGACGTGACGGCGGCAGCCCCGGCGTGACATCCGGGCTCCGGGACCTGGCTGCGGCCATGGCGCGGTGCGCAGTTCTTTCGGTCCGGGAGGCGGGTTCAGCGGGAGAGGGACACGGCGAAGGGCTTGAAGCCGTGTCGGCGCAGGATGTGGGGCACGACCAGGATCATGGCCTGGGTGGCTCGGGCTGTGCTGATGCCTCCAAGGTCTTCGATCCATGCGGGCTGCCAGCCCAGGTCGGCGAGCAGGCCGGTGACGGTTGCCGCTTTCACCCCTCCGGGTGACGTGTCTCGGCGTGCACACGAATTCGAACATGTGCTCTAATCGAGCCATGGCGCGAAACGGTTTCCCCGATGACCTGGTGCAGATCCAGCGCGACTGGCTCCGCACGTACGAGGCGCTGGCACGCTGTTCTCCCGCGGCCGGTGCGACGGCGTTGCGGCGCCGCCTGATCGTGGAGTCGTGCCGCCTGGCCAGGCACCCGTTCTGGACGGAGACGGGCCGCTCGCCGGCCATGTGGGGGGAGCTGCGGCGTATCGCCCGTGGGGACGACGGCTGGAGAGGCGCTGCATGAACGAGATCAGCGAGAGAGAACGCCGCATCCTTCACTGCATCCGCGAGTGGATCGTTCGGTGAGTCCCGTCGGCGCTCCGGTACTCCATGAACCACTCGGCTTCCGCCGTCATCGCTGCGGCTTCTGGAGTGGCAGTGGGCAGGACGGCTCGCAGGATGCCGTCGGCGCCGAGGCCCGAGCGCCGGTCGCACAGCCGTATGACATCGGCTGAGGACAGACAGAGTTCGGCGTAGGGGTCGGGGAGGACGACGAAGTCGTTCTGCGCGCCGTGGCCTTTGGCGAACGGGATGATGATGCGGCGTAGTTGGTCGGTCATGGGCGGGCCTCGCAGTCCAGTTCGAAGCGGGCCCAGGCGAGCTGGCCGGTGTTGGTGTCGCTCAGGCCGTATGAGGTACCCAGGTCGAGGATTGCGACCAGATCTTGCCAGTGGTGATGCACCAGGTTCGCGGTCACGCGCACCTCGAGCCGTACGGCGGAGGGAGGTTCCTCGTACATGCGCGGAGCCCGGCCTGTTAGGGCGGTGAGCTGCGCGGTGGCGTAGTCGAGTGAAGATCGTTGACTGTCGTCGTCCACTACAGCCACTCCGGTCGGCTCGAAGTGGTCGTTCCCGCGGTCGAATACCGGGACAGCCTCCCGGAGGGACACCACCCGGTGTACGACAAGCTGATGCGACAGGCCGCCGACGTACACGAGACCGGCATGACGGTGTCCGACTCCGCCGCACACATGGCCGGCAGTGAAATCCTGGTCGGGCTGGTCGACGAACTGATTGCCGTATGGGACGGGAAACCAGCGTGGGGCACGGTGGGACGGCCGACGTGGTGGCATACGCCGAACAGACCGACGTCCCTGTGCGGGTGATCTGGCCGGAAGGCGCCCGCCGCTGACTCGGCACCACCGCCCCGACGGACGTTCACGCCGGCACAAGGACGAGATGGACGGCCACCGTCGCCCAGGCCTGAGACGACACCGCGCAGACTGCGGCAGGATTTCGCGGTGGCGCGCCGCGGCCGGTGTAACCTTGTCTCCAGCTGTCGTGGTTCCGAAGTCCCTTCCGCCCGTGGAGCACATGCACGGGCGGTTTTGCTGTTCAGCGTCGACGAGGACCCGGCGATCACCTCCGGCCCCCGCACGGTGCGGGGACCGTAACCCCGAGTCCTTTGGAGGATGTGCATGGCCAGCGGAACCGTGAAGTGGTTCAACTCGGAGAAGGGCTTCGGCTTCATCGAGCAGGACGGTGGAGGCCCGGATGTCTTCGCCCACTACTCCAACATCTCCGGCGGCGGCTTCCGTGAGCTGCAGGAGGGCCAGAAGGTGAACTTCGACGTCACCCAGGGCCAGAAGGGTCCCCAGGCGGAGAACATCACCCCCGCCTGAGTCTCAAGGCCGTGGGTGCCCTCGCCCTGCCGGGGCGAGGGCACCCACGGGTCCAAGCTCGCCGCCGAGCGGGACGCGTTGCTCCGCCTCCATCATGTCGAGGGCCGCGCCCCTCAGTTGAGCTCACGGCATGATTCCCCGGGTGCACCCGATGATTGACACGCCGGACGAGCCTCGAAGCCGCTGGGGAGTACTCGTCCAGTCGGATTTCCGTCTGCTCTGGATGGGCGAGACGGTGAGCGGGCTGGGCAACAGCATCACCGTGGTGGCCTTGCCGCTGATCGCGGTCGTGGTGTTGGACGCCAGTTCCACGGCCGTCGGCCTGCTTGCCGCGACGGTGTGGCTGCCCTGGCTGCTGATGGGCCTGCCGGTCGGCGCGTGGGTTGACCGGATACGCAAACGGCCACTGATGATCGCGTGCGATCTGGTCTCCGCCGCGGCGTTGGTGAGCATCCCTGTGGCGGTGTGGCTCGACGCGCTCACTTTCGAGCACATGGCCGCCGTCGCGCTGATCTGCGGCGCCGCAGCGGTGTGCTTCAACACCGCCTACCACTCGTACATACGGATCGTGCTCGACGGCCGTGACCTGCTGGAGGGCAACGCCAAGCTGCAGGGCAGTGAGGCCGCCACGCAGGTCGCCGGGCCGGGGGCAGCGGGGCTGCTTGCCCAGACATTCGGCGCGGCAACCGCGCTCGCGGCCGACGCGGTGACGTTCCTGATCTCCGCCGTCTGCCTGAATCGGATCAGAGTGGTAGAGCCGGATCACGTTCCCGACGAGGAACACGCGTCCCTCCGGCAGCAGATCACCGACGGGCTCCGCTTCGTGGGCCAGGACCGGTACCTTCGGTCGATGGTCACCTGGGGCGCCGTGATCAACATGGCGCTGATGGGCTATCAGGCGGTCCAGGTCGTGTTCCTGGTCCGCACGGTCGGACTGGACCCGGCCCTGGTCGGGCTGCTGCTGACCAGCGGCAGCGCCGGCGGCATCGTCGGCGCGCTGGTGGCCACCAGAGTCAGCCGAAGGTTCGGCACCGGGCGCGGGTTGCTCCTTCTGCAAATCGGCACCGCTCCCTTCGTGCTGCTCCTGCCGATGACCACCGCCGGTCCGGGACTGCTGCTGTTCGCGATGGGAGCCTTCCTCGTGGGGATCGGCATCTCCGTGGCCAACATCGTGGTCGGCAGTTTCCGGCAGACCTACTGCCCGCCACACATGCTCGGCCGGGTCGGGGCGACGGCCATGATGATCAATCACAGCACCATCCCGCTCGGATCTCTGCTCGGCGGCGTGCTCGGCGATACCGTCGGGTACCGGGCCGCCATGTGGATCATGACGGGCATCGTCGCGCCCAGCTGGCTCATCCTGGCCATGAGCCCGATGCGCCGAGAGCGCGATCTTCCGCAGTTCTACGAGCCGGAACAGGCGTACGCCAAGGACTGAAGCCCGTTCGCTGAAGCATCGGCAGCTCACGGCAGCAGGCACTCCCCTTGCGGATCAAAGCAGACGAGCCCGTGCTCGCGCGCCAGCCAAGCAGCGTACTCAGAGGCCTCCTCAGCCTTGTTGTAGGACATGAGCAGGTACACGATCGGCCCCGAAGCCTCATCGATGACCGGTGGCGACGCCCATACGACATTGCCGTCGGCGTCGTCCGGGTACCGCCCGACGAGCGCCTCGACAAAGGCCACAATGCGGCACGGTCCGACCTTAAAGAACAAGCTCAGCTGCGCGAGGACGGGTTCGACGTCCGCGACGAGGACGTGGCCCGCCTCTCCCCGTTCGTCCGCCATCACATCAACATGCTCGGCCGGTACTCCTTCCAGCTCCCGGAGCTGCCCGGCGGGCAACGGCCCCTGCGCGATCCGGACGTTGACGATCAGTAGCCCAGCGGCGATCCGGGGTCACTCACAGACTGCGAACCGGTTGAGGGCCCCAAGTACGTGATGACGCATCGCGGTGCTGCCCAGATGGCCCGCGTCATCGACGACGATCAGCTCGGCGTCGGGCCAGGCGCGGGCGAGCTCCCAGGCGGTGTCGAGCGGCCCGGCCATGTCAAGTCGGCCGTGGACGAGAACGCCCGGAACGCCGGCCAGACGGTTGGCGTCGCGCAGTAGCGCGCCCTCCTCCAGCCATGCGCCGTGGGAGAAGTAGTGGGAGCAGATACGTACCAGTGCGAGCTGGGCGGATGGAGGGCGGGCGCCATAGGGGCGGGAAACGCCCTTTGTCTCGCCGGACAGGACCGCGTCCTCCCAGGCGCACCAGTCGGCCGTCGCCTTCTCCCGTACGGCGGCGTCCGGGTGTTCCATCAGGCGTGCATAGGCCCCGACGACATCGCCGTCCCGGGGCGTGCCCGGGACGCCCGCGAGACAGCGTTCCCATTGCTCGGGGAAGAACCGGCCGACACCTCGATAGAGCCAGTCGATCTCCGAACGCCGGGTAGTGGTGACACTGGGGATGACGATCTCCGATACCGCTCGGGGGTGCTGCTCGGCGTAGGCCAGGATGAGTGTGGAGCCCCAGGATCCGCCGTACAGCAGCCAGCGGTCGATGCCCAAGTGCCGCCGTAGCCGCTCCATGTCGGCGATGAGATGCCCGGTGGTGTTGTGCGGCATGGAGGCTCTGGGGTCGCTGGCGTGCGGGCTGCTACGGCCGCAGCCGCGCTGGTCGAAGAGGACGACGCGATACCGGTCCGGATCGAAGTACCGGCGCATGCCAGGGTTGCACCCTGATCCCGGTCCGCCGTGAACCACAAGGGCGGGCTTGCCATCCGGATTGCCGCAGACCTCCCAATACACGAGGTTGCCGTCACCGACGTCGAGCATCCCCTTGTCGTACGGCTCGATCGGCGGATACAGCTCGCCCATGGTCGGCTCTCCTCACACCAAATACAACAGCGCTGTTACATTACGGCACATGCCTTCCGACGTCCCGCCCGGCCCTGAGCTTCTGGGCACACGGCTGCGCCATCTGTTGGATCTTCTGGACGGCGACGTTGCGTCCGTCTATGAGGACCTTGGCTTGCACGGATTCCGCCCCCGGTTCGCCCCGATCGTCCGTGCTCTGACCGCCTCGGGCCCGAGTTCCATCCGGGATCTGGCCAGAGCCACCGGCGTAACCCATTCCGCAGCAAGCCAGACCGTGGCCCAGATGGCCAAAGAGGACCTCGTCAGCTTCGCCCCCGGCGAGGACGCGCGGCAGCGCATCGTCCACCTCACGGCAAAGGCCGAGTCGTTGCTGCCGATGCTGGACGAAGAACGGGCCGCTACGACAGCAGCGGCCACGCAGTTTGAGGAAGAGCTTTCGTTCCCTTTGAGCCGACTCGTCAGCGAGGCCCTCGACGCCTTGCGCCGGCGCCCGATGCGCCAGAGGATCACCGAGGCTGCGCCGCACCTCATCGCCCCTGGCAAGGACCTGCCATAGTCGACCTGCCGAGCGCATCTCGGTAGGGCTCAATACCCCGGACAGCCACCGCATCCGACAGGTCACCGGCGACTGTCGCCTGACACAAGCAGGCTGGTGAGCTCGGCGATTGCTTCCGGGGAGGGCTTGAAGTAGCGGCGGACGTTCTCCGGCTTCTTGTGCCGTGACTTCGCCATCAGCATGAGCAGGCTCGCCCCAGCCTCGCCGAGCTGGGTCAGGGCGGAGTGCCGGTACTCATGCAGGTCCCAGCCCGTCCCAGGCCCACGTACAGCGGTGTGCTCGTCGTCCAGTAGCGCGCGGGCCTGCCCGTACGACAACCGTGCGAAGCCGGTGTCCGGGCACACGTCCCGAGCGCTGACGACCTTCCCCGGCCCTGGGCGGCGGTGGGTGACGAACACCGGGCCCCGCGTGCGGCCCTTCAGCAGACGCGGCAGGAGCCGGGCCGTACCCGCGTCCCAGTAGACCGTCTCCAGCACGAAGGTCTCGCGCACCTGGCCTCGGCTGCGGGACTTCGACTTCGCACTCTCGCCTTCACCAGGCACCGGCGGCCGGCCAAGTCCAAGTCCTCGAACTGTTCATGCCCAGATTCTCCTCCGAGCGCCCCGCAGTCTCGTAGAGCATCCGCCACAGCGTCTTCTCCCACAGGTGCACCTCGCTGCGGGCGATCAGCCGGTCGACGGCCATCTTCGAGACCGATGTTCCTCGGGCCCCAACCACACCGCCCACGCCCGCAACTATGAGGCGATCCCGCCCACCCCGGAGCACGACGACCGCGCCCATGACGAGATCGAGATGTAGCGAACCCTCACCACGGCGAACTACCCAGGCGGAAAGGACCCACCGGGGCTATTTGCGGGTGGGTACGGTTCTGACATGCAGATCAACGGGCCGGACCAGCAACGAGGACACGTACTACTCATCGCCGGAGACATCGCGGTGCGCCGCCGGACCGTCCAGGTCGAGCCCAGTGCCAACCTTGCCGCCCTCTCCACCGTCCCCGTGCCCGTTCTGCTCGGCAGCGACATCCCGACCGACACCACCCATCTCGACGGCGCCCGCGACCAGAACTCCCTGCTGATACGGCTGCGTACCGCCGCTGCCAGCCCCGGCCCCGTGCTCATCTACCTCTCCGGCCGCCTCACCGTGGACCGCCGAGGACAGCAGCTGTACCTCGCCCTGCCGGGCACCACCGCCACCACCACCCGTTACACGGCACTGCCCTGGGAATGGCTCGGCACCGAGCTACGCCACCGCCCGGCCGGCCTGACCACCGTCGTGTTCGACATTGCGGCCGACAAGAGCGCCTGGGAGCTGGTGCAGGAGTACGGCACGCTGCCCGCCTCGCACTCCGTCGACGTCTACGGGGCGATCGTGCCGCCCGCCTTCGCCGGCAGTGCGGGCGTCAGCCCCTACACCAAGACGTGGATAGCCCAGCTGCGCGGCAACCCCGACCGGCCGAGTAACGCGCGCCTGCACGCATTGACCGTCGCCGCCGCCTCGCTCCCGCCGGGCACCGTGGTCCTGCCGTTCACACGGGAGATCGACGCGCCCCCGGCTGAGCCGCGGGCCCCGATGACGAACGTGCAGCGTCTTCTCGCCGGAGACACCAGCTTCTTGCCCGGTCGGCGCAAGCCCGAGCCGCCCACAGCGCACCGCGGTGAGGCGTGGGAAGAGGCCGTCGAGCGGATGTACCTGAACCCCGCTGCCCACCAACGGGCCGAGAACAGTCACCACCCGGTGCGGTCCGCCCAGCATCCACAAGAGCCTCCGGCCCTGATGCCGCAGCAGACGGCACCACTCGTTCGCCCGGCCTCCGTCCAGACTCCCTCGCAGCCGCAGCCGCAGCCCGTGCCGACGACGCCCGGCCCCGTCCAGACTCCGCACCCGACGGCACAGCGCCCTGCCCCGGCTCCGGTCCCACAGCAAACCGCCCCCGTTCAGCGGCCAGCGACGCCCGCTCCGGTCCAGGCCCCGCCAACCGTCCCGCAGCAGCTGGACCCCCGCCCGTACATCGCAGCAGCGGCCCAGGCCGGCCGCCACCACGAGGCTGCTCAGATGGCCGTCGCGTGGGAGCAGTACGCCCTGCAGAAATACGGGCCCAGCTCCCCGCAGGCCACCCAGTGGACCGAGATCCGCGCGGACCTCGCGAAGATAGCCGGCAACCATCTGCTCGCCACGCAGCTGTGGATCGCCGCCGCACGCACCCGCCTCGCCCACCAGTCGCCCGACGCCGTCGAGATCCACGACGCGGCCCGCAGCGCCCACTACTGCTGGACTCAGATCACCGACTCGGCCGCCGCACGCAGCACCGGCCCGGAGCTGATCATCCTGCTGCGACAGCTCCCCTCCTTGGATCCCAGGCAGCTGCCCGCCGCCCAGCAGCGCCTGGAATACCTCCACAACACGCCAAGCGGACGCTGAATCCGGACGCCGCGACGAGAAAGGGAAGTTCATGGACGAGGAGGAGCCGAACAGCGAGCCGCTGTGGTCCGGGACGTGGGAGGCGGACGGACGGGGCAGGGTAGTCAGCTCGAGGGCGTGCAAGAAGCGGCACCAAACCGGCTCCAGACCGGGGTGGCCGCTCGAACTCAACCCTGCCCAAATGCCCTTCGGCGTGCGCGGCGGTGCGCGGAGTACTGCTGAAGCCGGTCCGGGTGATTCCACCGGGGGCGAGGTCCCGCTCCCGGCCCGAAGCGGGACTAGCGGATGTCGAGAACGGCGACGGCCTCGGCGAAGTCGGCATGCGCGGGCTCAAAGGTCCGCGCAGCGACGAGGAACATCGAGCGGTCCGTCAAGGCCCGAGCGAGGCGTGCAGGGTCGTCGGGCAGGCGGCGGGCGAGCGCCACGCCTTCGTCGAAGTACGGCTTGAGGCGCTCCTCGAAGCGATAGGGGTTGTCGCCCTCGCGGAGGGCGGCGCGGACGCTGATTCTGCGCTGGACGTCGACCAGTTCGGGCAGCCGGCCTGTCTCGCGTAGTCGCGCCGCCTTCTCTTCGAGCCTGGGAAGAGTGCCGAGAAAGGCATTCCGTGTGTCGCTCGACCACCCGAGGTCGGTGCCGAACGGCGGCATCGGGGATTCAGCGCTCGCAGCTGGTTCGTCTCCCCGCCCCGACAGGGCGAACAGGGTGACCCACCACCCGAGGATGCAGCTCCAGTTCTTCGGCTCGCCCGTCGTCGCCAGCTCCTCCAGGACGGTCAGGGCTTCCAGCCTGGTCGCTGCAGCGTCCGCCCCGTGCCCGGCGGCCTCGCACATCCGGGAGAAGTGCACCAGCTCCCAGGTGAGTATGGCCAGCGCCGTGCGCTGCCCGGCGGTCTCATGCCGGGTCTCGTCAAGGAGCTCGCGGAAGACAGCCGATGCCGCACCGTGCAGGCCAGCTCCCTCCAGGTTCGCCGCCCACTCGACCATGTTCCAGAAGGAGTGCTTCGGTATTCCGTTCCGGGCTGCCTTCTCGTTGAGCTCTGCGGCCTCCCGGAAGCGCCCCTCCTCAGCCAGTACGTTCGCCAGCCGCCCGCTCTGTCCCGCCTCGGCCATTTCCTCGCAGGCCGCGCGCCCCTCTGCCCGGCGTCCGAGGGCGAACAGGGCCGCCTGGTAGGCCTTCAGGGCCCTGCACAGCCGCTCTGCCCGGTTCGGCGACCCGGCCTCGATCCTTCGGCCAGCCTCGACCGCCTCGGTGGCCAGCGCCAGGTCCACCTGCGGGTCCCGGCTGCGGTAGCTCATCAAAAGGAGCGCGTCGACCAGCTTCGGCAAATACGCCTTCGGGTTCACCTCCGCCAGAACCCGGTATGCGTGGACCTGTTCGCGCAGGCTCAGGTGGCCGGAGCCCAGCAGCAGCACGCGGGCCCGCAGCACCGCATCGTGATCGATCTTCCCCATGTTCCCCCTGTCTCCGGGTGATGCACGAAGGAGATTCTGGGAGCCGGGGAGCGGAACGGACAAGCCTCGCGAACTGTGCGTTCCGTCCTACGAAAAACGGCGCTGACCTGCCATGATGGACATGCTCTTGTAGCAGTTCACCGGATGGCGGTACCGGGCCGAGCACCGACGACGGTCTCTCAGCTTGTCATTTATGGTCCGGCGCCGAACGAGGCTTGAGCTTGATCTGCGTTTTCGCAGTTCAGCGGATATGAAGGCGGCCTTCGTCTGATCCTGTGCTCCGTCACAGAGGCATAGGAAGAGCGCGAAGGCCGTGGTCGTGAGCTTGGTGCATCAGGGCGTCCCGCGGGATGCGTTCGCGGAAGTGTCACACTTCCGGTCGGAGTTGTACGCGTGCATGACCGCACGGGGCGACGCGTTGTTCGAGATATGCGGCGTTGCTGTGCACAGACGGTCCGGTGCAGACGCTGGTCGATCTCGCGCTCGCGCCCGAACACCGCCGCGGACACGGAGCCCTCTACGGCGGGCTCAACCTGGGGCGGATCGATGTGGGCCGGCTGCGTCGGGCGCAGGCCGGGCTGCCGTTGCCGAGGACGGCGGATCGCCGACTGGTGCTGGCTGTGGATGTCTCGCCGTGGCTGCGGCCGGACGCCAATACGTGTGCTGACCGGTCCTTTTGCCACACACGCGGTCGGGGCGAGGGCAAACACCAGATGGTGCCCGGCTGGCCGTACTCCCTCGTCGCCGCGTTGGAGACCGGCCGGACCTCGTGGACGGCGGCGCTGGACGCGGTCCGTCTCGAGCCCGGCGCCGACGTCGCCGCCGTGACCACGGTACAGATCCGAACGGGCGTGTGTAGCATTCGTATGCTCCGGGCATGAAACTCTTTCGGTGGCGTGGCCGAGGCGAAGCCGGTCAGATGACGAGAACCCCCTTGGCCCAGGCCGTGGCCCTATACCAGGCGGGGCGCTATGCCGAGGCTGAGGCCGAGGCACGCTCCGTGGCTGCGGCCCGGTCCCAGCCGCGCGACGACACGTACGCGCCGCTGGCACTGGGTATCGCCGCGCTTGCTGCGGGCGCTCAAGGACGCCATGCCGATGCCGTCACCACGTACGACGCACTGCTGCCGGTCTTCGGCAGGATCTTCGGCGCCGAACACCCGCAGACCCTGAAAGTGCGCTCGGACCGCGCCCAGGCGCTGAGCGCACTCGCCCGGCACGCCGAATGCGAGGCAGAGTGCGCGGCCGTCGCCCAGGTCGCAGCCCGCGGCACAGGGCCGGATATGCCGCTCATCACTACGGCCGCCCGCAACGGGCAGATTTACGCCCTCAACGCGCTGGGCCGCCACTCGGAGGCAGAGGCGCTAGCGTGCGAGGCACTCGCCGCCCATCGCGTACTGGATCGGTTCACCCTGGTCCTGCGTCTCGGTCTGGCCCGCAGCCTCAATGGCCAGGACCGCCACGAGGAGGCTCTCGCCGAGGCGGAGCGTGCCGACGAGCTGTGCCGTCGTTTGCCCCAGGAACAGCGCCGCCCGGAAACCGGCGCAGTCAAGCTGGCCATGGCCACCGCCCTCCTCGGCCTGGGGCGTGGCACCGAGGCCCGCCTGCTGGCCGCAGCCGCCCAAGACGCCTGCCTGGCCGCCTTCGGCCCGGATCACCGCCGCACCGCCGAGGCCCAGGCGTTGCTCGACCGCATCGACAGCGCTTGAGCACGCGCGCCGCGCCGACGGTCGGGGCGCTCACCTGTGGCTGAGCACGCCGGTTGGCCAGTCGGGCCAACTACGGCGCTCCTTACCTTGTTGGCGGGTTGATTCCGGTCCTTCGTACGATCGGGAGACCCGGGGGCCTGGGTGTGGCTTTAGCTTGCTCTTTATCTACCGGTCTCGAACGACGGATAAAGAACAAGCTGAAAGAACGTCTTATCCCGGCGAAGGTGTTTGGTAGGTCAGTCGAGGATGACGGCGGGGTGTTGGCCAGAGTAGAGGCAGTACAGTCGGCCTCATCGAGGCCCGTGGCTGTCCGAGTGCGCTCGGCGGTGGGCACCGTTGTGGTGCTCTGGCAGGGGACACCTGAGGCAGTGGGACGAGAACTCCATGTCGAGTGGACCGTGGATGAGGAATTCGCCTGGGCGGTGAATACCTGGCCCGGCGCTTCTCGCACTCCCGAGCTGCGGGAGAGCGGCGACCGCATCGTCTTTCGCGGGCAGCTGAACCTTGCCGAAGGCGGAGGGGCTGTCCTGGACGTGGGTGGCGCGCTGATCCTGTTTGATCGCGCTGGCCTGCCGCTGCCGGGAGGTGTCGATGGATCGTGGGTCGAGGTCCGTGTGGCGCAGGACCGCGTCACCGTCTGGCCGTACGAGGTCTGACTGCTGGCGGGCGGTCAGGTGTCGCGCCAGTTCGGCGTGGACTCGCGTGTGAGCCGACGGCTTATCAAGTCGACCATCGCCAGCTTGATCATGGCCTCCGAGCGGTGTGGGTGCGTTTCGTAGTCGCGGGCGAGGCGTCGGTGGTGCATGAGCCAGCCGAAGGTGCGCTCGACACCCAGCGTCGCGGAATGACCTTGAAGCCTTTCTCTCCTGGGTCCCGGCGGACGACTTCGACGTCGATGCCCAGGCTGGCACCGTGGTCGATGGCCTTGGTGCGATAGCCGGTGTCGGCCCCGGCCTTGGTGACGTGGGGGTTCTCGGCGGCGATGCGGGACAGGACGTGGATGCCGCCGGTGTTGTCCGACACGTTTGCCGCGGTGACCCAGATGGCGAGTAGGAGGCCTAGCGCATCGACGCCGAGATGGCGCTTGCGGCCTGCGATTTTCTTGCCGGCGTCGATGCCTTGGCCTGCCGCAGGCACGTTGGCGGAGGTCTTGACGCTCTGTGCGTCCAGTACGCATGCGCTCGGCTCGGCACTTCGGCCTTCGGCCTCGCGAACCAGGCGACGCAACAGGCCGTTGAGTTGGTCGAAGACGCCCTCTCGCTGCCAGGCGGCGAAGTAGCCGTAGACCGTTTCCCACGGGGCGAAGTCGTGCGGGAGGTAGCACCAGGGTCCCGGAGCGGTCGACGTACAAGACGGCGTCCAGGATGCGGCGCAGCTCGTGCTCGGACGGGCGGCCGATGTCCAGGCCCTTGCCTCGCCGCTCGGCCCGCCAGGCGGAGAGAGTGGGCTCGAGCAGTTCCCAGCGGGCATCGGACAGGTCGCTGGGATGGGGGCGGTGTCGCTTCATATTCGGAAGTACCGTCAGGCGCAGTATCTCTCCAGGGCGCAAACGTCGCCAAGCAGGGGCGTCTTGGGATCAGACAGGAGCGAGCAGCCGGAAACGGACCGATTCACAATGCCAGCTGTCACGCGAAGCACATCGAGCCCCATTCGACTCAGCGATCCCAGACCAGCCCACCACGTAAACAACTACCAAACACACCTACACGGACAAAACGCTCCTTGAAAGAGCGTTTTATCCCGGTGTGGATGTTTGGCATCAGGGTGCCGCCATGCGGCTACGGCTGCTCGGCAGGTTCAATGTGAGTGTGGATGATTCGTTGTGGAGCAGGCTGTCGGTCGAGGCGCGAGCAGAGGTGGACGGTCTGATCGCCGATGGCCGCCATATTCAGGCCATCGCAGTGATGCGCGAGCGCGCCGGCCTTCCGCAATCTGATCTCCGTGAGTGCGTCGATCTGCTGGAACTTCGCGCCAGTAGCTTGCGGCAGTAGATAGAGACGCGTGCTGCCGAGGTCGATCAGGTGTCGCGCCA
This sequence comes from Micromonospora sp. IBHARD003, assembly GCF_056106285.1. Lineage (NCBI taxonomy): Bacteria > Bacillati > Actinomycetota > Actinomycetes > Micromonosporales > Micromonosporaceae > Micromonospora > Micromonospora sp. IBHARD003. The sequence goes on along the minus strand of NZ_JBWBBX010000001.1, from coordinate 8,141,415 downwards.
GTTCGGGGTGGAGACAGTCGGCAGCTTATGAGGTTGATCATCGCGACGTGGATGATGGCTTCGGACCGGTGTGGGGCTGTGGAAGCGACCGAACTGGCTGTGGAGCAGACCTGATGGCGCCCGGCGCGGTGCGAATGCGTACCGAACAGGAACCAGTTGCTGGCCCGCAAACCCCGGCGCGAGGCAGGCCAATTGGGTCAGTCGCCGCTGTCAGTCACCGCCACCGTCGCTTCCTCCGAAACCACCTCCATCTGGGCTGCTGTCCGTGCCGTGACTGCGATCGTCTTCGAGGGCTTTGCCCATGCGGATCAGGATCCGCCCGAGGTCGTCGGGGACGGGGCGGGTGCCGAGCGGTCCGCGCCGGGTAGAGCCAGGGACGAGTGTGGTGGGACCGTGAAGCACGTACGCGGGCACATGTCCCGCCAAACCCGCGGCCGCGAGACGTCGCCGTCCGGCGCGGGTGGGCTTCCGTCGCCGACGGCGCACCAGGCCCAGGGCGACGAGGCCACGAGAGAGTTCGTCGACCTGAGAGCAGCGCCTGACAGCCTCGATCACCTCCCGCACCGGCCTGCTCCGCGGGCAGGCGGCGATGACGGCAAGCTCCACCGGGTGTTCGGGGCGCTCCTCGCCAATGACGCGCAGGCGGGCGGCCCCCAAGGACAACGTCCCACGCTCGGTGAGGGAGATAACCGCACTCTCCGCGACCCGCAGCCTCCCACCGGCAAGGTAGGCGTACTGGTAGGGATCCAGGTCCTCACAGCCGTTGTCCGCTTCTCCGCGCCAGAACATCCGCGCCATCCCGCGTCCCCACCCCACACACCGCTCCGCCAGGCAGCCGTCGCCCGCATGATCTCGCCGATGCTGCCGCTCGGGCGAGCCATTACCCACGTTCAGAGCTTCTTCTGAGCTTCAAGACGCCAGAGACGGCGGCCTCCGGGCCAGGAATCAGGCCGAGTTCGCCGCCGAGACCCCCGCTTCTACCGCTTCTACCGCTTCTTCCGCAGACACCACCATCAGCCCCACATCGTCCGCGGCTGCTTCGGCGCCCCATCCGTCAGCCACCGGCGCAAAGGTGCGCTAACGCCCACCGCTGCCGATGTGAGAGCGGTCTGGTAGAGGGCACGGAAAGAGCGACCGGCGACCTTAGGACCCAGTAATGATCAAGAAAGCCGCGTCCGCCATCGTCGGTAATGGTCCAGGACCAGACGGGATTCGCCCCGGCCGCTGAGCCGTTCGTGGTGGGCGACCACGGTCCGCCCGTCGTAGACGACCAGGTCGTTGGCGTGCAGCAGCACCCCAGCTGGCGGCCGATGAACCGGACCAGAGGCCGAACCGGCTGACCCTGCGGAGTGAACCACCGGCCGGTCTCGAACACCTCGCGTGGCAGGGGCCGCAGCAGTGGCTGTTCCCGCGCGAAGTACTCGCCGATGGTGCGGGTCTTCGACGACCGCAGACGCCGGCCTTCGTCGTCCAGGTTCCACTGGTCGACCATGGCGTTCAGCTCGGTCAGCGAGGCAACCTCGGGGACGGGGACGAAGTGGTTGCGCCGGTAGTAGCCGATCTGCCCTTCGACGCCGCCTTTCTCGTGGGCGCCCTCGATGCCGGGACGGCAGTAGAACGCATCGATGCCCATCTTCCGTGGGTTCAGGAAATCTGAAGGCTCCGTAGCGCGAACTCAGGGGCTCCAAGGCCGTGCTGCTGCATCGAAGGGGCCGGTTGTCGCAGTGAACGGTAGGGGCGACGGGCCTGGACCTGGCTCGAATGGAGAATGGCTGGAGCAAGCCCATGACGCGATCCGGTGGCATTTGCGCGAGAATGTGGGGTGCCTACTTCCAGATCGCTTGCAGCCTCCGACGAGATACGCGCGTATCTCGTCGATCAGTTGAATCACGCCCTGCGTCGTCCCGGACTGTTCGGGAGGGAGTCGGAGTTGGCCTTGCGCATGCTGATGGATCACTTGCTGTTCGTGGAGTGCCAGCCCGAGGCATTGGCCGAGCAGCAGCGTGTCTGGGAAGAGCGCGGAGCCTGGTCCAGCACCGGCGTCGCGGGTGTGTTCCGCGATCTGATCCCGGAGCGCTATTACGAGTACGGCATTGCCTCGCTGTATGCCGAGTTCGCGCACAGCCGCGGCTGGCTCAAGCCTGACCGCGTACTGGACCGTGACGAGTACGCAGTCCTGCTGAGCGTGGTCCGCCAGTGGGCGGGCGAAGACCGCACGTGGACGGACGTCGTCAACGAGTTCGGTCCTCCGTCGATGCTGTTCGGCAGTAACAACCCCTACTACGGCAAGACGCTTGGCTATCTGACTGAGAACCTGGAGGACCCGATGGTGTCCTTCCATCTCTGGAACGGCACTGCTCCGGGAGACGAGCAATCATGGCCACCTCCGCATGAAGAACCCCTCCTGCTTGCGGTGCGCTTTGGAACGGAGCCCTTCCGCCAGACCTTCACCTTTACCCCGGAGGGTCGGCGACGGCTTCCTGTGGAGTAAAGCTCAAGATCAGCGGGTGTTCGGTTCCTGCTCTGCTTCCGATTCGGTCACTGCGCTGGTGTAGCGGAGGCTGGCCTTGGCGCCGAGGGAAGACGTGTGCGAGGTGGAGGGGGTCGGCGCCGTTTGCGAGGGCTTCTTCAAGGATGCGGTCCTGCCTCAGCTGGTCGACGCCCACGGGCAATTCCTTTGACCAGCCTGTCCATCCAGAACGTGCCCACGGCCGTTGCGGTGGTGGCGGTGTTTCTGGTGATCAGAAGATGCGGGTTGGTGCTGTTCGGCCATCGGCGCTGACGGTAGGCGAAGTACTCGCTGATCGCCTCGGCGGTGTAGGCGTCCAGTGGACGATTCAAGCCCTCGGGGTCGAGTCGTCGTCCAGGCAGGTCCACGTGTTCGACCAGCATCGAGCGAATCTGGCGGGCGGGCAGCGCATGGATGCCGGACAGGGCCACGACCACTCGAAGGGCTGGATTCTGCAGTGCAGCGAGTGCGACAGACTCCACTTCGTCCGCAGAGAGTAATGCGGGGGTCTTGATCCCCACCTTGCCTCCTTTGATGCCTCGCATCGGGTTGGCGAAGATCAGCCTCTCGGACTTGGGCGTGCTGAACAGCGAACGCAGGGCACTGGCGTCGTATGCGCGATAAGGCCGGTTGTTGAGCCAGCTGATCGCCGCCACCTCGTCGCCCTGTGCGGCCTGGGCCAGCGTCGTGGGGTGCGCCCGTTCCAGGAGCATGGCGAACCGGTCGTCGTCCCGCTCGTGCAGCAGGACCGCGCCGCGCCCGCCCCAGACCGAGAGCGCGTCAGGCTCGGACCTGTTCTCGGGATGAGGAAAGGACACCTTCACCACGGCAGGCTCGGTCGTCTTGCGCAGCACCGGGACGACGATCCCGACGCCCCCGTACAACGGGTCACCGTCCGGCGTGCAGTCCCAGCGCTCGGCCAGCTCCCTCACCGTGGCCGGGAGGATAGCCAGCCATGCCGAGCCGGCCGGGCCTTCGCAGTCCACGGTGACCCGCACGAACGGCTCCGGGAGACGCGGCGCCGTGCCGGTGCGCGGCTCCTACCGGTCGGCGGGTCACCGCCGTGCCGGCCACTGCTGCTCCAGGAAGCGCCGGAGCTCCGGGGTGGTCGGCGGGAGCTCGTCCAGGCCGCGCACCCACTGGTGGCGATCGTGCTCGGACAAGGTGACCGGGCCCGGCTTCTGCGGCGTGCAGGCGAAGACGAACTGGCGGCTGGTGCGGCCGCGGGAGTTGGTGTGGTCGAAGTGGCCCGTGTAGCGGTCGATGGTGATGGTGAGGCCGGTCTCCTCCGTGATCTCGCGTGGGAGGGCGTCGATGATCGACTCGCCTCTCTCGAGCCGGCCGGCCGGGGTCTCCCAGGTGCCGCCGAGGTAGTCGTCCGCGTTGCGGCGGACGACCAGGAGGCGCTCGTCGTGCACGATCAGGCCGCCGGCGACGAGGGTGTGGATGCCGTCGCGGTGGGCCTGGTCTTCGAGCTCGGCGGCGAGACCTCGCAGGGCCGCGTACCGGGCGAGCGGGCTCATCGGGCGGTCCCCCAGGCATCGTGGGTCGACGAAGGCGAGCGCCCGGCCTTCGGTGAGGGTCAGGGTGTCGGGGTCGCCGTCCCAGGTGCCGCGGAAGACGTAGGTGAGGTGCCCGTCGTCGGCGGTGTGGGTGAACAGGTGCGAGAGGTGCACGGCAGCTTCGTCGAGGCCGACCTCTTCGTGGACCTCGCGCACGATGGTGCCGCGCGGGCCGGCATCGGCGGCCTCTGGCTTGCCGCCGTTGGATGACCAGGTGCCCGGCCAGCAGATTCCCGGGCCGTCGCCGCGCAGATGCATCAGGAGATGCCCGCTCCGGTTCCCGATCAGGGCCAGGGTGCCGTAGCCGTAAGGCGGTTGGCGTGGCGTGATGAGCTCCAGGACGCGGTCGGTGTCCTGGCGGGTGGTCGGGTGCAGCGGGACCCGGTCGAAGTCGTCGCGCGGGATGAAGGCGAGCTCGCGGCCTTCGGTGAGGGTCAGCGAGTCGGGGTCGCCGTCCCAGACGCCGTGGAAGACGTGGCGGGGGTAGCCGTCGGTGTGCGCGGAAAACAGGTTCGTCAGCCGGATGTTCTCCAGACCGGTCTCCTCGCGCAGCTCCCGGCACGCGGTGGCGTGCGGGTCATAGTCGGCGAGCTCGGCGCCGCCGCTCATCGGCGCCCAGGTACCCGGCGCCCAGATACGGTTTGTCGTCGCGCAGGTGCATCAGCACCTTGGACGCGTCCGGGTCGGTGATCACGACGAGGGCGCAGTGAGGGTCCTCGTCCGCCGGGTGGTCCTCGCGCGGCAGGCCCAGGCTCGCCAGGACCCGGGCGCGCAGCACGGGGTCGCCGAGTTCCGACGGCGAGCACCATTGAGCCGCGCCGACCTCTTCGGCCTGCAGCGTCAGGGCGACCGGTCCGCGGACCCGGAACATGAAGCGGACGTCGTAGTGCACGTGGGCGGGCTCGTTCTTGTCCGGCCGGGCCTCGATCGGGTGGACGTCGATGTGCACGGGCGCGCCATCGCCGAACGCCTCCAGCCCGGTGATGCCGGTCTCTTCAGCGATCTCCCGCAGGACGGCCTGCCGAAGCGTGCTGTCCGAGTCCTCCGGGTGACCGCCGGGCTGGATGCGCCGGCCTGAGGCGAGGTGGTGGATGAGCAGGACGTCGTCGGCGTCGTTGATGACGACACCCGAGGCGGTGACGTGGCCTTCGAACGCCCGCCTGTCGGTCACGTTGGCGCCGGCGGCGAGACGGTCCACGAGTGGCTGAAGCACCGGCTGCTCGTCGGGGTGCCTGCGCAGGTAGTCGGCAACGAGGTCTTGGAGGTGCTGGGCGGGAATGGGCATGGCTCTCCTGGTGACCTCGTGCGCGGCGCAACTCCCCAGGGGGTGCAGCGGGTACGGCGCGTTCGAACATAGCGGCCGGTCTGCGGGCGCGGGCACGGATCGCGAGAACACCACCCGGGCGTGCGCCGGCCGCGTCGAAGGTGCCGATGCTAGCCGCCGTCGCGACCCCCCAGGGGCATGACGCTCCGGGTGCTCACCCGGCCGCGAACCAGATCGAGCCACTCTCTCGGGCGCCGGATTCCGGGCCGGCCTGGAGAGTTCAAGAATCCTTTCTTCCAACATCACCCCAGGTCAGAGCCCTCCGTATCGCACGTGGTGGCTGGTGGCAGGGGAGGTTCGGGATGACCGGATCACGGTGCTGGTGGCCGCGGATTGTCAGTGGCGTGGGCGAGGGTCCGTCCGCAGAGCACAGCCACACCACACCGAAGGAGACGGGTGCTGTCGACGCGTCATGCAATCCGCCGCTCGGGCTGCCGTCCCGCCGCCTTCCCCGTACGTGTGAATCGAACGAAGCGAGAGGAGCCGCCCACGCAGACGGCGCTTGCCGTCCGCGTCCCGGCGTCGAACCTTCATTCGGCTCGTCGCCCGCGGCTGCCCGTAGCGGCCCTGTGATCAGGTGCGTTGTTCGGGTGCTCTGCCCCCGTTCCGAACCGAGGAGAAACCGTGAATCCCGTCCGCTTGGTCACCCTTCACCCTGTTCTCGAGAACCCTCCTGCTGCGGCCGCCGAGGCTCTCGCGCACCGGCGGCCCGTCGACGTCCGCCGCGTCCTGTTCGCCGCAGCATCACGACCGTCATCGGGGTGGGGGGCATGACCAACCCGACCACCCCGCCTCCCGCCCTGCTCGCGTGGGCCAGCCGGGAACTCGCCGCCCGTCCCGCCGTCAAGGACGTCAGCCATCCGCGCGAGAACTCCCGCGTCTGGCAGCTCGACCTGCCCGGGGCCTCCCGCTTCTACCTGAAGATCTCCCCCAAGGCCGTGATGTACGAGCGCGAGACGCTCGCGCTGCGAAGTGCTGTACCGGCCCTCGGCGCCGGTGGTGCGCCGCAGTTGCGCGCCTCGAGCGCGGAGGATCTGGCACTGCTGCTGACCGCTGTCCCAGGACGACCGCTCAAGCAGCTGGAGCTCTCGCGCGTGGAGGAAGCCCGCGCGCACCGGCACGGTGGCGCCCTGCTGGCTCGTCTCCACGCGGCCGGTGATCTGTCCGGTCCTCGACGGGCCGAGGCGGAGCAGGCTCTGCAGGCCGCGGCCGAGGGTGCCGATAGGCACCTGGCGGCGGCCGGGGACCGGCTGACCGCGCCGGAGCAGAAGCTCGTGCGCCAGCTGGCCGAGGAGCTGCGGGCCTTGCCGCCGTTGCCGCTCGCGTACATCCACGGCGACGCGTGGGACCGTAATCTCATGTGGTCGACCGCCCGGCAGCAGGCTGGCTGGATCGACTTCGAGCGCTCCCGGGGCGCGACCGCCGTGCAGGACTTCGTGCTGATGGCCTGCTCCACCTGGACCGATCGGCCTGACCTGCGGGCCGCGGGCCTTCAGGGCTACGGTCGCAACCTCACCCTCGAGGAGCAGCACGCCTTGAAGTGTCTCGCGGCGATCGACGCGGTGAGCTGCCTGGTCTGGGGACCGAAGCTCGACGACCCCCACGTCACCGCACGCGGACGGCGCACCCTGGACCGGCTGATGGCGGGGGTGTTCGCATGACCGCACCGCACCACCGGACCGACGTCCCAACCACCGACGCAGCAACCATCGGCGGCGAGGCGGCGTCCCTCCCGGCCGCGCGGACGGGCGCTCCGCAGCCCTCTGCACCGCCGGAGCTCGACTACAACGGGCGCAAGCACCGGCGGGCGATGGACGACGCCACCTTGTGGGACATGGCCCGCCGCATCCCCGCGGCCCTGATCCAGACGGCGCGCCTGGCCTGGAGCGTCGACCGGCGCATGGCCCTGACGATCGTCGTGTGCCAGCTGCTGTCCGGCATCGGCACGGCGGTGATGCTCACCGCCGTCGCGAAGGCCCTGCCGCAGCTGATGGGCGACGACCCCCGCCAGGACCTGGCCCACGCGTGGCCGGCGCTGACCGTCGCCGTCGGCGCGATGGCCACCGGCGCGTCCATGTGGATCCTCGCGGACTGGGCGACCCGGCGCATGAATCCGAAGATCGCCTCGGCCGCGGACCTGCAGCTCGTGGATCTCCACATGCGGGCCGAACTCGCCGCCTACGACGCGGAAGGGTTCGGCGACCGGAGCCAGGCGGCGGAGATCGGCGCGCTGCGCGCCGTCGACCTCGCCGACGACGCCAAAACCCTCACCAACGGACTCGTTCAGCTCGCCTCCGCGGCCCTAGTGCTCACCACCTTGCACCCGCTGCTCCTCGGCGTGCTGCTGCTGTCCGTCGTCCCCCGCGGACTCGGCGGCGTGATCGCCGCCCGGGTCGACTACCGCGTCCACGACCAGACCATCTCCGCCCGCAACGTCCGCGGCATGATGCGCTGGTGGCTGACGACGGCCGAGCTCGCCGACGAGCTCCGGGCCAACACCATGCGCGGCTACCTGCACTTCTGGTACCGGTCCATGTGTGACCGGGTCGAGATGAGGGAGGTCGCCGGGGCTCGCCCGTATCTGCGGATCACACTGCTGGCCGCCTCGCTCGGCGGCCTGTTCACCCTCGGCATGTGGGCCTCGCTCGCCGGCCTGGTCCTCGCCGGGGCCATGACGACCGCGATCGCAGGCACCGCAGTCGTCGCCTCACAGACCGCCGGCCGCGCACTGAACTCGATCATCCGCTACTCGACGGTCATGTTCCACCACGGCCTCTACCTCTCCGACTACTACGAGTTCATCGACGAGGTCCGCGCCATGACCACGGCCCGCGGCACCGCGCGGGCCAAGCCCCCGCAGCAGATCCGCCTGGAAGGCGCCTCCTACACCTACCCGAGCAAGGAGGCCGCGGCCGTCCAGCCGATCACCCTCACCCTGAACCGCGGCGAAGTCGTCGCCCTCGTCGGGGAGAACGGCGCCGGCAAGTCCACGCTGATCCGCATGATCACCGGACTGACCGTCCCGACCGACGGCAAGGTCCTGTGGGACGACACCGACCTGGCCGACGCCGACGCGGAGTCGGTGTGGCGGCACGTGGGCCTGGTGCCGCAGAAGAACGGGCACTGGCCGCTCGCCGCCCGGGAGAACATCACCCTGGGCCAGCCCCGCGAGCACGGCGACGAGCGAATCTGGGACGCGGTCGAACGGGTCGGCATGACCAAGGCCCTGCGTGATCTGCCCCAGGAACTGGAGACGCTGCTCGCCCGGTCGGTGTGGGGCGGCCACGAGCTGTCCGGAGGTCAGTGGCAGAGGCTGGCCTGCGCGCGGGCGATGTACAGGGAGCCGGCCGTACTCGTCCTGGACGAGCCGACCAGCGAGATGGACGCCCGCGGAGAGCACCAGATCTTCCGGGAGCTGCGGGCCATGGCCTCGGACCGGATCACCGTGGTGGTCACCCACCGCCTCGACAACGTCCGGATGGCCGACCGAGTGATCGTCCTCGACCAAGGAACCGTCCGGGAGCAAGGCTCCTTCGACGAACTCGTCGCGACCGAGGGGAGTTTGCTCGGCGAGCTGTACGCCCTCGCCCAGGACCGCTGACCCGCAGCCACCAGCAGAGGTCCACGCGGGGCCGCGCACGCCGGCGCGGCCCCGCCACTCCCCCGCCCAAGGAGCACCATGCACCGCCCCGAGCCCGAAGCCGTCAACGCCCGCGCCTGGACCACGTACGGCACCCACCATCTGCAACGAGGCACCGACATCCCGGAAGTCGACCGCATCTCCTGGGGATTCTGGCCGACCGGCCCCGGCGCCGAAGTCCTCGGCGACCTGACCGGCCTGCGCGTCCTGGACCTGTGCTCCGGCCTGGGCAAACACGCCGCCCACCTGGTGCGCGAGCACGGAGCCACGGTCGACGCCGTCGAAGCATCCGCCAGCCAGCACGCACGCGCCCTCGCCCGCTACGGCGAACTCCCGGGTCTCACCCTCATCCACGCCGACGCCGTCGACCACCTGCACCAGGCCGAGCCCTACGACGTGATCTACTCCATCCACGGCTTCGGCTACATCGACCCCCATCGCCTGCTGCCCGCCCTCCGGCCGGCCCTGAAGCCCGGCGGGCGCCTCGCCTTCTCCATCCTGCACACCAACTCCCACGGGCACGGGCCCTCTTCGAGCGTCACGCCGCGCGCGGAGATCCTGCCGCTCGCCGGCGGCCAGGACCAGAGCGTCGAGATGTGGGTGCTCACCCCGAAGCTGTGGGAGGACCTCTGCGTCGACAACGGCCTCCTCATCGACGGGATCGACGGGATCGACGCACCCGACGCGCCCGAGGACGACAATCGGGTCTCCGTCCGCCTCTACCGCGCGCACAGCCGCACCGCCGCCAGCAGTCGGCCGCGCACGACCCGCCCGCCGGAGCCCAACGCCGCGCTCGGGGTCTGTGCGATCCTGCACGGACCCCGCGGACTCCTGCTGGGAGTCCACCGCCGCGGGACCACCGAACTCCCGGGCGGGACCGTGGAGCGCGGCGAGTCCCTGGAACACGCGGTCATCCGCGAGCTCTACGAAGAGACCGGCTGCCGTGCCCGCGAGGAGGACGTCGTCCTGCTCGGCGTGCTCGTGGACCAGGTCGGCCCCGTCGTACGCACGACGGTGCCCGCGGTCGTGACCCAGTGGGACGGTGATCCGGCAACGCAGCCGAACGAGAGCGTGGGCGACTGGCGCTGGCACCCTCTCGACCGGCTCCCCAACGGTCTCTTCATCCCCAACGCCCAGTGCCTTACCGCCTGGCGGCCGGAACTCGCGATCAACCACCCGGTGGCCACCTTCTACCCGTTCACCGGCCGTGCCAGATCAGCGTCCGACTGCTGTGCTGAGTCGCTCGGCGCCATGGGCGATGAGCCACGGTGAGCGTGGGCAGCGAAGAGAGCCGACTCCTGGTCATCCGGGGAAACTCAGCGTCGGGGAAGTCCTCCGTGGCAGTCGGCCTTCGCGACCGGTTCGGTCGCGGTCTCGCCCTCGTGGGACAGGACAACCTCCGGCGGGTCGTACTACGCGAGCGGGATCGGCCCGCTGCTTCCAACATCGGGCTGATCGACACGGTCGCCCGCTACGCCCTTGATGCCGGGTACCACGTGGTTGTCGAGGGGATCCTGTACGCCGACCGCTACGGGGAAATGTTGGAGACACTCGCCGGTGACCACCGTGGCATCTCCCGCCACTACTACCTGGATGTCCCGTTCCCTGAGACGCTTGTTCGACATGCAACGAAGCAAGAGGCGAAGTACCTCGCGCACGTAACCGAGCGGGAACTCAGGGACTGGTATCGCGAACGCGATCTACTCTCCGGTGAGGTGGAGACCGTGATCCCTGCGGACAGCTCGTTGAACGAAACGGTCGACCACGCCATGCGAGACACGGGCCTTGACCGTCTCCCTCCGCGAGGCCTTTGACCCCTCGTCTCCGCTGGCCTCCTAGTGCCGCATCAGGCAACGTTCGCCCTGTCGTGACGCGTTGTTGGGTTTGCTGCGCCGGATGGCATCGGACGGCCAGAATGATCGCGTGGCTGAACGTGTGCGGGTCCGGGAGATTGATGACGACGAGGGCAGGCGGTTGCTGCGGATCATCCGCAGAGGTACCGGTTCGGTGGTGACCTGGCGACGGGCCCAGATGGTGCTGTTATCCGCACAGGGCATGTCCGTGGCGAAGATCGCCGAGGTGTCGTTCACCAGCGCGGACCGGGTCCGGGACGTGCTGCACAACTTCAACGCGGACGGCTTCGACTCGCTCTACCCGAAGTACAAGGGCGGCCGCCCGAGGACCTTCACCCTTCCCGAACGCCGGGAGATCAAGAAGATCGCCAAGTCCAGGCCGGCCGAGCACGGCCTGCCGTTTTCGACCTGGAGCCTGGCCAAGCTGGCGGACTTCCTGGTCGCCGAGGGGGTGGTCGACGACATCAGCCACGAGGGCCTGCGCATCCTGCTCCGCGAGGAGGGCGTCTCCTTCCAACGCGTAAAGACCTGGAAGACCTCCCGCGACCCCGACTACGCGGCCAAGAAAGCTCGTCTCGAGCATCTCTACGCGATCGCCGACGGCGAAGTCATACCCGAGGAAGGCGAGCCCGAAGTCGTCTTCTGCATGGACGAGTTCGGGCCGCTCAACCTCCAGCCTCACCCCGGCCGGCAATGGGCCGAACGCGGCGGCCTGAACAAGGATCCCGACCGTGAGCCCCGGCCCCGCCGTCGCGCGACCTACACCCGCCCACACGGGGTCCGGCATCTGTTCGCCTCCTACGACCTCGCCAAGGACCAGCTCTACGGGCACGTCAAGAAGACCAAGAACCGCTCGAAGTTCCTGGAGTTCTGCCGCTACCTGCGCTCGCTGCACCCGATGGACGTGCGCATTGCGATTGTCTGCGACAACTACTCCCCGCACCTGACGACGAAGCGGTGCCAGCGGGTTGCGACGTGGGCGGCGGCAAACAATGTGGAGATCGCCTACACCCCGACCAACAGCTCCTGGCTCAACCGGATCGAGGCCCAGTCCACCGCCCTGCGCTACTTCGCCCTCGACGGCACCGACCACGCCAGCCACAAGGCCCAGGGCAGCATGATCCGTCGCTACATCATCTGGCGGAACCATCATGCCGCTGACGAACGCCTTCGCCGGGTCGTCGCCAGCGTCAACGTCGTCTGACCGGTGTCTATCCGAACGAGCCCTCGCGGACCGCAAAGCACTGGCAGCCGTCGTGCTCGAACCGCACCCGTCCATCGAATGGCGAGACGGGGTGGGTGCAGACCCCGTAGTCCTGGCCGAGCTGCCCGCTCAGCGCGATCCAGAAGCGGCACCCTCCGCACTGAACGCCGTACCACTCGTCCGGATAGTCGGGCTGAGCGGTCGAACGATTCCACGCCAGCGAGCATGGCACTGATCGTTGTGTTCTCGATCGTCACCCGTCCAAGGCTCGCCAGTCGTCACCCTCGGCCCCTCCTCGCCTAACCGAGACTGTCAGCCCCGATGATTGCCAGGTGATCCTCTCATCAGGAACAGGGCGAACGTTGCCTGATGCGGCACTAGCTGGCCTCGCGTCAGTGGTCGACGGAGACGGCGCCGTCTTCGGCCCCGAAGAGATCACCGGAGTGTCGGCAAACGACGGCACCCTCAAGTGATCACCGTTCCGGCACTACGTACGCGTCGGCCGTCATTGCCTACATAGGCGGGCTTCGCCGACGCGAGGGCGGTGAGGCGCACGGCCGAGGTTCGGCGAGCGCCTCGAAGGGCGGGTCAGACGCGACACGGGAAGAGGAGACCAGCACAGCCCCAGGTGCTGCTGGACTCTACGTTAGGGAATCAACGAGGCCCCCGGATTGCAGTTTTGAGATTCTCAACAATCCGAGGGCCTCGCCAACACGCGATCGATTCCCCGTTCTACTAACGGAAATAGTAGAGGTTAGCGGACCCGATATCGGCTGTCAAGCATTTCGATGGCGGCAATCGAAGTTGCCTTTTGCGCGGCGATCGGCATGTCACGACAGACGGTGCCATGTTAGACACTAAGAGTCAGCATTCACGGTGAGTCGTGGCGAAGATCATCGAGAATGGACGGCAATGCGCCTGCTGTGACTGCTCCTCTACTGACCTGCGGAATTTGAGAAATAGGCCATCAAGCGTTGGCCCGCTTCCGACAGCTGTGGACCAGCTTCCCAAGCGCCCGTGGCATCCGGATCGACCGTGCATGAATATTGCTTACTCGTAATGACGCTCCCCGTCAGCTGCGCCTCGCAGTGGGCAGCTGAACGGCGCAAGGTGTATGCCAACGACTTCGGCGCCGTCCGGTACCCCAATCGCTGTGACGGGCAGTACCAACCGGTCCAAGGTCGACCAGGATTCCGCCGAATGGATGCCGCCGCCATCGATGTGACATGCCGTTACGTCGCTGATTGCATGCTGGGGCCTGACCGTGGTCACAGCCGAACGGCTCGCTCTCGCCCAGGCGCTGAAGGATGCCCCCGCCGCCCTCTTTCCCGCTCCGCTGCCACCGGCGATGGCGGTCACCTCACCGGCACGCAGGACCACCGTTGACGTCATCATGAGGAGGTGACCACCTCGCCCTGGCCAAGGCGGAGATGATGGTGCTTCGCGTCGAGACAGGCGTACTCGGTGGTGCGGAGCCCGGCAAGGATCCCTGCTTCGAACGTGGTCATACCTCTCATAGAGCGCGCCGAGGTGGTCCGTTGACTCTGATGCCGAACCTGTGAGGCGGCTCACTTCTGTGACACGCGACGCGACGGGCGACCGGTCCGCATTCAAGGCATACGAACGGGTCGTCGTCTCCGAGAAGTTGAACAAGTTCCGCCGGTCCATCACCGGCACCGTCGCCTCGTGTACCGCTGGTCATCCTCTCCGCCCTCATCGTTGTTGCATCGCTTGTGGAGCCGATACCGCCCTCCTGGCGTCGGTCTCCGCTTCAAGTCCTGAGTTATTACAAAACCCTTACCGCGATGGCGCCTTGGGGGTAACCGAACACCCCTTGACGGCACGATGTGCGTGGTCCGGTGCGGCGATCGGGAGGACTGGAGTTCCGAAATAGCGCGATGTTCCGCATTCGAGAGTATGTCAGCCGATCAGTCTGGGTGCTCTCTGGAAAGAGACGTGCCGGACCGGAAGAGATGGAGCGCAGCGAAGGAGGATTCCTGTGAAAAGACGCATCATAGTGCTCCTCACCGCCGTGGCGGCAGCGGTGAGCACATTCATCCTGATATTGGGCACCGCCAGCGCCGGAACACCGCCGCCGGCTGGCGCCGCGATCGGGAGCGGCTCGGCCGTCGCACCTAAGGCGGCTGCTGATCCGGACTCGCACTACGTCGCCACCTGGAACATGCAGGGGGCCAGTCACAGTACGGAGAACAAATGGAACACAGGCGTGGCGCAGATGGCGCAGCACTACCGGCTGGTCGCCCTGCAAGAGGCCGGGGCCGTTCCGGACAGCGCGAAGTTCCAACAAAACACCACCATACGGCAGTGGACGGTGAAGGAGTACACCTGGGGAGGAACGAGCACCCGTCCCGGTTCCTACATCTACTGGCTGCAGACTGATCCCAACGGAAACCGGGTCAACCTCGCGCTGGTCTCGGCGAGCCAGGCCGAACAAGTCGACGTCGTCTCAGGCCCCTCCCGGCCGGCTCTGGGCATCCGGATCGGCAAAGGTTTCTACTTCAGCATCCACGCCAGTGCGGGAAACAGAGGTGGGGACTCCCCTGCCCTGCTTACCAACATCGACAACGCGGTGAACGGGCACAGCCACGACTACGAATGGTTCGCCCTGGGCGACTACAATCGCGAGCCGGACAACCTCGGAAACGCCCTGTCCGACTACGTGGTGTGCCCGCCTTCCTATTCCACCCACCCTGCGACGAAGCCCACCAAGAAGCTCGACTACATGGTGCGTGAAATCGGAGTGGAATTGCACGGGCATGTGCTGAACATTCAGCTGTCCGACCATCTGCCGGTCCGGTTCAGCTTCCCGCCTCTCACTGCGGCGGTGTCAAACCCGCCACCACCGCAGACGCCCCCCGACCGGTCAGCACCGAACCCATCGGCCGCCACGTGAGCGGGGACATGCGTCCTCCCGCTCGTGCGGCACGACTCCGGCAGCAAAGAAGCAGCGTGCCGAATCGTAGGCCTTAGCGTTCGAACCTGCGAGAAGCCGGTGCCTCCCACGTGGGTGGGTGGGTACCGGCTTCTCACAGGTCGTTTTCGTCCGATGTTTCATCCTGGGATGAGTTGATTGGCGGTCATTTTCGGGTCGTGCCAGGAGATCGTGTTCTCGCCGGTGAGGCGGCGGGCCATGGGGTCGGTCATGGCGATGTGGATCACGGCTTCGGAGCGGGTAGGCAGGGTTTCGTAGTCGCGGGCCAGACGCCGGTGGAGCATCAGCCAACGGTAGGTCCGCTCTACTGCCCACCGTTTCGGGATTGGGGTGAATCCCCTGGTCCCGGGCGGATACGGCGAACATCCGCACCGCGCGGTGTCCGTCAGCAGCCGCACGCAGCGCCGCTCCTCGTTTTGCCGGCAACCCGTTGTATCGCTGCCCGAATACACAGGCACGCCGTACGGGTCGCCGACGGCAACAAGGTGTGGAACCACCCCCGCTGTCTCGCAGACGAATGCGGAGTGAACCCTTCCGAACCCCCCCGCGTAGACGCGGTTCGAAAGGCGCACCGCGTCTGGCTTCACGCCAGGTGCGCGCTGCTGAGGCCTGTGGCGTGCCGCTGACCGCGCACGCGATGACGAGAGAAGGACGGCGCAGGTAATGACAAGCATCGCCCGATCAGGAACCTCCCGACCGTGCTCGGGTCTCGGTGACTCACGGCACGGCAGCACTCGGGGAGTGCGACGATGACGGCTGCGGTGACCGTGCATCAGGCCGTCGAAGAGGTGTCCCTCCGCCACGGCGACCGGGTTGCCCTCGTCGCCGGAACCCGAGACCTCACGTACTCCGAGCTGGTCCGCATGGCCGCCGGGTTCGCGAGCGGACTGATTCGAGCGGGGCTGCGCCCCGGCGACGGGGTCGTCGTGCAGCTGCCCAACCGATGGGAGTTCGTCCCGGTCCTCTTGGGGTGCATGAAGGCCGGCGTCGTCCCTGCACTGGTCCTCGCGGCTCATCGACGGCACGAGCTGAGCCGGATCAGCAAGCACATCGGCGCCGTCGCGTTGATCGTCGACGGCGAGGCCACCGGGTTCGATCATGTGGGCCTCGCCCGACAGGTCCAGGAGGCCGCTCCCACGGTCCGACGCGTCTTCGTGGTGGGGGGCGACGTCGACGACGACCACGACGTCCACGCCCTGTTCGCGGGTGATCTCACCGAGCTGCCCGCGGTCGCGGACCCGGAGCGGACGGCCATGTTCCTCATGTCCGGGGGCACCACGGGCAGCCCGAAGGTCGTGCCCCGGACCCATCGTGACTACCTCTACGTCGTTCGGAACAGTGCTGAGCACGCCGGGCTCGACGCGGACTCGGTCTGCCTCGCGGTGCTACCGCTGGCACACACATTCCCCCTCGGCTGCCCAGGCCTGCTGGGCACTCTGCTCGCCGGCGGCCGATGCGTGGTGGCCCCTTCGCCCCGGCCCGACGTGGCCTTCGAGGCGGTGCAGCGACACCAGGTGACCATCACCGCGGTCGTGCCGAGCGTCGTCCACCGCTGGCTGCGGGAGTACGACCGGGAGCAGTGGGATCTCTCCAGTCTGCGCTTGCTCCAGGTGGGCGGCGCGCGGCTCTCGGCGGCGCAGGCGGCGCTCGTCGGGCCCGTTCTCGGCTGCGAGGTGCAGCAGGTCTACGGGATGTCCGAAGGCATGCTGAACTTCACCCGGCTCGAAGACGCCCCGGAGATCGTCCAGGGAACCCAGGGGCGGCCGCTCACCCCGTACGACGAACTGCGCGTCGTGGATTGGAACGGCCATGACGTCACGGCGGGTGGAACGGGCGAGCTCCTGGTGCGCGGACCAGGGATCTTCGGCGGTTACCACCGGGCCCCCGCTGCCAACGCGGAGGCCTTCGCCCACGGCTGGTTCCGGACGGGCGACCTCGTACGGATCCACCCGACCGGGAACCTGGTGGTCGAGGGCCGCATCAAGGACGTGATCAACCGGGGTGGCGAGAAGATATCCGCCCTGGAGATCGAGGACCTCCTGCACGAGCTGCCGGAGATCGACAAGGCCGCAGTCGTCGCCGCGACCGACGCCGAGACGGGTGAACGGGTCTGTGCCTGTGTGGTGGCGACCGACGGGGCCGTCGTCACAGTGGCGGGCATCGGCGCGGCGTTGACCCGCCTCGGGGTCGCCCGCTACAAGCATCCGGAAGTCCTGCGCCTGATCGACGAGATCCCTCTCACCGCCACCGGAAAGATCGACAAGGTGGCGTTGCGGGAGATCGCCGACAGCGGCGTCGACCCCCACGAGGCCGATGCCCCGGCCAGTGCGCCCGCCGCCGCGGCGGTGGAGCGGTGATGCGTTATCTCGAACGCGAGCAGTCCCTGCCATCCGGGCTCACTCCCCTGGCGGCGGCGATGCGGCTCGTCCGTCAGGTTGGTCTCGCGGACTACGTGCTGTACGAGAGCGACGGCTGCTGGACCTACGCCGGCGGCTCTCTGCTGAAGATCACCGCAGACCGCCGGGGCCTCCATGTCCAGGGTGCCGGCGTGGACTCGCGAGGCCCGGCCGCCGAGCCGGAACAGGCGCCGGACGGGCCCTTCGACATGGCCGCCATCACACGGCTCCTCGACGCCAGCCCTGTCCAGGACTGGCGGGCCTTCGGCTGGCTCGCCTTCGAACTGGGCACCACGGCGCTGGCCGAGACACCTCAGCTGTGCTTGGCAGTCCCGCGGGTTGAAGTACGGCTCACGGCCAGCCACGCGGCGTTGCGCGCCACCGACGCCGACACCCTCGACCGGCTGGCCGAAATACTGCTTGAAGAGTTCCCGGACCCGCCCCCGGACACCGATACCGACGCCGCCGACTGGTTCCCCCTCGGCCTTGCAGACGACGACGCCTCCTACCGGGAACTCGTCAGCCGGGCCATCACCGAGATCAAGTCCTCCACGCTGCGGAAGGTCATCGTCTCCCGTCAGGTCGAGGTGCCGGAGCACATCGACCTGGCGGCCACCTACGAGCTGGGCCGGGCGGGCAACACCCCGGCGCGGTCCTACCTGTTCGACCTGGGGGGCCTGCGCGCCGCCGGCTTCAGCCCGGAGACCGTCGTCGAGATCGACGGGCGGGTCATCACCACTCATGTCCTCGCGGGCACCCGCGCCGTCAGCGAGGACCCGGACACGACCGATGCCCTGCGCGACCAGTTGCTGGGCGACGCCAAAGAGATCCACGAGCACGCCATCACCGTAGCCGACGCCCTGACCGACTTCGCGGCGGTCTGCGCGCCCGAGTCGGCCGTGGTCACCCGGTTCATGCGGGTCGTACGGCGCGGCAGCGTGCAGCATCTGGCCTCGACACTGCGCGGTCGGCTGGCCGAGCACATGGAACCGTGGGCCGCGCTGCGCGCCCTGTTCCCCGCCGCCGCGGCGACGGGGGTGCCACGTCCGGCCGCCCTCGACACCATCCGGCGCCTGGAAGGCCGCGACCGCGGTCTCTACGGCGGAGCCGTGATCACCTGTGACTCCCACGGCGGTCTGGATGCGGCTCTCGCGCTGCGGACGGTCTTCCAGCGAGGCGCACGAAGCTGGCTCCAGGCCGGCGCCGGAGTTACCGCCGGCTCCGACCCTCGACGGGAATTCCAGGAGAGCTGCGAAAAGCTGCGCAGCGTCGCCCACTTCCTCGTACCCGCCGAGGGCCCCCACCGCACGGCCGACTGAGGAGCCTGTACATGTTCGATTCGCTGCCCCTTGGGCCGACCGCGCTCGCGCCCGACGAGGTGCGGGCGGTGTCCGCGTGTCTGCGCACACTCAGATCGGTGCGCCGGTTCCTGCCCGACGACATACCGGACGAGTTGATCGAGTTCGTGCTGTGGCACGCCGCCCAGGCGGGATCGGGCAAGAACCGGCAGCCCTGGCGCTTCGTCGTGGTGCGCGAACCGGGACTCCGCGCCGAGATCGCGCGCTGGTACCAAGCGACGCTCGCCCGCCACACAGCCCGGGCCGACCGACTCGACGATGGGCGGGCAGCGGAGAGCGCGGCCCAGACGGAGGCCGCCCAGTGCCTTGCGGACCACTTCACCGAGGCACCGGTGTTGATCGTGCCGTGCTTCCTGCCGATCCCGCGCAACCCCGCCGACTTCTTCGGCGGTGCCTCCATCTACCCTGCCGTGCAAAACCTGCTACTCAGCGCCAGAGCCGTGGGACTGGGGGCGACCCTCACCACGGTCCACGCTGTCGACAGCATCACAGGCCTCTCAACCACGGGAAGCAGCAGCGGCGATCAGCTGCGGCGCATTCTCGGCATCCCCGAAGCGGCTGTCCCAGCGGCCGTCATTCCCCTCGGCTATCCGGTACACCAGGCCACCTCACCCGGAAACCGGCTCCCCGTATCGGAGGTCACCTTCGCCGACACCTGGGGCCGGTCTTGGCGACAAGGCCGGAAGCGGTGGTGGGCCGGTCTCCGCTCGGAACAGGTGGCGTGAAGCCATGACATCCACATGTCGAGCCCCCCGCACCGGCGACCACCCCGACACCGGCCGGCACGCCCCCGGCGATCAGGCTCCCCCGCACGACAGCGACGCGGAACTGCCCCCGCTCATGGCACCGTTGCGGCGGTCGCTCAGGCACCGGCGGTTCACGCACCACAACCGGCTGGCCGCGCTTGTGATCGTCGCGAACCTCGCGTACGCCCTCCACCACCTCACCCGCCACGGCCTCAGCACGGGCACGCTCGCCTACGCGGCATTGATCAACTTCGCGCTCGCCATCCTGATCCGCCAGCAGTACGTCATCAACCTGCTGTTCCGCGTCGCGTCCGCCGCGCCCACACGGTGGCCCCTGAAGATCCGCTGGACGCTCGGCAAGATCTACCACTACGGAGGGCTGCACATCGGCGGCGCCATCGCCGGCACCGCCTGGTCCCTTGCCCTCACCGGCGCGCTCGCCCATGACGCCGAGCAGGTGGACACCTGGACGCTCTCCGTGTCGTTCGCCTTCGCCGGGGTGCTGATCCTCATGGTGATCACGGCCCTGCCGCGGATACGCGCCCGGTTCCACGACCTCTTCGAGCGGACGCACCGGTTCGGCGGCTGGACGGCGCTGGTGCTCGTCTGGGCGCAGAGCGCCCAGAACGTCTCCGCACCCGGTCTGTGGATACTCGGGGTGTCCACAGCCAGCGTCGCCCTGCCATGGCTGCGCCTGCGCAGGGTACCGGTCACCGTGGAACGCCCCTCCTCGCACCTGGCTCTCGTCCACTTCGACCACGGCGTGAGCACGTGGGCCGGTTCCGCCACGGCGATGAGCCGCAGCCCGCTCCTCGAATGGCACACCTTCGCCAACCTGCCGCCCGCCGGGGAGTCTGGCTTCCGCCTCGCCGTCTCGCGGGCTGGGGACTGGACCGGCTCGTTCATCGACAACCCCCCTTCACACGTGTGGGTCAGGGGCATCCCCACCGCGGGCGTCGCCAAGATCGAGAGCCTGTTCACAGGAGTCGTCTACGTGGCGACCGGCAGCGGCATCGGCCCCTGCCTCTACCACCTGAGCAACGCCGCGGTGCCCGCGCGGCTCGTCTGGGTGGTTCGCAGCCCCCGTATGACATTCGGAGACACGCTCGTCGACGAGATCCTCAGCGCGCAACCGAACGCGATCATCTGGGACACCGCCACGCAGGGCAGGCCCGACATCCTCGGGCTCGCGTACAGCGCGTACCGGGCCATTGACGCCGAAGCCGTCATCTGCATCTCCAACAAGAGATTCACCTGGCAGGTGGTCGAGGGCCTGGAACGCCGGGGCATTCCCACCTACGGAGCCATCTGGGACTCGTGACAGCCTGTGAGCTGGGTATGTGGCGGCGGTGGTTGGGTGTCATCGGTGAGTGACAGCTTTCTGGCCTGGTAGAGCGTGGTTTCTCGTTCGGTGATGGCGGCCATGGGGGTCTGCGCGATTGGGCGACATCTTGCCCTGTGGGGCGGGTGGAAAGGATGTCGCTGTGCCCAGGCCTTATCCGGAAGAGTTCCGCGAGGATGTCGTGCGGGTCGCGAGGAACCGTGGTCCGGGTGTGACGGTCGAGCAGGTGGCTGCCGACTTCGGAGTCCACGCGATGACGTTGTGGAAGTAGATGCGTCGCGCGGACATCGACGAGGGGACAAAGCCGGGAACGTCCAGTCAGGAGAGCGCGGAACTTCGGGATGCACGTCGGCGGATCAAGCTGCTGGAGCAGGAGAACGAGGTTCTGTGCCGGGCCGCGGCCTACTTGTCGCAGGCACATCTGCCGGGAAAAGGATCTACCCGCTCGTGAAGGAGCTGGCCGGGGGACGGGGTGCCCGTCACGCTGACGTGCCGGGTCCTGAGGCTCGCCGGACAGCCCTACTATCGCTGGCTCGACAAGCCGGTGGCCGACGCCGTGCTCGCGGAGGCGTATCGCGCCAACGTGTTGTTCGACGCCCACCGTGACGACCCGGAGTTCGGCTACCGCTGCCTGGCCGACGAAGCGCGCGGCACCGGGGCCGCCATGAGAAATTGGCTGCTCGGTGCGCTTCATCGTCGGCGATCCAAAGCTGAGCCACGTCTCGAGGAACTCTAGTAGGGCTTTGTTAGGTGGTGTCGTAGGGCTGCCATGGGGTGGGTTGCTGGCAGGTGGGGCAGGTGCCGGTCCAGGTGGCCAGGAGGTGTTGAAGCAGGTCCAGGGCCTGGTAGAGGGTCAGGCCCTGGCAGGGGCTTTTGGGCAGGTCCGCTGTTCGGTCAGGAATAAGTGGGCTGCGGTGACGAGGGTGACGTGGCGGTGCCAGCCGGTGAACGAGCGGCCCTCGAAGTGGTCAAGCCCGAGGGCGGTCTTTAGCTCGCGGTAGTCGTGCTCGATCCGCCACCGGGACTTGGCGAGCCGGACCAGATCGCGGGCGGGAATGTTGGCGGGAAGGTTCGCAATCCAGTACTTCACCGGCTCTGCCTGGCCCTCGGGCCACTGAGCGATCAGCCAGACCACAGGGATCGTCCCGTCCGCAGCCGGTTTGGGCCGCCGGCCGGCGAGGCGGACCCGCAAGAGCACGAAGTGCGAGCTCATCGCGGCTTTCGAGCCTTTGCGCCAGGTCACGCTCCGGCCCTGGCCACGTCCCGCGGCCCCGACGTGCTCCCGCAGGGAGACCGGGCGGGTGCGGTAGCGCGGCAGAGGTCTGGGCCCGAGCCCGCCATAGGCGGGCTGATGCGGTTCGGCAGCTTCCGGGTAGGCGGTCATCTCGCCCTTCACTTGAAGAACGTAGGCAAGCCCACGGTCTTCCAGGCCATGGCGGAAGTCCGCGTTCGCACCGTATCCGGTGTCCGCGACCAGCACGGCGGGCCGCAGGCCGATGCCGCCGAGTTCATCGAGCATCTCCAGCGCGAGCTTCCACTTCGCGCGGTGGTGCTCGGTATCGGGGATGCGGCAGCGCTCACGCCGGCCGGCCGCAGCGGGCCCGTCCCACGCGGTGGGCAGGAACAGCCGCCACGACAGAGGGCACGAGGCGGTATCGGAGGCAGCATGCACGCTGACGCCGATCTGGCAGTTGCCGACCTTGCCCAGGGTGCCCGAATACTGCCGGGCCACCCCGGGCGAGGAGACGCCGTCCTTGGGAAAGCCGGTGTCGTCCACCACCCACACCTGCGGCCGCACCACGGCCACGGCCCGCCATGCCAGCCCGGCCCGGACCTCGTCCACCGGCCAGGTCGAGGACGTCATGAACTGCTGCAGCTGCTGGTGGTCAATCCCCAGACGCTCTGCCATCGGCTGCATCGACTTCCGCCGCCCGTCCAGCAACAGCCCCCGCAGATACAGCCCGCCCTTGGCCCGCTGATCCCGCCGCACCAGCGGCGCGAACACCTCAGAGGCGAACTCCTCCAACCGGCCCCGACACGCAGCAAGTTCCCCAGCCCTCATACCACCAGCGAACTACCAGCCACCCAACGTGACAAGACCAGCTAACAAAGCACTACCAGCGGCGTGCTGATCATCGACGACACCGGGTTCATCAAGAAGGGCACCACCTCAGCCGGGGTCCAGCGCCGGTACTCCGGAACTGCCGGCCGGACCGAGAACTGCCAGATCGGCGTCTTCGCCGCCTACGCCTCCGCCCTCGGCCGGGCCCTGGTCGACCGTGAGCTCTACCTCCCGAAGTCCTGGACCGAGGACCGGGAACGCTGCCGCACCGCAAAGGTCCCCGACGAGCGGGAGTTCGCCACCAAAGGCGAACTCGCCCGTCACATGGTGCTGCGGGCCCTCGCCTCGCCACTGCCCATTACCTGGATCACCGCGGATTCCGCCTACGGTCAGGACAACCGATTCCGCCGGCTGCTGGAGCAGTCGGGTGTCGGCTACGTACCGGCCGTCCCCAAGTCCCACTTCAGCGTGGGCTGTTCACCGATCGAGGACCTGTTCACGCAGGCCCCGCACGAAGCGTGGGAGAAGATCTCCTGCGGCGACGGCGCGAACGGGCCCCGCGTCTACCACTGGGCAGCGGTGCGGCTGCCGGCCGTCGCCGAGTCCGACTATCAGGGCGAGGTCCCCCACCGGATGCGGTGGGCACTGACCCGGCGCAACATCAGCAAGCCCGACGAGATGGCCTACTACCTCGCCTACGCGCCCCTTCAGGTCACTGTCCAGGAGCTGGTGCGGGTCGCCGGGGCGCGCTGGGCGATCGAAGAGTGCTTCCAGGCCGCGAAGAACGAATGCGGCCTGGACCAGTACGAGGTCCGCCGCTACACGGGCTGGTATCGGCACATCACTCTGGCCATGCTCGCTCACGCTTTCCTGGCCGCCACGGCACACCAGCCCTGGGAAAAGGGGGCGGAACCGGTGAGACACCCGAGGCAATCGGGCTCACAGTGGCGGAGGTTCGGCGACTCCTGGCAGCTTGTCGTGCCCGGCCCCCGCACCTGAGCGGACACCGCGGACGACACCACGCGCTGAGCTGGTCTCACTGGCGCCGCCGACGCCAAACAGTCGCCCGCCGCTGTCACTACCTGCGGCGTTGTCACACGATCGAGGAGCGGTCTCCGTGAGACCGCCCCCACGCGATCGAAGTCCCACTACACTCCCGCCACCCGGCGAAAGACCAAGTCAGACAGCGAAATCCTGCTGGAGTACTAGGGCGCGTATCAAGTCGTGATCATCGGGTGGTCCTGGTGAGGTCTTTGATCCAGATCATCGAGGCGTGCAGGTGGGGACTGGCGAGGTAGCTGTCGGGAGTCTTGTCGTATCGGGTGTCTCACCGTCCCAGTTCCGGCCTCCTGGTACGTCACGCTCTGGGGCGGGTGAGGAACGTGGAGCCGACGTGAGCCGACCGGTGCACTGATGTCCGGGCGGGGACTCATGGGACATGGCGGCACCAGGCTCAGGTTCCGGGGAGGATACGGCGCGTTTCGTAAGCCCACATCGCGATCTCGACCCGGTTGCGGGCGCCGAGTTTGGCCATCAGGCTGGCCAGATGCGTCTTCACCGTGCTGAGGCTGATGTGCAGTGCATCGGCGATCTCGGTGTTGGTCAGCCCGCGAGCGACGGCGAGGAGCACCTGCTCCTCGCGGGCGGTGACGGGGGAGACCGGCTGGGCCACGGGCCGGCCGGCGGGCAGGTCCGCGAATGCCTGGAGCAGACGGACGGTGACGCTGGGCGCGATGAGCGCCTCACCGTCGGACGCCGACCGTACGGCCTGCGCCAGAAGGTC
This sequence comes from Micromonospora sp. IBHARD003, assembly GCF_056106285.1. NCBI lineage: Bacteria > Bacillati > Actinomycetota > Actinomycetes > Micromonosporales > Micromonosporaceae > Micromonospora > Micromonospora sp. IBHARD003. The sequence goes on along the minus strand of NZ_JBWBBX010000001.1, from coordinate 8,116,683 downwards.
CGGTCCCGTGTCCTTGAGGAGGAATCCGCGGGCGCCGGCACGCAGTGAGCCGTAGACGTACTCGTCGAGGTCGAACGTGGTGATGACGACCACGGCCAGCGGGTCGGCGACGCCCGGGCCGGCGACCAGCCGGGTGGCCTCGAGCCCGTCGAGTACGGGCATGCGGATGTCGAACAGGCAGACGTCGGGGCGTAGTTCGCGGGCCAGACGTACCGCTTCCCGCCCGTCGGCGGCCTCGCCGACCACCTCGATGCCGGGCTGGGCGTTCAGCATGATCCGCAACCCGGTGCGGATGATCGTCTGATCGTCAGCGACGAGGACGCGAATGGACACCGCTCTCGCTCCTCGCTCTCGGCAGTTCGGCTTCGACATGCCAGCCCCGGTCAGTACCCGGTCCGGCTCGTAGTGTGCCGCCGAGCAGGGTCGCGCGCTCGCGCAGTCCGGTAAGTCCGTATCCGTCGCGACCCCGGCCGGTGCGCCGGCCGTTGTCGCGCACGCTCACCCGTACCGTGTGCCGTTCCGCGGCGACCCGAACGACGAGCTCGGTCGCGTCGACCGCATGGCGCAGCGCGTTGGTCACCGACTCCTGCACGATCCGGTAGACGGCCGCGTCCACGGCCGGGGGCAGCGCGTCCAGTTCGCCGTCGAGCCCCAGGTCGACCCTGAGGCGACCACCCGGGGTGCGCACCAGACGCTCCAGATCCGCGACTCCGGCAGGGGGCGCCAGCTCGGCGCCGACCCCGCGGTCGCGCAGCGCGGCGACCATGGCGCGCATTTCCTCCAGCGTGCGCGCCCCTTCCTCCTCGACCCCCTCCAGCGCCTCGACGGCGGCGGACGGGTCGGTGCCCGCGAGCACCCGGCCCGCCTGGGCGATGATCACCATGGCCGACACGTGGTGGGCCACCGTGTCGTGCAGTTCCCGGGCGAGCTGCTCGCGCTCGCGGGAGCGCACCTGCTCCAACTGCCGCTCGCGAGCGGTCACCCGGAACCGCACGGCAGCCCCGACCACGCCGGGCAGCAGCAGGAAGACGAAGCCCACGACCTTATCGACGACCGGGGTCTCGTACGTGACGACACACAGCGCGCCGGCCGCGACAATCACCGCGCCGCCCAGCACGATCTCGCGTCCCGATCCCCACCGGGGCAGCGCGTACACCAGCACGAGCACGACCGCGCCGGTGTCCAGGCCGACGGGCTCGTGCGGTGCGGCGACGAGCGAGGCCACCTGAAGCAGGATCACCGAGCCGAACGCCAGCGTCACCATCGCCAGCGGGCGGGTCCGGCGCCACAGGGGCAGCAGGCACAGCCATACGGCGAACACCACCGCCACCGGCCGCCACACGACGTCCTCGCGCAGGGTGGCCTCCAGCGCCACACCGGCAAGGCCCGCGGCGAGCAGCGCCCAGTCCCGCCGCACCCGGGCGGGCGCGTCGGGCGGCCGGGGTTCGGTCCACAGGGTTCGCAGGTCGTCTCGGAGCACGGTTCTCAGCCTAGGGACCGCGGCGTGCCGCGCATCGGCCGAAAGGACGGGTCGTCACTCCGCCCCGGGGCCGACGGATCCGCGGCCCGCGGGCCGATGCCGCGGAGCGCCGTGGCGACGAGCCTCGGCATCGGCGGCCGTACAAGGACGGCCGACGAGGTGGTTGGAGGACCCGATGCTCTCGAAAGCCCTGTTGCGCCTGGGCGCAAGCGCCGCCCGCCATCCCTGGCGGGTGATCGCGGCATGGCTGATCGCCGCCACGCTCGCCGTCCTCGCCGCCGTCGCCTTCGGCGGGGGTACCGCGGACTCGATGACCGCTCCGGGACTGGACTCCCGACGGGCCGCAGAACTGATCGAGCGGGCAGGCACCGGCGAGGAGGGGATGACCGCCCAAGTGGTCGTCACCCCCCTCGACGACGGTGCGACGTTCTTCGACGACGACGGCGCGCGCACCGCTCTCACGCGGCTGCGGGCCGAGGTGAAGCGGCTGCCGCACGTGCTCGGCACGAGCGACCCGGCGGGGGCGCTCGACACGGGCGGGGACACCGCCGTGCGCGGCGGCCTCGTCTCGGCCGACGGGCGGATCGCGGTCGTCCGGGTGCAGTACCCCGACCAGAGCCGGCTGTCGGCCGAAGACCTCGACGCCCTCGTCGATCTCGGCGACCGGCTGCGCGCCGAGCTGCCGCTGCGCATCGAGATGGGCGGGAACCTCTTCTACGCCTTCTCCGACCCCGACGGCGGCGCAAGCGAGCTGATCGGCCTCCTCGCCGCGGCCGCGATCCTGTTCCTGGCGTTCGGTTCGCTCATCGCCGCCGCGCTGCCGATCGGCATGGCGGTCTTCGGGCTGACCGTTGGGGTCGCCACGATGACGGTACTGGCGGGGGTGACAGAGGTCCCCACCTTCGCACCGGTCCTGGGCAGCATGGTCGGGCTCGGAGTAGGCATCGACTACGCGCTGTTCGTGCTCGCCAGGCACCGGGAGTACCTCGCGTGCGGGCTCGATCCGCAGGCGGCGGCCGGACGAGCGGTGGCAACGGCGGGGCGGCCGGTGGTCTTCGCCGGCGGCACCGTCGTCGTGTCGATCCTCGGCCTGGCGGTCGCGAACGTGCCGTTCATGACGGTGGGCGGGGTTGCCGTCTCGATCGTCGTCCTGACGATGGTGCTCGCGTCGGTGACGCTGCTGCCGGCCTTCCTCGGCGCGGCGGGCCCGCGCCTGGCCCGGGCCGGCCGGATCGGCCGGGCTCTGCAGACCAGGAAGCTGGGCCGACTCGCACGGCGGCGGGACCCGGCGGCAGGCGCCGCCCACGCCGCCGGGTGGCGTCGCTGGATCGGGCACGTCAGCCGGCACCCGGTGCCGTACGCGGTCGGCGCGGCGGGGCTGCTGCTGACCGCGACGCTGCCCGTGCTCGGCCTGCGCGTCGGCCTGCCCGACGACGGCTCACTGTCCCACAGCCGTACCGAGCGCCGGGCCTACGACCTCGTCGCCGAGGGGTTCGGCCCGGGCACCAACGGTCCCCTCGTCATCGCCGCGGACCCCACCGGTGATCCGGGAGTGCTGGACCGACTCGTCGCAACGGTCGCGGCGGATCCGGGCATCGCATCCGTCGCGCCGACGCACATCGATCGGGCCACCGGCATCGCGACCCTCGTGGTGTTCCCGACCACCAGCCCTCAGGACAAGGCCACGGCCGACACCATCGCCCGGCTGCGCACCGACGTGCTGCCCACGGCGATCGGGCACGGCCCGGCCAGGGCCCACGTCGGCGGCGCCGCCGCGAGCCTGTCCGATGTGGGCCAACGCACCAGCCAACGCCTGCCGGTGTTCGTCGCCGCTGTGCTGGCGATGTCGTTCCTGCTGCTGATGCTGGTCTTCCGCTCGATACTCGTACCGCTCAAGGCGGTACTGCTGAATCTGCTGAGCATCGGCGCGGCCTACGGCATCATGGTCGCGGTCTTCCAGTGGGGCTGGGGAGGCGCACTCATCGGGCTGGAAGCGACGGTTCCGATCGTGTCGTTCATCCCGATGTTCCTCTTCGCCATCCTGTTCGGCCTGTCGATGGACTACGAGGTGTTCCTCCTCTCCCGCGTACGCGAGGAGTACCTGCGCACCGGCGACAACGGCACGGCGATCGTTGAGGGCGTCTCGCGCACCGCCCGGATCATCACCTCGGCCGCCCTCATCATGGTGGCGGTCTTCCTGTCCTTCGCCGTCGCCGAGGACCCCTCCACCAAAATGTTCGGGCTCGGCCTGGCCACCGCGATCTTCATCGACGCCACGGTCGTACGCATGGTGCTGGTACCGGCGACCATGACACTCCTCGGCCGGACCAACTGGTGGCTGCCGAAGTGGCTAGACTGGATGCTTCCCCGCGGCCCGGTCGGCACCGACGACACCGACGCGGAATCCACGGGTGAAGCCCCGCGTCCACGGCTGGTTGACCGTTGACTCAACTCCTGCCCACCCTTGGCGTCCGGCACCTCAGCGCGTCACCTAGGGGCATATCGAGTCGTGATCATCGGGTGGTCCTCGTGAGATCCTTGATCCAGATCATCGAGGCGCGCAGGTGGATACCGGCGAGGTAGCTGTCGGGAGTCTCGTCGTATCGGGTGGCGATGCCTCGCCATGCTTTGAGCTTGTTGATCAGGCGTTCGACGGTATTCCGCTCCTTGTAGAGATCGGCGTCGTGGCTGACGGGTCGGCCACCTCTGGAGCCCTTCTTCTCCGGGATGACCGCCTTGATACGGCGTTTGCGCAGGTGGGCGCGGTTTCCGCGGGACGAGTACGCCTTGTCCCCGGCGACCGCGTCCGGCCGGATGCGGGGTCGGCCGACGGGCCCGCGTACCCGTACCTTCTTCAGGGCGGGGATGAACTGCGGGCTGTCCGCTGCCTGGCCTGTGGTCAGGATGAACGCCAGCGGGCGGCACTTGCGGTCGGCGGCGAGGTGGACCTTGCTGGTCTGCCCGCCTCTGGAACGTCCGAGGAGGGCGGCCTTCAGCCGGAGTTTCCGCCGACGCCGGATGCGTCGTCGTTCTTCCAGCGCGGGATCACTTTCGGTCTCTTGCCCGTTTTGCTCTTCGAGGCCGCTCCCTTTGACCTGGCCCTCTCCTCCTCGGCCGCGGCTTTCTCCAGGGCGGTGACGACGTCCTCGTCGAGGTGCATCCCGGCTGCGTCGTGGGGGGCTCGGGCGGTGGTGGAGTCGATGCTGACCAGGGATAGGTCCACCTCACCCCGCTTCGCGGCTTCCGTGATCAGGCCCTCTAGCAGGGCCTCGAAGGCGCCAGCGTCACGCCACTGCCGGAAGCGGTTGTGGACGGTCGACCAGGCGCCGAACTCCGTCGGCATCTCCCGCCACTGCCCGCCCGTCTTGAACCGCCAGATCACGCCCTCGAACTGCTGCCGCAGTCGCTCGAGGTACGGGCCGTACTCGCCGATCGGCAGGTACGGCTCGATGAACTCCCAATCCGGATCGGTCAGTTGCACTCGCGTCACGTAAGACCGTCTATCGGACCGGACCGTGCCACGAAGGCACATCCCGCAAATTGATCACGACTCGATACGCGCCCTAGTTGTTCTGTCTCGGGAGGTTGTGGACGGGTGAGGTAGGTCTCGGTTGAGGGATCTTGAAATGGGTGAGGGCCTTCTGGCCTGGTGTGGATTGCGACATCTGCACCGGCGACCAGAAAGGCCCTCGTGCCCCACCGTAATGCACCCCTGACCGAGACCGGCCGGCTGCGACTGGCCCTCTGCGTCATCGAGGACGGCTGGACCCTGCGCCGGGCCGCCGAACGCTTCCAGGTCTCGCCCACCACCGCCCAACGATGGGCCAACCGCTACCGGGCCCTGGGCGAGGCCGGAATGGTGGACCGCTCCTGTCGCCCGCACCCAAACACCCACCCGCACCGAACGGCGGGTCATCAAGGTCCGCCTCCTGCGCCGGTGGGGACCCGCCCGCATCGCCCACCTCCTGGGCCTGGTCCCCTCCGCCGTCCACCGCATCCTGACCCGCTTCGGTCTGGCCCGGCTCACGTACCTGGACCGTGCCACCGGCCGTGTCATACGCCGCTACGAACGCGACCGCCCGGGTGAACTTGTCCACGTCGACGCCACTCCCGGGAACAATGAACCTCCCCAACCCGACAGCGCCACAGGCGCGACGCCAGGCATCGTAGGCAAAGCCAGACGTCACAGACACTCAATCGCCAAGCTGTGTCCGGCAGTTGGGGAAGTCAGTCCTTGATGCCGTCGTGAAGCGCCGGCCCAGCAGGGTGGGCGTCCGTCTCGGTCGGCGGGTGCGTGGCGTGGGTCGACCGGATTGAGGCGAAGGCTGTGGCGAGCTGGTCGAACAGAGGCGCTGCGCAGGGGTGAGGGCTGCGATGTGGCGTGATCGTGTAGATGGCGCGGGTCGGAGGATCGACGAGGCCCACGGTGATGATGTCGGTTCGCAGTGCGCGCGTCAGCACCCGGGGTATCAGCGCGATGGCGTGGCCGGTCGCGACCAAGGCCAGCTTGCCGGGCAGATCGGCCGCGGTCAGGTCGATACGGGCGCTGACCCCGGCGCGGGCGGCGTGCTGGTGCAGGAGTGCCGCCGAGCCGTCGTTGTCCTCGACCCAGGTCTGGTCGGCCAGTGTCCGCATGCCCACCGGGCCGCGCCCGGCCTGTGGATGGTCGACGGGCAGTGCGACGACCATGTCGTCCAGCCCGAGGAACCGGCGTTCGACCTGCGGGTCATGGGGCAGCCCTGGCGGTGCGTCGGTGACGACGGCAACGTCGAGTTCGCCGGTGGTCACACGGTGGTGCAGTTGTGCGCTCAAGCCGGGGAGCAGGCTCCACCGGATGGATCCGGTCTCCTCTTGCAGGGCCCGGATGGCCTCGGGGACGATCCCTGTGGCAAGAGAAGGTGTCGCGCCGACCGTCAGCGGCCGGTTGAACGCCCCGTCGCCGGCCTCCCGTGCGGCACGTACGGCGCGGTCGGCCTCGCTGAGCGTGGCCAGAGCGTGGTGCCGGAACACCTCGCCGGCAGGCGTCGGGCGCACACCGCGCGCGTGCCGCTCGATCAGGGGCACGCCGAGCTGCCGCTCCAGCCCGGCGATCTGCCGGGAGACCGCCGACTGCGTGTGATGGAGCTCGGCGGCCGCCGCCGATAGCGACCCGAGCCGGCACACGGTCACGAAGGTTCGCCACACCGTCAGTTCCATGGCGCCAGTATGCCCGGCCGGTATGCGAGCTCCGCAGAGCTGGCCTGCATGATCTGCGCTTGTCGCAGCCCTTGCGGTGCACCACTCTGGCGCGCATGACCACACCGCACACGATTGCCGTCCTCGGCCTGGGGCGTATGGGCGAGGCGATCGCGACACGACTGGCCACCCAGGGCTGGGACGTCGTCGGCTGGACACGCTCCGGGCGCGCATCAGGCGCCGTCAGGACGACCGGTGATCCGAACGACGCCGTGGCGAAGGCCGACCTCGCGCTCCTGGCGTTGTTCGACGGCCCCGCCTGCCAGCAGGTCCTCGACGACGTCCGTGATTCCCTGCGTGCGGGGGCGATGGTGCTGAACACCACCACTATCGCCCCCGCCGAAGCCTCGGAGCTGGCCCGGCAACTCGGCCCGGCCTACATCCACGCGCCCGTGCTCGGCTCCGTACCGGCTGCCGCTGCCGGAGCCCTGCAGATCCTTGCCGCCGCCGACCAAGACGCGCTTGATCGAGTCCGACCGGTACTGGAAGCGCTGGGCACCGTGCGGTGTGTCGAGGACGCCGCCACCGCCGCCGCCCTCAAACTGATCGCCAACAGCAGCCTCGCCGGCGCCGTACTCGCGCTGCGCGACTCACTACGGCAAGCCGACGCCCTCGACCTGCCCCGTGCCCAGGTGCTGGATACCCTCGAACTCGGCCAGCTCGGCGGGCTCGTGGCACGCAAACGACCCTTCCTCGCCGACCAGGCGGACGCTGTCCCGGCCGAATTCACCATTGGCGTGCTGGCCAAGGACATGGCTTTGCTGGCGGCCGCGTCCAACACCCCCTTGCGCAGCGCAGTCGGCCTGGCCGACACCCCAGCCGACTCCGAAGCCGACATCGCCCTCGCCGCCACAGCCCCCGCCGCAGCAGACGCCGTACTCGAACCACTCCGCGCCTACGTCCGCGGACACTCCACCGGCGACCCCACCCACTTCCGCGCCGCGTTCCTGCCCACCGCCCACATCGAGGGCGTCCGCGACGGCGCATTCGTCTCCTGGCCCTTGGACGAGTACTGCGCCCTCTTCCAAGGCCAGCCGGCCCCGGACGAACCGACCCGCTCCCGCCGCATCGACGCCCTCGACGTCCACGGCACCGTCGCGACCGCGACCATGACGCTCTCGCACGGTCCGGACACGTTCACCGACGTCTTCCTGCTGGTCCACGTCGACGACAGCTGGCGCATCGCCAACAAGGCTTATCACCGGCACCCTTGAGAGGACGGGGAACGATCACCGCGCACACGGGGAACGATCTCCAGAGAGCTCCGAAGGCACTGGTCAACCCCACTCGTGAACACCCCTCGGTGTCCTCGGGGCGGGCGGCGGCGACGATCGCCTCCACTGGCTGCCATCATGCTCCGGATGGCCCGCGACATAGCAGCTCTCGCGAGCCCACCCAGGGCCCGCGGTGGCTTTTCCCGGGCAAGCCGATCTCGACGCACGGCATGACCCAGAAACTCAACCGGCACGGCATCCTGGTTCGCACCGCGCGCAACGGGGCGCTGTCCGCCCTCGCTGCTGATCTTCCTAGCCCGATCCTCGCCGACGTGACCGGGATGCACCGCCACACCGCGCTCCGCTGGGTCGCCTACGCCCGACGCGACTGGGCCGAGTACCTCGCGGCCCGGGCCAAGGACCTGAGGGAACCGCCGGGTGGCGATTGCCGATGAGGGGCACGATTTCGTGCTGCGGCTGGCCAATCGATAAGGTGCCAGGTCACGACCGCACCCGTTCGATCCACGGGCCGGTCAGGGCTCTGCCGCAGTTTGTGGCACCTCCACGGCTGCCTTGCCGACCCCTGCCTGCCCGGGCCCTGGGACACGGGGGCGATCTTCACGGCGGGGCAGTCGGGCCCCGGCCGATGGGTCAGGAGGAACGAGTGGCACAGATCATCGCCGAGGTCTCACGGACGTTCAACGAGTTTCTGCTCTTGCCCAACCGGACCCGGACCGACTGCTCGCCCGCGACGGTCGAGCTGCGCACGCCCCTGGTGCGGCACATCGTGGGCGAGCCGTCGGCGATCGAGCTGCACTCCCCGTTCACCTCCGCGATCATGCAGGCCGTCAGCACACCGGAACTCGCGATCGCGCTCGCTCGCAACGGCGGTCTGAGCTTCCTGCACCACAACCAGTCGATCCAGGACCAGGTCGCAGCGGTCTGCCAAGTGAAGAACTTCAAGGCCGGATTCGTCACCAGCGATACGAACGTCCGGCCTGACGACAGCCTGGGTCTCCTGGTCGACATCATGCGCCGCACAGGTCACAGCACCGCCGCGGTCACCCACGACGGGACCGCCACCGGCCGCCTGCTCGGCCTGGTGACCTCCCGCGACTTCCACCCGCAACGCCACGACCTGGCCGGACCGGTCAGCGGGCGGATGACCGCCATCGCCGACTTGCCCCATGCAGGGCCTGACACCACGCTTTCCGAGGCCAACGCCCGGCTGTGGGACGAACGGCTGGACTGCCTCCCAGTGCTGGACGGCGAGGGCAACCTGCAGTATCTGGTGTTCCGATCCGACTACACGGACAACAAGCGATTCCCGAACCAGGTCGTGGACGCCGCCAAGCGCCTGCGCGTGGGCGCGGGCGTCAACACCCATGACTACCAGGAGCGCATCCCGGCCCTGGTGGAGGCTGGCGCGGACGCGCTGTGCTTCGACTCGTCCGACGGCTACAGCGACTGGCAAGCACAGGCCCTGACCTGGGTGAAGAAGCACTATCCCGAGATCCCGGTCGGCGGCGGCAACGTGGTCGACGGCGAGGCGTTCACCTTCCTCGCCGAGGCGGGGGCGGACTTCGTCAAGGTCGGTGTGGGCGGCGGTTCCATCTGTATCACTCGCGACCAGAAGGGCATCGGCCGCGGCCAGGCCAGCGCTGTGCTGGACGTCGCGACGGCCCGGGATGCCTTCCGCGAGCGCACCGGCGAGTATGTGCCGATCTGCTCCGACGGCGGCCTGGTCCACGACTACCATGTGGCCCTGGCGCTGGCGATGGGGGCCGACTTCGTCATGATGGGGCGTTACTTCGCGCGCTTCGACCAGGCGGCCGGCGCGAAACTGCCCACCCGCGACGGCTTCATCAAGGAGTACTGGGGTGAGGGCTCGAACCGTGCCCGTAACTGGCAGCGCTACGGTCAGGGCGGTCAAGGGCTGGTCTTCGAGGAAGGCGTGGACGGCTACGTCCCCTACGCAGGCGACCTCAACGAAGGGCTCGCCCTGACCGTCGCCAAGCTCAAGACCACGATGGTGTCCTGCGGTTCCGCCACCCTGCCAGAGTTCCAGTCCACGGCCCGACTGACCCTCGTTTCAGACCAGAGCTTCCAGGAGAGCCACGCCAACGTCACCCTGCGAGACACCCCGACGACGGTCTCCTGACCAGCCGCCGAGGCCCATCGAGGACTACTGGCCGGAGGCCCCTCCCGCCAGTAGTCCAGGGCCTGCGCTCCGGCTGCTGCCCCGACCCCGAACCCGCCCCGAACGGCATCCCGGGCCGTCACCTGATCCGCAGCCACCACTACAAGAACGTCGCCGACGATGACGGCAATCACGTATCCGCCGGCGAAGTGCGCGGCGTCCCCTGGGTCGCGCTCACACCGGTGGTCCACGCCATCCGCGTGCTGGAGCGGATGGCGCCAGGCGGCCATGGACCGGCTCCTGGCTGGACAGGCCACCGCCTCCAACGGCAGCCCCACCGTGGTCTCCCTCGCCGTCGAGGCCGGCGTCCACCGCATGGCCCTGCTCAAACGACACGTCGACCTGAAAAACGGAAACAGCACCAAGCTGAAGAGGACCATCGCCAACCAGAAGGCCGAGATCGAAGAGCTTCGCCAGCAGGTGACCAGGCTCGCCCTCGCGAGGGCCGTGCTCACTCAAGAGAACGATGGGCAAGCAGAACGGGCACTTGCCTCGGACAACGCCATCCCGCTTCCGGGATCCATAACCTGACAGGGCTGAAGCCGCAGGGTCTGCTCCCGCCTCACCAGCAGGCCCTGGGTCATCCACACGATTGGCTGTAGTGGGGGAGGCTGGGACGGCGAGGATTTCCGGGGGTTGAGAGGGCGTGACGCGCCTTCAGCACACGTGGACTTCGCGGCCTCGATCAGGATGGCCGTCCGGTGCTGTGGGCGAGGGTTTCCGTTTCCGTCAACCCCGACGATCGGCAGGGGTCGCTGTTGCCGTTCGGCTCGGGTTCCTGGCTGTCTCCGCTTCTACGTTCAGCCCACATGGAACAAGAACCACGAGAGAAGATCAGAGCTGGTCGGCTGCTTGGTGCTTTGGGCGTCCTGGGTGTGGGGTCGGGAACGGTCGTCTGGCTTTCCCCGGGTGGGCTGGGTGAAGCCGGTGCCGTTCAGGTCACTGGAGGAGCATCGGCGTCCGCGTACCGGTCGGTTACTCGGACGGTGGCAGATGCGCCGTCATGGCTGGGCCCGATCCTGGAATTGGCCACCGATGGCACTCTGGTGCTTCTCGGAATGTTGCTGGCCTGGACGTGGTGGACAGCAGTCCGCCGCAAAGACCTACGAGAGGCCGCCGGATCGGTGTTGACCGGTTTCGGCACCGTCGCGGCCTACGCGGTGAGCGAAGCAGTGAAGCGGGTGGTGGACGAGGAGCGACCTTGCCGCGCGCTGCGCACGGGGGCCGACCTCATCGCGGAATGCCCTGGCGCGGGAGACTGGTCCTTCCCGAGCAACCACGCCACCCTGGCCGCCGGGATGGCCGTCGGCATGGCCGTGCTTCGGCCGCGCCTTGCCGCAGCCACGCTGCCGCTGGCCGGGGCCGCCGCGCTGCTGCGTGCCTTGGTGGGGGTCCACTATCCGCACGATGTACTCGCTGGCGCGATCCTCGGTGCCACCGTGGTGGTGGCCGTACTGCTCACGGTCCTGCCGCTGGCTCAGCGGGCGGCATCACGTCTGGGGTGGCGCAGGAACGCTCCCGGCTTCGTGGGCAACGACCGCGGCAGCGGCGCGGTTGTCCACGCCCAGTCTCGCCAGGATGGAACTCACATGGGCTTTCACGGTCCCCTCCACCACATGCAAACGCCGGGCGATCTGCCCGTTGGACAGCCCACTGCCGAGGAAGGCCAGTACCTCCCGTTCCCGGGCGGTCAGGGAGTCGACTCGGGCGCGGGCGGCGGAGCGCCGGCCAGCGAGGGTGCCCGCGCCCGTCGCGGCGAGGTGCGCGACGACCCGGGACGCGACCTTCGGTGACAGATAGGCGGCGCCGTCGGCCACCGCCCGGACCCCGGTGATCAGTTCCTCGGGCTCGCCCGATTTGATCAGGAAACCGGTCGCGCCACCACCGAGTGCTCGCAGGATGTAGTCGTCCTCACCGAACGTCGTCAGCATGACGACGCCTGTGCTGGGCACGGTCCTGCGGATCTCCGACGCCACGTCGATGCCGTTCAGCCCCGACATACGGATATCGAGCACGGCTACCGTAGGGCGGTGACGCCGAACCAGTTCCACGGCCTCGTGTCCGTCACCGGCCTCGGCGACGATCTCCATGTCCGGATCCGAGGCAAGAACGGCGCGTACTCCCGCCCGGGTCATCGGCTCGTCATCGGCGATCAGCACCCGGATCATCGAGCACTCATGGGGTGAGCGCGTCCAGGGACATCAGGATGCCGTCCCGGAAGCAGAGCCGGTAAGCGTCGCCGGACCTGTCGTCGAACCGGTCGGCCGTCATCGCGTAGTACTCGCACGTTATGCCGTCTCCTGTCGGCTCGGCAGTTAGCGGTCGGTAGTTCGTCTGCCGGTCCGGCAGGAAACGCTCCACCTCAGAACGATCTTGCCCAACGCGCAGGCGGGAATAGTCACCAGGTTCCAAGACCGACCGGGACGCCGACAGCATCTCCCACCCCATGAGTGCTCCGCTCAGCACCGCTCCTGTCACCAGGGGCACCATGACCGCAGCGACCAGGGCCCGGCTGACGAGGCGCCGAGCACGGCGATGTTCCTGCGGCAACTGGCCGCCGGTCCGGGAGGCCGCGGGCGCGAGGAGCCGTGGCGGCTGTGACGCAGGTGCGTGCGGGATCCACGCGGCGACTGCAAAGCCCCCATCGCGCGGGCCATGGTCGACCGCACCGCCGGCCAAGCGCACACGTTCTTCGAGACCGATGAGGCCACGTCCCCCACTTCGGGGCCGGGGCTGCAGGTTGGCCGCGGATGATGGCGGGCCGTTCTCTACGACGACTCTTGATTCCGTTGCCGTATGCGTCACTTGGACGGTCGCCGTCGCGCCGGGCGCGTGCTTGGCAACGTTGGTCAGCGCTTCCTGCACGACGCGATGAACCGCCCGCTCCGCTACCGGTGGCAGGTCGTCTGCCGTGCCGTCGGTATACAACTTCACCGCGAAGGCCGGCCGCGGAGGCCTCTTCGATCAGGCCTGGGAGACTGGAGCCGTTAGGGTCCGTCGGCGCGCCACCGGTCTCTTCGCGCAGGACACCGATCACCTCGCCGAGACGCTCCGCTGCGCCTGCCGCCTTGGCCCTGATGTCACCTGCGGCCCTTCGATGGTGCTCTTCAAGGCCCGGCGCGAGCTTCAGGGCACCGGCCGATAAGGCGATCAGGCTGAGGTCATGGCCCAGTACGTCATGCATGTCCTGCGCGATACGCGCTCGCTCGCGCAGTCGGGCCTGCTCAGCGACCAGCTCCTGTTCGCGTTGCAGTTGTTCTGCACGCTCCCAACCGGCCCGGACAAGCTGCTGATACTGGCACCAGAACCGGCCCGCGAACCAGGGCAGCATCGTGGCGACGACCACCACTGCGACAAACCGGCTGGCCAACGGCAGCCAGGCAGGCACGACGGACAATGCCACGACGCCGGCCGCGAGAAGCCCAACCAGAGCGAGCAGAGTGGGCGCCATCCGTCCAGGCCACCGTCCGGCCAGGAACGCGGCGATGGCAGTCGGGACAGTCCACCACAGGTTCACCATGCTCAGGCCGGCGGCCGTCACCGCCGCCGCTGTCAGAAGGCTCCCTGGAGCAAGAGTCCGCAGGGAAACAGCCGTCCCGGTCGGAGTCCCACTATTGATCACCATGCTGTCCACGGAAGCGACGGTACGGACATCGGGAGTCGTCCGACACTGCCGAAAGTCCAATCTGCGCCAGTAACCAGCGACACCGCAGCTTGAGGGACAGGCTGGCCAGACACGGCCAAGTCCCGGACGCGAGCTGAGTCTTACTCGCGGACGGAGACTGAGAAGAACTTGACGGGGAACGCAACCAATGTCACCAAGGCGGCCAGGGAGCCGCTGGTCGCCGCGGCCAAGCGGCACGACATGCTGCCGATCGCGGTCATGGTCGCCGCCCCCGGCAGCGTCTGTATCGAGCGGCAGGGCCCGCGGCCGGCCAACCGCACGGTGCCCGAGGCCACGGTCATCGAGCAGCACCGAGAGATGGTCAACTCGAGCTTCGCTTCCGGGCTAGTGCTGTGACCGGATAGGTTCACCGGCTCGCGGTGTCCTGCACGGCGTCTCGCTGCGTTGTCGAATCACCCGAGTACATCCAGTACAAGGCCGATTCTCCGCCTTGCGATACACCGCACCGGACGCCGCGAGCTTCCCGGCAAACCTATCCGGCCACAGCACTAGCGCAGCCCTGCACAAGCATCAGCACTCGGTATGAGGACGTAGGCCGTCACGGAACTGCGGCCAGAGCCGATTTCAAGTTTCCGGCCGCAGGTCCGTGAAGGATCTTGGGGCGGCCTGACCTGACAACGGGGGCGAGCAAAAGACTCGGCCCTACTCCTCCACGCGACTACTGTGCTGCTGGTAGATCGTTCACCGACGAGGGGGCTGAGTCGTGCTGACCACTTCGCACCCGCCGTAGGCACCTCTGGAAAGCCCAGACGGTCCTACGGAGGCTCTCGATGTCCAGGACTGTTCGCACGACTCCCTGGCGACTCCGCGTCCGAGACGGTGCGTCGGAGTCCATGTCCCTGTACGACCTGCGCTACACACACGCTGAATTGGCCCAGGCCGCCCGCGAAGGCCGTCGCCCTGCCCCAACGAAGACGCTGCGCCGGATCACCTCCTGGCAGTCGATGGTGCTCTATTGCAGAAATGGCTCGTTCTCCGCCGAGATCGCCACGGCTGAAGGTCGGGCCCGGCTCCAGGGTCGACTCGAAGCCCAGCGGATCCGCGGACTGCACCACGCCGGCAACGACCTTGACGACGTAGATGTCCCTCCGGTCCGCCACCGTCACGGTGAGCTCTGGCATGCGTGGTAGACGCGAAGCGCCCAGGACTGACCGGCACGTGCGAGCGCAGGAGGTACCTTCGGCGGGTCGAACAAAGGGCTTGCGCTTCCTGTCCTCGTACGTGATCGCGATCGCCACCAGGCCGCTCAAGTAACTCCGGTCAGAGCCAGATTCAAGGTTCTGGCCGCATTTTGCCCGGTTGCACATGCTCCTCTTGATCGTTTTCGCTCTGTTCACGTATCCCTCGACGACGCCGGCTCCATTCCAGGGTGAGGCCGGGGGCGACGGCGACGAGGTCCTGGCGGAGGAAGCCGCCGAAGCCGGGTATGGGTGCGGGACGGTCCTGTTCGGCCTGGCGGATCCAGTTCATCAGCAGGTGCCCTCGGCGGTGTGTGACCAGGTCGGGGAAGGTGCGGGAGAGGTCTCAGGCGCGGGTGATGTCCAGTCGGGCGAGCGGGACTTGGAGGAGTCGTTCGTCGTCTTTCGTACTGAGGTCTTCCCGGCGGCGCATGATCCACGAGGTGATCTTCCGGGGACTGGGGATGTCGGCACGGACGGGTTCGGCGGTGCCATCGCGGAGAGCGGCGAAGTGTTTGCGGATAGCCTGGACGCTGCCGCGATAGCCCTGCGCGCGGATCTCGGCGAGGGCCTGGGGTGCGCTGATGTGGCCGCCGGTATCGGTGAAGCGGGTGATGGCGTATGCCTTGAACGGGGTACGGACGCCGGTGGGGCGGCGATCTCGGGCAGATGCCAGGAGGATGTCGAGGCCGGTGTCCCGCAAGCGGCACACGGTCGAGATCAGGAGAGACACCAGCATGCAGCGTCCCGCCATCTTCGCAACTGCTCGGATTGACCCGCATCGGAAGTGCGATCGGCGATATCTGGGTGCAAGTCCAGGACGGCCATGCGTAAGCGCTTGTAGGGCGAGGACCTGGTCTACGACGACGACTCCCCTGCCGACTCGGATTCCGCTCGCCCGACCATGACCACCAGCGCCCTCGGTCGGCGCGCGGTGGCCCCTCCCGAGGGGCTTGTCGCTCACGCAGCTCGAGGTGCACGGTTGGCGAAAGGGGCGACTCAGAGTCGAACTCGAAGATCTCGGCGGCGGCATCGGCGGGGAACTCTGGGTGGTGGTGCCAGATTTGGGCGAAGGCAACCAGAAGATTCCATAAGGCGGTTGCGTGCAGCTCGGTCTCCGCTGCCTGCTCAGGCGAGGAGGCTCGGTGGAAGCGCACCGCCGCGACCTGCTTTCTGCGGCGAAACGCAGGGCTGCGTCCGTGCGGCCGGCTTCGCCTTGGAGTGAGGTCGTGTCGGGGATCCGTGCCAACACGAAACGGACCAGCTGTGCGACTTGGTCCTCGGTGATCCGCTCCGCTCTCTCCACCTGCGGTTCGCATGCCGATTGGTCGGGCTTGGCGCCCTCTATCGCACCTCAGACCACTCCTCGATCTGGAGGGCGCGATCGTCCTCGACTACACCGCCGCCAGCGAGCGCTCGCACTACGCCGCCGCGTACCTCGGCTGCGCCTACCGTGCGGCCACCAGCACCGCCACACCTGGCTGACGGAGGGCCGCCGCTCTCGCCAACGAACATGCCGCCAACCGCCGCACGATGCGCCGCCCTGCTTGACCTGTGCACACAGATCCACCAGCCGTGCTGCAACGACTGCTTGTAGCCGACCGGGCAGCTCAGTCGACGACTGGGCTGCGGCGTTCGACCAGAACCACGTCGCGCCATTGGCCGTTGTGGCGACCGATGCGCTCGCGGGTACCGATGGCCCGGAATCCCGCCCGCTCGTGCAAGGCAAGGCTGGCGGTGTTCTCGGGGAAGATGCCGGACTGGATCGTCCAGATGCCCGCGGCTTCGGTGGAGGCGATCAGGGCGGTCAGCAGCGCCATGCCGATACCGCGGCCACGGGCGTTGGGGTGGACGTAGACGGAGTGCTCGACGACACCGGCGTACGCGCACCTGTCGGACACCGGCACCACCGCTGCCCAGCCCACCACCTGGCTGCCGTTGTACAGGGAGACGAGGCGGTGATCGGGCAGCTTGGCCGCGTTGAACGCTTCCCAGGTCGGGGCGGCGGTCTCGAAGGTGGCGTTCTGCTCGTCGATGCCCAGTTGGTAGATCTCCAGTACGGCCGCGGCATGCTCAAGCTGCATCGCCGTGACTCCCACGCCGGTGGCCGTGCTCACGATGTCACCTCGATGCCGAGCTCGGTGAGCAGACCGCGGATACGGCGCTCGATCTCGTCGCGGATCGGCCGGACGGCCTCGACGCCCTGTCCGGCGGGGTCGTTCAGCTTCCAGTCCAGGTACCGCTTGCCCGGGAAGTACGGGCAAGCGTCCCCGCAGCCCATGGTGATGACGACGTCGGAGGACTGCACGGCCTCCACCGTGAGGACCTTGGGGGTCTCGGCGGAGATGTCGATACCGACTTCGCGCATGGCCTCCACCACGGCCGGGTTCACGGCGTCGGCGGGGGCGGACCCGGCGGAGCGGACCTGGACCTTGTCCCCGCCGAGGTGGGTGAGGAAGGCGGCGCCCATCTGGGAGCGGCCGGCGTTGTGCACGCAGACGAACAGCACGGACGGGGTGGCGGGAGTGCTCATGAGGCCAGGGTGCTTTCTTCAGCAGATCGGGCGGGGGCGGCGGGCTGCTGCTCGCCGTGTGGGACAACGACCTCGTCGCGGGTCGCGCGGGCCGGGCGGCCGAAGCAGGCCGCGACCAAGGCCAGGCCGAGGACGGCGCCGGCCAGCTGGGCGGCGAGGAACGGGGGGACGGAGGAAGGGGCGATGCCGGCGAAGGTGTCGGTGAACGCACGGCCGATGGTCACCGCCGGGTTGGCGAAGGAGGTGGAGGAGGTGAACCAGTACGCCGCCCCGATGTAGGAGGCGACCGCGACCGGTGCCAGGTGCGCGCGGCCGACGCGGGCCAGGCCGAAGATGAGCCAGACCAGCCCGGCGGTGGCGACCACCTCTGCCAGCCACAGGTGACCGGCAGAGCGGTCATGAGTGGAGAAGTGGACCAGCGGTTGGGCGAACATCGCGTCCGCGAGTACCGCGCCGCCGATCGCCCCGGCAATCTGCGCCGGTACGTATGCGGCGACATCGCGCAGCGTCGGGCCGTCGCCGCTCCTGCAGCCGGTGACGTATGCGGCCAGGGTCACGACCGGGTTGAAGTGCGCCCCGGACACCGGGCCGAGGAAGGCGATCAGCACGCCCAGGCCGAAGACGGTGGCCAGGGAGTTGACCAGCAGCTGCACGCCGACATCGTGGGTCAGTTCGGTGGCCTGGATGCCGGAGCCGACCACCACCGCGACCAGCGCCGCCGTGCCCAGCGCTTCGACGGCCGCCCGCCGCACGAGCGGCGCCTCGGCGCTCACGCGGTGGCCTTCGCAGGCACGGCAGGGGTCTGGAGCAGCGCCGACAGCTTGGCCAGGGCCTCGGGCAGCACCCAGTAGTACACCCAGGTCCCGCGCCGCTCCGAGCCGACCAGCCCGGCTTCCCGCAGCACCTTCAAATGGTGGGAGATCGTCGGCTGGGAGACGTCGAACGGGCCGATGAGGTCGCATACGCACGCCTCGCCGCCCTCGTGCGAAGCGATCAGCGACAGCAGCCGCAGCCGGACCGGGTCCGACAGCGCCTTGAACATCCGCGACAGCTCCGCCGCGGCCTCCTCGCCCAGCGGCTCGCGGACCATCGGCGCGCAGCACGCCGTGTCCTGGCCGAGCACCGGCAGACCAGCTTGTTTCGACATTCCTCTATGTTGACATCCATCTAATCCAGTGGCAAGGTCGCCTGTATCGACAGATGTCGAAACAAGCTGCTTCCTGATGGGAGACCGCCATGCCCCGAGTCCAGCTGGCCCTGCGCGTCGCCGACCTGGAGGGCTCGATCGCCTTCTACTCCAAGCTGTTCAATACCGAGCCCGCCAAGCGACGCGACGGGTACGCCAACTTCGCCATCACCGAGCCCCCGCTCAAGCTCGTCCTCATCGAGGGCCAGGCGGCCGAGGAGACCCGCCTGGACCACCTCGGCGTCGAGGTCGCCTCCACCGAGGACGTCACCGCCGCCACCACCCGGCTCAAGGAAGCGGGCCTGGCCACCTTCGAGGAGAACGACACCTCCTGCTGCTATGCCCTGCAGGACAAGGTGTGGGTCCACGGGCCGGGCAAGGAGCCGTGGGAGGTCTACGTCGTCAAGGCCGACGCCGACACCCTCGGCAAGAGCGCCGACAGCACTCCGGAGGAGTGCTGCGGCACCACCGCCTGCTGCACCCCTGAGGAGCAGGCCGTCGAGCCATCCCAGACCTCGGCCGAGGCGAAGGCCGCCGCCGGGTGCGCCTGCGCCAGCTGACCTGCTATCTGCCGGGAGGCGCCTGCGGCGGCAGGACGCGGACCACGGCATGGCGGTCGGCGAGCTGCCGGCGCAGATGGCTGTCCTCCGTCGTGGCCTGGTGCAGTGCCCCCACCAGAGCCTGTGCCGCCCACAACGGATCAGGTCATCATGGCCACCGGCAGTGGCAATACCCTCGTGGCCGTCCACACCTCCGAAGAGCTCAACGCCGACCGCGTCCTGGTCCTCCTGCCCTCCCTGAACCTTCTCGACCAGACCGCCCGGGCCTGGCGCGAGGGCGGCCGGCCCGGCGCGTTCGACGGCGTCTCCTCCCTCAAGTCCGAAGAGGCCGGATTCCCCGACACCACCGACCCGGACGAGCTCGTGAAACTCACCCACGGCCCGCGCCGTATCACCGTCTTCGCGACCTACGCCTCACTCGGCCTCGGCTTCCTGGAAGCCGAGGCCACACCGCAGGCCTCCCCCACGGGAACCTGATCATCGTGGACGAGGCCCACCGAACCGGCGGCCGGGCAGGAAAGTCCCGGGCCGTCGTCCACGACAACACCCGCATCCCCGCAGAGCGACGTGTGGCCGGCTGTTCGAGGTCACAGCGTGACGGCGCCGGTCCGTGGACGACCCCTGCCGTCCACGGACCGGTCGGTCAGGCGATCCGGACGTTTCCGTGATCCGAATGCACCGCCCGCCCGACCCCGCGGCACCCGTGGGAGCCTGTCGGGGCCGTCAGTCCGAGAAGGAGTGGAACAGCTGCCAGGCGAGTGGCTTGGGCTGGAAGGACGTGGACTTGCGCGGCATCAGCACCCCGCTCTCGGCGAGGATGCGTACGTCCTCCTCGGCGGGCGGGGCCAGCAGCGCGAGACTTCCGCCGGCAGGACAGGCCGGGGTGCGGAGGTCGTCCGGGCTGCCGAGGTCGTCCTCGTGCACATGGCGCACCGAGGCATCAGCATCCGGTACGCCCCAGATCTCACGAATAAACAACTCGTCCAGAACAGCGGCGTCGAGCCGCTGCCAAGCGGGCGGCCTCCCCGCGAGGGCACGGCGTACGGCGTCCCGGCGCGGCTCGCTGATCGTCCAGCCCCGGCCTGCCCCGAGCAGCAGAATCTCGCCGCGCCGGGGGACGCGGGGCCCCGGGCCGAGCGGTGTGACCCGGGCGACCGCAGCCGCCCTCCGCGCCGCGACAACGGGGTCGAGGCCGTCGATCCCCCGGTGGATGGCGGCCAGCCGCAGGGGATACCGCCCGGAGTCCACCACCAGCGCGGGCAGCAGATCCCACGGGCCCGGTCTGCCACCGAACTCCTCCCGGATCCGGAGTGCGGCGGCGAACCGGTGGTGGCCGTCGGCGACCAGTGCCCGCCGCTGCCGCAACTCCCGCTGGACGACCCGCTGCTGTGCGGTTTCGGCGATGACCCAGTAGGTGTGCACGATGTCCCGCGGTCCTGCCGCCGTCCACTGCGGCGGACCGGAGGTCACCGCATCCAGTACGTCCTCGGTGCCGCTGCCGCCGCGCACGGTGAGCAGGAGCGGTTCGCCATGGCCGTGCATCGTCCCGACGAGCCGTCGCTGGAAGTCGACCCCGGCGGGCACGACGCCCTCGTGTGGAAGGACCGCTCCCGCGGATGCTGTCAGCTGCAGAGCGCCGATGACGCCCCGCTGGATCAGCCGTCCCGCGCGGCGCTGCTCCTGGACGTACAGGGCAGGCCGCGCCGTGGTGGGGTAGATCAGTGGCCCGGGGTGGACCCCGCGGAACGGGTGAAGGACGACTCCCGGCGGGGAGGGTGACCCTGCCGCCCCCGGCCGGTCGAGAAGAGTCTGCCCGGCGCCTGCTCCGGCGCCGCTATGCCCGCGATGCGCAGACTCTCCCACAGCCCTGCCTGGTTCGAGGTGATGACGGGCATGCACAGGTCGCTCTCCAGATGTCCGATCGCCGCCAGCGTGCGGAAGCCGCTGCCCGCCATGAGCACTCCGTCGGCATCTGCGGGGAGCGTGCGCCTCACCTGGCGGCACACCTCGTCGGGGTCCACATGCCACTGCCCGCCGTGGTCCCAGACTTCCCAGGGCTTCATGTTCCGCCACCCGGTGCCGAGGTCGAAGAGGTGTGTGCCCGCGACCGGGAATCCGGCGTCGGCGAAGTACTTCTCCCCGGCCTCGACAATGGCGGGCTTGAACCATGGCGGGACCACCAGATACGGACGGGTCACCTCGGTCTCCCGCAGCGCCGCGGTCATCGCGGCCGCGACCGTGGTCACCGGTACCGCGTGCGCAGCCCGGGTGGCCCGGTCGATGAAGCGCTGATCGAAGCCCACGCCCCCGAAGAAGCTGCTCGTGGTGAAGCAGAGACAGATGGCATCGAGCTCCATGGCACCGAGAGCGTCCAGACCTCTGGCCAATTCGGCGGAGCCCGCGACCCGCTCGGCGGGGTCCTCGCCGTAGTCCTCGGAGCCCGGCCGGCGAGGACTCGCGAACCGTGCCGCGTGGACGGAGACTCCGGGCGGCGCCATCGCCCAGAACTCCGTTTCGGGAACCGGGTCCTTGTCGATCACCAGGATGCCGATACGGGCCCTCCGGCCCCAGAGATCCACCGTCATCTCACACCGCTTCACGGGCGCGGGCCGCCGGTTGGGGCGCTCCTGCGGCGGCGGACACCCGGCGGCGTAGCGTGATGCGCTTCTCGGCGAAGGCCAGGGACGCGAGGACGACGAGCGTGCCCACCACCATGTTCCAGGTGACGGTCTCGCCCAGGGTGGTGGCGCCGATGGCCACCGCGGTGACCGGGACGAGGTAGTTGACCGCGGAGGCCGTGGTCGCCCCCACATCGGCGATGAGCCGGAAGTAGAGCAGGTACGCGAGTCCCGTGCCGACCGTGCCGAGGACGAGGATGCTGAGCCCCACGCTCCAGGAGAGGGAGGGTGTTTCCCAGGCGAACGCGGGGGTCACCGCGGCCTGCAGGAACAGTGCGGCGATGATCTGGGAGGCCGATGCGGCCAGCGGGGCGAGGCCTCGCTGGGCGAGGAACCGTCGTACGTAGACGGTCTGCGCCGCGTAGCACGCCGCCGCGCCGATCACGGCGACCTGTCCCTTGAGCGAACCCGCGGCGCTCTGCCACGGGGAGATGACCAGCACCACACCGGCGAACCCCAGCAGCAGACCGCCCGTCTTGCGCCAGGTCACCTTCTCCGTCGGCAGGAAGAAGGCCGCGGCGCCGAGTGTCAGCAGGGGCGTCGCTCCGATCAGTACACCGGCCATCGCCGCGCTCGTGTGCTGTTCACCCCAGGCGAGCAGCAGGAACGGCAGCACCATGCCGAGGACCGCCGTGACGGCGATATGCCCCCAGGCGGATCCGGGGGATGGCAGCCGCACCTTGGCGACCTTGATGACCACGAGGAGCACGAGCGCGCCGAGCAGCAGCCGGGCGAGCACGAGCTGGCTCTCGGAGAGCCCGTCGAGGGACACCTTGATGAAGGTGTAGCTGGCGCCCCAGATCAGGCCCAGGAGGACAAAGCGGAGAACACTTGCCTTGTTCATGATTACCTCTCTCTTGCGTACGGGACTCCCGCGCGCCTCGCGGCCGCTATGCGCGGGCCAGGTCGGGGATGCTCGCCAGTTCGGGGATGCTCGACAGCCCGCTCTCGAAGGCCTCGTCGGAGAGCGCGTCATCGGGCAGGGCGCCCGAGAAGTACTTGTCGTAGGCGGTGAGATCGAAATTGCCATGGCCCGACAGGCCGAACAGGATCGCCTTGGACTCGCCGCGCTCGCGGCAGCGCAGCGCCTCGTCGACCGTCGCTCGGATCGCATGGGTGGACTCGGGCGCCGGCAGGATTCCCTCCGCCCTGGCGAAGAGAACACCGGCCTCGAAGCACTCGTTCTGCCCCAGGGCCACCGCCTCCATCAGCCCGTCCTCGACGCACCGGCTGATGAGCGGGGCGATGTTGTGGGCGCGCAGCCCGCCCGCGTGGACCGGCGGCGGCACGAATCCATGGCCGAGTGTGTGCATCCGGAACAGCGGTGTCATCCGTCCCGCGTCGGCGTAGTCGTAGGCGATACGTCCACGGGTGAGCGTCGGGCAGGAGGCCGGCTCGGCCGCGATCAGCCGTACGGAGCGGCGGCCGTTCAGCCGCTCCCGCAGGAACGGAAACGCGAGCCCGGCAAGGTTGCTGCCGCCACCCGAGCAGCCCACGACGATGTCCGGGTAGTCCTCGGCGAGCTCCAGCTGGCGGATCGCCTCCTGCCCGATCACGGTCTGATGGGCGCAGACATGGTTGAGCGCGCTGCCGCGGGTGTAGCCGATCTCCGGGTTGGCGTAAGCGACTTCGAGGGCCTCGGACTTGGCGACACCGAGGCTGCCCGGGTGGTCGGGGCGCTCGGCGAGGATCCTCCGGCCGATCTCGGTCTCGACGCTGGGGCTGGCCACACAGGTGGCGCCGAAGGCCTCCATCAGCGCACGCCGGTAGGGCTTCTGCTGATAGCTCACCTTCACCATGAAGACCTGGGCGGTCATCCCGAAGAAGGAGGCGGCGAGGGCGATGGCACTGCCCCACTGGCCCGCCCCGGTCTCGGCGATGAGCGATGTCTTGCCCTGCTGCTTGTTGTAGTACGCCTGGGCCAGGGCGCTGTTGGGCTTGAAGCTGCCGGTCGGTGCCACGCCTTCGTACTTGTAGTAGATACGGGCGGGGGTGCCGAGTTCCTTCTCCAGCCTGCGGGCGCGGTAGAGCGGGGACGGCCGGTACTGGGCGTAGAGCTGCCGGACCTCGGCGGGGATCTCGAATTCCGGTTCGGTGCTGAGCTCTTGCTCGACGAGCGGCGTGGCCATCGAGCGGCCGAGTTCGCGCGGGCCCAGCGGGGTGAGTGTCGCCGGGTCCAGGATGGGGGCGATGTCCGGCAGGTCGGCGGCGAGATTGTACCAGGTCGTGGGGATGTCGGATTCGGCGAGGGTGTACTTGATCGGGTCGGTCATGACGCCTCTCTGACTCTGCGGGTTGGACGGCTGCGTACGAGGGGTGTGCCGATGTAGGGGCTTCGCGCGCGAGGCACGTACTTACGCTTATGGGCGTGCTGACGTACTGCTACGAGGCGGAGGCCTCGGCGACCAGGGAGCCCGCCTGGACCTTTTCCGGTGTCTCGAACATCCGGGGGTGCTTGGTGCGCAGAGCGGACATCACCGTGTCGTACGGAAAGTCATCGAACTCCCCGTGCATTTCAAGGAATTCCATGTGCGCGCGGCCCTCGAGATCGTGCGGGTGGTACAGGCTGTCGGAAAGTCCGTCGAACTCCAGAGGTCCGATCTTGTAGAGCAGACACAACGTCCTGTTGAAGACGGGGGTGGCCTTCACCCATGTCCCCTTCAGATACACCGAGGTCAGCGCATGGTAGAAGACATCGCCGCCGACGAATTCCTTGAGCCGGTCCGAGGCCAGATGGTTCCGTACGCTTCCGTACACCAGGCGGCTCGGGATCCCCGCGGCGCGCACGGCCGCCGCGTAGAGGATCGACTTGTGCACACAGAACCCGCTGCCCCGGCGCACGACGGAGCTGGCTCGTAGCCCCTGCCGTGACATATCGGCGCCATAGACCTCGTAGAACAGGTCGTCGCGGACTGCGTAGTAGAGCTTGACGGCCCGCTCCACCGGGGTCAGGGCGCTGTGGTCCTCGCCCAGTACGCCCGATACGAACGACCGCACCTCGAGCGACTGGTGGTCGAGGAATTCGGTCGGTTTCAGCAGCTCGTCGAGCTGTGTTTCCGTCTCTTCCATGGGTGCCCCCTCACAGATCCATCATTTTGGCTATGCGCTGACGTTGGACCTCCGAGGTTCCCGAGTAGATGGTGCCGCCCACCGCATTGCGCAGATCGCCTTCGATTCCGTACTCACTTGTGTAGCCGCGCGCTCCGAAGATCTGCACCGCGGACAGTGCGGAGGCGAGGTTGTTCTCGCTCACGACGAGCTTGGTGATCGCCAGGTCCGTGGTGACGGACTCGCCCTCGACGAACTTCTGCGCGGTGTCGTGCAGCCATTTACTCGACGTCTCGACGCCGATCTTCATTTCCACGACCTTGTTGGAGACGGACTGGAAGGACCCGATGCTCTGCCCGAACTGCCGGCGCACCGCGGCGAATTCGGTGACCTTGTCGAGACGGTGCCGCATCTCGCCGAGAGAGATACTGAACGAGCTCAGGATCTCCCACTTCAGAACGTGGTCCATGACGGTAAAGCCGGTACCCTGCTTGCCGATCACATGGCCGGCCGGCACCCGGCAGTCGTCGAAGGAGAGCTCGCAGTACGGTGAACTGCGCAGCCCCATCTTTTCGTTCGCGGGATGGACCGTGAGGCCGGGTGTCCCTCGCTCGACGACGAATGCGGTGAGTCCGAAGGGGCCGGGCTCGCCGGTCCTGGCGTACACCACGATCAGATCCGCCACCGGGCCGTTGCTGATGAAGGCCTTGCGTCCGTTCAGTACGTATGCGTCACCATCGGCGGTGGCCGTGGTGTGCATATGCATCGCATCGGAACCGCCCTCGGGCTCCGTGATGGCATGGGCGCCCAGCGCGGAACCCGAGCAGATTCCCGGGAGCACGCGGGATTTGAGATCGTCGGAGCCGAATCGCTGCACCGGAATTCCCACGCTGACCATTTGCGTGGAGACGGAGAAGTTCAGCCCGCCGTCCCGGCAGCCGTGGCCGAGGTCCTCCAGTACGCACATGGTGCTCAGAAGGTCCTTGCCCAGACCGCCCCAGCGCTCCTCGAAGGGCACACGCAGAATTCCTGATGCACGTACCGACTCCCAGGTGTCGGCGGGGAAGACCCCTGCCCGGTCGTTTCTGAGATGGTCCGCACCGAGTTTCGGGTGCCACCGTCGCAGATCGTCGCGCAGGGCACGCTGCTCCGGTGTCCACTTGATCACCACGTCGCACTCCCGTCAGCTGTAGTGGGAGAAGCCCGCCGTGTCGAGCTGGTGCCGCTCGTCACCACGGAGGGCCGGGGAGAAGACGCAGACCAGCCCGAGGTCTTCGTCGGGTGACGCGATGAGGTAGTGGGCGTCGTGCTCGTCGAGGGCGTACATGGTGCCGGGCGTGATCGGGTAGGTGTTGCCCTGGGTGTCGACGACCTGTCCGCTGCCGGAGATGCAGTAGCACGCTTCCAGGTGCTTGAGGTACTGCAGGGCCGACACGGTGCCCGCCCGTACCACGGTGTCGGTGAGGCTGTAACTCATGCCGTCGGCCTCGGTGAGCAGACGGCGGCTCAAGCCATTACCCCATTCAACGGCTTCGAGTTCCGCGATGCTGCGAATGATCACGTGATTCCCCTTCCTTTGTGACTTCGTTGTCAAGCTTCAGACACCCGCCGGGGTGCTCCTGGAGGGTGAACGGCTGATGAGACCTGCGATGTCCTCGATGCTGCGGAAGTTCTCCGGGGAGATCTCGAGTGAATCGATGACCACGTCGAAGTGCCGGTTCAGCCAGTCGATGAGCCTCAGCAGATGGAGGCTGTCGATGACCCCGTTCTCGAGCAGGTCGAAGTCGTGTGGGATCTCATTGAACTCACCGTCTCCGAGGAGTTCGGTGAGGATGAAGTGCTGTACGGCGTCCGCTGTTTCCATGTGTCACTTTCCCGTCGTCAGAGCGAGAGTGATCGCTTGCCGGTCGACTTTTCCTGTTCCGGTGCGTGGTAGTGCGTCCTCCGTGATGTGGACCCGCGCCGGGATGGCGGTCCGCACCAGCCGTTTCGCGCAGTGCTCGCGCAGCTGAAGCCCTCCGAGGCCACTGCCGGGGACCCGGCGGACGACAGCACGCAGGGATTTCCCCGCGCTCGGGTCAGCTATCGCCACCACGGCGGCTTCGGCCACGGCCTCATGCTCGAGCAGGGCATGTTCGACATCCTGCAGATTGATCCGCACACCACGCACTTTGACCTGGAAGTCATTCCGTCCCAGCAGAGTGAGAACGCCATCGGCGTCGCGGTGCACCAGATCACCGGTGTGATACCAGACCCTTGAACTGTCGTCCCGACGCACAAAGGCCTTCTGCGCCTCCGGCGCGTTGAGGTATCCCGTCGTCTGAAAAGGCGTGGATACGACGAGCTCGCCTTCTCCCGGGCCGTCCAGTACGGAGCCGTCCGAGGTGATGAGGAGGTGACTGACGCCGGGCAACGGGCCACCGATGGGCAGCCGGTCGGCATCGGATATGTCTCCCCTACCGGGGATCTCGTACAGGAAGCTGTCATTGGTCTCGGTGCAGCCGTAGACGTTGTGGAACCGGGCGTTGGGGAACAGCTCCGGCAGTGCGTCGAGCACCGCCGAGCCGGCCGCCTCGCCGGTGACCATGACGTGCCGGACCCCAGGGAAGCTGCCTTCCTGCTCATCCCCGGGCTCGAGAAGGAGCCGGTACAGCATGGGAACGGCCTGGAGGACGTCGGGCCCTGTGGTGCGGAGCAACTCCCGTAGGTGGGCCGGGTTCGCCGCCCGGTCCTGGTCGACCAGAACGGCCCGGCCTCCGGCCTTGAGCGTGGCCCAGATGTCGAGCAGGCACAGATCGAAGTTGAGCGGTGCGTAGTTGAACACGGTGCTGTTGCCGTCGATGCCGAACTGGTCCGCGGCCCAGTCGGTGAACCGGTCCACCGCGTCCGCCGGCAGGGGCACGATCTTCGGTATGCCGGTCGACCCCGAGGTGGTGAGCATCAGCGCGGTGTCGGCGTGGTCGACCTGTACGGGATCGGGCACCGGTGTGCTCCGCACCAGCGGCTGCGGGTCGGTACCGGTACCGGTACGCGGGGTCAGGGTCAGCACATGACGGCACCCTGCCTGCGCCACCAGCTTGTCCAGAGTGGTCGAGCCCAGCTCGGCGGGCGGGAGGAGCAGTGGCCTGCGCTCCATCAGAGCCGCCAGGACGATGGCGACCGCCTCGGGTGACTTCTTGGCGACCAGCGCGAGCGCGGGCCCCTCGGTCGGGTCGAGCCCGCGGATCAGTGTGCGGTTGCGGTCGGTCAGCTCACCGAGGTCTCCATAGCTGATCTCGGTGCCGTGCCAGACGAGAGCCGGCCGCCCGGGAGTGTCCCGGATGGCCCGGACCAGCGCCTTCACCAGTGAGTTCATAGAGCAGTCGCACCGTCCTGTCCGCGGCTCGACGGTCCCGGCGGTCTGCCGGTCCAATCGACCATGGCGGCGCGATCTCGGGCGCCACTCGAACGCGTATCGAGCGACGCGTGGCAGCGCGAGACTGTTCGAGGTCCGTCAGGTCAAGTCCTCGACACGGAAAGACTCATACTCGTCGAACGCCTTGCGGGTGATCCGCTCGTACGGAGCCTGCGACCTGGTCCGTCGACAGTGATCGTGGTCCCGCTTCAGGAGCGGGATCCCGCAATGACCGGTGCAAGAGGCCACTTGGACGGGGAAAGCGCAACTTCGACATGGCCCGGAGAGACGGCTACCTTCACCTGGTCTTCGGCGATCGCCCACGGTCGCACGGGAGTTCCTTCAGGCTGAGCCACCCGCGAAGGGATGAGTTGGTCACGCCACGAATCCTCGCCCCCAGGCGTAAGCCACCGAATCGGGTCCACACCAGGCACCCCCAACCAGGGAGAGACGCATGCCCCATCTTGCGCTGTACACATTCGGCGTCCTGAAGTCACCTCTCTCCGATCCCGCACCTCTCACGCGCGAGTTCTACGACAGTGGTGAGGCCGTCTACCGGAAGATCAGTCAGCATCCCGGGTATCTCGCGCGTGCTGAAGCGGCGGACGGTGACCGGGGCATGCTCTTCGAGGCGAACTGGGGTGCATGGGGAGAGTTCGCCGTACCGACTTGGTACGGCAAGGGCCGAACGGTGGAAACCACCGCCCTGGCCGCGACCCTCTCACTCTGGACCGACCTGCACCCCGCCTTCGACGCCGTCTACACCGGTCTACACCGTGAGGCGCTGAACAGGCGTTACGACTGGTTCGAGAAGACAGGGCACCCAAATTACGTGATCTGGTGGGTCTCCGACGGCGTGATGCCCACCTGGCAGGACGGGGTTTCCAGGCTGGAACACCTCCACGACCACGGCTCCGCGCCGCACGCCTTCACCTTCCACCACTCGTTTGCCTCGGAGGGAACTCCGACCAGGATCAAAGGCATCGGGCCGAAGAGCGACCAGGCTCGTCGCCGCGGCGATGCCCCCGCAGGAGACCACGGCCTGGCTGCGCGCCCGCGGTGAGCACGGCCGGCGCCGGCCTGTAGGCGAACTGCCCGCCGTGGCACCGGCGGAGGCGGACAGCCCGTCGGGCCATGCCGTGAATTGCAGCGTATTGCCGCCGCCGTACGCGACATTGCCGGCGGTCTCGTCGAAAGCGTCCACGGAATCACTCGACGGTACGGACCCCATACGGCACCGTTCGCCCACCGAGGGGATGCATACAGATGGCCGCGACGATTGCCCCGTACAGTCGAATTGACGGACCGACAGTGCGCCGCCGAGGCAGTCCTACGGCGCCGCGGCTACCGCGAACAGCGTCGGCAAGCCCGCCGCGCGGGAGCGGGAAACGCCCGCCGCCACGGAATGGACCCTCGGTGCCAGGTCTAGTCTCCCGTCGCTGACCCGCGCTTTCACAGAACCGCAGCCAGAGCCCCGAAAGCGGCCAGGGCCGCTCGTAACCTCGCTCCACAGGGCCACCCGACCGAAAAGTGTGAGGGTCCACTCGGCTCGCTGAGGGCGCCGGGGTCAGCCGCGGACAGATTGCTCAGCTGGTTGGGCTGTCGGGTTCGGTTGGACGGTTGCGCCACTGGTAATCCCGATAAGCGAGAATGCGGTGGTCCTCTTGCTGTTGATCGATCTCGCCGAAGCCTGGGGGGAGCTCGCCGACGCGTTTCCAGGCTTGCTCGGTGCGGGGATCATCGCGGCGAGCGAGGGCGTACACAATCTCCAGACGCAGTAGCTGGTGCTCCTCATCCAGCAGGGAGACGAGGGCGTCCGTGACTGCGGCCGTCCGGTCGTCGGAGTTGCCCAGCGAGATGGCAGCTTGAGCTCGAACGTTGCAGTCAGAGTCCCGGATGAGAGTCAGCAGAGCCTCTCGGAACGCCGGGGTGAGGTGGGCGGCCAAGTCTCCGGTGGTGGAGCACCGCACGTCGGGGTCGGGATCGCGCGACAGGGCGAGCAAGGTGGTGGCGGCAGCCTCGGTCAGTGGGGCTGCTCGCGGTATCAGGCTGGGAATCCGGCTGCGCACGCGCGGGTCGGGATGGTCGGCGTATCGCAGGCCGACGACCTCTTGGTCAGGGTGTTCCACGTCGGCATAGACCTCCAAGACCCTGGCAAGCACCATGCCGTCCGGTTCGCTGAGTACCCAAGCGGCGAGGAACTCCGCGTCCTGCGCAGTGTCCCGGCGTTGGCTCCACCACGTCATGGAGTTCCTGCTCCACACGACGTCGGCGAGGAACATGCGGTGGACAGGGTCGGGATGGTGCTGCAGGGCCTTCAGGTCGAACCAGTCCTGCGGGCTCTGGCGCCGGCCGAGAACGTATCTGGCGGTGGACCAGTTGATATGGGTCCCGTCGGGGCCCCAGTACGGGACGGCGCGTGCCACCAGCTCCGCCACCGGCGGCAGGATGCCGAAAAGCTCTTCCAGTGAGGTGAGGACGGCGCTGTGGCCTGCCCGGACCGTGAGGCCTCCGAGGCGGACCTCCTCGACGTACCTGTACCTGTCATCGTTGACGAGCCGGCGGGTAGCCGGGCCCGCAGCTCCGGTTCGCCGGCGCAGTTCCTGCTCCTCACCCGTCTCGAACCAGTGCCGCGCAACGTCGAGCAGCCGCTTCCGAGCGCCCTCGGAAAACCGCAACTGTCGGTCGTTGCCAAGCACAGCACCGACCAACGCGTCCGAGCCGAGGCCGACGGCCCGCAGGAGCGGTGTCGTGCCGTCCGGCAGCTCGCGATCGGGGTCGGCGCCGCCGTCCGTCAGAGCCGCGACGGTCTCGTGGTCGAATCCGGCCACAGCGGCGCAGAGCAGCGGGAGACCGTCGGGATCCCGCGTGTCCGGGTCGGCGCCTTCTTGGAGAAGAGCCTTGACCGTGTCGGAGTCTTTGGCGGTTACGGCTGCCACGAGCCGGTCGGTCAGCTCGTGTCGCGGTGCTGGCATCTGCCCCCCAGACGATCCTCGACCAGCACGGTATCCGAGCCGGGAGCGCCGATTCTCGGTTCCCTGCAGCCTGATCAACGGTCACGGTCAAGCAGGCGGTCATCGGCCGAGCTGGTCCGCCCCGCCACCGGACCTGGCTGGCTGGCTCAAGGGCGGCCCCCTCCCCCTCGACGCCACGTGACAAAGGCCTTCCACGCTCGGTAGAGCAGAACGCGAGGAAGCTACACCCTCCAACACAGCGTGCTTCCCCGCCGTGAAATGACGACGCGCCGTGCGCGGAGGGCGGATTCCACAGAATGATCCGCGTGACCTGGCCCGAGCTCCAGAAACTGCAGAGGCCGGCGACCACAGCGTCCTGATCCCGGCGAAGGCCATGGGGAGCCCGCGCACCTTCGACGGTCGCAGATAGCGGCGCACGGTCTGGATGCCACCGGGGAAACCAAGGTCCCGAAGTTCGCGGTGGAGCCGTGGGATGTCGCGACAGCCGTCGCTCCACCGCTCGAACAGGTACAGCTCGTACGCGTCGAGAATGGACTGCCGGTTGCCCGCATCGGTCAGCAACTCGTCGATGCTGCTGGCAAGGGCGAAGCGACGCACTGTGCAGCGACTTCGTGCCGCGGCCCGGCTACCCGTTCAGCCGACGCTGTTCATCGCAGGCGCTGTCGGCTCGCCAGTCGTCCGGGTTGTCCACCGCACCCGGGTGACCGCGGGCCCGGGAGCTCGTCGCCCGGAGTGGCCGTGGTCGTCCTGGGCCTTCGGGCGAGCGGGCTGCGGCTGGGGAATCCATCGGCGCGGGAACGGCGCCGACCGCGCCCGGCCGGGCTCCGGCGCCGCGTCACATGTCCGTGCAGATGGTCTTCATACGGCTCCCCTTGAAGGTGGCCACCTGAACTCCCGCCTCGAAAATGCCGCGGTCGGACTTGGCACTTGTCCACCAAGTCTTGTAGACACCGTCCCCGACGACCTTGCGCCAACGGCCGTAGGTCCGGCGCCCTTGACCGTCCTCGATCACGAACCGAACTCGTGCGTGGCGTCCGTCGGCCTGGATGTCCGCCAGGTCCAGCTTGATGGAGAGAGTCGCCCCGGGATCGCTCCAGTTGTAGATGACCGCGCCCCCCGATGCACCGGACGGACTCTCCGGCGTCGAGCAGCCTCGGAACCCGGGGTCCGGATCGACCGCGGTGGCGCTGGTGGCGGTGAGAAGCACGGCAGCGGTTGCGGCACCGAAGACAGTGCCGATACGGCCTGGTAATCCCATAGCGGCCTTCCTTACCTCAGGATGATTCTCGAACAGCCCCAACCTACGAGCCCACTTGCCGCATGTCGTTGGCGACGAGTCCACAGCCCCTACGCATTCCGTACACCCTCCGGGTTGTATACGGTGACTCTCCGGCCGCCCGATATGGAGTGCCCTACACGAGGTGAACGCGCTGGT
This sequence comes from Micromonospora sp. IBHARD003, assembly GCF_056106285.1. Taxonomy (NCBI): domain Bacteria; kingdom Bacillati; phylum Actinomycetota; class Actinomycetes; order Micromonosporales; family Micromonosporaceae; genus Micromonospora; species Micromonospora sp. IBHARD003. The sequence continues at coordinate 8,083,882 of NZ_JBWBBX010000001.1, read as the reverse complement.
CACGCCAGCGTGACCTGAGCCGGGTTCGGTGGGCGGATCGAGCCGCGGGCTCTGTGCAGCTGATCTCACCATGCGCCCGATGACGCAGTGGACTCCCGCACAATGCGGTGGACTCCACCCCGTGCAGAGTGGCTCCAGTCGCCCCGGCTGGTGGGCTCCACTCAGTGGAGTGGAGTGGCGGTGCATCGTCGGTGCGCATCGCCGCAACAGCTGGGCGGCATCGGGCCCACTCAGTGGCCGGCTCCTCGTCCGCGGTGCGGTCCGCGCTGCTGCGGGCGGTGCGCCCGCTGATCGTCCTACGCACAGGTGCGGTACATCGGCGTCCTCCCTGCCGGCGTAGTGGTGCATGGTCGCCCGGGTGGCCAGCCGCCCTGGCGAAGGCGTCCAGGCGGCGGCGCAGCCGTTCGTCGGTGAACTTCAGGGCATCCAGGCCGGTCCGCGAGGCCTTCAGAGCACGCAGCACCGTCAGGTCGATCGCCGAGCGGGGTCCGGCCTCCGGAACGGTGCTGCGCCAGCAGACCATGAGCACTCGCACATGACAGCGAAGTCCGAACGCAGGGCGCGGAAACTCGGCTGCAACCGAGGCAGTCCCGTCCCTAGGATGCTCACTCGAGGGTTGACATGGCGCCCTGTTCGACAGTTGGCACTCACGGACCAAGGATGCGGGGCGCAATGACCAGCCGACTCTTTGCCATCTCCTTCGACGCGCACCAGCCGGAGCGCCTGGCGCATTTCTGGTCCGGCGTCCTGGGCTTGGAGAGAGCCGACGATTCTTACGACGGCATCGCGCTGCTGTCCGGGAACGACGCCGGCTACCGTCTCGGCTTCCGCCCCACCCAGGCGCAGAAGGTCGCCCAGAACCGGCTCCACTTCGACTTGACCAGCTCCTCCCTGGAGGACCAGCAGGAGACCGTGGCCAGGGCGCTCGACCTCGGCGCCCAGCACACCGACGTCGGCCAGGGGCCGGACGCGTCCCATGTGGTGCTCACCGACCCCGAGGGCAACGAGTTCTGTGTCCTCGAGCCGGGCAACAATTTCCTCGCCGGCTGCGGCTTCATCGGAGCGCTCGCCTGCGACGGTTCGCAGGCCGTGGGCTACTTCTGGAGCGAGGCGCTCGGCTGGCCGCTGGTCTGGGACCAGGACGAGGAGACCGCCATCCAGTCGCCGAACGGCGGTACGAAGATCACGTGGGGCGGTCCGCCGCTGATGCCGGACCCCGGCAAGGACCTGTGCTTGGACCTCGCGCCGTACGGCGATCAGCAGGCGGAGGTCGAGCGCCTGCTCTCTCTTGGGGCGAAGCGTCTCGACTCCGCCCACGGTGAGGACGGCACGGTGCTGCTGGCCGACCCCGACGGCAATGAGTTCCGCGTGCACAGGCACCGGTGAAACCGGAACCGACACAAACCGCGATAGGCGGTTGCTGCTGCGGGACGCGGACGCGCGGCGGAGATTCGAGCTGGTTCCTCACCACCGAACCGGCAGCTCGACGCGTCCCACGAGGAGAGCCACACCCAACGCACCCCCTCGAACGCCACAGAATGGCCACGGGCACACCAGCGTCGTGGCCGGAGGCGATGTCCTGGCGCAGCTCAAGCACCGTGCGGTGCACGTCATCTCCAGTACCAAACAGACACTTTGTTCGTCTGTGATCTCTGAAGGAAAACGGGTGCTACTCGGTTGCCTGCTAAGTGAGGGCACGTTTAGCCTCAGACGCTGTTCTCGTAGGTCGAACGGCACAGCTCACCAACCCGTAACCGTTCGCGGCCTGGTCGACGGCCTTCCATCTGTCAGCCCGGGGCGGTCACAGCACTTCTCGCTCTGGATGAGGAGCGCGAGGGCGCTTGAGGTGGGACACCGCTGGGTGTCCCACCTCCGGCCCTCCTCACGCGGGAGGACGCGTGGCAGGCTCGGGGTGAAGCCGATCCCCCAGACAGACGGCCGGGGCGGCCAGCAGCAGGATCGTTTCCGGCGGTGCAGGCTGCCCAGACGTCGCGACTCACCCCCGGCCGGCAGGGTCCTGGTCTGCGACCATCTCGCCCAACGTCAGTGGCGAGTCAGCTTCGCCCAGGGGCCGAGCCGCGGGCGCACGGCACCGTGACGTCAGCCAAGTGGCGGCGGGCTGGGCGTAGCGGGCTGTGAGCGGCCCCAGCACCACGAGGATGAGAACGTAGGCGGTGGCCAGCGGCCCCAGGTCGGGTTCGACGCCGGCGGTGACGGCAAGGCCGGCGATGACGATGGAGAATTCGCCGCGGGCCACCAGGGTTCCCCCGGTCCGCCAGCGGCCGTTGACTCCGATTCCTGCCCGCGTAGCCGCCCAGTACCCGGTCGCGATCTTCGTCAACGCGGTGACGACGGCGAGGGCGAGCGCGGGCAACAGGACGGGAGGGATGCTGGCGGGGTCGGTGTGCAGGCCGAAAAAGACGAAGAACACCGCGGCGAACAGATCCCGCAGCGGGCTGAGCAGGGTGTGCGTGCCCTCGGCGACCTCACCCGAGAGGGCGATGCCGACCAGGAACGCACCGACCGCCGCCGACACCTGCAACTGCTGGGCGATCCCGGCGACCAGCAGGGTCAGCCCGAGAACGACCAGGAGCAGCTTCTCGGGGTCGTCGCTGGAGACGAACCGGGAGATCAAACGCCCGTAGCGAACTGCCACGAACAGCACCGCGCCCGCCACACCAAGGGCGATGGCGAGAGTGACGGCACCCGCAGCCAGGCTCACCCCGGCGAGCAGAGCCGTGATGATCGGCAGGTACACCGCCATCGCCAGATCCTCGAGAACCAGGATGCTGAGGATCACCGGGGTCTCGCGGTTTCCGAGCCGACCGAGGTCACCCATCACCTTGGCGATCACGCCGGAAGAGGAGATCCAGGTGACGCCTGCAAGAACGACGGCGGCTACCGGGCCCCAGCCCATCAGCAAGGCCGCGGCCGCGCCGGGCAGCGCGTTGAGGGTGAAGTCGACCAGGCCCGCCGGGTACTGAGTCTTGAGGTTGGAGACGAGATCGCTGGCGGTGTACTCCAAACCGAGCATCAACAGCAGCAGGATGACGCCGATCTCGGCACCAATGGCGACGAACTCCTCGCTCGCACCGAGTGGGAGGAGTCCGCCCTCACCGAAGGCGAGCCCGGCGAGCAGATAGAGGGGTATCGGGGAAAACCTGAGACGGCCGGCGACCCTGCCGAGTAGGCCGAGACCGAGGATGATCGCGCCGAACTCGATCAGGAAAAGCGCAGAGTGCATGCGCGATCACTCCTGCCCGAGTATCGCGGCGGCAGCGTCGACGCCCTCACGGGTACCGATGACGATGAGGGTGTCCCCGCCGGCGAGACGGAAGTCCGGCGCCGGCGAAGGGCATGCCTCCGCGCGGCGCAGCACGGCGACGATCGAAACTCCTGTTTCGGTCCGCATCCGCGTCTCACCCAGCAGCCGGCCGTTCCAGTAGGAGTGCGCAGAAAGTTCGATGCGCTCGGCCACCAGCCCCAGATCGGTGGTGTGGAGCAGGCTGTGGCTGTGGTGGGCGGGCATCAGTGCGTCGATCAGCGAGGCGGTCTCCCCGGCCGTCAGATGCAGGGACTGGGCGCAGGCGTCGGGATCGTCGGCCCGATAGACGTTGAGGGTGCGGGTGCCGTCCCGTTGAGCGATCACGGACAGGTGGCGGTGTTCGCGGGTGACGAGGTCGTACTGGACCCCGATACCGGGCAGTGGCGTTGTGCGCATCCGTGGAGCAGGCACAGCCCATCCCTCCTCATGTTCGTGGATGTGGTGGTGCCGACGCGCGGCGGATGCGGGCAGGCAAGACCGGCGCGGCGAGGGCACATATTGCCACCTTCCCGATGGCCCGCAATATGGGTGTTGCCACGGATGGACAAGGCCACCGCAGCCGGTGAGGATGTGGCGGGGCGGTAGGTGTTGTCCCAGGTCAGACGGTCGCACGGTCGATCCGCCAAGTGACGGAGGGGCATGATGGGGGACACGTGGAAAGGCTTGGGGTCATGTCGTTGTACTGGCGGATCTTCCTGCTGAACGCCGCCGTTCTCGTCTTGGCAGTCCTCCTGCTGCTCGGCCCTGTCACCGTTTCCACCCCCGTCCTCCTCGGTGAGGCAATCGTCGTCGTCGGGGGCCTGTGCGCGATGCTCCTCGCCAACGCCGTGCTTCTGCGGATCGGGCTTGCCCCGCTTGGACGTCTCAACCGGGCCATGGCCACCGCCGACTTGCTCAAGCCAGGTGGCCGCCCACACGTGACCGGCCACGGAGAGGTCGCCGATCTCACCCGCACGTTCAACGCCATGCTCGACCGTCTCGAAGCCGAGCGGGCCACAAGCAGCGGCCGCGTCCTGACCGCCCTGGAAGCCGAACGCCACCGCATCGCCCAAGAGCTCCACGACGAAATCGGCCAGACCCTCACCGCCGTGCTCCTCCAGATCAAGCATGCTGCCGACCGGGCACCCGAACCTGCCCGCGGCGATCTGCACCAGGCCCAGGAGAGCACCCGGGCCAGCCTGGAGGAGATCCGCCGCATCGCCCGCCGCCTGCGCCCCGGCGTGCTGGAAGAGCTCGGCCTGCACAGCGCGCTGCGTTCCCTGGCTGCCGAGTTCACCACCCCACAACTGAGTGTGACCGCCCACATGACCCCGGGTCTGCCGCAACTCGACCCTGCCACCGAGCTCGTCCTCTACCGCGTCGCCCAGGAGGGTTTGACCAACGCCGCCCGCCACTCAGCTGCCGCCCATGTCGAGATCCATCTGAGGCCGCTGACGAACGGAGTGGGTCTGATCGTGCGCGACAACGGCCGAGGGCCCGGAACCGCACCCGAAGGCGCAGGCATCCGCGGTATTCGCGAACGCGCACTACTCATCGGCGCTGACCTCACCATCGGCCCGGGCCCTCACGGCGGCACCGAAGTCCGGCTCGACACCAACCTCAATGCGCCCAAGCCCGGGGGGAACGTGCGATGACCGCACCCACCCCGCCGCCCGCCCGCATCCTGCTCGCCGACGACCACATCCTCGTACGCAACGGCGTCCGCCTCATCCTCGACGCCGAACCCGACCTGGAGGTCGCCGCCGAAGCCGGCAACGGCGCCGAAGCCGTCATCCGGGCACGCCAGGACCCCACCATCGACCTGGCAATCCTCGACATCGCCATGCCCCGCCAGACCGGCCTCCAAGCCGCACGCGAACTCACCCGTCTCCGCCCTGGACTGCGGATCCTGATGCTCACCATGTACGACAACGAGCAGTACTTCTTCGAAGCCCTCCGCGCAGGCGCCTGCGGATACGTCCCCAAGTCCGTCGCCGACCGCGACCTGGTCGAAGCCTGCCGCGCCGCCCTGCGCGACGAACCCTTCATCTACCCCGGAGCCGAAACCACCCTCGCGCGCACCTACCTCGACCACGCCCGCTCCGGCCGGTCCCTTCCCGTACGGCCGATCACCGAACGCGAAGAAGAGATCCTCAAACTCGTCGCCGAGGGCCACACCTCCAAAGAGATCGGCGACATGCTCGTCATCAGCACCAAGACCGTCGAACGCCACCGCGCCAACCTGCTTCAGAAGCTCAGCATGCGCGACAGGCTCGAGCTGACCCGCTACGCCATTCGCGTCGGCCTCATCGAACCCTGACCCCACAGCTTCCCTACCCGCCCCGGCTCAATGAGCGCTATCAACTGGACGGCGAACGGGCGATGCCGCTGTTGCCCCGACTGCGGCGGCGCTGGAGCCGGAGGCGGAACCCGCGTCGCTGCTCGCGCTGCGGGCGGCGGGCGGCGGGCGGCGGGCGGCGGGCGGCGGGCGGCAATGAACGCGATGCTGCCCAGGGTGGACCTGCCAGAGGTACAGCGTCACCGTGTCGGTAGTTGACAACGGCCAGCGCATTCGTTGTGGGTGGTGTGCCGAGACGGCGCGATGATCACGCTCCGGTCCGCGCCGAAGGACGCACGAGCCCGATCTCGTCAGAGTGATGCAGCGTGCGGACGCTCACGCGGACCAACTCGGCCACGCATCACACGGTCCAGTGATCCTCCACGGCACCGACTATGCAGCCGGACGTCACGTGAGGGTCAAGAGCCGCTCACGGCAACAGCAAGAGCCGAACGCGAAGCAGCGGTCCGAGGCGACTCCTGCAAGCCAAAGCGATGGTCTGGTTCTGGGTGGTACCGGGTCGCCCTTCGACCGCGCGTCACCCGGAGATGCGGGCGTCAATGCCGTCGAGCAGGAAGTCGAGGCCGATCCGAAAGGTGTGGTCCGCGTCCAGGTGGGCGGCATCGCGCACCACCGTGGCCAGCGCGGGGAACCGGCCGGTGGCGAAGGTCCGCTCCAGATAGGGCCCAAGTGAGGCCTGCCAACGCTTCTCGTCCATCCCGGTGGTCCGCTCGGCACGCCGCTCGGCGACCTCCCGGCGCACTGCGCCGATCACGTACGCGTTGACCGCGGCGACCATCGGCATGATGGCGTCCACGTCGACTTCACCCAGTGCGGCCACCACGGTTTCCCCACTGGCCAGCGCGTGCGGCCCGAGCTGGGGTCGGCCACCCAGTAGATCGGCGAGCCATTCGTGCTCGTGAGCGGCGTGCCGCGTGGCTTCGGCAAGAGACCGGAGCACCTCCCGCCAGCCGTTTCCGACCGGCCGGATCTCGGTATGGACGGCGTCGACCATCAGGTCGAGCAACTCCTCCTTGCTGGCGATGTACCCGTACAGCCGCATCGGACGGACGTCCAGCGCGGTGGCGACCTTGCGCAGCGACACCGCGTCCAGCCCGTCCGCGTCCGCCAGCTGGATCGCCGCTCGCACGATCCGTTCCCGGCTCAACGGGGCCGGGACGGGTCGATTCGGTGGCTCCGGCCTCTCCCACACCAACATGCCACTAACAGTACATCGCATCGAACGATACAGTGTATCTGATAGTACGGCGTATCGAAGGGGAGGCAGTCATGACCATTGCCATCGTCGGAGCCGGCCTCGGCGGCCTGGCTCTCGCCCGGGTGCTGCACGTGAACGACATAGATTCCGTCGTGTATGAACGTGAATCGTCACGCGGTGCGCGCGGTCAGGGCGGCATGCTTGACATCCACTCCGGTCAACGGGCGCTACGCGAGGCCGGTCTGATCGACCAGTTCCATGCGATCGCCCGCAGCGAAGGCCAGGACATGCGTCTCCTCGAGCCGGATGGCACCCTGCTACTCCAGGAGGACACGCCCGACGACGCCCCGCTCGAGCGACCCGAGGTCGACCGCGCCGATCTGCGCAACCTGCTGCTGGATTCCCTCCCCGAAGACGTGGTGCGCTGGGGGCACGCGTTCAAATCTGCCGACAACGACGTCCTGCACTTCACCGACGGCCGCAGTGCGACGTGTGACCTGCTGGTCGGCGCGGACGGCGCGAACTCCCGGGTCCGCGCGCTGCTCACCGACGCCTGCCCGGCGCATATCGGCCAGAACATCGTCGAGATCGGCATTCCCGACATCGACCGCACGCACCCCGACCTCGCGGCGATGGTCGGGCGCGGCAACTACTGGGTGCTCGGCAACGGAATATCCCTGGCGGCGCAGCGCAACGGCGACGGCCGCGTTCGCATCGGCCTCAGCTTCTACAACACCGACGAGGGCTGGTTCGCTACCAGCGGGATCCCGTTCGACGACCCGGCCGCCGCGCGGGCGCGGCTGATCGACCTGCTCCCCGGCTGGGACTCACGGTTCACCGCGCTGATCGCGGCCTGCGACGACACGGTCGTGCCGCGGTCGATCACCACTCTCCCGGTCGGCCTGACCTGGCCGTCGACGCTAGGCGTCACGCTGCTCGGCGATGCCGCGCACCTGATGCCGCCGGTGGGAGAGGGCGCCAACATGGCGCTGCTCGACGGGGCCCTGCTCGGTCTCGCGCTGGCCGCGCACCCGGACGATTTTCCCGCCGCCGTCAAAGAATACGAACGCGAGATGTTCGAACGCACCAGCGCTGCCGCCCGGATGTCCGCGGACATGCAGGAACTGCTGACGTCGCCGGACGCCGCACAGAAAATGCTCGCATTCTTCCAACCTGGCTGAAGGTAACCAAATCCGACCGAGAAACAGGGCATCCGGCCAGCGCGATCACGACCTCCAGCGCGGTCGCCACCCGTCGGTCATCGGCCTCGTCGACACCCGCGGTCTTCCCCTGCTCGTCATGGCCACCTTTACAGACCCCCACAACAGCCAGGCGGCCAAGGAAGTCCTCTTCCGCCTCCCCCTCATGCACCCCCAGACACCAAATGACCAGCTCGGTGAGTGTTTCTGAACCTTGTGTCGGCGCACAACCTCGGCTCCCAGTTGCGTACGGATGAACGTCCCCGTCTACGTTTCAAGGGGTAGCAGAGCGATGGGGGATTGTGTTGGACCTGTGGGACCAGAACGTCGCGCCGTACGAAGGGGAGCTCGAGGCGTTGGACAGCAGCACGCGGGCCGACCTCGTTTTGGACGTGGTGGCATCGACGATTCCCCTCTTCGAGCCGCCGTTTGACAACTTCTTTCCGGTACCGCACCGCGAGCTGGTCAAGTCCGCACTGACCCTGCGCGCACAAGCTCCAGCGACCTGGCGGGAGGACGAGGCCTTCGCGCGAGACTTCCTGACTCATTACGACCTTCTGCCGAATGTCCCCACCAGGCCAGCGGTCGGTCCCTTCCTGGTTGTCCTGGTTCGACTCTTCGAAGCACCCGGCGGCTTCCTGTCGGCCGACGAAGCACTGGAGTGCCTGTCCAGCTGCTACGAGGCAATCCTGGTATCCCAGTTGACCGGGCGAGTCACAGTCGAGGACGAGAGGCAAAACCCAAAGTGCCAGCAGGCCGTTGCGCGGCAGACAGACCTGCTCCTGCGAGCGCTCGGATGAGGCCGTCCTGTCCCAGGTAACTGTGGGCGGGGTCAAGGCTGTGACCAGCGGTGCTTACGGTTGAGTGGGACAGGTTGGCGGTCGGTTTCCCGCTGACCCGTAGGTAGCTGTCCCTAGGGTGTTCGTGGCGGAAGTCCACTGGTCGACCCGGAGGTGCTATGTCCCTGCAGATGAAGCTGGTTGCGATAACGCTCGACTGCCCTGATCCGCTGGCTTTGGCGGCGTTCTATCAGCAGGCCACCGGCTTCGAACCTCATCCCAAGTCGGACGCGGACTTCGCGGGTCTCAACCGTGGGGACGGACTCTTCATCGGATTTCAGCGGGTCGACGACTACCGAGCCCCGCGCTGGCCTGGGCAGACGGTTCCTCAGCAGTTGCACCTCTGCTTCGATGTCGTGGATCTGGACGAGGCCGAGGCACGGCTACTGGAGCTGGGTGCGGGCAAGCCTGGTCACCAGCCTCATGATGCTGCCAGAGCGCGGATTCTCACGGACCCGGCCGGTCATCCTTTCTGTATCTGTCAAGGCTGACGGGCGGGTTCAGGAGGTCTTCGGCCTGATCGCTGTGGCCGTGATGGTGGTGCTGAGCCATGTGCGGCCGGTGCCTCGCAGAGGCGTCCGCAATGGGAAGCGGCGGTGGAATTCGGCGAGGGCCTGGGGGCAGCGAGGAGATCGTCGCCGAGGATGGACCGCCTCCAGTGGCTGACTCGGGGGTTCGGGTCAGGTCGAGCTGCGGCTCGGGGGCGAGGACGTTCTTGCCGATCCAGAGGTTGTGGCGAGGACAGACATCATCGGTGAGTGGGAGCCCAGACCTGGGCGGGGAGGTTCCAGCCAATGCGTGCGACGATGCAGCGGCGGCAGTCCCAGCGAAGAACGTAATCGTCCGGAATGGCCGGCGGGGCTGGGGGGTGGCCTTCTGTGTGGAGGTCGGAGATTGTGTGGGCCAGGTGCTGTCGGCTCTGGCCGCCGAGCGGGTCCAACGACCGTGCCGGTGCCTGCTTCTCGCCCTATCTCGGCATTCGGAAGTAGTGCTCTGAGGGCAGAGTCAGTGCGAACACAGTGCCGTGCTGTTGACGGATCTCTTCGAGGGTCGATGATGAGGGTTCGCGCGTGTAGCGGTATGGGACCAGTGGGCGTTCCGGTTCGTTGACGGGATGGTCGGCTTGACCCCAGGTGAGGGTGTGTCCGGCGTGAGTAATCGCGGTGGCCGTCGGCAGGGGGGCATGGGTATGTGTGAAGGGGGTAGGAGCCAGGGGCCGTTCACCTGCGGTGAGGATGCTGTCGATGGTCTCGGCCACGGCGGTGCCGGAGCTGTAGTACGCGGTCAGGCGCATCCAGCAGGACACTGTGAACGCCGGCTTCGATGGAGCGAGCCATTCCCAGGTGGGGGTTCCTGGGACGTAGTGGTCTTCGATGACCACGAGGCGCAGGGCGAGCGCGGTCGTCTCGTCGTACGCGGTCGCCATCGCGCGCAGGCGGGTCTCGGCGGGGTGGCGGGCCTGTTCGGCTTCTGGGCTTCCGGCGAGTCGTCGTGCCTTCTTTCGCCTGGTCGACACCCACGCGGACCAAATGCCGGCGGCTGCCACGGCTGCGATGCGAAGCGGTTCGGTGAGAGCACGGTGCAGGTGACGGGTCACAGCGCTGGAGTTCATTGACGCCTGCTTTCGGCAGCAGCAACTACTTGCACAACGGACGCGGTCGGCGTGGCAATCGCCTGGACCGTGACCCATAACGCGGCCTCCCAAGCAGCAGGGTGGCGGTCGACCAAGTGGGGGGCTTCCAGCGGCGGCACGAGGGGCTCCTGGAACTCCACCGACCCGAGTACCGCCGTCTGGTTCTGCCGCGGATCCACGCCTGACAGCCCGCCACTGCCCATCGCTGCACCCTCGCCTTCTTCGGCTCATCTCATCGTGCCACCAGCACCGTTCGCCCTCCAGACCACCGGCGAGCATGGCGCTCGGCAACGTCGGTGGGGTAGCCCGGCTGAAGGCTCAGGAGAGGGCGGTTGGTCTGCGAGGCGGCGGAACACCTCGGAGCAGCTCCCACAGGGGGCACGAACCGGACGCCCACACGCCGAGGGTGTGGCGGTCGACCACATGGAGGCGCTGCTGCTTGGCAAAAGCCACAGCCGGGGCGGTGACCCGGCCGTTCGTCACGATCACCGCGACGTCGGCGCCGTGGACCTGGCGGGCGGTGCCGTTGAGGACCTGGAGGTCCGGAGTGCCCACGGCCGAGCCGGCCAGACCATTGCGTCTGTGTTTGCACTGGATCACCCAGCGCCGCCCGTAGGGGTCCGTCGCCTTCACGTCGGCGCCCAGGTCCCCGCCGCCTCCGACGCGGACCGCGTCCTGGCAGCCGTCACGGCGCATCAGGTCCCGCACCGCGTCCTCGAACCGGGCATGGTGCAGGCCATCCAGCTGCGACAGCCCGTAGCGCAGGCCCTGCATGCGGACCGCTTCCCACCGCGCCTGTTGCCGCTTCTGATGAAGCCAGCCGCCGCCGGCCAGTGCCGCGATGGCGCCGACGGCGACCAGGACCCACCAGTGGGCCACCAGCCAGTTGACGACAGCCACCACCAGGACGACAGCCGCGAGGAGCCCGATCAGCTTCTCGTCCGCGCGCTGGCCCCGCCTGCCAGGTCTGCGGGTGCGCCGCCGCGCCGAGGGGCGCCTGGTCGACGCCGCCCGGCGCCTGCGGGGGCTCATCGGCCGGCCTGCGTAACGCCGCTCACGGCCTGGCCCAAGACGTTCGCAATGCCCTCCCCTACCGGGGTGGGAGCCAGCAAGACCCCAAGGGCCAGGACGATGACGACGGTCAGCTTCTCGTCGAAGCGACTTCGGGCCTCCGTACGCCGCCGCAGCCGCACCACGACGATGACGGCGAGCAGCAGCGCCACATTGATGGTCAGCAAGCGTCCAGACCTCCCCCAACGACCGGCCATCACCGCGCAGGGCAGGCAGCGCACCGCCCCAGCCTTCTTGTGTAGCGGCGTCTCAGTGATGTTGGAGGCGGGTTGCCTACGAATGGCACAAAGCCATCGGACCTGGCCGAATACCGCGCGGCAGGCCTACAAGTCGACGATGTGTGCACGGTGGCGTTCAAGTTTCCAGGCGCACCACCATGGTTCCCGGGGCGGCCGAGGTCGCGGATCCGAACCTCGTGCCCGTCCCTGATGCCCCGGGATGCGTAGGGGTGCGGGCTGTTCGTTGAGGTACTGGTCGACCAGGGGCCAGGAGGTGCCAGTGAAGGGCTGGCTCCGAACCGCGAACTCTGGCCCGTGGGCGAGGCCGGTTGCCGTGTCGCTAGCCTGTGTGAGTGACGCCTACCGATGATCGACAGTTCCCCGCCGCGCTCGCCGCTGCGCTGACCGTACCGTTTGACTACGCGGGCGGTGACGGGGTCGACTTCGAGCCTTTCGAGGCATTCCTGTCCGCTGAGGAGACCACCGACTGGTTCCGGGCATGGACCGGAAACAGCGAACTGGACGGCGCCGGCTTCCGCGTCTTCGGCCAGGATGGCTCGGGCGGGTATGCGGCGTTCTGGCTGATCCGCCCGAGCCAGCCACTGGCCGATCAACCCGTTGTTTTCCTCGGGTCCGAGGGAGAGACGGGTGTTGTGGCGCGCGATCTGGGCGACTTTCTGTGGCTGCTGGCCGGCGGCTACGGCCCCTGGGAGGCAACCACCTCCTACGAGCCTGACTGGATCCCGCGCCCCAACCGCGAGCTGACGGCCATCGCTGAACGGTTCGCACCGGGCCAGCATCGGTCTGCCGCTACAGTGATCGAGCTGGCCACTCAGGAGTTCCCCGATTTCGACGACACCATCATGGAACTCTGCCGCTGATTCTGCGCCGGAAGCCTCCCCGGCGCTCAGCCAGCACCGTTGGCGAGGGCCTCTTCGGGGATGCGGTCCTGCCTCAGCTGATCGACGCCCACGGGCAATTCCTTGAGCAGTCCGTCCATCCAGAATGTGCCCACGGCTGTTGTCGTGGTGGCGGTATTGCTGGTGATCAGCAGATGTGGGTTGGTGCTGTTCGGCCATCGGCGGTGGCGGTAGGCGAGGTACTCGCCAATCGCCTCGGCTGTGTAGTCGTCCAAGGGACGGTTCAAGCCCTTGGGATCGAGTCGCCGTCCCGACAGGTCCACGTGTTCGACCAGCATCGAGCGGGTTGGCGAAGATCAGCCACTTGGCCTTGAGCGTGCTGAACAGCGAACGCAGGGCACTGGCGTCGTATGCGCGAAAGGGCCGGTCGGCTAAGGGCTGTCGTCGGGGGTAGCCTGCCGCAGGGTTGTGTACTTTCCGGCGTACTCGGTCAGGAACGGCAGGATGCTCCTCAGGTTCGTGATGACCGTTGCTCGGCACGGGGCCTGCGGCGCGGGGTCCCGTGTCTCAGGATTCTGATGGGTCCCTCGTTCCCAATCACACAGACCGTCGCCGTGCAGACGCTGGTTGGCCTGCAACGACAGCTTGTTCTCCTGAGCGGTCCGCACTTCCGCGTCGGCGATCCCGCGCTTGACCGGCTTCGGGATCGCCCGGCCATAGCGGGATGTCCAGTAGCCGAGGAGCTCGCGAGCGCATCCGCGCGATGCAGCACGGAGGCGATGACCGCACGGTTGGTCGTGGCCGGGCGAGCCGTGCCGGTGTTGAAGCGTGCCGTGAAGAAGCCCCTCGCCGTGGAGGGGAGGCTCAGCAGGTGGGCGCCCGAGATCAAGGTCGGCGACGGAGACATAGATGCTAGGCCGCTGCACCACAACCCGGTCGGAACCGGGCCGCCGGGATTCGAACCCGGGTCCTCTTTTTTGGAGAAAGAAGTATCCGTTGCCTGCGCACCGGGCGCCCCGGTGCTTGTGCCTCCCGAGTTCCAGAGAGGCCGTGCGACACAGTTTCACCAGAACAAGTAGCCGCGGGCCTGCACACCGAGAGGTGCAATGCATGTGAAGTTGTGGGCCCAGAGGTCAAGTTCGGTGCAGGTGACAAGGTGCTCTGCCGATTGAGCTACGGCAACCTTTCGGCGCCGGTGGGACTCGAACCCACAACACCCCATTTACAGTGGAAGTAACCCGCTCCTTCGCACCTGGGCCGAGCACCACTGTAGTCGTGATCCCTCTTGCGGTCGCGGGATTTTGTGGGTGGTGGCCCGCCCGAGGCCGGCGACACCCTGCGCGTACCGTCCACGCCTGGCCCCACCGGCCACGAGCCGAGGGCGATTCACAACACCTGCGACAGAAGGCCGGGTGCACCTGCCGTGCGCCACCTGGGGCCAGATCGAGGCAGGCAAGGCCGCCGCCACCCGCGCCGAGCTCGTCCCCGGCGACCTGGTCATCACGCGCAGCGGAGCACACGCCCGGCTCTACATCGGCGACGGCACAGTCATCCACCCACGCCCCCGCCCCGGCCGTACCGTCACCGTCGTACCGCTGACGGATCCCTCCGACGTGGTCAGCCACCGCCGCATCATCCGGTAACCACGGCATGGCACCGATGAAGATCCCTGACATCCGGCACCCATCGGCCCGGGCCGGCTCACCTGCGCACTACCCTCCTCAGCAGACGTGAACGAGGAGGGGACATGGGGGCAACAGGGCCGGAACCTATGGCCGCCCGTACACGGCGGATTTCGTGGGGCCGGTGGTGGCCGGGGCCCTGTGATCGTCCGGGACACGCCCACGCCGCCCCCTTCCCTCACACACGGGGCGGATCCCACCGCGTGACGTGGGCTTCTTCGACGCGCTGAGAACGGACAATGAGCGACAACACTCTGTGGAACGTCCTGCTGGATGCGGCCGATCAGGCTCCCGGGCAGGTGACCGTGCACGTGCGCGGCGACGGCGGCGAGCATGCGGTGACCCACCGTCAGCTGCTGGCGGGCGCCCGTCGGGTGGCCGGAGGCCTGCGGGCGGCCGGGGTGGTGCCCGGGACGTGCGTTCCGCTGGTCGCGGAGCACAGCGAGGACTTCCAGGAGATGTTCTGGGGGCTGATCGGGGCCGGTCTGGTGCCGGTGCCGCTCGCAGCCGACGCCCGGCGGGTGCTGCCTGTGTGGGAGCACCTGGGCCGGCCGCCGGTGTTTGCCGACCCGGCCGGGGAGAAGGCGTTGCCCGCGGAGGCGGTCGTCCTGCGTCCGGGAGAGCTGGGCGAGGGGGCAGGGCCGGCGGAGCCTCCTGCGTGCGCGCCCGGTGATCTGGCTTTCGTGCAGTTCTCCTCGGGCAGCACCGGCGCGCCCAAGGGGGTGGAGCTCACCCATGCCGCAGTGCTGGCCAATCTGCGGCAGATCGTGGCCGTGTCCGGTCTGACGGAGACGGACGTGGTGGTGAGCTGGATGCCGTACTTCCACGACATGGGGCTGATCGGCACGCATCTCGCGCCACTCGCCGCCCGCGCCCGGCAGGTCAAGATCGGGCCGATGGCCTTCGCGCGGCGGCCCGCGATCTGGTTCGAGACGGCCACCGCGCACCGCGCCACCCATCTCTCGGCCGCCAATTTCGCCCTCGCGCTGGCCGTGCGGCGCGTCCCCGAGGCGGACATGGCTCGCTTCGACCTCGGCAGCGTGCGGCGGGTCGTGGTCGGTGCCGAACCGATCGCCGCGTCCGTCTGGCGCGACTTCAGCCGCCATACGCGGGCCGCGGGCCTGGCGCCGCACGCGCTCCAGCCGGTGTACGGCCTGGCGGAGGCCACCCTCGCGGTGACGTTCCCGCCGCCGGGTGAGGTCGCCGTGCCGGTGGCGGTGGACCGGGCGGCGCTGAGCCGCGGCCGGGTCATCGACGCCTCCGAGGGCGCTCGGGGCGTGGTGGAGCTCATGGACGTGGGGCAACCCGTGCCCGGCTGCCAGGTGCGTGTCGTCGACGATGCCGGGCGGGATCTCGGTGAGCGGCGGGCCGGGCACATCGAGGTGCGTGGTCCGCAGCTCGCGCGCGGATACCGCGGACTGCCCGAGGCCACCGCCGCCGCCTTTACCGCCGACGGCTGGCTGCGCACCGGCGACCTGGGCTTCGTCCGGGAGGGCAGGCTGTGTGTCAGCGGCCGCCACAAGGACGTGCTGTTTCTGAACGGACTCAAGCACCACGCCCCCGATCTGGAGACCGTCGCCGCCGCCACGCCCGGACTGCCACCGGGCACGGCCGCGGTGGTGGGGTCCACCGACACGGGCACGGGCGCGGAGCGGGTGGTGGTGTTCGTCTCCTGGGCCCGGCCGCCGCGCTCGGCCGACGAGGTACTGCGGCAGGTCGCGGACCGGGTGGGCGAGGCGCTCTTCCACGACGACGTACGGGTCGTTCCCCTGCCGCCGGGCCAGATCCCCCGCACCACCAGCGGCAAGGTGCGCCGCCATGTGCTGCGGGAACGGTTCGAGGCCGGCCGGTACGCCCGCGTCGTCGTACGCGGTCGCGGGGACGCGGCGAACCGGCACGAGGACGCGGCAACGGCTCATGACGAGCGGCGGACGGACCGCGACGGCGACGGCCGCGGCGGCTCCGTGCCGCAGTCGCGGACCGCGGTCGAGGGGGCGGTGCGGGAGGTGTGGGCCCGGGTACTGGGGACGTCCGGCGAGCGGATCGGGGTCCATACGTCGTTCCGGGCGCTGGGCGGCACCTCGCTGAAGGCGATGGAGGTGCTGGCCGCGCTGGAGGACGGCTTCGGGGTGCAGTTGGAGCCGGCGGCGCTGCGCGCCGGGGCGGACACCGTGGCCGGGGTCGTCGACCTCCTGCTGGCGGAGGCGAGCGGCGGCGGATCGGAGGGTGCACGCGGCAGGGCGGTCGACGGGGCGGGCGCTGCGCGGGAGCGAGCGGCCGGCTGTGCGGGCAGCTCGGGCGGCGGGCTGCCCGCGGGCGCGTGCGTCGGTGGCGGTGGCGGTGGCGGTGGGGGGACGGAAAGCGCGTCCTGCGCGGACCGGCGGGACGGCGACGACGTCCTCGCCGTCGTCGGTCTCGCCTGTCGTTTCCCCGGGGCCGACTCGCCGGAGGCGTACTGGCGGCTGCTCACCGAGGGGCGGGACGCCGTCACCCCGGTGCCGCCGCACCGCTGGGACGGCGAGGAGCTGCCCGAGGCCCGGTGGGGTGCGTTCCTGAAGGATCCGGCGGGCTTCGACGCAGCTCGTTTCGGGATCTCCGACGAGGAGACCCGCACCCTGGACCCGCAGGCCCGGCTGCTGCTGGAACTGGCGCACGAGGGCCTCGAGCGGGCCGGGTACGCCGGTCCGCGGCGTCGCGCCCACCGTGTCGGCGTGTTCACCACGGCCGGGGACAGCGGCTACCGGGAGCTGCTGGAGCGGGCCGCCCGTGCCGAGGGTGCCGGGCTGCCGGCCTCGGCGCTGACCGGGAACCTGCCCAATCTCCTCGCCGCGCGCCTCGCGCAGACCTTCGACCTGGACGGTCCGGCGCTGGCCGTGGACACCGCCTGTTCCTCCGCGCTGGTCGCCCTGCACCTGGCCCGGCGCAGTCTCGCGGACGGCGAGTGCGACATCGCTCTGGTCGGCGGCGTCAATCTGCACCTGACGCCGGCCGCGCACCGCCTGCTGCACGCCGCGCAAGCCCTGTCCCCGACCGGGCGCAGCCGGGCGTTCGGTGCCGGCGCGGACGGCTTCGTGCCCGGCGAGGGCGGTGCTGTGCTGGTGCTCCGGCGGGCGGCGGACGCCCGGCGGGACGGCGACGACGTCCTCGCCGTGGTCCGCTCCACCGCCGTCAACAACGACGGCACCTCGCTGAGCCTGATGGCGCCCAACCCCGCCCGCCAGCGCGAGGTCATCACGGCCGCCCACGCCGCCGCGGGCGTCGACCCGGCCGATGTGACGTACGTCGAGGCGCACGGCACCGGCACCGCCCTGGGCGATCCGGTCGAACTGGCCTCGCTCGTCCACGCCTTCCCGCCGCTGCCGGACGGGCGTCCACGGCTGCTGGGCTCGGCGAAGACCAACGTCGGGCACCTGTTGAACGCCGCCGCGCTGCCCGGCCTGGTCAAGGTGGTGCTGGCGCTGCGTCACGGGCAGGTGCCGCCGTCGCTGCACGCCGACCCGCCGGCCGCGGCAGTCGCCCGGTCCGGGTTCCGGGTGCCGGGCCGGCTCGTCGGCTGGCCCGCGCCGCCCTCGGGGGGGCCGCTCGTCGCGGGCGTCAATGCCTTCGGTTTCGGCGGCACCAACGCGCACGCCGTTCTGGAGCAGGCCCCGGCCCCGGTCACGCAGCCGTCCCGGCCGGACGAGGACGCCGACGGCGTCCATCTGCTCGCGCTGTCCGCGACCACCCGGCCCGCGCTGCACGCCTTGGTCCGCGACCTGTCGGCCCACCTGGACACGCACCCCGGCATCCCCGCGGCCGACGTGTGCCTGACCGCGGCGACGGCCCGCGACGACGCCCCGCACCGCCTCGCCCTCCTCTGCGGCCCTCACGGAAACGGCGGTGGCGGAGACGTCGGTGACGGTGACAGTGGTGGCGGCGGTAGCGGCGGCACGTTGCGGGCGCGACTGGCCGGCCTCGCCGCCCGCCTTGCCCCCAGCCAGGCAGGCGCGACGGCGGACGAACCGCTCCGACACACGGGCGTGTTCACGGCCACCGTCCGCCGGCGCCCCCGCCTCGTCTTCCTCTTCCCCGGGCAGGGCAGCCAGCGTCCGGGCATGGCCGCGGGACTCTACGCGGCCGCGCCTGTCTTCCGCACCACTCTCGACGAGGCGTCCGCGCTCCTCGGCCCGCTGCACGGCCGTACCCTGACCGGCTGGTGCACCGATCCCGGCGTGGCGGCGGCCGAACTGGCCCGCACCGAGATCACCCAGCCCGTCCTGGTGGCCTTCGGCGTGGCACTGGCCCGCCAGTTGGAGGCCTGGGGCGTCGTGCCGGACGCGGTCACCGGGCACAGCGTCGGGGAGCTGGCCGCCGCCTGCGCCGCGGGCCTGCTGTCGCCGGCGGACGCGGTCCGCTTCGCCGCCGAACGCGGCCGTGTGCTGGCCGAGTTGACCCCGCCGGGCGCGATGGCCGCCGTGCGCGGCGCGGACGACGCCGTGGACGCGCTGGTCGCCGCGTCGGGCGCGGCGCTCGCCGTCGCGGCCCGTGACGCGCCCGGCCGTACGGTGCTGTCCGGCACGGTGGACGCGGTGCGGGACGCCGTCGCCGAACTGGCCGCGCGGGGCGTCGCCGTGCGGGAGCTGCCGGTGACTCGCGCCTTCCACTCACCGCTGATGGAACCGGCCGCGCCGGCTCTGTACGACGCTGCCTGTGCCCTCGCGCCCCAGGCCGGCCGCGTCCCACTGCTGAGCACCCTGACGGCCGGCTGGGAGGACCGCCCCGACGCCGCTCACTGGCGTGAACACGCCCTGCGGCCCGTACGGTTCGGAGCCGCGGCGCGGAGGCTGGCCGAGGAGGGGTACGACACGTTCGTCGAACTCGGGCCCGGCAGCGGTCTGCCGGGCGCCGTGCGCGGGGCCGCCGCCGGCCTGTCCGGCGTGCCCGTGACCACCTTCTCCGCGCTGCCGCCCACGCGCGAGGGCGTGGGCGCGGACCGGGGCGCGCTGCTGCGCACCGTCGCCCGGCTGTGGACCGGCGGTGTCGGCCTCGACCACGCCGCGCTGGCGCCCGCGGCACGTCGGGTTCCGCTGCCGACGTACCCCTTCCAGCGGCGGCCCCACTGGCCCGGGCCCGACGCCGCCCGGCTGCTGCACCAGATCACCTGGACACCGGCTCCCCTGGCCCGACCCGAGCGCCCCGTTCCGGTCGCGCTCGTCACCGGGCCCGACGCCGAGGCGGTGCGGGAGCTGTCCGGCCGGCTCGCCGAACGCGGGGTGCCGGTGGGGCGGGCGGGCACGGACCCGGCCCACACCGTGGTTCATCTCGCGGGCCGGGAGGACGGCTCCGCCGAAGCGGCGGGCGCCTTCCGCGACACACTGCGGGAGTTCGACCGGGCGGGCGCGCGGCGTCTGCTGCTGCTCACCGAGGACGCCCACCGCACCGGCGCCGACGGCGAGCCGGCGCCGCGTCCCGGAGAGGCCCTGCTGACCGGTCTGGCGCTCGCGTTCCCGGAGGAGAGCAAGGGCGCCGCCCTGGTCTGCGCCGACCTGTCCTCCCGGGACACGCCGCAGGAGCACATCACCGCCGTGGCCGCCGAACTGGCCGCTGACGGCAGCGGCAGCGGCGTTGGCCCCGCTGCGGTCGTGGCCGCCTGGCGCGGCGGTGTCCGACTGCTGCGAGAGGTGGAGCCCCTGCCGGCAGCCGCGGTGGACCGGGCGGACGTGCTGCCCGCGGACGGCGTCTATCTGATCACCGGCGGGGCGGGCGGCCTCGGCGCCGCGCTCGCCCGGGACCTCGCGGGGCGCGGCCGGCCGACCCTCGTCCTCTCCGGGCGTTCCGCGCAGCCGCCTGCCGCGCTCCTCGCCGAGCTGGGCGAATTCGGCACCGACGTACGCTACCGGCAGGCCGACGTCACCGACGAGCGGCAGCTCGACGCGCTCCTCGCCGCGACGCCGGCGCTCGACGTCGTCTTCCACCTGGCCGGGGTGGCCGTCGCGGGCTCATTGCGCGGCACGGGCCGGGAGGACACCGGCGGGGCGCTGGCCGCGAAGACCCGCGGCACCCGACTGCTGGCCCGCGCCCTGCGCCGCCACGGACACCGCCCGGACCTGTGCGTGGCGTTCTCCTCGGTGGCCTCCGTGCTGCCGGGCGCCGCGGGCGCGCTCGGCGACTACGCGGCCGCCAACGCCTACCTCGACGCCTTCGCGGCGGCCGAGCGTGCCGCCGGCCGCCGCTGGCTGGCGGTGAACCTCGGTGCCGTCGCCGGGACCGGGCTGACCGCGCGGGCCGGTGACCGGACGCTGCGGGCCGGCGGCACACCGCTGGCTCCGGGCGAGGCGCTGCGCGCCGTGCGCACGGCCTGCGCCGTCGACGCCGCGCAGGTGGTCGTGGCCGACCTGGGCAGTCCCGGCGACTCCGGGGGCGAAGACCTGCCGACGGCGTCACGCCTGCCGGGGCAACGGATCCCCGCGGTGGGGGCGACCGGCGGTGCGGCCGGGGCCGGCGGGACTCCCGGATCCGGCAGCGCATCCGAACCCGACGCCACGACCGGATCCGGAGGGACGTCCGGCACCCGTGCCGTCGTGCGGGCGCTCCTCGCCGAAGCGCTGCACCTGCCCGGGGAAGCCGTCGACGAGGACCAGGCCTTCCTCTCACTCGGCCTGGACTCGCTCGCCGCGGTCGACCTGGTGCGGAGGCTGGAGCGCGCACTGGGCCGGGAACTGCCGGCCACGCTGTTCTTCGAGTACCGGACGGTGCGGGAACTCGCCGCCCACCTCGACAGCACACCCGCTGACGCCGCGGCCACCGGGCGGACGCCGGTCGCGGTGCCCGGTGTCACCGAGCCCCCCACAGGAGAACGCCCTGTCGCCGGGGCAGCCCTCGTGGAAGGCGGCGTCACGGAGGGTGTGCCGTTCCCCCTCACCCCCGTGCAACTCGCCCTGCACACCAGCAGCGTCCTGTACCCGGAGACGCCCGCCCGGGGCTGGGTGCGGCAGACCGTGCGCGGGCCGCTGGACGTCGGCCTGCTGCGCCGAGCGCTCGCCGTACTCGCCGAGCGGCACGGCATGCTGCGGATACGGATCGGACACGACGCGCGGCGGGTGCCGCACCAGACGGTGACGCCGAGCACGGATCCGGCCGTGTGGTTCGAGACGCGTCCGTGTCCCGGGGGCGGGGCGGCGCTGGAGGCACTGGAGACGGAGCTGGCCAACCGGCCTCTGGACCTCACCGCCGAACCCCCCCTGCGGGCGCTGCTGGTGACCGAACGGGAGGGGCTGGCCCACCTGGTTCTCGCCGTGCACCATGCCGCCGCCGACGGCTACAGCCTGAACGTCCTCGGCACGGAGCTGTGGACCCTCTACACCGGCCTCGCTCTCGGCCGCGGACCCGTCGTCCTGCCGCCCGCCGGGGACTTCGCCGCCCTCGCCTCCGGCGCGCGGCGGCCGGCCGTGAGCGCGGACGATGCCACGTACTGGACGGCCCGCCTGGCCGGCCGCGACCGGATGACGCTGCCCTACGACGGCAGCCCCGACGCCCACGCCGAGGAGCCCGGGGCGCTGATCGCCGTACAGCGCGTGCTGGACGAGGACCTCGTCGCCGCCTTGCGCGAGCGGGCCGCCCGCTGGAACGTCTCCCTCTTCCACCTCCTGCTCGCGGCCTACGTCCGCTGCCTGGCCCGGTGGACCGGGCACCGGGACCTCACGGTCAACGTGGCCCGCGCGGGCCGTGACAGCAGGCAACTGCCCGGGCTGGACCGGATGGTCGGCCCGCTGGCCGACACCCTGCCCCTGCTGCTGGAGGGCGGGCTCGACGAGCCGCTCCCCCGGCTCGCCGAACGCGTCCGCCGGGCCTGGCTGGAGAACGAGCGGCACGCCACGATGAGCAGTCTCGACCTCGCCCGCCTGCTGCCCGGCGACGACCACGGGCCGCGCACGGCGAGCCCCGCGAGCTTCAGCTTCGCCCGCTTCCCCGCGCCGCTGGAGGCACAGTGCCCGGTCGAGGTACGGCCGACCGCCGCGGGCACCGGTTCCGCCGCCACCCGGCTGAGCCTCCTGTGCTGGGAGGACGGCCCTCTGCTGCGGCTGTCCTGGAACGTCCCCGAGCACCTCTTCACCCCCGCTACCCACAACCGGCTCGCGGTCCGCTACGAGCGGGAACTGCGCGCCGCCATGGACGCACCCCGTCCCGGACACTCCCCCGGTCTCGCGGACGAACCCGACGCCGGGGAAAGGCCGGAGAACACCGCCGTCCTCCCGCCCGCCGCCGGGGGCCGGGCGAGCGTCGTCGGCCGTCTGCTGGAGCGGTTCCGCACCGATCCCGACACGGTCGCGGTGGACGACGGGCGAGTGGTCCTGACGTACCGGAACCTCGACGCGGCCACCCGTGCCCTCGCCGGCCGTCTGCGCGCACAGGGCGTGGGGCGGGGGGACCTGGTGGGGATGCTCGCCTCGCCGGGCCCCGGCACGGTGATCGCCGTCGTCGGCATCCTGCGGACGGGCGCCGGCTGGGTGCCGATGGACGCCGAGCACCCCGCGGCCCGGCTGGCGGAGCAGACCGCCCGGTGCGGGGTTCGCGTGGTCGTACACGACGAGCGCACCCGGCAGGCCCTGCGAGCGCTCCCCGACCTGACGGCCGTCCCCGTGACCGGTCCGTGCGAAGACCCGGACGTCGAAGACCCGGACCTCGAAGACCCGGACCTCGAAGACCCGGACGTCAGGGAGGAGGCGGCCGACGCCGACGCGACGGCGTACGTCATCTTCACCTCCGGCTCCACCGGCCGCCCCAAGGCCGTGCCCATCACCTTCCGCGCCATGGAGAACTACCTCGACTGGGCCGCGACCACCTTCGCCTACGGCCCCGGCGACCGCCTGGCGAACACCTCCTCGCCGTGCTTCGACGCCTCCGTACGGCAGTTGCTCGCCCCGCTGCTGACCGGCTCCACCGTGGTGAGTGCCGACCGTGACCTCGTGCGCGACCCGGAGCTGCTGCTGAAGCACATGGAGCACACGCGGATCACCGTGTGGAGTTCGGTGCCGTCGCTGTGGGAGCGGCTGCTGACCGTGGCGGAGGCCCGGGTCCGGCGCGGCGGGCCGGTGCCGGACCTGTCCGCGCTGCGCCTGGTCCACGTCGGCGGGGAGGTGCTGTGGGCGGATCAAGTGCGCCGCTGGTACGACCTGTTCGGCCCCGGGCACACGATCGTCAACCTCTACGGGCCGACCGAGACCACCATCAATGCCACCTACCACGTCGTCACCGAGCGTCCCGGCGCGGAGGTCGCGGCGCTGCCCGTCGGCCGTGCCGTCGCCGGCACCGAACTCCTCGTCGTCGGGGCCGACGGCGAGCCGGTCGGGTCCGGCGGCACCGGCGAGCTGCTGATCGGGGGCGTCGGGCTGTCCGCCGGGTACCTCGGCGAACCGGATCTGACACGGACCGCTTTCGTCCGGCGCGACGGGCGGCGCTGGTACCGCAGCGGCGACCGGGTGCGGGTGCTGGACGACGGCGTGCTGCACTTCGTCGGCCGGCTCGACGACCAGGTCAAGATCCGCGGTCACCGCGTGGAGCCGGGCGAGGTGGAGACGGTGCTGCGGGCCCGTCCGGACGTCGCGCAGGCGGCCGTACTCGCCGACGGGGGGCGGCTGTTCGCGTTCGTCGTGCTTTCGCCCACGGACGCGGAAACCGGCCGCGAGGTGGACACGCCGACGCTGCGGCGGTACCTGGCACGGACGCTGCCGCCGTACATGGTGCCGTCCCGCGTCACGCTCCTGGACTCGCTGCCGCTGACCAGCACCGGCAAGGTGGACCGGCGGGCGCTGCTGGGCCGGGCGCAGGCACCGTCAGCGGCCGTGCCTGCGGCGGCGAGCACCACGGAGGAACGGCTCGAACGCATCTGGTGCGAGGTGCTCGGTGTCGAACGCGTCGGGCGGCACGACGACTTCTTCGACCTGGGCGGCGACTCCCTGCTGGCCCTCCAGGTCTTCGACCGGCTCGCCCGGCACGACGGCCGTCCGCTCCCCCGGCCCACCGCCATCTACCGGCACCGCACCCTCGCCGCCCTGGCCGAGGCCGTCGACAAGGCGGCGGCCGGGGCGGGGGGCACGGGTGGCACCGAAGCCGGAAGCGGAGGCGGGACCCGAGCCGAGACGGGTGCCGAAGCCGGCGTGGGAATCGGGAGCGGCACCGCGGCAGCCATAGTGCTCTCCGGGCCCGAAGCGGCATCCCCCGACGCCGAACCCTTGTTCCCGTCAGCCTTCCCGGTCACCCCGAGCCAGCGCGGCTTCCTGCTCGCCGAGGCGCTCGCCCCCGGTGCCGGGGCGTCCTGGCTGGCCCGGCTGCGGCTGACCGGCCCACTGGACCGGGACCGTTTCCAGCGGGCCGTGGACGTACTGGTGGCCCGGCATCCGATGCTGCGGACGGTATTCCCCGCCGGGGCGCGGCCTCCGGTGCAGCAGGAACTGCCCGTGTCGCTGCGGCTGCCGGTGGCCTTCGAGAACGTCGCGGGGCCGCGGGAACTGGCGGAGCGGATCGAGGACGAGCGGCGCCGCCGCTTCGAGCCGTGGACCTGGCCGCTGCTGCGGCTGCGGGTGCTCACCCTGGCTCCGCACGAGCACGTGCTCGTCGCGCATGCCCACCATCTGATCGGCGACGGCTACAGCGCGGCCCTGCTCCTGACCGAACTGACTGCCGTTCACGACCGTCTGAGCCGGGGCGCCGAGCCCGAGCTGCCCGCGCTGCGAGGCACCTTCCGTGAGCACACGGAGCGTCTGGCGGGGCAGACCGCGTCCGCCGCCGAAGCCGAGGAGGACGGCGCGTGGCGGCACGAGGCGCTGTCCTCGCCTTACGCGCGGCCGGTCCTGGGGAACCTGCCCCGGGACGGGGAGGCGCGACCGGAGGGGTTCCGTTCCCGCGGCTTCGTGCTGGACGCCCCCGCCGTGGACGCGCTCCGCAGGCTTGCCGCCGGGGCGGGCGCCACGCTGTTCGCGCCGTTGCTGACCGCCTACCACCAGGCTCTGGCCACGCTCACCGGCCAGGAGGACCTGGTCATCGGCGTGGCCGTGTCCGGCCGTGACCATCCTCTGCCCGACATCCACCGCGTCTTCGGGCCGTTCGCCACCGCCATCGCCGTGCGTCCGTTCGGGCCCGGCGCCACGGACCCGTCCGGCGGCGGTTTCGCACGGCGGATGCGCCGGGTCGTGGAGGAGACGGTCACGGCCCGCATCCACGAGGACGTCGTCCCGCGCGACGCGGGCGGGCTACCGCTGACGTCGCAGTTCTTCTTCACCTTCCTCGACTTCGGCGCGCTGGGCCCGCAGGGCGGGGACGCCCTGGCCGTCCACTGGGACGAGGAGCAGGACAGCGACTTCACGCCGCCCGCGGCGCGGACGGACGTGTTCCTCGCGGTGCGGCCTGACGGAGACCGGCTGCGGATCACCGTGCGCGGCGCGGAAGCCGTCTTCGACGAGGCCGCGCTCGCCGCGTTCGCCGACGCTCTGCGCGACGTCCTCGGCCGTGCGGCGGCGGAGCAGGAACGGCTGCCCGTGACACCCCGGCAGACCGCGCGACCGCGGCGGACCGCGGGGCGGGAAGTTCCGTCCGGCAGGCGGGAGAAGAAACCCGGCACGCACCCGACCCAACCCGACCGGCGCCCGGACCTGGACGCAGCGCTCGTCGGCTATCTGCCGACGCCCGCCCACCTGGCCCGGCTCGCGGGTCTGCCCGACGCCCCCTCGGTGCGCGAGGACATCCGCCGTCTGCTGTTCCCGGGCGGCGAGCCCCGGCTGCTGGAGACGACCACGACACCGCTGGGCCGCTCCGGCTTCGTCGCGCTGCCGCTGTTCGCCGACGAACTCGCCGGGGACGCCGCCCTGGCCGAGCGCACTGCGCGTGCTGTGGAGCGGGCCGGGGCGCTCGGCGCCCGCTGCGTCTCCCTGGCAGGCATGATCCCCTCCCTGACCGGCTACGGCTTCGACGTGCTGCGCGCCGGCCGTGCCCCGACGGCGTCCGTCACAACCGGGCACGCGGCCACCGTCGTCTCGGTGGTGCGCACGGTGCACGCCGCCCTGGAGGCCACCGGTCGTGACCTGGCCGCGCTGGAAGTGGCCGTCGTGGGGCTCGGCTCCATCGGCGCCTCGTCGCTGGAACTGCTGCTCACCCTGGCCGAGGTGCCGCCCGCCCGGCTCGTGCTGTGCGACGTGCCCGGCAGCGGTCCGCGCCTGCGGGACCTGGCGCGCGGTCTCCGGGAGCGCGGCCTGGCCGGAGAGGTCGCCGTCCAGCTCTCACAACCGGACCTGCCCGAGGCGGTGTACGGGGCTGGGCTGGTGATCGCGGCGGTCAGCGGACACCGGGGCCTTATCGACGTCGGCCGGCTGCGGCCCGGCGCCGTCGTCGTGGACGACAGCTTCCCGCACTGCTTCGACACCGGGCGGGCGCTGGCCCGGATGCGCGAGCACGGGGACGTCCTCGTCGTCGGCGGGGGCCTGCTCACGGTCGGCTCCACACGGCACGCCCCAACGGACGGACTGCCCGTGGCAGCCGTCGAGGCGGCGGCACGGCACGGGATCGCCGGGACGCTGGCGTCCTGCCGGGCGGAGTCCCTGCTGCACGCCTCCGGCGCGGACGTCCCGCTGGTGCAAGGTCTGGTGGACGGTCCCACGGCGCTGGCCTACTGGCGAGCCGTGGAGAAGGCGGGAGTCACCGCCGGGCCACTGCACCTGCTCGGCCAGGTCCTCGACCCGCTGCCGGCCGGCGTGGGGCCCGCGGACGACAGGTGTACGGGATGATCCCCCGGTTCCGCCTTCGCAGGCCCGAAACGCGGGGTGCGCGGCTCACCCGGAAGTCCGGTTGCACCCGCCGGGTCACTTTTCCCACCGACAAGCCCCAGGGCGCCGGGGGTGCCGGCTGGGTGCCGATGGACGCCGAGCACCCTGCGGCCCGGCTGGCGGAGCACATGCGGGTGTTGCGGTGCCAGTGGCCGGTGAGTGCGGCGAGGAACGTGGTGGTGCTGAATCCCGTCGGAGTCGAGCTTAGGAGCGTGTGGCGACTCTGCACCCGTCACCCGCAGGTTGGCCTTGGTCGATCGGTGTGCTGCGGTCGTACGGGTCTACTTCAGTGCCGACTGCGCTGGTCGAATGTTCTGTCCCAAACGCCGGAGCGAAGTAGCCGGTGTGGGTGTCGCAGCCCCCATTGGTCATGTCGAGCTTGTACGACAAGACCGAGAACGTTCCCGGCTCTGTGACGACCTTGGCCGGATCGTCCCAGCCGATCACCAACTCCCGCCGCACAACGGTGCGCACGACTTCATGGCTGTCTGCCACCGCACGGGTAACCGGGTAGACGAAGGTAACGTCGGCGGTCACCTGAAGCGCGCCGCGCTCGCCTTCCCGATAGGTGATCCGGCCCCGAGTCTTGATCACATCTCCGATGAGGCGTGCTTGCGAGGGCTTGAAGCGGCTGAACAGCAAGAGCGGGTCGTTGTCTTCGCTGGGTGTACGAAACGCGGTCTTGAGGAAGGCCTGGATGTCCTCTTGATGCGGGTTGATCAGCTTGATCGCCTTCTCGGGGCGCTCCCCCCGCAGCACTCCGGAATCAAGGTTGGAGGCCACCAGGAAGGTACGGCTCTTCTCAAGAGCCTGCGCAACTTGGGCAGCACTCATCCACCCTGTCGCCTTGGCCTCAGGCACCGTGATTCCTGCAGATCCGCTTGCCCAGTGCACCGCCGGCGATCCCCTGAACGGTTCATCACGCGTAGGCGGCAGGGCCGACTCGGCCGGAGGCGCGTTTTGCGGGCGCCCGGTCTCGGCTGCGAGCGGCCGAGACGCCGCATTGTCGCCACTGAACAAATCGACTATCTGTGCCGGGGCGAGAGCCACGCCCAGCAACACCACCGCTGCGAGCAGCCCTGCCACGTACCAGATCTTCCGCCGCCTGGGTCGCGCGGGCGTATAGGTGCGCCAACCTGCTGGTGGGTCGGACTCCTCTCGCAGGATGTTCGCTACGTGACGTTCGCGGGCCGACGGTTCTTTGGGTGCATCGGCGACACCCATCACCGACTCGCGCAGGAACTGCTCCCACTCCTCATCGGACATGGACGCACCGTTTCGCTCCCCACCCGCACCCGCACCCACACCGAACTCCCTTGCCCTCGCAGCCTGCTGCAGCGTCTCCCCTGGGGCCGCGGCCGCATAATCCTACAAAGCCACCAGGTGCAGCGAGAGGCTGGCCCGGTGGCGCGCGAAGGGTGGACCGGGACTCGGGCAGCCCGCCGGCGCGGTCCTCCGCGTCGGCAGGCTCAGCGTCGACGGGCTCAGCGTCGACGGGCTCAGCGTCGACGGCACGAACTTGCCGTGCTCCTCGAAGTCGCCGGGTCAACGGCGACCCGATGTGGATGAGGAGGTTGGTCGTCGACAGGGGTGCGGTCGTCGACCCGAGTTCTCCGACCAGCAGTCCGCAGCTCAGGCAGGGTTCGGCCCGTCGCTCCCGTCTATTGGAGGCGCGCCAGCAAGTGGGCGTCGAGGAAACCCCGTTCGGAGGCCGGGTCGTGGAGCAGCCGAGCGACCGTGACGAGCCCGGCACCGGCCAGCAACTCGGCGAACCGGTCCACCGGCCAGCTATAGGCGGGCGTCACCTTGTGATCGAAGAGGACCGGCTCCGGACCCTCGGTCGCGAAGAACGAGACCAGGAGCAGGCCCCCTCGTACCATGACACGCACCTGCTCGGCGAGCAGCGCGGGCAATTCCGCAGGCGGGGTATGGATCATCGAGTAGTGGGCCAGCACTCCGCCGAGCGCGCGGTCCTCGACCGGCAGAGCCTCCATTCGCGCCTCGTCGAACCGCAGCGCCGGATAGGCCCGCCGGGCGTGGTCGACCATCGCCGGGGAGAGGTCGAGCCCGAAGGCGTCCAGCCCCAACTCGCGCAGCATGGCCGTCAGATGTCCGGGCCCGCACCCGACATCGGCTGCCCGCAGGTTCCCCGTCTCGCGCACCAGCTCGGTGAAAGCGCCGATCATAGCCCGCGCGAACGGCCGCGTCTCCAGCCGATCAGCGAACATCGACGCATAGAGCTCGACGACCCCGTCGTAGGCCGCCCTGGTCTTGTCCTGGTGTTCCACCACGGGAAGGAAGCTAACACCCGCGCCGTTCGCGGCCGTTCCTCGGCCCCCATACCGACCTTCGTCACCAACCCCGCGACCGAGCGACACAAGGGTCTGATGCACGATCGGCTCACCCCAGGGTGCCGGCGACTCGCCACTCGACGAATCGCAGGCTGATGATCCGTACCATCGGGAGCATCACCCAGCACAGGGACGCCCAATGCGTGACCAGTGCGACGGGTATGGAGATCACGAAGACGACGACCACCGAGGTCATCCATGCCAGGGTGCCCGCCACCGCCGCGGGCGGAGTCTTCGCTCGCAGCAGCTTGAACTGTCGCAGGGACGAGAAAGCCAGCATGAGGAACAGGCCTGCCAAGGCCTGGTTGGCCGCGTAGATGATGAACTGGACCTGGAACGCGTCGGCCTCGTTGGTCAGCAGCTTCGTGGTGAACGGCGTGATGGCGATCATGAGCAGCCACAGCAGGTTCCATCGGATCACCCCACCCGCCGTCCCGGTCGCGTACCGGAACAGGCGCTGATGAGCCATCCAGTGCGTGGCGATGGCCACGAAGCTGACCAGGAACGCGACGTACTCCGTGAGGTGCTCACGCAGGAAATCCAGCACACCGGCGTTGCCATGGACGCCTTCGGTCGGGACCGGCAACTCCAGTGCAAGCAGTGTGATGGCGATGGCTATCACCGCGTCCGAGAAGTACATCAACCGTTCAGCGCTGGTCTGCCGGGCCTCGTGGGGCTCGTCATACGCCGCGCCGGGGCGTTGCGCAGAGGTCTCGGCCATGTGTCTGTTCCTCCGGTGTGAGTGTTGAACGTGGGCGATCACGGGCTGGCTCTGGGTGAGTTGACGCCTGAGCGCATCGTTGGGTACGGGCTCTCGAGCCATAGCCGAGCATCGATTCCCTTGATCACCAAGGCCCGTGTCTGTCTCTTGTCCGGAGCCACCGTTCGCCCGTCCCCCGGCTGCTGCCCTGACATACGCAAGCAGCCACGGACGCGGCTCGGCCGGACGGCGGCGGGACAGGGCGTGGGCTCCTGCCGGTCAGGCGCCGCGGGAGCCGCCGGGCCGGGCTGCTGTTCGCGGGGCCTGACCGCCGCAGGTTTCGGTTCTCGGGCCGGCTTCACCCTTGCACTGCGGCTCGCCTCACAGCGGCCTGGACGCGCCCGACATACCGGGCGCAGAACGCGGACGGGATCACAAACCCCAAGATCTGAACGATGACCAACGGGACGACCGCGCCATGGGCGTACGCCACGATGAGGGCGCAGGCGATCGCCGAGACAGCGAACGCCGTCGCCCACGCGCCGGTGATCACCATGTTGACCTGAAGGAACTTCGGGTGGTTCCAGAACTTCTCCGGGACCTGGGTGCGGGCCATCGCCAGGGTGAAGGGCCTGCGCACGCCGAGCGAGGCCAGGGCAGTCACCGCCAAGGTGCCGGCGGCCAGGGCACAGATCCAGTTGTGGAGCCCCGAGCTCGGGTCCACCAGCGCCACCGCGGCCATCACAACGAAGAACGCGCATGTGGCCGCGCCCAGCAGGTCGATGCTGTGCACTCGGAGCTGCCCGGCGAGCAGCAGCAACGCGGCGACCGCGGCAGCACATACGCCCAGCCGCCAGTCGAACGGGCTCAGACTCGCATAGCAGAGCCAGGGCGCGAAGCCGCGGACGTAGTTCATCGAACAATCTCCTCAGCATGCAAATTTCGGAGGCTGCCCACGGCGCCGCGATCGGACACCGCCCGTCCAGTGCCGTGATCACGCGCAGCGGGGGCTCTCTGTGACCCCACGCGGGCTCTTCCTTCACGCGTCCGTGCCATGCGCACACGATCGCCTTCGGCTTCTGGTGTCGAACGTGTCAGATGTGTCAGACGTGTCTGCAGACGGGCGGGTGAGCGGGGCCCTGGAGCCGTCGTGACCCGTGCAGGTGTGATCACGGGCGTGCTGCCGCCGCGGAGGCGATCAGTTCGGCGACGGGTTCCGGCTGGGAAATCGGCACGGCGTGGCTTGCCGGCGTGGACGTGGTGGCCGCCCCGATGCGCGTGGCCATCCAACGCTGCGCCTCGGGCAGCAGGGCCTGGTCGTTCTCGGCCACCAGGTACCAGGACGGAACCGTACGCCAGGCCGGCTCGCCGGAAGGCGTGGACATGCATGTCGCTGCGCCCGTCCTCGCCGTACCGGCCAGCTCAGCAGCCTTGGACGCTGAAAGATCGCCGGCGAACAGGTGCCCGCACTTGTCGAGGTCGAGAGACAGGCGACCCTGCTCGTCGAGGCGTACCATTTCCGCGAGAGCCGACGGGAAACGGCTCAGAATGTCGATTCCGCTCTCGCCCTCGTTCGGGGCGAAGGCTGCTATGTACACCAGGGCGGAAACGTTGGGCGCGCCGTGGGCTGCGTTCGTGATCACCATCCCGCCGTAGGACCAGCCGACCAGAACCACGGGCCCCTGCAGACCGTCGATGATCTGACGTGTGTACGCGATGTCGTCTTCCGCAGACGTCAGCGGCAGCTGGGCGGCATGCACACGGTGCCCGGCAGCCTCCAGGAGCGGGATCACCTCGCTCCAACTCGAGC
This sequence comes from Micromonospora sp. IBHARD003, assembly GCF_056106285.1. Classification (NCBI taxonomy): domain Bacteria; kingdom Bacillati; phylum Actinomycetota; class Actinomycetes; order Micromonosporales; family Micromonosporaceae; genus Micromonospora; species Micromonospora sp. IBHARD003. The sequence continues at coordinate 8,051,864 of NZ_JBWBBX010000001.1, read as the reverse complement.
TGTCGCCCCACATTCCGTGTACCACCACGATGTCTGTCACAACTGTCAAATCCCCTTGCTCGGACAGGTACCCGACCGGCCCTTGCGTTGCGGTCGGTGGGAGTTCCGGGGGTCAAGGCTGCACGACGTGAGGCGCTGAGACATCACGGAATTTCCGTGATGTTTTCCCGCGGACCTTCCTCGAGGAGCAGGGGGCTCGGCCGCGAGTTCCGAGGCATGGACAGCCGACGCTTCCCCATCGGGGACCTCCTCACAGAGGCGCGGGGCGGGTGCCGGCCGGGCCCGGTCAATCGCCCTGGCTGGCGCGGTCGGCTCTGAGGCGGGCCTCGAAGCCGTCGAGGAGGGCCTGGAGGCCGAAACGCGAAGGTGTCGTCGGGCGCCGCGGCGTACTCCGTGGCGGCTGTGGTGCCGAGGCGTTCCTGGAGGCGCGGGAATTGCACGGCAGTCTCGGTGTCGCGTGTCATGACGTCGGCCATCAGTTGCTCGGCGTCTGCACCGTTCTTGCTCAGCCGACGGTTGAGCGAGACCTGCCCGGCAGGACCGAGCGCGCTGCCGAACACGAAGGTGAACACGGCGGCGGCCACCCGGTCCGCGTCGGCGGCGGCGAAGCCCGCCTTCTCATAGATGCCGAGGCTGAGGTCGCTGTGCCGGGCCTGGCGCGGTCCGTGCAGGAGATGGCTGCCGAATGCCTGGACGAGCCAGGGGTGCCGGGTGAGCATCGCGTGCATGCCGGAGGCATGAGCGATGGCGGCCGTGCGCCAGTCGGTGGCATCGAGATCAGGCAGCGCGAGCCACGGAGCTGCACAGGATGCGGGAGCAGACGGCCGGGCTGCGCGCCAGCACCCTCGGCGACGGCTTCGGCATCTGCTGGTTCCTGCACGACCTGGACGGCCTGCCCGGGATCGGCCACGGCGGCTCGGGCAACGGCCAGTTCGCCGAGCTGCTCATCGTGCCCGAGCGTAACTTCGCGCTGGTCTCCCTGGCCAACGTCGGCCCGGACGGCTACCCCTTCAACCAGACCGTCGTGCGGTGGGCGCTCGAGCACTACCTCGGCGTCGTCAAGCAGACGGCGGAGCCGGTCCCGTACGACGAGGGACGAGCCCGGGAGGTCGTCGGCCGCTGCGAGATCGACGCCATGAACCTCGACATCGCCACCGACGGCACCCGGCTCACCCTGGCGGTCGGCATCAAGCCGGAGATCCGCAAGGCATCGGACGAGGAAATGTCCCCGGACTACCCGGCCGCAGACATCGGCTTCCTTCCCGGCGACGGCGACGGCGACGGCGACGAGTACATCGTCACCGAAGGCGGCCTCAAAGGGCAGCGCTACTTCTCCCGCGACATCAACGGCGCGATCACGGGCGTCGACCTCGCCGGCCGGCTCTTCAACCGGGTCGCGGAAGCATCCTGATCCCACGTCGGCAGGGGCGGTCTCAAGCGGCTGCCCCTGCCGGCACCCCGATCCGACGACAGTCGGCTCACGGACACGACCCGTCTCCACCACCACGTTGGTGCACTCTCATCGGTACGTGGCGCACTCCACCTGAACGCCAACATCCGCCCGGCCGCACTGCGCGTACCTGATACGCACGGAGCAGCGAAAGAACGATCAGCTGTCACTACGTCAGACCAACCTCAGTCGCGTCCGGCGGCGCCCTGTTCGGGCCGCGGGCCTACCAGACGTCGCAAGAACTGGTTTGCCGGCGCTGGTCGTTGGGGCCTGACAAGCCGTGCCAAGTTACCGAGGCGAAGCGTGAACCGATTGCAACAAGTGGCCGTTGCTCAGTGCGGGGGCTCGCATTTGCATGGCGGGGAATCAATCGTTCTGCGACTCAAGTCGCTTGGCTGATTGGGGAGTTCGCGATGTCCGATTCACTGCTGGGCCACGCCGTGAGGTCGTCGGTGTGGGTGGAGGAACGCCTGCCCGGCTACCACTGCTACCCGGCCGCGCCGCCTGCGCGCTCTCATCTCGCCAGCCGGCATCGGCATGTCTTTCGTGTGCGCGCGGACGTGCTGGTGCGTCATGACGACCGCGATATCGAGTTCATGGACCTCGCCGAGCAGGTGCGGCAGTGGTGGGGACCCGGGGAGCGGGAGTTTGACTCGGCATCATGCGAGGCGGTGGCGCGGGAGCTCGGCGACTACCTGATCGAAAAGGGACTCCCCGTGCTGGAGACCGCTGTGACGGTGGTCGACGAGGGCGGAGCCAGGGTTACCTGGAGCGTCGCCGATTGAGTCGCGTTGTCTGCGCGACGGGTTGAGCAGAAGTGGACTCCTGCCGGCGTTGGTCCCAACGCAACCTGCACACATCCACTACTTCCGGGCCTCCCCGGCCGACTGAGACCCTACGGAGGTGCGCATGACGCACTCGGTAACCGTCCGTCACAACTTCGAGACAGCTCACCGGCTTCCCCATCTCGGCGGGAAGTGCTGGAACCTCCACGGTCACTCCTGGTGGTGTGAAATCACGGTATCCGCACCGCAGACCGACCGTGGCACCGTGGCCGAGTTCGGCGACTTCAAAGCGGGGATCAGGACCTGGATCGACACCTGGCTCGATCACGGCACCATGCTGAGTGCCGCTGACCCCCTCGTCGCCGCACTCCTCGATGAGGAATGCAAGATCTTCCGGTTCGGAGCGGAGGACGATCCCACCGATGCCGAGAAACTCGCGGCAGGTCTGACAGCTCCCACCGTGGAGAACGTTGCCGAGCTGGTCTTCCGCGTGGCTCGGGCAACCCTGGAGTCGATCCCCCATGCCGGCGACGCATCGATCACCCAGGTCAAGGTGTCCGAGACGCACGTCAATGCCGCGTCCTACCGAGCCAACCAGTAGGACCCGGCCTTGACTTCACGTCCATCTCAGGAGGTCAGTATGACATCGGTTACCAACGACTCACTGGTGCAGTTGGGTACGGACAGCGGGCTGTCGAACGGCATCGGAGACGGGAGCCGGCGGATCGAGTCGCTCGTGCGTGAGCTGATCGGTTTGATCGGCGAGGATGTGGAACGTGCCGGGCTGCGAAAGACCCCGGAGCGTGTGCGCAGGGCGATGCAGTTCCTCACGGAAGGGTACGACGTCCAGGTCTCCGACGTCATCGGGGACGCGATCTTCGAGGAAGACACCCAGAACCTGGTGGTCGTCCGCGACATCGAGTTCTACTCGCAGTGCGAGCACCACATGCTGCCGTTCTTCGGTCGCGCCCACATCGCCTACCTCCCGACCGGAAGAGTCATCGGGCTCTCCAAGCTCCCGCGGCTGGTCGACATGTTCGCCCACCGCCTCCAAGTCCAGGAGCGCCTCACCGAACAGATCGCGGAGGCGATCGACCTGGCCCTCGCTCCGGCCGGTGTGGGGGTCATCGTGATCGCATCCCATATGTGCATGATGATGCGAGGCGTGGAGAAGCAGTGCTCGTCGACCTACACCTCCACCTTCCGCGGGCTACTGGCGACCGACCCCGCACGCTCGGAATTCCTGCACCTGGTCCCTCGAGCCGGCGCGCGATCCGAACGGAGTTGAGATGCCGCATTCCGATGAGGACGCGAGGTTCATCCGCGTCGCGCTCGAGCGAGCACGCAGCGCCGTCCGTACTGACCAGATGCCCTTCGGAGCCTGCGTCGTCGTGGAGGGACATGTCATCTCGGCCGAACACAACACGGTGCTTGCCGACCGGGATGTCACACGGCACGCCGAAGTCAACGCGCTCCGAGAAGCCTGCCAAGTGCTCGACCGGATCGACCTGACCGGCGCGACGGTGTTCACGTCCTGCGAACCGTGCCCGATGTGCCTGGCCGCGTGCTTCTGGGCCGGCGTTTCCCGGATCGTGTATTCGGCGCGGGTGGCCGACGCCCAAGCCGGTGGCATCCGCCAATTGGCCAACGCCCCCGAGCATCTGACCGCACTCGCCGCAGCCGGGATCGAAGTCATCGGCGACGTCCTGCGGGAAGAGGGGCAAGCCGTCTTCGCCGAGCTGGACACGGTGCCTGGTGCTGTGACCGGACCGGCAACAACGGTGAGGCAATCACACTCACACGTACGCTGAGGAGACCACGCGCATCATGAGCAACACGCTCCTTCCCACAGGCAGCCACGGCCGGGCACTGTGGTGCGGCGAAACCGATTACGAAACGGCAAGACGCAACGCGGTGTGGAACGCCCGGAAGCCGGGCCATCGCCCGGACCTGATCGTGCTGGCCACATCGGAGCAGGACGTCATGGCCGCGATGGACTACGCCCGCGGCCGGGGAATGAAGGTCGCGGTCCGAGCAGGCGGCCACAGCCTGTGGGGATCGGCTTTGCGGGAGTGCGGGATGCTCATCGACCTCTCGCAGATGCGTGAGGTCTCGATCGACCCCCGACAGCAGACGGCCACCCTGCAGCCCGGCGTCACCGCGCTGGACCTCACCACGGCTCTGGCCAAGCACGGGCTGGCTTTTCCGGTCGGGCACTGCGCCACCGTGGCACTCAGCGGGTATCTGCTCGCCGGCGGGCTCGGATGGAATCTCGGCTCCTGGGGCCCTGCCTGTTTCAGTGTGGAGTCGCTGGACGTCCTCACCGCTCAGGGCGAGTTGGTCATTGCCGAGGCCGACCACAACACCAACCTGTTCTGGGCGGCCCGGGGATCGGGAACCGGCTTCTTCGGTGTCGCGACGCGGTTCACGGTGCGGCTGTATCCCGAACCGCCGGCCATCCGGACCAGCTCCGCGGTCTTCCCGCTGACAGAGGCCGCGGCTGTGGGAGCCTGGCTGGAACAGGTCGCACCGGCCCTCCCTGACTCGGTTGAGCTGCGCATGCTGATCCGCGCAGACTCGCCTGCCGCCCGTTCCCTTGGCGGCACCGGCAGCCTCGAGGTTTGCGCGACCGCGTTCGGCGACTCGGTCGGCGAAGCCGACCAGTCACTCCACCCGCTTTTCGATCACCCGATGGCCAGGGCCGGAGCGGTCAGGGCCACCAACGCGACGACAACACTGAGCGGACTGCTTGAGGCGAGTCCGCCGCTCCTGCCGGAAGGCCGACGCTACAGCGGCGACGCCCTGTGGTCCGACGCACCTCTACGCGATCTGCTGCAACCCATCGCCCAGGCGGCAGCCGACGCGCCATCCGATGAGTCGGTGATCCTCGTCTGCCCCTCTCCTCCGGCCCTCCGTGGCAGTCGTCTGCCCGATGCCGCCTTCTCGATGACGGGGAATACCCTGGTCCTGCCGTATGCGATCTGGGACGACAAGACCGCTGACCAGCAGAATCGAGAGTGGCTCAGCGCCCTCACCACCACCCTCGAACCGCTCGCCCACGGCCACTACGTGGGTGAGGCGGATCTCGCTCGCGACCCGTCGCGCTGCGTCCGCTCGTTCGCGCCGGCGAACTGGGAGAGGCTGCGAGACCTCCGGGCCGCATACGACCCGCAGGGGACCTTCCACTCGTTCCCCGGATCGGACGGGTAGCGCCGGCCTCAGGGCCGAGTACCGGCCGCGCCGGCGATGGTGTTCAGCGGTCTATCGCTTGTCCGGTTGCTCGGCTTGGTAGCGGCGAAGGAACATGGTGATGGCCTCTTCCACGACCAGTTCGATGGGGGGAAGGTCCTTGATGGCTTCGCCGATGGCCATGACGTGCGGCCAGATCGCGAATTCCTGGATGAGCCCGAGGAACTGGCGTGCCGCCAGATCCGGGTGGGGACAGTCCAAGGCGCCGGACTCGGTCATCTCGGTCAGGCACCTGCTGAACATCCCCGCCAGCGGCGCCTTGCCGAGGCGGTAGAAGTCCGCGGAGACCCACGGGAGCTTCCGGGACTCGGCGATGACCAGTCGAGTGAAGGCGATCTGATCCTTCTCGTTGATGAAGTCGAGGAGGGTCTCGGCGAAGTGCCGGAGGAAGCCGGCCGGGTCGGAATAGTCGCGCACGAGGCTGGCTTCGATGGCGTCCAGTCCGAAAGCCGCCCAGTGGTACTCCATGGTGGCCCGGAAAACCGCCTCTTTGCTTCCGAAGAGGTTGTACACGGTTTGTCTCGCCACGCCGGCGTGCTTCGCGATGAGGTCGAGGTTGACACCGTCATAGCCGAATTCGAGGAACAAGTCCCTCGAGGCTTGCAGGATCTTCTGGCTCGTGGCGCTTGGAGGTTTCTGGGGTGCACGAATGACCGGCTGAGGGCTCTGTGGGGGCATCGCATACCTTCCGGATTGTGTACGGGTCAGTCTAGTTTCGATCTCTTTGCGGCGGTCTACCGGTCCCGGGGAGAGGAGGTGGCGGCGGCGAGGCGGTAGTCGACGCGGACACGGGTTCCTGTGGCGTCTGCGATGTACTGCACGGAGTGCGCGAGGCATTCGACGATCTGCAGTCCGCGGCCGTTCTCCCCTTCGGCCTCGGAGGACTGCTGCCGCCTGCCCGGGGCCGGCCTGCCGGTGTCGGTGACCTCGATGGTCAGCCATCGCGAGGAGGCGGTAACCATGATCGTCATGGTCTCCCGCCCGTGTTTGGCCGCATTCGCGGCGAGCTCTCCGATGATCAGCAGCACGGAGTCCTGATCGGCTGGGCTGATACTCCAGGCCGGCAGGCGGCCCGCGACGAGACGGCGGGCGATCGGCACATAACGCTCCTGTGCCGGCAGGGACAGGGATGTCGGGCGGAATCTCGGGGAGCTGGAGGAGGTGGCCATGACTGTTGCCGTCGACTGGGCTGGAGGGGCAGAGGTCTTGATCATCGGACTCACCGGGCCGATTAGATTGGACAGTACAGTCCAGTTTAATCCCTTCCGTCCCTGGTGTCACCCCTGTCCCTGCCGGAGACTCGGAGGGGTGCCGCTCCCGCCTTTTGGCGTGTCAAAGGCACCGACGGCGATCGCCCGCGGTGGGCCTCGCAGGACGTTCCCGGCACTGGACGCGGGCACTCTGACATGCGGCCCCGGGCTCCGGGACGAGGTCACGATGCGAGGGGCGTGGAAGGAACGATGGCGCCCCGTTCGTGCTCGTAGGCCGCGGCGGCGCGCAGCAGGGTGGCCTCCTCGAAGGGCCTGCCCATGAGCTGCATGCCGATGGGCAGGCCGGTCCCGTCGAGACCGACGGGCAGGGAGACGGACGGGATTCCGGTGAGGTTGGCGGGGGCGGAGAGCCTGACGTAGGCGTCGGTGACCGTTTCGCTGGTGCCGTCCGCCCACCGGAACTCCTGCTGGCCGGTCATGGCCGCGGTAGCCGGGACGCTGGGTGCCGCGATGAGGTCGACCCGGTCGAACAGGCTTGACCAGGCGCGGCGCATCAGGGTCCTGGAACGCTGCGCACGGAGGTAGTCGGTGGCCGGGACCAGCGCGCCGGCCTCCAGCAGGACCCGCACGTCCGGGTCGTAGAGTTCCGGTGCCCTGCGGAGGTCTTCCTCGTGGTAGGAGGTGGCCTCGGGGACCATCAGCCCCCACTGGGTCGCCTTGACGTACTGCGTCATCGGGACCTCGACGTCCACCAACTGGGCACCCAGTCCGGCGAGCCGCGCGACGGCCGCCCGCACCGCGTTCTCCACCTGGGAATCGACGTGGTCGAAGAAGTAGTTGACGGGCACGCCCAGGCGCAGCCCGGTGAGATCCCGGCCGAGGTGGCGCAGGCAGTCCTGCGGCTCCCGGTGGCTGCTGGCGGGGTCGTTGGGATCATGGCCCATGAGGGCGTTCAGGACCAGTCCCGCGTCCTCGACGGTGCGGGTGATCGGGCCGACGTGGTCCAGGGACCAGGACAGCGGGGTCACGCCGTGCCGTGGGACCAGGCCGTACGTGGGCTTCAGACCCACCACGCCGGTCAGCGCCGCGGGGACTCTGATGGAGCCGCCTGTGTCGGTGCCCAGGGCGAAGATCGCCTCACCCGCGGCCACCGCGGCGGCGGATCCGCCGCTCGATCCACCGCAGACGCGCTCGGGCGCCCAGGGGTTGCGGGTCTGCGGGGTCGTCAGACCGTAGGCGAATTCATGGGTGTGGGTCTTGCCGACCAGGACGGCGCCGGCGCTGTCGAGCCGGGCGGCCACGGTGCTGTTCTCCGCCGGTACGCGGTCGGCCCGGACCAGGGAGCTGGAGGTCGTGGGCACTCCGGCGGTGTCGATGAGGTCCTTCAGCCCCATGGGGATCCCATGGAGCGCGCTGCGGGGACCGTCCGCGGCGATCTCCCGTTCGGCCCGGGCCGCTGCGCGGCGCGCGGATTCGGCCACGACGGTCACGTAGGCGTTGAGGTCTTCCTCCATGGTCGCGATCCGGTCGAGGACCGATTCGGTCAGCTCGACGGGCGACAGCCGGCCCGCCGCCATGGCGCGCGACGCTTGGCCGAGGGACAGTTCGTACGGCTGCATGATCCTCATTCCTCTGCTGCGGCGTAGGCGGGTGCCGGGGGCGTCTCGCCGAGGTGGAGCGAGCGCAGCGCGCTGAGAACGTTCTGGACGTGGTTCGCTGTGGCGGCCACTGCTTCCAGCCGATCGTCGGCCAGGGGCAGTCCGGCTCTGCGGGACCACTTCGCCGCGTCTTCCCAGGAGAGATCGAGGGTCACGGTCCGGTCCTTTCGGGGTGGTCCCCCATCGGGGACGAGTCGTTGCGGAGAATGTCGCGGAGGGTTTCGAGCACTGTGGGGTCGTCGATGGTGGAGGGCGGTGCGCCGTCGACGCCGTCGGCGATGTCACGCATGGTCCGCCGGAGGATCTTGCCGGAGCGGGTCTTGGGCAGGGCGCTGACGATATCGATCCGGCGGAGGGAGGCGACGGCTCCGATGCCGTGGCGGACCCGGTTGACGAGTTCCGCGCAGATCTCCTGCGGGGCACGATCGACTCCGGCCTTGAGGACGACGAACGCGCGTGGCACTTGTCCTTTGAGCGCGTCCCGGACTCCGATCACCGCACACTCGGCCACCTCCGGATGGGCGCTGAGCACCTCTTCCATCGCACCACTGGACAGGCGGTGACCGGCGACGTTGAGGACGTCGTCGATGCGGCCCATGACGTATACATAGCCGTCTTCGTCCCTGCGGCCGCCGTCCCCGGTGAGGTAGTAGCCGTCGTACGTGGAGAGATAGGAGCTGGTGTAGCGCTCGTCGTCGTTCCACAGGGTGGTCAGGGTGCCTGGTGGCAGTGGCAGTCTGATGGCGACCACTCCGTCCTCGCCTGCCGCTGCCTGGTGACCCGCGCCGTCGAGGATCCGCACGTCGTAGCCCGGTACCGGTAGCGTGGGTGAGCCCGGCTTCGTGGGGTGCGGCTCCAAGCCCATGGGATTGGCGACGATCGGCCAACCGGTCTCCGTCTGCCACCAGTTGTCGACCACCGGCACGCCGAGCAGGTCGCCGGCCCAGTGGTAGGTCTGCGGGTCCAGCCGCTCTCCCGCCAGGAACAGATGACGCAGGGAGCTGGTGTCGTGGGCACCGAGCAGTTTGCCCTCGGGGTCCTCCTTCTTCACCGCGCGGATCGCGGTGGGTGCGGTGAACAGTGTCGTGACGCCGTGGTCGGCCACGACTCTCCAGAAGGCCCCCGCGTCGGGAGTCGCGACGGGCTTGCCCTCGTACAGCACGGTGGTGCAGCCGGCGATCAGGGGGCCGTAGACGATGTAGGAGTGCCCCACGACCCAGCCGACGTCGGAAGCGGCCCAGAAGACATCGCCGGGGTGGGTGTCGAAGATGTACTGCATGGACCAGCGCAGTGCGACGGCGTGGCCCCCGTGGTCGCGCACGACGCCTTTGGGCCGGCCGGTGGTGCCGGAGGTGTAGAGGATGTAGAGCGGGTCGGTGGCTGCGACGGGCACGCAGGGTACCGGTGCGGCCGTGGCGACCGCTTGATCCCAGTCCAGGTCCCGTCCGGGGGTGAGTGGGGCGGTGCATTGAGGGCGTTGGAGCACCACGCAGTGGTCCGGTGTGTGGCCGGCCTGGGCGAGGGCGTCGTCGAGCAGGGGCTTGTAGGGCACGACGCCCTTGGGTTCGATGCCGCACGAGGCCGTGATGACGACCTTGGGCCGGGCATCGTCGATCCGCGCGGCCAGCTCGCGGGAGGCGAATCCGCCGAAGACCACCGAGTGGACCGCGCCGATGCGGGCGCAGGCCAGCATGGCGATCACCGCTTCGGGGATCATCGGCAGGTACAGCACCACGCGATCGCCCTTGGTCACCCCGAGTCCGGACAGCATTCCGGCGACACGGGCGGTCTCGTCGCGCAGTTGCCGGTAGGTGTACGTGGTGCGGCTCGCGGTGAGCGGACTGTCGTGTACGAGCGCGAGGCGGTCGCCGTGACCGGCGTCGACGTGCCGGTCGACGGCGTTGTGACAGGTACTCAACCGGCCGTCGGGAAACCAGCGGTACAGCGGTGCCCGGGAGTCGTCCAGGGCCTTCGTCGGGGGCACGGTCCAGTCGATCAGTTCGGCCGCCTCCAGCCAGAACCCCTCGGGGTCTTCGAGGCTTCGGTGGTGGGTGGCCGTGTACGTGCCCGTCTGCGGCGTTGCTGCTGCCATAGGGGTTCTCCTGTCTGCGGGAAACCGGTTCGGAAAGCCGTTCTCCTCGTCCCTGGGCGGTTGCCGCCCAGGGACGAGGCTCTTCGTCGGCTACGTGCCGGTTGCCGGTACGGGCACGGTGGTGGCGGGCGCGGGCGTGGTGCCGGTGATGGCCTCGACCGACAGGCCGGTGGTGCGGACGCCCCATATGGCGAGGGAAAGGGCGGGTACGAGGAGCGCTATGGCGACGAGGACGAAGACGGCGACCGCGCCTTGGCTGTAGAGGAGGGGGACGAGGTAGAAGGGGGCCGCGACCGCGGAGAGGCGGCTGAAGGAGTAGAGGATGCCGGTGGAGGTGGTCCGCAGGCTCGTGGGGAACTGTTCGAACTGGTACACGCGGCCCGAGTTGGACATCAGGTTGGCGGTGAGGGTGAAGAAGAAGCCGCAGGTGACGATGGCGACCGCGGAGTTCGCACTGCCGTAGCCGATCCCGAAGGCGGCCATGCCTGCCAGGGAGGCGGCGACGAACCATTTTCTTTCAAGTCTCTCCATCAGGATCATGGAGAGGAAGGAGCCCAGGGGGTAGCCGATGAAGGACAGGCTGAGGTACATCAGCGAGTCGGTCACGGTGTGTCCCTTCTGGGCAAGGGCGAGTGTGGCCACGTTGCTGAAGCCGTAGTAGCCGATGGGGGCGAGGATCCACAGCATGCCCATGAGCACGGTGCGGCGTATGTACGGAGGGCGGAAGATCGTCTTTACGGGCAGCGGGGTGGTCTCGGCGAGCTGCGGCTCGTCCGTGTCCTGGGGAGGAACCCAGCCGCGGGCCATGGCCGCCTTTTCGAATGTGCGGGTGACCTCGTCCGCTTCGGTGACTCGGCCCACCGATTCGAGCCAGCGGGGCGACTCGGGCAGCGACCGCCGGATGAAGAAGGTGATCAGGGCACCGAGGGCGCCGAGGGCGAACATCCAGCGCCAGCCGTCGAAGCCGAGCAGGGTGTCGTCCGCGAGCATCATGCCCAGGAACCCGACCAGGGGGACGGCCGTGTAGGCGGCGGTGTAGCCCCATGCCGCGTAGTAGCCGCGCTTACGGGGCGGCAGTACGTCTCCGAGGTAGGCATCGGTCACGGGAAGTTCACCGCCGAGCCCGACGCCCGCGATGAAGCGGAAGAGCAGGAGCGTCCACAGGTCGGGCGCCAGCGCGCAGCCAATAGTGCCGACGGTGTAGAAGCCGAGGGTGATCATGTAGCACTTCCGCCGACCCATCCGGTCGGACAGCCGGCCGATCACCGCCGCTCCGGCGAAGGCTCCCACGAACACCGATGACAGCAGCAGCGCGAGCTCGAACGTGCCGAGCGAGAAGGTGGTGACGAGTTTGGTCGCCAGGACCGCGGAGACGAACCACTCGTAGACCTCGAAGAAGTTGCCGATGGCGACAGCGGTGACGAGGCGCTTGTGGACGCCGGTGACCGGCAGTCGGTTGAGTCGGGCGGCGACGGAGAGGCCGCTGGACGGGATCGCAGGCTGTTTCATTCTTCTCCTCCACGGAAAAACGCCCATACAGGGCATACCGGAGCGTGAATTGGATTGGACAGTACAGTCCACCCTTGGGGGTGGCAAGGCTTGCGCACGAATCGTTGTGAGGCGACGACGCCGGTCCGCACCCCGGCCTGATCCAAACGAAAGGCCCTAGACGCAAGAAATTCGCGTTAAGCTCTCCTGCATGAGCCCCAAAGCAGCGGTCCGTCCTGGAGGACGCAGTGCCCGCGTCCAGCAGTCGGTTCACACAGCTGTGAGCGAGCTGCTCACCGAACGGGACCGGTCCAGCCTGACCGTGCCCCTCATCGCAGCCAAGGCAGGGGTGACCCCCTCGACCATCTACCGGCGCTGGGGTGATCTGCAGGAACTCCTGTCGGACGTCGCGGTCGCACGGCTCCGGCCCGACGCACCTCCGGCGGACCACGGAAGCCTGCGCGAGGACCTGGAGGCATGGGCCGTGGCCTTCCTCGAGGAGATGGCCTCACCACCGGGCAGGGCCTATGTACGCGACGCCCTCGCCGGCGATCCGGGCGGGGGCAACGCAGGGCTCTGCTCCACCTACGCCGTCGAGCAGGTGCAGGCCATCCTCGCCCGCGCCGCCGAACGCGGCGAGCACGTACCCGACGTCGATGTGATCATGGACCATGTGGTGGCACCCATGATGTACCGCATCCTGTTCCGTCCTGGGCTGCTGGAAGCGGAGTATGCGCGAGGGCTCGTGGCGACCGTCTTCTACCGGCTGATGCCGCTGCCCTGACCGGCGCGCCGGGCGCAGAACCGATGGAGCGGCAGGGCCGTCGCGCCCGGCCCGGCGGTCCTCCGTGTCACGCGTACAACCGACGCAGCCGTGCCCAGAAGCGGTCGAGTATGACGCCGAGATAGGCGCGTTCCAGCTCCTGCACCGAGGAGAAGGTGCTCTCCGCCGTGGCGACCGGCGTCCCGGTCATGTGGGCGCGGTACTCCGCGTGGAGGTGCTGGAGCACGTCTTCGATCTGATGCCGCGGCAGCGGCAGGAGCTGGGATATCGGCTTGACGTACGCGCTCCATCGCGTCGTGACGGCGTAACGGAGGAGACCCGCCAGGGGCTCGGCGCGGCCCATCACCACGACGAACACCGGCAGGGGGAGTTCGAGCACCTCCGCGAGCGCGGCGGCCTGCCGCTCGTCCCCGCTCCAGTGGCCGGTTTGCTCGATCCTTTCGTAGACCGAGGGCGCCATTCCGATCCGCATTGCCAGGGCGCTGATGCCCAAGCCGCGGGCAGTGCGGTAGTCGCGCAGCGTCAACGTCGCCCGGCGTTGCAGGTCATGCGGTTCACACCACAAGGCCCCGGCCATGGCGATCAGTTCGTTGTGCGCGGGTGCCCCCTCCCCCAGTTCCCATGCCGCGACGGTCGCGGCCGTGGTGCGCAGCCCGTAGCAGGTCCGCATGACATGGGCGGTCTGGGCGGGGGTCAGCCCGAGGGCTTCGCGGAGCCGGCGAGCGGCTACCGGATCGAAGTCGGGCAGCCTGTTGCGCGAGTGAGGGAAGTGGGCGGACATCTGTCAAGGACACACTCTCGGGTGAGTCACGGTGGCCGCCTTCGGTGCGGCCGCCTTCGAACGTGGACGGGAACGTTCGCACCTGGCGGCGGCTGGCGGGCCAAGCCGTGGTTCATGCCGGCCGCGCCGGGGCCTGGTCGAGGGGATCGGCCGTGGTCGCCGTTGTGCCGGGGCAGGACGGACCAGGGCCCTGAGGAGCCGCCGCGCTGCGAGGTTGAGGGAACCTCGCAGCGCGGCGGCAGTATGGGTGACGGGGTGCCCGTCTGCCGGGCACCCACGGCGAGAGGTCGGGTACGTACCTTCGCGGGCGGCCCCGCTGCACCCAGGCGGCGTCCGCAGTGCTGGGCCGACCGGGGACGAGGGCAGGGCCATTCCTCTCCTCCTCCATGGCCGACTGAGCCGACGGTGTAGACTGGACTGTACAGTCCATAACCGGGAGCGGCAAGAGATCCGCGGAGCCGCCCACCCGGTCGCCCACCAGGAAACTCTGCGGCGACCGCCCGCCAGGGTTGTCACCGCCTTAAAGCGAAATCCTTGCGATCAAGGTTTCCCTCACTCTAGCCTGCCTAACGCAAAGCATTCGCTTTAGTGCGCTACGAAAGGCTGCCCGGCCGTGAGAGATAACCACTGGAACCATCTGACCGCTCCGGAGCTGCGCGACCTGGCGCAACGCGACACGATCGTGCTGCTGCCGGTGGGCTCCACCGAACAGCACGGTGACCATCTGCCCACCGGCATCGACGACTTCCTCGCCGCCGAGGTGTGCCGCCGGGCCGCCGCTGCCGCTTCCGTGCCCGTGGTCGTCGCCCCGTCGGTGTGGTGCGGCCTGGCCGAGCACCACATGCCCTTCGGCGGCACCCTGACCCTGTCGCTGCCGACCCTCCATGCGCTCCTGCGGGACGTGTGCCGCTCGATCCTGCGCGCCGGGTTCCGGCACATCCTGATCGTCAACGGACACGGGGGCAATGTCACCGCGCTCAACGCGCTGGTCAACGAGCTGACGGCCGAGCTGGACGCGCCGGTCGCGGTCACGAGCTACTTCACCGCCGGACGTGAGGTGATCGCCGACATCCTGGAGACACAGCGCCACCTCATGCACGCCTGCGAGGGCGAGACCTCGATGGCGCTGGCCGCCTGCCCCGAACTCGTACGCACGGAGGAGGCCGCCCGGGCGGTGGGCCCGGACATCGGCCTGCAGTCCGAGGACTCCTCGCCCGTCTACCGCTCCGTCTCCTTCGACACCATCACACCGTCCGGCACCGCCGGCGACGCCCGAAGCGCCTCCGCGGCCAAGGGCGAGCGCATGCTCGACGGCTGTGCGACAGCCCTCGCCGACCTCCTCGCCGCAGGCATCTGGTCTTGACCCTGACCTGATCCCGACCTGATCCTGATCGGACGCGAACGGCGCGTGGGCCGGACTCTCCGTCCAGGCCCACGCGCCGTTGTCAGGCCACCTGTGCCGACTCGGAGGTGAGCTGGGTCTGCTCGTAGGCGTGGCCGACGCGCAGCAGCGTGCTCTCGCCCAGGGGCCGCCCCAGAAGCTGCATGCCGATCGGCAGACCGTCCCCGTCCTGGCCGACCGCCACGGACAGGGACGGTATTCCGGTGATGTTGGCTGGGGACGAGAGGCGTACGTAGGCGTCGGAGACGCCCTCGGTGGTGCCGTCGGCCCAGGTGATCGTCTCCTGGCCGGCCTTCACGGCGGTCGCAGGGACGGTGGGGGCGGCGATCACGTCGACCTCCTGCAGCATGCGGGCCCATTCCTGCCGCATGAGGGTGCGCGAGCGCTGGGCGCGCAGGTGGTCCGCGGCCGGCATCAGTGCACCGGCCTCCAGGAGGACTCGGGTGTCGGCCTGGTAGAGCTCGGGGGCCGTGCGCAGGGTGTGCTCGTGGTAGGCGGTGGCCTCGGGCACCATCAGGCCCCACTGGGTGGCCTGGATGTAGCGGGCCATGGGGATCTCGACATCGACGAGGCGTGCGCCGAGGGCCTGGAGATCGTCGATGGCGTGCCGGACCGCGGCTTCGACCTCGGGGTCGACATGGTCGAAGTAGTAGGTGCGGGGCACGCCGATCCGCACCCCGGTCAGGCTCGTGCCGGCGGTCGGCCGGTAGTCGGTCGCGGGCGTCGAGAGAGAGGCGGGATCACGCGGGTCGTGCCCGGCCAGCGCATTCAGGACCAGGGCCGCGTCCTGGACGGTGCGGGTGATCGGGCCGACGTGGTCCAGCGACCAGGACAGGGACGTGACGCCGTGGCGGGGCACAAGGCCGTAGGTCGGCTTGAGGCCGACGACGCCGTTGAGTGCGGCGGGCACCCTGATCGACCCGCCGGTGTCGGTGCCCAGGGCAAAGGTCGCGGCGCCCGACGCCACCGCGACGGCGGATCCGCCGCTGGAGCCGCCGGCGACACGGCCCGGGTCCCAGGCGTTGTGGGTCTGCGGAGTGGTCAGGCCGTACGCGAACTCGTGGGTCTGCGTCTTGCCGAGCAGGACCGCGCCGGCCTCCGCCAGGCGTGCGGCGACCGTGCTGTCGGTCTGCGCGCGGTGGCCGGCGCGGACCCGCGAACTGGCCGATGTCGCCATGCCGGCCACGTCGATCAGGTCCTTCAGGCCCATCGGAATACCGTGCAGAGGACCGCGGTAGCGGCCGGTCGCGATGTCGCTTTCGGCCTCACGCGCTGCCCGGCGCGCCCGCTCCGCGTCGACCGTGACGTAGGCATTGAGGCCCGGCTCCACCTGCTTGACGCGATCGAGGACCGAGTCCACCAGCTCGACCGGGGACAGCTGCCCGGCCCGGATCGCGTCCGCGGCGGCGGCGAGGGACAGCTCATACGGCTGCATCGTGCTTCCCTTCTCCCGCGCGGTAGGCGCCGGCGGACGGGGTCTCGCCGAAGTCCAGCTCCCGCAGGACCGCGACGACGGAGTGGATGTGCTGGGCGACGGCGGCGACCGCGGCATGACGGTCGGCGGGGAGCGGAAGTCCGGCATGGGCGGCCCAATGGGCCGCCACCGGCGGCGTGAGCTCAACAGCGCGCATGTACGCCCTTTCCTGTTCAAGGATGGGAGGCGGAGTAGGAGTGGCAGAGCCTCATCAAAAGCTAAGACCTTGCGTTAGTGGACTCTAGAAGGCTACGGTGATTTAACGCAAATCCATTGCGTTTATCGGGACGCAATCCCATGTCGGAGTGAAAGCCGCCTGGCGCCCGGAGGAACGATCGCGGTGCGGCGCCCGCGCGGCCGCAGGCGGGCTGGAGGAGCCGTGCGTCGGAGAGGAGACCGGCTCGCCCCGCTCCTGCCCCCACGCCGTCATCACCGCCGTCCCCCGTGGAACCTACGCTGATCAGAACAAAGGAAACGACGGACCATGCCCTCTGCCCTCCCTACCCCCATCGCCGCCTGGACCGTGGGCGACGTCACCGTCCTACGCGTCGACGAGGTCCTGCTGCCGCCCTCGACCGGACCATGGCTGCTGCCCGACGCCACTCCCGAGGTGGTGACCGGGCAGGACTGGCTGCGCCCCCACTTCGCCGACCATGAGGGCATCCTGCACATCGACAGCCACAGCTTCGCGTTCACGGTCGGCGGTCTCGGCGTACTGGTGGACACCGGCATCGGCAACGGCAAGGAGCGGGCCAACCCCGCCTGGCACAACCTGAGCACCGACTACCTCGAGCGCCTCACCGCCGCCGGATTCCCTCCGGAATCGGTCGACCTGGTGATCCTCACCCACCTGCACGCCGACCACGTGGGCTGGAACACACGCGAAGTGAACGGAGAGTGGGTCCCCACCTTCCCCAACGCCCGATACGTGACCTCGCGCACCGAGAGGGAGTTCTGGGCCGGGTACGACATGGAGGAGGCACGCAAGCAGATGTTCCGCGACTCCGTGATACCGGTCGAGCAGGCAGGTCTGCTCGACCTCGTCGACGTCCCCACCGAGGGCGTCGAGATCGCCCCGGGGCTGCGTCTGCTGCCCACCCCCGGCCACACCCCCGGCCACGTCGCCGTCAAGCTGACCAACCGGGGTGAGACCGCGCTGATCACCGGCGACTGCATCCACCACCCCGTTCAGCTCGCCCACCCCACCATCGGCGCCTGCGTCGACATCGACCCGCAGCAGTCCGAGGCCTCGCGCCGTGAACTGCTCGCCGCCCTCGCCGACACGGACACCCTCGTTCTCGGCACCCATTTCGCGCCGCCCAGCGCCGGCCGCGTAGTTACGCACGGGAACGCCTACCGGCTGCTGCCGGTCGCCGCGATGTGACAGCCCGCGTTTCCCTGGTGAACTCAACCCGGACAAGGGAGGAACAAGCCGTGAGGCCGAAGCGCGGCCCACAGCACCCGTGGACGACCACGCTTGACTACACCGTCAGTCACCTGAGCGCTGCCTGGCCGCCCAGGCGGCAATCTGTGCGCGGGACGTGAAGCCGAGTTTGGTCAGGATGTGCTCGACGTGGCCTTCGGCCGTGCGCGGGGCGATCACCAGCTTGGCGGCGATCTCCTTGTTGGTCATTCCGGCCCCGACGAGGTCGGTGACTTCGCGTTCGCGCCGGGTCAGCGACAGGCTCCCACGCTCCAACGGCCAGGCCGCCGCGGGGGCAGAGGCATCCTGCTCCTCCAGGACGTACGCCACCGCCCCGTCGAAGGCATATCCCGCACCACGCCGCCTGGCGTCTCCGAACGCCTTCTCCGGCATGGCGCCCCGCACCTGTTCCTCGCACTGGCGATAGGGCTCGGCCATGAACGTCGCGCAGGCAAGGCCTCCGCCCAGGGTCTCCCACAAGGTCTGCAGTACGCCGAGGAATTGGGCGGCGCGTTCCATCACCCCTGCAGCCACGGCGCTCCAGGCGACCAGCACCACACACGCGGCGATGCCCCAGCGGTCGCTCATGTCCCGCAGCAGTCGGATCGCCTTGCGCGCGAGCGCGTCGGCACCGCGGCAGTCCCCCTTGCTCCAGCACGCCAAGGCCTGTGCGAACAGGCTGTAACCCCGGAACCAGGTCTCCCCCCGCCCGGCCGAGATGGCCTCGGACTCCCGCGCCAGAGCCAGCGCCCGGTCCGGATCACCCTGAAGGCAGTAAGCGACGGCCAGTTTGAAGGTGGACTCGGTCAAACCGAGCGGATCCCCCAGCTCACGATGGCGTGCGGCGGCATCCTCCATGAGTTCCCGGGCGTGCGCCCAGTCCCCGCCGAACGCCGTACCCACGGCCAGGCCGTGCTGCGCCCAGGCCAGCGCGGAGGCGTCCTGTTGCTGCTGGGCGGCTGCCTGGCACCGGCGGTACAGCGTCAAGCCTTCCTCCAGTGCCCCCTGCAGGACGCAGAGTTGCGCAAGGATCTCGAGCGCGGCGGTGCGCGGCGCGCTGTCCTCGGTATCCGCCTCCAGCAGCCGGCCCAGCCAGTGACGGCCCTCGTTGAGCGAACCGCGAAGCATCCAGTAGGCGCGGGGGGTGACCGCGAGGACCATACCCGCCTGGACCTCACCGGGCTCGGCGAGGCAGAAGTCCAGGGCGGCCCGGAGATTGTCGTGGTCCTGCCGCAGCCACGCCGCCCAGGCAACCTGTTCGGGGCCGAACCACCGCGCCTGTGCCTGCATCTGCTGCTCCAGGTAGTGATCACGGTGCCGCCGCCGCAACGCCGGGAGCTGTCCGGATTCGGCCAGCTGCTTCAGCCCGTACTCCCGTACGGTCTCCAGCATCCGGTAGCGCGACCGGTCTCCGTCCTCATGCCTGGTCAGGATCGACTTCTCCAGCAGACCGTCCACGAGATCCAGCAGGCCTTGGGAAGGAAGGTCCTCGCCCGAGCAGACGGCATCGATGGCCTTGAGGTCGCACCCGCCCGCGAAGACCGACATACGGGCCCACAGGGCACGCTCCTGGTACGAGCAGAGGCCGTAGCTCCAGTCCATGAGCTCACGCAGCGTCCGCTGCCGCGGTAGCGCCACCCGGGAGCCGTGCGTCAGCACGGTGAAGCGGTCCTCAAGGCGCTCCAGCACCTGGTGGACGGTGAGGGTCCGCAGCCGGGCGGCGGCGAGTTCGATCGCCAGCGGCAGTCCCTCGAGGCGGTGCACCAGCCGCCCGACCGCGTCGGCGTTGTCCTGGGTAACGGCAAACCCCGCCCGGACTGCCGCGGCGCGCTGTTCGAACAGGGCGACCGACGGGTTCACCAGCAGCTTCTCGAGCGGGAGACCCAAGTCCGGTCCGGGAGTCTCCAAGGGCGGGACCAGGAACAGATGCTCACCGGCGACCCCGAGGGCATGCCGGCTGGTCGCAAGGACGCGAAGCTCGGATGCCGCCCGCAGCAAGGTGTCCGTGACCTGTGCACACGCGTCGACGAGGTGCTCGCAGTTGTCGAGTACCAAAAGCAGCCGGCGGTGACGCACATGGTCGGTGAGCACGTCGATGGCAGCGCGTCCGGAATGGTCCTGCAGGCCCACCGCCACGGCGATGGTCTGGCTGACCAGCTGCGGATCACGCACACTCGCCAATTCCACAACGCAGACCCCGTCCGGAAACGCCCGTACGGCAGTGGACGCCACCCGAACGGCCAGACGTGTCTTGCCAACACCCCCGACTCCGCTGAGCGTGACCAGGCGGGACGTGGAGAGCAGCCGCCGGACCTCGGTGATCTCACTTCTGCGACCCACGAAGGTCGTCACCTCCGCGGGTACCCCCATCACTCTGCCCGGCAATTCCGCAGCGCCCATTCGGGGACCTCTCCCAGCCGCTCATGATTATGCCGGATCTGCATTCTCCGGCCCAGCCGGATGACGTCTGCCCCATGGCCATGCAGCGAATGATCTCCAAGGCTCCGCCACGGAGGGTAGCCGGACGCACGCATACAGCGGCGTGAGGCATGAAGAACCCCGCCGGAGGAGGCGAGGTTGTCCGGCGTAGGCACATGCGTGCCACCACCAAGCCGCAATGCCGCGCGCAGCACGCTCAAGTCCGGATTCCGGTACCGAGACCACGTCTTCACAGCTCAGAGGCTGGAGAGGCATCGAACTCGGGTCAGTCTGCGCCCGATTCACACTCCACTGCAATGCGGGCTGTGAATGAGCTGGGCGCCGGAGTCTGCTGAGCTCGTGCATCAACTGGGTTATGTTGGGGACTGGTTGAAAGCCGGGTCCTTCAGTCACACTGCATCCCTGCACGGGTTGAAGATCTTGGGAGCAGCCTCATGACCGTATTCCGGAGAGAGTCCTCTCGTCCCTTGAGTGGGATTCCAAGCGCGCCGGGGGCGCTGCCGCTGCTCGGCCATGTGGTCCCACTGATTCGCGATCCTTTGCGGTTCATGAGGTCGCTGTCCTCGGGCGGTGCCCTTGTGCGGATCGGTGTCGGCCCGGCCAGCGCGGTGGTGGTGTGTGATCCTGACCTCACCCGCCAGGTACTCGTGGACGACCGCGTGTTCGACAAGGGCGGTTTCCTCTACGAGCGCGCCCGGGAGGTCATGGGCAACGGTCTGGCCGGCTGCCCCCACAGCGACCACCGACGGCAACGCCGTCTGGTCCAGCCGGTGTTCCGCAGGTCACGACTCCCAGGCTACGCCCATGTCATGGACCACGAGATCACCGCGGTGACCGGCTCCTGGCACTCGGGCGAGGTCATCGACGTCCCCGCGGAGATGATGCGGCTGACCGCCAAAGTCACACTGTCCACCATGTTCACCGGTGGGGTCCCGCCGGTCGTCTTCCGCCAGATGCTCGCCGACGTTCCCGTCGTCATGTCCGGCATCTTCATACGGTCGCTCATGCCACAGGCACTGACTGCGCTGCCGATTCCCGCCATCCGCCGCTACGACCGGGCCCGGGCCCGACTGCGGGCCAGCATCGACGGAATCATCGCGCGGTATCGTGCCGACGACACGGATCACGGCGACCTACTGTCGATCATGCTGAACACCTGCGACCCCGACAGCACGGACGGGACCCGGCTATCCGACAGCGAGATCAGCGACCAGATCATCACGTTCCTGATCGCTGGGATCGACACCACCGCCAACGTGCTGTCCTGGGCCCTTCACCTGCTGGCCGCGCACCCCGACGTCGAGAAGCGGCTCTGGGCCGAGATCGACTCCGTTCTCTCCGGCTCTTCGGCGACCTTCGACGACCTGCCGAAACTTGGGCTTGCCAACCGGGTCATCACCGAGACGCTCCGCATGTACCCGCCGGGGTGGCTGCTGACGCGCACCACCACCGCCGACACCCGGCTCGGTGGTCACCACATACGCGCGGGCACAACGATCGTGTACAGCGCCTACCTGATCCACCACCGCCCGGACCTGTACCCCGCTCCCGAGCGGTTCGACCCGGACCGCTGGGAGGGCCAGGCGGCACAGCCGACCAGTGGTGCCTTCATCCCCTTCGGGGCGGGGGCCCGTAAGTGCGTCGGTGACACCTTCGCCACCGTCCAGGCCACACTCGCGCTCGCCACCATCGTCGCGCAATGGAGCCTGCGGCCGCTTCCGGGTTCCCACGTCAAGCCCGCTCTCACCACGGTGCTGAGTCCGGCGGGACTGCGGATGCTCGTCACCGCCCGCACACCGAACCAAGACGGCAATCCGTAGCACGCTGTATCCGCCGCGACAGCTCCCGACTCCGCGAACCAGCGTTGGCATAGATGCGATCGGGCCGGCCGAGCAGGCCGCGGACGTAGTCGGGAGCGTCCGATGTTCGGCACGGCGCCGGCCTCGGTGTCGACGTGGAGCACCCGGGCGCATCGCAGGGGTGCCGAACGTTCACGGTCCGTCAACAACGGTCCTGACTACGTGAGTTCGATCCGTAACGACGTGTTGTGCTTTCGTGGCGGGCACACTGGCCGCTCAGGCTCGGCCTGTTGTTGGCTGTTAAGATCCATACAACCTGTCGACACTCTTGTTGGGTGTGATCACGCGCATCCTTCCTTGGGGGCGCACGATGCTGCCTATACAGTCGTTGTCCACGTTCCAGTACCTGGCGAAGTGCGCGAGCCAACGGGATCAGGAATTCACCCGCCTCTACCACCAGCGTTCAGCGCCCGCGCCCTTCTCCGCACCAGTACCGGAAACGTGCCCCTCTTGCGGGACGCGGTGCGGGGCAGCTGATGCGTTCACCCCCGATGCGGCAGTGTGGGAGCAGATCGTGCGCACCGCTGGGGAGCCGTTCACGGCCGGCTGGGTACCTCTGCCCGATCCGGCGTTGTACGCGAACCTGGTGGATCCCGCAGTGGCGCGGGTGGTGAAGAGACGTCCGGTGGGACGGCTGTACCTCGGTCATGGTGACGATCCGCTTCAGGGACTGTGGATCGGGGAGGTCAACGGCTACCAATTCGCCAACGAGATAGCTCACTCTGGATCCCGAGTGGAGCGGGACCGGCTGTCGACCCTCCAGAGTGGCTTCTACACCGACTACCACGTGAATACAGGAAACCCTTCGGTCTACGACACGCAGGAGGAACCCACCGAGGCGAACCTGCTGCGGCTGGCGACTGAGGTGACGCGGCGGAAGGCTGAGCGTGACGCCGCTGTCACACTGCATGACGAGCCCTGGCGCTTGGTGCCCCACCGGCTGGACCACAGCCGCTTGTTCAAGCTGCTCGACACCCACTACCTCAACGAGTTGGCTCGGCCGGTCGAGGAGCACCAGCTCATGGGGGTGCTGTATGCGGGAGTGGTGCACGACCTGTTCGACGCGGTGAACGACCTCTTCCAGCGGGAGCGCGCGAACTACGTGACGAATCAGCTCGTGTCCGGGTCCGTCCAGGAGCTGACGGAACTGTACGCACGGGTTGTGTACGTGACGCTGAAGCGGGCGCCCGCGCAACGGGTGCCTTCGTGGACAGCCGTCTACCTTGTGGGACTGTGGTGCGTGTGGAACGGGCGTCACCGGGCGTGCAACGCGTATGCCCGGGCGGGTGATGTGTCCGGACTGCGAGAGGAAGTCTGGGGGGAGATCAGGCGGCTGGACGCGCTGCACGGCACGAGCGTCTTGGCGGACGCCGGGGTGCGGCTTGAAGACGACTCGGATCTGCCCTCCGCGGCACATCCGCTGCGGGACGCGATACTCGCACAGTTCGCCCGACTGGAATCGTCCACGGCGAGCTCGTGGCGCGAGCGGGAGGAGGCCATCCGCACAGCGGTCCAGCCCGGGGCGGTGGCGCGGAAGCTGCGCCGCAGCAACGCAGCGACGCCCGATGAGCTGAGTGCGGTGCTACGGCGGGCGTTCATCCACTTCGCACTGGCGTCGGATCTGGGGATGAGGGTCCTTGTGGGACAGGCCGACAAGGAAACAGCGCCGATGGAAGACCTCGCCCTCTGACACTCGGGCCGGCCGGCCGGGACCCGAGAGCGGGCCCCGGCCGGCCGGTCACCCCCACACGTGCACGACACATCAGGCGCGCTCATCCGTGGCGGGGTCGTTCATGTGAGGGGCTTTCAGCACAACGTGAGGGGATCGATGCCGTCCCAGGCCCGCCGTCGTTCGGTGGGCAGGCGGTCGTTCTTGAGGTGCGGTGTCACGTCGAACGACATGGTGGCACGGTTGCGGGGGCTGAACTCCGGCCAGCGAGGAAGGGCCCGAACCCCGGGGTTGCCCCTCCGGGCGAAGGAGCTGAAGGAGTCGACCATCACGTCGGCAAGGCGTTGTGCGCGGGCGGGGTCCGCTCCGGTGGCCAGACGCTGCGCATCGGGGGCGCCGAAGGTGAAGGAGACGTCGGAGCCGTGCAGGGCGCCGCCGGCGCTGGCGTCCGCGTAGTCGAACGTGTACTGCCATACGCGCGCGCCGGCGCGGTGGGCGTATTCAGCCAGCCAGATCGAGGGCATCTGCACAAAGGCGCTGCCCAGCAGGTCCATGCGGGGGTCGCGGCCTGCGCTGGTGGTGTCGGTGTAGGTCTTGAGCAGGCGGTCGAATCCCTTGTCGCCCGCAGCATGACGGAGGATGAAATCCATCTCGGATTTCCAGCCTCGGTCCTCGATGTAGTCCCGGTCGCAGGTTCCTATCAGAAGATCGACATTCGGGGCGACGCGGTTGAGCGGGTGGGTATGCAGCACGACATTGTCGACGAGCGGGTGGAAGGGCTCGGAGAAGACCTCCGCTCCCTCGTCGACCTTGCGTGCCGCATCGAGCAGGTCCTTGGCCGGCACGTCGATCAGTTTGCCCGCCTGGTTCTGGCCGAGCCCGAGTACGCGCAGGATCGCGTGAGTGGTGGCTTCGTTGCCCTGCTGCATGACGGTGGGCCGCGCTCCCCCGCTTTGCACAATGGCCCGGTGGAACAGGCCCTTTGCAGCGGGCGTACCGAGCAGGACGCCGATGGACATGCCACCGGCGGACTCCCCCATCACGGTGACGTTGCAGGGGTCGCCGCCGAATGCGCCGATGTTGGCCCGGACCCAGCGCAGCGCCTCGACCTGGTCCAGCAGGCCGCAGTTGCCCGATCCCGGGCGGTCCGGCTGGTGCAGGTAGCCGAACGCGCTGACCCGGTAGTTGATGGTCACCAGCACAACGTCGTGCCGCTCTGCGTATGCGGTCCCGTCGTAGTAGCTGCCCGCGCCGCCGCGGAATCCCCCTCCGGTGATCCACACGATCACCGGCCGCCGGCCCCGGGTCGAGCGGGACCACACGTTCAGGAACAAGCAGTCCTCATCCTGAGTGCCAGGGCCCATGGCGAACTGCTGCAGCGGTCCGGCCGCGAACTGGGTGGCGTCCCGCTCCCCCGTCCACGGCTGCGTCACCGGCCGCGGCGGAGCAAACCGGTACTTGCCGGTCGGCGGCTCGGCAAACCGGACCCCTTTCCATACCGAGACACCGCCCTCCCTGCTGCCACGCAACGACCCGAGCCGGGTTCGCGCGACCACCGCATCGTCACGGCGCGGTCCGCGCACCGGCCGCTTCGGTGCGGAGGCTCCTGCCGACCCCGCCATGCCGGACCCTGCCACCAAGCCACCCGCGACCGCAGCAGCCCCCAGCCCAACCGCCTGCCTGCGACTAATCCCCACTATGACAAATCCTTTCTGTCCAAGCCTCGTTCGGCTTCCGTCGGGAACCCTTTGCTCGACGACCTGCAATTCGCTTGAGATCGTCCCAAAACCGTGAATGTTCCCGGTTTCTATTCCTGAGGGTCGACGTCCTCAGATTAAAGAACCCAATTTCTTTGCGAAATGACACGCCGTCGACGCCATTCTTAAGGAAGCATGGTGCGTGGGGTTCGGATGGAGAAGGGTACAACTACCTGCTTCGATACCTGGACGGCCACGGCGGCTTCGCCGATTGCGCCGGTCCCAGTGGATCCGCCTCCATGGCGGGACCACTTCCCGGCAGTTCGGCCCAAGGGCGGTTGACGGGGTCACAGACCAGCAGAGCTGCGACCCCGTCAACTCATACGCAGGTGAAGCAGCCAAAGGCGTACCGTGCCCGTGCGGGTCCGCGCGGCCTGACTGCCGAGGGTAACTACTTGCCGACAGCCTGGATTTCGGAGATCAGAAGCGGACTGTACGTGGCGCTCGCTTTGATCACCTCAATCCTCTTGTAGTTTGCCGTTGAGCTGACCTTGCACGTCATGCGGTCACTGGTCTCGATGGCCGCCCCGGTCCTGATGCCCGACTCATTTACCGGGCAAAGTTCGGACCAGACGTCTGTGGTGCTCAGCAGTCGAATCTTGATGTCCTTTCGCATGTCCTTGTCATCGAGCGGGACCCCGGCCTTGGTCGGGAACACCAGGCGAACCTCGGACAGTTGCGCAGATGCCACATCCCTCGGGCTCACGGCAATGAGGTTCCCGATTGCACTGTAGCCTGCAAAATAGGTGGCCAGGTTGCCGTCGACTGCCTTGGGCGGTGCATATGCGGGGGCAGACGGGCTCCCATTCACAGCCTTCAATGCGATATTGCCGGCCGCGTTCGCGGGCAGCGACAAGAGTCCGGTCAGCGCCGCTGTGGCAGCAGCAACCACTGTCACTGAGGCACCCCGGGCTGCGGCTCACCTTGCCGGACTTCCGCTTTTCGTGCATCTTCCAACTCCTTGATGAGTTCACCAACCGAGCATCTCGCTCTCCCGTAGCTGACGTGACGACTCCCAAGAGGCCCGTCGGAGAGCAAGTGCTTTGACACCACGCAGACTTGATGCCGCTCAGAAGTCAAGCAAGGAGCCCAGATGTGGGGAGCCGTTGAACTACCCCCACCTCTACGCGTCACGTCCCGTTGCCCTGGGCAGTACCTCAACTCCGCACGGC
The DNA here is from genome assembly GCF_056106285.1 of Micromonospora sp. IBHARD003. Taxonomy (NCBI): domain Bacteria; kingdom Bacillati; phylum Actinomycetota; class Actinomycetes; order Micromonosporales; family Micromonosporaceae; genus Micromonospora; species Micromonospora sp. IBHARD003. Next base: position 8,025,171 of record NZ_JBWBBX010000001.1, on the reverse strand, counting down.
GGAAGGGGACTCGTATGTGCGCTTGTGGGCACCGACGGGGGCCGTGTCAGTGGGCCAAGGGCTCGGTGTTCCGAGTCACCGTCGGGTGCGCATGGTTTCGCATCGGAATGCCGCCCTGGCCGATTGCGGACTCAATGGGATCGCCTGGAAGTGGTGGTCACCCGGAAGGGCAGTTGGGGCGGCTCGGTGCCCGTGACCGCGGCAGGGCTGCCGAGCGAGTCGAACTGCGAGGAGACCACCAGCAACTGCCCGTGATGAACCGCAACCGCGGTCGGGAACATGTAGTTCGGGTCGGTGTAGGTCCGGCGTGGATCCGCTGCGGTGTAGTCCTCGTTGAACGACAGCGCCACCACGTTCTCGGGGAGGTTCTGGGCCGCGTAGAGGCTGTGGCCCTTCAGGAAGAGCCCGTCCTGGGTCTTGAGAACCCCTTCGGGTACGCGCACCTTGCTGACCTTTTTGTCGGCCAGCGAGATGCGGTAGAGGGCGTTCTCGTTGCGCTTGGAGACGATCAGGTACCGGCCGTCGGGTGTCGCGACGATTCCGTTGAGGTTGATGCCGGCAGCGCCACTCGCCTTGACGTAGGTCAGCGGCGTTCCCTCGAAGTTCATGAACGTGGAGAGGGACATCTGGTTGCCGTGCCAGGTGATCCGGTACAGCCAGGGGTTGACCGAGTCGGTGACGTAGGCCGTTCCGTCCGGGGCAATGGTCAGATCGTTGAGGAAGGTGCCCGTGGCGCCCAGCCCGTTGTCGACCGTGGACAGGAGGGCACCCGTGCGCGTGTCATAGCTGCGGATCGTGCCACGCTGGCGGGAGAGCACGACCAGCGTGTCTCCGCGGAGCGTGAGGCCGTTGGCGATGTCGCGGCCATCGGCGTTGGCAGGGGAGAAGATTTCCGTATGTGTGCTGCCCACGCGGCCGCGGTAGATGGTCCCGTCCTTGACCGAGCCGACGTAGTAGACACCGGTGCGGTGGTCGACGGCGATGCTCTCGGGGAAGACCTGCTGTCCCGGCAGGGGCGTCACGCTGGTCCGGTTGGTCGTGCCGGAGTTGACGTCGTGTGCGGCGGCAGGCTGGGCCGTCCCCGTGCCGAGGAGGACGGTGACTGCTGCAGCGGACAGCAGTGTTGATCGGATGTGCATGGTCATCATTTCTGTTCGTGTTCGTGGCGGGTTCAGAGAGTGTTGGTGCCGAGAGCGATCGGAGAGTAGGCGGGGAGCGCTTCGGGCAGGGGCGGGTTCAGTTTTCTGTGCTCGGCCTCCGCGTGCACGATGCGGCCTCCGACCAGGGTGAGAACCGACGTTGTGTCGGGTATGCGGGATTCGGGCACGGTGAGGAAATCCTGGGAAAGGACTGCCAGGTCGGCGAGTTGACCAGGCTTGATTCGCCCCTTCATGTGCTCCTCGCCGGACATCCAGGCGCTGCCGACCGTCATGTGGTGAAGGGCCTCTGTCCGGGACAGTCTCTTGCCGGCGGGATACATGGCGAGGCCGCCGACCGTCTTTCCCGAGGCGAGCCAGTACAGTGCCGTCCAGACGTTGTCACTGGCCACGCGGGTGGCGTCGGTGCCCACGCCGACGGGGACGCCGGCTGCGATCATGCGCCGTACGGGCGGGGTGTTCAGTGCGGCCGCCTCGCCGTAGCGCCGGATGAACTCTTCCCCTTGGAAGGCCATGCGGTGCTGGACGGAGATTCCACCGCCGAGGGCCGCGACCTTGTCGATGTTCTTCTCCGAGATCGTTTCGGCATGGTCCAGGATGAACCTGACTCCGGGGCCTTCGGCGCCGTACACCTTCTCGATCACGCCGAGGAAGCGTGTGATGGACTCGTCGTACGTCGCGTGCAGCCTGAACGGCCAACGGTGCTCTGCGAGAAAGCCGAGCACACGGCTGAGGTCGTCCTCCATGCGAGCAGGGAGTTCGGGACGCTGTTGAGCGAAGTCCTCGTAGTCCGCGGCGGAGAAGACGAGCATTTCTCCGGCGCCGATCATCCGCAGCATCGGATCGCCGTCCCCGGGAGTCACCAACGAGGCGATGCGCCGGAAGTCTGCGAGCTCGTCACCGGCTCGCTGTGTGAAGGTGTGGTATCCGATGCGTACGGTCAGGTCATTGCTGTCGTGCAGTTCCTGGATCACCCCGTACTTGTCCGGGAATGTCTGTCCGCCGCCGCCTGCGTCGATGACGCTGGTGACACCGCGCCGGTTCAGATGTCTCATGTAGAGCCGGGTGGAGACGCGTTCCGATTCCGGGTCCAGGGTGGGGAGTTTCGCCAGTGTCGAGTAGAGGATCGTTGCGTTGGGCTTGGCGATCAGCATGCCGGTGGGCCGGCCGGCGGAATCGCGTTCCACTTCGGAGTCGGGCAGGTTGGGTGGATTGAGGTCGTAGCCGAGGATGCGCATGCCCGCCGCATTGACCATGGCGCGGTCGTACAGGTGCAGGAGGAATACCGGAGTGTCTCCGGAAGCGCGGTTGAGTTCGGTGAAGGTGGGAAGCCGCTGCTCCGCGAACTGGAAGCGGGAGAACCCTCCGACCACGCGCACCCATTGAGGGGCGGGGGTGCGCTGCGCCTGCTTCTTGATCAGAGCGAGCGCCTCCCGTACGGAGGTCACTCCCTGCAGCGACAGCTCATTGGTGTAGGCGAGTCCTTCGCGGATGAGGTGCGTGTGCGAATCGTTCAGCCCGGGAATCACCCGTCGTCCGCGCAGATCGACCGTCTTGGTGCAAGGGCCTGCCAGCCGGCGGATGTCGGCGTCGCTGCCGACTGCCGTGATGCGCCCGCCGGTGACCGCGACGGCTCGTGCGGAAGGCCGGGCCGGATCGAGTGTGGTGACCTCCCCGTTGTGCAGTACGAGATCGACCTGCTCTGCGGACGCGGCGTGTGCCGTCCCGGAACCGATGGCGGGGGCCGTGGAAAGACCGGCTGCGGCGACCACGGCCCCGGCCCCCTTGACGCCCGTCACCAGTGCCTGCCGGCGTGTGAACCCTGTGTGACTCATGCCCACCATGCAAGCCGACTCCGGGCCGCGACGGGATCACAAGATCGTCGATGAATCATTCGCAGAGTTTGCTTATGCAGGCTTAATGCTACGGTTTTTCTTATGGTTGACGGCCCGAGCTCACCGGAGCTGATCGCTCTGCGCACGTTCCTCGCCGTCTACCGGTCCGGTGCGGTCGGCAGAGCGGCTGAGCTGTTGCACTTGTCGCAGCCGGCCGTCTCCCACCATCTCCGCACGCTTGAACAGTCTTTGGGGCGCCCCTTGTTCGTGAGGGCGGGTCGGGGCATCAGGGCAACCGGAGCCGGTCATGCGCTTGCTGCCGAGATCGGCGGACACGTGGACGCGCTCGGACGTGCGGTCACATCTTTGCGCCAGGCAGACGACGGCACGGCGGGGCCGGTGTTCCTCGGATCGCCCGGCGACCTTCTGGCGGAGATGGTGCTCCCGAAGGTGGGCGCCCTGGTCGAGCATGGGATAAGCCTGCGCTGCCGTCTGGGACTTCCTCATGCGCTGATGGAGGAGCTGCTGGCCAACCAATTGGACATCGCGGTGCTTTCCAAGATCGAGGGCGCTCCGAAGAAGGACCTGCATCTCGTGCTCTGGCGCACGGAGGAGTTCGTGCTCGTCGGACAGGCGGGCGCTGCGCCTTACGCTCCGCACGACAAAGGCCGGACCTTCGTCGGTTACGCGGAATCCATGCCCATGGCGCGCCGCTACTTCCGTCTGAACTGGAACATCGCTCCGCCCGTGCCCGCCGTCACGGTGCCGGACATGCGCGCTGTCGTGCGTGCGGTGGAGGCCGGGGTCGGCCTTGCTGTCGCTCCCCTGTACCTGGTCGAGCAGAGCATCGAGCACGGCATTCTGGAAGTCCTGCACAAGCCGTCCCAGCCGGTGACCAACTCTCTCTACCTTGCGACCCGCAGGGGGCACGAAGCCGTTCCCCGCGTGCGATCGGTTCTCTCTCACCTTCTGGGGTCATGAGGGTTCGCGGCGCGCCGTGAGACTCGGGCATCCCCGGGGGGCAGGCTCCTTCGGCAGGACGCGGAGCCTGCGGGAGCAGGCGATTGACGAGCGCCGCCGTTCAGTCCGCCACGAATCGGGTGACGAGTGTGACTGCGGCGGGGCCCGGGGATATGCCGCCCCTACTGCGAGGCATGCCGAAATTCGTCCGCCCGATGGGTAGTTGAGCCGCGAGAGTGACGGAGTCCGGGCCGTACTCGATGGCGCGGGCGGTGAAGTCAAGCTCCTGCGTGATGCCGCGGATGGTCAGACTGCCCGTGATCTCTACCGTGTCTCCCGTGCCCGGAACAACACGGCGGGCGGTGAAGGTGATGCGGGGGTGCCGTTCCGCGTCGAAGAAGCGGGCCGAACGCAGGCGGGTATCACGTTGCGCGATCCGCGTGTTCAGTGACGCGGCGTCGATGGTGAGTGTTCCATGGGCGGAGCCGTCGGAAAGAATCTCTCCATTCCCGGTCATCCTGCTGAAGGTGCCCTTGACTGTGGCGAGTCCCCACATGGTTTTCTGCTGGAGGAGAACCGACGAACCGGCTGGGTCGAGCCGCACGTGGACGGAGTCGCTGGTATCTGGCATGGCTGGCTTTCTTGTCGTTCCGGACGGGGACGGCCACGGCCGGGGTCCGGGCGGAGGTGATGGCCGTGAGGGGCCTGGATGCGTGGTCGGGCACGGGGTGGATGCGGATACACGGGAGGCCATGAGGGCCGGCCAGGACACCTCGGTGCTCGGCCGGGTGGTGTCTCCTGGTGAGTGCGTCAACTGGTCTCCGTGTATTCGGCGGTGCGGAGCAGTTTCGTGCGCGGATCGCGCTGACGGGAGCGAGAAGTTACGCGCCCCGGTACGTGTCTTTGGGGCTCTCACCTTGGCGGCGGCAGCCTGGCCATGAGCTGGGCGCGTTCGCGGGGCCACTCGCGCTGGTTGCGGCCCCGGATGCCTGTCGGTCGTTGGACGTGGCAGCGAGGCGGCGATGCTCCGGTATGCGTCAGTGGCTTCACACCGGCAGGTCGAGCGGGGTGGCGAGCCGACGCGGTGTTGCCCCCGCCGTGGAGACGGGGGCGCGTCTGGGTTATGGGGGGCTCAGAGCCCGTTGGTGGCCGCCCAGGCGGCGATCTGGGCACGAGAGGTGAAGCCCAGTTTGGTCAGGATGTGCTCGACGTGTCCTTCGGCGGTGCGCCGGGAGATCGTCAGCTTGGCCGCGATCTCCTTGTTGGTCATTCCTTCGGCGACCAGATCGGCGACCTGGCGTTCACGGCGGGTCAGGGGCGCGGAGGCATCCTGGGCGGGCGGCAGACCGGGAACGGAGGGCTCTTGCAGGGCGTAGGCGACGGCCTGCTCCAGGATGAGCGCCCGTCCCGCCTCGCCTGCCGCGTCGAATGCGGCGGTGCCCAGTTCGCCGCGCAGGTGTGCCTCGCATTTTCGGTGGCCGGCCTGCAGGTGACCGAGTCCGGTGAGTGCGGATCCGGCGACCTGCCATGTCGCGTCCGCCGCGCCCATCAGTGTCGCGGCCCGCTCGCCGAGTCCTTCGGCGGCCGCACACCATCCCAGTACCTCCAGGCACTGGGCCACACCCCATTGGTCGTGGGACAGGGGCTTGTCCTTGAGAGCGTCACGCACCAGGGTGTCGGCCCGCTGGTACAGCCCACGACGGTAGTGGTCGAGGCCCAGGGCCCACCGTGCATGCGTACGCGACCACTCGGCGCCGTGCGCCTCGCACAGGGCCAGACAACGCTCGGCGTGCAGTGTGGCATCAGGGTCGTCGAGATTGACGCAGGCGGTGGTGAGCATGAAGGCCATCACAGCGGCGTTGCCGTCGTCTCCGGCAGCCTGGTGCCGGGCGAACGCCTCCTCCAGCAGCGCAATGGCCTTGGGAAAGTCCGCCTGGAACAGGGCCACCAGGCCCGCGAGAGTCACCGTGATCCGGATCAGGTCCGGGTGCTCGCCCAGGGCCGACACCATGGCCTGGCACTCCTCGACCCGCGTCCGTGCGGTGCGGATGTCGCCCTGCAGCACGGCCAGCAGCCCGTCGGTAAAGAGCGCTTTGGCCCGGGACGGGCTCGGCTCGTCCTCAAGGGCGAGGGCACGGTCGAGCCACTGGCGGCCTTCGCGGAATGACCCGAAGCCGAGCCGGTGGATCCACAGGGAGGCCGCAAAGCCCATCGCCGCCCGCGCCTGGCCAGGCTCACCGATGGTGAAGGCAAGGGCCGCCTGTAGGTTGGGATGCTCGCTGCGCAGCCGGGTGAACCAGGCCATCTGCTCCGGGCCGAACCACTCGGTTTCGGCCTGCTCGGCCAGGCGCCGGAAGTGGTCACGGTGCCGCTGGCGCAGCATGTGCTCCTCACCCGAGGCTGCCAGCTGTTCCCGCCCGTACTGGCGCAGTGTGTCCAGCATCCGGTACCGCATCCGCGTGCCGTGCTCCTCGCAGGTCAGCACGGACTTGTCGACCAGGCCGGCGATCAGGTCGAGGACGTCGCGGCGTTCGATGCCGTCGCCGGAGCAGATCTGTTCGGCCGCTTCCAGATCGAAGCCGCCGGACAGCACCGACAGCCGTGCCCACAGCAGGCGCTCCTGGGGCGTGCACAGGTCATGACTCCAGTCGATCGCCGCCCGCAGGGCCCGCTGGCGCGGCAGGGCGGTCCGTGGCCCGGCGCTGAGCAGCCGGAAGCGGTTGTCGAGACGTCTGAGAATCTGCGTCGCCGACAGGGCCCGCATCTGCGCTGCCGCCAGTTCGATGGCCAGCGGCAGCCCGTCCAGCCGGCGGCAGATCTCATCGGCCACCGCGGCGGTCTGCGGGCTGAGCGTGTAGTCCGGCCGCACTGCAGCGGCACGGTCGGCGAAGAGAGCCACTGCCTCGCACTGCTCCGCGGGCACCACGGGCCCGGACAACGTCAGCGGCGGCACGGGGAAGATGTGCTCCCCGCTCACCGTCAGTGCCTGACGGCTTGTCGAGAGCACCTGCAGCTGGGGACCTGCGGCCAGCAGGGTCGTCACCAGCTCGGCGCAGGCATCCAGTACGTGCTCACAGTTGTCCAGTACGAGCAGCATCCGCCGGCTCGCCACGTGGTCCACGAGGCGGGGCAGCGGATCATCCATGGCTTCGTTACCGAGCCTCAGTCGAGCAGCCACGGTCTGGGCGAGCTGGTCCCCGCTCTCCAGCGCGGCCAGCTCCACCAGCCACACGCCACCGGGAAAGGACCGCCGTACGTCGGCGGCGGTCCGCAGTGCCAGCCGGGTTTTCCCGATCCCGCCGGGCCCGGTGAACGTCACGAGCCGGCCTCGCGACAGCAGTGATCTGGCCTGGGTGAGCTCACGCCGCCGACCGATGAACCGGGTCATCTCAGCCGGCAGCGTGCCCGCTTCCTGTACGTGACCGCCCATACCCCGCACGCTAGACAGCTCTGGCGCGGCAGGCAAACAGGCGCAGGGAACGGTGAACGGAGGCCACAGGCTGCGAGGCCTGAGCGGAGCCGCTGTTTGTCCGGGGTATCCGCTTCTGACCACCACCCCCACCGGGCGAGACCCACACGTACCGCCGTTCCTGCCGCGATGGGATCCGTCGGTCCCGAAAAGTCGCGGACGGCAGCCGACGGACAGGTCCGCTTCGCTTCATCGGTCCGATGCGTGCCCGGACGCCCGGGTACAGGGCGGCTGCCGTCGGTCTTCTCTTCACGCAGATGGCGCTGCTTCCTCGGCCGGGTTGTCTTCGTGGGTGCAGGCACTCGCCCACCGTGCGAAGGGAGGAGGGGTGGAGCACGGCGGGCGAGCAGCGGAGGGGGCTCCACAGAGGACAAGGGTGCCGAACCGCGGCGAGCCGTACATCACGGAAGCTCCGTGAGAGTACGTCCCCGTCGGTTCCCCGGGCGCGAGGGTGAGCAGGAAGACCGTCCGGCTCACCTCGGGTAGGGTCAGGTGGGTTGGAGTACCAGCAGGGCCAAGTCGTCCTGGAGCGGGGTGGTTGCGAAGGCGTGCACACGGCCCCGGATACGTTCGGCGATGCCCGTTGCTCCCATTCCGGCACATTGGCCGAGCTCATGGGCCAGTCCGTCGTCGTCGTCGAACTGCCGTGTCCCGCGCCGTCGTTCTGTGACGCCGTCAGTCACGCACAGCAGGGTGTCGCCGGGTTCGAGGGTGAAGCTCTGGCTTTGGTACGTGGTGCGGTCCATGACTCCGAGCAGTACCTGGGGCTCGGTGACCGTCCGTACCTCGCCGTCGGGTCTCAGAAGCAGGGGCAGCGGGTGCCCGGCGCTGGCGAGCCGGCAGCAAAAGCCGCCGCCGTCGGCGGTGGGGCGGGGAACCAGTTCTCCGTAGAGGAGGGTCAGTGAGGGTGTGTGCTCTTCCTCTTGGTGGCCGGGCGAGTTGCCGGACGCGGTTGTTTCCGCTTTCACCGTGCTCTCGGCCACGATCCGGTTGAGACGGTCGAGTGTCGCGGCCACGCCGTAGCCTTCTTCTGCCAGCACCCGGAGCAGGGGTCTGATCGAGCCGGTGACGACAGCTGCCTGTGGTCCGTGTCCGCAGACGTCTCCGAGCGCGAAGCACCACCGTTGTTCCTCTGCCTGGGCTTGGAAGATGTCGTAGAAGTCGCCCCCCGCCCACATTCCGTCACCTGCCGGTTCGTAGACGACGCATCGGTCCATGCCGGGGATGGGCGGAAGGCCGGCCGGCAGGAGCCCTCGCTGAAGAATCCGGCTCGTGTTGGCCTGTTGTGTGTAGCGCCGGGCGGTGACGACGGCCATGGCCACCCGCCGTGCGAGGTCGCCCACGAGCACACTCACCTCGTCCGGCATCGGCTCGCACGGGCCTTCCCGTCCCAGGACCAGCGTGCCCACGGTGGATCCGGCCGCGATGAGCCGGCAGGCCCACGTGGCGCCTTCAGGGTGTCGTGTGTGTGTCCGTGCCGCTGCGTGGGGAGCGGTCCAGGGCACCGGCTCCGGCCGGGCCCCGGCCGCGCTCACCAAGCCGGGGGTGTCCCTCTCGAGTGCCTTACGCAGTTCCTTGATGCGGTGCTCGCGCGCATGCCACACACGGGCGAGACGGGGCGGTGCGGCCGTCGCGCGCTCGCCCGGTGCGTTGAGCCAGAGTGCGCACCAGTCACCGAGCCGCGGTATGAGGATCTGTGCGGCCAGGGAAACGACCCTGTCTTCGTCGAGCTGTCCGGCGAGCAGGTCGGACGCCTCGGCCAGGAAGGCGAGCATGCCGTGCCTGAGGTGGTCGGCGCCGGTCCCGAGCGGCGTGGGGCGGTCCGGGGCCGGTGTGCTGGGGTCTGCCGGGAGCTTCTCCGGCGGGAGAACCCTTGTGAGCCGTGTGAGGACCGGCCGCCCCCGGTCGCATACGGCGGGTGCGGACCGGTCGGAGCGCGCCGTTGGTGTCCTCTCCGCCGGCTGAGCCGACCGGAGAATGCGCCGCTCGCCCCTCTGTCGCACGAAGGCCGCCGTGCCCTGCCGGCCTGTGTGGTCGGCGGGATGCGAGCCGTCCGTCCAGTCCGTGCCCGCAGGAGTCGGCTCTGCTTCGTTGTTCGGGGGGCCGTTCACGCTTCTCGTCCGGTTCGATAGCACGACGATGTGGGAGGCGTGCCTTGCATGTCCTGCAGGGCGTCCTCGAGGAGCGCGATGTCTCGTCGCAGCCTCTTGACGTCGGGGACACTGCTGGCAGCCAACTGGCCCTCGATCTTCGCCAGACGGTCGCTGAAGGCGTCCATCCGCTGGAGGTCACGTGCATGCAGTTGCTGCAGACGGCGGGTCTTGTGGTGCAGATCGAGGAAGACGGCCACCTTGGCACGCAGCACCCAGGGATCGAACGGCTTGGTGAGGTAGTCGACGGCTCCGGTGGCGTAGCCGCGGAAGGCGTAGTCCACGCTGGTGGTCGCCCCGGTGAGGAAGATGATCGGGATGTCTTTCGTCTGGTCCAGCCGTTTGATGTGGAGTGCCGTCTCGAAGCCGTCCATGCCGGGCATCACGACGTCGAGGAGGACGACGGCGAATTCTTCTCGCAGCAGGGCTTTCATCGCTTCTGTACCGGAACGGGCTCGTACGAGCGACTGGTTCAGGGGGGTCAGGACCGCTTCGAGGGCGATGAGGTTGTCTTCCATGTCGTCGACGAGAAGGATGCGTGCGGGGTCGGGGGCGGTCATGCCGGTCATGACACCGGGTCCGTCTCGTCGTCGGGGTCGGTGCGGGAGTTGTCGGCCTCGCCCGCCGGCGGCTCGGGGTGCGGGGCCTCGTCTTCGTGTGTCGCAGGGTGGGGAATCTCGGGCGCTTCCGCGGCCACCAGGTCGCAGGCGACGTTGAGCAGTCTGTCCAGGTCGACGGGTTTGGGTACGTACTGGCTGGCGCCGTGCCGGATGGCCTCGTCACGGTCACCGGCCATGGCTTTGGCGGTGAGGGCCACGATGGGAAGGTCCGCGTAGCGGGGGACGTCGCGGATCTTCTCGATCGTCTCGTAACCGTTCATTTCGGGCATCATGATGTCCATGAGTACGAGCGTGACGTCGGGGTTGCGTTCCAGGAGTTCGATTCCTTCGCGGCCGCTTTCCGCGTAGACCACCTGGACGCCGATCCGGCCGAAGACGTGTGTGAGGGCGAAGGCGATGCGCACGTCGTCGTCGACGATGAGAATGCGGTTGCCGGGCAGGATCCGGCCCGGGCGGCCGGATCTCCAGTTGTCGACCCGTGTGGCAGCGGGCCAGTCGTCGTTGGCGTCCAGGCCGGTGCCGCTGCGTTCGCTCGCCAGGGTGCTGCTGCGGTATGAGGGGTGGTACCCGTCGTCCGCCGGGTCTGCTTCCGGCTCGTCGGCGGGGTCGTGGCCGGGGCAGACGACCGGCACGTACAGGGTGAAGGTGCTGCCCCGGCCCGGCTGGCTTTCCGCGGCGATCCTGCCGCCCAGGAGGTTGGCGATCTCGCGGCTGATGGACAGACCGAGACCGGTGCCACCGTACTTGCGGTTGGTCGTGCCGTCAGCCTGCTGGAAGGCCTCGAATATCACGGCGAGCTTCTCGCCCGCGATACCGATTCCCGTGTCCTCGACACTGAAGGCGATGACGTGGTCGTCGTGGCTGCCTGGGAGGTCGGCGACCTCGACACGCAACTCCACCCGGCCCTGCGAGGTGAACTTGACCGCGTTGGAGAGCAGATTGCGCAGGATCTGCTGCAGTCGCTGCTCGTCGGAGTAGAGCTCGGGAGGCACGCCCTCCGCCGTGGTGATCTTGAAGTCGAGTCCGCGGTCCGCGGTGATCGGCCGGAAGGTGTCCCGCACGTAGTCGAGCAGTTTCGCCAGCGGCAGCTTCTTGGGCCGTACGTCCATACGGCCTGCTTCCACCTTGGACAGGTCCAGGATGTCGTTGATCAGCTGAAGCAGGTCGGAGCCCGAGCGGTGGATCGTTGCCGCGAACTGCACTTCCTCGTCGCACAGGTGGCCTTCCGCGTTGTCAGCGAGCAGCTGGGCGAGGATCAGCAGGGAGTTCAGTGGTGTGCGCAGCTCGTGGGACATGTTCGCCAGGAACTCCGACTTGTACTGGGAGGAGGTGGCCAGCAGGGCGGCCTTCTCCTCCAGTTCGGCGTTGGAGTTCTGCAGCTGGACTTGCTGGCGCTGCAGTTCGTCGGAGCGTTCCTGCAACTGGGTGGCCAGGCTCTGGGATTCGCTGAGCAGGGCTTCGGTGCGGGAATTGGCGATGATGGTGTTGATCGCGACACCGATGGTGTTGACGAACTGGTCGAAGAAGGCGAGGTGGACATCGGAGAAGCGGGAGAACGAGGCGAGTTCGATGACACCGAGCACGTTTTCCTCGAAGAGGATCGGAATGATCACTACGCTGACCGGATAGGCCTCTCCGAGCCCTGAGTTGATCTTGATGTATCCGGAGGGTGCTTCTTCGAGGAGGATGCGCTTCTTCTCGAGCGCGGCCTGCTGGACGAGGCTGTGGCCCGGCATGCCGGGTGTGTCGACGATGGCGCCCTGCCCGGCTCCGTAACCGGCGATGTAAGCCAGTCCTTTGGCCTGGTCCACGGGGGGGTAGGTGCGGTCGCCGTCGCTGTTGGAGTCGGCGAGGAAGAAGGCACCGTACTGTGCGTTGACCAGGGGGGTGAGTTCTCTCAGGATGAGGTCGGCGACTTCCATGAGGTCGCGGTGCCCCTGCATCAGGCCGGCGAGGCGGGCGAGGTTGGACTCGAGCCAGTCCTTGGCCCGGGTGGTCTCTCTGAGGTTGGAGACCATGAGGTTGATGTTGTTCTTCAGCTCGGAGACTTCGCCCTGGGTTTCGACCGAGATGGAGCGTGACATGTCGCCCTGGGCCACGGCGGAGGCCACTTCGGCGATGGCCCGGACTTGTGTGGTGAGGTTGAGGGCCAGCTCGTTGACGTTGGTGGTCAGTCGCTTCCAGGTGCCGAAGACGCCCTCGACGCGGGCCTGGCCGCCGAGCTGGCCTTCGCAGCCGACTTCCCGGGCGACACGCGTGACCTCGGAGGAGAACGAGGACAGAGTGTCCACCATGGTGTTGATGGTGGACTTCAGTTCCAGGATCTCACCGCGTGCGTCGACGTCGATCTTCTTGGACAGGTCGCCGTTGGCGACGGCGGTGGCGACCTGGGCGATATTGCGGACCTGGGAGGTGAGGTTGTCGGCCATGAAATTGACGTTGTCGGTCAGGTCCTTCCACACACCCGACACCCCCCGCACCTGCGCCCGACCACCGAGACGACCGTCCGTACCCACCTCACGCGCCACCCGCGTAACCTCATCGGCGAACGCCGACAGCTGATCCACCATCGTGTTGATGGTGTCCTTCAGCTCGAGGATTTCACCGCGTGCGTCGACGTCGATCTTCTTGGACAGGTCGCCGTTGGCGACGGCGGTGGTGACCTGGGCGATATTGCGGACCTGGGAGGTGAGGTTGGAGGCCATGAAATTGACGTTGTCGGTCAGGTCCTTCCACACCCCGGAGACATCCCGCACCTGTGCCTGGCCACCGAGACGACCGTCCGTACCCACCTCACGCGCCACCCGCGTGACCTCGTCCGCGAACGCCGACAGCTGATCCACCATCGTGTTGATGGTGTCCTTCAGCTCGAGGATCTCGCCTTTGGCCTCGACGGTGATGGTCTTGCCCAGGTCGCCGTTGGCGACGGCGGTGGCGACCTGGGCGATATTGCGGACCTGGCAGGTGAGGTTGTCGGCCATGAAATTGACGTTGTCGGTCAGGTCCTTCCACACACCCGACACCCCCCGCACCTGCGCCCGACCACCGAGACGACCGTCCGTACCCACCTCACGCGCCACCCGCGTAACCTCGTCCGCGAACGCCGACAGCTGATCCACCATCGTGTTGATGGTGTCCTTCAGCTGCAGGATCTCGCCCTGTGCGGTGACAGTGATCTTCTGGGACAGGTCGCCGTTGGCGACGGCGGTGGTGACCTGGGCGATATTGCGGACCTGGGAGGTGAGGTTGTCGGCCATGAAATTGACGTTGTCGGTCAGGTCCTTCCACACACCCGACACCCCCCGCACCTGCGCCCGACCACCGAGACGACCGTCCGTACCCACCTCACGCGCCACCCGCGTAACCTCATCGGCGAACGCCGACAGCTGATCCACCATCGTGTTGACCGTCAGCTTCAGTTCCAGGAGCTCGCCGGTGGCTTCGACGGTCACGGACCGTGTCAGGTCACCGCGGGCCACCGCGGTGGTCACCACGGCGATGTCGCGGACCTGCGCGGTCAGACGTGCGGCCATGGTGTTCACGGCATCGGTGACGTCACGCCAGCTGCCGGCCAGGCCCTGGACCTTGGCGCGGCCGCCCAGGCGCCCCTCGGTGCCGACTTCCCGGGCCACCCGTGTCACTTCGCCGGTGAAGCGGGAGAGCTGGTCGACCATCTGGTTGACCGCCCGGCCAAGGCACCGCAGATCGCCGTGGAGGGGCCGGACGCCGTCGTGCAGATCCATTCTCTGGGTGAGGTCACCGCCCCTGACTGCGTCCAGCACACGGGTGGCGTTGGCCGTGGGTGCCACCAGTGCGTCGATGAGGGTGTTCGTCGCGTCCACCGTCGCGGTCCAGGCGCCGTGGCCGGGGCTCGGTGCGAGCCTCTCACTGAGCCGGCCATGAGCGATCACTTCCCGGCGCACGCGACTCATCTCCGTCACGAAGTGCTCGTTGCGGTCGGCGATCTGGTTGAAGATTGCTGCGAGTTCACCGACGGCTCCCTCACCGTCGACCGGCAGCCGGCGGCGGAAGTTGCCGTCACGCAGCGCGGTCATGGCGGCGAGCAGCGGGCCCAGGTCGGCCGTGTATGTCGGAGCACCATCAGGGTGTGGGAGAAGAGTTTCGGCAGTCATTGCAGTTCACCGTGGGGGGCATCGGAAGGACTCGGGGCGGGATTTTCACACGTGGCTCGATGCGCTCACGCTCGGCTGTTGCGCAGGTGCCCGTGGTGACCAGCCCGCTTCTTCCGTGCCCCGGCAGGGGCAGTGTCCCGCCTGGCGTGGGCAAAGACCGCGTCCGCCTGACCGCATCCGGTCACCGGCGTCGCCGGGCGCAGGTCGTGGCAGGCTGAACCACACCGTTGTGCCGCCGCTGTCGCCCACAACGCCGTATGCATCGGCAAGCACGCGTACCAGCAGCAGGCCGTATCCGCCTGAGGGCAGGTCGTCGACGGCCGTTCCGTCCCCGACCGGCGTGCGTTCCAGGTCGGGACGGCCCCCGCTCTTGCTGCCGACACATACGGTGAGGGAGTCGGGCTCCAGCAGCATGTCCAGCGTCAGGGGCCCCTTGGCGTGCCGGTAGACGTTGGTGACCAGCTCGCTGACGAGCAGCATCAGGTCGTCACCGTCAGGCTGCAGGCCCCAGACGGCAAGCTGCTGGACCACGCGTGCCCGCGCCTCGCGCGGCGCGGTGTGGGTTCCCGCCTGGGACCACGTTTGCCTGGCCATACGAGGAGAGCCGTCAGAGCCGCGGTCCATGAGCGCTTCAGGGCTCATGCCACGGCCGGCGTCCTCGGCCTGGTCCGTTTGCGTATGGGTCGCCATGGTGACCTCCCGGGCGCACTTCACGCCGCGGTATCGGTGACCGGGAGAGAGCCAGAGGGTGGTGGACGTGCCCGTGCCTCGGCGACTGATCAGCCGCCTGAGCGGGGGCGGTGCCGGATGAGCCAGGTTCTGGCAGTTCTGCTGTCTCACAGCCGTACCGCCAGGGGCACTGGCGCAGTGTGGCCCTCGCCCGGTTCTCTGTGTTCGTGAATGGATGGTGGGCCCCGTGCTCCTGACCCCGTTCCGGGCCTACACGGGACAACACCTGCGGTTGTTCCCTCAGCATGGACAGCGCCCCCGCGCACGGCACCCGTGAAACTACCTGTATTGCCACGTACCTCCGAAGGCGGGTGTTGTGTCATGGCGCCGCGGGGCCTTCCGGCGGGCGGCTTCGCCGGGCCTGTGAGGGCTCCGTGGCCTGCAGCGGAAGACACCCGCTGTGCTTGGTGCCGGCAGGACGATGGTCTTTGCGGTGACGAGGAGTGGATGACCGTCACCGTCTGCTTGCCGGGCACACAGAGGCCGGCCTGGACAGGAGGCCCATGTACAGCCGGAGTCCGCGCAGGGCGGCGGATCCGGGCTGGTGAGACGGACGCCGGAGCCGCCCGGGCAGACGGCCCGGGCGGCTCCTTTCCGTAGACGTGCCGCGGTAGGTCAGCGTGCCAGCCGCGTGGCGACGTCCTTTCGCAAGGCGGAGAGTCCGGCGTACATCATGCCGCCCGGGCATTCCGTCGCCAGCCAGTCGCGGTGACCGCTGATCGTCGCGACGTCCTTCTTCACCCCGTTGACTGGGTTGGTGAAGGTGACGTCGGCCGTGGGGTTGAGACCGTGTGCCCGGGACAGGGCTGCGAGCAGACGGACCAGAGCGCGACGGGCAGCGGCGGTGGGAGGCTGCTCGCCGAGTGTTCCCAGCAGGGCGATCCCGAGGTTGCCCGAGTTGTAGCCCGCGGTGTGGAAGCCGGTCACCATCTTTCCGCTTTCGTCGTGGGCCGGAATGCCGTCCTTGCCGGACCAGCGTCCCTCGTAGATGCGCCCGGCCTCGTCGATGAGGAAGTGGTAGCCGATGTCACTCCATGTGTTGGTGACGGCGTGCTGTTCGTAGATGGCTCGCACCGTGGCAGCAGGCTGCGGGTCGTCGTTCGGCGTGGCGGTGTGGTGCACCGTCAGGGTCTGGACCGGGTAGTACTGGGGAGGCTCGATCTCGGTGCCGTCGGCGTCGAACCGCTTGGACTCGTCCGCTCCCCAGGCCGCGCGGGAGAGGTAGGTCAGGCCAAGCGCCCGGGTGGGCCGGGCAGGCACGGTGACGCGGCGCTTGGGCCCGTCCTGTGCGTCGATCGCGATCTCGCGCACATCGTCTGTGCCGTGCGGGAGGGACAGCTCGTAGCCGACGGCGCCCGTCGCGGGGACGAGGACCGAGCTCGGTGTCACGGCGGCGTCAGGATCGGAGGTGTCCTGCCCACAGGCGCAGCCGGCACGCAGACGTCGCCAGGCGCCCGCGGCTCCGTCTTCCTCGTGGAACCGGATGGAGGCCCCCCTGGGGGATCCGCTCCAAGTGACTCCCACGTACTGGATGGGGAATTCCGTCCGCCGGACGGACGCGACACCCGCTGCGGCGACGGTGGACCGTGTCCGGGGAACATGCGTCGCCCGCTCGGCGAGCCCCGATGACGAGGTCGCGGTCGTGGTCGCCGAAACAACGGGAGTGAGAGCCGCGGCAGCAGCCGCGGCACCAAGCCCGCCCACCACCACACGGCGGGAGACAGGGGCCTGCCGGCGATGAGACGGGGGCGAAGAGTCCGGGGGTGTTGTGGCCACAAGTGTGTCCTTCATGGGTCGATATCCGTCACCGAAAAGCACACGCAGAGCCTGCGGAACCCCGTGACGTGGCCTCGTGCTGTGCCACTGCCGGCCCATGGCCCAACGGCCACCACCACTGCCACCCGCGGATGTGAGCCTGCGCATGGGCAGAGCCCGCCATGACCGCCGCCGGCGAAAGCCGTCTGGTCGTCCCGTGAGGTGCCGGTCCATGGGTGTCGGCCGTCGCTCGACCCAGGTCCCTTGGTCCCGCGCCCTGCGGCGTGCTCGATGATCAAGGCTGCCGAAGCGCAGGCCGCGAGGAATCACGGAATCACCGTGAAATCGACTGTCGGGCCGCTGCCTCTGGCACGGGCGGCACTCCCCGTGGATCGCGTCGGCAAGCGGGGGCAGCGACGGCACGCACCAGAACACGTACTTCTACGCTTCTACGGCCAAACCCCCGGGGAGAAGCTGTGGCTGGCAGCTCCTGGGCGATGCGCGCGGCCGGCTCGGCAGGAAACCGAGCAGCCATTCCCTCGGCCCCTGCTGTGAAAGGCCAGCCTACCCCCCGTGTGGTCGCCGGCGGCCGTCGCCCGGGAGCTGTGTACGGCAGCGCCACCCCACGGGCCCTGTATCCACCAGCCTTTGAGGATCCTGTGAGGGGGGTCGGATCGTCGTGATGATCAGGAATCGCATCGCGGAGATCAGGTATCGGAGGAGTCGTGCTGTCCCCCGGCTCCCGGCAGCCGCCGCGGTCGTTCTTGTCCTGACGGCGGCGGTCGTGGGCGTCGGCGGTACGGTCTGGTCCGGGCACACGGATGCCTCTCGCCAAGAAGCCTCCCGGTCCCTTCGCACCATCCGTGAGGGGCAGGTGTGCACCGCGTCGCTCGCCCCCGTGTACGACCCGTCCTGCGGCACAACTGCCTTGCTGGAGCCGCCGTCAGGTCATGATCTCCGGGTGGGTCGCGGCCCAGAAGGCGATCTGCACGCGCGAGGTGAATCCCAGCTTGGTGAGGATGTGCTGGATGTGCCCTTCTGCGGTGCGCGGGGAGATCACCAGTTTTGCGGCAATCTCCTTGTTGGTCGCCCCGTGGGCCACCAGCCGGGCCACCTGCAACTGTCGTGAGGTCAGGCGGGATGCCGACGGGGCAGGCAGGGCGCGGGCGTTGCCCTGCTTGTTCCTCTTGGTCGTGGCCTTGACCGCGTAGCGGACCGCTTGATCGAGGGTCATGAGCCTGCCTGCTTGGAAGGCATCTTTGAAGGCGGTCTTCCCCAGGTCCTGACGAAGCCGCTTTTCGCAGTCGTTGTGGTGATGCAGGAACTGGCCGGCATGGGGAACACACGCTCCGGTGATGTGCCAGGCGGTGTGTGCCGCGCCGAGAAGGAGGGCCGCTCGTTCGCTGGATCCGTCTTCTGCTTCTGTCCAGGCCATCACTTCCAGGCACTGCGCGCGGCTCAGCTGGTCGGTGAGGGGTTTGATCTGGAGTGCTCGCCTGACGAGCATGAGGGCGCGCTGCAGCTGCCCTTCGCGGAAATATGCGAGGCCCATGCTCCACAATGCGTGGGACAGGGAGCTGTGGGCCTGGTGCTGCTCGCACAGCCTGGCCATGTCGCGGGCGCAGGACAGGGCGCGGGGGTCGTCCATGAAGCTGTGGCTGAGCGTGAGCAGGAGGAGAGTCGTCGCCGTGGCGCCGTGATCCTGTGCCTCACGCTGGCAGATGAGGGCGTGGGACAGCAGGTCCGTTGCACGAACGAATTCACCGTGGAAAAGGGCGCAAAAAGCTGCGAACTGGTCGGTGGCGGCGCTGAAGGCCTCGTCGTCGAGGAAGCGGCTTATGTCCCGGCAGTCCTTCAGCCGCTGCAGGGCCGTCGCATTGTCGCCTTCGAGCAGGGCGGCGATACCGTCGACGAGCAGGGCCCGGGCCCTTTCCGGGCTCGGCTCTGCGGGGTCCGCGCCCAGCGCCACGGCCAGCCACCGGCGCGCTTCGCCCAGCGGGCCACCGACGAGCCGGAGGTGCCATGTGCAGGCTGCGAGACGCAGTGCTGCGCGTGTGAGAGTCGGTTCCTGCGCGCCGAAGGCGATGGCTTCCCTGAGATTGGCCTCTTCCCTGCGCAGGTGCAGGGACCATCGCTGCTGGTGCGGGCTGAACCATTCGGCTTCGGAGCGCTCGGCCAGCTCCAGGTACCAGTCCAGGTGGCGCCGCCGGAGAACCGCTTCCTCGCCGGCGGCGCGCAGACGCTCCAGGCCGTACCGGCGGACCGTCTGGAGCATGCGGAAGCGTACGTGACCGCCGGTTTCCTCTTTCTCCAGGACCGACTTGTCCAAGAGCCCCCCGAGCAGGTCGAGCACGTGGTCGGGTGCGATGCCGTCGCTGGCGCAGACTGCCTCGGCCGCCTCGAGTTCCACGCCGTCGGCGAACACCGACAGACGGGACCACAACAGCTGCTCTGCCGGGGAGCACAGGTGATAGCTCCAGTCGACCACTGCTTTGAGTGTCTGCTGCCGCGGTGAGGCGCTGCGGCAACCGCCCGTCAAGAACGCCAAAGGGTCTTCGATGCGCTGAAGAACCCTGGCCACTGGCAGCAGCCGGACGCGGGTGGCCGCCAGCTCGACGGCCAGCGGAAGGCCGTCCAGTCGTCGGCATATGTCGGCTACTGCCGCGCCGTTGGCGTCGGTGAGGGTGAAGCCTGGCAGTGCCGCTGCTGCCCGTTCGGCGAAAAGGCGCACCGCCTCGCTGTGCGCCACACTGTCCGCGGAGCCGAGGCCGTTCGTATGGGGCAGCGACAGCGGCGGCACGGCCATGACGTGCTCGCCCTCCACCCCCAGCAGCTGACGGCTGGTGGTGAGGATCTGAATACGCGGGGCGGCACGCAGCAGTCTGTCCGCGAGCTGGGCGCACTGGGCGATGAGGTGCTCGCAGTTGTCCAGGACCAGCAGCAGTCGCTTGTCGAGCAGATGGCTCTCCAGAACGGACAGAGGCTCCGGCGCCCTGTCGCTGCGCACCCCCAGACAGGCTGCCACTGTCGTGGCCAGGAGGTTCCCGTCCTGGAGAGCGCCCAGTTCCACAAACCATACCCCGTCGGGGTATGAACGGCCGACCTTGGATGCCGTACGCACAGCCAATCGGGTCTTACCCACTCCGCCCGGACCGGTCAGCGTCAGGATCCTGGTACGCGAGAGCAACTCCCTGACTTCGGATATGTCGCGGCGCCGACCGACGAAGCTGGTCATCTCCAAAGGGAGGTTCCCCGGAACGACAGAGTGTTTCATCATGAGCTGTGACCCTGTGTGTCTCGACAGTGATGTGGAGCACTGCTGCCGAAGGACGCTGGTGTGTGCGCCCTCCGGTGGCGGCGCCGGGCCTGCTTCGGTGCCACCGGCCGCGTGGCCGGACTCTCACCTTCCCCGTATGACCGCTCGCCGGGCCTCCCTGGTGGGGCGCCCGGAGTATGGGGTCACAACGATGTTGAACTCTCCGGAGCGTTGCTGGATCCGTAGGATTACGCGTATACCTACCTATCGGCTGGTTTACCTGCTGCCTGCGAGGTTGTACGCAAAGGCCGGAAAGCGCTGCGCCGGGTGGCCTGAGCTCCCCGGGGGATTGCGAGGGAGATTCCCGCGCCAGTGGTGCACCCCGTACCTGTTACTCGGGACAACCGCTGGTGAGCCCCGGGGGAAGCCGGAGCGCGGTCACCGGGTCGCAGGCGCCTGAAGTAGGGTCCGCCCCTTCGACGAGTCGCGCGTTTGCGGCCGGGGGTACCGCCGAGGCGATCCGGGGATCCGGGGCAGGCAAGTCTGCGGCACCACGGCGGGAACGCGAGGGGATCCGGGTGGCCTCAGGCTTGAGCAGCAGCGAAACCGCGGCCAGACGGAAAGGCAGGTAGTGGGATACGTGCTTTCCGGGTCCCGTCCTCCGTGACCTCAGAGTCTCATTTATGCACTACACGATGTCATGAGAGTGAAGGCACGGAAATGTGTTCCCACACCCCGCCATGCCCTTCCTGGGACGCCCCGGATCACGATGCCGCACGCCTCGTGGCCTGCCACCCCGTCCAGGGGTGGTTCCTGCTCTGCAACGGAGTGGTGCTCTTCGACGACGCCGGCGAGATCCTGCCCAACCGGGCCACCATCCCGCCGCCGCGCTCGCCGCAGGACTTCTCATGACCCACCCGCCCGGACCGGCATCCCGGCCTTTCCGGCGCACGTCAGTCTCCCCGGCGCCGCTCGCGGCGCGGGTACAGACGCGAGGTGAGGACATGCAGTCACTGCTGAACCAGGCGACTCTCGGCGGAACAGCCATGTACCTGCGCTGCTACCCATACGACCTGTCGCAGATGGAATTCCACCAGACGGCGCTGCGTCACCACGCCCGCCGGCTCTGCCTGCGCGAACCGGTGCTCTACCTTGACAACGGGGTGCGCTCCTTCGGCCCCCGCCCTGCGTTGGAGCAGTTCCTGCAACGCGCGGCCGACGGCGCCTACTCAAACCTGCTGGTCACCGGACCCTTCATGTTCTCCCTGTGTGACACGGAGGCGCGCTCCCTGGTCGACGGTATCCACCTCTTCGGCTGCCAGGTCATCGAACTGCCTGGGGCCCATCAGGCACCTCGCCGGGAAGGCCGTGATGTTCTGCTTCGCTGACGGCTCACGCAGCCGCGCGCCCGCGCCCATCCGGGCAGCTCGGCGCAGCCGAGGACCCCGCATCCCGCCGTCTGCGTGCCATCCCCCTCCCCCTCGCGTGGGCAGTCCGGCCCTCCCATCGCCTGCGGCTGCCGGTACACCACCAACGGCTGCACCCTGCCACCGAATCCGGCGAAACCGCCGGACCCGCCGCCTGAGAGCGCAAGAGGGCACCCGGTCTCGTGACACGCGTCATGTGCTGTCCTGCCCTCAGGCTCCACACCGACGGCGCCGCCCGCTGTCTGTGGGGAACGGGCACCGTGCCCGCGTCGCGGGCACGGTCATGACCACCCACCAGATTCCCGTCCGTCTGGGCCGGCATCGTCAATCTCCGCAGTCGTCGTGGAGGCGCAGGCGCCTCTCTCCCACCGTTCTCCTGCCGTCTCGGGTGCGGCTGCCTGGTCGATACCGCTTCCCCACCTCACCGACGCGGCCCTCCGTGCACCACCCCGTTTCCCAGGACCCCTCATGCACAACACACAGGACACCCCGCTGCCTGCCGCCTACCTGCGGTACTACCCGTGGAATCCCGCCGTGGTGAAACACCGTCAAGCGCTGTGCAGCTTCGCCACTCGCCTCGGGCTGCCCGCCCCCGTCATCTATAACGACAACGGCTGCTCCGCCACGGGTTGGCGCCCCGGGCTGGAAGAGCTTGTCCAGTCACTGCTCGACGGCCGCCACACCCTCCTCCTCGTCCCCGGACTGTGGATGTTCTCCCCCGACGACCAACAGGTTCGGACCACCGTCCGTATGCTCTCGGCAGCAGGATGCCAACGCATCTACCAACTCCCCAAGCACCCCCACGACCACCAACTCGCCGGCATGTGAGGGCGGCGTCTACCCGCATCACACACAAGACCCGTGCCCTGAGACAGGCGAAGGGACGGCGCACGTCGTCTGCGGTCACCACGAGTCCGTTGATCAGTTGCCGTGCCCCGGCTACCGACTGGGGACACTCAACGGACCTGTCTGCAACCGGGGATGGGCGGTGGCATGCGTAGCTCTTCGAAGTCCTCCGCCGTCAGCCGGACGCGTCCTTCGCTGTAGACCAAACCGTGGTCATCCGTACACAGCCGGATGACCACAGCCCGGTCGAACACGTCGTAACCGTGCCCGCCCATCTGCGTCTCCAGCCACTCCAGCACACAAGGCCAGCCGGAGAAATACCGCCGGTCGAAGTAGCCCAGGCGGGAATGGAAAACAAGAGTCTCGTAAGTCCACGCGTACTCACCAACCGCCATCACATACTCCCTTCCAGACCGACACGCCCGCCCTGCTGCTTGACCTGCGCCCACCGGGCAACGCGCCACACACAATCAGCACATGGCCAGGCGCTGTGGGCCGGGAACGAGCTGGACGCCGTGCGGTGCCGGTGCCGGCACCGGCAGCGCTCCCCTATCACGCAGCGATGGGGGCGCGGGGCACACAGATGTCCCGAGCGGTACCGTCTGCCGCTCCCTTCGCGCCGTCGGGGCTCGCGCTGAGCAGTGTCACTCCGAAGGCCCGAAGTGCGCATACGGGGAATCACCCGTCTTCGCACGTCTTTCCGCTGGGAAACCGGTGCCGCCGTGGCAGGGCGGGGATCTGATCGTGCCGCTGGTACGGGGCGGTAGAGCTCGGGGAGTTCCGCTCCTGCCCAGACCGGTCGGGTGCCTTCAAGGCGCGCCGGCAGATCGTGGTCTGGTGCGCGCCGGTCGGATCGCAGCCGGCGCCGGTGCGTTCCCCTTGCCGACGGCACGGGCGGCCCTGCCGAACCATCTCGCCTGCGGCGAGGGCGGTCAGGTACACGCGCCAGAACAGGTACTCCTACGCTTCTGCGGCCAGGAGACTCGAGGAAAAGCTGTAGCTGGACAGCTCCTGGGCGATGCGAGCGGCCGGCCCTGCAGGAAACCGAGCAGCCATTCCTCGGCCCCTCCTGCCAAAGGCCAGCCTTCCCCATGTGGTCGCCGGCCGGGATGGGGCCCTGCGGGGCGACAAGAAAGGGAACGTTCGATGGCCGTCAAAACCACAATGAGGCCGTCGTCCACTGCCTTTGCGGTGCCGCCGTTGCCCGCACCAGACCAGGGGACCCTGGTCTGCCCCGGGAGCTGTGTGGCGATCGCGTGCCACGGGGCCGATACCGCCTCGTCGACGGCCGGTTGAGGGCTGCGCATGTCTCCCGCCACCCAAGGCCTGGCCGCTGTCAGGCTAGGGCTCGCCACACTGGCCGTCACCGCGCTTGCCACAAGCTTCAGTACAGCCCTGTACTCCGGCGAGGGAGCCGTCAACTGGCTGGCCTACTTCACCAACCTCTCCAATCTCTACGCCGCCGTCGTCTTGATGGCCAGCGGGCTCGCCCTGGTGCGCCGCCGCCCACCTCCCGGCGACGGGTGGCGCGGGGCGGCGACCCTCTATCTGGTGATCACCGGCATTGTCTACTGGACACTGCTGGCCCGGAACAACGTCGACGCCATCGTCTGGGTCGACACCGTCGTGCATGCCGTGATGCCGGCCGCGCTGGTTGCCGACTGGCTCCTGGCCCCCGCACCGGCCAGGGTCGTCCACCCGCTCGGCATGCTGCGCTGGATGATCTTCCCGCTCGCCTATCTGGCGTGCTCGCTGGTGCGGGGGGCTTTGGTGAACTGGTACCCGTACCACTTCATCGATCCGCGTGAGCCCGGCGGCTACACCCACGTGGCCGGCTGGTCCTTGTCCCTCACGTCGGCGTGCGCCGTGCTGGCCCTGCTGATCCTTGCCGTGGGGAATCGGCGTGCCCGGCGATCGGCCTACCCGGGCACAGCGACGCGCAGAGAGCCCGCGGCACCGTAGCCCATGCACCCCCGGCCCGGCTTCCATCGGCGCCCTGCCTCTCGCAGTCGCCCGGGACATGGGCTGCCCCGTCGAGCCTGCACTCGGACCCCACGGCCCCGGGAATCGAGCCCCGCGTGGAGCTATTCCAGCTCCCGGCGGAGCCGTGCGAGCGCACGGTGCAACGTGCTCTTCACGGTGCCGGTCGATATGCCCAGTGCGGCGGCCGTTTCCTCGGTGCTCATCTGCTCCCAGTACCGCAGCACCACCACGCTGTGCTGCCGGTGGGTCAGTACGCTCAGGATGTCGGTGACGAACTCCCGGTCCGCGTACTGCTCCGCAGGGTCGTCGACGGCGATGTCCGGCAGCTGCGCGGTGGGAATCTCCTCGAACTTACGGTCCCGCCACCACTGAGTACGGGTATTGATCATGACACGGCGCAGATAGGCGTCGGCGCGGGACTTGTCGGCTACGGCCTCCCATCGGCCGTACGTCCGCGCCAGCGCGCACTGCAACAGGTCCTGGGCGTCAACCGGGTCGGGCACCAGACGCCGGGCACTGCCCATCAGCGCCCTGTGCCGGCTACGCACGTACTCCTCGAAATCGTGCACCTCACGGTATTTCACTGCAACGACCTCCGGTTGTTGGTGAAGGTCCCGACGGGCAAGCGGGCCCGGGCGCCTGCCGGTACCGGACACGGGCAGGCGGTCCGGCACTGTGCGTCAACGGCCGCTCGGGGCCGCGGAGCGACGCTGGGCCTCTGGCTTGTTTCCGGGTGCGTTCACCGTCTTCAGGTGCAGACCCCTATGGCCTGTGCCGCACCAGCAAGGACAGAGAAAGAGAGGGAAAGGGACACGCTGGTTTCCTCGGCCCCGCTGCGCCGGCCTGCGATGTCGGCGCAGCGGGGCTGGACGGCACCACAGTGGCTCCACGCCTCTCATGCGTGCGCCGGGGCGGTGTACAACGTTGGCAGGGCGGTGGAGCCCGGGTGCGCGGGGGCCGCGGTCAGTAGCTGGCCAGCGCTTCTGCCGGTGGGATGCGGGCTGCGCGGCCGGCCGGGTAGAGCCCGGCGAGGGCACCGATGACGGCGGCCGCCGCGACGCCGGCGACGACGGCCTGGACGGGCAAGGTGAGAGGCCAGTGCTGTCTGAGGGCCCAGCCGGCGCTGATGGCAAGACCCAGGACGACTCCCGTGATGCCGCCGAGGGCTGAGAGGGACACGGATTCGGTGAGGAACTGCAACCTGATCTGGCCGCGTCCGGCCCCCAGTGCCCGGCGCAGGCCGATCTCGGCGCGGCGCTCCAGTACGGAGATCACCATGGTGTTGGCTACCCCGACCCCTCCGACCAGCAGGGCGACGGCTCCAAGGCCGAGGAACATCAGCTGGAAGGTGTTCTTGACCGCCAGTGCGGTGGTCAGGGCGTCGGAGGGCCTGCTGACGCTGACCTCGTTGGGGCTTTGCGGATTCACGGTCTGTGCCAGGACGGCGTGGACGTCCTCGACGGCTTCGTCGGCGGACCGTTCGTAGATCGTGGTCGGGCGACGGTCGAAGCCGAGCTTGGCCGCGGCAACGTCCCACCCGACCAGGGCGGAGCGGTCGATGTCGGGGGCCAGCAGGACGGGTTCGAGGATCCCGGTGACGGTGAACCACCGGTTGCCGAGGTAGACCTGGGTGCCCGGGGTGTGGATGCCCAGCCGTTCCGCCGCGACGGAACCGAGAACGACCGCGGGGTACTTCTGCGTGGCGGCATTGAGCCAGGTGCCGCGGGCGAGCTTGGCGCCGAGCGTGGCCGGCAGGTCAAGCCGGGTGGCCTGGACACTGATGCCGCCGCTCTCCCTCGGGTCGATCTTGTCCGTGCGGTACACCTTGGCGCCGGTGACCTCCCCGACGGCGGAGACCGCACGCACCGGGGCGATCCGGCGGACCATGTCCACCGACTCCGCCGGCAGTTTCGCCTTACCCCCGGAGAAGGTGTTCCCGGCGGTGGCGGTGAGCAGATTGGTGCCGACCTTGGCGATCTGGGCGTTGATCTGTGCCTGGCTGCCGGCGGTGATACCGAGGATGGCGACCATCGCGGCGATACCGATGGCGATACCCAGGGCCGACAGGCAGGCCCGCAGGGGCCGGCCGCGGATACCGATGAGACCGACCCGGATCACATCCCCCGGATGCAGGCGAGCAGTCTTCGGCAACGGCCTGAGGGATGCGGTCCGAGGTGCCGGCGTGATGGTGCTCATGGACCCTCCCCGCTCACGTCCCGCTGTCCCAGGGCTTCTGGTGCCGTCGTGGGGCAGGGCGGTCCGCTGTCGTAACGGATACGGCCGTCGAGGATCTCGATACGGCGCGGCAGTGAGCGGGCGATGCCCTGGTCGTGGGTGATCACGGCAATCGTGGTGCCCTGGGCGTTCAGCTCGTGCAGCAGGTGGATGACCTGCTCGCCGGAGCGGGAATCCAGCGCTCCGGTGGGCTCGTCCGCCAGCACGATCGCCGGCCGGCCCACCACCGCACGGGCGATGGCCACCCGCTGGTTCTCCCCGCCGGACAGTTCACCGGGCCGGTGAGCAAGCCGGTGCCCGAGCCCGACCCGCTCCAGTGCCTGAGCGGCCAGCACCAGACGCCTGCGGCGCGGCACACCGTGGTAGAGCAGCCCCGTGGCCACGTTCTCCAGGGCACTCAGGTGCGCGGTGAGGAAGAAACGCTGGAAGACGAACCCGATCCAGCGTGAGCGCACCGCCGCCAGCTGACGGTCGGACAGGCGGGCCGCGTCCCGGCCCACCACCCGGATGTGGCCGGCTGTGGGCCGGTCCAGCGTTCCCATCAACTGCAGCATGGTGGACTTGCCCGAGCCGGACGGGCCGACCACCGCCAGCAGCTCACCCCCACCCACCCGCAGGGTGACCTCACGCAGAGCGTGGACACCACCGGGATAGGACTTGCCTACCCCCTCCAACTCGAGGACGGGAATCTCACTCTCAGTGTTCATTCCGAAGGCACCTCCACCTTCATGCCCTCCCGCAGCCCGGAGCCGGAGACCTCCACCCGGCCACCGGTGAAAATGCCGAGGCTCACCCCGATCAGGCGTGCCGTGCCGTCACCGGCCACGGCCCGTACGGCATAGCGGCCATCACTGGTGTACAAAAGCGCGGTCACCGGGACGGTGAGAACGTTGCTGCGCTGGGCGCTGGTGAACAACACCGTCACCGGCGCCCCATCCAAACGGCCCGCATCCCCCGGACGGTCAAGTGTGACCGTCACCGTGATGGTGGCCTTCTCCGTGCCCGAACCAGGCTGATTCTCACCACCTCCGCCGCCCCCGCCGCCTCCGTCAGGGGCACCCGGTGCCTTGGCAACCGTGCCGATACCCGTGATGCGCCCGGCAGTCGTCTTTCCCCCGGGCAACTGCACCTGCACAGCCGCACCCTGCCTGGCCAATGACGTCTTGTTCGCGGGAAGGTCCACCGTGACGATGCGGTCGGTGCCGGAAGCCTGAAGGATCTTGCCCGTCGCCGGGGTACCCAGCGTGGCCGCAACCGACGTGACCCGGATCGCAGACGGCTCCAGCACTACCTCCCCCGGCGTGAACACTCCCGTCTGCTTCACCTCCTGGTCCTTCTGCCATGCCTTAAACGCCCGTGCAGTGCCCTCACTGAAATGCTCGCTGTCGGACAGCCCCTCGCCGAAGCCCAGCGCCTTCAGATTCCGCTTCAGCTGCCGCACATCCGGCCCGTCACTCACCCCCGTCTTCAGCACCCGCCAAAAAGGCACCGACCCGTACCACAGCCGCACCGGCCGGTCATCCACCCGGTACACCTGCTGCCCTCGTTTGATCGTCTGCCCTTCCTGCGGCAGCCACGTCAGCGTCCCCCCACCACCGCTGCCGCCGCCGGCACCGCCCGCCGCACCGCCCTCCCCCGTACCCGACGGAGCGTTGACCGTGTAAGAACGCGCGTAGCCGATCTTCCCGTCAACCGGCTCCTGCTCCCGCAGATCAGCCCGCGTCACCGGCACCGACGATCCACGCACGGCCCTGGTCGTATTCGCCGGCGCCGGGTCCTGCACCGCCCACAGCGCCGCTACACAACCCAGCGCACACACCACAGCCGTCCCCGCAACCACCCACATCCGACCCCGGCGACCAGACCCCCGCCGAACCGAAGCCCCAGCCCCCACCGAAGAATCCTCAGCGACCAGCACGGCCTGCGCCCGGACGCCCGCCTGACGGTCGCCCTCAGCCGCACTCACCACCGCAGCACCCCGCTCACCCGCGAAGGACTCGTCCTGCCGCTGCCCGGGGTTCATCCCGCATCGCCCTTACTCGAGACGGTACCGCTCATCCCACAGGCCTTCGCCGCATTGTTCACCTTCGACGCATCCGGGTTGCCCTTGATCACCCCGTCGTCACCCATGTCGATACCGTGCTTGCGCATGCAACGGGCGGTCTTGACTTGCTGGTCCTTACCCTCCGCATCCGCCTTCGCCATAGCGTCGGCCATCCCGGCGGGAATGTACTTATTGCACGCCTTAGCCGCTGCCTTTCCTTTCTCCCGGTCCCCAGGAGCCTCCTTCGCCTCCGCGGTCATGGTGTCGTTACCCGTCAAGTCGGGCATGTCCACGCCGTTCTGACGCATACACCGCATGTACTTGCGATACAGCTCTTCATCGTTCTTCGCAGACGGACCCGCCGACGCCGAAGGGCTCTTCGCGCCACTGCCCAGGCTGTCCACTTTCGCACCGCCGCCCTGGCCACCCCCGCACGCCACTACCGCCAGCATCACCGTGGAAACGAACACACCGCCCGCCACCTGCCGACGCCCGGCCGGCCCCCGCCGCAGCAATCCCACACCACAACCCCGTGCACTGATCTTCATGATCCTCGTACCCTTCTGCTCACACGGCCGGACCCGGCCGTCGGCATTCAGGAATACGCCCCGCCGTGTCACACCGGCGTCTCGGAAATCTGTAACACCGCCCACACACCCCATCTGCTATCACTGGACCACGCGCCCCTGCACCCTTTGCGTGTGCCATGGCCGCGGGCAAGCGAGGCGAAGCGAGAAAGGACGAAGCCATGCGCGTACTGGTGGCCGAAGACGAACCCGTCCTGGCCGACTTGCTGGCAACCGGCCTACGCGAACACGCCATCGCCGTAGACGTCGCCTACGACGGCACCACCGCCCAGCAGCAGCTCGCCGTCAACGACTACGACGTCCTCGTCCTGGACCGCGACCTGCCCGGCGTCCACGGTGACCAGATCTGCCGCGACCTCGCCCAAACAGGCGCCCGCACTCGCATCCTCATGCTCACCGCCGCCGGTTCACTGACCGACCGCGTGAACGGACTACGCATCGGCGCCGACGACTACCTACCCAAACCCTTCGAATGGGACGAACTCCTTGCCCGCGTCCAGGCCCTCGCCCGCCGCACCCAGCCCGCCCTGCCTCCCGTACTCGAGCGGCACGGCATCACCCTGGACACCGCACGCCACCAAGCACACCGAGACGGCAGCTACCTGCCCCTGTCCCGCAAGGAATACGCCGTCCTGGAAGTCCTCCTCCGCGCCCAGGGCACCATCGTCAGCGCCGAGCAACTCCTCGAACGCGCCTGGGACGAGAACACCGACCCCTTCACCACCACCGTCCGCGTCACCCTCTCCCGCCTACGCGCCAAACTCGGCGAACCAGCCGTCATAGAAACCCTCCCCGGCATCGGCTACCGCATCTGAAGGCACCTCGCATGCGCCCTGCTCCCGACCCCGTGCCCGACCCGCCGACCCGGCGCCGCAGGCTCGGCCTGCCACCGACCGTGCGCGTCCGCCTCACCGCCCTCTACAGCACACTCTTCCTCTTCTCCGGCACGCTCCTCATCGCCGTCATCTACCTCTGGTACCGACAACAAACCGACCACACCATCGGCACCGCAACCAGCGGCTTCATCACCAGCGACTCCACCCAGGCTGTCCCTCCCCAGACCGGGCCACCCCTCCTGGCCGAAGGATCAACCGACATCGTCCAAGCACCACCCGGAGCAGCGCCGGAGGAAGGAGTGCCCCCCGAGATAGCCCAAGCCGCGGCCCAACTGAAAAGCGCCCTCCTCCAGCAACTCCTCACCGTTTCCGGCCTCTCCCTCGCCATCCTCCTCCTGATCGCCGTCGCCCTGGGCTACTACATGGCCGGCCACGTCCTACGCCCCGTCCACCACATCACCAGCACCGCCCGCACCCTGTCCTGGAACAACCTGGGCGAGCGCATCAACCTCACCGGACCCCACGACGAATTCACCGAACTCGCTGACACCTTCGACGCCCTCCTCGACCGCCTCCACGCTGCATCCGACAGCCAAAAACGCTTCATCGCCAACGCCGCCCACGAACTCCGCACCCCCCTCACCGTCCAACGCGCCGCCATCCAAATCGGACTGAACAACGCCACCACACCGGAGAAGACCGCCAAAGCCAGCCGTCAGCTCCTCAACGCCAACCGCCGTGCCGAACACCTCATCAACGGCCTCCTCCTCCTCGCCACCAGCGAGCGAGGCCTCACCCACCGCGAACCCGTCCCCCTCCACGACACAGTCGCCGAAGCCACCGCGCAGCACACAACAGCCGCGAATGACGCCCAGATCACCGTGCAACTCGACCTTGAGCCACTCACCGTCCTCGGCGACCCCGTCCTCCTCCACCACCTGGTAGGCAACCTCATCCAGAACGGCATCCGACACAACCACCCCGGCGGCCACCTCACCATCCACACCAACCAAAACGGCCTCACCATCTCCAACACCGGACCTCCCATCCCCCAAGAAACCATCCCCCAACTCTTCGAACCCTTTCACCGAGGCAACACCCCACGTCTCAGCACCACCCAAGGCACCGGACTCGGACTCTCCATCACCCGCACCATCGCCGAAGCGCATTCCGGAACCGTCACGGCTCGCCCCAACCCCAACGGCGGACTGCACATCCACATCACACTCCCCCAAACACCTGACAATTAAGAGGTCATCTCATGTGGTTCACTCGGTAGGTTGGGGACTGTAAATCGTTCGGTGGACTCCCGATCAAGGAAGATGCACCGATGACCAGTGACAACGTGATCGAGGCCGAGACCAGCAGGGCGAGTGAGCCGCAGCCGTCGAAGGCGGTGGATGACCGGCGGATCGCCGAGCGCATGGTGCCGCTGATCGGCCGGAAGGCCTTCATGGTCGATGACGCGCGATGACGCGGTGCCATAGCCTACGAGACCACGCTGACCATGCGGCGTCAGCACCGACCAGAGACACACTCCACGGAAGCTGAGCGAGCCAGGCCACAGGCGCAGGCTCGCCTCGCTGTGTCGCTGGTCCGGTGTGCTCAGCGGGCTTTGAGGACTGCTGCCACCACCGGCCCGGCGGTGTCCGCGCCGTGTCCGCCGGACTGGACCACCGCACCTGCCGCGAGATCGTCGGCGAAAGCCGCGAACCAGCTGTTGGGAGTCTGCTGCCCGTCCACTTCCGCGGTCCCGGTCTTCGCCCCCTTGTCCCCACCGACACCGGCCATCGCCGCAGCACCCGTGCCCGACGTCGCAGTGACCCGCATCAAGTCCCGCAACTGGCCCCCCACACGATCCGACAACCGCCCCGTCGCGGTAGCCAGATCACGGTCATCCAACCCACGCGGCACGATCACCGGCTGTTTGAAGCTGCCGCTCTTCGCAGTCGCCGCGACCGAAGCAATGTTGAGCGCGTTCATCTGGACCGTGCCCTGACCGATGTACTGAGCCGCCGCATCGCTACCGCTCGCCGCCGGCACGCTCCCATCGGCAGTCGCCACACCCGCCCGCCAGTTCAGACCGATACCGAACGTGTCACGCGCGAACCTCGCCAGTGCCGCGTCATCACCCACCTCGTCGATCTTCTTCACGAACGCGGTGTTGCACGACCTCGCGAAACTCTGCGTAAACGTGCCATCAGGAATCTCAAAGCCGTCCTGATTACGGAAAGTCCGGCCCATATAGACCGCTTCCTTGGGACACTCCGCCCCGCGATCGGCGGCCACCAATCCCTTGTCCAGCAACAACGCCGCCGTCACGATCTTCATCGTCGAACCCGGCGCCTGCTTACCGAGCAACGCCGCATTGAAACCATCCTTACGGTTGTTCGCGACCGCACGGATCTCACCCGTACTCGGCTTGATCGCCACGACCGACGCCTCGCTGTAACGCTTCACCGCCGCCTCGGCAGCAGCCTGAACACGCGCATCCAGCGTGGTCTTCAGCTCAGTCAACTCACCCTCGGAAACAGTCACGAGCGTCTTGTCGGGCGTCCCACCCCCTGAACTCGCCACCAGCTCGACCCCCGGTTTGGCGCCGGTCTTCCCCCCGTATCTCTGACGCAGCTCATCAAGAACCGGCCCCAACGACGGAAACTCCTCCCTCGTCAGCTCACGCCCGTTGCGGTCGACCGCCTTGATCGACGCCGTCACGGCAGGCCCCGTCCTCAGCTGACCACTCTTACCGAGCTGCGGATGAATCACCGACCGCTTCCAGTCCACAAGCGGCCGACCCGTCGTCTTCCCCCGCACCACCGTCAGCTCAGAGCGATACGTCCAGGACTTACGCAGCCCCTCATACGACACCACCCCACTGACCGTGAACGGCACCCTCACACCAACCGTCCGCCCCTGCGTCATCTTCACACCCGTCACATGCGCACGCGTACGAAACGCCGCAATGACAGGCTCCGCGTCCGCCGCATTGTTCGTCAGCCGCGCCGCCACCGAAGACCGACCCCCCGCCCACGCCGCCAGAAAGCCATCCGCAGTCGCACGAACCTCCTCCGCACTCGGCACCCCAGACCCAACATCATCCGCACCACCAACGATCAGCATGGTGTAGTCGCCCCACATGGTGTATGCGCCGTACCCCACTCCCACGGCGGCCACGACAAACAGGCCGCCGGCAGCAGCGACCCTCACGCCCCCGCGACCGCGCCGCCCGGCCGACCTGCCTCTCGGCGACACGTTGGTCATCCACCACACCTTCCTACCAGGTGGGCCTGCCCAGCCGAGCAGACCACCGCGGCGGCGTGGTCCTGCCGGGAGAACGGCACGGTGTGACTCGCCGGCCCGGACACCGTCGTCGCCCTGATCCGCTCGGCCAACCAGTGCCGGGCACCAGGTGCCCAAACCTGGATGTGAGGGTCCAGCCGACCACCAGCATCAGGCGACCACGCGATCACCTCCCCCCACATCGAACCGGCCCATCGCCTGCGCACCAACACAACATTCACCACGACAACCGAATCCTTCGAACCTGACAAAGACGTCCAACCCCCCAGACCAACGCAGTGATTCAGAGGCCATCACCGCCCCACCAGGAACGCCGCACAGCCGGGGGATGGCATGCCCCCGTCGTCTGTCCTGAGGGGAGAAGAGAGGGCACTGCTGTGCCCGTTGGTTTCCCGCTGCCCCCGCCTCGCCGGAGCCACGATCACAGGAACAATCCGCAGCCTCGGCTGCGTCGCTCCGGCTATCCGCAGCTCACTGTCGCGTGGGACTCCCCCTCGCCGCCCCGCGCGGCAGCCGCGGCACCGCGACGTGACCGTTCACGCGGCTCGCGTACGGCTGTGGCCGATTCCCCGCATCAGACGGTGTGGCAGCCTGCAACAGCGTGGCGGTTCAGGGATGCCCAGGGAACGGTCGACATACCTAAACCACTACCCGCAAGCACGGCCGCGCTGTGCCGGGGGTTGCCCCTTCCACGCTCAGGCGGGGTGGATGTCTCTCCCAGGACACGAATGTGGGGGCAGAGGTCCCCACCGGGGCGCCGGGCCATGCGCTCTCCTCCGCCTCGGGCAGCCCGTCGCCGGACCTTTGAGGTAGTGCAACACGTGGATTCCCGGGTGTCCCGCCCTGCCGAAGGGACGATCATGGACAAAGTCCCCCGGGCTCCGCGACTGGCGGACACCCCGGGATGCACAGGACACGGCTGAGCATTACTCCACACTCGCCGAGGACGGCGGAAGGCCACACCTTTGATGAACTCACACTCCGACGGCACTGTGGCCGAAGGGCCGGCGCATGACGGACAGCCGTCCGGTGAAGAAACACATCACGTGGCAGTCACCGACACCCAGAAAGTCCTGGCAGTCGTCCTGCTTGTGGCCAGTCTCATCTGCTCCGGGATCATTCTGGTGATCGCCATCGGCTCTCACGACACATAGGCACGTGTCGTGGCCCTACCTACGCGCTTGCCGGCAGGACACTGCGCTGACCACCCGGGTGCCGCGCCTCCCCCTGCGGCCGGGGAGTTCGTCATCCGCCCG
Organism: Micromonospora sp. IBHARD003; assembly: GCF_056106285.1. NCBI lineage: Bacteria > Bacillati > Actinomycetota > Actinomycetes > Micromonosporales > Micromonosporaceae > Micromonospora > Micromonospora sp. IBHARD003. The sequence goes on along the minus strand of NZ_JBWBBX010000001.1, from coordinate 7,990,593 downwards.
AGTAACCGCTCGGTGACGCCGCTGTGGCTCTTTTCCGGTCAGCAGCGTCACGGACGAGCCTCGCCGGGCCGACGTCCCCGGCCATCGTCCGTGGACCGCCGAGCCCCTCAAGGCTCGCGGTCCAGGGCACCCCCCGGAGGGGGCCTCTGGCACGTCCGCATCACTTACCAACTCGAACAGGAGTGAACGCCATGCTTCGCGGTCATACGCGAACACCGTTCCGCAGCAGCCATTTCCTCATCCTCCTGGCGGCCCTCGTGACCGTCGCAGTCGTCGCCGTGGGCGCCCGCAGCATCCCGACCGCCTCCTCGCCGGGTGTCGAGATCACCGAAGACCTCTCGTACGCACCCGCCGAGCCCGAGGGCACGCAGGGTCACCTTCTGGACCTGTACGTACCCCCCTCCCCCTCTCCTGCCCCGCTGGTGATCTTCACCCACGGCTCAGGATGGATGGCGGACAACGGCCGCATGGACGCCGACAAGGTCGCCGCCAAGCTCAACCCGCACGGTTTCGCCGTGGCCGGCGTGGCGGTCCGGTCCAGCTCGCAGGCCCGGTTCCCGGCCCAGCTCCACGACATCAAGGGCGCCATCCGCTGGCTTCGTGCCAACGCCGACAAGTACCACCTGGACCCGAAGCGATTCGCGATCATGGGCGAGTCGTCCGGAGGCTGGGCCACGACGATCGCGGCCGTGACCGGAAACAGGCCTGAGCTGGAAGGCACCGTGGGCGTGACCGGTCCCTCCAGCGCCGTTCAGGCCGCCGTCCCGTTCTACCCGCCCACCGACTTCCTGCAGATGGACGCGCACATGCTCAATGATGACTGCAAGCCCCGCAGGGACGGCTCCGTGCCGAGCGAGTGCCACGCCGACTCCGGCTCGCCCGAGTCACGACTGCTGGGCTGCGCTATCAACGACTGCCCGGACAAGGTCGCAGCGGCCAATCCGCTCACCTATATCGGCGAGCAGTCCCTCCCGCCGTTCCTGATCTTCCATGGCGAGAAGGACCAGCTCGTGCCCTACCACCAGAGCCGTGTCCTCTTCGACAAACTCGCCTCCGCACGCCAGGACGCCCGGTTCATCTCCTTCCCCCACGCCAGCCATGGCGTGTTCCTGGAAATGCTCAGCGGCGCCCCCAACGCCCAAGAGGACGCCTATCAGGAGACCACCCGGCAGGGGAACACCACCAAGTCCACGCCCGTCAAACCCTCCTGGCAGACCGTCATTTCCTTCCTCAACAGCCAGCTCCACATCACCAAATCCTAAGGGCCGTCCACCGCTACGCGGAGCCGCAGCTCAGGGCCTTCCATGTGCTGCGGCTTGGCAGCCGCCAGGAAGAACGGCACACGGAGCACAGCCTTTCAGTGGCACAACGATCCAGGACAAGCGGCGCACGGCAGTCTGCTTTCCTGCTCCGTTCGCCACACCGAGAGCCACGGCTCACGTCAGAGAGAGAACACCTTCCCTTCTGGGTCTCCGAGCTGTCCTTCCGAAGGTAGCTGCGTCAGGTGCCGAAGACGGTGGCCCAGGCGGCGATTTGCGCCCGCGAGGTAAAGCCGAGCTTGTTGAGGATGTGGACGATGTGGCCTTCCGCGGTACGAGGGGAGATGACGAGTTTGGCAGCGATCTCCTTGTTGGTGAGGCCCTCGCTGACAAGTGCGGCGACTTGCTGCTCCCGTTTGGACAGAGGCGTCAAGGGCTCTTCCGCGGCGGGCGGCGGGGGCTTGCAGCCCTGCTTGTCTTCCAGGGCGTAGGTGATGGCCCCTTGGAGGGTGAGCTGTGCGCCTGCGCTGTGGGCTGCCGGGTAATCCTGAGGACCCAGCTCCTGGCGCAGAAATGCCACGCACTGATCATGGCGCGCCCGGAAGTGTCCCCACCGAGTGATGTCGATACCGGCCAGTCGTGCCGCGGTCTGGGCCGCTCCCAGCAGGGTGGCCGCCCGGTCGTTTCGCTTGTCGGCTGTGTCGCACCAGGCCATGAGTTCGAGGACTTGGGCGATGCCCCACTGGCCGTGGCGGTGCAGTTTATCCCGTAGTGACTCGCGGAGCAGTGTGGTCGCGCGCTGCGTATGGCCCAGGCGGTATTCCTCCAGCGCAACCACCCACAGTATGTGACTACGCGACCATTGCGCGCCGCTTGCTTCGCACAGGGACAGGCACCGTCGGGCGTGTACGCCGGTAACCGGATCACCGAGGTTGAAACGGACCATGGCGAGCATGAAGGAGGCGATCGCGACGCCGGCCGGGTCGTCCGCGGCCTGATGCAGGGACATCGCGTCCTCGAGCAGGCCGGCCGCAGGGGCGAAGTTCCCCTGGACCATCTCGATCATGCCTTCCAGGATCGCGCCGGCACATGTCAGATCCAAGTCGTGATGCAGTTTCTGCGCGGTCCGGCGGCCCTGTTCCAGCCGGGTTGTTGCGGCGTCGGTGTCGCTTTGCAGCTGGGCGAGCATCCCGTCGACCAGGAAGGCCTTCGCCGTGACCGGGCTGGGATCGGGTTCGAGGGCGAGTCCTTTGGCGATCCAGTGTCGTGCCTCGGCCAGAGAACCGAAGTCGAGCCAGTGTCCGAGTCGGTAGCTCCACAACGCAACGGCCAGCTGCAGTCCGGTCTGAGCGTGGCCTGGCTCGGTCACGCTGTACTCCATCGCTGCGCGGATGTTGCCTTGCTCTTCCTGGAACCAGGACAGCCAGGACATCTGACGGGGCCCGAACCAGTCGGACTCGGCCTGCTCGGCTTTCGCCCGGTACCAGTTGAGGTGCCGCTGTGCCAGGGTGTGCGCCTCGCCGAGGGACGTCAGGCGTTCATGCCCGTACTGGCGGAATGTCTCCAGCAGCCGGTAGCGCATGCGCGTGCCACGTTCCTCGCAAGTCACGATGGATTTCTCCACGAGAGACGCGATGGTGTCGAGTGCCTGTCGGCGCATGAAGCCGTCGGTGCAGCACACGGCCTCGGCTGCTTCGAGGTCGAAGCCGCCGGCGAACACCGACAGCCGCGACCACAGCAGCTGCTCGGCCGGGGTGCACAGCTCGAAGCTCCAGTCGATCGCGGTCCGCAGGGTCCGCTGCCGCGGTACGCCGGCGCGTGGTCCATGAGTGAGCAGGTCGAAGCGGGCGTCCAGGCGGGCCAGGATCTCATCGGCCGACAGGGACCGCATCCGCGCCGCTGCCAGTTCGATGGCCAGCGGGATGCCGTCCAGCTGGTGACAGATCCGTGCAGCCGCCAGCGTCCTGTCCGGGGTGAGGCCGAAGTCCGGGCGTGCCGAGCGCGCTCTTTCGGTGAACAGCATCACCGCCTCGCAGCGCGCGAGGTCCTCGGCCGACGTGGCATCGTCCGGTTCGGGTACCCGCAGGGGCGGCACAGCCATTGAATGCTCTCCGCTGACCCGCAGTACCTGGCGGCTGGTGGCGAGCACCTGCAGCCCGGGAGCCGCGGCCAGCAGGGTGCTGACGAGGCGGGCACACGCGTCGAGCAGGTGCTCGCAGTTGTCCAGCACCAGAAGCAGCCTTTGCTCCGCAAGGTAGTTCACCAGTTCGGCGACCGGTTCGCCGGCGGAGACGCTGCCGAGCCTGAACTCGTCGGCGACTGCTCGCGCCAGCAGCTCGCCCTGCCTCAAAGATGCCAGCTGCACCAGCCGGACCCCGTCGGGGAAGGAGCGCCGCACGTCTGCGGCCACCTGAAGCGCCAGCCTGGTCTTCCCGATACCGCCCGGCCCGGTCAACGTCACCAGCCGACCCTCACCGAGCAGCTTCTTGGCCTGGGCGACCTCGTGGCGGCGACCGACGAAGCTGGTCAGATCGACAGGCAGGTTGACTGTCGTCCGAACCGTATGATTCATGGTCATCACGTCGACCTCCCCAAGGCCAGGGCGGCAGGGTGCGCTGAACCGGAAGTTGTTGGCGAGACGATCCGCGTAGTCCGTGAACGCACCGGGCACGCCGGGCACGCCGCGAAATTCCACCGCGGTTCAGCTCTCGCCTCTCCCACCTCCTCGTTGCTGATTCAGCCCTGATGTCTCCACGGTGTACCGAGCCAGAGCCGGCGCCATCAGGGAAACCCCCTGGAACGACCCCTTAGATCTGTGACCCGAACAGGTCTGCCGCGGATGAGACGGCGCAGTGCGGGCGTCACGGGCCACGGCAATCACTCAGACCGCACGACCCCTCACACAGAGTGAGTCAACTTTGTGCGTGGGCGGTTGCCGCTACGGCCTTCTTTCGCATGGTGAGGGTGAGGGGGGCGAGCGTGATGGCGGTGGCGCCGAGGAGTCCGGCGAGGGCGAAGGCGGTGAAGCCCCAGTCCTGGTTGCCGCTGGTGGCGAGGATTCCGCCGAGCCAGGGGCCGACGACGGCGCCGGTGCGGCCGATGCCGGTGACCCAGCCCAGCCCGGTGGCGCGTTCACTGTCCGGGTAGATGGTGTTGGTGGCGGCGTAGACCATGACCTGGGCGCTGAACAGCCATACTCCGGTGACCGCGACCACCGCGTACGTCACGGCCAGCGGCAGGTGCGAGCCGAGCAGCAGGGCGCCGATGGCGGTGAGCACGAACCAGATCGCCGAGACCCGTACCGGGCCGAACCGGTCGGCGGTGCGGCCGGCGATCAGCATGCCGACGATGCCGCCCGCGTTGATCACGAGCAGGAAGCTGATGGAGGAGGTCAGACCGTAGCCGGCCGTGCGCATCATCTGCGGCAGCCAGGTGCTCATCCCGTACACCAGCAGCAGTCCGCAGAAGCTGGCCAGCCACAACAGCGGCGTCGCCCCCCGAGTCCCGGGGCTGAACAGCCCCTTCACCGCGGCCAGCCGTCCCTTCGCACCCGCCGCCGGAGCTGCGGACACGGTGGGCTGGGGCAGTCCGTAACGGTTCGCAACGGCAAGGGCCCGATCGGGCTCACCCCGCGCGAACAGCACACCGGGTGACTCGGGCAGAAGCTTCAGCAGCAGGGGGACGGCGATCATGGCAGGCAGTACGCCCGCCCAGAACACCCAGCGCCAGCCCGCCGCCGGAGCCACGGTCAGCCCCAGCGCCGTCGCCGCCATACCGCCGGCATGGTAGGAGGTCATCAACAACCCGATGGCCAAGGCCACCCGGCCCGGGGGCGCGAACTCCATCACCATGGCCAGCCCCAGCGGCATCAGCCCGCCCAGACCCAGACCCGCCACGAACCGACCAACCCCCAGCATCGTCGGATCCTGCGCCAGCGCGCACATCCCGGAACCAGCCGAGAACACCATCACACTTCCGGCCAGCAGCGGCCTGCGCCCGAGCCAGTCGGTCAGATTCCCCGCCGTCAGCGCGCCGATCAGCATGCCGAACGTGGTCCAACTGCCGATCGACCCCGCGGCGGCCGGAGTCATGCCGAAGCCGCGGTCGTTGAGGATGTGCGGCATCACAGCGCCGTAGATGTTCGCATCCATGCCGTCGAAGAACACGGCAAGCCAGCACAGCGCGAGCACCGGGAAGACCGTACGGAATGAACGACGCGGCGTGTCCATGCTCGTCATGTCGACCCCCTCGGAAAGCAGGCTGCAGGACTCCCGGGCGAAGAGGGGGATGGGAAGGCGGGCTCTCGCTGCCTGCCCGCCCGGTGACCTGCCGGTCTTTCCGCCCATGCTCACCGGCGGCGTCGGCGCGGACATCAGGGATCCCCCCTGACCGACCCCCCTAAGGTCAGCGGTGGGTGTCGTTTTGTGCAGGCGGGATGCCGTATGCCTGGTCCGGCGTAGAGCCCCTGGCAAGAGCGGGCGAGAACCTCCGGCAGGACCTGACGTGATCTGCGCGAAGTGTCATCAGGAGCGCGTGGGTCAGACGGCTGGGGCCAGCTTGTCCGCGAGCTGGCGGCGGGTGTTGATCCCGAGTTTCCGGTACGTGCTCGCCAGGTGGGTCTCCACCGTTTTGGCGGTGACGAAGAGAATCTGGGCGATCTCGCGATTGGTTTTCCCGTCGGCGGCCAGTGCGGCCACGGTGCGTTCGCTCGGTGTCAGCGACTGCGGTCCGGTGAGCGCCTGGCGGCGGGGGCGGCCCCCGCCCGCTTTCAGCTCGGCGCGGATGTCGCGTGCCAAGGGCGTCGCACCGCACGCTTCGGCAGCGTCCAGGGCGTTGTTGAGGACGCGCCGGGACTCGGTGCGTGACGCCGCACGGCGCAGAGCGGCCCCGTAAGCGGCGGCCGCCTTGGCGTATTCGAGGCGGGCGGGAGTGGGCTCGAGGAGAAGCGTCGCCTGCTTCAGGAACTCCTGACCCTGCTCGCCGCGATGGAGGAGGCCGGTCACGCACAGTGCGCGGCCCAAGGCACCCGGTGCACCCCACGCCTGAGCCTCGCGCAGCTCCTCGCGGGCGAGTTCGCGGGCTTCGTCGTCGCGACTGAGCAGATGGAGACTGAGCGCGGCTTCGGTCCGCCAGGAAACCACGGCGGGGTTGCGTCCTCCTGCGGTCGCGAAGGCCTTGCCGGCTGCCCGTGCGCACGCGAGCGCCTCGCGTGGCCTGTCCTGCAGGCGCAGCAGGTGGGCACGGGACGTGAGCTGGTGGTACTCCGGCCAGCCTGCTTCGAGGGGGCCGGATTCCTCGGCCCAGTCCAGGGCGTCCGCCGCTTCGGGGAGGCGGTCTTGTTCCATGAGTACTTCGGCCAGGACCCAGCCCATGATCTTTCGGTGCAGGTTGATGCCGGCGGTCTCGACGGCCAGGACGGCCTGGCGGGCGTCGTCCTCCGCCTCGGCCAGGTGTCCCTGACGGAGCCAGGCCAGGGCCCGGTGGGTGAGCGCGGCGGACAGGCCGCTGGTGGAGCCGTCGTGGTGGGCGTGGGTGACGGCGGCGTTCAGGCTGTCGATGGCTTCGGGATGGTCTGCGCAGATCAGCACCCACCAGCTGAACATCACCGGGAGCGGGAGGGGGTCGTGCGTGACCAGTTGTCCGTCGCGAATGGCCCGCCGTGCCCGCAGGACCGCGTACGGGTCGCCGTCCATGGCGTCGTGGCCGGCGATGGCGCAGTCGAGGATCTTGCCGGACGGGGTCGGGCGCAGGGTGGTGGACCGCTCCTGGGCGAGCTGCGGCATGATGGCCTGCCGCTGGTCTGCCCGTCCGGGCTGCAGGAGCGGGATGGACAGGATGCAGGCCTGCAGCTGGTCGCGGAGGTCGGCCGTGTCGGGCGGAAGGTCGGCGAGGGCGTCGCTCCACACGTCCTGAGCTTCGCGGCTGCGCCCGAGCATGAGCAGTCCGCTGCCCAGCAGGTGGGCGATGCCTGCTCTGCTTCGCCCGTCGCGGGTGAGTGCCAGCGCTTCGCTCAGGTAGGTGGTGGCGGCCGGGGTGTCGATCAGGTGCAGTGCGCTGCCCAATGCGTGCAGTACGTGGTGGCGCTGCTCGTCGTCCAGTGGTTCGTCCAGGCAGCGGCGCAGGTAGGTGGCGGCGGTGCGGGGAGAGCCACGGGCGAGGGCTTCACCGGCCGCGGCACGGAGTTGGGTGGCGAGGGGTGCGTCGTCGGTGGGCGGCAGGTGCAGCAGGTGGGCGGCGATCTTCTCGGCGTCGGCGCCGGAGGCGGTGAGGAGGTCGGCCGCACGGCGGTGCGCGGCCAGGGTCTGGGCAGCGGTCATCTCGTCGTAGACCGCGGCCCGCACGACGGGGTGCACGAAGGCAAGCCGTTCGCTGGGATCGGGTTCGACACGGAGCATGTCGATCCGCTCCAGTTCGGTACGGGCGTGCATCGCGGCGGGCGGGGGCAGGTCCGCGTGAGCGGCGGCGTAGGCGAAGGGGGTACCGTCGCCGAGAACCGCCACCGAGCAGGCCAGCGCCCGGTCGTCGGCCGGGAGGCGTTGCATGCGCAGCGAGACCCATCGGGCGACGGCCCTGGGGCCCAGGGCGGCGACCTTCGGCACGTTGGACGCCGTCGGGGTGATGTGTTCGAGGAGCAGTGCTGCCGCGAGGTCCTTCAGCAGCAGGGGGTTGCCGCCGGTCGCCGCGTGGCAGGCGGCCAGGAATTCCTCGTCGGGTTCGTCACGGACCGGACTCCTCGCGAATGCGCTGCGTATGAGGGCGTAGGCGGCCGGTGCGGTCAGGGCCTGTGGGTGCAGGAGCCGACAGGTGGGGTCGGTGGTGATCCGGTCGAGCAGGTGCCGGTCGGCTTCGGGCTCGAAGGGCCGCAGTGTTGCCACGGTGGCGATGGCGAGGCCTTCGATGCGTGGCAGCAGGTGGGCGAGGAAGCGCAGTGATGCGGTGTCCGCCCAGTGGAGATCGTCGATCAGCAATGCCATGGGGCGGTGCTCGCAGAGATTCGCGGTCAGCCAGAACAGTCCGTGGAGTACGGCGTAGTCCCGTTCGTGGCTGGTGGCGGGGGTGACCGGGCCGAACACGACGGCTGCCTGCTCTGCGGCGCCCGACAGGAATTCCCGTTGCTCCTGCGGGTCGGCTGCGGCCAGCAGCGGTTCGAACAGTTGTCGGACGATACCGAAGGAGAAGTCGCGCTCGAGTTCCATGCCGCGGGCGCAGGCCAGGCGGAATCCGGCGGGTTCGGCGGTACGCATGGCCTCCTGCAGGAGGCTGGTCTTACCGATCCCGGCACTGCCCTCGATCGCGGTGAAGGCGCCATGGCCGTCCTTGGCCGCGCTCACCAGGCCGACGAGGGCCTGGGTCTCGGCGTCCCGCTCGTACAAGGGGCCTGTCTCTGCCACGTTCCTCAACATACGCGGCCTGCCGTGTACGCACGCGCCCGTGCGCACCCGTCGTGCACGGCTCGCGGTCGTCGACGGTGGGGGCGGAATCTCAGGGGTCGTCTGCGGCGGTGGGATCTCGGGGTCGGCCTCAGGGAGGCGCCCGGAGTCCCGGACACGGGCCTGGCGGCAGGGTGGGCTCAGACGAGTCCCGTTCCCCAGCCGACGGACGCAGCGTGCGGAGAGGGTGATCAGCGTGGTGGACTCAGTGCGTCAGGGCCCCGAAGGCCGCGCGCCGGACAGGTTGCCGGCGCAGGTGACGAGCTTCGTCGGACGCCGGGATGAGGTGTCCCGGGTCACGCAGGCACTGTGTGACGGCCGGCTGGTGACGCTGACGGGGCCGGGCGGAATCGGCAAGACCCGGCTCGCCCTGCGGGTCGCCTCGCAGGTGCGCGGTGCCTTCCGTGACGGTGTACGGCTGGTGGAGCTGGCGGCCGTGCCCGACGGCGCCGTGGCGGACGACCTCGTGAAGGTTCTGGGACTGCGCGAGCAGACGTCGCTGCAGCCACTGGACGTCCTGCGTCGCCGCCTGGCGGACCAGCGGATGCTTCTCGTCCTCGACGGCTGCGAGCAGGTGATCGACTCCTGTGACGTGCTGGTCGGCGCTCTGCTGGAGGCCGCCCCCGAGGTGAAGGTGCTGGCCACCAGCCGGCAGGTCCTGGGCGTGCGCGGCGAGCACGCTGTGGAGGTGCCGCCCCTGACCCTGCCCGACCGTCAGTGCTCCCTGGTGGCGCAGGTCGTGGCCCCGTCCGATGCGGTGAGCCTGTTCGCCGAACGTGCCGCCGCGACGCGTACGGGCTTCGCACTGACCGCGGACAACATCTGCCCGGTCACCGCGGTCTGCCGTCGGCTGGAGGGGATCCCGCTGGCCATCGAAGTCGCGGCCGCGTGCGTACGCACCCTGTCGGTGCAGGAGATCCAGCAGCGGCTCGACGACTGGTTCGGGCGGCTGAACGGGGGCTTTCGCACCATTGCCCCGCGGCAGCGGACCGTGCGGGCCACGATCGATTGGAGCTACGACATGCGCTCCCGCCACGAGCGACTGCTGTGGTCACGTCTGTCGGTGTTCCGTGACGGCTTCGACCTGGAGGCGGCCGAGGAGATCTGCTCCGGTCAGGGCGTCGGACGGCACGACGTCCTCGACCTGGTCACCGCCCTGGCGGACAAGGCCGTCGTGGCCTGCCAAGAACACGGATCCAGCATGCGCTACAGGCCGCTGGACACCGTCCGCGAGTACGCGCACGAGCGGTTGGTGGCTTCCGGCGAGGAACTCGCGCTCAGGCAGCGGCACCGGGACTGGTACGGGCATCTGGCAAAACATGCCGAGGCCCACTGGTTCGGTCCGGACCAGTCGCGGTGGGTCGCCCGGCTGCGGATGGAGCAGGGCAACCTGCGAGCTGCCCTGGGATTCTGCATGAGCGAGCCCGGCCAAGCCCTCAGCGGTCTCGTCATGGCTGCTTCGCTGTGGAACAACATCCTGTTCCACGGGTGCGACGGCCACTCTCTGCGCGAGGGCCGCGACTGGCTGCGTCAGGGGCTCGCCCTGTACCGCGGCAGCAGCCCGGTCGCCGTGAAGGCACGGGTCGTCGACGGGACGCTCGCTCTGATCCAGGGCGACGCAGCCGCCGCGGAGCAGCGGCTGGGGGAATGCCGCGCCCGGTCGCGGCAGCTGGAGAAGAACCCGGATCTGGCGCGTGCCACCGTGCACCTGGCCGGGCTGATCGCGCTGTTCCGGCGCGACTGCCGCCATGCCGTGGCGCTGCTGGAGGACGCCCTGGCCCGGCACCAGGAAGCCGGTGATGCCGGCAGTGCCGCGATCGCCTCGTTCATGCTCGCCACCGCCTGCTTCAACCTCTGCGACCCGGCCGCTCGCACCCACGCACAACGGTGCCTGTCCCTGGCCGAGACCCACCACGCGCACCGCTCCAGAAGCTGCGGGCTGATCGTGGCCGGGCTGGAGGAGTACCGGCGGGGTCACACCCAGCCCGCCACCTCGATGATCCGGCAGGCGCTGCGGGACAAGCACCGGCACCAGGACCCGTTCGGTATCAGTCAGTGCCTGGAGGGCCTGGGGTGGTGCGCCGCTGTCGACGGCCGGACGGAACAGGCGAGCGTACTGCTGGGCGCATCCCATGGGACATGGCAGCTGGACGGCCCCGTTCTGTCCGGCTACGGCCATCTGCAGGCCAGCCACGACCGGTGCGACGCCATGCTGCGGCAGGAGCTGGGTGAAGCCGCCTTCACGGCAGCGTTCGACTCGGGCGCCCGGCTCCCGCTCGACGAGGCCGTCGCCGTCGCCCTGGGCAACGAGGCGGCCATGCCTCCAGCCACGCGCCCCTTGCCCCGCAAGGAAAGGAAAGTCGCCCACCGGATCGCCGAAGGGCCACCGCCGGAGGAGGCGCCGGCGGTCTACGCGAGAGACGAACGGTGAAATGAGCACCACGACGCGCATACTCGGCAGTATGGGCTTGTATGAGCGGACTGCCGAGCTGAAAGCCCTGGAGAGGGTGACAGAGGCCGCGCGGGCCGGTCACGGGGGGACCATTGTGGTCGAAGGGGCAGCCGGCCTCGGGAAAACCAGCCTTCTTGCGGAAGCAAAGCGGATGGCTGCCTCCACCGGTCTGAGGGTGGCCACCGCCCGAGGCTCGGAGCTGGAAACCGACTCGCCGTTCGGAGTGGTGCGTCAACTATTCGAACCGATCCTTGCGCATATGACGCCAAGCGAGCGCCAGCGAATTCTTTCGGGAACCGCCAGCCAGGCAACGAACGTGCTGAGCAGGGAGATTCCGGGTAATTCACGACGGGGAGATTTCTCCGTACTTCACGGTCTGTACTGGCTGGCGGCCGACCTCTGCGAGGCGCGCCCGCTGGCCCTGGTCATCGATGACCTGCACTGGGCGGACAGCGACTCCCTGAGATTTCTTGCCTATCTCATGCCGCGCCTCGACGACCTGCACGCGTGTGTGGTGGCCACACTGAGGCCGTTTGAATCAGGCAATCAGGAATACCTGATCGACCAGGTTGTGGATGCGCCGAGTTCTACGCTTGTTTCCTTGTCAGGGCTGAGCGCTTCCGCCTCCGCCGAGCTGATTTCAGGAGCATTCCCAGAAGCGCCGGACGAGGATTTCCTGGCTGCTTGCTGGTCGGCTACGCAAGGCACCCCGTTGCTGCTCATGCAGTTGGTCGAGGCGCTCGCCGCGGAGGGCATCGAGCCCAGGACCGCGAACATCGCACGCGTCTACGACGTGGGCCCTCGCGCGGTGGCCCGGCGTGTGAGGCTGTGGTTGCACCGTCTTCCCGAGGACTGCGCGCTGCTGAGCCGTGCGATCGCCGTGCTGGGTGACGGCGCGGATCTGATGCATGCCGCCGAACTGGCGGACCTGCCTCTGGAGAACGCCATGCAGGCCGCGAAGGATCTTGAGCGGGCCCGGATCTGCCGTATGGATGCGGCCGGCGGCGCAGCGGACGGCACGAGGAGGCCGGTGGACTTCGTCCATCCCCTGGTGCGGCTGGCCGTGTACGACGACATGACGCAGGCCGAGCGGTACCACGCACACGCCGGGGCGGCAGGCGTCCTGCATGCCGCCAAGGCCGAGGCCGACACCGTGTCCGTGCACCTGCTGCGCACGCTGCCCAGCGGCGACGCCGACACGGTGGAGATCCTTTGGGCGGCCGCGAGCATCGCGCTCGCCCGGGGTTCTCCGGAGACCGCCGCACGCTATCTGCGCCGCTGCCTGGCCGAACCACCGCCGCCAGGAAGACGCAGGGACGTGCTGTCGGCGCTCGGCCATGCCATGCGGCACATCAACGCCGCCGAGGCCGTCGGGTACTTGCGCGAGGCCCTTGATCTGGCGGCAGACCCCCGGCAGCGGTTCGACATCGCCGTCTCTCTCGGGGCCGCGCTGCTCATGCTCCGCCGCAGCGAGGAAGCCCTGTCCGTGTGGAGGCAGGCACTGGCCGGCACGGTGCCCGGCGACACCGAGTCCTGGTACCGGCTCCATGCCTGCATCCTGTCGATTCCGCTGTATGAGCCGGGGCGGCCGGATCTGCGGGAGGACATCCTGAGTCGGGTATCCGAACTGCGGTGCCCCAAGCCCCCTGGAAGCGTGGGCGGCATGTCCCTCGACTGCGTCATCGCCGGGCACGACGCGATGATCGGTGATCCCCATGCGGTCCTTCGCGCGCGCCGGGCCCTGCGCGACGGCACGCTGGTCCAGGAGTGCGCCCCGACGTCGTTGTCGTTCGGTTGGCTGGTCCTCATCAGTGCGGATCGCCGGGAAGTGATGAAGAGCCTGGACGCGGCGGTCGAGCAGGCGTACCGGCAGGGCTCGGTCGACGATCTGACCGGTGCCCTGACCTACCGGGCGATGGCGTTGTCGGTACGCGGCAACCTGGCCGAGGCCGCAGCCGATGCCGCGACGGCCAGGAACGCGGTGGACGCCTTGTCGGTGAGCCTGCGCCGGCTGGTGCTGGGGCCGGTGCATGCCGGGATCCTGCTGGAACAAGGAGCCCTGGCCGAGGCACAGGCGGCGCTGGAGTGGACCGGAGTTCCGGACCCGGCTCCGCTGACCGGGCTGGTGTACTACGTGTCCCACGCGCGAGCCCATCTGCTGCGTCTGCAGGGTCTACCGGCCGAGGCGCTCGATGCCGCCCTCGCCGCGGGGCAGTCCTTCAGCGCTGCGGGCGGGGAGAATCCGGCCATCGTCCCCTGGCGGTCGGAAGCAGCGATGTGCCTGCACCTGCTCGGGCGGGACGAGGAGGCCAGGGCGCTCGCCCGGGAGGAGGTGCGGCTGGCGCGCTGCTGGACGGCTCCCAGGGCGCTGGGCCGCGCTCTGCGGATCTCGGGTGTGCTCGCGGAAGGGGACGCGGCACTGGGTCTCCTGGAGGAGGCGGTCGGCAGGCTCGAGCAGTCGCCGGCCCGCCTCGAGTACGCGAAGGCGCTGGCGGATTACGGTGCGGCCCTGCGGCGCCAGGGTCAGCGCAACAGGGCCCGGAGCGTCCTCGGTGACGCTCTGGACCTCGCCGAGGGCCTCGGTGCGTCACCGCTGGCGCAGCAGATCGGCGACGAGCTGCGTGTGGCCGGGCTCCATCCGCGCCGTCACGCGGTCACCGGCCTCTCCTCGCTGACACCAGGGGAACGCAGGGTGTACGACCTCGCGGTCACAGGCCTGACCAACCGGGAAATCGCCCAGCAACTGTTCGTCACCGCCAAGACGGTGGAAGTCCACCTGTCGAGCATCTACCGCAAGACAGGTGTCAGCGGGCGCCGCCAGCTCGCCAAGACGGCCGAGCCCCATCCGGCCGCTGTTGCGGAGTAGTTCATGTGTGCCGCACCCGACGCCCCCGAGCCCCGCGGATCCCACCCCTCGTCCGCAAGGGCGGACACGAGAAGGCGCATGCGCTTCGCCCCTCGCCTGTGGCACAAGCTGCTGGCCATCTGCATCGCCCTTGTCATCCCGCTCGGACTGGCCACCCTTTACCTCATCGACGAAGCCGAACAGAAGATCAGCTTCACCCGCAGTGAGTTGGCCGGTGTCGCGTACCTGCGCCCGGTGAGCTCACTGGTCCAGGACGTCTCGGCCCGCCGCGCCCTGATACACCGCCGGCTCCTGGGTGATCCGGTACCTGCCGGACGGCTGGCAGATACGGCCCGGTCGATCGACCGCGGCTTCACCACCCTCGTGAACGTCGACAAGCAGCTCCACCAGCCCCTGCGGACCAGCGTTGCCGATCTCTCCGCCCAGAAAAGAGCAGAGCTGGCACCTGCTGCTCTTGCCGGCTACTGGAAGCAGCTCAACGCCACCCCTGCCGGCACCCGGGGCGCCGAATCGCGGTACTCCCGCCTGGTGGGCAACCTGCTCGCCCTCGGCTCCTACGTGGGGGACACCTCGAACCTCATACTCGACCCCGACCTCGACACGTACTACACGATGACCGCTCTGGTGCTGCGGGAACCGGAGACGGTCAACCAGCTCTATCTGCTGGGTGACACAGCTGCCACGGCGCTGGAGCGACGCAGCGCGTCCACCAGTGACCGTGTGAGCATCGCCCACCACGCCACGGTCGTCGACCAGAACCTCAGCAAGCTGAACGACGAACTGAACAGGGCATTCCAGGCCACATCGTCGTTCAACCACAACACCGCTCTTCGGCCCACGATCCAGCCCCTTCTGGGGGCTGCCACTGCGTCGGTCAGCACACTCATCAGCGTCACGAACCGGCAGTTCATCAGCAGCAGCACCATGAGCGTGTCACCACAGGCCTACGCGGCCCTGACGGCCGGAGCCATCCAGTCGAACACACGCTTGTGGCAGGCGCTGTTCGACCAGCAAGACGTCATGCTCCACGCCCGGCTGGATGCCATCAAGGCGCGCAATGTGCGCATCCTGGTCAGCATCGCCGCGGTGCTCGTCGCGATCAGTGCCCTGGCAGCGCTGATGTCCCGGCGCATCACGCACAACGTGGCGGCCGTCGCTCAAGCCGCCTGGTCCTTGGCGGGTGGCGATCTCAGCCGCCGGGCCGGAGTGCGAAGCCGGGACGAGATCGGCGCGATGGCGGCCTCGTTCAACACCATGGCCGACAACCTCCAGCACAGCTACGCCGCGGTCGAGCAGGAGGTGCGCGAGCGCACGGCGGAACTCCACCAGCAGACCGAGTCACTCACCCTGCTCCAGGGTGTCTCCTCCGCGGCCAATGAGGCGGCCGGCTGGGACGACGCCCTGCAGACAGGCCTTGATCTGATCTGCCGGCACATGGGCTGGCCCGTCGGGCACGCCTACCTCGTCGAGCCGCTCGCCGACGCCCACGGCACGTCCGGCACGACACTGACCGCCTCATCCGTCTGGCACGGGGACGAAGACACGCTGGGCGCCCCCCTGCGGGACATCGCCCGCGCCGCCGGCATGGACGACCCCCGTGGACTGCCCACCACCGTCCGGGAAACCGCGCGTCCCGCCTGGATCACCCTTGACCGTCGGCAGGCCGCCGAAGCCTTCCCGCACGTCGGCACGGTCGGGAGGATCGCCTTCCCCGTCATCGTCGGGAAAGAAGTGGCCGCGGTCCTCGATTTCCTCACCCCCGGTGCCATCGAGCCGGATGACAGCCACGTACAGCTGATGCTCAACATCGGCACACAGCTCGGGCGCGTCCTGGAGCGTTCCCGCACGGCGGCCGAACTGCGGGCGTCCAAACAGGCAGCCGAGGTCGCCAACCAAGCGAAGAGCGCGTTTCTGGCCACGATGAGCCACGAGATCCGCACACCGATGAACGCCGTGATCGGGATGACCGAGATCCTCCTCGACACCCGTCTCGACAGCGAACAGAAGGAATGCGCACAGATCATCCAGAACAGCGGGAACAGCCTGCTGGCGCTCATCAACGACATTCTTGACTTCTCGAAGTTCGAGGCCGGGAAGATCGACCTGGAAGCCCGCCCGCTGCAGCTGCGCCGATGCATCGAGTCGGCCTTCGAGGTCGTCGCAGCGATGGCCGCCGAGAAGAACATCGAGCTGGCGTACGTCATCGACCCGGACCTGCCGGAGGAGATCGTCGGGGACGAGGTCCGGATCCGGCAGATCGTGATCAACCTCCTGAACAACGCCGTGAAGTTCACAGAATCCGGCGAGGTCGTCCTCACCCTGGAAGCGGACCCCGCACCGGAGAACAACAGCCGGCCGACGCGGCGCGCCACGGATGACACGAACATCACGGATGACACCGTCAGACTGCGCTGCTCCGTCCGTGACACCGGCATCGGCATCGCGCCGGACCTCCAGCAGGAGCTGTTCAAGCCCTTCGAGCAGCTGGACGCATCGACGACGAGACGATTCGGAGGAACGGGACTGGGACTGGCCATCAGCCGACGCCTGGTCGAACTCATGGGAGGAGCCATATGGGTGGAGAGCGCTCCCGGGCAGGGATCGACCTTCCACTTCACCATCGAGACACGGGAAGTACCCGAAGCGATGCGCCTGAGCCAGGTGACCTCGCAAGTGCAGCTCAGGGGCAAGCGCCTGCTCGTGGTGGACGACAACCCGACGAACCGGACCATCCTGGTTCACCAGGCGACCTCCTGGGGCATGGTGGTCCGCGCCACGGGCTCACCGCACGAGGCACTCGCCTGGGTCGAGCGCGGGGACCCGTTCGACCTCGGCGTCCTCGACATGCAGATGCCCGAGATGGACGGGATGATGCTGGCCCGCAGAATCCGTCAGCACAAGACCAAGGACGACCTTCCCCTGCTGCTGCTGACCTCCTTCGGCCACCCCGCGGCGGCCACCGACAATCTGGCGGAGTTCTCCGGCTACCACAGCAAGCCCATCAGATCGCGAGACCTCTACGCCGAGCTGTGCCGCGTCCTGTTCGACCTCCGAACACCACACGAGGCCCACGCAACCACGCCGCCCCAACCCACACCCCAACCCACACCCCAGGCCACGCCCCAAGGTGCCCGCTCCCCACTGCGCATCCTTCTGGCCGAGGACAACACCGTCAACCAGAAGCTGATCGTCCGGATGCTCGAGAAAGCCGGGTACACCGCAGACACCGTCGACAACGGAGCCCAGGCACTCCAAGCACTGCGACACTCCCCCTACGACGTCGTCCTCATGGACGTCCAGATGCCCGTCATGGACGGGCTGGAGGCAGCCCGCAGGATTCACCGGGAAGTACCACGCGCCCAGCGGCCGCACATCATCGCCCTCACCGCCGGCGCGATGAACGAGGACCGCGACGCCTGCCTCGCCGCAGGCATGGACGACTACCTCAGCAAACCCCTGCGCAGCCGAGAACTACGCGACGCCCTCCGCCACTGCGCACAGCGAGGCACCACGCGGCAGCGAGACGAACAGCCGGCGCCCCCGCAGACCACACCCGGCAAGGAACAGCCTCCGGATCTCCCCGTCCTGGAAAGGTCCGTCATCGACCACATGGCAGCGTCCTTCGACGCCGCGTTCCTCGCCAGCCTCCTCAGCGCCTTCCTCGAAGACTCCCCCGACCTCGTCCGAACACTCCGGCGCAGCCTCGAAGCCAACGACGCCCAGCAACTGCGGCGTGCAGCACACACACTCAAATCCCACAGCAACACCTTCGGTCTGAAGCGCCTCGCCCCGCTGTGCCAGTCCGTGGAAGAACTGAGCGCCGACGGCGACCTGGCAGCCACCCGGCTGCTGATCGGCGAGATCGAAGAAGAGTACACAGCCGCACGAAACAGGCTGACCCAATACCAAGCGGAGCTGCGCCATGACCCATAGGAAAGGACGCGTGCTGGTCGTAGACGACGACCGGACGAGCCGCATGATGCTCACCTACCGCCTGGAAGTCGCAGGGCTCGAGACGGCGGCGGCCGAGAACGGAGTCGCAGCCCTGCAGATGCTGCGGGAGAGCACCTTCGACGTGGTCCTCCTGGACATCCTCATGCCGGAGATGGACGGCTACGCCACTCTCGAACTGCTGAAACACGACCACCAGCTCCGCCACACACCGGTCATCATGATGTCCGCGCTCGGCGAGATGGACAGCGTCATCCGCTGCCTCGAGCTCGGCGCAGAGGACTACCTGCCCAAACCACTCGACTCGCTCCTGCTGGTCTCCCGCGTCACCAACATCCTCCTCAAAGACAGACTCCAGCAGGCCGAGCAACAGCTCACCCACCTCGCCGACATGGCAGACGCCATCACGGGAGGCGACCCCTCACCCGAGGCTCTGCACAACGATGCCCGGCGAACCGACACCACGGGACGCATCGCACGAGCGCTTCTCCTGAGGCTTCGAGAGTCCGGATCTGCCGCCACCAGTAAGGGCGAACAGGGGCGGCAGTAGGCCGGTGGACTGGCTGCCCGGAGGTGACCCACGGTGGCCGGCGCTCCCGGCACCGCCCCGGCAGCGGTCACTCGCCGAGCTACTCGACGGTGTGCCGGGCGAGGTGCTCCAGACGTCACGCGGGGCGGGAGTCCGGTTGGCCCGAGGTGCCCGCACGGCCGACGCCCGCTCCTGCGAACGGCGGCCGCGAACGGATCAGGGGCTCAGAGCTTGGTGAAGCACATCGTGGAGCCGCGGCCCCGGCGGGTGACCTTGATTCCGTAGTCGTACGCGGACCCGCACTGCCGGCCTGCGACCACCAGGTCGCCCATCTTGTACCGGGCCTCGGGTGAGTCGCAGTCGACGACCGTCGGAACCGGACTGCCCTGAGGGTCCGCGACCTTGACGCAGTCGCCGATGGTGGGGTTGTGCGACGCCGCCTCGGCCTCCTTCTTCGCCTTGCCGCCGTTGGGGTCGGTGTTGTAGTCCCAGACCCAGTAGCCGAGGGCGCCGAACACCGCTATGACGATGACGGCGGACTTCAGCATCCGCCCCAGACCGCCCGGCTGCGGTCGCTGCGGCCCGCGGGGAGGCTGCGGTTGCTGCGGGTATCCGTACGGCGCCTGTGGCTGTCCTTGCTGCGGGTGTCCATACGGCGCCTGTGGCTGCTGCGGATATCCATAGGGCTGCTGCGTCTGCCCGTACGGCGGCTGGTTCTGGTATTGCGGTGGAGGCGTCGACATGCCTGCGAATCCCCGTTGTTGAGTATCGGATGGTGATCAATGCGAGCGCGAGGCTATCCCTCGGCATCGCACGGACGCCAACGGCGGTCACGGACGGCCCCTCATCGGCTCGAAGCGTGCCCGCGCCCCGCGCACACCGCGCACACGGCACCCCGCCCCGTGGCACTGCGGGCGATGGGGCGGATGACCTGGGTGCCCGCCGAGCGGAGCGCCTCTGCCTGCCCGAACGGGTGCTGCTAGTGTGCGCAAGCCCTCGCCCCGATGAACGACCGAGCCTGGAGAGCACCCGCCGATGGCCCACCCTCCGGGATCCTTCTCGTCCGCAGCCGCCTACGCCGACGGCGTGGTGGGTGGCACGGCTGTCCCTTTCCGATGGCACGATCTCGAGTCCAGCGCCTTCACACGGCTCCCGGAGCTGCACAGGGTGGTCATGGCGGCCGGTGCCGATCTCGACCGGACCAGGACCCGGTGGGACCACGCACGGGACGCCGGGTGGCTTCTGGTCCTGTTCGCACCGTTGGCCCTGCCCCTGCTGGTGATCCTGGCCGTGAAGTACGAGGACGCCGAGATCTAGTGCTGTGACCGGATAGGTTCACCGGCTCGCGGTGTCCTGCACGGCGTCTCGCTGCGTTGTCGAATCACCCGAGTACATCGAGTACAAGGCCGATTCTCCGCCTTGCGATACACCGCACCGGACGCCGCGAGCTTCCCGGCAAACCTATCCGGCCACAGCACTAGCTGTCCGGCATCACCGGGCTGATCGCCACCGCGCACATCGCGCTACGCGCCGCAGAATGGCGGCGGACACGGACCAGTGGGCCGCGGGCGACATCACAAGAGGTGGTACTCGCCGTCTTCGAGGCAGTCTTCGCCACGATATCCGCCGGCATAGTCGCAGTCGCGGCCGCTGTGACGGCGTCACCGGGGCGCTGGCTCCTCTGCGCCGGCCTGGCAGCAGTGGCCGTGGTGTGCGTGGTGAGCATCCGTGTGGCCAAGCAGGCGGCCGAACGCGGCGTCCCCACCTCGCTGCGACCGTCCTATGAGGAAGTCATCGCTCTCGTGGCCGAGTTGGACGAACACGATCGCACGGCTGTGCGCGACGACCTGGACCTCGCCCTGGAACGGCTCGCCGACGCGGGCGTGATCAGCCAGGCACAGCTCCACGAGGCGTACCGCTCCCCCCTGGGAAGTCTCGCGCGCCGGCTTTGGGCGTGGGAACGGTCGCCGGCCCGTCAGACACGATGAGACTCGAGCCCTGCGGCCGATAACCGGCGGAGGCCGAAAGACTTCCCCGTACACGATCGTCCGCGCAGTGTTCGGCGTCCGGCCGTGCAGGGGCACGGAAGTGACGGAAGAGTAGAGTCAACGTCCCGCGAAATCAATACTGGACGAAGTTATTGAATTCGCTCTAGGTTATAGCCGTGCTTCCGAACCGTGCACAGCCACTGGTCACGGCGCCTGCCGAAATCGGCATCCCCACCCTGCCACTGACCCAGGGTCCGCTTGTCCGTGTCGAACCAGGCAGCCGCCTCGGACTGCCGTGTACCGCGGTCACCCAGGCCGCACCACCGTCCACCGATGACGGCTACTGCCACGAACTCCCGCCGGAGCGCACCACTCCGGGAGCAGGCCGCGCCAGATCAACCCGCCGGCGGCCACCCTGCACACGGAGTTCAGCCCGCCGTCCGTTCGGTGGGGAAACCGGCACCAAAGGTGCTGTCACACGGGTCACCATCGGTTCGGGAGTCGGCGCCCTGACGAACTGATACGTCAGCCCCGGCGGCACCCCCTTGGTCTCCCCGAACCGGACCTGGAACAGGCTCTCGTCTCGGGGCCCTGCACCACCCCCCACTCACTCTCCTGGAGATTCGCCATGAGATCTGCCAGACCCGCCCGCGCCGGTCGTGCCCCGCGCGGCCTCCCCACCCTCCTCGCCACCGCCTCCCTGCTCGTCGCCACCGCCCCCGGCGCGGTTGCCGCGCCCGCCCCGGCCGCACCGCCCACCTCCACGGCTCCCGTCGCCATGACCGGTGAGGATCTGGCAGCTTCGTGGACCGCCCCGCTGAGCACGCGTGGGCGGTACATCGTCGACGCGGTGGGCAATCGGTTCAAGCTGAAGTCCGGTAACTGGGCCGGCGCTCAGGGCACGTACGAGGGCAGCGGCGACGTCAACGACGTGGCGAACCACCAGGCAGACCAGAAGTCGCACAACCTCCCGCTCGGTCTGGACCGCACGCCGATCACGAAGATCCTCGCCGACTTTCACGCCCTGGGTATCAACAGCGTCCGGCTGCCCTTCGCCAACGCGATGATGGACGACACCACTGTCGTGCCGGATTCCGCTGTCGCCGCCAACCCTCAGCTGAAGGGCAAGACCCCGCTGCAGGTGTTCGACGCCGTGGTTGCGGCGCTGACCGCGGACGGCTTCGCCGTCATCCTCAACAACCACACCACGAGCTACCGTTTCTGCTGCGGCCTGGACGGGAACGAGCGGTGGAACAGCGGACAGTCCACACAGGAGTGGATTGACGACTGGGTGTTCCTGGCCAAGCGCTACAAGGCCAACAAACGCGTGGTCGGCGCAGACCTGCGTAACGAGGTCCGCCGTGACACCTGGAACAACCCGAACTGGGGCTGGGGCAACGAGCACGATCTGTACTCCGCCTTGGAGCAGGCCGGCAACAAGATACTCGAGGCCGACCCGGACCTGCTGGTCATCATGGAGGGCATCAACTGGCAGGGCATCCCCTCCGACGTGTTCCCTCATGGGCGACCCACGCTGACGCCCGTCCGTAATCTCTCCAACACCCTGATCCACTCCGGCAAACTGGTCTACGCGGCCCACTTCTACGGCTACACCGGCCCCAACCACACCGGTGCCTCCGACAGCGACTGGGGATCCACGAGGGATCCCCGGTACCGGGACTTGACTCCCGAGAGGCTTGCGCAGGTCGTGGACGACCAGGCTCTATTCGTCACCGAGGGCGGCCAGCACTTCACCGCCCCGGTGTGGATCAGCGAGTTCGGCGCGGGCGGGCGTGGCGCAACCGATGAGAAGGAGAAGGCCTGGTTCGCGAACTTCACCGACATTCTGGTGAAGAACGACACCGACTTCGCCCAATGGCCGCTGGTCGGCTGGAGCGACGCCAACGGCAATCCGAACGACAACTGGGCGCTGATCTCCTACGACTCCACCGGCAACAAAGTCGGTATCAACGACCCCGGCGACTGGCGTGCTGCCGATTGGAGCAAGCTGGTCGGCGCCCCCGCGAAGACCGGCCCGATTCCGCAGGTCGATCGCTGGAACATGCTCAACCTGGACTTCGGAGACCAGGACTCGTCCATCACCATGCGCGCCAAGACGGACTGGAACCCGGGCAACCGCAAGGGTGTCTGCCCCGACACCCAGCGGCTGGTCGCCCTCAGCCGCAGCCAGGGCCGGGGACTGTGCACCGACGCACATCAGCCCGCCAAGTCCACCGGTGCCTGGACGGCCGTCACCGACGAGCGCTATGTCACCAACGGTGACTGGGCACCCGGCTACAACAAGCTCCAGTGCCCGGACAACTCCTACGCCGTCGGCTACGCCGTCGGTGTCAATCGCCGCGAGATGACCGGTCTGCTGTGTGCCCCCGCCGACCGGCAACTCCCTCTGACCGGCCGCAACGTCTGGTTCGACCACGGCGACAACCGGCCCGCGGCCGGAGGCTCGGTGAAGAGCGACTGGGCGCCCGGCTACTACAAGGGCCAGTGCGCCGACAACGAGTACCTCGCCGGCGTCGCCTACACCTGGAAGTGGCAGCACGGCGGCGTACCCGACGCCCTGCTCTGCCGCCCCCTGGCCTGATCGACTCCGTAACCGCACCGAGGAGCACCCGGCACGCTTCGGCTGCCGGGGCAGCTCCCCGAGGCAGTGGTGTGGGACGAGCCGCTCCAGCGTCTGCCGTCAGCACGGGCTCCGCCACGTCACACCGGTCTGGCAGTCAAGATCGATTGTCAGTGGTGGGTGAGACGGTAGGAGCATCGAGTCGGAGAGAACGGGGAGCTGTCATGTCCGGAAACCAGAACTACATCAATCACGTTGCTCTCGTGCTGGACGCCAGTTCGTCCATGTCCCATCTGAGCGGCAAGGTCGTCGAAGTCGCCGACCAGCAGATTGCCTACCTTGCCCGCCGATCGAGGGAACTGGACCAGGAAACCCGCGTCACGGTGTACGTCTTCGCGGACAAGGTGGAGTGCGTCATCTACGACAAGGACGTGCTGCGGATGCCGTCGCTGAAGCAGCTGTATCGGGTCGGTGGAATGACGGCTCTGCTGGCTGCCGCGCTGAAGTCACAGCGGGAGCTGGCGCAGACGGCGCAACTGTACGGCGACCACAGCTTCCTGACGTTCGTCCTCACCGACGGACAGGAGAACGCGAGTCATCGCTGCCCGGATGCCCCTGTCAGGGATGCGCGTGAACTGGTCGAGGCCGTGGCCAAGATGATCGACACTCAGGGGGACAACTGGACGCTAGCTGTCCTTGTGCCGGACCAGATGGGCAAGCGGGAGGCCATGCAGTGCGGTTTCCCGAAGGACAACATCGCCATCTGGGACGCCACGAGCACACAGGGTCTGGAGGAGGCCGGGCAGGTCATCCGGCAGGCCACCGAGAATTTCATGGTGGGCCGCTCCCAGGGCATCCGGGGATCGCGGGCGGTGTTCTCCACGGGTGCGGAGGCGGTCAACAAGGACACCATCAAGGCGGCCGGCCTCACCCCGGTGGATCCGTCGAAGTACCAGCTGATACCGGTGGCTCGTGACGCGGCGATCCGGGACTGGGTCATCGAATGCGGGCACACTTACCGTACCGGTTGCGCGTTCTACCAGCTCGGCAAGTCGGAGAAGATCCAGGCGCAGAAGCAGATTGCGGTGCTGGAGAAGAAGACGGACCGGGTGTACACGGGGCCCGAGGCCCGAGCCCTGCTCGGCCTGCCGAACGTGGAAGCTCGCGTCAAGCCGGACCACAACGACGACTTCACGATCTTCGTGCAGAGCACCAGTGTGAACCGGAAGCTCGTACCGAACACACGGCTGCTGCTGATGCTCTGACTGGCTAAGGGCTGAGCGCCAGCGCCGATCGATAGGGCTGATCAGCCCCCGCACTTCCAGTCAAGCACGCTGGGGATGCGTCCGATCCCGTGCTGGACATGCCGACCATACGGCCGAGTTCGCGGACCGACGGTCCCTCGCCGTGATCAGCGGCCCGGGGCTGCGCTGGTGCCTCAAGCCCTCCGCCGCAAGAGGGACGTGGTGCCCGGGAAGGCTCCTTGACGAGCCTCCCGGGCACCACGAGCAGAGGACCTGGCGGGGGTCAGTCCACCACGTACAGCTTCTTCGGCCAGCCTGTGCGGTCCAGGCGCTTGAACAGGTCCTTGATGTCGGTCGGGTTGAGCTTGATGCAGCCGTTGGAGTAGTAGTCGTTGGGGTTGCTGTTGGTCCATCGCTCGGACTCGGCGGTCCCCTGCTTGCCGTTCGGCTTCATCTCGCTGTGGATGAACAGTTCGGTGCGCTTGGTGCCGTTGTGGCACTTACGGTCGGAGATCTTGATGACGAAGCCGTTGATGATGCCGTCGAAGTTCGTGCGGTGCCACTGGACGGCGTACGGCTTGCTCGCCCCGGCGTTGGGCAGCCAGCCCTTGCCGACGGCACAGGTGTCCTTGGACTGGCCCGAGCCCGCCTTGTACGCCTTGATCACCTTGTCCCGGCCGGGAGTGCGCTTGACCAGCTCGAGGCGGGAGTTCGTGACCGAACCCTTGTCGAAGCGCAGGTAGTAGGCGTCGGTCGCCTGGGCGGACGCCTGGGTTTCGGTACGCGCCTGGGCCGGGGCGGCGGTGGTGGCGCTCAGGCCGCCGGCGAAGACGGCGGCGAGCGCGAGGGGGACGATGCGTGCGGACCGTGCGGACTTACGCATGAGAACACTCCCGTGTGGCGTGTGGCGTGTGGCGGTACATGACGGTTGCGCCGGCAGCACTGACCCTGCTGGCCGGGGGCACCGTCCGGCAAGGGATGCCCGGTGTCCCGGACAGCTGATTGCTGTCCTGGCTGGTCACCACCGCTTTCCGGACAAAGGTCCGGGCCTCGGCGGGGATGGCTTGCCTGCTGTCGAGCGGAGGGCCAAGGATGGCGCCATGGATACTGCGGGGGGTGTCGATCCCGAACGTGCGCACAGTGTCGAGCAGTTCGTCGGCATGATGAAGCGGCTCAAGGACGCGTCGGGACTGACATACCGGCAGCTTGAAGAGCGCGCCGAACAAAGCGGGCGGGTCCTTCCGCGCAGCACGATCGCCGATGTGCTGCGCAGAGGGGTGTTGCCGCGGCCTCACGTCCTGAACGCCTTCGTCCACGCCTGCGGCGCGGGGGAACATGCCGACGCCTGGCTGCAGGCTCATAGCCGTCTCGCGAGGGTCGACAGTTCGGCGACCGGTTCGACGCGAGAAGCTCCCGCC
Organism: Micromonospora sp. IBHARD003; assembly: GCF_056106285.1. Lineage (NCBI taxonomy): Bacteria > Bacillati > Actinomycetota > Actinomycetes > Micromonosporales > Micromonosporaceae > Micromonospora > Micromonospora sp. IBHARD003. Next base: position 7,964,875 of record NZ_JBWBBX010000001.1, on the reverse strand, counting down.
GCCGGGGGCCGCGCCGTCATCTGGTCGCCGTCGCAGGCCGACGACAACGGCGATGACGGTGACAGTGACGGTGACGGTGACGGTGACGATGGTTCTTGCGAAGCCGGCGGTGGGCGTGAGCGTGGCGTCAAGGATGCTGCGGGGCCCTTGGGCATTCCGTCCGATCCCCCACTGGAGCCGACGCGGCCGCGGCGCCGGCACCGTGTCGTGGTGCCCAGGGCAATGGGATCGATGTTCATCGTGCTTGTGGCGGGCATCGTCTCCTGGCAGGTACTGCCCGGCGATCGCGCGGTGACGGTGCCCTCGTCCGAGGAGCCGGCCGCCGGGTGGTACAGCATCCGACCGGTCCGGGCCACCGACCTGTGTGTGACCGAAGGCCGTGAGCCCGGCGGTGGCAGCGAGCGGCCGGTCGCGGCGCAGCGGCCGTGCGGTCAGTCCACACCGCCGTACACCAGACTCGTTCCACTCGGTGACGGCCGCTTCTTCGTCAAGTGGGCGCACCCCGTGCATGGTTGGGGATGTCTGACGGTTCTTGCCAGCGGGCTGCTCGAACCCTGGGACGACTGCCGCAGCAGCAGGACCGCCCAGGTGTTCACGTTCGAGCGGGTCGAGACAGCCGGCACGCAAGCCTCAACCACCGCGCCCACCAAGGCCTATCGGATACGGTCAGCGAACGGGAAGTGCGTCGGCATCCCGGGGACGGATCCCAAGGCCGCAACAGCCGTGGCAGTCGCCGAGCCCTGCACCGACACTTCCGCCCAGCACCTCCTCCTGGTCCCTCAAAGCCAACCGGCAGCGACCGCCCTGCCCTCAGCCACCGGCTGACAACGGGTGCTGGAGCAACACGTCCCCGACCCACCCCTCTGCTCCCGTTCCTGCGCCACCGTTGAACTCGCCACACCCGTTCCATGCGGTCGTGGACACCGCGCTTGCGCAGGTGCTCACCGAGCGCGGGCGATGAGTGCGCCCTCGGTCAGCCGTGCCGGGACGCGAAGGCAGCGGTGGACGTGTCGTCAAGGTCCACGCAGCATCCGTAGCCCCAGTAGACGTAGTAGTGGGGAGTCGCCAGCTGACGCCGGCAGGTGGTGCAAACCACCTGCTGGTGGGGATTGGCACGGACGACGGCCGTGTCCTTGAGGCTGAAGACCGCTCGGGTGGTCTCCAGCCCATGCTCTTCGATTCCCTGCTTCACGAATTCAAACGCGCCGTACGTGTGACCGTTGGGGCACTTGATGCGGTTGGAGTAGGCCGAGCCGCACGCCTCGGCTCCGAGCTCGGTTCTGATCCGAGCCATCTCCTCGTCCGACACCGGCTCGAGCCCCATGTGCTTCATCCGCTGCGGTGTCCAGTACCACGCATTGACGGCGGAGAACTGGGCGCGGGTCAGGTAGAAGGTGGCCGTTCTGCCGCTCTTCACCGTGGCCTTCACAACGTCCACGACAACGCTGTCGTCGGCCGTCATGACGGCCCTGCCGCCACTGACAACCGACTCGATACCGGCCAGCGAGGACGGGTCCATGGTGCATCACTCCGAAGCAGGCAACGGCCGGCGCGAGCCCCCGGCGCAGGTCTCTGTCGCTGTGATGCTCCGTCGGCTCATCACCCCTCGCAACCGGGAACAGCCGTTTGGGTTCCATGGGCCTGCGTACAGCCCTCTCCGGCCAGACAGCCCGCACGTCATCCCAGCGCCGCCACAACCGGCTCCCCGCACCGTGAGCCGTAGTCACAACCCGGATCCCACCAGCCAACCGCCGATTGAGTATGACTGTATGAGTTACCTCTTGCATATTCCCCTGTTGCGGTGAACACGTAGATAGTGGAGGGGAAATGCTGGACTTCAAAGAGGAGGTTCGTCATGTCCTGTCCGCCGTCGGTTGATGCGCGTAAGGCGCTGGATTTTCTCAGAACCAGTGGTCTGGTCGATCTCAGTGTTCCCTTGGAGCGAGTGATCGGTCAGGTCAGCCAGCTGGACGATGTTGCGGGCTACGTACTCGCCTGGGAACGCTACGTCCTGGTCGTCGCCAACGAAGTAGCGGACGCCGTCACGCCCGCAGACAGCTGACCCGCCAATAAGAAGCCCACATCAAGGTGACTGCCGGGAGGACTCGGTGAGGGAAACAGGAGCACCCGGCGTCCGGTCGTCTCGAAGGCGCGCGGTGGAAGACCGGGCTGTTGCCTGGCTCGCTGCGCGCCGGGCCATGCTGGACCCGCGTACCGCCCAGCAGGACAGGGTGCTGTTCACCCGCAAGGCGCTTATTGAGACGGCCTTTTTGGTGGGGCTGCGCGCCCAGTTCGATGACATGCCGCTCGATGATGGCTATGCGTCTATTCTTGAGCAGGTTGAGGAAATCGCCGATCAGCCTTCGTATCGGGAGATGATCGCGCGGGACGAACAAGCACTCCTCCTGTACGCGGGAACGTATGCCGCGCTGCGGCTGTGCGGCCGTGAAGCCCCGGAGTTCCGGCACATTATCCAGCAGGCTGTGGACGGTGGGTACGCAGCAGCGTTCGAGCGAGTTCCCTACCGGCAGTTGGACCTTCTCCACACCCTTCACCTGTGCGGGGTCGAGCACGACCTGCCGTCCATGGACGCGGTTCTCCCGTTCACCCTTCTGTGCCGGCGCCCGAATGTCCTGAGGCTGGCCGACCGCGACATCTACGCCATCACCCACACGCTCTTCTACGCGACCGACTTCGGCCGGCGCGAGCCGGTGTGGCCCCGCGGATACAGCCCCGGAAGGACTGTCGAGCTCCTCGAAGCGCTCCTCGTCCTCGCCGAAGCCCGCACCAACGCCGACCTCGTCGGGGAACTGCTGTGCTGCCTGTACTGCCTCGGCATCACCGACTCCGAAGCCGCAGACGGAGCCTGGGCTTTCCTGGAATCCGTGCAGGAAGTCAACGGACGCGTCAACGGCCCCGAAGGGATCATCCATCCGGGACTGGACAGTGGTGACGAGGATTTCCGGCACTGGGCCGAGGGCTACCACACCACCATCGTCAGCGCCCTCGCCGGCCTCCTGTCGCGCAGCACCCGCCGCCTGAGCAGGCCACGCCCCACCCTGCCCACCGCGGGCATGCCCCTGGAATCGCCCCTGCGGCGGGCTGTGGTGTGGCTGTGCGACCAGAGCATCGAGCAGGACCCGCGAGTGGGGCTTGCCGGAGCCACGGCCGCCGCTCTCGGCGCCGCCGCAATCCAGCAGCACCACCTCGCCCAGCCGGCCCTCGAGCACTACGCAGAACTCCTCGCCGATGCGAACCCGGCCTTCTGGCAGGAACAGGGCATGGAAGTCGCGGGAGAGTTCGCCCTCGCCATCCGCACAGCCGGAACTCCCTGCCCGTCCCTGGACGACTTCCTCAAGACCACGGCAGACATCGTCAGCTCACTGGACACCATCCCTGCCGACATCGCCGACGGTGTGCACCGGCTGATCAGCCTCGGTCTCCTCCCCCCAACGACCACCGCAGCCATTCCCCACCAGACCACGGCACACGAGCGGCACGCCTACCCCCTGCAGGCCGCCGCCTCCCTGCGTGAAGCCACCGAGACCTACCACCTCGGCCAGCTCGCCGCCGGCATCCGAACCCTCGCCCAGACCGGATGGGGCCGGCACCGCATCACCCAGGACGCCATCGCCTTCCTCATCGCACAACAGAACACCACCGGGGCGTTCGGCTACCCTGCCAGCGACCACGCCACCACTTGGCAGCAGACGCAATACTCCTGGACCCGAAGCGCGGTAGCCGCCCTGGCCACCGCAGCCAGGACACGGACCTCAGGGCTGTCCCGCAATTGCCCCTAGTACTGCAACGGTCTTTGGTGTGACGGTTTGACTGTCGGATCGTTGTGCTGGTCATGGGGTGGGATGTGGTGCCGGCGGATGTCCGGCGTTGGTCGTCTGGGCTGGCTGAGCTGCATGAACGGTTCGTGCACCGGTTCAACAGGCTGGAGCCGCGGGAGTCGTCGCTGGCGTATATGCAGGGGCTGATCGCTCCGTTGGAGCGGAAGAACGGCTGGACGCTGGCGGAGGAGGCCGGGCATGCGGCCCCGGACCGGATGCAGCGGCTCTTGAACCGGATCGACTGGGACGCCGACGAGGTCCTGTCCGATGTGCGGGACTACGTCATCGAGCACCTCGGTGACCCTGAGGCGGTCCTGATCGTGGACGATACCGGCTTCCTGAAGAAAGGAGTGCGGTCGGCCGGAGTCCAGCGACAGTACTCCGGCACCGCCGGGCGGACCGAGAACTGCCAGATCGGCGTCTTTCTCGCCTATGCCACCGAGCGTGGCCGCACCCTGATCGACCGCGCGTTGTATCTGCCGAAGTCGTGGACCGAGGACCGGGAACGTTGCCGGAAGGCCGGCATTGACGACACCGTGGAGTTCGCCACGAAACTGCAGATGGCCGAGGCGATGGTCGACCAGGCCATCGCGGACAAGGTGCCGTTTCGGTGGCTGACCGGGGACGAGGCCTACGGGCAGAGCAAGTCCTGGCGCCACCGCCTCGAGGAGGCGGATGTCTTCCATGTCATGGCGACTCGCTGCAACGACACCGTGGTCACCCGCCAGCGCCTGGACCACCGCGTCGACGAACTGATCGCCTCCCTGCCCCGGCAGAAGTGGAAACGCCGCTCGTGCGGGGCCGGGGCCCACGGGCTACGGGTCTATGACTGGGCCCGGGCCGAAGTCCGTCCCTGGCACCGGGAAGACCGCCGGCACTGGGTCCTGGCCCGCCGCAGCCTCACCCGCCCCGGGGAGATCGCCTACTACATCGCCTACGCACCCGCCGAGGCCACCCTCGACGATCTCGTTCAGGTGGCCGGAGCCCGGTGGGCGATCGAGGAGTGTTTCCAGAGCGCGAAGCAGGAGTGCGGTCTGGACGACTACCAGATCCGCCGCTACCCGGGCTGGCACCGGCACATCACCCTCGCCATGGCCGCCCACGCCTGCCTGACCGTCCTGCGGGCCGCCGAACTCGAGGCCGGGAAAGCAGAAACGGATCCTCCGGCCTCGTCCCCTTGAGCCTGCCGGAACTCAGACGCCTGATCACCCGCCTCGCTCCAGGGCCCCGACCAGCCGTCCTCCACGTCCTGCACTGGTCCACCTGGCGCCGCCGACGCCAGCACCAAGCCCGCATCTGCCACTACAAACGACGAAGCCACACCCCACCAGAACCCAAACCACCGTCACAGCAAAGACCGTTGCAGTACTAGGGGGCTTCTGACGGATCTCCGCGGCGTCGCGACGCCCGGCACGCACTCCCGCCGCACCGGCCGAAAGCCCAAGTACATCCAGTACGAGGGCTTCCAACCGGCACTCCGAGAGCACGCACCGGACGCCGCTCCTTCCTCCACGGAGATCCATCAGAAACCCCCAGTCTTGGTCCTGCTTGATCCCGTGAGGATGCGGATGTAGGCCAGAACGCCATCACTTCTGCGCCCAACGGCTCATCGCCGGCTGGCAAGCAGTCAGCTCTTCCTCTCCCGCAGCCATTCGCGTGGGCGCTCCTTTCCCCTGGTCAGACGATCACTGAGCCCCCGCGCCCGGCTGCCTGGACAGTGCCGCCTCGGTGATCTGCGTGCACCACCGCACCGGGGCGCTGCCCCCGTCCGGCGCGCCGTGCTCCTCGGTGACCGACTTCAGCCAGCGGTTCCAGAAGTCCGCCTTGCTCCAGCCGGTGAAGCGCCGGTGGGCCGTTGCCGGCGAGACTCCGAAGCAAGCCGGCAGCTGCTGCCAGCCGCAGCCCGCGGTCAGAACGTAGATCACGGCGGTGAGCGCGGTCCGCTCGCGCTCCGCTCGGGAGGCGCCGGAGCGGGAGGCGGAGCCGATGGGGAGCAGTTCCTCGGCGTGCGCCCACAGCGCGTCGCTCAGCAGATGCTGGGCGAGTACCGGGCTCAGGGTCAGGGAGAGGCGGTCGGGGATCTCCTCGGCGTCCGCTTCGGGAGCGGGCTCGACGGGTGAGGGGACTTGAGGGCGGAGAGTGCCATCGTCCCCGGCGGCCCTGTCGTCCGGGACCTCGAATTCAGCGGCCGTCCCTGCGTCGCCCTCGTCCGCGGTCAGGGACTGGCGCTGGTACTCCTTCCAGCGGGCCAGCAGATCGTGGTGACTGCCCTGGATCCAGCGCATGTAGTCGCGCATGTTCCGCAGACGGCGCCGCGGGGCTTCTTCGTCGGGGCCCAGCAACACCATGGCCCGTTCGGCGAGTTGTTCCTGCTGAGCCAGATACCGGCGCTCGCCCGCCAGGAAGCTGCCCCAGACGTCGTCGTCGACCCGGAAGAAATGGCTGCGCTCTCCGGGCACCGCGTGGCGTCTGAGGAATCCGGCCTCCGCGAGGCGCCGCGTCACCAGTGAGATGGATCCCCCGCTGACACGCAGGGCACGGCCCAGCTCCGCGGATGACACATAGGGCACGTCCGTGATCAGGAGATACGCGACGACCCGGCCGTCCATCCGCCCGGCGCCGGCGGTCTCCCAGAGGAGCCCCATCTCCTCGACGAACGCGGCCCGGTCCCAGTCCCCGTCGTCACGTCCTGCCCCTGCCGGGATGTCGGCTGGCATTCAGACCCTCCCTAAAACTTCATCTCACTTTAAAAGTTTCGCATCTTTGGATTGACACGGCAAGACGGCAGCATCCAGCATCGCGGTACGCGCTTCGGCTCGCTCCCCGGGCCCCGGCTCCCCCTCGGACCGGAACACGGCGCGCTCACCTCCTCAGGGAGTCGCCTTGCCCAGATCACCCATGTCAAGGATCATTCCGGCGAGCGTGGCGCTCGCCCTCTCCCTCACCTCCCTCACCGCTTGCGCGGGTGGCACCGCCGGTGGCAACAAGCCGGGAACGGCCACGAACTTCTCGGTGGCGGTCGGCGAGCCCGACCATCTCACCCCCGCCCGCAACCTCGCCATCCTCGATCCGGCTCGTGTGCTTTTCGCCCCGCTGACGAAGGTCGACACCAAAGGCCGTCTCAGCTACGTCCAGGCCGAGTCGGTCACCTCCTCCGACTCGCGGAACTGGACCATCAAGCTCCGCCCGGACTGGACCTTCCACAACGGCGAGCCGGTGACCGCCGCCAGCTACGCCGACGCCTGGAACCACACCGCGTACGGGCCCAACGGCTGGGTCGCCAACGGACAGCTGGCCAACGTCGAAGGCTACGCTGCGCTCAACCCGAAGAAGGGCAAGCCGACGACCAAGACCCTCACCGGGGTGAAAGTCGTCGACGACACCACGCTGAAGGTCACCCTGACCACCCCGGACAGCCAGTTCCCCCTTCAACTCACCCCCAGCCAGGTCGGTTTCTACCCGCTCCCCAAAGCGGCGTTCAAGGACCTCGGCACGTACGACCGCAAGCCGATCGGCAACGGGCCCTTCCGGATGACGGCGCCCTGGGTGGCCGGCACGGGGGCCACGGTCACCGCGTACAAGGAGTACCGGGGCACCAAGCCCGCATCGTCCTCCATCACGTTCAAGGCCTACGCCGATCTCCAAACCGCGTACACCGACGCCCTGGCGGGGACGACCGACGTGATCGGCGTACCGGTCAGCAAGTACGGACAGGCCCGGGCCGACTTCGATGAGCGGCTGTACACCTACGACGCCCCGGCGCTCGAGTTCCTCGGCCTACCGCTGTACGACAAGCGCTTCCAGGACGTCCGGCTGCGCAAGGCACTGTCCATGGCCATCGACCGGGCCGCCGTCAACAAGGCCATCTACGACGGCATGTACACCCCGGCGACCTCCCTCACTCCCTCGTCGGAGGTCGGTGCCTTGGTCGGGATCTGTGACGCCTGCGCGTTCGATCCGGGCAGGGCCAAGGAGTTGCTGAAGGAAGCCGGAGGCTGGTCCGGGCCCATGGTGATCACGTATCCCGGCGGCCTCGGCCTCGACGAGCTGTACAAGGCGCTGGCCAACCAGATCCGCCAGAACCTCGGCATCGACGAGGTCACCGCCAAGCCCACCGCGGACTGGTCCGAGTTCAGCGAGAAGGTGTTCGGCAAGAAGCTCACCGGTCCCTCCTTCGGCCACTGGGGAGCTCTCTACCCGAGCATGCAGAACACACTGCGCGGCATCTTCACCAAGGCCGGCGGGTGCTATGTGTGCAGCTACTACAGCAACGACGACGTCGACCGGCTGCTGCAGCAGGCCGACGCGGCCTCCCCTTCGGAGGCCATCACGCTCTACAACCAGGCGCAGCAACGCATCCTCCAGGACTTCCCCGTGGTGCCGCTCTACTACGGCACCTACGTCTACGCCACCACCGCCCGCGTGTCGGGAGTGGTCGTGGGCCCGGCGGATGTCGAACTCGACCGGATATCCGTCACCGGCTGACCTCTCGGCAGCGCATGCCGAGCCGGCAGCAGGCGGGTACGCGGGGCGGCACCTCCCCTCCGTCCCGCGTACCCGCCTACGCGGGCCGCACGCACCACCTCGTACCGCTCCGAAGATCCATCCGCCCCCCCACTGAGGAGACCCGCAACAGCATGGCGTCAGCGACTCCCCCTCTCTCCCGGCCGACACTCGGCGAACTCGTACAAAGCCCTTGGGCCCGCAGTGCCCAGGCCGTCCCCGAGACCCACCGCTATCCCGGGGTCGACGAACTCCTCACCTCGTTCCGGGCCCTGGCGGCCGCCCATCCGGCCATCGTCGCCGAGCGCCGGATCGGCACCTCACGCCTCGGCGAACCCCTGTACTGCTTCACCGTGTGCGACACGTCCCCCGACGAAGGCGACTCCAACGCTCCCTCCTACGTCGTCGTCGGCGGGGTCCACCCCAATGAACCGGTGGGCGCCGTGACCGCGCTCCACCTGGCCACGACCCTGTGCGAGGACTCCTCGCTGCGCTCGCACTTCGACGGGCCATGGCACATCGTGCCCTGCATCGACCCGGACGGGGCACGCCTCAACGAGGGCTGGTTCGACACACCGACCGACAAGCGCCGCTACGGGCGCCAGTTCTACCGCCCCGCCGGCGTCGAGCAGGTCGAGTGGACCTTCCCGTTCGCCTACAAGGACGCCTACTTCGACCGTGTGCTGCCCGAGACACAGGCGCTGATGCGGCTGCTGGACGAAACCCGTCCGCGCTTCCTCACCACACTGCACAACTGCGAGACGGGCGGCGTCTACTACTACCTGAACCGTCCGGCCCCCGCGCTCCACGGCCTCCTCCACGACATCCCCGCCTCCTTCGGTATCCCCCTGTCCACCGGCGAGCCCGAAGCAGCCCACACCCCCCGCTACGCACCGGCCATCTTCGGCTGCATCGACATGCGGGACACCTACGACCACTTCGAACGGCTCGGTGCCGACCCCGCCGCGGAGCTCGCGGGAGCATCCAGCGCCGCGTACGTCGAGCGCTACGGCACCTTCTGCTTCGTCACCGAGGTCCCGCACTGGATCCACCCGGACTCCGACAACGACTCCCCCGTCGAGGAGAGTTACCGCGACGTCGTCGTCCGCCGGGCCGAGGGACTGGCGCAGACCAGCAGCCTACTCAACGGCATCCTCGACACCGTCACTCCGCACCTGACCATCCCCACTCCCTTCCTGCGCGCGGTACGCGACTTCATCCCGTCCCTGGCCACGATGGCCTCCGTGGAGAAGGCCCGCGCCCACGACACCGAGGACCGGCCCGCCACGGTCGCCGAACGCCACGCCTGCGATGCCACCCTGCACAGCTGCCGGATCCGCTACGGCGGCATGCTGCTGCGCGTCCTCGACGCGGAACGGACCGCCGGAACGGCCACCCCCGAGGTCCGCGCCCAGCACAGGGAGCTGTCCGCGATCTACGAGAAGTGGGAGGAGGAGGCCGAGCCCGTCTCCGGCACCCCGTTCCCGGTCGCCGTGCTCGCCGGAGTCCAGTTCTCCGCCCTGCTCGCCGCCGCGGACCATGCGCGCACGGAGGCCATGGACCACCCGCGGGCCGGGGCAGCGGACCACCCGCACACGGACGCCTCGGACCGCTCGCGGACCTGGGCGACGGACCGCCCACCCGTTCCGGAGGTCACATGACCACATACCTGATACGCCGCTTCCTCGAAGCACTGGTGGTCTTCTTCGGCGTGAGCCTGGTCATCTACTCCATGGTGTACGTGCTGCCCGGCGACCCCATCGCCGCGCTGGCGGGCGACCGGCCCCTGCCGGACAGCGTGGCCAGGGCACTGCGCGAGGAGCACCATCTCGACGACCCCTTGCTCACCCAGTACGGCCGCTATCTCACCGGCCTGTTCCACGGCGATCTCGGTACGGACTTCACCGGGCGCCCCGTCGCGGAGCTGATGGCCGACCGCTGGCCGGTGACCGTGCGGCTCGCACTGACCGCCTGGGCGATCGAGGCCGTCGCCGGGATGGCCCTCGGAGTGGTCGCCGCCCTGCGCCGCGGAACATGGACCGACCGTGCCGTACTCGCCTTCACCATCGGCGCGGTGTCCGTTCCGGTGTTCGTGCTCGGCTACACCGCACAGATGGTCTTCGGTGTGCGGCTCCAGTTGTTCCCGGTGGCGGGCGACATGAACGGATGGCCGTCCAGTTACGTACTGCCGGCGTTTGTCGTCGCCTCCTTCGGCCTCGCGTCCGTCTCCCGCCTGGTGCGGACGGAAGTCGTGGAGAACCTCCGCGCGGACTATGTGCGCACGGCTCTCGCCAAAGGACTCAGTCGGCGCAGGGTGGTCGTGGTCCATGTGCTGCGCAACTCCCTGATCCCGGCGGTCACCTATCTCGCCATCGACCTCGGCTACCTCCTCGGGGGCACGGTGATCGTCGAGGGTGTCTTCAACCTTCCCGGCATCGGACAGCTCCTCTTCCAGGCGGTCCGCGGACATATCGGCCCCACGGTGGTCGGCGTGTCCACGGCTCTGATCCTGATCTTCCTGGCCGTGAGCGTGCTGGTCGATCTGCTGAACAGCCTTCTGGACCCGAGGATCCGCTGTGACTGACCCCGTGACGGAAACAGTGAACGGCACGACCACCGGGCCGCCGGAGCGCGGCAGGACCCGGCGGGAGCTGCGCAGGCGTCCCCTGCTCATCGCCACGGGTGGCTGTGTGCTCCTGCTCCTGCTGATGGCGGCCGCACCGGGCCTGTTCGCAGGCTGGTTCGGCAACGGCGATCCCCGCGTCTGCGACATCGGCCGCAGCGCGGAGGGCCCCACTGCCGGGCACCCCTTCGGCTTCGACATCCAGGGCTGCGACCTGTACGCGAACGTGATCCACGGAGCGGGCAGTTCACTGGGGGTCGGCCTCCTCGCGACCTCCTGCTCGCTCGTCGTCGCCCTCGTCCTCGGCTGTCTGGCCGGGATGTCCGGACGGATGGTGGACAGTGTGATCGCCCGGATCACCGATGTCTTCCTCGGCTTCCCGTTCCTGCTCGGCGCGATCGTCGTCCTCAACAGTGTGACCACACGCAACGTGGTGAGCGTCGCGGCGGTGCTGGTCCTCTTCGGCTGGCCCGCCATGACCCGGATCGTGCGGGCGTCGGTACGTACCGTGCGGGAGGCCGAATACGTGGTGATGGCCCGCGGCCTCGGCGCCGGGGAACTGCACATGGCCGTGCGGCACGTCCTGCCGAACATCCTCGCCCCCGTGCTGGCCCTCGCCACCATCACCGTGGGCGGTGTGGTCGTCGCCGAGTCCGGACTCACCTTCCTCGGGGTGGGTCTGGAGTCCCCGGCGATCTCCTGGGGGCTGCAACTGGCCAGCGCCCAGAACTCCTTCCAGGCCCACCCCCATCTCCTCGTCTTCCCCGGCCTGTTCCTGTCCTTCACCGTGTTCGTCCTGCTCGCCTTCGGCGATCAGGTGCGCGACGCCCTGGACCCGAGACTCCGGTGACCGCCATGCCCGACTCCGCGTCCCCACTGCCACCCATGTCCGCGTCCCCCTCCGGGACTCCGTCACAACCGCCCGCACCCGCACCCGTACTCTCGAAGGATCCCGCCGTCACCGGGCCGCCGTTGCTGGACGTCCGGGATCTGACGGTCGACCTGGTGACCCGCGACGGCGGCCGCCGCGTCGTCGCCGGGGCCTCGTTCACACTGCGCGAGGAGGAGACGCTTGCGCTGATCGGCGAGTCCGGTTCGGGCAAGAGCATCTCCGCACTGGCAGTGATGGGTCTGCTCCCCGCCGGTACCGCCCGGGTGAGCGGACACGTCCGCTTCCGCGGTGAGGACCTGCTCGCCCTTGGCCCCCACGAGCTGCGCGCCCACCGCGGTGCCGGCATCGCCATGGTCTTCCAGGATGCGCTCTCCGCTCTCAACCCCACCCTCACCGTGGGCTTCCAGATAGCCGAGACGCTGCGGGTCGGCGAGGGCATGAGCCGCCGCGAGGCCCGTAGCCGGGCCATCGACCTCATGGCCCGCGTCCGCATCCCCGATCCGGCCCGCCGCTACCGCGACTATCCGCACCACTTCTCCGGTGGTATGCGGCAGCGCGCCGTCATCGCGATGGCCGTCGCCCGCAACCCCGACGTCCTGATCGCGGACGAACCCACGACCGCGCTCGACGTGACCGTACAGGCGCAGATCATGGAGCTGCTGGCCGCGCTGCGCGAGGAGACCCGGTCCGCGCTGCTGCTGATCACGCACGACCTGGGACTCGCCGCGGGAACGGCCGACAGGGTGGCCATCATGTACGCCGGCCGGATCGTGGAACAGGCGTCGGCGACGAGCATCTACGAGCATCCCGTCCACCCCTACACCCGCGGGCTGCTCGCCGCCGTGCCACGGCTCGACGCGGATATCGGTGCCCTGCGGCCCATCCCCGGCAGTCCTCCTCTGCCGGGGGCACTGCCCGAGGGGTGCGCCTTTCACCCGCGCTGTCCCTCCGCCCGGGAACGCTGCGCGCACGAACTGCCGCCGCTGCGGCCCGTGCCGTCCGCCCGGGTGGCCGCCTGTCACTTCCCTCTGGAGGTCTGAGATGTCCGTACCCACCGCGGACAGTGCACCGCTGCTGGAGGCACAAGGACTGACCAAGCACTACCGGACGGGCGGTCTGATGAGCGGCCCGCAGCGGCGGACCACGGTCAAGGCTCTGGACGGCGTGGATCTGGCCTTGCGGAAGGCTTCCACCCTCGGTCTGGTCGGCGAGTCCGGCAGTGGGAAGTCCACGCTCGCGCGGCTCCTGATGGCACTGGAGACTCCCACATCGGGCGCCGTCCTGATGGAGGGCGAGAACCTGCTGGAGCTGCCGCGCGCCGAACTGCGCCGCCGCAGACGCGATATCCAGCTCGTCATGCAGGACCCGTACGCCTCACTCAACCCGCGCATGACGGCGGAGCAGATCGTACGGGAACCCCTGGACATCCACGGCGACATCGTCCCGAAGCAGCAGCGCGCCGCACGCGTCCGCGAGCTGCTGGAGATGGTCGGACTCGACCCGGCGCACGCGCGACGCCATCCGCACCAGTTCTCCGGCGGGCAGCGGCAGCGCATCGGCATCGCCCGGGCTCTCGCGCTCCGCCCCCGCGTCCTGGTCTGCGACGAGCCGGTCTCCGCCCTCGACGTCTCCATCCAGGCCCAGGTCATCAAGCTCCTCACGGAACTGCGGCGGGAGTTCGGACTGTCGTACGTGTTCATCGCTCATGACCTGGCCGTGGTCCGGCAGGTGGCCGACGAGGTGGCCGTCATGTACCTGGGCAGGATCGTCGAGCACGGCGACCGCGACACCGTATTCGGACATCCGGCGCATCCGTACACCCGTGCACTGCTGTCGGCCGTGCCCGATCCGGATCCGCGCAGCCGCGGGACGGGCGGGCGCATCGTGCTGGAGGGCGACCCGCCGAGCCCTGCCGATCCGCCCTCCGGATGCGCCTTCCACACCCGCTGCTGGAAGAGCCAGGAGCGCTGTACCGCGCAACGCCCGCTGCTGGCCGCGCGTGTGCCGGGGGGTTCACGGCAGGCGGCGTGCCACTTCCCCGAACCCATCCCGGCCTGAGGGCCCGAGGACCCGAGAGACGGAGCAGAACCACATGCTGGACCAGGAGATCTTCCGTATCGACGATCCGGGGCGCATCCGCGACCTCGTTCGCGCCCATCCATGGGCGACCCTCGTCAGCCGGACCGACCGCGACGGCCTGGTCGTCTCGCACCTCCCCGTCGTTCTGGAGGACGGCACCGGCCCCGCCGATGAGGGGCGGGGCCCCGCCGGTGCCGGTGATGGCCCCGGGGATGACGGTCCTGGCTCCGCCGGTGCCGGGCTGACGCTGCTCGGGCATCTGGCCCGCACCGATGCCGCACGGCACGAACTCGGCGACCACGACGTCGTCGTGGTGTTCCAGGGCCCGCACGGCTATATCTCCCCGACCTGGTACGAGGAGACCCCGCATGTGCCGACCTGGAATTTCGTTGTCGTGCATGTGAGCGGACGCCCGCAGATCCTGGACGCGGAGCCGGCGTACGACGTGCTCACGGCCACCGTCGACCACTTCGAGGACCGCTTCGCCGCCCCCTGGCGTCTGGAGCGGGTCGATGCCTATGCCCGCCGGATCGCCGCGGCCGTCACCGCCTTCCGGCTGCCGGCGACCCGGGTGAACGCCAAGGCGAAGCTCAGCCAGGACGAGAGCGAGGACGTCTCGCGCCGTGTCGTGGCAGCCCTGGAGTCCGATCAGCCCTTTGCCCATCCCGCACTCGCCCGTGCCATGCGGGAGACCTGGAGACAGCAGTGACCACGCACACACGCCGCACCCCGGCCGGGCCCACGAGTGCCGTGGGGGCCACGAGTACCACGGCGCCCTCGCCGGTCACCCTGCGCCGCGTACGGCTCGGCGCGGGAGGTCCGCTGAGCGATGTGCGGATCGCCCACGGCCGCATCACAGCGGTCCATCCCGGCGGCTCCCTCGGCCACCAAACGGGCGAGCAGAGCATCGATCTCGACGGCCGGACGCTGCTGCCCGGCCTGTGGGACGCCCATGTCCACATGACCCAGTGGGCCGCCGCCCGCAGACGCCTGGACCTGTCGGCCGCGGGATCGGCCAGGGCAGCCGCGGAGATCGCCCGTGGCCGGGCGGCCGGCCTGCCTCCGCGTGAACTCGTCGTCGGCTACGGCTACCGGGACGGCCTCTGGCCTGACGTGCCACACAAAGACCTGCTGAACGCCCTGGTCCCCCATCATCCCGCCGTACTCGTCAGCGCCGACCTTCACTCGGTATGGATCAACTCCGAGGGACTGGCCCTCCTCGGACGGGCCGACCACCCCACCGGGCTCCTGCGGGAGGGCGACGCTCTGGCGGCCACGGCCAAACTCCCGGCCGTACCAAGGGAGGTGACGGACCGCTGGGTGCTTGATGCCTGTCATGCGGCGGCACAACAGGGGATCACCGGCATCCGCGATTTCGAGTTCTCCGACAACATCGCCGACTGGACGCGGCGGATGTCCTCCGCCGATGTACCGGTGCGGGTGGCCGCCGCGATCTACCCGGAAGACCTGGAGGCGGCGATCGACGCCGGTCTGCGGACCGGCGACACCGTGTTCGACGCGCCGGGCCGGATGCTGGAGGTCGGGCCGCTGAAGCTGTTCACCGACGGCTCGCTCAACACCCGTACCGCGCTGTGCCACGAGCCGTATCCCGACGCGGCCGCGGGCCATCCCGACGCCCACGGCATGCAGCGGATCGCGCTCGACGACCTGGCGGCCGTCATGCGCAGGGCTTCGGCCCACGGAATCGAGCCGACCGTCCACGCCATCGGGGACCGTGCCAACGAGATCGCGCTCGACGCGTTCGAAGCGGTCCGCTGCCGTGGCGGTATCGAGCACGCCCAGCTCCTCGACGCCAAGGACGTTCCGCGGTTCGCGGCGCTGGGTGTCACAGCGAGCGTCCAGCCCACCCACGCCCCGGACGACCGCGACATCGCCGACCGCCACTGGGCGGGCCGCACCCACCGCGCCTTCGCCTACGCCGACCTCCTCGCGGCCGGGGCCACGCTCGAACTCGGCTCCGACGCGCCCGTCGCCGTCCTCGACCCATGGCTGACCCTCGCCTCGGCCGTCACCCGCACCCGGGACAACCGCCCCGCCTGGCACCCGGAACAGCGTCTGGGCCTTGCGGACGCGCTCGCGGCGTCGTGCAGGGGCAAGAGGCTGCTCCGGGTCGGTGACCGGGCGGATCTGGTGGTCGTGGACAGCGATCCACTGACGGTGGAGGCGCAGACGCTGAGCAGGATGCACGTCCACGCGACGATGGTCGCCGGCTGCTGGACGCACATGTCGGGCTGACACCGTCGCGGGGCGCTGTTGTGTCTCCAGCGCTGTGGAGAAAATCCGCGACGGTTCTCGCGGGTCGTGCCAGTGTGAGGGCGTGGCAGAAATCGAGATGACAGATGTGTTGACGGCCGGACGTCACAGTGGGGGTAGGAGCCTCTATGCGTACCGGGTACGCGGGACCGGCCGCAGCGGGGTAGTTCTGTGGGCCGGTGGCCGGGGCGACGAACCTGATCAGGTGGTGACGCTGCTGGAAGCCGATCACTGTCAGGTGCCGGTGTTCACGACCGTTCGACAGGCGCGGGTGTATGCGAGCCGACGGGGGTGGGGACTGGCCAGTTCTGAGTCCGGGACCCTGGAGCTCGGCCGTGTTCAGCATTGGCTGCAGGACCCGGTGCGCCGTCGCGTCCCCTCGGGTGCGGTGCTGGAGGCGTGGAACTTCTTCGAGGATCTCGCGCGAGGACTCGGCGAGGTCGACGGGCTGCCCCGGCAAAGCGCGGTGCACAACAGCGCCTACGAGAAGCTGTTCGGAGGCGAGTGCGCCGCATGGACTCCCGGGGAGCAACGCGCGGTACTGGAACTGATCACGGCCGGGGTGGCATTGTGGAACTCCTGCCCGGTGATCGTAAAGCCCTGCTCGAGCATCGTCATCGGCAGTGGACGGGGCGTCTCGCGGGGCTTGTGACGACAGTCGTGCGTCGGTCTGCTCTCCGAGGTGGCGGGAGGGCAGGCCCCGCTGTGGGCTGCGCCGCTCCGTCCCTGCCCCTCAGCGGCTATCGGGGGGCGGAGCCGAGTACCGCATCCGGCTGACGCAGGACGTCGGCGCGTTCCCCACCGATGCGGGGCAGCCGACGGCCGAGCCACCGTGGCAGCCACCAATTCGCCTTGCCCATCAGTGCCATGGAGGCAGGAACGATCACCATCCGGACGATCGTGGCGTCGAGCAGGATCGCGGTGGTCAGGCCCAGGCCCATCATCTTGGTGAGCGGTGAGGGACTGGCGACGAAGCCGAGGAAGACCACCATCATGATCAGGGCGGCGGAGGTGATCACACGTCCCGTGGCCGCCATGCCGCGCGCCACCGACTCGGCGTTGTCGCCCGTGGTGTCGTACTCCTCACGGACGCGTGAGAGCAGGAACACCTCGTAGTCCATGGACAGACCGAAGAGGACCGCGAAGAAGATCATCGGCAGCGGGGAGACGATCGGGAAGGTGCTCTCCAGGCCGAACAGGTCCTTGAGCCAGCCCCATTGGAACACCGCGACCACGACGCCGTAGGCACCGCCGATCGACAGCAGGTTCACCACGGCGGCCTTCAACGGCACCGCAATGGAGCGGAACACCAGCATCAGCAGCAGGAAGGACACCATCAGGATGGCGCCGATGAACACCGGCAGGGTGTCGGACAGTTGCCGGGTGAGGTCCTCGGTCATGGCGGTCAGACCGGAGACGGCGACGTTGTCGGGGACGAGTTCGCGAATGCGCTGGACGGTTCTCGAGGTCTCGGCGTCGGCGGGGGCGCTGGTGGGCAGCGTGGACAGCACGACGGTGTCCCCCGCGGGGGATGTGCGGGGCTCGCCGACGGTGGCGATGCCGGGGTCGGCGGCGATACGCCGGGACAGCGCGGGAATGGCCTGGGCGTCCACGCCGGGTCTGCGCAGATCGGCGACGATCAGCAGCGGGGCGTTGAAGCCCGGGCCGAAGCCCTCTGCCAGCAGGTCGTAGGCGCGACGGTGGGTGGTGGTGGTCGAGTCGTTGCCTGCGTCGGGGAAGCCCGTCTCCATGCGCAGCGCCGGGGTGGCCAGTGCGAGGAGCGCCGTCGCGGCGACGATGAGGTACGGCCACGGCCGCCCCGACACACGGTGGGCAAAGCGCCACCACGCGGTGTCCTCGGTCCGTTTCACGGGAGCGGTGCGCTTTGTACGGCGCCTGCGGCGAACCAGGACAGGACCGAGGCGTCCGGTGTCGATGCGGTCGCCGAGGATTGACAACAGCGCCGGCAGCAGTGTGAGAGCGGTCGCCACGGCGAAGAGCACAACGAGCGAGGTACTCAGACCGATCGAGGTGAGGAAGCCCAGGCCGGGGAGTGCGAGGGAGGCCATCGCCACGACGACGGTGCCGCCGGCGAAAAGGACGGCAGCGCCGGAAGAGCCCATGGCGTTGGCCAGCGCGTCGGGGTTCGCCTGCCCGGTGGCACGGTTCTCACGGAAGCGGGCCACGATGAACAGGGCGTAGTCGATGCCCACACCCAGGCCGATCATCGCCCCGATCGCCGGCGCCGCGGTGGAGACGTCCATGATGTTGGCCAGCAGCATGACACCGCTCAGGCCCGCGGCGACGGCGACCAGAGCGAGGGCGATCGGGACCAGTGCGGCGGCGATGGTGCCGAACGCGACGACCAGCACAACGAGGGCAGCCAGCAGTCCGGCCGCCTCCGCACCCGTCGTCTCGTCCTCGGCGTTGACGAAGACGGAATCACCGCCCAGCTCGGCCACCACGCCATCCCCGCGCACGGGTTCGATCGCGTCGGACAGGGCCTCGAGTTGCTCGGGGCCGACGTCCATCGCGGGCACGTCGAAGGTGATCTCGGCGAATCCGATACGTCCGTCGGACGACACGGTGCCCGCAGTGAACGGAGCGGTCACCGCGGCGACATGACCCACATCGGCGATCCGGGCGACCGCCGCGTCGACGGCGGGCCGGTGGCGCTCGAGTCGCTCCCCCGGGGGCACGGCGAACACCGCCTTGGCGCTGCCGCCGGATGCTTCGGGAAAGCGCTCCTCGAGAAGCTCCATCGCTTTCTCGCTCTGGCTGCCGGGGGCGACGAGATCGTCGACGAAGGAGCCCCCGAACGTGCCGGCCAGGGGCAGCACAAGGAGGAGGGCCACCGCCCATGCGGTGATGGTGACCCATGGTCGGCGGGCGCTGGCGGCGCCGATGCGGCGGGTGAATCGGTTCATGGATACGTGCTCCTGTTGGGATGGCTGCCACTCGTGCGTGTCCGGCGCATCGAGGGCGGGAGTGGTCAGCGCTCCCATCGTCGGGGCCGCTGTTGCCACTGTCCCCCGCCGCTGGAGGGGTTCGAGGCTCCTGCGGGGAGCGGGGCGGACGACGCGCCGCCTCCCCCTGGCGGTGGAAAACCATGTCCGCCTGCGGGCGGGTGACGGTGCCTGCGACCTGGAATTACCATGGCTCACCTGGCGCGGCCGATGTCCTACGCCGGGGGACCTCAAGCCCTCCCTGGAGCGATGATGAAGCGCACGGCGCGCCCTTCCGAGACTCCGGGCCACAGCGCGCCCGGCAGATTCCGCGGTCCGTTCGCCCGCTGGCCGCGGGCCTCGGACGCCGCCCTTGCGACCGTGGCGTCGGCGACGGTGTTCTTGGAGGACGGACCGGGCGATACGGTTGCCGTCCGCTCGCTGACCGATATCCCTGTCCCTGCCCTGCTGGTCTTCACCATGGCTGCCGCGGCGCTCTATTGGCGCCGTCGCCGGCCCGTGGCAGTACTCGGCTTCGTGCTGGTCGCATGGGCCCTGATGCTGGGAAGCGGCTACTCCGACCTGGGCGGTTTCGCAATCGTCGCGCTGTACGGCGCCGGGCGGTACGCCGCGGACGCCTGGCAGGGCCGCGTCGGCGTCGTGGCTGCGGTGGCCATCGTCGTCGGCGACGGGCTCCTCGACCCCGTTGCCTGGGGGGAGATCGGCTTCGGCGCGGTGGTCATGGCCGGGTCCTGGTACGTCGGCCGGCGTCTGCGGCTCCGTGCCGACCGGGCCGTGCGGCTCCGCCAGGAGCAGGCCGCCGAGGCGCGGCGGATCGTCGCCGAGGAGCGCACCCACATCGCTCGTGAACTGCACGACGTGGTCGCCCACCGGGTGAGCATGATGACGGTGCAGGCAGGCGCGGCCCGGATGGTTGCGGCCGATGACCCTCAGAGTGCCGTGGAGGCGATGGCCGCGGTGGAAGAAGCCGGGCGACAGGCGCTGGACGAACTGCGGCACCTCCTGGGCGTGCTGCGGCCGGAGGCCGAGCGCGACGGGCTGGGTCCCCAGCCCCGCCTGGCGGATCTGCCCCGGCTCGTGGAGCAGGTCCGGGAGGCCGGCCTCGACGTCTGTGTCATCGACGCTGTGCGGGCTCCGCTCCCCGCCCGCGTGGAGCTGTCGGCATACCGCATCGTCCAAGAGGCGCTGACCAACGTACTGAAGCACAGCGGGCCGCGGACGCACGCGGAGGTGCGTCTGCGCAGTGACAAGGGGGGCGTCACCGTCGAGGTGCTCGACGACGGCCCAGGTGCCGACGTGCAGTCTGCGCCGGGTACGGGCCGCGCGAATCCGGCGGGCCACGGGATCGTCGGCATGCGGGAGAGGGCGCTCCTGCTGGGTGGCAGCCTCGAAGCGGGGCCGGGTCCCCGTGGCGGGTTCCGGGTGGCGGCCCATCTGCCCACCGGGGAGGAACTCACGTGAGCATCCGTGTCGTTGTCGTCGACGACCAGGCACTGGTCCGCAGAGGCTTCGCCATGATCCTGGGGGTCCACGAGGACATCGAGGTCGTGGCCGAGGCCGGAACCGGGCGCGAGGCGATCGACGCGGCACGCCGGCATCGTCCGGACGTCGTTCTCATGGACATCCGCATGCCCGAGATGGACGGTCTCGAGGCGACCTCGCGGATTCTGGAGGAGGCGGACTGGGGCGTGCGGGTGATGATCCTGACCACGTTCGACCCGGACGAGTACGTGTACGAGGCGCTGCATGCCGGCGCGAGCGCCTTTGTGCTGAAGGACATCCCTCCGGAACAACTCGCCATCGCCGTGTGCACCGTGGCCGAGGGCGGGGCGCTGCTGGCGCCGTCGATCACCCGGCGTCTCATCGACCGGTTCGCCGAACGCCGCCCCGTCAACACGGCAGTCGCCGGCCGTCTGGGCCGACTCACCGACCGGGAGCGCGAGATACTGGTCTCCGTCGCTCGAGGGGCCGGCAACTCGGAGATCGCCGAAGAGCACTTCATCGGAGCCGCCACCGTCAAATCGCATGTGTCGAGCATCCTCACCAAGCTCGGTCTGCGCGATCGCGTACAGATTGTGATCTTCGCGTACGAGAGCGGACTCGTCGAGGCCGGGGACCACGACGTCGGCCATTGAAAGGAGCGTCGTTTCCCGGACGGCATCCAGGGTTTCCGCCGGTCGGGCTCCCCACCCGTTCGGACACGGTGACGGCTCACCGGTGCGGGCGGCGGCGACCGACCCGGCCTGCTTCGGCGCCGGTCCCGCGACGGGCCGACCACGACGACTGGCCTCGCCTCCGACGGCAACTGCCCTCCAACGGATGGGACTTGTGTGAGCACCCACCACGTCTGCGCGGTCTGACGGTCTGCACGGAGGACGCATCTGCCCCTATCGCCCGGGAGCCCCGGCCCGTCGCTTGCGCGTCAGGTGGGTGGTGAGGAGCGCCAGGTCCACGGCGAGGGCGACGGCCGCCAGTACGGTCAGCCAGGCGGCACCCCCGGTGGCGATGTTGAGTACGAGGTAGCCGGTGAAGACGACGGCGAGGATCGCCTGCTGGATCTCGTAACGCTGCAGCCACCGCGTGTGCGGTGATTCCGCTTCGGCCACTCGCAGCGCGTACAGCTCCACGGGACCGAACTCCTCCTCGGGCGCGCGCTCGGTGGCGGCAAGGTGGAGCGCGGCTTCTTTGGTGAGTTCGTTTGCACGGGCGTGGGGTACCGCGTGCCGCTCTTCGAGCAGTTCGGGGAGCTGACGCAGCCAGTCTTCGGCCTTGACCGTCTTCTGGGTGCTTGTTTCAGCCTGCATGGTGGCTCCTTCAGTGTTTGCGGTTGGTTTTGTCCGTGTGGCCGACCAGAGCAGTGCGAGGCCCAGCGCACATACGGCCGGGGTCGGCAGGTGGCCGAAGGTCTTTCCGGACAGGACGGTGAATGCCGTCACGCCCAGTACGGCCGCGCCGGCCGTGAGGCCCCACCCCACGGCACGGATCCGGGAACGCGCGGCAGCCACGGCGAGCCCGCCGCTCGTCAGCGCAACGGCGGTGAGTGCGGTGCCGACCAGCCCTGCAGGAGTGAGGGCCAGTGTGGCTCCGTTCGCAACCCACAGATAGGCGCCGGCCACCAAAGTGGCCAGGCCGAGGGGGGCGAGGGCTGCGGAGACATGGTCCGCACGGGTCTGGCCGCCCTGGTTGAGACGGGCTCGCTCCTCGATCGGTATCCGCTCGCTGACCACGGTGGCGGCGTACTCCCCCGGCGCGCCGAAGGCGTCATCGGGTACCTCTCCGCTGTCTCTGCAGTGCTGTGCGACCTCGTCGAGCACGGTGTCGACCGTGGTCTTGTCCACCGACTGCGCTGCCAGCTCCAGCCGAACCCGGGCGTACCACCGGGTGACCGCGTCTGTCATGGCAATTCCTTCGCGCTCTGAGCCAGAAGCTGGTCCATCACCTGGGAGAACTGCTGCCAGCCGGCGATCTCTTCACGCAGCCGGTCCCGTCCCGCGTCGGTGAGCCCGTAGACCTTGCGGCCCGGCCCGCCCTCGCCCGGCTCCCACCGGGCCTCCACCAGGCCGTCGGTCTCCAGCCGGCCGAGCACTGGATACAGAGCCCCGCCTCGCACAGTGCCGAATCCACGGGCGGCCAACTCCTGGACGAGCGCATACCCGTGCCGGTCGCCGCCGGTGAGCATGGCGGCGAGGGCCAGTGGCAGCACGCCGCGCAGCCAACCGGCCGTGGGCTCCGCAGGCGGCATAGGATGTCACCTTTCTTCTCTAGTCGCCAATCTCTACTAGTTCGATTTCAGACTAGCAGGCGGGAGGCGTCCCCCGTCAACAGACGGCACGCAGGTGATCCGGGTCAGGCGGTGGCTGCGGCGGCGGCCAGGACGTGGTCCCGGGATGCGGCGACCTCGGCGCGCAGTGCGGGGAGGTCGACGTCCAGCACCCGCCCGTGCCACTTGCGGACCTGGCCGGCGATCAGGACGGTGTCGATGTTGCGGGCGTCGCAGCCCAGCACGATGGTGCCGATCGGGTCGTTGAGCGGCATGTTGTTGATCTCCTCGGCATTGATGACCAGCAGGTCGGCCTGCTTACCCGGGGTCAGCGAGCCGGTGACATCGTCCAGGCCGTTGGTGCGCGCTCCCTGCAAGGTGGCGAAGTCCAGTACGTCCGCGGTACTGATACGGACCGGCTCGCGGTCGGTGCCGTAGACGCCGTTGACGGCACGCATGCGCTGGATCGTGTGCAAGGCCCGCATCTGGGTGAACATATCGCTGGCCAGTGCGACTTCGACGTCGATGCTCAAGCCGGGGCGCACACCGACGGACAGCGCCTCGTCTACGGCCGGGATCGCGCTCTCCAGGCCGATCTGGGCGTCCGAGGTGGGAGCCAGCGCGATGGTGGTGCCAGTGGCACCGATGGCGCTCCAGGCATCGCGGGTCAGCCCGGTGGAGTGGATCAGGGTGAGGTCCGGACCCAGCAGGCCCTGCCGCTCCCAGGCCAGAACCGCCTGCGAGGAGGACGCGCCGAACACCGCGTCCACGCTGACACCGACGCCCAGCTCCCGGGCGACGCGAGCGAGTTCGCGGCCGTATGCCAGCTCGGGGCCCGCGATCTCTTCCGTGGCGAGCGTGGCGAGGCGGAAGGTCAGCAGCTCGCTGCCGTATTCCTCGCGCAGGCGGGCGACGTCGCCCGGCCACTGGTGGTCCCATGCGCCGAAGTGCGGGGCCATGGCGGCGTGGACGCCCCGGATGCCGGTGTCCAGCAGGGCGTTGACGGCTGCGTCGGAGTGGGCGGCGGTACGGGAGTTGTGGGAAAAGTCCAGCATCGTGGTGATGCCGGAGTCGATGGCGGTGAGTGCGGCCAGCTTCGTCCCGGCGTACATGTCTTCGGGCCGGTAGACGGGGGCATAGCCGAGGAGGGTGGTGGTGACGTAGGCGCCGAGGTCGTCGACGTCCGGCATGATCCGGCGCAACTGGGCTTGCCAGGCGTGGCGGTGGGTGTCCACGAAGCCGGGGGTGATGACGGTGCCGGTGGCGTCGATGACGATGGCGCCGGCCGCGGCGCCCTGGGCCCCCAGATCGGTGCCGACGGCCGCGACGGTCGTGCCTTTCACGAGCACATCGGCGACCGGGAGCGTGCCCAGTTCGGGGTCCATGGTGACGACGGTGGCGCCGGTGAAAAGGATGCAACGGTCGGGCTGACCGGCGGTCCTGCTCAGCTGTTCGAGGGTGGCCTGGCGCGAGGCGCGGTCGAGGTTCACGGTGTCGGTCCGTTCTCGGGTCTGGGTGGTGCGACGCCGCTGCATGGTCACGCGCGGCGTCCGGTGTGACCAGACTCGGTCCCGACGAGCGCGGCAACCAGGCCGCTGTTCACCCAGGGATGTGGCACCCCCTCTGGCCGGCGCCAAGGGCTGTCCCGCATCACCCGCCGGGCGCACGACGACAGCTACGGCGCTCCCCCAGCTACCGCCTGGGGGAGTTGTCGACGCACCCGAATACGCCCAGTACGAGCGTGCCCCTCCGCCTTGCGATGCTTCCCCACGGCCCGTTGGGTCTGGGGAGGCCCCATGCATCCGACGCCGCGCGCTGGTCCGCCCGGTATTGCGGGACGGCCCTTAGAAGTGTCTTCAAAGTAGCGCCGGGCAGACGGGACTTTGAAGGCACGACCTAGGCTGGACCCACACACTCGACGGGGGAAGCGGGAACATGCGTATCGAACGACACCGGGTGGGCGGAGCCGCGATCGCGGCGGCTCGCGACGACTTCACCAACAGGATCGGCTGCCAGATCCGTTCCATGTCCAAGGCCGGCCGGGTCACCACCTACGAGTGGTGGCTGATCTCGGAGGAGTTCCGTGACTACCTGGGAGCGCTGTCCGTCGAGGCGCCCGACCTCGGCTCACCTGAGGCCCGTGCGGCCCTGAAAGACGCCGCCGAGGCCGCCGCCGGCGCCGTGGCGTACGCCGCGTACCACCCTCACTGTTCGTTCCAGGTGTTCCTCGACTACGTGAACTTCGGGATGAGCTACGACCCCGGGTCCGATGCCCCGTCCGTGTCCGTCACCTCGAGGGAGTGGCTCGACGCGTTCTGTCTGGCGGTCCTCTGCGGCACCACCGACCTCCACGGCGAGGCCTTCCACTTCGCCCGGGAGGCCCCCCAGAGGGGCGGGAGCGGGCAACCCGCCGTCGAACTCATCAACGGCTTCATGGCGTACGTCCTGGGCGACACCGGCGACGACGACGCGAGTTACCCGCCGTCCAGAGAAGAGAAGCTCTCCGCAGTCGACGCCGCCCTCGCCCGGGTCCGGATCCGGCAAGAGCAGACCGGTGACGCCCTCCTGGACCGCCCGGAGAGCATCGCGCTGCTCGCCCTGCGTGCGTTGGCCTGCGGGGAGCAGGAGGAATTCGGTACCGCGCTGACCCGGTTGCTGGTCCCGCTGAGTGACACGCCGGGCCCTGGTGCGATGCCCCGCAGTCTGCTCCCTCTCCTCCCGCTCGCCCTGGCCGCCGTCGGCTACCGGCGGGAGGGGTGGCCGCCACCGGTCGACTCCGACTACCTCCCGCGTGCTTTGGTGACCGGATTCGAGGACGCGGGGCCGCGCGTCCGGGCGTACGGCCGCGACAGGCGGCCGGACGCCGTCGTCGAGCTGGCCGCAGGGCCCGTGACGTTCGACCGGCCCATCACTCCTCGGCCCATCCATCCGGAGAGCGAGGCGATGTTCGAGGAGGACACCCGCAAGGTCGTGGAGCCGGAGGCCGGGGAGACGCCTGACGTCCGGCAGCTTGCGAATGCCATGAGCGACCAGAACCTGCTGTTCAAAGCCCGTGCCTCGCACTCCCCCGACGCCACGGACCAGGTGTTCGGCGGTGTGCACCTCGCTGCCCGGCTGGGTGCCGAGCTCTTCCGCACGGTGCTCGCCGAACACGGCACCCGAGTCGAGGTGGCGATCAACGGCAGCACGCTCGCCTGTCCCGCGTACGACGGGGAGCACACCGGGCCCGGCACATGGCACACCGCCACGAACCTGGCGCTGGTCACCGGCGTCCGCGAGTATCTCGCCCCACTCGTCGTCGCCGGACCCGTCCGGGGGCAGAAGGACGTCTCCGTCTACGCTTTCTACCGCCGGGCACTGCACGACTATCTGCGCGGCGTGGACCCGGAGCCGGCCACGGAACGTGCGCTGGGTGAGTGCGAGAAGGCCCAGAGGTGGGGGTTCCTCCCGGCGCCCGCCGTGCTCCTCTCACAACTCGTGGAGGGCGACGAGGAGAGCTTCAATCTCGCTCTGCTCGACGCCCTCGAATCACACCGCGACTACTACCAGGTCGCCGACCGCGCCATGGACCCCGACGCCGTCATCAACCTGGACATCCTGGCGCTGGCCTGCCACGCCCGCCGCCGCGGCTGGAACATCCGGGTCGCCTCCCCCTACCTGCCGGAGCGGTTCCTCCAAGCCGCCCGGCCGCAGTAGGCACAACAGCGCCCGGCCGCGGCAACGTTCGCCGCGGCCGGGCCGGTTCCCTGTAGCAGTGCCGCGTCAGCCGGCCGACAATGCCGGTGCGCGCATTGCCGGGGAGTTGAGGCGACGGTTCTCGAGGACCGCGGCAAGCAGGTAGGCGCCGCCGCCTGCTACGGCGAGGATCCAGTAGAGGCCGGGGACACCGGGGAAGAACGCCGCGGCGGAGATCACAGCGAGCCAGATGCCGAGGCTGTAGTGCAGCAGATTGCGGCGTGCGGCGCCTTCGGCGAGAAAGAGCAGGCCGGTAATGAGGCCGGCGCCGGTCGGCCAGAGGATGTTCTGGAGCTCCGGCATGTCGAGGGTGGACGACAGTCCGGTGATGGCGAGGAACAGGGCTGTGAAGGCGACGACCCAGGAGGCGCCGAGCAGTTTGCCGGTGATGACGTCCGGCCGGGTTGCCCCGCGCTGGGCTCGCACTGCGGCAGTGGTGGCCTGGGTGATACCGGCTGCGAGACCGGTTCCGAGCAGCGTTTTAGGCAGCCAGGTGGGCAGTTCGAGCATGGGCGGTTCGCCTTGGGAGACTGCGGCGGCGCCGTGGCCGAGCACGTAGGCGAGGCCGAAGGTGACGTAGGCAGCACGGTTGTCCACCTCGCCCTTGGGACGAGTCGACGCCTTGGCGTCGGCGTTGGCAGTCTGCGTGTCGGGGGCGGGGACGGGCATGATGGATACCTCCGGGGGGCTTGCGATCGTCAGTGCAGTTCCGGGCTGCGGAACGGGATGTGTCGGTGTGATCTGCGGCGGCGGGTCACGGAATGCC
Organism: Micromonospora sp. IBHARD003; assembly: GCF_056106285.1. Classification (NCBI taxonomy): domain Bacteria; kingdom Bacillati; phylum Actinomycetota; class Actinomycetes; order Micromonosporales; family Micromonosporaceae; genus Micromonospora; species Micromonospora sp. IBHARD003. The sequence continues at coordinate 7,937,438 of NZ_JBWBBX010000001.1, read as the reverse complement.
GCACGGCGTCGGTGGCCGGGTAGGCGCGCGAAACGGCACGCCGGCGAGCAAGGTTGTGCGGGCCGGGCAAGGGCACGTAACCGGGCGTGATCGACGGCGGCAGTGCGGCCGCTCTGCGGGACTTGGCCCACCATGGCCCGGGGCGGTGACCAAACGGTCACCGCCCCCTTGTCCTGATCACTGCCCCCAACACCGGTCACCCGCAGGGTGTCACGAGGCGTGAGGGGTGGCGCCGCGCTCCGGCGACGATGGGTCAGCCTGCGATGCCGTCCTGAGGGGTGTCGGGGATCCAGGAGCCGTGGAGTCCGGCGCTCACTCGCTGGGGCAGGTGTACGGTGGCGACGTGGTCGAGGCGGGAGGCGTCGAGGACCAGCAGCTGCGAGGCGTTCTGCTTGAGGTCGGAGACGACGGTCAGGAGATAACCGTCGTCCTCGCTGGTGGCCCCGTCCGCCGGGACGAACACCGCCTCGCTGGGCATACGCGCGTCACCGACCTGGTGAATACGCCGGGCACCTGTGGTGCGGTCGTACTTGACGACACCGTAACCGCCGAAACCCTTCTCGTCCGGGAAGGAGATCGCGTACTGGTAGCGGTTCTCAGCGCCCAGATAGTCCTCGTTGAGCGTCGGGAACTCCACCGCGAGATCATCGATGATCTGCTCGTCCACGGTACCCGCGGCCATGTCGATCACCCAGCGACGCGTATAGGAACGTGAGACAGGCTCCGAACCACGCCCCGGAGCACCCACCCACCAGTTCCACGACAGCCGGAAGCCCTCACGGTCCACCGTGGGACCCTCCAGCACGATGCGGCCCTGACCGTCCTCGTAGGCGTTGGACACGTGCAGCATGTTGCCCGGCTCGATGGAGAACCAGCGCACCCGGCCCTCGCCACCCTCACCACGCGGCATGACGCCGATACGCGACAGCTGCTGATCGCTCCAGCCATAGGGAATGCCGGAGGCCTCGGCCGGGTCGAAGGTGACATTGCCCTCGATGAAGACCACATGACGGCGGGTGAGAGCGAAGTCGTGCTTGAGGGAAGCGGACGCGTCCGGGACCTCGGCACTGTGGACGATCTCGCCCTTGGCATCGGCGACGTAGTACGTCAGGAACGGCGGGAACGGCGAGGAGCTGAAGAAGTGCAGCTCCCCCGTCACCGGGTCCTCCTTGGGATGCGCGGTCATCGCGTTGCGCATCTTGCCGCCGAAGTCGTACGCGCCGACCGTCTCCAGCTCACGGGTGAGCTCGAAGGGAAGATTCGCCTCACACAGAGCCAGCAGACGCCCCGCGTGCTCGATGATGTGGGTGCCGGCGGCGCTGGCCGTCAGGTCCGGACCCCTCTCGGTCATGTACGGGGCACCCTCGAGTGCCGGGGTGTGCACCCAGCGGTTGCGGTACCACTCCGCCCGGCCCTCACGCAGCTGGATCCCGTGCACCATCCCACTGCCCTTGAACCAGTGCGTCGGAGTGACACCAGGCTTCGGGTTGTGGCCGTTGCGAAGCAGCCGGCCCGTCAACTCGGAAGGCAGCGTGCCCTCCACCGAGAGCTCGGTCACCGTGATCTCATCCACGACAGGAGTGAAATGGCCCGTCAGATACGGTTTGCTGGTCATGTTCGGTCCTCGTCCGTTGTAGCCGGTGTGCGGTGGTGCATGTCTCAGTTCGTCTGCCCGGCGCCAGCCTTGAGGCAGTCGAGCCCGCTCTCCAGGGAGGTCTTCACACCTGTGGGCGGGTACGTCCGCAGGGGTCTGCGGACGAGGCAGCTGAGGGACGTCTGGAGTAGGGGAGCCAGCTCCGTCTGCGTGCCTTGGTGGTTCATGACGCACAGCCTCATGGGGGGAGGTGTCCACTATCCAGGCCCGACAGGAACGAGGATTGTCCACTCCTGTTCACACCTGTCCACCCGGGCCGGCCGAAGCTACCTTTGCGGTGTTGTGGGGGCCGTGCGGCTCCTGCTGCCACAGGGCCTCACCAAGCGGGTCCAGGCGCTGACGGAGGTGGCGACGGTAGGGCTGTACGGAAGGCCGAGGCGACGGGCGACGGCTGGGCCTGGTGGGCACGGCTGCGCAGGCGTCGACCCTCCCGTGGGGAGGCCGGGAGGGACGGCTGGCCCGCCCGGGCTGAGGCCCTGTCGCGGGATGTGCACAGGATGCGCCGGTATCGCGCGCTGCGACAAGGGCGTGCACCGAATATTTCGCGCGCATATCCATGACATGGCTGAATCGGCGACGGCGCCTCGAGAGCTACGCAGAGGTAAGCCCGCCAGCGTGTCTCGCCCAGGCCGGAGCATGGCAAGGCCGCGCACGGTGTGCGAACGGCCGTCCGCACAGTCACCTGGCCGGCCAGGCCGATCCTCCACCGAGGAATCCGAAGCGGTCAGCAGACCGCCGAGACCCGGAGGCATGCGTCACCCTCGGCGTCGACGCCTGACCTTGGCAGCCCTGGAACACTTCCGCAGCCACCGGCCTGCGGCTGGCTCGCCGTGCGAGCTGCCTCCAAAGGACGATCACCGCTGCCCGCTCAGCAGGGAGGTTGCCGAGGTGCTGATGGCTGGAAGAAGGCGGTCACGGGTCGGCCTGGAGTGCGGGGTGGAGCTGTAGGGGATGAGCAAGCCGAGGTGGGTGAGGCTGTGCCGGACGGTGCCGTACTCACGCGCGGTTGTGATCACGCTGCCTGCGCGTTGGGCGTTGAGGTGGTGGCCGGCGGTCGCAGCGGAGATGCCGACCCGGGTGGCGACTTCGGTGGTACTGCGGACTGTGGTGAGCGCGGCGAGGACCGTGGCCCGCGCACGCACCTGCTGCGGATGCGTCCGATCGCCCTGCTCCGGTACCTGGTGTGGGGACTGCCGAATAGCAATGACACAGTGGGCGACACCGATCGAGAGGGGACGTGCGCATGGGTGACCAGGACGAACGCAGGGCCGATGTCGACGTGCCCCAGGAGGGGGCGATTCTGCTCGCCGAGCGGACGGGCGTCGGCGGCCCGTTCCGCGCCAGTCGGCAGCGGTCACAGCTTGCGGACGACTTCGCCGCCGCGCCCGGACAGCAGGGTGTGGACCGCGCCGCGCAGCACGCGGGGAGGTCTTGACGTGGGTGACCGGTTCCGGATCGTCGTGGACCGCAGCGCCACGGCAGAAAATGCCACTGCCCTCGCCGAGCGCGTGCTGGCGTGGCTGGTCGAGGAGGGCATCGTGCTCGCCGGGCGGACGGCTTGCGTACCCGGGCAGTCGTTGGGCCACCCGTCCGGTCCCCGCTGGGCAGAGGCTGTTTCAGCCGGGGACGACGGTCGGGAGAAGCCCGGCGGACTGGTCGTGAGAACAGGGCGGACCGTGTTTCACGGCGGTCAGGACGCTCCCGAGTGGGCCGACTGCCCGAGTTGTGGGGCGAGTGCTCTGTTCAGACCACTGATCCGGGGCGATCTGTGGGACGCCGGCGAGTCGTCCCACGAGGCTGGAGATTCCGGTGATCAGGAGTGGCAGCTGTTCTCGGAGGCCGTCGACCTCTGGCGCGCCACCGGCGAGGGAGCCGTCGAATGCCGCAACTGCGCCGTTGACATCGAGGTCACCGACTGGGTCTGGCAGCCGGGCTCCTTCGCTCTGGGCTACCTCGGTCTCGAGTTCTGGAACTGGCCGGAGTTCCGGCCGGAATTCACCAACGAGTTGGGCCGGCACTTGTCCGGCCACAGGACGGCCTTGGTATGGGGCTGAGACGCGTTCGGGAAACTGGCCTCCGAGCCAGACCAACACGGCTGTCCGGCCGGTCGGCTCGCTAGTGCTGTAGCCGGTTGGGTTTGCCGGGAAGCTCGCGGCGTCCTGTGCATGGGGTCTCCCCAGGCCCTCGGGCCGTGGGGAAGTATCGCACTGGCGCACTGGTGTCGTAGGACACGGTGAGCGCGGCCTCTGCGTGATGATCCTCAAGAGTGTCGGCCCATCCGTGCGACCCCAGCGTCCAGGTGATGCGCATGCCGGATGTCACTGCTGCTCCCTGGCGAGGAAGTGCCGGATGTCGGCCGCCTTTCAGTGAACGCGCGCCGATCGGGATCCGGATCCCGATCGGCGCGTCGCGGACCGCGGGCGGCGATATCAGGCGAGATGCCTTGCGAAGAACCTCAACGTGCTGTCCAGCTCGAATACCGGGATCTCCCCGTGCTTGCCGGGGTTGGCGTGCAACGTTTTCTCGGCGGAGGCCAAGGCGTCGAACAGCGCCAAGCTCTGGACCCACGGCACCCGCTCATCGTCCCGCTGCACCAAGAACTCCACCGGGACCGTGATCCGCGCGGCGGCCTCGGCCGAGGCCAGCACCCCGCCCAAGCCCAGTACCGCGGCACGGACCCGGGGTTCGGCAGCGACGAACGGAACGCCGAGTCCGCACCCCAACGAGACCCCCCAGTAGCCCACCGGACCGGCGCCGACGTACTCGAGTTGCTGGACCGCGTCCAGGACCGCCCGCCACTCCGGCACGGTCTGGCGGGCCACGAGCGCCTGGAAACCGGCGATCAACGGAGCCAACTCATCACCGGCTTCCACGCGAGCCTGGTTCTCGGTCGCGATCCGGTCGTACTCCTCAACCTTCGGCCGGTCGCCATGGGCGGGGACATCGACCGCCACGACCGCGAAACTGCACTCGGTCACGAAGCGGCGTGCACGGGCCAGGACGTCAGGGGCCTTCTTGTGCTGACCGCCACCGTGCCCCATCAAGACGAGCGGACGAGTGCCGACAGCGCCTTCCGGCGTCCACAGCACGCCAGGAATCTCACCGAGGGTAAAGAGTTGTTCGCGGACGCCGTCGGACGACGTCTCAGAGATGAAGCGCATAGCGACTCATGCCTTTCGGGATGCCTCTGCGGGCACTCCCTAGACCATGCGAGGGAGGGAGGCCCGACCTGTCAAAGCGTTGATCGGTCTCACCTCCCTGGTTCGCAGCAGTGCACGGCGGCAGGAACGTATCACGAACGGAGTCACCCTGGTCCGGGCGGGGATGCCAAGAGGGTGGCGTTGTCTGATGCGGCTAGGACTCGGCGGACGAGCCGACTAACGCGCCACGCGGTAGCGGAGATAGACGACTCTCGAGCTGAAGGTACGGGTCTCGACGAGTTCGAGGTCCACTCGGCGCTCGCGTTGGGGAAAGAACGGAATGCCACCGCCAACCAACACCGGGTAGACCATGGCCCGGTACTCGTCGATCAGACCCAACGCAGCCGCTCCGGCGGCGAGAGTCGCGCCGCCGATCGCGATGTCTCCCTCCCCCGGCTCGGCCCGCAGCCGCTCGATCTCCTCCGCGAGGCCGCCGGGGGCCAGGCGGGCATTGCCCTGCACCGCCGACAGCGTGGTGGAGAACACCACCTTGGGGAGCGGCTTCCAGAGCGCGGCCCACTCGAGCTCTGAGTCGTCGAGCGACGGATCCTGGTCGGCAGTCTCCCAGTACAGCATCGTCTCGTACAGCCGTCGGCCCAACAGGTGGACGCCGACATCTCGAATCTCGTTGATCCAGAAGCGAAAGACGCCCTCGTCGGGCGCCGTCCAGTCGAAGCCGCCATCCGGCCCGACGATGTAGCCGTCAAGTGAGACGCCCATCGAATAGGTCACGCTGCGCATCAGAAGCTCCTTGGTAACGGGTTCGACCGTACGACCGCCGGCGCCGCAGGACCCATCGTGGCTCGCGGGATCCGCTGAGCCGAGTCACCTCACGAGATCATTTCGCTGAGAAGACCTCAATGCTGATGATGCTGCTGCGCGGGGGGCCGGACGAATCTGCCAGCGGCAGCTTGTCGTCTCCGCCGCGACATGCGCGACAAACAGGCATACGCAAACACGTTCGACGAGCAGCCATCTTCCCGAACTGGGCAGCTGGGCATTACGGTGGACGCGAGGACCTCCGGTGCAGTGCAGTCCTAGACAGCTGCACTGCACCGGAGGTCTTCGCCATGATCAAGCCTGGCCGAGAGATGGCTCCCCACCTCGCCGGCTCAGAGGATGTTCAGTCGAGACAGAACTCGTTGCCCTCAATGTCCTGCATCACGATGCACGACCTCAATGACGCCATCCGCACGCAGTAGTCGCACGCGCACCGCACCCGAGCGCGACCAGTCGTGCGCACTCCGCCTCGAGCGTGGCGAGGCACTCTTCACCCACGAGTCCGGTGCCGACCCGCACGTCAAGATGCAGCCGATTCTTGGCGACCTTCCCTTCGGAAACGCACTGAACGAACAGCCGCGGGCCCACACCCGGGGGATCACTGCATGCGAACCATGACCCCCGGTCCTGGAGACCGTGAGCGATCGAAATCGTCCCAATCGGCAAACGGCATCCCCAGCGATGCAGGCCACCGGTGGTCGGGAACGCGTCTGCCGGTGTGACGTCGATTCCTGAGTCGATTGAAGATCCCTGAATTCCCCTTTGCCGTTGAGACGGTCCTCTATCGTCCGGGTCCGGAGCATATACGCGATACAGCCAATTCTTGGTTGGCACGTTCCATGCCGCAGGCGTCGGAAAGGCGGCCGGGACGCGGTACCCACTCGGTGCTTTTTCGGACACACAACACTCGATATAACGAAAGCCGTTGAATGTTGGCCGATGACGCATACGCAAAGCGCGTGCCGTGGCTTTTTCCGGCCATTGACACCCCTGAGACGGCAGTGCGAGTGTGACGCCCGAACCGCGGGAGGTGCGGCACCGGGCCGCTCCTCGAGAGGAGGAATTCCATGAGATCCATTCCGCTGTTCCGGTCGATACCGGGCGGTCGTCTGAGTCTGGCAGTGATGGTCGGCGCAAGTGCCCTGGCACTGGTGACGCCTACGTCGGCAGTGGCGGCCGAAAGCGGAGCCTGGACTTATCTCAGCCCGCAGGAATGCACATTCAACAAGGCCGAGACGAACAGGTCTTCGACGGACCGGGCCGTGGCGTTCGGAAAGTCTGAGGTTCAGGCGTGGAAAGCCGCCGCGGCCGGTAATTGCCGCCAGGTGAACCATCTCCCCGCCGGATTCCTGCTTGCCACCGCCGACCTGTACAAGTGGAATGACCAGCTGCGGGTCTGGCAGCTGTGCCGCACTTCCGGTCGTGTGACCAACAGCGCTCCCGCCGACCGGCTGGAAGCGACCATCCGTCTCACCGCCGATCTCATGCCGTGCGGCAACGGCTGGTACGGCACCGCGGCCGGTGGCTGGCAGTACAGCCTGCCCAAGCGGGCATGGGTGGGCGGCAGTGTCTGGTCCGGGCACCAGCGCTTCGCTCCGGCCGCGCAGGCGGACGCACCTCCGTCGCCGGCCTGGGTCGGTGCCGACGGCGTCGTGGACTCCGGCATCGGGACCGCAGCGGCGGCCGGCAGCTAGGGGGTTTCTGATGGATCTCCGTGGAGGAAGGAGCGGCGTCCGGTGCGTGCTCTCGGAGTGCCGGTTGGAAGCCCTCGTACTGGATGTACTTGGGCTTTCGGCCGGTGCGGCGAGTGGGGGTACCTCCCACGCCGTAAGGCCGTGGGGGCGTGCCGGGCGTCGCGACGCCGCGGAGATCCGTCAGAAGCCCCCTAGTGCTGGGACCGGATGAGGTTCACCGGCTCGCGGCGCCCTGCACGGCCCTCCCCCAGCAACCGCTGGGAGGGGCTCCCACACTGCGTTGTCGAATCACCCGAGTACATCCAGTCCAAGGACGATTCTCCGCCTTGCGATCCACCGCACAGGACGCCGCGAGCTTCCCGGCAACCTATCCGGCCACAGCACTAGGGTCAGCCGTCACCGTACCCAGCACGGGCACGACGAGAGTGTGACCGCTGCTTCGTCATGAAGTGGCGGTCTTCTCCGTCGCGGGGCCCCGTCCGGCGGTACGAAGCCGTCGGCCTGGTCTGCGGGAATAGCGGTCGGTGACTGCTCGAGATGCGGGGCCATTCAGGTGCTGATTCGCTGATGACGCCCGCTCTTCCCCAGATCCAAGGAGTGATCATGAGCGTTGCAGGCGAACCCGGCGGCCGTACCGAGCAGATGCGTGCCAAGATGCAGGAGCTGAAGGACGCGGCGGACCGCGCCACCGATCCTCAGGAACGCCAGAAGCTGCGCGAGAAGGCCCGCCAGATGGAAGAGAAGATCGCGCGGGAAAGCGGGAGCGGGACGGGGCTGAACCCCATGGAGTAGCTACTCCAAGACCGCTGTGTGGCCCTGACGTTTCACGTCAGGGCCACATGTGGGTCAGGTGGAGCCACTTCCGGCTCACCAGAACGTGAACTCCGCTTGAAAAGCCTCGGTTTCGCCGCTCTTTACGGCGTACCGGAGCTGTGCAGAAGCGTGACGTCCTGGCTGGGCGGGGCGCCGAAGAGGCGGCGGTACTCCCGACCGAACTGTGGGGGCTGTCGTAGCCCACGCGGTGGCCCACGCCGGCATCGCAGCACGGTTGCCGCCCTGTATCTGAGTATCCGAACCGGCCGCCGAGACTGACCTCCTCGAGCGGTCAAAGTCCGGCGAGCAGGCCGTCGAGTGGAGCGGGTATGCGGTCGGGATCGAGGGCCTCGACCAGGACGCGACCGTAGTGGATCTTGCGCCCCTTCTTCGTGCCGAAGAAGCGCCGCAACTGCTGCTGTGAGGTGCGGCCCTGCTGTGCGGGCTGGCGCAGGAAGGTCTCCAGGGCACGGAAATCGCCCTCCGCCCGAACGAGCTCCGCCACCCGCGCCACGCCCAACGCGCGGATGAGCTCGTCCTCCAGGTCCGCGGCGCAGACGAAGAACTCCTGCTGTGCTGCACTCCCCCGCTCCAGAGCGCGGGCGTAGTAGCGACGCTCCGCCTCGTCGCAGAGCCCCGTCAGGCGCAGGCCGAGGCCGGGTGGCCCGAGGAGGCGGGCGAAGCGCCCGACGCTCATGGCTCCGCCCATCGGGAGGACGCAGACTCCTTCGGCTTCCAGGTTGCGGTCGCGGCTCGTGGCCAGTGCGCTGACCGCTGCGGCGTCGCTCGGCCCTTCGAGCAGGACGGCTGCCCGGACGGGCAGCCGCGCGGCCAGCTCGCGCGCGGAGTCGCCGGGGCCACCGGCCGCCCATGCGGCGACCGCCTCCCGGAACGATCCCATGTCAACCATAGGGCGAGTCTCCGCCCTTTCCTGCGACAACGGTAGGGAATTTCCGCGAGCCCATCGATCGGCGGTGAGCAGTCGGGCCGACGATCCGAACGAAAGAGGAAGCCGGTATCAGAAGCAGTTGGCCGGCCACAAAGGTGATAGTCGCCAGTCCCACCCGATCTCCGTCTCGCCGTACCGTCGGCCTGCGGCCGCGCAGGCGACACGGGCACCACTCGCTGCAAGGTGCACCCCTGCTCATCCGGAGTCGTGCCCTCCCCACCCTCCCCACAGCCGCAGGCTGACGGCCGTTGCCCGTGCGGATATGACGTGCACTCAGCCCTGGTTGTCCTGGTCGTTGTTCTGATCGCTGTTCTGGTCGTTGTCCTGGTCGACTTGCTCACGCACGATTTGGCCGCTTGCCGCGTCGATGTCGAAGTTCGTTCGGCTCCAGTCCTCCTGGCTGACAACGTCGACCGACCAGATGGTTTTGTTGTCGTTGCTCTCCAGGTGGACGTCGGTGACAGCCCCCTGCTTCTTCTCTGTCGCCGTCTTCACGGCCTGTTCCGGGGTCACCTCGGCATTGCTCAGAGTGTTGGCGACCGCGCGCTTGTCATTGGCGTCCTGGTCGGTCTCAGGCTCGGACTGGAGGACCTTGCCCGACACCGCGTCCACGAGAACCCTGTGGACGCTCCCGTCCTGGGTCGCGACTTCGGCGGCCCAGACGGGGCTGCCCACGCTCGGCGCGGGGCTCGCTGTGCTGCCGCTGTCGTAGCGGTTCAGGTCGATCTCCATCAGTTTGCTCCCGGCGACTTCGCCGACCGCGGTGTCGGCTGCCTTGTCCCAGGTGATCTTGGCCTGAGGGATCAGAGCCTTGAGCTCGGCTTGGTCGTCGGTGAGGCCGGCGGATCCCGTGGGGCTCGGTGAGCGTGTGTCACCACCGGGCGAAGTCGGAGCCGCCACAGAGCCCTTGGTCCCTTCGTTGCCGCCGCAGGCAGTGACCAACAGGGCAGAGCAGGCGAAGAGGCACGCGGGGAGAGCGACACGCAGACGGAGAGCGTGAGTCGATACGTTCATGTCGCCACGCGTAACCGCTGGTCCCGCGGGACAGACCGACCACTCTGAAGATCACTCGAACGAGTCATCGTCCGCTGTCGGCGAAAGTGCCTGGGCGTTCGGTGTTCGCGGTGCTTGGGTGCGGGGATGGAGATCTTGGTTCTGGGCGGAACAGCATGGCTGGGGCGGGAGTTGTCGCGGCAGGCGATCGGGCGCGATCATCGGGTGACATGCCTTGCGCGCGGCGAGAGCGGAGACGTCGCAGACGGAGCGACGCTGGTGGCCGCCGACCGGCGCGATCCCTCTGCGTACGAACCACTGCTCGACCGCGAGTGGGATGCGGTCATCGAGGTGTCATGGCAGCCGGGCTTCGTGCGTGAGGCGCTCGACGCCCTGGCCGACAGGGCCAGGCACTGGGCCTATGTCTCTTCCGTCAGCGCCTACGCCTCCCATGCCGTGCCGGACGCGGACGAATCCACGGCTCTCCTTGCTCCGACCGACCGGAGCGAGGCCGACCGCTCGTTGTACGGCGAGGCGAAGGTCGCCTGCGAACAGGCGTCGACGGCGGTCGCGGGTGACCGCCTCCTCATCGCACGCGCCGGTCTCATCGGCGGCCCTGGCGACCACAGCGGACGCTCCGGCTACTGGGTGGCTCGTGCCGCACTCGATCCGCGAGGGCCAATGCTGGTTCCCGATACTCCGGCCATGCCGACACAGGTGGTAGACGTGCGAGATCTCGCCGCCTGGCTGCTCGACGCCGCGGAGAGAGGGAGCACCGGCACGTACGACGCTGTGGGCCCTGTCGTCTCGTTCGGAGAGTGGATCGAGCTGTCGCGCGCGCTTGGCGGACACACGGGCACCGTGGTCACCACCGACTCGGCATGGCTGCTCGCCAACGGCGTGGCCGGATACATGGGGGCCGAGTCGCTACCGATGTGGCTCGTCGAGCCGGGCTGGGAAGGTTGGTCGGCCCGCAAGGGATCCGCGGCGCGCGCCGCGGGGCTACGTCATCGGCCCCGGGCGGACATGCTCGCGGACACGTTGCGCTGGGAACGCGAGCAGGGTCTTGACCGGGCACGACGCGCCGGCCTCAGCGTGGGGCGCGAGCGCGAGTTGCTCGAAGCGCTTGGGACGCGGCGGACCGGGCCCTGACCCTGACCGCACAAGCACGGATGGGCGGACGCCGGCTCAGCCGGCTGAAGACGTGTGGCCGGCCGGCACCGCCTCCTCGGGAGTGACCGGCCCGGGCGGCGTCCCCTCGCCGAATGGCTGTCCGCCCAGCGCCGCCCTGCCGTGCGGCTCGAGCCAGCCCGTCAGATCCGGGCCGGCCGGTACGATCCCGGTCGGGTTGATGTCGGAATGCACGATGTAGTAGTGCCGCTTGATGTGGTCGAAGTCGACCGTGTCGCCGAAGCCCGGTGTCTGGAACAGGTCACGCGCGTACGCCCACAGCACCGGCATCTCGGACAGCTTGTGCCGATTGCACTTGAAGTGACCGTGATAGACGGAGTCGAAGCGCACCAGCGTGGTGAACAGCCGGACGTCTGCCTCGGTGAGAGTGTCACCGACGAGGTAGCGGGAGCCTTCGAGCCGCTCGGAGAGCCAGTCGAGCCGGGCGAAGAGGCGCTCGTAGGCCGTGGCGTACGCCTCCTGTGACCCGGCGAACCCGGCCCTGTACACGCCGTTGTTCACGTCCTTGTAGACCACCTCGTCGACCGCGTCGATCTCGGACCGCGAAGCGGGCGGGTACAGCTGCGGTGCTCCCTCGCGGTGGTACCGCGTCCATTCCAGTGACAGGTCGATCGTGAGCTGGGGGAAGTCGTTGGTCGCCACCGCGCCGCTTTGCACGTCGACGATTGCGGGCACCGTGATGCCCCGGTCGTAGCCGGGATCGCGGGCGAGGTACGCCTCCCGCAGCCGTTCGATGCCGAGCACCGGGTCACGACCGCCGGGGTCGAGGTCGAACGTCCAGCTGCGCTCGTCGTGGGTGGGGCCGGCGATGGCCATGGGCAGCGACTTCTCGAGCCCGAGCAATCGCCGTACGATCACCGCCCTGCTCGCCCATGGACAGGCACGGCTGACCACCAGACGATAGCGGCCCGGCTCCACAGGGAATCCGTCCCGTCCGTCAGCGGTGATCCGGGTGGTGAGGTAACGGCTGTCGCGCGAGTACTCCCCGCCGGGTTTCACATAGCTCACATGGTGGGACTACCCCCGGATCGCAGGCGTGAACGGCCCGATGGTCCGAACGAGCCGAGGCTGCTGGCATCGCCGGGCACGCCCCACCGTTACCTCGGTGTTCACGTGGTCAGCGGGGACCCGCCTGTCCCGTCGCGGTAGCGATCGCGGCGCCCGATCGCCGGTCCATGCGCAGCATGCCGATGGGGATCACGGCCGTCACCACACCGAGCAGCCACCACAGCCCCGCCGGTGCATGGGTGAGCAGAAGGGCTGCGAGCAGGGGTGCCACGGCCAGCGAGAGTCCGACGAGAACCTGGTTGAAGGCCTGGTAGACGCCGCGCTCGTGGTCCGGTGACAGTGCGACGAGAAGCACGGAGAGGACTTGGGTGACCAGGATCTCACCGAGGGTGTAGACGATCACCGCCATGCCGATCAGCGGCAGCAGCACCTCGAACGGCAGGTGTCCGGCCAGGCCGAGCACGATGAGCAGTGCGGCGTGCAGGATGCTGCCCACCGCGACCACCCGCAGAGGTGGGCGGCTTCTCAGGCGGTCGCTCACGGGGAGCTGGAACAGCACCATCAGGATCGTGTTCATGGCGAAGACCAAGCCCACGGTCCAGGCCGGGGTGTCCACCTTGTCGATCAGGTAGACGGGCAGGCCCACTTCGGTGGTGACGATGACGGTGATGAGGAGGAAGTTGACCGTGGCGAGCCTGAGGAAGAGCGGATCGCGCCAGGGCCGGCTGCCGGAAGGCAGCGGTCCCGTGGCTGGGGAACAGACCGTTGGGAGCGGCAGGTAGAGGAGTGCCGTCAGGGCGAAGCTGCCGGCGTTGAGCAGACCGACCGTGACGAACCCCGCGTGGCTGGACGTCTGGACGAGAGCGAGTCCGGCCAGCAGCCCGCCGCAGCCTATGCCCGCGTTGAAGGCGACCTTGGTCAGTGCGAGCCAGCTTCCGAGCTGGCCTTCGGGGGCGATCCCGGCGGCCAGCACGGGCATCGACACCTGTTCCGTCCGCTGGGCCACCGCCGCCACGAAGGCGAGTGCGATGAACAGCGTGACGTTGTGGACGTACAGATACGCGACGAAGACGACCGCACGGAGGAGTGCCGCGGCGACCAGGGACACGCGGGTCCCGAAGCGGTCGACCCACCGGCCCACGAGGAGCACGGCCGGCAGGGCCAGCAGGGTCGCCGAGGTGAGGCCGATCCCGATGGTGGTGAGCGGGAGTTCGGTCACGCCGAGGAAGAAGAGCAGCTGGTACGGGTAGAAGAAGCCGGTACCCACGGCGTTGACCAGGGCGGCCGTGCCGAACCACCCGATGCCCGCACCGCGGGGCAGTGAGGTCGTGAAGAAGGTACCGCGGCGTTTCGGGGGAGCTTTGGGAATGTTGCGGCCAGGGCGTTCCCCAGCGGTCATCATGGTCTCCTCGAAAGGACGGTTGGCTCCTGCGGGAGCGCCGGGCCGGCAGGTGGGTGACGGTGTCCTGTGGCAGGGGTTGTGTGCACCCTGCGGGGCGGGACGGCCGAGGGCATGTGGCGCGTGCTCGGATCGCGGTCGGCGGGGTGAGTGGAAGGCCTCTGGCCGGAAATTCCGGGGGCTCAACTCCTGGGGACGGGCCGCACACGGGCCCGCGGGTCCTTCGCGCGGAGGAATCGGAGTCGAGCGTGCGGGTCCGTGTGGGGCGCCCTCGTCACACTCGAACTGCCGCTCCAGGAAAGCCGGGTTCCCGGCGGCGATGGGCTCCTGATCGCCTCGGGCGGTGCGCATGTGGAATGCGTACCGCCGATTGGAGGTCAGTGCCGGCCCCCTGCACCTTCATGGTTGGCCCTTCGCCACATGACACGTGTTGAACTTTGGTCGAGTGGTGCGTGAGCAGTAGACGGAATGCACGCGGGGGCTGTCAATGGCCTCGGAGGTCAGCCACGAATTGGCTGAAACAGCTCTACGACCTTGGGGGCAAGGGAGTTGTGCTCAGCGCGGGAGCCGGGACGGACCGGCGCTCACGACCACACCACGCGCCCCGGCCTCGCTGCTCGGGTGCGGTACCGCTCATACGTGGATGGCGCAGGTGGCCTCTGCCCTGCTCACACCCGACCGGCTGCCGCCCGCCGTCACCCCTGACGAAGGAGGGGCCCCGATGCCCGGGCGGCGCAGCACCCGGATGCTTGCGAACGTGAACCGCGCACGCACGGCGGGCGATTGACTGCTTGTGTGGTCGGGCCTGGTCTATGAGAAGCGCGTGGTGTCACCGGCGCCGAGGCGTACGATCTCGGGCTCGCCGCTGGAGAAGTCGATGACGGTGGTCGGCTCCGTGCCGCAGTCGCCCGAGTCGAGCACCGCGTCAACCACATGGTCAAGCCGCTCCTTGATCTCCCACCCCTGTGTCAGGGGCTCTTCCTCGTCGGGCAGCAGGAGCGTGCTGGAGAGGAGCGGTTCACCGAGCTCGGCGAGCAGGGCCTGGGTGACGACATGGTCGGGGATCCGTACGCCGACGGTCTTCTTCTTCGGGTGGAGCAGCTGGCGCGGCACCTCCCTCGTCGCGGGGAGGATGAACGTGTAGCTGCCGGGCGTCGCCGCCTTGACCGCGCGGAACACATCGTTGTCGAGCCGCACGAACTGGCCCAGTTGTGCGAAGTTCTGGCACACGAGGGTGAAGTGGTGACGGTCGTCGAGGTTGCGGATCGCCCTGATCCGGGCGATGCCGTCACGGTCGCCCACCCGGCAGCCCAGGGCGAAGCAGGAGTCGGTGGGGTACGCGACGAGCGCCCCGGAGCGGATCAGGTCCGCCACGTTGCCGATGATGCGTCGTTGCGGGTTCTCGGGGTGAACATCGAAGTATTTCGCCATTGCCGGAGCCTACGTGACCCGGCCCGCTGATGCCGTCCGGCGGACCTCCACGTCACCCCGCGTGAGTACGGGCGATGTGCGGCCCGCCCCCCCAGGCCCCTGCTGCCGTCCCTGCCCCTGCCCCTGCGGGTAGCGCTATCCGGACGGGCGACGGAAGACCGGCCGGGCCCATTCGGGCGGGTCCGGTGGTGGTCCGGAGTGTGCCGGGACAGCCGAGACGAGGGTGTCCACCCGGGTCGGCTGGTGACCGGCCGCGCTCTCACCACCCGCGGTGGCGGTGCGCATGGCGGCCACGAACTCGAGGCAGGAGTCGAAACGGTCGTCCGGCACCTTCGCCAGCGCCTTCGCCAGGACGTCGTCCAGGGCCGGTCCGGTCCCCTGCCGCTTCTCGGACAGCGGCGGCGGCTGGTCGTACTGATGCGCCCACAGCAGTGCGATGTCCTCGTCGCGCTGGAACGGCGGCTTGCCGGTGAGGGTCTCGTAGACGACGCAGGCGAGGCTGTAGAGGTCGCACCGGGCGTCCACCGGGCGGCCCGAGATCTGTTCCGGCGCCACGTAGTCGAGTGTGCCGACGAATTCTCCGACGGTGGTGAACCCGGTGAGCGAAAGCGACTTCTTCGTCAGACCGAAATCGGTGAGGTACACATGCTCGGGATGGTCGATATCGGTGCCCTTGGCGACCAGGATGTTGCCGGGTTTGACGTCCCGGTGCACCAGATCGTGTTCATGGGCCGCGTCGAGAGCGGACGCCACCTGCCCGGCGATGCGGATGGCGGTCACGAGCGGAAGCGGGCCGTCCCGGTCCAGCAGGGCTCGCAGGTCCAGCCCTGAGACGTAACGCATGGCGATGTAGAGGATCCCCTCGGTCTCGCCGGCCTCGAAGATCGGCACGATGTGGGGGTGGTCGATCGCGGCGGCCACGCGCGACTCGTGGGTGAAGCGGCGGCGGAAGGTGTCGTTGCGGGCCAGCTCGGGAGCGAGGAGCTTCAGCGCGACGGTGCGGTCGAGGCGCAGGTCCCTGGCGCTGTACACGACGGCCATTCCACCGCGTCCGATCTCGCGCTCCACGCGGTAGCCCGCGATCTGCTCGCCGACCAGGCCGGAGGGCCGTCCCGCGTACGGGCTCACGTCGTTCGATGCCGGTTCCGTCATGGGTCACCGTCGCTTCCTCGGAGGGGCGGGAGCCACGCGCGGCCAGGTGCGGAGGCCGCCGCCCCGACCGCCCCATGGGTCTCATCGACCCCGTGGCCGTCATCACCACAGCACCGCAGCCGCTTCTGCGGACCGATTCGGACCCGGCCGGCCAGGCCACTCCTCCGTGCCCGAATTCTATCGAGTGATCCCGGTATGTACCGGTCGGAGTATCGACCAGTTGTTCGATTCGCCCGTAACCCGATCCAGGCCGTGTACGAGACGGTGCTTGGGACTGGTGGGCTCGGATGTTGAGGTGTCACGTATTCCTTGTCGCCGAGAACTCGGTCTCACGTTGAGTGATGCGAGACCGAGCTGCGGGCCGACCGCGTTTTGAAGACGGAAAACCTCTCCGGCGGCCTCAACAGCGAGATCGCCGTCCGCGTCCATACCCCCGGCGGCACGGTCTTCGTCAAGGGGTTGCGACAGGAACACAAACGGGCGTGGACGCAGCAGCGGGAAGCCGACGTGGCTCCCTACGTACGCGACGTCGCCCCGGCCCTGCTGTGGCACGTCCAGGAGGCCGGGTGGGATCTGCTCGCCTCCGAGGACATCGACGGCCGCCAGGCGGTCTACGTCCCCGGCTCCGACGACCTTCCGTTGGTCGTGGACGTCATGACGCGGCTGGGGGAACACCAGAAAGCCGGACATCGTGATGCGGTCGGTTCCGGACCGGATGAAGAACCACAGTCCCACGCCGGAGCTTGTCGCCGGGGACATTCTGCTGCACACGGATTGGTTTCCCACCAACGTCCTGATCGCCCAGGACCGGGCCGTACCGGTCGACTGGGCGTGGACGTCGTACGGCGCGGGATGGATCGACCCTGCCCTATGGGCGGTGTGGCTCATCAGGGAGGGTCACACGCCCCGTAAGGCGGAGCGATAGGCCTCCCAGTGCCCGCGTGGGCCACGGCGACGAAGGAGGGCCTGGACGCGTTCACGGCGGCCACCGTCAGCGTCCGGAGGAGATCACCGCTGACGATCCGGAGCCGTGGATGACCGGGATGCTGACCGCTGCAAAGGCATGGAACGAGTACCGGCGCATGGTCTGACTGGCAGTCTGGTCTTCGGCACACCCCGACCGAGAGGAACCCATGAAACTGAAACAACTCGCCGCCACAGCAGGAGCAGCCCTGTTGACCGCGCTGGCACTGCCGGCAGACGCCCACGCCGCCGCCATTGCCTGCGGAGGCGCCGTCTCGACCCAGAACATCGGCGCACAGGGCTGTATCTCCGCCGAACGGTGGAAGGACGGCCACGTCTTCATGCGGAACATCACCGCCCACGCCGTCATCACCAACTCCCGCGCCCACGCCTCCTACGTCGACTACGAAGCGTATTTCCGGATCCGCGAAGGCGGCCACTGGGTCAAGCTCGGCAACGGCCGCACGATCGTCCAGCGCAGGTCCACGATCGGCCCGTTCGAGATCGGCAACACCGACCGCGTCTGCGGCCCCGTCAACGCCACCGCCGAAATCCGGGTGCATGTGAGGCCGGCCGGCGGGGCGTGGAGCAACTGGAGCGGAGCCGTGACGAAGCAGTGCCAGACGTGAGCTAGGTACGACGACGCCCCCGCCTCCCGGAGTTGGAGGACGGGAGGCGTCCGTATTTTTCGACTACTGGGCCGTACTCGTGAAAGCCCAGAGCCTGCCTCTCGTACGGGCAGGCCCGCGCGCTGCTTGATGAGCACACCGCGGTGCACGGGCCGGGCACTGGCTGGGACCTGCGCGAGTACCGCCACTCCGGCCTGACCCACCCCACCTTGGTGAGGCCGGGGCCGGCCTGCTGATGACCTCAAGGGGATCCACCATGGTCATTGTCATCGCGAAGGCCCTCGGCTATGACGACAAGACCGCCACCCGCCTCGTCACCGAGGCCGGCGGAACGGAACCTGGAGCCGATACGCCCCGGAGACCGCAAACGGTGACCGCCGGAGGCCGGAAACTCAGGCGACCGACGCCCTGAAAGGATCGGTGGGGATGATCTCTGCCTCGTCGAAGAGCTGCTCCAACGCCTCGTGGCCGTGGCGCCTGCGGAACTCGATCTCGGCGGTCGTCACAGGCAGCGTCCACAGGATGCGAGCGTGTCCCCCAGGAAGCGGGCAGTGTTCAAGGTCGGGTCCGTGGAGATAGGGCAAGCTGATCAGTAGGTGATCGCAGGTTGAACCCGGCACCCACGGTTCACCGATCGGCATGCTGTGCTCCAGGTCGAGCTGATGTCCTCCGCAGTGGTAGTAGGCGATCATCGCCATGAGCTCGATGAACCTCTGGTCGCGGACATGGGCCGTCATGACGAACTCGAGTCCATGACCGTCCTTCTCCATCGCGGCCCAGCACCCGGCGGTCACATAGGCCCAGCCGTCGCTGCGGGGACCGGGCCCCACAACGAGAACTCGCAGATCGGGCACCACCGCTCGCCGTTCCCGCCCGAGGTCGCAGTCGACGACCTCCACGGAGTGCCTCTCGAAGAACACCCGGACATGTGACTCAACAGACTCTGCGGCCAGCAGCCTCGCATCACTCACCGCGCGATCATGCCGGACCGCGATCGACCGCCCCTGACAGCTCACTCAGCGTCATGGGGCTGCCGACGTCAGCTCCGAATACGCGACACCTCAACAGGCGAGCCCACCAGTCTCCAACCCCGGGGCTCCCGGATGATCCGCCGCGATGTGCTCGGGCGGGCCCAGGCTGAACGCGCGCTGCGGCGAAGGCATTGGCGTAGGCACTACTGAGCCGGTTGGCACTCTTCGGCGTAGCGGGCCAGCCCTTCCGCCATGCTCTGCATGAACTTCTGGAGGTAGCGCGGCATGACCCAGCCCAACAGCCAGCTCGTCTCGTACTCGCCGTACCAGTGGATGACCGTGCCTGAGCTCGCCGTCGGCTTCAGCTCGATGCGCGCGTGGTAGTTGAACATCGACGAGTTGAACGCGTCTTCGTAGGCCAAGAGGCGTGGCTCGACCTTTTCGGTCAGCCGCTCACCGGTCACGATGCGTCCCGTCCGGAAAGCCCGAACGGCACCGATGCCGTCGTCGCCGCCGGGGTCGAGGTCGACCGACCGTTTCGTATCCAGACTGTCCACCTTGGACCACAGTGGCCAGCTTGCGGCGTCGACCAGCAGCTTCCAGACGATTTCCGGCGATGCGCAGGTGGTCACTGTGACGTCGTAACTGTGCATGCTGGTGGGCTCCTGTGAGTGGATGCGGGCGGCGTCCGCGGCCAAGAGGACGCGGTCGACGCGGTATCAGCGACCGGTCGTGCCGTCGATGAGTTCGCGGAGGATGTCCGCGTGGCCCGCGTGCCGGCCGGTCTCCTCGATCATGTGGGTGAGCGCCCAGCGGATGCTGGGAGCGGGGCGGTCCGACCCCGGTCGGGGAACCGGTGCGCCGAGATCGGTGCATCCGTCGAGAACGGCGTTCGCGCGCTTGACCGCGTCTCGGTAGCGGGCGACGACATCGGCCACGCTGTCCGCCGGTGCGGCGTGGAACGTCGCCTGCCAGTCGGTGACGTCGTCGCCGAGGAACATCGAGCGCTCGACGAAACTCAGGTGGTTGAGCAGGCCGAGCAGGTTCGTGCCCGACGGCACCACGGCTGTTCGCACCTGCGGTTCGGGGGCGCCGTCGGTCTTCGCGGCGATCGAGGTCCGGAGGTAGTCGAGGAATCCGCGCAGGGTCTCGGTCTCGTTGCCACCGGTCCGGGGCGGCGGAGTATCGCGGCGGCGGTTGCGGCGCGTGGTGCTGGGCACCGTGGTCTCCCTTCCTTCGTCGGGGGCGGGCGGCGTATCAGGCGGTGCGGCGGATGAGGAGGACGTGGTCGGTGACCTGAGCGGGGCGCCCGTCCGGTCCGGTCGCGGTCCGGCCGGATCTGTCGGCCCGCTCGACGGTCCATGTGTGCGGGGCCAGGTTGATACCCGCGGCGACTTCCTGTGGGCTCGGGTAGCGGACCTCGGGATCCTGGTTCCAGGACCACGCCGCGGCCGAGCCGTGGTCGACGACCAACAGCCGCCCGCCCGGGCGCAGTGCGTGCGCGGCCGAGCGCAGGACGGTCGCCCGGTCCAGGTCAAAGGGGGTGTGCAGGTAGTGGGCGCAGACCAGGTCGAATCCGCCGGGCGGGAAAGACTTGTGCAAGTCGTGCCGCACGGTGGTGACGCGGTCGCCCAGGCCGTGTGAGCCGGCGAGGGCTGCGAGCCGCTCGACCGCCACGGCCGAGATGTCGACGGCGGTGACGTGCCACCCCAGACGGGCGAGCCACAGCGCGTCGCCGCCGTCACCGCATCCGAGGTCCAACGCGTCACCGGTCGGAAGGCCCGTCACCGTCTCGGTGAGGCGGGCATTCGGCTGCGGGCCGCCGGCTGCCGGTCGGGCCGCGTGGACGCCGTCCCAGAACGCGATCGCATCAGTGGTGCTCATCAAGACTCCTTGCGTCGGTATGCAGTCAGTCTTGCCAGGCACCCCACGACCTGGCACGGAATCTTGCGGTTCCGGCAAGATGGCCAGATGGAACGCAGAACCGACGACGACGTGCTCGACGCGGTGGGGCCGCGCCTTCGCGCGCTGCGTCGTGACCGCGGCATCACCCTCGCCGACCTCGCGGCGATGACCGGCGTGTCGGAGAGCACTCTGTCCCGGCTGGAGAGCGGGCAGCGCCGAGCGAGCCTGGAACTGCTGCTGCCGCTGGCCCGTACCTATGACGTTCCGTTGGACGACCTCGTCGGTGCCCCGCGTACTGGCGATCCCCGGATACACCTCAAGCCGATCAGGCGGTTCGGGATGACGTTCGTGCCCCTGTCCCGGCGACCGGGCGGGGTGCACGCGTTCAAGATGATCATCCCCGCCGCGCCGGGACCACTCGAACCGACCCCGCAGAGCCACGAAGGCTTCGAGTGGCTCTACGTACTCAATGGACGCCTGCGGCTCGTGATCGGCGAACGCGACCTGACACTGCCGCCCGGTGAGGCAGCCGAGTTCGACACGTCCCTGCCCCACTGGCTGGGCAGCGCCGACGGCGGCGTGGTTGAACTCCTCATTCTGTTCGGCCTGCAGGGGGTGCGTGCGCACGTACGCAGCGACTCCCACCGATCGCCGCAGGCCGGGAGCCGACGGTGAACTCCGCACGGCACTTGGCACCGATCGTCGGGTCGGCGCGGTTGTTGTGAGTGATCACGCCGGCATTTCAGCCTGCCGGCTCGATGCTCCGGCAAAACCGGCGGTCTCGCTCCGCCAGCTGTGTCCGCGGACCAGCTGAGCGCAGGACGACGTCCAGGGCCCGGTCAGGATCTGCGGCATAACAATTGCTGAACCAGGCCATGTTCGCCTCGACCACCGCCCACTGGTCGGCGGCGCCATGCTCAGGTGTGGCCAGGAGCCCGATGTCGACCACCACAGCGCTGGGCAGGCCACCGCCGCACGTGGCCAGGAGATCGTCCGCGAACTCCAGGACAGCGTCTTCATGGCGGTGCCCGTCCAGCCGCTCGGCGTCGAGACGGCCGAAGGTGGCGTACTGCGAACCCGTGCGGACCTCGCCGTCCAGGAGGTACAGGCGAAACTCCGCTGCCCAGGTCACCACGTCGCTGATCTGGGCCGGCACGTCCGGTGGCAGCTCCGGCCCTGTCGGGAGGCAGCCACCGCTGGCGTAGACGGCGGCCGGGAAGCTTTTGTCACTGGGCGGCTTGACGAACGCCGGCCGGGGCAGAAGGCGCGCCTCCCCCAGGGTCGCCATGGCGATGCGCCGTCCGGTGTACTCGTAGGGCAATGTGGCCAGCCAGTCGTCAGATGGCTCCAAGAGTGCGACCTCAAGGGCGTCAACGATGTGTGCCGCGAAAGCGGGGCCGCCATAGTAGTGGCCACCACGCCTCCCCCGCGCGGTGCCCGCACCACCATGGGCGGGAAGAACTTCCACGTCCATCCCCCGCCGATGCGCCGACATCGAGAGCAGTTGGGCTGTCGTGGAGTATTGCGGCGCCAACGCCAGGAAACCTTGCTCCGTCACGATCGCTGACGATGCCATCGATTCGGCCGAACCGTCCACGGCATTCGGGCCCACACCTCGGGGTCAACACGGCCGACGCGCTTCGGCTGAGCGGTCAGGCCGGGCCCGAAGACAGGCCTGACGCCGGTCAGTAGTCGAATTCGACGAAGTCGATGTCGGTGAAATCCACCAGGAGGCCGGGAGCGCGGCGGTTGCGGTCTTTGAAGTACTCCTCCTGGAGCCCTTCGGCCGCGATGCCCTGCAGTTGCTGCTCGGTGGCACCGGCGGCCCGGGCATCGAGGAGGCGGGCCGCATAGGCGGGCGGCAGATGCTGTGTGATCAGCCGGATCCGGCTGTCGTCGGTGCTGCCGGGTGCCGCGGTGAAACCGAACCGCGCGCGGGTCTCGATGACGATCCCCGTCGAGGTGGCCGCCTGCTGTCTGGCCCGCGCTCTCACCCGGGGCTGCCAGTCCTTGCGGACCTCGGTCACGAGGCGAGCGGCGAGATCAGCGCGGGGCCGCTTGATCTGGCCGGTGAGATAGCGCTCGACGGTGCGCTGCGAGATCGCCAGGCGCAGGGCGACCGCCTTCGTGGAGCCCCTCTCGACCCTCATGAGGAACTTCATCTGCGCAAGCGCGGACTTCGGCAAGGCACGCGTGAAGGTGGCGGCTTCGGCCCTGTCGAGACTGTCCTCGAGGATGCCCATGGGTTGGCCTGTTCTCCTTCACTCACGGCGTCGTGCAGGTTCCGGCCGCCGTTGTCATTCCGGACCGCGGTGACCTGCTGCTCATGCTGCTGTCTCAGCAGGTGTCCCGCAGTGTTCGTGTCGCTTCTCTGCCATTTCCTCATACGGCATCGCTTTGCCGGGCTTCGTCGGGACTCCAGGTCTGGTCGAACCAGGCGATGAAGTCCATCACGGTTCCGACGCGGGCAATACTCTCGTGGACGGCCCGCCGGTCGTGGCCGGGGAGGAAGTCGCCTCGGCTGATGGGCTTGCCGCGTCCGCGATGCCCTGGCCGAGCACAGTCGCACCGCTCTGGAGGAGCTGAGTACCTACACGTCGGCGTCCTTGATGTGCCGGGCGGGATTGTGGCCCTCGTCGAGCATCCGCACGGCCCAGATCAGTGATTGGGTGCCCTCGTGTTTGACCATGCCGGGACTCACTCCGAGCCGGAACGTACCGGGAGCGGGCGTGCCGTCGGGAGCGCGCGGCAGGAAGTCCAGCGGAGACGGCCCGTCCGAGAGGTAGACGGCGCAGTCCGACAGCAGTGCCACGGGCAACAACGCGTCCTCGGCGAAATGGAGATGGCCTTGCGGTGCGGGCGCGGACTGGGTGGCGACTGCTGTTTTGACGATCTTCCGGTGCTGACTGGTGCGGGCTTTTCCGATGAGCTCGGCGCGGATGTGCGGGCTCCATGTCGGTCGTTCCAGGGCGGGCCACCGCTCCCCCGGCCGGTACTGGGCTCCTTGCGGGCGCTCGCGGAGCTTGCCGATCCCGCCCTTCACCGTCGCCTTGATCGCGGACAGCACCATGGCCTGTCCCGGGTCGCGCTGTTTGCAGGTCCGCATGGCGGCGAGGAAGTCGGCCTCGTCCATGCCCGTCACGACGCCGAGGCCGGCCATCGTCGTCTTGTACGCCTCGTTGAGACGCTGGTACCACGGGTCGAGATAGGGGCCGTGGTCGGGCCGGACGTAGGCCTCGAGCGGTGCGAGCGTCACGGGCAGGCCGTAGGTGCGGATGAGCTCGGCGGCGTAAGCGACAGTGGACGTCGCGTACCAGGCCGGTCCGTCAGGGCGGTTGCCGTCCGGTGTGAACGGTGAGGGCAGGCGGGGGTCTAGCTCGATCCCCGACAGGTCGACCAGCCAGGTGCCGGGCAGTTTGGCGTCGAAGGCCGGTTTCATGACGTGCGCCGGCGCCCCGAGTCCGATGTTGAGGCGGTTCGCGGCCGCGGCGAAGGCCATGTTGATGTCGATGCCGACCGCGTGGGTCCTCGTGCATTCGGTGTCGGTCAGCAGCTGTGGATCCCGGATCCAGTCGTACGCCTCCTCGTCCATCACCTCGTCGGGGGTGCGCCGGTGGCCACGCGGATACAGGGCGGCGACGACCGGATGCTCGTCCGGAGCCTCGGGGGGTGCCGGATCGAACGCTTCGGTGAGGGAGCCGGGGTTGGGGCCGGAGACCCAGGTGCCCGACGCGTCGTCCTTGACCGCGCGGGTGGGCGGGCGCAGAGCGGTCATCAGCTCCAGACCGGTCACGGCGGTCGAGCCGCACGGGGTGAGCACCCGTGTCGCGTAGTCGCACAGGACACGGGCGAGTTCCGCGGCCGGCAGCCGGTCCGCGTCCGCCCAGGAGCGTGCGTCGAGCGCGCCCCATGGCAGTACGGCGAGCTGGACACAGCGCCGCCTGCCCGACTGCGCCGGCCGGTAGATCCTCGCCCAGGGGCCGAATCCGCGGCGGGTCAGCTTCCAACCCGCCTTGCCGATCTGGCGGACGACGGCGTGGTCGTCCGGGAGGCGAAGTCCGCGCCGGTCCTCCAGGGCCGGAGGCAGGCCGAGGCGTTCGGCCGCCGCGGCGGTGACGACGATCAGCGGATCCGCGTCCCTGCCCGAGCGATGGAGCCGGGGCGCGCCCAGCCCGGCCTCGGTCAGGGTCCAGTCCACCAGAGCGGGGACGGTCGTGGCCGGGCAGTCGAGCAGGAGACCGCCGGCGCAGTGAAGCGTTCCGTCGGCGTCGAGCACGCCGAGCGGGCCGTTGATGTGCTCGACGGCCGCCGGGGGCGTGGGCGTCTTCTCCGCTGCGGTCTCCACCGCTGCGGTTTTCGCCGGGTGCGCACGGCGCGGGGCCGGCCGGCTGTTCCCCTGTGAGGTGCGCGGGGAAACGGGAGCGGAGCCCGCTGCGCCGGGTGCGGGGTCCGTCGATGCGGAACCGGGCGGCGCGGGCGGGGGGTCTTGTTCCGGCGCGGCTCGGGGGCTCTGTTCCGGTACGGCCCCGGGCCTCTTCTCCGGACGGGGCGCAGGGTGCTGTCCGGGAGCGCGGGCAGGCACGGGCACCGTCTCCCGGCCGGGACGCGCGGCCGTGTTCGGGGCGGTGCCGGGTGAGGTCGCCGGTGCCGGCGGGGTGGGAGCCGGCGTCTCGCATGAAGGGGTGGGGTGACGCGCGGCGAGGCCCTGCAGGAGGCGGATGTACGCGGCGCGCTTCGGCGGCCGTGGCTCGGTCCTGCCCGACTCCCAGCCGGTCACCGTCTCGCGCCGCACGGCGAGGGCCGTGGCGACCTGGTCCTGGCTGAGACCGGCCGCTTCGCGCAGCCGCTTGCGCTCCCCCGGTTCGGGCAGTGCCTCCTGCGCCGCCTGTGCGAGCAGGGCGTCTACCGAAGCGAACAGCGCGTCCTGCTCATGGGACACGGAAACCACCTCCGCGGCCACCCTAGACCAAACGCACATCGGGCCCAACGCCGAACGCACATGACCCTGCGGTCGGTTGCCCGATCGGGCTCTCCGTCGGGCCCCTGGCGGTTGGACGCGAACACCTGGGCCGCCACCGCTCCCTCACCGGTCGCGCCTGCGCAAGCCGGCACCCGTCCCGCGGAGTTCGCGGGACAGGTGGCCGGCCCAGGTCGTTCGGCGTGCCGTGCAGTCCGCTCAGGCGGGCATGCGCATCACGCGCTATCCGCCAGGGCCTCGGCCGCGGCATCGAGGGCCTTCTGCCGGTCTTCGGGAACGAGGCCGATGCGGGTGCGGCGGTCGAGGAGGTCGGCCGTGTCCAGAGCGCCCTCGTGGCGGACGGCCCACAGCAGTTCCGCCCGGGTGACGGGGTGGCCCGGGACGGCCGGCTCGGCCAGCGCCGGGTCGGCGAGACCCAGTGCGTGGACGGCCGGGGCCTCGGTCCCGTAGCGGCGCACCAGCCGCCGAGGCGCACTGAGTGCCGCGAGGGTGCCGGGACGTGCGGCGCCGACCAGGGGGGTGCGGGCGGTCCGGCACGGCCCGGCGGCCAGACGGCGCGCGGTGACGGCGGCGTCGACGGCGTCCTCGGCCATGCGGCGATAGGTCGTGAGCTTGCCGCCGACGACGGTGACGACGCCGTCCGCCGAGGTGAGCACCGCGTGCTTGCGGGAGATGTCGGCGGTGCGGCCGGAGCCCGCGGTGCCGCTTGTGTCGAGGAGCGGCCGGAGCCCGGCGAAGGCACCGACGACGTCGTCTCGGGTGAGCGTCACGTCGAGCGCGGAGCCGAGGGTGTCGAGCAGGAAGCCGATGTCCGTCTCGGGGACTTCGGGCACGTCGGGAATGTCGCCGTCGACCGGTTCGTCGGTGAGCCCGACGTACACCCGGCCGTCGCCCTGCGGCAGGACCAGGACGAACCGGTTGCTCTCCCCCGGGATCGGGATGTGCATGCCGGCCGAGAGGTCCCCGAGGTCCTCGGATCGGAGCACGAGATGGGTGCCCCGGGAGGGGCGCAGCCGGACGTCGTCGATGAGGCCACCGGCCCAGACGCCCGTCGCGTTGATCACGGCGCGGGCCCGGATCTCGAGCGTCTCGCCGGTGAGTTCGTCGCGGACCGTGGCACCGCTGCCGGTCAGGCCCAACGCGCGGGTGCGGGTGAGGATACGGGCACCATGGGCGGCCGCGGTCCTGGCGATCGCGGTGACCAGGCGGGCGTCGTCGGAGAGTTGTCCGTCCCACGACAGCAGCCCGCCGCGCAGTCCGGTCGGACGCAGGGCGGGCGCCATGTGGCGGGTCTCGACCGCGGAGAGCGTACGGGGGGCGGGAAGGGTGCTCCGCGAGGTGCGGGCGGCGAGGCGCAGCAGGTCTCCGGCGCGGAATCCGGCCTGGGCGAGAGCGGCCTGGCCGCGTGAGACGAGCGGGGTGAGCGGCAGGACGAACGGCCGGGCACGCACGAGGTGGGGGGCGGTGCGTTCCATCAGGATTCCGCGCTCGACGGCGCTTTCGTGGGCGACGTCGAGCTGGCCGGTGGCCAGATAGCGCAGTCCCCCGTGGATCAGCTTGGAGCTCCACCGGGAGGTGCCGAAGGCGAGGTCGTGGGCATCGATGGCGGCGACGCTCAGGCCACGCGTCGCGGCGTCGAGTGCGGCGCCGGCGCCGGTCGCGCCGAGTCCGACGACGAGGACGTCGACCTCGGCGCCGTCGGCCAGCTGGGCGAGTTCGCCGGCGCGGCGGGACGCGCTGAGCGAGGAGGAAGCGGCGGGGCCGGCGGGGCGGCTCATGGGATGAGGATCCTCTCCAGAAGGGTCCGCAGCTCTTCGAGGAAGGCGGCGTCGGTGAGGCGGGGGTCGGCCTCGTCGGTCATCGTGCGCAGCGAGAGCGTGAAGGACTGGACGACGAGCAGGAGCGAACGGGCCTGCAGGTCGATGTGCTCCACGCGGACGGATCCGTCGGCGTGGCCCTCCTTCAGGGCCCCGGTGATGAGTCCGAGCAGGGCGTCCTGGCTCGCGCCGCGGCGGTCGAGCACATAGGGCAGCAGCAGTTCGGGATCGACGTCGAGGATCTTGTGGAACAGCGGATGGGCCCGGAAGGCACCGACGCCGGCCACCAGACCGTCGACGAGCCGCATCCGTGTGGGACTGTCCGGCCGCGCCGTGGGCATGGCGGCGACCGCGACGCTGATCCATTCCCTGGTCATCAGATCACCGACGAGCGTGCGCACGTCGGGCCAGCGTCGGTAGAGCGTCATCCGGGAGACACCTGCGCGCCGTGCGATGTCGGTGAGCGTGGTGCGACGCACGCCGACGGCCAGGACGCAGTCGCGTGCCGCGTCGAGTACGGCATCTTGGTCCGCATGGTTGTGACGAATGGGCGTCATCTGTCACAGTGTAATGCCAGTGCAGGCCGCGCGGCACTGCGCCCCCGCGAAACCGACGGTGAGGAAACACTCAAGTGATGTCGACCGACATGTTGTGGAGCGGCTGGGGAGACCCGGCCAAGGCGGCCCCGCTGCCTGATTCGGTGACCGGTCTGCTGCGCGACCTGCTCGGTGTCACGCCGCGTGAGAAGGGCCCGGCGGAGCTCGCGGACATCGCAGTCCCAGCCTCACCGCTCACCGACAAGGACCTGCAGGCGCTCGCCGACTGCGTGGGCGGGCCCGCGCACGTACGGACCGACGCGGAGAGCCGCATCCGGCACACCCGCGGCAAGTCGACTCCCGACCTGCTGCGCATCCGCGCCGGTGAGACCGACGACATCCCTGCGGCCGTCGTGCTCCCCGGCAGCCACGACGAGGTCCACGCCGTGCTGCGTGCCTGCGCGGAACTGGGCCTGGCCGCAGTGCCGTTCGGCGGCGGCACCTCCGTCGTCGGCGGTCTCGCACCGCGGGGCGGGCGGAAGTTCGTCGCGCTGGACCTGCGCCGGCTGGACGCCCTGACCGCCCTGGACGAGGTCTCGCGCACGGCCACCCTCCAGGTGGGGCTGCGGGCGCCGCAGGCCGAGGCACTGCTCAACGAGCGGGGCTTCACACTGGGCCACTTCCCGCAGTCGTACGAGTGGGCCACCATCGGCGGGTTCGCCGCGGCCCGCTCCAGCGGCCAGGCATCCGCCGGCTACGGCCGCTTCGACGAGATGGTGCTCGGCCTCACCGCCGCCACGCCCGAGGGGACCCTTGAGACCGGTCGTGCGCCGCGCTCGGCCGCGGGACCGGATCTGCGCCAGCTGCTCCTCGGCTCCGAGGGCGCCCTCGGCGTGATCACCTCGGTGACGGTGCGGATCAGGCCCCTGCCACAGGTGCGTGTGTA
The DNA here is from genome assembly GCF_056106285.1 of Micromonospora sp. IBHARD003. NCBI lineage: Bacteria > Bacillati > Actinomycetota > Actinomycetes > Micromonosporales > Micromonosporaceae > Micromonospora > Micromonospora sp. IBHARD003. The sequence continues at coordinate 7,908,429 of NZ_JBWBBX010000001.1, read as the reverse complement.
CGAGGGCTGGCGCTTCCCTTCGTTCGAGGCGGGCGCCGCGGCGCTGCGCAGGCTCGCCCAGGACGGCCCGCGGCCGACCGTGCTGCGTCTGTCGGACGAGTCCGAGACGTTCATCGGTCTGGCACAGCCCGACCGGATCGGCAGCGCGGAGCCGTCGGCCGCCGGCTGCATGGCGATCGCGGGATACGAGGGCACCTCCGAGGACACCGCGGAGCGGCGCGAGCAGGCGCGGAAGGTGCTGCTCGACTGCGGCGGCGAGTTCGCCGGCGAAGCGCCGGGTGAGCGCTGGGCGCACGGGCGCTACAACGCCCCCTATCTGCGGGACGCGCTGCTGGACGCCGGGGCCTTCGCCGAGACCCTGGAGACCGCCACGTTCTGGTCGGGCCTGCCGGCTCTCTACGACGCGGTGCGCCAGGCGCTGACGGCCACGCTCACCGAAGCCGGCACCCCGCCGCTGGTCATGTGCCATATCTCGCACGTCTACGAGAACGGCGCGTCGCTCTACTTCACCGTGGTCTCGGCTCAGGGTGAGGACCCGGTCGCCCACTGGGCTCCGGTCAAGCAGGCCGCGAACGACGCGATCCTCGCCGCCGGGGGAACCATCAGCCACCACCACGGCGTCGGCACCGACCACCGCGACTGGTTCGCCCGTGAGATCGGCCCCGTGGGGGTGCGCATCCTGCAGGCCGTCAAGGCCGAGCTCGACCCCACGGGCGTGCTCAACCCGGGCATACTCATCCCCCCGCGCTGACCGACCCCCGCTCGCTCCCACCCGTCTCCCGCCCGCCCCCGACCCGTCCCCGGCCGGCCTTCCGAAAGGCGCATCCATGCGACAGTTCACCGCCGTCGTCAACCCCACCGCTGGGGGTTCCAGCGGTACGGCCGCCGCGCTGCTGGGGCTGGCCCGGCAGCTGCGGGAGGCCGGTGCCGAGCTCGACACGCAGTACAGCCGGAGCCTGGCGCACGCACAGGAGCTGGCGCGTGAGGCCGGCGAGCGGGGGCGGGTCGTGCTCGCCGTCGGCGGCGACGGAATGGCCGGCTGTGTCGGTGGTGCCCTGAGCGGCACGGAGGCGGTCCTCGGCCTCGTCCCCGCGGGGCGTGGCAATGACTTCGCCCGTGCGCTGGGGCTGCCCACCGACACCTCGGCCCTGGCCGAGCTGCTGCTGAACGGCTCGCCCAAGCCCGTCGACACCATCGAGGTCGAATCGGCCGTCCACCCCAGGACGTCCGTGCTGGGCAGTGTCTACGCCGGGGTCGACGCGGTCGCCAACCTGCACGCCAACAACGCGAAGCTGCTGCGCGGGGCGGCCTCGTACTACGCGGGCGGCCTGCGGGCGGTGGTGAGCTGGCGGCCGGCCACGTACCGGATCACCGTCGACGGGGTGCCGTACGAGCGCCGCGGCTACACCGTGGTCGCGGCCAACTCCGGCTACTACGGCTCCGGACGCCTGATCGCTCCGGGGGCGCGGATCGACGACGGTCTCCTCGATGTCGTCGTCATCCGGCATGCGCCCAGGCACCTCTTCTTCGCCATGATGAACGAACTGAAGACGGGCGCCCATGTGGCACGGCCCGAGGTCGAGATCCTGCAGGGCAAGGAGGTGCGGATCGAGGCCGATCGTCCTGTGCCCTACGGCACGGACGGCGAGGTCGACGCCACGCTTCCGGTCACTGCCCGCGTGCAGCCCGGAGCTCTCAAGGTTCTTCACTGAGCCTCGCCGACGCTCTGTGCGAGAGCGCCGGCGATGCCGACGGAACTCCCGTGTGGTGCCGCGCATTTCAAGAAGGCGGCGGCTCGGTGTCCGTCGCGAGGCGGGCGTGAGTTTCCACGTCATAACGCAGGCCGTCGTATGCGAGCTTCTGCGGCGTCAGATGCGGTGCATCGCAAGGCGAAGGATCACCCTTGTACTGGATGCACTCGGGTGGTTCGACAACGTAGCGAGGCGCCGTAGCTGTCGTCGCGCGCCTGGCGGGTATTGCGGGACAGTCCTTAGGGAGCGGCAGGCAAGGGTGGCGACGCCATTGCCCGCGCCGCCGGCGACGTCCAGTACGACACCCAGCCGACCGAATGACGGCGGTCGACCGAGCCGACGGAAACATGGCCGAGAACGGCGCGCCATCCGTCAACCACGGCGAAGGAAAAGGCACTTCCCGCGTCCCATTGCTCATTTCGCCGAGCGATCCAGCGCTCGGCACGGGGCAGCGAGTCGACGGGGTCGGGGGACTGCTCTCGCATCAGCGGATCGGCGAACGCCGTCATCAGCGCAGCGGCATCGGCGGCCGTCCACCGGCGCAGTACACGGCCATCGGCCATCTCGACGCGCTCGTCCATGGGCCGAGTATCCGCAGGATTCGAGGCGCTGTCATGCACATTACGAGGGTGACCAGGTGCCGACGCCCGGGCTCAGGGTGGCACTGCATGACCGGGAGGCGGGGGCCTACGCGGCCTGGGGGAGGCATGCGCCCGCAGGGCGCGCCCAGGGCCGGCCGCCACCACCCTTCACTCTGTCGCGGCAGCGAGGGATGTCCCTTTCCTCCGGAAAGGCCGCCCGGACGCTCCTACCCAATTCAGACTCTTGTGGCAGCAATCACAGAAACCGGCACTTGCCGTGGACCGTCTTCATTCGGATGCTGGGAAATCCCTGGCGGATATTCCCCATTCCACTATCAACCGCCTCACGGGACCCACACTCACACGATCCACGCGAAAGGCCGGCAAAATGCGGCTGTCTCCCCTTGCCCAGCGGGCCAAGTCCAAGGCCTTCCGTTACGTGACCGGCGGCGCCGCCGGGGCCGCCGTTCTGCTCGGTGTGAGCGCGGCCGCCTTCCCGGCCCAGGCGTCGGCAACTCCCGTGAGTTCTCAGCGGCTTGACGCGTGGATCGACCACGCACTGCGCGTCATGGAGGCGAAGGGAATTCCGGGGAGCTATGACGGGATCCACCGCAATCTGATGCGCGAGTCGAGCGGCGATCCCTTTGCCATCAACCTCTGGGACTCGAACGCCAAGAAGGGCATTCCCTCCAAAGGTCTCATGCAGGTAATTGACCCCACATTTCGGACATACCACGTAGACGGCACTTCTTGGGACATCTACGACCCAATTGCCAACATTACCGCCGCCTGCAATTACGCGGCCAAGCGCTACGGGTCGATCGACAACGTCAACGGGCCTTACTGACCCCTGGTCGATATCACCCGAAATCACCCATAAGCAGCCCGGCGGTCGACGACCGCCGGGCTGTGATCGTCGCCACTCCCCCGGCGTGCGCTCGGGCCCGTGGGACGGGGCGGGGATTCGGGCTACCGGGCGGTGATAACGGAACAAAGCAGGCGTACGCTGGTCAGACCGCCGTAATGCACCGCTAGTGAGTGACGGAGGCGGCGCATGACCGACCCCCGCGGCTTCCTCAAGTTCCCCCGTCGGCCCGTCCCGGCGCGCCCCGTCGAGGAGCGGCTCCGTGACTGGCACGAGGTCTACGCCGGGCAGGCCCTCCTTCCTCTCGTGTCCGAGCAGGCGGGGCGCTGTATGGACTGCGGCATCCCGTTCTGCCACAGCGGCTGCCCGCTGGGGAACCTCATCCCGGAGTGGAACGCCTACGCGAGGCGGGGCGACTGGCAGGCCGCGGCCGAGCGACTGCACGCCACCAACAACTTCCCCGAGTTCACGGGACGGCTGTGCCCGGCGCCGTGCGAGGACGCCTGTGTGCTGGCCATCAACACCGACCCGGTGACGATCAAGAACGTCGAGCAGGCGATCGCCGACCAGGCATGGGAGCGCGGGTACACGCCACCGCAGCCTCCGGACCGGCTCAGCGGGAAGTCGGTCGCCGTCATCGGCTCGGGGCCGGCCGGTCTGGCCGCAGCACAGCAGCTCACCCGCACCGGGCACACCGTCGCCGTGTACGAGCGTGCCGACCGCGTCGGCGGACTGCTGCGCTACGGCATCCCCGAGTTCAAGATGGAGAAGCAGTACCTGGACCGCCGTATCGAGCAGATGCGGGCAGAGGGCACCAAGTTCCGCACTTGTGTGGACGTCGGACGTGATCTCGACGCCAGGGAGCTGCTCAGACGTCATGACGCCGTGGTCGTCGCGGTGGGGGCGATGGAGCGCCGGGAGCTGCCGGTCCCCGGCCGCGAGCTGAGCGGTATCCACCAGGCCATGGACTATCTGACCTTCGCCAACCGCGTCCGGGAAGGCGACTACGCCGCCACCCCCGTCAGTGCCGAGGGCCTGAACGTGGTGATCGTCGGCGGCGGTGACACCGCATCGGACTGTCTCGGCACGGCACTGCGCCAGGGCGCGGCGTCGGTGATCCAGCTCGACATCAATCCCGAGCCGGGTGAGGCGCGCCCGGACACTCAGCCCTGGCCCGTCACGCATCCGAAGATCTACCGGATCTCCCACGCGCACGCTGAGGCGCGGGGCCGGGAGGGCACGGACCCGAGGCTCTTCTCCTCCGCCACCGTGCACTTCGAGGAGGGCCGGCCGGGGCATGTACGGGCGCTGTGCCTGACCAAGGTCGAACCGGTGGCCCGACAGTCGCTGCCGGGCACCGAGCAGGAGATACCGGCGGAGCTGGTGCTGATCGCACTCGGCTTCTCCGGCCCAGAGCGGGGCAGCGGCCTGCCGGAACAGCTGGGGCTCACCCTGGACGACCGCGGCAACTTCGCACGCGACGGGGCCTTCGCGGCCATGGCGGACGACGATGCCACGAACGGGGGCGGCGGGCCGTCGGGAGTGTTCGTCGCGGGAGACGCCGGGCGCGGACAGTCCCTGGTCGTGTGGGCCATCGCGGAGGGCCGGGCCGCGGCGGCCGCTGCGGACCGCTATCTGACGGGATCCACCGTGCTCCCCTCTCCCATCGCCCCCACCGACCGGCCTCTTGTCGCCTGACGGCACAGGCACCGGCGGGCGCACGCGAAATTCAGCTGCGGCACGGGCGCCGATCGGCCGACACTGTCCATGCCCGCGGAACGGACCACGGCCGACCGCCGTCCGCCTTTCCCCTCATTTCCCCTTCCGCCCCCAGGAGTTGTCCTTGCAGGCTGCCGTCACCGTGACCCCCGCTCAGATCCCCGAGCTGCTGCTCGGCCTTGCGACGGTGCGACCCGTCTTCCTGTGGGGAGCGCCGGGCATCGGCAAGTCGTCACTCGTGAGGGACTTCGCGGCGTCTCTGGGTCTGGAGTGCGTCAGCCTGCTGGGGACCCAGCTGGCGCCCGAAGACCTCATCGGAGTGCCCCAGATCCGCGACGGGCGGTCCGTCTTCTGCCCGCCCGAGACCATCGCCCGGGACAGCCCGTACTGTCTGTTCCTCGACGAACTGAACGCGGCGACCCCCGATGTGCAGAAGGCGTTCTACTCACTGATCCTCGACCGCCGCATCGGCGGTTACGAGCTGCCCGCCGGGTCGATCGTGATCGGCGCTGGGAACCGCGCCACGGACAACGCGCTCGCCCGGCCCATCGCCTCGGCACTGGTGAACCGGCTCACCCATGTGCATCTGCGGGCCACCACCACCGACTGGCTGCGGTGGGCGGCGGGCCACGGCATCCACCCCTGGGTGCTGGACTACGTCACCGACCGGCCCGACCACCTGTGGTCGCAGCCGCCCAAGACCGAGGAGCCCTTCTCCACCCCGCGCTCCTGGCACATGCTGTCCGACGCGCTGCACTCCTTCGGCCCGTCCCTCGACGAGGAGACGCTGAAGGTCGTCGCGCACGGCACCCTCACGCCCGCGCACGCCGTCTCCTTCTGCGGCTACGCGAAGATCGTGCGCAACGCGTACGGGATCGAGGCGATCATCAAGGGCGATGCCTCCTGGCCCCGCCGGATCGAGGACCGCGATCTGCTCTACTACCTCGCCGACGCCTTCCGCGGCCGGCTCACCAAGGAGCTTCCGGCCAGCAAGGAGCACGCGTCCGACGCGGTCCGCCAGACCGCCTACCGCGCGAAGTCGCTCCTCGTGCAGCTCGCCGAGATCTCGGTCGAGGTCGCCCAGACCGTCATCGCCGACGACGAGCACGGCCAGCCGGTGCTGCCGGCCTGGTTCCTCGTCGAGGCGGCCCGGGACATGCCCCGGCTCGTGGAGGCCCGCCGATGAGCCGCCGCACGCGCGGCTAGGACCGTCCCGACCCGGCGGCGGAAGCCTTCGCCGCCGGAGTCGCCCTGGTCCGGCGCAACCCTGCGCTCGCGGCAGTCGGCGCCGAGATCTGCCGGGGCACCACGTGCGAACACGCGCCCGCCGACGGGCTGGCCGCGGTCACCTCCAACGGAACCGTCCATGTCCACCCCACCCGCCGCGCCGAGCCCGAGGCCTGGGCGTGGGCCCTCGCCCACTGTCTGATCCATCTCGGCTTCGGACACGTCCCCGCAGCCAAGGGCACCCGGGTCCAGCCCGACCGGTTCGAACTCGCCGCGCGCTGCACCGTCGTCAACCGGTTCCTGCTCACCTTCCCGGTCGGCCGGACCCCCGACCACCATCCGCCGGCGTACCCGGGCGGCGACGAGGAACAGCTCGCGCGGCGCTGGCGCGACGAAGGCATTCCGCCGGAGTGCCAGGCCCTGGGCACGGCGGGCGCAGCACCGGACCAAGTGCTCGTCCCCTGGAACCGCTGGGGCACACCCGAGGACCACCGGCTCGCGTTCGCCCGCGCGCTGACCGCGACAATGTCGGCCGCGATGGACGTCGCGGGCGGGCACCGCGACCCCGTCACCGGTGAACACACCCGCAAGCAGCCCTGGGACCGGGCCCTGAACTGGTTCGTCTCGTCCTACCCGCTGCTCGGCGGGATCGCCGCCGGTCTGCGCGTCGTCGCGGACGCCGAGCTGGCTCGTGCCCACGGCATCGCCATCGCCGCGGTCGACGCCACCGCGGGCGAGATCTACGTCAATCCGCTCAAGCACTTCACGGACTCCGAATGGCGCTTCATCCTCGGCCACGAGATGCTCCACGCGGCGCTGCGCCACGGTGACCGCTGCGGAGCCCGCGACCCGCTGCTGTTCAACATCGCCGCCGACTACGTCGTCAACGGCTGGCTGCGGGAGATGGACGTGGGCGAGATGCCCGAAGGCCTGCTCCACGACGCCGCGCTGAGGGACCTGTCCGTGGAGGAGGTCTACGACCGCATCGCCACCGATCTGCGGCGTCGGCGGCGGCTGGCCACCCTCCGGGGCAAGGGCGCCGGCGACATCCTCGGTGGGCCGCTGCGCCCGCCCGGTGCCCCGGTCGACCTCGACGAGTTCTACCGGCGCGCCCTGCTGAACGGCCATCAGCTGCACACCGACCACGCCCGCGGGCTGCTCCCGGCCGGGCTGGTGGAGGAGATCCGGGCCCTCGCCCACCCGCCCGTGCCGTGGGACGCACGGCTGGCGCGCTGGTTCGACGAGTTCGTGCCACGGCCCGAGCCGGTACGCAGCTACGCCCGGCCGGCCCGCCGCCAGGCCTCCACCCCGGACATTCCCCGCGCCGGGCGGTACTTCCCGCCCGAGGAGGTCGCCCGGTGCACCTTCGGTGTCGTCCTGGACACTTCGGGCTCGATGGACCGGCGGCTGCTCGGCAAGGCCCTCGGCGCCATCGCCTCCTACGCCGACGCGCGCGACGTGCCGGCCGCCCGGGTCGTCTTCTGTGACGCCCGGGCCCATGACGCGGGCTATCTGCCGCCTTCGGAGATCGCCGGGCGGGTGCGGGTCCGCGGCCGGGGCGGCACCGAGCTCCAGCCCGGGGTCGACCTTCTGCAGCGGGCCGAGGACTTCCCCCGCACCGCTCCGGTGCTGGTCATCACCGACGGGTACTGCGACACGCTGCGGGTACGCCGGGACCATGCCTATCTGATACCGCAGGGCGCCCGGCTGCCGTTCACCCCGCGTGGTCCGGTCTTCCGGCTGCGCTGAGACACCGGCGGGGCGTGCGCCCCGGCCCGGGGACGTGCACAGGGGCATCCATTACGATGCCGGTCCGCCCGGCGCCCGGCTCCCCGCGGTGGCCTCGTCCGTACCGGTCCGGTCACCGTGCCCGCCGGGGGTGGGCGCCGCGCGGTGCGAACGGTGGCTGGGGACGGGAGCGGACGGATGGACGGTGGCGCCGGCCGGGGGCGTGTGCTGGTGGTGGACGACGATGCGGCGATCCGCCGCTCCCTCGAGCGGGGGCTGCGGCTGGCCGGGTTCACCGTGGATCTCGCCGAAGGGGGCAGGCCGGCGCTCGGGCTCGTACGCGGGCAGCGCGCCGATGTGGTGGTGCTGGACATCTCCATGCCGGACATCGACGGCATCGAGGTGTGCCGAGTGCTGCGTGAGGACGGGAACGACGTGCCCGTGCTCATGCTGTCGGCCCTGGACGAGACGGCGGACCGGATCGCCGGCCTGCAGGCCGGTGCCGACGACTACCTGGTCAAGCCGTTCGCCCTGCAGGAACTGGTGCTGCGGCTCGAGGCGCTGCTGCGCCGGCGTCCGCCCCGGGACACGGACACCGTGCGCGCCGGTGCGCTCGAACTGGACCCGGCCTCCCGCGAGGCGCGTCTTGACGGGGAACCGCTGGCGCTGACGCGGCGCGAGTTCGAACTTCTGGAGGTCCTCGCACGCAATGCGGGGATCGTGCTCAGCCGGGACCAACTCCTCGACCGGGTCTGGGGATACGACTTCGACGTGCGCACGGATGCCGTCGACACCTTCGTCAGCTATCTGCGGCGCAAGCTGGAAAGCGGCGGGCGGGCACGGTGCCTCCACACGGTGCGGGGAGTCGGCTTCGTGCTGCGCTGCGACGATCAGGCGATGGACGGATAGGGGGCGGCACGGATGAAAGCGGGGATGAAGGGCCGGATGAAGCCGCGGATGAAACTGTCCACGCGGATCGCCGTGGCCTCCGGGATTCTCGTGCCGCTGCTGGTGCTGGCGGCCGGCTGGCTGCTCCTCCAGCTGGTCGCACGTGATCTGCACACGGAGCAGGACGCCCATCTGCGCGAGCGCGCCACACAGGTCGCCGGGGACGCCCGCAGGCTGCTGCGGGCCGCGGCCGCCGACCGTCCCACCGCGGTCGAGCGGGCGCGTGAGCGTCAGCTGTACGCGGCGGCCCTGGATGTGGGCATCCGGCTGACCGGGCCCGAGGGCACCGTGTCGGGCGGCCCACAGCCGGGGGCCTCGGTGGAACTGCCGGCGACGACACCCGGCCCGGTGACGGTCGAGGACGGCAAGGGAAGCTGGCGGGTCCTTTCGCTGCGGGTGCGCGGCTCACGTCCGGGGGTCGACGGCACCCTGTGGCTCTTCTCCCCCGACTCCGCGGACCGGCGGCAACTGGCCGTGGTCCGCACACGCGTGGTGACCGTGGCTCTGCTCGCGGCTCCGGTGGCGGGCCTGCTGGGACTGGCCGTGGCCGCACGGGCGAGCCGCCCGCTGCGCAGGCTGCAGCAGCGCACCAGCGGGCTCGATCCGGAAGCGGACGCGACCCGCCTCGAGCACACGCCGACGGGGGTCACGGAGGTCGACGACCTGGCGGGGACCCTCCAGACGGTGCTCGCGCGCTACGACGAGCAGGCCGCCAGAACGGGCGGTGCCCTGGCCACGGCCCGGTCCTTCGCGTCGGCGGCCTCCCATGAACTGCGGACACCGCTGATGAGCATGCAGACGAATCTGGAGATCCTCAGCGAGCACCCGGACCTCGGACCGTCCGAGCGGGCCGAGGTGCTCGGCGATCTGCGCATGGAGCACACACGGCTGCTGGGCCTGCTGGTGATGCTGCGCGAGCTGGGCCGGGGCGATCTGGTGGAGGCTGACGCATTCGGCCCGGTGGATCTCACGGACGTGGTCGACGCCTCGGTCGCCGAGGCCAGGCGCCGTCATCCCACGGCGGACATCCGTGTGACGGCGGCGTCGCGTCCGCATGTGTACGGATGGGAGCCCGGGCTGCGTACCGTCGTCGACAATCTGCTGGCCAACGCGGTGGTCCACGGGCGCGGCGGTGACGGGCGCGCCCGGATCGAGGTGGGGCTGCGCACCGGCGGCGACGGCTCGCGGACGGTTGCGGTGCTGACCGTGGACGACCGCGGACCGGGGATTGCGCCGGCGCGGCGTGGCGAGGTGTTCGAGCGTTTCCGGCGCGGGCCGGAGAGTCCCGGTTCGGGCCTGGGCCTGACCCTCGTGGCCCAGCAGGCGGCTCTGCACGGCGGGCGGGTGCGCGTCGTGGACCCGCCGTCGGGCCAGGGCGTCCGGTTCGAGGTGTGCCTTCCGCTGCGCACGCAGGCGGCGGCGCCACTGCCCGCCGAGCGGGACTGGCTGATCGGTACGGCGCGCGGGTCACAAGGTTTCCACAAGGTGGGTTCCTAACGTCCCGCCAGGCGCAGGCACATGGGCCGCGCCCTGACCCGGGAGGTACACGTCATGAGGACCGCCAAGACCGCTGCCCTGACTCTCACCGCAGTCACGGCCCTGCTCGCGACGGCGGGCGCGGCCACGGCCGACGCCGGGAAGCCGTCGCCGGGGAGCGCGCCGACCGGTGACGGCGCCAAGGCGCTGTGCAAGAGGGTGCCGAAGATCGAGAAGCGTCTGCAGCGGGCCCTGGACCGGCTGGGCGGCGACGCCACGCAGCGCGGCTCGGTCAGCCGGCTCGAGAAGCGGGTGGAGAACGCCCGGAAGGCGGGACACACCGAGGTCGCGACCTATCTCAATGACAAGCTGACCTTCCGCCGTTCCCTCGTGCCGACGCTGCAGAAGCGGCAGAAGGACCTGGCCGCGGTGAAGACGTGGTGCAAGGCGAACAAGAACGGGACCGAGAAGTGAGGCACGGCCGGCGCAGCGCCGTCGTCGCCGTGGCGATCGCGGCGGGCTGCCTGGTCGCCCTCGTGGGGACGACCGGTTGTGGGCCCGGTGAGAAGGCGGGGAGCAGCGGCTCCACGAACGGGCCGGTGTCCGGCCCTTCGCAGATCGCGGAGATGAACAAACTGGTGGATGCCGCCGAGTCCGCCGCCGCCGATGCGGAGTCCGCGGCGGCCGCGGACGACTGAGCGGCGTCCGGCGTTGGGGGGTGGCAGGGGTGCCGGGGTGCGGTGTCGGCCGCGCCCGGCACCCCTGCCCGACTGCTAGAAGGTCAGGTTCCAGGCGTCGATCTTGCCGGTGTCCTGGGAGGCCACGTCACGTACCCGCAGCTTCCAGGTGCCGGCCGCGGTTTCCGCCGAGGCGTCGACCGTGTACGTCTTGGCGACGTTGTCGGTGCTGTCGCTGTTCGGGAAGTCCTCCAGCAGGTAGACGGTGCCGTCGGGAGCCACGAGGGAGAGGACGAGGTCGCCGCGGTAGGTGTGCTTGATGTCCACGCCGACCTTGAGGGCCGCCGGGGCGTTCCCGCTGACACCGGTCACGGTGATCGGGGACTCGACCGTGGTGTTGTCGGCGATGGCGACATCGGCGGTGTTCTCGACGTACTTGCCGGGCGGCGGAGTGCCGCCGACGGCCTTGAGCGCGTCGACCTGGCCCTCACCGAAGAAGGAGTTGGCGGCCGTCGTACCCGTGCACCGTCTGTCGGAGGGGCAGGCGGTGTCGGTGGCCTGCGAGGCCAGTTTCGCCCGCAGGTCCGCCGGCTTGTCGGCTGGGTTGGTGCTCGCGAGCAGCGCGGCGACACCGGCCACGTGCGGCGAGGCCATCGAAGTGCCGTTCAGATTGCCGTACTTGCCGCCGGGCAGTGTCGAGTACACACCGTACGCGCCGTCGCCACCGGGGGCGGCGATGTCGATGATGTCGCGGCCGAAGTTGGAGTACGACGCCTTGACGTTGCCGTTGCCCATGGCCGCGACCGTCACCACGCCGGGAAGTTCGGTGGGGATGTCGATGCAGGCGTTGGTGATGGTGCGCGTCACCGGGGTCGAGTCGTTCGGGCTCTCGGTGTCGGTGCGCTTGTCGGCGAGGTCGTAGTTGGCGTTGCCCGCCGCTGCGACCTGCAGGGAGCCCTTGCCCTCGGCGTACTCCTGGGCGCGCCGGACGCCTTCGATGATGGCGGCCTGGTCCAGGTCGTCCGGGCAGTTGAACTGCCAGGGGTCGGTGTAATAGCTGTTGTTGGTGACCTTGAAGCCGTGGTCACCGGCCCACATGAAGCCGCAGATGGTGTTCTCGGCGAAGAACAGGGTGGAGCTGGGCTCGGCGATCCGGACGGAGGAGATCTTCACGCCCGGGGCGACGCCGATGACGCCCTTTCCGTTCTTCGCTGCCGCGATCGTGCCGGCCACGTGTGTGCCGTGCTCGTCGACGTCGCGCCATGCCCCGGTGCGGGTGTCCGCCTTGCCGTAGGCGCAGGAGACGGAGTCGGCCGCGTTGAAGTTGGGCGCGATGTCCTGGTGCTGGTCGTCGACGCCGGTGTCGAGTACGCCGACCTTGACGGCGGAGGAGCCGGTGGTGACGGCCCAGGCCTTGTCCGCCTTGATCTGGGTCATGTCCCAGCGGTTGGACTCGGTGAGGGTCGTCGTGGCCTGGGTGGGCGTGGGCGGCAGCGCCGGGTTGTACGCGTCGGCGGGGACGTCCGAGGTCCGGGTGGCACCGACCCGCTGGACACCGCTGACGCCGCGCATGGTGGCGGCGAAGGACGCGGACGCCGAGTGCGCCACGATCACACCGATCGCGTCGTAGTGGGCGAACACCGTGCCGCCGTTGCCGGTGACCGCGGTGCGTACGGCGGAGGTGTCGCCGGGCGCGGTGATGACCAGGTAGGCGCGGGTGCCCGCGGCCCAGGACGCCGAAGCCGCCGAGGGTGCGGCGGAGACCGCCTGCGCTGCCGTGGCCGGGGTCACGAGCGCCAGGGCCGCCCCCAGCACGGCGGTGGCCACGACCGAGCGTCTGAGCCGGCGGGATATGAGGGTAGGCAATGCATCCTCCGAAAGCCCGGTGATGCCGTGACACCGACCGGGCCGTGATGTGGGAAGTGGTGGACGCAAGATGCCAGATCACAGCCGTGTATGGGAAGAGTTCGATCACACAACTGGCCATCGTCGGGCGGTGGTTGGCGGTGGATCCGCCGTGTTCGGGCCGTTTCCCGGGCACTTGTCCGGGGGCTGCTCCGCCGGGGGCCGGAGTCCTGAAGTGTCAGGTCCGGCGGCTGGTGATCCACCGCTGGTCGCTGTCACCGTCGGACCGCTCGAACCCGACAGGGCTCCCCGCCGGGTCCCTCTCGGGTTCGACGGCGGCGTCGGGGGCGATCCGCGGGTGCAGGGCTCCCGCGGAATCGACGGTGAAGAGCAGATTGAACCCGTGCCTGCCGCCCACGGAGGCACAGGACCAGATGCCGACGCCGCGGTCGGTGTCCCCGCGTGAGTCCAGGCAGAAATCGGGGTCCGCCTGGCTGCGTACCAGTCCGCCGGGCTCGAGGCTCCACAGCTGGGTGGCGGCCGCGGTGCAGGGAGCGGTGACGACGTCGGTGCGGTTGGCCATCACACCGTCCTCGATGTCCAGGCACAGTCCCGTGTCCGCGTTGACGACCTGGGTGCGGCCGCCGGGGGCGATCGGCACCGGCCGGGGCGAGGGGGTGCTGCGTGACGGGGAAGGCCGCGGGGAGGAGGCCGCCGTCGGAGACGGCGGGCGGGAGGGTGTCTTCGACGGTTTCGGAGAGGTCGAGGGTGTGGCCGGGAGTGCGGGCATGGCCGAGGTGGGGGCGGCGGACCGGTCCACGGTCCGCGTGGCGCCTGCACCGGTCATGTCTGCGTCCCCCGCGGCGACGGCCAGAAGCGTCCCGGCGGCGACGGCTCCGACGACCGTCACCGCGACGAGGACGACGGACCGGGACAGCTGCCGGGGCGCCCCCGTGAGCGGCTGCGGCTCCCCTTCCCGGTGCCGTGCGAACGTGGTGGAGTCCCCGGGCCCGGCGACGACGGCGTCGAACAGTCCGGGCGCCGGAACCTGTGCGGCGTAGGCCGCTCCGCCCCATCCCAGCAGGCCTTCGGCGCACACCGTCCGGGGGTCGTCGGCCATTTTGTCCAGCTCGGCGACCAGACCGGTACAGCCGGGGCAGTCCGCCAGATGAAGCGTCAGGTCGTCGCTGCCCCGGCGGTCCCCGGGGCGCGTGGCGGCCTCGACGATACGGCGGAACCCCAGGCACCGCGGGTCCTCGCTGCGCTCCAGGTGCGCCTGGATCCAGGCGCGGCGCATGGCCTCCGGCGCCCTGTCGCGAAGCTCGGGAACCAGGTCCGGACGGATCCCGAGAAAGCCTGCGGCGACGTCGTCGGGCTCGTCGTCCACCACCCCGTACCACAGGACGCCCCGTATGAGCTCCGGCAGCCGGAGGAAGCCGGCGAGCATCGCGGACGACGACTCGGTGTGCGGCGGCACGGTCTCGGCCGGGCCGTGTGCCGGGATGGCGGCGGACCGGTCCGTCCAGGCGAGGAAGTCGGGTGCGAGCACGTCACGGCCGCTTCGGGCCGCCCGGACGAGGGCGACTCGCTGAACGCGCATCAGCAGGTGGTGCCGCCACGTTCCGCGCGGCACGACTCCCCTGGACACCTCCTGGGCGGCGAGGTCGAATGCTCCCAAGGCCAGTTGGTTGGCGGTGGCCTGGTTGCGTGCGCACAGGCCGGCGTAGACGAGAACCGCGGGCAGATGGCGGCGCTTGAGCTCCAGGACGGCGGGGTGGGCGTCCGCGGCCCCGGCCCGGATGCGTTCGGTGAGCTCCACGTCCGTGAGACGGCTGTGGACCTGTGCGGCGTCCGCGGGATCCGGAACGGCCCGGTGGAGCTCTGGCACCCTGACACTCCTCGTTCACTCGACGCCCGGCAGACCGCCCGCAACCGGAACCCTCCGGTGGTTACCTGCCGGGAAACAAGAGCCCATCGTGGGGCAGCAGACCTCATGGGGAAAGGGGTTTCCGGCGGTAAGTACGCCCGTCGACCGGATGCCCCCGGCCGAAAACCGGAATCACCGCCGGGACCGGAGCCTCACTGCGGCGCAGCCGCCGGGCCGTCGGGCCGCGGCAGTGCCTGCTCCGTCCAGATGGTCTTGCCGGAATGACCGTAGCGGGTACCCCAGCGCTGGACGAGCTGGGCGACGATGAACAGCCCTCGCCCGCCCTCGTCGTCGGCCGCGCTGTGGCGCAGATGGGGGGAGGTATGGGCGGCGTCCGCGACTTCGCACACCAGCACACGGTCGTGGATGAGTCTTAGGTGAAGCGGGCCCGCGGCATGTCTGACGGCGTTGGTGACCAGTTCGCTGACGATCAGCTCGGTGGGGAACACGAGGTCGTCGAGTCCCCAGTCGTGCAGCCGGGTGGCGGCCCTCTCCCGGGCGTGGCCGACCGCCACCGGTTCGGCGGGCAGATCCCAGGAGGCGACCCGGTCGGTGTCGAGTTCGCGGGTGCGCACCATCAGGAGCGCCGAGTCGTCGGTGGTCGTGCCCTCGGGCAGCAGTTCGGCGACGACGCGGTCGCAGATGTTCTCCAGTGTCCCGCTGCTGTCGGTGAGGACTCGTTTCAGGGTGGCCAGTCCCTCGTCGACGTCCCGGTCGCGGGTCTCCACCAGCCCGTCGGTGAACAGCGCCATCAAGCTGCCCACCGGGAGTTCGACATCGGCGCTGTCGAACGGCAGCCCGCCCAGTCCCAGAGGAGGGCCGGCGGGCGCGTCGAGAAGGGTGACCTGCCCGTCGGGGTGGACGACGGCGGGCGGCGGGTGGCCCGCACGCGCCATGGTGCAGTGCCGCGACGCCGGGTCGTAGACCACGTAGAGACAGGTGGCCCCGATGGCCACGTCCTCGCTGTCGGTGGGAGTGGCGACGATGTCGGGGCGGTCCTCCGCGGCCTGCACCACCAGATCGTCGAGGCGCGTGAGCAGTTCGTCGGGAGGCATGTCCAGCGGAGCGAGCGCCCGTACGGTCGTACGCAGCCGGCCCATGGTGGCCGCGGCATGGACGCCGTGGCCGACCACGTCGCCGACCACGAGACCGACACGGGCACCGGACAGGGGGATGACGTCGAACCAGTCGCCGCCCACGCCGGTCACGTCGTCCGTGGGCAGATAGCGATACGCCAGGTCCACGGCCGAGTTCGGCGGCAGATGCCGTGGCAGGAGCTGGCGCTGCAGTGCCAGGGCTGCCGCGCGTTCCCGGGTGAAACGGCGGGCGTTGTCGATGGACACCGCGGCCCGCGCGACGAGTTCGTCCGCCAGGGCGACGGAGCGTCTGTCGAAAACGGACGTACCGGCGCTGCGGACGATGGTGACCAGGCCCAGTGGGCTGCCGCCGGTCCGGAGCGGCACCACCAGGGTGTCCTCATCCAGTACGAGTCCGCCGGACGCGAGGCTGCGCTGCTGGAGCGAACCGGGCGCGTACCGCGTCGGGCCCGGGGGCCCGGAGTGCGCCACGACCACGGGATCGGCCTGGCCGCCGGCCGCGACGCGGCGGCCGGCCGTCCGGATCAGTGCCGTATCCGGGCCGACGGCTCCGGGTATCTCGCCTTCCAGGACGGCCGCGGCGACATCGACGACGACCCGGTCGGCGAACTGAGGGACCGCCACCTCGGCCAGTTCGTCCGTCGTGGCGATGACGTCCAGCGTGGTGCCCACATGACGGCTCGCGTCGACGAGCAGGTTCAGCTGCCGCTGGGCCTCGTAGCGCTCCGAGATGTCGAACGCGTCCTCGCACACCCCGAACACATAGCCGTCGGGGTCCTGCAGCCGGTAGTAGGAGCAGGACCAGAGGTGCTCGATCCCGGGGTCGCTGGGCTGCTCCCCGCGGAAGTGCAGGTCGAGGAACGCCTCGCCGGTGTCCAGCACATGGCGCAGGACGTCGTCGAGTTGCTCCGGGTAGCCGGGGGACACGAATCTGCCCTGGGGATAGAGCTCCGAGCCCCGTTTTCCCCGGAACGCCGCGAACGGCGCTCCGATCTCCTCTTCGTACGCGGCGTTGCACCAGGTCAGACCGAGGTCGGTGTCGTGGATGGCGAGGGCTACGGGCGACTGGGTGGCCAGGCCGTGCAGCATGGCGAGCCGGGATTCCCACAGCCTGAGTCCTTCGCGTTCCGCCGCCACGAGGACCTGTCCTGCCTCCTCGCCGGTCAGCGGGCAGACGGCGGTGGCGAGCAGCAGCCGGTGGCCGTCCCGGTGGACCGCGACGCTGACGTCGCCCTCGTCGAGCCGTGCGGCAGCGCGCAGAGCGGGGCCGCCGGAACTCAGAGGCGCCGGCGCGGCGGAGGAGCCGCGGGCAGGCCTCAGGAATGTCTGCACGGGCAGCCCCACGGCGTCATCGGCGCCGTAGCCGAACAGCTCCTGGGCCGCGGCGCTCCACCCGATGACGACGCCCCGGCTGTCCAGCACCACTGTGGCCGCCCTGGCGACGTCCAGGGGACCACGGAAATCGCCGTTCCCGGCTGCCTTCCGTGCGCTCATCGCGCCCTACCGGCCTGCTTCATCACGTTCCAGAATCCGCCCGGCCCCGGGTGCCCGCAACAGCGGTGGCCGCCCGTGCCAGGCCGCCCGGGGACCCGGACGCTCCGCCCCCTCTGGCGGCGGCATGGTCACAGCCGGACGACGACGAGGGCGATGTCGTCGCCGGCCCCGCCGCTGACACCCAGCCGTGCCAGCACCGCGTCTGCGAGCCGTTCCGCGCCGAGCCGGCGGTACTGGGCGAGGGCGTGGGCGAGCCGGGCGATACCGACGTCGATGTCCTCGTCGCGTCGTTCGATGAGCCCGTCGGTGTACAGGACCAGCGTCGCCCCGGGGGTGTAGGGACAGCTGGTCTGGGGACGGGGCACATGCGCGGGGCGGGCGCCCAGGGGCGGGTCGGTGGCCTGGTCCAGCAGCTCCCAGGAACCGTCGCGGTGCAGCAGGACGGGCGGCAGATGACCGGCGCTGCTGTAGGTGATCAGACGGCTGCGTGTGTCGATCACGACCTGGGCGGCCGTCGCGGCCAGGGCACCCTCCACGGAGCGGGCGTACAGCCCCAGCACCTCCAGGGCCTGGGCGGGACCCGCGACGGCCCGGGTCGCCGCGCTCAGAGCGCTGCGAAGCATGCCCATGACGGTCGCGGCATCGAGGCCGTGGCCCACGACGTCGCCCACCGCCACCGCGAACCGCTCTTCGGAGAGGTCGGCGACGTCGTACCAGTCGCCGCAGACGTTGAGCGACCCGGTGGCGGGCAGATAGCGCACCGCGATGTCGCGGTGCTTGACGAGGTCGGGCGCGTGGAGCATCGCCTCCTGCAGGGTGAGGGCCACCTGGCGCTCACGTGCATGGGCCTCGCGCAGTTCCTCGTTGAGCCGCTGGAGCTCGCGGGCCCGCGCGTACAGCTCGGCCTCCATCTCCTCCTCGCGCTCGCTCGACACCGCACCGGAGTCACGGGACCGGACGAAGGCGGTCACGTCCTCGACCCGGTGGATGATCCAGGCGGTGGTGCCGTCGGCAGCCAGGACGGGGGTGTTGATCGTGGACCACCAGCGCTCCTCGAACGTGCCCGGCTCGTCGACGAGGGGGATGTCGTACCTCTGCAGGGCCATCGATTCCGGCTCGCAGGAGGCCAGGACGCGCTGCAGTGAGGCTTCGAGGTTCTCCACACCGTCGACGTCCGGGGCCGCGGGGTTGCCAGGGAAGGCGTCGAAGACGTACTGCCCGATCAGCTCCTCCCTCGTCCGGAGGGTGGCACACAGGTAGGCGTCGTTGACGTCGGCGATGACGAAGTCCCTGTCGAGCACCAGATAGGGGCTCGGTGTGGCGGCGAACAGCCCTGAGTAGTCGATTTTCATGCCATCACGCGCCTGCCCTCCCGGACGCACGGTCCATGGCCCCGCTCTCTGATCAATCTACGAGGCTTCCTGCTCTCGCGCGCACCGCGGACACGACGCCTGCTCGGCCGGAGAACACTGCGACGCCGGGGGTCACGCTGCGGATACGCCCGCTCACCGGGCGCGCGACGGGAAGGAGCCGGGGCGGGAGGTCCCGTGCCCCTTCGGCCGCCTCGCCGGGGGACACTCTGGCGCGCGCCGCTTCGTCCCGCGGGCCGCTGTGCCCGTACTCCGCCGGCACCGAACCCCCTGCCGGAGCCAGATGTGAAAGATCGTCAACAGGTTCCCTGCCCTCGGCGTGCCGTCTTTCACAAGACAGCATGACAACGCACCACCGTCGACTCTCGTATTGCAGGGAAAGATCCGCGCCGCTCCGTCGGGTGTGCGCGGAGCACGATGGAGGAGCAGCCGCACCATGAGGAAAGACCCCCGCCGGTTCCGCTTGATCCGCTTGATCCGCAGGCAGCGCACCGGGCGCTCACGTCTGATCGACTACCCGCGACACGGCAGAAAGGGCGTCCGCCGCTGGCTCCCGTCATGGCGGCTGCAGCTCGGCACGTTAGTCAGCCTCGCCGGCGGCCTCCTCGCCCTGTTAGCCGGTGTCTACGCGCATGTCGACATCCCGGGCGAGAACTCCGCCGCGCGCCAGGAGGCCAATGTCTACTACTGGGCCGACGGCAGCGAGATGGTGAACGTCGGCGCCGTCAACCGGCAGAGCGTGCCGCTGGCCCGAGTGCCCGTCGCGGTCCGCAACGCCGCCATCGCCGCCGAGAACGCGGGCTTCTACACCGACCCCGGTGTCTCGTTCACCGGCCTGGTGCGCGCGGCCGTCAGCATGGCCGGCGGCGAGGAGACCCAGGGTGGCTCCACGATCACCCAGCAGTATGTGAAGAACACCTATCTGTCGCAGGAGCAGACACTGTCCCGCAAGGTTCAGGAGTTCTGCATCGCGCTCAAGATCGACAGCGACAAGAGCAAGGACGACATCCTCCAGGGCTACCTCAACACCAGCTGGTTCGGCCGGGGCGCGTACGGCATCCAGGCCGCGACGATGGCGTACTACGGCGTTGGGGTCGAGCAGCTGAATCCCAGTCAGGGCGCTTTGATGGCAGCGCTCCTCAAGGGCGGGAACGACTACGATCCGGTGCTCGGCAAGGGCAACCGGCAGCGTGCTGTCGAGCGGTGGTCCTGGATCCTGGACCGCCAGGTGGAACTGGGCATGATGCCGCGGCACGAACGCGCGAAGTACACCGTGTTCCCCGAACCCCGCCCGCAGTCCCTGGCCACCAATCTGAGCGGCCAGACCGGCTATCTCGTCAACATCGCCAGGCGGTACGTCAAGAAGCAGACCGGGCTCACCGACGCCGACCTGGACCGCGGCGGCTATCAGATCCACACCACCTTCGACCGGAAAGCGGTGCTCCGGCTCGAGCGCACCGTGAAGGACGTCCTCGGCAAGCGGCTCGATCCGAAGACCCGTGACCAGGACCGGTTCGCCGAGATCGGCGCGGCGTCGGTGAAGCCCGGTGACGGCGCCATCGTCGCGATGTACGGGGGTGCCGACGCGACCCGGCACTTCACCAACAACGCGGATACCTCGGGGGTGCCGGCGGGTTCGGTCTTCAAGCCGTTCGTCCTGGCGACGGCGCTCCAGCACGGAGTGCGCGACGAGGATGGAAACAACCGGCCGGTGTCCGCGGAGAGTTTCTACGACGAGAGGGGCCGGCTGTCGTCCGGTCTGATGCCGGTGCGCAGGCAGCGGACCCTGCCGTCCCCGCTGGCTGTGGCCCCGCGGTTCCCGACGCTGCGTGAGGCCATGGCGACATCGGCCAACACGCCGTTCCGGCAGCTGGGTCTGGACGCGGGGCTGGAGCGCATCAAGGACATGGCCATGGGCGCCGGGATGCTCAAGGACAGTATGGCGCGCCTCAACCCGGAGTTCCCGCTCGGCACCTCGTCACCGAGCGCGATCCGGATGGCCGGGTCGTACGCGACCTTCGCCGCCGACGGTACGCGGCACGAGCCGTACTCGGTGACCAGGGTGCTGCGGGACGGCGCGCCCGTGGAGGGGCTGCAGCCGGTGCCCGCGCGGCGCGCCATGGACACTCCGGTGGCGTTCCAGGTCAATGCGGTGCTGCAGGATGTGGCGGTGGGGACCCCGGCCGCGGCCTCGCCGGAGGTGCTGGGACCCGTCGCCGCTGCCTCGACCGGACGGAACGAGGTGCAGCGCGCCGCGTGGTTCGTCGGGTACACGGACAGGCTGTCGACAGCGGTGACGCTGTTCCGTTCCCAGCCCGGCAAGCCCCTGCTGCCGCTGAGTGGCACGGGCGGGGAGGGATCCGAGCGCGGGTCCCAGGTCGCGGCCCAGATCTGGTCCGACTACTCGACGAAGATCGCGTCCCTTGCATCTGCCTCGCGTGACGGGTCGTCGGATGCGTCCACCGGGCCGGGGGGCTCGGCCCCGCCCACCGGAGACGACGGCTGAGGTTCCCGCCGCTCCGAGGCTGAGCGGCTGCCGGCCTGCCCCGGGGTCCGCGGCAGGCCGGCGGCCTGGGACGGGGCGGGTCAGAAGGCGTGCGGGTGGCGGAAGAGACGCCCGGGGTCGTAAGCGGCCTTCACCCGTGCCAGCCGGTCGGCGTTCGCCCCGTAGTACGCCCGCCGCCAGTCCTGGAGTTTGGGGTCGGTGTAGTTCTGGTACGCCTGGCCGCTGGCCCAGGGCCGCATCGCCGCATGGGTGGCGTCGAGCCAGGCCTGGTGCCGGGCCACGGTGGTCGCGGAGGCACGGTCGGGCCAGGAGACGATGTACTGGGCCAGGAAGAGTGCGTCCCGGTGGACGTACGCCGTGTCCGCTGCCCGGACCCTCCCCACCGCACCGCCAAGGGCGTCCAGGGCGATGCTGCCCACGCCGCCCCCGCTGAGGGCGGAGAGCCGCTCCACCCGGGTGAGCAGGGCCTTGATGCCGTCGCCGGGGATGCGCCGGGTGTAGAAGTCCGAGCGCGCCGCATACGATTCGCGCGCGACACGGCCCTGGGGGTTCCGGCCCGGCAGGGTGCCCTGCTGATGGGCCTGGGCGATGCTGAAGCCCGAGACTCCACCCATCACCTTCATCGCGTCCATGAACGGGCGGGTCCGCACGAACACGGACGCCGCGGGCGCGCCGACGGCATCGGCGAAGCGGTCGAGGCGGTTCTCGATGTCTCCCCGGCTGCCCAGAGTCAGCCCGCCGACCCGGACCGATCCCGGCCGTCCGCCGGCCGGTGCGGACAGATGCAGGTTGGCCCAGGTCTCGTCGGGTGCCGTGGGCGCCCAGCGCTGCCATTCCCGTACCACCGCCTGGGCCCGGGACCACGGCCAGCTGAGGAAGAAGGTGGTGCACTGGGGTGCCGCATGGGTGCGCATCCGCAGTTCGGTGACGACACCGAACTGGGCGTTGCCGCCGCCGCGCAGGGCCCAGAAGAGATCGGGATCGTGCCGGGCGTCCACGTCGCGGATCCGGCCGTCCGCGGTGACGATCCGGGCGCCGGTGATGCTGTCGCTCGTCAGGCCGTAGGCACGGCTGACCACGCCTATGCCGCCGCCGAGTGCCAGTCCGGAGACTCCCACGGTGGGGCAGGATCCGGCGGGGATGGTCCGCCCCTTGGCGGTCAACCGGCCGTAGACGTCGATGAGTTTGGCGCCCGCGCCGACGGTCGCGGTGCTGCCCGAGAGCGAGACGGCGGCCATCTTCTGCACGTCGACGACGAGGCCCGGACCGGATGACCATCCCGTATAGGAGTGGCCGCCGCTGCGTACCGCCACGGGCACCTGGTGGCGGCGGGCGAACGCGAGGCAGGCGCGTACGTCCTCGGGTCGTGCGCAGTAGGCGATTCCGGCGGGCTTGACGCCGTCGAACCGGGGGTTGAAGAGCCGGCGCGCGCTGTCGTAGTCGCGGGCGCCGGGCCTGATGAGCGTGCCGTCCAGCCCACGTGCCAGGGCCGCCCAGTCACCGGCGCGCGGAGGACGTGGCGCGGCGGCGGCCGTCCGCGTGGTGGAGGCCGTCCGCGTGGTGGAGGCACCCGCCGTCCAGGAAGCCGCGGCCACCCCCACCCCCGCCGCGGCGCCCGCGCCCAGCAGCACACGGCGGGTGAGTCCGCCTCCCGCTCCCTGCGCCGCCGCTGCCGTTCCGGATTCCCGCCCCGACGTCCTGCCCATCGCCCGTCCCTCGTCCTCGCTCGGCATTCTGTGGGGAGGATGACGGGGGAGGCGGCGGCGGTTCCCGCGCCGGCGGGTACGTGGTGTGAAGAGAACGGGGAGGTACGGCGGTTCGACGGCGGCGGCCGGCACGGGTGCGCGAGGACGAGGCGCCGCCGGCCCTGCGGCTCATGGACGGCTGACCGCTCCGTCCCCCCGGATACCTGCCCGGGGCCGCACGCTCAACGGCCCCGGGCAGGGTCTTCGAAGCTGATCGGAAAATCGATGTGCGGGAGGGCAGGCGGCAGTATCCGGGCCGCTTGCGGACCGGATGACGGTGTCGGGGCGGTCAGGCTGATGCCGGGCTGAGCGCGACTTGGTGGCCGAGGGCCTGGAGCTGGCGGACGAGGTCGCGGGTCTTGCGGGCGGGGTCGAGGTGGCGGCGGTGCCAGTCGGCACCGAGTTCTTGGTAGGAGGCGTCGGGGTCGTTGATCAGGTGCCAGGCGATGACGAGTATCGAACGGGCGACGGCTACCAGAGCCTTGGCATGGCCGCGGCGTTTGACGATGCGCCGGTAGCGGGCGCCGAGGAAGGTGTCGGTGCGGGCGGCGGCGTTGGCGGCCTCGCCGAGGGCGCCCTTGAGCCAGGGGTTGCCCTTCCCAGCTGGCCCCGTGGTGTTCTTCGCTCCGGACTGGATGGTGCGGGGGCACAGCTTGGCCCAGGAGACGAGGTGTTCGGGAGTGGGGAAGCGGCTCATGTCCGCGCCGATCTCGGCGAGGATGATCTGCGCGGTGGTCGGCCCGATCCCGGGGACGGCGTCCAGCTTCTCGGCCAGAGTCCGGGCACTGACCCCGCCGTCCTTGGCCTCTGTGCTGCCTGGTGGGGCGGTGATCTCCTCCAGCGTCCGGGCGATCAGCCGGTCGAGTTCGTCGATCTGTGCGGTGAGGTGGTCGACAGTGGACAGCAGTACCCGCAGCAGCCGTGCATGGTGGTCTTCGAACTGCCCGGTGAGGGCCTCGATGAGGGCGGGCTTCTTCTTGACCAGGTTGCCCTTGGCGAGGCCGGCCAGGGTGCGTGGGTTGCGTTCTCCGGCGACCATCGCGTCGAGCATGGCCCGTCCGGACATGCCGAACAGGTCGGAGACGACGTCGGACAGTTTGATCTGCGCGTCCTGCAGGGCCTTGTCGACGCGGTGCTTGTGGCGGGTGCGTTCCTGGACGAACACGGTGCGGGTGCGGGTGAAGTCCCGCAGCTGCCTCACCGGCTTCGGCGGGACGAACGAGGCGCGGACCATGCCGCGTTCGGCGAGCTTGGCCAGCCAGACCGCATCCAGCTTGTCCGTCTTCGGGCGCCCGGGGACGTTCTTCACGTCGCGGGCGTTGACGAGCCAGCAGTCCAGGCCGCGGGCCTCCAGCAGATAGAAGAACGGGCGCCAGTACGAGCCTGTCGCCTCCATGACCACCCGCTCGACGCCCTGACACAGCAGCCGGTCGCCGAGTTCGAGGATCGTGTTCGTGGTCGAGGCGACCGTCCAGACCTTCTGAACACGTCGGCCCTCGATGGTGTCGTGCGGGACGCGCAGGCAGACCATTCCGGACGCCTTCGCGATGTCGATCGCCGCGACCCTGGCGACCGTCCCATCATCGTGGTCTACTCCCAACTCCTCCATGACATACCCCCTGATGCGATGGTCCGGGCAGGGGCTGCCCGGGGAGCCAAAGGGGGTAACGGAGAAGCTGATCGGCGTGCTCAAGGCGACAGTGTGCGGCCCCCTCTGACGGCTCCCTCACCAGACTCCTATGCGGGCTCACAGCCCAAACATCAAGCGGCGTCGGCGGGCAGCCCCTGTACCGATTTTCACGCCTGCGGGGCGTCACCGCAGGTGAACGGTCGACTCCTATAGATCGTCAAGCGGCTTGAGTTAGGCGTTCTGCGGTGATTTGGGGGTGGGGCAGGTGTCGGTAGATCTCGCGGGCAACGAACCGCTTCAGGCAGCGGACGATGTCCTTCTTGGTCATGCCTTCGGCGGTGCGTCGGGCGACGTACTCACGGGTGCGCTGGTCGTGGCGCATGCGGACCAGCACGATGGTGTGCAGGGCCCGGTTGGCCTGCCGGTCGCCTCCCCGGTTAAGCCGGTGCCGGTGTGTCCGGCCCGATGACGCCGGGATCGGAGCGGCCGCGCACAAGTGCGCGAAGGACGCCTCCGAGCGCAGTCGGTCAGGGTTGTCGCCCGCCGTGGTCAGCAACTGGCCCGCCGTCTCGGGTCCGACGCCGGGCAGGGCGATCAGTCTGGGGGCGGCCCGGTTGACCAGCGGGCCCAAGTCGGCATCGGCTTCAGCGATCTCTTCACTGAGCCGCTGGTGACGGCGGGCGAGCCGCCGCAGTGTGACCCTGGCCGCGTGCTCCGGGTCGGCTAGGTCACCGGCCGGGCGGGACCGCGCCAGGGTGTCGATCAGCTCGCTGGCGGCCAGGCTCCGGAGTTTCTCCCGGACCGACGCGGGTGCCGTCACGATGAGGTTGCGGATCTGGTTGATGGTCTGGGTGCGGGCCTTGACCGCCGAAACGGACAAGACAGTGATGGGACCTTTGGCCGGGCTCCTATGAAGTCACAGATGCCCGACCGGCCACGCGCGCTGTGGCCCCGCCCGGACGGCCGACAAATCGAACCAAGGACAGCCGAAGCGCCAGTCAGTCCTGGGGTCAGACCGCCGAGCGGAGCCACAGCCATCATCACTGTCAGTCCTCGCGCATCCCCCAGGGAGAGCCGTACTCGGTGAGGAGGTCGAGGAAGGGACGCGGCGCGAAGGCCTCGGGCCCGAGCACGCCCTTGCCCGTCCACGATCCGTTCGCGACGAGTTCCAGGGCGACGACGGGGTTGACAGCGGTCTGCCAGACCACCGCCTGGGAGCCGTACTCCTTCATCGACCACTCGTTGTCGACGACGTGGTACAGGTAGACCTCGCGCGGCCGGCCGTCCTTGGTTCCCTTGGCCCAGGTGCCCGCACAGGTCTTTCCGTGCATGCGGTCGCCGAGCTTGGCCGGGTCGGGCAGTCCCGCCGCGACGACGTCGCGGGGGGAGACCTGCACGGGACCGTCGGGGCCCGGCACCGTCACCGGCTCCGTACGGTCGAGTCCCACCTGGTGCAGGACCTTCAGGGTGTTGATGAAGTCCTCGCCGAGTCCGTACTTGAAGGTGACCCGGTCCGCGTCGACCCAGCGGGGGATCAGCAGGACCTCCTCGTGCTCGACGTTGACGCACTCGACCGGTCCGATGCCCTCGGGGAACTCGAAGACCTCCGGCTCGGTGAACGGCGGGGTGGTGAACCAGCCGCGGTCCTTCTCGTAGATCACCGGCGGGTTGAGGCACTCCTCGATCGTGGTCCAGATGTTGAATGAGGGCGCGAAGTCATATCCGTCGACGGTGAGGTTCGCACCGTCGCGGACGCCGATCTCCTCGATGGTGTCGAAGAGTTCGTCGGCCGCGTAGCGGGCGAAGACGTCGGAGAGGCCCGGCTCGACTCCCATGCCCACGAGGGCCAGGCGCCCCGACTTCTCCCACTCGTCCGCCAGGGCGAACTGCTCGTCACCGAGCTTGACACCGCACTCCTCGTACGGGCGCTCCGGGTGGGGCCGTGACAGGGACATCGCCATGTCCAGGTAGTGGGCGCCCGCGGCAAGAGCGGCACGGTACAGGGGCATGACGAACCGGGGGTCGGTGGCATTGACCAGAACGTCACAGCGCTCGCGCTGGAGGAGTTCGGTGACGGCGGCCTCGTCCGACGCGTCGATACGGGCGGCGGTGAAGCGGTCGTCCGGCTGGGAGGACGCGCCCTCCCCCGCCGTGGCGAGGGTCTCCACCGCCGCCGCCGCTCGTGACTCGTCGTAGTCGGCAACGACCATCCGCTCGAAGAATCCTCGACGGGCGGCGATCCGGGTGAAGGCCGTCCCCACCCCACCGGCACCGATCAGCAAAACGCGCATAGCCAGGTCCTTTCCCTCAGCCCGAAGTCTGCCCGAGGCGTCGCCCCGTGCCTGGATGAAACGCAGGGGCCGCTGATACGGTCAATGGCGTTGGCATAAGCATCACCGAGAGTGAGGAGAGTCGGGGTCGATGCCCAAGAAGGTGGTACCGGAGCATCTGCGCCGTCGCCGGCGCCCCACCAAGGGCGGTGTGGTGCTCTCCGAGCAGCTGATCGTGGAAACGGCACTGCGGATGCTGCGTGAGCACGGCAGCGCGGGTCTCACCGCGCGCCGGCTGGGGATGGCACTGGGCGCGGACCCCAGCACCCTCTACCGGTACTTCCGCGGTATGGACGAACTGACCCTGGCCGTCGGTGACGAGCTGATCGGGCGCGCACTGCGCGGTTGGGCGCCGTCGGACGACTGGCAGGCGGATCTGCGGTCGCTCGGCCTGCGCATCCATGCCGCGTATATGGCGCATCCGCAGGCGGCGGTGCTCACGGCCAGCCGGGTCTCGGGACGGGCCCATGAGATCGCGTCGGACGAGATCATTCTGGGTGTGCTGCACCGAGCGGGCTTCGGCACGTCGACGGCGGTCCGCATCTATCACTGCTTCATCGACCAGACGCTGGCCTTCGCGGCGCTCGACGCGGCCGCTCTCGCCCTGCCCGATGCGGCCCGCCGGGCGGACGAGGCCGTGTGGCGGGCCACCTACGCCCGGCTGCCCGCGAGCACGAATCCGCATATCGCTCCCGCGGCCCCCTACCTGGTCGCGGAGATGAACGTCAGCGCCTATCCCGGAGCGCTCGACATGCTCATCGACAGCGCGGCGGCGCAGCTCGCGGTGTCCTGACGGGGGCAGGGTGTCGTGTCTGCTTCCGGCCGGGTGGAGCGCTGCCGGCCGGGGTTGATCGCACTCGGAACGGGCCCTGCCCGACCGCGGCTTGTGTTACTCGGAACGGGTGCTGCCGACCGCCGCCGGCGTGTGCGCCGGGTCGGGCTGGTCCCCGGCGGGCGGCGTGACCGGCTTCTCGCCACCGGCCGGCGGTGTGCCCGGCTTCTCGGGGGTGCAGGTGACCTTGTCACGAGGCGTGTAGTGGGTTGCGTAGTCTTCCCGCTTCACCTCGCGGCCGCCCTGGACGAAGACCCGGCCGACGGCGACGTCGAATCCCTCGAGGGGGGTCTGGACCTCGCAGGTGGGAGCACTTCCGGTACGGGTGCCGGGGGGCGTGATGTTGGTGCGCGGGCCGCGGGTCGCGCGTATCTCGTCGTACTTCTTGCTCCCGAGGAAGGTGATGGTGACCGAGGTGTCCGTGGAGGTGGCCTGGACGTACAGGGCGTGGCCCGAGTCGTTGGCCCAGCGCAGATCGAGGGTGCCCCAGGCCACCGTGGCCTCGCGGCCCTCGGGATAGCGCTCGATGTAGAACGAGTGGGCGCCGTGCTCCAGGGGCTTGACGCCGGCGAAGAACATGGCGTTGTACATGGTCGTGGCGACCGCGGAGACGCCGCCGCCGGGTGACTTCACATACTGACCGTTGTTGATCATGATCCCGTCGACGAAGCCGTTCTCCTTGGTCCGCTCGCCGACGGTCCGGTTGAAGCTCCACTCGTGCCCGGGCAGCACGAGCGAGCCGTTGATGAGCCCGACGGCCCGGGCGATGTTGGTGATGCGGTACGGGGCGGCCGGGAAGTGGACGGTGAACGAGGAGACCTTCTCCGTGATGCCGAGCTGCCGTGCCTGCGCGCCGGTGAGCCGCGGCGCTACGGTCGGTGCGGCGATCTCGCCGGTGCGTGCCGCGCCGGTGCGGGTCAGCAGCGGCAGGACCGCGTCGCCGAGCGCCTTCTCGGTGACCGGCCGGCCCGCGCGGGCCTCCTGCGCCACGACGACACGGCCGTGGGCATCGAGACGGAACGTCGCGTCACTGGGCCCCTGGGTGGCTTGCTTCAGCGGCCGGGAGAGGGCCGGGTCGATGAGCAGGCCGTGCGCGTCGAGAGCCGGGACGAAGCGGCCCCGGGCGTCGGGCTTCATCGCCAGGTGCCTGCCCAGCGTGACGGGATCGACGGTGATGCGCCGGTCGGCGAGAGTCAGCGTGACGGGCGCGGACATCGCCGGGCGGGCGAACTCCCTCATGGCGCGGTCGGTCTCGGCCTGGCCGATGCGCGGCTGCGTGCGCTTGACCGGAAGGACGACCTCGTCGGGCGCGCCCGCCCGCAGATAGGCGGCCTGGAGGGTGTTCAGTGCCTGGTCCGTGACCAGCGTGACGCCGGTGACGGGGGCGACGGCTCGCGCGGCGCCGTTCTCGAACGATATGGCCCCGTCACGAACCGGTCGCTCGGCGCTGCGGCCGATGCGGTCCACAGCCGCGCGCACCTTCTGCCGGTCCACGTGGACCACCGGCTCGACGCTGCGGCCGGAGGACGCGAAGAGCTTGCCGATGACGCCGGCCGGATCGGATGCCGCATCCACGGCTCGGTCGACGGTCGCGGCGGCGTCGAGAGAGAGGCCGAGCGCGGCGGGGTCGGCCTTTTCGGTGCGGTCGCCGATCCTCATCGCGACCGGCTCCGCGTAGCCGGGGCCCAGCTTGCGCTCGAGCAGGCGCTCGGCGTCGGTCCGGCTCATCCCGCCGATGTCGACGCCCCGCACCCGGGTGCCGTCGGCGATGTCGTCGGCCGCCGCCACTCCGGCGGTGTAGAGGCCGCCCAGCGCGAACACGGCGACCCCTCCCGCGACAGGCAGAGCGATCCGCCACTTGCCGACCGCACGCGGTGCCAGTCCCATTTCTCTCCCTGGGCGCCCACCGACCGGAGGGCCTCTCGGGGCCACTGGAACGGCCCAAAATTACACATTCGAGTCACCTATCTTTCACCAAAACGGACGAAACCTGATCATTTTGTGATTGACCTCACGATGATGGCGAAAGCGCCCCTGATCACGCGTTCTCCACGGCACCGGCGGGCTTTCCGGCCCTTGCGCGACAAGAACGGGGAGCCGGTCACGGACGGTGGCCGACGCGCCCGGATCATGGGCTGATGACCTTGGATCGCGGCCGTGGGACTCGACGGGTCGGCCGCCTCACGGCGAGTGGAGTTCGGTGCCCCGTCACCCGGCAGGGGTCCGGGCTGAACGCTGCCCGGCACACGGGACGTACTCATGGACACGGCAGGTACGGCTGCCGACGCCGGCCACGGGAGGTCTGTCCGAGCATGTCCGTTCATCGCACCAGTCCGGCCGCGGCCGCGCTCATCAGCAGCACTTCCGTGATGCTCCTCGCGGTCTCCGCCGTACCGGCCGGGGCACACGGCGCTCCGACCGATCCGGTCAGCCGCGCCGTGGCGTGCGCCCCCCGGGGCGGTCACTCGGGGTCGGCCGCGTGTGCCGCGGCCGTCCGCGTCGGCGGGGAAACGGCCTTCCAGCACTGGGACAACCTGCGCGTGGCCGGTGTGGCGGGCCGCGACCGCCAGATGATCCCCGACGGGAAGCTGTGCAGCGCGGGCATAGACCGGTACAAGGGCCTGGACGTCGCACGCGACGACTGGCCCGCCACCACGTTCAAGGCCGGAGCGCCGTTCACCCTCACCTATGCGTCGACGATTCCCCACCGGGGCACGTTCCGGGTGTACGTGACCAAGGACGGCTACGACCCCGGCACTTCGCTCTCGTGGGACGACCTGGAGAGCAAGCCGATCGCCTCGGTCACCGACCCGGTACTCCGCAACGGTTCCTACCGGATCCAGGGGACGATGCCCCACAGCCACAAGGGCCGCCATCTGCTCTACACGATCTGGCAGAACACGGACACCCCCGACACGTACTACTCCTGCTCGGACATCGTGCTGACGGGAGCCGGGGCGGGCGCCACGCACGATCGGGGCTCCGGCGCCGGAGACACATCGGAGGGCAAGGGCAAGGCGAGTGGAGCGGGTGACACGGGTGGTGGCGCCGCCTCGGGCAGCGGGAACGCTGCGGCCGGCGGCCACGCGGGCGAGGGGAGCACTCCCTCGGCACACCCCGGCGGCTTCGGTGACCACACCGACGGCCGCCCGGCGGGGACCGCCCCCTCCGCATCGCCGCAGCAGACCGTGGCCACTGCCTCGTCCGCAGGTGCGCACTCCTGGGGGCTCCCCGCGACGTTGGGTGCCGCCGCGGCGGCCGTGGCTGCCGTGGCCCTGGCGGGCGGCGGATATCTGCGCCACAGGAGGCGCGCCCGCTGACGGCTCCCGGTGCGCCGGAGGGACCCGGGTACATAGGCTCGCAGCAGATGTAGTCGATCACTGCGGAGGGTCAATTCTCGTGGCGGACCAGGGAGTTTTCATCGTCACCGGCGGAGGAACGGGCATCGGGGCGGCGACCGCACGGCTGCTGTGCGCCCAGGGACATCGCGTGGTGGTCAGCGGGCGGCGGGCCGAGCCGCTGACGGCGGTGGCGCGGGAGACGGGGGCACTGGCCCATCCGGCCGACACGACGGACCGCGACGCGGTCCGGGGTCTGGTCGAGGCGGCTCTGGCCGCATACGGCCGGCTGGACGGACTCGTGCTCAACGCGGGCGTCGCACGCCCGGGTGCCGTCGGGGATCTGTCGGACGAGGACTGGGACACCGTCATGCGAACCAATGTCACCGGTCCCTTCCTGCTGCTGCGCGCCGCGCTTCCCCATCTGCTGGCATCGCGCGGCTCCGTGGTCGCGGTGGCTTCCGTCTCGGCGCTGCGCAACGGCCAGGCCAACGCGGTCTACGCGACGTCCAAGGCCGCACTGCTCCAGCTGTGCCGTTCCGTCGCCGTGGACTACGGCCGTCAGGGGGTGCGCGCCAACACCGTCTGCCCCAGCTGGGTACGCACCGACATGGCAGACGGTCGCATGGTGCGCTTCGCCGAAGAGGCCGGTCTGGGCGAAGGCGGCGCGCAGGCCGCGTACGAGGCGGCGACGCGGCTCGTCCCCGCGGGCAGGCCCGGCGAACCGAGCGAAGTCGCCGAGGCGGTCTCCTGGCTGCTGTCCCCCGCCGCCTCTTTCGTCAATGGGGCGGTCCTCACGATCGACGGCGGCGTGACGGCTCTGGACCCGGGGACGCTTGCCTTCCGCCACCGCATCGAACCCCGCGAACCCCGTACCGGCCACGGCGGTTGAACCCCGCTCGTCACCTGATCCGGCCGGCCAGACGCCGACGGGCGGAGTGATCGCGTACAACCGCTCGCTCGGACTCGTGCTGCTGCAGCCGACCACCGCCGCGCACCCGATGTATGACCGGGGCGTCGGGGGAATCCATGGCGATCGGGCATAGTTTACAATTCATCTAGATGCGGGTACGGGCGAACCTGGCGGATCGCCCGGAAGGACCCGTCCCAGACCGCCCCGGCCGGACTCCCCCGACCGGCCGGGGCCCACCCGGTCACGGCGTTCCGCCCACCGGTGCCGAGGCCAGCACGTGCTCGATGGTGTCCGCGTCCGCCGGGCGCTTGTCGGGGCGGTGACGGACGACGCGCGCGAACCGCAGCGCGACCCCCGCCGGGTAGCGCGTGGAGCGCTGGAGACCGTCGTAAGCGATCTCGACGACCAGTTCGGGCCGTACCCGGACGGTGAACCCGTCGTCGGAGACCGCCAGTTCACTGAGCCGGTCGGTCTGCCAGCGCAGCATCGCATCCGTCAGACCCTTGAAGGTCTTGCCGAGCATGACGAAGGAACCGTCGGCGGCACGGGCGCCGAGATGGAGATTCGACAGCAGGCCGGTACGCCGGCCATGGCCCCACTCGACGGCCAGGACGACCAGGTCGAGGGTGTGGACGGGCTTCACCTTCAGCCATGAGCGGCCGCGCCGGCCGGCGACATAGGGGGCATCGAGGGCCTTGATCATGACGCCCTCATGGCCACGGTCCAGCGTCTGCGCCAGAAAGGTCTCGGCCTCTCGCAGTTGCGCCTCAGACCCGGGATCGTCCACGACGAAGCGCCGTACCCGCATCGGTTCGGGAACCAGGCGGGCGAGGGCCGCATGGCGTTCACAGCCGGGCAGATCGAGCAGATCGCCTGCGTCGCCCTGACCGCTCTCCTGGTCGGCGAGGAGGTCGAAGAACACGGGCGAGAGCGGCACGGCGGCAGTCGCCGCCACCACGTCCATACGGGAGCCGACGCGTGAGGCGATGTCCTGGAACGGCAGAGGTCTTCCCGTGGGATCGAGGGCGATCACCTCGCCGTCCAGAACGAAACGGTCCCCCGGCAGTGCGCGCACGGTGTCGATGACGTCGGGCAGGCGTCCGGTGATGTCGTCGAGAGAGCGGGTGTAGATCCGCACATCGCCGCCAAGGCGATGGACCTGGATGCGAACGCCGTCCAGCTTCTCCTCGACGCCGCAGGCGCCGACAGCCCGCACGGCCTCGGCGACCGACGAGGCGGTGTGCGCGAGCATCGGCTGGACCGGACGGCCGACGTGCAGCCGGAAGGACGCGAGCACGTCCGGCCCCCGGGCCAGCAGGGCCTCGGCGACACGGGCGAGCGAGCCGTCGAGCATGACCGCGCGCCGCACATCGGCCGCCGGTGCCCCCGCCGCCTTCGCGACGCCTTCCAGCGCGACCGCGTCCAGAGCACCCTGGCGCACCTCACCCGTCAGCAGCCGGAGCAGGAACTCCTGCTCGGGAGCGGTCGCGGCACCCATCAGCTCCCCTACGAGGCGCTTGCGCCCAGCCTGCGCACCGGCTCCCGAGACCTGGGCGAGCGCGGAGAAGACGGCATCGGTCTCGGTGACGGTCAGACTCGGCTCGCCGGCCGGCTGCACCCGGTCCTTGAGCACGCTCCAACCGACGCCCAGACGTCCCTGCGGCAGCCTGCCCGCGAGATAGGAGATGACCAGCGCGGCTTCCTGGGGCCGGGCATCCGCGAACAGCGACGCAAGCGCCGCGATCTTGCCTGTACGGGACGGTTCGGCGGCGATCTGCCGCGATACCTCCGCAAGACGGGCCAGCAGCATGCCGCCATCGTGCCTGCTCGGCTTCTCCTCCGCACGCCATGGCGCACCGCGGACACCACGCGAGGCGAGCGGACACCCCCGTCACCCGCCGGACGGTGACTTCCTGCGCGAGCGCAGCCGCGCAAGTAGTCGTCCGGTCCCGTGGTGCCGCCGCGGAGCGTGTCTTCCGCGGCCGCTCCCGGGCGGCCGTGCGTGCGGGCTGCCATGACCGTCTGTGTCTCGGACGGCGAGACCCTGGGCCCCGTCGTCAGGAGCGTGTGCGGGCACGGCCGCCCCAGGTCGCATGCCCACCGCGGTACCGGCACCCGCACCGGTGCCCGGAACCGCTTCTCTTACCGCCGTCGGTGGGGGCGTCGGTGGCGGTAGTGCCGCCGGGCGGCCGGGAGCCGGGGCGAGTGACAGGCCGTCCGGCACGCCCGGCCGGAGCAACCGGCGTGGCACGCCGTCAGGATGAGGAGCCGGACCCGAGGCCCTGGCCTCGTCCAGAGAAAGCTCCAGACTCAGCCGGTACCACGCGATCTCGTCCGGGGCGTCCGCCCGCAGCACTCGGTCCCTGAGGTCACGCACCGCTTGTGACACCGCACGCTCGTAGGGCATGTCCGGACGCATCCGCTCCAGATCGTCCCGCTCCGCGGGGTCGCCGACCACCTCCGCCACCACGGCAGGGTCGAGCACGGAGGCGATCGCCGCGGCGCGCGCCCAGGGTTCCGAAGTCTGCCGCAGCAGCATACCGAGGCGGCGCCCCCGCCAGTTGCGTGCCCGCCAGTCCGCACCGTCGTCGAGCCGGGCGCGTAGAGCCGCGGGAAGCCGGCCCTTGAGCAGATCCGGGTTGGTCCGGGCGAACTCCTGGACTTCCGACGCGAGATAGAGCCACACCACCACGCGGTAGCGGTTCAGGAAGAACCTGACCGGTGTGAAGTGGCCGGTGCGGGCCAGCCTGGTGAAGCGGCCGGCCGAGGCGGAGATGATCCGCGAGGCCTCGGTCGCGGCGACCGTACGGACGCGCCCGCGGAGCGTCTCGGGAAAGCCCTGCGCCGCCCGCAGGCGGTCGATCTCGTCCCGGGCCACCCGGCTGCTTCCCGGTGTCTTCGTGCATGTGGTGCGGATGTGACCGAGCTGCACCGCGAGGTCGAACTCGCCCCGCTTCAGCTCCAGCGTCGCCGCGGCGCGTCCGAAGGTCATGGCTACGGCCGCACCGGTCGTGGTCTCCGACATGTGTGACTCCCCCGTACATGATGAACACTGTCAGTCACGACGGTAGCCCGAGGAGCCGTTTCTCGCCGGGCCTGTGGAAAACCCCTGAGCCCGCCACATCGACGCAGGTCACGCCCTCAATCGAGCAGCGAATGGGCATGAGTCACATCTCGCCCGATCGCCCCGCCCGGACACCCCCGCGCGAACGGCCGCAGTCGGGACCGCACGCCGTGAACACCGGAACGGAACGTGAAGACCGGAACGGGACTCGAAGACCGGAACGGGACTGGAAGACCGGAACGGGACTTTCAGAAGTCGGAGAGTGTCACACGTCCCGGCTGACGCGCGCCCACCGCGAGATGCTCGCCGACACGGCTCACCATCAGCGTCATCTCATAGGCGACCTGGCCGACATCGGCCTCCGCGGCACTCAGCACACACAGACAGCTGCCGTCACCCGCCGCGGTGACGAAGAGCATCGCGTCGTCGAACTCGACCATCGTCTGCCGTGCGTTGCCCGCGCGGAAGTGCCGTCCCGATCCCCGCGCCAGACTGTGGAGACCGGAAGAAACAGCGGCCAGGTGCTCCGCGTCCTCCCGCGCGAGACCGGTGCTCGCCCCCGTCACCAGCCCGTCGTTGGACAGCACCAGCGCGTGCCGTATGTGATCGACGCGCTTGGTCAAGTCGTCCAGCAGCCAGTCGAGTCCCTGTTCCAGCCCCATGTCCGGTCCTCCCCGTTCAGATGTCCCCGTTTCCCCATTCTGCCCGTAAGCCTTCCTCACCGTTACCGTCAGGGCAAGGACTCGTCCGGGGCGCACAGGCGCTGGCCCTCCACCGGCCGGTGCCGGCGGCGGATCCGGTGAGTGGTCCTCACAAACCCACCGAGTCGAGCAGCCGGGCCGTGTGCACGCGCCCGGCGTATTCGATGAGGCGGACGAGCACTTCCTTGCCGGAGTCGCGGTCCCGTGCGTCACACAGCACGACGGGTGTCCCGCGGTCGAGATCGAGGGCGCGTGAGACCTCATGGGCGCCGTAAGCACGCGCTCCCGGGAAGCAGTTGACGGCGACGACAAACGGAATGCCGCGGTGCTCGAAGTAGTCCACGGCAGGGAAACTGTCCTCCAGGCGCCTGGTGTCGGCGAGCACGACCGCTCCGAGTGCGCCGTGGGCGAGCTCGTCCCAAAGGAACCAGAAACGGTCCTGGCCAGGTGTGCCGAAGAGATACAGGGACAGCCCCGACCGGATGGTGATGCGACCGAAATCCATGGCGACGGTCGTCGTCGTCTTCCGTTCCACCCCTCCGGTGTCGTCCACCGACTGTCCGGCCACGCTGAGCTGTTCCTCGGTGCGCAGGGGGCGGATTTCGCTGACCGCGCCCACGAGGGTCGTCTTGCCGACCCCGAAACCGCCTGCGACCAGTATTTTCAGCGCGAGAGCGGCGGATTCCCCGCCGGTGCCGCCAGAAAACTCGGGGGCCATGGATCACTTCTCTCATCGAATGTCCGCCGTGGATGGAAACCCCAGGTCGGCGACCGTCCGGCAGGCGACCGCAACGGTGGGGGCCCGACATCAGTACATCTGTTCTGTGTGGCGTGAGCAGTATGGCAACCAGCGGCATACACCGGGCGATGCGTTCGTTTTTTACGCGATGTGACCGTTCCTGATCTATTGGCGTTCTGATGAATTCACCATTCGCGTGGCCGCGATAGATCAGCCGAGGGACCCTTGTTTAGGAGGCCCATGGGCGGGCACCCGGTTGACCGCGCCCGTCGCACACCCCTTCACGCGGGAGGCTATTCGTCGTGCAGGCACAGGACAGGCAGAGCCGGGACGTCTTCGGACACGAGAGCGCCGAGAACCCGGACCGAGGCCGTGACCGGAGTGCGGTGCCCCGGATCGTGATCGTGGGGGCCGGTTTCGCGGGCCACCGCGCGGCCAGAACGCTCTCCCGGATTCTCGCCGGGAAACGCGCCGAGATCGTCCTGCTCAACCCGACCGACTATTTCCTCTACCTGCCGCTGCTTCCCCAGGTGGCCGCCGGGATCCTCGAGCCGCGCAGGGTCACGGTGTCGCTCGTGCACAGCCTCCCCGGCGTGCGGCTGGTGCTAGGCGAGGCGTCCCACGTCGACACCGACGGTCGCCGTGTGGCGTACGAGGATCCCGAGGGCCGACAGCGTGAGCTGACATACGACCGGCTCGTCCTTGCCGTCGGCAGTGTGAACAAGCTGCTGCCCGTCCCCGGTGTGGCCGCGTATGCGCACGGCTTCCGCGGAATGCCCGAGGCGCTGTATCTGCGGGACCACATCGTCAGGCAGACGGAACTCGCCGTCGAAACGGATCCCGGCGAGGCCGAGGCACGCAGCACGTTCGTGGTCGTGGGCGCGGGCTACACCGGCACCGAGGTCGCGGCCCAGGGTGCCGTCTTCACCGACCGGCTCCATGCGCAGACCGCCCGGCCCGCTCCCGGCCTCACCGGGCAGCGCCGGCAACCCCGGCCGCGCTGGCTGCTGCTCGACATCGCGCCCCGTGTCCTGCCCGAGCTCGACCGGCGCCTGTCCACGACGGCGGACCGCGTCCTGCGCAAGCGGGGCGTCGAGGTACGCACCGGGACCTCCGTCAAGGAAGCCACACCGGCCGGAGTCCTGCTGGACAACGGCGAGTTCGTCCCGACGAAGACCCTCATCTGGTGTGTCGGTGTGCGGCCTGATCCGCTCGTCCAGGACATCGGCCTGCCGGTCGAACGCGGCCGGCTGTGCGTCACTCCGCGGCTGGACGTCCCGCACCATCCGGACGTCTTCGCCTGCGGCGACGCGGCAGGGGTACCGGATCTGACCCGCCCCGCCGCCCCGGGCGACGCCGACGGCGGATTCGCCCTCACCCCGATGACCGCGCAGCACGCCACGCGCCAGGGAGCCGTCGCGGCGAACAACGTGGCCGCGTCGCTGGGATACGGCAGTGCCCGTCCCTACAAGCACCACGATCTCGGATTCGCCGTGGACCTGGGAGGGATACAGGCGGCGGCGAACCCCGTCGGCATCCCGCTGGCCGGCCCCCTGGCCGGCGCGGTCACCCGTGGTTACCACCTCGCCGCCATGCCGGGCAACCGGATACGGGTCGCGGCCGACTGGCTGCTGGATGCGGCGTTGCCGCGCCAGGCCGTGCAGCTGGGGCTGGTCCGCTCGTGGTCGGTCCCGCTCGATTCCGCGGCGCCCGAGCTCGCCCGGTTCCCCGCTTCTCCGGCTTCCTCTCCATCGCCTCCACCGGCCAAGGAGTGACATGCGGTACGAAGAACTCTCCGAACTCGGACAGCAGCTGAGGGTCGACGCGGTGCGAGCCGCCGACGCCGCGGGCTCGGGTCATCCCACCTCGTCGATGTCCGCGGCCGATCTCGCCGCCGTCCTCCTCGCCCGTCATCTGCGCTACGACTTCGGCGATCCCGGCCATCCGGCCAACGACCGGCTCATTCTGTCCAAAGGTCACGCTTCACCGCTCCTTTACGCCCTCTACAAGGCCGCCGGAGTCATCGACGACGAGGAGCTGCTGACGTTCCGGCGGCTGGGGAGCCGGCTCGAAGGGCATCCCACACCGCGCCTGCCCTGGGTGGACGTGGCCACGGGCTCGCTCGGCCAGGGACTGCCGGTCGGGGTCGGCGTGGCCCTGTCGGGTCTGCGCCTCGACGAACTCCCGTACCGGGTCTGGGTTCTGTCGGGCGACAGCGAGATGGCGGAGGGATCGGTCTGGGAGGCCGTCGAGCACGCGGCGCACGAACGGCTCGGCAATCTGAAGCTGATCATCGACGTCAACCGGCTCGGGCAGCGCGGGCCGACCCGCCACGGGCACGATCTCGGTGCCTACGCACGCCGGTTGGGAGCCTTCGGCTGGCACACGATCGAAGTGGACGGACACGACGTCGAAGCAGTCGACAAAGCCCTTGTGGAAGCGGTCGGCGTCCATGAACGCCCCGTCGCGATCATCGCCGCGACGCGCAAGGGACGCGGTGTGGCCTCCGTCGAGGACCAGGAGGGCAAGCACGGCAAGCCGCTTCCCGACGCCGACGCGGCGATCGAGGAACTCGGCGGGCCGAGGTTCATCCACGTCGAGCCGGCACCGCCGCCGAAGGTGTCCGGTCGGCCGGCCCGCGACCGTGTTCCGCCGGAACTGCCGCGATTCGAGGTGGGTTCGCAGGAGGCGACCCGCACGGCGTACGGTCGCGCACTGGCGGCACTCGGTTCGGCGCGCGCCGACATCGTCGTGCTCGACGGCGAGGTCAGCGACTCGACGCGGGCGGAGTACTTCAAGAAGGAGCACCCTGAGCGGTTCTTCGAGTGTTACATCGCGGAGCAGCAGCTCCTCGCGGCCGCGGTGGGCATGCAGACGCGCGGCTGGGTGCCGTACGCCTCGAGTTTCGCCGCGTTCCTGACCCGCGCCCACGACTTCGTGCGGATGGCGTCGGTGAGCCGGGCCGGAATCAATGTGGTCGGCTCACACGCAGGGGTCTCGATCGGCCAGGACGGCCCTTCCCAGATGGGACTCGAGGACCTGGCCATGTTCCGTGCCGTGCACGGCTCGACGGTCCTGTACCCGTGTGACGCCAATCAGACGGCCCGTCTGGTGGCGGCCATGGCGGACCTGGAGGGAGTGCGCTATCTGCGGACGACACGCTCCGAGACCCCTGTCGTCTACGGGCCCGACGAGGAGTTCCCGGTCGGGGGCAGCAAGGTGCTGCGCCGCAGCGACGAGGACCGGGTGACGGTCGTGGCCGCGGGCACGACGGTCCACGAGGCCCTGCGTGCCGCCGACGCTCTGACCGCGGAGGGGGTCCAGGTCCGGGTGATCGATCTCTACTCGGTGAAGCCGGTGGACGTGAGGACCCTCGACGAGGCCGCTGAGGCGACGGGGTGCCTCCTCACGGTCGAGGACCACCGCTCCGAGGGAGGAATCGGCGACGCCGTCGCGGAAGCCTTCTCCGACGGGCGGCCGGTGCCGCGGCTGGTGCGCCTCGCCGTGCGGAACATGCCCGCGTCGGCGGCGCCCGAGGAGCAGACACATGTCTCGGGCATCGATGCGGAATCGATCGCCGCCGCGGTGAAACTGCTGGTGGAGGAGGCCGTGGTGCGGTGAGGATCGGATGCGCCCGGTCCCGTTCCGGGTATGCCGTGAGCCATGGTGACGCGTGACGACGGCGGCGGGTCCTGGAAGGGCACCGACCGCAGGAAAGGCTCTGACCGCCGGAAGGGCACCGACCGCAGAACGAGGATGACCGTGCTCGTCGCGCTCGCCGCCAATCTCGTCATCGCGGCGGCCAAAGTGGTGGGCGGACTCGCCGCGGCTTCGCCCGCGCTGCTGTCGGAAGCCGCGCACTCCGTCGCCGACAGCCTGAACGAGGTCTTCCTCCTCACCGCGCTGAGCCGCAGCCGCCGCCCGCCGGACCGCCACCACACCTTCGGCTACGGCAAGGAGCGCTGGTTCTGGTCGTTGCTTGCCGCCGTCGGGATTTTCGTGATGGGCGGCTGCTTCTCGTTCTTCCAGGCCTATGAAGCACTGAGCCACGGCAGCGACAAGGTGTCCGCGGCCCGCTACGCGGCCGGGCTCGCGGTCCTCGCGGTGGCTCTGCTCGCCGAGGGCACTTCGCTGGTACGTGCCCTTCACCAGGTCCGCAGTCGCAAGGACGAGGCGCGCGATCCGGCACTGCGCACGGTCGTCGCGGAGGATGGTGCCGCAGTGGTCGGGGTGCTCCTCGCGATGGCGGGAATGTGCCTGCACCTGGTCACCGATGAGGTGGTGTGGGAGGCGGCGGCCTCCGCGGGGATCGGTCTGCTGCTGGTGTACGTGGCGTACGCGCTCGCCCGTGAGTCCCGCGACAAGTTGATCGGTGCGGCGGTGGACCCCGCACTGCGCGAGGCGATCCGCACCATGCTGGGGGACCAGCCGGAGATCGACAACGTGGCGTCGCTGCTGACGATGCGTCTGGGGCTGGACTCGGCGCTGGTGGCCGCCCGGGTCGATCTGGTCCCCGGGCTGGACAGCGAGCAGATCGAACTCGTTTCCGTGCGGATCAAGCGGGCCGTCGCGGATCGCTGGCCCGAAGCCGACCAGGTCTTCCTCGACATCACGTAGGCGCCCCCGGCACCC
The DNA here is from genome assembly GCF_056106285.1 of Micromonospora sp. IBHARD003. Lineage (NCBI taxonomy): Bacteria > Bacillati > Actinomycetota > Actinomycetes > Micromonosporales > Micromonosporaceae > Micromonospora > Micromonospora sp. IBHARD003. The sequence continues at coordinate 7,867,294 of NZ_JBWBBX010000001.1, read as the reverse complement.
GGGCGGTAGCCGGGACGGAACGGGTCGGGCCGTCGCCGGGCAGCGCGCGGCAGACGGCAGAGCGGTCGAGGCGGCGATGACACACCTCGACGCCCTCCTCGTGCTGTGACCAGATAGGTCACCAGGTCCTGCTTCACCGCTGCCGTGCGCGGCAGCGGGAGCGCCGGCCCCGGACAGGACACTAGCGGCCTACGCCCGCCCCCGCGGCGGCCTCGGTGAACTCGGCTGTGAATGCCGAGCAGAACGCCTGGAGGTCACCCGGCCTGCGGCTGGTGATCAGTGTGTTGGGACCCTCCCTGCACACCCTCACCGGCTCGTCGACCCAGATGCCGCCCGCATGGCGGATGTCGGTACACAGGCTCGGCCAGGAGGTGAGGGTCCTGCCGCGGACCACATCGGCCTCGACGAGCATCCAGGGGGCGTGGCAGATCGCGGCGACCGGCTTGCCCTCCTCGAAGAACGCCCGGACGAACGCCACGGCCTTCGCGTCCATGCGCAGCGCGTCGGGATTGGCGACGCCGCCGGGCAGTATCAGGCCGTCGAAGTCCATCGCGGATCCGCCGGGGACCACGAGGTCGACGGGGAACGTGTCGCCCTTGTCGAGATGGTGGAAGGCCTGGACACGGCCCGGTTTCGTGGAGAGCAGCAGGGGCGTGCCCCCGATGCCGGCGACGGCCTGCCAGGGATCTGTGAGCTCGATCTGCTCGACGCCTTCCGGCGCCATGAGGAAGGCGATGTTCATGGTGGCGGCACTCCTCCACACCCGGTCGCGGTGCCGGCCCGAGGGGCGGCCGGAGCGCCTCCTGCGGACGCGGCCTGACAAGGCTCGCACGTACCCGCGTATCGCCTGCTTATGCCGGCACGGATGAAAGCCCTGGTGAACACCGTGGGGAGCCACGGGGGCGCCGGCGGAGGACGCCCGCCACGGGCTGCCGTCGCGCCGACCGCTACGCGGACCAGTGAGCGGGACGGCTCAGCCCCTGCGGGAGCCGTGTCCGTGCATCGCCCTTGGCCTGCCGGAGCTGCGGCTGTGTGAGGAAGAGGCTGCCGCTGAGGTCCGCCCCGCTGAGCTCCGTGTCGCGCAGATCGGCGCCCAGGAGATCGGCGAGCCTCAGATCGGCTCCGCCGAGGTCCGCAGCGATCAGACAGGCGCCGCGCAGATCGGCACCCCGCAGATCCGCGCCGGCGAGCCGCGCTCCGACGAGATCGGCTCCGCGCCGCATCTTCCCGCGTCCCGGCCGGGCCTCCGCACGTGCCAGCGCGCTGGCACGCATCAGCAGATCGCCGGTCTCCGACCGCAGGGCCGGGACGTCGACGCCGAGCAGGGCATCGGCGTCCTGACGGGTCAGTACGTCGATATGGCCGAGGAGGCTGCGGATGCTGCCGTGGAGGGTACGGGCCGCGGGCAGCGACAGCGCCTCCGCCAGATGCCGGAGCAGCTCGTGGAGCTGGCGCATCACCGGGAAGGCGGTGAACATGGCTTGCGCCGAGTCCGGCGCCTCCCGCCAGCTCAGTCCCCCGAAGGTGATCTGGGAGACCTTCTGACCCGCTCCGAAGCAGTCGTAGACGGTGCAGCCGGCGAAGCCTCGCTCCCTGAGCCGGGTGTGGATGCCGCAGCGGTGGTCCTCATCCAGGTGGGCGCACGGCTGTCCGGCGGGCTTGTCGACGGCGAAGTCGGCCGAGGCCGAGAAGGGCAGAGCCGCGCAGCACAGGCCGAAACAGTTCGCGCAGTCGGCCCGCAGCGTCGGGTCCCCGTGCGCGGGGAGCTCCTGGAGGGGGAGCTCGGTCAGGGGATCCTCCTGTACGGGGTGGCGCTGCACGCGGGGCTCTTGCGCGGGGCGCTCCTGCACACGGGGCTCGGTGACAGCGGTCGGGTCGCGGCGGGCCGCCGGGGCTCGGCGTGCGTCCCTGGGCCGCCCTGTGCCCCGGCCGCGGCGTGGGCCCCGGTCGTCTGCTCCCCGGTCCCCGCGTATCTCCGACACGCCGTCGTACCTCGTTCCCTTGTCGTGCCCGTTCGTCCTGCCGGCTGATGGCGCGATCCAGGTCGGTGCCACCCCATCGGAGCAGCTTCGCATCCGCCCGGAGGGCCCCGCCACCTCGTTTGCGGGCCCTCCCCGGGCGATCGCCACCGCCTCGGCCTCGACCGACCTCGCGGAGTGTGCGTCCTGGAGCCGTCGGTGACCACACGCCTATCCGGTTCTGCTGCCTTCTGCTTCTGCCTGTGCGTGTCAGGACCGCGGCCCGCCCGCCCCGTCCGCACTCCTCTGCGGGCTGCCGAGGGTGTCGACGGCCGCGACGATCCGGTCCCAGAACCTCTCATGGTCGAGGGTCGTCGCCACCCGGGCGTTGGCAGGCTGGTCCAGATACCCGTGCAGGTCCACGACGGTCGCCCCGCGTGTGTGCTCACCGCGCAGTTCGACGGCCACGCCGGCCTCGGTGCAGCCGACGATCGCGGGGTCGATGACCCGTGCCACCGCCACGGGATCGTGGACGGGCGGGGCGTCGAAGCCCCACAGCCGGCGATACCGGGAGGCGAAGAACGTCATCAGTTCCACGCAGACGCGGCCGAGTTCGGTACCGAGTCCCTCGAGCCGGGACAGGACGTCGGGCGTGGCCAGGGCCTGGTGGGTGACATTGAGCCCGCACATGGTCACGGGTACGCCGCTGCGGAAGACGATGTCGGCGGCCTCCGGATCGGCATACACGTTGAACTCGGCGGCCGGGGTGCGGTTGCCCCGCTCGGTCGAGCCGCCCATGAGCACGATCTCGCGGATGTGCTCGGCCGCGTCCGGATAGCGGGACAGCAGCAGGGCGACATTGGTCAGCGGCGCCGTCGGGACCAGGGTGACGGGCTCCGGGTGGCGGGTCAGGATGCGGTGCATGAGGTCGACGGCGTGCCCGGGAACGACGTCGACGGTGGGTTCGCCGAAGTGGGGTCCGTCCATCCCGGAGTCACCGTGGACGTCATCCGCCACATGCTGCGGCTCGACGAGGGGTCGCGCACAGCCGGCAGCGATCGGAACGCCGGTGATTCCGGCGGCCGTACAGATCCGGCGGGCGTTCAGTGTGGTCTTCTCGAGCACGTGGTTGCCGGCCACCGTCGTGATGGCCAGCAGGTCGACGGCGGGGTCTCCGGCCGCGAGCAGAATGGCGATCGCGTCGTCGTGCCCGGGGTCGCAGTCGATGATGATCGGGACAGGCACGGTGCTCCTCGGCGTCGGAGACCAGGTCGTGGGAGTGCCTTCCCAGTGTGCCCGCTACAGCGCCCGGAGTCCGTCGATCACCTCGCGGAGAATCCTTTCGTCCGGCAGCTGCGCGGGCGGCACGGGACGCCTCACGGTGACCAAGTGGTCCTCGAGCAGGTCGCCCAGGAGCACACGTACGACTCCGACGGGCAGATCGGCACCGGCGGCGAGCTCGGCGACGGACTGCGTCTCGTGTGCGCAGAGCGTGAGCAGAGCCCTGTGCTCGGGGCCGATGAGGGACTCCTCGGCCCGGCCCAGCGCGCCCGGGGCGAGGTCCACGAGCGCGATGAGGTCGAAGTGTTCGGCACCGGCGCCGGGCTTCGTCCTGCCGCCGGTCATCGCATAGGGACGGACGAGGGGTCCCGCATCCGCGTCGTACCAGCGGCTGCCCTGCCGTTCCGGACCGCCGTCGCCGGACTCGTTCATGGCGGCTCAGCCTCTCCCGGTCAGCCGGCGGCGGGTGGGGTGGCGGACAGCCGGGGTGGGGTGCGCAGATGCTCCCCCACCTGTTTGACGAGACGGGCCATCTCGTACGCGACGAGCCCGATGTCGGCCGTCACCGAGCTGAAGACGGCGAGGCAGGACCCTTCCCCCGCCGCGGCCACGAAGAGGAAGCCCCGGTCGAGTTCGACGAGCGTCTGGCGTACGGAGCCGGCGTGGAAGTGACGGCCCGCTCCTTTGGCCAGACTGTGGAATCCGGAAGCGACGGCGGCGAGGTGCTCGGCGTCCTCGCGGTTGAGGCCGTCCGAGGCGCCGACGGCCAGACCGTCACCGGACAGGACGACCGCGTGCCGGACCCCTCTGACCCGCATCGCCAGATCATCCAGGAGCCAGTCGAGTTCTCCGGAGGCGTGGTGCGGGGCGATTCCCCTGTGGTCGATCATGCGTCGTCTCCTTCGCTGATGCGGGTGTCACTGTGGGTGCCGCGGGCGCTGTTGCGGCTGCTGCGGCTGGGGGGCCGGTTTGCTGTGGCGCCTGGAGCGGAGCCCCCGCCGCGCGTCCAGCCGGCGCGGTAGGCGGCCATACGGTCCCGGGCCTGTTCCGGGGTTCGCTCCGGGGCGTCCGGGGGCGCGCAGTCGTCCCCTGCGGTCGCGTCCGGCCCATGGTCCGCGCGCAGTTGAGGGACCAGATGGGCCTGGCGGACCCGGCGGGGAAGGCCGCCGGGGTCGTCTTCGGAAGGGTTCGCTCCGGCTGCGGCAGGGCACGCCTCGGGCCGAGGGGGCCGAGGCGGCGTCTGGGCCTGTGGCCGCGGCTCCGGGTGGGGCCGGGCCACGTTCTTGGACTCCTGCCCGGGCCGTGCGCGGCTGTGCAGCCGCAGGGCGATGACGCCCGCCGGTGGGGAGGAATCGGCCCCCGCGTCCTCAGCGCTGCGAACTGCCGGGGTCCGACCGGGCTCCCCGTCATGGGCAGCGGAGGATTCCTCCGACGGCGGCATGCCGTCGGCGCCGGCCGCGGCGACGCCGTTCGGCGCGTTGGTGTCCGCTTCGGCCCCGGTGCCGCCGGGTGATTCGCCGGAGTCCGGGCCTGCGTCCTCGAGCAGTGCTGTCGGAAGAAGTACGACGGCGGTGGTGCCCCCGAACGGAGACGTGCGCAGCCGTACCTTGATGTCGTGTCGGGCGGAGAGTCTGCTGACCACGAACAGCCCGAGCCGGTCGCTGTCGAAGAGGTCGAGCGCTTCGGTGTCCTCGATACGGCGGTTGGCCTCGACGAGTGCCTCCTTGCCCATGCCGAGTCCGCGGTCCTCGATCTCGAGGGCATAGCCGTTGCCGACGGGTTCGCCGCTGATGCGGACCTTGGTGTGCGGTGGGGAGAACTGCGTGGCGTTCTCGACGAGTTCGGCGATGAGGTGGGTGAGGTCGGCGACCGCGGTGCCGATGACCGCTGTGTCCGGGTGACCACGCGCCTCCACCCGTGTGTAGTCCTCCACTTCCGATACGGCGGCGCGCACGACGCTGGTCAGCGGGACGGGCGTGCGCCAGGCACGTCCGGGGGCGGCCCCGGAGAGGATGATCAGGCTCTCGGCGTGGCGGCGCATACGCGTGGTGAGATGGTCCAGGCGGAAGAGATCGCTCAGCTCGTCCGGATCCTCGGCGTGCCGTTCCATGCTGTCGAGCAGGGTGAGCTGACGGTGGACCAGGACCTGGCTGCGCCGGGCGAGGTTGACGAAGACGCCGGAGACACCGCGGCTGAGTTCCGCCCGTTCCACGGCTGCGTCGAGCGCGGCGCGGTGAACGGTCGAGAGGGCTTCTCCGACCTCTGCGATCTCGTTCTGCGGCGGCGGTCCCACGGGGGCCTCCGCCCGTACGTCGAGTGCTTCGCCGGAACGCAGTCTGCGCATGGCGCCGGGCAGCTTGTGGTGGGCCAGCTCCAGGGCGGTGTTGCGCAGGCCGACCAGTTCGACGACCAGGGCGCGTCCGATGCGCACCGAGATGACGAGGGAGGCGGCGACCGCGGTGAGGCCGAAGAGCACGGCCGCGCCGGACGCGCTGAGCAGTCCCCGGCCGAAGGGGTCGGTGCGACCGGCCGCAGCGCGGCGGCCGCGCTCCTCGATGTCGAGGAACGCCGTACCCACGGTGCTCCGGGCCGATTCCCAGGCCGCGGTGGACACGGCCTGGGCGGCCCGGCGGTCCGAGGGCGCGGCGAGGATGCTGTCCTCCGCCGATTCGAGTGCGCGGTAGCCGCTTTCGGCGGTGAGGGTGGTCCATGCGGTGTGCCCGGGGGCTCGCAGGTCGTCGGCGGCGGATTCGACGAAGGCGCGGCGGGCTCCGACGGCTCCTGTGAACAGCCGTCTGCGCTCGGCGCTGAACGTACCCGACGTTTGAGCCGCGGCGAGCAGTGCGTCCTCACGGGCGAGCATCTCGCCCGCACGGCCGAACTCGTGGAGCACGCGTGCGCCGGAGCCCGCTGCCGTGTCCTGGCTGCCGGTGAGGGCACCGTGGACGCCGAAAGCGGAAGTGATGGCGGCGGTGTACCGCTCGTAGGTCCGGTCCCAGTGGGCCCTGCGGTCGAGTACGGCGGTGCGCTGGGCGTGCAGCCCTGCCGTGGCGCCGATGAGCAGACGCAGCCGGTCGGCGACGGACGGCGGGAGGTCTCGCGCGTCGGCGACGGTGTGGGTGTCGTCGAGAGCGAGCCCGGCGAGTGCCTCGTCGGTGGCGCCGGACAGGCGCCGGAATTCCCCGGCCTGTCCGGGCGCGGGCGCGGCGATCTGACGGAGTGCCGCCCGGCGTTCGGCCTGCAGTGCGGTCACGGTCGCTGCGACCGGCCGGCGTATGTGCTCTTCGAGGTCCTGGAGCTGGCGGAGCCGGGCGATGTCCTGGGCCGTGGTGACCGTGGCGAGGCCCCAGAGGGCGAGGAGGGAGACGACGGGCACCATCAGGAGCGACACGATCTTGGCACGTACGGTCCGGGGACGCAGCGGCCATCGCGTGCGGGGATCCCGGCCGTCGGGTGGGGTCCCGGCCGGCCGCCGGTCCGGCGCCGCTTCGGGCCCTTCGTCCGCGGGCGGGCCGGCGTGGGCACGCCGACCGCGGACCGGAGGGGCGCCGGCCGCGCCGCCGGCATGGCCGTACGGTCGCGGCGTGCCGGCGCCAGGGGTGGTGCGAGGTGTGCGCATGGCCTCCTCGTTCCGGAGGGGACGGTGGGTGCGGCGGTCGGGTACGGCCGGTCAGCGGGAAGGGGCGGCCTGCTCGGTGGTGCGGCCGGCCGAGGCGTACGCGGCACGTTCGCTCGCCGTCGGTGAGAGGGCCACGAAGGCTGCGGTGAGGAAGAGGTAGGACCCGAGGCCGACGGCGAGGGGGAAGATGAACTGCATCGCCGTGGCTCCCTGCAGTGGTACGTCCCGGGGCTGGACATGGACGCTGACCGCGAGCATGCCGGTGTAGTGCATGCTCGTGACCGCCGCGCCCATGACGAGGGAGGCGGCGGCAACAGCGAGGGACGACGTGATGTTGAGGGCGGCCCAGAGCGCGGCGGTCGCGGCGATCACGGCGATGGCGACGGAGAGCGAGACGAGCAGCGGGTCGTATCGCACGGTGCCGTGCAGACACAGAGCGGCCATCCCCAGGTAGTGCATGCCGGCGATGCCGAGTCCTGTGGTGAGGCCCCCGATCAGCAGGGCACGGAGACGGTCACGGCTGTGGGCGACGGTGAACACGCCGGCCCCGACCACGAACACGGCGACCAGCAGGCTGAGGATGGTCAGCGGCACGTCGTAGCGGATGTCGGTGCCGGTGACGCCGAACCCGAGCATGGCGACGAAGTGCATCGTCCAGATGCCGCTCCCGATGGCGGACGCCGCGGTGAACAACCAGTTGCGCCGGGAGCCTCCGGTCGCTTCCAGCGCCCGCAGGGTGCAGCGCAGACCGAGTGCGGCGCCGAGGCAGGCCATCACGTACGACAGCACCGGCGTCAGCCAGCCGAATGCGGCGTGGTCCAGGTGTCCCATGGCTCAGGGACGCTAGTCCGGACGGGGGCGCGGGACGGTGGCGCATTTCGAAAGCTGCTGGAATATGACAGAGAGGTGTTGCTGAACGATCGTGCCGCTCGAACGATTGCACAGAACGAGTACGCGGAGCGTCGGGTTGAGGGGCAGTCACGGGACAGCGGAACGCCGTAAACGGACCGGGAGCCTCCGGGCATGGTTCGAGGCGCCATCAGATTGCATGGGCGACGTCCGGTATGGGGACGGGCCCAATGCTCCGGGGGCGGCCGTGAGGGCGGTCCCGGCGCGTTCGCTGACTCTGCCCAGCTCGCCGAGCTCCGAGCCCGCGTCGGGACAGCCGCAGGAGCCATCACGGCTGCGGTGGTCGGCCGGGGGACCGCTCGTCGCCCGGGCCGTTGTCCGAGCCGGGTGACCCTGGGGGGGCTGGGAGGTCGCAAGCGGCGGTCGGCGTGTCGCGACCGGCGCTGCGGGTCGGCCGATCAGGGTCCTGTATGCCGCTGCCGCGTGATCCTGTCGGGTGGCGGGTTACCCATGCTCTGAGCAGGGATCGATGGGAGAGTGGTGCATGCTGCCTCGGAAGCGTAGAGGGGAGCTCGGGGCCCGGGCCGGGATCGCGGCGCGCAGAGCGCACAGGGCCGCGGACGCACGACTGCCCGTCAGCGAACTGGCCGCGCAGTTGTTGCGCAAGGCCTTTCCCGATCATTGGTCCTTCCTTCTCGGTGAGATCGCCCTCTACTCCTTCGTGGTCCTTCTCCTCACCGGTGTGTATCTCACCCTGTTCTTCGACCCGAGCATGATGGAGAGCGTCTACACCGGCCCCTATGTGCCCCTTCAGGGCCGGCTCATGACGCAGGCGTACGCCACCACGCTGCACATCAGCTTCGATGTGCGGGGAGGTCTGCTGATCCGTCAGATCCATCACTGGGCCGCGCTGGTGTTCGTGGCCGCGATCGCGGTCCATATGTTGCGGATCTTCTTCACCGGCGCGTTCCGCAGGCCGCGCGAGGCCAACTGGCTCGTGGGCGTGACACTGTTCATGATTGCGCTCATCGAAGGCTTCGCGGGGTACTCGCTGCCCGACGATCTCCTGTCCGGGACCGGCTTGAGGACGGCGGCCACGATTGTGGGATCGGTCCCTGTCGTCGGCACTTATCTGGAGTTCTTCGTCTTCGGCGGCCAGTTCCCCGGCACTGCCGTCATCCCACGGCTGTACGTCCTTCACATCCTGCTCCTGCCCGGTCTGCTCCTGGCGCTGGTCGGCGTTCACCTCATCCTGATCGTCTATCTGAAGCACACTCATTGGGCCGCCCCGGGACGGACGAACAAGAACGCCGTCGGTTCGCCCGCGTTCCCGCAGTTCTCCGCCAAGACCACTGGCTTCTTTTTCGTGATCTTCGGCGTGCTGGCCTTGCTGGGGGGACTCGCGCAGATCAATCCCGTATGGCATTACGGGCCGTATCGCGCCGACCAGGTCTCCGTCGGCGCCCAGCCGGACTGGTATGTCGGCTTCCTGGAGGGCGCGCTGCGTCTGATGCCGCCGTGGGAGACCAACGTCGCCGGTCACACCGTCATGTGGAACGTGTTTGTTCCGGCGGTCGTGCTGCCCGGCGTCGTCTTCATGGTGCTGTTCCTGTATCCGTTCTTCGAGAAGTGGGTGACAGGCGACCGCGGGGAGCACCACTTGTGCGACCGGCCGCGCAACCGTCCCACCCGCACGGCTCTGGGTGTGGCGGCCGTCGTCATCTACGCCGTGCTCCTGGTCGCCGCGGGCAACGACATCATCGCGTTCTCTTTCCGGATCTCGGTCGAGACCATGACCTGGCTCCTCAGGATCGCGTTGGTCGTCGCCCCGGTCCTGGCTTTCGCGATCACCAAGCGACTCTGCCTGGCCCTTCAGATGCGTGACCACCGGCGCCTGACGGAGGGTGACGAGACCGGTCAGGTGAGCCAGTCGCCCTATGGAGGTCTTTCGGAAAGCCACCGCCCTGTGACGCCGGCTGCCCGCTACCGCATCCTGATGCGCGACGTCCCCGAGCCGCTGGAGCGTGATGCGAAGACCCCGGCGTCGCGTCGTCGCCGCCTACGGACGGCGGTGAGCGGCTGGTACTACGAGGACCTCGTGGAGCTGCCCACGACGGAGGAACAGCGGGCGGTGATCGCGGACCGGACGGCTCCGCCGGAGCCGGTTGCCGAGCGCCGCGAGTGACGACCCTGGCCTCAGGGCTGTGGGCGGGCGTACTGGAAGATCATCCCGAGCACCGCGCCGAGCAGGACCGCCATGCCGATCAGGAAGAGCCACAGACCGAACACGACGCCGAGGGCAGCGAGGGCCACTCCCGCAGCCGTCAACAGGGGCCAGACGCTGTGGGGGGAGAAGAAGTCCACTGGGCCGGACCGCTCGCTGATGTCGCCGTCCCTGCGGTCCTCGGGGCGTAGTCCCTTGCGGCGGTAGTTGGTGGCGAAGAAGAACGTGATGAGCAACGCCATGAGTTGGGAGACGGTAAGAACCGCAGTACCGGCGGGGTCGCGGGACCATACGGCGTAGAGGACGTCGGTCACGAGGAAGAACCCCGCCACTCCGGCGAAGACGATGGCCTCGGTCTTCATTCGCTGATCTCTCCTGGAGTGTCCGTGGAGGGTGTCGACACTTCGCGCGACTGCCGGCTCTCCAGTGCCTCTGGATGGTTGAGGTCGAAAGCCGGTGAGTCGGAGCGCACACGGGGGATCGCCCGGAAGTTGTGCCGCGGTGGCGGACACGAGGTGGCCCATTCCAAGGAGCGGCCGTAGCCCCAGGGGTCCTCCACCTCGACCTTCGGCGCGTAACGGGCGGTGCGCCATACGTTGTACAGAAACGGCAGTGTCGACAGGCCCAGCAGGAACGAGCCGATGGTGGAGATCGTGTTGAGGAGGGTGAAGCCGTCTGCCGCGAGGTAGTTGGCGTAGCGCCGCGGCATTCCACTCTCCCCCAGCCAGTGTTGGACCAGGAAGGTCATCTGGAAGCCGGTGAAAAGGGTCCAGAACTGGATGCGTCCGAGGCGTTCGTCGAGCATGCGTCCGGTCCATTTGGGCCACCAGAAGTAGAACCCGCCGAACATCGCGAAGACGACCGTTCCGAAGAGTACGTAGTGCAGGTGGGCGACGATGAAGTACGAGTCGGTGAGGTGGAAGTCCAGCGGGGGCGAAGCGATCAGTACACCGCTGAGGCCGCCCAGGAGGAAGGTGACCAGGAAGCCGATGGCCCAGAGCATGGGTGTTTCGAAGGAGAGGCTTCCGTTGTGCATGGTGCCGATCCAGTTGAAGAACTTGACTCCCGTGGGCACGGCGATGATGAACGACATGGCGGAGAAGAACGGCAGCAGAACGGCTCCCGTGGCGAACATGTGGTGGGCCCAGACAACCGCCGACAACATGGTGATGGAGATGGTGGCCAGGACCATGCCGAGGTAGCCGAACATGGGTTTCCGGCTGAACACGGGCAGGATCTCGCTGATGACTCCGAAGAACGGCAACGCGACGATGTAGACCTCGGGATGGCCGAAGAACCAGAAAAGGTGCTGCCACAGCAGCGCACCGCCGTTGGCCGAGTCGTAGATGTGTGCTCCGAACTTCCGGTCGGCTTCGAGGGCGAGCAGTGCCGCGGCCAGCACCGGGAACGCGAGCAGCGCGAGGATCGAAGTGAACAGGATGTTCCAGGTGAAGATCGGCATCCGGAACATCGTCATTCCCGGCACGCGCAGACAGACGATCGTGGCGATGAAGTTGACGGAGCCAAGGGTCGTGCTGATCCCGGACAGCACCAGGCCCATGGTCCACAGGTCCCCGCCCGCTCCGGGGGAGAAGACTGCGCTGTTCAGCGGGGCGTAGGCGAACCAGCCGAAGTGCGCCGCGCCACCGGGAACGAGGAAGCCGGACACCACGATGAGGCCGCCGAAGAGAAACAGCCAGTAGGTAAGTGCGTTGAGGCGGGGAAAGGCGACATCGGGCGCGCCGATCTGCAGGGGCATGATGGCGTTCGCGAAACCGGCGAACATCGGAGTGGCGAACAGCAGCATCATGATGGTGCCGTGGATGGTGAAGAGCTGGTTGTACTGCTCGGCACTGACCACCTGGAGCCCGGGCCGGGCCAGCTCCGCCCGCATGACCATGGCCATCAGACCGGCCAGCAGGAAGAACCCGAATGCGGTGACCATGTAGAGATTGCCGATGACCTTGTGGTCCGTCGTGGTGAGCCACCCCATGAGCCTGACGCCGGCACTGACGCGCCTATTGGCCACCGGCTCGGCAGAAGCGGCTTCCTGCAGGTCCTGCGCCATCGATTCTCCGTCCTCACGGCTGGAACCGATGGTGGATCCTTCCGGCGGACCCGCCTCATCCGACTGGCGGGAAGACGGCGAAGTTCACCATTTCACCGGCACTGGTTCCAAGAACCGTGACTCTCGTCGCCTCGCGATCCATGACAGGCACGCCCTGGGAACCGGCAACCGAAGATGGGCGGCGATGAGAGCGGAGTGGATGTCTCGGGTGCCGGTCGAGACGCACAGGGTGTAGGTGACATCGTCCATCCGCCGCCGTACTTCGGGACTTCCCTCCCCCGCGTGGAGGATCCGCAGGGTGTCGTACTGCTCTATGAGGTTCTGCAGAACGGCCGGGTGCGCCATCAACATCCGTGTTCTCCTTCCACCTCGTGATCCGCCGGCCGTCACCCTGCCCGTGCGCAGCTCTCTGTGAGGCGGCCCGCGACGCTGGAGAGGTGGGTGGTGAGTCGGCCGGGGGGCCACCTACCTGGCTCGTCCGCGGCCGGTGAGCAGGTCGCAGGCACGGTCGACCATTCCGGTCCCGGGCGCGAGGAGCTTGTTCGCCGGCGGCGTGCTGGGTGCTGCGGGGTGGGGCCTGGTGGGCGCCGTCTTCTTCGCCTTCCGGATCTTTTCGCCCAGCTCATCGAGGTCCTCATGGGAGCAGGCACCGACGAGCATCGGGAAGAGCCTGCTCTCCTCATCGGCGATGTGCTCGGTCACCGCATTCCTCAGCAGCTGGATGAGGGTGTCGAAGCGGCTGTCGTCCGCGTCACAGCCTTCGAGGTCCTTGAGCATGCGCTCGACCTCGCTGTGATCAGCGAGTTGTGGCGGATATGTCGACGTCGCCGCACAGCGGTCACGAACGGAGCCGTCGTGAATGGCGTCGATCCGGCCGGGCAACCGATGGGTGAAGGCCGGCGGCACCCCCTCGTGCCTGACGCCAGGGCGTGGTGATTCGGCGCTCGGTACTCGTTGGGAGGCAGTCATGGCCACGTCAGCAGAGCGGCCTCGATCCCTCACGCAAAGTTGTCGGTGGTCGATTTCGGGTGACCATCAGGACGGTTGCATGCAGGATGCCTTCACGGGTTCGGCGGAGGAGCCACGCCCCTCCGCGAAGGACCCGCACGACGATCACGAGCGATTCCGGACGATGGGGAATTTCCGGACGATGGGACGGCCGAGGACGTTTGGCGGCCCCCGCTCGAGGTAGTCGCATGACGTAGCCGGAGGATCGTCGAACGCTCAAGGGGCTGATTCACGTGGCTGCGCAGGGAAAGAAGATTCGCGGCAAGGCCGAGGAGACCGTCGGCAAGGCCAAGCAGAAGGCCGGAGAAGTGACGGGCAACGAGGAATTGAGCGCGAAGGGCACCGCCGACCGTTTGGCGGGCAAGACCAAGCAGAAGACCGCCGAGGCGGAACAGACCATCCGCGGTACGGCGGAAGAAGTGAAGGGCAAAGCCCGCAAGCACATCTAGTGCTGTGGCCGGATAGGTTGCCGGGAAGCTCGCGGCGTCCGGTGCTTCGACAACTCCCCCAGCGGTAGCTGGGGGGAGCGCCGTGCAGGGCCCCGCGAGCCGGTGAACTACCGGTGGCGCCAGAGGGGCTCATACCGGCACGGAGCCCGGGACGGCGTGGTCCAGCCGTCCCGGGCTCCGCTGACCAACGGCTGTGCCGACGAGATCACCGCTCCGGCCTTCGAAGCACACCGGAACCTCATCAACGACTGAATGGTCCAGCGGCGGTGCCGGCCGCGGCCGGTTGAGGCTGCCATTGCCAGGGGCTCCGATCCTTGTCGGCGGTGGCGGGGAGACGTGCCCGCAGGCCCCGGGTCGCAGCGAACGCGTGCGGCCACCGGAGCCGGTGCCCGCACGCGGGGGCGACCGGCGCGGTTCTGTGCGGGATCATGTCCGCATGGCCGACGACCACACACACGTCCGGGAGTTCTTCGGCGCCCGAGCGGCGCGCTGGGACACGCGATTCCCCGATGACGGCCCCGCCTTCGCCCTCGGTGTCGCGGCGCTCGGGCTGCGCCCGGGTGACGCCGTGCTGGACGCGGGCTGCGGCACCGGGCGTGCCCTGCCTCTGCTGCGGGAGGCCGTCGGGCCCGGCGGCACGGTCGTCGGTGCGGATCTCACTCGAGAGATGCTGACCGCTGCGGCAGACGCGGGCCGGAACCGGTCCGGGGCTCTGCTGCTCGCCGACGTGGCACGGCTGCCCTTGCGCACGGAGTCACTCGACGCGGTGTTCGCGTCCGGGCTCATCGCCCATCTGGCCCGGCCCGGCGACGACCTGCGGGAGCTGGCGCGGGTGGTGCGCCCCGGTGGGCGGCTGGCGCTGTTCCATCCCATCGGGCGGGCCGCCCTGGCGGCACGCCAGGGCCGGCAGCTCACCGACGACGATCTGCGGGCCGAGCCCAACCTCCGCCGGACCCTGGCCGGCTCGGGCTGGCGGCTGCTCTCCTGTCTCGACGAGGACGCGCGGTACCTGGCGCTCGCCCTGCGCGAGGACTGAGGCGTACCCCCAGCCGTAGGTCCCGCGCACCCCGTGCCGCCGTCGCTTTTCCGCGCGGTGTTGCCCGGGCCTTTCGCGAAGCGACCCGTGTCACGTGGCTCGGGCTCCCGATCCGGGAAGGCTTGTCGCATCGGTGTACGCCGAATGGGTGAACGAGTCGGGAAGGGGGCCGGGGTGTTCGGCACAGTGGTCGGAAAGATACGCAGTCTCCTCAGGGGCGCACGGGGCGATCGGCACGGAACGACGGTGGCGGCTCCGGCCGCCAGGAGGCGCCAGCACAACCTCTTCGAGGCGGCGGCGACGTATGTGTCCGCGTGCGCCGAAGACGATCAGCAGGGGATCGACGAGGCCTCGAGCTGGGTGTCGCCCGAGGCTCTGTCCTTCGGGGTGAACGAGCTGGCGTGCCGGGCCGTCATCGCGCTCGCCCGCGAGCGGGACGAGTCGCCGCAGTCCGTGGCCCGCAGTCTGCTCGGGCTGCCCGCGGCCTGAAGCACGCCCGGAGACGGGGACACCGCCGGCAGGGCCGGGGCAGGCACGGAGGGGCCGGTACGGCAGGGACGGGCGGAGGGCGGACGAGCTGGGGTGACCGGGCAGGCGGACGGGAAGCGGCCCTGGTCACATTCCCTGCCGTAGCCCCTCGACGGAGGGGCCGCACCGTGGTTAGGGTTCGCCGACGAACGATGTGATAAGGGAGGGTGCTGTGGCCGGGACGGATGAGATCACCGACGACGACACGCTCTTTGTGCTGACCGCCTTGCTGCTCACGCCCGCACAGTTCCCGAGTGTGCTAGGCGACGACTTCCCGGCGGCCTGCGCCGCTCTGGGGCTGGAACCGTACGCCGGCGGATTCGGGCTCGTCTTCGGCCAGGACGCCGAGGGTGCCCGCTGGACGGTCGTGGTCGACGACGTCTCGCTGGTGGCGGTGGCGATCGCGTCCTGGGACTGCGGCATGGACTACGACCTGTCGCCCAGCGACCGCACGGTCGTCACGGTCCTCCCCGGCTGGCCGCTGGCCGTCGCCACCGTCGCGCCTGGCGTGCCCGCTCCGCACGACCCGGACGAGGAGGATGCCGGCCGGCCCGCCCTCACCCCGCCCGACACGGCTGTCTGGGGTCCCGCACAGCGCCGGATGGGCGCGGACGAGATCGCCCTGCAGTGGGCGACGTGGCGACAGCAGGTGGCCGACCGGGTGACGTTCGTCCAGCCCGACGCCCCGGAGGAGGACGGCGAGGCGGACGGCGGCGAGGCCAAGGGGCCGACACACACGGGCATCCGCCGGGTGCTGAAGGAACTGCACGGCTACGTGGACGAGGCTCCGCCGCCCGGGCGCGTACGGTCCAGCTTCGCCCCGGACGGTGCCCGTATGATCCGCGCGGACGGGCCCGGCTGGTCCGTGGTCGCCCGCACGGACGACATCGCCTTCGTACTCCTCGACGACGAGCCCGGCGAGGTGCTGCCGGTGGGGCGCGGGCCGGAACTGCCCGGGCTGCTGGACGCCCTGGACAAGATGGCCGTACGCCCCTCCTGACCTTACGGCGGGACGTACGACGATCCCTTCCGAGGCTGCGACGCTCATGCCGCCGGGCCGGGCCCCGGTCCCGGCGGTGTTCAGCGGCCGATCTGCTTGCGGTTGATCCGCCGGAGCCGGCGGCGCTGCGAAGGGTCGAGCGCGAAGTAGGCCACGGCGGGCACTCCGACGATCACCAGCAGCGACATCCAGAAGCCGATCAGCGGGATGAGGAGCAGCCCCACGGCCACTCCCCCGATGGCGATCTTCGTACCTGTGGACATGTCATGGCCTCCTTATGCAGCCCCGAGGCCGCACCTGTGGTGAGAACGCCCCCCGTACCCTCTCCGGTTCCCCGGCGCGAGCCGTTTCCCCTCAGCGGCCCGGGGTTCCCGCCTCCTGGGCCCGCAGGGCTCCCCCGACGTGGTGCATATGGCCGAGGGCCTGCCGGTACGAGTCGAACAGTCCCGTCTGCGCGTAGGGCATGCCGAGGCTGCGGCAGTGGGCCTGGACCAGGGGCTGGACGAGCCTCAGATGGGGCCGGGGCATGCTCGGGAAGAGATGGTGCTCGATCTGGTAGTTGAGCCCGCCGAGGAACCAGTCGGTGAGGGCGCCGCCCCGTATGTTGCGGGAGGTCAGGACCTGGCGCTGCAGATGGCCCCAATCGCTCCCGGTCTTCTCGTCGGGCATTTCCATGCCCTTGTGGTTCGGCGCGAAGGCCATGCCCAGGTGGAGGCCCAGCAGCATCTGGTGGGCGAGTGCGAACGCGAGGGCCTGGAGCGGGGTGAGAGCGGTCAGCAGCAGGGTGACGTATCCGGCGACGTGGGCCAGGAGGAGACCGCCCTCGACCGCACGTTCCCTGGGGGAGAGCCGCCGTGCCTGCGGGCGCCGTCCGAAGACGTGGCGGAAGCCGTAGATCTTGAGAGCCAGGCCTTCAAGGGTGGTCAGGGGGAAGAACAGCCAGGCCTGGTGGCGGGTGAGCCAGCCGCGCAGTCCCGTGCGTCCCGCGGCGTGCTCCTCGCTGAAGACGAGGACGTCGGGGGCGACATCGGGGTCCTTCTCCAGATGGTTGGGGTGGGCGTGGTGGCGGTTGTGCTTGTCGTTCCACCAGTCCTGGCTCATCCCGAGCAGCAGATTCCCGTGCACGAGCTGGAGGACGCGGCCGACGCGCCGGTCGCCGGATATCTGTGCGTGGCCCGCGTCATGGGCGATGAAGGCCGCGCGCGCGGAGAACAGGGCCAGCGGTACGGCCAGCAGGAGCGCCCACCAGGACGGACCCATGAGTACGACGGCGCTGACGACGGCGGCCAGAGCCAGCCCGTTCACGGCGATGGTGCGTGCGTACCAGCCGGTGCGGCGCTCGAGCAGGCCCCGCTGTTTGACGGTCCGCAGGAGCGGCGTGAAGTCACTGCCCGGCGCCTTGGCGGAACGTGCGCCCGGAGGTGGGGCCGGCACGACGGCGTGGGCGGTGGCGGTGGCCTGGGGCATCTCGGTCTCCGGTCTGTCGGCCGTCGCACCGGCCGGCGCGCGCGACTACGGAACTGCTCTGACCTGGAGAAACGTACGGATCCATGACTTTCGTGACCATGGCGTGACCACCCGGAAGCGGCCGGGGGCGCACTGGTGCCGCCCGGTGGGGCCAGCCCCACCACCTCGCCGGTACGTGGGCGTCCGGGTCGCTCACGAGGCGCCGACGGGTGGGGCGGGTGTGTGACACCGGCACGTGAGGTGCGTCACCCAGGAGCTCCTTCCGCGAGGCGGTCCCGCGGGGTACCCTCGGCGGCTCTGGCGCAGTAGTCAAATTTGAGGAATGCATCATCGCTGCTCACCGACTTCCCGCGGCACCACTCCCCGAGGACTCCCCGACCACCGCCGAGGCCACCCGGACCACCGGTCCCACCGGGGCCACCGGCCTCCCGGACCCCACCCAGCTCGTCCCTTGCTCCGCGGTGTTCCTGCCCGCGGATCCCGGTCCCGCCCGCCTTGGCCGTGTCGCCTTCTGGCACCCCGACGGCGCGCCGCCTCCCGCGGGCCTTGGCGGCACGGTGGAGGACCTGACCGTGGTCGTCGGCGGTCCCGAGGGCATCCGCACCCGCGTCGTACCCGCCCGGCTGCTGTCCGTCGGGGACGCGCTGCCCGTACTCACCCGGGCCCGGGTGTCCCCCGATGCCTCACCCGCCTCGGCCTTCTGGGGCGCGGCTGCCGTGCAGGCCCTCCAACTCGTCGCACGCGGACTGCTGTTGCCCGGACTCACCGCGGACTACCACGACGTCTGGAGGGCGGGACCACCGGCCGCGGACGACCTGGACCGGCTGCGCACGCTCGCCGCCTCCATGCCGCCGAGCGGCCATGCCGTCCCGCTCGACGCGACCGCGGAGCCTCTGCGGCTGCCGGAGCCCGAAGCGCTGCTGAGGACCTTCTTGGACGCGGTCGCCGACGTACTCCCCCGTACCCCTGCCGCGCCGCTGGCCACCGGTTCCGCGGCCTTCGCAGCCGAGCAGCCCGTGCCCGTACCGCAGGCACGGGCATGGGCGCAGGAGGTGGCGGCCTCGTATGACACGGGCGTACGGCTGTCGCTGCGCCTGGAGTTGACGGGCACCGGGGGCGGCGACGACTCCGAAGACCCGACGATCGGCAGCGGCGCCGGCAGCGGCAGCGGCAGCAGCGAGCCGTCGTTCCGTGCCGTCGTGCAGATGCACAGCGTCGCGGATCCCGCGCTGGTCGCCGACGCCGCCGATGTCTGGACGGGCCGGCACGACTCCGCCTTCGCACCGCGTTCCCGGATGCAGGCCCTGCTCGTGCTGCGCCGGGCGGCGCTCGCCTGGGCGCCGCTCACGCCCCTGCTGTCGGCCACCGTGCCGGACGCGGTCGACCTCGCGGACGAGGAGGTCGCCGAACTCCTCGGCGACGCCTCACGGGCACTCGCCGCGGCGGGTGTGCAGGTGCACTGGCCCAAGGCGTTGGCCCGGGGGCTGACGGCGCGGGCGGTGATCGGACCACCCGATGGCCCTGGGCCCCGGCAGCCGGCGGAACGGGATCGCGACGGGACCGGATCGGGGATGCCGTCGCTCCTTTCGGCGGACGCCCTGCTCGCCTTCGACTGGCGCTACGCGGTGGGCGATCGCCCCGTGACCCGCGATGAGCTGGACCGGCTCGCCGAAGCCGGCAGGCCGCTGGTGCGGCTGCGCGACCGATGGGTACTCGTCGATCCTGACGAGGTCCGCCGCGCGCGGGCCTACCGGGACCACAAAGTCACCCCGGTCGATGCGCTCGGAGCCGTGCTGACCGGATCGGCCGAGGTGGACGGACGGCGTATCGAGGTCGAGGCGTCGGGCTGGCTGGAGCGGGTGCGCGCGCGGCTCGCCTCGCCGGATGCGGGGCCGATGACCGTGGCTCAGCCCCCGGCACTCGCCGCGACCCTGCGCGGCTACCAGATGCAGGGGCTGAACTGGCTGCACCGGATGACCTCCCTCGGTCTCGGCGGCTGTCTCGCCGACGACATGGGCCTCGGCAAGACCATCATGCTCATCGCCCTGCACCTGCACCGGCAGGGCGATCCGTCCGCCGCCGGGCCCACGCTCGTGGTGTGCCCCACGTCCCTCATGGGCAACTGGCAGCGGGAGATCGAGAAGTTCGCACCCGGCACACCCGTGCGGCGCTTCCATGGCACCCCCCGCGATCTGGGCTCGCCGGCGGAGGGGGAGTTCGTCCTCACCACGTACGGCACGATGCGTCTCGATGCCGCGCGGCTCGCCGCGGTGGAATGGGGCATGGTCGTCGCCGACGAGGCGCAGCACATCAAGAATCCGTACGCCGGGACCGCGCGGCAGCTGCGTACGATCGGCGCGAAGGCACGCGTCGCGCTCACCGGCACGCCCGTCGAGAACAACCTGTCCGAGCTGTGGGCGATCCTCGACTGGACGACGCCCGGGCTTCTGGGCCGGCTCGGTACCTTCCGCGCGCGTTATGCCGAGGCCGTGGAGGGCGGCGGCGATCCGGCAGCGGCCGCGCGGCTCGCCACGCTCGTACGGCCGTTCCTCCTGCGCCGCCGCAAATCGGACCCGGGCATCGCGCCGGAGCTGCCGCCGAAGACCGAGACCGACCACGCCGTCCCGCTCACGGCCGAGCAGGCGGGGCTGTACGAAGCCGTGGTGCGCGAGACCCTCGCCGCGATCGCGGGAGCGGACGGTATGGAGCGCCGTGGTCTGGTGATGACGCTGCTGACCGCGCTGAAGCAGATCTGCAACCATCCGGCGCAGTACCTCAAGGAGGAGCGGCCGCGGATTCCGGGCCGTTCGGGGAAGCTCGAGCTGCTGGACGAACTGCTCGACACGATCCTCGCCGAGGCGGCGAGTGTTCTGGTGTTCACCCAGTACGTGCAGATGGCCCGTCTGCTGGAAGCGCATCTGGCGGCGCGCGGGGTGCCCACCCAGTTCCTGCACGGCGGTACGCCGGTGGCGGGACGGGAGGCGATGGTGCAGCGCTTCCAGGACGGGGCGGTACCGGTGTTCCTGCTGTCGCTCAAGGCCGCGGGCACGGGGCTGAACCTCACCCGGGCCGGTCATGTCGTGCACTACGACCGCTGGTGGAACCCGGCGGTGGAGGCACAGGCCACGGACCGTGCGTACCGCATCGGCCAGACCCGCCCGGTGCAGGTCCACCGGCTGATCGCCGAGGGGACGATCGAGGACCGCATCGCGGCGATGCTGGAGCGCAAACGGGAGCTCGCGGACGCGGTGCTCGGATCCGGTGAGGGCGCACTCACCGAACTGACGGATGCCGAATTGGCGAAGCTGGTGGAGCTGCGAGGGGGCGCACGATGACGAGCGAAGCGCACGGGGACGCATACGGAGACGGGTTCGGCGTCGGCCACCGA
The DNA here is from genome assembly GCF_056106285.1 of Micromonospora sp. IBHARD003. Taxonomy (NCBI): domain Bacteria; kingdom Bacillati; phylum Actinomycetota; class Actinomycetes; order Micromonosporales; family Micromonosporaceae; genus Micromonospora; species Micromonospora sp. IBHARD003. The sequence continues at coordinate 7,846,419 of NZ_JBWBBX010000001.1, read as the reverse complement.
GGCGGGCACGAGGGCGCGGGCGGGCACAAGACGGAGCGGACGTTCGCCGCGCCCCCGCCCGCACATGGCCGGGCCTTCGCCGGGACCTGGTGGGGACGGGCGTGGCTGCGGGCTCTGGAGGACTCGGCACTGGAGCAGGACCAGTTGAGGAAGGGGCGCAGGCAGGCACGGGACGGGGCGGTGGGTGCCGTGTCGGTGCGGCCGGGTCGGATCACCGCCGTGGTCCGGGACCGGGACGGCACGCCGTACAGGAGTGACGTACTGCTGCAGGAGCTCACCGACGAGGCGTGGGACCGCTTCCTCGGCATGGCGGTCGAGAGGGCGGGGCACATCGCGGCGCTGCTGGACCGGGAGATGCCTCCCCATCTGGTCGAGGACGCCGCAGGGGCGGGGGTCGAACTGCTGCCGGGCATAGGGGATCTCGAGCCCGAATGCACCTGTGGGGCGTGGGATCTGTGCCCGCACACGGCGGCCTTGTGCTACCAGGTGGCCCGGCTGCTGGACATGGATCCGATGGTGCTGCTGCTGTTGCGCGGCCGCGGGGAGGACCGGATCGTCGACGAGTTGCAGGCGCGCAGTGCCGCGCCTGCGGCGTCCGGTGTGCCGACCGGGTCGCCCGTGGAGGGAGTCCGTGCGGACGAGGCGTTCGCGGCGGCGGAGATCCTGCCTCCGCTGCCGTCGCCTCCCCCGCTGCCGCCGGAGCCCGGGACGCCGCCGTCGCTGGACACGGAGACGGCCTGGGCCGCGGGCGTCGACTGCGACGCGCTCGAGTTCCTCGCCGCGGACGCGGCGGGCAGGGCGCACCGGATGCTCGTGGATGCCCTCGCCGAAGGACATCTGCGGCAGCCGGTGCGGTCCGGCGCGACGGTCGCCGCGGACGCGGTCCGGCTGGCCGCGGCGCACGACGACGCCGCATGCCCGGCCGCGGTCACGGCACGGCTGGCGGCGGGCTCGGGACGCAGGCGCCCGGACTTCGATCTCGCCGTCCACGCCTGGCGGCTCGGCGGAGCGGCGGCCCTCGCAGTGCTGGAGGACGACTGGGTCCCCGACGAGGACGTCCTCGACCGGGCGCGGGCACAGCTGGCGGAGAACTGGGCTCAGGACGTGCGGCCCCGGCTGCGTGCGGCCGGTGTCGCACGCTGGACCGTCGTGGGTAGGGAGGCTCAGCTCCGGCTGGGGCCCGGGGGCCGCTGGTGGCCCTGTCTCAAGGTCCGCGGCCGCTGGACACCCGCGGGCCCGTCCGCGCCGGACCCGGCGTCGGCGCTGGCATCGGCAGCCGCGGCGCTGGGCCAGGGGGCGTAGGGGGCTTCTGACGGATCTCCGCGGCGTCGCGACGCCCGGCACGCCCCCACGGCCTTACGGCGTGGGAGGTACCCCCACTCGCCGCACCGGCCGAAAGCCCAAGTACGTCCAGTACGAGGGCTTCCAGCCGGCACCCCGAGAGCACGCACCGGACGCCGCTCCTTCCTCCACGGAGATCCATCCGAAACCCCTTAACGGACGGGTGGGGCACGGCCCTTGGAGAGGCGCCGCCCCGGGCGCTGGTGGGCCCGCCGCGCCACGCGGTGCGTGTGCCGTGGCACGCCCGGGCCCGCCCGGACCCACGGGCGGGCACCGGCCGGCCGGCGGGGCCGGGCCACGGGTGGGATCCGCGGCCGGGCCCCGTCGTCGCGGTGTCTCAGCTCCTCGCGGCCAGCAGGTGGTCCATCGCCAGCTGGTCGAGACGTTCGAAGGCCATGCCCCGCTCGGCAGCCGCGTCCACGTCGAAGTCCTCGAACGCCGTGCGGTCCGCGAGCAGTTCGGCCAGGCCGTCCGCGGCCGTCGGAAGGGCGAGCTGGTCGAGACGGGCCGCGCGCAGGGCGTCCGCCACCTCCGGGTCCGCGCGGAAGGCCGCGGCACGCTCCTTGAGGATCAGGTAGTTGCGCATACAGCCGGCGGCCGAACTCCAGACTCCCTCGAGGTCCTCGGTGCGCGGCGGCTTGAAGTCGAAGTGGCGAGGACCGTCCCAGCCCGCGCCCTCCAGCAGGTCGACCAGCCAGAACGCGGCGCGCAGATCGCCCGCGCCGAAGCGCAGGTCCTGGTCGTACTTGATGCCGTTCTGGCCGTTGAGGTCGATGTGGAACAGCTTGCCGCTCCACAGGGCCTGTGCGATCGCGTGCGGGAAGTTCAGGCCGGCCATCTGCTCGTGGCCGACCTCCGGGTTGACCCCGAAGAGTCCGGGCCGTTCCAGCCGGTCGATGAAGGCCAGCGCGTGGCCCACGGTCGGCAGCAGGATGTCGCCGCGTGGCTCGTTCGGCTTCGGCTCGATCGCGAAGCGCAGGGCGTAGCCCTGCCCGGTGACGTACTCCGCGAGCAGATCGAAGGCTTCCTTCAGCCGGTCGAGGGCGGTGCGGACGTCCTTCGCCGCGCCCGACTCGGCTCCCTCGCGCCCACCCCAGGCGACATATACCCGGGCCCCCAGCTCGGCTGCCAGGTCGATGTTGCGGATGGTCTTGCGCAGCGCGTACCGCCGTACGTCGCGGTCGTTCGCCGTGAAGGCGCCGTCCTTGAAGACCGGGTGCGTGAACAGGTTCGTGGTGGCCATCGGCACGACGAGGCCGGTCTCGTCGAGCGCCTGGCGGAAACGCTTGACCTGTGCCTCGCGCTCCGCCCCGCTCGCTCCGAACGGGATGAGGTCGTCGTCGTGGAAGCTCACGCCGTAGGCGCCGAGGTCCGCCAGCCGCCGTACGGTCGCTGCGGGGTCGAGGGCGGGCCGGGTGGCCTCGCCGAAGGGGTCCCTGCCCCGCCATCCGACGGTCCAGAGACCGAAGCTGAACCTGTCCTCGGGCGTCGGCCGGTAACTCATGGGGGCTCCTCCGCTTCCTTGTTCCCGTTCCCTGTTCCCGCATCGCCTCGACCCCGGTGCACCCGGCACCGATGGCCGCCTATTTCGTCATGGCGCTTAACAAATTAGTATCCGGGGCAGCGCACGGGGAAGGCGCAATGCGGAAGAGGCCGTGACCGCGGTGAACGGAGAGACACCGATGGCTGTACCTGACGGACCGCTCGTCGTCGGTATCGACAGCTCCACCCAGTCGACGAAGGCACTGGTGGTCGACGTCGCCACGGGCCGGGTCGTGGCGAGCGGCCAGAGCCCGCACACGGTGACGGGCGCCGACGGCGCACGCGAGAGCGACCCTCGGGAGTGGTGGGCGGCTCTCGAGGACGCGGTACGCCAGTGCGGCGCGCCGGCCCGCCGCGCCGCTGCCGTGTCCGTGGCGGCCCAGCAGCACGGACTGGTCACGCTGGACGCACACGGCCGGCCGGTGCGCCCGGCGATGCTGTGGAACGACGTCCGTTCGGCGCCGCAGGCCGAGCGGCTGACCGCCCGGCTCGGCGGCCCGGAGGTGTGGGCCGGGCGCACCGGCCTCGTGCCGAGCCCGGCGTTCACCGTCACCAAGTGGGCCTGGCTGCGTGAGCACGAACCGCGGGCCGCCGCGGCCACGCACGCGGTGCGGCTCCCCCACGACTACCTCACCGAGCGGCTCAGCGGCCGCTCCGTCACGGACCGCGGGGATGCCTCGGGCACGGGCTGGTGGACGCCCGCGACGGGGGCGTACGACATCCGCATCCTCTCTCTCGTCGGCCTCTCCCCCGCCCTGCTGCCCGAGGTCGTGAACCCGTTCGAGCCGGTCGGCACGGTCCGTGAGCTTCCCGGCCTGCCCCTTCCCGCGGGCGCGCTCGTCGCACCGGGCACCGGGGACAACGCCGCGGCCGCTCTGGGACTCGGGCTCACCGCCGGGCAGCCGGTGCTCAGCCTCGGCACCTCGGGCACGGTCTTCACGACGTCCCGGTACCCGTCGGCCGATCCGTCCGGGACCGTGGCCGGGTTCGCCGACGCCCGCGGCGCATGGCTGCCGCTCGCCTGCACACTGAACTGCACCCAGGCCGTCGACCGGGTCGCCGCCCTGCTGGGCCGTGACCGCGAGGCCGTGGAGTCCGGCGGCCGGGAGGTGCTGCTGCCGTTCCTCGACGGCGAGCGCACGCCCCATCTCCCGTACGCCTCGGGCCTGTTGTACGGCCTGCGGCACGACACCACACCGGGAGCCCTGCTCCAGGCGGCCTACGACGGAGCCGTCTACGCACTGCTCGACGCCCTGGACCGGGTGACGGCCGGGGGCCCCGCACCCGATGCGCCCCTGCTGCTGATCGGCGGCGGCGCGCAGGGCAGGGCCTGGCGGGAGACGGTTCGCCGGCTGTCCGGACGGGCCGTACGGGTGCCCTCCGCGCGTGAACTGGTCGCGCTGGGGGCCGCCGCCCAGGCCGCCGGTGTCCTCACCGGTGAGGATCCCGCGGCGATCGCCCGGCGGTGGGGCACGGCGGACGGCCCCTCCTACGATCCACTGCCGGTGGACCGGGACACGCTCGACCGCATCGGCTCGGTCCTGGCGGACGCCGGCGCGCTGCTGGGCCCGGAGCACCGGTCATGAATCCTGCACCGGCCCCCGGCACGGCGCCGGGACTGCCCAACACCCAGCAGGGGATGCGCCGCCGCAACCTATCCCTGGTGCTGCACACCGTGTCCGCCGGGGGGCCGCTGTCACGGGCCGCCGTCGCGGGCCGGATCGGGCTGACCAGGGCCGCCGTCTCCTCCCTCGTCGACGAACTGACGCACGCGGGGCTGCTGGTGGAGCTCGGCCGCGAGCATTCCGGCGGCGTGGGCCGGCCAGGCAGCGCGCTGACTCTCGGCAACCGCGGTCCGGTGGGCATCGGGGCCGAGGTGGGCGTGGACCATCTGGCCGTCGCCGCCGTGGATCTGCGCGGCCAGGTGCGCGCGCGGGCGACCGCCGAGGGTGACAACCGGGGCCGCCCGCCGGGGCCGGTCCTCGAGGAGCTCTCCGCGCTCGTCCGCAGCGTGACGGACGCGGTACGGGGCGAAGGGCTGCGTCCCGCGGGTGTCGCCGTGGCGGTGCCGGGGCTGGTGGCCCGCGGCACCCACACCGTCGTCCGCGCCCCCAACCTCGGCTGGCGGGACGTCGACCTGGGTTCGTGCCTTCCCTGTGGGCCGCGGCTCACCGTCGACAACGAGGCCAACCTCGGCGCACTCGCCGAGCTGTGGATCGGCGGGGACTCCGCTCCCCGGGACTTCGTCCATGTCTCGGCCGAGATCGGCATCGGCGCGGCGGTGGTCGTCGACGGCCGTCTGCTGCGCGGGGCCCATGGGTACGCGGGCGAACTGGGCCATGTGCCCGTGCGCCCCGAAGGGCCCGTCTGCGCCTGCGGGGGCCGGGGCTGTCTGGAACAGTACGCCGGTGAGGAGGCCGTGCTGCGGGCCGCCGGACTGACCGCCGGGGCCCGGTCCGTCGCTCTGCTCGCCGAGCGGGCCTCGGCCGGCGACCGCGCGGTGCTGCGGGCGCTGCGCACCGCGGGGGCCGCCCTCGGCATCGCCCTGGCCGGCGCGGTGAATCTGCTCGATCCGCGCGCGGTCGTACTGGGAGGAGCGCTGTCGCAGCTGTCACCGTGGCTACTGCCGTCCCTGGAGCGCGAGTTGACCCGCCGCACCGCCGATCCCGCCCATCCGGCGCTGACGGTTTCCGCACTGGGCTCCGACGGCCCGCTGCTCGGCGCGGCGCATTCGGTGATCCGGGCGGTCCTGGACGATCCTGCCTCCTACGCGACGGTCTCCTGACTGCGGTCGAGGGGACGACGTCGCACCGAGCTGGCCCGAGCGAGCGGGAGGCGGCCTGTGCTGCTGTTGCTGACGTCCGACACGCATGTGCCCGCACGTGCCCGGCGGCTGCCGGACCAGCTGCTGGCGGAGATCGCACGGGCCGACGTCGTCGTGCACGCGGGCGACTGGGTGGACGAGGCCACTCTCGATCTCTTCGAGGCGCGTGCACAGCGCTTCGTCGGGGTCTTCGGGAACAACGACGGACCCGGGCTGCGCGCCAGGCTGCCCGAGGTCGCCCGCACCGGACTCGGCGGTCTGCGCTTCGGCGTGGTGCACGAGACGGGTCCCGCGCAGGGCCGTGAGCGGCGGTGTGACGAGCGGTTCCCGGACCTGGACGTGCTGGTCTTCGGCCACAGCCACATCCCCTGGGACACCGTCACGGCGGGTGGGCTGCGTCTGCTCAACCCGGGATCGCCGACGGACCGGCGACGCCAGCCGCACTGCACGTACATGACCGCCGAGGTCTGCGACGGGAAGCTGACCGACGTGTCCTTGCACCGGCTGCCGCCCCGCGGATGACCCTGTGGACGGCCGGTCCCCGAGGCTTGTCGGGTCCGGTCGCCGGGACGACGATGGCCCCGGAGGAAAGTGACCGACCGGGAGGCCGAGTTGTCCGACGCCTGGGTGGCTCTGGAGGCGGGAAACGATCCCGTGCGGCACGGCGGTGAACTGCGCCGGGCCTACGAACGGTTCGCCACGGCGGGCCGGATGTCGCGGAGCGTCAGACCGGTGGTGGCCGAGTCGTGGCGGCGGTGCGTCCATGCGCATGTCGCACCCGAGGGCGCGGCGTGCGTGGAGCTCGGTGACGACGAGCTCGGTGCCTACCGCGACGGACATCCGCTGTCGGGGGCCATGCCGGTCGTCCGTGAACTCATGGGTGTGTACGCCGTCGACGGCGAGTACCTGCTCGCGGTGTGCGACGCCCAGGCACGACTGCTGTGGGTCGAGGGCCATCCGGCGGCCCGGCGCCGCGCCGGGCGGATGAACTTCGTGGAGGGTGCGCGCTGGTCGGAGGCCACGGCGGGGACGAACGCACCGGGTACGGCGCTCGCCGTCGACCGTCCCGTCCAGGTCTTCGCCGCCGAGCACTTCCGGCGGCCCGTGCAGGAGTGGACCTGCGCGGCGGCGCCCGTACACGATCCGCACAGCGGGCGGCTGCTGGGCGCGGTGGACATCACCGGCGGTGACCGGCTGGCCCATCCGCACAGTCTGGCCTTCGTGGGCGCGGTGGCACGGGCCGTGGAGTCGCACCTGGCCCTGTCGGCACCCCGGGCGCCGGAGGGGACGATCCGCCTGACGGCCCTGGGCCGGGACGAGGCGCAGCTCGCCTTGGAGGGCCGCACCGTGCGGCTGAGCCGCCGCCACAGCGAGATCCTCGTCGTGCTGGGCTGTCACCCCGAAGGCATGAGCGGGGACGAGCTGTTGCTCGAACTGTACGAGGACGAGCAGGTCAGCCCGGTGACGCTGCGCGCCGAACTGTCCCGGCTGCGCGGACTGCTCGGCCCCCGGCTGCTGCTCTCCCGCCCCTACCGGCTCGCGGCACGCGTCGACACCGACTTCGCCACCGTGGCGCGGCGGCTCGCCTCGGGTGCGCCTGCCGCGGCACTCGGCGCGTACGCGGGGCCGCTGCTCCCCGGTTCGGACGCTCCCGGCGTCGTACGGCTGCGGCACCGTCTCGCGGATCAGCTGCGCTCCGCGCTGATCGCACGGGCCGACCCCGCGCTGCTGTCCGACTGGGCGTACAGCCCCTGGGGGGACGACGACCTTGCGGTGTGGCAGGCACTCGCGTCGGCCCTCCCCGCGGGGCGGCGGGCCGCCGCCGAGGCACGCGCGCGAGCGCTCGACGTGGAGTACGGGGGCGGTGCCCCGCCGCGCCGCCGGGAGCCGTAGGAACCGGGGACGTGCCGAAGGCCCGTCGGCCGTGCCGCGATTCGGCCCCGTACCGCGGTACGGCCACCGCAACGTCGTTGCAACGTGGCGCTCCCTAGGTTCGGCGGCGAGTGCCGCCCAAGGGCGGGCGGCATGGACTCCGGGAGGTCCCATGGCTCGTTTCGCAGCACCCGGCACCGAGGGCGCGGTGGTCGGCTTCGCGCCGCGCTACGACCACTGGATCGGCGGCGCCTATGTCCCTCCGGCACGCGGTCAGTACTTCGAGAACCCGAGCCCCGTCACCGGGCAGCCGTTCACCGAGGTCGCCCGCGGGACCGCGGAGGACGTCGAGCGTGCCCTGGACGCCGCCCACGCCGCCGCCCCGGCCTGGGGGCGCACCGCACCCGAGGCCCGCGCGAACGTCCTGCTCAGGATCGCCGACCGGATGGAGGCCCATCTGGAGGAACTCGCCGTCGCCGAGAGCTGGGAGAACGGCAAGCCGGTGCGGGAGACCCTGGCCGCCGACATCCCCCTGGCCATCGACCACTTCCGCTACTTCGCGGGTGCGTTGCGTGCCCAGGAGGGCTCGCTCAGCGAGCTCGACGACGACACGGTGGCGTACCACTTCCATGAGCCGCTCGGTGTCGTGGCGCAGATCATCCCGTGGAACTTCCCGATCCTGATGGCGGTCTGGAAGCTGGCCCCGGCGATGGCCGCCGGGAACGCGGTCGTGCTGAAGCCCGCCGAGCAGACTCCGGCGTCCGTCCACGTCTGGATGAGCCTGGTCGCCGATCTGCTCCCGCCGGGTGTGGTGAACATCGTGAACGGCTTCGGCGTCGAGGCGGGCAAGCCGCTCGCGTCCAGCCCGCGCGTCGCCAAGGTCGCCTTCACCGGGGAGACCACGACGGGGCGGCTGATCATGCAGTACGCCGCGGAGAACATCAGGCCCGTGACGCTGGAGCTGGGCGGCAAGTCGCCGAACATCTTCTTCGACGACATCTGGGCGGCCGACGACGACTTGCGTGACAAGGCGCTGGAAGGCTTCACGATGTTCGCCTTCAACCAGGGCGAGGTGTGCACCTGTCCGTCGCGCGCGCTCATCCAGGACGGCCATTACCGGGAGTTCCTCGACGCGGCGATCGCCCGGACGGAGGCGATCGTGCCCGGGCACCCGCTGGACACGGACACGATGATCGGCGCGCAGGCGTCCAACGACCAGCTGCAGAAGATCCTTTCCTATCTGGACATCGGTCAGCAGGAGGGCGCCAAGGTGCTGACGGGTGGTCAGCGAATCGTGTACGACGGGGAGATGGCGGGGGGCTACTACGTCCAGCCGACGATCCTCGAGGGAGACAACAGGATGCGCGTCTTCCAGGAGGAGATCTTCGGACCGGTCGTCGCGGTGACCTCGTTCCCGGACTTCGACGACGCGATCAGGACGGCGAACGACACGCTGTACGGGCTGGGCGCGGGCGTATGGACCCGGGACATCAACCAGGCGTACCGCGCGGGACGCGCGATCCAGGCGGGCCGGGTGTGGACGAACTGCTACCACGCCTATCCGGCGCATGCCGCGTTCGGAGGCTACAAGCAGTCGGGAATCGGGCGCGAGACCCACAAGATGATGCTCGACCACTACCAGCAGACGAAGAACCTGCTGGTGTCGTACTCGCCGAAGAAGCTCGGCTTCTTCTAGAACATCAAGAAGGCGCCTGACCTGGGCTTTCGCTCGTCAGGCGCCTTGCATGGCCCGCACGGAGCGGGAGCCGGAAGCCGGGCCGCGGAGGACCGCTGTACGTCCGCTGGGAGTGCGCATCCGTCCGGGCAGACTCGGGCACGTGAACCGGCCCGGGTCATACGGGTGTCCGGCGCAGGACCAGGCAGACGAATCCCCATGTGTCCCGGTAGACCCGCAGCCATTCGGAGCGCCGGGTGGTGGCTGTCTCGAGAACGCCCGCACTGTCGGGGTCGGCCGGGTGGTCGAGGGCCCATGAGGCCAGTGACCCCCAGCAGGCCCATTCGTAGGCGTCCAGCTCACGGCGCGTGCTGACATGCCCGTCGACGGGAGTCCATCCGTCGGCGACGATCCGGTCCACGGTGGTCGCCAGATCGGTGAAGTCGCCGAGCATTTCCCTGGCTTCCCGGGAAGGCTCCCGGTCCCAGAATCCCTCACCGATCAGGACACGGCCGCCGGGGGCCAGGTTCTTGCCGGCCGCTGCGAGGGTGGGAAGCAGACCGCCGAAAGCGTGCGTGGCTCCGACGCTGAGCACCAGGTCGAACGGCCGGCGGGAGGCAAAGTCCGCGGCGTCCTGGTGGTGAAGGACGAGGCGCTCCTGGACCCCGAGACCCCTCGCTGCCTGGCGGGCCTGCGCCAAGGCATCCTCGGAGATGTCGACGCCCTCGGCCAGCAGGTTCGGGTACGTGGACAGGGCGCGCAAGAGCCATTCCCCGCCACCGCAACCAAGGTCGAGGACGCGCTCGTCACCACGCAGCACGCCGCGGTCCAGCAGGCGACGGACCGAGTCGTCGTCGAGCGGAGCCTTGATCGGGTGATCGGCATGGGCGATCCGGGAGATCTGTTCACGATTCACCGGCGCAGCCTGTCAGCGCCGGAGAGCGTACGCACCTTGTTTTCCCAGGGCATTTCGCATAGATCAAAGGGGTCCCGGCCGGCGGGCCCGACCACGGCCACCTGGCGTCGGGCCAGGAGAGACCGCGGTCGTTGACGGCACCAGCCGTCCGTTGCACACGTACGGCGCTCAGCCACGCGCGCCCCTGGTCAGGAGCTCGTAGCCTTGGTTCATGGCGGAAGCCACATCCGACAGCCGGCCGGACGACAGCCACAAAAAGGGTGACGCGTCCGGGCGAACCCCTTCCGGCGGCTCGGCGCTCCCGGCCCCCGCGGCCGAGAGCGGCGCCGGAGCCGTCCAGCTCCCGCGTGGACCAAAGCCCTCGGCTGGTGCGGTGTCGCTGGGCTGATCTACCTGCAATTGGCTCGCGCTGCTGATCTTCTTCCCGATTGAGCTGATCTGGCATCCGCTGAAACACATCAGCGGGACGTTGACCAATGCGCTGTACGGCACGGACTGGCTGCCGAACCCGGCCCACTTCAACTTCATCCGGGCGGCCACCAGACCGGTGGAACACGGAGTGATCCATGCGACCTCGCACGTCAGCAGCGCACTCGGTCCGCTGTTCACCATCCTGATCGGCGCCGCGTTGATCCTGGTCGCCGTCCGCTACCTGGGAAAGCTGCGGCCTTCGTGCATCTGATCTACAACCTCTTTGCGATCGTCGTGATCTACGTGATACCGCTCCTGCGCCCCGTGCCGCTGTTCTGCGCCGAGAACCTCGCCCGCGTCGCCTCCGAGCACCGGTGGGTCCTCGCCGTCTACCTCGGCACCGTCTTCATCGCACTGCCCGCCCTGGTCATCGTGCTGGTGGGCGTGCTCTGAGTACGGCGTCCGACGGGGGAACCCGTCGAGGCTCAGCACTTCCGGGCTGTGGCCACAAAGGGTGGGCGGAGGCCGTCTGTCCCGCATCCACGACAAGCCCCGACCGCCGGCCGTGAGACACCGTTCAGCGGACCTGGAAGGCGCTCGTCACATCGGTCGAGGTCGCCAGTGCAGCCATGTGATCGACAACACCGCTCAGGCTTCCGCCGCGGCGGAAGGCGGTGCGCTGGCGGTCGGCGCCGGTACCGAGCAGAAGATGGAGATCCAGGAGCCGTTCGGCGAGATCGAGATCACCGGCCGCCGCGAGACCGGGGGCGGCTCGGGCGAGCAGACGCTCGACAAGCGCGCGCATCGGGACCTCGGCGCCGGTCACCGGGTCGAGCCCCTGTCCGGTCAGACCGTCGCGTGCCGCACGCCAGTGCGCCGCGCGCAGTCGCCCGTGCGGGACATGTACCGGCGGTCGGCCCTCCCCGGCCTCGGCCAGAAGAGCCGCGCACAGGCCGCGGGTCAGAGCGGCGAGGAGGACCGTGCAGTCCACGTCCGCATTCACGTCGGCGATCCGGATCTCCAGCGTAGGTACGTGCTCCGAAGGCCTCGCGTACCAGTAGATCATCCGACGATCGAGAAGAGTTCCCGAGGCCACGAGCGCCCGCGCCGTTGCCTCGTACCCCACTGCGTCGAGCACTGGTGCGGGCTCGGAGGTAGGCCAGCGTGCCAACTCGACCGACCGCCAGCTGGCCAGTCCGCTCTCGTGCCCTCTGCTCAACGGGGAATTGACGGCCAGCGCCTGGAGCACGGGCAGCCAAAGGCGCACCTGATTGGCCAGCGCCAGGGCCTCGGCCCGGCAGAGCGCGCCGATGTGGACGTGACAACCACATGTGGTGCTGGCCCCGCCGTCCACGACCACCCGATAGCGGGACTCCATCCTGCGGTAGCGCGGGGTGTCGGTGACGAGCAGCGGACCGGATGCCGGCACGACCGGTGTACCCGAAGCCAGCAGCAGACATCCCGCGTCGTCGGCGGCCGCGGCCACCAGGGCCCGCAGACCGGCCAGTTGAGCGCGCAGATCCGAGCAGGAGAGCGTAGGCCGGGTGCAGATCTCGACGAGGCACCGGTAGAACTCGGTCTGCACCTGATCTCCCAGAAGCGGCGTGAGCTGGGCGATCACCTCGGGCGCTCTTTGAGCAGGTGCGCGAGTGCGCCGGTCCACGAGGAAGAATTCCTCCTCCACCCCCATCGTCGGCACCATGACGCCGCCGCTGGAGCCGCCCGGGGGCTCTACGCTCTCCATTCCCGGTGCACTCCCGGACCCCGGTGCACTCCCGGAGACCACCGGCTCAGCTCGGGTCATACTGAGCGTCTACCCGGCGCCACATCCGGCAACCGTTACGCCGTCGATGCAGGCAGTGGCCGGTGCTCTCACCTGACGGAGGGAGCCTGGGCGGGCGGGCGGTGACGCCGAGGGACCTGGGTGATCACGCCGCGGGTGACCCCAGTCGAGCAGATCCAGGACGGCCCTTCCGTCGGGGCCTCGTGTGGCCGGTGGTCCAGGTGGGTTCACAGGCTCGTCAGGATCTGGGGAGACAGGTTCTTGATCATGGTGTTGGTCCATCGCATCTGCCGCAGCGTGCCGGGATGGCAGGCGGAAGCGAGCTCAAGCAGTTCCGTGTCGCTCGTGGCTTGCGCTGCTCCCGCCAGTGCCTCCCAGGAGAGGGAGTTCTCCGTTGCGCCGATATGGAGTTCACGGAGGTCCCGCAGCAGCACGAGGCCCGGTTCGGGGTGGTGCGCGGTTTCGGCGGTGTGCTGCCGGAAGGGGGACAACACGTAGTCGTCGTTCGGCGGCCCGGTGAGGTCCAGTCCGCGGGCGTGGGCAAAGTGCGTCAGTCGCTGCGCGTGCTCGCGGGACCAGCCCGCAAGGTCGGTCGCGACGTGGTGGATCTCGTGCTCGGCGCGGTGACGGTCGGCCATGGCGACGAGGCTCTGGGCCAGGTTCCGTTCGCCCGTGTCCAGAGCACGCAGGACGGTCTCGATGCCGTTCATGATCCGTCTCCGCCTTCGGTGGTGCTGTGGGTGTGTTGGGCGTGCGCCGCCGGTCCGCCGGTGGTCGCGGGCACGTTCCGGGTGCCGGTGGGTGCGGAGGCGGTGGTGGTCGGGGCGGGTGCGACCGCGCCTTCAGCCCGCTGGAGCAGGGTCAGAGCGGCAGCAGCGGTCTTGAAGAGTGGTTGCTTGGAGACGGGGTCCGAGTCGGTGACGGTCGTCTCGTTCGCTGCGCGGCCGGCGGCCCCGCCCTCGGGAACGTATCCGGACGGTGTGTCCCAGTAGCCGTAGTGGAAGGCCGCGATGGCACACCGCCTGCCGCCGGCCGGGTGAGGTGCCGGGGACGGCGTAGGCCGAGGCGGCCGGCCGGGGAACGCATCGCCCCAGCGGCGGGGCATCCCCCGCGGCTGGGCATGCGAAAGGAACAGAACATGGGGCACGGCGGAAACGTGATCGATGAGCTCATGGCCGACCATCGTGAGGTCGAGGAGCTGTTGTCCCGGATCGAGGCGCTGCCGACGGGGGACATCAGGCTGCGTGGTCTGGTGGACGAGGTCACGATCGAGCTCGTGCGGCATTCGGTCGCGGAGGAGCAGTACCTCTATCCTGCCGTCCGCGAGCACGTCGAGGGTGGCGACGAGCTCGCGGACAAGGAAATCTCGGATCACGCCGAGGCAGAGAAGCTCATGAAGAACCTGGAGCAGATGAGGGTCGACGACGCGCAGTTCCACCCCACCCTGCAACGGCTGATGGACGACGTCAGCGCCCACGTCCGCGACGAGGAAGGACGTCTGTTCCCGCGACTGCAGCAGGCATGTACGCCGGAGGCGCTGGAGGATCTGGGCGACAAGATCCGCCGCGCCAAGACCATGGCCCCCACCAGACCGCATCCCTCCGCCCCCGACACTCCGCCCGCCAACAAGCTGCTCGCACCGGGGGCAGGTCTGGTGGACCGCGTGCGTGACTTCGTCACCGGCCGCGGCAAGTCCTGACCTCCGGCCTCGGTGGGGAGCGATCGCTCCCCACCGAGGCCTGTGACGCAGGTCCTTGTCACAGGCGGCGGGGGGCCGCATACGCTGACGCGCCATGCGCGACAGCGCGGCCGGCTCCCGCACGACGCAGGGGCACCGGGCGCGCACCAAGGACGGTTCACATGCCCGGTGATCTCTCGCCACTCATAGCCGCCGCCACACGCTGGCTGCTGACCGCCTTCCCGGCAGCAGCCGGCGCTGTGAACTATGCCCTGGCCGAAGCCCAGGCGCGGCAGGCGGCCACCGTCGCCGCAGCGCTGCGCTATCCCACGACGCTCGACGTCGAACTTCTGAACCTGGTCGGCCCCGGTGGCTCCGACCGGCTGGACTCACTCACGGGAGCCGACCGGCACCCCATGGAGGACGCCGACTACTCCTGGCGCTCCTGGGTCGACGAAACCGTCGTCAGCTGGGCGGCAAACCTGCTCGCCGACCCCCATCTCGCCGCCAGGGCGGAGGCCGCCCTGTCCGCCACCGAACACGGCACCGGCATCGCCGGCGATCCGCGCAGACTGACCATCCCCAGCCCCCGTGATCACCACGCGGCCCCGCTGCTGCGCCACCCCGATCTGCTCAGCCCGGTCACCAGCCTGCATCGCACCGCCCTGCTCAAGCTTCTCGAAACCGAACCGGCCGGGACCTGACCCGAGGCGGTCCGCTCGGGGACCGCCCGTCTCGTCGGGCCGGCTGCTGTCCACACGAGCTTGCTCAGACCAGTTGACCTGGTCGCCCTTACGGCCCATTGCGCACTGGACACCGTCGGGCCGGGAGCCGAGCGGGCGGGACTGCTGCGGGCGTACACGGGCTGCCCTGGGTCATGACCTCCGCGGAGATTCACCGGCACATGACCCGAATCCGCCGTCGATCACCGACGGCGGCAGACCGGCGGCGACCTCGACGGCTGTCGCCACGTCCGCGATCGCGGGCCTTGTCCGGCATTCGTATCCCCCGCGCCGAATTGGTGATGCCGGGTCGCCAACGGAGTGGCAGTGATGAGCGGAGGCCATGGGACGGTTGCCCGTCGGCGCCCCACACACCACAACCGGCACCGAAAGCTGATCCGAGGACGACGGTCAAGGGCCGCACGCCGACGTCGCGCGGCTTCGGCGTGACAGTCGCGGGCATGCCCGGCTCTGCTGGTGTTTCCCAGTGGCGAGGGGAGGCCCGGGGGCGGAAGCTCACATCGGGAACCCATCCTGGCAGAGCCGGCCCTCCGAGGCCGGCAGCTGGAGCTCGAAGGAGCACATCATGCCTGCAGGATCCAGCCCCAAGCGGGAACGTCAGTACGAGCACATCAAAGAAAGTGCTCAGAAGCGCGGTGCCTCCGCCTCCCGTGCCAAGGAAACCGCCGCACGCACGGTCAACAAGGAGCGGGCGCGCTCAGGCGAATCCAAGAGCGCCGGCAAGACCTCCACCCAGGACCGCAAGTCCGCCTCCCAGCGCGGCGGCGAGCGCTCCCACAGCGGTTCGCAGGGTACCCGCGAAGGACCAGCTTTACGAGGAGGCGAAGAACAAGAACGTTGAGGGCCGCTCCTCAATGAACAAGGACGAATTGCGCCGCGCCCTGGGCCGCTGACGCGGCAGCGATCCGGTGCCGGCGAGCGCTCCCTCCACGGCACGCGAACCTGTCCGCCCAACGAACGCTGCTCCGCCGCTCGTTGGTGGTGGAGGGAGAGTCGCCCGGCACCTCAGGCTTGCCGCAGCCCGGCGCGGGAGCCGGCCCCATGGAGGCACCGAAGCGGCCCGAGCCTCGACAGTGACGACGAGGCCGCCCGTCCCCGGAGTTCGGGCCGTCACATACGGTGAGACGCGGCACAAAGCCTGTGCCGCCTGAGCTCTTTTCGGCCTAGAACTGCGAGGGGTGTGTTCACGTGCGGACCTCGGGTACGCGAGCCTAGGGCCGGCCTCCTCGCTTGGGCCCCTTCCTCTGAAGAGGGGACGTCGCTGGTAGTGCCCCTTTGTGGGGGACAGTCACTACCGGCGGCGCATAAAGGCCTTCCGGCCAACGGGTCGCCACCCCTTGCGTGAGGCGTACACCTCGGTGTCGAAGAAGCTGACCGATCTCGGTGTCGGGGCATTGCCCATCTGCGGCACCGACGAACGGCTCAAGGGAATGCTCACCGACCGCGACATCGTCGTGAAGGTCCTCGGAGCCGGCAAGGACCCGGCGCAAGTGAAGGCCGGAGAGCTCGCACAAGGTGAAGCGATCACCATCGGCGCCGACGACGACGCGGACGAGATCCTGCGGACCATGAGCCGGCACAAAGTACGCCGCCCGCCCGTCATCGACGGCCACACCCTGGTCGGCATCGTGGCCCAGGCCGACGTCGCCCGCGCCCTGCTCGACCCCAAGGTCGGCGACCTCCTCGAGGCCCTTTCCACCTGAGATGCACCGGCGTTGACGCATCTGCCGGTGGAGTGCTCGTCGGAGCCGATGAGCAGAGGCTATTCACTGGCAACGGGCCGAGGTAACCGACCTGAGCACCGGTCACCTCGGCCTCTTCGATGGCAGGCAGTCAAAAAGGCCGGCAGTCACGGCCGGAAGTCAAAGAAGGACGACGCCGCCCAGATCGCCCAGCAGGGATACGACGCGCTCGCGGCCGGCAGAAACCGGCGCTGAGAGTGGTCGGCGTGGTCCGAACCAAGGGCTGTCCCGTAATCCCCAGTGGATCAGCGCGCGGCGTCAGATGCATGGGGCCTCCCGAGGCCCAACGGGCCGTGGGGAAGCATCGCCAGGCTGAGAGTCGTCCTCATACTGGGCGTATTCGCATGATTCGACAACTCCCCCAGGCGGTAGCTGAGGGAGTGCCGTAGCCGGCGTCGTGCGCCCGCTCGGGATCACGGGACAGCCCTTAGGGTCGTTCAGTGACGGTGAACAGCCCGCCGTCCGGATCACGCAGCGTAATCCAGCTCTCAGTGCCGGAGGAACCGACGGGCGAGACGGCGGTGCCCTCGAGCTTGGTGGCCGCGCGAACGGCGAAGTCAAGGTCCGGGACGAGGAAGTGGACGTGCCAGCGCGGCCGGACCTGCGGATCCGGGGCCGCTTCGACAGCTCCGCCGGTGATCTGGGCAATGGTTGAGCCCTCGCGCCTCAGGATTACGCGTTCGTCCTCGTAAGTCACCTGGCAGCAGCCGGGCTTGTCGCAGGCCCAGTCAAGGACCTCCGCATAGAACATCGCCGCGTCGAAGGCATCCCGGGTCCGTAGTTCCAGCCAGGCAGGTGCCTTGTCGCTGCCTACTCGCCAGTCGGGAATGACCCTCCCCTGCCAGATACCGAAGACGGCCCCGTCGCGGTCGGCGGCCAGCGCCGCCCGGCCGGTACCGAAACTGAGCGGGCCGACCGCGACGGTGGCACTGCGCTCGCGGATCCCGGCAGCGGCGGCATCCGCGTCATTGACGGCAAAGTAGGGGGTCCATGCCACCGCCACGGACAGCCTGCGGGCCAGAGCTCCGAGACCGGCCACCGGAGCGCCCTCGTAGAAGGCGACGGAGAACTCCTCCCCCAACCGAGTGGACCGGAATTCCCATCCGAGGACCGCACCGTAGAAGTCCTCCGCCGCGCGAAGATCGTGAGTCATGAGACTGACCCAGCAGGGAGCACCGAACACCGAATGACTTGACGTCGACACGACAACCCACCGATCGTCACGCACCCGCCGCTGAACACGCGAGGCTGGATGTCCTCCACGGTACCCCTGACGAGCCGACCGTGGACTCGCACGCCGTCTGACGAGATCCGCCTCGAAGCAGACGGCCGTCTCGAAGACACCAGCCGCGTTTCCCCCATTCCCCTCCGGCTCGCTGACCAGCGCTTCCTCCCGGCAGGCGTGAGCACCGCCACCGGCGCATCATGAAGAGATGGCGAAGGCGACGATCCTGACCGTCGACGACGATCCAGGAGTGTCCCGGGCCATCGCCCGCGATCTGCGGCGCCACTTCGGCGACCGCTTCCGTGTGCTGCGCGCCGTCTCGGGAGACGAGGCCCTCGAAGCTCTGCGCGAGGTCAAGCTGCGGGGCGAGGCGGTGGCCGTCATGATCGCGGACTACCGTATGCCCACCATGAACGGCGTGCAGTTCCTGGAAGCCGCCATGGACCTCTTCCCCCGGGCACGGCGCGTCCTGCTGACCGCGTACGCGGACACGGGAGCGGCCATCGACGCGATCAACGTCGTCGATCTCGACCACTACCTGCTCAAACCGTGGAGCCCGCCGGAGGAGAACCTCTACCCCGTGCTCGACGCCCTCGTCGATGTGTGGGGTGCCGCATCGGACCCGGAGGCCCCCGAGACGAGGGTCGTCGGCCACCGCTGGTCCGCCCCCTCCTTCCTCGTACGGGAGTTCCTCGCGCGCAACCTCGTCCCGTACCGGTGGCTGGCCGCCGATGAACCCGAGGGCGCGCAGCTGCTCGATGCGGCAGGGCTCACCGCAGCGGACGTTCCCCTCGTCGTCACCGCCGAGGGCAAGGTCCTGCACGCCCCCTCCGAGGCGGAACTCGCCGCGCACGTCGGACTGCGCACGAGCCCCACGGCCGACTTCTACGACGTCGTCGTCATCGGCGCAGGCCCGGCCGGTCTGGGCGCGGCCGTGTACGCCGCGTCCGAGGGCCTGCGGACCGTGCTCGTCGAGCGCAGCGCGACGGGCGGTCAGGCGGGGCAGAGCAGCCGGATCGAGAACTATCTGGGTTTCCCCGACGGGGTCTCCGGCGCGCAGCTCACCGACCGGGCACGGCGGCAGGCGGCCCGCTTCGGCGCCGAGATCCTCAGCGCCACCGAGGTGGTCGCCCTGGAGGCCGCGGGATCCGGGCGCGTTCTTCGGTTCGCCGACGGCACCTCGATCGGCGCGCACAGCGTCGTCCTCGCGACGGGTGTCACCTACCGGCGTCTCGCGGGTGCCCAGCTCGACGCCTTCTGCGGCGCCGGTGTCTTCTACGGCTCGGCTTCGTTCGAGGCGGCGGCGTGCCGCGGCGACGACGTGTACATCGTCGGAGGGGCCAACTCCGCAGGGCAGGCCGCGGTCTACTTCTCGCGCTTCGCCGAGCACGTCCACGTACTGCTGAGGGGCCCGGACCTCGCCCGCTCCATGTCGGCCTATCTGATCCAGCAGATCGAGGCCCTGCCCAACATCGAGATCCACCCGTCCACCGAGGTGACCGCCGGCGACGGGGAGGGCCATCTGGAGCGGCTGACTCTGCGGGACAACCGCACCGGGACCCTCACCGAAGTCGGCGCCACCTGGCTGTTCGTGTTCATAGGAGCCGAACCACAGACGCAGTGGCTGGACGGGCTGGTGGCCCGCGACGACCGCGGCTTCGTGCTGACCGGCCCGGATCTGCCCGAGGCGGGCGGGCGCTCGCCCCGCTGGCCGCTGACCCGCGCCCCGTACCACCTCGAGACCAGTGTGCCCGGGGTGTTCGCCGCGGGGGACGTCCGATCCGAGTCGGTGAAGCGGGTGGCCTCGGCGGTGGGCGAAGGGGCCATGGCCGTCACCCTCGTGCACCGCTACCTGGAGGGACAATGACAGCCTCGGTGTCACGGGAGGCGCTCACCCCGGACGAACTGCGCACCCTGTTCCTCTTCGAGGCACTCGAAGACGACCAGCTGGCCTGGCTGGCCGAGCGCGGACGCGTGGAGGTGCGCCAGGCCCGCACGCCGGTGTACACCCAGGGCGAGGACGCGACCTGCTTCTTCGTTCTGCTCTCCGGAACGGTCGCGCTCAGCCGCCAGCTCCACGGCGACGACATCGAACTCGGCCGTAGTGACCAGCGGGGCGCGTACGGCGGCGCCACCCAGGCCTACCTCGGCGACCGGGTCGACCAGGTCTATCCCATGACGATGCGCGCCGTGACGGACCTAGAACTCTTCGTGCTGCCCGCGACCGAATTCGCCACCGCCATTCGCACGTGGTTCCCAATGGCGCTGCATCTGCTCGAGGGCCTGTTCTTCGGGCTCCGCGCCAGCGACATCATCGTGGGGGAACGCGAGCGGCTCGTCGCCCTGGGCTCACTGACCGCCGGCCTGACCCATGAGCTCAACAATCCCGCCGCCGCAGCGGTCCGCGCCACCGACACCCTGCGCGACCGGGTGGCTCACATGCGGAACAAACTGGCGCTCATCGCGGACGGCCGCGTGGACGGCAGACGCCTCCACGAGCTGGTGGAGATGCAGAACGCGGCGGTCGAGCGCGCCCGCAACGCCCCCCAGCTGACGGCGATCGAGGCGGCCGACGCGGAGGACGAACTCGGCGACTGGCTCGAGGAGTCGGGGATGGAGAACGCCTGGGACATCGCCCCCACTTTCGCCTCCGGCGGTATCGACGCCGCCTGGCTCGCCGAAGCCACCGCGGAGCTCTCCGACGACAACCGCCGCGCGGCGGTGGGTTGGCTGAACTACACCGTCGACACGGAGATGCTGATGGGCGAGATCGGGGACGCGGTGCGCCGTATCTCCGGACTGGTCGACGCGGCCCGGCAGTACTCCCAGCTCGACCGCACCGCCCAGCAGCCCGTGGACGTGCATGAACTCCTCGACGCCACCCTGGTGATGCTGAAGGCCAAGATCCCCGCGGAGGTGCGGGTGGTGAAGGAGTACGCCGAGGAGCTGCCCCTTGTCCCCGCGTACGGCGCGGAACTCAACCAGGTGTGGACGAACCTCGTCGACAACGCCCTCGCCGCGATGGACGGCGACGGCACCCTCACCCTCGCCACCTGGCACGAGGACGACCATGTGTATGTCGAGGTGCGGGACACGGGAGTCGGTGTCGACCCCGACATCCGGCCCCGCATCTTCGAACCGTTCTTCTCGACGAAGCCGGTCGGCCAGGGGACGGGCCTCGGGCTCGACATCTCGTACCGCATCGTGGTCAACAAACACGGCGGTGACATCCGCGTGGACTCGCGTCCCGGCGACACCCGGTTCCGGGTCTGCCTCCCGCTGGTCCGGCCCTCGGACGAGGCGCTCTGAGCAGCCAGGGCATGGGCGACCTCCCGGCTGTGAGGTGGGTGAGCGCCCGGCGCTCACCCACCTGCCGGCGCCTTCTGTGACCGCTCCGGCTTCAGCGCGGCGACCGCTCGCCGTGGTAACGCTGGGCGAGCCGGGCCAGGGCCACTGCGCCGAGCAGCAGTCCGAAGTCGCGCAGAGCGATGTCGTAGTAGCCCGGGATGGTCAGCAGGTTGACGATGATGCCGGCGAGCCATCCGGCCACCAGCCAGCCTCCGAAGCGTGGAGCGAGCGCCACGACGAGACCGGCCACGATCTCGATGACACCGACTGCGTACATGGCCGCCTGGGCGCTGCCCGGAACCAGATCGTTGATCCAGGGCGCGAGGTAGGTGGGCCAGTCGACGAGGAGGTTGGTGAACTTGTCCAGCCCGAACAGGATCGGCGCCACGGTGAATCCGATGCGCAGGATGAGGAATGCCTGGTAGCCGGGGTCGCTGAGCGCGGCCCGCCCAGAAGTGGCGAGGGCACCGGTTGTAGTTGCGGACGACATGACGTCCTTCCTTCCGTCCAGCTTCTAAAGACAACTGTCACTAACGATAGAAGCGCGGAACCCTTCTTTAGTCAATGGCCATGGGTTTTACACTGGTGTGCGTGGACCATCCGAAGGAAGCACCCCACCCCGACGTCTCCGCCGTCGCCGCTCTCGACGAGCCGACCCGCAGGAGGCTCTATGACCACGTCGTACGCCGGCCCGAGCCGGTCAGCCGCGACGAAGCCGCGGCCGCCCTGGGTCTGGCACGGCAAACAGCGGCCTTCCACCTCGACCGCCTGGCCGACGAATCACTGCTCGACGTCGTCTACGAACGGCGCAGCGGCCGGACAGGACCGGGCGCGGGCAGACCCGCCAAGCTCTACAGGCGCTCCGCCAAACAGGTCACCGTCAACCTCCCGGAACGGAACTACGAACTCGTCGGACGGCTCCTCGCCCAGGCACTGGAGGAGTCCGAGACCACGGGCGAGCCGGTCCGCACCGTCCTGCACCGCAAGGCCCACGACCTCGGCACACAGTTGGCCGGCCAGAACCGCGCGACCGTGTTCGACCTGCTGGAGCGCAACGGATTCGAGCCCTGCCGTGACGGCGACGCCATCGTTCTGGGCAACTGCCCCTTCCACGCCCTTGCCCGCGAACACACCCAGACGGTGTGCGGCATGAACCTCCACCTGCTCCGTGGCGTGCTGGAAGCGCTCGACGAAAGCGGACTCCAAGCGCAGCTGGCGCCCAGCCCTGGTCGCTGCTGCGTCCGCCTGGAACCGGCCGTGTCCCCGCACACGGCCCCGTAGGCACCACCAATAAGCCACCAGGGCATCCAAGGGCTGTCCTGTCTCACCGAGTCCCGGATGACCACGATCTCCCAGTGACGGAACGTGACGCAGCTCACTCTACGGTTTGCTTGACGGAATTTCTTCATTCCGACGCTTGGATTTATCACATCTCCTCCGTCCAAGCTCCACCCCGGAATTTCCAGCCAAACGAGGAGCGGTCGATTGTTGGTCCAAGCAGGGAACGACACTTCACAGTCCGGCAGACTTCTACTGATCAGCGGACCACCCGGGTCCGGGAAATCCACCGTGGCAGAGAAAATGGCTTCGATCGCCGAAAAGCGAACTGTCCACATACATACCGACACCTTTTACGTATGGATTCGCTCCGGCTTCATTCCGCCCTATCTTCCGGAAGCCGCGCTCCAGAACGAGGTCGTCCAGAACGTCATGACCGACGCTGCATGCGCGTATGCGCGGGGCGGCTATGCCGTCGTCCTCAACGGCATCCTGGGGCCCTGGATGCTGGAATCGTTCCGCATCGCATGCCACGAGCGTGGCCTCGGCCTGTCCTACGTCGTCCTTCGACCGAGCCTGGACGTGGTGCTCTCGCGAGCCACCCAACGCGAGGGGCGGCAACTGAAGGAAGTCGGGCCGATCACCGGCCTGTACGGCGCGTTTGAGGACATCGGAACGCTCGAAAGCTGTGTGGTCGATTCGAGCGTTCAGTCCGTGGAACAGACCGTTGCCGAGATTTCCGCGGGCCTAAGGGCAGACCGTTTCCTTGTCGGGGACCAAGGGCTGTGACCGGAAAGTTCTGGCGGAAAGGCCAGCGCTTCCCGGGAGTACGGTGGAATCCGGGAATACTCGCCGACCCGGGATGACCGTCGCCACTCGCGCTCGGCGTGCTCACTCACAGCGCTCCCCTTCCTGGTCCGGTGATGTCATCAGGACGCGCCGGGCGTCCCAACGAGCGGTGACGGAGTGCCGCCTGTGCGTGCGGGCAATCAATCATCTCCGGGAGGGGTCTGGTCGGCGAGCTGCTCGGCGGCGGCTGTCGTGTCGGCGGCCCGTTTTCGGGCCGCCGACACTGCCCGGTCGGCGTCCTGCAGACGCTCGCCGGCCTCTCGGGCCGCATCCCCGGCTTTCCGGTGTTCGCCTTCAGTCCGGGTCACCTGCCGCTTCAGCTCCGCGAGGTGCTGCTGCACTTCCTTGAGCTCGTCCTGGACACGGTCCGCTTTCCCCTGGGCCATGGCACGGGCTTCCTCCAGGCGCAGCAGTTCACGTTCGGCGTCCCGAGCCTCCTGCTGGGCGCGAGCCAAGCGCTCCAGGCGTTCCGCTTCCTGCCGTTTCCGGCGGCGGGCGCGTGCGGCGTCCAGGTCCCCGACCCGGCCGCCGGTGCTTTTCGATGTGCGCTGCGGCAGGGACGGTGCCTTTGGTGGGGCAGTGGCGGTGTCGGTGGCACCCATGATGCCGGTGAATCCGGTGGGGCCGGTCAGAGGCCTGGTCAGCCTGCCGCGTGCCCATTCATAGCCGGCCTCCGGGTCGGCCAGCACTGCTTGCAGAGTTTGTGCGACCTCTTGCTGGGCGTCCGCACTGATGCTCTGTCCGGCGCGGGCAGCCAGTTGCCCGGCTTGCCGAGCCAGGGCCCCGGTGAGCCGGCGCTGCTGGGCCGACAGTGCCCGCAGCTGCGTCCCGTCCAGATCCCGGTGGGCCTGCCGCAGTGCCTGTCCCAGCTGAAGAAGCCGCTCGACGTCCTCTTGGTGCTCACGTACCAGCAGGTTGCTCGCCCAGGCCGCCAGAGTAGGGCGCCGCAGCCGGCGGATCTGCTCGGCCAGCTTCCGGTCCCCAGCGGCGCGGGCTGCCTTGGCCTGCTCGTCCCGGGCGGCAGTGAACTCACCCGGCGGCACGCCGTACAACTCGTCGGTGACAGCTTCCAGATCCACTCGACCCTCCGCACACCAACCCCTTCTCCAGAGGATTTCACAATCCGGTGACGGGGGCTGGGCGGGCTCTGGTCTCCGATCACGCGGCGCGGGCCTTGCGTGAACCGCCCATGCTCAGCCTCGCGTATTGCGGCCGAGGCCAATGCGCCGCTGGGGCATTCGTTGCAGCCCCGTACCATGCCGGCCCTCCGCTCAGGGCTGTCCCGAAACGGCGTTCACCGGCGTAGCAGCTCGCATACCGTGAGGAGGACGCATCCGCCGGCGAGGGTGAGGGCAACGGTGCGTCGGCGCAGATTCTGGTAGCGCGCCTCGTACTCCGCGCGGAGTTCGGTGCACCGGTCCGCGATGCGGCGGGTGACCGCCTTGGACATCTCAACGCGGGCATGTGCGTACTGCTCTTCGAGCTCGCGGCGCTCGCCGGTGGTGAGCCAGGGCAGCTTCTCGCAGAAGGCGATGGCTTCCCTGCGTGCTGCGGTGAGTTCGGCCTGCCAGTAGAGGTAGCCGTCGAGCTGGTGCAGACCCCGTTCGACTCCGTCGTTGGGAGACGGACGGCTCACCTCAGGTCCCGCCCCGGTCCGCTCAGCCGCCGCTCACGCGCACCGTCGTACTGGAGCTCGGCGAGTTCGGGATGGTGCATGTCGAACGCCGGGGATTCGGAGCGGATCCGGGGCAGGGTGAGGAAGTTGTGACGCGGCGGCGGGCAGGACGTCGCCCACTCCAGCGAACGGCCGTAGCCCCACGGGTCGTCGACCTCGATCTTCTTGCCGTACCGCGAGGTCTTCCAGACGTTGTACAGGAACGGCAGGATCGACAGGCCCAGCAGGAACGAGCTGATCGTGGAGATCGTGTTCAGCATCGTGAAGCCGTCGGCGGCGAGGTAGTCCGCGTATCGGCGCGGCATGCCCTCGGCACCGAGCCAGTGCTGGACCAGGAAGGTGCCCTGGAAGCCGATGAACAGGGTCCAGAAACAGATCTTGCCGAGCCGCTCGTCCAGCATCTTGCCCGTGAACTTCGGCCACCAGAAGTGGAATCCGGCGAACATCGCGAAGACGACCGTCCCGAAGACGACATAGTGGAAGTGCGCGACGACGAAGTACGAGTCGGAGACATGGAAGTCCATCGGGGGCGAGGCCAGGATGATCCCGGTCAGGCCGCCGAAGAGGAACGTCACCAGGAATCCGGTGGCCCAGAGCATCGGTGTCTCGAAGGACAGCGAGCCTCTCCACATGGTGCCGATCCAGTTGAAGAACTTCACACCGGTCGGCACCGCGATCAGGAACGTCATGAACGAGAAGAACGGCAGTAGCACCGCGCCGGTGACGAACATGTGGTGGGCCCACACGGTCACGGACAGACCGGCGATCGCGATCGTGGCAGCCACCAGGCCGATGTAACCGAACATCGGCTTGCGGCTGAAGACCGGGACGACTTCGGAGATGATGCCGAAGAACGGCAGGGCGATGATGTACACCTCGGGATGGCCGAAGAACCAGAAGAGGTGCTGCCAGAGCAGGGCGCCACCGTTGGCCGGGTTGTAGATCTGGGCGCCGAACTTGCGGTCCGCCTCCAGGGCGAGGAGCGCGGCGGCCAGCACCGGGAAGGCGAGCAGGACCAGCACACCGGTCAGCAGGACGGTCCAGCAGAAGATCGACATCCGGAACATCGTCATGCCCGGAGCGCGCATGCAGATGATCGTGGTGATGAAGTTGACCGAGCCGAGGATGGTTCCGAAGCCGGAGAACGCCAGCCCCATGATCACCATATCCGCGCCCACGTTGGGCGTGTGCTGGGCGTCCGACAGCGGCGGATACATGAACCAGCCGAAGTCCGGTGCGCCGTTCGGAGTGAGGAACGCGGCCAGCGCGATCAGCGAACCGAAGACGTAGAGCCAGTAGGCGAACATGTTCAGCCGCGGGAACGCCACATCGGGGGCACCGATCTGCAGCGGCATGATCCAGTTCGCGAATCCGGCGAACAGCGGCGTCGCGAACATCAGCAGCATGATCAGGCCGTGCATCGTGAACGCCTGATTGAACTGCTCGCTCGACATGATCTGCATACCGGGACGCGCCAGTTCGGCGCGCATGAACATCGCCAGAAGGCCGCCGACGCAGAAGAAGGCGAACGACGTGGTGATGTACAGCGTGCCGATGGTCTTGTGGTCGGTGGTGGTCAGCCACGTCACCACCACATTGCCGGGCAGCCTGCGCCGGGGCGGGACCTCGTTCTCGTACGAGTCGTCAGCCAAGGTGCTGGATGAGGTCTCGGGATGCATGGCCACGCGGGCTCCTGGCGTACTCAGCCTCAGCGCCGATCCCCGGCCGGTTCACCGGGTCAGCGCACACTTACGATGCCTTTCTCCCGCACGGGGACGTGCGACCCCCCGCCCCGCACCCTCAAGTCACCTGATGGGAGGCACGATCTGGGCCACTCGGCGTATTCGGGGCGGGCGGCGCCTGGCTCCGGTGCCGGTGTCATCCCCGGCGAGCCGACGACCGGCACCGGGCCGACAGGTGGGGTCGTCCCGGCCTACGGCTGCGCCGAGGTCCGGCGGATGAGGAGCAGGGCGATGTCGTCCGTGCGCGGGGTGGTGGACATCGCATGCTCGATGAGGAGCTCGGCGAGTTCGTCGGTGGTCCGGTGCCGTCCCTGTGTGAGGCAGGTGGCGAGAGCGGCGAGGGCGGTGTCGATGTCGGTGCCGGGGGTCTCGACGAGTCCGTCGGTGTAGAGGACGAGCACCGCGCCGGGGGGCATGGGGATCTCTGTCGTGGGGTATTGGGCGTCCGGATCGATGCCGAGGAGGAGGCCGGGGAGCAGTTCGACGATCTCGACGCGGCCGTCGGGGTGCAGGAGCAACGGTGGGGGGTGGCCGGCGCTGGAAACCAGGCCCCGGTGACGGTCGAGGTCGAGGTGGGCGTAGAGGCAACTGGTGAACAGGCCGGGCTCGAGGTCGGTGAGAAGTCCGTTCGTACTGGCGAGGACGTCCGCAGGGGGTGTTCCCGCGACGGCGTGCGTGTGCACGGCGGTGCGGACCTGCCCCATGAGAGCGGCGGCCTGGATGTTGTGGCCCTGAACGTCGCCGATCGCGGCGGCGGCAGCCGTGGGGCCGCACCGGATGAGGTCGTAGAAGTCGCCGCCGATCTCCACGCCGTGGCCTGCGGGCAGATAGCGGGCGGCCACGTCCAGTCCGGGGATGCGGGGAAGGCGGTGAGGGAGCAGGCCGGTCTGCAGGGTGCGGGCGAGTTGGTGTGCGGAGTCGTAGAGGCGGGCCCGGTCCAGGGACTGGGCGATCAATCCGGCCAGTGAGGTCAGTACGGCTCGTTCCCTGGGCGGGAAAGGACGGGCCTGGTCGTACGAGAGGACGAGCGAGCCCACGGGGCGGCCGGAGGCGATGAGGGGGAGGAAGGCCCAGGCGTCCCGTTCGCCGTAGCGGGGGGCACCGGGGTAGGCGCGTTCGAGGTCGTCGAAGGAGCCGAAGAACTCGGCGACGCCGGTGTTCAGGGTGTGCACGTTGGGGGTGCCGGCGGTCAGGGGCATGCCGTCGAAGCGGCTCATGAACTCGCTGCTGTAGCCGCGTTGACCGATGATCCGCAGCCTGCCCTCCTCCACCGTCATCAGTGCCAGGCCGCGGGGGCCGAAGCCGGGAACGAGCTGATCGGCGACGGCCTCGACGATGTCGTTGACACCGGCGGTTTCCGTCAGGGCCGCTGCCAGGTGCATCAGGTGGTACAGCGCGCTCGCCCCACCGGGCTCGGTGGCGGGCGGCAGGGGTCCCGGCAGTGGGGTCGCCTGGGTCGGATCGCTGGTGAGGGGGGTGATCTGGACACTGATGCCGCGGTCGTCCGGGTAGAGCTGGAAGCCCAGCCACTGGTCCGGCGGGCGCAGTGCGGTGAAGGACGTGGGCCGCCGGCTGACCACGGCCGCACGGTAGTGGTCTTCGAAGACGGGTTCGTTCATCCACAGCAGCGCCTCCCAGGGCCGGGCGCCGCGCAGTGTCGCCGCTCCCGCGCCGACCAGGTCGGCCCCCGCGGTGTTGATGAAGGTGATCCGTCCGTCCATGTCGAGGGCGCAGCACCCGACGGGGATGCGCTGGGCGAAGTCGAGTGCGGCCATGGCCTCGTCCGGGCCGGGCTCGTGGGTGCGTCGTGGGAGCAGTACATGTGGCTCGTCCCCGGTGTGCAGCGGCTCGCCACCATCGGCCGCCTGCTGCAGATACGCCGCGGCACGGCGGCAGCCCCTGGCGATGACCTCACGCTCCCGCGGGCTGAGCGCGACCGGGTGCCAGGTCGGCCACAGCAGCACGAGCCCGCCCCACACCCGGCTGTCGCAGGTGAAGGGGGCGGCAGCCAGCATGAAGTCGTAAGGGAGGACGATTCCGAGCCCCGGATAGCGGCGCGCCACCTCTTCCTGGCTGGAAAGCCACACCAGACGGTTCTCCCGGATCGCGTCGGCCAGGGGGATCGAGGCGTCCAGGGAAACGCGGGTCCAGGGAGCGGTGAGCCTGGGCACGACGCCCGAGACGACCGCGAGCCGCAGCATCCGCTCCCCCGGTGGCAGTACATACGCCATGCCGACCGAGGCGCTGCTCCTGTGTACGACCTCGGCCAGGACGGCGTCGAGCCCTTCCGGCTCGGAGCCGGACCCGGCCACCGAGGAGCCGGAGGTCTGGGCCATACGGGTCACCCGGCCTTCCGCCGGTGCACCGACCGGCGACACCCCCGGAGCCATCGCGTCGGTACGGGCGTCGGCACACTGCGGCAACCAACCCGAATATCACCCATAACCGGACAATACGCCCACAGCCTCCGTCGGGCCGACGGGAGCTGGACCGGCAAGGCGTCGGCCCCTCGTATCCGGGCCCGGAAGAAGCCGCTGGGCCTGCGGGCCTGGCGCGGCGACGGCCGGACGGGTGAACCGGCGGGTTCAGGGTAGTTGCGCTCACGTATCTGCCCAGAACGGAGGCCGTGCGGGCAAGACCGCCCACGGCACGGCGCGGACGAGCAGGATCGCTGCCGGGTGAGGAAGGCGGTGGACGAATGGTGATTCGGCATCCCGCGGACCGCGGTGGTGACACACGCGGCACCTTCGAACGGCTGGCGGAGGTGGCGTCTCGTTTCACCAGCTCACCGGTGTTCTTCGGGCTGTGCCTGGCCTTGGTGGCCGGGTCCGTCGCCGTGCACGTCGCCGGCCTCGGCCTGGAGTGGCAGGTGCTCGCAGGGAGCTGCATGACCTCGGTGACGCTGCTGCTGCTGGCACTGCTGAAGAATTCGGAGCTTCGGGCCGAACGTGCCATCCAGCGCAAGCTGGATGCGATCGCCGCCGCCATGCTCGAGGCGAGCGAAGGCGAGCCCGGTGAGGCGCACGAGGATCTGGAGGCGGCGATCCGGCTGGAGGAGGAAACGTAACCCGCGCCGTGGCGGTGCGGCTCCGCCATGACGCACACCGGCTCCGGCTCCGGGTGGGCGGCGCTCGGGTGGGCCACACGACCGACTACCGCTTCGGTCCCGCGACAGCGTAGGCCGCGGTACCGACGACAGCGAGGACCAGAGCCGTCCAGGTGGCGGCGGTGGTGCCGGGCGGCAGCATCATCCAGCCGGCAACCTCCAGCGCAACGGTCGTCGGAGGCGGGGCGAAGAGGGAGAACGACAGCCACGCGATCGGCAGCGTCCACGCGTACTGTGCACCGCACACCGCCGCACCGAGGGCGGTGAGCCCCATCAGTCCCGCGCTGTCACGGACGAGGAACGCGGTGGGGGCGAAGCCCTCGCCCACGCCCTGCGCCACCAGCAGCGCCCCACCGACGCACACGCCGATCAGCAGCACGTGCGCCGCCCTGCGCGGCACCCAGCGGATTGCGGCCGTGCGGTCCAGCGCGACATCCTGCCCGCCGAGCCCGATCGACGCCGCCGTCACACCCGCGACCAGGGCGAGCAGGGGCATCTGCGGATCACCCGAGGCCGCGCCGGCGTCCCGGGCGAACGCCCACACCACCAACGCACTGATCAGCACCGTGGCGAGCGAGGCGGGCACCTGCCGTGAGCGTGCGTACAGCGTCAGCCATCTCACTGGGCCTCACCGCCGGAGAGGCCGGGGAACAGGTCGGGCTTGCAGGAGAGGGAGGCGGCGTGCATCTCGTTGATCTGCGAGCGCTGCTTGGCCGGCGGCAGTGCCTTGAGCTTCTTCCACAACGGGTCGGCGGTCTCGTGCACGTCCTTCGACGGGTGGGCTGTGCCGCCGAGCGTCTTGAAGTCCCCGAGGATCCAGCCCGCGGCGATGCTCTGCGCGGCGAGTTCGTATGCCGTGCCGCTCTGGCTGACGGTGCGGGGAGCGCAGTTCGGCGCCAGACCCTGGCCGAGCAGGGCCCGGGTCAGGTCCTCGCCCTTCGCGTCGGCGATCATCGCGTCGTCGAAGTCGATGATCACCGCTTTGCGGGAGCGTTCCGGCGCGGCGTCAGCGTCCTGGATGGTGGCAGCCTCCCGGATGGAGACCGGTGCCTCGCCGCCCAGGGTTCCCCTCAGCAGGCTGAGCGCCTTCTTTCCGGGGCCGACGAGGTCGGCGAGCCGTGCCTGGTGCATCGTCGTCACGCACACCGGGCCGTCACACACCATCGTGGCGGCGGCCTCGTCGACGACATACGTACGACGCGGTTCCGCCGGGAGGACGAGCAGCGCGATCGCCGAGCCCGCCAACAGGGGTGCCAGGGCGAGCAGGCGGCCCCGGGGGGACGCGGAGACCAGCAACACGAAGCCCGTCGCGGCCATGCCGAGGAGCCAGAACGTCTGTCCGATGTGGACGGACGGGGCGAGTGTGAAAAGCGCCTCCCGCACCTGCGCCACCGCCGGTGACAACAAGGACAGGCGGTTCGGCACCATGGGCTCCGGCACCGCCGTGTTCTCGAACGCTCGCAGCAGGTTGGTCGCCACGAAGGCACCCACGGCCAGCACGGGCGGAGTGAGTGCGGAGGGAAGGACTCGACCTGCACCCATGCCCAGCATGGCTCCCGCGACGAGGGCCAGAACCGCCACCAGAGAGATCGGCAGCCATCCGAAGTGCGTGTACTCCGCTTCGGAGAGCACCTGGACGGAGGGGAGGAGGACCAGAAGCGCGAAGGCCACCGACAGTGTGAGCGCTGTGGCGCCGGCCAGATGGACCGCGCGGTGCGGGGCCGGCCGCGGTGTGCTGGTCAGCAGTTCGGCCATCTTCGAGCGACGGTCACGCAACCCCTGGAGCGCCCCGAGGCCCACGGCGAGCGGCCACAGGACGACCAGCAGGGAACGGGTCCACATGGCCATGGACGTCCACTGGGCCGTCCACCGGGCGGTGCCGTTCCACCACATGCCGGGGATCAGATACAGTACGCCAGTGCGATCGCCAGGATGGCGATACCGGCCCAGGGTGCGACGGAACGCTTCAGTTCGATCCGCAGGACACGCGTGTTCACCAGGCGCCCCTTCCCTGCTCGGAGTCAAGCAGCGCGGAGTATCCCCGTTCCAGCGGGCTGTCGCCGACGTGCTCGGGGGTGCCCGCCGCAGCCAAATCGTCCGGGGTGCCCTGGAACACCAGCCGGCCTTCGGCGAAGAGCACCACGTCGGTGCAGGCGGCAGCCACATCCTCCACCAGATGCGTGGAGACGACGACGCACGTGTCCTGGCCCAGCTCCTGCAGCAGTTCCCGAAAGCGCAGCCGCTGCGCCGGGTCGAGTCCGACCGTCGGTTCGTCCAGCAGCAGGATCGACGGGTCGTTGACGATGGCCTGCGCGATGCCTACGCGTCGCACCATGCCTCCCGAGAGGGCTTTCATCCGCTCGTCGGCACGGTCCGCAAGGCCGACTCGCTCCACGGCACGCTGGACGGCCGCGGGGATGTCGGCCTTGGGTACTTCCTTCAGCCAGGCCATGTACTCGACGAACTCGCGCACGGTGAAACGCCTGTAGTAGCCGAACTCCTGGGGCAGGTAGCCGATCCGCCGGCGCAGCGCACGATGTGCGCCCATGCCGCCCGGTGTCTCCCCGAGGAGCGCAAGTGTGCCCTCGGTAGGGGGCAGCACGGTGGCCATTGCCCGGATGAGGGTGGTCTTTCCCGCCCCGTTGGGGCCGAGCAGACCGTGTACGCCGGTACCGAGCGACAGGTCGAGCCCGTCGACGGCCATCCGCTTCCTGCCGACCCTGACCTTCAACCCGGTGGCCTGGATCTGCCAGGCGTAGGTCGTCGGTGCGATGTCGGCCGCGCTCACCGCGCGCATCATGTGGGGTTCCTTTCCGATGGTCAACGATGGGCTCCCAGCGCGGAGTACGCGCCCTTGCGGACGATCACGACACCGATGCCGAGCGCGAGGATCAGTCCCCATACAGGCAGACCGCTCAACTCCAGGACGAAGGCGGTGCGTTCGGTGGCCAGGGTCGGTATGACGACGACCGCGGCCCACACGGCCACCATCGCCAGCGCGGCACGGGTCACGCCGATGACGCCGCCGAGCGCCAGCGTCGTCGAGGTGAAGGCCAGACAGGGCAGCAGCCACTGCGCGGCCATGACCCCCGTCGCCCAACCACCCATGGACAGCGCGGGGACAACCACGACGAGCACGGTCGCGGTGCGCCTCAGCACCAGGTCGAGTCCCGCCCGGGGCATCGAGGCCGTCAACTCGTAAGCCGGGTCGAAGCCTCGTGACCAGGATGCCGCGACGCCCAGTACGGGAAGGACCGGGGCCAGCAGCAGCACGAGCGACACGCGGTCGAAGCGGGTGCCGACCATGTCGAGCATGATCGCGGCCAGTGTCACGCTCAGGACCATGGCCAGCCACGGCACCATTGTCGGTGTCATCCACCTCGACAGACTCGCCGACCAACGGCGCCTGCGGGGCATCGCGGCGACGGCGGTCACGAAGGGGTCGAGCTCGGACCACACACTCTCGACCAACGCCGCAACGAGCGGCGCCTGCGCGGTCACGGCGGCCGACAAGCGGTCGCGGCACAGCCGGCACCCCTCCAGATGAGCCTCCAGGGCCCACACCTCGTCGGCGGCGATGTCCGTATCGCCGCGTGCGTAGCCGTCGATGATCCGCGTCGACGCGTGTTCCACGCTCACGACAACGCCTCCCGCATCACGGTCCGGGCCCGTCGGGCACGGGTCTTGACCGTGCCTTCGGGCAGTCCGAGCAGGACGGCGGTCTCCCGGACGGACAGCCCGTCAAGAACCATGGCCTGCAATACCTGTCTGAGTTCCGGTGCCAGGCGCCGCAGTGCGTCCCCGACGTCACCGCCGACGGCCGTCGCGAGCGCCTCCTCTTCGGCGGCGGGCGCCGCGGACCGCGGAGCCGCCGCGGGAGGCGGCTGCGCATGGTGGGCCCGGCGCCGGAACGCGTCCACGAGCCGACGCGCCGCGATCGTCCACAGCCAGCCGACGGCCGTCCCCCCGGCAGCGGCCCCCACGAACGCACCCGCCGCGCGCCACACCGCCAGATAGGTCTCCTGCATGACTTCGGCGACGACCTGCTCGTCGGCGCAGCGGCGGTGCAGCCGCACCGCCATCCACGGCGACGTACGCCGGTACAGCTCCTCGAAGGCGGCACGGTCACCCCTGGCCACCATCCGGACGAGACGTTCCTCATCCAGCTCGTGGAGAGCTTCCCTCACTGATCTCACACCCGCTAGACGCCCCGACCGTACGGCAGGTTTTCCCTTTCCTGTGGCCTCCGTCACACAACTGCCGCCCGAGGCCGAGGTCGTCACATCGCGTCATGCCGCTCGGGGAAGCGTCCGGACCACGTTGTGCACCCGGTCTGCCGACACCCCCGGTTGTTGCGTCGCTGCCTCCTGACGTATCTTGACGCTCAATTGAACGCGTTCAAAGTGGAGGTGTCGGCGGTGGCCGGATGTCAGAGGGTGTCGGCGCGGCAATGGGGATGGGCTGTGGCCGGGGCTGTGGCAGGAGGAGCCGCGCTGGCCCTCACGGCACTGCTCGCCCCTACGCGCTCCTGGTCTGGTACTTCGGGGTCCCTGGGGTCACGGCCGCCGTCCCGCTCGTGATGCGAGGCCGCCCGAAGGTATTTGCCCGGACCTGCTACGCCGTTGGAGTGGGACTGCTGGTCTGGTCACTGCTCGGCGCCGTGCTGGGCATGGTCCAGCTCGCCCTGGAGGCTCTCTTGCTGCTCGTCGCCGCCTTCGCGGACGCCGACCTCCAGCGCACCAAGACCTGGAAGGAGTCCCCGGACACACAACGCGGTCGAACGCTGCATAAACCGGCTCAAGCAGTGGCGCGGTCTGGCCATGCGAACGGACAAACTCGCGATCGCCTACCAGGCCGCACTTCGTCTCGCCGCCATCCTCATCCGGGTCCGGCGATGGCCCGTCCACACTGCCCGGCCGTTTCCCGGCCGGCACAGCGGCGCTACACCGCATGGGTCCTCCTGAGCCGGGGTTGATCGGCCCGACTCGGCCGCGCACGATGTTCTCATGCGGATACTGATGCCCCTGCCCGACCATGACTTTGACGTCACGGAGGTGGCCGTCCCCTGGCAGATACTCACCGAGGCGGGCCATGAGGTGGTCATCGCGACGGAGCGTCAGGGAGTCACCCCCGCCGCTGATCCGAGACTGCTGGACGGGGTCCTCTTCGGCAGGCTCGGCGCCGAGCCGGAGCCCAGGCAGTTCTACCGCCGGATGGTGGCCGACCCACGCTTTCGCGGTGTTGTTGCCTGGCAGGATCTCGTCGCCGCCGACTACGACGGACTGCTGCTGCCCGGGGGTCACGCCCGCGGAATGCGGCAGTATCTGGGATCGGCGGTGCTGCAGCGGAAGGTCGCCGAATTCTGGCAGCTGGGACGACCAGTCGCGGCGATCTGCCACGGGCCGCTGGTGCTCGCCCGCGCGCAGGACCCGGCTACCAACCGCAGTGTGCTCCATGGGCGCCGCACCACCTGCCTGCCCAAGTATCTGGAACGATCCGCCTATCTGCTCACGGCCTGGCGCCTCGGCCGCTACTACCGCACGTACCCCGCTTACGTGGAGGACGAGATCACAGCCGCCCTCGCCTCGCCGTCCGACTTCCGGCGCGGCCCCCGCACGCTGTCACAACGGGACACGGCCACCGACCATCGCCCGTCCTTCGTCGTCGAAGACGCCAACTACCTCTCAGCACGCTGGCCCGGCGACGCCTACCTCTTCGCAGGACGGTTCCTCACCATGCTGGAGAAGGCCGCCCGCACCTGACACCGACACCGCCCCATGGCCGGCCGCTCCTTCCGCAGCGACTTCAACACGTTGCGACCACGGCCGCGCAGCTGTGCGGGACACACGCGGGCACGCTGGCCTCCACTGGTGATGAGTGCGTTCACCGAGGACATCGGGTCCGTGCCCATGGACTTCGCCACCAGGGCGCCGACGACCAGCGGGAGCAGGGCCGCGGCGATGGCCGTACCCGTCGTGGTGACGTGCTGGATGCGGGGTGCGCGCGATGCCTCGGGATTCATGGCTCCCATTCCAGCCGTCCGTATGACGGCAGGGATCGGGTGACGTACTCACAGCCGGTGTCCTGAGGTACTCAGATACCTGCCACTGTCCTGAGGTACTCGGATACACGGAGGCGGCGGCCCCCACCGGGCGTCGGTGGAGCCGCCGCGTCACGCGGCGAGCCGATGGTCGGAGTCCTTGTCGGCCAGACGGCCGGACAACGCCCTCGCTCAGTCCAGTTCGAGGACCAGCTTGCCCACGTTCTCACCGCGGAACAGCATCTGCAGCGTCTCCGGGAAGTCGTCCACGGTGCCCTTCACGACATGCTCCTTGACCTTGATCCGGCCGTCGGCGATCCAGCCGGCGATCTCCTGCGCGGCCTCGGCGTAGCGCTTGGCGTAGTCGAAGACGACGAACCCCTCCATACGGGCGCGCCGCACGAGCAGCGACAGGTAGTTCGACGGGCCTTCGACCTCGCCCTCGCTGTTGTACTGGCTGATCGCCCCGCACACCACCACGCGTGCCCTCATCGCCAGACGGGTGAGCGCGGCGTTCAGGATGTCCCCTCCGACGTTGTCGAAGTAGACGTCGATGCCGTCCGGGACGAGGTCACGCAGGGCCCGCTTGACGTAGCCCTCGCGATAGTCGATCGCCGCGTCGAAGCCGAGCTCTTCGGTGAGGAGCGCGCACTTCTCCGGCCCGCCCGCGATGCCCACGACACGGCAGCCCTTGACCTTGGCGATCTGGCCCACCATGGTGCCGACGGCACCGGCCGCCCCGGACACCACGACCGTCTCGCCGTCCTTCAGCGCGCCGACGTCCAGCAGGCCGAAGTAGGCCGTCATGCCGGGCATGCCGAGGGCACCGAGGTAGGTGGACAGCGGCGCGAGCGAGGTGTCGATCTTCAGGGCGCCCTTGCCGTCGGAGACGACGTGCTCCTGGACGCCGAAGGTACCCACGACATGGTCGCCGGGCTGGAACCCGGGGTGGTTGGAGGCCGTCACCTCGATGACCGATCCCGCGCGCATCACCTCGCCGATCCCTACGGGCGGCAGGTACGAGGGGCGGTCGTCGAGCCAGCCGCGCATGGCCGGGTCCAGCGAGATGACCCGCGTCCGGCCCGCGAACCGGCCCGGACCGGGCGCCTCGACGGGTGCGGAGTGGTGCTCCCAGTCCTCGGGTCGCACCGCGCCCGAAGGGCGAGCTGCCAGACGGATTTGGCGGTTGGTCGCAGACATGGGGGCCTCCTGTCGGTCACTGGACGACCATGACCATACCGACCGGTAGGTATGAATGCGAGTATGAGCTACGACACCCGCGTGCCGTGCCCGGCGCCGGCCGAGGACATGGACCCGGGCGGTGCCCGTCCGGCGCTCCGTACCGGAACACCGGGGCGGCCGGCCGGGAACCTTGCCCGGACGGCCGCGCACGCGTGCACGAAGCAGGCGTCAGCCGATCTCGATGAGCAGATCCCCCGCCTCGACCTGCTGGATCTTCCCGATGGCCAGGCGCGCGACCGTGCCCGCGCACTGGGCGGTGATGGACGCCTCCATCTTCATCGCCTCGATGGTGGCCACCGTCTGCCCCGCGGACACCGCCGCGCCCTCCTCCACCTGGAGCGTCACAACGCCCGCGAACGGCGCGGGGACGTGCTTGTCGTTGCCGCGCTCGGCCTTCTCCGCGGCCTTGACCTCGGTGGCGACGGACTTGTCCCGTACCGCCACCGGGCGCAGCTGGCCGTTGAGCGTGGCCAGCACCGTACGGAAGCCCCGTTCGTCGGCCTCGGAGATCGCCTCCAGCTCGATCAGCAGGGTGACACCGGCCCCCAGGGTGACCGTGTGCTCGGTGTCCGGCTCCAGGCCGTAGAAGAAGTCCTGCGTGGGGAGTACGGACGTGTCCCCGTACGCCTCGCGATGTGCCTCGAACTCCTTGGTCGGGCCGGGGAACAGCAGCCGGTTCAGCGTCGCCCGCCGGTCCCGGTCCAGGCCCTCGCGGTCCTCGTCCGACAGGGTCGGGACCTTGGCCTGCGCGGGGCGGCCCTGGAGTGCGCGGGTACGGAAGGGCTCGGGCCAGCCGCCGGGCGGGTCGCCCAGCTCGCCGCGCAGGAATCCGACCACCGAGTCCGGTACGTCGAACTTGCCCGGGTCGGATTCAAAGTCGGCCGCTTCGACCCCGGCTCCCACCAGGTGCAGGGCGAGGTCGCCCACCACCTTCGAGGAGGGCGTGACCTTGACCAGCCGGCCCAGCATCCGGTCGGCGGCCGCGTAGCAGTCCTCGATCAGCTCGAAGCGGTCGCCGAGACCGAGCGCGATGGCCTGCTGGCGCAGGTTCGACAGCTGCCCACCGGGGATCTCGTGGTGGTAGACGCGCCCGGTGGGTGAGGCGAGGCCCGACTCGAAGGGCGCGTAGACCTTGCGCATCGCCTCCCAGTACGGCTCGAGTGCGCCGACCGCGTCGAGCGAGAGCCCGGTGGCGCGCTCGGTGTGGTCGGTGGCCGCGACGAGCGCCGACAGGGACGGCTGGCTGGTGGTGCCCGCCATCGAGGCCACGGCGGCGTCGACGGCGTCGACACCCGCGTCGATGGCGGCGATCAGCGTCGCGAGCTGGCCGCCCGCCGTGTCGTGGGTGTGCAGATGCACCGGCAGGTCGAAGCGCTCGCGCAGCGCGGTGACCAGGGTGCGGGCGGCGGGCGGGCGCAGCAGGCCGGCCATGTCCTTGATGGCCAGTACGTGGGCGCCGGCCTCGACGATCTCCTCGGCGAGGCGCAGATAGTAGTCGAGGGTGTAGAGCTGTTCGGCCGGGTCGGACAGGTCCCCGGTGTAGCACAGGGCGACCTCGGCGAGCGCGGTGCCGGTGGAGCGTACGGCATCGATGGCGGGACGCATCTGCGAGACGTCGTTGAGCGCGTCGAAGATCCGGAAGATGTCCATTCCGGTCGCGGCCGCCTCGGCCACGAAGGCGTCGGTCACCTCGACGGGATAGGGCGTGTAGCCGACGGTGTTGCGCCCGCGCAGCAGCATCTGCGTACAGATGTTGGGCACCGCCTCCCGCAGTGCCGCGAGCCGCTCCCAGGGGTCCTCGGCGAGGAAGCGCAGGGCCACGTCGTAAGTGGCGCCGCCCCAGCATTCGAGGCTCAGCAGCTCCGGTGCGGTGCGGGCGACGTGCGGGGCGACGGCGAGCAGATCGCGCGTCCTCACCCGGGTGGCCAGCAGGGACTGGTGGGCGTCGCGGAAGGTGGTGTCCGTGACGGCGACGGCCCGCTGTACGCGCAGCTCCGCCGCGAACCCCTCCGGCCCGAGAGCCACGAGGCGCTGCCGGGAGCCCGCGGCGGGCTCACCGTTCGGCGAGACGTGGGGGAGCTTGGCAGCCGGGTCGATGACCCGGGGCCGCGGGCCGTGGGGACGATTGACCGTCGTCTCGGCGAGATAGCTGAGCATGCGGGTGCCGCGGTCGGCCGTGGGGCGCGCCCGGAGCAGCTCGGGGTGGTCGGCGATGAAGCTCGTCGTGACCCGGCCCTCGCGGAAGCCGGGGTGGTCGAGCACGGCGCCGAGGAAGGGCAGGTTGGTGGCGACTCCGCGGATGCGGAACTCGGCGATCGCACGCCGTGCGCGGCGGGCGGCGTTGGTGAAGTCATGGCCGTGGCAGGTCAGTTTGACCAGCATCGAGTCGAAGTGGGCGGACACCTCGGCGCCGGTGTGGACAGTGCCTCCGTCGAGCCGTACACCGGGACCACCCGGGGAGCGGTACGCGGAGATGGTGCCGGTGTCGGGACGGAAGCCGTTGGCGGGGTCCTCCGTGGTGATGCGGCACTGCAGGGCCGTGCCCGTGAGGACGATGTCGTCCTGTGTCAGACGCAGCTCCGGCAGCGTCTTCCCCGCGGCGATCCGCAGCTGCCCGATCACCAGGTCCCGTCCGGTGACCTGCTCGGTGACCGTGTGTTCCACCTGGATACGGGGGTTCATCTCGATGAAGACGTGATTGCCGCGCTCGTCGACCAGGAACTCCACGGTGCCCGCGTTGACGTACCCGATGTGCTGGGCGAACGCGACGGCGTCGGCGCAGATACGCGCCCGCAGCCCGGGATCGAGATTCGGCGCGGGCGCGATCTCGACGACCTTCTGGTGACGCCGCTGGACCGAGCAGTCCCGCTCGTACAGATGGACGACATTCCCCTGGCCGTCGGCGAGGATCTGCACTTCGATGTGGCGCGGGTTGACGACCGCCTGCTCCAGGAAGACGGTGGCGTCCCCGAACGCCGACTCCGCCTCGCGCATCGCCGCGTCGATCGCCTCCCGCAGTTCGCCGGGCTGGGTGACGTGCCGCATGCCTCGCCCACCGCCGCCGGCGACGGCCTTGACGAACACCGGGAACCCGATGGAGTCGGCGGCCTCGACGAGCCGGTCCACGTCCGTGGACGGCTCCGAAGACTGCAGCACGGGAACGCCGGCCGCACGGGCCGCCGCCACGGCGCGGGCCTTGTTGCCCGTCAGGTGCAGTACGGAAGCGGGGGGCCCGACGAAGGTGATCCCGGCCTCGGCGCAGGCCGCGGCGAGATCGGGGTTCTCCGACAGGAAGCCGTACCCGGGGTAGATGGCGTCGGCACCGGCCTTGCGGGCGGCCTTGATCACTTCGTCGACCGAGAGGTAGGCCCGCACCGGGTGGCCCTTTTCACCGATCTGGTAGGCCTCGTCCGCCTTGGCCCGGTGAAGCGAGTTGCGGTCCTCGTAAGGGAACACGGCCACGGTGGAGATACCGAGCTCGAACGCGGCGCGGAAGGCGCGGATCGCGATCTCGCCCCGGTTGGCGACCAATACCTTGCGGAACATCGAAGTCCCCTGTCGTGTTGCGGGCACGCGGCCTCAAGGTGGCGATGTCGTCCCGGGCGCCGGGACCGGCATCCGCTGTTCCCGTGGACGGTACCGATCAGTAGCGCCCGCGTCGATCTCCCACCAGAGGGAGCTACATCACGTAGGGCCGGTGCAGAAGCATCGACACGGCCCCAGGCGGACCTTAGGTCCTGTTCACCACAACAGGTCAAGGATCCCGCGTCTGCTCTTCGCCCGCGACGCGGACGCCCTCGGCCGGCTTGGCTCGCACACGACGTACCCCTCCCCCCGTGACCGCCGCCTCACTCCTCCCCTCCCGGTCATGCCCTCCCGGTCACGACCGGTCGGACGGGGGCAGAAGCGTGGCAAGCTCGCCCAGGACCCGCGCTGCCGGTGCCGGGTCGACGAGCCACTTCAGATGACTGCCCTCGAGGGTGCGGACGTCGTACGGATTGTCCGGAGTCAGCTCGTTCCCCTCGCGGATCAGCCGGTCCTGCAGGGCGAGCGGCAGGCTCGTGTCGCCGGCCAGTCGGACATAGGTCTTCGGGACGCGGCCCCAGGTCGCTGCCTGCGCCCGGTCGGCGGTGGTGCCGACGTCCAGGTTCTCGTCAGGCTGGAAGGTGTTCAGGAAGGTCAGGAACTCCTCGTCGGTACCGTCCGCGAGGAAGGCCGCCTTGAAGGCCGCGAGGGCGTCCGGGTCCGCGGTGCGGAAGTTGACGCGGAGCACGCCGAGTTCGGCCGGGTTCCCGGTCATCGCCCTGCCCAGGGCAGCGACGTCGACCGTGGCCATCTCCGGCTCGGCGTAGTAGTCGTTGACGTCGAGATCGACCGGGCACCAGGCGGAGACGTAGACGATGCGGTCGATCAGGTCCGGACGTGCGTTGGCCGCGGCCGTGGCCGTGACGCCGCCGCGGCTGTGGGCGACAAGGATCACGGGGCCGTTCCGCTTGGCCCGTTCCAGGATTCCGATCAGGTGAGCGGCGTTGTCGGCGAGCGTGACACCCTTGATCGAACCGGGCGCGGTGGCAAGCCCTTCAAGACCCTGCGGCGCCTGATAGGCGCGGGTGAAGGTCGCCCCGAAGCCGTGGCCGGGCAGGTCGACGGCGACCGAACGGTGCCCGAGCAGGCCGAGTTCGGCCTGGAGCGGTGCGAAGGAGAAGGAGTTCGCGAAGGCTCCGTGAACGAGTACGAACGTCGGTTGCATCTGTCTACTCACTTTCCCGTCCCCGCGGCCCGGCGTCGCGAGCCACTTCACCGCGACCTGCGAGTCGCCGGTGTCCGTGGCGGACCGTCCCGCCGCGGATCGTCTTCGCACCTGACCCCCACCACCCGGTCAGCAACGAAGACGTGAGGGCAGCGTGCGGACAACTGCGTGATGTCCGGTGGTTCACCCTACCCAGCCGAAGATCATCCGCACCACCGGAATGACCCTTTGCCCTCACTGTGGAGGTGGGCCCTGCCTGCGGGGTGGAGTTCTGCGTCGACGCAGTGGCGGGAAGGCCGGTGCGGGCCGTCCGTCGGGCACGGCCCGGCACGAGGCCGTGCAGCCCTGCAGCGGCCACGCCTTGCGTCCCCGCAAAGTCTCCACGGATGGATCGAACCAAAAGCAGTATCCGCGCGTAGCCCCGTAGGCGTCGTCGACGTTACCGCGACCGACCACTGCCTTCCGCAGTCCTGTCGCGCTGATCAACCGGCGCTGAAATACACCATTTTCACGGGGAGTCGAACCACCATGAACACCTTCCAGACCCGCACCGCGATCGCCACCGTCGCGCTCGTGGCGGGGCTGTCCCTGACGGCCTGCCAGAACGACGACAACGTGGGCGCCGGGGCCAGCCCCTCGGGAGGCAAGGCCGGCGCGGGCGCCACTGCGAGCCCCGGCCAGGCCACTTCGACCGGTGGAGGCTCGGGTTCGGGCACGCCGGCGGGCGGTGGGGGCAAGAGCAACGGCAACGGCGGAGGCGACGCCTCCTCGGCCGCCGCCTGCAGCAACGCCAACACCAAGGTGGTCGTCGCCAAGGCCTCCCGCCCGATCAACCACCTGCTGCTCACCGTCACCAACACCGGTTCCGGCACCTGCAACGCCTACGGCGCTCCGCTGCTCCGCTTCGACGAAGCACAGGCCGCCACACAGATCAACGAGGACAGCAAGCCGCAGGCCGTCACCACCCTCGCTCCGGGCAAGTCCGCCTACGCCGCGATCAGGCTGACCGGTGAGCCCGGCGCGGGCGGCAAGGGCTACACCGCGAAGAAGCTGGGCGTGATGTTCGCCCCGAAGAGCCTGACCGGTTCGATCGGCGAGCCCGTCAACCTCAGCCTCCCGTCGGGCACCTTCCTCGACGACAACGCGGAGGTCACCTACTGGCTGAGCGACATGCAGGACGCGCTCAGCCACTGATCCCGGCTCTTGCCGCGTCCGTCCAAGGGGACGAGCCGGACGCACCGAGAGCCGAAGAGGGCGGCGAAAGCTCCCCGGGCCCACCGCCGCCCTCGACCACGGCGGCCTCGTGCCGCCCACCGGCCCGCGTCCGACGCCGCCCACCGGCTGCGTCGGACGCGGGCCGGCCTCTTCTGCCGGCGTTGTCCAGTTCCACTGCCCGGACCGGCACGGGTCCGCCACGGGCTCGGCGGACGAGCCGGGCGATGGTCACCGAGGCCGCGACGCCCGCCCGAAAGGCGCCGCATGATAACTCGTCAGTAACATGGCAATCGCCGATGTGTACCAGCCCACATTTTCCCCTCACATCCTCGTCACAACAGACGTCGTGACACCGCGTCCGCCCGTCGGCGGCCTTCGCCACCGGTGCGCCACTTGGGCCGACAGGCGCGGACAGGACTTCGCGCGCCGCGACCCGCCGGATGGTCACCCTCCCCGCAGTAGCGCTCACTCCAAGGCACTGACGACTCTCCATCAGCCGCCACAAGTCGTCTTTCAGTCAAAGATTGGCGTCAA
The DNA here is from genome assembly GCF_056106285.1 of Micromonospora sp. IBHARD003. Lineage (NCBI taxonomy): Bacteria > Bacillati > Actinomycetota > Actinomycetes > Micromonosporales > Micromonosporaceae > Micromonospora > Micromonospora sp. IBHARD003. The sequence continues at coordinate 7,802,888 of NZ_JBWBBX010000001.1, read as the reverse complement.
ATCAATCATTGGAGACTCAAAAAAGCGACTGATGGGGCAGGAACGGCCAACTCCACTTTGACTGCCCTTTCGTGATCTTCAAGACTGCGCCTCCGACCACCCCGCACCCATCGGGAACTGCGTGCGGGACCTAGCAGGGGGAACCGAAAGCAGAATGAAGAAGAGCCACTCGAACTCCGCTCGGATGCGGAGGGCCGTCACGCGCGGGCTCGTGACCGCCACCACTCTGGCCTCCGTCAGCGCCGTGGCCGCGCCGATGACCGCCGTCGCCACTCCATCACGCTCCGCGGCAGCGGACGCCGGGATCGGGACCACCGACAAGCAGCGCGTGGACGCCGCTGCCGTCGTGCGCCTCGACCCGAGCCCGGACGTCCTGCTGCTCAGCGACGACGACTTCATCCACGCCATCTGGCAGAAGGCCCGGGACGGCGGGGAGGCCTTCGATGCGGTGCGGCTGGCCGCCGAGGCCGCCATGATGAGCGAGGCGGCCGAGGACCACGTCCAGTTCATCGTGACCGGCATCCACGAGGCGTACGCCGTCGACAAGCAGCGCGAGAAGGACAAGGCCGACGCCGCCCGTGCGGCCCGGCTCGTCAAGTCGCAGGCGCTGATCGCGGTCGGCATCCCGAACAGCCCCGATCTGCTCGACCTGAGCGACGACAACTTCATCCGCGCCGTGATGCGGCACGAAGCGGCAGGTCCCGAGGTCCGTGCCGCCGCCGCGACGGCTCTGGCCGGCGACGCGGCGGCATGGCAGGCGTTCATCGCCAACGGTGCCCGCGAGGCCCACCAGCGCGATGTGGCCAACGAGCTCAAGGAGCTCGAGGAGAGGAACCGCGCGGAGGCCGAGCGCCGCAGGGAGCTGGCAGCCCGCACCAACGCGGCCGCTCTGTTCCGCATCAGTCCGTCCGAGGCCATGCTGGCGCTCAGCGACGACAACTTCATCCGCGAACTGCTGCGCGCCGCACCGGCGGACACCAGGGAGAGCGAGCTGTACGCGGCCGCGCAGCGCGCGGTGCTCGACGCCGACCCGGCCGCCTGGAAGCGGTTCATCCACACCGGCGCCGAAGAGGCGTACAAGAAGGACGACGAGGCGCGCCGCAAGAAGATCGCGGAGGCGAACCGCCGGCTCGCGCTGCAGATCCAGGCCGCCGCCGAGAAGACCGGGATGAACCCGAACCTGGTCGCGGCCGCGAAGAAGGCACTGGCAGGCAGCGACGAGGCAGTCGCGCAGTTCCTCAAGGAGGACAGCCAGTACCGGGCCAAGCGGCAGTCGCTGCAGCAGGCGAACGGCAAGCCGGCCGGTTTCTTCGTCCGGCAGTCCGACGTCGACGCCGGCGAGACGTTCCTCGCCCCCGTGTCCACCGCCTCCAAGCAGGCCGACCGTGAGGACGCCACCTGGGTCGTCGTGCCCGCGCTGGGCGGCCGGCCCGGCTGCTACTCCTTCGAGTCCACCCGCAAGCCCGGCCACTACCTGGCCCAGAAGGACCTCCGGGTCCGGATGGCCGCGAGCGACAACAGCACGCAGTTCCGCAAGGACGCCAGCTGGTGTGCCAAGAAGGGCCTGAGCGGCTCCGGTACGTCCTTCGAGTCGGCGAGCCAGCCCGGCCGTTTCCTGCGACAGCACCGGGGCGACCTGTACGCGGCGGACAAGACCGCCAAGAACCGCTTCGACGCGGAGAGGGACTTCGCCCAGGACGTCTCCTGGAAGATCGTCGCCCCGCTCGCGCGCTGACCGCCGCCCGCAGAGCCCTTTCCCACAGAACCCGCGGTTCCCACGGTTCCCGCAGAACCCACAGAACCCGCGGATCCCGCAGATCCTGCAGGCCTGAGAAGAACGGAAGCACCCCATGTCCCGGATCATCCGATCCGTCCTGGCCGCCGGGGCCAGTGTCGCCGTGCTCGCCGGCGGCGTGACCGTCGCCGTCGCCGACGAACCGGCCACCCCTCCCACCCCGTCCGCCGCCGCGGCCCCGCTGCCCACGGCCGTACGGCTCAAGGTCGAGCACAGCGGCAAGTGCCTCACGATCGCCAAGGCCAGCCTGCGCAACGGCACCGACGCCGTCCAGTCGGCGTGCGCCGACGACGCCGCGAACCAGCAGTTCGACATGGTGCCCACCGGTGCGGGCACCTTCGAGCTGCGGGCCAAGCACAGCGGCAAGTGCGTCGAGGTGCAGGCCTCGGGCACCACGACCGGTTCGGTCGTCCAGCAGTACTGGTGCGGTCAGGGGAAGCACCAGAACTGGCGTCTGGTCACGGTCGACATCGCCAAGGAGCTGTACGAACTGCGGCCCGCCCACACGCCGCAGAACATGACCCGCTGCCTGGACATCGCGTCCGCGAGCAAGGAAGACGGCGCGAGCTCGCGGCTGTGGGCGTGCAACGGCACGGCCGCGCAGAAGTGGCGTATCGAGCCGGTCACGGCCGCCTGAGCACCCGAAACACGCGAGAGGAAACCGATCCCATCATGTCCAGGATCATCCGGGCCGCCCTGGCCGTAGGCGCCACCGTCGCCGTACTGGCAGGCACCGCGACCATCGTGCAGGCCGACGAGGGCACCGACTCCCGTACCGCGGCCGAAGCGGCCCGCATCGCCGCCGAGAAGGCCCGCCGCGCCGCCGGGGACGAGGACCCCGCCACCGCGGCGCACGAGGCTGCCGCGGTCGCTGTCGCCAAGGCGTCGGAGGCCAGGTTCCGCGCCGCGACGCCGCAGACGGTCGTCCAGCTCACGGCCGCCCACAGCGGCAAGTGCCTGGACGTCGAAGGTGCCAAGACCACGAACGGCATCGACGTCCAGCAGTACACCTGCAACGGCACCCCCGCCCAGAAGTGGAACGCCGTCGCCAAGCCGGGCGGCAGCTTCGAGCTGCGCTCCGTCCTCAGCGGCAAGTGCCTCGAAGTGGAGCGGCAGGGCACCAAGCCCGGTGCCGTCGTCCAGCAGTGGGCTTGCGGGGAGGGGGAGCACCAGCGCTGGCAGATGATGCTCGTCGACCCCGTCCGCAAGCTGTACGAGCTGCAGCCCATGCACGCCGACGGGATGTGCCTGGACGTCCCCGGCGCCAAGAAGGACAACGGCGTCAACACGCAGCTGTACACCTGCAACCGGACCGAGGCCCAGCTGTGGCAGGTCAAGCCGGTCGCGTAAGCCTGCCGAACGGGGCGCTTGGGCGCGTCCTTTGAGTACCGGGAGGGGCAGGGCCGTCCTGCGCGGGCGATCTTCTCGGGCCCGGACAGGACCTACGGCCCTGCCCCTCCGCGGCTGTGAACACGTTCTTCTTGTCTCAGGGGGTTGTGAGTTGAGTCGTCAGTGGTGGGGCGCGCGAACGGTGGCGGTCGGCGTGCTGGCCGGCGCGATCGCGGTGGTGGGTGTGGCGCCGGCGTGGGCGGACGCCCGTGCCGCGGCTGCCGCACCGGCTTCCGCGGCGCCGTCGGTGCCCGTCGTCGCGGCCGGTGAGCCGGAGCAGGCGCTGTCGCCCGAGCTGGCAGCGGCCATCGAGGAGGCGCGCCGCCGGGTGACATCGATGGCCAAGACGCACCCGGCCGCCGAGGTACGGACGTCGGCGTGGAACGCGCTGCGGAGTTCCCGGGGCGACGAGGCGCTCGTCGAGTGGCTCGCGCCCGGCGGCGGTTTCGACTACGCGAAGCAGCGTGCACGGGATACGCGTGCCCGGAACAAGGCGTACTGCGAGCGGGTGGTCGCCACGCACACGGTGGAGTTCTCCCCCGAGGTGCGGGCGGCCGCGGCGCGGGCGCTGAAGGGGAGCGTCGCCGAGCAGGCGGCATTCGTGAGGACGGGGTACGCCGAGGCGCAGCGGCGCGACCGTGCGGCGCGTGAGGCCGGTGAGCGGCAGCGGCTGGAAGTCGCCGCCAAGGACCGGGACTTCGTACACGGCCTGGGTGAGCGGGATCCGGGCGAACAGGTACGGGTCGCGGCGCAGTGGGCGCTGCGGCCGGGGGCCACGGACGCGGACGTGGCCGAGTTCTTCGGCTACGGCTGGGCGACCGGCGCGGCGCTGGACCTGGAGGCGTACCGGACGCGTGTCGCCGACGCGGAAACGATGCGGCACCACACGCTGACCCGTCTGATCAGGGAGGCCACGGCGGCCGAGGCGGCCGTGCAGGGCGCGGCGGACGCGGCTGCCGCCCGCGCCGAGGCGGAGCGGGCGTGGAAGGCGGTGTCCGAGCACGCGGACGCGGCGCAGCGCGCATGGCGGGCCGAGCAGGCCGCCGCGGCGGCCCAGGCGGAGAACTGGCGGGCGGTCGCGCTGCTGTCCCAGGAGTCGGCGGAGCAGCTGTGGAAGGCCATTTCGGGCACCGCCGAGGGCAATCGGAACGCCTGGGCCGGGGAGCTGGCCGGAGCGCAGGACGCCGCGGCGTTCTGGAAGACCATGTTCGACCGCGCCCAGGACGGCGAGAGCCGCACCCGGGGCTGATCCCGGCTGACCCGCGGCTGGTCCCGAGGGGTTCGGCCGGCCCGTGACCGGGGCCGGCCGAACGGCATACGACCGCCCCGCCCACCAGGCGTGGGCGGGGTTTCTTGATCCATTCTTCTAGGGGGTTTCCCGTGTGGGGAAGGTTCCGGCCCAGAGCCGGAAGGCTGCGCGCAGGCGTGGCCGGAAACGTACGGAAGGCCGTGTCGGCCGCGGTCGTCCTGGCGGTGCTGGGCACCGCCACCGGTGAGGCCGCTGCCGCGACCGCCGTACCCGGCGAGAAGGCGTCGCTGACGCGGACGCTTCAGTCACTGGACCAGCTCGCCGCGGCGCTGAAGCCGAAGCCGAGTGGTGACGCACCGGCCGCGAAGTCCGAGCTCGACCGCATCAGCGACGAGCGGGACCGGCAACTGGTCGAGGACTTCGCGGAGTTCGACGAGGAGGAAGAGGTTCGGGAGGCCGCCAAGGCGGCTCTCGCGAGCAAGGACCCGAACGCGATACGGCAGTTCCTGGAACACGGCGAGGCCGAGGCCCGCCAGCGTGCCAAGGACAAGCGTGCCGGTGCCGACGTCGCGAACCGCGGGCAGATCGAGAAGCTGCGCGGCACCGGAGGCCCGTTCTTCAACGCCGAGGTCGAGCGGGTCCTCAAGGGTACGGCGCAGGACCGCGCCGACTTCCTGGCCTTCGGCGCCGGCATCGCCAAGCAGCGTGACGAGGCGGACAAGCAGAACGCCGCCAAGCGCGCGGAGGAGAACCGCAAGCGCGTCGAGATGCTGGCGTCGGTGGGCGGCCCCGCGGTGAAGCGGGCGGCGCAGGCCGCGCTGGACTCCAAGAGCGACGCGGTGATCGCGGAGTTTCTGGAGAAGGGCTACCAGGCCGCCGCGCGGCAGGACGCCGACGACCGGGCCGCGCACGAGAAGGCGCAGAAGGAGGCCCAGGAGGCCGCGGAGAAACTGCGTGAGCTGGCCCGCAAGGCGGCCGTCGCCGCCGAGGCCCGCACCAAGCTGATCGCCGCGCACGGCGACGCGGTGAAGGCGCTGAAGAGCGCCTCCAACGCCATGTCGTCGGCGGCATCGGCCGCGCGCGAGGCGGACCGGATGCTGGCGGCCGACCGGGCCGGCAAGCGTCTCTCCGACTACGCCCGGGTCAAGGCCGAGGTCGCACGTCAGGTCGGGTACGCCGAAGACGCCGCCAAGGCGGCACAGGTCGCGGCCGCGCAGGCCAAGGTGCAGGCCGACGTGCTGGTGGAGACCGGTCTGGAGCACGGCGCCCAGTGGTCCGACGTCGCCACGGGTATCGCGGCCGCGTCCGACGCCGCGGTGAAGGCCGCCCGGACGGCACAGCACGCGGTGGACGCCACCGCCGCAGACGCCGCCGGCCTGAACGCCAAGAACCAGGCCGAGTTGCATGAGCAGCAGGCCAAGAAGTGGCGCGAGAACGCCGAGGAGCACGCCAGGGCGGCGGCCCGGCTGGCGGAGGCCGCGGACAAGCAGGCGAAGATCGCCGCGACCGCCGCGGCGCGTGCCAAGCAGGCGCGCCTGGCGGCCGAGCAGGCCGAACGCGAGGCGTGGGAGCACGCCCGCAAGACCCGCGAAGCCCGCGTCGAGGCACAGCGCCAGGCCCAGATCGCGGCCGAGCAGCGCAAGATCGCCGAGCGGGAAAGGGATCTCGCCGCGGCGGCCAGGGCCCGGGCCGAGCGCGAGCGGGACAACGCCGCGGCGGCGCGTGCGCGCGCCGAGGCCGAGGCCCGCACGGCAACCGCCGCCCGTGCGCAGGCGCAGGCGGCTGCCGCCACAGCGGCGTCAGCACGCGCGGACGCCGCGCGTCAGGACGGCATCGCCGCCGAGGCGGACCGCAAGGCGGGGGCCGAGGAGGTCAACGCCCGCAACGCCCGCAACGCCGCGCGCGCGGCCGAGCAGCGGCACCAGGCACAGCAGGCCCGTGCCCGTGCGACCGAGGCGATCGCGGCCTCCGGCCGTGGCACGATCGACGCGGCTGTGGCCCGGTCCGCCGCGGATGCGGCGCGCGCCGACGCCGACGCGGCCGGTGTGGCCGCCGGTCAGGCCCGTAGCGCCGCCGACACGGCGAGCGGAGCCGCGATCAGGTCGCGTTCCGCCGCTACGGAGGCCGCGGGTGCTGCCGCCCGTGCGCGGGCCGCGGCGGCCGAGGCCACCGCGCACGCCGCGCGTGCGAACGCGGCGGCGAACAAGGCCGAGGCCGCTGCTGCCGCCGCCAACGCCGCGGCGAACCGCGCGGAGGCGGAGGCGGCCCTGACCCATGCGGCTGCCCAGCGCGCCAACCAGAAGGCGGCGGAGGCGACGGCCCAGGAGGCCCGCGCCGGCATCGCCGCGCACGAGGCCGCCCGTCTCGCCGGTCTCGCCGCCATGGAGGCGAACAACTCACTCCTGGCCGCGAACCGCACCAAGGAGGAGGCACAGGGCGCCGTCCGCGAGGCGGCCATGGCGCGGGTTCAGGCCGCCGTCGCGGTCAAGGCGTCGGCCGCGGCCCGCAGCACGGCCGCCGGGATCGCCGAACCGGCCAACACGGCCATCGAACTGACGGCGCCGTTCGCCGGCAAGGACGTCGACGCCGACTTCGCCGCCGCGGTCGCAGCGGCGGCGCAGGAGATGGGTGAGGAGCAGGTCGCTTCGGCCGAGGCGAAGGCGGCGGAGGCCGTGAAGGCAGCCGAAGCCGCCGAGGCCGCGGCCAAGCGCGCCAACGCCCAGGTCGCTCCGGCCTTCAAGGCCGCCGCGGACGCGGCGCGTTCGTCCGCGAACGCCGCACGCTCGGCTGCCGCCGCCATGAAGTCGGCGGCGCAGGCCGCCGAGGAAGGTGCCAAGGCCCGCGCGGCCGCGGCCCGTGCCAACGACGCGGACGCGCAGGCCCAGGCCGACGCGAAGCTCGCCCGCCAGGCCGCCAACCAGGCCTACGCGGACGCGACCGCGGCCCGCAACGCCGCCAACCAGGCGGAGGCGGAGGCGGCCCGTGCCCGGGGCGCCGCCGCCGAGGCCGAAAACCACGCGGTGGCCGCGAACAGCGCGGCCGACCTGGCGGAGCGCGAGGCCAGCGTCGCCCAGGGCGCTGCCGCCCAGGCGGAGAAGGACGCCGCGGACGCGGACAAGTTCGCGGAGTCGGCCGAGGGCCACGCCAAGTCGGCCGAGGCCGCGGCGAAGAACGCCAACACGTACGCCCGCGAGGCGGACGAGGCGGCGAAGAAGGCCGAGGAGTACGAGCGCGAGCAGGAGCGCAAGGCACGGGAGGCCGCGGCCAAGGAGGCCGGGAGCAAGGGCGAGACCCGCAAGCTGAGCGAAGCCGAGCTCGACGCGCTGGAGCGCGCCGGTATCTCGCGGGAGGACTACGAGAAGGCCCGCCAGCTGGCGGAGAAGGGTCTCGTCGACTTCCTCGTCGAGAACGGCGGCGAGATCATCGTCGACCTCCTCTTCGAGGACATCAAGAAGTGCTTCGCCGAAGGCGATTTCGAGAGCTGCTTCTGGGCGGTGGTGGGCAGCCTTCCCTGGGGCAAGGCGCTCAAGATCATCAAGGAGACGCCGGCGATCGCCAAGGCCCTCAGCCGCATCGTCGGTGGCATTGACGACTTCCTCGAGAAATCCGCTGCGGCGAAGAATCTGATCAAGAAGTCCGAGAAGATCCTCGAGGGCGTCGGCACGGCGTGCAAAATCGGGGAGAAGACCAAGAACAGCTTCGCACCGGGCACTTTGGTCCTCATGGCCGACGGCACGCGGAAGCCGATCGAGGACATCCGGGTCGGCGAGCGGGTTCTGGCGACCGACCCCGTGGCCGGCAGGACCGAGGGCCGTGCGGTCACCCACCTGATCGTCGGCGAGGGCCGGAAGAACCTGCGGGATCTCACCGTCGACACCGACGGCGCGGCCGGGAGCGCCACCGGCACCATCACGGCCACGGACGGGCACACGTTCTGGGTCGACAACCGGCACGAGTGGCTCGCCGCGCGGGACCTGAGGACCGGTGACCGGCTGCGCACTCCCGAGGGTGAGCTCAGGGAACTGGTCGGCGTTCGCGCCTGGACCCGGCCGATGCGGGTCCACAACCTGACGGTCGACGAGCTGCACACGTACTATGTGCTGGCAGACAGGACTCCGCTCCTCGTTCACAACGAGACGCCGTGCGACGCGGAACTCGAATCCGTCTGGATGTCCCCCAACCGCACCCTCGCCGACAGCTTCAAGTACCACTACGAGAAGCACGCCAAGGCACTCGGCAAGAGTGAAGCGGAATACCAGGCCGATGCCAAGGCATGGCTCGACTCGAATCCCAAGAAGCAGCGAATGAACGCGAGACTGGTGGACCTGGCCGACGGAACGAAGGGGGTCAAGTACACGACCCCGGGCGGAGGCCCCGGCGGAATCCTCAAGGACGGCAAGCTCGTCAGCTTCTGGTACCACGACGATCACTAGGAGAGGTGCGGCGGAGATGGAATTCATGGATTCCTACAGCCTGTGGGAACAACTCATGCGCCCCCCGAAGGGGGTCGACGAGGAGACCAGGGATCTCCGCACCGATCTGCTGGTATCCGACGAGTACCTCCTGTCGGTGAAGAACCTGGTCGAATACGGAACCTTCGACCCCCCGAAAGTCGACGTCTTCTCCTATCTGGACAGACTTCTGCTTCGTGCGGAGAAGATGATCGCGGAGGGGAGCACCGAGGTCCGGGAATGCGCCCGCAATCTGCATGCGTATGCGGCGCTTTCTCGCCAGGTGTACCAGCAATACCTGGAGGTCGGCTCCCAGAAGCAATGACATTCCCACGCAGGCACGGGACCCGGAAGGCAAAGAACACGCTGTCCGGGATGCTTCGTCCGTGATGTTCCATGACGGAGACAGCTACTGACATATCGTCAGTTGGCCGTTGGTATACCGTCAGTCCCGAATGCGGCGGGCACTCACACGAGTGCCCGCCGCACCCTTTCCGCATGGACGATCAGCAGTTCCATGGCGGTACGGGGCAGAGCCCTGTACGGCCTGGGGGGCTGCCGGCCGTGGCGAGCTCCTACCCTAGGGAGCCGGCTCCGCCGCACCTCGTGGGCCCGGCCCTACCGCAGCACGGGCACGGCCTACTCCGCCCACCTCACCCTCCGGAAGGGCCACCGGTCTGCCTCGCCCATGCCCCTCATCCTGCTCCCTCCCCGACGCGTGCGGGTCAGCGCGTGTCGGTTGGCCGCTCACCGCCCCGCGCAGCACCGGGCTCCTACGCTGTGGGCATGGGTCACACCGAGAAGCGGGCCGAAGGGGCGGGGCCGTTCACCACCAGGCTGACCTGGCGGCCCGCCGAGGGCGGCGTCGCGGTGTGGGAGTCGCGGGCGGCGCGCAAACGCGGCACGTTGACGGTCAAGGCCGCCGAGGGCGCAGCGGGGGTCGCGCGGCCTGCGGACACGATGGCCCTCGGCAGGCTGCGGGCCCTCAACGCCACGGCGGCGGTGGCCTTCACGCTCGGCGGAGCGCTGTTCGCGATCGGCGCGGCGATCGCCCTCGGCGGCGGCAGCCCGACGACGAGCGCCTCGGTCTACTTCGCGGGCGGCCTGTTCTTCAACGCGGGCGGTTACGCCTCCCTGCTCCAGACGATCAACGCGCCCACGCTGGGCGGCAGTGCGGACGCGCTGGAGACACGCGACTGGCGCTGGTGGACGTACGAGCCGATGCGGATCGACTGGCTCAGTACGTTCGTCCTGTTCGCGGGGACCCTGGTGTTCGGCCTCAACCTGCTGGACTCGTTCCTCCACGGGCTCTCCGCCCAGCAGACCAACCGGCTGATCTGGGCTCCGGACATGGTGGGTTGCCTGCTCTTCCTCATCTCCGGACACCTCGCCCTGGAAGAGGTGTGCCACGGCCACCCGGGCATCCAGGCGGACGAACTCGGCTGGTGGATCGTGGCGGTCAACCAGACCGGATCCGTACTGTTCATGATCTCGGCACTGGCCGACTTCACCGTGCCGAGCACCGGCAGCCTGGTGAACGCGGGCATCGCCAACTGGGGAACTCTCACCGGCGCGCTGTGCTTCTCCGTCGGCGGTGTGCTCCAGATGTTCGAGCAGCCCCCGTCGGCAGACCAGTAGTGGACGGTCCACCGGCGACGATCGGCAAGGTCGATGGGCCATCGCGGGTTCGCCGAGCCGTGTACTGCGCCTCGTTGTCACGAGCACCAGCGTGTCGTCGCTCCGGACTGGAGCGTGCAGGCTGCGTCGCGTCTTCCAGCCTGCTCGGTTGAGATGATTGGTCGTCCACCGGGCTTTCGAGGGCCTTGACCGCAGTCTTCCACGGCGACGACCAGCACGACGGCCGCAAGGTCAAGGCGCGCTTCATCTGGTCTGGCCTCACCACCGACCGTGCCCACTGGGAGCAGGCGTTCTCTCTCGACAACGGACAGACTTGGATCACCAACTGGCACATGGACTTCTCTCGGCGCACAGCCACAGACCGCCTCATAACCACCGCAGCGACGTCTACGGGGCTCCTCACCGTCGTCACGGCCCTGCGCCACCGGCCCAAACTCCTGAGCGCCACAGTCGGCGATCCCCGCCAACTGTGGCGCTCAGTGACAGTTTTGTCTGAGTCCTTCAGCTGGCCTCTGAGCGGTTGAGTTGGCCCACCTGAGCGCCGGGCGTGGCTCGTTGGGAAGTGTCGACCCGGCTGCTGCTCTTCGAGGGGAGTGAGTCAGGTCGGCCACTGCCGCTTAACCTTCCGGGCTGTCTCGGTCACCCGACTTCATCGGGCACAAGATGTCGGGTCCGGCATGGTGGGTGCTGCCTAGCGTGGTGATCGTCAAGAGGAAGGAACCGGGCATGCTGGAGCGGCTGAACCAGGCCATGGAGCACATCGAGCGCCATCTCGACCAGGACATCGAGTTGGATGGGCTGGCACGCATCGCGGCCACCTCGGAGTACCACCTGCGCCGGATGTTCTCCGCACTCGCCGGGATGCCGCTGTCGGAGTACATCCGGCGCCGTCGGCTCACCCTCGCGGGCGCCGAAGTACTCGCGGGGCGGGCGACGCTGCTGGAGATCGCGGTGCGCTACGGCTACGGCTCCGGCGAAGCGTTCGCGCGGGCGTTCCGTGCCATGCACGGCATCGGACCAGGCGAGGCCCGGCGTACCGGCGCCGCGCTCAGCTCCCAGCCCCGGATAGCCTTCCGCCTCACCATCGAAGGGAACAGCAGTATGCGATTCCGCGTTGTGGACAAGGCGGACTTCACGGTCGTCGGACTCAAGACCCGGGTACCGCTGGTGCACACGGGGCAGAACCAGGCGATCATGGACTTTGTGCGCGGGATCGACCCGCAGGCCCTGGAGCGTCTGGAGAAGCTTTCGGACCAGGAGCCGCACGGCATCGTCGCTGTCTGCGACGACCTGGACCCCAGCCGCGCCGAGGGCACCGAACTCGACTACTACCACGGAGTGATCACCTCCGTGGCCGCTCCCGAGGGCATGACCACGTTGGCCGTCCCGGCCGGCACCTGGGCGGTCTTCACCACCTCCGGGCCGGCGCCGCAGGCCATCCAGGAACTGTGGCGGGACGTCTTCACCGAGTGGTTCCCGTCGAACCCGTACCGCAGCCGCACCGGACCTGAGATCCTGCGCACCCGTCTGCGACAGGAGAAGACCGAGGCCGACGCCGAACTGTGGCTCCCGGTGGAGCTCGAGCACGGCTGACGAAGGGGCAACCCCCTGGGCAGGTGTGTGCAAGCGCTTCGGTTGGCCCCTCGGGCCAACCGAAGCGCTCAGCCACATCCACGTTGCAGTTGGCCCCTGAGCGCCGCACACGGCCCCCAAGTCCGGAGTCGTTCGCTCTCTGGTAGGCCCGCGAGAACCGCAAAGGGATCCATCTACCCTGGCCAAATGATGGGTGCCGGGGCCTTCCCGGTCGGTGACGTGCTGGCAGTTGCCTGCCCCTTCACGCCGGCCAGAGCCGAGCAGGGTGTGACATGGGACTGCGGGTCCAGGACAGTCCGAGAACGGATGTCGCTCACGAAGGCCTCGCCCACGCCCTGACCGGTCGGGCCCCCACCTTCGTCCGTGTCCCGGAGCTGAGCACGGGGAGTCGGTCTGCCCTGCCCCTGGCGGGGTTGCAGCGGGGCTTTCGGCCCTTGACGCGGGCGGCATGGATGGGGATGTACGCGGCCGCGATCGAGCCGATCCGCGGGAACTACGACGTGATCATCCTGGACGTCGAGCCGGGTCCGAGCTCATGCAGTTGCAAGCGCTGGCCGCCGGAGATGACATGACACGCATCGCCAAGCGCACCAAGTGGTCAGATTTGCACAGATCTTGTCATTCCTGGGGCTCACAACGACGAAGCGATTGTTCCGACTGAAGTCGCCCCATAACTTCTGCATCGGACGCTGCCAGGCGGGCACAAACGATTATGTGCCGGGCTGCCGAGTCGGCCGAGTCGGCCGAACCGTGGGGGAGGTGTGGGTGGCGTGACACGGGGACGGAAGTTCACCGTCATCGTGCTGGCGGCGGTGGGGATCGTCTCGACACCGCTGGTGTGGTTGCTGGAGAGCCCCGACACCGGTCAGCTCGTCGGCGCCTCGGTCCAGGCGGCGGTGGGCATCGGAGCACTCCTTTGGGCCCTGCTTTCGGGACGGGACAACCGGTCTCAAGACGTAGTCGAGCGGACCGGGGATGCGGAAGCCTCCCACGGTGGCACGGCCGTGTCCGGCTCCAGACTCCGCGGAGGGCGGCGGCGCTGGTCGGCGACAACTCGGGACACCGGGAAAGCCACAGCCACCGGTGAGGGGAGCAGGGCCGTCAGCGGAAGCGACGAGAGCTGATCTGCTGGGACATTGGGCGGAGGGGGCGGGGAAGCACCTATGGCGAAGCGGCGCAAGCACCAGGACGGTTCTGCCGCGAATCGCGACGAGCGAGACGCTGCCAGGACGCGGAGCGACGATCCGGATGTCAAGGTCGAAGGCACCGGTGACGCGAAGGCGGAATCCGGAGGAACAGCCGTGACCGGATACCGCGGCCCCTTATGGGGGACCAACCCGGAAGCGATTGCCCGCATTGAGGTGTCCGGGACGGGTAACGCAACCGCTTCCGAAGGTGCATTCGCCAACGCCGGCTACATCCACGAATTGAACGTGGAAAGCCTGACCGTGGTGCGTCAGAGCGCGCCACGCAAGCCTGCCACGTGGCCCCATCGTGTCGGTGTCGTGCCCCGCCGGGCGCAGTGCTTTCAGCGCCGCGGCCAAGTCGAGCGACTCCTCGCGGCAGCGGAAGGCGGGGGCACCACCGTGCTCTCCCAGATGCTCACCGGCATGGGAGGCGTCGGCAAGACGCAACTCGCTGCCGACTACGCACACAGCGCCTGGACGGCCGGGAGTCTGGACGTCCTCGTATGGATCACGGCGAGCAGCCGCTCCGCCGTCATCTCCGGATACGCGCAAGCCGGCGTCGAGCTGTGTGGTGCGGATCCAGCATCTCCAGAAGACGCCGCGCGGTCCTTCCTCGCCTGGCTCGCGCCTGCGCCCCCGCCGGCGCCGCGTGCGGCATGCCGGTGGCTCGTCGTCCTGGACGATGTCGCGGACCCCGGCGATCTGCGTGAGCTGTGGCCGCCGGACGACAACCCGCGGGGCCGGACCGTGGTCACCACGCGCCGCCGCGACGCGGCTTTGACCGGGCGAGGGAACGTGCTGCAGGTCGGGCTGTTCACCCTCGATGAGGCGGTTGCCTACCTGACCGAGTCTCTCGCCGCTCACGGTCTGGCCGACCAACTGGATGAGATGCGGGGTATCGCCGAGGACCTGGGCTATCTGCCGCTGGCCCTGTCACAGGCCGCGGCGTACATCGTCGACACTGGGATCAACTGCGCTTCCTACCGACGGCGGCTCTCGGACCGCGCCCGTCTTCTGACCGATGTCATGCCGGACCCGAGCGGGCTGCCGGATGACCAAGCCACCACCGTGGCCGCCGCCTGGTCCCTGTCCATCGAGCGGGCAGACCAGCTGCGGCCCGTGGGCCTGGCCAGCCCCATGCTGGAGATCGCCGGGTGGCTCGACCCCAACGGCATTCCAGCCAGCGTCCTGTCCTCCCCCGGTGTGCTCAGCTACCTCGACATCCATCGCCCAGCAGCCTCCGGGGTCGGCCCCGGCCCTCAGCAGACGAGTGAGGACGACGCGTACGATGCCTTGCGCGTCCTGCACCGCCTGAGCCTCGTCGAGCACACTCCCGAGATCCCGCACCAGGCGGTACGCGTCCACGGTCTCATCCAGCGCTCGGTCCGCGAGTCCACACCTGCAGATCTACAGGACCCCACGGCCCGATTGGTGGCAAAGGTGCTGCTGAGCGTCTGGCCTGATGTCGAGAAGGACACCGCACTTGCCGAGAGTCTGCGCGCCAACGCCACTGCTCTCTGCAGATGCGCCGGCGACGCCCTATGGAGCGACGGCGGCGCCGGTCTCGGGCTACTGAGCCATGTCGGCATCAGTCTCGGCGAATCCGGTCACGTCGCCGCCGCGGCTAAGCACTTCGCCGACTTGGCGGACACAGCTGCCCATTATCGGGGGCCCGACCATTCCGAAACTCTTGCAGCACGTGTCCACGCCGTCCGGTGGAGAGGGGAGGCAGGGGATGTGGCTGGGGCGATGGCTGAGGCCGGACGCCTGTTGGAGGACGCACCGAGCGTGTGGGGCTCCGACAACCGGGACACCCTCGTGTTGCGG
Organism: Micromonospora sp. IBHARD003; assembly: GCF_056106285.1. NCBI lineage: Bacteria > Bacillati > Actinomycetota > Actinomycetes > Micromonosporales > Micromonosporaceae > Micromonospora > Micromonospora sp. IBHARD003. The sequence goes on along the minus strand of NZ_JBWBBX010000001.1, from coordinate 7,787,759 downwards.
TCGATCCGGGCCCGCTGGCAGGGAGAGTCCGGAGACACCGCCGGAGCTGCTGTCGCCCTTGAGGAACTGCTTGACGATCATTTCCGCGTATTGGGTCCGGATGCCCCAGAGACACTGACAGTGAGGGCCAACATGGCCCGATTTCGCGGAGATGCCGGAGACACGGCAGGAGCCGCCGCCGCCTTCGCCGAGGTACTGGAGGATCGGCGGCGCATGCTGGGCCCCGACCACCCCGAAACCATCAGAGCCTGGGCTAGGCATGTGCGCTGGCGCGGGGAGTCCGGCGACGCGGCCGGGGCAATCGCCGCTTCCGCCGAACTCCTGCGGCAGTCCGATCGCGTGCTGGGCCCCGATCATCCGGAGACACTGACCAACCGGGGCAACCTTGCGCTCTGGCAAGCGGAGACAGGAGACCTGGACGGTGCCACGGCAGTCTTGACCGAGGTGCTGGCCGACCGGCAGCGCGTGCTAGGTCCAGACCATCCGAGCACCCTCACCACACGCAACAACCTTGCTCTCCTGCGAGGGCGCGCCGGGGACCATGCCGGCGCCATTGCCGAGTTGCGGGAGCTGCTCAGCGACAGGGAACGCATCTCGGGGCCCGACCACCCGGACACGTTCGCGGTCCGAGCCAACCTCGCACAGTGGTGCGGAGAGGCCGGAGACGCCGCCGGAGCCGCCGCCGCCATGGCCGAGTTGCTGGACGACCAAGAGCGGGCACTCGATCCCAACCACCCCCTGACGCTGAACACCCTGAATGGACTGGGACATTGGCGAGGGCAAGCAGGGGATGCGGCTGGAGCCGCTGCCGTCTACGCCGAGCTCCTGGAACGGCGGCGGCACGCGCTGGGACCTGATCACCCCGACACCTTGAACGTCTGGGCCCACCTGGCCCGCTACCAGGGCGAGGCAGGTGACCCAGCGACTGCAGCCGACACCTACTCAGAGCTCCTCCACAGCGTGATCCGCGTGCTGGGCCCTGACCACCCGCACACTCTTGTCACCTATGGCAACGTGGCCGTCACGAGGGTCGAGGCCGAGGACGCGCCCGGGGCCGCAGCCGCGTTCGAGGAGTTCCACGCGGCTCAGCAAAGGGTTCTGGGCCCCGACCACCCGGACGTACTGAACACTCGAGCGAAGTGGGCGCGGTGGAGAGGGACGGCAGGCGACACGGACGGCGCCCTGGTTGCCCACGTGCAACTTCGCGAGGACACCCTGCGGGTCCTGGGCCCCGACCACACGCTCACACTGGTCGTCCTGGGCAACCTCGCCTACCTGCGCAGCCAGGCCGGCCACACGACGGAAGCTCTATCAGACTTCCGGCAACTCGCGACTGACCGGGAACGCGTCCTCGGACCCAACCACCCGGACACCCTGGGCACCCTCGCCGATGTAGCCCGTGAGCATGCCCAGGCGGAGAACCCGGCGGCAGCCGCAGCCGTCCAAGCCGACCTGCTGGAGCGTCTGCTGCGCGTCTACGGACCGGAGAATCTGCGCACCCTCGGATGCCGGTTGGGCCTGGCCATGCGCCGTGGCGAGGCCGGAGACGCCGCCTTCGCCGCGGAGGCCCTGGCCGATCTGCTGGCGGACGCGACTCGGCTTCCCGGCATTGACCATCGCTTCACTGCCATGGTCCGGCAGGCCCTGAGCCACTGGAAGGCGCAGAGCTGAGCACCTGGCGCACGTGGGGCAGCCCGTCGCCGGTGAGCATGGCTGCCAGTACGGCTGGTGGTGCGGCGTCGTTCGCGGCCACGGCACGACTCGGGCATCTGCCCGACGGACACCGCGCCCTGGGGCATGGCCCTCTCATCCGTCGCTCCCGTGTTCGCCATGGCGTCATACTGTCGTCTCGATCATCCCGGGAAGGGACAGCATGGACACCGGACCGACGGCGGACCGCGGTTGCCGGCTGGCGGCGGAAGCGCTGCCAGAGCTTCTGACCCACGGGCCGAGCCGGGAGTTCCTGGTCGGGCGCGGGCTCCCCGAGACCGCCGCCGACCTGGACTTCGCCGTTCTGCGCGGGGGCACGCTGGACCCCCTCACCACACACACCGGCCGAGTGGCCGGCGACGGACGGCTGTTCGTGCTCGGTACGACCGACTACTGCGGCAGCCGGGTGGTACTCGACGGCGCGACCGGCGCGGTGCTGCTCGCAGGATGGAGTGCGCCTGATCCGGCGGAGGCAGAACCGGTCCACGACCCGCTCGCCTCTTCGCTGTCCGCCCTGGCGGAGCTGCTCGCCACCTGCGAGTGGGTGTCGGAGTCCGCACGGCGCCGCGACGCGTACGACGGGCGCCGTGGGCCCGATGTGATGGCAGATGTGATCGAGGTCGCCGTGGGGCGGCTGCGCACCGCCGATCCGGGGCTGTTCGGCGGCGATACCGCTCCCGCGCACTGGCATACCTGCTTGCTGGTGCGGTCCCTGGCCTGGGGTGCCCGGCTGGGCCCGGCGGACGGACTCGTGTACGCCTTCGGCCCGGACCTGGTACAGGACCTCGCGCGGATGGACGGGGACGGCCGCGTGCGCCGCTACCGACCAGACGAACTGCCCGCCCAGCTCACCCACGAGCCGACCAGACAACTGCTCGCGGAGGCCGGACTGCCGCTCGGCTGCGAGCTGTTCGGCGTCGCTGACGAGCCGTTGCGCACGATGGCGGAGACACACCCCGACACCTTCACCGGCACCGGCACCGGCACCGGCACCGGCACCGGCCGGGGCTATCAGCGTGATTTCATCGCCGTCGGGTGGTGGCCGCACGACCTCAGGGTCGCCCTCGACGGTGCCACCGGACGGCTGGAGCTGCCGGAGTGGTACGGGGAGGATGAGCCCGCCGCGTATCTGAACCGGGATCTGTCGGCGCTGCTGTACGCGTGCTGGATCTACGAACGGCTGCGCAAGGAGTGGCACCGCTGGGGCGACGGCGCGGCCACGGGAACCTGGCGGGTCTTCGACCCGTTCGCCCTGCTGAGCAGCCGGGTCGACACGATGGTCGAGGCCGTGGACCCCGAGGCGTTCAGGACCCCGGCCCACTCATGGCGGATGCTCGCCGAGGACCCCTACACCGGCGGTCTGCTGTCCAACTGAGTCTCGCCGCCGCACTGTCGGGGCGACACGTTGTCGGGCCGACACGCCTCGCTCCGGAGCTCTGGATGCGGCCGGCGGGAGCCGGTGGCCGGGGTTGGAACCCCGGCCACCGGCTCCCGCCCGATGCGCGACCGCCGTCAGGCTCGCTCGGCCCGTCCTGGATCAGCGCGAGGGCGGCGACCAGCGCGAGCAGCTGCAGGACAGCCGCGACGAAGGGGCTCATGCCGCCCGGAGCGGAAGCGACCGATGTCACTGTCAGAACCTCTCCGGCTTGACGAGGGCGATGACGAGGTAGCCCAGCAGGGCGGCGGCCACGATCAGGCCGATGATGTTCTCGGCGGTCACAGCTTCGCCGCCCCCTTGGCGATCAGAGCCACCAGTGCGAACACCGCGAGTGTGGCGCCGAAGGCCACGTCGGCCATCGTGAATTCCTGGGAGAGATCGGACTTCGGACGGTTCGAGGAAACCGCCTTTCGGCCAGGGCACGGCCGCCGTTAACGCCTCCCTGACGCGTCAATGCGCCGTCTTGACGCAACCCCTACGGCCGTCCCGGACGCAAAGCGGAACCGACCTGGCCGAGGTCACGTTTCCGCTGCTCGGCGCGGTAGTCCGGCGGGCTTCGTCGAGCCTGCGGGATCCGGCGGGCCGGGCGCCGTCCCGACGGCCGCCTGCGCGCATCCGTTTCGGTCAGGTTGATCTTCGTCCGATTAGCGACTACTGCCGCACGTGAAGGAACGACAACGATCGTGGAGTTCGCGTGAATCCATCGATGACTTGGGAGGAACCACCGTGGTCCGTCTCCGTTCGGCTTCACTGGCCTTGCTGACCGCTGCCGCGTGCCTCGGGCTCACCGCACCATCGGCCTCGGCCGCCCCCGGCGACACCACGACCATGTGCGGGAGCTCCTTGACACCGTCCGGCTTTGTCGACGTGCAGTGGTGGAACAGCTGGCAGTGCGGCGTCACGTTCAACCCCAACATGAAGAAGATCCAGCAGGTCGACGGCATGCCCGTCGGCACCACCGTCAATGCCTGCGCCTCCACCTGGCCCCCTGCGGGATGGGTGCCGGTGAGGTCCTTCTACAGCGGTGCCTGCCAGTACGCGGCCGTGCCCAGCCACGACCCCAACACCTGGACGATCAAGCGGGTTTCCTGAGGCCTGACGGCGCCTGCGTGTCCTGAGGCCTCTCGTTGTGCGCACCGGCGTTCCACCGGTCGTCGCCCGTCGTCCTGAGCCGGAAGTGGTGCCCTCCGTTGTGAGCGCCGCTTCCGGGTAGGGACCAGGCCGCGGGTGCCGCCCGCCCCTGCCGCACATCCTCCGGGCGGTGCGGCAGGCCCGGGCTGTACGCGGCGAAACCGGGGGTCCACCAGGCACTGCCGGCGGCCGTGATCGCGTACGCCTCGATCTCCCCCAGCGAGCCGGCCCAGGCCCTGGCGGCGTCCCCCATGGCGAACGCGGCCGTGGACAGGGAGTCGACATCGGTGAGGTGCCTTCCCACCAGGGTGATCGAGGCGAGGGCCGTCGCGGCTCCTCCCGTGACGGGGTCGACGATGTGATGGCCGCGCTCGGCGGTGCCCGAGGTGGCGACGGCCAGGTCGCGGCCTTCGACGCGGACGGCGAGCGCGTCACGGCGCAGGGGGTGGGCGATCCCGATCCGCCAGGGCCGGCCGGGAGCGGCCTCGCCCCGGCACTGGATGTCACCGCCCCCGTTCACCATGTGATCGCGGGCGCCCGCTTCGTACAGCGACTGCGAGACCCGTTCGACCGCCCAGCCCTTGACCATCGCCGAGGGGTCGAGGCGACCGTTCGGATACGCCGTGAACCAGCCGCCGCAGGCCCCGGCGGCCTCCTCGCACAGATCCAGCACCTGACGCACCTCGGGGTCGCACGCGGACAGCGTGATATCTCCCCGGTCCAGTCGGCTGATCTGGCTGCCTTGGCGGTAGGTCGAGAACACCGCGTCCATACGGTGCAGCCACTCCACGGCATCGGCGAACGCGGCCACGGCTCCGGGTGCGTGTTCTCCTCGTACGTCGAAGGAGAACACCGTGCCCATCACATGCTCGACGTGATGCAGCCCGCCCGGCCCCTCAGACATGCGCCTGGTCCAGTGCGCTCTGCAGCGAGGAGATATAGCCCTTGCTGGTGTACGTGGCACCGGAGACGGCGTCGATCTCGGCGCTCTGGGCCGCGAGGGCCCGCTCGGTGAGTCGCGGCACGGCACGGGCGCTCGGACCCTCGTCGTGGACGCCCTGGAGGACCTGCACGGCGGTGAGCCGTCCTGCGGCCATGGTGATGCGCACCTGGACGGGACCCTGCCGGGTCTCCACGGTGTCCCCGGTGAACGAGCCGGACACGCCGGCCTGGCGCCCGGGGGATGCGCTGCCGCTCGGCGACGGCTCGCTGGTGGGGACGGACGCCGGTGGTGGAGCGGCGGTGGCGCCCGCCGAAGCCTCGTCCTGCGGTTTGAGCGACAGCAGCAGGACGATCCCCGCGGCGGTCGCCGCGGTGGCGGCGGCAGCTCGGATCATGAACTCTCTCTCCTTGCGGTCAGGGCTCCCGGTGATCCGGGGCGAGGGGTCCGGGTGGACCGTGGGTGATCCCGAGGAGCGGGTCGGCCGGGCGTCAGAAGGCGAACGACTCGTGGTGGATGCGGTGCCACGGGACACCGGCGTCGCGCAGCGCGGTCTTGGCGGCGGCGGTCATCCCCGGCGGGCCGCACAGATAGACGTCGTGGGCGGGAAGATCGGGCATCGTGGCGCCGAGGGCTGCGCCGGTCAGCGGGAGTGAAGGCCCCTGCGGTCCGTTGACGACGTAGTGCACGGTCGCGCCGCGTGCCTCCGCTATCTCGTCGAGCTCGTACCGCAGCGCCAGATCCCGGGCGCTGCGGGCGTAGTACACGAGCGTCACTTCGCCCGGCAGGGTCTCGAACAGGGCACGGAGCGGGGTGATGCCGACTCCGCCCGCGAGCAGCAGCACCTTGTTGCCGGTCCGGCGGGAGGGGGTGAAAGCGCCGTACGGCCCTTCCGCCCACACCCGGGTGCCCGGTGTGATCCGGGCCAGTGCCGCACTGTGGCCGCCGGACGCCTTGACGGTGATCCGCAGATGGCGGTCGTCGACGGGTGCGGAGAGCGAATACGGGTTGGCCGTCCACCACATACCCGCGCTGAGGAAGCGCCACCGGAAGAACTGTCCGGGACGTGCGCCCAGGGCGTGCAGATGCTTGCCGGTGATGTAGACGGACACCACTCCGGGGGCCTCCGGGTGCACCTCCGTCACCTGGAGGCGGTGGCGCATCGCCCGCCGGACCGGGGTGACGAAGCGGTACCAGAGCAACAGCCCCGCCACCCCGAGGTACAGCGCGAACCAGACGGTCCGCGCCACCGGGTCGTCCACGAACTCCGCACCGCTCGAAAGCTGGTGGAAGAAGGCGAGGAAGACCGCGAGATAGGTGAGGAAGTGCAGGTAGTGCCATGTCTCGTAGGACATGCGCCGTCGGGCGGCCCGGGCGGACACCACTCCCACCAGGACGAGCAGCAGCATGCCACCCGTCGCCATGAGCATGTCCCCGTTCGCGAAGACCAGCGTGGTGGTCTGGTCGACGACGCCGGTCCCGGATGTGACCGAGTACCCCCAGATGACGAGGAACGTGTGGGCGATCGCGAGCGAGACGGTGTAGCGCCCGCCCATCGCGTGCCAGCGTGCCAGCCGGTCGCTTCCCACGCTGCGGTCGATCACCGGCACACGGGCCATCAGGGCGAGCAGCACGGCGCACGCGTAGCCCGCGAGCAGTCCGGTGATCCGGGCGGCGCCGGTCAGCCAGTCGCCCGTGCCCGTGACGGTTTCCGTGTTGCGCCACCACAGGGCGACCACGGCTGCGGCACCGACGTGGACGGCGAGCAGCAGACCCGCTGCGGGAGAGCGCCAGGGCCGCCAGGGCCTGGGGGGCGCGTGCCACGACACAGGCAGGCCGCTGCCGTGGTGGCCGTGCCTGCCGCTGAAATGCTGAACGGTGGTCATGGGGCTCCTCTCGGCGGATGTCCGTCCGGTTCCCGGGCCGTGCAGGGCCCGGGGTCCGGCAACCGTGGCAGCGCAAGCTCTGTGTTTCCTCTGAAACGGGCCTCGGGAGGAGTCCGCAGAGCGGACTCATAGGAAATTCAGAAGATGGAGGGCGATACTGCCGGGGCCATGAGAAATCCGGACCCCGCCCCGCCCTCGCCAGCCGGCCTGCACCGCCCCGACGGATCGCGTGTACGCGTGCTCGTCGTGGACGACGAGCACGATCTGACCGAGGTCCTCGCCGGTGCGCTCCGCTACGAAGGGTGGGACGTGCTCACCGCCGGTACGGGCGAGGAGGCCGTCGCCACCGCCCGTGACTTCCGGCCGGACGCCGTCGTACTGGACATGATGCTGCCCGACCTCAACGGCCTCGATGTCCTGCGACGGCTGCGTGCCCACGCCCCCGGCGTGTGTGTGCTCTTCCTCACGGCCCGCGACGCCGTAGAGGACCGCATCGCCGGGATCACCGCCGGCGGTGACGACTACGTGACCAAGCCCTTCAGCCTCGAAGAGGTCATCGCCCGGCTGCGCGGGTTGCTGCGCCGGGCCGGGATGACCCGCTCGACCGACGAGGCGACCCTGCTGGCCATCGGAGATCTCGTGATGGACGAGGACGTCCGTGAGGTCTCGCGCGGCGGCAGGCCGGTGGATCTCACACCGACCGAGTTCGAGCTGCTGCGTTTCCTGATGCGCAATCCCCGGCGGGTGCTGAGCAAGACACAGATCCTCGACCGTGTGTGGAGCTACGACTTCGGCGGAAAGGCCCATGTCGTCGAGCTGTACATCAGCTATCTCCGCAAGAAGATCGACGCAGGGCACAGCCCTCTGATCCATACCGTGCGCGGCGTCGGATACGTGCTCAAGCAGGAGCTGTCCTGATGCCCGCGAACCCCTTCGCGGCTCTCGCGGTCCGCAGCCTGCGGGCCCGGCTGACGATCGGGCTCGTCGTTCTGCTCGCGCTCTGCTGCGGCGCCGTGGGCCTGGCGACGACCACCGCGCTCGAAGGCTTCCTGGTCCGGCGTCTGGACCAGCAGCTCACGGCGGTGGGCAACCACTTCCCCGCGAGCCTGGACCCGGCGCTGAAGCAGGACGGCGCCGGCGGCCCCGACACCCGGGGGCAGGCCATCGGCACTTTCGGCGCCTGTGTGCTGCGCGGCGCGGTCACCCAGGCCGCCGTGGTCGGGGACCGGACGCAGAGCCCGGTGTCCCTCACCGCCGCCGATCGCCGTGCGCTGGTGGGCGTACCCGACGACGGCAGAGGCCGCAGCATCCGGCTGTCCGCCCTCTCGGACTACCGGGTGATCGGCGTACGCGGGCCCGCGGGCGACGTACTGATCACCGGGCTGCCACTGGAGCCGGTGGAGGACACCGTGGAGCGGCTCCGGCTCGTCGAGGCCATCGTGTTCGGCACGGCGCTGCTCGTCACCGGCGTCGCCGGGGCGGCATGGGTGCGGCTCTCGCTGCGTCCGCTGCGCAGGGTGGCCGCCACGGCCTCCCGGGTGGCCCAGCTGCCCCTCGCCGGGGGCACGGTGGCGATGCCACCGCGGGTTCCCGACACCGATCCGCGTACCGAGGTGGGCCAGGTCGGGGACGCGTTCAACCGGATGCTCCGGCACGTCGAGGACTCGCTCGCCCGCCGAGACGCGAGCGAGGAGCGGCTGCGCAGGTTCGCAGCCGACGCCAGCCACGAACTGCGCACTCCCGTCGCGTCGATACGCGGACACGCGGAGCTGGCCCTGCGGCATCCGGACCCGGTGCCGGCCAAGGTGCGTCACTCGCTCGACCGGGTCCGGTGCGAGTCGGTGCGGATGGGGGAACTCGTCGACGATCTGCTGCTGCTCGCCAGACTGGACGCGGGCAGGCCGCTCGCGGACGAGACCGTGGACCTCACCATGCTGGTGCTGGACGCGGTGAGCGACGCCCGTGCCGCGGGGCGGGAGCACCGCTGGGCGCTGGAGCTGCCCGAGGAGCCGGTGGCGGTACGCGGTGACGGGCGGGGGCTGCAGCAAGTGCTGACCAATCTTCTCGCCAACGCCCGCATCCACACTCCCCCGGGCACCACCGTCACGGTCCGTCTCGACGACATGGAAAGCGACGCGAAAGGCGTTGCGGACGAGGTCGAGCTGGTCGTGGAGGACGACGGCCCGGGCGTCCCACCGGAGCTCCAGTCGGAGATCTTCGAGCGGTTCGTACGGTCCGACGGCGGGCGGTCGAGGAGCGCGGGCGGCACCGGTCTGGGTCTGGCGATCACCCATGCCGTGACCGCGGCGCACGGCGGCCGTGTCGAGCTCCGCAGCCGCCCGGGGCACACCGTGTTCCGGGTGACGCTGCCGCGGCGGCACCGGGACGGAGCGTAGGGAGCTTCTGACGGGTCTCCGCGGCGTTCACGGAGACCCATCAGAAACCCCCCAGCCCTCGGGACGGGGCATGCCGTCGCGATCGGCTTCCCGGTACCGGTCCTCAGATCGCGTACTTCCACACGGTCAGCATGTGGGCTCCGTACCAGGAGCCGAAAAGTACCGACACGGTGAGCACGACCGCCGCCTTACCGGTCCCGGCACGGGCCAGCGCACGGGCCGCCGGGATCAGGAAAACGATCGCGGGGACGAGCAACCGCAGCTTGGAGTGGTAGTAGTTGCTCTGCCCCAGCGTGAGCACGAGGATCGCCGCGCCCTGGACGAACAGCGGCGGCCACACCTTCTGCCGGGCGGCGAGCACCGTCGCGCCGATCGCCGCGAGGAGCAGGAACGCGGTGCTGAGCGGCACCCAGCCCTCGTCCTCCAGGAAGACGTGTCCGAGGAAGGACACGAAGGCGGCGCCGTTGTCCCATTCGGTCCCCCAGCCCGCGCTCTGGATCACGAACCAGCCGTCGAGGCGGCCCAGCCTGTCGCCGACCCACAGCAGATACACCGGTGTGCCCGTACAGGCCAGGACGACGGCGACGAACGGCCGCCATCCGGCACTGCGCCCCTCCTTCGCGCTCTGCCGTACGTGGAGGACGGCGGCGACCGCCACCGCGAGGGCGACGGCCGCGGCTGCGGGCCGGGTCAGCCCGGCGAGCAGGGCCGCCGTACCCGCCCAGATCCACGCACGGCGGTGTGCGGCCAGCAGCGCCGCCACCGCGAGCGCGAGGAACAGCGACTCGCTGTAGGCACTTCGGAGTATGACCGCCATCGGCTGGGCGCCCACGACCAGCACGACCGCGCACAGGGCGGTACGGCGTCCGTACAGCCGGACGAGCAGCGCGTGCAGGGCGTACAGCCCCGCCACCAGGACGAGTTGGGTGACGGCTATCGCCGCCGTACCGGCCTCGAGTCCGGTGAGGGCGCTCGTCGCCCGGACCAGCAAGGGGTGCAGCGGAAAGAACGCGAGATTGTTCCCCGTCAACTCGCCGTCCCGGTACGTGAATCCAGTGGGATAGCCGTCCTCGGCGATGGACACGTAGTGCCGGGCGTCCCACGAGAGCAGCAGGTCCCGCAGGCCCGAGCCGCCGGTGCCGCGCATCAGGGCGAGCAGTGTCAGCTGGACCAGCGTGGTCGACGCGTAGACGGCGGCGACCAGACCCGCATCGCGCGCGGCAGCTCTGCCGCGGCCCGTCCGGCAGCGGTCTCGGGGAGTGCCGGCCGACGACGGCGCGGCCCGGGGCGCCGGCAGCGGCGGGGCGGGCCACAGGGGGTCTTCGGCGTGTGGCACGCCGTCGCCGTACTGACGCCGCGACATGGCTCGGCGCGGGCTCATCTTGGTCAAAGGGGGCAACATCGGCTCCTGCGGGTTCGGTGCTGCCATGTCTACGCCCCGGAGCGGCCGACGGTTTACCCGGAGCGACGTAGATCACACCGCCCGGAGGGCGAGCCCTGCCGCCGGCAGGAGCCCTGGGCAGGACTCCCCCTCGGCCGGGGCGGACGGCTCGGTGAAGTCCGATGAACCGGACGTCACCGGGGACGGGTCAGGGCAGCACCCGGTCGAAGGCGATGGGCAGGTGCCGTGGTCCGCGCAGCACGGCGCTCTGGCGATACGGCGGGGGGTCCTCGAGCAGTCGTGCGTTGCCGAGCCTGCGGACCAGTTCGGTCAGCGCGATCTGCGCCTCCAGCCGGGCCAGCGGCGCACCGAAGCAGCTGTGGACGCCACTGCCGAAGCCGAGGTGCTCGATGTCCGGGCGGTCGGGATCGAACCGGTCCGGGTCCCGGAAGCGCTGCGGGTCCCTGTTCCCCGACGCCAGCACCAGCGCCACCACCGATCCCTCGGGGATCGTCACGTCCCCGATATGGATGTCCGTCAGCGCGCCCCGCCTCGGGATGATCTGCACCGGAGGCTCGAAGCGAAGCAGTTCCTCGACCAGCCGGGGCGCCAGTTCGGGCTCCCGGCGCAGCCGCTCCCACTGATCCGGCCGCCGCAGCAGGGTGAGCATCCCGTTGGTGATGAGGTTGACCGTGGTCTCGTGGCCGGCGATGAGCAGCAGGACGGCGGTGACCACCAGTTCCAGTCGGCTCAGGGGCCCGCCCTCCGCCGCGTGGTCCCCTGCCAGGCTGAACAGCATGCCGTCTTCGGACTTCCCGGCGCCCTTCTCGATCAGGTCGTTGATGTAGAAGGCGAGTTCCTTTCTGGTCTCGGCGCCTTCCTGGAGTCTGATGGCCGGATCCTCGCCAGGCCTCGGGTCGATGGCGGCGACGAGCTTGTCGGCCCAGGCCCGAAAGCGCGGTTCGTCCTCGTGCGGTACGCCGAGGAGCCGGCAGATGGCCGTCACCGGGAAGGGGTAGGAGAAGGTGTCGACGAGGTCGATCTCACCGCCCTCCTCGGGGAAGGCGCCGATCAGCCTCGCCACCGTGGCCTCGAGATCGCCCCGCATGTCCACGATGCGGCGGGGCGAGTTCGGCGGGCCGAACTGCCTCATGGCGAGCCGGCGGACGCGGTCGTGCTCGGGCGGGTCCATGCCGATGAAGCTCGGCGGGAACTTCCCTCCCCCGGCCGCCTCCTGGTCGGCGTGGGTGGAGGTGAGACGGGGGTCGTGGAGCAGGGCCAGGAGTTCGGGGTAGGTACTGACGGCGTAGGTGCCGTCGTCCTGCCTGGACACCGGCGTCTTGCGGAGCTCGGCGTACAGGGGATACGGATCGGCCCGACTCCCGTAGTCGAGGATCTGCCGCATCAGGGTCTCGTTGCCCATCTCGCCTCTCCTTCCACGCTGTCCGCGATCGCCGGCGCCCGGAGTCACCGGGCTCGTCCGGCATTCTGACCACGACCGTGGAGAAGGAAGGGCCGGTGTGCGCCGAACCGCACGCGAGGTCCCCTGACCGGCTCACAGGGATCCGGGCATCGCCGACGGGCCGCGCCGGCCATGGCTCCGCCCGGGGGCTGGCCCGTGGGCAGACGCAGTGGGGCGGTGACCGACACCCCTGAGGGATCGGTCACCGCCCCACTGCCGCCGCCCGTCCCCGGGACGGCCGATCGTCGTGCCGGCCCGGGATCAGCCCACCGGAACCGGGTACGTCGGGTACTCGACGCCCGAGACGTGCTGGACGACCCGGATGACCTGGCAGGAGTAGCCGAACTCGTTGTCGTACCAGAGGTAGAGGATCGCGCTGTCCCCGTCGACCTTGGTGGCACCGGCGTCGACGATCGAGGCGTGGCGCGAGCCGATGAAGTCGCTGGAGACCGCGTCCGGGGCGCTGATGAAGTCGATCTGGCGCTTCAGCGGCGAGGTCAGCGAGACCTTGCGGAGGTAGTCGAGGACCTCCTCGCGGGTGGCCTCGCGCCCGAGCCGCAGGCTGAGGATCGCGATCGAGACGTCCGGCACCGGGACACGGATCGAGCTGCCGGTGATCGGGGCCTTGAGGTCGGGCAGCGCCTTGGCGACCGCGGAGGCCGCACCGGTCTCGGTGATGACCATGTTGAGCGGCGCGGAGCGGCCGCGGCGGTCGGCCTTGTGGTAGTTGTCCAGCAGGTTCTGGTCGTTGGTGAACGAGTGGACGGTCTCCACGTGGCCGCGCAGCACGCCGTACTCGTCCGCCATCGCCTTCAGCGGCGGCACGATCGCGTTGGTGGTGCAGGAGGCGCAGGACAGGATCTGCTCGTCCGGCTTGATCATGTCGTGGTTGACGCCGTGCACGATGTTGGGGACGTCGCCCTTGCCCGGCGCGGTCAGGACGACCTTGTCGATGCCGGGGCGCAGGTGCTTCGACAGGCCCTCGCGGTCGCGCCACTTGCCGGTGTTGTCGATGAGGATGGCGTTCTTGATGCCGTACGCCGTGTAGTCGACCTCCGACGGGTCGCCCGCGTAGATCACCTTGATCTCGTTGCCGTTGGCGACGATGGTGCTGCTCGCCTCGTCAACGGTGATCGTGCCCTGGAACTGGCCGTGGATCGAGTCACGGCGCAGCAGCGAGGCGCGCTTGACGATGTCCTGCTCGCCGCCCTGGCGGACGACGATCGCGCGCAGCCGCAGGCCGTTGCCGGAGCCGGACTTCTCGATGAGCAGGCGGGCGACGAGGCGGCCGATACGGCCGAAGCCGTAGAGCACGACGTCGCGCGGCTCACTGCGCTCGATCTTGTTGGGGCCGGTGGCGCCCGCGACGGCCTCGGCGGTGAACTCCTCCACCGAGAGACCGCGGTCGTCCGTCTTGTACGTCGCGGCGAGCATGCCGATGTCGATCTGGGAAGGGCCGAGATCCAGCGTGGTCAGAGCCTGGAGGAACGGCATCGTCTCGGTGACCGTGAGCTCTTCACCGGCAATCTGCCGGGCGAACCGGTGGGTCTTGAGAATGCTGACCACCGACTTGTTCACCAGGGAGCGGCTGTGCAGCAGGACGGTGACGTCCCGCTCGCGGTGCAGCTTCCCGATGACCGGGATCATCGACTCCGCGATCTCCTCGCGGTTCTTCCAGTTTGTGAACGAGTCCTCGTTGACAGTCACAGATTTATCTTTCGAGCTAGGCGGTGCTCATATGCTAACCCCACGCCATTTTGATCATTCAGTCGGTACCCGCCTGACCGAAAAAGCTGACGACTTGTACACATAATTCCCGTTTTTCTCGCGCGGGACGGCCGGCCCTGGGTGGGCATCGCCCTTGCGGTCCCCGCGACCCGCCGTCCCCGGACCCCGGCGCGCACCGCCCCCCGGACCGTCAGAGGTGGGGCGCCGGTGCGGCGAAGCCGAGGACCCGGTCGCGCAGCACGGGGAGTTCGGAGCGGACCCGGGTGACCTCACCCATGGCGAACTCGGCCGTCACCACCTGCTCCGACTCCCCCGCCTCCGCCAGCACATCACCCCACGGATGCACGACCATGCTGTGACCTGCCTGGCGGACGCCGCCGTGCTCGCCGGCCGCGACGCAGACGAGTACGAAGGCCTGCTCCTCGACCGCCCTGGTCCTGGCGAGGAGTCCCAGATGCTCCAGTCGTCCCGCCGGCCAGGCGGCGGGCACGGCCAGCAGATCGGCCCCCGCGTCCAGGAGGGCCCGGAACAGCTCCGGGAAGCGCAGGTCGTAGCAGATGGCCAGACCGAGCGTGCCGAAGTCCGCGGGGACGGTGACGACGGCGTCGCCCCCGCCCATCAGCGCGGCCTCACCGGTGTCGAATCCATAGCGGTGGATCTTGCGGTAGTACCCGCGGAGGTCTCCGGCCCGGTCGAAGACCAGGGCGGTGTTGTACAGCGTGCCGTCGTCGCCCCGCTCCACGACGGATCCGGCGTGCAGCCACACTCCGGCCGCGCGGGCCGCCCCGGACATCAGCTGCGCGGTCGGCCCGTCCAGCGGCTCGGCGTCGCGCTCCCACGCGCCGTACGCCCACGCACCCGCCGTCCACAGTTCCGGCAGTACGACGAGGTCGTCGCCCGCCCGCTCGCGCACCATGCGGGCCGCCCGGGTGCGACGGTCCTCGGCGGTCTCCGTGGCGTCCACTCGGAGCTGGATGAGGGAGGTGCGCATCGGGGTCTCCTCTCGGGACCACGGCCGCACCACCGCGCGACCGCACCGCTCCCCCAAGATCCCAGCGTAACCCGCAAAGCGTCCGGGGGCCGGGTGGCCGCCGACGCCTCGGCGGCCACCCGGACGGCGCCGTTACGGCGCCATCTCGTACGCCCCGGACAGCGCCTCGACCCGCTCCCAGACACGCGCCGAACGGGCATCGTCGACCACGGGGCGGCGAACGGCGCCGAGCGCCCAGCGCTGCTGCTCCGCGGTGGCCGAGTCCTTGCCGTGCAGTTCGACCGCGTACGCCGAGAAGTCGCGGACCAGGACGGCGAACAGCTCGTCCAGCACGTCCTCGTCCAGCCCGGTGACACGGGCCTGCTCCAGGATCAGCTGTCCGTGCACCACCAGCGCGAAGAGCTGGCCGACCGCGAGCAGCAGATCCAGGTCACGGCTCTGCTCCTCGTCGGGCGCGGCGGTCGTGACGAACTCGCAGAGGGCATCGGCCTGCTCGCGGAAGCGGGCGACGTTCGGCACATGCGCGTACCCGTCGTAGGCGGGGCGCCAGTCGTGGAAGCGCACCGAACCGAGCCCGCGGGCCGGACCCTGGCGGAAGAGGAACTCGTCGTCGGCCGCGTCCAGCCGGGTCGGTACGGGCGCGTAGTCGGCGGGGTTCAGCAGGTGGTTGCGCATGAACTTGAGGATCAGCGCGAGGTTGACGTGGACCGTGCCCTCCAGCTTGGGCAGCCCCCGGATCTCGGAGGCGGCCTGCGCGAAGTAGGTGTCCTTCTCGAAGCCCTTGGCCGCGATGACGTCCCACATCAGGTCGATGACCTTCTCGCCCTCGGTCGTCACCTTCATCTTCGTCATCGGGTTGAAGAGCAGGTAGCGGCGGTCTTCGGGGCCCGCGGAACGGAAGTAGTCCACGGCCCGGTCGCTGAACAGCTTCATACCGACGAGGCGGACGTAGGCGTCGGCCAGTTCACGGCGCACATGCGGGAAGGCGGTCACCGGGCGGCCGTAGAGGATGCGGTTGTGCGCGTGGGTGACGGCCTCGTACATCGCGTGCTCACAGATGCCGATCGAGGCGGTGCAGAGGTTGAACTTGCCGACGTTGACGGTGTTCAGCGCGGCGTCGAAGGCGGCGCGGCCGCTGTGCAGGATGTCCTCGGGCGCGACCGGGTAGTTCTCGAGGCGGAACTCGCTGACGTACTTGGAGGAGTCGACGACGTTCTTCACCAGGTGGTACGCCGCGTGGCGGCTGTCGGCCGCGAAGAAGACGTAGCCGTCGGGCCCCTCGACGTCGGTGCGGCGGCCGAAGACGGAGACGAGCCCCGCGGCGTTGCCGTTGCCGATGTAGTACTTGGAACCGCCGGCCAGGAAGCCGCCGTTGCCGTCGGGCTCGAGCAGCATGTCGGTCGAGTAGATGTCGGCGCCGTGGGTCTTCTCCGACAGGCCGAAGGCGAACACCTCGCCCTGGGTGAGGAGTTCGGCCGCACGGGCACGGGCCGCGGCGTTGTCGCTCTGCCAGACGGGGCCGAGACCGAGGATGGTCACCTGCCAGGCGTACCAGTAGTCGAGCCCGTAGAAGCCGAAGATCTCGTTGAGGGCCGCGATCCGGGCGGTGTCCCACCGCTGGTCCGGGTTCCCCGCGTCGGAGGCCGGTGTGAGGAACGTTGCGAAGAGCCCCTCCTTGGCGGAGAAGTCGAGGAAGTCGGCGAGCCAGGCGCGGGAGCGGTAGTCCTCTATCAGCTTGCGCTTGCCGCGCTCCTCGAACCAGTCGACCGTGGCGCGCAGCAGCCTGCGGGTCTCGGGGTCGAAGTGCGCCGGGTCGTAGGTGCGGGGGTTGAACAGCAGCGGGTCGGCCATGGAGGTTCGCCTTCCGGGGTGTCGGGGGTGGTTGTGGAGTTGTGGGGAGCTGGTGGGGCCGGGGAAGCGGTGTCAGCCGGGCCGGTGCGAGGCACCGAGGCGGTGCAGGGTGGCGAGTACGTCGTCGAGCCAGGCGATCGTCATCCGTTCGTACGCGATGCCGCCGCGCAGCACGACGTGCTGCAGTTCGCGGCCCGCGTCGAGCGGCGCGGGGGCGCCGGGCCCGGTGAAGTCGCGTACCTCGCCGGAGAGATAGTGCGCGAGCCGGTCGCGGTGCGTCCGGCGGTGCCGCTCGACCTCGCGGATCAGTGCCGCGGGGTCGTCGAAGGCCGCGCCACGGATCTTCACGGCGAGGTCGTGCCGGACGCTCTCCGGTTCGATCGGCTCGTGCAGCCACCGGGAGAGTTCGGCGCGACCGGGTTCGGCGACCGAGTACTCCTTCTTGTCCGGCCTGCCCTGCTGCGGCACATCGCGGACGTCGAGCAGCCCGTCGCCCTCCATGCGCTTGAGGACGCGGTAGATCTGCTGATGGGTGGCGGTCCAGAAGTACCCGATGGACCGCTCGAACCGCCGGGCCAGCTCATAGCCCGAGCCTGGTTTCTCCAGCAGGGAGACGAGGATCGCGTGGTCGAGCGCCATGGCGACGATCATCTATGCAACTTGTTGCATAGACAAGAGGGCGGTGTCGTGATGAGACGGGGCTCACCTGATCCGGCGAGCCTGCGCCGCGGCCGCTGCGCGTGAGGCCGGCTGCCGTGATGGCGGCTCCTACCCGTCGAGCCCCGGCGCACCCCACACCGGGAACCAGCGGTCCAGGTCGGGCTCGATCCGCAGATCGTCCGCGAGCAGCGCCCTGACCTGAAGTTCCAGCGCGTTGTCCCGCTTCTCGTCCGCTCCGGGAAGCGGCGCGAAGGGGTAGAAGGAACCGCGCTTGTAGAGGTAGACCAGGGCGAGCACACGGCCCCCTGGGGCGTCGTGGAAGCCGGACACGGTGCACAGCAGCTGGGGGCCGAAGCCGGACCCCTCGAGCGCGGTGTTGACGGCATGCAGGTCGTTCACGAGCGAGACGATGTCGTCGGCGGGTCGGCGGGTGACGAGCCAGGTGTATCCGTACGCGTCCTGTTCGAATGCGACGGGCGCCCCGCCCCTGCCGCTGTCGGCGTCGAGCAGCTCCCGTACGTCCTCCCGGATCCTTGCGAAGGTGCCCCCCTCGACACCGGCGAAGCACACCGAACCGCTGCCGGTGGGTGTGAATCCGGCACCCGCCTGGAGGGTGATCGCGGCGGCGGGCAGACCGAAGAGCCGGTCGAGGTCCGGTCGTACCGGCTTGCTGCGGCCGAGGATGGCGTCAAGGAAGCCCATGGGCCACCTCTGCGTCCCGCCCGCCGTGCCGTCCGTGAGCGGTTCCCGGCGGTTGGCTCATGGCCGGTCCAGCTCCCGCGAGATCCTGCTCAGCTGGTCCAGGCGCTGCTCGAGCGTCGGATGCGAGGACAGCAGCCGGCTCAGGCTCGCCCCGGAGGGGAATGCGGGCGCGAACCAGAAGGCGTTGAACGGCTCCGCCTTCCGCAGGTCCCGCGTCGGGATCCTGGCCATGTCGCCGGTCACCTTCACGAGGGCGGAGGCAAGCGTCGAAGGCCGGCCTGTGAGCAGCGCCGCGGCGCGGTCGGCGGAGAGCTCGCGGTAGCGCGAGAGCAGCCGGGTCAGCAGAAAGCTGATCACATAGACCACCGCGCTGACCAGGGGGATCACCAGTACCGCGATGGCGGTGTTGGCATCGCGGCTGTTGCGGCTGAGCCCGCTGTAGAGCCAGACACGGATCATCACGCCCGACAGGACGCCGAGGAAGGAGGCGATGGTCATCACGGCGACATCGCGGTGGGCGACATGCGACAGCTCGTGGGCGAGGACGCCCTCCAGTTCGTCCGGCTCCAGGCGCCGCAGAAGCCCGGTGCTGGCGCAGATCAGAGCGGTCTTCTCATTGCGCCCCGTGGCGAAGGCGTTCGGGACGTCACTGTCGGCGATCGCCACGCGGGGCTTGGGCATGTCCGCGAGGGCGCAGACGCGATCCACCACCCCGTGCAGCTCGGGTGCCTCTTCGGGGGTGACCTCCCGGGCGCCCATGGCGTGGGCGGCGATCCGGTCGCTGAACCAGAACTGCGCGATGAACAGGCCGCCCGCGATCACGAGGACGATCACCCACGCGTCGCGCAGCAGGGCGAGCAGAACGCCGACGAAGACGACGTACAGCAGCCCGATGAGGAACATCGTCGTCACCATGCGGGTGGTGAGTCCCCGATCCGGTGCGTAGCGCGAACGAGGCCGGGTTCCTGGCATCTGATCACCCTCCGCTGGAGTGCTGCCGCCATGCCCCCTCTCCCTCCATGATGCTCCCCTCCTCGGTGTTTCCGGCATCAAGGGCGTGCCCCGGGACCCTTCCGCGGGCTCTTGATCTCGACCGCGGTCGAGGCCGGGAGCCCGGCGCGCAGATGAGCCCCGGCCGGACGGCCGGGGCTCATCTCACGAGGTCTACGACGTCGGGGCCGATTGCGTCGACCCGTCAGGTGCGACCGGGCTCCCGGGCACCCCCGCACCGTCACCGTCGGGCGCGGCCTCGGCCTCCATCGCGGCCGGAGCGGGAAGACTCTCGACCGGGTCGGTGCCGGACGCCGGGTCACCGGTCGAAGCAGCGGCCGGCTCCGGCCCGTTGTCGGCCTCCTTCGGGCCGAGCCCGCCCAGGACCAGGTTCAGCAGGACCGCGGTGGTCGCACCCAGCGTCACACCGCTGTTGAGCAACGAGGACAGGTCCGCGCTCATATGGTCCTTGAACAGCACCGGAACGGTGGACGGCAGCAGTGCCATGGCCAGTGAGACGCCCACCACCAAGGCGTTCTTCTCGTCCTTGAGGTCCGCCTTGGCCAGGGTCTGGATACCCGCGAGGGCGACCATCGCGAACATCACGGTCGCGGCGCCGCCCAGAACGGGGTGCGGCACCGAGGCGACCGCGGCGGCGGCCTTCGGCAGCAGCCCCAAGACGATCATGAAGACGCCGGCCGCAACGACCACGAAGCGGCTCTTCACCTTCGTCATCCGAACCAGGCCGACATTCTCGGCGAAGGCCACATAGGGGAACGAGTTGAGCACGCCGCCCAGGGCCGTCGCGGCACCGTCGGCCCTGAGGGCCCGGGCCACGGTCTCACCGTCGATCTTCTTGCCGACGATGTCCCCGATCGCGTACGTGTCCCCGGTGGTCTCGACCATGGTGATCACCATGACGATCAGCATCAGCAGGATGGGGAACCACTCGAACCGCGGAACGCCGAAGTGGAACGGCGTGGTGACGCCCAGCCAGTCCGCCTTGCCCACGTCGCCGAAGGTCGCGTCCCCGAGCAGATAGGCGACGGCCGTGCCGGCCACCAGCCCGAGCAGGATCGCGATGCTGGACAGGAACGGGCGGCCGAACTTCATGAGCGCCAGGATGAAGACGATCGTGCCGCCCGCGTAGGCGAAGTTCTTGGGATCGCCGAAGTGCGGGCTGCCCAGACCGCCTGCCGCGTCGTTCAGTCCCACCGGGATGAGGACCAGCCCGAGGACGGTGATCACCGTGCCGGTGACCACCGGCGGGAAGAGCCTCAGCACCGCCCTGAAGGCCCGGGCGGGGAGCCATGCGAAGGCGAAGGTGGCAAGGCCCGCGGTGATCACCGCGCCGTAGACGACCAGCAGTGCCGCCGTACCGCCGCCGGCCCCCAGGCCGATCGCGATCATCGGGGACACCGCCGTGAACGTCACCCCCTGGATCAGGGGCAGGCGCGAGCCGATCCGGCCGATACCGAAGGCCTGGATGATCGAGGCGATGCCGCAGGTGAACAGGTCCGCGTTGATCAGATAGACGAGCTCGTCACGGCTGAGGCCGAGGGCCCCGCCGACGATGATCGGGACGATCACGGCTCCGGCGTAGAACGCCAGGACATGCTGGAAGCCGTACAGCGCCAGTTTGGGGAGCGGGAGCACCTCGTCGACCGGGTGCTCGCTCTGCTTTCCGGACGCGGAAAGCGGGGCGACTCGTGCCATCTCCGCCTTGCCCTTCGAAAGGTAGGTATTGAGAGGAATCTCTGGTTATCCCTGGCGCGGCGACGCCGACGCACCCTGGTTTCAGCCAGTCGCATGGGGGGTCGAAGCCTCACGGGTTCGCCGTCCGGTCTTCGTCCTGTGTGGCGCATATCCAACGCCACACCGGGACTCGGCGAACATCGTAGGCTTCTCCGAAGATCAGGCGGCCCTGGGCAGCTTCGCCTGGCCGAACCTCCAAAGCGGGGTCGGTAAGGGGTGATTCAGGGCACCCTGCTCGACGTTCCGCACCGGGAGATCACGCACGCGCGGGGGCAGGAACCCGGCGAGGTCACCGGCCGGCACGGCACGGCCCAGTGCTTACGGGTACTTGACGGCTGCCGGTTCCACGGAGGTTCAGACCAGCGGACGTTCGTACACGAGAAAGCCCTCGTGCCTGGCCACCCGGTCGTAGAGGGCTCGCGCCGCGCTGTTGTCGGCGTGTGTCTGCCAGTAGAGCTTCTCCGCCCCCGCCTCGCGCGCCGCTGCGGCCGTCGCCTCGATCAGTGCCCTCCCCACTCCTCCGCCGCGGGCGGTGGGCGCAGTGAACAGGTCCTCCAGATAGCAGTAGGGACCTGCCGCCCAGGTCGAACGGTGCACGACGTAGTGGCAGATGCCGACCAGTTCACCGTCCGTCCATGCCCCCAGCGCGCCCATCGGCTCCGCGGGGTCGCCGAAGCGGGACCACGTCAGATCGGTGACCTCGGGCGGCAGGGAGTGTTCGTAGAAGTCCAGATAGGCCTGCCACAGCGGATCCCAGGCGGACCGGTCGCCATGGGCCAGGGGGCGGACGTCGAGGCCGGTGTGCGGCGGCATGGTTCCTCGCAGTTCGTCGGCGGCGGCTGTGCACAGCATGGCAGGGTGAGCCGGCGGGTACGCGCCCGCAGCGGGGCCGAGAGGACCGCCCGAGCGGACCGAGGTCATCCGCCGGAGCGGGGCAGCGCCTGCTCGGTCCAGATCGTCTTGCCCCAGTCGCTGTACCGGGTGCCCCACCGCAGCACGAGCTGGGCGACGATGAACAGTCCACGCCCGCCCTCGTCGTCGTCCGCGCTGTGTCGCAGATGGGGTGCGGTGTGCCCGGCGTCCGCGACCTCGCACACCAGGGTCCGGTCGAGGATGAGCCGCAGGTGCAGGGGACCCTCCGCGTGCCTGACCGCGTTGGTGACGAGTTCGCTGGCGATGAGTTCGGTGGGGAACACCAGCTCTTCGAGCTCCCAGGCGCGCAATCGTTCGGCGATCAGCTCACGGGCGCGGCCCGGGGCGACCGGCTCGGCCGGCAGGTTCCAGGTGGCGATCCTGCAGGTGTCGAGTTCACGGGTGCGCACCAGGAGGAGGGCGGTGTCGTCGGTGGTCGTGCCGCCCGGGAGCAGTTCGGAGATCGCGCGGTCGCACAGGTCCTCCAGGGAGTCCGTGCCCCCGCCTTCGCCGAGCACCCGGCCGAGGATCTCCAGCCCCTTGTCGATGTCACGGTCGCGCGCCTCGACCAGGCCGTCCGTGAAGAGGGCGATCAGGCTCCCCACGGGCAGCTCGAGTTCGAGGGACTCGAAGGGCAGCCCACCGAGTCCCAGAGGCGGCCCGGCCGGCAGATCCGGGAAGCCGACGCGTCCTCCGGGCTCCACGATGGCGGGCGGCAGATGCCCCGCGCGCGCCATCGTGCAGCGCCGCGACACCGGGTCGTAGACCGCGTAGAGGCAGGTGGCGCCCATGGCCACGTCGTCGTCCCCGGCGTGTGCGGCGCCGTCGTCGCCCGAGTCGGCGGCCGACTGTCCGACCAGGTCGTCCAGCCGTTTGAGGAGTTCCTCGGGCGGCAGGTCCGTGGGGGCGAGCGCGCGCACCGTGGTGCGCAGACGGCCCATGGTGGCGGCCGCGTGGAGACCGTGCCCCACGACGTCCCCGACCACGAGCCCGACGCGGGTGCCCGAGAGCGGGATGACGTCGAACCAGTCGCCCCCGACGCCGCTCAGATCGTCCGTCGGCAGATACCGATGGGCCACGTCGACGGCCGTGTTCGGCGGCAGGTGCCGTGGCAGCAGCTGGCGTTGGAGGGCCAGGGCCGCGGAGCGTTCCCGGGTGTAGCGGCGGGCGTTGTCGAGGGACACCGCGGCACGGGTGACCAGTTCGTCGGCGAGTGCGACCGCACCGCTGTCGAAGAGGTCCGTTCCGCGGCGGCGTACGAAGGTGACCAGTCCCAGGGCGCTGCCCCCGGCGCGCAGCGGCACGACCAGGGTGTCGTCATCGAGCACGAGCCCGCCCGAGGAGAGGCTGCGGTGCTGGGGTGAGCCCTTCGGATAGTCCACCGGGCTCGGCGGCCGGCTGCGGACCACCGCGGTGTCCATGGTGTCGCCGGCGGCCGCCGAGCGGGAGGCGGTGCGCATCAGTTCGATGCCCGCGGGGCCGGCGACATCCGGGACCTCGCCGTCCAGGACCGCAGGGGCGAGGTCGACTTCGACGAGGTCGGCGAACCCCGGTACCGCCACCGCGGCCAGTTCGTCGGCCGTGACGATGACGTCGAGCGTCGTACCCACCCGTCGGCCCGCCTCGACGAGCAGGTTCAGCTGCTGCTGGGCCCGGTAGCGGTCGGTGATGTCGAAGGCGTCCTCGCAGAGCCCGAACACCTGGCCGTCCGTGCCCTGCAGGCGGTAGTAGGAACAGGACCAGACGTGCTCCCTGCCGGGCTCGCTGGGCTGTTCTCCCTGGAAGTGCAGGTCGAGAACGGGTTCGCCGGTCTCCAGCACCTGGCGCATGACCGCGTCCAGCGAGTCCGGGTAGCCGGGGGTGACGAATCTTCCGATGGGATACAGCTCGTCGGCGAGTTCGCCCCGGGCCTCGTCGAGTGGCCGGCCGAGCTCTTCCTCGGAGATGGCGTTGCACCAGACGAGGCGGAGGTCGGTGTCGTATATGGCGAGACCCACGGGTGACTGCGTGGCCAGGCCCTGCAGCATCGACAGCTGGGACTCCCACTCCCGCAGCGGCGCGTGCTCGGCGGCCACGAGGATCCGTCGCGCCGCCCCGGTGCCGCAGAGGTGGCAGACCGCGGTGACGAGGTGCAGACGGTGACCGTCCCGGTGCACGGCGGCGCGTACGTGGCGCCGTGGGAGGGCCGGGATCTGCCCGTCGACGGCGCGTGCGTCCGATCGGGAGTCCGTGGCTGGAAGGAAGGTGGCGACGTGCCGGCCGATGATCTCGTCGGGTGGATAGCCGAGAAGGTCCTGCGCCGCGGGGCTCCAGCCGATCACCGTGTCCGCGGCGTCGAGTACGCAGGTGGCGGCCTTCGTGACGTCCAGCGGCCCACGGAAGTCGATGTCCCCGGTCGCCTTCCTCGCGTAGTTCATCACGCCCTCACCGGCCTGCTTCATCAGGTCCAGAGTCCGCCTGATACTGACCGTGCGCAACCAATCGGGCCGCTCATACGCCCGTCTGGTGGTGGTTCGGTGCGGTGGGGCCCGGCCGATGAGGGTGCGGGCTTCCCGGGGCCGATCACTCCCGGTCACCACACGGCGCTCGGTCGGGCACCGTGCCGTACGCACTCCGGCTGGCGCGGCATCGACTGCTTCGCAGGGTGACCTGCGACGGGGCGCGGCCGTACGAGGCGACGGTCACCGGCGACGCCCCAGGGGTACGGCATCGCGCCGCGGGCGGTATCGGATCTTGGTATGAAAAGCTCGGTCCGGCAGACGATCCGTAGGGGAGCTCATGAAGACGCCACAACGGAACCGGAATGACTGGATCCGGGTTTTCCATCCGGCGCCGGGGGCGGAACGCCAGCTCGTGTGCTTTCCGCACGCGGGCGGCTCGGCAAGCTACTACTACTCGCTGTCGGCGGCTCTGAGCCCCGGGATCGAGGTGCTGGTGGTGCAGTATCCGGCACGGGAGACCAGGCTGGCCGACGAGCCGGTCACCTCCATGGACACCCTGGCGGACGCGGTACACGAAGCGCTGCGGCCGCTCCTCGGGCCGCGACCGTACTTCTTCGGGCACAGCATGGGCGCGATCGCCGCCTTCGAGACGGCACTGCGCATGGAGCGGGACACCGGCCGCGGGCCTCGGCGGCTGATCGCCTCCGCGAGCGTGGCGCCTTCGCGGCGCGTGGACTCGGGGTACCGCTTCCTGGACGACGACAGCGTGCTCGCCGCCATCATGGACCTCGGGGGCACGGACCAGAGGCTGTGCGAGGACGAGGAGCTGGCTCAGCTGATCATGCCGGCCATCCGCGCCGACCTGCAGGTGATCGAGACCTACCGGGCCGGAGCCGGGGCCCGGCTCGACTGCCCCGTCTCGGTCTTCCTCCCCGACAGCGACACCGGCGTGTCCCGCGACGGCGCCGAGGCCTGGGCCCAGCACACCACCGCGGGGGCGGCGGTACACGTGTTCCAGGGCGGCCACTTCTACTTCACCACCGAGCCCGACGCGTTCACCGGACGGCTGAGGGACCTCGTGGAGGATGCCGGCATGCCCGGCTGACGCACGAGGGAACCCGGCCCGACTCGATGGAGCGGTCCGGGAAACGGCCGGCCTGGCCATCCCCCTGTCACCCGAACGGATGCCGAACGCACGCGGACGCCTCACTCGCCGGGCGGGCAGGTGTCCGGCGGGTCAGGCTCGCCGTGGAGGTGCGCCATGCAAAAGGCGGAACGGGTGAATACCGACGTGTGCGTCGTCGGAGCGGGCTTCGCGGGACTGGCAGCCGCGCTGCACCTGGCGCGGGAACACCACGACGTGGTGGTGCTCGAGGCCCGGGACCGGGTGGGCGGGCGCGTGTGGAACCGGGAGTCGTCCGACGGCACCGTGCTGTCCGCGGGCGGCACCTGGCTGGGCAAGGGCCAAAAGCGCATGTTCGAACTCGCCGAGGAGTTCGGGATGCGGGCCTATCCGCAGTACGAGGCAGGCGATCAGCTCGTGTGCCTGGACGGTGTCAACCACCGCTTCCGCGGAGGCATCCCCCACGCGGGACCCGCGGCGCTCGCCTCGCTGGGCGTGGCCCTGCTGCGTCTGAACATGATGGCGCGGCGCCTTCCGGTGGACGCCCCCTGGCAGGCGAGGAACGCCCGTGCCCTGGACACGCGCACGCTCGGGCAGTGGCTGTCCGATCCGGTCAACGTCCCCTCGAGCACGGCGTACACCCTCCTCAAGTCGGCGATGAGCCTGATGTTCTGTGTCGACCCGGCCGAGGTCTCCCTGCTGGGCGCGCTCGTCCTCGCACGTGGCGGCGGCCGTGCCGGATTCGGCTACTACACGGACGCGGGCACGACCGAAACGCACCTCCTGGAGGGCGGCTCCCCCGAGTTGGCCCGGCGGATGGCCGAGCGGCTTGGTGACGCGGTACGTCTGTCGAGCCCCGTACGGCAGATCACCCACAACAGCGCCGATGTGCGGGTCCGTACCGACGCGCTCGACGTGCGGGCGCGCCGGGTGATCGTGGCGACCCCGCCTGCGCTGGCCGGCCGCATCGTCTTCGACCCCGCGCTGCCGGCCGCTCACAGCAATCTGCTGCGACGTATGGTCCCCGGGTCGATCATCCGCGTCCACACGGTGTATCCCGAGCCCTTCTGGCGCTCGCAGCGGCTGTCCGGCCAGTCGCACGCGCCCCGCTCTGCCGTACCGGTCACCATCGACCAGACACCCCCGTCGGGGCGGCCCGGTGTGCTCAGCAGCTACGCCTTCGGCCCCGGGGCCGTACGGATCGGCGCTCTGCACCCCAAGGAGAGGAAGGACATCTGGCTGAACGCGCTCGCCGAGCGTTTCGGTCCCGGCGCCCTGCACCCCACGGGGTATCTGGAGACCGACTGGTCCGCCGAGCCGTGGTCGCTCGGCGGGATGATCGGGCACTTCCCGCCCGGCGCGCTGACGAGCTACGGAAGCGCGCTGCGCGAGCCGGTGGGCAGGATCCACTGGGCGAGCTCGGAGACGGCGACCCTGATGCACGGGCTGATGGAGGGTGCCGTGCGCTCGGGCGAACGCGCCGCCTCCGAAGTCCTGGCCGGGTTCTGACACTTAGGGGGCTTCTGACGGATCTCCGCGGCGTCGCGACGCCCGGCACTCACTCTCGCCGCACCGGCCGAAAGCCCAAGTACGTCCAGTACGAGGGCTCCCAGCCGGCCCTCCGAGAGCACGCACCGGACGCCGCTCCTTCCTCCACGGAGATCCATCAGAAACCCCCAGGGTCTTTCGTTTGGCAGGCCGGGCACATGCCGACGACCCCCGTGACCGGATGCGGTCACGGGGATCGTCGGCGGAATCGTCGCTCGACCGGATCGGCCGGCACTCCCCGCCGGCTCACCGCGGGCTCAGATGGCTCCCGGCGCACCGCCGCCGCAGCGGGGGACGCCGGACAGCCAGGCGTCGCCCTTCATGTAGATGTTGGTGATCCAGCCCTGGTACTGCGGCAGATAGGACCAGGCGTCGTTGGTGTAGCCCTCGGAGGTCACGGTCTGCGCGCGCTTCTGGCAGGAGACCGCCACCGGGGTCGGTCCGGACAGCCTGGCCACGACGGCCGAGTCCGTGGACGGGTAGCTGTGGATCGCCACGCCGGTGCCCCAGGTGCTGTGGCCACTGGCGCCGACCGGAGTGGAGGTGCCCTTGCCGTCGCAGGCCGGCACACCGGCGAGCCAGGCGTCACCCTTCATATAGATGTTGGTGATCCAGCCGCCGTACTGCGGCAGATAGGACCAGGCGTCGTTGGTGTAGCCCTCGGAGGTCACGGTCTGGGCGTGCGTCTGGCAGCTGACGGCGACCTGGGTCGGCCCCGACAGCCGCGCGACGGTGGTGCCGGTGGTCGTGGACGGCTCCGAGCGGATCGCCACGCCGGTGCCCCAGGTGCCGTACGCCCCGCCCTGGGTGACGTCACCGCCGCCGCCCGCCCCGATGTCCGGGTCGTAGGCGGATCCGGTGCAGGTGGGCACATCGGGCAGCCAGGCGGGACCCCTGAGGTAGATGTTGCTGATCCAGCCCCCTCGGTTGGACAGATACGTCCAGGCGTCGTTGGTGTAGCCCTCGGCGGTCACCCGGTCCGCGTGCTGCTGGCACTTCGCGTACACCAGGTCGGATCCGGACAGTCGGGTCACGACCGCAGCCGAACGGTTCGGGTGCTGACGCACCGCCACCGACGTGCCCCAGGTCGCCTGGAGCGTGCCGTCGTAGCCCGGAGGTTCGGTGAACGGGCTGCCCTGGGGCAGACGGACCGCCCCGACCAGACGGTTGTTGCTGATGCGGGACCCGATGTCGATGACGCGGATCGGGAGCTGCGACTGATACGCCTCCACGACATAGCCGCTGCCGAGGTAGAGCATCACATGGCTGATGTCCTGGACGGCGCCGCCGACTGCCGTGAAGACCAGGTCGCCGGGCTCCAGGTCGTCGACAGCCGGCTTGCCCCCCGACCGGCCGTGGATCTGCTGGTAGCGCCCGGGCCCGGCGTTCTCGTACATCGACAGGGCCGTGCCGTCGCCGAGGAGGTCGCGGCCGAGTGCCCGGTACCAGGCCCAGCGGACGAAGCCGGAGCAGTCGAAGCCTCGCGTCTTCGGATCGTTCCAGGTCTCGTCGAGGTGCCGGAAGTCGAGCGTGCCGTAGGTCTGGCCGGGCACCGGGCCGTGGCCACCGCCCCAGGTGTACACCGTGCGGTTGCGCCACTCGGCGCAGGCGGCGTCGGCGGCGCGCTGGGCCTCCGGCGAACCGATGCCCTGGAGGCTGCACCAGTTCTGCTCCCCGGTCCCGGCGGCGTCGGCGGACGCCGGGACCAGGACGACGAGGAGGGCGGTCACCAGCGCGGTGACCAGTCCTCTCGCCAGACGCCCTGCTCTCGTCCCCAGGCGTCTTGCTCTCGCCCCCACGCGTCTCGCCCGCATTCCGGGATGCCTTGCCGGCGTCCCCGGGCGTCTTTCTCTCATGCGGATTCCCCCCTAGCGGCAGATGGCGCCGCGTCACGGACGGTGTTCGCACCGCCCTTTGTCGTTCCGTCGGTCTTCCTGCCCGGCGTCCGGGGCACACCCGGACGCTCCCGCACCGGGTCTGCTCCCCCTCCCTCGTACAGGGAGCAGACCCCGGCGCCGGGCATCACTGTGCCGTGACTTGCGACTCCCAACCAGGTTCTGCCTGTTGCCTCTTGGCACCGTGGTGGGGAAACCCCCGCTGTCGACGGTGTTTTCCCGGTCTTCCGGGCCGCCCGCGGGGCCGGACGGCTACCACCAGTCGGTGCAGTGGATGCCGGAGCGGGTGGATCCGCAAGCGCGGAACTTCACGTTGGCGCTGCCGCTGGTGCGCTGGGCCGCGCTGGTCTTGTTCTCACCGTTGCGGGAGGTGAAGGGCCCGCACTGGAGCCAGTGCGCTCCACCGTCCGAGCTGACGTCCATCCAGACCTGGTTTCCGGCCTTGACGTCGCCGGCGATGCGGGCCCAACCGCGCTGGACCCCGCGGATGTTGCCGTACTGAAGGCTGATGTTGATGCCCTCGCCCCACAGGGTGACCTGGCGGGCGGCGGTGTCGTACGCCTCGTCCGAGATGTCGATGAAGCCGTTGCGGCCGCCCTCGCAGTCCGACGCGGCGGCCGATGCCGTTCCGGCCGGCCCGAGGAAGGTGAGGCCACCGGCGATCAGCAGGGCGGCCGCCGCTGCCGCGTGGGCACGTCTGAGGATGGTCATGGGTGTCGTTCCTCCGTAAGGGGTACCGGCCCGCTCCCCGTCAGCCGTGCTCCACGGCTGAGGGGAACCAGCGGACCGCTGGTGTGCGCCGGGCGATGGCGACAAGCCACCGTCGCCCGGCCCGACCCACCGTGGCGCCTCGGACAAGCCTGTGACCAGGGGTTTCCCGAGGTTTCCCGTAGCCCTGAGACAGAGGAAACGACGGCGCGGCGCACGGTGGCCCGCAGGGCCGCCGCGCACCGCGCCGTATCGTGCCGAGCGCTGCGCCTCATCTGCCGGGGAGAGGCGCTCGGGGAGTCAGGAGGCCTTCTCCGCCCCGCCGCCGATCATCGCGGCGAGCACCGATCGGCGGTCCTCGCCCGGCTGTGCCCGAAGCGCGGCGGCCAGCCGGTGGCTGTCGTAGTGCCAGCGGTGGTCGAGGTCCTGGTGGACCCGGCCGGTCTCCTGGACGACGCTCTCGCTGCCCAGCAGGGCGGTCAGATCGGTGGCGAGCTCCTGCCAGGACACATGGCCGCTGACGGCGTTGGCGACGCCGTGCACCGGTGTGTCCAGACAGCTCGTCACCGCCCGGGCCAGGGCCGCTGCGTGCACCCATGCCGCCCCGTACCAGGGGTGTCCCCCAGTGCCCGGGCGCGGCAGTTCGATCGGCCGTCCCTCGCGGGCGGCCTGGTAGAGCAGTCCGGTGGCTCCCCAGCGCAGCTGGTCGCGCAGCCGGTCGTGCGCCCCCCACACGATCGGCGACCGTACGGCGCTCGCCCCGCCCCGGCCTTCGGTTCCTGCCGCTCGCAGCAGCAGTGCCTCGCAGTCGAGCTTGCCGCGCCCGTAGGGGCTGAGCGGTTCCCGGGAGGCCGATTCCTCGGCGACCCGGTCGCCGTCGGGGTGCCCGTAGGCGTCGACGCTGCTGACGAAGACGAACGGCCCGCGCCGCCAGCCCTCGATCATGGCTTCCATCGCCGCGAGGTCCACATCGGGCCGGGTGAACGTACAGGCGGCGTGGATGACGGCGTCCGCGGCGGCCACCGCCTCGCGCAGCACCGCCGGGTCGGCGAGGTCGCCCTCGATGACGTCCACGCCGTCCCCGGCGACGAGATGGGCGGACTCGGGGCGGGCCAGGGCGAGCACCGGGCGTCCCTGAGCGACCAGTTCGCGGAGGACGAACGCGCCGACCCCGCCGGTTCCCCCGGTGACGAGGACGGTGCCCGGGCGGACGGTCCGCGGCCGGGCGGGGACGGGAGCGGACCTGGCCGCGGCCCGCTCCTGCTCGCGGGCGTCCAGCAGCGCGGTGAGCGCCCGCGGCGTACGCGCCTGGAGGATGTCCAGCCCGGTCAGCGGCAGTTGCAGCGCTGATCGCAGCCTTTCGGCGAGCTGGACGGCCACCAGCGAGTGGCCCCCCAGGGCGAAGAAGTCGTCATCCGGTGACGGTGTCCGGCCCAGCAGGGCGGCGAAGCCCTCGGTGACGGCTTCCGCCCGCGGGCCGGCCGGTGCGGAGGGTGCCGGCATCGCGGGCAGACGGCCCTCGTCGATGCCGCCGTCGGCCGTGCGCGGCAGGGCGTCCAGCAGGGTGACGGCCGCGGGCACCACATGGGGAGCCAGGACCGTCCGCAGGTGCGAGCGCAGCTCGTACGGTGTCGGGCCCACGCCGTCACGCAGTACGGCGTACGCGAGCACGGGTCCGCCGGCTGGTTCGGCCACGGTGGCGTCGACGACCCGGGGGTGGGCCCGCAGTGCCGCCTCGGCCGGGTGCGGTCCGCCCTGTGAGGACAGGGTGCCGTCGTGGTCCGGGTCGGCGCTCCGCCCGTCCTCGCCGCGGTGACCCTCCGGGCCGGTCCGACCGCTCTGCTCGTTCCGGTCGCTACCGCCGTCACCGTCCACGGTTGTGACGCACGGCAGTTGTGAAAGCCTCAGCCGTGGATCGGCCGCCACCGCCTCGAGCAGGGCCGCGAACCCCGCTCCGAGTGCGGCCACGGCGCCGTCGTCCAGCGCGGTCCTGGCGTACTGCACAACGGCGGCCGGCTTCTGTGTGTCCAGGCCGAAGGAGAGGTCGAACTTGGCTTCCCCGACGCCGACTTCGACGTACTCCCCCGCTGTGCCGGGCAGTTGGAGCGTCGCCGGTTCGCCGAGGACATCGGCGGTCACCCGGACCAGTGCGGTGCCGTCGGTGCCGCGCGCGGCGGCACCGAGGCGCTCCAGGACGAGGTCGAAGGGCACATGCCGGTACTGCTGGGCATCCAGTAGCGCGCCCCGCACCCGTTCGACGAGCACGGTGAACGCCGGGTCTCCGGACAGGTCCGCCCGCACCGGAAGGGTGTTGACGCAGAGGCCGACCAGGTCGCGCATGGCCGCGCCCCGGCGGTGGGTGCTCGCGACCCCGATGACCAGATCGTCGTCTCCGGTGAGATGGTGCAGCGCGGCGAACGAGGCCGCGAGCGCCACCGTGAACACGGTGGCGCGGTGCTCACCGCCCAGGTCGCGCAGCGCCCCGGGCACCCGGTCGGTGAGCGGGACGGTGTGGGTGCCGGCGGGCCGGAAGCCCGCGACCCCCGGGGCACTGGTGGGACGCGGGAGCCGCGGGGCCCCGGCTCCCGCCAGGCGTCCGGCCCAGTGGCGCAGGTCCTCGTCGGAGCGGCCGGCCGCCGTGTGCTCGCTTCGTGCGAAGTCGGCGTACTGCGGCGGCGCGGGGGGCAACGCCGGTTCGGTCTTGTGGACGGCAGCGGTGTAGAGCGCGGTCAGTTCGCGGGCGACGGTGTCCAGCGAGCCCCCGTCGATGGCGATGTGATGGAACGTCAGCAGCACCGTGTGGTCCTGCTCGCCGTGGCGCAGGACCAGGGCGCGCAGCACCTCTCCCGCGGACAGGTCGAAGGGGCGGCGTGCCTCGTCGGCGAGCAGGGCGGCGGCGCTCTCCGCGTCGGTGTCCACGACGGGCACGGTGACCGCCGCGGGCGCGTCCAGGGTCTCCTGGCAGGGCTCGCCGTCCCGCTGTCCGTAGCGCGTGCGCAGGATCTCGTGCCGGCTCACGAGCGTGGTCAGTGCGGTGGTGAGCGCGGCCAGGTCGAGCGGGCCCCGCAGCCGGGTCGCGAAGGGCACGCTGTAGGAGGCGCCCGCATGGCCGAGCCGGTCCATGAGCCACATACGGCGCTGGGCGTGCGAGAGCGGTGCGGGACCGTGCTCCGCTGCCCCGGTGACGGCTGTGGACGGGCCTGAGACGGCCACCGGCGGCGCTGGTGCTGGTGCGCCGGGCGCGGAGACACGGCCGCGTGCCCGTCGCAGCAGTTCTTCCTGGCGGGCCCGGTGCGCTGAGGTGTCAGTGGCCATCGGTGTGCTCCAGGGTGTCGGGGCGCAGATCGTCGTGCACGGTGAGGAGAGCGCGCTCGACCAACGCGGCCTGTCCTGCGACCGTGGGGGCGCCGAAGAAGTCGGCGAGCGCCAGTTCCACACCGAGGTCCTCGCGGAGGTCGTCGGTGACGACGAGCGCGAGCAGCGAGTGGCCGCCGAGAGCGATGAAGTCGGCGTCGGGCCGGGTGACCTCGGTGCCCAGCGCCCTGCTCCAGACGTCGGCGACCGCCTGTTCCAGCGGGGTCATCGGCGCCGCGGGCGCGTCGGCCGCGCCCGTTCCGACGAGGGCGGTGAGTGCACGCCGGTCGACCTTGCCGGCGGTGGTGAGCGGCAGTCGTTCGACCACGGTCACGGAGTCCGGGACCAGATGGGCGGGCAGCACGGCGGAGAGCCGCTCGCGCAGGGAGTCCGCCCGGGGCACCGGACCGGGTGCGGCGACGACGAAGGCGACGAGCCGGGCGTCGTCGTCGGTGGGCCGGTGCACGGTGACCGCCGCGTCGTCGACGTCGTGCTGTTCGCGCAGCGCGTGTTCGACCTCGCCCGGTTCGATGCGGAAGCCGCGTACCTTGACCTGGTCGTCGGTGCGGCCGTGGTAGTCGAGTACGCCGCCGGGCCGCTGGGACACCACGTCACCCGTGCGGTAGAGCCGTCCGAGTCCGGGGTGCTGAACGAACCGCTCTGCCGTGAGCTCCGGCTGCCCGACGTAGCCGTGGGCCAGCCGGCTGCCGCCGACCCACAGTTCACCGCGCTGTCCTTCGTCGACCGGCCGGCCCTCCTCGTCCAGGACGTGTGCGGTCGCGCCGGCGATGGGCAGGCCGATGGGTACCGGCCCGTCGCAGTCGGCGTCGGTGACGCGGTGGGCCGTGGCGAAGGTGGTCGTCTCGGTCGGGCCGTAGCCGTTGACGAGTTCGAGCCAGGGGAAGGCGCGCACGACGGTGCGGGCGTGCTGGGCCGCGAGGGCCTCACCGCCGACGACGACGCCGCGCAGGAGCGAGAACAGCCGGGACCGGCGGGCGGCGAGCTGATGGAAGAGCGCGGTGGTGAGGAAGGCGACGGTGACGCCGTGCCGTTCCACATGCCGGGTGAGGTCCTCGAACGAGGGCCGTTCGACGGTGCACACGACCACGGCGGCACCGGCCGCGAGCGCTCCCCACACTTCGAACGTCGAGGCGTCGAACGTCGTGGGCGAGTGGAACAGCACGCGGTCGCGCGAGGTGAGGGTCACATAGCCGGTGGGTGTGACCAGCTCCATCACGGCGCCGTGCGGGACGGCCACGCCCTTGGGCCGGCCGGTGGAGCCCGAGGTGAACAGGATGAACGCCGTCGGATCCGGCTCGGCCTCGGACCCGGCCGGTGCGTCACCGGTGAGCAGCGGCTCGTCGGGCAGCGGCAGGGCGGGTCCGGCCGGGGCAGCGGACTCCAGCAGCTTGCGGTCGCCGATCGTCAGTGTCACCTGGGCGTCGGCGCTCATGGCCTCGGTGCGCGGGCGGGGGTGTGCCGGGTCCAGCGGTACGCAGACGGCGCCCGCCCACCACAGCGCCAGCTGGGCCACGACGGTGCGTGCCGAGCGGGGCATCAGCAGGGCCACCCGGTCGCCGCGGGCCACACCGTTGTCGCGCAGATGGGCGGCGAGGGCGCGGGCGGAGTGGTCGAGCTGGGCGTAGGTGAGGGTGGTGTCGCCGTCGGCGACAGCCAGTGCGTCCGGGGTGGCCGCGGCGTGCCGGGCCACCAGGGCGGGCAGTCCCCCGCCGGGCACGGACGGGGTCCCGGCCTCGGTGGTCCGGGCGTCGGAGGTGGGCACGGGGCCGTCCTTACGGGTGGCGTGGGTGTGCGGGTCGGTGAGGGTCATTCAGGCTCCCGGCCGCGGTGCGCCGGTGCGGACCCAGTCGATGAGGGCGGCCATGGCCCGCAGGTCGGGCTGGCGGAGCAGATGGGGTGCGCGCAGGCGTACGCCGGTCTCCTCCTCGATGGCCGTCAGCAGCCGGGCTGCCTGGACGGAGGTGCCGCCGGAGTCGGTGAAGTTGTCGGTGAGTGCGATACCGGGGCGGCCCAGGAGGTCGCGTACGGCACGCAGCACGAGCAGCTCGTCGGGCGTGGCACCGGCGGGCAGGTCGCCGTGGGCGGCGGGGGCCGCGGGTTCGGCGGTGGCCAGGCGGCTCAGCTCGGCCCGGTCGACCTTTCCGTTGGCGTCGAGGGGGTAGCCGTCGACGATCCGGACGTCGGAGGGCACGGCCTGCTCGGGCAGCCAGGCCCGTACCGCCGCCAGCAGCGCCGCAGTGTCGCAGACGACCCCGGCCGCCGGACGTACATGGGCCACCAGACGGGTCGCGCCGTCGGGGGTGCGGAGCGCGGTGACGACCGCGCTGTGTACCGCGGGGTCCTGCTCGAACGCGGCTTCCACTTCGGCCGGTTCGACGCGAACGCCGCTGATCTTGACCTGGTCGTCGAGCCGGCCGAGGAACTCCAGCAGGCCGTCGGGCCTCATCCGCACCCGGTCGCCGGTGCGGTAGAGCCGGTCGGCACCCGGCAGTTCCACGTCGGCGGGCGGGGCGCTGAAGCGGCGGGCGGTGAGCTCCGGGTCCAGATAGCCGAGTGCCAGGCAGGTGCCGCCGATGCGGAGTTCGCCGTCCTCGCCGCGAGGGACGACACGGCCCTCGGTGTCGGTGACGACGACCGTCACGCCCGGTATGGGAGCGCCGATGGGCGGCGGGGTCTGTGCGTCCGCCGTCGGGTCCGTGCCCGGCATCGCGAAGGTGGTGGTGACGACGGTGGCCTCGGCCGGGCCGTAGGCGTTGTGGACGGTGGCGGTGACGTCACCGCCGGGCCGGCGCCTCATCCGGTCCCCGCCCACGATGAGATGGCGCAGGGGCAGGTCCTGCGGCCAGGGACGGTCCATCAGCGGTTCGATCATCGGGGTGGCACCGACGGACACGGTGACCCCGGCGTCGCGCCACCAGTCGGTGAGCACGGCGCTGTCCCAGCGGACGTCGTCGGGGGCGGGTACGAGCGCGGCGCCGGAGGTGAGCCCTGCCCACAGCTCCATCAGATGGGGGTCGAAGGCGACGCCGATGAGGAGGGACTGCCGGTCGCCGGGGGCGAGCCCGGTTTCGTGGCGGTACCAGTCGAGCAGCGTGCCGAGTGCGCCTTCGGCGACGGCGACGGCCTTGGGGCGCCCGGTGGAGCCGGAGGTCAGCACGGCGTAGAACGCCTCGCCGGGAGCCTGGCGTGCGCCGGGGCCCGGGGCGGCGAAGGCGGCCACCGCCGTGCCGCCGGTGTTGGCGCCCTCGGCGGGCAGCGCGAGGGCGACGTGCTCGGCGCTGCGGTGCCGGTCCGGCAGGATCTGCGGGTCGCCGATCAGGCAGACGACGCCCAGGTCTTCCGTGACGGCGTCGGTGCGCCGCTGTCCGGGGCGGGGGCCGAGCGGCAGATAGACGGCGCCCATGCGGGCGAGGGCGATCGCGGTCACCACGAGTGCGGCCGAGCGGTCGAGGCAGACGCCCACCAGATCTCCGGGACGTACGCGGTCGCCGAGCGCGGCGACGACCCGCGCGGCGGCGGTATCGAGGTCCCGGTAGGTCCAGCTGTGGCCGCCGTCGATCACCGCGGGGGCGTCGGGGGTGCGGCGGACCCACTCCTCGAAGAGGGAGAGCACTCCGGAGGCGGCGGGGGCGGCGCCCCGGGCGACGCTGAGCGCGGTGTCCGCGTCGGTCCGGGGGCTTTCGGCGGTCGTCCGGTCGGCCGGGGAGTTCAGGGTCTGGGTCATCACGACTCCGTCGAGGTGGTGGCGGTGGCCGCGAGGGCTCCGGCCTGGTCGGCGAGTACCGGGTTCTGGAAGAGCAGCCGCAGCGGCGGGCGCTGACCGAGCCGCGGTTCGAGCCAGGCGGCGAGCTGGGCCGCGAGCAGGGAGTGGCCGCCGGTCCTGAAGAAGTGCGAGGTCTCGTCGAAGCGGTTGTGGCCGAGCACTTCGCGCCAGCCTTCGCTGAGCAGGGCGGTCATCGGATCGGCGGGGACGGACTGCGTGTCGTTCGCCGTGCCGTCGTACGCTGCGTTTTCGGCGGGCTCGGTGGGCTCGGCGGGCTCGAGCGCGGCGGCCCTGCGGGCGAGCGCCACCCGGTCGGGCTTGCCCCCGGCCAGGGTGGGCATGCTGTCCAGCCGTGCCCAGCGTGCCGGTACGAGGGCGCCGGGCAGCCGTCGGCTCAGCTCGGTGTGCAGTGCCTGTTCGTCCCACGCCCCCTGGGCGTCCGCGCCCGCCGGGGCCTCCTGGAAGCCTACGAGCCGGGGGCCGCCGGGTGCTTCCCGGTCCAGGACGACCGCGCAGGAGCGTCCGCCGAGCGCCGAGGACGCCGCGGCCTCGACTTCTTCCAGCTCGATGCGGTGGCCGCGCAGTTTGATCTGGTTGTCGCGGCGGCCCAGGAAGTACAGCAGTCCGTCGAGGCCGCGGTAGCCGAGGTCACCGGTGAGGTAGACCCGCTCGCCGCCGAGTGCGTCGACGGTCACGAAGCGGGCGGCCGTGGCGTCGGGGTTGCCGGCGTAGCCTTCGGCGAGGCCCGGTCCCGCGATGGCGAGTTCGCCGACCGCGCCGGACGGCAGCGGGCGGTGCCCGGAGTCCAGGATGTGCACCCGCTCACCGGGCAGTTCGGTGCCGAGCGGGATCTCGGCCCCGTCGGCGAGCGCGTCGCGGCTGATCT
Source organism: Micromonospora sp. IBHARD003 (assembly GCF_056106285.1). Lineage (NCBI taxonomy): Bacteria > Bacillati > Actinomycetota > Actinomycetes > Micromonosporales > Micromonosporaceae > Micromonospora > Micromonospora sp. IBHARD003. The sequence continues at coordinate 7,750,087 of NZ_JBWBBX010000001.1, read as the reverse complement.
CGTGGACGGTCGAGCTGATGGCGGCCTCGGTGACGCCGTACACATTGAGCACGGTGGCGTCGGTGTCGGCCATGAAGTCCCGCAGGACGTCGGCGGGCAGCCGCTCCCCGCCGAGCACCAGCAGCCGCGGCGCCCAGGTGCCGTCCCGCAGCGCGGGCCGCATGTCCTCGCGGACGGCGAGGAAGTAGCTGGTGGGGATGTTGGCGACGGTGACGCGGGCCGCGTGGAACAGTCCGGTCAGTTCGGCGCCGGTGGGCACCTCGTGCTCGGGAACCACGAGGCAGGCCCCGGCGTACAGCGACGGCAGGACCTCCTCGAGCGCCACGTCGAAGGAGGGCTGGGCGAACAGCAGGACCCGGTCGCCGGGTGCGAGGCCGAACCGCTCGGCGGCTGCGGTCAGATGGTGCTCGAGTGCCGCGCGGCCGACCGCGACCGGCTTGGGGACGCCCGTGGAGCCCGAGGTGTGGATGATGTACGTGGCGCCCGGTACCGGGGCGCTCTCGCCCGCCGGGGGCAGCACAGGGGCGTCGACGGTGGCCGTGGGAAGGCCGTCCGGGATCGTCACCGGGCTGCCGGCCGAGGTCAGGACCAGCGCCGGGGCGAGCCGTGTCAGCAGCGTGTCGATGCGGGCCTCAGGGTCGGACGGCGAGACCGGGCAGTACACCGCTCCGGTGCGCAGACAGGCCAGCAGGGTGGTCACCGAGTCGAGCCCACGGGGCAGTACGGCGGCCACGGGCAGGCCCGCCGTCACCCCGGCGTCGCGCAGGCGCCCCGCGAGCGCCTCGACCCGGGCGTTCAGTTCGCCGTAGGTGATGCGGCGGGCACCGATGAGCAGCGCGGGCAGGGCCGGATCCTGCCAGGCCGCCGGGTCGAGCGGGTCGTGTTCCGGCCGCGCCGGCAGGGCAGCGGGGCGGCTCTCCTCGGGGTGTACGGGCGCGAGGTCGGCGAGTGCGGTGCCCGGGTCGTCGAGGTAGGCCCGCACCAGGTCCAGCAACCGTCCGGCGAGCAGCCTGGTCACATCCTCGCCGAACAGGTCGGCGTCGTAGTCCCAGACGAGGGTCATACCGGCTGCGCCGTGGCGGGTGGTGACGCCCCGCCTGTCGTCCGGCAGCAGTACGACGTCCAGGTCGAACCGGGTGGTGCCGGTGTTGAACCCCTCGAAGAGGGTGATCTCCAGTCCGGGGACGTCGATTTCGGGCAGCGGCGCGTCGTGGGCGCTGAACATCACGCTGAAAAGCGGGTTGTCGGCGCCCGAGGTGTGCATGCCGAGGGCCCGGGTGAGCTCCTGGACGGGTACGTCCTGATGCGGGAGGGCCCGGATGAGGGTGTCGGTCACCTCGTCCATGGTGTCCTCGGCCGGAGCGGTGGGGTCGAGCCGGAGCGGCAGCGGGATGGTGTTGACGAACATCCCGACCGCGTCCTCGAAGCCGCGCGGGCGGTTGCCGACGGCGGTGCCGACGACCATCTGTGTGCGGCCGCTGTGCCGGCGCAGCAGCTCGGCGAAGAGACCGAGCAGGGTGGCGAAGGGGGTCAGTCCCCGGGCGCGGGCGTGTTCGCGCAGCCGCACGGCGAGGTCGGCACCGATCGACTGGCGCAGCTGTCCGCCGTGGTGCCTGCGCCGTGCGCCGGGCCGGGTCAGTCCGGGCAGTGGCATGTCATGGGCGACGTCGCGGAGTTCACCGGTCCAGAAGTCGAGGCTCTCCGGTGCGAACGGGGTCTCGGCCTGGGCGCGGATGTGGTCGGCGTAGGAGGACGCGGGCGGCAGGGTGACCGGCTCGCCGAGCACATGGCCCCGGTACACACGGAAGACGTCGTCGAGCAGGATCGCGAAGGAGTGGCCGTCGTGGATGAGGTGGTGCTCGACGTGGATGAGACGGTGGTGGTCCTCCGCGAGCCGGACCAGGGTCCAGCGCAGTAACGGCGCCTGGAAGGTGTCGAGCGGTGTCTCGGCCTCAGTGCGCAGTAACCGTGCGAACTCCGCCTCGGGGTCCTCTTCGCCGCTCAGGTCGACCGTGTGCAGCCGGGGCGCGCAGGGACCGGCGACCCGCTGTGCGGGCATCGCCCCTTCGACGGCGACGAGTTCGAGTCGCAGACCGGGGTGCCGGTCGAGCGTGGCGGTGAGTCCATGGCGCAGGGCATCCGTGTCGAGGGTGCCGTACAGGTCGAGCGCGCCGGTGAAGTTGTAGGCGCGGCTGCCCGGTTGCACTTGCTCGTGCAGCCAGACGATCTCCTGCGAGGAGGAGAGGGGGAGCATGGGCGATCCCTGGGGTTGTCGGGTCGGTTGTGTCGATGCCGGGCAGCGTCGTGTCCGGCTGTGGTGCGCGGGCCGTCCGCGGATCGCGCGGCAGGGCCCGGCTGTCGGTGATGCGTGGGGTCGTCGCGGTGTACGGGCCGTCGGGCGCGGTACACCTGCGCGAACGGCTCAGCCGGGTGTGCCGGCCGGTTCCCCGACCGCGTCGGCCAGTGCGGTGAAGGCGCGTTCGGCGGTTTCGTCGTCGAGGACGGCGCGGTCCCACACCATGCGCAGGCGCAGCTCGGTCCCCTGGGTGACGGAGACGGCGAAAGGGCCGCGTACGGCTCTGCCGTCGATGTGGATCTCGCGGCCCGTGACACCGCCGAGGCGCAGCAGCGGGCGCCGTTCCGCGTCGTCCACGGTGAGCAGGCCGTCGAGGCGGCCGGTCCAGCCGGATCCCGCGGCCCGGGCGGCGTGCACGACGGCGTCGAAGGGGGTGTCGGCCCGGTCCAGGTCGTCCCACCACGCGAGCGCTGTCGGGTCCGCGGTGGAGGTCTCGACGGTCTCGGCCGGGAAGACCACGGTGTTGAGGAAGCAGCCGAGCACCGGCGCGGCGCCGGGCGGGCGACCGCCCCATGGATAGCCGAGCGGTATGACGTGCCCGGGCCCGTAGAGGGTTCGCGCGGCGGCCCGGCAGGCGTCCAGCAGATCGGGGAAGGGCACTGAGGGGGCGGCGGATGACAGCCGCAGTTCGGCCGAGCCGCTCGGCAGTGTCCCGGGGGCCGGGCGGTCCGGCCGCGGCAGGGGCGCCAGTTCGCGTGTGGTGCGCAGCCGTTCGCCCCAGTAGGCCATCGCGTCGGGCGAGGAGGCGCGGTCCTCGGCCTCCAGTTGGAGGAGTACGGCTTCCCGGTAGGCGGCCAGTTCGGCGGCGGTTTCACCCGGGCTCGGACGTTCGGCAGCTGCGTTCCCGGCGTAGGCGGCTTCGAGATCCCCGACGAGACGCTCCAGTGACCGGCCGTCGCAGGCGGCGTGGTCCAGGACGACGGCGAGGACCTCCTCGCCGTCGACGGCGTCGTCCTGCGCCAGGAACATCCGTAACGGCGAGCCCTGCGGGTTCCAGTCGGCGAGCGTCCGGCGTAACGCGGACACGGTGCCCTCACCGGGAGCCAAAGGCACCCGGACCAGGGGGACGCCGGGCTGCCGTGGGAGCAGCACGGGCGTGCCGCGCACGACGGCCGGCTCGGCCCGCAGCACGGGGTGCAGGGCGGCGAGGCGGTCGGCGGCGGCCTTGAGACGTAACGGGTCCAAGGTGCCGCGCGGGAAGGCGAAGAACATCGGTACCAGGTCGGGCCGGCCGGCGGAGTCCAGGGAGCGCACCAGGACGAAGCGGCGCTGGGCCCCCGTGACGGGAAGCGGGGCGTCGGCGCCTTCGCCGGCTCCGAGTCGCCGGTAGCGGGCCAGGTACTGGCTCGTGATGCTGGGCACATGGACCTTTCTGTCGTGGCCGGGCGCGGTGCGGCGGCCGGGGAAGCCCGCCGGGGGCGGGCCCTGAACGTCCGGGCCTCGGCGATGTGGCGGACCGCGGTTGTCGCGGTCCTGCCGTACCGGGTCCGGGCAGGGGTTGGACGGAGCGTTCGGCTGCGCGGTTCTGCGGGGCTCAGCTCACCGGAGTGGGCCGGTCCTCCGTGACGGCAGCGGCGGTTCCGGTGGTGTCTTCGGCGGTGTGCGCGGTCGCCGGCAGGTCGCGCATTCCGCGCAGCGGGGACAGGAGCAGCGGCAGGGGTACGACCAGGAAACCGGCGGCGCAGCAGGCCAGTGCGGTGCGCGGTCCGAAGGCGTCGGCCAGGGCTCCGCCGAGCAGTCCGCCGAGGGGCAGAGTCCCCCACATGAGGAAGCGCAGGGTGGCGTTCATCCGTCCGAGCAACCTGGGCGGGCACAGCGCCTGACGGAAGCTCACCTGGGCGACGTTGTAGACGACGGCACCGAAGAAGACGACGCCGGAGCCGGCCGCGAACAGGGCGGCGCCTGCCGCTCCGTGTCCGGCCAGCGGCCACAGCAGTGCGAACGGGCCGGTGACGAGCAGGGACAGCCAGATCGTGCGGGCCTGCCCGAGACGCGAGGCGAGCGTGCCGGCACACAGCGCACCGGCGAGTCCGCCGACGGCGGATGCGGACAGCACCAGGCCGATCGCACCGGGCGCCAGTCCCAGCACACGCACCAGGAACACGGTCTGGGTGGCCATCAGCACGGCGGCGAAGAGGTTACCGAGGCCGGTGGTGAGGGCGATGATGCGCAGCATCGGGTGTCCGACGACAAAGCGCACGCCCTCGGCGATGTCCCCCCGCAGGGAGGTACCCGGTTCCGGCCGGGGGCGGCTCTCGGGCCGTCTGATGGCGATCAGGAACAGTGCGGACAGGGCGTAGCCGATCGCGTCGGCCACGATGGCGAGGTGGGCTCCGGCCAGCTGGACGAGCCCGCCGCCTAGTCCGGGGCCCGTCACCTGCGCCGATGAACGGACCGTCTCCAGCGCCCCGTTGCCCGCCATGAGCTGTTCCCTGGGCAGCAGTTGGGGCAGGAAGCTCTGATGGGCCACATCGAAGAAGACCGTGGCCGCGCCGGTGATGAGGGCGACGACGTAGAGCTGGGTCATCGTCAGGACACCGGCCACGGCGGCGAGCGGAATGCTCGCCATGGTCGCGGCGCGCACGAGGTCGGCCCGGATCATCAGGGGCAGCTTGCGCATCCGGTCGGTCCACGCCCCGGCGGGCAACCCGATGAGCAGGAACGCTGCGGTTTCGGCGGCAGTGAGCAGCCCCACCTGGAAGGCTGACGCGTCGAGTTCGAGCACGGCGACGAGCGGCAGCGCCACCAGGGTGACTTGGGCTCCGAGCTGTCCTGTGGCTGCTCCGGCGAGCAGGAGACGGAAGGCGGGCATGCGCAACGGGCCGCCGGTGGCGGCTCGGGGTGTTACGGGCATGTGAACGACACTCAGGGAACGGCAGATCTGCCGTCAAAAGCCACTGGTCACTTTCGGTCGATTCCTTTGCCTGTTTGGCGTCAGGTTGGAAAATTTTTCGTCAGACAGGGACTACGTCCGGATGAATGACACTCATCCGGCCCATCTGCGGACAGGGGTGCCGCGACTGATCACCTGACGGAACTGACCGATTACGCACGGGAGGCACCCGATCACAGTATGGCCGAAAACCCCCAGTTCTCGATCATCTGTTGTCGGAATGGCACATTCCAGCCGCTATGACCGGGCTCAGGAGCGGACCACCGGTGCACCACGGACATACACATCGGTCGCATCGCGGCCGTCTTCTGTCGGTCGGCACCGCCGTAGACCGCTCTCAGTCGGCCACACCGCAGACCGCCCGGACGCCGCGCACCGACACCCGCACCAGGACGATCCCCGGTGCACTGTTGCGTACCCCGTACTCCGCCGCGCGCTCCCCGCCGACGTAACGGGCGGCGATCCGCGTCGCCCATGCGCGCACCTCCGCCCCGGCGGCGCTGATCAGCGCCGCGCCATCGGCGACGACGAAGGAGAACGGCGGCAGGTCGTCCTCCACGCACAGGGCCAGCCGCTCGTCACGCATCAGCGCCCGGCCCTTGACGGAGCCCTTGCTCGTGGTGAACACGAAGTCGCCGCCGTCCAGCAGGAACCAGACGGGCGCGACATGCGGCCGTCCGTCGGCCCGGGTGGTGGCGATCTTCGCGGTCCTGGTGCCCTCGCTCACGAAGGCATGCCATTGCGCCTCGGTCATGGGTGTGGCCATCGGTCCTCTGCTTTCCGTTGGATGCGGGGGGAATGCGGGGGGGAATGCAGGGGGATGCGGGGCATGCGGGGCGGAGGCAGCCGCTCGCCGGCCCCGCCGCCCCGCGCCGTGTCGTGTCGTGCGCCGGTCCGTCAGAAAAGACCGTTGTCGTGCGGCAGTCGGCCGGGGATCGGGGCGATCACGTCCCAGTGCTCGACGATCCTGCCGTCGGCGATGCGGAACAGGTCGTAGTAGGCGACCGGACCGCCGAACTCGCCCTCCGCCTGCACCAGCGCGAAGTCCCCTTCCGCCATGACGCGGTGGATCGTCCGGTACACCACCTGCTTGCCCTCCTCGGCCCAGCGGGCCGCGGCCACCCCGAATCCGTCCAGCCCGTCGCCCGCCTCGGGGTTGTGCTGGAGATAGGTCTCGCTGGAGGTGAACACGGCGGAGAGCGAGTAGTCCGCCCCCTTGAGCACCTTCTCGGCGTACTCGGCGATCAACTCGCGGTTGGCTTCGGTGCGTTCCGGGTCGCCCGGCTCGGTCGGGCCGTCCGTCTGGGTACGGCCGCTGACGGTCACCTCGACGACGGGAGCGAGAGCGTCCCAGTGCTCGGCGAGCCTGCCGTCCTCCACCCGGTAGAGGTCGAAGGCGACCTGCGGCCCGGGGCCGAAGCCGTGATAGATCCCGTGCAGGGCGACGAGGTCTCCGTCGGCGATGGCGCGGACGGGCTCGTAGCGGAAGTCCGCCGGCAGCGAGCCGACCAGCTCACGCAGGGCTTCGCGGCCGTCGGCGGCGAGGGCGCTGTGCTGCCGGTAGGCGGGTGAGACCCAGCGGTCCACGGACGAGGGGTCCCTGTCCCCGAAGAGCTCCGACACGGCCGTCAGGACCAGATCCTTGTTGTTCATGATGCGCGTATCCCATGGTGCGGGGTGCGGCGGACCCGTCGTCCGCCGTCCCCTCCACCGTTGCCGGGGCCACCGCGCCGCACGAGGCCGATTTCCGAACCGGTGAGGTCACAATCGGACAGGAAGTCGATCATCCACCGGTGCGCGGGCGCACGGGGTGCCGCGCGGATGCCGCGCCCGGTCAGAATTTTCCGCTGTTGTTGGCCTCGGCCGGACCGGGAACCGGTTCGGGGTTGTCCCAGTGTTCGACGATGCGACCGTTCTCGAGCCGGAAGACGTCGAACACGGCCAGGGGCGTCCCACCCAGGGCGACTTCGCTGAGCGTCACCACGAAGTTACCCTGGCCGATCAGCCGGTGCACCGTGCGATAGGTCAGGGCCTTCCCCTCCGCGGCGAGGCCCGTCAGGTAGGCCCTGAGACCGTCGACGCCGTCGGCGATGTGCGGACTGTGCTGCACGAGGTCGGGAGAAAGGTAGTCACCCATCCTCGCGATGTGGCCGCCCTGCAGAACCACGGCGATGAACTCGGCGACCCTGGCCTTGTTCTCAGCGGTTCGCTCGAGATCCGTGATCCGCGTGGCTCCGTCCGTCTTGGTGTGGCCGGAGGGTGTGGTGAGCCCGCCAGGGGCGATGGTGTCCCAGTGCTCGACGATGCGGTCGTTGTCGTCGGTGTCGAAGAGATCGGCGGTCACCCATCGGGTCGTTCCGCCGAGGGTCTGGGCCACGTGGAGAAAGACGTACGGCCCGTCCTCGACGGCACGGACGACCTCGATGTCCCGCTGAGGATTGCGTTCGAGGAACGGCTCGAAGAAGGCGAGGAATCCCTCCTTGCCGTCCGCGACTCCGGTGCTGTGCTGGATGTAACGATCACCGATGGATCTGTCGAGGGCCTCGCGGAGGGCGCCGTCGCGAATTCCGCCCAGATAGAGCCCGAGCGCGTTGTCCAGTTTTGCCGACATGGGACGGAGTCCCTTCCTGTGATCACCGAATGGGCCGTACGGAAACGCACCGGGCTCACGCCTCGAGCGACTGTCCCCGGCCGCGTTCCGCCGCAGGCTAGAGCAGGATCCGGGCCACCCCGCTGATAGGCTGGCGACACGGTCTGGTGAAAAACCGACAAGGAGCTCATGAATGATCCCTGAGCTCACCTTCTCTCCACCCATCGGCACCCCGGCGGGGGTGGAGGTCCTGACGCTCGCGGAACTGCGCTCCCGCGTCGGCGCCGAACAGCTGGCGGGGCCCAACCGGCACGATTTCCACGTCCTGCTCCTTCTCGGCGACGGCAGTCTGCGCCAGACCGTGGACTTCGCCGAGTATGTGCTCGGGCCCGGGGCCTGGCTGTGGATCAGACCCGGTCAGGTGCATATGTGGGGCGACATCACCCAGGCCGCCGGGACCCTGATCCTGTTCGAACGGGACTTCCCGGATCCGGCCACCGCGGCCGCCGCCGGGCTCGACGACCCGTACGGTTCGGTCGTGCGGACCCCGCACGGGGGTGATGCCGCCGCACTGAGCGGTGCCGTCCGCCAACTGGAGCTCGAGTTCCGCACGGCGCTGCGGATGCCGCTCGACGTCCATGTCGCGGTGCTGCGTCATCTGCTGGACGTCCTCCTTCTGCGTCTCGCGCATCTGACGTCGCCGCCCGACGGTCCCGCACCGGAGGCGGGATCGGCGTACGCGAGGTTCCGTGACGCGGTCGAGCGCGACTTCGCCCGCACCCGCCGCCTCGAGGACTATGCGCAGGCTCTGGGCTACTCCGCACGTACGCTCTCCCGGGCGACGCTCGCCGCCGCCGGCATCGGGGCCAAGGAGTTCATCGACCGCCGGGTCGTCCTGGAGGCCAAGCGCCTGCTCGCACACGGCGAGTTGTCCGCGGCCCGTATCGCGGCCCAGCTCGGTTTCTCCAGCGCCACGCACTTCACGAAGTACTTCCACCAGCGCACCGGTCTGACACCGATCGCCTTCCGCAGCTCGGCGCGCGGGCATCGCACCCCGGCCCCTGACGAGATCCCGCCCGCGGGCGAGCGCTCCGTTCACGAGTGAATCTGCGACGCCCCGTCGGTGCAACCAGCGTGCAACGTTGCGCCGGGTTGACTAGTGCCTGTCCCGTAGACGCGGCTCCATCCACGGGATGGTAAGTCCCCACGGCCGCATAACCGTTCGCGAGACACAGGACAACTCGCCTGCGTCGTAGGGAGACTGGAACCGTCGGTCCATTCAGCAGAGGGGGCTCCTCATGTCATCGAGGTCAACTCCGGGCGAGAATTGTCCAAATACCTCTTCGAATGATGCAATCCAGACTGCTTCAGGCGCACTTGTTGATTCAGGAATCGTCGAGTTCACACCTGCGGCGGCCGAGCTGGTGCGCCGACTACGTCAACTGCACGGCCCGTTGATGTTTCACCAGTCCGGCGGCTGCTGTGACGGCAGTGCCCCGATGTGCTATCCGGAGGGCGAGTTCAGGACCGGCGGATCCGACGTACTGCTGGCCGCTCTGTCCATCGAAGGAGTGGCTGAGCCGGTGTGTTTCTGGATGTCGGCGAGCCAGTACGAGGTGTGGCGGCACACGCGCCTTATCGTCGACGTGGTCGAGGGCCGCGGCAGCGGATTCTCGCTGGAAGCGCCGGAAGGGGTGCGTTTCCTCATCCGTTCCCGGCTGGTCGGTTCGTAGACTCCCGCGTCTGGTCGACTCTTCGGTGAATACGGAGAGTTGGCCGGATGCCTGGGGGCTCAGTGACGACACGTCATGCTCGTATTCGTATTGTGCTCAGGATGGTGTTCGCCGGGAGCACCGTGGTCGCGACGGGGCTGGCGGGGGGCGCTCCGGCGACCGCCGCTCCCGCCCCCGCGAAGGTACCCGTCCGGGCGCCGATCGCGCCGGGGGTCACCTACCGGCAGTTCGACATCGCCGCGGCGAAAGGCCCCGCGCGCGCTCATCTGCTGACGGTGGATCTGCGCGACCCACGGGTCTCCGTCGGTCTGCTGTACCCGGGCGTGGTGGGCGCGCGGGCGCCGCTGTCCTCACTCGCCAACGCCAGGAAAGCGGCCGCCGGAGTCAACGGGGACTTCTTCGACATCGCGGAGACCCAGCATCCCGGGGTCGAGGCGACGAGCGCTCCCGTGGGCCCCGCCATCGCAGCAGGCCACGAGCTGAAGGCCGCCGTACCGGACGGCCAGCGCTTCGGCCCGGCGCTGCCGCGGGGCACATCGGCGCGCGAGGTGCTGGGCGTGGACGCCGACGGCACGGCACGGTTCGGCCGGCTCGCCCTGGAGGGCAGTGTGTCGACGCCCTCGGGCCGCGTCCCGCTGGGAGGGCTGAACCAGTACGCGCTTCCGGTCGGCTCGGTGGGCTCGTTCACCTCGGACTGGGGCGCCGTTTCACGGGTCCGTGCGACCTGCGGTACCGATGCCGACCGCGCGGCGCCGTGCAGCACCCGCACCTATGAGGTGACGGTGCGCGGGGGCCGGGTGGTGGCCGTGGCCCCGGCACCGGGGCGCGGTGTGATCGCTCCGGACACCGAGGTGCTCGTCGGCCGGGAGGCAGGTGCCGACGAGCTGCGCAAGTTGTCCGTGGGCGACCGCGTCCTGGTGCGGCACCGGCTCGTCGACGCCCGCTCGCGCATCCCGTACCGCTTCGCTGTGGGCGGCTATCCCGTACTGCGCCACGGCAGACCCCTTCCGGGTCTGGACGATTCCACGTCGGCGGTGCGCACGGCAGCCGGGATCACGGACGACGGACACAGGCTGCTGCTGCTCGCACTGGACGGCTCACCGGAGTTCCGGACCGGTCTGACCGTGGCCGAGGTGGCGGCGGTGATGCGGGGCAACGGGGCCGAGGACGCGTTCAATCTGGACGGCGGCGGCTCGTCGACGCTGGTGACCCGCAGACCTGGAGCCGCGAAGGTCACGGTCCGCAACCATCCCAGCGGCGGCTCGCAGCGCCCGGTCCCGAACGGCATCGGGGTGTTCTCCAGCGCCTCGCGGGTCGCCCGGCACTGATTCGCGGTGTCGTCGCGCGGGACGGCTCCATCCTGACTAGCGTGGTCCCCGTCACAGCCGCCGGTCCGGCAGCCGTGCGCCGGTGCGGGGGCCGGTCACCGATCCGGGCACGAGACAGCACACCGCAGACAGCGAAGAGAGTCAGTCATGGCTGCAGAACCCGAAGGCAAGCCGATCTGGGCCGACGCGATGTTCTCCGATCTGGAGGGCGCGAAGACCTTCTACGCCGAAGTCCTGGGCTGGACGTTCGGCGAGTCCTCGTCGGAGTACGGCAACTACACACAGGCCTACGCGAACGGCAAGGCGGTCGCCGCCGTCGTACCGCCCATGTCCGGGCAGGAGGGCCACTCGCAGTGGTGCCTGTATCTGGCATCGCCGGATGCCGCCGCGACCGCCGAGAAGATCCGCCGGAACGGCGGCACGGTCCTGATGGAGCCGATGCAGGTCGGCGAGTTCGGGACGATGTGCCTCGCCCAGGACCCCGGCGGCGTCACGTTCGGCGTCTGGCAGGGGGGTACCCACACCGGCTTCGAAGCGGTCGCCGAGCCGGGCGCCTACTGCTGGGCCGAGGTCTTCACACGCGAGCCGGAGAAGGCCGACGCCTTCTTCCCCGCGGTCTTCGGCTACGGCGTGAAGACCATGCAGGACGAGCAGATGGACTACAAGATCTTCGATCTGGGCGAGGGCGCGCCCCTCCTGGGCCGGATGAAGATGACCGACCAGGACTTCCCCCCGGAGGTCCCGTCCTACGTCCAGGTGTACTTCACCGTCGCGGACTGCGACGCCGCGGTCGCCACGGCCCAGAAGCTCGGCGGGAAGCTGGTGTTCGGACCGATGACCACCCCGTTCGGGCGCTTCGCGGCGCTCGTCGACCCGCAGGGCGCCGCCGTCGCGGTCATCGACGACACGACGACCGAGGGTGAGATGCCCGAGATGAGCTGAGGGATGCGGCGTGATTCCCGGGGCTTCGTGCCCCGGGAATCGCGTGTGTCCCGCCCGACGGGTCAGTCGTGGCTGTCCCGGACGGCCACGATGCCGTTGAAGACACCGGCGTAGGCCGTGCCGTCGGGCCCGAGGGTGATCGGCGCCCAGTTGTTGTCGTACAGCGGGCCCGTCCCGGTGAGCCGGCTCCAGCGGCGCTCTCCGGTGCGGAAGTCGACGGCGGTCAGATACCAGGCGTCGATGCCGAGCCTCTTGGGCCGCTTCTCGTAGAAGTACAGCAGTCCGCTCACCGTGGAGAGCTTGGGGACGGTGGAGGGTGAGCGGACGTCGCTCTGCCACACGGTGTCGCAGCCGCTGCCGTCGTGGCGTACGTCGATGCGGGTGGCACCACCGACGACGCTGCGGCCGAAGAGGACCGAGGACGGGTTCTCGTAGCCGTAGTTGTTCTCGACGACGAGGCTGTTGCCCCAGCTGATCATCGAGTTGTCGGTGGTGGAGGCGCCGGCGCCGAAGACCGGGATCTTGCAGACCAGGCGCCGGCCTGCCGGGACGTCCGCGCCCCTGCGGTAGACGAGGACGTGCATCCGCTCGTCGGCGTTGTCGGTGATGGCGACGTAGTCGTCGCCATCACCGAAGAGGTCCGGTGTGGTGCCCGACCCCTGGTTCACGGAGCCCGGTTTCGTGCCGGTGCCGCGGTCGTACGTCTCGCGCCACCACACCCGGGGCGTGCCGTCGGCATCGGCACGGAAGCCGTAGAGGGCATGGTCCGAGACGATCCAGACGCCGTCCTCGGCGACCGAGAAGGAGTTCTGGATCTCCTCCCCGGCGAGCCGCACCGTACGTACGACGGAGGTCCGGGGGTCGACGGTGCCGACGCGGCCGAGCCGGGTCACCCACCAGATGCGGCCCTGCCAGTCGGGCATGACGGAGGTGACCGGATCGCAGACGCCGCTCGGGAAGGGGTTGGCCCAGCTCGCACAGTCGTGCGGGACGTGTGCGGTGAGGTCCCAGTCGTCTTCGACGGCGAACCGCCAACTGCCGTCCTCGCCCCGCGCGTGGGCGATGCGCAGGACGTGCCGGCGCGAGTCGGCGAGGACGACCCGGTCCCGCTCGTCGAGGTAGAAGTAGGCGCCGCCCGAGGTGTCCTTGAAGATCTTGGAGAAGTCGAGGTGGGTGAGGGCCTCGACGGTGGAGGGGCGCTGTGGCAGCCGGTACTCGGCGAGGGTGGCGAGCGTGCGCGGGTCGAGGAGTTTCAGCAGGAACCCGGAGAACGTGCCGCAGACGGTGATGAGGCGGCCCCCCGTGTCGAAGGTCGCGGTGGCGCATTCGCCGCCCAGCGGAGCGATCCGCTCGCTGGTGACGGAGGGCTCGGCTCCCAGCGGACCGGGGTAGGGGTGGGTGCCGCTGCCCGCCGCGTCGGCGTGCATCCCGCTGCGGCCGTTGGGGGCCAGGTGGGGGTGCTGGGCCGGAGGTGTGCCCGGCAGGGGCGATGCGGTGACCGCGGCTCCTTCGTATGCGCTCACCAGGCGGTGTCCGGGAGCCTTGGGGATGTCGTCGGCGTACGCGGGGGTGGGAACCGCGGTCGTGCATACGGACAGGGCCAGTGCGAGGGCGAGCGTGCGGGCGAGAGCTCGGGGGGTCACGGCGGCTCCTCGGTGGAAGGGCGTCGGTCGCGCCGCCGTCCGACGCTAGAAGTCTCTGCGTGAACTGTCCATGCGGATGCGGAGGGTTTCCCACAGGCTTCGTGTGCGGCCGGCAGCACCGGGCCACGGCCGACCGGACCGGATCTCGGGCGGGTGCCAGGGGCCGGCCGGACCTGCAGGCGAGCGGGGCCGGTTGTGCCGCACCACCGTCACGGCTCACGGGACCGCCCGCGGGCCTTCCGCCCGATCGCACCTGACCGGACGGTGCCGCCCGGGACTTGGCGCCCGGGACCTGGCTCCCGCCGCGGCTCAGGGATTGAGCCGGCTCACCACATCGGCCGTGGCCGTCACCCCGTTGTGGATGGTCGGCGCCATGCTCGTGCCTGCCAGGAAGAATCCGAGCAGGGCGCAGACGAGTGCGTGTGAGACCTTCAGGCCGCCGTTGCGCAGATAGATCACCGCGAGAACGAGCAGCAGCAGCACGACTGAGACGGACACGGCCATACCTCAACCTCCTTCGTCCGCCGCAACGGAATTGCGGCGTTCGGCGGCCAGTGTGGCGGAGTGGAGGCGCCGGACGGCCGACTGGCGCGGCCGCCGAACGGGTGGTCGTCGGCAGGGGAATTGACCTGCGTCGTCACTCGACGGCGGCTCGCGGGCATCGTTGAGGCAGCGCCCTTGCCGTTCGTGATGTCCACCGGCGGCTGCACGGACTGCCCGGTAACACGGCCGGGCCGAGCCGTGGTTGGGCCATACACCGACGAGGACGGTGGCGTTCGTCCACCTTGCACCGGGCCGCCGCGATGACGTCCGGAGTTCCCTTCGGTCGTCGCGGCGGCGGCGGTGGCCCCGGTGGCCTTTCGTTTCACCCCGTCGCGGCGCCGGCGGGAACGGGCGGGACGGGGCCCCGGCTACCCGGGGGCCGGCAGGTTGACGAGTGCCGCCAGCACCTCCTTGTGCCGGCCCGGTGTTCCGAGGGCGAGTTCGTCGGCCTTGGCCCGCTTCAGATACAGATGCGCAGGGTGCTCCCAGGTCATACCGATACCTGCGTGCAACTGCACACACTCCTCGGCGGCGTGCACGGCGACCCTGGAGCAGTAGGCCTGGGCGACGGATGCCGAGAGCGCGGCGTCGTCACTGCCGGTGGCGAGCGCGTCGGCCGCGGCGCGGGCCGCGGCACGGGCGTTCACCACCTCCAGCCACAGCTGCGCCATACGGTGCTTGAGCGCCTGGAAGGAGCCGACGGGGCGATTGAACTGGTAGCGCTCGCCGGTGTACCGGACGGTCTCCTCCAGACACCATTCGGCGATGCCCAGTTGCTCGGACGCCAGCAGCCCGGCTCCGGCGAGCATGCCGCGGCGCACGGCCTCCTGTGCCGTCCCCGCGTCGGCGAGCCGGATGCCCGCCGTACCCGGGGCACTGACGGTGGCCAGCGGACGGGTGAGGTCGAGCGCGACCCCCGGGGTGATCTCCGCGTCCGCCCTCTTCACCGCGTACAGCCCGTCGGTCCTGTACATCAGCAGGACGTCGGCGATCAGCGCGTCGGCGACCGCGGTGACCGCCGGACCACCGGGCGGCTCGGCGCCGGGGGCCGTGGAGAGCGGCAGCGCCAGGACCGTGACGGTGCGGCCGGCGGCCATCCCGCCGAGCAGCTCGGCGACTTCACCGGTCCGCCCGGACTCTCCCCCGAGGGCGACGAGGGCGAGCAGGGTCTCGGTGGCGATGACCGCGCTGCTGAGATACGGAGCCGGGGTCACCGTGCGCCCGAGCTCCTCCAGCACCACCGCGGCCTCCCGGTGGCTCGCGCCCTGTCCGCCGAGCTTCTCCGGTACGAGCAGCCCCGCGGCCCCGATGCCCTCGGCGAGGGACTTCCACAGCGCGGGGTCGTACGGGCTGCCGCTCTCGATGCGGGCGAGCAGCGCTGCGGGATCCGTTCGGTTGGTGAGCAGGGCGCGCACGGCGGCGCGCAGATCGTCCTCGGCCTCGCAGTACAGCAGGTCCGGCTGGGTGCTCGCTGTGCTCATCGTGCGAGGTCCTTCCAGGCGATGTCCTTGTCGGTGCGCGGTTCGGCGGGCAGTCCGAGGACCCGCTCGGCAACGATGTTGAGGAGCACCTCGCTCGTACCGCCCTCGATGGAGTTGCCCTTGGCGCGCAGATAGCGGTAGCCGCTGTCACGGCCCATGAAGTCGACGAGTTCGGGGCGGCGCATCGTCCAGTCGTCGTACAGCAGGCCCTCCTCGCCGCGAAGCTCGACCTCCAGAGCGCTGATCTCCTGGTTGAGGCGGGCGAAGACGAGCTTCGTTCCGGAGGCTTCGGGGCCGGGCTGTCCGGCGACGAGTTGCTGGCGCAGGCGCTCGCCGGTGAGGCGGGCGACCTCGGCCTCCACCCACAGGGTGAGCAGTCGCTGGTGCAGTTCGTGGGTGCGCAGCTCGGGGCGGGCCCGCCAGGTGGCGGCGGGCAGGCCGATCAAGCCGCCCTCGCGTGGCAACCGCATGCCACCGATCGTGAAGCGCTCGTTCATCAGGGTCGTCTGGGCGACCTTCCAGCCGTCCCCGACGGGGCCGAGGCGGTGCGCGTCGGGGATGCGCACGTCGGTGAGGAAGACCTCGTTGAACTCGGCCTCGCCGGTGATCTGCCGCAGGGGCCTGACCTCGACCCCGGGGTCGGTCATGTCGCAGATGAAGTAGGTGATGCCGCGGTGTTTGGGGGCCTCTGGGTCGGTGCGGGCGATCAGGATGGCCCAGCGGGCGACATGGGCGACGGAAGTCCACACTTTCTGGCCCGACACCACCCAGTCGTCGCCGTCGCGGACGGCACGGGTGCCCAGTGCGGCCAGGTCGGAGCCGGCGCCGGGCTCGCTGAACAGCTGGCACCACACCTCTTCGCCGGTCCACAGCGGGCGCAGGAAGCGCCGTTTCTGCTCCTCGGTGCCGTAGGCCAGGATCGTGGGCGCGGCCATGCCGAGACCGATCATGATCCGCCGGGGGTTGTTGTCGGGGGCTCCCGCCACCTCCAGTTCGGCGTCGACGACGGCCTGGAGGGCGCGCGGCGCGCCGAGCCCGCCGAGCCCGGGCGGGTAGTGCACCCAGGCGAGGCCGGCGTCGAAGCGGGCGGCGAGGAATTCGGCGGAGCCGGTGTCGGCGGGTGGCTTCGCGGCGAGCAACTCGCGTGTACGTGCCCGCAGTTCCGCGGCGTCGGTCATGATTCGGCTCCTTCCGGGAGCACGACGAGCCGGCCGGTCGTGGCCCCGTCGGCGACCCGCTGCACCGCCGCGGCCGCTTCGGCGAAGGGGACACGCTCGCTGATGAGGGGCTTGATCAGGCCCTTGGCCGCGTATTCGCTGAGGGTTTCGTGACAGCGCAGTACGGCCCCGGGGTCCTTGTGGTTGTACAGGCCCCAGTGCAGGCCGACGATGGAGTAGTTCTTGACGAGCGCGTGGTTCAGTGCGGGGCTGGGGATGGCGCCGCTCGCGAAGCCGACGACCAGGACGCGGCCTTCGAAGGCCACGCACTTCGCGGACTTGGCGAACGCGTCGCCGCCGACGGGGTCGTAGACGACATCGGCGCCGCGGCCGCCCGTCGCTTCCTTCACGGCGCTCACGATGTCGTCGGTGCGCCGGTCGATGACGACGTCACAGCCCAGCTCCCGTGCCACGAGGGCCTTTTCCGGTCCGCCGACGACACCGATGACCCTGGCTCCCGCGGCTTTGCCGAGCTGGACCGCGGCGCTGCCGACACCGCCTGCCGCGGCGTGCACGAGCAGGGTCTCGCCCTCCTGGAGGTGCGCGCGGCGGTGGAGTCCGAACCACCCCGTCTGGTAGCCGATGTGCAGGGCTGCGGCCTCGGCGTCGTCGAGTGCGTCCGGCGCGGGCAGCACGGCCGCCGCATGGGCGACGGCGTACTCGGCGAAGCCTCCGTGGGGCAGTGCGGCGGTCGCGATGACCCGCCTCCCGTCCTCGGTCTCACCGCAGAACTCCACTCCCGCGGTGAACGGCAGCGGAGGGGTGATCTGGTACTGGCCGCGGCAGAGCAGCGCGTCGGGGAAGTTGATGTTCGCGGCACGCACCTTCAGCAGGAGCTGCCCCTCCCCCGGCTCCGGGCGGGTGGCCTCGTCGAGCCGCATCACCTCGCTCGGCTCACCGTTCCGGTGGACTCGCCATGCCTGCATTGAGGTCCTCCACAAAGACTCGACCGGTACCGTACCGGGTCGCATACTAAGCGGTCGCTTGCCTTAGGGGAACCACCTGTCCGGCCAGTCCTTCGACCATGCGGGCCGCGGGGGTACCGGCCGGCCGTTGACGGCACGCCGGAGACCCCAGGCGCCTCAGCCCGGCCGGTCCCGCGGAACCGGTTGGGCCGGCGCAGACGAAACGGTCCCGCCGCTGCCGCAACGGCGGCACGACGGGACCGTCTCACAGCGGTCGGCGACCAGGCCCTGTCCGGGCCGATGACCGCTCTCCCGGGTGGTGGTCTCCGCGAGAGCGTCAGCCCTCAGTACGAGTGACGGTCGGCCTTGCCCATCCACGCAGCGTAGGCCTTGGCGCCCAGCTCCGGGTGGATCTGCTCGATGTGGATGCGCCGCTCTTCCAGCGGCTTTCCGAAGTCCTCGTACTGGAAGACGTCATCGAAGCCGATCTCCCGAGTGGCCGTCAGATCACTGCTGAAGTACACGTTGTCGATCCGCGACCAGTAGATGGCACTCATACACATCGGGCACGGCGCACCACTGATGTAGATCGAGCACCCCTGGAGCATCCGGGCGCGCTCGGGCACCGGGTCGGGAGATCCGTCCGGGCGCGGCACATACTCGAGCGTGCTCTCGTTCTGATGCTCCTCCGAAATGGAGGGAGCTTCGGGGTTCAGGCGCTGGACCGCGTTGCGAATGGTCTCCACCTCGGCGTGCGCCGTGGGGTCACCCGTCAGGAGAACACGGTTCTGACCACGAGCGACGATGTCGCCGTTCCGGGTGATCACGGCTCCGAACGGGCCGCCCCAGCCGTGCTCCACCGACTCGGTGGCCAGTCGGCACGCTTCCGCCATGAATTCGGTGTGTCCCATCTCAGATCCTCCCGCTTGCTGTCCGGAGCCCCGCAACCGCAGCGAATCCCCCCCATTTGTCCGATAACTCCCTTTAGTTCTAGACTACTCCGTATGAGTAGCCGCGCAATCCGGGGCCCCGACGGCAGCGCCACGGTCGTCACGTCCCAGAAGATCCGGGCTGGACGGGACGACGACTACAAGCGCTGGCAGGAGAAGACCGACCACGTCGTGCGGGGTTTCCAGGGCTTTCAGGGCACGGAGGTGTATCCACCGGGCTCCGAGGACGAGAACGAGTGGGTCGTCGTCTTCCGATTCGCGGACGTCGACCAGCTGACCGCCTGGCTGGACTCGAGCGCCCGCAAACAACTCCTCGCCGAGGGAAGCCAGTTGTTCGACGGACCTCCGACCCAGGAGGTGCTCACGGGCGGGAGGCCCGTCCAGGACGTCTACACCGCCGTGATCTCTCACGAGGTGCTGCCGGGGCGGGAGAGGGACTTCGTGCGCTGGCAGGACAAGATCATGAAGGCGCAGGAGAAGTTTCCCGGCTTCATGGGATCGGAGTTGTTCAAACCGATCGAAGGCGTCCAGGACCACTGGGTGGTGGCCTTCCGCTTCGACACGCGCCAACACCTCGACACCTGGCTCGAATCCGAGGCCCGGGCGAAGCTCCTCGATGAAGGGAGCGCCTACTTCGGCTCCTACGACGTACGCAAGATCGGGTCGGCGTTCGGGGGTTGGTTCCGCTTCGGTGAGGGCGCGGACGAGGGGGTCCCGCCCAACTGGAAGCAGGCCATGTCGGTCGTCCTGGCCCTGTATCCGACGGTGGTGATCCTGAACCTGACCGCCGGCGTATGGTTCAAGGCTCTGGGCATACCCGGGTACGCGGCCCTGTTCCTCAGCAACGTGCTGAGTGTCAGCATTCTGACGTGGCTGCTGATGCCCCTGGTCAACCGGCTCTTCGCTTTCTGGCTGCTGCCCAGCCGTGCGAAGTCGCCACGCGTCCACATGGCGGGAGCGGCCATCGTGGTGGTGTGCTACCTGGTTCTGGTCGCCGTCTTCAGTGTGGTCCCCGGCGCGGCCTGAACCGCTCGACACCCGGCACATCCGTCGCCCCTTCCCGGCACTCACGTCACACCAGCACGCCACTCCGGTTGACCTGGGCACCAGTCGAAACGGATCAGCAGTCGAAAAGGATCAGCGGCTTGATGATCCCGTCCTTCCTCGCCTCCATCATCCGGAAGGCCCGCTCGATCTCGCCGAAGCCGAACTCGTGCGTGGTCATCGGCGTGGGATCCACCTTGCCGTGCTCCATCAGCCGGAAGATCCGCAGCAGTCGCTCCCGCCCCCCGCGGTTCAGCCCGGCGTAGACCTGCTTGTCGGACATCCCGTATCCGAAGGGCTCCAACGGGATCTCCAGCGGTTCGGGGACCTCACCGTGATATCCGACGTTGGAGACACGTCCCCCGGGCTTGGTGACCCGGAAGCTCGCCTCCCAGGTCTGCGGAGTACCGAGCGCCTCGATCGCGGCGTCCACCCCTTCGCCGCCGGTCAGTTGGAGAATGCGCCGTACAGGATCGTCCCGGGTGTGGTCGACGACGACGTCCGCGCCGAAGTGCCTCGCCAGCTCCTGACGCCGCGGCAGCGACTCCACGGCGATGACGAGGCCGGCGCCGCGCAGACGGCAGCCGATCGTCGCCGAGAGTCCCACCGCGCCCTGGGCGAAAATCGCCACGGTCTCCCCGATCTCGAGTTCCGCGTGCTCGGCGGCGACGAATCCGGTCGACAGCATGTCCGTCGCGTACAACGCCTGGTGATCACTGAGCTCCGCCGGGATCGGCGCCAGATTGGCCTGCGCGTTGCGGACGAGAAAGTACTCCGCCATGTTCCCGTCGGCCTGGACGGTGAACACGGCACCACCCATCATCCTGCCGCGGCACTGCGAGGAGAAACCCCGCTGGCAGTAGTCGCACTGAAAACACGGCGTCACACCACCCACCGCGACCCGCTCGCCCCTGACGAGGCCCTCGACCGCGGAACCCAGTGCGTGGACGACCCCGACCGCCTCGTGCCCCAGGGTGACATCGGGTGCGACCGGCATCGCTCCCTTCGTGGTGTGCACGTCGGACGTACACACCATGGCCGCGGTGGTACGCACGACCGCGTCATTGGGTCCGGGTTCGGGGACGGGTTTCCCGATGACGCCAACCTCGCCCACCCGCCTGAGTACAAAGGCTTTCATGGTGTCGTTGGGCATGCTCCAGGACGCTTTCCCTCGGGCCGCGCACGTACGACGGGGCCGGTAGAATGATCCCGTCTCCCCATCGCGCCCGGTGAGGCCCCGGTGAGTACCGCGCACCCGGAATTCAGCTTGATCGGCAGCCGCAGCTCGTGCAACTCCTGGAGTCCACGATGAGCAGACACGGGTCCGTCCGAAGCATCGCGGGAAGGGTCCTCCAGCGGGGCGACGCGGACTACGAAGCGGTCAGGGCAGGCATGGTGTGGAACGCACTCAAGCCCGGACGCTTCCCGGAGGTCATCGTCCAGGCCGCATCGGCGGACGACGTCGCCGAGGCCGTGGGGCTGGCCCGCTCCCGCGGACTGCGCATCGCGGTACGGTCGGGCGGACACAGCTGGTTCGGTTCACCCGTGCGCGACGGCGGCATGCTCATCGACCTGTCCCGGCTCCGTCGGTACGACATCGACAACGACGCGGCCCGGGCGACGGTGCAGCCCGCGGTCACCGGAAGCGAACTCGCTCCCCAACTCGCCGCGCGGGGCCTGGCCTTCCCCACCGGCCATTGCGGTTCGGTGGCGGTCGGCGGATATCTCCTCAGTGGTGGGCTCGGGTGGAATTCCGGTGCCATGGGCCCGGCTTGCCGGAGCGTCCGCGAGGTCGACGTGGTGACGGCACAGGGCCAGGTGCTCCGGTGCAACGAGACGGAGCATCCCGATCTGTTCTGGGCCGCGCGAGGAGCCGGACCCGGATTCTTCGCCATCGCCACCGCGTTCCACCTGGATCTGTACCGGCGTCCGGAGTCGATCATGTCGACCACGCTCGCCTTTCCCGTCGCGGATGCCGAGGCCGTGTCGGACTGGGCCGTGGAGAAGGCGGGGGAACTCGAACCGACGGTGGAACTGGCCCTGGTGCTGGCTACCGCCGCCCCCCACATGACACAGGAGCAGCCGCGGCCCAAAGTGGTCGTCGCGGCGGCCACGGCCTTCGCGGAATCGGCCGAGCGGGCCATCGAGGCTCTCCGGCCGCTCCGGGACTGCCCCTTCGCCGATCGTGCGCTCTTCCGGGAGAACGAGAAGCCGACGTCGTCCGACGGCCTGTACGAGGTCTCAGCCGGCACCTGGCCCGCGCAGCACCGCTATGTGGCCGACACCCTGTGGTCGGATGCGAGTCTCGGGACACTGCTGGCCAAGCTCGGTAGCGCGATCGACAGCGCCCCCTCCGAGAAGTCACTCGTCCTCGCACCCGTCGTCCCGGTGTCGCACCGCGAGGATCTGCTGCGCGACATGGCGTTCTCGGTGCTCGGCGAGAGCTATGTCGTCCCCTACGCCGTCTGGGACGACGCCGAGGAGGACGCGGCCAACATCCGCTGGCTGCGCGAGGCGATGAGTACCGTCAAGCCGCTCGGCACGGGGCACTACATCGCCGAGGCCGATCTCACCGCCGCCCCGGACCGCGCCGAGCGCTCGTTCACCCCCGAGGACTGGCGCCGGCTCCAGGCCCTCAGGGCCCAGTACGACCCGGAGGGCGTCTTCCACTCGTATCTGACGCCCTGAGCCGGGGGGATCAGCCGGGAACGGATACTCAGCGGCCGAAGACCTCGAAGCCCACGGCCGGCCTGCCGCCGAACCGGTCGGCCAGTGAACGGACGCTCTCGGTAAGGAAGTTACGGCAGTAGAGCTCCGGCGTCTCGTCCGTCAGGACCTCGATGTAGGTGTGGTGCTCCATCAGCGACCGTACGGCACGCTCCAGTCCGGCGGTCGCGTCCACCGCGTGGGTGGGCGTTGCGGAGCCCGCGATCGCGACCCAGCGCACTCCGTTCCACGGCTCGAGGCCGTGGTCGGTGAGGAGTTCGGGGAAGATCCACCGGTTCCCGGCGTCGGCGGCCGCGTCGAGAGTGGCCCGCCCGACGGCGCGGTGGTCCGGGGAGTTCCAGTTGCCGCCGACCGCGGGACCCCAGGTGTCCCGGTGGTTGAGGGTGATGACGAGTTCGGGGCGGTGGCGCCGGATCGCAGCGGCGATGTCACGGCGCAGCGCCGTTCCGTACTCGATGACACCGTCGCGGTGGTCGAGGAACTCCACCGCGGCCACTCCCACGACCGCGGCACTCGCCCGCTGCTCCCGTTCGCGCAGGGGACCGCAGACCGCGGGCTCGATGCTGTCGATACCGGCCTCACCACGGCTCGCGAGCAGATACGTGACCTCCTTGCCGTCGTCCGTCCAGCCGGCGACGGCCGCGGAACAGCCGTACTCGAGATCGTCTGGGTGGGCGACGACGGCGAGCGCACGGGTCCAGTCGTCGGGCATCGCTGCGAGCTGAGAACCGGTCATATGCGGAGGGTAGCCGGGAGGCGGACGGTGCGCCCGGTTCACGGCGGGGCGTTCGCGGGCCGGGCGTTCGCGGATCCTGCCCGCAGTCCGTCCGGGCCCCCGTCCGCCGGGTGCCGCGGTTGGCGGCTCCTCTCAGATCTCGTCCCGTACGAGTGCGAGCAGGCGGTCCAGGACACGGGCGCCGGAGCTGCGGACACCGTCGTGCTCGTACTCGTCGGTGACCCAGGTGCGCAGCCCGCGAACGGCCCGCGCGGTGGCCAGCGAATGGATCGTGTCGACGTACATGTCGTCGTGGTAGACGGCCGCCGCGACGGGCACCTCGTTGGCCGCCAGGCGCTCGGGGTCGTACAGGGCGGGCCAGTCGGTGCGGGCCGCGAGCAGCTCGGCCGCCTGGCGCAGGGGGCGCAGGGCGGGGTCGGTCTCGAAGTGCCAGGGATGCACGGACTCACCCGTGAAGAGCAGCGGAGCGTCCCCCGCGAGCGTCTTCGCCACGTCGAACTGCGGGAACTCGGCGCGCACCCGCTCCGCCGCCCAGTCGGTGGGGGCCTGCCCCTGGGCGTAGATGGCCTCGTGGAGTACGGCGTACAGAGGGTGGGCGGCATAGGACAGGACCGCGAACACCCCTTCCTGGAAGGAGTCGGAGAGCTCCTCCCCGCGGGCCCCGTCGACGAACGCGTTCTCGAGCAGATAGTGCAGCTGGTGGCTGCCGTCCGCGGTGCCGAGCTGGATGCCCAGCGACTGGAAGGCCTCGGGTGTGAGGGTGTATCCGCCGGGGAGCACGGGCCGGTGCTCGGCCAGATGCGCGGCGATGCGGCGGGCGCGCTCGACGTCCTGCGGATAGCGGGTGTAGTGGGCCTCGGTCTTGTGCTGCATCCGGGGATAGGCGGCGCGGTAGACGTCGTCGGCGCGGGCGTCCAGCGAGGGCAGCCCGCCCGTGATCAGCACCGTCCGCAGGCCCTCGGGCGCCGTCGACAGATAGCGTGTGGCGCAGAAGCCGCCGAAGCTCTGGCCGAGTACCGTCCAGCGGGCGCCCCCGGTGAGCTGGCGCCGGACGGCCTCGCAGTCGCGGACGATGCTGTCGGCGCGGAAGTGCGCGAGATAGTCCGCCTGTGCCTCGGGGCCGCCGCGCAGCGGCAGGGTCTGACGGTTGGCGGGCGTGGACAGTCCCGTGCCGCGCTGGTCGAGCAGCAGGACCCGGAACTCCTGGACGGCGCGGCCGAGCCATGCCTGCTTGCCGTGGAAGCGCCGTACTCCGAAGCCGGGGCCGCCTTCGAGGTACACCAGCCAGGGCAGCTCCGCGCCCGCCCTGGTGCTGGAGGCGACCTCGCGGCCGTAGAGACGGATCTGCTCGCCTGACGGGTCCTCGTGATCGAGGGGGACGGTGAAGTGGCGGTCCGTGAGGACGAGGCCCGGCTGCCGGTAGCTGGTCAATGAATGCTCCCGCTCTGAGTCCCTGCTGATGCGCCCCCGCCCACCTGGGTCCTGTCCGGGCGAACTTCTCGGGCCCGGACAGGACCCAGTGCACCACACGGCCGGGCGGCGGTCGTCCGGGACCGGCCCAATCGGCTGGGCGCGTGGCCGGCTGCGGCCGTCGCCGTCCGCGCCGGTGCCGTCATGGGCCGTGTGCGCCCCGGTCGCGGCGCGCCTGCGGGACAGCCCTTAGCGTGGACGCATGATCCGGTTCGAGGAGGTCAGCAAGGTCTACCCGGACGGCACGACCGCCGTCGACGGCCTCTCGTTCGAGGTCGCGGAGGGTGAGCTGGTCACTCTTGTGGGCCCGTCGGGCTGCGGCAAGACGACCACGATGATGATGGTGAACCGGCTGATCGAACCGACGTCCGGACGCATTCTGGTCGGCGGCGAGGACATCTCCCGGGTGGACCCGGTCCGGCTGCGCCGTCGCATCGGCCATGTCATCCAGCAGGTCGGGCTGTTCCCGCACCGCACGGTCCTCGACAACACCGCGACCGTGCCGTCCCTCATCGGCTGGAAGAAGGCCAGGGCCCGCGCCCGCGCGGCTGAGCTCCTCGACCTGGTCGGGCTCAACCCGAAGACCTACGGCCCTCGCTACCCGGCTCAGCTGTCGGGCGGCCAGCGCCAGCGCGTCGGCGTGGCACGGGCGCTCGCCGCGGATCCCCCGGTCCTGCTGATGGACGAGCCGTTCGGAGCCGTCGAC
The DNA here is from genome assembly GCF_056106285.1 of Micromonospora sp. IBHARD003. Taxonomy (NCBI): domain Bacteria; kingdom Bacillati; phylum Actinomycetota; class Actinomycetes; order Micromonosporales; family Micromonosporaceae; genus Micromonospora; species Micromonospora sp. IBHARD003. The sequence goes on along the minus strand of NZ_JBWBBX010000001.1, from coordinate 7,724,823 downwards.
CCCGTTGTCCGGGAGCGGCTGCAGAGCGAGTTCCTGAGCCTCCAGGAGACGGTGCGCAAGACGGTTCTGCTGGTCACCCATGACATCGAGGAGGCGGTGCGGATGGGTGACCGCATCGCCGTCTACGGTCAGGGCCGCATCGAACAGTTCGACACCCCGGGAGCCGTGCTCGGAGCGCCGGCAACCGACTACGTGGCCCGGTTCGTCGGCACCGACCGCGGTCTCAAGCGGCTGTCGGTGACGGTGATCGAGACGGACGATCTGGAGCAGCCGCCCGTGGCACGTCTGGACGAGCCGGCCCGGGAGGCGGCCGTCAGGCTGCGGGACGAGGACGCGCGCTGGGCCGTGGTGCTCGGTCCCTCGGGCGAGTTGCACGGCTGGGTCGCGGCGGACGCCCTGTCCACGGCAGAGGGCGGGGGCACGGTCGCCGCACTGGCGCGCAGGATGGAGGCCTGGGTGCCGCTCGGCGCGCCGCTGAAGCAGGCGTTCAGCGAGATGCTGCAGCACGACGCGGGGTGGGTCGCGGTGGTGGACGGCACCCGGTTCGCGGGAGTGCTGACACCGGCCAAGCTGCACGAGGCGCTGCGCCGATCGGTGGACGCGGACGCACGAGGCGTGGCACGCGGCCAGGTGGACTTCGACTCGGTGTCGGACGCCTGAACGACACCGGCGGTTCTGCGCCGGCCGGTCCGGTGCGAGTCGGTCCGGGTCGGTCCGGTGCGGGTCCGTCCGGCGCGGGTCGGTCCGGCGCGGGTCGGTCCGGCGCGGGTCGGTCCGGCACGTAGCGATCAGCGTGGCAGCAGTCCCTTCGACTCCAGGTACTCCCTGGCGACGTCATCGGGCAGCCTGCGCCGGCCGTCCACCTCCTCGTTGAGCCTGGCGAGGTCCTTCGTGGTGAGCACGGAGTTCAGCCGGTCGAGGGCCTTGGTGACGCCGGGGCTGCCGGCGCGGGCGCGATTGACGACCGGGACGATGTAGTCGGCGTTCTGCAAGTGCTTGTCGTCGGCGAGCAGCACCAGACCGAAGTCGTCCAGCGTCGCGTCGGTGGTCGTGGTCAGCACCATCTGGTCCTGTCCCGACTGGACGGCCTGTTTGGCCTGGGTGGTGCCGACGCCCTTGGGGTCGACGCCCGTGATGTCGATTCCGTACGTCTTCTTCAACCCCGGGGCGCAGTAGGGCCGCTGGACGCATTCGTCACCGGCGGCCAGGCGCACGGGCAGTCCGGATCGTCCCAGGTCGCTGAGTGTTCTGAGGTGGTGCCGCCGCGCGTACTCCCGGGTGACGGCGAAGGCGTTCTGGTCGACGGCCTGGCCCGGGTCGAGGACGCTCAGCCCGCGTGGACCCGCGAGGGAACGCAGCGCGGCCATGGTCCTTTCGAGGTCGGGCGAACCGGCCGGCGCCGCCTTCGGCCCGTTGGCCTTGGCGCCCAGCCAGTCCGCGAACGTCGCGGCGTACTCCGGCACGACGTCGATCTGACCGTTCTCCAGCGCGGGCTCGTAGATCTCCCGGTTGTTCACGGAGATGATCTCGGTGTGGTAGCCGGCGCGCTCGAGGAGCAGGGAGTACATCCGGGCCAGCAGATCGCTCTCGGTGAATCCGGCGGACCCGATGGTCAGATGCTTGCTGTCGCCGGGCGATCCGGTCACCGCGCTCCCCTTCTCGAGCGAGGGACCGGTGGTACAGCCGGCCACGGCGAGGACAGCGGCGACGGCCAGGGCACGGGCACACCCTCTCATCCCGCTCGCTCCCGTGCCCGGTAGGGAGCCAGCCGCTCCACGACCTCGAAGACCGTCTCGACGATCAGTGCGAACAGGGCGACGAGCACGGCGCCCGCGACGACCTGTGGAGTCGAAGCGAGGTTGAAGCCGGCGGTGATGATCCGGCCCAGACCTCCTCCGCCCGCCAGTGCCGCGATCGTCGCGGTGGCCACGAGCTGGACGGCGGCGATCCGTACGCCGGTGAGGATCAGCGGGGTCGCCAGAGGAAGCTCCACGCGCAGCAGCATCTGAGGACCGGTCATGCCCATGCCCTGCGCCGCCCTGACGATGTCCCGGTCGACGCCGCGCATGCCCACATAGGCATTGGTGAGCAGCGGCGGCACGGCGAAGAGGACCAGCGCCACGATCGTCGGCCAGTCTCCCCAGCTGCCGATCGGGCTGAGCAGCAGGATGACCAGGACGGCGAAGGTGGGGACGGCGCGTCCGACGTTGGAGATGTTGACGGCGAGCGCGCCGCCCTTGCCGAGGTGTCCGAGGACGAGGGCGACGGGCAGCGCGATCGCACAGCTGATCAGCAGGCAGACGGCGGTGAGGAAGAGGTGCTGGCCGAGCCGCACCCAGACCCCGTTCGCCCCCGACCAGTTGGCGGAGGTGGTGAGCCAGTCCCAGGTCTGGGCGATGACGTTCACGCGGCCCGTCCGTACCGGGTCATGCCCCGGACCTCCCCGACCGTGCCATCCAGGGGGTCAGCAGCCGCTGCACACCGAGCAGCACCAGGTCCGCGACGACGGCGATGAGCACGCAGAGCACCGAAGCGGTGAGCACCTGGGCCTTGAAGTAGGTGTTCATCCCGGAGTAGATGAGGTTGCCGAGACCGCCGAAGCCGACGATCGCTCCGATGGTGACCAGCGAGACGGCGGAGACCGTCGCGATCCGCAGTCCCGCCATGGCGGCGGGGACGGCGAGAGGCAGCTCGACGGTGAGGAGCAACCGCACGGGTCCGTACCCCATCCCCCGGGCCGCCTGGCGGGTCTCCTCGGGCACGGCGCGCAGCCCGGCGAGGATATTGCGTACGAGCAGGGTGAGCGAGTAGAGGACGAGTCCCGCGACGACGAGTGACGCGGACAGCCCGTACAGCGGGAGCAGCAGCGAGAACATGGCCAGCGACGGAATGGTGTAGAGGATCGTCGTCACGCCGAGGACCGGTCCGGCGGCGTGGCGCCAGCGCCGGGCCGCGACGGCGAGCGGCACGGCGAGCAGCAGCGCCAGGGCGACCGAGGCCAGGGTCAGCTGGAGGTGCTGCACCACCGCGGCCTCGAGGATCTCGCGGCGGCTGGTCAGATAGGCACCGCAGATCCATTCGTTGCGTGCGAGACAGTCGTCGGGTGTCGTGGCGGTCACCCCTGCCGGGGCGACCGGGATCGCCGTCACCCGTCCATTGCAGCGCGGTACGCACGGCGGTGCGCTCCGGGCTGGTCCGTTCGGGTGGGCGCGCGCCACACGGCCGGGGCGCGATCCCACCGGGTGCGACCGCGTATGGACACCGCCACCCCTGCCCCGAATCGCCCGAATCGCTGGAATCCGGAGTTAACATGACGAACCACCATTGAGCCCATCGGAAAGACAATGGAACAGCGCCTACAGCCACCGTCCGAGCCGACACTGCGGATGCACATCGCGGTCACCTTGCTGGTAGCGGCCTCCGGGGCGTTGGAGACCATCTCCTTCCTCGGCCTGGACCGTGTCTTCGCCGGGGTGATGACGAGCAATCTCGCCCTGCTGGGTATGGCCCTCGGGCAGAGTCAGGTCATGCATGTCACCGCGGCGCTGGTGGCGTTGGCCGGCTACGGCGTGGGCGTCGCGGGGGCCGCGTGGTTCACCCGGAGCTGCAGCCACTCCACCACGCACTGGCCGTCACGAGTGCTGCACTGCCTTGCCGCGGAGACGGTTGTGCTCGCCGTCATCGCGGGAGTCTGGGCTGCCGCCGGTGGGTCGCCGTACGGGATCACACGAGGCATGCTGCAGTTCGCGGCTGCTCTGGCCATGGGTGTTCAGTCCGCGGCCATGGTGGCTGCGGGCAGTACGGCCGCGCCCACCACCTATCTGACCGGCACCCTGGCCACCTACATCGTGAAGGGAGTGGGCTCGGCGCACCCGAGCGCATGGATTCCGATGAGGTTCGGCGCGATGATCGTGGGTGCGGCCGTCTCCGCGGCCTTGCTGAAGACAGCTCCCGGGTGGGCCGCGGTGCCGACCGTCGTCCTGATGGTGTGCGCCGGCCTGACCGCGTGGGCACCGACCACCAGGAAGGCGCCTGATCTGCGGTCAGGATGATGCGGACGGTCCGGCGGCAGCGGTGCCGGTGTGGAGCCCGGCCGGGACGGCTCGGGCGCTGACCACGAAGGGCCGGGAGAAGACAGTGACGGCGACGGAGATCGCGGCCACAGCGGTGATGGCCGTGCCGGGGGTGAAGTGCTGGGCAACGCCGCCGGCGATCGCGGCTCCGATCCCCTGCCACGTCATCCGGCCGGCCGACTCAACTCCCTGGACCTGGCCACGGACCGGATCGGGGGTCAGCGCGAGTAGCTGCTCCTGGAGCGGCAGGGTGGCGGCGAACCCGGCACTGGCGATGAACACCGCGACTGTCGCCACCGGCACGGGTGGATGGATGGCGAACAGCAGGTAAGGGATGGCGAGCAGCAGTCGCAGCGCGAATGCACAGCGGCGTCGCTGGTCGGCGTTGAGCAGGCGTCCGACAGCCAGGTCACCGAGGAGCATGCCTGCCGATCCGGTGGCCAGGAAGACACCGGCGTGATCTGGGGCGTAGGAGATGAACAGAGCCTCGCAGCCGACGATCAGGCCGTTGGGAACCCACAGGTTCAGCAGCAGCGCGCGTTGGCCGGAGTGGGAGAAGAGCGCGATGTTCGTTGTCCGGGTCTGGCGCAGTCCGGGGCGACGGGTCAGACGGATCGAACGTTCCCTCACGGTCACCACCACAACGATCAATCCGACTCCGGTCAGGGCCGTCGCGGCGACGAAGACCCCTGCCGGGCTCAGGTACCGCAGAAGTACGGCGCCGGTGGCGTAGCCGAGGATGGCCATGCCGCCCGAGGTGATGTTCATCAGCGAACGTGCCAGCGCATACGCAGAGGTCGGCACCACCTCGGCGAGCAGCCCCATCCGCGTTCCGGTCCCCAGGGACTGGAAGAACCCGAGCACCAGGAGCAGACCGAACCGGGCAGCCAGCGGCAGCCCCGGAACCGCCTGTGCGGCAACACCCACGAGCGAGACGCACTGGAGCGCGACGAGGGTCCGGCGAGGACGGCTTCCATCCGCGACCGACATCAGCGTCAACGCACCGAGCACCGTCGCGAACGTGGCGCCGTACATGCTCACGGCTGTCAGGAACGGGGACCGGGTCTGGTGAGCGACCAGCGTGCCGAGCGCGAAGCCCGACCAGGTGCTCGCGGCGACCGTCAGGGTGAAACTGACGTACAACCCGGCGAACTCACGATGGTTGAGGAGCAGGTCACGGTAACCGGTGACGGGAAGCGTGCTGGACGCGGACGTGTCGGAAGGCATGAAAAAAGCCTCCGGACGCACCCGTTGGGGCGCCGAAGGCCAACGCGCCTATTCTATCAGCAGAGAGGGGCCCGCTCGGGCTCGAAGCCGGGCGCGCGCCCTCACCGCGCCGGCGGCGCGCCGACGCGATTCAGCGCGCCGCAACGGCGCTCAGGCGGTGTCTTCTCCTGCCGAGGCCGCCGCGACCGCCGAGCCCGCCGGCTGCAGCAGCCGCGCGCGGAGCGCGGACACAAGGACGTCGTCGACACCCAGCCGCTCGGCCGCGTAGGCCCGCAGGGAGCCGTAGGTGCCGCTCAGGGCCGCGAGGAACAGCCGCATGACATCGGCAGGCGCCCTCCCGTAGCCGGGCCAGCGCGGCTCGCGGCCGGGGTTGGCGGAGTGCCAGTCCGCCAGGAGACGGGCGGTCGCGAGCTCGGTGAGGGCGAAGTCGGCGACGACGTCCTCCTCGGACACCCCGACGAGACGGAGCACGAGGGCGGCGATCAGGCCGGTGCGGTCCTTGCCTGATGCGCAGTGGAAGACCAGCGGGGCATCGGGGCCGCTCCCCGTGGCGATGAGTTCGAGGGCGTCGCGGATCTCCTCGACCCCGTCCTCGGCGACTTCCCCGTACCGCTCGGCGAGATACGGTCCGGGCTCCACCTCCGGCCCCAACGCGGCCTGGTCGTACGGCCGGTGCTCAATGCTGAGGTTGTGGTAGTCGAGCCCGGGATACCCGGGGACGCGGCCCTTGGCCTCGATCTCCCACGGATAACGCAGATCGATGACCGTACGGACACCGAGCGCCGCGAACCGCTCCCGGTCCGCCTCCCCCGCGTCGGCGAGCTTGCCGAGGGAGTCCGCACGGTAGAGCACACCCCAGCGGACGGTGGAGCTGCCGTCCTCGGTGCAATAACCGCCCAGGTCACGGAAGTTGTGCAGCCTCTCGAACGCTATGTGTCTGTTCACGGACGGGACCGTACATGATCGTGTCAGGCGATCGGATCACATCCGGTCCCTCCGCGCAGCGCCCGGACGCCGCTCGCCCGGTGCCCCGGTGCCCCGGGCGGGAGCCCGCGGTGGCGGCCCGGGGTACCAAGGCCGCCACCCGGGTCAGCCCAGCAGCTTCTGCTTGGCTTTCTGGAACTCGTCCTCGGAGAGGTCTCCCCTGGCCTTCATCTCGGAGAGCCTGGTCAGCTCGGCCGTGGTGCCCTCGGTGCCCTGCGCCGTCCGCCGGACGTAGGCGTTGAAGGCCTCCTGCTGGTCCTGGGCGTGCTGGATCTCGCGCTTGCCCATGCCCTCGCCGCGCACGATCACGTAGATCAGCACGCCCAGGAACGGGATGATCAGCACGAACAGCAGCCACAGGGCCTTGATCCAGCCGTTCATCTCGTGGTCGCGGAAGATGTCCACGATGACCCGGAAGAGGATCACCAGCCACATGACCCAGAGGAAGATCCACATCACGGTCCAGAACGCGCCCAGCACCGGATAGTCGTACGCGAGGTAGACAGTGCCGTCCATCGCCGTCCTCCTGCCGTTCTCGTCGGACGCCGGGCGTCCGCTCGCCGCCAGTGTGGGACGGCCCGGCGGCGTGGCCCTCACCCGGCAGGGGTGATTCGGCGCGGAAGGCACGAGCGTGGCGGGCGCCACCGGTGGCGTGGCGGGCGCTGGCACGGGGCGCGCAGCCGGTCGCGGGCGAACCGCCGACGGGCGGAGGGCACCGGACAGAGCGCACTCGCGCCTCCCGTGGGTGAGCGGGCCGTGTCGGTGCCCACCGCGTCCGCCGGCGTCGACCACGATGGGCGGGCCGTGATGCCTTGGGTAGTGGTGGGTGACGTATGGCGGACGCGACGGTGTGTCTCCCGGGGGGTACGCGCCCCACGGATGCGGGCAGCGCGGAGCGCACATGAGCGGCGGAGCCGCGTGGACCGGGGTCGCGGTGGCAGCCGTCACCGCGGGCTATGCGCTGGCTTCCGGGAGGCTCGCCCGCGCCTCGGTCACCGCGCCGATCGTCTTCACCGCATGCGGGGTGTTCATCGGGCCGGTCGGACTCGGCATCCTCCATCCGCAGCGGGACGCGGGACCCGTCCTCGTCCTCGTGGAAGCGGCGCTGACGCTGGTCCTGTTCACCGACTCCTTCGAACTGCGCGGGCGGGATCTGCATCTCGGCCGGCTGCTGGCCGTACGCCTGGTGACGATCGGGCTGCTGCTGGCGATCGGCGCGAGCTGGGCGCTGGCGCTGCTGTTTCTGCCCGGACTGAGCGGCTGGGAGCCCGCGCTGATCGCGGTGATCCTCGCCCCCACCGACATCCCCGTGTGCAAGGCCGCCGTCACCAACCGGCGGGTGCCTCCGCTCGTGCGGCACGGCCTCACGGTCGAGACCGGGCTCAACGACGGAGTCGTCCTGCCGTTCTTCCTGCTCTTCCTCGCCGCCATCTCGGGGACGTTGTCGTCTCAGCACGGCTTGGTGGGAGTGTTCTGGCGTTCGCTGGTCCTCAGCGGCGCACTCGGACTCGCCGTGGGCGCCGTGACCGGAATGCTGCTCCACAGGGCCTGGGTGGCCGACTGGGTGAGCCGGGAGTGGGGCCAGGCCGTGGTGCTGGCCGTCGCCCTGGCGTCGTACACACTGGCCGCGGCCACGGGTGGCAGCGGCTTCGTCGCGGCCTGGGTCGCCGGGTTCACCTTCGCCGCACTGCTGAGGCGCGGAACGGCACGCGAGGGTACGGGCAGCGGCGTGCACAGCGTCGACCAGGTGGGCCGGTTCACCGAGGCCGTGGCGTCCCTGCTGGCGGCGATGAGCTTCCTGGCGTTCGGCGCCGTCATGCTCGGACCCGCGCTGCAGCATCTCAACTGGCGGGTGGTGGTGTACGCGGTGCTCTGCGTCATCGTGGTGCGTCCGCTGACCGCCGCCATCGCCCTGGTGGGAAGCGGGCTGCGGCTTCCGACGGTGGCCTATGCCGCCTGGTTCGGGGCCCGCGGACTTCCCTCACTGGTCTTCGGTCTGCTCGCCGTGAAGGAGCACGTCCCCGCCGCGCGCACCCTGCTGGAGGTGGTCGCTCTGACGGTGGCGCTGAGCGTGCTGCTGCACGGGCTGTCGGCGGTCCGGCTCAGTGACCGGTACGGGTCCTGGTTCGAGCGGACGGCGGCTCGCGGCCCCCGCCTGCGCGAGGCCGGGCCCAACGCGGAGAGGCCCTGAAGCCGGACCCGGACACCGCCCCGTGGGGAAGGCTCGACGCAGCGCGCTCAGTCGGGGAGCCTGCGCATCTCCACCACGTGCAGGCCGAGATCCTGGAAGCGGGCGAGGAGCCCGTACAGATGGGCCTCGTCCGTGACCGGTCCGTACAGGACCGTTTCCTCCGGCACCGTCGCCTCTTCCAGCTCGGGAAAAGCACCGGCGACCGCCGTGGACAGATGACCGGAGACGCGGAACTCGTATCGCATACCGACACTTCCCCGTGGGCCATGGCCCCTTCGTGCCTCGGGAACCTCGGGAACCTCTGGAACCACATGCTGGCCCGCCCGCGGATCACGGCGCATCACCCGGACGAGGTGATCCGCCGTCCGGGGGCGTCACAGCAGGTCGGCCTCCCGGGCGCGCCGTACCGCCTCGCTGCGGCGGGAGACGGACAGCTTCCGGTAGATGCTCTTCAGATGGGTCTTGACGGTGTTGACCGACAGGAACATCTCGGCGGCGATCTCCTGTGTCGACATCATCTGCGCCACGTACCGCAGGACGTCGAGCTCCCGTCGGCTGAGGTGCTCGACGATCACCGGGCGGCCGTCGACGTCATCAGGGCGCTCGGTCAGCCAGGGGTGTTCGGCGACGAGTTCCGGGGTCTGTGCGAGCAGATGCCGCAGCCAGGGCCCGGACTCGGTGAAGGGTGCGCGCAGGCGTTGCGGACGGGCGGCCTCGAGTGCCTGGCCGAGAAGGACCACGGCGTGTCCCGTCGCCTCGTCCCGTACGGCGGCGTGAGCCTGCAGAAGCCGGGCACGGACACGGTCGGCGGGGCAGGGGGCCGCGCCGTTGCCGAGGGGTGCCAGCAGTCGGCGTGCCCGCGCGGTGTCACCGGCCGCCAGATGGGCGGCCGCCGACGCGAGGGTGTACGCGGAGCCGTCGCGGGCCGTGCCGTTCAGTGCGGCAAGCGCCGACGGCGGGTCGCCACGGGCGAGATGGACGGCGCAGCGTGCCACGGCGACCCTGCGCTCGGCCTCGGCACAGACGGGCGGGGTGCCGTTGTGTGAGGCGCGCCTACGGGCTGTGCCGTTGTGCGGTGCGTCGTTGTGGTTGCCGTTCGGTGTGACGGACGAGTGCGCGCCGTCCAGCGCGTCCAGCGCGTGCGCGGTACGGCCCTGGGCGAGGGCCAGACGGGCGCGCAGCACCGCGATCTCGGCGGCTCCCAGCGGATCGTGTGCGGTGCACCGGGAGTGCGCCGCGGCGTCGATGTGCCGCTGGGCTCCCAGGAGGTCGCCGCGGTCCGACGCGACGGCGGCCAGTGCGAGATCGCAGAGTCCGGTGCGGCAGTCGACAGGTACGGCTGCTTCCTCGGCCGTCCGCAGGCCTTCGCGCGCGTGCGCCTCCGCCTCGCACAGCATGCCGTCGACGGCCTCGGTCAGGGCGAGTGCGCCCAGGGCGTGGTACCGCACGGTGGTGGTGCGCTCGTCGGCCGACGCTTCCAGCGCCGATGCGAAGGCGTCCCGGGCCTCGGCACGGTGGCCCGCGGAGAGCAGCGCCTGAGCCCTGCCGTAACGGCACAGGGCCTCGATCTCCGGGCGCTGCTCCAGCCGGGCGTCGGGCATCTGCGCCATGCACGCACGCACGCCGCCGTCGACGTCCCCGGCATCGCCCGTGCACCTGCCCGCGTCGGTGAGGAGACGCAGCAGCGCACGGCCGAGCCCCTCTTCGGGAGTGGCACCGTGCCGGGTGGACTCGTCCGCACGGCGAAGACGTCTGCGGCTCTCCTCGGTGTCGTGCCGGGCGAGTGCCGCGGCTGCGGCGACGAGTGCGGGAGCGGCGCCCGGGACATCCTCGGGCATGGACCGGAACAGCCGCTCGAGACCGTGGCTGTCCGGGCCGGTGATCAGGCGTCCGATCGCGAGCCGGTCGACGAGGAGCGTGGCGGCATAGTCCCATTCCCCGGCTGTCACGGCGTGTTCGAGCGCATCGGTCAGCCGGTCGTCGCCGGCGTACCACTGTGCCGCGCGGCGGTGCAGGTCCGGGCCGAGCCCGGGGTCGCGGCTGCGCAGATGGGCACGGAGCACCTCGGCGAACAGGGGATGACTGCGGTACCAGTCCGTGTCGGCGATCGGCTCGACGAACGCGTTCTCGCGGGCGAGTCGGGCGAGTACGGCCGCTCCGTCACCGCGGCCCGTGAGGGCGTCGGCGAGCCCCGGATGGATGTGCGAGAGGATGCTGGTCCGCACCAGAAGGTCCTGGACCGCGGCCGGCTGGGCGTCCAGGACCTCGGCCATCAGATAGTCGGCGACCGCGTTCTGCGAGGCGGCGAAGGACTGGGCGAAGTGCTCGGCGTCCTCGGCCCGCTGCATCGCGAGCGCGCACAGCCGCAGACCCGCGGCCCAGCCCTCGGTCCGCTCCGTGAGTGCGCCGATGCTCTCGTGCGAGGGCGTCAGCCCGTGGTGGCGCAGCAGCTGCGCGGTCTCGCGCGGGGTGAACGCCAGTTCCGACCGGCGGATCTCGCAGATCCGGCCCTCGGCGCGGTAGCGGTGCAGCGGCAGCACCGGATCGACCCGTCCGATGAGGACGAGCCTCAGGGCGGGGCCCGCATGGGCCAGGACGAACTCGAGATCGGCCGCCACCTGGCGGTCGGTGGCGCGTTCGAGCCCGTCGAGGACCAGGACGACGGGCTGGGGAAGCTGCGCCAGCGCGGACGCGAGCCGGACGATGAGGGAGCGGTCCACCGCGCCGGTACTGGAAGGGGTGCCGATGTCGGGCAACCTCACCCGGTGGTAGCGGAACGCGCCGAGGACGTACGTCCAGAACACACCGGGGGCGTTGTCATCGCTCTCGACGGTGAGCCAGACGACGGGTCCCGGCGCGCGCTTGGCCTGGTGCCAGGAAGCGGCGAGGGTCGTCTTTCCGGCACCGGCCGGGCCGGTGATCACGGTGAGCGGGCCCCCGGTCCCCTCGGAGAGCCGGTCCAGGAGGCGCTTTCTGGCCACGAAGGCGGGCGGCACGGCGGCTACCGCGAACTTCGTGGCCAGCAACGGATCGCCGCTCGGATCCGGCTGGGCGTCGTCGGCCATGGCTTCTACCGTCGTACGGTCCCGTCTTTCCGGTGCACTGACGCGACCATGATCCCAGCGGCCCGGCATGATCGCCATCGGACGCCCGGGCGGACGGCGGCACTCGGTGCCCGCGCGGGCGGCGGCTCCTCCGTGCCCGTCAGGGCGCGGCGAGGTGGTAGACGGCGAACGCCCTGCCGATCACGGGCTGGGCCACATTGCGTACGCGCACTCCGCCGGCCGTCATCCCGTGCTCCACTCCCCGGTGAGCGTGACCGTGGACCGCCAGGTCGGCACCCGCCTCGTCCACGGCTTCAGCCAGCAGGTAGCTGCCGAGGAACGGATAGATCTCCGGCGGTTCGCCGGCGAGGGTGTCCGGCACCGGGGAGAAGTGGGTCAGCGCGATGCGCACCGTGCTGCCACCCGCGGCAAGCTCTTCGAGCGACCTGCGCAGACCCGCCGCGCAGTGGCGGGTGTGACGGATGAACGCCTTCATCTCCGGCTCGCCGAACTCACTGCCGCTGCGGCCGGCGTAACCGCCGCCGAACCCCTTGGTGCCCGCGATTCCGACCCTGGTACCGCGGATGTCGAGTTCGGTGGAGTCACCCTCGAGAACGGTGACGCCGGCCGCCTGCAGTGCGGCCGTCACCTCGGCCTCCTGATCGCTGTGGTAATCGTGATTTCCCAGCACACCCACGACGGGCACCGGCAGCCCGGTCACCTCGGCGACGGTTCCGTGGCGGGTGAGGTCGCCGGCGAGCAGCAGGACGTCCGCGCACGCGCCCAGGGTGTCGAAGGCGGGCCGCAGCAGACCGTGGCTGTCCTCGCCGAGGTGGATGTCTCCGACCGCCGCCACCCGGATCACGGAAGCTCCCCCGGGTGGTCGGGGGCACTCGCCGAGACGACGAGCAGGTCGGACAGCACGGGTGTTCCGGCGAGTTCCTCCCGTACGACCCGCAGGATCTCGTTCCGCTGCTCGTCCGTGGAGACGGTGCCGGAGAGCAGGACGCATTCGCCGACGTACTTGGTCGTCTCCAGGATCGCCTGGGTGTGGTCGGGGGGCAGTGCGGCGGCGGCGCTGTCGAGCTCTTCCTGGTTCATGGCCGGTTTCCTGGCTGCGTGACCTGTGTCGTGGCCCTGCGTGGCCTGCGGCACTTCGCCTCGCACCGACGTGCGCGGGGACGGTCCTCGGGCCATGCGCGTGCGGGTGGGCCCTCTTCCGAGGACCCACCCGCAACTCCCACACCTACCCGGCTTCTCGCCGGGCTTCCTGTCTGTCACCGTGGGGTCCATCGGCTGTCGTGGCGCCCGTCCGGTCCGGCCCCAACCGCAAGGAGCCGGCAGGTCCAGCATCACCCCGGAGGCATACCACCGCCACTCCTGGCCCAGGGCCTCTCGCATGCGGAGGACTGCCGGCTCAGTGCTCGGTGAGCATGGTGGTGCGCAGGGTGTTCAGGATGCTTTCAGCGGACGCGAGACGTGCGTCTGGGAGCTGCCGGGGGCCGCGCGATCCGGGGCGACGCCGGCAGCTCCTCCCCGCGAGGCCCCCACACCCCTCCGCCGCCCGTCGCCGGGCTCGTGGAAGTGGGCGGAGGTTTGCTGGAGAGTGGACCATGGATGCGCTGATGGGCACGCAGCCCATCGGCGCCGGACGCCCCGGAGCGGGTGCACGGACGAGAGGTGCAGGCCGTGCGTAGCGTGGGTGTGGAGGAGGAACTCCTCCTGGTGGACGCGGAGACCGGTGAGCCCCGGGCCGTGTCGGCGGCCGTGCTGGCCGCGGCATCGCACGAGGGTACGCAGGAGGACCCGGTCCTCGAAGCGGAACTGCAGCGTCAGCAGCTGGAGTTCGCCACCCGGCCGCAGACCCGGATGGAGGATCTGGCGGTCGAGATCCGGCGGCGCCGTGCCGAGGCGTCGCGGCATGCCGAGGAGACGGGGGTGGCCGTTGCCGCTCTTGCGACGTCTCCTTTGCCCGTCAGCCCCACTGTGGCCCGGGACGAGCGGTACCAGTGGATGGCGGAGCGCTTCGGCCTCACGCTGCACGAGCAGCTCACCTGCGGGTGCCACGTCCATGTCTCGGTCGCCTCGGACGAGGAGGGCGTCGCCGTCCTGGACCGGATCCGGCCCTGGCTGTCCGTACTGCTGGCCCTGAGCGCCAACTCGCCCTTCTGGCAGGGAAGGGACAGCGCGTACGCGAGCTACCGCAGCCAGGTGTGGGGCCGGTGGCCGTCCGCCGGGCCCGCGAAGGTCTTCGGGTCGGCCGACCGGTACCACGAACAGGTGCGGGACATGATCGGCACCGGAGTGCTCCGGGACGAAGGCATGATCTATTTCGATGCCCGGCTGTCGCACCGGTACCCCACGGTCGAGATCAGGGTCTCGGACGTGTGTCTGGACCCGGACGCGACGGTGCTTCTCGCCGTCCTCGTCCGTGGGCTGGTGGAGACCGCCTCTCGCCAGTGGCAGGCCGGGGACCCTCCGCCGAGGCACGAGATCTCACTGCTCAGGCTCGGCGCCTGGCAGGCGGCACGGTACGGCCTCGGAGACCGGCTGCTCCACCCGCTGACGATGCGGCCCGCTCCGGCGGAATCGGTGGTACGCGCCCTGTTCCACCATGTCGGGGAGGCCCTGGACGCCTCCGGGGACGCCGATCCCGCGCAGGAAGCGCTGGACGGGCTTCTGCGCAGGGGCAACGGGGCGACCGTCCAGCGCGCGCTCATGGAGCGGACCGGCAATCTGCGCGACGTGGTCACCGAGTGTGTGCGACTCACCGGCGCACACCGGCAATGACCTGCCGACCGGCTCGGAGCCGGCAGGTGCAGGCGTGTGGCACGGGGTGGACGACATAGGTGCAGCGGAGGCGCCGTGCGGCGCGCCGTAGTGCAATGGCCTTGGGATCCGGTCCGGTCAGAGCCGGAGCCGGACCGGGCGAGCACGGAGGTGCCATGGGCCACGGCGACGGCAGGCGGATGCGTGCGCAGCGCTGGGCCGCGCGGTTCGCGATCGTGGCCGCGCTCGCGGCGGTGGCTCTCTTCGTCCTGGTCTCCGGCCTGAGGGGCATCGCGCTCGTGGCCGTCGTGGTGGTGGGGACGGCGGTGACGGCGGCCGCCCTGTGGTGGGCGCTGACCCGCCGGGGTGTGGTGCGGGTCTGCGCCGCGGTGCTGGCCGTCGCCGCGCCGGTGGTGGTGATCTGGCTGGGGCTTGCCTCGGGTCTGCTGTGGCTGCTGGTGGTCTGTCTGGCGCTCGGGGCTCTCGCCGCGACGGCCGGGTGGGAGGCGCTGGCCATGGAGGCCGGGCCCGGGAAGCAGCCCGTCTCCGATGCGCCCCGGCCCGAGCGACCGTTCCTGATCATGAACCCCCGATCGGGCGGCGGCAAGGTGGAGCGGTTCGGGCTGAAGGAGAAGGCGGAGGGGGCCGGCGCCCGGATCGTCCTGCTGGATCCGGCACATCCGGTCGATGTGGCCGCTCTTGCGCGCCAGGCCGTGGCCGAGGGAGCGGATCTGCTCGGGGTGGCGGGCGGGGACGGCACCCAGGCGCTGGTGGCGGGCGTCGCGGCGGAGCACGGCATCCCGTTCCTGGTCGTCCCCGCCGGAACCCGGAACCACTTCGCACTGGATCTCGGGCTCGACCGGGAGGATCCCGCCGCCGCACTGGACGCCCTGACGGACGGCGTCGAGCTCCGGGTGGACCTCGGCCGCATCGGGGACCGGGTGTTCGTCAACAACGCGTCGTTCGGTGCCTATGCCGCAGTGGTGCAGAGTGACGCGTACCGCGACGACAAGGTGCGCACCACGCTCGACTTGTTCCCCGATGTGCTGACACACCGGGCCGGTCCCCGGCTGACCGTCCGGGCGGCCCAGGACACCGTCGAGGCCCCGCAGGCGGCTCTGGTGAGCAACAACCCGTACCGGATGGGCGACATGGCCTCACTCGGCCGCCGGGACCGGCTGGACGGCGGCGTACTGGGTCTGGTGTGCGTCAGGGTCGACAGCGGGGCGCAGGCCGCGGATCTGCTGCGCGGTGAGCGGGCACCCGGTCTGACCGTGGCCGCGGCCCCTGAGGTGGTCGTGGATGCCGATGCCCCCGAGGTCGACGTGGGCCTGGACGGTGAGGCGCTCACCCTGCCGACTCCCGTGCGCTGCACGATCAGACCGGGAGCTCTGCGCGTACGGGTGCCGCGTCACCGGCCCGGTGTGCCCAGGGTCCGGCCCCGGCTGGACTGGCGGCGGCTCGGGATGCTGGCGCTCGCGCGCTGAAATGCCCGCCGCCTCCCGAAACGGCGATGTGCCCTGCGGCCCGAGGGCCACAGGGCACATACGGCCTCAAGCGGTCAGTCGCGCGCGGCGCGCCGCTTGCGGGTCGCCACCAGGATGCCGCCACCGGCCAGGACCGCGAGGGCAGCGGCGCCGGCGATCACGGGCGTGGTGCTGGACCCACCGGTCTCGGCGAGGCCACCCGGCTTCGTCGCGCTGGGCGACGGAACGGGCGCGGCGGAGCTGGGCGGCTCCGGCTTGTCCGAAGGCTTCGGAGGCACCGAGGGCTTCGGGGTGTCCGACGGCTTCGGGGTGTCGGAAGGCTTCGGAGGCACCGAGGGCTTCGGGGGCTCGGAGGGCTTCGGTGTCTCACAGGGCGGAGCGGTCTTGGTCTCGTCGCGCGAGAACTGGTCGCCGTCACCCGCCTTCACGACGAGGCGCACCTTCACGTCGGACTTGTGGTCGGGCAGCTTGAGCTCCTGGTGGAACTGCCGCCCGAACTTCGTGGTGGGCAGCAGGTCCTTGCCGTCGACCGTGATGGTCACCGTGTTGGTGACGTAGTCCTTGTACGCCTTCAGATCGACGGTGACCTCGGAGCAGGTCACCGTCCACACGGGAGTGTGAGCCGAAGCCGGGGCGGCGAACAGCCCCGCGCCGACGAGCCCGGCGGCCGTGCCCGCTATGAGAGCGCCCGAGCGCTTCCACGCACGGGTGGGTACCTTCATCAATCCTCCACGCAACATGTGTAACAACGGGGTTGGTGCCGCGCACAGTACTCCCCCACCACACTCGTCTGCACCCCACCCCTCACAAATGACCTGAGCGTGACGCCTGTCGGGGAAACGGGCACTCTCCCGACGGCAAAACCACTCGGAGCGGAGGGAATTCGGGCAACCGGCCCCGCCGAGTGCGTTTCCCGGGGTTCGCGCGCGGGTGGGAGCCGAATCCGACATGGGACTGGGGGGTTTCTGATGGATCTCCGTGGAGGAAGGAGCGGCGTCCGGTGCGTGCTCTCGGGGTGCCGGTTGGAAGCCCTCGTACTGGACGTACTTGGGTTTTCGGCCGGTGCGGCGAGAGTGAGTGCCGGGCGTCGCGACGCCGCGGAGATCCATCAGAAGCCCACCAGCCCCGAACGTGAAGGTTCGGGGCCAGTCCGATGGGTGCGTCGTACCGGCACCGGTCCGCCCGGCCGGCGGCGGGGTCACCGCCGTTCCCGGCCGGGCACCGGGTCAACTACCGGTCCGCGGCCGGTGTCCGCCGTGTGGAGACGACGAGTGGGAACCACTTCCGTGTGGAGACGACGGGTGCGAACCACCGCCGTGCGGGGGCTTGGGACGGTGCCCACCGCCGTGTGGCGGCTTGGGACGGTGCCCTCCCCCGTGCGGTGGCTTCGGACGGTGCCCTCCCCCGTGGTGGGCCGTCGACACCGTCGCTCCGGAAATGGCCTGTACCGTGCGGCCGTCAGGCGCCGTACCGGTCGCCGTGGCGGTGTTCTTCACCTTGCCGGCCCGGATGTCGCCCTTCCCGACGGTGTAGGCCGCCGTGCAGGTCATCGACTCACCGGGGGCGAGTGTGGTGCCGGGGCACGACACCACCGGTGGGGTGCCGGCGCCGGTGAACGAGGTCTCGTCCACCCGCACCCGCGAGAGCCCCACCGTGCCGGTGTTGGTGACCACGAAGCGGTACTCGACGCGCGTGCCCGGGCGGGTGGCCTTGGTGGGCGACGCCGTCTTGACGAGGGTGATCGCCGTGACGGGGACGACGGTGGCGGTGAACGTCGTGACCGACGTCGCCGTCACCGGCGGACCGGTGGGCGGTCTGCCGGTGACGGTGGCTCCGTTGGACACGGCCCCTGCGGCGATGTCGGCCGCGGTCACCGTATAGGTCGCCGTACAGGTCAGCGAGGCGCCGGGGGCCAGCGACGTGCTCGGACACGTCGCCTCCGGCCGGGTTCCGGTTCCGGTGAACGAGGGCTCGACGACGCCGACCCCGGTCAGGGTCACATTGCCGGTGTTGGTCACGACGAAGCGGTAGGTGACGCGCTGGCCGACGGCGGTCACCGTGGCCGGCGTGACCGTCTTCGCCAGCGACAGCGACGGGGCCTGCTGCACGGTCACGGTCTCGTTCGACGTGGAGGTCACCGCCGTCCCACCGGGCGGAGTGCCCGTCGCACGGGCCGCGTTCGCGATCGATCCCTCGTTCACATCGGCCTGTGTCACCACGTACGACGCCGTGCAGGTCATCGACGTACCCGGGGCGAGGGACGTGCCCGGACACGACACCACCGGAGCCGTTCCCGTCCCCGAGAACGCGATCTCGGCCACGCCCACGTCCGACAGTGCCAGATTGCCGGTGTTGGTGACGACGAGCCGGTAGTCGACGCGCTGGCCCGCCTCGGTGACCACGGCGGGCGAAGCCGACTTCACCAGCCTCAGCTCCGGGTTGCGCCGCGGGGTGAACACCGCGGACGACTCGTTGGACTCCACCCCCTGGCCGGAGGCGGACGTGCCCCTGGCGACGGCGGTGTTAATGATCTGCACCGCCGCCACGTCCTGCGGTGTCACCGTGTAGGTCGCCGTGCACGTGAGCGCAGCGCCCGGAGCGAGGGGCCCGGACGGGCAGGAGATCACCGGCTCGGGTCCCGTACCCGAGAAGGAGAGGTCGGTCGCGGAGACACCGGACACGGTCACATTGCCGGTGTTGGTCACGCGGTACGAATACGTCAGCACCTCACCGGCACGGAACACACCGCCATCCCCGGCCACCGTCTTCACCAGCGACAGCGCGGGATCCGGAAGCGCCGTCACCGTCTCCTCCGTGGTCGCCGTCACCGCGGGGCCGGAAGGGGGCGTCCCGGTGGCGATGGCACCGTTCGTCACGGCTCCGGCGTTCATGTCCGCCTGCGTCACCGTGTACGTGGCCGTGCAGGTCTTCGACCGGCCGGGGGCGAGAGGGCCCGCGGGACACACGATGTTGGGATCCGGGCCCGTTCCCGTGAACGCGGTTTCGTCCACCCGGACGTCCGTGAGCGTCACGTTCCCGGTGTTGGTGACGACCAGCGTGTAGTCGATCTGCTGACCGGCCGCGGTCACCGTGGTGGGCGATGCCGCCTTCACCACGGAGAGGGCCGGGGCCTGCCGGGCGGTGACGGTCGCGGTGGACGGCGGTGTGGCCACGGCGGGTCCGGTGGGCGGACTGGCCGTCGCGCGGGCGGTGTTCGTCACGGAGCCGGCGTTGAAGTCGGCCTGGGTGACGGCGTACGACGCCGTGCAGGTGAGCGACGCGCCGGGGACGAGGGACGTGTTCGGGCACGAGACCTGGGGCGCCTGGCCCGTACCCGAGAACGCGGTCTCGTTCACGCTGACGCCGGACAGCGTCACATTGCCGGTGTTCGTGACCACGAAGTCGTACGACACCACCTGACCGACCGCGGTCACGGTGACCGGGGTCGCCGTCTTCGCCAGCGCCAGGGCGGGGTTGACGACGGGTGTGAACACGGCCGACGACTGCACCGACACCGCAGTGCCGCTCGGCGGAGTCCCGCTGGCACGGGCCGTGTTGTCGATCGAACCGGCGTCGACGTCCTGCTGGGTGACGGTGTAGGTCGCCGTGCAGACCATCGAGTCACCTGGCGCGAGGGTCGTTGCCGGGCACGACACCTCGGGCGGCTGACCCGATCCGGAGAAGACGACGTCCGCCACGTTCAGCGCGGACAGTGTCACATTGCCGGTGTTGCTCACACGGTACGAGTAGGTCAGCACCTCACCGGAGCGGAACACCCCGCCGTCCCCGACCACCGTCTTCACCAGCGCGATCGCGGGGGTCTGCGCCGCGGTCACCGTCGCGCCCGACGTCGCAGTGACGGCGGGACCGGAGGGCGGGGTGCCGGTGGCGCGGGCCGTGTTCCGCACCTCCCCCTCGTTCACGTCGGCCTGCGTCACCACATAGGTCGCCGTGCACGTCATCGACGCACCCGGGGCGAGGGACGTGCCCGGACACGACACCTCCGGGTCCGTCCCGGTACCCGAGAACGCCGTCTCGGCCACCGTCACACCGGTGAGCGTCACGTTCCCGGTGTTGGTCACCACATGCGTGTACGTCACCCGTTGCCCCTCGGCCGTCACCGTTTCCGGATCGGCCGACTTCTCCAACGACAGCGAGGGATCCCGGTCGGCGGTCACCGTCTCGCTCGACGTGGACGTCACCGCGGGACCCCCCGGTGGAGTGCCGGTCGCGCGGGCCGTGTTGGTCACGGTGCCCGTGTTCATGTCGGTCTGTGTCACGAGGTACGAGGCCGTGCACGTCATCGACTCGCCGAGGCCGAGTGCGGTGGCCGGACACGAGACCACCGGAGCCGTCCCCGTGCCCGAGAAGGCGATGTCGGTCACGCTCACCTGGCTCAGCGGGAGATTGCCGGTGTTGCTGACGACCAGCGTGTAGTCGACGCGCTGGTCCGCCTGTGTCACCACGGTCGGCGAAGCCGTCTTCACCAGCCTCAGTTCCGGTCTGCGCTGCGGGGTGAACACGGCGGACGACTGGTTCGACGTCACCGTCTGGCCGGAGGGCGGGGTGCCCGTCGCGACCGCTGTGTTGGTGATCTCCCCGGCCACCACGTCGTCCGGTGTCACCGTGTAGGTCGCCGTACAGGTCACCGCGTCACCGGGAGCGAGAGGTCCCGGCGGGCAGGAGATCTCCGGCTCGGGTCCCGTGCCGGAGAAGGAGACATCGTTCGCGGACACGTTCGACACCGTCACATTGCCGGTGTTGGTCACCAGGTACGAGTACGTCAGCACCTCACCGGCACGGAACACACCACCGTCCCCGACCACCGTCTTGGCCAGCGACAGCGACGGCTGCTGGTCGGCGGTGACCGTCTCCTCCGCCGTCGCCGTCACCGCGGGGCCCGACGGCGGAGTGCCGGTCGCCGTCGCGGTGTTCTCGATCTCTCCCTCGTTCACATCGGTCTGCGTCACCGCATACGTCGCCCGGCACTCCATCGACGCACCCGGGGCGAGGGAGGTGCTCGGGCATGAGACTTCCGGGTCCGTCCCGGTACCCGAGAACGCCGTCTCGGCCACCGTCACACCGGTGAGCGTCACGTTCCCGGTGTTCGTCACCACATGTGTGTACGTCACCGGCTGCCCGTCGGCCGTCACCGATTCCGGACCGGCCGACTTCGTCAGCGACAGTGACGGGTCGGGGTCGTCGGGGGTGTTGGTGAAGGTGCAGAGGATGCGCGGGCTGCTGCGCCCCGACTCGGCGGCGGGGAAGTGCAGTGTGAAGGACGTGGTGGCACCGGAGGTCACCGGAGCATTGCCGTTGGCCGTGTCGACACAGTCGTACGTCGTGGTGTAGTTGTCGAGGTCGCCGCCCGACGCCGCGGTCTCGGCGAGGGTGTACGTGGTGTTCGCCACGCCGATGACCGGTCCGACCTTCTCCGGCTGGACGCCGGTCGTGTTCCCTGTCGTGGTGGCGGTGTTGCCTGCGCTGATGCCACCGCCGTCGATCGACAGTTCGAACTGGTCGTTGGACGTGGTCGATTCCATGAACCGCCCGACGATGTTCTTCTGGAGCGTCAGCGTCGGGTTGGTCGAGCAGGCACCGAGGTCCACGGAGACGAACGCCTGATCCGACAGGCGCTTCGGCTGACCGATGAGCTGCCCGTTGTTCGGGTTGACCGCCTGCAGGAACGTCGTGGTGCCGGTGCTGTACTCGATGAACAGCTTCCCACCGTTGTCGAAGGCGATCCCGTTGTACTGGCGCTGCTGGGGATTGTCGATGTCCGCCAGAACCGTGACGGGCAGTGCGACGCCCGTGGCGGAGCCGGTCTGGGGAAGGGGTCCGTCGACGACACCGATCGCGGCGTCGTTGACCCCGTTGGCGGACGTGACGATGTAGAGGTTGCCGGCGGCGTCGAAGGCGATGTCGCCGTTGGCGCCCGACGTACTGCTGATGGGCAGGTCGAAGGTGGCGATCACACCCTGGATCGCCGTGTGGGTCACGGTGTTGAAGCCGTAGACCTTGACCTTGCCCGGAGCCGAGGAGGGATTGAGGGCGGCGTAGTAGTAGATGCCGCTGGCCGGGTCGACCGCGCCGGCGACGACGACCACTCCGTTGCCGGGTGTCGTGCCGCTGTAGCTGGTCCAGGTGTCGCTCGCCGCGTCATAGCCGTGGACGACGATGGAGGAGGCGCCGCCCGTCCGGTTGACGACATAGGCGCCGGTGCCGCCCGGGAGGATGCCGAGTGCGTTGGTCATTCCCCCCGAGGGGATCTTGCTGACCACCGTCGCGGTCACCGTCGGCGTCGGTCCCGCGAGGGTGCTCGCGTCGAGCGACAGCAGGGTGCCGAAGTCCGAGGCACTGGCACCGTTCTGGAGGGCGTAGATCCTGTCGCCGGTACAGTCCAGGGGCAGGGCCGCCGCCTTGGCCGACCCGGTACCGCCGTGGCCCTTCGCCTGTGCCGTACTGCCGCCCGTGGCCACACCGGCGACGCCGGCGCTTCGCTCGGTCGCCAGGGACAGCGAGGGCGCAGGTCCCAGCACCAGCAGGGCTCCGAGCACACCGGCCCAGCAACGACGTGCCCGGGAAGCGGATGTCCACGCTTTCCGGGCCTCTGCTGGGGATCCCCCAGGGGGTCTGAATGCGGACATGGCGAACTCCCTGGAATGATCACAGGACGGTGAAAGGGCTGCGCAAAATACATCACAAGCCGTGACGGCTCATGACTCTGCGCATTCACGTCCATTCGATCGCAGCGGAACTATCAGCCGAACGGCCGATTTACCGCGCGGGAGTTACGTGTGCCCGCCATCTCCTTCCCCGCCACACGGGGGCACGGAAGGTGCGGAGGGACAGGTTGCGAAATGATGATCGGAGCAACCTATGTGCCTATCTGCCGCCGTTCCTCCCGGAATCGCCATCACACCGGGAGAAACGGCGAACGACGTCAGCGGGCGTGGCTCTTGCCGGATCGGTCGGGCCGTCCGAAGGTGAGCCCGGTCCCCGTCAGATCCGCCCGGATGCCCTGGGGTTCCACCACGATGTCGCGCAGCCGTATGTCACCCGTCGAGACCTTCGGCAACTCGAACGAGAGCGACAGCCTGTCGGACAACTGCGGCGGCCTCAGCTTCAGCAGTGATCCGATCAGTTCGGGGTCGATGCCCGCCTTTTCCAGCAACCAGGGGTGGTCGACGACGAGATCGACGAGGTTGACCTTCATCAACTGCCGGAGGAAGCGCGGCGAGCCGGTGAGTTCGTTCAGTTTCTTCTCACTGCGCACAGCGCGGTCGATCTGCGCCGCGGGGATTCCGAGGCGCTCGACCACCGCGGGCAGCGCGAGCAGGGACTTGGCGCGGGCCGCCTCGCGGCTGATGCGCTCCGCGGCTTCGGCGTGCAGGCGCAGGCCCGCGCGCTTCGGATCCTTTCCGGGCCGGTACGTGAACAGTCCGGGCACATCGAGACTCATGTTCTCGACCGTGGTGGACACGGCACGGTCGCCGTGCTGCCGGATGTGGGCCTCCGCCCGCAGGCTCACCTCGCGGCCGGCCACCGGCATCGATCCGGCGATACGGATCCCACCGGAGCCGGTCTCGGTGAAGCGGACCCGGGAGGCGCCGAGTTCACGATTGAGATCGTCGAAGGAAAGCAGGACGTCCCCGTCCATGCGGTCGACGACCGCGCCTTCGATCGAGGTCGGAAGATCCCCGACGATGCGGACGTCCTCCGCCGTGGCGTGCACCTCGGCGATCGAGATCTTGTCGGCGGCCACGTCCGGGACCGTCACGTCGGCTCTGTCGATCCTCTGGCGCAGGACCTGGGTCAGGAACGGGAAGCCCGCGATGTCGACGTCGGGCCGGGCTCCCCCACCGAGCGAGTGCTGGATCTTCTCCGCCGCCTTGTCCTCGGCGTAGGCCACCGACAGCCGGTCGCAGACCACGAACAGAAGGCCGCACACCACCACGGCGACAGCCAGTTTGAGCATCACGGGCAGGGCCGCGAGCCGGCTGCGGCCGCGGTGGTCGGGGGGCGTCCACTCCTGATGATCGTCGTCCGAGCGCAGTCCGGGTGCGGCGGGCCGCATTCGGCGGTTGCGTGCTGGGTACTCGTCCAACTCGGTCTTTGGATCAGCTAGTTGAGCGAGTTCCTCATACGGGTTGGGGGGACGCGCGGAAATGCGTGTGGGGGGTCGCATCGCTTCATCCCATCATGTGCACCACCCTCCAACGCAACTCCGCTCCATGTGAGTTCCGCTTCACGGCGTACGACGTCCGGCGGTCCGCCGGCACGACCTCGTGCCCGCGGACCGCCGTTCGCCCGAACCGGCTCCTGGCAAAGGACGTCCTCCTCATCGCGACGCGGTCGCCCGCACCGCGACGGCGTCTCTCCGCGTCATCTCCCCGCGCCGGAATCCTTCGAGCCGGAATCCTTCGAGCCGTGCGCACCATTCGGACCGTGTGCACCGTCCGGGCCGTGCGCACCGTCCGGGCCATGGGCCGCGGTGCCTGCGCCGCGGCCCGTCATCGCCCGGGGGTCGACGATCCTGTCGAAGTCGCCGGCGGAGATCCAGCCGGTGGCCAGGGCGGCCTCCCGCAGCGTCGTGCCCTCGTCGTCGGCCTTGTGGGCGATGGCACTGGCCTTGTCGTATCCGAGCGTCGGGGAAAGGGCGGTCACCAGCATCAGCGAACGGTCGACGAAGGCGTCGATCTGTTCGCGGTGCAGCTCGGTGCCCTCGATGCAGAACGTCCGGAGCTTCCCGCAGGCGTCGGCGAGGATGCGCGCCGAGTGAAGGAAGTTGTTGATGACGATCGGGCGCATCGCGTTGAGCTCGAAGTTGCCCTGGCTGCCCGCGAAGGCAACGCCGCCGTCGTCGGCGAGGACCTGGATGCAGACCATCACCATCGCCTCGCACTGGGTGGGGTTCACCTTGCCCGGCATGATCGAGCTGCCCGGCTCGTTGGCCGGCAGCTTCAGCTCGCCCAGGCCGCAGCGCGGTCCCGAGGCGAGCCAGCGCACATCGTTGGCGATCTTCATCAGCGGAACGGCGACCGCGCGCAGCCCGGCGGAGGCCGCGACCATGGCGTCGAGCCCGCCTTGCGCCGCGAACTTGTTGGGGGCGGTGACGAAGGGGTGTCCGGTCAGTTCCGCGATACGCTCCGCCACCTCATCGGCGAACCCGGGCGGAGCGTTGAGGCCCGTACCGACGGCCGTACCGCCGACGGCCAGTTGGTGAAGTCCGGGCAGGACCGCCTCGACACGGACGATCGCGTCACGCGTCTGCGCCGCGTACCCCGACCATTCCTGACCCACTGTCAGCGGCACCGCATCCTGCAGATGGGTGCGTCCCGTCTTGGGGATGTCCGCCCACTCCCGTGCCTTCCGCTCGAGGGTGCCGGCCAGCCGGCGCAGCTCGGGCAGCAGATGGTCGTGGAGCGCGAGGACGGCGGCGATGTGCATCGCCGTGGGGAAGGTGTCGTTGGACGACTGGCCCATGTTGACGTGGTCGTTGGGGTGGATGGGAGCCTTGGAGCCGAGCACTCCGCCGACCAGCTGGATCGCCCGGTTGCCGATCACCTCGTTGACGTTCATGTTCGACTGGGTGCCGGAACCGGTCTGCCACACGTACAGCGGGAAGTCGGCGTCCAGCGCGCCCGAGATCACCTCGTCGGCGACCTGCGCGATCAGCTCCGCCTGCCATCGTGGCAGCCGCCCGGCACGGCCGTTGACCTGCGCGGCCGCCTTCTTGACGTACCCGTAGGCGTGGTAGACGGCCTTGGGCATCCGGTCGTCGCCGATCGCGAAGTGTTCCAGCGAACGCTGGGTCTGCGCGCCCCAGTAGCGGTCGGCGGGGACGTTCACCTCGCCCATGGAGTCGCTCTCGCGGCGGGTGCCGGTGGCGTCGATGCCGACGGTCAGCTTCAGGACGGCGGGGGCGTCGGCGACGGCCCCGGCCCGTTCGGTGGCGGTCATCGTCGCGCGCCCTCCGGAAGCTGTACGTACTCGGGCATCCACATCGCGTCCTGTACTGCCTGCACCACGTCGTCGATCTGTGCACGCGCAACGCCATCACGCCGGGCGGCCTCCACCACCGCCACGGCCACCGTCGCGGAGGAAGCCCTCAGATCCGCGACGGGGGGCAGCAGGGCCGCGCCCGTCCCGCTCGCGTCGGCCTGGCCCGCGACCGCCTCGGCAGCGGCGAGCAGCATGCCCGGGGTCACGTGGTCGGCGCGGGCCACGACGGTGCCGAGGCCGAGACCGGGATACAACAGGGCGTTGTTGGCCTGACCGATGGCGTACTCGGTGCCGTTGTGGCGCACCGGATCGACGGGGATGCCAGTGGCGCACAGCACCTTGCCGTCGGTCCACGCGATCAGATCCGCCGGCATCGCCTCGATCCGCTCGGTCGGGTTGGACAGCGGGAGGATGACGGGCCGCTCCACATGTGCGGCCATCTCCCGCACCACGTCCTCCGTGAAGGCGCCGTGCGCCGTCGACGTGCCCACCAGAATGGTCGGTTTCGCCCCGCGCACGGTCTCCAGGAGTCCGACCGGCCCGCCGCCGGAGGGTGCGAAGGCGGCGGCCTCCGCGGCAGGCCGCGCATAGCCCTGCTGGTAGTCACGCAGGTCCTTCATGTCGTCCAGGAGCAGACCCTGCTTGTCGACCAGCCAGATCCGCCCGGTCGCCTCTTCGGCGCTCAGTCCGTCGCGCACCATCGCGTCGCGCAGCTGGTCGGCGATGCCGACACCCGCGGTACCCGCGCCGAAGACCACGACACGCTGGTCACGGAAGGGCTGTTGCAGCGCCTTGAGCGCGGAGACCACGGCGGCCAGGGAGATGGCACCGGTGCCCTGCATGTCGTCGTTGAAGATCCGGGCCTCGGTGGCGTACTGCTCCAGGATGCGGCGCGCGTTGCCCGGGCCGAAGTCCTCGAAGTGCAGCAGGGCGTGCGGGTAGAGCTCACGCACGGTGTCCATGTACGTCGCGACGAAGTCGTCGTAGCGCTGTCCGCGTACCCGGCTGTGGCGTGCGCCCAGGTACAGCGGGGCGTTGAGGAGGTGCTCGTTGTCGGTGCCGACGTCGAGCACGACGGGGATGCAGCGATCGGGGTGGATGCCGGCGGCGGCGGTGTAGACGGCGAGCTTGCCGACGCAGATCTGCACCCCGTCGACGCCCCAGTCGCCGATGCCGAGGATCTCCTCGGCGTCCGTGACCACGACCAGATCGACGTCGTCCGCGGACAGTCCCAGTGCTTCGAAGGAGCGGCGGACGTCTTCGGGCCGGTCTATGGAGAGGTAGACGCCGCGGGGCTGGCGGAACTCGTGGCAGTAACGCTTGATGGCCTCGCCCACCGTGGGGTCGTAGACGATCGGAAGCAGTTCGGTGAGGTGGTCCGCCAGCAGCCGGTAGTAGAGGACCTCGTTGTGGTCGTGCAGCTGCTCCAGGTACACGTTCTTGGCGAGGTCCCCGGGCTGGCTCCGCAGTTGCTCCCAGGCGCGGCGCGCCTGTTGTTCCAGGGTGAGGACGGCGTCGGGGAAGCGTCCGACGAGCCCGTAGCGGTCGCGTTCCCCCGCGGTGAAGGCGGTTCCACGGTTGGTCAGCGGATCGGCCATCAGTTCGGGCACCCGGAAGCCGTTCCGGTGCCGCAAGGCGTTGTTGGCTGTCTTCATCCTCTGGTCTCACTTCCGGAGGTGACGAGATCGGGGGCGATGCGGTGAGGTCGCGGCCGTCACCGGCTTCGGTGACCGGCACCGCCCGGTCCGCCGACGGAGCGCCGGGCGTCCGCAGCGCCGGTGCTCCGGATGGAGTACCGGCCATACGCTCAGGGATAGCGAACGGCGGAGCCGGGCAACAGCCGACGTGGGCCGTTCAGGTGATATACGCACGAACCCGGCGGGCTCGTGCGCGGTGATGTAAGTGCCCGCTCACCACGGCTCCGCGCACCGGGTGGCCGCCCGTATACGACGCAGAATCGCTGCACGTTGCGGGCGCGGCGTGCCTCCGGTGACGCTGGGCGGGCTGGGGCGCACACACCCGATGCGCCCGAACCGCCCGCGGGCCCCGGTCCGCCGAACCCGGTACGGGGGAGCCGCGCCATGGTCCTTGTCGGATCCCGTACGGCACCGGCCGTCCTTCCCGACACGGGCGACGGCGAGCGTGCGGACGACCGTGCCGAGGAACGGCTCGCCACCGGATTCGTCGCCGGTGACGAGCAGTGCCTGGAGGCGGTCTACCGCCGATTGGGCCCCTTGGTCCTCTCGCTCGCCAGGCGGGCACTGGACGACGAGCGGGAGGCGGAAGACGTGGCCCAGCAGGTGTTCTTCTCCGCCTGGCGGGGCCGGCACGGGTACCGAAGGGGCCGTGGCGGTCTCCCGGGCTGGATCGTCGGCATCACCCGCCACAAGATCGCCGACGCGCTCGCGGCCCGGGCCCGGCGCGCCGATCTGTTGGCCGCGGCCGGTGCCCTCCGTGCGGCCCCGTCCGTCGCCCGGGACCCGGGCGGGGATCCCGAAGGGGTGGTGGACCGGGTGCTGCTCCTCGGCGCACTGGCACGCCTTCCCTCGCCGCAGCAGCGGGTCCTCCGGCTCGCGTTCTACGGCGATCTCACCCAGACCCAGATCGCCGAGCGGACCGGTCTCCCGCTCGGGACGGTGAAGAGCCATATGCGCCGGGCCATGCGTGCCGTCCGGCGGTCACTGACCGACGGGCCCGGCGGCCTCTGAGCCTCCCGCGGCGGCCGGCGTTTCGGCGTCGGGCTCGGGGACGGGGGCCCGGCGCCTGTGCAGTGACGTGATCGCCTCGACCGCCGAACGCAGACCGTGCAGCCGTTCCGTCCCCGGACAGGGCGCGCCGGACCAGCCCGGACCCGCGAGGAGGAGTGCGGGACGGGTCCGAGCGCCCCGCAGCCCCCATTCCGTCCCCGCGATGAAGTGGACGAGCGCCCGGTCCGCGGTCGACCTCGACTGGGCCCAGAGCACCACCGCGGACGGCCCGAGCCGGCGAACGGCTTCGTACATCGCCTCGGCCGGCAGTGCCGCTCCGAACATCCGGACGGGCAGACCGCGCTCGCCGAGCGCGGCGGCCAGCGCCTCCATGGGAAGGCTGTGCTGTTCGCCGGGGACGCAGGCGAGCAGCACCGGCGGCGCACCCCTCGTCGGCGCGACCGTACGGACACGGTGGAGTGCCGAGACGACGTGCCAGGACAGCAGGTGCTCGACCTCCACGTACCGCTCCCCCGAGGACGCCCAGGTGCGCCCTGCGGCGTGCAGCGCCGGCGCGACGACCTCCTCCCAGGCGGTGACGAGGCCGTGCTCGGCGAGCGCGGCTTCGAGGAGTTCCGCGACGGCGGGCGCGTCGAGCCTGACGGCCGCCCGGCCGAGGCCACGCGACTGCTTCCGCGCCACCGCGTCCGGGCCGGACGTCCGCTCCGGGGAAGGTTGTCGCGGCCCGCGGGACCCGCGGGGATCATGACGTCCCTCCGGCCCCTCGGGTCGCTCCGGCTGCCGGGGCGGCCGAGGCTGGTGACCCGGCGCGGCGCCGTGCAGAGCGGCGCGTGCGGCCTCGGCCGGCGGGACACCCCGGGCGGTGAGCCGGCACATCTCTTCGAGCCGTGCGATGTCCTCGGGGGTCCAGCGTCGGTGGCGCCCGCTCTCACGGGTCGCGGGACCGATCGCATAGCGACGCTCCCACGAGCGGAGTGTGGTCGGCGCGACCCCGAGCCGCCTGGCCACGGCCCCGGTGCTCAGAGCGGCGGGGGCGGCGCCCGCGGTGGGACTACCGGATGGCCGGTCGGCGGTCACCCGGTCATTTTACGACGCGCGATCGCTGCACGAGGTGCGTACGCGGCCCGCAGGGGCTTCCGCGGCGCTGCGACGAACGGCCACGACCGGGTCAGCCGGTGTGCCCCGGCCCTTCCGGAACCTCCCGAGACCGTCGGCGAGAGCGACCAGCGGCTCGGGGTAGTCGTATCGCGCGCGCTCGCACCCCGGCAGCTTCCAGGGCTCGTGCACGGCGGGGCCCTCGATGCCCGCGAGTTCGGGCACCCAGAGGCGTACGTAGGTGCCGTCCGGGTCGTAGCGCCTGGCCTGGCGGACCGGGTTGAGTACGCGGTTCGGGCGGGTGTCCGTGCCCGTGCCGGCCACCCACTGCCAGTTGAGCTGGTTGTTGGCGAGGTCACCGTCGGCCAGCAGCGCGAGGAAGTGCCCGGCGCCGACGCGCCAGTCGACGTACAGGGTCTTGGTGAGGAAGCTCGCGGTCAGCAGGCGTCCCCGGTTGTGCATCCACCCTTCGTGCCGCAGTTGGCGCATGGCCGCGTCGATGACGGGGTATCCAGTGCGTCCGGTCTTCCACGCCTCGGTCTCCTCCTCCGCATCGCGGCCCTGGCGCCACCGGTCGTTGCGGGTCCGGTAGTCGAGGCGGGCGGCCCAGGGCCGTGCGGCGAGTACCTGCTGGTGGAAGTCCCGCCAGCACAGCTGTCGTACGAACGCCTGCGCCCCTTCGCCGTCTGCATCGGCCGATCGTGCGCGGTGGACGAGTTCGGCCGGTGACAGCGTGCCGAAGTGCAGATGCGGCGAGAGCCGCGAGGTGGCGTCACCCGCGAGGTCGTCGTGCAGCTCGGCGTATCGCCGGATCGGGCTGCGCAGCCATGCGTTCAGCCGCTTGCGCGCCTCGTTCTCCCCGCCGCGGGCCAGTCCGGCCGATACCCCCGCGACGTCCTTGCGGGAAGGAACGGGCCCCGAACGGACGGAGCCGGGTACGCGCACCGCCCGCGGTGCGCCGAGCGTGCCCCGGATCTCCTGCTGCGACCAGCGGCGGAAGTACGGTGTGAAGACCGCGAAGTGGTCCGAGCCGGCGGGGACGACGGCGCCGGGGCCGACGGCGGCGGCCACCGCCTCGTGGATGTGGAGCCGGATTCCCTCCGCCTCCAGGGCCCTGCGCAGACGCTCCTCGCGGTCCTGGGCGTAGCCACTGGCGCCGGCGGCCATGTGCACATCGCCGGCGTCCGCCTCGTACGCCACGGCGCACACCTCGTCGACGACGTCTCCCGAGCGCACGACGAGCCTGCCGCCCCGCTCCCGCAGCCCTCGGTCGAGATCCCCGAGGCAGTCGGCGAGGAACGCGTCCCTGTTGGGTGCGCAGAAGCCCAGGACCTCGATACGGCGGTCGCGTACGAACAGCGGCACCACCTCGTCGCACGAGGAGAGGGCCGCGCGCAGCGGCGGGTGGTCGTGCAGACGCAGGTCGGAGGTGAAGAGGACGACCGCAGCGGTCATGGGGCCACTCCCGGGAGGTTCTGGCAGAGGTGTTCATGCGGTACTTCCGGCCGTACGGGCCGGCCGGATGCGCTCTCAGCCCGCCCGGGGCGCCCGGGCGGGTGCGGTGGCAGCGGCACGGTCCGCAGGCGTCTTCGCCGCGGCGTCGGCGTGGTGTGCGGCCTGGGCGATGTTGCGAGCCATTCCGCCGAACACGGCGGCGTGAAAAGGGGACACGCTCCACCAGTAGGCGTGGCCGAGCAGACCGTGCGGGTGGAACAGCGCGCGCTGCCGGTAGCGCGACCGGCCGGCCCCGTCGTCCTCCGCGTACATCTCGAGCCAGGCGAGTCCGGGCAGTCTCATCTCCGCGCGCAGCCGCAGCATCCGGCCGGGGTCGACCTCCTCCACCCGCCAGAAGTCCAGGGAGTCCCCCACCCGCAGCCGGTTCGCGTCCCGTCGCCCGCGGCGCAGTCCATCGCCGCCGACCAGCCGGTCGAGCCAGCCGCGAAGGGCCCACGCGAGCGGGAAGGAGTACCAGCCGTTGTCTCCGCCGATGCCTTCGATCACCTGCCACAAGGCTTGTGACGAGGCGTCGACGGTAAGGGCGCGCCGGTCGGTGTAGAGGCTGCCCCCGGCCCAGTGGGGGTCTGTGGGCAGGGGGTCGCTCGGGGCACCGGGCAGGGCGGCGGAGGACCAGCGTGTGGTGACCTGTGCGTCGCGCACCCGCCGCAAGGCGAGTCGGAGGGCCTCGTCGAAGCCGATCGGGGCCCCGGGCGGATCGGGGACGAAGCGCGCGATGTCGTGTTCGCGGCAGACCACCTCGTGGCGCAGCGACTCGGCCAGCGGCCGGGCGAGCGACCGGGGGACGGGGGTGACCAGGCCGATCCAGTGGCTGGACAGACGTGGTGTCAGCACCGGTACGCGCAGGATGAGGCGCTGGGGCAGCCGGGCCGCCACCGCATACCGCCGCATCATCTCCTCGTACGTCATGATGTCGGGTCCACCGATGTCGAAGGCCCGGTTGACCTCGTCGGGCATCCGCGCACTTCCCACGAGACAGCGCAGCACGTCCCGCACGGCGACCGGCTGGACTCGGGTGCCGACCCAGCTCGGGGTGACCATGACCGGCAGCCGCTCGGTGAGGTAGCGCAGCATCTCGAACGACGCCGAACCGGACCCGATGATGACCGCCGCGCGGAGCACGGTCGCGGGCACGGCGGAGCGGAGGAAGATCTCGCCCACCTCGGCACGCGAGCGCAGATGGGGTGACAGCTCCGCCGCGGGCACGTCCGCGGGGGTCAGTCCGCCCAGGTAGACGATGCGCCGTACGCCGGCGGCACGGGCGCGCTCCGCGAAGATCCGGGCAGCCGCGCGGTCCGTCTCCTCGAAGCCGCGTCCGGAGCGCAGCGCATGCACCAGGTAGTAGGCCACGTCGATGCCTTCCAGGGCCCTGCCGACCGCGTCCGGGTCGGTGACGTCCCCGCGCACCACCTCCGTGCCGTTCGCCCAGGGGTGGTCGCGCAACTTGTCCGGCGAGCGGGCGAAACAGCGCACGCGCTGCCCGGCCGCCAGCAGCTCGGGCACCAGCCTTCCTCCGATGTAGCCCGACGCGCCTGTCACCAGGCAGTGCGGGCGCCGGGTGTCCTGCGGGGTCTGCCGGCCGGTCATGGATTCCTCCGATCCGCGTCACCGTCGTGTGTGTGCCGTCTGCTTTCCCCATTGTCGGCCACTCTTCCTGGTTCCGCGGCGGGTTCCGCGGCTGTCACTGCCTCTGCCTCTGCCTCTGCCTCTGCTCATGATTCGGCGCCTGGGCCGCTCCCGGATGCACCGCATCTGCGAGCGGCCGCCGGACCGTCCGTGCGACGGGATGAACAGGCATGATGGGAATGCGACGGCCTGGGTATAGGGGAGCCCATGAACACTCTCCGGGTGCGAAAGGTCCGACGGTTCCTCCACGGAAAGGACCTGGCGCTCTTCGGCCTGGTCGCCTCGCGGCGCTGGCCGGGAGCGGAGCCCGTGCTGCCCCGACTGAGCCGGAGTGCCAACCACGGGCTGCTGTGGTTCGGCATCGGCGCCGGGATCTGGGCGCTCGGCGGCGTCCGGGGCCGGCGGGCCGCGGTACGCGGGGCCGCGTCCCTCGCTCTGGCCTCCGCGACGGTCAACACCCTGGCCAAGGGTGCGGTGCGGCGCGCCCGCCCCCTCCTCGACGACGTCCCGTTCATCCGGCATCTGCCGCACCAGCCCATCACCAGCTCTTTTCCGTCCGGGCACGCCGCCTCGGCCGCCGCGTTCACCACCGGTGTCGCCATGGAGTCGCGTGGCTGGGGAGCCGTGCTGGTGCCGGTCGCCGCCTCGGTGGCGTTCTCGCGCGTCTACACCGGTGTCCACTTCCCGAGCGATGTGCTGGTCGGCACGGCGCTCGGGGTGGGGGCGGCGTACGCGGTGCGGGGGATGGTCCCGTCACGCTCCCAGCTCCCGGCACCCGGCAGACCCCGGGCCGATGCCCCCGCTCTGCCCGAGGGCAAAGGTCTGACCGTGGTCGTCAATCCGTCGTCCGGGGCCCAGCCCCAGCTGATCGATCCGGTGCGGCAGCTGAGGGCGGCGCTTCCCCAGGCCGATGTGGTGGTCTACGAGCCGGACGCGGGCCCGCTGCCCGAGGTGCTCGCCGAAGCCGCACGGACGGCCGCGAAGAACGGTGGCGCCCTGGGCGTGTGCGGCGGTGACGGCACGGTGAACGCGGCCGCCGCCTGCGCACTCCGGTTCGACGTCCCGCTCGCCGTGCTCCCGGGCGGCACCTTCAACCACTTCGCCGCCGACCTCGGCGCCGACACCATCGCGGCGGCGTGCGCGGCCGTGGAGGCGGGCAGCGCCATCCGGGCCGACGTGGGACGGGTCAGGCCGCTCACCGACGCGGACGGACGGTTCCCCGAACGCCGGATTCTCCGGCCGGGAGCCGAGGAGCCCCGGTACTTCCTGAACACCTTCAGCATCGGGATCTACCCGGAGCTCGTCCGGACGCGGGAACGCTGGTCACCACGTATCGGCGGCCCGCCGGCCGCGCTCGTCTCCGTGCTCCGGGTGCTGCGCACGACACGGCCGTTGCGTGCCCGGGTGAACGGGAAACCCCGGTCGATCTGGTTGCTGTTCGCCGGCAACGGCGCCTACCGCAGTTTCGGCATGGCTCCGGCACGCCGCCACGATCTGTCCGACGGTCTGCTCGATGTCCGCATCGCCCACGGTGGACGCTTCGCCCGTACCCGGCTGCTGGCCACCGCCGTGGCCGGTGGACTCGCCAGGACCAGGCTCTATGCCTCGGCGCGCTCACGACGGCTGTTCCTCTCGGACCTCCCCGAGGGCACCCGCATGGCGTACGACGGCGAGGTCGTACCGGCGCCCTCGTCACTGATGATCGACAAGCTCGACGAGGCGCTGACGGTGTACCGGCCGGCAGCCGACTGACGACCGCAGCGGGCCGGGGCCCGTGCGCCGGTGGAAGCAGGTCGCGCTTCCGTCGGTGCACGGGCCCCGGCGTCGTTGTCGGGCGTCGCGGGTCAGACCGGCTCCATCCGGCCGAACAGCCCTGCGTGGCCCGGCGGAAGCTGGGTGAGGATACGCCGCAGCAGTGCGTCGTCCGCCGTCTCGGCGATGATGCCGAGCACAGCGGTGACGGCCCGTCGGGCTTCGCCGAAGTCACCGTGGTCACGCGCCGCGACCGCTTCGATGAACCCGCGCGGCGTCAGTGGCTCGCTGGCGGGCTCCCCGACGGTCAGCAACGGGCCGCACCGCTGCGGCAGCAGACGGGCGAGATCACGACGGTCATCGCCCACGAGATGTGCTCCGAGCACGTCCAGGACGATCTCGGTGGCCCGTGCGGCCTCCTGCCGCAGGGTGTAGCGGCCCCTTTCCTGGACCTGATCAAGCAGCGTTTCCAATCGGATGCTCATATCCGCTCCTTGCCGTGGCCGTCGTGCTGGACGTGGTGGCGCGCGGCGATCACTCGTCACGACCGCCACGAACGCGGCATGCACCCCCCGTTACCCGGGGCGGGTGGGCCTACTCGTGGTGTCACCCGCGTGCGTGCCGACAGCGCGCCCCGGAGTACCCGTACGCCGTGCGCGGCGCCCGAACGGGTGCCCGCGCAGGGGACATGGCCCACTCGCACCACCGCCCGCCGCGTGCGGCAGGATGTCAGATCTCGCGCCGCGCCGGATTCTTACGCGGCGGCGCGGACCGTACAACGGCACTCCCAGAATGCACAGGTGGCAAGGTGACGAGACAGCACAACCGGTTCACAGCGGCAACCACCGCCGCGCGCATGCTCCCCCGTTCCACGGGAGGGACGCGTTGACCCGGGACCTCACGCCGCACGACCTGATCGTCGCCGGTATCGCCCTGGCCGCCGGAATCGCAGCAGCCCTGCTGCTGCGGGTGGTTCTGAAATGGCTCGGCATCCGTGCCGGCAGAACCCGCTGGGGCGGGGACGACATCATCGTCGACGCCTTGCGGGCGCTGGTCCCGTGGGCCGCCGTCACCGGTGGGGCGGCGGTGGCCGCTTCGGTGCTGCCGCTGGATCCCACGGTCGGACACCGCGTCAGCATGACGCTCACGGCCGTGCTCATCATGGCCGCGACCCTCACGGCCACCAGGATCGTGGCCGGACTGGTGCAGGCCCTGGCGCAGTCCAAGTCCGGTGTCGCCGGATCGGCCACGATCTTCGTGAACATCTCGCGCGTCGTGGTGCTGGCCATGGGTTTCCTCGTCGTGCTGGAAACCCTGGGTGTTTCCATCGCCCCGCTGCTCACCGCCCTCGGCGTGGGCGGTCTGGCCGTGGCGCTCGCACTGCAGGACACCCTCGCCAACCTGTTCGCGGGCGTGCACATCCTCGCGTCCCGGACCGTGCAGCCCGGGGACTACATCAAGCTGAGCAGCGGGGAGGAGGGCTACGTCGTCGACATCAACTGGCGCAACACCGTGGTGCGGCACATCTCCAACAACCTGGTGATCATCCCGAACACCAAGCTGTCCGGGACGAACATGACCAACTACCACCGCCCTGAGCAGGAGATGACGCTCACGGTCCAGGTGGGTGTCGGCTACGAGAGCGACCTGGACCATGTGGAAAAGGTCACCACCGAGGTCATCGAGAGCGTGATGAACGACGTCGAGGGCGGTGTACCCGACCATGAACCGGCGGTCCGCTTCCACACGTTCGGCGACTCGCGGATCGGATTCACCGTGGTCCTCGGGGTCGGTGAGTTCGCCGACCAGTACCGGATCAAGCACGAGTTCATCAAACGTCTGCACCGGCGCTTCCGTGCCGAGGGCATCAGCGTTCCCGCCCCGGTCCGGACCATCTCCGTGCAGCAGGGAGAGCTGCCGATTCCGCATCAGCGTTCCGCCGGGCAGCCCACGACGGCACCGGCACCGGCACCGCAACTGCCCCCTGTGTGACGAGGGGCGTCCGGCCCCGCTGTGCGTCGTCGGGGCCGGACGCCCGTACGCGATGCCGTGAGGCGTGAGGCCATCCGGCGGTCGGCCGGTCCCCGGGGCCGGCCGTCTCCCCGTTGCCTCGGTGCCGCGCACGCCGTTACTGCAGTCGTATCCGAGCGGACGACGCAACGGGAGACGGCATGAGCAAGCTCGGCAACGGCCGTGTGGCCACCAGGCTTCCCGCACAGGACCTGGGGCGAGCCAGGCGCTTCTACCACGAGAAACTCGGTCTCGATCCGGTCGACGAGCGACCGGGCGGGCTGCTGTACCGCTGCGGAGGGACGGACTTCGTCCTGTTCCGGTCCACGGGGAGCTCACCCGGCACCTTCACCCAGATGGCCTGGGAGGTCGACGACCTTCAGGCCGTCATGGCGGAGCTGAGGTCACGCGGGGTCCTCTTCGAGGACGTCGACGTACCCGGGATGAGCACCGTGGACGGGGTCGCCGAGATCGAGGGGAACTATCCCGGCAAGGGCGCGACAGGCGAGCGGGGCGCCTGGTTCCGTGACAGCGAGGGCAACGTACTGGGGATCGGTCAGCCGGTGCGCGCCTGACGGCCGTGAAGACCGTGCTCGGGCCAATGCGCCGGCCCTGGCCGGACCCCTCGACAGGGTCCGGCCAGGGCCGGCGCGGTGTGATGCGGTTCCGCTAGCGCCGCTGGCGCACGGGCTCGCGCCGACCGCGCGTACGCAGCAGCACGACGCCGCCGATCAGCAGCAGGGCTCCCGCCGCGGAGGGCCACAGCTGGGCGCCGGTCGAGGCGAGGCTGCCGCCGGATCCCGCCTGAGGCTGGCCGCCTCCGTTGGCCACCGGGGTGTTTCCGCCCGCGTCCGGGGTGGCGTTCGCGGCCGGCTTTCCGGCGCCCTGCTCCGTCCCGCGCGCGGACTTGTCCGCGCCGCCCGCTGCATCCGGAGAGCTCTTCACCAGGGGCTTCGCCTCGGCGGGGGCGTCGGCGTTGCCGCCCGAAGTACCAGACTGGTCACCGCCACCGGGCTTGTCACCACCGTTCTGCTCACCGCCACCCGGGTTCTCCGGAGCCGGCTCCTGACCGTTGCCCCCCGAAGTACCAGACTGGTCACCACCGCCCGGCTGGTCACCACCGTTCTGCTCACCGCCACCCGGGTTCTCCGGAGCCGGCTCCTGACCGTTGCCGCCCGAAGTACCAGACTGGTCACCGCCACCGGGCTTGTCACCACCGGCCTGATCGCCGCCACCGGGCTTGTCACCACCGTTCTGCCCATCGCCACCCGGGTTCTCCGGAGCCGGCTCCTGGCCGTTGTCACCCGCCGGAGGGGCGCCCGCGCCACCGGAGCCGCACTGACGGCCTTCGTTGATGCAGTTCACCATCTCCTGCATGAGGCCTTCGTTGAAGACGTTGATGAAGTCGCCGTGGTCGGTGATCGGCTTGTGCAGGTTCTCCGGGAAGGAGTCGACCGCGAACACGCTGGGGTTGTTCCCGCCGAAGGCCGGCGGCGGCACGTTGTAGACGATCCGCTGCACCAGCTGCGGAATGGCCTTGAAGCCGTTCGCACAGCGCCCGTTCTGGTCCGCGAAGGCCACATGCGTACGGTGGTTGGCGCTGTCGGTGTTCTGACCGTCCCAGCAGCTCTGGAACTTGAACGACCGCACCACCTTGCTGCCCTGCGGGCAGACCGGGTACTTGTCCTTCAGCTGGCGGTTCTCGAAGCCCGTGCAGCTCCAGGACGCGTTGGCGTTGGCGGGGCCGTTGACGAAGGCCTTGGCATCACCGGTGATGATGCGCAGGAACTTCGGCATCGCGGTGACCTTGCCCACCGGGCTTCCGACGAAGTTCAGTGTGACCTCGGCGGGCGTCTGGATCTCGCCGACGTTCTTGTCCTTGCCGCCGCCGTCCGCCTGGGCGTCGTTCTCGTTCTGACCGTTCTGCACGCGCAGCACCGGCCAGTAGTAGGTCGACTTGTCACCCTGGTCACGACAGGTCGTCTGGCCGCCCGCGAGGTCGTCGTCACTGGCGAAGGCGTCGTTGGCCTGGTTGCCGACGTAGTCGTGCATATGGTGCGCGCCGTTGCTCACACCGGGCGCCACGATGACGTTGTCCGGGTTGAACTTGCCGTTCTCGTTACGGCCGCACTCGGTGGCGAAGGTGCCCCGGGAAGCGTCCTGGAGCTGATTCGGGTTCTGCACGTTCGGCTGGACGGACTTGATGTCCACGAAGTCGGACGCCTCGGGGCCGTTGCCGGCCTGGCCACCGCTTCCGTTGTTCTGGCCGCCTTGGCCGCCCCCCTGGTTGCCGCCCTGCTCCTGACCACCGTTCTGGCCCTGGCCCTGCTCCTGGCCGCCGCCCTGGCCTGCCTTGCCGCCGTCGGCGTCATCGACCTGCAGAGCGCACGGGGCCATGTCCTCGAGTCCCTTGGGGCGCTCCCCCGCCACGCGGCCGATGGCGACCGCGATGCGCTCGATGCCTGCCGCGCGCTTGTCCTTCAGCGGGTCGAGAACGGCGTTCTCGGCGTACTGCGGATCGCGCTCTATCTGCGCCTTCTCGTTCACGAACCGCTGGTAGGCAGCGGTGATCTGGCTGTCCAGCGCGGCAAGTTCGCGGTCGACCTCCTGCCGTGCCCCATCGGGAACCTCGGGCAGCCCGTTCGCCACCTCGGGACACTTGATGGTCGACGCGACGGGACCGGCGCTCTGTGTCTGGTTCTGCCCGTTCCATGCGCTGGGCCAGGCGCCGCCTTCGCTCGCGGAGGCATAGGAGTTGACCGCGATGAGGCCACCCCCGCCCAGCATGAGGGCGATCGAGGCAACGAGTGTCCTTTTGCCCCGCTTAGAGCGTCTCCGCACTGTACTCACTGGGACTCCTATGTTTCCTTGCCGGTCGGCCGTGAACGCGCGCGCTGATACGAGAGTTGCGTCGAGCTACATACGCAAGGCACTCGTGGCGTGTTCAACTCCGTCCGGAATTCGCGGCAACCTCCTCTGCGGCTGAGTGACCCTGGAGTGGTTTGTCCCAGTAGGGGTGTTCGATGACATGCGTGCCGTCGACGGGCCGCGACGGGTGGGCGGGTGAGCCGGGCGTGTACCGGCGACGCACAACGATCTGCCGGCCCGAACGGGGCGGTGACGGTGGCGG
The DNA here is from genome assembly GCF_056106285.1 of Micromonospora sp. IBHARD003. Lineage (NCBI taxonomy): Bacteria > Bacillati > Actinomycetota > Actinomycetes > Micromonosporales > Micromonosporaceae > Micromonospora > Micromonospora sp. IBHARD003. The sequence continues at coordinate 7,685,207 of NZ_JBWBBX010000001.1, read as the reverse complement.
TGGCGCCGGTCGGGATCGGCTCCACAACGCCGAGTGCGCGGTGTGCCCCTTCGCCTTCGGAGCAGGCGGGGCAACACCGCGCACATGGGGGCGGACTCACCGACCGGTTACAGACCGCGTACGACGACTCCGCCCCGGCGGCAAGAGGCCCGGTACGCGCCACGCTGGAGCATGGCCTTGTACCGAGCCCATTCGGCCTGCCGGGAAACAGCGTTGGCAGACGCCGGGGGATTCACCCGACGGCGTCGAAGAGGTCCCACGCACAAGGGTCTCTCGAACTGCCGGCGGCTGCCGGGGATCAACCCCTGCAGCCGCCGGGAGACGGCCGGGTCCCGAGTACCTCGCCACACGCGTTCAGCAGCAGTGCCGGCGATTCAGTAGTAGTGCCGGCGGCCGCCCACTGCGTGGCCCACCGCGCCGAGCACCCAAAGCAACAGTCCGACGGCGACCAGGATGATGCCGATGGTCCAGAGCACGCCGATTCCGGCCACGACACCGATGATGAGAAGTATGAGTCCGAGGATGATCATTTCGGTTCTCCGTTCCTGGAGTGCCCCTCATTAGCGCGAATGCCCCCGCCGGCCTCCCGCAAACAGGGCCCGGCCCCTGCTTCCCCCTCGTGTTCACGCAGGTACGGGCCGTGCGGGGCGCGTATCCGACCCGTAGACGGCCACGTGCCCGAAGGACGTCCGGACCGGTGGCCGCGCCGGGAAAGATCGCGCAGCCACCGGCCGGCCGGAGCCCGGACGGGGTGCTCACCGGGGACGGTGGGCCTCCCGCGACCGGCGGAACCGGCCGAACGGGCACAGGCGACGCGGGGCGTGATCCTGGCGGACGTCAGCCCGGGCTCACACGGCCGCGCCACGCGCCGGTCTCGCCGCCCCGTTGCTCGATGTAGCGCTTGAAGCGGCGCATATCGCCCTTGACTCGCCGGTCGATCATTCCCGCCATGGCCGCGGTCTTCTCGGCCGCTCCGACGGGTTCGACGTCCATCACGAGTTCCACACGGGTGCGTGCGCCATCCAGAGGCTGGAAATGCACCATGCCCATCTGATGCGTATCCCCGCCGACGGTACGCCAGGCGATCCGTTCGTCGGGGAGCTGATCGATGATTTCGGTGTCGAACTCCCTGCGGACCCCCGCGATCCGGGTGGTCCAGTGGTTGTGGCGGTCGTCCACCTGCCTGACTTCCTCGACGCCTTCCATGAAGTTCGGGAACTCCTCGAACTGCGTCCACTGGTTGTAGGCGGTGCTGACAGGGACGTCGACCTCGACGCTCTCCTTCACCACACTCATGCCTTTGTCTCCGTTCCGTGCCCTACCGGCGACAGCGACTCTGCCGCGTTGCGGGTTCTCTCACGCGCCTACCCCCGTTCTTCGGGACAATCGCCGTCGGTGCAGCTTCACCCGGACGGCTGCCCGCGTCCCGCTCCCCCGGCCGCCGGCCCGGGCTCGCGTGCCGTCAGCGCGAAGGAGTGGCCGGCGGGATCGGCCAGCATCCGGGATTCCCGCGGGCCACCGATGTTCGTCACGTCCGTCGGCGTGGCACCGAGGCTGACGGCTTCACGCTCTGCGGCGTCCACCTCGTGAGGTTCGACGAACACCAGCAGATGCGCCTGCTGGGAGTCTTCCGGACGTGGCCAGCTCGGCGGTGCGAAGCCGCGGTCCCGCAGAAACGCGAGCACGGCTCCGTCCCCGGCGACGACCTCGACCCGGTCGGGATCATCCGTGGGCCGCACTTCTCCCTCCAGCAACGCCGCGTAGAAATCGGCGAGTTGCTCGGGTTCGGCGCAGTCGAGTGCCAGAACCGCCGTCTTGGCCACGGCCATGAGGTCCCCTCCTCGTCCTCGTCTTCGTTCGCGTCTGCGACCTGACGGACGCGTACCCGGGGGCGGCCGTATCAGTCGGACGGCGGAGGACGGAGAGGCGGAGGACGGAGAGGCGGAGGACGGAGAGGGGGGCGGAGGGCCGGGGACGGCGCCGGGGCGGTTTCACCCGGGACGCCGGCAGGTGCGCGCCGCCCGTGCGAGCGGAGCACGCTTCACCGCGGGAGAGGATGGACGCCCAGCACCACCCGATGCAGCGAAGGAATCACCATGACGTCCGAGGGAGTCCCTCCCGCACCCCAGGAGAACGGTTTCTGGCAGGAACGCCGGATCTGCTTCCTCACCACCACCCGCCCCGACGGCACCCCGCACCTCGTGCCCGTCGGAGTCACCTACGACCCTCAGACCAGGATCGCCCGGGTGATCAGCAGCGCGGGCAGCAAGAAGGTCCGCAACCTGCGGGCCGCGGGGCCGGGCGCCGCCGTCGCGGTCAGCCAGGCGGAGGGACGCCTGTGGTGCACCCTCGAAGGTGCGGCCGTCGTCAGGGACGACCCCGAATCCGTCGCCGACGCCGAAAGGCGCTACGCCCAGCGGTACAAGCCGCCGCGCCCCAACCCCGAGCGCGTGGTCATCGAGATCGCCGTCACACGCGCCATGGGCACCGCGAAGCCACCCGGCTGGTGATGCTGCCGGCCGGACCGCACAGAGGCACGGCCGCAGACCGCCCCGGCCACTGGCCGGGGCGGACGCCGCTCGTCGAACCGTCCACGGCTCCATGGGGCACGGCACAACCCTCAAGACGGACGGCAAGCTCTCAAGAGGCGCAGGACGGGCACAGCCCCCGATAGGTGATCTCGACCTCGGACACCGTGAAGCCGAAGCGCTCCTGCGCCGGAAGGCGGCCCAGCAGATCGCCGGTCGGATGGACGTCGCGGATGGTGCCGCAGCCGGAGCACTCCAGATGCTGGTGCGGCCGGTGTGCATTGGGGTCGTAGCGCTTGGCGCGCCCCTGGGTGATGACCTCGGTGACCTCACCGAGCGACACCAGCTCACCCAGGGTGTTGTAGACGGTCGCCCGGGAGATCTCGGGCAGCCGCCGCGCCGCACGCGCATGCACCTCGTCGGCCGTGAGGTGCACATGATCGCCATCGAGGACCTCCGCAACCACACGCCGCTGTGCGGTCACCCGCCAGCCACGCCTGCGCAGTCGCTCCAGAAGGTCACTCATATCTGTTCACCCGTTCAGGTAAGCGATCCCGTCTTCGGGTATGCAGGCCCGGTGGGCACCCGAAGTCTTGGCCGGTAGTCGTCCGGGTTCCGAATGCTTATGAAATAGGCAAGCTTCTTGACCTGGACTCTGTCCATTGTAGGATCAGGTCTGGCGAGAGCCAAGGGACCGGAGACTCTCCCGTACCGGCAGGAGACACAGACATGACAGGACCACCGCCCGGGGAGCCGCGCGGCCCCGGCCTGCGGACGACGCCTGCCCGTACCGCACCGCTCGAGGGCCGCACGGGACGGTGACCACCTCGGCGTCGACACGACCGCCCACGCATGCGCGTCAACGTGCACGGCGTGCACCTCTGAACCGTGTACAAGGTCATCAGCGACCGCCGCAGCGGGCTCGTGGACCGCACCGAACCGGTCGGCGGCCGTCCGGTCGGCTGGTCCGCCGGAGCGACCACCACGCCGTATGCCGCTCGTGCGGTGTCGTCGCCGGCGTCCGCCGCACGACCGAGCGGTCCTCCGACCGACCGCGTCCGACGGCCACGGCTCTTCGACCCGGGAGGCCGGGGGTCACCCACCGGGGTCCGCGCCCCGGCAGTTCCAGCACTCGCGTTTTCCAAGCACCATGATCCGCCTACTTCGGAAGGATTCCCATGGCTGAGAACCCAGACGCCATCGTCACCGACGCGAAGATCGAGGGTGAAGGCGGCTGCCCGGTCGCCCACGGGCGTGCCCCGCACCCGACACAGGGCGGCGGAAACCGCCAGTGGTGGCCGGAGCGGCTCAATGTGAAGATCCTTGCCAAGAACCCCGCCGTGGCCAATCCCCTGGGTGAGGAGTTCGACTACGCCGAGGCGTTCAAGAGCCTCGACCTCCCGGCCGTGAAGCGCGACATCGCGGAGGTGCTGACCACGTCGCAGGACTGGTGGCCCGCCGACTTCGGCCATTACGGTCCCTTCATCATCCGGATGGCCTGGCACAGTGCGGGCACCTACCGCATCAGCGACGGCCGCGGTGGTGCGGGCGCCGGACAGCAGCGCTTCGCCCCCCTGAACAGCTGGCCGGACAACGGGAACCTCGACAAGGCCCGCCGTCTGCTCTGGCCGGTGAAGAAGAAGTACGGCCAGAGCCTGTCCTGGGCCGACCTCATGATCCTGGCCGGCAACGTCGCCCTGGAGTCGATGGGCTTCGAGACCTTCGGCTTCGCCGGCGGCCGGCAGGACGTCTGGGAGCCCGACGAGGATGTCTACTGGGGCCCCGAGACCACCTGGCTCGGCGACGAGCGCTACACCGGCGACCGGGAGCTCGAGAACCCGCTGGGCGCCGTGCAGATGGGTCTGATCTACGTCAACCCGGAGGGCCCGAACGGCAATCCGGACCCGATCGCCGCGGCCCGTGACATCCGTGAGACGTTCCGCCGGATGGCGATGAACGACGAGGAGACCGTCGCCCTGATCGCGGGTGGCCACACCTTCGGCAAGACCCACGGTGCCGGCCCCGCGGAAGCCGTCGGACCCGACCCCGAGGCGGCTCCGATGGAGCTGCAGGGCTTCGGCTGGAAGAACACCCACGGCACCGGCAAGGGCGCCGACGCGATCACCAGCGGCCTCGAGGGCATCTGGACCAACACCCCGGTGACCTGGGACAACAGCTTCCTGGAGATCCTGTTCGGCTATGAGTGGGAGCTGTTCAAGAGCCCTGCCGGCGCACACCAGTGGCGGCCGAAGAACGGTGCAGGGGCGGGTACCGTCCCCGATGCCCACGACTCGTCGAAGAGCCACGCCCCGACGATGCTGACAACCGACCTCTCGCTCCGGATCGACCCGGTCTACGAGCAGATCTCGCGGCGCTTCCTGGAGAACCCCGACCAGTTCGCGGACGCCTTCGCCCGGGCCTGGTACAAGCTGACCCACCGTGACATGGGCCCGATCGCGCGCTACCTCGGCCCCGAGGTCCCGTCCGAGGTACTGCTGTGGCAGGACCCGCTCCCCGAGGTGACGCACGAACTCGTCGGAGCCGAGGACATCGCCGACCTCAAGCGACGGATCCTCGACTCGGGTCTGACGGTGTCCCAGCTGGTGTCCACGGCGTGGGCCTCGGCCTCGACCTTCCGCGGCAGCGACAAGCGGGGCGGCGCCAACGGTGCGCGCATCCGCCTCCAGCCGCAGAGCGGATGGGAGGTCAACGACCCCAACCAGCTGGCGGGGGTGCTGCGCACACTGGAAGGCATCCAGCAGACCTTCAACTCCGCGCAGGCCGGGGGCAAGCAGATCTCGCTCGCCGACCTGATCGTGCTCGCCGGCACCGCGGCGGTCGAGAAGGCCGCCAAGGACGCCGGTGTCGACGTCCAGGTCCCGTTCACACCGGGCCGCGCGGACGCGTCCCAGGACCACACTGACACGGAGTCGTTCGCCGCGCTCGAGCCGACCGCGGACGGGTTCCGCAACTACCTCGGCAAGGGCCACCGGCTGCCGGCCGAGTACCTGCTGCTCGACAAGGCCAACCTGCTGACGCTGAGCGCCCCCGAACTGACGGTCCTCGTCGGCGGTCTGCGCGTCCTGGGTGCGAACCACCGGCAGTCGCAGCACGGCGTCTTCACGGCGACCCCCGGAAAGCTGACCAACGACTTCTTCGTCAACCTGCTCGACCTGGGCACGACGTGGAAGGCGACGTCCGAGGACCAGAACACCTTCGAGGGCCGCGACGCGGCCACGGGTGAGGTCAAGTGGACGGGCAGCCGTGCCGACCTCGTCTTCGGATCGAACTCCGAACTGCGCGCGCTCGCCGAGGTCTACGCGAGCGACGACGCGAAGGAGAAGTTCGTGAAGGACTTCGTCGCGGCGTGGGACAAGGTGATGCACCTGGACCGGTTCGACCTCGTCTGATCCGGTCTTACGGGCCGGCTCGTCCGACGAGCCGGCCCGTACGCATGTCCTCGTCCTCGTTGCGCGCGTCCTCGCCCGGCCGACGACCGGGGACGGCTCAGACCGGCCTCTCGTCCTCGGCACCGGCCGGTCCGGATCTGACGCCGAGCGGTGGCCTCGAGGTACACCCCGGGGCCACCGCTCCGCGCGGCGCGTAGGACTGAGGGCCGATCGACGTCATCAACGATCGCCCCAAGTACGTCCAGTACGAGGGCTTCCAACCGGCACCCCGAGAGCACGCACCGGACGCCGCTCCTTCCTCCACGGAGATCCATCAGAAGCCCCCTAGGGGTAAGCCCCGGTCAGGACCGGGGTCGGTTGTCGTCGTCAAAGACGATCCGCCGTGACCGGATGATCACCAGGATGAGTGTCGTCGGGAAAGCCCCAACACGCCGTCCTCTCAAAGGAGTCCGCGCTCATGAAGCCGCGTATCCGCATCCGTGTCGCTGCCGCCGTCCTGCTCGCCGGCGTCACCGCCGTGCCGCTCGCCGCCATGCCTGCCCTTGCCGCTCCGGCCCACGGGTCCGCGCCCCTGCAACAGGAGACATGCGGACCCGATACCGAGGCGTTGCGCAAGGCCATCGCCGGCGTGCCGGACGCGGACACCTCGGCGGCGTTGATCCGCGTGGGCGGGAAGGGCAGTTGGGTCGGGACCGCCGGGGTGCGTGACCTCCGCACCGGCGCCCCGGCCCTCGAACACGCCCGATTCCGCGCGGGATCGACCACCAAGGTGACGACCGCCGCGATCGTCCTGCAACTCGCGGCCGAGGGGAAGGTCGACCTCGACGCGCCGGTCTCCCGCTATCTGCCCGGTCTGCTTCCGGACTCCTTCATCACGCCGCCGACGGTGCGCCATCTGCTGACGTTCACCAGCGGCCTCCAGCCGGGCGCCGGCCTGGGCGAGACCACGCGGGAGATGTACGCGAACCGGTTCCGGACGCTCACCCCGCGGGAGGTGGTCGCCACGGCGGTCGCCAAGGGCCCGGCATTCACGCCGGGCACGCGGCAGGTCTACCAGAACATCGACTACACCGTCCTCGGCATGCTGATCGAGAGGGTGACCGGCGACCGCTACGCCCACCAGGCCGACGTGAGGGTCTTCCGGCCGCTCGGCATGCGGCACACCGGCTTCCCGGAGGGCCCCGATCCGCGGATCCACGGCCCGCACAACCGGGGCTACGCCGACATCGACGGCCGTACCGTCGATGTCACGGAGTGGAACATGTCCGACCGGTGGGCGGCGGGTGACATGATCTCCACCACCGCCGACCTGGAACGCTTCCTGACCGCGCTCTTCTCCGGCCGCGTCGTGCCCGAACCGCAGCTCAAGGAGATGTTCACGGTCCCGGACATCAAGGGCGCGACGTACGCAGCGGCGCTCCAGCGGTTCGTCGTCAACGGCAAGGAGATCTGGGGCAAGACGGGATCCCGCCCCGGCTATCACACAGTGATAGCCGCGACCCGCGACCTGTCCCGCACCCTGGTGTACTCGGTGAACAGCCAGAGTGCGCGAGAGGACGGCTTCGCACTCGTGCAGCGCTTCGGCCTGCCGGCCTTCAACCGCTAGTGCTGTCCAGCGCTTCGGCGGGATGAGTCTGCCTTCGGTCGTGGTTGTCCGCCCCGCACCGATGGCGAGGGCTGGATCGACCGCGTAGGCGAGCCACGAACGGCGCGGGCGGGCCCGGCCCGGTGTGCGGAAAACCCGGTGGTATGTGGCACGCGTCGGGGGAACCGGGACGCGGCGGGAGGCGTTCCACATCATGAGCGGGCGGGCCGGCCCCCGCCCGGCGACGAAAGGAACGGGAACGACGTGGTGAGCGACAAGGCCCGCAAGCTGTTCGTGGCGCTCGATCTCGACGCGAACGGGACCCTGACCCGCGAAGAGGTGATCACCGCCCTGCGGGCGAAGGGCCCGCAACTGGCGGCGTCGGGGGATCTGCCGTTCTGGGGCCTGGGGGACGCCGACGCATCCTCGGCGCTGTTTGACGCCGCCGACCAGAACGGGGACGCGGTACTGACCCTGGAGGAGTTCGCGGCGGTGGTGGACCGCCGTTTCGGTTGGCGCTGACACCACGTTTCACGTCGCGGTTGCGGCCGGCGACCACGCCGCTCCCGTGCCCCGCGGCCATCGCTGCCGGCACGACGACCGAGGGACGCGTCCCGGCGTGCACGGCGCCGGGCCTACCCGATGTCGCCGCAGCTACGCCGTGTGTTCCTGGGGCTCGATGTCACGGCTTCGCACCGCGAGGGCCGCGATGTCGTCGCTGAGCCGTCTGCCGCTGTGGCGGAGCAGATCCCGGTGGAGTCGGTCGAGCAGCTCGCGGGGCCGCATCTGGCCCTGCTGCCGCAACCAGTCCGTCAGTGGGAAGAACTCGCCCGCCCGGTCGCGGGTCTCCGTCACACCGTCGGTATAGAGCAGCAGTTGGTCGCCCGGGACGAAGGCGGCGGTGTCGACGAAGTACTGGTCGCCGATGAGCGGTGCGAGATTGAGGGGCGGCGAGGGGTTGGTGGGCTCCAGGACCTGGACCTCGCGGTCGCGTACGAGCAGCGGAGGGGGATGTCCGCAGTTGAGAAGCGTCATACGGCCGGCGTTGTGCGGGATCTCGGCGATGAGCGCGGTGGCGAAGCGCTCGGGAAGGTCCTGGCCGGGGAACGCGGCGCTGTAGCGGCTGATGCTGGTCTCCAGCCGGTGGATGATGTGCGTGACGTCGGGCTCGTCATACGCAGCCTCCCTGAAACAGCTGATCACCGCCGATGCGGCCCCCACCGCGGACAGCCCTTTCCCGCGCACGTCGCCGATGAGCAGCCGGATGCCGTACGGCGTGTCGGCCGCTTCGTAGAAGTCGCCGCCGATCCGGGCCTGCTCCTGGGCGGCGATGTAGAGCGACTCGATCTCTACGCCCTCGATACGACGCGGCACGGGGCGAAGCAGCACCTTCTGGGCCGCGTCGGCTACGAGCCGGATGTGGAAGAGCACCTCTTCACGCTTGAGCCGGACATGGCTCGCGTATGCGGCTGCCAGGGTGACGGCCACGATCGCAGCCGATGTGTACTGCGTCCCCAGGTCGGCGTAGAAGAAGCTGAGGGTGATCATGACAAAGAGGCAGAACATCCCCAGCAGGAGCGTGGGCAGCACGGGCCACATCGCGGCGGCGAGGGCCGGCGCGGCGGGCAGGAGTCGGCTGAGGGCGATCTCCCTCGGGGTGGCGAACGCGAAGCCGGCGATGACGACGGTCAGGGCCAACGGCGCCATCTGAGCGGCTTGCCAGCGGCCGGCGTAAGAGGGGCGACGGCCTCGCTGCGGTCCGGGCGCGATCACAAAATGCATCATATCGCCGCCAAGCCAGTCACAAGATCTCGAGCAACGGCGGGACGTGGACACACGGCGCGTCGCGTCGGCCGCACGCCGTGTGCATCGAAGACGAGCTCGGCCACGCCCCCCCATGACCCGGGTCTACCGGAGGGTCCACTCGACCGCGCGAGGCCTGAGACCAGCGGTCGGGCAGTCCGGCTTGACGGGTCCGCCCCGCGGGGTTCGGGACATGCGCAGGTCAGCGCACCCGACCCCGCCGGTTTCAGCGGCACCACGGAAGCGGGGGCGGACAGCCTGCCGCCGTCGTAGCCGTGCACCCCACCGAAGCGGGAGCCCTCGATCCAGTCCTTGCGCGCCGTCTCGATCTCTTCCCGCGTGCGGCCGATGAAGGTCCACCACACTTCACCCCCTGCACACGTCTGTGCAGGTCAGGGGTATATGGCGTACGCAGTCGGCCGGAGCGGTACCGCTCCGGCCGACTGGTGAGTCGGGGCCGGGCTGCCGGTCAGCGGCTCGCGTACGGCAGCAGCGCCATCTCGCGGGCGTTCTTGACGGCGATGGAAAGGGCGCGCTGCTGCCGGGCGCTCACACGGGTGACGCGTCGGCTGCGGATCTTGCCTCGGTCGGAGATGAACGTGCGGAGCAGGTCGGTGTCCTTGTAGTCGATGTATGTGATGCCGGCCGCGTCGAGCGGGTTGGGGCGGGCCTTGGCGGGCTTGCGGGGGTCGGGACGTCGGGCCATGACGTGGGCTCCTTCGAAGGATGTTTCGGCGGGGTCGTACGGGAGTCAGGCGGCGTCGAGCAGGGCGTCGAAGGCCGGGGGCAGCCGTTTCCATGCCTCGCGCCCCGGGGCGTACTCCGTGTCGGTGAGCAGGCAGCTGTCGAGGAGGCGTTCCAGGCCGTCCCTGTCGAGGCCGGGGGACGTGAAGACGAGGTGCTGGCAGCAGTCGCCGTGCTCGGGGTGCCAGTCGAGGGCGGCTGCCGCGCGGCGCACGGGCGGGACCAACTCCCAGGCCGCGTCGGGCAGCGACGCCAGCCAGGGCCCGGCGTTCTCCACGGACAGCGCTCCGCCGGCCGCGTCCCAGGCGAGCAGCGTGTCGGGGCGGTCGGCGAGCCAGAACCGGCCGCGGCTGCGGGCGGCGGCGCAGCACAGGTCCTCGAGTGCCTGATAGAGGCGTTCGGGGTGGAACGGCCGGTGGCGGCGCCAGACGAGGGTGGTGACGCCTGCCTCGTCGGCGTCCTGGGGCAGCAGCGCGCAGGCGGGGTGCTGGGCGGCCGCGGCGGCCTCGACGTCGAATCCGGCGAGCGCGGCCCGGGCGAGGTCGAGGGATGCGGCGGGCACCCGCCGGGCGGTGGGATGCAGTTGGGCGAGGAGCGCGCGGTCCTCGCCGTCGGCCTCGTCGCTGTCGACGACGGCGAGGACGGGGGCGTACTCCAGCTGGCGGGCCCAAGTGTCGCCGATGGTCCGCTGGTCGGTGGGGGCGGCGGCGAGGCCGGCTTCGGCCAGGTCGTCGCCGTTGCCGAGGTAGGCCAGGACGAGCGCGGGGTCGACGGCAGTGATCACGCTCGTCACGGTCAGCCGGTCGCCGCCGTGTGCGGCGATGACCTCCGCCATGGCCTTCGGTTCGACGGAGTCCCACAGTTCGACGACGGCGAACCGGGTGGTGCCGTCGCCGGCCAGCCGCTCCAGTTCCGGGACGAGGTCCTCGCGCAGCGCGCAGCAGGCGCAGTCGTTGACGAGGGGTGTCTCTCCCCGGGACAGGACGCCGTCGGCGTCGCGGACCGTGCGCCGCACGGTCCCGTCGGAGGCACCGGTCAGGTCGTGGTGCAGGGCCACGCTTCCCGGCACCGTCCGCAGGAGTCGCTCGACGACCTGCTTGCGAGCCTCGGTGTGGAGTCCGGCAACGACGGCGACGGGCAGCTGGTGCGGGTGATTCACGGGCGGGCTCCGTAGCGGCGCTCGAAGCGCTCGACGCGTCCGGCGGTGTCCAGGACGCGAGCGGTGCCCGTGTAGAAGGGGTGGCTCGCCGAGGAGATCTCCACGTCGACGAGCGGGTAGGTGTTGCCGTCCTCCCAGTCGATCGTCTTGTCGCTGCTCATCGTGGAGCGGGTGAGGAAGGCGGTGCCGGAGGCGGAGTCGCGGAAGACGACGGGCCTGTAGGCGGGGTGGATGCCGGGCTTCATTGCAGGGACCTTTCGGATGCGGCGGGGGTCAGCGCTCTTCGCGGAAGTCCACGTGGCGTCCGACGCCAGGGTCGTACTTGCGGAGCACCAGGCGGTCGGGGTCGTTGCGGCGGTTCTTGCGCGTGACATAGGTGAACCCGGTGCCCGCCGTGGAGCGGAGCTTGATGACCGGGCGGATCTCGTTGCGTGCCATGGGGGCTAGTATATGACAACGGTTTTCATTACCGAAAACAGCGCCCGACCGAGAGAGGCGACGCACCCATGTCCGCTCACTGCCAACTGACCGGCACCAAGCCGGGATTCGGCAACTCCATCTCCCACTCACACCGGCGGACCTCGCGCCGCTTCGACCCGAACATCCAGCGCAAGCGCTACTGGCTGCCCAGCGAGGGGCGGTACGTCCGCCTGACGCTGAGCGCCAGGGCGATCAGGACGGTGGACGGGATCGGCATCGAGGCCGCCGTGGCACGCATCCGCGCACGCGGAGGGAAGGTCTGATGGCGAAGAGCAGCAAGATCGCGAAGAACGAGCGGCGCAAGGCGGTCGTCGCGCGATACGCCGCCCGCCGCGCCGAGCTCAAGGCGATCATCCGCCGGCCGTCGTCCACCGCGGCCGAACGGGAGGCCGCTCTCGCGGAGCTGCGCCGCCAGCCGCGCGACGCCAGCGCCACCCGCGTACGCAACCGCGACAGCGTGGACGGCCGCCCCCGGGGCTACCTCCGGAAGTTCGGGCTCTCCCGGGTCCGGACCCGCCGGCAGGCCCATGCGGGATTCCTGCCCGGAGTGACCAAGTCCTCCTGGTAGGCACCAGGCCGACCGCGCGACGGGTGCGGGCGGGCCCCACGACCACGGAGCCCGCCCGCACTCCCCGCCTCGAAGTCGTTTCAGCACTCCCCCCGTCAGCACCGCACCAAGGAGCCCACCATGGCCGTCCCCAAGCGCAGGATGTCCCGCAGCAACACCCGTCACCGCCGCGCCCAGTGGAAGGTGATCACCCCCCAGTTGGTGGCCGTCACCGTCGACGGCGTCGTCCACCAGGTCCCGCAGCGGCTGGTAAGGGCGTACGAGCGCGGCCTCATCCGCCCCGAGGGCTGAGCCTGTGACCTCGCACGAACGCCTGCCGGCAACTGTGCTGTCCGGTTTCCTCGGCGCGGGAAAGACCACCCTGCTCAACCATGTGCTCGCCAACCGCGAAGACCTGCGGGTCGCGGTGATCCTTGGTATCCGGCAGAGGGTAAGGCGCACGACCGGGCGGCTCGATGGCGTCTGCGAGACTGGCGCCGTGAGCGCAACCCGGAGCACGGCGGCTGGAAAAGTCCTTGAGGTCCTCTCCGCCTTCGATCGGGAGCATCCGTCACAGACCCTGTCGGAGATAGCTCAGCGCACGGGGCTGGCCTTGAGGCATGAACCGCTCTTGCGGGCCGTGCGTGGCATCTCCGACGAGTTGGGCCGGCGTACCCGCACGACGGCCTGACATCCGACCGGGCTTCCGCCTGACGGAAACACCGGCGACCGGCTGCGGTCGTGACTGCCAACGTTCGGGTGTTCGGAACGTTCGCAGTTGCTCAGGAGATGCCATGGCCGACGCCGCCGTCGACACCGTTGCCTCGATACCCGTCGCTGTCATCGGTGCCGGTCCGGCCGGCCTGATGCTGGCGCATTTGCTCGGGCGCGCGGGCGTCGAGACGATCGTTGTCGACACGCGCACCCGGCACGAGATCGAGACGACCCAGCGGGCCGGCATCCTCGAGGCCGGTGCGGCGCGGGACCTGGTCGAGACCGGCGTCTCCGACCGGGTTCTGCGCGAAGGCCACGAGCACGAGGGCGTCGAGCTCCGGTTCGGAGGCCGGCCGCATCGCATCGACTTCAAGGAGCTGGTGGGCGCGTCGGTGTGGCTCTATCCGCAGACCGACGTGTTCATCGACCTGGCCGACGCACGGGACCGCGACGGCGGCACGGTCCATTTCGGTGTCAAGGACACCGAGGTCCTCGACGTCACGACCGCCGCTCCCCGGGTCCGCTACACCGCACCCGACGGGTCGCGTCACGAGATCCGGGCGCGGTACGTGGTCGGCGCGGACGGATCGCGCGGCATGTGCCGCGACCTGGTGTCCGAGGACCGGCGGGTGCGGTACGGCAAGGAGTACCCCTTCGCGTGGTTCGGCATCCTCGCAGAGGCTCCGACAAGCGCGCCCGAGCTGGTCTACGCCCACTCCGAGCACGGGTTCGCGCTGATCAGCCAGCGCACCGACTGCGTGCAGCGGATGTACTTCCAGTGCGACCCCGACGAGTCTGTCGACGCCTGGTCGGACGACCGCATCTGGGAGACCCTCCAGGCCAGGGTGGCGGGCCAGGACGGTTTCCGTCTCAAGGAAGGGCCGGTCCTGGAGAGGACGGTGCTGCGGTTCCGCTCGTTCGTGCAGGAGCCGATGCGCTGGGGCTCCCTGACCCTGGCGGGGCGACGCAGCGCACACGGTGCCGCCGACCGGCGCCCGCGGGCTCAACCTCGCACTGCATGACGTGAAGGTGCTCGCCGACGTCCTGCCGAGGGCCCTCGGCAGCGCAGGCGGGGCCGCGCTGGACGACTACCAACCTCGTGCCCTGCAACGGGTGTGGCGGGCGCAGAACTTCTCGTACTGGATGACCCAGCTGCTGCACGCCGCTCCCGGCGGTACGCCGTTCGACCTGCGGCGCCAGCTCGGAGAGCTCGACAACGTGGTGGGCACGCTCGCCGGACGCACCTACCTCGCCGAGCAGTACACCGGCTGGCCCGCCGGCTCCCCGCGCTGACCCCGACGGCCAACAGGAGACAGCGCATGATCATTGACTGTCACGGTCACTTCACCACCGGGCCGCCGCAGCTGGCGCAGTGGCGCGACCGGCAGTAAGCGGCAGCCGACACACCCGGGGCCGCGCACCTGCACCGCACATCATGCGCACCCACGAAGCCGCAGGTCAGAAGCCCTTCGCAGCCGGTTCGAGTACGGCAACTCACTCCACACTAAGCCTCATCGGAACCATGCGGATCGCTCGGGCCGGTCGGGCGGTACGAACCTGTACCTCCAACGGACCAGGACGACAGCGAGAGCGAAGCGGCATCAATGCTGATGTAGCGTCAGTAGAGTCAGCGTCAGGTCATCGTGAGGCTTACTGAATCCTCCCGCACTCGACCACACCCTGGACTCCCAACGACCGCGACGGAAGCCGCAGACAGCCGGCAAACGAGATTCCGCCAGAGGACTTCGGCCACGGCCTGCCCGTCGGACTGGCGGATCGGGAACCGCTGACTGCGGACGTGAGGCCGGGATTGATTTCCCGGCCTCGCGCCCTTCAACCTGGCCGCTCACTTACCCCTTACTGATTGCTGATGGTGAAGACTGCGTGCTTGTCGGTACCGACGAGTCCGCGAGAAGCTTTCAGGGTGTAGCCGTTGGCGTCGTCCACCCAGACGTACTTCCCGTTCGCATTGCTGTAGAGGACCGCCGTCTCGCCGTCGCTCTGCTGCTTGAGCTTGAACTTCTCCCACGGGCCGACTACGTCCGCCCTTGCCCGGAGATAACCGTACTTGGCTCCGGTCCAGCCCAGTTCTGCCGTGACGTACTTGTTGTTCGCGGTGGACTTGATGGCAACGGTCCCATCCGACTGCCATTCGAACTTGAACGTCTCCCAGGCGCCACGTGTGCCGCTGCCGGTCC
This sequence comes from Micromonospora sp. IBHARD003, assembly GCF_056106285.1. Taxonomy (NCBI): domain Bacteria; kingdom Bacillati; phylum Actinomycetota; class Actinomycetes; order Micromonosporales; family Micromonosporaceae; genus Micromonospora; species Micromonospora sp. IBHARD003. The sequence goes on along the minus strand of NZ_JBWBBX010000001.1, from coordinate 7,670,039 downwards.
ACACCCTGCCGTAGTCGTCTCCCGCGCCGGCCAATGCAGCCCTGGCGAAGGCAAGGTTCGACTCCACTCGGATGGAATTCGGGGCATACGCTTTAGCCGATTGCATGCAGATTTGGTTGACCGATTTGTCGTGACAGTACACTACGACACTGTCCATGTTATTGGCCTCGGGCTGATCGTCTTTTGCAGTCACCGTGGAAGTTCCCTTACCGGAGAATGTCACACCCCGGTCATCTGTGAGCCTCCAGTCTCCGGTGACCGTCTTGTAAAGCTGAGAACGTACAATCCATCCCGTCGAACTCTTGGGAACGTCAAAATTATAGGCGACCGAGTGCGAATCCGTACCGGACCATTCGTGACCGTACTTGAAGGTGATCGCCGCCTTGATCTCCGCCCCAACCGGGCCGCCGTCACCCAGCTTCGCCGTCACCGAAAACTCGCTGCCGACCTCGATTTTATTCGTCCAGCTGGTCGTATGGATCACCGTGTCGGTGAATCTTTGCGGCAAACCGCTGGTGTTTTGGAGATATTCGGGCGTGAGATTCGTGTAAGCACCGCGAACAGCCGGGCTTTCGTTGGTTATGGTGTAACTCTTTGATGCGATCACAGAGCTTTCGTCACCAACCTGCTTCAGGCCGTACGCGACCGCCAGCGGGATCAGCGTATCCGTATGGTCGCCCCAATAGATCCAGTAATTGTCTTCGATTTTGTCCGCAACCCACCATATCTGACCCTTGGCCTGGTCGCTGTTGTACGGATGACACGGGTACAGTTGTACATTTGTACCGTCGCCTGCATTTCCGCCGGAGACGTCCATGCACTTGTCGTTGGCAGCGTTACGGATTACATAGGCCATCTGGTGGTTAGATTCCCAGTTTCCCGATTTTCCTGCCGGCTGAATATACCACTTCTGTGAAGTTTGCGAACCGCAGTCTCCCTGAAAGAGACCCCCAGAGACGCTTGAGTCGGGCGTATATCCATCCTTGGCTTCTACGCACAACCCACTCTTCTCACTTCGAATGGAGAGTGATCCGTCAGGCGCCTTAATGAAGGCCCACTTCTGATTGGAATTCCCAGTCCAGGCCCAGGTGTGAATTTTTGCACTACTGCTGGTGCTCACACCGGAAACATCAAGGACTTTGCGTTGCGATCCGCTACTACTCGGCGCATACAGGACGATGCACTTTCCGAGTACATTGTTGGAATCGGTGCAGACGTCGGCACCATGCGCCTTGCCAGTGACCACTGGAGATATCAGCAGACCAAGAGCAGCGAGGCAGGTTACCAGGATCATCGATATTAGACGGCTACTTCGATGGAGCGTCATGTAAATAGACCCCTAGCCTGGGACGTACATGCTGGAAAGCCGGGCTAAGTGGAGGTGAGCCACGGCCCGGCAGGAGCATCGACGCGTTCTCCCGACACAGTTGGGCGAGCGCGGATGAATCTTCATCCACGGGCTGCGGGCTTGGGAGAGTACAAGTACCTGTCTGTATACGCACATGCTGGTGCCCCCCGCCCGCCGGCGACGGCCGCCTCGTCCCCTGCGGGACACGCGGACTCGGTGCTGCACGAGCCTGTGCCCGGCAACAAGCTCCGCGTCACCGGCTACTTCCGGCTCCCCCGCACGCCGGACGAGCCGATGCGGCTGGTGCGTCACCGCGCTGTCCTTACCTCAGACCGCGCCGCTGATGACCGACCTAGCCAGTCCTGGCGATCGTCAAACGCAGCGACGACGTGCGCGGCTTCGTGGTACTGCGCAAACGTTCAGCCCGGATGCGGTCGGCCTCCTCCCTCAACTCTTCCACGCGGCGGCGAGCGACGAACTCGTGCTGTTCCAGCAGCCCCACGACCGCCGGCGTCCATGACCTCCACAGCAGCGGCGACACGACAGACCGCCACTCACACAGGATGGTCGACCCGGGCAGTGTTTGGAATGTGGGAGCTGTGACTGCTGAGTCTGCGGCCGCAATGGGTGAAGATCCGAAACAGGGGACGTCCTGTTGGGCACTGCGGTCGTTACCAGTCGAAGAGTGGTTGCGCTACGGCAGGTGAGAGTGAGGACCGCATGAGGCAGTTCCCCTTGGACGACCTGGTCATTGCACCCGGACGCGTGGTCGAGTGGCGGCTCCGGTGCAGCAGGCCGGGTGGCGTGGGAGGTGACGAGGGAGCTCGCAAGAGCGCCTCGTTCAACCAGGACAAACACTTGTCGGTGGTTGAGGAAGCACGCAAGGTGCACCAGTCGATCACCTCGTGGCTGGCCGTCACCTTCGAGGTACCGGGCAGGCTCGACAGAGTGGCACTAGCCTCGCCGTTTCGGTTGGGGTGATGAGACGTTGCTGATCGTCAGCTGTCGGGCGGGGAGGGCGATTCCGCCTTTTGGGGATGGCTGAGTCCCGGCGCGGTGGTCGGGTTCTCCGGGGTCTTTCGGGTCGTGGGCGGTCTGGGTGGTTGTTGATCAGCTGGCGGGACGGGGCAGTGCGGCGAGGCGGTGGAAGGCCGTGGCCAGTTCGTGTCTCCAGGGCCAGGTCGCCGATATCCGCAAGCGCAGGCGTCGGCCGCCGCGGGTGAGGCGGGCGGCGACGTGCAGCAGCCGGTAGCGGAGCTTCTTCGGCTCGGCGGTGGCCAGCTCCCCGTCCAGGAGCAGGATGCGGGTCCAGGCCAGTAGGTCGATCGCGGCGAGGCTGAGTTCGAGCCAGACGGCATTGATGGCGAAGTGGCGGGAGGGGAAGCGGCCGAAGCCGGTGGTCTTGCCGCACCGGATGTGGTCTTCGACGGTGGCATGCCCGCGGTGGCGGACCTCCAGGAACTGGGCGGAGCCACCGCCGCAGTAGGGGGTGTCGGTGAGGAACACCTGATGGCGCAGGCCCTCGTCCTGGTCGAACAGGGACAGCTGGGCTCCGGGGTGCGGTCGTTCACGGCGCACGATGATGCGGGTGCCGGGCGGAAAGCCAGCCAGGTCGACCATGCCGGTCAGCTCGGCGACCTCGGCTCCCTCTCGCAGTGTTCCGTTCTGGTCCAGGGCGGGATGCCAGAGGCGGTCGGGCACCGAGCGGATCGCGCGGCGGACCGGCTCAGTGACCGCGTATCCGGCGGAGAACCGCAGGTCCAGCCCGTGCTCGCGCAGGTGACGGATGTGGGCGAGGAAGGCTTTCGCGGATCCTGCGCTGTCGGCGCGGACCAGGATCTGGGTTCCGTGCCGGTGAGCGTCGGGGATCTGCGCGAGGGCCTGGTCGAGGACCGCGATGTGATCGGCGGCGGTGTTGGCTCCGGCGTTGCCAGGCCGCAGTCGCGCCGACATGGCCTCGCCGGTGTTGGCCAGGAAGCACACCAGCGGGTGGAACCCGAAGCCGCCTTTGTAGGTGGGTGCGGCCGCTTCTTTCTCGGAGTGGCAGGCGACCAGTGTGGCGTCGAGGTCCAGGACCAGGCCGGGCAGTTCGCGCGCTGCGGCGGTCACTGCGGGTATGCCCTCACGGGTCTCGGCGGCTTGCAGCCAGGCGACCTCCCGAGCCGAAGTGCGGGCCGCTCGCATCGAAGCGAGTACGGCCTCGTCCATGTCGGCGAGCAGCCGCCAGGCCGTGGGCGTGGAGGCCACCGGGCCGAACATCTCGGCCTGGTCCCGCAGCACGGCCAGATCCGTGATGGCCTCGCCGCCATCGGCGAGCATCACCGCGAGATCGGTGGCGATCCGGCCCGGATCATGCCCGGTCCCGCGCGGCCGAAGCGGCCTGAGCGCGGTGGAGTACGCACTGGTCAGCCCGGTGGCATCGGCAAGATCAGCCAGCATCCGTGCCCCGGCATGCCCGACCACACCCGAACCGTCAGCGGAGACATGGAGCTTGGGACGAGAACCGATACCCTTCACGCAGAAAGTGCCTTCCGCTTGGACCGACATAACCCCTCGACAAGGTTCATCGTTCCAGCTCAGAAGGCACTTTCGTACTTCCGCCCCACGCCCGGACTCATCCCAACCGAAACGGCGAGGCTAGAGTCCGCGCTGCTGCACCTCGCGCGCCGCCACGAGGTACTGCGCTGCGAGTTCCAGCGTCTGGCCGGCGACCTGTCATGTGATCCCATTGCCGCCGACCACATCGGACTGGAAGCCGTCGACATGGGCGACTTCGACTCCACGGACGAGCTCCTTGCCTTCCTGTCGAAGAGTTTCCACAAGAACACGGACGTACTTTCCTGGCCCCTGTTCCTGATGGGAGCGGTTATCCGGGACAACAGCTCCTCTACCGTGTACCTGGCCTTCGACCACATCGTGGCCGACGGCGCGTCGCTGCCCAACGTCGTCAACGACATCCAGATCGCCTATGCGGCCTTCTCTCAAGGACGTGAGGTCGCGCTCCCAACCGCAGGAAGCTACTTGGACTTCGCGCACGAGCAGCGGAACCGGTACCTGTCCATCGATGCCGATGATGAGCGCCTCTCCTACTGGAAAGAGTTCATGGCGCGCAACGGCGAATTCTTTCCACGGTTCCCGTTGGATCTCGGAGTCGAGCCGGGGCGTATGTACCCGACGGTGAACGAAGCGGACAGGCTGCTGGACGTACCGGAGACCGAGGCACTGGCGGCCCGGTGCGAGGAAGCTGGCGGGAGCCTGTTCATGGGGCTCCTCGTAGCAGTGGCAGTGTCCCTCCGGACTCTGGGTGGTCCAGACATCTACCGGGGATTCATGCCGGTCAGTGAACGTGGCCGGGGACACTGGAAGCATTCCGTTGGGTGGTTCGTCAATACATTGCCCATCGAATTCTCCGTGGAGGATGGCAAATCTTTCACAGACACCATGACCGACGTTCGGGCGAACTTCACCAAGATGATGCGAAACATCGACGTGCCTTTTGTACGGGCATGGCAACTACTCGCCCCTCAGTATTTTACGGACGTCACCTCCTGGCCATTCCCGGTCAACTACTTCTCGTACATGGACTCAAGAAAGTTCGCTGGGGCTGAGCACCACCCTGAATGGCAACCGGCAGCTCACGTATGGGCCTCGTGTGCGAATGGAACCTGCTCTTGGTTCCAGCGGGACGAGGCAGTCGGCCTCTACGTGAACTCCATCTATGCCGACACCCCGCAGGCACGCGGGACCATGGCCGCGGTGCACCGCACTCTGCAGGAGACCCTGCAGGAGTTGTCGAGCTCCGGCACGTTGCGGCGGGGTGCAGTCAGTGTCCCCTCGCCACGGGCATTCGCGGTGGGCAGCCCAACAGGCCACAAGTAGAGCCAAAGAGGGGTAAGAGCGGGAGGCACGATGTCCCACTCGCCTGTCACGGGGCTTCCCGGGGCCGAGGCTTTGAGATGTCGATCGCGGCCGTGGAACGATCCCGAAATGGCTCGCGGAGCCGCAAGCCCCGGGACCGTCGGCAGGTCTTCGATGGGATCTGGTCGCGGGCCAGGACCGGCTCGCCGCCCCTGGACGGCCTGGCGGCCGAACCAGCCGACCACGCCATCGGCCGGTCGCGGGGCGGCCTGACGGCAAAGATCCATCTCGCCGTCGACGCCTCCTTCCACGTCTTGGCCGCCGCCGTCACCGCCGGCATTCAGCGCACCCGCCCCCGCGGTTTCAGCGCCACCGGCGGGAGCTCAGGAGCAGGCAGTCGACCCCCGTCGTAGCCCCCCACTTCACCAAACCGAGTGCCCTTCATCCAGTCCTCCCGGGCCTGCGCGATGTCCTCATGGGAGCGGCCGATGAAGTTCCACCACATGACGATCTCCTCCTCGAACGGCTCGCCGCCGAGGAGCATCAGTCCCGTGTCGGACGCGGCACGCAGCGGCAGTTCACGGCGGCCGCAGCCCAGGTAGAGCATCGATCCGGGCAGCATGGGCACCCCGTCGACGTGAGCTTCGCCGGACATGGACAGTACGGCGTACTCGAAGTCCGGCTCGAGAGGCACGCTCGTCTCGGTGCCGCCGCTCAGCGCCAGGTCCGCGCCGACGATCGGGGTGTATGCGGTGCCGGGGGAGGTGGCGCCGTCGAGTTCGCCGAGGATGAGCGTGGCGGTGAAGCCGGGTGCGGTGACACGCGGCAGTTCCGGATGGTGCTCGAAGTGGGGCTCCACATGGCGGTGGGCCTCGGGCAGCGCCACCCACAGCTGGGCACCGTGCAGAAAGCGGGCGTGCGGCTTCGGGCTCTCCTCGGAGTGGCTGATCGCCCGGCCAGAGGTCATGATGCCGAGCTGGCGCGGTCGGATCGTCTGCAGGCTGCCGACGCTGTCGCGGTGCAGCACCTCGCCCTGGTGCAGCCAGCTGACCGTCTGCAGCCCCATGTGCGGATGGGGCGGGACCTGCATGCCGGGCTCGTCGGCGATGTCGTCGGGACCGTAGTGGTCGACGAAGCACCAGGCACCGATCATGCGGCGGCCCAGATTGGGGAGCAGCCGGCGGACCTCGGTGGACTCACCGAGCTGGACACGGCGGGGGTTGAGGAGCTCACGTACCGGCTCGGCGACGACGAAGCCGCGTCCGCCGCAGACGGACAGTGCGGCCTGACGATCAAGATTGCTCATAGCGCCCAAACTAGTCCCGCGCGCGGCGGGCCACAAAGCCTTGCGAAGGATGCGACCTTCGCCTGCGGCGTGAGCTACGCCGTGGCGTCCGTCCGGCTACTCGCCCCTGACAAGGGGGTGTTCGGCCGAGAGCGGCGCCGGGTCCGATCCTGGGTGGCACCGATGGCGGGTGGCCGTCATGGCGATCGGTTGACGACACCGTCGCGCGGGAGGTGGCGGGCGAAGACCGAGCCGGCGAACCTGCGAGGGTCGGCGTATCTGTAGTGGAATATTCAACAACCCTGGTCGGTTGCGAGGGGTGCCGGGCGCGCCGCGACTCCCGGAGACCCGGTCGGACCCGGTCGGCCCCGCGGACAGGAGGACACATGAGCGAGCACTACTACGAGTTCGGAACCCCGGCGGACCGCTGGGATCGTGCCCGGATGTTCTTCGAGGCCAGGGAGTACCTCACCGCGGCGCGGATCCTCGGTGGGCTCGTGGCCGAGGCGCCCGAGCAAACCGCGACGAGGCTCCTGCTGGCGCGGGCGTACTACCACTCGGCGCAACTCGGGAAGGCCGAGAAGGAGTTGCGGGCCGTTCTGGAGCGGGACCCGGTGGAGCACTACGCCCGGCTCATGCTCGGGCGCACCCTGGAGCGGCAGGGACGGGACACGGAGGCCGCGCCGCATCTGCGTATGGCGGCGGCGATGTCGGGAGAGCTGCCCGGCACCTCTTAGGTCCTGTCCGGACACGGCGGGCGGGAGTGCCGCCCGGGGCCCGGGGTCCCCCGACGACGGGGAAACACGAGGCGCGCACGAGCGAGGCGGCGCAACGGGTCACTGCGCGGGCACGGCGGACCGGTGGTCGCGGACCAGTGGCACGGCCGCCGATCGCCTCGCCTCACCCCGGCAGATCAGTAGCGGTCCCCGCGGCCGCCCGGCTCGCAGACCTCGAAGACCGCTTCCCCGGCGTCCATGTCCCAGCCGGCGGCCGGGCGCACCCGGGCTCCGACCCACACGAGATGGGGGTCGATGCCGATGACGCGGCAGCGGAACATGAAGCCCTCGGGGAAGCGGATCAGCGATTCGTTGCGCGCCACGGCGGTGTTGCGGTGGACGACGCTGGTACGGACGACGATGCCGGTGCCCTCGCTCTGCACGGAGTCCAGGTCACTGGAGGCGCATACGGGACACAGCAGCCGCCGGAATGCGGCGGTGCCGCACCACCGGCACCGCTGGTAGGTGAGTGGGGTTTCCTGACGCACCGCCGTCGCGGTGCCGGATTCTTGCTTCAGCACGTCTCGACTCCTGCCCTTGGCCGGATCTGCGCCGTCATCGCATCGACGCGAGGGCACCGTATGGCACTGAGTGTCGAGTAGTAAAGATACTCAGTGCCATCTTCTGGCGATCATTGCGCGTCGAGCGCCGCTTCGATGCTCTGGACCACCCTCCACATCGGGGCGCCCCGCCGGGTGACCAGCACGACGACGTCGTCCTCGACGCCGGGTTCACCGGCGGTGCCCATGCCCTCGGGAATTTCGGCCACGGGCGCGGCCGTACGAGCCGGGGCCGCCGGCGTCTCGCTCGCGTCCCGGCCTGCAGCCGCCCCCCACACCTCCATGACGAGGCCGAGCGCATGGTCCACCGCGGCCTCGGCATCTCCCTCACCGCCCGAACGCAGCCAGGAGCGCAGGGCGTTGTTGTGTGCGGCGACCACTGCCGCGGCGATCACATCGGCCCGCAGCGCCCCGTCGGAGTCACCGGCGCACCGGCCCCGCAGATACCCGGCCATGGTGCGCTCGTAACGGCGGACCACGGACAGCTCGTACGTGCGCAGCCCGGGCACCTCGCGGGTGAGCCGGTAGCGCTGCACGGAGAACTCGGGATCGGCCGCGTACATGCGCAGCACCAGCCGGGCCGCGTCGCAGACCCGGGCGACGGGGTCGCCGCCGGCACCCGCGGCCTCCAGGAATTCGGTCATGTCGGCCAGACAGCGTTCATGATCGGGGAAGACCGCGTCCTCTTTGGACGGGAAGTAGCGGAAGAACGACCGGCGACCGACCCCTGCCCGGGCCACGATGTCGTCGACCGTGGTCTGCTCGTACCCACGCTCCAGGAACAGCTGGAACGCCGCCTCGGCGAGCACGTCCCGCATGGGGGCCTTGGCCTGCGGGCCCGCGCCCGGGGCTGCGGCGGTTGCTCCACCTCGTCTGCGCACCTCGGTCATGCGGGGAACCTAACACCGGATCGTCATTTTGGCACTGAGTACCTTTACTGCGGGAACTGAGTGCCATAGTCTCACTCCGGCGACCATGCGCCATCAGCGGAACCCAGTCAGTAGGAGAGCCGGCGTGAGCTTGAGGATCGTTGTCTGTGTGAAGTACGTGCCCGATGCCACCGGTGACCGGCACTTCGCCGATGACCTGACCGTCGAGCGGGATGATGTGGACGGTCTGCTGTCGGAGCTGGACGAGTACGCGGTCGAGCAGGCGCTGCAGATCGCCGACGAGGCGGACGAGGCGGAGGTCACGGTGCTGACCGTGGGTCCGGAGGACGCCAAGGACGCGTTGCGCAAGGCGTTGTCGATGGGTGCCGACAAGGCCGTCCACGTCGAGGACGACGATCTGCACGGCAGTGATGTGATGGGCACGTCGCTGGTGCTGGCCAAGGCGATCGAGAAGACCGGCTATGACCTGGTGATCTGCGGTATGGCCTCCACCGACGGCACCATGGGTGTGCTGCCGGCCATCCTCGCCGAGCGTCTGGGTGTCCCGCAGGTCACCCTGCTGTCCGAGGTTTCGGTCCAGGACGGCACGGTCAAGGGCCGGCGTGACGGGGACAGTGCCAGCGAGCAGCTGGAGGCCGCCCTGCCCGCGGTGGTGTCGGTGACGGACCAGTCGGGTGAGGCCCGCTACCCCTCCTTCAAGGGCATCATGGCCGCGAAGAAGAAGCCGGTTCAGTCGTTGGACCTGTCCGACCTCGAGATCGAGGCGGAGGAGGTCGGTCTTGAGGGTGCCTGGAGCGCGGTCGACTCCGCGGCCCAGCGTCCGGCCCGTAGCGCGGGCACGATCGTCAAGGACGAGGGCGAGGGCGGTAAGCAGCTCGCGGAGTTCCTCGCGAGCCAGAAGTTCATCTGAGCTTCGGTCAACCGCTAGTCGTCCCGCATCCTTTGCAAGCAGGAGAGAAGAAGTCCCATGGCTGAAGTTCTCGTCTACGTCGATCACGTCGACGGTGCCGTTCGCAAGCCCACGCTGGAGCTGCTGACGCTGGCTCGTCGTCTGGGTGAGCCGGTCGCCGTCGCTCTCGGTTCCGGCGCCGAGGCCACCGCCGGCGTCCTCGCCGAGCACGGTGCCGTCAAGGTCCTGACCGCCGATGCCCCCGAGTTCGCCGACTACCTGATCGTCCCGAAGGTCGACGCCCTGCACGCCGCCTACGACGCCGTGTCGCCCGTGGCGGTGCTGGTGCCGTCCTCCGCGGAGGGCAAGGAGATCGCGGGCCGTCTCGCGGTCCGGATCGGCTCCGGCATCATCACCGACGCCATCGACCTGGAAGCCGGCGAGCAGGGCCCGGTGGCCACCCAGTCCGCGTTCGCCGCCGCGTTCACCACCAAGTCCCGCGTCTCCAAGGGCACCCCGGTCATCACCGTGAAGCCGAACTCGGCCCCGGTCGAGCCCGCCCCCGCCGCCGGCACCCCCCAGGCGCTGACCGTGTCCTTCACCGCACAGGCCACCGGCACCAAGATCGTCTCCCGCACCCCGCGCGAGTCCACCGGCCGCCCCGAGCTGACCGAGGCCGCGATCGTGGTCTCCGGTGGTCGTGGCGTCAACGGCGCCGAGAACTTCGCGGTCATCGAAGCCCTCGCCGACTCCCTCGGTGCCGCCGTCGGCGCCTCCCGCGCCGCGGTCGACGCCGGCTGGTACCCCCACTCCAACCAGGTCGGCCAGACCGGCAAGTCCGTCTCCCCCCAGCTCTACATCGCCTCCGGCATCTCCGGCGCCATCCAGCACCGAGCCGGCATGCAAACCTCCAAGACCATCGTCGCCATCAACAAAGACGCCGAAGCCCCGATCTTCGAACTCGTCGACTACGGCGTCGTCGGCGACCTCTTCGACGTCGTCCCACAGCTGACCGAAGAGGTCAAGACCCGCAAGGGCTGAGCCCACCAGGACCCAACACACCACACCTGAACACAACGCCTCAACACGGCGTCATGGGGCGGACGGGCTCCGGGACTGTTTGACCGGTTCCGGACCGTCCGCCCCGGCGTTCTCCTGGGCCAGGAACTCCACCACCGCCAGGACGAACAGGAGGACCAGCGCGATCCCGAGGACGACCCAGCCCGTGGGATAGCTCCACAGGATGAACACCAGCAGCGCGACGGCCACCAGCACCCAGGTGATCCAGGACCGGTAGCGCCGTACGAACGGGCCGACGGGGCCGGTGCGCAGACCCGCACGGTCGGCCGTGGAGCGCACCGCGCTGATGCCGGAGATCCACAGCTGCCGTACGAGGGTGGCGTAACGGCCGGGACCACTGAGCCAGGCGGCGAGTGCCACCACCACGCCCAGCGCGATGGTCACCCGGATCATCGTGCGCAGATAACGGGTCAGGGTGTCGTAGATCGTGCCCGCCGCGGCCTGCGAGACGCTGTCCGGCAGTGCGTTCAGATACACGACCCGGAACACGGTGAGCGCGACGCCGAGGAGCACCGCGGCGAAGGCGAGACCGAGCACGCCCGCGACCAGGGCGCGCCGACGGTGCCTGGACAGCAGTACACCGGCGATGACCAGCAGTACCGCGATGATCGGCAGCCAGACACCGGCGATCTCGAGGAGCCGGAAGGCCGTCTTCACCCGCCCGATGTTGTCGGACCGCAGGACCGTGAAGTCGGTGTGCACCTCGGGGATCTTCGACGCGACCGTCAGCCCGTCGTCGACGAGGCGCTGTTTGACCCGATCGACGACCGGCCCGAGGTCGACGGTGACCGAGTCGTTGTTGATCGTCACCGTGCTGTCGGCGCTGCCGGTCAGGGCTTTGACCAAGGCGGCGTGGGCATCACGGTTGGCGTCGATCCAGATCGTCTTGAAGGTGCCCGAGGCGAGGATCTCCTGGGTCTTGTCCTGGACGAAGCTACGCAGGGCGCTCTCCAGGGAATTGCCGACCCGGCCGAGGAGCTTCTCCAGCAACGGACGGTCCGCCGGGGCGACCTCTTCCAGCAGTGCGGCGAGGTCGATGTGCTCCATCACCGCATTGGTGACCCGGTTCGCCGCGGCCGCCTGGACGTCGGCGTCGGACGCGAGCGGGGCAACCGTGGCCACGTACCGGTCGGTGTCGCCGATCTCGTCCGCCGTCCATGCGGCGACGACACCGAACGGCGCCAGGATGCAACCGAGGACGATGAGGAGCGCGGCGATGAAGGATCGCACCCTGTGCCGGGGCGTACGTGTCGCGGCCCGCGCCTCGAGCGCGTCGATGCGGCTCTGCAAGCGTTCGAGCTCGATGCGATCGTCGCCCCCGCCCGCCGCGGGGGCACGGTCCGCGCCCCCGCCCGGCTCCCGCGCTCCGTCGCCCCGCGCTCGGTCGCCCGGTGCTCCGCTGTCCGGCGCTCCGTTGTCCGGCATGGCACATCCTCCCCGGTACGTCTGGGTGGTCCCAGCAGATCCCGGGGAGGGGGCACGCGCGAGTCACATGGTCCATCCGGGTGCCGGACGGGACCGGGATGGGCTCGTCCGGCACCCGGACAAGCAGGGCATCACGTACCGCGTCCATGAGCCTGGGGTGGGGTGCGAGCCAGAGAGCAAGACGTGCTCCCGCGGCCTGCAGGGAGGCGGTGTGGGGTCCCGCGGTCCAGGTGAGAGATTGCCCGGCTGTCCAGATGCCGATCGTCACATCACTGTTCAGCGCGCCTCAGCGGCAGCTGATGATCCTTCAACTACCTGACGTCAGAAGGCGCTTCAGTCAGGCCCGATATGCCATGTATATCCATACTTCAGGGACGACTTGACGGGCACACAGCAGACTCTTAGGTCGCCTTACCTAATTTTCGACCGAAACAATTCGGCCATGTCTACGCCGCTGCTGCGCTCACTCGCGGCCACCGCTCCGCTCTCTCCCGCCCCGGCGGCCTGCGCCTGCCCCATAACCGGCAAAGCCGACAAGGCTCACGCGAAGAGGCAGGCAAAGGAGACGGCACCGGTGGGTGTGGCACCTCAGCACGCGGTGCTGGAGGCTGAGATCACGGCGCGGCGTGGACGGACCACGGCTGGTGGGTACCGCGGCGGCTACTTCGTCGAGGCGGCGCCACAGCCGCCGGCCTTCGCGCGGCACGGCGTCAGTGGCGAGAGGCCCGCGCCGAGCGAAGCCGTCACCGTCACGTTCCCCACCGCGGAACCGAAGGCCGGGAGCTGACCGGTGGCCCTGACATCCGAGAGACCCATGGCCGCTTCGTACGCCCGGCGCGCCGAAGGCAGTGAGCGACCGTCGCCCGACGGCCGCGAAGCCCCCCACCCTGCGCCCACACCGCTGTGGGCTCTTGCTGCGGTGGGGGTCCTGAGCTGCGCAGTCCTGGCCATCGCGTGCTGGATATCCGGTCATATACACCCTGACGCCCTCCTGCACACCATCGCTCGCTTCCTCCATGTCGCTGCCCTCGTCGTCGGCCTTGGTGCCGTGCTCGCCGTCGACTGGTTCGCCATCCTGCGGCTGCTCGGCCGACGCCGGTCGGCCGACGTCCTGAACACGGCCGGCACCCTTCAGGTGCCCATCTGGGGCGGACTGGCCGGGCTGGTCGTCACCGGGCTGTTCCTCCGCCCGGACATGTCGTCGACGCTGACCCTGGTCAAAATCGGACTCGTCTTTGCCGTCACCATCAACGGCCTGTACGCCCACCGGCTCGGCCAGCACCTCGACCGCTACCGCGATGAGACGGTCCCCCGCGGTCTCCTGGTCCGGTCGGGCGTTGCCGCGAGCGTCAGCCAGCTCGGCTGGTGGGGCGCAAGCCTCATCGGCTTCCTCAACAGCCAGTCCTGAGCCGGTCCTGACACCGGAAGACTTGCGCGAGGGCCTTGAAGCCGTCCGCGTCGCCCGCACCCGGGTCGCGTACCCGGTCAGGACAGACAACGCACGCAGCCGCGTCCATGGAGACGAAGGCAAGGTGCCTCAAGACCTGTCCGGTGGAGCCTCGTGGGAACGGGTCCGGTAGCGGCTGCGGAATTCGGCCAGCAGTTCGTCGGTCGCCTCGGCCCCGGCGCTCATGGCGGCGTGGACGTCACGGAAGTAGTCCTCGTAGCCGGCGGGGGTGTACAGGCACAGCGCGCGGGCGGGGACCGGGCCCGCGTTGCGGAAGCCGTGCGGGGTGCCGCGGGTGGCGGCGAGCAGATCGCCGGGGCCGGCCGTCACCTCACCGTCTCCGGTGTGGAGGGTCAACTCGCCTTCGAGGACGTAGAAGTACTCGTCATGTCCGTCGTGCACATGTGGCCTGGCGCCGATCGTGCCGGGTGCCAGACTGAACTCCTCGAAGGCGAAGTGCCCACCCGTGTGCTCGCCGGTGAGACGGAAGAAGTGCGCGACACCGGCCACGTCTATGAGTTCGCCGTCCTGACGGCGGCGCAGCAGCGCACGGGCGGGCGTTCCGGCCTGATGATCGGTCATGCGGGCATTGTGGCTCACGCGGTCTCGCGTCAGTCCAGTGTCTTTTTCGTGGAAGTGAGCGTCTCGTCGTACACGACCGCGGCCGGCACGCGCCCGGGCGGGCGGTGATCAGCTCTTCACAGCGGGCGCTGGCCGCGGTACGTCTCGAGCAGCCGCAGCCACACCTCGCTGATGGTCGGGTACGCCGGGACCGCGTGCCAGAGCCGGTTGATCGGGACCTCGCCCGCCACCGCGATCGTGGCCGAGTGGAGCAGTTCGCCGACTCCCGGTCCGACGAAGGTGACCCCGAGCAGGATCTCCCGGTCGAGGTCGACGACCATGCGGGCACGGCCGCGGTAGTTGTCGAGATACAGCCCGGCTCCCGCGACCGAACCGAGCTCGTAGTCGACGGCACGCACACTGCGGCCGGTGGCCTCGGCTTCGGCGAGCGTCAGTCCGACCGATGCCGCCTCGGGGTCGGTGAAGACGACCTGGGGGACGGCGTCGTGGTCGGCGGTCGCGGAGTGCGCTCCCCAGCGGTCGGTCTCGAGAAGAGGGACGTGCTGGGCACGGGCGGTGATGGCGGCGCCCGCGATCCGTCCCTGGTACTTGCCCTGATGGGTCAGCAGCGCGCGGTGGTTGACGTCACCGACCCCGTAGAGCCACTGGGTTCCCTTCACCAGGCAGCTGTCGTCGACCGGCAGCCAGGAACCCGGCTCGATGCCGACCGTCTCCAGACCGATGTCCTCGGTGCGCGGGGCACGTCCGGTGGCGAAGAGGACCTCGTCGGCGTCGATCAGCTCGCCGTCCTCGAGGACCACGGTGACCGGTCCCGAGGCACCGTCGCGCCGCACGGCGGCCACCGACACCTCGGTGCGGACCGTGGCGCCGGCCTCGGTGAGTGCCTCCACCACGTGGTCGCTGACGAAGGGTTCCATACGCGGCAGCAGTCCCTTGCCCCGGACCAGCATGGTGACCTGGGAGCCGAGGGCCTGCCAAGCGGTGGCCATCTCGGTGCCCACCACTCCCCCGCCGACGACGACGAGTCGCCCCGGCACGGCCTTCGCGCTGGTCGCCTCGCGGCTGGTCCATGCCCGGGCGCCGGCCAGGCCGGGCAGGTCGGGCAGCACGGCCCTGGTGCCGGTGCACACGGCGACGGCGTGTCGTGCGGTGAGTACGTGGTGCTCGCCCTCGGGTCCGCTGACGACGACCTTCCTGGGGCCGTGCAGCCTTCCGTGGCCCCGGTAGAGGCGGGCTCCGGTCGAGTCCAGCCAGGTGACCTGGCCGTCGTCCTTCCAGTGCGAGGCGTACTCGTCCCGGTGGGCGAGGACGGCGCCGGCGTCCAGCGGACCGCGGACCGTCTCGCGTACGCCCGCGACCCGCCTGGCTTCCGAGTGGATGATCACCGGCCTCAGCAGTGCCTTGCTCGGCATGCACGCCCAGTACGAGCACTCGCCGCCGACGAGCTCGCTCTCCACCACGGCCGTGCTCAGTCCCGCGGCCCTTGTCCTGTCGGCTACGTTCTCCCCGGTGGGACCCGCACCCAGCACCACCACGTCGTACTCCACAGGTTCCGTCATACGCACAAGTCTGGTGCCACGTGTGCGCCGGGGCCACATGGGCAGGCGGAATACGGCTCGCCCGGTACACGGTTGTGCTGAGAGTCCCCGGGCCCGCCAGGGCGCAGGGAAGAGTCCCGACGGACAGCAGGAAGAGGTAGGAAGCAATGAGCACCATCGAGCTCACCAAAGACAACTTCGATCAGGTCGTGTCGGAGAACGAATTTGTCCTGATCGATTTCTGGGCTTCCTGGTGCGGTCCGTGCCGCCAGTTCGCTCCCGTCTACGAGAAGGCGTCCGAGCGTCATACCGACCTCGTCTTCGCAAAGGTGGACACGGAGGCGCAGCAGGAGCTGGCAGCGGCCTTCGAGATCCGCTCGATTCCCACGCTGATGATCGTCCGGGACAAGGTCGCCGTCTTCGCCCAGCCCGGGGCTCTCCCGGAGCCGGTGCTGGAGGATGTGATCGGCCAGGCGCGCGGGCTGGACATGGACGAGGTACGCAAGTCCATCGCGGACGCGCAGGCCGCGGAGCAGGCACAGTGAGCAGGTGCCCGGGCGCCGTCACCGACGGCGCCCGGGCACCTTCCTCAACGGGTGTGCGTACCGGGGTGGTTGGGGGAGCCGCGGGGACCGGCCCCCTCAGTGGTGGCCGGCACGGCGGGCCGGTCACCGAGCCCGCCGAGCCGGCGGGCCGGGCGCTTTCAGTTCTGCGAGTACTCCGACACGAGTGCGGTCAGTCCGTAGTCCAGCTCCGTGCCGTCCACCAGCAGAGCCTCCACGGTGAGCGTCGCCGGATCGATGTCGGCGGTGATGCCGTGACCGGCGTAGCGCGGGTAGCCCGACGCGCCCGTCTCGCCGGTGAACTCGACGGTCGCCGAGCGCACCGCGCTGTCCTCCACCGTCGCACCGGAGCGGTCCACGACGTGGGAGGGCACCAGGAGGACCTCGAACCGGCGCGGCGCAGTACTCATGCCCATGACGCTAGCGATGCGCCGCCCGCCCCGCACGTCAGATCTGCCGGCTCGGGAGCCCGGTCCGTCGTCTCAGGTCGAGTCCCGCCCGACCGCCCGTGCCCCCATCAGGTCGTGCCGCTCGGGGGCGCGCGCCGGGTCACGCACCACCCGGTCGACGAGCTCGGCCAGATGCTGTCCGGTGACGGTGTCGATCCGGACCGTGCTGAGCCGCGGCCGCAGCAGCCTGCCGAGCAGCAGATCGTCGGCACCGATCACCGCGGTCTCGTCCGGGATACCGATCCCGGCGTCCTGGAGGGCTCGCATCAGCAGCATGGCGTACTCGTCGTTGTAGGCGTACACGGAGTCCAGGCCCAGTCCGCGCCAGCGGGCCGCGAGTGCGTCCGCGGCCGACTCGTCGTACGCGAGCTCGACGGGTCGTACCGTCGCGCCGAGAGGCTCTGCGGTCTGCCGCATGCCCGCCAGCCGCGGCAGACAGAAGGGCTCGAGCCCGGGCTCTTCGGGCATGACCATGCCAATCTTGCGGTAGCCGTGCTCGAGGAGGTGCTGTGCGGCACGTACTCCCACCTCGCGCTGGTCCATGACCAGCGAGTGCGCGCCCTCCACATGCTGCGGCCCGAGGGTGATCACCGCTCGTGCTCCGGAGCGCTTGAGCACGTCCACGCCGTGCGGGGTGAGCGCGATCTCTCCCAGTGACACCACCGCCACCGGGCGCAGCTCGGCCCAGGCCCGGGCGGCGGCGTCGCCGTCCAGGCCGAGGCTGCCGTACTGCACGACGGTGTAGTCGAGACGCCGCAGCGCCCACTGGAGTTCGCTGATGAAGCGGCCGTCGAGCGGCCCTCTCGGGACGTGGGCGGTCGGCAGCAGAACGATACGGGTGTGCCCCGCGCGCAGACTGCGGGCCGCGGCATGCGGCACATAGCCCAGCTCTTCCGCTGCCTCGCGCACCCGTCGCCGGGTGGGTTCGCTGATCCGGACCGCCGAGGTGTTGTTGAGTACGTACGAGACGGTGGCCCGGGAGACGCCGGCCAGCCGCGCGACGTCGGCACTGGTCGGGACGGCACGCTGGGCCGTGAGGGAGCGTTCCGCTGACTGTCTGGGTGTCTGGCTCATCGCCCTGGGTGTCTGACTCATCGCTCTCGGGATACTTCCAGAGTGATCCGGCCCGGAAATCGGCGAATGGCCTGAAACGCCTGCCGCTGGTGACCGCCGGCGTCATTGACGAACCACTGCCCCCGACTTCACGTCCTGTGACCGGGCCCGCCCGGCCCACGGCCTTCGCCCGTGGCGCCTCCCCCGGACGGCCACGGCCCGGTTGATCTGCACCGCTGCCGGGCACGGCCGCAGGCACCGCACAGGCCCGCCTGCTTTCGGCGTGATCGTGGCGGTCCCCGGGGCCAGGAAGCCGCCCGGCAGGACCCCGAGCAGACGATCAGCGGCCGACGCCCACCGCCCCGGGGAACACGGCCCTGAACGCCTCCAGAGTCCGCTGCCCCGGAGAACGGTCCAGTACCGCGAAGACGATCTCGTCGAAGTGCCCCGCGAACCGGCCGCCGTCCCGCAGCAGTGCCCGGAAGGCCCCCGCGACCTGCGAGGGATCGTTACGGAAGACGCCGCACCCCCATGCACCGAGGACCAGCCGCCGGTAGCCGGTCGCCGCGACCGTCTCCAGCACCCGCTCCGCGCGCCCCGCGAGGGCAGGCAGGATGCGGGCGGCATCCCCCGGCGCCCGGCTGAGGATCACACCAGCGTTCGGGGCGGGCGACGTCAGGAAGCCGACGCCGTACGGCGTGTCCAGCAGCCGCCCGCGCTCATCGCGGAAGACGGGCACACCCGGCGAGTGGATCACCCGGTCGGAGTAGAAGGGGCTCCGGTCTGCGCGATGGTGCTCGTAGAACTCCGGGGCGCGCAGCAGCGTGGTGTAGAGCGCGGACGCCCGGCACAGGGCCTCCTCCTGCGCCTGCGCGCCGTTGAGGTAGCCACCACCGGGATTGCGCGCCGACGCGAAATTCAGCACGGCGACCGGGCCCGGCGCCCCGGACACCATCCGGCGCGCGGCGTCCAGGCTGCTCTCCCCGGTGACCTCGCATAGGCTGGGACGGTCCGTGTCGGGCACCACCGGCACGGGCCCGGGTCCGTACATCCGTGTCCCTTCGACCGCCGCGGACAGTTCCCCGCCGATCGTCACCCAGTGGCCGCCCGGCGCCCGGTAGCGACCTGCTTCTACGATCTCCTGGGTCTGGCTCGCGATCCCCCGCAGACGTGCACTCATGCCCGGAATCCTCAGTGATCCGACAGGGCGCCGGCAAACCGATTACGGCCCTCTTACGCCCCACAGGGGCACTCTTGTGCGAACCACCCGCCGTGGCCTTAGGTGGACGGAGCTCTTGCGACTGGAGGATCCGATCATGTCAGCATGCGAGGTCGGGGGCGGCGAAGCGCTGCTCACCGAGGACGCTGCCGAAGACCTGCTCCGATGTATCTGCTTCAAGACCGGCCCGCCCCGCACGCTCGGGGTCGAGCTCGAATGGCTCGTACACGAACTGCACCACCCCGAACGGCCCGTCCCGCCGGCCCGGCTCTACCGGGCGTTCTCCGGGCTACGGGAACTCTCCCTCGGCTCGGCACTGACCTTCGAGCCCGGCGGGCAGCTGGAGCTCAGCTCGCCGCCCGCCGCGTCGCTGATGGAGTGCCTCGACTCCACCGCCGCCGATCTCGCAACCGTCCGGACCGCCCTGCGGGCGTCCGGGCTCACGCTCAGCGGCTTCGGCCACGATCCCTGGCATCCGCCCCGCAGACTCCTGCACGAGCCGCGCTATGACGCGATGGAGGAGTGCCTCGACCGCACCGGGCCCGCCGGCCGCTCCATGATGTGCTCGTCCGCGTCCGTCCAGGTGTGCCTGGACGCCGGATTCGAGGAGCCGGGGCCGCTGGGCCTCGGCAGACGCTGGCAGTTGGCGCATCTGCTGGGTGCGGTCCTGGTGGCGGCGTTCGCCAACTCCCCCGCCGGGACCGGCCGGCCGACCGGCTGGCGCTCCACCCGCCAGTCCCTGTGGGCGGACCTCGACCCGAGCCGGACACTCGCACCGCAGCCCGGTGCGGAACCCCGCGCGGCATGGGCGGCCCATGTGCTGGACACGCCCGTGATGTGCATCAGGGCGACCGAAGGCCCCTGGCCGGTGCCGCAGGAGCTGACCTTCCGGCAGTGGATACGGACCGGGATGCCGAGACCGCCCACGCGCGCGGATCTCGAGTACCACATGACCACGCTGTTCCCCCCGGTGCGCCCGCGCGGCCATCTCGAACTGCGCATGATCGACGCACAGTCCGGCGAGGACGGCTGGAAGGTCCCGGTCGCGGTCACGGCCGCGCTCTTCGACGACGCCGAGGCCGCGGAGACCGCCTACCGCATGGTCAAGCCGCTCGCCGAGACCGCCGGACCGCTGCCCGCACCGCGCAACCCCCTGTGGACCGCGGCCGCCCGCGACGGGCTGACCGACCCCGAACTGCACGGCGCCGCCGTCGGCTGCTTCACCGTTGCGCTGGAGGCGCTGCCCCGCCTGGGTGCCTCCCCCGCCGTGCAGGAAGCCGTCGCCGCGTACTTCGACCGCTACGTCCTTCCCGGCCGCTGCCCCGCCGACGACTTCTCGCTCCACCACAGGCTCCACGGCAAGGAGATCCGCTCATGAACGAGTCCCCGGCGGCGACGGACGAGGACCTCAGGCAGCGCGCCCTGGAGGCGCTGACCGCCGCACGCGCGCGCACGGCGCTGCTCACCAACTGTGTCGACGACCATGAACTGACGGCACAGCACTCGCCGTTGATGTCACCACTCGTCTGGGACCTGGCCCATATCGGCAACCAGGAGGAACAGTGGCTGCTGCGGGCCGTCGCCGGCCGTGAGGCGATACGCCCCGAGATCGACTCGGTGTACGACGCCTTCGAGCACCCGCGCGCCGCACGGCCCTCGCTGCCGCTCCTCTCCCCCGCCGAGTCCCGTGCCTATGCCTCCGACGTACGGGGCCGTGTACTCGACATCCTCGAGCAGCACCCCCTGCACGGCGGCCCGCTCGTGGACTCCGGCTTCGCCTTCGGCATGATCGCCCAGCACGAACAGCAGCACGACGAGACCATGCTGATCACCCATCAGCTGAGGCGTGGCCCCGCCGCGCTGGACGCGCCCGAACCGCCCCGCGGCGACACGACCGGGCTGCCGCCCGAAGTCCTCGTCCCCGCCGGTCCGTTCACCATGGGCACCTCCGCGGAACCCTGGGCACTGGACAACGAGCGGCCCGCGCACCAGCGCGACCTCCCGGCGTACTTCATCGACACCGCCCCCGTCACCAGCGGTGCCTACCAGGCCTTCATCGACGACGGCGGCTACACCGACGAACGGTGGTGGGCGAGCGAGGGCTGGGACCAGATCCGCAAGCACGACATCACCGCTCCGCTCTTCTGGCGCCGCGAGGGCGGCCAGTGGCTGCGCCGCAGGTTCGGCGTGACCGAGCCGGTGCCGGCGGACGAACCCGTGCTGCACATCAGCTGGTACGAGGCGGACGCCTACGCCCGCTGGGTGGGGCGGCGGCTGCCGACGGAGGCGGAGTGGGAGAAGGCGGCCCGGCACGATCCCGCGTCCGGGCGCTCCCGGCGCTACCCCTGGGGCGACGAGGACCCGACGCCCGCCCGGGCCAACCTCGGCCAGCGCCATCTGCGGCCCGCGCCCGCGGGGGCGTATCCCGAGGGCGCCTCGCCGCTCGGCGTCCGCCAGCTCATCGGCGACGTGTGGGAGTGGACGTCGAGCGACTTCCTGCCCTACCCCGGGTTCGTGGCGTTCCCGTACCGGGAGTACTCGGAGGTGTTCTTCGGCAGTGACCACAAGGTGCTGCGCGGCGGCTCGTTCGCCGTGGACCCGGTCGCCTGCCGCGGCACGTTCCGCAACTGGGACCTCCCGGTGCGCCGCCAGATCTTCTCCGGCTTCCGCACCGCACGGGACGCGTGATGTGCCGCCACATCGCCTTCCTCGGGCCCCCGACCGCGCTCGGCGAGCTGCTCGTACGGCCACCGCACGCGCTGCTGCGGCAGTCGTGGGCGCCGCGACGTCAGCGGTACGGGACGGTGAACGCGGACGGCTTCGGCGTCGGCTGGTACGCCACCGGGGATCCGGTGCCGGCCCGCTACCGCCGCGGCGGACCCATCTGGGGCGACCAGTCCTTCGCCGATCTGGCACGCGTGGTGCGCAGCGAGGCGCTGCTCGCGGCCGTCAGGGACGCGACCGAGGCGGGTGCGGACGGGGAGGCGGCGGCAGCGCCGTTCGCCGCCGGGCCCTGGCTGTTCAGCCACAACGGCGCCGTCAGGGGCTGGCCGGACTCGGTCGCGCCGCCGGCAGCGGCCCTCCCCGCCGCCGAGCTGCTGTCGATGGAGGCGCGCTGTGACTCCGCCCTGGTGTGGGCCCTGGTGCTGCACCGGCTGCGCGAAGGCGACGAGCTCGGCCAGGCACTCGCCGACACGGTCTTCGAGGTCGCGGAAGCGGCCCCGGGATCGCGGCTCAATCTGCTGCTCACGGACGGTGTGACGGTCACGGCGACGGCCTGGGGCGACACGCTCTGGTATCTCGCCGAGCCCGGCCGGCACACGGTCGTGGCATCCGAGCCGTACGACGACGATCCCCACTGGTGCGAGGTGCCCGACCGCACCCTGCTCACGGCCACTCGCACCGAAGTCCTTCTGACCCCGCTCAAGGAGCCACCCGCGTGAGCCCGTTCCAGCTGACCCGTACCCTGCCCGACGACGCGGCCGGCGCCGCACTGCGCGCCGACGTACGACGCGGGCTGACCCGTACCCCCAAGGAACTGCCGCCCAAGTGGTTCTACGACGCCCGCGGCAGCGAGCTGTTCGAAGACATCACCCGGCTGCCCGAGTACTACCCGACCCGTGCCGAGCGGGAGATCCTCGCCGCCCGCTCGGCCGAGATCGCGGCGGTGACCGGCGCCCGCACCCTGGTGGAGCTGGGCTCCGGCTCGTCCGAGAAGACGAGGCACCTGCTCGACGCCCTGACCGGACTGCACAGTTACATACCGGTCGACGTGAGCGAGAGCGCGCTGACGGGCGCGGCCGACGCGCTGCTCGGAGACCACCCCGCGCTGCACATCCACGCCATGACGGCCGACTTCACCCGGGCGCTGGAGCTGCCGGTCACACCCGGCCCGCGGCTCGTCGCCTTCCTCGGCGGCACGATCGGCAATCTGCTGCTCGGTGAACGGGAGGAGTTCCTCGGCGCGGTACGCGCGATGCTGTCGCCCGGTGACGCGTTGCTGCTGGGCACGGACCTCGTGAAGGACGAGGACGTACTGGTCGCGGCCTATGACGACGCTGCCGGTGTGACGGCCGAGTTCAACCGCAATGTCCTCGCCGTCATCAACCGCGAGCTCGGGGCCGACTTCGACACGGACGCCTTCGCCCATGTGGCGCTGTGGGACAGGGAGAAGGAGTGGATCGAGATGCGGCTGCGGGCCCGCAGGGCGCTCACCGTGAAGATCCGTGACCTCGATCTGATCGTGCCGTTCGCGGAGGGCGAGGACATCCGTACCGAGGTGTCGGCCAAGTTCCGCCAGGAGGGCGTGCGCAGTGAACTGGCCGCGTCCGGGCTGAAGTTGTCGGAGTGGTGGACGGATACGGAAGGGCGGTTCGCGTTGTCGCTGTCGACGGCGGTGTGAGCGCTGCGGACGCGGGCAGGGCCGGCGGGACGTGCGGTGCCGGGTAGGGCGCCGGGTACGTCCGTCATCGAGCGGCGGACAGCCTGGGGTCGTGCCCGGTGCCGTCGGCCACCGTCGCATGGGCCGCGCGGGCGAGTGAGCGGCGGTCGGAATGGTCCCGCGCCGGAATCGGGGGCAGGAGCGTGATCTCGGCGGTGAGCCCGCCGGCCGTTGCGACCCGCCACAGCGACGCGACGAGTGGGTCCTCGCCGACGAACGCGGCAGCACCCACAGGCCGGTAGGTGATCCGCACGGGCTGGACGACGGCTCCCGCGTCCAGCGCAGCCTGGAACGCGGCGTTGCGGAAGCGGCCCTTCTCACGGCCGCACCAGGTGGAGCCCTCGGTGAACACGATCACTCGGGCTCCGCCCCTGAGCGAGTCGGCCATGGCCGCGACGACACCGGGCAGCGCCCGCAGCCGGTCCCGGTCCACGAACAGGGTCCCGCCGAACCCGGCGAGTGGCCCGAGCACGGGCCACTGCCGCACCTCCTTCTTGGCGAGCATCCGTCCCGGCAGCACGGAGGCGACGAGCGGGATGTCGAGCCAGGAGATGTGGTTGGGGACGACGAGCGTGCCGGGCCGCACCGCTGCCCCCGCTGTCCGCTGCCGCACGGGCTTGCCCTCGAAATCCTCGAAACCCGCGGAGTCCCTGGAACCCGCGGAATCCTCCGGATCCTTGGAACCCTCGGGACCGGCGATGCGCACCCGGACTCCGAAGGCCCTGATCACCGTGCGGCACCACAGCCTGACCAGGCAGGCCCGCCCCACCGGGCCGAACGGGATCGCCAGAGGGGACAGGACGACCCCCGCGAGGACCGCGACGGTCCCCGCGACCAGGCGCACGACGGCCCTGGACCGGCCGACCGTGGGCCACTGGGGCCTGGCACAGCCGGCGGGAGTGCAGGGCGCGGTGGGAAGCCAGACGCTCATTTCACCGGGGCGAGGGAGAGGAAGTGGCGCAGATAGCGGGGGTTGGTGCGGCGCAGGGACAGCAGTACGTACAGGTCGGCGACGCCGAAGTCGGGGTCGTGGGCCGGGGCACCGCACACCCAGGCACCGAGCCGGAGGTAGCCGCGCAGCAGCGGGGGAAGCTCGGTGCGGCCTTCGGGCCGGGCGATACCGTCGGCGCTCCAGAGCTTGTGCGGGGTGACCCAGTACTCCTCGGGGGCGAGGTGCTTGGCCTTGACGGTGTCCCAGGTGCCCGCCGCGAGCGCACCGCCGTCGGCGAGGGGGACCGAGCAGCAGCCGGACAGCCAGGTGTGGCCGGTGCGGGTCATATACCGGGCGAGTCCGGCCCAGATGAGCGCGATGACGGCACCGTTGCGGTGCGCGGGGTGGACACAGGAGCGGCCGACCTCGACGAGGTCGTCGCGGATGGGTCCGAGCCGGGCGAGGTCGAACTCGGTCTCGGAGTACAGTCGGCCGGCGATCTTCGCACGCTCGGGCGGCAGTACCCGGTAGGTACCGACGACCTCGCCGGTCTCCTCGTGCCGGACGAGGATGTGGTCGCAGTACGAGTCGAAGGCGTCGATGTCGAGCCCGGGCTCCGGTCCCTCCAGGCGGGCCCCCAGCTCCCCGGCGAACACCTGGTGACGCAGCCGCTGCGCGGCGCGGACCTCCTCCTGGTCACGGGCGAGGGAGACCACGTAGCGGGGCTCGGCGGACACGACCGGGGCGGGGATGACTGCGGGCGATGCGGGCATGGCGGCTCCTCTGCCGTACGGATGCACCGGACCGCGCCTGCGGCAGTCCGGCCCCCTAGTAATTCCGCGACCGGCTGGATTCGACATGACAGGTGTGCGGAGCCTGGATGTGCGCCATCTGAATCCCGGGCGACTCCGGTTCGCCCGGCGGTTGCGAAGGCTCCGAACGGCATCCGTGCGCCGTTGATCCGCGGGCCGGCGCAGGGTCGGCCGGGTGCGGGCTCCCGCGGGCCGGGGCCCGCACGCGTTCCGCCCGGCGAGCGGTGGGCCCGTCGCACCCGGCGCCCGCCCGGTCGAGCGGCGGGGTCGTCGCGCGGACCTTCCCCCGCTGGGGCACCGTGGAGGGGAACGCCGCCACGGCGAAATGGAGGACGGCCCCATGTCCCACCACACCTATCGGGTCACCGAGATCGTCGGCACCTCGCACGAGGGGATCGACCAGGCCATCCGTAACGGCATCACCCGGGCCAAGCAGACCCTGCGGGGCCTCGACTGGTTCGAGGTGACGCAGATCCGCGGCAACATCCTGGACGGCGAGGTCGAGCACTATCAGGTCGGCCTGAAGGTCGGGTTCCGTCTCGAGGATTGACGGAAGCGGGGACCCCGGGGGTCACCCGTTCGGCTCAGGGGCGTCAGGGAAGTCTCACGGCGCGGCGGCCGGGTGCGCCCCCGTGCGCGCAGAGAACAGGATGAAGAGAAGGATCAGGTACGGCCCTGGCGCTGCTGCGCGTCCGTCATGACCGCAGAGGTGCTCGCCCAGCGGGCCCGTACAACCCTCAAGCCCGCCCGCTCCGCGGCGAGGCACACGAGTTCGTCGTCGTCGACGAGCTTCCGGATCTCGCCGCTGCGACCGAGGCGTCGCAGGACCTCCAGTTTGGTGGTCCGGGCCGGGCGCCTGTCACCGCCGCGGCGCATGAAGAGACGGCCTGCGGGCAGTCCGTGCCGCTCCAGCCATTCGACGGTCGCGGCGCGGCAGCGCTCGGGGCGGCCGGTGAGGTACACGACCTCGCAGTCGGCGGCTGCCTTGACGACCATGCGTATGCCGTCGGCGAGCGGAGTGTCATCGGCGGCTGCGGCGAAGAACGCGTCCCAGTCGCGCGGGTTGCGCTCCAGGAAGTGCTGGCGGTGGCCGGTCTCGGCGAGAGTGCCGTCCAGGTCGAAGACGGCGAGCGGCCGGGAGTGCTGCTTCTGCTGGGTCACCCGGCAAGGGTAAGGGCAGGGCCCCCGGCGGATCTGGGCGTGCGCCTCGAGGCGCCCTCGAAAGCACATGTGGACCGCCCTTACGCCTACACCGTGACCGTGACGAGCCCATCTCCCAAGTGATCGGGCTCATCGCGGCAACGGGTATCCGATGCGAGGGCCATGCTGCCTGCCGGACGGGTCTGACGCTACGCCATCGGGTTGATCGGCCAGCAAGGATCCGGGCACCTTCCCAGCTTGCCGCCCGGCTTGCGCTACCAAGGGCATCGCCCTGGATGCCCTCCGGAGTTCGACCCGCTACGTCGGCGACCGTACGCGGCAACGGAGCCGGCCGGAATCCGGGGAGTCTCTGCTGCGGCGATACGTCGTCACAGCGCGTATCGGTGAGAGGACGTACGAGATGCGAGCAAGAACAATCCTCGAGGCGGTCGCAAGGGCGACCAATCGCGGGACCCTGGCCACCACCGCAACGGCTCTGGCACTGATGGCCTTCCCCGGCGCGCCGGCCGCCGCAGCGGCAGGTACCGGGTCAGGCAACGGGTTCTGCTACACGCAGCACCCACCGAACGGGATCATCACCGTGGAGGTGCCGGCGACTTCCGGTCCCATCGGGTTCCCCGGTGCCACGGAGGTGGTCGACAGCGGCGTCTGCGTGAAAAGAGCCGTGACGATCACGGCGACGGGAACGATCAGCATCAACGGCGCCATCACCACCGGACCGGAAGGTGACGCCAACCCCCTCGCCGGATCGGACTTCCCCCTGCCGGGCGCGCCGCGCTGGTCGCTGATCGGCAGGATCGGGAGCGGTCCGTGGAAGTACATCGGCGCCGGGCCGACGAAGCTGGTGGGCCGCGGAGAGCTGCTCTTGGCCGTGAACGACGAGTTCTACAGTGACAACAGCGGAAGCTTCACCGCAACGATCAGACAGTGCATCAGCCACTACCGCTGCCGGCCTTACCACGCCGAGGCCTCCTACGGCATGCTGTCTGCCTTCCAAGCGCTCAACCCCGGTGCTTTCGCGGGGGCTTTCGCGATGTCGCCCGGCAACCGGTGACGTGCGGACACCATGGCCAACCCGCCGGCTGCGCCCGCTCCGCCTCGACGGCCCCGCGAGGCGGAGCGCGGCCGGCGGCAGTACAACAGTGGCCGGGCTGGTCACCTCGACCGGCACCACCACCAACGCGAGCATCACGGACTCCGAGGCGGCCGGGATGAAGGCGTCTTCCATGGCAAGGTCCGCATCGTCGACAACGCACCTGTGCGGCAAGGTCGCCGCCCACAACGAATGAGCGAGCGCCGACGGCCGGTCCGGGGGAAAACCGCACCGGAGCGCCGGGCATTCCGGGCTTGTTGAAAGTTGGGAAAAACGGAACAGCCGTTGGCACCAATGCCGTTGTGCTGAACGGTAGTTGTTTCGTCAAGTCGCTGATGACGAAGATCGGGACCTCGGGTAGATCGCGCCATGCGATCAAGAACCCGAGATCCCGTCCGTCAACCAGAGGTCCGGTTCATCGATAGATCATCCGAGTCCGATGCGGTCTCCGACTCAGACCCCGAAGAGACAGGGAGCGTGGCTTTTTGAACGCCCCTCAGCATCGCCTTGCGGATCACAACAGTTGCCGCCAGGTCGGCGAAGGCGATGCCAAGGAGACCGTAGGATTCCAGCGGTAGATAGAAGATCAAACCGATCGATATGATTACGGCACTACCGATCGCCCCCACTGAATTGGCCCAGAACCCGAGCCAGAAGAGCCGACTCCCGTTCGCCCTCCTGCAAATTTCCGTCAGTACTCTCCTGAGCTTCAGCGGGTTTTTCCAGCCAAGCCCGACAGCCCAGGCCATTATCATTATTCCGCCGACGAACATGGTTTCGCTGACCATGACTCCGACACCCACCGATGGAGCAACGTCGAACAAGCGTCGCTTGAGTTCGCCAATCGGATTCACAACAAGAGTGAATACCGTACTGAAAAGGGCCAACGCCACGACAATGGCGTGTTTGTTCCGCACGAGCAGCGCGAGGACGCCGGACCCGCTCGGGAGCGGACGCATATCCTGGCCAGGAGGTGATGTGCGTACACTCACGAGAAGGCCTTGCTCATCAAGCGATGGGATCGGGACAGGGTGCAGAATATTCCACCCACGACCTTCCGGACCACAAAGTTCCTGCGCAGGATTCGGGGTATCGGGTTGCGCCACACGCCCACCGTTCCGAAATTCATCGACTTGGCGTCCTCGTAGGCATCCGGGAACACGCGAAGAAACGTGCACCCGATCTGGGCGTAGATGCGCAGCAGCGGGTCCAGGGGAAGGTCCTTCCCCTTCACGGTACGTGTGGATCGATAATAGGACTCAGCGAGATCGAGCCCCTCCTCCTCGGTCAGTGATTCCACGTCACGCCCCTTGTCACGGCAGCGTCGACGGGCCCACGACAGCAGGCCAGGCAGCCTGGACTCGAAGAAGAACTGATCGTATCCGCCCTCGATCACCTTCCCCATGGTGTGGAGGATGAGCATATTCCGCGCGCCTTCGCCCGCGCCGGACAGCATACTGAGGCTGACGACGTACACGTTCGGTCCCGCCGGGTTGTAAGTGCTCATCAATGTGCCGTTATCGGTGGTGTCCTCCCATGATTTGAATTCATCCGGACTTTTCCCGGTGGGGCAACTGACGAGGAATCCCTCTATCAAGCCGCCCTTCTCCGCGACCCGAAACCAGTCGGGGCCGACTTTATCGAGACGCATGGCGAACGTGTCGATCAGACGATTTCGCAGTTCTGTTTCCGGCGTGTCGTATTCCTTGTAGACAGAATGGAACGCGGTGAGGTCGACATCCACCAGCCTTTCGACGTCGCCGAGCTGGGCTCCGCGTGAAGAGTATCGGGGCTTTAAAGCCACCGGGCTGTCCTGCATGTGTTTCTCCTGTCCTAGATCGTTGCGCGGGAAGTCTAGTGGAGATTACGGGCGCCTTGCGACGGGGATCAGAGATTGGGGCTCGAGGCCGGAACCGATTTCCGGCTGGATTCGTCCCGCCCGGCCCGGCCTCCCATGGAGGCGGGGCCTGCACTCAGAGGTGATTACCGTCTGGGGCGAGCAGACTGGCCAGCTCGGCCTTGTGCCGGGACTTCGCTTTCGGCATCAGCAGTGACACACCCCGCTCGCCGAGGTGGGCCTGCCCCTGAGTCGTGTCCGGCCAGTCCGACGGCGCATACACCGGCGAGTCACAACGAGCCGCACCGGGCATGACCCGCCGTTGAGCCAGGGGCGGTGCACACGTGCGGGCCATACGGCCGAGCGGCGCGCCCACCTGCTCACTATTTGTCCTATTTACCACTTTTCATGTGGTGTCATAAGGCGCTTCTTCGCCCCCGGGCACAAGGGGCGTGACGGATTGCCATAGAGAAAGTGAGCCACGGCGGATGTCTGGATCTCAGGGCATGGGCGCGGGGGCTCCGCGCAGTGGGAGACCCGCGGTACTGAGCCGCCACTGGAGGGCGACGGTTCTTGCCGCGGCTGGTTTCGCGACGATGGTCGGTACGACGGGCATCACGGTCATCGGGGAGGCCGGGGACGCGGAGGCGCGTACGCTCCACCAACACGGCCGGGCGCCTTCGCCGTCGCAGCCGTCGGCCGCACCGAAGGCCAAGGAGTCCAAAGGGGCGAGTGAGTCCAAGGGGAACGAAGGCAGGGAAAAGCCTGCCGTGTCCAAGAGCGATGAGGGGCAGGAGCGGGGCAAGGGCGACGCCGACAAGGAGTACGGCGACAAGTACGGCCACGATGGCGAGGACCACGGCGACAAGAAGCACCGCGGCCGGGATCACGGCGGTGGCAAGCGCTTCGTGGAGTGCGACCCCAACGACCTGGTCGCGGCGCTCGTCGATCTGAACGAGAACCGTGGCGGAACGCTCGTGCTGGCGAAGGACTGCACCTACACCCTGACCGCGAACCTGGACGGCAACGGACTCCCCGTGATCATCCAGCCGATCACCGTCCACGGCAACGGCGCCACCCTCCAGCGCGCCGCCAACGCCGACAACTTCCGCTTCTTCGAAGTCGCAGCCGGAGGCGACCTGAAGCTCCGCCACCTCACCCTCACCCGCGGCAAGGCCGCCGTTGATCAGAGCGGCGGCGCCATCCTCGTACAGGCGGCGGGACGACTCGACCTCGACCACGTCACCCTCACCCGCAACACGGTCGAGAACCTCGACCTCGGCGACGGCGGTGGCGTCTACAACTTCGGGATCACCACCATCCGCAACAGCACCCTCAGCCGCAACTCCGGCGACGACGGCGCCGCCGCCTACAACGACCTCGGAAAGCTCGAGATCACCGGCTCCAAGATCACCGGAAACGTCTCCGACCCGGTCAACGGCCAAGGCGCACTCCGCAACGATGGAACGATCACCATCGACAAGAGCCTGATCAGTCACAACACCATCAGCGACGGCGGAGGCATCTTCCATGGCGACGGTGTCGCCGAGGTCAACCGCAGCGCCATCGTGTACAACAACAGTTTGAGCGACGCCGGTGCCATCGACAGCCTCGAGCCGCTCTATGTGCGCCACAGCACCATCGCCCACAACACCGCGGCCGACGAAGGCGGTGGTCTCTACATCACCAGTGCCGCCGCGATCGAGGACAGCAAGATCTACGACAACGCGGCCGTCGACGACGGAGGTGGTGTCTTCTCGGACAGCAGCGATCCGGTCTCGATCCGCGACTCCGAGATCTACGGCAACCAGGCGGTCGGCAACGGCGCGCAGGGCGGCGGCATCTACAACAACGGCCCCCTCAACCTGACCGACACCAAGGTGAAGGGCAACCTGTCCGACGCACCCGCCGGCGGCGTCCACAACACCGACACGGTCAACACCTACGGCAAGGTCCGCATCATCGACAACGTCCCCACCAACTGCGAAGGCAGCACGAACCCCGTTCCGAGCTGCTTCGGCTGACACACCCACCAGCCCCGACCACCACGCCACCCGCCTCCTGCCCCGGCCGCTCTCCCGGGGGCAGGAGCACCGGGTAGTAATCTCCGACCTGCGGAAACGTGTCTCTCGCCATGTATGGATACCGTCGTCGAGCACAAAGAATCCGAGCTTCCGCACACCGGTGCTCCCCTGGTGTGAGGCCTCGTCAAGGGAGTGGCCCCTCGGGGGTAGTACGGGCCAGCAGCGCACGCGCCTCCTGGATGCGCGGGTGGTCCGGATGCAGGAACTGCTCGCAGGCGGTCAACGCCTGACGAGCTGTGGCTTCCGCCTCGGCGCGGCGGCCCAGGCCGTGGAAGGCTGTGGCCGTAACGATGCCCAGAGACCCACTGCCAGAGCGAGCCAAAGGCAGGGTAAGCCGACGAGCCTCGGCCAGAGCCTCCTCGTAGCGTCCCTGCCCGTTCAAGCTGCGCACCAGGACACAGCGGAGGGCGGCCGCCGTGTCTCTCTCCGCCCGCGGCAGGTTGCCACGCGCTATGGCCTCGGCTTCCTCGTGGCGGCCCTGCCCGCACAAGGCCGCTGCCAGCCTGCCCAAAGTAGCCAGCTCGGTATTCCACACCTCGGTGAGGTGCGCGAGACGGGTCACGGCGCGCAGGATGTCATCCGCCTCGGCCTCTGCCTCCGCATACCTCTCCTGACGGATGAGAACCAACGCTCGGTTCGACCTGACGCCCAGCAGCAGTGCCCGATCAGGGCCCACCATCTGCTCCAACTCCGCGATCAAAGTGTCCAGCTCTACCAGCACACCCGCCCCGCGCCCGTGAGCGACGGCAGCCCCCGCACCCATGGCCCTGGCCAACCACACCACAGTGCGACTCCGGCCCCAGCCACGCCGCGCCGCGGCCGCAAGCTCCTTCGCCTCGGCCTCGGCCTCCTCGTACCGGCCTCTCTCGAACAGATCCCGAAGACAGTCGAGAACCACCGCCTGAGAACGGGACACGCCGCTACTGGCCCACCTGAGCCGCGAAGAGCGCGACACCGTCCGTATGAATTCCACAAGGCGCGAGGCTACGTGAACCTGAGTTCTGATGCGGCAGTTGCACGGTCTGGTCGACGCCGGTCACACGGTGGTGGTCGTCGAGCACGACATGGACGTCGTCGCGGACGCCGACTGGATCGTCGATCTGGGGCCGGGCAGCGGGGACGAGGGCGGCAGGATCGTCGCCGAGGGCCGGCCGGCGGAGGTGGCGCGGGCAGCGGAGAGCCGTACCGCGGCGTATCTCGCCGCGTCGCTGTCCTCGAGGTCGGTTAGTACTGCAACGGTCTTTGCTGTGACGGTGGTTTGGGTTCTGGTGGGGTGTGGCTTCGTCGTTTGTAGTGGCAGATGCGGGCTTGGTGCTGGCGTCGGCGGCGCCAGGTGGACCAGTGCAGGACGTGGAGGACGGCTGGTCGGGGCCCTGGAGCGAGGCGGGTGATCAGGCGTCTGAGTTCCGGCAGGCTCAAGGGGACGAGGCCGGAGGATCCGTTTCTGCTTTCCCGGCCTCGAGTTCGGCGGCCCGCAGGACGGTCAGGCAGGCGTGGGCGGCCATGGCGAGGGTGATGTGCCGGTGCCAGCCCGGGTAGCGGCGGATCTGGTAGTCGTCCAGACCGCACTCCTGCTTCGCGCTCTGGAAACACTCCTCGATCGCCCACCGGGCTCCGGCCACCTGAACGAGATCGTCGAGGGTGGCCTCGGCGGGTGCGTAGGCGATGTAGTAGGCGATCTCCCCGGGGCGGGTGAGGCTGCGGCGGGCCAGGACCCAGTGCCGGCGGTCTTCCCGGTGCCAGGGACGGACTTCGGCCCGGGCCCAGTCATAGACCCGTAGCCCGTGGGCCCCGGCCCCGCACGAGCGGCGTTTCCACTTCTGCCGGGGCAGGGAGGCGATCAGTTCGTCGACGCGGTGGTCCAGGCGCTGGCGGGTGACCACGGTGTCGTTGCAGCGAGTCGCCATGACATGGAAGACATCCGCCTCCTCGAGGCGGTGGCGCCAGGACTTGCTCTGCCCGTAGGCCTCGTCCCCGGTCAGCCACCGAAACGGCACCTTGTCCGCGATGGCCTGGTCGACCATCGCCTCGGCCATCTGCAGTTTCGTGGCGAACTCCACGGTGTCGTCAATGCCGGCCTTCCGGCAACGTTCCCGGTCCTCGGTCCACGACTTCGGCAGATACAACGCGCGGTCGATCAGGGTGCGGCCACGCTCGGTGGCATAGGCGAGAAAGACGCCGATCTGGCAGTTCTCGGTCCGCCCGGCGGTGCCGGAGTACTGTCGCTGGACTCCGGCCGACCGCACTCCTTTCTTCAGGAAGCCGGTATCGTCCACGATCAGGACCGCCTCAGGGTCACCGAGGTGCTCGATGACGTAGTCCCGCACATCGGACAGGACCTCGTCGGCGTCCCAGTCGATCCGGTTCAAGAGCCGCTGCATCCGGTCCGGGGCCGCATGCCCGGCCTCCTCCGCCAGCGTCCAGCCGTTCTTCCGCTCCAACGGAGCGATCAGCCCCTGCATATACGCCAGCGACGACTCCCGCGGCTCCAGCCTGTTGAACCGGTGCACGAACCGTTCATGCAGCTCAGCCAGCCCAGACGACCAACGCCGGACATCCGCCGGCACCACATCCCACCCCATGACCAGCACAACGATCCGACAGTCAAACCGTCACACCAAAGACCGTTGCAGTATTAGGTCCTGTCCGGGCGGGTCGTCGCAGCGGACTCGGTGAGCGTGGACGAGGATGCCCTGCGCCTTGGTGAACGGTCCTCGGGGCGGTGGGCCGTCCCGGGCACCACAGTTGTGTGGCGTACGCGCCGGAACGCCCTTCAGCCTCCGGGGACTGCGTACCACCGGCCGTCGAAGAGCAGCCGTACCAAGCCGCCGCTGCCGGTGCCGCCCCTGCCCGTGCCGGTGCCTGTGCCGTAGAGGCGGTTCCCTCCCCCGGGCAGGGTCACCTCGATGTCGATGCCCAGGGCCTCCGCGGCAGCGGCCGCGACGGCCAACGCGGCCCCGCCGGATCCCTCCGAAGCGGCACCGATACCGTCGGCGGTCCTGTGGGCCATTAGCCAGCGCAGGTGCTCCAGAGGGGAGAGCTCGAGCTCCTCGACGGTCAGCGAGCCTCCGAGCAGCACCGCTTGGGCGTTCTTCCCGGCGGTCAGGGCCACGCCGGCCCCGGAGAGTTCCTGCACCGGCACCGGCTGGCGGCGGTTCAGCAGGGTGGACCTGCGATCCGGACCCAGTGCCGCGAGCAGCGCCTCCTCGAAGCTGCCGCCCGTACGGCCCGCCACCGGACCGGACCGCTCGGGCAGCTCCGGCTCGGGCGGTGCCGGTGGGGTACGGGGCGGGGCAGGGGCGGGCGAAGCGGGCAGGGCCGGCGTCGGGGCGGGCCGCACAGGCTCGGGCCGTGCGGGGAGGGCCGGTTCCGGGGCCGGGGTGGGCCGCACAGGGACGGCCGATGCCGGATCAGGAGGTGCCGGGAGAGCCGACACCGGATCAGGGCGTGCGGGAGGCGCCAATGCAGAACCAGAGGGCCGCCCGGGGACAGCCGGTGCCGGAGCAGACGGCCCGGGGTCGGACGGCAGCGGCCGGGCGTCGGGGAGGGCGAGGCGGTAGTGGCGGTCGTCCAGGAAGAGGACGAGGTGGGGGCGCGGGGCGTCGGCGTCGTCGGAGGCGTCGGCTTCCCCGGGGACGTCCAGGAGCCCGTGCAGCCGGCCGGCTCCGAGCCGGTGGCCGGGGACGAAGGTCTGGAAGGTGCCGTCGCCGCGTACCACGGTGACGTCGACGGCGAAGGTACGGGCGGCGAGGAGGGGCAGCAGGTCGGCGCTGGAGTGGTCCCAGCCCGCGTCGTTGTCCGCGTCGCCCCTCCGCAGCAGTTGGGCTTCGGCGAGGGAGGCGCGGGTCGCGGCATCCAGGACGGTGGCGTGCGGGACGACCCCGAGATGGTCGACCTCGCGTCGCCCCGGGGTGCCGGCGGCGAGGTCGGCGACGGGGCCGGTGGCGTCGATCTCGGCGGCGGTGAACACATCGGTCTCGTCAGGGGCGACGGCGTCCAGGAGGTCCGCGTCGGCAGGGTCGGTCAGCCGGGCGGCGAGTATCCGGCGCAGCGTACGGGGGGCGTTCGGATCGGCGGGATCGACGCCGTGGTCGGCCGCCAGGGCGGGCGCGGTCCTCGCCAGCCCCTCGGCGAGGGCGTGGAAGAAGGCGTCACCGTCCCTGGGTACGTCGTGCAGGGTGTAGCCGGTGTGCCCCGGACCGGGCGCGGTGAGCCGGGCACCGTCCGGGGACCGGAGGTAGCGGGGGCCCGTGGGCACGGGGGAGGAGGGACGGGGGCGGCGCGGGGCCCGGTAGGTGACCGGTGGCGGTTCGGCCAGGCCGTCGCGGCGCCGCAGTCCCTCGGGGGTGACGCCGAGCTGGTGCCAGCGGGTGAGCCGGTCGGTGGCGGCGCGTACCCGGTGGAACTCGGCGGCGGCGGACTCGGCGGCCCGGGCCAGGGCGTGCAGTTCGGCGCGGCGGGCGTGCAGGGCACGGCCGGCCGTCCGGGACCGGGCGATCGCCTCGTCGAGGGCGTGCCGGGCATCGGCTTCGGCGCGGGCGGGCCCTTGCACGCTGCGGGTGGCGGCCCGCTGCCGGTTCCCGGCATCGGTCTCCAGCCGGTCGGCGGCGGCGCGCAGCCCGGCGGCGGTTTGCCGGGCCTGCCGGATCCCGGGGACGGCGGACCGCTGGGACGGGCCGGGCACGGGCTGGGCGGGCGCGGAGGCGGCGGCTCCGGCGGGCGCGGAGGCGGCGGGTGCCGCGGCCGCGGCCCGCTCGGCGTTGGCGAACACGGCGAGGGCGCCCTCGTACGTGCGGCGTGCGTCGGTGACCTGCTTGGCCGCCGCCTCCCTCCGGTTACGGGCCATCAGCTGGGCGTTGATCCGGCGGTGCCGGGCGTCGGCCAAGACGGAGGGGTCGGGGCCGTCGCCGGGCAGCGCGGCCCATCCGGCCAGCTCCTCGATGGCCTCCTTCGCGGCGTCCAGTTCCTCCTGTGTGGTGCGCAGGACGTCTTCGGCGTGCGCCTCGGCCCGGTGGAGCGCTGCGGTCGCGGACTCCAGAACGGTGGCCGCGGTGTCCAGGCCGGTGGCCGCGGCCCGTAAACGTGCCGCGTCGGCCTCGGCCCGGGCCAGTGCGGTGTCGGCTGCGTCGAGGGCGTCCACGAGCGGCGCGAGTCGCCGGCCGGCGACGCGGGCGGCGGTGCGGGCGGTGTCGAGGGCGGCGGCAGCGTCGTCCCGTGCGTCCCGCAGCCCCGCGGACGCGCGGCGCTTCTTCCAGTACGCCTTGTCGGCGGCGGCCCAGGCCTTGCCCGCCTGGTCGACGGCGTCCCAGGCGGCCCCGACGTGGGAGGGGAAGACGGTGTCGTTGATCAGACCGAGTTCGCGGGCGACGTCGTCGCGGATCCACGCCAGGGCGTAGGTGCGGGTGGAGACGGCTTTGGGGCCGCGCCGCGGGGGGACGCCGAAGGGCCCGGCCAGGAAGCGTCCGAAGCGGCCGGGACCGCTGTCCTTGATCCCGCGGTGCACTTCGGCGACGCTCAGCCAGTCGGTGGGGACGGCGAACAGGAAGGTCCGGCCGGTCTTGGGTTTCGTATTGAGTGAGGAGAGGTGTTCCTGGGCCACCGGGATGCCGTCGCCGTCGGCCGTGTGGGGACCGTTGAGGGTGGCGGTGAGCTGGTTGAGTCCGGTCTCCTCGGTGCGGATGGCGACGCCGCCTCCGAGTGCGGAATCCTGGGCGTTCTCCTGTGACACGGACGTGGAGACGCCCTCGGATGTCTCCCGCAGGACCTCCAGCTTCTTGCCGTCGGCGACGGTCAGCAGGATCGCCTCGGAGAAGTCGGGTACGGCGTGCAGGGAGAGCCGGGCGGAGTCGGTGCCGACCGGGTTGCGGTGGACGAGTCCGGGTACCTCGTAGCCCTTGGGGCCGATGGCCTCGTCGTAGAAGGTGGACAGCGCGGTGTTGGTGGTGGCGTCCTCCAGGTTCTGGGCAGCCCCGCCACCGGGCCGGGTGAGGGGTGTGCCGGAGGCGCGGCGCAGGAGTTCCGCGCGGCGCCCCGGGTCGGCGGTGCCGCCGTCCTCGTCGTCGTCCAGCTTGGCGAGGTCGATCCCGTACGACTCTGCGAGCGCCCGCCGGCCGGTCTCGCGGACGTGTTCCAGCCCGACGATACGGCGGACGTGGAAGCCGTTCTCCGGGAAGGTGAACGGCCGCACGGTGCCGTCGGCGTGGCGGGCGCCGCCGCCCAGGAGTTCGGGGCGCGCTCCGGAGCGGGGCCGGGTGGCGGGCGTGAGGTCCGGTGGAGCGAGCCGGGGGTCGACAGGCCCGGCGTCGGGCGCCATCAGGCTGAGCGGGACGTGCTCGCGCAGGGAGCCGACGGCACCGCTCTCGGTGATCGTCTGCTGGCCTGTGAACCGGCGTAGTCCGGTGCGTACGGCCGCGGTCCGCCCGTCGGCGGGGGTGCCGCCGGTCCCGGGGCCGTCATCGAACTCCAGGGTGAGACGCAGCCGGTAGGGCGTGGTGGTCTCGGCGTGCGGTTCGGTGGAGGCGGCACGGTAGGTGGTGCTGGTGGCGGAGGAATGGGCGGCGGACACCGAGCGCAGTGAAGTGCCGGTCTCGCTGTGGACGGGCCCGGCGGCCACGGCGGTGGGGTTGCCGGTGTGGACGGCCTCGCCGACCAGGTAGCCCACGTCCTGGCCGGAGGTGCGGCCGGCGCCCTCCTGGACCGACTGCACGGCCCGCCGGTTCTCCTCCATCTCGGTCCCGTGGTCCAGCATCTCGAACCGCGGTGTCCCCGGCAGGAGTTCGACCCGTATCCGGGCCCGGTGCGAGCCGATGCGGATGCTCCGCCAGCCCCAACCTCCGGAGCGCGCGGGCGCGGTGGTGCCGGTGCCGGTCATCTCCCGCTGCAGGGCGCGCAGTACGCGGGAGGCGACGTGCTGCCTGATGTGTTCCTGTGCGTGGTCGTCGAGTCCCAGTGCGGCCACCTTCGACTGGAACGCGGCGAGCACGGCGGTGGGGTCGAGGGTGTTGACCGGGTAGCTGCCGAAGGCGTTGCCCCGGGTCCAGGGCTGCGGGGACCAGCCGTGTGCGCGGTACTGCGGGACGGGCCCCAGTCCGTCGTCCAGGATTCCGAGCAGATGGGCGCTCTTCTCCGGCACATGGGCGAGCCAGCCACCGGGCACGGTGGTGACCGAGCCGGAGGTGCCGGCCAGCGCGGAGGGGACGAAGGCGAGGCCGGCCGCGGTGTTGCCGAGCATGCTGGAGACCATCGCCGCCCAGTGATCGACCGAGCCGGTCACCAGGACCTGGTGACCGAAGCTCTTGAGGTTGAGGTCGGCGACGACGCTCCGGGTGAGGGTCAGGCTGTGCTGGGTGCTCTTCGACCAGGGGTTGGCCACGATGCCGTACGCCCCGAGCGGACCGTGCGGGTGGGTGTGCGGTTTGGCGTAGACGAGCTGGCCTCCCAGGGAGTGGGTGACGCTCCGGCCGGTCTTCCCGGACGCCTGGGTGCCGCTGCCCAGGATCATCTCGGAGTCCATCTCCACCGGCCCGGTCAGGGCGCGGACGCCGGTCACCGCCGTGTAGTGCCGGAAGGTGCCCCAGAGGGTGCCGTACGGAGACTTGCCCATCAGCCCGGCGAGGGCGAAGCCGAGCGGGCCCGAGCCCTGGTCGAAGTTGGCGGTGGCGAACTGCGGCTGGAAGGTCCGCATGATCGCCTCCCGGGCAGGGGCGCCTTCGTAGGAGAACTGCCAGCTGCCGCCCGAGGCCTCGCGCACCACCTTGGCGACAGCCTCCACGAGCCCGGGCGGCACGACGACGGAGACGGTGAGGAAGGGATGCTGCTGGAGGTCCTGGAAGAGCCGGTCGCCTCGCCGGTGGGCGCGCCCTTCGGCGGTGGCGAGGTTCCCGGTGGCGAGGGCGTGGGCCCGGGAGCGGGGCATGGGGCTGCTTCGCAGCGGCCCGGCGAGGGTCCGGTACGGGTTGAGCGCGCCGGGCCGGTGCGGGTCCACGGCCGGAGCGTGCCGGTCGGGAATGCTGATGAGGACCTGTCCGCGCACCGGGCCGCCGCCGACCGGGCTGCCGTCCGGCATGATGCCGATCAGCAGGGACTGCGGGCGCCGGAAGACGAACGCCTGCGTGCCGAGCAATCCGAGGGTGGCGATCCCTCGGAACAGTCCGCGGGGTCGCCAGTGCCCGCCGTGGCTGACGCTGAGCGCCAGGTCGTAGCGGTAGAGGTGGGAGGGGCGGTTGCTCACCGACATCGGCTCGTTGGTCGCGGAGAAGCCGTGGCCGGACTCGGAGTCGTGCTGGACGGCGGAGCGCCAGCCCACGGAGAGCACCCCGGCGTTGTCGGGAGCGCCGATGGACTCGCCGGCCCCGGAGTCCGGGTCGCG
Source organism: Micromonospora sp. IBHARD003 (assembly GCF_056106285.1). NCBI lineage: Bacteria > Bacillati > Actinomycetota > Actinomycetes > Micromonosporales > Micromonosporaceae > Micromonospora > Micromonospora sp. IBHARD003. The sequence goes on along the minus strand of NZ_JBWBBX010000001.1, from coordinate 7,630,350 downwards.
GAAGCCGAGCTGGCCGTCGACGCCGCCGCCGATCGTGCGCGCGCGGCTCTCCTGGCCGTCCAACCGCTGGCCGCCCGGGGCGCTGTGCCGCAGTTTCAGATCGTCCTGCCGGCCTTCGTAGCGCCTTCCGGTCAGCTCACCGTGCACCCAGATGTAGCGATGGCCCCGGCCGAAGGTACCCGGCTCGGTCATCCGGATCCGGATGCCGGTGGTGACCAGGGCTTCCAGCCCGGCGGCCAGGCTCTGGTGGGAGAGGGCGATCAGCACGGTCAGCGTGTTGGACAGGGCCGTCTGGTAGGCCTCGTCGCTCCTCCAGTGGCGCGGCGCTGCGGAGCCTTCGCCACCCGCCGCCCTGGCCCGGCCGGGCGGGGCGAGTTGGTCGAGCGGGGCGACCATGCCCGGATAGGTCCGGGCGAGGGCGTCGAGCACGGCGTCGGCGAACAGGTCGAGCAGGGTGCGCGGATCGTCCACGACGGCGCGGGTGCGACCACCGCCGGCGTGCGCGAACTCCTCGACGCGGTGCATGCCGAGGGTCGGTGGGTGGTCGGGGGTGAGATAGGCGGGGGCGAAGGGTTCGGGCTGCCCGTGCCGGGACGGCAGCGCCGTGCCGTCGTCCCAGCCGGCGAGCCGGCGGGCCTCGGTGCGGGTCATCCGGTCCAGGCTCCAGGTGTGGAAGGGCCGGGCCGGGCCACGGCTGCCGACGTGCCGCACGTAGACCGTTTTGCGGACAAAATAGAGGCCGGTCTCATCGCCCTTGACCTGTCCGGAGGTCTTCAGCCCGCCGAAGCCGCCGAGGGCGGCGGAGCGGGACACCGAGAACAGGTAGCGGAACGCGGGCCCGAACTGCAGGCGCAGGTTGAGGGAACTGTTGCCCAGGTCCAGGAAGTTGAAGGCCGGCCCGAGGACGCCGTCGACTCCGAAGTGGGCGTTCTTGGCCAGGGACCGGTCGTTGCGGACGATCGAGGTGGCGATGTCGCGCAGCTCGGCGTCGGGCGTCTCCCCGATCAGGGTGGCGCGGACCGGCACCACCCGCTCGACCAGAAACGCCCCGAGCGGGCTGCGGGTGCGGTCGTCCGCGAAGAGCGGGGCGGTGGCCAGCCGCCCTGCGGCCAGCATCCGAGCGTGTCGCCGGAAGAAGTCGCCGGAGAAGAAGGAGTCCAGCTCACGATAGGCGGAGCTGTCCGGGCCGGCGCCGATCTGCTGAGCGGACCAGTCCCGGATTCGGCTGAGCGGCCCGAAGTCCTCGGTACGCACCAGCCGGTACTGGCTGTTCTGGTCCAGGGCGATCGAGCGGGGTATCCGGCCGGGCTTGGACGGCTTGACCGCGCTGTCGGGCAGCCTGAGGGAAAGGCCATTGCGCAGCGCGAAACCCCGTTGCGCGCCGTGGACCGGCCCCGCGGTTCCGGCCGGCGGCGGTTCGGTGACCAACCGGCCGTCGGAATCGGTGACTTCGATGTCCACGCGCAGGTCGTCCAGGTAGACATGGGAGCCGTCGAGCATGCGGGTCTCCGACTGGCTGCCGGCCTGGTCACTCAGCCCGTACCCGACCTTGGTGCCGTACCCGCCGCGCAGGGCCAGTCGGCCGAACCCGCCGAAGGCGGCGGCGGACGCCGGCCCGAGGAAGGGCCCGCCGAGGCCCAGTCGGGTCGTGGACTGGACACCTGCGCTCTGTCCGGCCTGCACGGTGGCCCGGTCCATGGTGTCTATCTTGGTGGGCTTGCCGTAGTCGTCCGCGAACCTCTGCCAGTTGGCGTAGTGGCGGGCGCTCACCCGGAGCACCCGCGCCTGCCCCGCGGTGTTGGTGTACGGGAGTTCCAGGCCGCCGATCAGGGCACGGGGCCGATGCCGCAGCGCGGAACGCAGCTCGGCAAGCGGCCCGCCGTTCGTCGGCGAGCCGCTATCCGGCTCCGCCGGCCGCAGCGAGCGGATGCCATGGAGCAGCGCCTCGGCCTCGGACACGATCAGCTCGGTGCCGCGCAGGACGACTTCGCTCTGGCCGAACGCGGTCGGCTGGGCGAGCAGTTCCTCCATCAGGTCGGCCGGAGCGTCCGCGAGCAGGGAGGCCAGATCGTCGATGTACGCCGGGATGCTGCCGCCGTCCGGGAGCCGGGTCGGCCCGCGCCCGACGCCGGGACCTGGCGCGTCCCGCTCCACCCTGGGCGGGTGGGTGGCGTCCAGGCGGTTGGGGAGGCCGGTGGTGGAGGCGCGGGGGGTGGCGACGGTGGCGGTCGCGGGCACGGAGGGCGGACCGGAGGCCCCGGTGCCGGGTGTTCCGGTACCACTGACCGCTCCGGTGCCGCGGCCTGTTCCCTCGCCACTGCCTGTTTCGCTGCCCCCGCTTGTGTCCTTGCCGTTGCCCTTGCCCTTGTCACTGCCCGTGCCCTTGTCATTGCCCGTGCCCATGCGGGACGTCCCGGCTGCCGCGGTGGACGGGGTGGTCGACGAGGCAGCGGCGGGCGAGGCGGACGTGAGGACGGGCAGCGGCGCGACAGGCGGGGACGCGGGAGGGACGGGAGTCGGAATGGCCGGTACCGGTGCTGATACCACTGCCACTGCTGGCACTGGCGCTGGTGTCGGCGCCGGCGCCGGCGCCGGGAGCAACCCGCCGTTGCCCGCTCCCGTACCACCGCTTGCCGCGGTCGCCGGTGAGGACCGAGGGGCTGCGACCGCAGGAGCGGTGGGAACCGTCGCGTGAGACGTGCCGGTGCCGTCCACCACCGTGGGACCCGGCAGCGCGTTGGCAGGCGGGTCTTCCAGGACGGGCGTGGTCGTCGGGGGTGCCGGCAGGGGCTGTCCGGGCTGCGTGCCCGTCGTGGCGGGGGCTCCGCCCCGTAGCCCGGGCTCTTCCCGCCCCATGATCCCGCGTGCGATGCGCTCGGCCCGCTCGCTCCTCGGGCGGGGCACCGGACGACGCCAGTACTCCGGCAACCGGGCATGCCGGACCGCCACCTCCGCCTCGCCCACCGGCTCACCGGTCCAACCCAGCTTCGCCAGGGCAAGGTTCACCCCGCGCAGCAGGTCCGGATCCCGCCCCAAGGGGTCGGCGTCCAGCGCCCCGCCCGGCTGCGACAGGGACGGCAGCGAGGTGATCTCGTCGATGTCCTCAAACTCGCCGAGGTCGCGCACGCCGAACGAGGTGACGTCTCCGCTGCCGCCCGGTCCCTTGTCCGCGTCACCGACGAAGTCGCCGACCGTGCGGACGGGCTGGGCAAGGCCGGTCATCACGGGAGACGAGGCAGCCGCCGGGTTGGCGGTGCGAGGCTGCGTGGCCGGGTCGGCGTCGGTGGTCGTCGTCGCGGGGTCGGTCGCGGTGCTGGGACGGGCGGCCGGCTGTGCGAGGCGCGCGGTGTCAGTGAGCCGACCGTCCGCGGGCCGTGCGCTGTCCACCGGTGGTGCGGTGACGGGAGCGGCATGGGTGTCGGGGCCGGTCCCGGCGTTCGTGTGGGGCGGGGCGGGGTTCAGCCCAGGCGCGGCCTGTGCCTCCGGCGAGATCTCCTCGGCGCTCGTGTCGGTGGTGGGGCCGGCGTTCGCGTCGGTGGTTGTGCCGTCGGCGTCCCTCGTATCCGCAACACCGTCGAACGGGTCCTCCAGCGCCGGCCGGCGAGGATTGTGCCCGGAGTGGGAGCCGAGGTCAGGGCGCGTACCGGCGTCACGAGGAGACGTGCCGGTGTCATCCATCGCCGCGGGATCCGGCAGCGTGTTGGCAAGCTCGTCGGAGACGATTCCCTCGTCCGTCGTCCCCCGCGACGAGGACGAAGTCCCTGTGCCTCGCGACGAGGTCGGGGAGCCGGTCGCGGTAGAGGAGTCGTCACCGAGCAGTGTGGACGTGATGTCCGACGAGCGTACGGACGTGTCCGGAGCGGTCGTTGACGCGAAGGAAGTCACGTTCGGCACCGGCGGTGCGGTGAACGGTGTCACATTCGGTGTTGTCGTCCCACCGTGCACGGACGGGCTCGGTGCCGCTGTGGACAGGTCCGGGCCCGACTCCGCAGTGCGGGATGTGTCGGCCGTGGCCGCTGCGCTCGGCGTGGGGTCGGGCAAGGGCGTCGGTGCCTGCGTCGATGGGAGCGACGTCGGTTCCTGGGTGGTCACCGGCGGCAATGAGAGTGGCACGGGCGTCGGTTGAGCGCCGACTGTGACCGATGGGACGGGTGTGGGCACGGGCTGCGCGCTCGACGAGTCGATGCCCCCACCACCGTCCGGACCGCGCGAGAAGCCCCCGCCGTCCAGGCGGTTGACGTTCGTGAAGCCGAACTGGCCTGCGACGAGGATCTTGTGCACCGACACCCCGGCGTTGCCGATGGCTCCTTCCGCGATCACCTGGATGGACGAGCTCGTGGCGCCGCCGACGAGCGTCTCCCACTTGAACTCCCACTTGCCCTCGAAGATGCCCTTGGTCAGCACCTCGGCCACCGATTCACTGATCCCGCCGGCCACACCCGCTTCAATGACGTCGTTCGTGTTGTGGAGCCCCTTGGCGAAGTTGGGATTGTTCTTCGTGAAGTTGTTGAAGTTGGGGACGCTGTTCTTGAACCAGTTCCGCATGTTGCCGGAACCGATGTGGAGCACACGGTCGATGAATCCGGCGAAGAAACCCTGAACGAAGGACTTCCCGACGTCACCCCAGTCGACTCCGTCGGGCTTTTGCCCGGGCGGGTTCAGAGCGATCTGGGCGAGCTGGACGGCAAGGGTCTGGATCGCCTCCTCGAAGCCCTCCGTGATGCCCTGCGTCAAGGGGTTCTGCATCAGCCGCTGGATGATCATGAAGATGGCCAGCCTGCTCCGTGCCCTGGCGAGTGCCATCTCGGCCAGCGAGGTGTAGCCGGTGATCACGGACAGCGCGGCGAGGGCGGCGAGCTCGATGATCAGGGCCACGATCTCGGCGATGATCTCCCACTTCGACGCCTGGATCTTGATCGCGTAGTCGACCTGCCCCTCGGCGATCTCCTCGAGCTGAGCGATCATCTCGTCGAGATGGTTCACACCCCCGTCATCGACGAGCAGCGACAACCCCTTGACGTACTGGTCCGCCACACCCTCCGGCAGGGAGATCGACGCCTCCGCGATGGCACGCCGGATCTCCTCGAGGAGCGCCCGAAGACCCCGGACGAACGCCAGATACAGTTCACGACTCGCATAAGCGAGACCCTCCCTCGCCTGCAGGGGCATCTCACCGATCAGGATCCAGAGCATCTTCCTGACATCGTCAGGAAAATTGATCTCCTCCACCCAGAACCCCACTCATCACGGCACGTCCGGCATGTGCTCAACACCGCCCGGCGGCGCCTCTGATCAGCAGCCCGGACTCAACTGATGTGTGTTGCAGGGTAAGTTGGCAATTGCAGACGGCTTGTCATATACGCCCGCTTGTGTCACGGTTCGCGATGGTCCGTTGACGTGAGTGTTCCTCCATCCTTCCCTGGGTGTTTACTCACCCGGTGAGTGAGGATCCCCATCCGGTCAGCGGACGCGTAAAGCGGTGCGCGGTGCGTGGTGGGCTGCCGACGGCGTGGCGTCGCGACCCGCCGCACGGCGGCCGCGACGATGGGTCCGACCGGATGCGCCCGCAGACAAGCGGTCCGGTCCCCGGATGACGCCCCGGGACGTCCGCCCCTCGTACGAAGAGGAGTCGCGTGTCCACTTCGAGAGCGCGGCTCACCGCCCTCACCCGCGCCGTGGCCATCGTCATCCCGTTGTGCCTCGGTGTGGCCGCCGGCCGTGTCGCCTGGGGACTCGCCTGTTCCTTCGGCGCGTACCTGACCCTCGCGGCGTTCTCTTCGCTGAGTGAGCGGCCCCGCGGGGCCGTCCTGCTCTGCGGCTGCGCTCTTCTCGCCGCGGCCGCGGCTGCCGGAGCCCCGGCGGCGGGTCAGCCGCTGGCCCTGGTGGCGGGTGCCACACTGCTGGCGTGCTGCCAGGGGCTGTTCGAGACGGCGGGCGGTCCCCTTCGGATGGCAGCGGCGATGGCAGTGCTGTCGTTCCTGCTCGCCGGGGTGAACCTGGCGCAGGGAATGCCGTGGTGGGAGTACGCGGCGGCGTTCGCGGCCGGCACGTTGGGGCAGGCCGCCGTCACCGCGGCGACCGGTGGCCCTCCGACCGACCCGGCTCCCGGGGAGGCGCTGAGGCCGCTTCTGCGGCCCCGGAGGGATGGGGCACCCTACGCCGGACGCTCGCGGTCATCGGTCTGGTGGGCACGGCCACGGCCTGGTTCATCCCGTCCTCGCACTCCGTGTGGCTGACGACCTCGGCGCTCAGGGTGGCGAAACCGGAGGCGAAGGTCTTCCACACGCGAGTCCGGTCACGGGTGTGGGGAACGGTGGGCGGTGGTGTCCTCGCGGCACTGCTGCTCACCCCCGCGCTGCCGGTCCTGCTGCTCGCATTCCTTGCCGCTGCCGCGGTCTTCGTGATGCAACTGGTGGGACCCGCCCGCTACGGATGGTGGACGTTCTGCCTCACCGTCGTGGCCCTGCTCTTCGGCATGGAGCACGGGACGGGCGACTGGGTGCTCGCCGCCACGAGAATCGGCCTGACCGTGTGCGGCGCGGCCCTCACGATCGTCGCGTACGCCGTCTTCCAGAGGACTGTACGCGGCGGGAGGACTGAGCCCGGGACGGTGAAGCGGCGCGAACGTGCCCATTGAGCCGCGCACCTGCCGGTTCTCCGGCACGCGGCAGGACTGCCGGGGGCGTGACGGCCGCCACCGAGAGCGCGGCCGTCACCCCCGCACGGCCGGACAGGGCCGGGTCGCGCGGCTCTGTCCGGGCCTACGCGGCCGTGTCGTAGGTGTAGTAGCGCCTGTGGTCGAGCATGTCCGCGGGGGTCACGTTGTTCCAGGGGCGCATGGTGTCGCGCAGGTCGACCACGTTGGGGGTCCCGGCCGCCGGCAGATAGGGCGAGTCGGGGTGACGGGCCTGCCACTGCGACCAGAGCTTGTCGATGAACGCGTGGTGCATCCAGAACACCGGGTCGTTCGGCGAAACCCCGGTGGCCATCTGTCCGCCGACCCAGACGTGGACGCGGTTGTGGAGGTTGACGCCGCGCCAGCCCTCGAGATGGTTGCGGAAGCCGTCGGACGCGCTGTTCCACGGGGCCGCGTCATAGGTGGACATGGCGAGGACGGTGTCGACCTCGGATCTGGTGGGCAGTTGCCGGCCGCCCGCGCCGAGATCGCGCCGCAGGAAACCGCGGCCGTCGACGCGCACGTTGACCGGCCAGGCGCCACGAGTCGCGGAGAACGGTCCGTCCGTGACCTGTCCGTCCCTGGCGCGGCCGGTGCCGCCCATGAAGTCGGCCGCCCAGATGGAGGATGCCGTGGTCCGGTCGGCGGTCCAGTCCCAGTAGGGCAGCGCCACGCCGGGGTCCACGGACTGGAGCGCCTGCTCGAACTCGATGAGGAATCTGCGGTGCCAGGGCAGGAACGACGGCGAGCGGTGGCCGACCCGGTCCCCGTTGTCCGTGTCGCTCATGATGAACGCGTTGTGGGTCGTGACGAAGGTGTCGTAGCGGCCGCTGCGCTTGAGTGCGAGGAGGGCGTTGACGAAGCGGCGCTTCTCCTCGGAGCCGAGCTGGGCCTGGTTCATACGAACGGTCATTGCGGGTGTGCTCCGGATCAGGCGAGGGCGAGCGGGACGAGGGCGGCGCCCTGGAGTTCCACGACGGCGGCGCGGGCCACGGCACGGGGCGTGGGGTGCGGCTCGTAGTGGTTGACGACGCTGATCCAGGTGCTGTCGGCGTTCTGCATGACGTGCAGTTCCTTGCCGTCTATCAGCACGGTGTAGCCGCCGTGGCCGCCGCTTCCATGGCCGTGGTGACCGCCGCCGTGCGACGGCTTGCCCTGTATCCGGCGGCCCAGGTAGACCTCGTCGAAAGAGCCGGGCGTCGCGGAAGCGTGCGCGAGGCCGGCGTTGTGGTCGGTGCCGTGTCCCTCGGTGCCGGCGGGAAGGGCTTTCGCGGCGCCGGTGGCCGCGACGGCCGCTGCGACGCCGGCCGCGGCGCCCAGGGCCTGGCGGCGGGTGAGTCGATTCATACGTAACCCCCAAGACGAACTGCGGTCGGATGGCGGCCCGTTGGTCGGGACGGGCCGCCATGCCCATGACTACAGCTCGGCGCCGCGCGGGCGGAAAACGCCGGGGGTCGGTTGATCGCTATACGGACATGTCGCCACACGAAGTGCAGAGTTGAACAAAATTGATCTTGCTGTGGTGATCACCACGGCGACCACCGACCGCAAATCCTTCACACAACGCGCCATATATGTGAAGGATTTGCGGTCGGCGTGGTGAAGCTGTGCCAGGCCTCACACGGCGAATCTGTCCGGAAACACCGCCGAAACATTCGCCCGGCCCGGGGCCTCAGACCATGACGTGCTTGACCTGCGTGTAGTCCAGGAGGCCCGCCAGCGACAGATCGCTGCCGTAGCCGGAGTGCTTCACTCCGCCGTGGGGCATCTCGGACACCGTCGTGCCATGGGTGTTCACCCACACGATCCCGGTGTGCAGGGCGCGGGTGGCCCGCATGGCGCGGTCGTGGTCCCTGGTCCACACACTGGCCGCGAGACCGAACCGTACGTCGTCGGCAAGACGCAGGGCCTCCTCCTCGTCACTGAAGCGCTGCACGGTGACCACCGGTCCGAAGATCTCCTCCTGCACGATCTCGTCGCTCTGCCGGACGCCGGTGACGACGGTCGGCTCGTGGTAGTAGCCGGCCCCCTCGATACGGGAACCACCGGTGACGACCTCGGCGTAGTGGGGCAGCCGGTCCAGCAGGCCCTCGACCGCCGCCAACTGCCCCTGGCTGTTGAGCGGGCCGAAGTCCACCGCGGGACGGTGCTTCGCCGCATGGGCGGCGAAGGCGGCGACGAAGTCGTCGTGCACCCGTTCGTGCACCAGATACCGGGTGGGAGCGGTGCAGTCCTGGCCCGCGTTGTAATAGGCCACGCCCGCCAGTTCGGCCGCACAGGCATCGACGTCCACGTCGTCGTGCACGATCACCGGTGCGTTGCCGCCGAGTTCCAGGTGGACGCGTTTGAGGTCCGCGGCCGCCGCCGCAGCGATCTCCCGCCCGGCCCTGACACTGCCGGTGACCGCGATCAGCCGGACCCGCGGATCCACGACGAGTGCCCTTCCGGTGTCCCGGTCACCGCAGACCACGTTCAGTACCCCTGGCGGCAGATGATCGGCGGCGATCCGGGCGAGCAGGGCCGCGGACGACGGGGTGGTGTCCGCGGGCTTCAGCACGACGGTGTTGCCCGCCGCGAGCGCCGGGGCGATCTTCCACACCGCCATCATCAGCGGATAGTTCCAGGGGGTGATCTGTGCGCAGACGCCGATCGGTTCACGGCGCAACAGCGAGGTGCGGCCCTCCGTGTATTCGGCCGCGGCGGCTCCGGGCAGTCCGCGGGCGGCCCCGGCGAAGAAGCGAACGGTGTCCGTGATGGCGGGCAGCTCGTCGGAGCGGAACAGCTCCGCGGGCTTGCCGGTGTCCCCGGTCTCGGCGGCCACCAGTTCGTCGGCGTACGTCTCGAGCGCGTCGGCGACGCGCAGCAGGGCACGCTGACGGGTCAACGGGGTGGTCGCGGCCCAGTGTTCCAGGGCTCCGCCGGCCGCGGCACAGGCCGCGGCCACATCGGCGGGCCCGGAGCGCGGGGCGCTGCCGCTCACCAGGCCGGTCGCGGGGTCGACGAGATCCATCGACTCGCCGGAGGCTGCGGCCAGATCGGTTCCGGCGATGTGGTTGCGGACCGTTCGCGGTTCCTGTGCCCCCGGGCGCGGCGTGGGCAGGGGTTCAGCCACGGCGCAGCACCTCCTCGGCCGTTGCGCGTCCGGTGCGCACGGCGCCCTCCATGTATCCGGCCACCCACTGGTCCGATCCGCAGACGTAGAAGGGTGGTTCATGGGTGCCGTGCAGGGGGCCGACCGCCATCACATCGCCCGGGGTCCACTGGGTGACGTACCCCTGGGTCCAGGGGTCGGTGCCCCACATCCGGATCCAGGTATGGAGCGGCCGGTGTGCCTCGTCGCCGTAGAGCCGGGCGATGTCGGCGAGCAGCTCCGTATCGCGCCGTGCCTCGGGCATGCCGAGCAGGACCCCGTAGCGCTCCGGCGGGACGAGGGCGGAGAGGATGCCTTCGTTCTGCGGCCAGGTGCTGCCGAGCACGCCCTCACATTCGGACAGACCGTTCAGCCCGCTGTCGCGCCAGAAGGGTTTGTCGTACGCGGCCGCGAACTTGGCCGCGACCGCATGGCGCTGGCGGTGCAGCGAGGCAAGACGTTCGGCGGAGACCCCGGTGACGGACACGGAGCGCAGCGGGCCGACAGGAAGGGCGCTGACCACCGCCCCGGCCGTGAGGGTTTCGCCCCCGGCGAGCCGTACGGTACAGCCACGGGGGTCGATGCCGACGGCCTCGACCGGTGTGCCGTACCGGACGCGCTCCCCGAGGGCCTCGGCCATGCGCAGGGCCACGGTGGCCGAGCCCTCCGCGACCCGCAGGCCCTCCCAGTCCTCGTAGTCGTAGTGCCCGGACTCGCCGCCGCCGGGGACGGCGGCGTGCTTGCGCAGCGCGGCCAGCAGGGAGATGCGCTCGTACGAGCCGTCGGCGAGGGCGAACTGGCCGATCTCCCACAGGCGTACGACGGCCGGACCCGCTCCCTCCGAGCGCAGCCAGTCCGCCACGGACAGGGCGTCGAGGGCGTCGGCCTCCGGGTGGTTCCAGGGGGCGTCGGGGTCGACCGAACCCGCCAGTGTGGTGAACGCGGCGGTGACCCGCCGGTGCGCGGCGTCGTCGCCGGGGCCGAACCAGTGCGGCGGGTCTCCCGCCGAGACGCCCTCCGGGGTGGCGCGGGCGATGGCACCGGGCTCGGCGACATAGCTGGGGACCAGGGTGAGGCCCAGCTCGGCGGCCAGTGCGAGGTAGGCGGTGTGGGCGCGGCCGACCACCTCGCCGCCGAGCTGGACGAGCCTGCCATCGGGCAGTGCGGTCTGCTCGACCCGCCCGCCCGCCCGATCGCGGGCCTCGACGACCAGCACATCGGCGCCGCCGGCTGCCAGGTCCCGTGCGGCGGCCAGACCGGCAAGCCCGGCGCCGAGCACGATGACATCGTGGTTCATGAGTCGTTCCTTCGGGGTGCGGGACGGACGCGGCGCGATCAGTCCAGGACCAGGCAGTGCTCGGGCTTCCAGGCGATCTCGACGGTCTCCCCGCCGCTCCAGCGGTCCTCCATCCGGGAGCGGTCGGTGTTCTGCTCCAGCACCGACACGGTGACGCCGGGGGCGAGTTCGATGAGATACGTGGTGGTCGGGCCCGAGTAGACCGTCTCGCGGACCACTCCGCTCACCCGGGCCATGTCCGGCAGGAAGTCGGAGAGCCAGATCTTCTCGGGACGGATGGACACGCTGACCCTGGCTCCGTCGGAGACACCACTGCGGTTTCCGACGGGCAGCGCCGGACCCTGGTCCATGACGACCTTGCCGTCGCGGTAGGTGCCGGGGACCAGATTGGAGGTGCCCATGAACGAGGCGACGAAGCTGCTCGCGGGGCGCTCGTAGACGTCCTCGGGGGTGCCGCACTGTTCGACGTGGCCGTCGTTCATCACGGCAAGGCGGTCCGACATGGTCAGCGCCTCGTCCTGGTCGTGGGTGACGAAGACGAAGGTGATGCCGATCTCCCGCTGGATCTGCTTGAGTTCGACCTGCATATGGCGGCGGAGCTTGAGGTCGAGGGCCGCCAGGGGCTCGTCGAGGAGCAGGACCTGGGGCCGGTTGACGAGGGCGCGGGCGAGGGCGACCCGCTGGCGCTGACCCCCGGAGAGGGTGGCGGGCTTGCGATCACCGAGTCCGCCGAGCTGGACGCGCTCCAGCATGGTGCCCACCCGTTCGCGTATCTCGCCTCGTTTGACGCCCTTGCGCTTGAGGCCGAAGGCGACGTTGTCGGCGACCGAGAGATGGTCGAAGAGGGCGTAGCTCTGGAAGACGGTGTTGACGTTGCGCTTGTCCGGCGGGAGGCAGGTGACGTCCTCGCCGCCGAGCAGGATGGTGCCGTCGGTGGGGTCGGTGAAGCCGCCGATCATCCGCAGGGTGGTCGTCTTGCCGCAGCCGGAGGGGCCGAGCAGCGAGAAGAACTCACCGGGTGCGATGTCCAGCGACAGCGAGTGGACCGCGTAGCTGTCGCCGTAGCTCTTGCTGAGGCCTTCGAGGCGGACGGCGGGCACGGAGTCCTCACCCGTCGGGGCGGGCGTTGTGTCCGTGGGGTGCGTGGAGTTCGTGGCAGGGGTGAGCGTCACGGTGTCACTTCCCGGAGAGCAGATCGAGGCCGCCGCGACGGCCGAACAGACGCGGGATGAAGAGGGCGATGGCGATGAGGGCCACGGACCCGGCGAGCATCAGGGTGCCGACGGCGTTGATCGTGGGCTGCACACCGAAGCGGATGGCCGAGTAGATGCGCACGGACAGCGGCTGCGGATCGACGCCGGTGGTGAAGTAGGCGAGCACGAAGTCGTCGAAGACCAGGGCGAAGATCAGGACTGCGGAGGCCAGGATGCTGGGGAGCAGCGCGGGCAGGGTGACCAGCCGCAGGGCCTGCCAGCGGGTGGCTCCGAGGTCCATCGCCGCCTCCTCGGTCTCCGGGTTGAGGGCGGCGATCCGGGAGCGGAGGACGACCGTCACATAGGAGATGGAGAAGGTGATCTCGGCGAGCATCACCGTGGTGGTGGACAGGGTGATGCCCATGCCCTTGAAGAGCAGCATGGCCGCGACGCCGGTGACGATCTCCGGAGTGATCAGGGGAATGAGCATGATCAGTCCGGCGAGTGAACCGAGCCGGCTGCGGCACCGGACGAGTCCGAGTGCCAGCGTCACTCCGAGGATCAGCGAGCCGGCCATGGCCACCAGCGAGACCCTGAGGCTCATGTTGAGCGACTCGATGAGGTGGTCGTCCTGGAGGAAGGCCGAGTACCAGCGGAGGCTGAAGTCCTTGAAGACGGTGAGGGACTTCTGGGAGTTGAAGGAGAAGAGGACGACGACGCCGATCGGCAGATAGAGCAGCGCGAAGAACGCTGCGGTCACGGCGACGGCGAAGCGGGGCTTGCGGTCGGTGCCGCGGCGGCGCCGGCGCGGGGTGGGCCGGGACGGCTCCCCCGTTCCGGTGCCGCCCTTGCGGAGGCCGGGAGTGCGCACCGTCGGCAGTGCGAGCCGGCGTTGTGGCTTGAGAGCGGGGCGCAGGGTCATCGGACCGCCTCCGTCTCGTCCTTACGGGCGCGCCGCAAGTAGCCCAGCATGCCGAGGAAGAGCACGGCCATCATCAGCATGGTGAGTGCGGAGCCGAGCGGCCAGTTCTGGCCCTGGAAGAACTTGTCCTGGATCAGGTTGCCGATCATGATCTGGTCGGGACCTCCCATCAGCTGGGCACTGACGAAGTCGCCCATGGCGGGCAGGAAGACGAGGACGCAGCCGGCCGCGGCGCCCTGTCGGGTGGCGGGCAGGGTGACGAAGAAGAAGGTCCGAAGCGGTCCGCCGTAGAGATCGCGTCCCGCTTCGATGAGCGAGACGTCCATACGCTCGAGCGCGGCGTACAGCGGAATGATCATGAAGACGACGAAGCCGTAGACGAGTCCGGCGATGACTCCGGCGCCGGTCTGGAGGATCTTGGTGCCGTCGTCCGCGAGCCCGATGGAGCGCAGGATCTTCAGCAGGGGGCCGTCGTCGGAGAGGACGACGGACCAGCCGTACATCCGCACCAGGTAGTTGGCGAAGAACGGAATCACGATCGCGGCGATCATGAAGTTCTTGAACCGCCCGCCGTACAGGGCGATGGAGTAGGCCACCGGATACGCCACGACGAGGCAGATCACCACGGTCAGCAGGGCGTAACCGAGGGAGCGCAGGAGCACGGACCGGTAGGCGGGGTCGGCCAGTGCCGTGATGTTGTCGAGGTTGAAGCCGAAGCGCGGATTGCCGAGCGGGTCCGTGGTGCCGAGGGCCAGAGTGGCGACCAGGACGAGCGAGGCGAGGAGGAAAGCGGCCATCCAGAGGGTGCCGGGGAGCATCAGCCAGGTCCACATCCGGTTGCTCCGGGCGGAGGGGCCGCGGTTCCGGGATGGCCGGGTGCGCAGTCCAGGAGTGTGCGGTGCCACGTCATCCCGCCTTCACATGGGTCCAGGCGGTGTCGCGTGCCTGTTCGCCCTTCGCGTCGCCGTTGCGGAAGTAGAGGTCGTCCTTGAGGTCGTCGGCGGAGACGAGGCACTCGGGGAAGGGCTCCACGAGCGCTGCGTAAGTGTTCTCGGTGCCGCCGACCGGCATGGGGTAGCCGATGTACTCGATGTTCTTCTTCACGTTCTCCGGGCGGAGCATGTAGTCGATGAAGAGCATCGCGGTGCCGGGGTGGCGCGCGTCGGAGGGTATGGCGTAGCAGTCGGAGTTGACCGGGGCGCCCTCCTTGGCGACCTCGAAGCCGAAGACGGAGGGGTCCTTGGCCTGGCCGAGCATGGCGGCCATGTCCCCGCTCCAGGCCTGCGTCATGAACGCGTTGCCGTTGAGCAGGTTGTTGTAGCTGTCGCTGGAGAAGCCGCGCAGATGGGGGCGCAGGGATTTCAGGGTCTCGGTGATACGGCCGAGGTCGCCCGCGTCGGTGGTGGAGACGTCGAGGCCGAGCTTGAGCGCGGCGAAGCCGAGGACCTCGTCGCGGTCGTCCAGCACGAAGACGCGGCCCTTGGCGCGGGCGTTCCAGAGGTCCTCCCAGGAGCCCGCGAGCCCGTCGCCGATCTTGTCCTTGCGCCAGCCGATGCCGGTCTTGTACATGGTGAACGGCAGGGTGTGCCGGGATCCGGGGTCGTACCAGGGATCGGCGAAGTACTCGTAGTGCGAGAGGATGGACCCGGCGTTCTTCAGCTTGTTGTGATCGATGCGCCGCAGCCGGTGCCCGGCGGCCAGCCGCTGGGCCCATTTGGCGGTCGGGAAGATGATGTCGTAGCGGTTGCCGGCGTTGAGCTTGGCGGCCATGCCTTCCATCGAGTCGAAGTTCGACTGGATGACCTTGACGCCGTACTCCTTCTCGAATCCGGCGAAGACGGCCGGATCGACGAAGTCGGCCCAGTTGAAGTAGACCAGGTCACCGTCGACCTTGACGTCGATCGGCTCTTCGGTGTGCTTCTCGGCCGTGGAACCGGCCGGCGAGAATCCGCATCCCGCCGCGGTCAGGCCGAGGCCGAGACCGGTGGCTGCTGCAGCACTTGTGCGCAGGAGGGAGCGGCGGGACAGCGCGTGGGAAGCGGGGAGCGCGGGCGGGAACGAGGGTGCCTCGGGGGACATCGGGGTCCTCTCCGTGGGTCCGTGCGGTGCTGAGCACTGCTGTGGGGCGGTAGCGGGGTATGGTCCCTGGCTTGATGCAGGGACCGGGGGCCGCGGGACGGTGGCGGGCGGGGCGGGGGGCACCGCCGCCGCGGCTCGACGGGTGCGTGGCGGGTGCGGTCGGGGGGCCGCAGCGCCGGGGGTCGGCACGGTCGGGGGTCGCGCCGGGGTGCGCGGCGGGTGGGCCGCACGATGGGGGGTTCGCGGCGAGGTACGCCGCACGGTCGGGATCGGGGGGACGGGGGGTGCGGGGGACGGGGGTGCGGGACGGGTGCGCCGCGATGGGGTGGCGAGCGAGCGGGTCAGCGCTCCTCGCCGTCGAGGTCGGCCCGGACGCGGCCCGCGAACCAGCCGACCGCCGACTCGCGCCGGGAGAGGGGTCCTGGCTCGAAGCCGGGGGTGGTGAGTCCTTTCTGCACCCGGGCGACCAGCTCTGCGTCCTCGTCGTTCGTGATCCAGCCGATGTGGATGTTCAGCCGCCGGGCGATACGGGTTCGCAGCCCGGTCCCGGGCCGGGTGTAAAACGCGCCGGGTACGGCCACGCGGTCCACGGCCGTGGGTATGGCGGTCCAGGCAAGCACATGGTCGGGGTAGAAGTCGATGAGCGTGTTGGGATAAATCACCGCGTAACGCCAGATTCGGTGATCGTCCTCACTGAGCCCCGGCATGGGGGCGGTGATCCGCTGGTAGAGCCGCTCCGCCCAGTTCGAGGACGGCTTGTCGCGCAGGGGGGAGGCGAAGAGCGCATAGGACTCCTCGAGCTCGCAGGTGTAGCCCTGGTAGTCGAGCAGCCGCATCAGCCCGGGGTGCGCGACCGGTACGTGGTAGCCCTCGAGGTAGTTGTCGACGGCGACCTTCCAGTTGGCGTGCTGGACCTCGGCTCCGGCCAGATCGTGGATCCGGCTGCGGCCGATGGGCACCAGGTCGGAGCCCGCGTAGTGGCCTACCGCCTCGGCGAGCCCCTTGCACTGCTCGGCGAGCGGTACGGCGTCGGGGTCGTGGTTGACGAAGACGAAGCCGAGGAAGGACTCGACCCGGACCGGGAAGAGGCCGAGCTTGGGCTTGTCCAGGCACGGGATCTGCCGCGCCTCGGGGGCTCCGACGAGCCGGCCGTCGAGCTTGTACGTCCAGCCGTGGTACGGGCAGCGGATCGCCTTGCCGTCCGGCTCAGGCGCCGTGACCAGGCGCGTTCCCCGGTGGCGGCACACATTGAGGTGGGCGGCGAGGCCGCCGTCCTCGGTGCGGACCACCAGGACCTCGCGCCCGCCGGCGGTGGCGGTGAGCCGGGCGCCGGGACCCGGCAGGTCCGACTCATGGCAGACGAGCTGCCAGGACTTCGCGAAGATGTGTTGCTGCTCGGCCGCCAGGCTGTCCGGATCGGTGTAGTAGCGGGCGGACAGCGCCGGGCCGGGACTGGGGCCCTGATCGGGTGCGGTGGCGCCCGGTGGGCTCACGGGGCGGGGCGCGGCGGTGGGGCCGCTACCCGGCGGTGTGGGCGTGGCCTGGGAGGCGGAAGGTGTCCCGGCCGAGGAGGCCGTGGTGGGTACGTCCTCGGTCGCGGGTGCTTCGGGCTGCATCGAATGACTCCTCACTGCCGCCTTGCGCGGCGATCGGTGGTGAGGCGGCCCTGGGACTGTCGGCGGGAGGCGATGCGAGTGCACCGGAACCGCACTGACTAATTGGCCAGTCAGATTGCTGTCAGGTTTCCGCGGTGTCAAGACTTGTGGGCTGACTAATTGATTAGTTAGCGTAGTCGTGTCGCCGCCACCCCCGCGATCCGGCACCACCCCGCCCCGGACCGCAGGCCGGCACAGCACCGGGCGAATGCGCCCGTACCTCTCCAGCCCCTGTCCTGGCGATCTTCCCGGCCCGGACAGGACCCCGCCGAATCCCCCGCCGCACGGCGCACCGGCCAGTCCGCCGGTCACACACAGCGCACTTCCGGCTCCCGACGGCTCCCCCGTCGGCCGCGTCGTACGGCTCCCCACTCCCGACCCGGAGGCACCATGAGCGGTCGTCGGAGTCTCGTCTGGCTCGGGCTGACGCCCGAACCCGAGCGGGAACTTCCCTCCACCGTCGCCGCCCTGCGCGACCCCGCGCCGGACGCTGCCGTGGCATCACCGGAGCTCGCCGCAGCCGAGCAGCGCCGCGTGGAGCGGCTGATCCTGCACGGCAGCGAGCGGAGCTGGCTGCGGTATCTCGCCGAGGTCACCGACCTGGTGACCGCCGTCGCCTCCGGCGCCCGCCAGGGCGACCGGACGGCCGCGCTACTGGCGGGAGAGGTGGTCCTCGACCACCACCACATGCTGATCGGCCTGCCCGGCAGCGGCTACGGCCGCACGGCCGCGGAGCGCAGGGCCCTGGAGGCGGCGGTTCGCACCCTGCGCGAGTCCCCGCAGGACTCCGCAGCCGGCGACACCGGAACACCCGCACACCCCGGCGGCGCCACGCCCCGGCAAGCAGAAGGAGGACGGGGATGACCGTCATCCGCTCCCTGATGCCGTACCGGGTCGGCACGGTCCTCGGAACGGTGCCCCAGCTGGTGGAGACCGGCGAGGCCTACGCGGCCGGCGGCGGCTACCACAGCGCGGGCTCCCCCGAGCACCTGCTGGGGCAGCTCGACGAGGCCGGACTGCGCGGGCGCGGCGGCGCGGCCTTCCCGGTCGCCGTGAAACTGCGGTCCGTACGCGACGGCGGAGGAGCCCCGGTCGTCGTGGCCAACGGGGAGGAGGGCGAACCAGGGTCGGTCAAGGACCGCTGGCTGCTGCGCGCCCGACCGCACCTCGTCCTGGACGGCCTGGAACGGGCCGCCGAGATCGTCGGCGCCGCGCGCGGGTACGTCTACGTCTCCGACCCCTACGCGGCGGCGAGCATCCGCCAGGCCCTCGCCGAATGGCCGGCCCGGCTGCCCACCGAGGTGATCGAGACCGACCACACCTATGTGGCCGGCGAGGAGACCGCGGCGGTGCGGCGGATCAACGGCGGGCCCGCCCTGCCGGCCGCAAAGCCGCCGCGCCCGTACGAACGCGGGGTCGGTGACCAGCCCACGCTGGTCTCCAATGTGGAGACGCTCGCCCGGATCGCCCTGATCGCCGCCCGGCCCGAGCACCGGCACGAGATCGCCGGGAGCACCCTGCTCACCCTCTCCTCATCGGACGGCGGCGCCCTGCTCACCGAGGCGCAGTACGGCACACCTCTGCGGACCCTGGCCACCGTCCAGGGCACCGCGCAGGCGTCCGGCGCCCTGATGGGCGGGCTGTTCGGCGGTCTCGTCGGGCCGGACTCCCTCGGCCTCCCGCTCGATCACGCCGAGCTGACCGCGGCGGGCACGGCACTGGGCTGCGGGGCGATCCGGTTCCTCGGCCCGGACACCTGCCCGGTGACGACGGCGGCCGACGCCGTCGGACATCTGCAGGCCGAGAGCGCCCGCCAGTGCGGCGTCTGTGTCTCGGGCACCGCGGCGATCGCCGACACCCTGCGACAGCTGACCGGCGGCACCGCGGGCCCCGACGCCGCCGAGCGCCTGTCGCGCTGGTCGACCGGTCTGCCCGGGCGCGGCGCCTGCGGCCTGCTCGACGCCGCCGCCAAAACGGCCGGCAGCCTCCTGCGGGCCTTCCCCTCCCTGGTCCGCTCCCATCTCGACGCGGCATGCGCGGCCTGTGCCGCCGAGCCGTCCAGCGGCGGCCACCGACTGGTGGTGCCCATCCCCCAGGTCATGGACCACCCCGGGCAAGAGGCTCACACCTACCCCCTGCCCGTGTCCCCGTCGGGCCCTCGCTGAGCCCCCGCTGAAAGGATCACCATGAAACTCCTTCTGGACTCCACCCGCTGCCAGGGCTACGGCCTGTGCCAGGAACACGCCCCCGACATGGTCGAGCTCGACGAGTGGGGATACGCGGCGGTCATCACGGTCGCCGTGCCGACGGGCGGCGAGGACGCGGCCCGCGCCTGCGCCGAGTCGTGCCCCAACTCCGCCCTGCGGCTGGAGAAGTGAGATGGCACGCGACCTGACGGCACTCTTCGACCCCAAGTCCGTCGCCGTGGTCGGCGCCAGCGACGACCCGGCCAAGTACGGTCACGCCGTGGCCGCCCAGGCACTGCGCGCCCCGGGCCGCCGGCCCGTCCATCTGGTCAACCGCCGCGGCGGGACCGTGCTCGGCCGCCCGGCCGCCACCTCACTGGCGTCGATCGGCGAACCGGTCGACCTCGCCGTGATCTCCGTACCGGCCGGGGGCTTCGAGGCCGCGGTGGAGGACGCCCTGACCTGCGGAGCGCGGGCGATCGTCGCCATCACGGCCGGATTCGCCGAGACCGGTGCCGCCGGGCTCGCCCGCCAGCAGGCGATCGCCGAGCAGGTGCGGGCCGCCGGGGCCGTCCTGGTCGGCCCCAACTGCCTCGGCATCGCCGACAACACCACCGAGCTGTATCTGGCGTCCGACACCTTCACCCCCGGCGGCATCGCCCTGCTGAGCCAGAGCGGCAACCTCGCGCTGGAGCTCCAGCTGCGCTTCGCCCCGCACGGTCTGGGCTTCTCCCGGTTCGTCTCGCTCGGCAACCAGTCGGACGTCACCCTCGTCGACCTGGTCGAGGACTGTGCCCGGCACGAGGGCACATCGGCGATCGCCGTGTACGCAGAGGACTTCGGCGACGGCCGCGCCTTCGCCGCCGCGGCCGCCGCCGCGGGAAAGCCCGTCGTCCTGCTCACGGCCGGGCGCGGCAGTGCCTCGGCCCGCAGCGCCCAGTCGCACACCGGCGCTCTGACCACGTCGGCCGATGTGGTGGCCGCGGCCTGCCGTGACGCGGGGGTCGAACTCGTCGCCACACCACGGGAGATGACCGTGGTCATGGCCGCACTGCGATCGGGCCGGCCGAGCGCCGGACGGCGCACGGCGGTCTTCACGGACGGCGGCGGTCACGGGGTGATCGCGGCAGACGCCGCCGAGTCGGCGGGCCTCGCGGTCCCGGAACTCGGCGAGAAGGCACAGGCCCGGCTGCGGTCGGTGCTGTGGGAGCAGTCCGCCGTGGGCAATCCGGTCGACCTGGCCGGGATGGGCGAGCAGGACCCCCGGTCGTACGCGGAGGCCGTCGGCGCACTGCTGGCCGCCGACGAGGTCGACGCGGTACTGATGACCGGCTACTTCGGCGGGTACTCCGCGTCCGACGGCGGTCTGGGCGGCGGGGGCATGGCGCTGTCCCAGGGTGAGATCCGGGCCGCGCAGGACATCGTCCGCCGGCGAGCGGAGCATCCGAAGCCGCTCGTCGTCCAGTCCATGTATCCGCAGGCGCCGAGCTGCCGGATCCTCGCGGACGCGGGCGTGCCGGTGTTCTCCGCCACCGAGGACGCGGCCCGCGCGCTGACCGCGATCACGGTGGACGAGACCGCCGGGGTTCCCGGGATCACCCCGCTCCCCTCGCCCGCCGCCCCGCTGGAGGACGCCGGGTACCACGGCATACGGGCCCTGCTCGAGGCTGCCGGAGTGCCGTTCCCCGCGGCCCGCGAGATCAGCGGCGAGGAGGAACTGCTCGCTGCCGCCGATGAGTTCGACGGTCCGTATGTGCTGAAGGCCCTGCATCTGCTGCACAAGTCGGACGCGGGCGGTGTCGCACTGCGGCTCCCGGACCGGGGCGCACTGCTCGGCGCGTACCGGGAGATGCACTCCCGGCTCGGTGCGTCGTCCTATTCGGTCGAGGCGATGGCCGACCTCAGCGACGGGGTCGAGCTGATCGTGGGCGTCAACCGGGACCCGCGGTTCGGACCGGTCGCCATGGTGGGACTCGGCGGTGTGCTCACCGAGACGCTGCACGACGTGGCGTTCTCCCTGGCCCCCGTGCCGGCTGCGCGCGCCGAGCGGCTGCTGCGCGGTCTGCGCACGGCGGGACTCCTCGCGGGCGTACGCGGCCGGCCGGCCGTGGACGTGGCGGCCGCTGCCCAGGTCATCGCGCTGATCACCGAGGTCGCCGCGGCCCATCCGGAGATCGCCGAACTCGAGATCAACCCCCTGCTGGTCCGCCCTGACGGCGTCCTGGCGCTGGACGCCCGGGCCGTACTCGGCTGACCCCCTGTCCCCTCCCCTGCTTCCCTCCCATCCCCCTCTCCTTCTCACTCCCGGAGGACACCGCAATGGACTTCCGCTACACCCCCGAGCAGGCCCGGCTCAAGGAGCGGGCCGCCGAGTACACCCGGCTGCTGATGCGTTACGAGGACCAGTCCGAGCAGGCGGGCGGCCCACTGCCGGCCGAGACGGTCCGTGAACTCACCCGCGCGGCGATCGACGCCGGCGTCTACGCGATCAACATGCCCGCCGAGTGGGGCGGGGCCGGTCTGTCGCTCCTGGACCAGGTCATCGTCGAGGAGGAATTCGGCAAGGTCACCAACTGTCTGTGGGACATCCCGTGGCGACCCGCCAACGTCCTCGCGTACGGCACCGAGGCGCAGCGTGAGAAGTATCTGCTGCCCGTCATCCGCGGTGAGCGCTTCGACGCCTTCGCCGTGACGGAGCCGGGTGCGGGTTCGGACCCCGGCTCGGGTACGAGCACCGCCACCAGGACCGAAGGCGGCTGGCTGCTCAACGGCGAGAAGTGGTTCGTGACCTGCGGCGACATCGCGGACTTCCTGCTCGTCCAGGCGGACGCCGGACCGGAGCGCGCGGCAACGCTGTTCTTCGTGGACAAGCAGGCTCCGGGCGTGGAGATGACCCGGGTGCCGCACTTCATGCACTCCGCCGTGAACGGGCACCCGGAGTTCGTCTTCACCGATGTGTTCGTGCCCGACGAGGACGTGCTCGGCGACGTGGGCCAGGGCTACGAGCTGACCAAGGAGTGGTTCACGGACGAACGGCTGATGATCGCCGCGCGGACCGTGGGCGCGGCCGAGCGGGCTCTGGAGCTCGCCCGGGACTGGGCGGTGGAGCGCCGCCAGTTCGGCACCCGCATCGCCGACTTCCAGCTCATCCAGGGCATGCTCGCCGACTGCGCCGTCGACATCGCCGTCAACCGCGCCTACACCCACCAGGTCGCCTGGGAGGCGGACCAGCCGCACACCGATCCCAAGACGCTGCACGCCAAGGCGTCGACGGCGAAGCTCGCCGCGAGCGAGGCGGCCGGGCGGGTCATCGACCGCTGTGTGCAGATCTTCGGCGGCCGGGGCTACGACCGCTCGTACCCCGTCGAGCGGATGTACCGCGAGCTGCGCGTCGACCGCATCTGGGAGGGCACCTCCGAGATCCAGCGCCTGATCATCTCCAACGAGCTCATCAAGCGCGGCACCCGTGCCCTCGCGCTGCCGCCGTCCGGTTCCTGACCACGCCCTCCCTCCCTACGCCCCGAATCCGAGGACTGACATGGACTTCCGTCTCACCGCCCGTCAGGAAGAGCTCAGGAGCTCCGCCCGCGAGCTCACCGAGTTCATCATGAAGTACGAGCTCGACTGCGAGGAGAACAACGGGCTGCCGCCCGAGGCCCACGCCGCCATCCGCGGCGCCGTGCTCGGCAGCGGGCTGCAGGCCGTCAACATGCCCGCCGAGTGGGGCGGCGCCGGGCTCACGATCCTGGAGCAGGCGACCGTCCAGGAGGAGCTGGGCCGGCTCACCGGAGCACTGTGGGACACGGTGTGGCGGCCGGCCAACGCGCTCCGCTTCTGCACGCCCGAGCAGCGTGAGCGCTATCTCGTCCCGGTCATCAGGGGCGCGCGCCGGGACTGCTACGCGGTCACCGAACCCGAGGCGGGTTCCGACCCGCAGAACCTGAAGACGACGGCGACGCGCACCAGCGGCGGCTGGGTGCTCAACGGCGAGAAGTGGTTCGTGACGGTCGGGGACCACGCCGACTTCATGATCGTGCTGGCCGCGGCCGGCGACGAGGGGGCGCCCACGCTCTTCCTGGTCGACAAGGACACCCCGGGTATCGAGATGACCAGGGTGCCGCGCTTCATGCACACCTTCGTCTACGAGCACCCCGAGTTCACCTTCAATGACGTGCACGTCGACGACGACGCGGTCCTCGGCGGGGTCGGAAACGGGTACGACATCACCCGCTCCTGGTTCACCGAGGAACGGCTGATGATCGCGGCGCGTACGACGGGCGCGGCCGAGCGGGCTCTGGAGCTCGCCCGGGACTGGGCGGTGGAGCGCCGCCAGTTCGGCACCCGCATCGCCGACTTCCAGCTCATCCAGGGCATGCTCGCCGACTGCGCCGTCGACATCGCCGTCAACCGCGCCTACTTCCACCAGGTCGCCTGGGAGGTGGACGCCGGGCTGGCCGACCGCAAGACGCTGCACGCCAAGGCGGCCATCGCCAAGCTCTCGGCGAGCGAGGCGGCCGGGCGGGTCATCGACCGCTGTGTGCAGATCTTCGGCGGCCGGGGGTACGACCGTACGTACCCCGTCGAGCGTCTCTACCGCGAGCTGCGCGTCGACCGCATCTGGGAGGGCACCTCGGAAATCCAGCGCCTGATCGTCGCGGGTGAGCTGGTGAAGCGCGGCACGGGCGTGCTGCAGCTGCCGACCGACTGACGGCGGCGGCAGCTGCGGCTGCGGTCGGTGTGGGGTCCGGGCGTCCCGGTCCGTACCCCACACCGGTGCCGCCGGCGCCCGGACCGGACGAGGGCGCCGGCGGCCCGCAGCACACGGGCGCGCGGACACGCGAGGGCATGGACGCGCGAGGACCGCGACCACGGTCACCACGAACACCAGAACACCAGAACACCACGCAGGAGGAGAGCCAATGGCCGGAGCCGGACAGCCACCCATCGAACGGGTCGGCGTCGTGGGATGCGGACTGATGGGGTCCGGGATCGCCGAGGTGTGTGCGCGGGCGGGGCTGGACGTCGTGGTGGCCGAGTCGGGCGCCGCGGCCGCCGCGGCCGGCCGGGCGCGGATCGCGGAATCCCTGGGCCGCGCGGTGGACAAGGGGAAGCTGTCCGCCGCCGAGCGGGACGCGGCACTGGCCCGGATCGCCGTGGTCGACGACCTCGACCGGCTGGCGGACCGTGATCTGGTCGTGGAGGCGGTCGCCGAGGACGCGGACGTCAAGGTGGAGGTGTTCACCCGGCTGGACGCGGTGGTGAAGAACCCGGACGCCGTCCTGGCGACCAACACCTCCTCCATCCCGGTCATCCGGCTGGCGGCCGCCACGTCGCGGCCCCAGCAGGTGATCGGCCTCCACTTCTTCAACCCGGTGCCCGTCCTGCGGCTGGTCGAACTGGTGCCGTCGCTGCTGACATCCGACGAGACGGTCCTGCGTGCCGAGGCGTTCACCGACGGCGTGCTCGGCAAGCAGGTCGTACGGGCCAGGGACAAGTCCGGGTTCATCGTCAATGCGCTGCTGGTGCCGTATCTGCTGGCGGCCGTCCGGATGGCGGAGGCAGGAACGGCCTCGGTCGAGGACATCGACCGTGCGATGACCCTGGGCTGCGCGCATCCGCTCGGCCCGCTGGCGCTGACCGATCTGATCGGCCTGGACACGACCCGGGCGATCGCGGAGTCCATGTACGAGGAGTTCCGAGAGCCCCTCTATGCTCCGCCGCCCCTGCTGTCCCGCATGGTCGAGGCGGGGCTGCTCGGCCGCAAGTCGGGCCGGGGCTTCCACACGTACCGGTAGCACGTACCCGGCAGACCTCGCCGGACCCGGTCCGCCACCGGCGTCGATACGCCAAGATGGGAGGTGGCGGCGTACGGAACACCCGGCGCTGCCGGCGCCGAGACCGCACCACAGGACCGATTTCAGGGAGTATCCACGTGGCCATGGCCGAACGCACTCGCGAAACACGTGAGCGGATCCTGTCCGCGGCGTGCGAAGTGATCGCCGAGGTCGGCTTCGAGAAGATCCGTATGCGGATGGTCGCGGAGCACGCCGGTGTCTCGACCGCGCTGCTTCACTATCACTTCGAGAACCGCGAGAAGCTCTTCACCGAGGCGATGACGCACTCCTTCGCGCATACGAGCACGGAGCTCGAGCGTGACGCCGATTCGGTGCCCGCGTCGGTGATCCTCGCGCGAATCCTGCACAGCCTGCTCCCCACCGACCCGGTTCTCAGACAGGACTGGCGGCTCTGGCAGGAGCTGTGGGTGCGGGCCCTGCGGGACGAGACCGCGCAGAAGTTCGCCGTGGACCTCTACGACCAGCTGCACACCTGGGTCGGCACGGCGCTGCGGCGGGGCGCCGACTCGGGGGAGTTCGCCGTCTTCGACGTGGACGCGACGGCCACCCTGCTGCTGGCGATGTGCGACGGGTTCGGCATCCGGCTGATGCTGGGCGACCCGCGGGTGACCCTGGAATCGGCGCAGGCGGCCATCTGGGGAGCGGTGGCACCGGCACTCGGCGTGTCCGGGACGTTCCCGGAGCTCTGACGACGCCTCCGGGGAGGCGAGCCCCTCCGGGACCCGACACACCGGTGCCCGCGGCCGTACGCCGCGGGCACCCGGTTCGACCTCTGCGGTTACCAGGCCACGGGCAGCTCGACCGGGAACCGCCGGATGGTCTCCGTGTCCCAGCGCACCTCCTGCGCCGGGACGGCGAGCCGGAGCCCGGGGAACCGCTCGAGCAGTCGTCCGATCGCCACTTCGAGTTCCGCCATCGCCAGAGGGACCGCGATGCACCGGTGGCCGCCCCATCCGAAGGTCATGTGCGGCATGGACGGCCGGTCAGGGTCGATGGCGTGGGGGTCGGCGAAGCGGTCCGGATCGCGGTTGGCGGTCAGGTACGACACATGCACGAAGTCGCCCGCCCGGATCTTCACCCCGCCCATCTCCACGTCCTGCAGGGCCACCCGGGGGATGCCGACGCCCTTGCGGAAGGGGATGTAGCGCAGCAGTTCGTCCAGGACGGCGGTCAGGGCCTCCGGCTCGCTTCTGACCCGCTCCAGCAGATGGGGGTGGGTCAGCAGGAGGTAGGAGACGTTGCTGATCTGGCAGGAGCCCGTGTCGTGTCCGCTGAGCAGCAGGGTCAGCGCCATCACCGTCAGCTCCTGGTCGTCGAGGGCGTCCTCGCCGTCCTTGGCCGCGGCCAGTGCGCTGATCAGGTCCTTGCCCGGGGTGCGCCGCCGTTCCCGGACCAGCCCGTCGAAGTACGACCGCAGCGCCGCCTTGGCACTGGCCTCGGTCTGCTGGCTGTCCTCGCCGGTGGCGAGCAGCCGCTGCGCGTACCCCTGCATCTGGGCGCGCTCGTCCCGGGGAATACCGAGCAGCTCGCAGATGGTGTGCTGGGGCAGCCGGTTCGAGAGGTGGTGCACCAGATCCGCCGGCGGCCCCTGCTCGGCCATCTCGTCGAGCAGTTCGTCGGCGAGCTCGACGATCGACACGCGCATCTGCTCGACGTGCTGCCTGGTGAAGGCGTGCGACACCAGCCGGCGCAGCCGGCTGCTGCGCGGCGGGTCCATCACATTGATCGATTCCGGGGAGACGATCGGCTCCGGCGTCAGCCGCGGATAGTCGTGCTGCATGATTCCCGCACGGCTGAAGCGATGATCGGTGGTCACCTGCCGCACCCCGTCGAACCCGGTGACGAGCCAGGCGTCCGCGTTGCCGTACGGCAGCCGGATCCGGGTGATGGGGCCTTCGGCCATCAGTTCCGCGAGGGAGGGGTCGAAGTCCAGTCCTTCGCTGAAGTCGAAAGGACAGAGGATTGCCTCGCCGGCTTCGGCCATCGTGTACCACTCCGCTCCGGGGTGACGCGCGTCGCTGCTCATGGGGAAAGCGGGAGCCGGCCGGCGTGGCCATGTCCCGCCTATGCCTTATGTGCGCGTTGCCCGGGCCGGGGACACCTCCCCGGGCCCTAATTGCCCCTCGTGGAGTAGCGCCGCCTGATCCCCGGCGGCGGGTGCCGCAAGCAGGGCGCCCGGGGCGCCGACGCCCCACCCCGGCCATCGGCGGAGCATGCACCAGGTGACGCTCGCGGGCGACGTTCCGGTCATGCCGGCGGCAGGCCTTCGACTTCGATCGTGGTGAGCGGCAGCCACAACCGGTGCGGCCACAAGGGCTGGGCGTGGCGCGGTGCTGCGGTGTCGCGGTTGCGACATGTCCCACCTGTGCCAGCGAAAACGAGTGACATGGCGATCTGTGCCGCCGGATTCTGTCCAGCGCGTGAACTTCACAATGCGCACGACGGAAGGCATGGCACTGATGAGACGCATCCGCCTGGTGGCGGCGATATCGACAGGACTCGCCCTGGCCGCCGGTGCCGTGGCGCCGGTCGCCGCCCGTACGGGTACGGCGCTCGCGGCGCAGGCGGTGGCCGACGCGGCCGTGTCGAAGGGCCTCGGCACCGTTCGCCTGATCACCGGCGACCGGGTGGCCGTGAGCACGGACGCGGAAGGCCGGCGGACTGCCTCGGTCACACCCGGACCCGGACGACAGCAGGTCGTCTTCCGGACCTACGAACAGGACGGGCGGCTGACGGTCCTGCCCTCCGACGCCGGAGATCTGGTCTCGGCGGGGCTGCTGGACCGGAAGCTGTTCGATGTGAGCACGCTCCTTGCCCAGCGGTACGACGAGGCGCACAGCGACGCGCTCCCGCTGATCGTGGTGGGAGCCGACGGGGCGGCCGCCTCCGCCGTACAGCGGCTGACCGGACTTGCCGAAAACGGTTCGCCGGTCCGCAGGCTGGACAGCATCGGCGCGCGGTCCGTGCGGGTGGCCGGGGAGGACCTCGGCCGGTTCTGGAAGCAACTCGCGCCGAAGGACGGCCAGGTGAGCACCGCACGGAAGGCCGGCACCCCGCGAGTGTGGCTGGACAGCCGGGTGCGGTCCACTCTGGACCGCAGTGTGCCGCAGATCGGCGCGCCCGCCGTGTGGAAGGCGGGCCAGCAGGGCGAGTCCGTCAAGGTCGCGGTGCTGGACACCGGCGCGGACCAGTCCCATCCGGACCTGGCCGGCCGGATCTCCGAGGCCAGGGACTTCTCCGGCAGTTCCGGGACCGGGGACGCCTTCGGCCACGGCACGCACGTCGCGTCCACCGTCGGCGGCAGCGGCGCCGCGTCCGGCGGGGGCAAGGGGGGCAAGGGCGTCGCGCCCGCCGCCGGCCTGCTCATCGGGAAGGTCCTCGGGGACGACGGCTTCGGCACCGAGTCCCAGGTGATCGCCGGCATGGAATGGGCGGCGGGCACGGGCGCCAAGGTCGTCAACATGAGCCTGGGCTCCGACAGCCCGAGCGACGGCACGGACCCGATGAGTCTCGCGTTGAACGAACTGACCAAGCGCACGGGCACGTTGTTCGTCGTCGCGGCGGGCAACAGCGGCGAGCAGGGCAGGGGCTCCATCGGCTCCCCCGGCGCCGCGGACGCGGCCCTCACCGTCGGTGCGGTCGACCGGGCCGGCAACCTCGCGTCGTTCTCCAGCCGCGGTCCCCGGTCCGGCGACGACGCCGTCAAGCCCGACCTGACCGCGCCCGGTGTCGGCATCGTGGCGGCGCGCGCGGCCGGCACGACGATGGGCGAACCGGTCGACGCACAGCACGTGGCGGCCTCCGGTACGTCGATGGCGACCCCGCACGTGGCGGGCGCGGCAGCACTGCTCGCCCAGCGGCACCCGGACTGGAACGCGGCCCGGTTGAAGGACGCGCTCATCAGCACGGCCCGCACGGCAGCCGGCCAGGAGGTCACCGAGCAGGGCGGCGGGCTCGTCGACGTGGCCGCGGCCGCTCTGGGTCCCGTCACCGCCACGGGCACCGTCGCTCTGGGTCCGTTCGAGACCGGCGGCGGAAAGCCCCGTACGACGCAGCTGCGGTACACGAACACCTCCAAGGCCGACGTCACGCTGGCGCTCACGGCCCGGCTGGCCACGGCCGGGGGCCGCACGCCCGGGTCAGGGGCGGTGAAGCTCGGCGCCGGGTCGGTCCGGGTGCCCGCGGGCGCCACCGCGGACGTACCGCTCACGGTCGATCCGGCCCGTGTCCAGAAGGGCGACTACTACGGGTACGTGACCGCGGTCTCCGGAGACGGGAAGGTCACCGTGCACACCACGGTCAGCCTGGCCGTGCAGGGACCCACGCACCGGCTCACCGTCAGGACCGTCGACCTCAACGGCAAGCAGGTGAAGGCGCTGCCGACCATCTGGGGCGCCGACGGCTTCGTGGGCTACACCGGCACCGACCCGGCCGTCGCCGAAGTCGAGGAGGGCACCTACCAGTTGGACTACTCGTCCACGGACCGGGCCGCCGACGGAGAGGAACTGCGGCACGTCGTCCTGCCCGAGGTCAAGGTCACCAAGGACATGTCCGTCACGCTCGACGCGCGCAGGACGACCCTGGTCGACATCCGCACACCCCGGCCGGCCGAGCAGCGTGGCATTCTCAGCTACCAGACCTACCGGAAGATCGAGGGGCGCAGCCTGCTCCAGGGCACGATGTACTTCGACATCGGCAAGCGCCTGTACGTGAGTCCCACGTCCGCCGTCACCGACGGCACCTTCGAGTTCGCCTCGCGCTGGCAGTTCGTCGCGCCGCTCCTCGACATGACGGTGTCGGGCGGAAAGGGCGGCAAGGAGGAGCCGGACGCCTACTACATGCCCTCCTCACCGCTCTTCGACGAGAAGGGGGCACGCCTGTCCGCGGTCGACGCGGGCGACGCCGCCGCTCCGGTCTTCCGCCGGGCGCGCGGGAAGCTCGCGGTCCTCACCAACGAACAGGGCGTCAGTGAAGAGGAGTTGGCCAAGCAGGCAGCAGCCGCAGGTGTGCGCGGCATCGTGCTCGTCCACCTCGACGACATCGCATGGACCCGCTGGCGCCCGAACGGCGACCGCTGGGGCGTGCCGACCGTGAGGATCGGCGCCGGGGCGGGAGCTGCCCTGCTGAAGCGGATCGGCAAGGGGGACACCACAGTCGAGTTCACCGGCACCGCTCGCAGCCCGTACCTGTACGACATCATGCAGGTGTCGTCGCAGCGCATCCCCGAGAAGGTGGTGCACACGGTTTCCGAGCGCAACAGCGCCGTCGTGAAGGCCAGGTACGCCGACAACGGCGGCGCGCGCTGGGCGAGTGAGCAGCGCTTCGCCCGGCGGCCCTACCAGGACACCGCCTGGTTGCAGTACACCCGCCACGTGCCGACCGGTTTCGACCGGACCGAGTACGTGAGTTCCGGTGACACCGCCTGGCAGCATGTGGTGTACCACGACACCACGTTCGACCAGGACATGCCTCTGACCGTCGGCATGAGGGACACCCCGCGCACGTACCAGTCGGGCGAGCGGATCAGAGACACCTGGCAGGGAGCCGTCGTACGGCCGTCCATCCCGCGCGGCACCGCGACTCCGTCCGTGCGATCGGGCGACGTACTGAAGCTGCGGATACCGGAGTTCACCGACTCGCAGTCCGGTCACCGGTCATGGCTGCTCAGTGGCGGCATCGCCACCTCGGGCGGGGCGAAGGCGGCGGAGGGCGAATCGGCTGCCGCCGTGCTGTACCGCAACGGCCGCAAGACCGGGGAGGCGCAAAGCGGGTGGGCGGACTTCGAGGTGCCGGCCGATGCCGCCGACTACCGGCTGGACCTCACCACCTCGCGGGTGTCCCAGGAGTGGGCGTACGGGACCGGCACCGAGACGTCCTGGTCGTTCCGCTCGGGCAGCACGGGCTCGGCGACGACCCTGCCGCTGCTCCAACTCGACTACGACGTACCGGTCGACGCGTACAACGCCGTCTGCGGCCGAACGCACTCCGTCGGCCTGTCGGTCCGTGCACAGGACGGACTGGCCACGCCGCGAGGCGTGAGCCTCAAGGTCGAGGTCTCCTACGACGACGGCAGGAGCTGGAGCCGGGCCGGGGTGAAGGAGCGCGGGCACAACGCCTTCGAGGCCGCCGTCAGCAAGCCGTCGCAGATACGCGGAGACGCATTCGTGACACTGAGAGTGACGGCACGCGACGCGATGGGCAACTCCGTGCGGCAGACCGTGCAACGGGCCTACCTGCACCGCCGATAGGCGCTCCGGGCACATGAGAGGGTGAGTGGGCGCAGGAGCGCCCACTCACCCTCACCGCGTGTAACACCCGTGCAGTACGGTATTCAGTCATTGAAGCCGGCGGTCGCGGGGAGGTCACCATGACGCTGGAGGCTGCAGGGGTGTCGGATGCCGAAGAATCCGTCTACCGACATCTGGTGACGGTGAGTCAGGCCTCGGCGGGCGACCTCGCCTCGCACACCGGGCTGAGTCTGGCCGAGGCCGAGACGGTGCTCGACGCGCTGGCCGTCAAGGGCATGGCGAGTCACACCGACATGCTGCCCCGTCACTTCCGGGCCACTCCCCCGGACGTGGCGCTGATGCCCCGGCTGAAGCGCAACGCCGACGCACTCGACCTCGCACGCGCCGAGGCCACCAATCTGCTGCAGGTGTACCGCGACACCATGCGCCGACGGGACGCCAGCGAGCTGATCGAGGTCATCACGGGCGCCGAGGCGCTGCGCCAACACCTGCGCCAGATCCAGTCGAGCGCTCAGGACGAGATGCTCTGGTTCTGCAAGGCCCACTACGTGGCCATGCCGTCGGGCAGCAACGACTCCGAGTTCGAGGCGCTGGGGCGCGGCGTGCGCTATCGGGTGCTGTACGAGAAGGCCTTCTTCGACGACGAGGGAGCCGTTGACAACGTTGTAGCGGGTGTGCGCGCCGGGGAGGTCGCCCGTGCGGTCCCGCACCTGCCGTTGCGGCTGGCGGTCGCGGACCGTGGCATCGCCATCTGCCCGCTCGTGCCCGGCGGCCCGCAGGGCAACCCCGACGAACCGACCGCGGCCCTCGTACGGGACAGCAATCTGCTCGCCGCCCTCATTGCCCTGTTCGAGCGCTACTGGGAGGACGCCGTCCCGCTGGACGTCGACGACTCGGGCGCGGTCGCCGGAACGGAGGGGGTCGGCGGACCGGACCCACTGTCGGCAGCCGACCGGCGGCTGCTCGCCCTCCTGGTGGCGGGGGTCACCGACAAGGCGGTGGCCAGCCAACTGGGCCTGAGCCGCCGCACGGTGCAGAGGCACATCCAGCGCATGATGGAACTCGCCGGCGCGGCGACCCGTATGCAGCTGGCCTGGCACGCGGCGCGCCGGGGATGGTTGTGACGAGATCGGCCTCACCCGTCGACAACCTCTCAGGACAGCCCTCAGCGTCCCGTCTTGCGCGGCGCCCTCAGCCACTCCTTGTTCGTCGCCGCGATCGACGGCAGCGGGATGCCCTTGGGGCACGCCGTCGCACACTCCCCGGTCAGGGTGCGGCCGCCGAAGCCCCGTGTCCGCGATTCCGGTTACCGGGTGGGGTCGTAGGCGATGACAACGGCGGGGAACCCTGGGCTGGGCGTCAGCCGATGCAGCCAGGGACGGTTCCTGGGGGTGCGCAGTTGTTGGGGGTGTTGCTGGTGACTTGGGTCTGGTTGAGGGTGACGGTGCCGCCGTCTTCGTAGATGCCGCCGCCGTCGGTTCCTGCTTGGTTGAGGGTGACCTTGGAGTCGGTGAGGGTCGCGGTCCCGTCGTCGTTGTACAGGCCGCCGCCCCGGAAGTCGGCCGTGTTGCGGGTGATGGTGGTGTCTTCGACGGTGAGGGCCGCGTTGTTGTAGATGCCGCCGCCGGCGCTCTGTGCGCCGCGGGCGGTGTTCCGGCTGATGTGGCTCGAGCGGAGCGTGAGGGTGCCGCCGACATTGCCGACGCCGGCTCCGAATGCGGCGGTGCTGGTGGCCGTGTTGCCGCTGACGTGGGTGTGCAGCAACGTGGTGGCGCCGCCGACTTGGACGATGCCGCCGAAGGTGGACGCCCTATTCCCGTTGATCTCACTGCGGTCGATGGTCGTCACGATCGCCGGACCGTTGAGCACGGCGATGCCGCCGCCGTCGGCGGTGTTCCGGTTCACCGTGCTGCGGGTCACGGTCGTCGGGACGTTGGACATGGCGATGCCGCCACCGATACGGGCGGTGTTGTCGTCCACGTGACTGGAGGTGACGGAGAGGCTGCCCCTGATGGCGGCGATGCCGCCACCGAAGTCGGCGGCGATGTTGTGGCCCACGTGGCTGGAGGTCAGGGAGAGACGGCTGTCCATGGCGAGGATGCCGCCGCCGTCGTTGGCGGCGCTGTTGCGGTCCACCTGGCTGAAGGTGAGGGTGACGGTGGCGCCGCCCTCCGCGTAGATTCCGCCGCCGTGGTCGTCGGCGTGATTGCCGGTGAGGGTGGTGCACCGCAGGGACAGGCTGCGACCGGCGTCGACGTAGACGGCACCGCCTTCGTCGGTGCTGCTGCCGCCGCGGATGATCAGACCCGAGCCGTCCCGGCAGCCCCGGTCCTCGTCGCGGTCCTTACCGCCGAGGAGCGCGGCAGCCGGGCCCCAGCCGTCACCGCGACCCGGACCGTGGTTCCTGCCGCTGCCGGTGCCGTCGAGGGTGAGGGCACCCGCCTGACGGGCGACCTCGAGGATGCGGAACTGGGGTGCTGCGGCGGAGCGTTCGATCACGGTGCCCTTGCCGCCGATGAGGGTGATGGGGGTGGTGATGAGCGGCAGGCCGTTGGGGTCGCCGCTGGGACCGATGTTGTTCACTTGCGTGAGCGTGTAGGTGCACCCGGGGGCCAGCCGGATGGTGCCGCCCCCGGCGGCGTTGGCGTCGTCGATGGCGCCAACGAGGACCGCGACACTACAGGCGATGGCCACGGATGGCGGCCGGGAAGGCCCGGCCTGCGCGGACGGGGCCGGCACGACGACAAGGCTCAGGGCCAGGAGAGCGCAGGCACCGCCCGCTCTCGGAACGAATCTCATGACATCTCCAGAGGCGAGGGATCACGAGCACCGTAGGCACCACCAGACTGCCCCACCCTCAACACGCCCCATGGACAGGGCAGCGCCACACCGTCGCCGTACGTGGTGGCTGAGCACGTCACCCGCGAAATTCCGAACTCAGCCGACCTGTGCGATCTTGGCGTGGGCGTCCGCGACGGCCTTCTGCTGGTCCGCGATCGACTTCGATGCCTGACCGGTCAGCACGACGTCTCGCCGCGGTTTCGGCGGCGAGGGCGATGCCGTATCGCCTGTCCGCCGCCGTCCGGGGTCACACTGCGTCCGCCAGCGACAGCGCGTGCAGCCGCTCCGGCGGACCGGGGCGTGCGTAGTACCAGCCCTGGGCCGTGTCGCAGCCCAGCTCGCGCAGCTGCTCCGCCTGGGCGCCGGTCTCGACACCCTCGACCGTCACGGCGAGTTCGAGGCTGTGGGCGAGGGAGACGATGCCCTCGACGATCTTGATGTCGACGGGGTCGGCCGGATGCTGCTGCATGCCCTGGGTGAAGGAGCGGTCCAGCTTGAGGATGCTCACCGGGAGCCGCCGCAGATTGGCCAGATTCGAGTAGCCGGTCCCGAAGTCGTCGAGTGCGATGTCGACGCCCATCTCGGCCAGCTGCCGCAGCGGCTTGAGGAGGTCCTCGTCCGCGCCGATCAGCGCCGACTCGGTGACCTCCAGGCACAGGGCGCCCGGCTCCAGACCCGACCGCTCCAGCACGTCGACCGTGTCGGCGACCAGTCTTGGGTGGTGCAGCTGGGCCGGGGAGAGGTTCACATTGATCCGCAGGGGACGGCCACCGCTGCCCAGGGGTTCCTGCTCGTGCCAGAACCGGGCCTGGCGTGCCGCCTCCTGGAGGACCCAGCGGCCCAGCGGCACGATCAGCCCGGTGTGCTCGGCGAGCGGGATGAAGCGGTCGGGACCGAGGACGCCGTGCTGCGGATGGCACCAGCGCACCAGCGCCTCCGCCCCGTGCACACTGCCGTCGCAGAGGTGGACCAGGGGCTGGTACTCGATGAAGAACTCGCCGCGTTCCAGGGCCGCCGGCAGCGCCGTGGTCAGCCCGTGTGTGGTGATCGCGCGGGCGTCCGCCTCGGGGTCGGCGAACTCGTAGCGGTTGCCGCCCGCGGACTTGGCCCGGTACATGGTGATGTCGGCGCTGCGCAGCACCTCCGCCGAGGTCCGCTCCCCGGCCGCTCCCTCGACGATCCCGATGCTGCCGCGGACGCTGATCTCGCGCCCGTCGAGCATGACCGGAGTGGCCAGGACGCCGAGGATCCGCCCGGCCAGTTCACGGGTCTCGTGTGCGGTGTCCCTGCCGGTCGTCAGCGCCACGAACTCGTCCCCGCCGAGCCGGGCCACCATCTCACCGGGCGCGGTGGCGCAGCTCTGCAGCCTGTCGGCCACCTCGACGAGCAGCCGGTCGCCGGCCGAGTGGCCGAGGCTGTCGTTGATCGCCTTGAAACCGTCCAGGTCGAGGTAGCAGAGCCCGAAGCGGTTGCCCTCTTTGGCGGTCAGCGTCTTCTCCAACCGCTCGAAGAAGAGGGTGCGGTTGGGCAGACCGGTGAGCGCGTCGTGGGTGGCCTCGTACCGCAGACGGAGGTTCAGCAGGCGGCGCTCGGTGGTGTCCTCGATCAGGGCCAGCTGGTACTGGGGCCTGCCCTCGGCGTCCCGCAGCAGGGACACGGTGAGATTGGTCCACAGGACGGTGCCGTCGTTGCGGTAGAAGGGCTTTTCGACCCGGAAGTGCTCGCGTTCGCCGCGTACGAGCTCCTCGTAGAGGTCCCACACGTGCGGGCGGTCCTCGGGATGGGCCCACTCGTTGACCTTGCGGCCGCGCACATGGTGCTCGAGGCCGCCGAACATCCGGGTGAGGGTGTCGTTGACCTCCAGCACATTGCCTTCGAGGTCGGCGATTCCGATGCCCACCGCCGCACCTTCGAACACGGCGCGGAAGCGCGTCTCGGTCGCGTGCAGCGCCTCCATGGCGTCGCTGCGGGCCGAGAGTGCCGAGCGCGCGATGGCCTCCTGCTCGGCGAGGGTGCGTTCGCGCAGCGCGTGGGCGTAGCCCGCGGCGAGGGCGTGCTGCAGCCGGGCGCAGCGGGCCCGGCTGTCCTCGGCGCGCTCCTGGTCGTTCCCGCAGTAGAGAACGAGATAGGCGTCCACGACACCGAGCGTGCGGCCCAGCGCGTCCGGGTCGGTGCAGTGGGCGTCGACGAGTGCCGCGCCGACCGCCTGGGCGGCGGCGGTGTCGAACGGACGCGTGCGCAGCGCGTCGCTCAACCGCCGGGCCAGCGGAAGCAGATGCTGTTCGAATTCGGCTCGGGTCAGCGACGTCGCGGTGACCGGGAAGATCGCCCGGCTCCAGATGGTCGCGAACCGCTGGAGTCTGTCTTCGAGGCCGTCCGGGTCAGCCGCGGAGCCCGTTGCCTGTGACGGCACCTTCACGCCTTGCGCCCCACCCCTGCGTAGCCCGAGAAGGAGTATGGGTCCTCCTGCTCGGCCGGGGTGTCGGGGCGCCACCTGCCCATCGACACCAGTCCGGGTTCGACGAGCGTGAACCCGTCGAAGAACCCGGCGATCTCCTCGCGGCTACGCATGATCAACGGGTTGCGGATGTCGTTGTAGACGCCGACCGCGCCGCCCACCTGCTCCTTGTCGACCGGGATTCCGTCGTAGGCGGCGTGGGTGACCAGGAGCAGACTGCCGGGCGCGAGCGCGTCGCGGAGTTCGGCGACCGCGCGGTGGGGTTCGTCGGAGTCCTCGATGAAGTGCAGGACGGAGACGAGGAGCAGCGCCACGGGGCGGTCCAGGTCGAGCAGCCGGACGGCCTCGGGGCTGTTCAGGATGTCGCCCGGCTTGCGCAGATCTGCCGCGGCGATGTCCGCGTGGTCGTCGCCCTCCAGCACCGCCCGGCTGTGGGCGACGGCGACCGGGTCGTGGTCCACGTACACCACCCGCGCCCCGGGGCTGGCCTCCTGCGCCACCTCGTGCACATTGCCGAAGGTCGGGATGCCGGAACCGATGTCGAGGAACTGGGTGATGCCCTCGCTTACGGCGAACCGCACGGCCCGCCGCATCACGGCGCGGTTCGCCTGCATGATCTTGGGCAGCCCCGGCACGAACTCCATGGCCCTGCGCGCCGCTTCCCGGTCGACCTCGAAGTTGTGCGAGCCGCCCAGATAGTAGTCGTAGATCCGGGACACGCTCGGCACCGATATGTCGATGCCCGGCGGGGCCCAGGCGGGACGCTCCATTGATGTCTCCAACAAGTCGCCACGGGACGTGAGGCCATACTGAAGGCCTTTGTTCGAGCCGAGGCTACTGATCGACCGCCAAGAGAGCGAGCAGAAACGGAAATTACCGATCCGTTCTTGGTCACACATGCCGCCGGCACGTGTCGCCGGCCCGCCGTCGCGTGTTGGGGCGCGTGACGGGCGGGCCGGCGGGCCGAAGCGCTGCGTGGGGGCCGTTACTTGGGCGCTCCGACCGGCTTGCCCTGGGGCGACACGGCGTACCAGGTGCCGCCCACGCCCTGACCGTTGGTGTCACCGGGCTTGGTGTCCTTGGAGTACGTGTAGATCGGCCAGCAGTCGATGGTCTGCTGCTTGATGCCGTCGGGACGGTCGAAGGTGACGAAGCCCTTCTTGAGGATGCCCTCGGTGTCGTTCTTGTCGACGGGCGCGACGACCGGCCACTTCTCGAGGCACGCGCCCGTGCAGGCCGTCTTCATCGGCCAGGCCGAGTCTTTCATGAAGCGGTAGACGGTCATACCGTTCTTGTCCACGACGACGTCGCCGAGCTTGGGGTCCTTACGGACGGAGAGACCGGCGAGGTCCGCGGGCTCGCCGCCCTCCTCTGCAGCTCCCCCGCCGCCCGCGGCGGCCTTCTTGCCGTCGGGGGCCGCGGCGTTCCAGGTGCCGCCCACGCCCTGGCCGTTGGTGTCACCGGGCTTGGTGTCCTTGGCGTAGCGGTACATCGGCCAGCCGCCGACGGTGAGCTGCTTGCTGCCGTCGGCCCGGGTGACCTCGCCGAGCAGTGAGGCGTCGGTGCCGGGTGCGGCGGTGACGTCGCCCGCGGCCACGACCGGCCAGGCCTTCGCGCAGTCGCCGTTGCAGTTCGACTTCGGCGGCTTGGCGCTGTCCTTCTCGAAGCGGTAGAGCGTGAAGCCCTCGCTGTCGGTGAGCACCTTGCCGAGCTTCTTGCTGTCCAGGACCGCGAGTTGGCCGGCCGTCTTCGCGGCGCCACCGCCGGCCGATCCGTAGCCGGCGCCGGTGCCATAGCCGTCGGCGGCCGGCTGCTGAGCGGGCTGGACGGCACCGACGTTCTGGCCGGGTGTCGCCGTGCCCTTTTCCTGACCGCACGCCGTCGTCAGCGCGAGTACGGCCACCGCGGTCATCGCGAGCGAGGCGTTCCGCCAGGTATTCATGTCAACTCCCGTGAGCCCTGATCCGGTTGCGGCGCAGCCTGTGCGCCGTTCATGGCCCTAAGTACGGGCCGCGGCATCGTCTGTGTTCAAAGGACCCGGAAAAAACTTGCGGAGCCGCAAACCCCGACCGGCCGACAACCCCTCCATCCGGCGAATCACCACCCGTGCGGGCGTGTACCGGGCATCCGCGGATCATGCTCATCCGCGTGTACGGATCGCTCGTCGGGCGGCTGCTCTCGGCCGCCGCACTCATCTGGCTGCTGGCGGCCCCGTTGCCCGCCGCCGCCGACAACTGCTCGTACGCGTCGATCGGAGAAGGGGGACCGGCCACCCTCGAGACGGCAGCCGCCACCGCCGACTGCTGGGCAGGCCCGCTGCCCAGCCCGAAGCCACCGCCCCGGCCTCAGCCCCCTCCACCACCTCCTCCGGAGCCGCCCCCGCCGCCACCGCCACCGCCACCGCCTCCTCCAGCTCCCCGTTTCGAGCCCGAACCGCCTCCTTCCCCGCCGCCACCGCCGCCCTCCCCCACCGTCCGGCCCAAACCCCCTTCGCCGACCCCGGTCGCGTACCCCTCCTACCGCAGACCGCCACACAAGGAACCGCGGGGCGGGCCGTCACTGGTCACCCTGACGCTCCTGGTCACCGCCCCCGCCGTACTCGCGGCTGCCTTCCTGCGCCCGCGCTCCCGTTAGGAGGAATCCCGTGTCGCAATGGGCCGTACTCACCATCGCCATGGCCGCGGCCTGCGCCGTCGTACTGGCCATCACCGT
Source organism: Micromonospora sp. IBHARD003 (assembly GCF_056106285.1). Taxonomy (NCBI): domain Bacteria; kingdom Bacillati; phylum Actinomycetota; class Actinomycetes; order Micromonosporales; family Micromonosporaceae; genus Micromonospora; species Micromonospora sp. IBHARD003. The sequence continues at coordinate 7,591,098 of NZ_JBWBBX010000001.1, read as the reverse complement.
CATCAACCAGCGCCGCATCGGCGATGACGACGATCCGACGGAGACCCCCGACGTCATCGAGTACATGACGATGATGATCGGCGTGGTCTATGCCATCGTGCTGGGGCTGGCCATCGCCGGGGTCTGGGAGGCCCGCGGTGCCGCGGAGGACTCGGTGCGTCACGAGGCACAGGCGCTGCACGAGGTCCACGAACGGGTGTCCGTCTACCCGGTGGAGGTCCGCAACCGGATCCGCGCCGATGTCGACGCCTACGCCACCCATGTGGTCCACGCCGAGTGGCGTCACATGGTCGAACACGGTTCCCTCACCGAAGAGGGCTCCCGTCTGCTCGACCGGCTCCGGCGGGATGTGACGGACTACGCGCCGAAGAACGACCACGAGGCTCAGGCGTACCAGCCCCTGGTGGACCAGGTCGCCGCGGTGGACGACGCCAGGGGCGCCCGAGGTGCGGGAGCGGAGGCGACCATGCCCGGCGTGGTCTGGTTCGGACTGATCACCGGCGCGCTGGTCACCGTGGGTCTGATCTTCACCCTTCAGATCCGCAGGACCTTCCGCGAACTGCTCCTCGCCGGACTGTTCAGCGCTCTGATCGCCTTCCTGCTCTTCCTCATCTGGGACTTCGACGCACCGTTCGGGCGAAGCCCCACCGGGGCGGCCGACGCGTTCATCGCCTTGTTCCCGCAGCTCGGCGGCTGATCATGGCCCGAGTGGCCGCGGCCGAAACCTTCCGTAGGCCAGTCGGGCGACACAAATAACCCATTCGCCCGACAGCGATCGCGAGTGCGGGAGGGGCGCTCCTAGCGTTTCGGGTATCGAGGTGCATTCCCTGCCTTTGTGGAAACCCGTTCCGCAACTGCTCCTCGGGGACACGGAGGATTTGACCATGCGCGCGATACCCATCGCGTCCGCCGCTCTGCTGGGAGCGGCCGCCCTCGCCCTGACCACTCCGACCGCCACGGCCGCCGGCACCGACGGTGACGGCGCCGCGGGCTCCACCCGCCAGCAGCCGTTCTCGTTCGCCGTCTCCCCGTCGACCGTCGCCCCCGGCGGGCAGGTCACGCTGACCGTCTCGGGCTGCACCACTTCCGCCACGGCGTCGTCCGGCGTCTTCGACACCGTGACCATCCCGGCCGGCCTGACCGGTACGGCGATGGTCGACCGGGACGCCCGCCGGGGTGCCGTCTACTCGGTGACCTTCACCTGCGGCGCCCAGTCGGGGACCACCGACCTGAACATCTCGGGCGGTGCCGCCGCGGCCACCACCCGCTCGACCGCGACAACACCGGCGACGACGCCCACGACCGCTCCCCAGGGTGTCAGGGGTGGTCTCGGCGGCGGCGTCCGCGAGTCGAACACCGGCATGATCGCGACCGGTGCGGTGCTGGTGGCCGCCGCCGCGGGCGGCATCTTCTATGTGCTGCGCAGGCGTCCCGGCGGCAAGCTGCGCTGAACGTCCCGCCTCTGCTCCCTTGCGATGCCCGTCGCCCCGAGTCCTGGACGAGGACTCGGGGCGACGGGCGGTTCGGGCCGACCGGGAGGTTCGGCCGGTCAGGCCTTTCCGCTGCTCATACGGCGGCGGCGGACGATGTAGAAGGCACCGCCGACCGCCGCGGCAGCGACGAGCCCGCCACCCACCGCCATCTCGGTGGACGAGGGGCCGAGCGAGCCGCCGAGGCCGCCCTGTGCACCCCGGGCGGACAGCACGGTGAACGTCCGCGTGGCGATTCGGCCGCTGTCGTTGCACCGGACGGCGAGGTTGTACTGACCGGGCGTCGCGTTGTCGTAGATCCGGGCCGTGGCGTCGGCGACGCCGCTGCCCACCCGGAAGAAACGGTCGTCGAAGTTGCCGCCCCGGCCGCGGTCGAAGTCTCGGCGACGGTTGTTGTTGTTGCCCCGGCCGCGGTCGTTGCGGTTGTTGAAGTCGTTGCGGTTGTTGAAGAACGGGTCACGGCGGTCGTTCTCGTTGTTGTTGAAGTTGAAGTTGAAATTGCCGTTCCCATTGCCGTTCCCGTTGCCGTTGCCCGACCCGGTCCCGGTGCCGTTGTTGTTGCCGGTCCCGTTGGTGTCCGGGTGACGGCCGTTGTTGTTGCTGTTCACCGACGCATTGCCATTGCCACTGCCGTTGCCGTTGCCCTGCTCCTCGGTGTCCGTGCCGGTCCCGGTACCGTTGCTGTTGGCGGTGGCGCTCCCCGTCGTGTTCGGGCTGACGTTGTTCGCGGGCGGGTTGGCGACGCCGTTCGGGGTGGTGCTGCCGAGGCCATTCGGGGTGGTGCTGCCGAGGCCGTTCGGAGTGACGCTGCTCGCGGCGGCGTTCCCGCTGGGGTTCGCGTTCCCATTGGGGGTCGCGTTCGCGGCGGCGTTCCCATTGGGGTTCGCGTTCCCGTTGGGGTTCGCGTTCCCGTTGGGGGCGACGTTGCCGCTGGCATTCGGGGTGACGCGCCCGCTGTTGCTCGCGGCGGCGTTCCCGCCCTGCTCACGGTTCGGACCGTTGTAACCCCCGCGGTCCCGGTCCGTGGTCAGGTTGGCCGTCGGAAAGGCATTGGAGGTGACGACGCCGCCCCGGTCGCAGCCGTCGACCTGGATGTGCATGGTCCCGCCCTGGTGGACTGCCGACGGGGAGAGGCTGATGTTCCTCGGTCCTGTGCCATTTCCGTTGCTGGTGGCGGCGACCACGGGCCCCGTGAGCCCCATGGCCGCGACAGCGGTGACGCTCACCGCGAAGGCGCGTGAAGCACGCATGGTTGAACCTCCAGTGGACGGCGCCCCGGAACGGTGCTCCGGGAGTTCGATGAGAACGCCCTCCATGACGAACACTCACCGGAATGCACAATCACCGCATTTCGGGACTGGTCCACCCCAGTGAGCCGACACGCCGGTCGGAGGAGCCCAGATCTGACGGAGCCGCAGGTCACACGCATCAGACCGGTTATATGGCTATGTACTCGTTTGGGTCACCCCATGTGGCCGTACCACCCGTTCGCCTCTCCCAAGTCGCCGTCTCGCGCTGAGGTGCTTAACGTGCCTGCACGCGATGAGATGGGAGAACCATGGGCCAGGACTACACCGGCTCGGAGCCGAGAAGACGCTCACCCTGGGGCGTACTGGCTCTTGTCATGCTCACCGGCCTCGCGCTGGTGCGCAACGGCGTCGACGTGGGCATGGGGCCGCCCCAGCCGGCGGTCGCCGCAGCGCTCGACAGCAACAGCACGGAGGGGAACTCGCTGGCCGCGAACGGAGCGGTGGTGCCGCTCGCGTACGCGCCCGCCTCGCGGATCGCCATCCCGGCGATCCGCGTCGACGCGCCGATCGTGGACGTCGGTCTGGATCCCAACGGCTGGATCGAGGCCCCGCCCCCGCAGGACACCAACCTGGCGGGCTGGTACCAGAACGGTGTCGCCCCGGGTGCGCAGGGCACCGCCGTGATCGTCGGCCATGTCGACAACGCCGGGGGCCCCGCGGTGTTCTACGGGCTCGGTGCCCTGCAGAAGGGCGTACACATCGAGGTGACCCGTTACGACGGACGGATCGCGGTCTTCGAGGTGTACGGGGTGGAGGTGTTCTCCAAGCAGAACTTCCCCGGCGCCCGGGTCTACGGCGACACCGGCAGCCCCGAGCTGCGCGTGATCACGTGCGGCGGAGGCTACTCACGGGCGGGCGGGTACGACGGCAACGTCGTCGTCTTCGCCCGAATGATCTCCACCCGGTGAGCGCGCGAGGGGGCCGCCGGAGCAGCGTTCCGGCGGCCCCCTCGGCGTGCCCGGCCACCGGCTGCACCCCACGGCGACCGGGCCTCGAAGACGCCCCACGCCGGGCGGTCGCGGTCCGCACCGTTCAGCGCACCGGCACCGGCACCGTGATCCGGTACCCGGACTCCAGCAGCACGGGCAGATAGCGGCGCAGCGCGTCCACGCTCTGTGTACGGTCGCCGCCCGAGTCGTGCGAGAGGACCACCGCACCGGGCTCGGCACCCTGGAGCACGTTCCTGACGATGGCTCCGGCCCCGGGCTCCCGCCAGTCGAGGCTGTCGATGGTCCAGGCGAGTGGCTCCATGCCGAGGGCGGCGCCGATCTCGAACGAGTTTCTGTTCCACGCCCCGTACGGTGCCCGGTACCACAGCGGCGGGGTGCCGAGGGTCTTCTCGATGATCTCGCTCGTACTTCCCAGCTCGTCATGGATGCGGGAGGGGGCGAGGCGGGGGATCAGCGGATGCGACCAGGTGTGATTGCCCACCACATGGCCGTCGTCGGCCATCTCCCGCAGCAGGTCCGGGTGCAGGGCCGCCATGCCGCCGCAGACGAAGAACATCGCGCGTACGCCGTGCTCGCCGAGGGTCCTGAGGATGTCCGGGGTGAAGCGCGGATCGGGCCCGTCGTCGAAGCTCAGCACCACGGAACGGCCGAGTTCCGGCATCCGCAGGACCGGCCGCTCCCGTACGGGGACGGGCAGGCCGGTCACACGGTGCGCGCCGTGTCCCGTCATGGGCGGCAACCGGGACGAGGACGCCCCGGGTGCGCCGTCCCGCGGGAACGCCGGGGGACCCGCCACGGGGGCGGCGTACGGTGCCCTGCCCTGCGTACGACTCCCCTCGCAGCTCAGCAGCGGCGTGACGGCGGCGGCCCCGACACAGGCGGCGACGCGCAGCACCGATCTGCGGCCCGGCCGCATCTGGTCCTTCTCCATGGGGCATGGCTGCCATGGCTACCGCCGAACAGGCCTGTGCGACACCGGTTCGGCGTACGAATGCACCCGATGGGGCGAGCGGCGCGGGCAGGGTTCGAAGCCGCCCCGCGCGTCCCTCTCAGTGACGGCGCACCAGCGGGAACGGCAGGGTCTCACGGATGGTCAGGCCCGTCAGGAACATCACCAGCCGGTCGACGCCGATGCCGAGCCCGCCGGTGGGCGGCATCGCGTACTCCAGCGCGTCGAGGAAGTCCTCGTCGAGTTCCATGGCCTCCGGGTCGCCGCCGGCGGCGAGGAGTGACTGGGCGGTGAGCCGTCGGCGCTGTTCGACCGGGTCGGTCAGCTCCGAGTAGGCGGTGCCCAGTTCGGTGCCGAAGGCGACGAGGTCCCAGCGCTCGGCGAGGCGCGGGTCGCGGCGGTGCTGACGGGTCAGCGGGGAGACATCGGTCGGAAAGTCCTTGTAGAAGGTCGGCAGCCCGGTCCGCTCCTCCACCAGCCGCTCGTACATCTCCAGGACCACGTCGCCCCGGGTGTCGTCGGGTGTGTGCGGGACTCCCGCCAGATCGCACAGCCGCCGCAGGTCGTCCTCGTCGGAGTCCGCGTCGACCTGCTCGCCGAGCGCCTCGGACAGGGCGCCGTAGACCGTCTTGACCGGCCAGGGCCCGGAGATGTCGTGGGCGACGAGCGTGCCGTCGGGCGCCGTGTGATGTGCGAGGGGCGATCCGAAGGCCGCGATGGCGGCGCCCTGGACGAGTTCGCGGGCGAGGTCGAGCATCACGTCGTAGTCGGCGAACGCCTGATAGGCCTCCAGCATGGTGAACTCGGGATTGTGCTTGTAGGAGACGCCCTCGTTGCGGAACGTACGGCCCAGCTCGAAGACCTTCTCCATACCGCCGACGCACAGCCGCTTCAGATACAGCTCGGGCGCGATGCGCAGATACAGGTCGAGGTCGTAGGCGTTGATGTGGGTGGTGAAGGGGCGGGCGTTGGCACCGCCGTGGATCTGCTGCAGCATCGGCGTCTCGACCTCGAGGTAGCCGCGCTCCAGCAGCCCCTGGCGCAGTGCCTGCACCGCCCGCGAACGGGCGCGTACGACCTGCCGGGCATCGGGGCGCGCGACGAGGTCGAGGTAGCGGCGGCGGACCCGGGCCTCGGGGTCGGCGAGCCCGAGGCGTTTGTCGGGGAGCGGGCGCAGGCATTTCGCGGTGAGCTGCCAGGAGGTGGCGAAGACGGTGGTCTCGCCGCGGTCGCTGGCTCCGATCTCACCGGTGGCGGTGATGTGGTCGCCCAGGTCGGCCTCCGCCCTGAACGTGCCGAGGACGGCCGGGCCCGATCCGCCGCGGGTGAAGGCGACCTGCAGATCGCCGGACCAGTCGCGCAGCACCGCGAAGACGATGCCCCCGAAGTCGCGTACGGCCATGACGCGCCCGGCCACGGTGGCCTGTTCGCCGGTGTGTGCCCCGGGAGCGAGTGAGGGATGCGCGGCGCGCACCCCGGCGAGGGTGCCGGTGGGTGCGGCGACCCCGACGGGATAGGGGTCGATGCCCTGCTCGCGCAGTCGCTCCAGTTTGCGGTGGCGGATACGTGTCTGCTCGGGCAGCCGGCGCTCCCCCATCGGGCGCACGGTGTCGGGTCCGGCAAGTTCGAGCGCGTCGATCGCCGGCAGCCCCGCGGTTCCGGCCACGGGTCCGGTGACCCCGCGCGCCCGCCCGTTGCCGCGGAGCCTGCCGAGACTCGGCACCGAGACGAAGCCCTCGGCGATCGCGGAAGCGAGGCCGATGCGGGCGAGGGCGCCCGCGTCCCCGTAGCAGAGGAAGCGTGGATACCAGGAAGGCTGGTACTTGACGTTGGAGCGGTAGAGGGCCTCCAGCTGCCACCAGCGGGAGAAGAAGAGCAGCAGTCTGCGCCAGGCGCGCAGCACGGGACCCGCGCCGATCCGGGCGCCTTCCTCGAACGCCGAGCGGAAGACGGCGAAGTTCAGGGAGATGCGCCGGACGCCGAACTGCGGAGCCTGCGCGCAGAGCTCGGCGACCATGAACTCCATGACGCCGTTCGGGGCGTTGTCCCGGTCGCGGCGCATGACGTCGAGCGAGACGCCGTCACGCCCCCACGGTACGAAGGAGAGCAGCGCGATGAGCCGGCCGTCGTCCGCGGGGTCGCCGTCGAAGGCCTCGACGAGCAGACAGTCGCCGTCGGCCGGGTCTCCGAGCCGGTCCAGAGCCATGGAGAAGCCTCGTTCGGTCTCGGTGTCGCGCCAGGCATCGGCCCTGTGGACCACCAGCTCCATGTCCTCGTCGCCGAGCGCGGAGTGCCGGCGGATCCGCACGGTGGTCCCGAGCCGGCGGACACGGTTGACGGCCTGCCGGGTGACCCGCATGTCGCGCCCGTCGAGGTCGAAGTGGTCGACGTACAGGATCGCCTCGTCGCCGAGCTGGATGGCCCCGAGACCCGAGCGGGCGTAGGCCCTGGCACCGTCCTCGGAAGCGCCCATCACGGCGGGCGCCCAGGCGAAGCGGCGCGCGACGTCCAGCCAGCCCTCGATCGCGGGGGTCCATGCCTCCTTGTCGCCCACCGGGTCGCCGCTGGCCAGGGCTACTCCGGCTTCGACGCGGTAGGTGACGGCGGCCTTGCCGCTGGGTGCGAAGACCACGGCCTTGTCCCGGCGGGTGGCGAAGTAGCCGAGCGAGTCCTGGGAACCGTAGGCGCCCAGCAGCGCGCGGATCCGGGGTTCCTCGTCGCCGTGCAGCGCGGCTTCCATGCGCTGGGAGCGGAAGAGCGTGGCGGCGGAGTTCAGCAGGGCGAGGGCCCCGAAGAGTCCCAGCAGGAAGAAGAGCGCACGCGGCGGTGAGCCGTCGAACTGGCCGCCGGAGACGAGGCCGCCGAGCACCCGGTTCGCGGACCAGAGCAGGCGCTGCCCCGCCACGAGCGTGCCGGGGAAGAGTTCGACGAGGCCCCATCCGACCAGTACGCCCGCGGCCAGCCCGACGGCCAGGACCACGAGCGCACGCCGCAGGGCTCCGCGCCGGGTCTCGGCGTAGAACTCACGCCGGGCGACGACCAGCACCGCGAGGGCCGCCAGGCACAGCACGAGGTTGGGAACCGTCCAGGCCCACTCCCCCGAGAAGGCGAGCGTCAGGACGTCCGCGATGACGATCAGGGCCAGATAGACGACGACCAGCCACCAGGCGACCTTCTTGCGGGCGCCGATGGCCGCGGCGAGCAGAAGCAGGAAGACCGCGTAGGCGAGGTTGGCGCTGACGGGCACGGCGACCTGGTCGAGGAAGACCACGACGGGTCTCAGCAGCCTGCGCAGGGGGACGATCAGTGCGAGCAGCGCGCAGAACGCGCCGAGCAGGGCGAAGAACATCGCGAAGCCGCCCGGCACCCCGGCCGTGAAGCCGCTCCGGGCGACGGCCGAGCGCTCCGCCGCGCTGACACTCATGCTCCGCACTCTAGGGAGACCTCCGCCGCACCGCCTGTCGGCGGCGGAGCACCCGTTCGGCCACCGAAGGGGTTACTGCGGGGCACGGCGAGGGCAACGGTGCCGGGCGTTTTCCGGGCCTTCAGGGCACGCCGCACACCATGGTCCGTCTGCCGAGGCCGGCTCCCACGGTCCGTCCGGGCCGCCATCAGCCGACAGCAGTCCGCGAAGAGGTGACTCATGGCAGGGCTTCGGATGGGGCAGGGCGTCCTGCGCCGCGGGTGACCTGGATCGTGGGCTTCGCGTCGGCGCTGATCGCCGGGTTCCTGCCGATCGGTGAGGCCGCTGAGCTGACCAACATCGGCATTCTGCTGGCGTTCGTGGTCGTGTGCATCGCGGTGATCGTGCTGCGCTACAGGCAGCCGGATCTGCCGCGCGCCTTCCGCTGCCCGTGGATGCCGTTCGTCCCGGCGATCGGCGTGGTGTTCTCGCTCTGGCTGATCACGTTCCTGTCCTGGCACACCTGGGTGCGTTTCGCCATCTGGCTCGTGGTCGGGCTGGTCATCTACTTCGGGTACTCGTACCGGAACTCCGCGCTGGCCAAGGGCGGGACGGAGACTGGCGGCTCCTCCTCGGCCCGGTAGGTGCTGTCCCGCCGTCCTGCGAAGTCCCGGCGCGGCCGGATCCCTCCGGTCGACCGCTCGGCGCACCATTCACCGCCCCGTGCGGACCACTCGGCGCACACCGGCGTACGGCGCCTGTCGCCGCGGTCTCCGATGCGTTGCGATACGCCACGCAGCAGCGATCCGGAGAATCCAGCGGGAAGGGATGCCGACGATGCCGACGGCGACGGTGGCGGCGACGACCGACGAGCGGGCCCTGGCGGAGCTGAAGCACGAGCACGGCCCCGCCCTGCTGAGCTTCCTCCTCGGTCTGACCTACGGGGACCGGCAGCGAGCCGAGGACCTCCTGCAGGAGACCCTGGTGCGCGCCTGGCAGCATCCGGAAGCGTTCGACGCACCGTACGAGTCGATGCGGCCTTGGCTCTTCACCGTCGGCAGGCGGCTGGCGATCGACGCGCGCCGCTCCCGGATGGCCCGGCCCGCCGAGATCGGCGACGGCGTCCTCGCCACCAGCCAGGAGTCCGTTGATCCGGCCGATCGCGCGGTCGCCGCGCTCGACGTCCGTGCCGCCGTGCGTTCGCTGAGTCCCGAGCACCGGGCGGTGCTCGTGCAGATCTACTTCGAGGACCGCAGCGTGGCAGAGGCCGCACGGGCGCTCGGGATTCCGCCCGGGACGGTCAAGTCGCGCTCGCATTACGCACTGCGTCAGCTCGCCCGCTCCCTGCCGGGCTACCACCGCGCGGCCGTGGCGCCGGCCGCGTGACGCGGTTCCCGTCCGCCCGCCGTCGGGCTGTTCACTCCCGTCCCCGTCGCCCCTTCGGGACCCTCGTCTCCCTGGCGCCACGGTCCACGCCGACGGGATTCGGAATCCACCGCTCGAGTTGAGCAAAGACGAACCCCCACGCGTGTCTCTCGGTGGAGGCTCGTCATCGAGACCCGCGCCGAGCACGTCCGGGGAGAAGGTGGAGAGAGTGCTGCCCGAAAGTACGAACGGCACCAGCGGAGGCGGTCTGGCGGTCCCCATGGCCTGGCTGTGTGCCGAGTACGTGGCCGACGAGGTGCTGCGCACCGGCGGTCTGGTCGAGACCGGTTCGCTCGAGTTCAGAGCCGGCCGGCTGACCCTGGCTCTGACGATCTATCTGTGCGGAGGGCCGGACGAACCGGCGACCGGCGCCCGTACGGTGGCCCGGCTGGACGAGTGGCTGACCCGGACGGCGTACGGCCACCCGTGGCCCCAGTGGGTGCGCGAACGGATCGCCGTACGGGAGTCCTTCGAGCGCGATGTCACCGGGCCGGACCCGGATCTGGAGCTGGCGCGCGACGCCTGGCAGTGGCTGGAGCGCACCGAACTCCTCGCCACCGACCTCGGGGACGAGTCCGGGCTCTGGCCTCCCGCGCTGCCCCAGGACCCGGCGGTCGACGAGTCGGAGCAGGTGTGGACCGCGGCCTGGCGCCTGGGGCTGCCGCTCGGGCACCTGGCCATGCATCTGTACTGACCGGCCGTGCCCGGACCGGGGCCGCTGCGGGCGGGAACGGGTGCCGTTGCCGGCAGCGGGCAGGACCTGGGCGCCCGGAGGGCGGAGCGTGGCCGTGGGCACACCGGGCACCGGCTGCCGGGCACCGCGACGGTGGCCGTTCAGCGCCCGCCGGCGTTCCTGTGCACGCCCGCGTGGTACTTGGGGATACGCGCCGTGATCTTCATCCCGGCCCCCACACCCGTCTCGATGACCAGCCCGTGGTCGTCGCCGTAGACCTGCCGCAACCGCTCGTCGACATTGCACAGCCCGATGCCCGACGACCCACCGGGCTCCCCCGCGAGGATGCGGCGCAGCTCGGCCGGATCCATACCGACGCCGTCGTCCTCGATGACGACCACCGCCTCCGCGCCCGCGTCCTGTGCGGAGATCGAGATCCGGCAGGTCCGTCCGGAGTCCTCGAGGCCGTGCTTGACGGCGTTCTCGACGAGCGGCTGCAGGCACAGGAAGGGCAGCGCCACCGGCAGCACTTCGGGGGCGATCTGGAGGGTCACCTTGAGCCGGTTGCCGAAACGCGCCCCGGCGAGAGCCAGATACTGCTCGATACAGCGCAACTCATCGGCGAGCTGGGTGAACTCACCGTGTCTGCGGAACGAGTACCGGGTGAAGTCGGCGAATTCCAAGAGGAGTTCACGGGCGCGTGCGGGATCGGTGCGGACGAAGGAGGCGATGGCGGCGAGCGAGTTGAAGATGAAGTGCGGTGAAATCTGGGCTCGCAGCGCACGGATCTCGGCCTCGATCAGCCGGGTGCGGGAGCGGTCGAGTTCGGCCAGCTCCAGCTGGACGGACACCCAGCGGGCGACCTCCGTCGCGGCCCGTACGAGCACCGCCGACTCCCTGGAGCCGTAGGCGACGAGCGTGCCGAGCACTCCTTCCTCGCCGGTGAGCGGGGCGATGACGGCCCAGCGCAGGGGGCATTCCTGGTCGTCGCACCCGGTGCGGGCGCTCTGGCTGCGGCCCGACTCGATGACCTCCGACACGCGCCGCAGCACCCACTCGTCGTGGTGCTCGCCGCCGGGTCCGTCCCAGGCCAGGACGCGCTCCCGGTCGGTCAGGCACAGCGCCTCGGTGCCCAGCAGGGAACGCAGTCTGCGGGCGGCTTTGCGGGCCGTGTCCTCGGTGAGTCCGGCGCGCAGGGGCGGGGCGGCGAGCGAGGCCGTGTGCAGGGTGTGGAAGGTGGCCCGTTCGACGGGGGTGCCGAGGCCCGGGTCCGGGTCGTCGCCGCGCCGTGCGGTCAGCCGGCCCAGCCCGAAGCCGGCCGCGAGCAGCAGGGCTCCGGCCGCCCCGAGCGCCGCCAGCGCCATCGCGGTCATCGCCGTCTCCCCGGGGTCGCCTCGGTCATGGTGGGCTCCGTGCCTTCGGGCTGCGGACGCGTCAGAAGGTCCTCCGGCAGATGCAGACGCGTCAGGATGGCGTCGGCTCCGGCCGGTATGTGCCGGGGAGTCGCCAGGGACACCAGCACCATCGTGAGGAAGCCGAGCGGCACCGACCAGACGGCGGGCCAGGCCATCAGAGTGTGTGCCCAGCCCTCGGGGGCGAGCCCGGCCCGGGTCGCCATGACGGCGGTCAGGGCGGCGCCGCCGCCGGTGACGAGCCCGGCCGCGGCGCCGGGCGGGGTGAGGCGCCGCCACCAGATGCCGAGCACGAGCAGCGGACAGAAGGACGAAGCGGAGACGGCGAAGGCGAGTCCGACGGCGTCGGCGACGGGTACGTGCGTGGCGACGACGCTGACGGCGAGCGGCACGGCCATGGCGACGACCGTCGCGAGCCGGAAGTACCGTACCCCGCGCGCGGGCAGGACGTCCTGGGTGAGCACTCCGGCCACGGACATGGTCAGCCCGGAGGCGGTGGACAGGAACGCGGCGAACGCACCACCCGCGAGGAGTGCGCCGAGCAGGTCCCCGGCCACGCCGCCGATCATCCGTTCCGGGAGGACGAGCACGGCGGCGTCGGCCGCACCGGTGAGCGCGAGTTCGGGAGCGTAGATCCGGCCGAGGGCCCCGTAGACCGGCGGCAGCAGATAGAAGGCGCCGATCAGTCCGAGCACGACGAGCGTGGTGCGGCGTGCGGCACGCCCGTTCGGGCTGGTGTAGAAGCGCACGGCGACATGCGGCAGCCCCATGGTGCCGAGGAAGGTGGCGAGGATCAGACCGTAGGTGGCGTAGAGCTGGTAGCCGTCACGGCCGCCGGCGAGCGGCTGCGACCAGCTGGACGGGTCCGCGCCGGTGGTCGCGCGCTCGGGCACCTCGGCGCCCCGGGGGAAGGTGAGCCGGGTGCCGGCGTCGATCCGGTGCGTGCCCGCCCCGAGCGTGAGCCGCTCCCCTGCGCGTCGCGTGCCATCGACTGTGCCGAGGACCTCCACGGTCAGCGGCCGGTCGAGTGCGACCCGCACGGTGTCGTCGACCCGTACGACGGTGTGCTCACGGAAGGCGGCCGGCGCGTCGAACCGGGCGCGGGGTGCGTCGTCACCGGCCCACGCGGCGACCAGGAAGAGCGCGGGGACGAGCAGTGCGGTCAGCTTGAGCCAGTACTGGAAGGCCTGGACGAAGGTGATGGACCGCATCCCGCCCGCCGCGACCGCTCCGGTGACGACGAACGCGACGACGAGTCCGCCGACCCAGTCGGGCGCACCGGTGAGGATCTCCAGTGTCAGACCCGCCCCCTGCAACTGCGGCAGCAGGTAGAGCCAGCCGATGCCGACGACGAAGAGACTGGCCAGGCGGCGTACGGTCGCCGACTCGAGCCGGGCCTCGGCGAAATCGGAGAGCGTGTACGCACCCGAGCGGCGCAGCGGGGCGGCGACGAGCACCAGCAGGACGAGATAGCCGGCGGTGTAGCCGACCGGGTACCAGAGCATGTCCGGCCCCTGGAGGAGCAGCAGCCCCGCGATGCCGAGGAAGGAGGCGGCGGAAAGGTACTCCCCGCTGATGGCGGCGGCGTTGAGCCCCGGTCCGACGGTACGCGAGGCGACGTAGAAGTCCGAGGTCGTGCGGGATATCCGCAGACCGAGCGCGCCGATGAGGACCGTCGCGAGGACGACGAAGGCGACAGCGGTCACCGCGTAGGTCTGGTTCACCGGCCGGTCCCCCTAGGGAGTGTCTTCACAGTAGCGTCGTCCGGCCGAAGGGCGGGCCCGGCGGCGTCTGGTGCGTGCGATTGCAAGGCGGAGGAAGGAGCCCATGCGGAGCATCGGCGACTGACGACAACGCAGCGAGGGCGCGTGCCAGACGCCGCCGGGCAGACGGGACTTTGAAGACACGACCTACCCCGCTCAGCGACCCTCGACGAGCCCGGTGAAGTCACGCTCGTTGCGCTCGGCCCGGCGGACGTACCAGCGTGCGACGGCCCACATCACCGGGTACACGGCCACGCCGAGCACCACCCACACGAACGGCTCGGGCGAGGAGAGCGAGCCGAGCACCGCGCCGGGCAGTGCGAACAGCAGCGGCAGTGTGCCGACGAGCAGCACGAGCATGCCGAGGGCACCGAGGGCGGCACGCAGCTGGCTGCGCATCAGGGAGCGTACGTACACGCTGCCGATCGGTGTCTGCTCACTGATCTCGGAGCGGGCCGGGGCATGGCCGGGCGGGCGGCGCGTGGCACGCGGCACCCCTGTGACCACCTCACGGCGGGGCGGCTGCTCCGCAGGCTCCGCAGACAAGAACGTCCCCTCCCCGCAGCTCTGCACGACTCGTCCCGACACCCATCCGGGGATCTACGGAGTCTACGCAGCGGCCGCCGCGGAATGCAGTCGTCGTGCGTCTCGTCCCGCTCTCGGGACTGTCTCGGCCCGGTCTCGCGAGTGGCGGGCGGCGCGGTGGTGTATCCGGGGCCGGTCGGCCGGATTTCCCGCAGACCGCCGGGCTCCTCGAGCGGCGTTTCGGTGTCCGGCGTCGCACGGCCCGTCAGCCGCGCGCATGCCGCATCAGCAGTTCCCGCAGCTGGCGGGCGTGCCGGCGGCTGACCGGGAGCTCCGCCGCGCCGACCCGCACCGTGGTGGCCCCGCCGTCGAGGCGCAGTTCGTCGATCCGGCCGAGGGCCACGAGATGGCTGCGGTGGATACGGACGAAGCCCCGGGACGCCCAGCGCTCCTCCAGGGTGGACAGCGGGATGCGGACCAGATGGCTGCCCTCCTGCGTGTGGAGGCGGGCGTAGTCCCCCTGGGCCTCGACATAGGTGATGTCGCCGATCGTCACGAAGCGGGTGACACCGCCGAGTTCCACGGGGATCTGGTCGGACACCCCGGCGGGAGCGGCGTCGCCCGCCGGGATGGAAACCGTCCGCTGCGGCGCCGCGCTGCCGGGCGCAGGCGTACGGGGATCGCGGGCCGTCTGCGCCAGTTCGCTCACCCGCCGCACGGCCTCGGCCAGCCGCTCCTTGCGCACGGGTTTGAGGACGTAGTCGACGGCCTCGAGGTCGAAGGCCTGGACGGCGAAGCCCTCGTGGGCGGTGACGAACACGATCAGCGGCGGCCGGGCGAAGCCGGTGAGGAGCCTGGCGACATCGAGCCCGGTCAGCCCCGCCATGTGGATGTCGAGGAAGACGACGTCGATGGCGTCGTCGCCGTCGGGCCCCGCGTCAAGGGCCCGGCTGATGCGGCGCAGTGCCCCGGTGGCGTCGGTCGCTCCTTCGGCGGTGCGTACGCGTGGATCGGAGCGCAGCAGGAAGAGCAGTTCCTCGAGTGCGGGTCTCTCGTCGTCCACGGCCAGTACGCGCAGCATGCTGCGGATCCTAGTGTCCTTGGAGGTCCTGTCCGGGAGTGGGCGAGAGCTCGGTCGTGCTTTTCCCCGCGCGGATGAGCAGGGTGGCTTTGCCGTGCGTATTCCACGTCGACACCACGGTACGTACGACTCGTATGGACCGTTCGTAGCCGACGAGCCGAAGGATTGGTCCATGGATCTGCGGGAGCGCCACCGGGATGTGGCTGCCTATGCGCTGGGCGTCCTCGGTCCCTCGGACGCGTTCCGCTTCGAGGAACATCTGTCGGAATGCGTGTTGTGTGCGGTACGGCTCACGGATCTCGCCCCGGTCGCTACGGCTCTCGAAGGGCTCCGTGGACCCGACGGGCACGGCGGACACGACGGAGCGGGCGTACCGGTGACGCGTCCGTCGCCGACCCTACTCGACCGGCTGCTCTTCAGGATCGCGGAGCACCATCGGCGCGGTTCGCGCCGCAGGCTGCGGCTCGTGGCGGCAGCGGCCGCTCTGATCATAGCGATGCCCGCGATCGCCGTGGGCCTGACCGGCGACAGAGGCGGTGTCGGCGACGATGGCCGGCTCGCGGCGACGAACGCGGCGACCGGGGTGTACGGGGCGGTCGACCTCCACCGGAAGGCCTGGGGCACCGCCGTCGCACTGCGTCTCGCGAAGGTGGCCGGACCGCGGACCTGCCAGCTGGTCGCGGTCGGGAAGGACGGCACGGAGCATGCGGTGACCAGCTGGTCGGTGCCGCGTGCCGGTTACGGGCTGCCCGAATCGGCCGAGGACGGAAAGCCCCTGGACATCGAGGTGGGCACGGCGCTGGTGCTCGACGAGATCGGCCGCTTCGAGATCCGCACGATGGCGGGGGACCTCCTGGTGTCCCTGAACCGCTGAGGAACCGTCAGACCGCTGCCCCGATCCGGGGCCGCCCGCGGCTGGGCTCGGACCGCGCCGACTGCACCGCACCCCCGAGCGCCGCACCCGGGCACTCATTTGAGCAGCCGCGACATCCGCCGGTCGGCGAGCGGCTTGCCACCCGTCTGGCACGTCGGGCAGTACTGCAGCGACGAGTCGTGGAAGGACACCTCGCGGATGGTGTCGCCGCACACCGGGCACTGCTCGCCGGTGCGGCCGTGCACCCGCAGTCCGCTCTTCTTCTCGGACTTGAGCTTCCCCGCGGCCAGCCCCCGCGAACGCCCCACCGCGTCGGCGAGCGTGGCACGCATCGCCTCGTAGAGCACGGTGATCTCGTCCGCGGTGAGCCGTGAGGTGAGTTTGTACGGCGACATCCGGGCCGCGTGCAGGATCTCGTCGCTGTAGGCGTTGCCGATTCCGGCGATCACGCTCTGGTCGCGCAGTGCTCCCTTGATCTGGCGGCGTTCGTCCGCGAGGAGTGCGGCGAAGGCGTCGCGGTCGAAGTCGTCCGCGAGCGGGTCGGGGCCCAGCCGGGCGACCCCCGGGACCTCGGCCGGCTCGTGCACCAGATGGACGGCGAGCCGCTTGGTCGTCCCCGCCTCCGTCAGATCGAAGCCGTCGCCGCCGGTGAGCGCGGTGCGCAGGGCGAGCGGCCCCTTGCCGGGCCTGGGCACCCCGGACGGCAGCGGATCCTTCCACTGCAGCCAGCCCGCACGGGCGAGGTGGAAGAGCAGGTGCAGCCCGCCGCCCGTGCCGATGTCGAGGAATTTGCCGTGCCGGCGCACGGCGGTGACCTCCTCGCCCTCGAGGGCGGTGAGCGGCGGGTCGTACGTCTTGAGCACGCTGATCGCCACGGGCAGTACCTTGGCGATCTCCTTGCCCAGCAGATGCTCGTCGAGGAAGTCCCTGAGCGCTTCGACCTCGGGCAGTTCCGGCATGGGTCCAGACTGCCGCATCGCCCAGGTGCGTGCAGGGGAGCCCGGCAGCGGCACAGCCGGTGCCGACCCGGGGCCCGGGCTCCGATGACGGCCCGGCCGCTCGCCGGTGACGGGTCAGCGGACCAGCGACAGCAGCTCGGCGAGCTCCTCCTCCATGCCGCGTGCCAGCACGTCCACGTCCGGGAGCGCCTTGCCGTCGGCGACCAGGCCGATGTGCACCTTTCCGCCGTACGTGGACATCGCGACGGCCAGCGACTGGCCTCGGGCGAGCGGGGCCATGGGGTACAGCTCCTGCAGTGGGCAGCCGCCGAGCGAGAGCGCGGAGCGTGGCAGCGGCACGCTCGTCACCAGCACGTCGAAGAGCATCCGGGCGGCGTTCCCGGCGATCGGCGCGCCGAAGCGGTGTGCCAGCGCGGGCAGTTGGTCGGCGAGTACCGCGACCGCGCCGGCGCCTCGCAGGGGACCGGCGGCCTTGTTGCGGTCCATGCCGGTACGGACCTGGTACAGGCGCGTCCAGGGGTCGGGCTCGGAGACGGGCAGTCCCAGCAGATAGGCCGAGAGCTTGTTGCCCGTGCCGGGCGCACTGCCGGGGCGCCGCCTGGACACGGGCACGAGGGCCCGTGGATCGGTGAGCGGCAGCGCGTCGCCGCGCGCGACGATCCAGCGGCGCAGTGCCCCGGTGACGGTGGCGAGCAGGATGTCGTTGGCGGTGCCGCCGGCGGTCCTGCGTACTTCGTACACGTCGTCCAGGCTCAGGACGGCGGTGGCGAGCCGGCGGGTTCCGCTGGAGAAGGCACTGAGCGGGGCGGCGCCGCGCGGGTCGAGCCGGCCGGCCCGGGCGAGGGAGGCGCCGACGAGCGAGGCGCCGACTCCGACGGCCCTGCCGAGGTCCTCGATCCGTCCGCGCGCCATCCCCGCCATCTGCCAGGGTCCGGGCAGCCAGGAGCGGGGCGGGACGGGGCGGCTGCCCCGTGCGGGGTTCATCCGGCCGAGCACACCGCGGCCGGAACGGGCGGTGCGGGCGTCGACGACCTCGTCGAAGATCCCGGCGCCGATGGCGACCGCCCGCATCCCGTCGGCGAGGGCGTGGTGGAGTTTGACGAGTACGGCGAACGGGTCGCCCGGTCCGCCCGTGAGGAGGTACATCTCCCAGGGCGGCAGCCCCCGTTCCAGGGGGCGCTCCATCAGCTCTCCGGCGATCCCGGCGGCAGAGGTGGCGAAGTCCCCCGCGGGGAGCCGCACATGGTGCAGATGACGCCGTACGTCGAAGTCCTTGTCCACGGCCCAGGCCGCGCCGCCGACGGGCAGCAGGACATCCCGCACCCGCATCCTCAGCCGGGGGACGGCGGCGGCGCGGGTTGCCAGCAGTTCCAGGATCTCCACGCTGCCACGTTCGCCCGACGCGGGCTGGGAGAAGCACGCGAGCGCGCCGAGGTGCATGGGGTGGTCGGCCGTTTCGAGATGCCAGAAGGCCAGATCCAGAGGTGCCAGTAGCTCAGTACTCAAAGGGTCCTCATGTCCTAGAAGGCCGAACATAGGAAGTCAATCGCTTACGATCGGTTACGGTCAAGTACAGCCGTGTTACATGTGGTTACCATTCGGTAGTGGTCAGGTGGCCGCCCGGTCGGTGGCGACAGGGCTCGCGACGAGAAACTCGCACCACACACATTTGCCGGTGCCGCGCGACTCCACACCCCAGACGTCCGCCAGCCGGTCCACCAGCATCAGCCCCCGGCCCGAGACCCCGGACTCCCCCGCGTCGCGGCGCCGCGGCAGTGCGCTGGACGGATCCTCCACCTCGACCCTCAGCCGTTGCTCCAGTCCGGGCAGCACCCGGGCGGTGACGATCGCTCCGCCGTCGGTGTGCATCAGGGCGTTGGTGATCAGCTCGTCGGCCGCGAGCTCGATCTCGTCGGACCGGTCCCCCGCACCCCAGGCCAGCACCGCGGCCCGGATCATATGGCGGGCCGAGGACAGCGCCTCCGGGTCGTTCTGGGCGACGTGCTGCTGCAGGCGACCTCCGGCATGCGCGGCTTGGGCAGCGTGGCGGCGCAGCAGCAGCAGCGCCACGTCGTCCTCACCGGCGCGCTCGTCGGCTTCCTCGCACAGCCGGTCGGCGAGCAGTTGGAGGTTGCGCGGGCCGCTGCGGATCAGCTGGGCGAGCGCTCGCAGGCCGTCGTCGAGATCGGTGCCGGGCCGCTCCACCAGCCCGTCGGTGTAGAGCAGCAGGGTCTCTCCGGGATCCAGTTCGATGGTCGCCACGGGGTATTCGAGGCGGCCGAACTCGGCGGAGAGGCCGAGCGGCATGCCCCCGCTCACGGGCACCCGGCGGCTTCCGCCTTCGGCGTTGAGCCGCAGCGGGTCCATGTGCCCGGCCCGCACCACCTGCACCACCCCCGTGGTCGGGTCGGCCTCCGCGTAGATGCACGTGGCGAAGCGCTCGGTGTCGAGCTCGTGGAGGAACACGGATGCGCGGGCCATGACGGTCGCCGGGGTGTGTCCCTCGGCCGCGTAGGCCCGCAGCACGATGCGCAGCTGCCCCATCACGGCCGCGGCATGGGTGTCATGGCCCTGGACATCGCCGATGACCGCCCCGACACGGCCGCCGGGCAGCGGAATGACGTCGTACCAGTCCCCTCCGATGTCACGGCCGAGCCGGGCGGAGCGGTAGCGGACCGCGATCTGGGCCCCCGGCACGGACGGGATGCGCCGTGGCAGCATCGCCTGCTGCAGCCCCTCGGCGAGATCGTGCTCCTGCTCGAAGAGCACGGCCCGCTGGAGGCTCTGGGCGATGCTGCTGCCGAGCGCCACCAGCAGATTGCGCTCCTCGGACGTGAAACCGGTCTTGTCGCTGTAGAGCAGTCCGAGCGCTCCGATGGGGCGCGCCTGGGCGATGAGCGGCATGTACGCGGCGGAGGTGATGCCGAGGCCCCGCAGGTGCGGCCACAGCCTGGGGTAGGACTCGGCGAAGTCCTCCTTGCTCTCGATGAAGCGGGGCGCGAGGGTGCGGATGACCTCGCTCATGGGGTACTGCTCGTCGACGCGGGTGTAGCGCGTACCGGGCACGAACGACCCTTCGGGGCCTTCCGCGACGAGATGGATCCTGCCCGCCTCCAGCAGCCCCATCACCATGCTGGCGGCACCGAGGCGCTCGAGGCCGTGCGAGTCCTTCAGCACGTCGATGACGTCCCTGACGGTCCTGGCATGGGCCAGCGCGGCCGTGGTGCTCTCGACGACGCTGGTCTGCCGACGGCGTTCCGCGTCGAGCTCGATCCGGGCGGAGGAGTCGGCGAGTTCCTGGGTGGCGTCACGGACGATGCCGATGATGCGGTGCGGGCGGCCATCGGCATCACGTCTGACCGCACCCTGGGTGTGCGTCCAGCGCAGACTCCCGTCGCGGCAGCGGATCCGGAAGTACGCGCCGTAGCTGCTGCTGCCGCTCTTCAGCGCCTGGGTCACCAGCCCGTCCAGTCGCGTCGCCTCGCTGGGCGGGACGCGGAGAGCCAGTGACTGGGGGCGCCCGTCGTACTCTTCCGCCGTCACATCGAACACGTCGAGCGCCGACTGGTCCAGGTGCAGCAGCCCGCTGTCGAGATCCCAGTCGAAGCTGCCCATGTGGTTGAGAGACAGGCTCAGATCCGGGTGTGCCGGCCACTCGTCGGGAAGCGACACGGCACCCGCTGCCCGATCAACCATGGTGACACTCTGCCATCATTTGTCCGATTTTTCGAGCGGCGGAAGGGGCACGCGGGCCCTCACAAGATCCCCAACGCACCCCGTGAGCCGATGGGGACCGAACCGAACACGTGCCCCGCCGCTCAGCCCGCCACGGGACCGCCACCGCCGCCGGGTGTGCCGGCGGCACCGCCCGCACCCGAGGCACCCGGAGCCGGCTTGCCCACACCACCGGGGACCATCGCTCCCGCGCCCGGCAGGGCGCCGCCCACGCCGGCGCGGCCCGAGCCGTTGGCACCGCCCTTGGCGGAGCCGCTCTGCCCGGTGGCTCCCTGTCCGGTGGATCCCTGCCCGGTGGCTCCCTGCCCGGTGGCTCCCTGCCCGGAATCCTGCCCGGCGTCGTTCCTGCCCTGCGCGGCGCCCCCACGCTGCGAGCCGTTCACTGCGCCCGGACCCGCGTTGTGCGTGCCGTTCGCCCCACCGGTGGCCTGACCGGCCGGGTCCGAGCCGGACGACACCCCGCCCGGACCGGTGCCCGAACCGGCGCCCGGACCGGCTGCGGGGCCGAAGAGCACCCCGGAGTCGCTGTCGAACGGCGGCTGGACCGTTCCTCCGTCCGGCAGCACACCACCCTGGTCACCGCTGCCGGGGTCCATCCCTGCGTCGGGCATCGGCACGTCCTGCGCGGCTCCCGGATCACTGCCGAGAGGGGCGTCGGGTACCGGGACCCCCTGGGGAACGTCCTGCCGCTTACGGGTCCCGGCCCCCGAGCCGGATCCGGGCCCGTCCGGCGTCCCCTTCGGCTTCGCGGCGGCGCTGGCGCTCGCGTCCGGGAGGATCGGCTTCGGGCTCGAGGTGTCCTGCCCCGGCCGGACGTTCGGCACCTCGGTGACATGGATGCCGGGGCCGTACGGCGGCATCACCTCAGGCTTGCGGTCCGCCTCGCCGTCGGTGCCGCTCGTCCGCGCCAGCCAGGAGTTGCCGGCCATGTCGGCGATGACGAGGGTCTTGATCACATCCGCGGAGCGGGTGATCACCACCACGCGGTCACGGCTGTAGTCCGGCCATGCCCTGCCCTGCTCCTCCGTCGCACCGGCCTCGATCACCGGGGACGCCAGGGGGCTGCCCGATGCGCACCGCACCCTGGGTGAGCCGTGTTCGTCGACCAGGACCGCGGTGCCGCGCTGGAGCACGGCCTGGAAGCGCTGCGCCGCACCGGCGCGGTAGCCGTGGCCGGTGACCCGGACGTCCGCGCGCAGCACCACGGGCGTGAGGCCGCGCAGGAACTCCGGGAGGTCCTCCTGGCTGATCCCCGCGCCGTGGGCGAAGGCACGGCCCTTGTTCCCGTCCGCGGTCAGAAAACGGATCTGCTGCTCGACATCACAGCTGGCGATCGAGCGCGTGCCGCCGTACAGACCGGGTGTGGAGCCCAGCACCGTACGCACCGACGCGAACGGGGAGGACGTGGGCGAAGGCGAGGCGGCGGCATGCGCCGAGGGGAGCGACCCCGCCGTACCCGCCAGGGTGGCCGTCGAGGGGGTGAACGGATCGGGCCCCTGCACGGAGGCAGGTTGCAGATGGACCTGCTGCCGTGACTCGGTCCCGGCCTGACCGGAACCCGTCAGTCTGCTGCAGCCTGTGACCAGCAGTGCCGCCGACAGGACCGCCGACTGCGCGGCGAGCCTGGCGTACCGGCGATGCGTCGGTGAACACACGAACATGACCCGCCATCTCCCGCCTGTGGTGAAGCGCCCTGAGTGAAGTGCGATTCGGAGTGATCACTCCTTGTCTTGCCGTATCCCGGCCCGGTGCGCGACCCGGGCGGGCCCTGCGGACCCGCACACCGCCGCCCGACGGCTCCACCCCGGTCCCGCTGACCTGCCGTGATTCCGGGGCGGACAGCGCCGAACGGCTGACTCACGGGCCCCGCACGCCCGACGCGTCCGTTCCGGTGGCGATGACGCTGTGTGTCCTCCGGCGCCGGCTGGCCCGTCCGGGTGACGACCGCTCCTCACACCCGCCGGGGTCGCTATCGGCGGAGCGGATCACGTGCGCGGGCCGATACTGGAATCACCGGAGGTCCGCGATGGAGTGGTTCACGGCACCCGACTACTGGCTCAGCAGGCTGGTCTTCCAGCGGGCGCTGGCCGCCGTGTACCTCGTCGGCTTCCTGGGCGCCGCCCTGCAGTTCCGTGCCCTGATCGGGGAGCGGGGGATGCTCCCGGTGCCCGATTACCTCCGCCGGGTGCCGATGCGCCGTGCGCCGGGCATCTTCCAACTGCACTACTCGGACCGGTTCTTCGCCTGCTGCGCCTGGGCGGGGGCGGTACTGTCCGCCGCGCTCGTGGGCGGGGCGGCCGACCGGCTGCCGCTGTGGACCGCGATGCTGTGGTGGGGGGTGCTGTGGGCCCTGTATCTGTCCATCGTCAACGTGGGGCAGACCTGGTACGCCTTCGGCTGGGAGTCATTGCTGCTCGAGACGGGCTTTCTGGCGGTATTCCTCGGGAACGAGCGCGCCGCTCCGCCGGTACTGGTGCTGTGGCTGCTGCGCTGGCTGCTGTTCCGTGTGGAGTTCGGCGCGGGGCTCATCAAGATCCGCGGGGACGAGTGCTGGCGCCGGCTGACCTGTCTGTACTTCCACCACGAGACCCAGCCGATGCCGGGGCCGCTGAGCTGGTTCTTCCACCATCTGCCGGGGCCGGTCCACCGCGCGGAGGCGGCGGCCAACCATGTCACCCAACTCCTTGTGCCGATTCTGCTGTTCACCCCGCAGCCGATCGCGAGCGTGGCGGCCGGCATGATCGCGCTGACCCAGCTGTGGCTGGTCCTGTCGGGCAACTTCTCCTGGCTGAACTGGCTGACCATCGCCCTCGCCCTGTCCGCCGTCGACGGCTCCCTGGTCACCGGGCCGCATCCGCTTCCGGCCCCGCCGCTGTGGTACGAGGTCCTCGTCATCGCCGTGACGGTGCTGGTGCTGGCCCTCAGCTACCGGCCGGTGCGCAATCTGCTCTCCCGGCGCCAGACCATGAACCGTTCGTTCGACCCGCTGCACCTGGTCAATACGTACGGGGCCTTCGGCACGGTGGGGCGGGTCCGCTTCGAGGTCGTGGTGGAGGGCACGGACGAGCGGGCGCTGCGTCCCGGCACGGTGTGGCGGGAGTACGAGTTCCACGGCAAACCGGGCGACGTCAGGAGATGGCCCCGCCAGTTCGCCCCGTACCACCTGCGCCTCGACTGGCTGATGTGGTTCGCGGCGCTCTCCCCCGCGTATGCCCGCCCCTGGTTCGGTGCCTTCGTCGAGCGTCTCCTCGACCATGACCGGGACACCTTGAAGCTGCTGCGCCGCAATCCGTTCCCCGATGCCCCACCGCACTTCGTCCGCGCCAGGCTCTACCACTACGAGTTCACGAGCTGGCGCCGGCTGAGAGCGACGGGAGCCTGCTGGGAGCGGCGGTATCTGCGCGACTTCCTGCCGCCGACGAGGCTGAGCACGACCGATCTTTCCGCCGAACGCATCTGAACAGCGGCACGAAAGAGGGCAAAAAGCCCGTACCCCCGAAGACGGGCGTCGTCCCGGGGGTACGGATCAGGCAACGGCTCGGGCGATATCAGTCGACACCGGGCAGAATGTGCGGCTCTTCGAGATCCTCTTCGTATCCGGCGAGCCGGATCGGCGCGGACCGCGCCCAGACTTCCAGGCTGCCGATTTCGTCGCGCCGTCCGACCCGCTCGCCTCGTTCGGCCGGCCGCTTGTCCTGCTTCATCACTTCAGTTGTCACCGCGCACTCCTCGTGTGTCGCGCAACAGGGGGACTAGGGGGCAAATCGGTCGCGGTGGCGCCGTTCTCTGGCGGGATCGCGGCCATGGTTGCGGGCCTGTCCCAGGGCGGCCGAGGGGTTTCGTGGGCCCTTGTTGGCCGTCCGTGCGCTCCAGCTTAACCAAATGAGCGCCCCTACGCTCGATGGGGCGCGTCACATCGAGGGTTCTGTACAGAAAAACGTACGGAGATGACGGCCCATCGGGTATAGGAAACCCCCGGACAGCCCAAGGCGCCCGGGGGTGACGGCCGAACGGGTTACGGCCCGCGCGGGCCGTGCCGTTCACCCAATCGTTACCAATTGGCGGGAGCGTAGTCCTTGAGGAAGCAGCCGAAGAGGTCCTCGCCGCTCTCGCCGCGCACGATCGGGTCGTAGACCCTCGCCGCGCCGTCGACCAGGTCCAGCGGGGCGTGGAAGCCCTCGGCGGCGAGGCGGATCTTGTCGGGGTGCGGGCGCTCGTCGGTGATCCAGCCGGTGTCGACGGCGGTCATGAGGATGCCGTCGGACTGGAACATCTCCTGGGCACTGGTGCGGGTCAGCATGTTCAGCGCCGCCTTGGCCATGTTGGTGTGCGGATGCCCCGCGCCCTTGTAGCCGCGGCTGAAGACGCCCTCCATGGCCGAGACGTTCACCACGTACTTGCGCTTCGCCGGGGATGCGGCCATGGCCGGCCTGAGCCGGCTGATGAGGATGAACGGCGCGGTGGAGTTGCACAGCTGCACCTCGAGCAGCTCCACCGGATCGACCTCTGAGACGGTCTGGATCCAGCTGTTGGTGTCGTGAAGGTCGGGGACCAGGCCGCCGGCGTCGATGGCGGTGCCCGCCTCGATCCGGGCGAGCGAGGCCGAACCGGACACCAGCGCCAGCTCGGTGACGTCCTGCGCGGTGAGCGCCTCGCCCGACAGCTCGGTGCGGGCGGCGGGCAGTGCCGCGACCCGGTCGACGGTGCCGCTTCCGAAGGTGCCGATCACCTCGGAGGCGGGCAGCTCACCCGCGGGCAGCGGGGCGCCCTCGGCGGCGACCAGCTCGCTGTACGCCTGCGGGGAGCGGCGTACGGTCTGCGCCGCGTTGTTGATCAGGATGTCCAGCGGACCCTCGGCGGCCACCGAGTCGGCGAGGGCGACGACCTGCGCGGGATCCCGCAGATCGATGCCGACGACCTTGAGGCGGTGTATCCACTCGTCGCTGTCCGGCATCGCCTTGAAGCGGCGGATGGCGTCGCTGGGGAAGCGCGTCGTGATGGTGGTGTGGGCGCCGTCGCGCAGCAGTCGCAGCGCGATGTACATGCCGATCTTGGCACGACCGCCGGTGAGCAGCGCCCGCCGGCCGCTGAGATCCGTGCAGGCGTCGCGCCGCGCCCGGTTCTCGGCCGCGCACTTCTGGCACAGCTGGTGGTAGAAGGCGTCGACCTCGGTGTACCGGGTCTTGCAGATGTAGCAGGACCGGGGGCGCTGGAGGATGCCCGCGATCTCCCCCATCACGGAGGAGGAGGGCAGCAGACCCTGCGTCTCGTCGTCGATGCGCTCGGCGGAGCCGGTGGCGGTGGCCTCGGTGACAGACCGGTCGTGGGCGGTCTTGGCGGCGCGGCGCTCCTGGCGGCGGCGCTGCTTCACGGTCCGGTAGACGCCGGCCGTGGCCCTGCGGACCGTGATCGCGTCGGGGTGGTCGACCTCCAGCCCGTCGAGCTCTTCGAGAACGCTCAGACAGACGGCCAGGCGCTCCGGGGCGATGCCCGGCCCGTACTCCTGGACCGGCCCGTGCTCCTGGCCGGGGCCGTCCTGTGTCACCGTCATCGCCGCTGTCGTTCCGTTCCCTGTGTGCCGCGCGTGGACTCCAAAAGCGGAACTTTACGTCAGACGGGCGTACGGACGCCAAACCAGGTCACGGGGCGGACGGCGGGGGCGCATTCAAGAGCGCCGCGGCGCGGGCGGCCCGGCCGGAGGGGCACTGGATCTCCCCGACGGCCCGGTCGTCGGCCGGCAAGGGGCCGGCGACGGCTCGGGTCACCGGGCCTGCGACGGCTCGCGCCCCGGCGGGCGATCGAAGACGCAGTCCCCGCACAGCCCGCCGGGGCGGCGGTAGTAGAGGCAGCACGTGGTCCTGCGCAGCGCCGGCCCGCGGACCGTGCCGGACAGTTCCGGATGCTCCAGCAGCCCGGCGACGAGTCCGGCCGCGCGCCGGCCCGGCTCCGGACGGCCGTGGGCCCGCGCCCAGCGGTCGAGTTCGCGCAGCGCTCCGGCGAGCGCCGATCCGGCGTTGCCCCTCAGCAGCCCGGGCGAGATGCGCGTATCTCGCCGGAACGCTTCCGCCAGCGGGACGAGGTGCCCGTCCACGACGGCGTCGGACAGGGCGCGCACAGTGCCCGGCAGGGTGGCCGAACCGGACCAGCAGAGGTCGTCAGGAGCCATCAGCTCCGGGTCCCAGTGAAGAGTCCCGGCCGCCGGGTCAGGGAACTCGCCGCAGAGCACCGCCGGTCCAAGGGCCGTGGACCAGAGCCGGGCGGCGAGCCCGAGATGCGCGACGGAGGCGGCGACCCGGCGCTCCCGGGTACGCAGCCGGGCCGCGACGCGGTCGACGCGGTTGCCGACCACGGTCAGGTCACCCGCGTAGACGCCGGAGAGCGCGGTGTGCCCGCCGCCGGGGGCACCGCTGCGCAACGCGAAGAACCCTCCCACGGAGGCCACCTCGTCCAGATTCACCCGCTGCCCCGATCGGTCGCGTACCGGCGGCTCATCGAAGCACACGCCGGTGACCCTCCGTCGCGGGGACCACAACCGGGGCTGTACGGCGCCGGTTGCGTACTACGTCGGCGGTACGGTCCATTGCCTGCTTCAGAACGACGACGTCACGGCCGGCGCGGGAGATCGTGTTGACCATGAGCTTCCTTGTGCTGTCCGTGCTGCTGTCGCTGGTCTCGGCCGTCGCCTATGCGGCCGCCGCGATCGTCCAGGAGCGCGTGGCCGCCGAGGGGCCCGGCGGACCTTCCGAGCTGCTGCGCAGCGGTCCGTGGCGGGCTGCCGTCGGGCTGAACGGCCTGGGGGCACTGCTCCACGTGGGTGCGCTGGCCTGCGGACCGCTGAGCCTGGTGCAACCGCTCGGGGCACTGACCATCGTCTTCGCCCTGCCCCTCGCCGCGGCCTGCGGGCGTCGCGAGGCCTCGCCGGGCGCCTGGCGGGGCGCACTCCTGGCCACGGCGGGCCTCGCGGGGCTGCTGGCCCTCACCGACCCGGCGGGCAACGGCACACCGGACGCCGAGGCGCGCCTCGCCGCGGCCGCGGCGGCCTTCGGGGCGGTCGCGCTGCTGTTCCTCGCGGGACGACGGGCGCGGCGTCCCGTGCTGCGGGGCGTGGTGCTGGCCGGGGGCGCGGGGGTCGCCTTCGGTGCCGGGTCGGTGTTCACCAAGATCACTGCTGCCGGTCTCGCGGACCCGCCCGGTGGAAGTGTGACCGGGCTGGTCCCGGGACTGCTGGTGACGGCGGCGCTTGCCGCGACGGGGCTGTTGCTGTCCCAGGAGTCCTACCGCGGCGCCGGCCTTGCCGCACCGCTGGCGACGGTGACCGTGGTCAATCCGGTCGTCGCCGCGACGGCAGGACTGATGTTCTTCGGTGAACGCTTCCGCTTCGGTATGACGGGCGCCGTTCTGGCGCTGGTGTGCGCGGCGCTCGCCGGTACGGGCCTGGTGCTGCTCACGGCGCGGCGGCGGAACGTCGCGGTGGGCGACCGGCCGCGGGTGGAAGGGACACAGGAGGATCGGCCGCGGGTGGAGCGGGAACGGACACGGGAGGACCAAGCGCACGAGGTGACGCTCGGTGTCCCCGCGCCGGACGGCGGCACGGGGACCGGCGGGAGCGCCGCTTCAGACGGTGATGCCGTGCGCCCTGAGGTAGGCCAGCGGATCGACATCGGAGCCGTACCCCGGCCCCGTGCGCACCTCGAAGTGGAGATGGGGTCCGGTGCTGTTGCCGGTGGATCCTGAACGGGCGATCCGCTGCCCGCCGTTGACCTGCTGGCCGACGCGCACGTTCAGCGCCGACAGGTGCGCGTACTGGCTGTACTTGCCGTCGGAGTGCCGGATGACGATCTCGTAGCCGTACGCGCCCGCCCAGCCTGCGGACACCACGCGACCGGAGACGACGGCGTTCACCGGGGTGCCCGTGGGCACCGGGAAGTCCACGCCCGTGTGGTAGCCGCTCGCCCACGCACCGGCCTTGCGGTAGGGCGTGCCGGGTCCTGCGGCGACGGGTGCGCTGACGTGCCCCTGAGCGGTCCGGCGCTGAGCGGTCTGGCGCTGAGCGGTCTGGCGCTCGGCGCGCTCGGCCGGCTGTGTGCGCCGCTCGGGCTGCGGGCGCTGCCGCTCCTGGTGCTTCTGGGGCGCCGGCTTGGCGGCGGGCCTGGGCTGTGTCGTGGTCGACCGGGACTGCGGCCGGGAGTCCTTGGGGGACCGGCTCCGTGTGGCGCCGCTGTCGGGGTGCGCGGGTGCGGGACGCGATGCGGTGATCTGCATCCGCAGCCGCTGGCCCGGGATGATCAGGTCGGGGTCGTCGCCGACGACGGAGCGGTTGGCTTCGTAGAGCGCCTGCCAGCCGCCCTTGACCTGGTGGGACTGCGCGATGACGGAGAGCGAGTCGCCACGCGCCACCGTGTACATCTCCCGTTGCCCGGGGACGGTGGTCGGGGTGGCCTGCTGCCGTGAGGCGCGGGCCGGTTCGGCCTTGGTCGTCTTGGTCGTGCGCCGGTGCTCGGGTGTGACGGCGGGGTCGCCGCCCCCGCGGGCGAGCCCTGCGCGTGACGAACAGGCCGGCCAGGCGCCCGGTCCCTGTCCTTCGAGCACCTTCTCGGCGATCGCGATCTGATGCTCCTTGGAGGCGAGATCGGCGCGCGGGGCGTAGGCCCGGCCCCCGTAGGCCTCCCAGGTCGACTGGGTGAACTGCAGCCCGCCGTAATAGCCATTGCCGGTGTTGATCTGCCAGTTGTTGGTGGACTCACAGGCCGCGACCTTGTCCCAGACGTCCACGGACGCGGCGGCCGCCGTGCCCGCGCCGATCAGCGGCAGCGCGATTCCCGCACCGCTCGCGGTGACGGTCAGAGATGCCCGGTTGATACGGCTCGGCTGGTGGCGGCGGTGTCGTCCGCGTAAGGCCATGGTCCCCCCTTGAACGCCTCGGCAGCCGCAAAGCTATGGGGTGCCAACAGCGTGTGACAAGGGGCGCGGACGGGCGCCATGTCGCACACGTGTCCGTCCCGGGGGTCGGTCGCGGGACTCCTGCGCCGCCCGAGCGACTTGGGCCACCATGAACGCCCCGCCGCCGGGACCCGTATCCATACTGGCCAGGGGGAGGGTCACTGCCGGCAGCCCCCGACCGCCGGTGGCACGGACCGGCGGCCCGAAGGGCCGGCGGTAGGGTCCCGGGGACCGATGGACTCGACGCACTTTCAGAATCCAGGAGCACACGTATGAGTGGTACCGCCCAGATCGGCGTCACCGGGCTCGCGGTGATGGGCCGCAATCTCGCCCGCAACTTCGCGCGCAACGGCCTCACGGTCGCCCTGCACAACCGGACCGCGAGCAGGACGCGCGAGCTGGTCGAGGCGTTCGGCCACGAGGGTTCCTTCGTTCCGGCGGAGAGTGCCGAGGAGTTCGTCGCCGCGCTGGAGCGTCCGCGCCGACTGGTCATCATGGTCAAGGCGGGTGAGCCGACGGACGCGGTGATCGAGGAGTTCGCCCCGCTCCTCGAGCCGGGTGACGTCATCATCGACGGCGGTAACGCGCACTTCGCCGACACGCGCCGGCGTGAGCGCGAACTGCGCGAGCGCGGAATCCACTTCGTGGGCGTGGGCATCTCGGGAGGCGAGGAGGGCGCCCTGCACGGCCCGAGCATCATGCCGGGCGGATCGCCGGAGTCGTACACCTCGCTCGGCCCGCTGCTGGAGAAGATCGCGGCGAAGGCCAAGGACGGCACGCCCTGCGTCACGCACGTGGGCCCCGACGGCGCGGGCCACTTCGTGAAGATGGTGCACAACGGCATCGAGTACGCGGACATGCAGCTGATCGCCGAGGCGTACCACCTGCTGCGCGAGGTCGCGGGGTACTCCCCCGCGAAGATCGCCGAGACGTTCCGCGGGTGGAACACCGGGCGGCTCGACTCCTATCTGATCGAGATCACCGCCGAGGTGCTGGCGCACACGGACGCCGCGACGGGCAAGCCGTTCGTCGACATCGTGGCGGACCGGGCAGAGCAGAAGGGCACCGGGCGCTGGACCGTGCAGATCGCGCTCGACCTCGGCGTTCCGGTCTCGGGCATCGCCGAGGCCGTCTTCGCCCGCTCGGTGTCCGGGCACGCCGATCTGCGCGAGGCCTCCCAGCACCTCCCGGGGCCGGTTCCGCAGGCGCTCGGCGAGCAGGACGCGGCGCGCTTCGCCGACCAGGTCGAGCAGGCCCTGTACGCCTCGAAGATCGTCTCGTACACCCAGGGCTTCCACCAGATCCAGGCCGGCAGCGACCAGTACGACTGGAACATCGACCTGGGTGCCGTGGCGTCCCTCTGGCGCGCGGGGTGCATCATCCGGGCGGCCTTCCTCGACCGGATCCGCGCCGCCTACGACGCGCAGCACGACCTGCCCAGCCTGCTCTCCGACAAGCAGTTCGCCCAGGAGATCGGTGCGGCGCAGGACGACTGGCGTGCGGTGGTGTCCACGGCGGCGCAGCAGGGCGTACCGACCCCCGGCTTCTCCGCTTCGCTGGCGTACTACGACGCGCTGCGCGCGCCGCGGCTTCCCGCGGCGCTGACCCAGGGGCAGCGCGACTTCTTCGGCGCCCACACCTATCGGCGTACCGACCGCGACGGGTCGTTCCACACCCTGTGGGGCGGCGACCGCTCGGAGGAACGCACCAGCTGAGCTGTCGGACCCGGGCTCGGGCGCCCGGCCCGGTCACTGCATCGGGCCGGGCGACGGCTCAGGCTCGGGCACCGGGTCGGGTCCCGGCGGCTTGGGGATCGGGTCGGGCGCCGGACCGGGGGGCGGCTGTGGCGGGGGCACGGGGCCGGGTGCCGGGTCAGGGCCAGGCGGTGCGGGCGGCGTAGGTGGCGGGGGCGGCGTCGGGGGCACGGGGTCGGGGTGCGGATTCGGGTGGGTCATCGCTGGCTCCCGGGTCTGTGGGGCCCTACGGCTCCAGGTTCCACCGTTGCGGGTGCCCACGCGCGGCGGGTCCACTCATCGGCCTACCCCCGGTCGCGCGGCAGTCGACGCACCCTGGTCCCGCGGTGAACCGCGGCCTCGGGAAGACCGGGGCGACCACAGCGGGGCCCGCGTCCCTCACAGCTCGGGGTGGTCCTCCTTGAGCTGCCGTACGGCCTCGTCCACCAGCCCGGCCGGGGGCACGGGCGCCTCGCCGGGGTGGCGTTCGGCCCAGGAGGCGGCGTAGGGGCACAGGGGTACGACCGGCACGGCCTCACGGCCGGCCATCGCGTAGATGTCGCGTACCAGCGAGCCGGCCACGCCCTTGCCCTCGTGCTCGGGACTCACGACGGTGTGTACCGGGACGAGTGCCGACGGCTCGCCCCGCATCGTGAAGTAGGCGATGTGCCCGGCGAACTCGCCGTCCTCGAATGCCTCCAGTCGGCCCTTGTCCCGGTCGTCCCGGCTCTCGCGTCCAGCCATCGCCCTCTCCTCGTGTTGGCACCCACCGTGTCACGGTGCGATGCCGCACCGTGACACGGTCACGAACGGCGGTCCGGTACCGGACCGCGGCTTTCAGCCCCGGACGGCGGCCGACGCGACGGAGTGCGGGCTGCTCAGGGTGTCGCTGCCGGGGACCGGCCGGGAGGGGTCGGCGCCGAGCTCGACGATGCGGTTGCCGGCGTCGACATGGACGACCCGGGGCACCAGCGTCCGGGCCTCCGCATCGTCGACCTGGGCGTAGCTGATGAGAATCACCAGGTCACCGGGGTGTACGAGGTGCGCGGCGGCACCGTTGACACCGATGACACCGGATCCCCGCTCGCCCTCGATCACATAGGTCTCGAGACGGGCGCCGTTGTCGATGTCGACGATGTGCACAAGCTCGCCCGGGAGCAGATCAGCGGCCTCCATGAGGTCCGCGTCGATCGTCACGGAGCCGACGTAGTGCAGATCGGCGTGGGTGACGGTGGCCCTGTGGATCTTGGACTTGAACATGGTACGAAGCATGAAATAACTCCCGAAATGTCTGCTCCCTGCCCGCTTCACGCAGGTCAAGGGCGGTCTCCGGAGCCTACAACGATTCGCATGTTCGGTCAGCTGTCCCCGGGTCTTTCAGGACTCATGCTGACCGATTGCCGACTCTTCCGACGCACCGTCAGCACGGTGCGGGCTCTTCCGTGCCCTTTGACTCCCCGCCGCCACGACGACCAGTCGAGGCGTGCCCAGAGCGGTAGACACCGGCCGGGTTATCTCCGCGGAGGGCGCCACGGCAGCCGGCCTCGGCGGCGGCATCTCTACACCTGGCATCGCCGCCTGAACTGAGCCGCCCCGTCCAGCCGATCGGGCCAGCCCCGCCGAACAGTGCACGGCCCCTCACTCTCGACACCTGGAACCACGTCGCGGTCAGCCTCGACCAGAACGCGGGCAAGCAGATCAGCCGGATCCTCGTCGGCTACGACCAGAAGAACCCGGGCTCCGGCAGCTACCGCGGCTACATCGACGGCATCGCCATCAACTGAGACGACAGCCCGCAGAGCCGCACCCGCCGAGTGCGGCTCTGCGCACGACCCGTGCGTCGGACCGGAGCCTGTCCGGACAGAACGGGTCAGCCGGGGTGAAACGGTCGGGACGCCCTCGCCCCAGGACCAAGACTGCTGGTGGCGGCGCGGCACGCCCGTCGGCGTTGTGTGCTCCCCCGCCTTGCGTCAGGCCTCCGGGATCCGGACGAAGCGAGCCGCGATGTGCAGATCGGCTTCGATGCCGGCCGCGGTGGCGCGGAGTTCCGGGAGGACCTCCGCGATGCAGTCGACCGCCGTGCGGCGGCTGCTGTGCATCGCGACGTTGAGGGCGGCGACCGTGCGTCCTGAGCTGTCGTGGATAGGCACGGCGATCGAGCGAAGGCCCTCCTCCAGTTCCTCGTCGACCATGGCGTAGCCGTCGTGCCGGACACCGAGGAGGAGCGCGCGGAGCGAATCGGGTTCTGTGACGGTGCGGGAAGTGAAGGGGCTGAGGCCGGTACGGGCCAGATACGCCGTGCGTTCGCCCTCGGGAAGCCCCGCCAGGAGTACGCGCCCCATGGAGGCGGCGTACGCAGGGAAGCGGGTGCCGATGGTGATGTTGACGTCCATGATGCGTTCGATGGCGACGCGGGCGGTGTAGCGGACGTCGTCGCCGTCGAGGACGGCCAGGGACGTGGAATCGTGGACGGTCCGGGCCAGCTGCGCCATGTGCGGTAGCGCGATCTCGGGGAGTGCCGTACGCGACAGGAGCGGATACCCGAGTGAGAGCACGCGCGGAGTGAGGTGGAAGAGCCGGTCGCGTGAAGCGACGTAGCCGAGGTGCTCCAGGGTGATCAGGGCGCGGCGCGCGGTAGCCCTGGTGAGTCCGGTGGCCTCGGCGATCCTGCTGAGCGGGAGCTGCGCCCTTCCCTCGCCGAAAGCCGTGATCACGGTCAGCCCGCGGGCCAGGGATTCCACGAACTCCGCGCCGAGCTCCTGCTTCGAGGCAGCGGTCCAGCCCGCGAGCTCCTTGCCCCGTTCCGCGGCTGACGGCCCGGATCGCAGCAAGGTGCGTTCCATTGCGGCCACGGTCTTCCGTGCCCGGGGCAGTACGGCCCTCCGCAGCGAGTCGGCGCTGTGCCTACTGGTATGGCTGACGATGCTGAGCGCGCAGACGACTTGCCCCCGGGCGTCGCGCACCGGGACGGCGAGCGCGATCAGCCCGGGCTCGATGCGCTGGTCGTCCAGAGCGTAGCCGTCCTTCGCGGAGCGGGCCGCCCGTTCCGCGAAGTCGGCGACATCCCTGTCATGGTCCGCTGCGGAGCGCGGGGGTACGTCGGGGAACGCCCGGCCCTGCGGGTCTGCGGCCCGGCGCCGGTGCCACGCGGACCAGTCCTCCTCCGTCCAACTCGTCGCGGCGAGCAGAGGGCCGGGCGCCGTGCGCTCGGCCGGGAGCAGGTCGCCGATGCGGAAGGTCAGGGACAGTGCCCGGCGCCGGGTGGTCTGGTGGACGAAGCGGATGCCGTCCCGGTCGGGGACGGCGAGGGACACCGACTCGTCGAGTTCCTCGGCCAGGTTTTCGCAGAGCGCGTGCAGCGGCCCCGGGACGTGGAGAGCGGCCAGGTACGCGTTGCCCAGTTCCATCAGGCGGGGCGCGAGTGTCGCCTGATGTTCGTC
This sequence comes from Micromonospora sp. IBHARD003, assembly GCF_056106285.1. Taxonomy (NCBI): domain Bacteria; kingdom Bacillati; phylum Actinomycetota; class Actinomycetes; order Micromonosporales; family Micromonosporaceae; genus Micromonospora; species Micromonospora sp. IBHARD003. The sequence continues at coordinate 7,556,436 of NZ_JBWBBX010000001.1, read as the reverse complement.
GAGCCGTAGATAGCCCATGCGTGCGAGGGTCGCGGCGACCCGGTCGACGGTGGAGCGGGCGAGCTGTGTGGTGCGGGCGACGTCGCTCAGCGGCATCCGGCCACCCGCGTCGCTGATTTCCCGCAGTACGGCGATGCCGCGCATCAGCGGTCCCACGACCTCCGGCGGTGCCGTGGTCGGGTCGTCGGCGGGAAGGGCGGCCGGCATTCGGTGCTCCAGGGGCGTTGACATGCGTGCCGGGTGCACGCACACTCTCGGCGAGTCAAAAATGAACTGTAGTTCATCTGGCGAACAACCGGAAGGGGCGGCGAGAGCCTCCATGGACAAGATCAAACGCTCCGCCGCAGAGGCGGTCGCCGGAATCACTGATCACGCGTCGCTCGCAGTCGGCGGATTCGGCATCAGCGGTGTGCCGACCGTCCTGATCGAAGCGGTGTACGCCCAGGGTGCCGTCGGTCTCGACATCGTTTCCAACAACTGCGGCGTCGACGGCGGCGGCCTCGGCATCCTGCTCGCCGCAGGCCGCATCGTCCGCGTCACCGGCTCGTACATCGGCGTGAACAAGGAGTTCGCCCGCCAATACCTCCAGGGCGAGCTGGAGGTGGAACTCGTTCCCCAGGGCACGCTCGCGGAGCGACTTCGCGCCGGCGGCTGCGGTATACCCGCGTTCTACACCCCGGCCGGTGTCGGCACCCAGGTCGCCGAGGGGGGACTGCCCTGGCGGTATGCCTCCGACGGGACGGTCGCCGTACCGTCCCCCGCAAAGGAGCTGAGGACCTTCGGAGGGTGCGACCACATCCTCGAACACGCCATCACCTCCGACTTCGCCCTCGTGCGGGCGGCGAAGGGCGACCGCCACGGGAACCTGGTCTTCAGCAAGGCCGCCCGCAACTTCAACCCTCTCGCGGCGATGGCCGGGCGGGTCACGATCGCCGAGGTGGAGGAGCTGGTCGAGCCGGGCGAGCTGGACCCGGACGCCATCCATGTCCCGGGGGTGTTCGTCCAGAGGGTGCTTCCGCTCACCCCCGACCAGGCGGCCGCCAAGGGCATCGAGAAGAGGACCGTACGGAAGGCGGCAGCGCACCGATGAGCTGGACACGCGACGAAATGGCTGCCCGCGCGGCCGCCGAACTCACCGACGGATCGTATGTGAATCTCGGCATCGGACTGCCCACCCTCGTACCGAACTTCCTCCCGGCCGGCGTGGATGTCGTCCTGCACTCGGAGAACGGGATCCTCGGCGTCGGTCCGTACCCGCACGACGACGAGGTGGACCCGGACCTGATCAACGCCGGAAAGGAGACCGTCACCACCCGGCCCGGAGCCGCGTTCTTCGATTCCGCCCTGTCCTTCGGCATGATCCGAGGCGGCCACATCGACACCGCCGTCCTCGGTGCCATGCAGGTATCCGCAGGTGGAGACCTCGCCAACTGGTCCGTACCCGGAAAAATGATCAAGGGTATGGGAGGCGCGATGGACCTCGTCCACGGCGCCCGCAGGGTGATCGTCCTGACGGATCACACCACCAGGGACGGCTCTCCGAAGATCCTCCAGAAGTGCACGCTTCCCCTGACGGGCCGGGCGTGCGTGCACCGGGTCATCACCAACCTCGGCGTCCTCGACGTGACCGCCGAAGGGCTCGTGCTCGTCGAAACGGCGCCCGGCGTCACCTACGACGCCATACGCCACAACACAGCGGCTCCCGTCAGGGACGCCGGCACGAAGGAGCTGATATGACCGGCCGTCTGCGTGACGTGTACATCGTCGATGCCGTCCGCACGCCGATCGGCCGGTACGGCGGCGTCCTGGCCGGTGTGCGGCCCGACGATCTCGCCGCCGGGGTACTGGCCGCCCTCGTCTCCCGCACACCGCACCTCGATCCGGCCCGTATCGACGACGTCTTCTTCGGTAACGCCAACGGCGCGGGCGAGGACAACCGTGACGTGGCCCGGATGGCCGTCCTGCTCGCCGGACTGCCGGTCACCGTGCCCGGCACCACGGTGAACCGGCTCTGCGGCTCCGGAATGGAGGCCGTCGTCCAAGCCGCCCGCGCCATCGCCGTCGGCGACGCGTCGGTCGCGGTCGCGGGCGGTGTGGAGTCGATGAGCCGATCCCCCTGGGTGGTCCCCAAGCCCGAGCACGGGTTCCCCGTCGGCCACCAGCAGATGTACTCGACGACCCTCGGCTGGCGCATGGTCAACCCGCGGATGCCCGACGAGTGGACGGTCAGCCTCGGTGAAGGCGCGGAGCTCATCGCCGAGCGGTACGGAATCGACCGCGGGGCACAGGACGCGTTCGCCCTCGCCAGCCACCGCAACGCCGCCCGCGCCTGGGCCGAAGGCCTGTACGACGAAGAGGTCGTCCCCGTCGACGGCGTGGACCTGACCCGCGACGAGTGCATCCGCGACAGCACCTCGCCGGCGGCGCTGGCCAAACTGAAGCCGGTGTTCCGCTCGAACGGGACCGTCACCGCAGGAAACGCCTCGCCGCTCAGCGACGGCGCCGCGGCACTGCTTCTCGTGGACGAGAGCGGCCTGCGCGCCACCGGCCGCGAACCTCTCGCCCGCATCGGCGCCTCGGCCGTCACCGGCATCGCGCCGCAGTACTTCGGGGCAGGCCCCGTCGAGGCCGTCCACCGCGCCCTCCTGAAGGCGGGCCGTGAACTGGGTGAATTGCGCACCGTCGAGCTGAACGAGGCCTTCGCAGCCCAGGCCCTCGCATGCCTCGATCAGCTGCCAGGTCTCGACGCGGCCGTCCTCAACCCGCGCGGCGGCGCCATCGCCGTCGGCCATCCGCTGGGCGCATCCGGTGCCCGGATCACCGGCGCGGTCGCCCATCAGCTCGCCGCCGCAGGAGCCGGAACCGGCCTGGCGGCGCTGTGCATCGGTGTCGGGCAGGGCCTGGCGCTCGTCCTCGAAAGGTGACAGGAGGACCCATGATTCCCACCCAGCGGCAGATCAGTGCAGAGATCACCGCGGCACACGCGACGGCTGCGCAAGCAGTGAGCGACGGCGCCCAGGCGCCGCACCACCCCGCCCGCGACTTCGCCCCCTACCGCAGCAGCGTCCTGCGTCACCCGCAACGACCGCCCGTCCTCGTGGGAGGCGACCCCGAGGCCGTGGAACTTCACGGACCGGTATTCGGCGTCACCGACGTCACCGAACTCGACGCGGATCTGACCCGGCACCACGCGGGTGAGCCGCTCGGCGAACGCATCACCGTCAGCGGGCGGATCCTGGACCGGTCGGGACGACCCGTTCGCGGACAGCTCGTCGAGATCTGGCAGGCCAATGCGTCGGGACGGTACGCACATCAACGCGACCGACATCCCGCACCGCTGGACCCCCATTTCACCGGCTTCGGCCGTTGCCTGACACAGGCCGACGGCACCTATTCCTTCACCACGGTCAAACCCGGCGCCTATCCATGGCGCAACCACGTCAACGCCTGGCGGCCCGCCCACATCCACTTCTCGGTCTTCGGCAGGGCCTTCACCCAGCGTCTGGTGACACAGATGTACTTCCCCGGCGATCCGCTCTTCCCCTACGACCCGATCCTTCAGTCAGTCACCGACCCGGCGGCACGAGCCCGGCTCGTCGCCGCGTACGACCACGACCTCTCGACCCCCGAATGGTCCCTCGGCTACCGCTGGGACATCGTCCTCGACGGCCCGGCGGCCACGCTCCCCGACCCGGAGGAGGAACGGTGACGTTCGCCCCGACACCCTCGCAGACCATCGGCCCCTTCTACGGGTATGCCCTCCCGTTCCCAGGAGGCGGGGACATGGCCCCCGCCGGTCACCCTGCCGCGGTCACCCTTCACGGATACGTGTACGACGGGAACGGGATTCCGGTTCCGGACGCACTCCTCGAATTCTGGCAGGGCCAAGGGCGCGCCGGTTCGCTGCGCCGGGACCCCGTCACCGGGGGGTACGCCGGCCGCAACGGCGTGGACTTCACGGGTTTCGGCCGCGTGGCGACCGATGCCGACGGGCGCTGGGTCGTGCATACTCTCCCACCGGCCGAGCATGCGCCGTGCCTGTCGGTGTGCGTGTTCGCACGCGGGCTGACACACCACTTGTTCACACGGGCCTACCTCCGCGAGACGGCGACCGATCCGCTGCTCGACGCGTTGCCGGAGCCACGCAGGTCCACCCTCGTAGCCGCGCCCGACGGTGCGCACACCTACCGCTTCGACATCCACCTGCAAGGGGAGAAGGAGACGGTGTTCCTTGAATTCCACTGAAGACGTCGGGCTTCTCGCCCCGTTGTGGGCAGGCACCCCGGTCGAGGCCGCCACGGGCGACCAGGCCGTCCTGCAGGCGATGTTGGACGCCGAGGCGGCGATCGCGCGGCTCCACCATCCCGAAGCCGGACAGACCGTCACCACCGTCGTCCGCACACCGGGCCTGTTCGACGCACGCTCCCTCGCCCTGCGGGCCCGGGCGGGAGGAAATCCGGTGATCCCGCTGGTCGCCGATCTCACCGCGGCCGTCGCCGAACGCGAGCCCGACCACGCCGACTTCGTCCACCAAGGCGCCACCAGCCAGGACATCATGGACAGTGCTCTGATGCTCGTGGCGGCACGGGCCCTGGACCTGACGGTCGCCGACCTTCGGCGGACGGCCGACGTGCTGGGCACGCTCGCCGCTCGTCACCGCCACACGCCCATGGCGGGGCGAACCCTCACCCAGCACGCCGTCCCCACCACCTTCGGACTCAAGGCGGCGGGCTGGCGCTCACTCGTGCTGGACGCACACGACCGTCTGGCGCGTGTCCGTGGCACCCTGCCCGCACAGCTGGGGGGCGCCGCGGGGACGCTGGCCGCCTTCGGCGACCGGGGCCTGCCTCTCATGGCTGCCTTCGCGCGGGAGCTCGGCCTGGCCGAACCCGAGTTGCCGTGGCACGTCCTGCGCACTCCGATCGCCGATCTGGGCGCGGCACTGGCGTCCTGCACGGGCGCACTGGGCAAGATCGCCGCCGATGTGCTGGTGCTGTCCCGCACCGAGGTCGGCGAGCTGGCGGAAGGCACCGGCGGAGGCTCCTCGGCGATGCCCCACAAGAGCAACCCGGCACGGTCCACTCTGATCGCGGCAGCCGCCCGCCAGATGCCCGCGCCGGCCTCGGTCCTCCTCGCCTCGCTGACCGCCGAAGACGAACGTCCCCCGGGAGCCTGGCACTCGGAATGGCTGCCCCTGCGGGAGGCTCTGAGGCTGGCCGGCGGCGCGGCACACGTGGCACCGGACCTCTGCGCGGACCTGGTGGTCCGCCCCGACCGGATGCGAGCCAACCTGGAACTGACCGGCGGACTGGTGCTCGCCGAACACGTCCTGGCGGCGCTGGCACCGACGATGGGCCTCGCGGAGGCGCGCCGACTGGTGACCGCAGCCGCACGCCGTGCCGCGCTGCAGGGCACCAGCCTCTTCCAGGACCCGGAGCTCACGACCCGGCTCCCCGCCACGGCCCTTGCCCGTCTCGCCGACCCGGCCCGATACCTGGGGTCCGCGCCCGCCCTGGTGGACCGCGCCCTCACGCGCGGCCCGTGTCCTGCGGGCACCGACGCGCTCCCGTCCGCACCCGCCCCTGAATCCCAGGACGTCCCATGACCCCCGCACTCCATCACCGCATCGACGGCCCGGCCGACGCCCCCGTGCTCGTCCTCGGCCCCTCGCTGGGGACCTCGCTGTCCGTCTGGGACCCCCAGGTCCCGGCCCTCGCCCGGCAGTGGCGAGTCCTGCGCTGGGACCTCCCTGGCCACGGCGGCTCCCCGGCCGGCCTGCTTCCCGCCGGGTCCGGCATCGAAGCCCTGGGCCGGCTCGTCCTCGACCTTGCCGACGGCCTCGGGGCCGACACCTTCGCCTACGCAGGCATCTCCCTCGGCGGCGCCGTCGGCACGTGGCTTGCCGCACACCACCCCAGTCGGGTGACCGCACTGGCGCTCGTCTGCTCCTCGGCCCGCTTCGGGGATCCCCGGCCCTGGCGAGAACGCGCCGAGACCGTGCGCAAGAACGGCACCGACTCGGTTGCCGCGAACGCACCCGCACGCTGGTTCACACCCGCGTTCACCCGGTACGACGCGCTCGTCGCCGATCAGCGTTTCGCCAACGCGGAGGCCTACGCACGCTGCTGCGACCTCCTCGCAAGCACCGATCTCCGCGCCGACCTGCCCGGAATCACGGCGCCCACACTCGTCATCGCCGGACGCGACGACCGGGCGACACCGCCCCACCATTCCCGTGCGCTCGCGGACGGAATCCGCAACGCCCAGCTCATCGAAGTACCCCACGCCGCGCACCTGGCGAACGTAGAACAGCCCCAGGCCGTACTCGGTGCCCTCCAAGCCCACTTCGCGCCCGCCCCACCTGGCATGGCCGTCCGGCGAGCCGTACTCGGCGACGCCCACGTCGACCGGGCCGTCACGGCGACCACTCCGTTCACCGCGCCCTTCCAGGACTTCATCACCCGCTATGCCTGGGGCGAGATCTGGAGCAGCGACCTGCTGGACCGGCGCACACGCAGTTGCATCACCCTCACCGCGCTCGTCGCAGGCCGGCACGAGGACGAGCTCGCCATGCACATCCGTGCTGCCGTCCGGAACGGGCTGACCCCACAGGAGATCGGCGAGGTGCTCCTGCAGTGCGCCGTCTACTGCGGGGTGCCTGCCGCGAACTCCGCCTTCGCCGTGGCGGACCGGATCCTGAACGAAATCGAGGAAGGGGAATGCTGATGCACACCACCGTCGGCATCATCGGCGGCGGCCCGGCCGGGCTGCTGCTGGCCAGACTGCTGCACAACGAAGGAATCGACAGCGTCGTGCTGGAACGGCGCGACCGCACCTACGTCGAGCAGAGACAGCGTGCCGGAATTCTCGAACAGGCCACGGTCGACGCACTGCGCAACGCCGGAGCCGGCGCGCGGCTGGACCGCGAGGGCATGCCCCACGACGGGATCGAAATGCGGTTCGCGAACCGTGCCCACCGCATCGACTTCCCCTCGCTCACCGGCGGACGAAACGTCACCGTGTACGCCCAGACGGAGGTGGTGAAAGACCTCATAGCCCTCCAGCTCGCGGAAGGCGGCCCGCTGCTGTTCGACGCCCAGGTGACGTCCGTCGAAGGGGCCGACACTGTCACGCCGGTCGTCCGCTTCATCCACGAAGGCCGACAGCAGACCCTGAGCTGCGACTACGTTGTCGGGTGCGACGGCTTTCACGGTGTGGCCCGCAATGCCGTTCCCGCGTCCCTGCGGACCACCTATGAGCGGACCTACCCCTACTCCTGGCTCGGCGTCCTCGCCGAAGCGCCGCCCGTCTACAACGAGCTGATCTACGCCCATTCCGAGCGCGGCTTCGCACTCGCCAGCATGCGCTCCCCGTCCGTGAGCCGCCTCTACCTCCAGGTACCCAACGGCACCGATACTGCCGCCTGGTCCGATCAGCGGATCTGGGACGAGCTGGACGCGAGGTTCGCGACCGACAGCCGTCCGGGCTGGAAGCTGGAACGCGGCCCCATCACCTCGAAAGCCGTGCTTCCGATGCGCAGCCACGTGACCGAGCCGATGCGCTACGGCCGGGTGTTCCTGGCCGGAGACGCCGCCCACATCGTGCCGCCGACCGGGGCGAAGGGGCTCAACCTGGCGGCCGCCGATGTGATCGTGCTGGCCCGCGCCCTGGCCCGGTGGCGCACCACCGGCTCGGGCGACCTTCTGGACACCTACTCGGACACGTGCCTGCAGAGGGTGTGGAGAGCCGAGCACTTCTCCTACTTCATGACGACCACTTTGCACACGGACCCGAATCAGTCCGCTTTCGAGACCCGGCTGCAGATCGCCCAGCTGGAACGTGTGGCGACCTCACCGCACGCCGCGGCGGAACTCGCCGAGAACTACACCGGTTTGCCACTCGGCTGATCCGCGGAAGGAACCGCCCGACCCCGCAGCGTGCCACTGTGCTGCGGGGCCGAGCCATGTCGGCGCACCTGTCCGCGCAAACATCGGGAGCGGCAGCGGACCGGGACTCGCGAACGGGCGCCACCGCGATCACGCGGACCTCCTCCCGCACCCGGCCGAGGGCCACGGCCGGACGAGTCCCTGCACCCCGCGGGTTGTTGCCGCCTGCACGCCGCGTTCTCGGCCGCTCTGCGGTCACCGCATGCAGGGTGGACGCGCTCATGACGGGCAGGCTTGCCGGTGGAACGAAGCCAGCGGCCGCGCGAAGTCGCGCCGCCGCTGGGGGCGGTCGCCCGCGTGGGGCGACCGTTCACTTCGAGATGCCGGCGGATGGCTCGGCGTGGTGACCGCGCCGTGGGAGGGTTCGGCCGCCAGCGGCTCAGGGGAGGACCAAAGGTGCTCGTCGTCCCACCCTGAGCCGGCTATGACTGATCGGGTGCGTCACAGCCCCTTGGCGATGTCGTGCAGGTAGGTGGCCAGATCGCCGGGGCGGGCGTACATGGGGCCGTGTCCCGTGTCCCATGCGGTGGCCTTGGCGTCGATGCGGTCGGCGAGTTCACGCTGGGTGGCCGCGGGCAGGGCATTGTCCTGGGTGGCGATCAGGTAGTGGGACGGTACGTCGCGCCACGCCGGGTAACCGGAGGGGGCCGCGTCGATGCCCAGCCGGGGAAGCTTCTGCACGGCTGCGGCAAGAGCGGTCCGCTCGGCGGGGGCGTCGGCGGACACCACCTTTCCGTAGGCGGTCCGGTCGAGGTAGGAGTGGCCGTCCTCAGTCACCCTGATGTTCTCCCGGATGAGGCTGCCGGGGTTGCGGTGGGCTATGTCACTGACGGACTCCCCTTCGTCGGGGGCGAAACCGGCGATGTAGGAGAGGGCCTTGACCTTGTCCTGGCCCACGGCGGCGTTGGTGACCACCGCGCCGCCGTAGGACCAGCCGACGAGGAGGACCGGTCCGTCGACGGTGGACAGCACCCGGCGTACGGCTGCGATGTCGTCCTCCATGGTCTCCAGGGGCAGCTGCGCGGCGATCGGCTCGTGCCCGAGGGCGCGGAGCTCGGTGATGGTCTCGCTCCACGCGGAGCCGTCGGCCCACAGGCCGTGGACGAGAACGATGGTGGTCATAAGGGATTCCTCCGAGATGGCAGAAGAGCGGTGCGGACGATGGCAGTTGGGGGCGGGCCGCAGGCCTCGACGGCGAGTGGCCCGGTGGAAGCAGGTCAGACGTTCGATGCCATGGCGCGGTGACGGTGTTCGGGCAGCGGCAGGAACCCGGTCGACGCGTGGCAGTTGACGTACTCGGCGGTGACGGACCCGCTCGGCAGGACCGAAACCTCATGCCAGAAGGCGACGTCCAGGGGTCCTTCACCGCCACTGGCCATCTGGTAGAAGCTGGCGTAGATCTCCAGGTGGGTGCGGTGGGACCGGCACCAGGTCATGAGGTGGTCGAGCGAGGCGAACCAGGCGATGGTGCAGGCGCGGGCAAGCGGTGTGCCGTCGGATGTCTCTTCGAGGATGTTGCGGGCCGCGATGCAGCCGGAGTCCGCGTTCTCCGCGAGGAAGTCGACTCCGCGGTCCTTGACCGGTTTGACGTCGGCCAGGTACTTCTCGCGGTACACCGTGCTGGCGGACCAGTCCTGCGCGGTACGGATCAGGGTGACGTTGTCCGGAACTTCGACGGTGACGCGCCGACTGCGATTCCCGGCTTCTGCCCGGGCGCTCGGCCGGAACACCGCAAGCTCCGGCTCGAGCGTCTCGGTGGCCGAGGCGGCGATGCGGTCACGTGCGGCGCCCCAATAGTCGTGCACAGGTGTCTCCGGCATGGTGACCGCTGCGTGCTGTGACAGGCCGCTGGTCGCAATGTCCTCGTGGCGGTGGCTGTGCAGGGTTTCGTTGCGCTCGAGAGGGATGACGCACGTCTCGCGCCAGTGCCCGATCCGGCCCTCGTCGGGCAGCCCGTCCCATGCGGAGCGGACGGTGTCGGATTCTTGCCACGAGCTGTACGCCACCGGGTCGTGCCAGTAGGCCAGCCACACCACGTTGTGTGATCCTGTGGTGTCGACGAACGAGCCGCGGTCCAGCACATCGGGCTTGAACGGCCCGGTGAACAGCTGCGAGAGTGAGGCGGCACCTCGTGCAGCTTCCTCGGCCGACGGCGCCTGGCAGGCGTACTGGGCGAATACGAATGTGTTCGTTCCCTCCGGGAAGCGAACGGTGTAGGCAGGCACTCGGGGAGTGTGGCCCTCCCGGTGATTTCTGGGCATCTCGACTCCTTCTCGGGCCAGGTCCAGCAGCTCTGGACGATACGAGCGAACATCCCCCACGTCTTGACGGTGCGCGCACGGAAACTTGACCAGGAGCGACCAGGGACGCCGTCCTGAAGGGGACCCGTCCACGAGGCCGGATACCGTGTGGTCGGGTCGTTACACCCGGCTGCGACCTGAGGCGGTGGCTCCGCCGGCTCACAGAGGAGGCATGGTGGCGGTTGTCCTCTCCACCAGTTCGGTACCGCCCGGCGAAAGACTGGCCTACTGGCAGGCTGCCGTCTGGCAGACCTTCGTCCCCTCGGACGTCACCACCACCAAGGACGGGCCCTTCTCCGGGGCCGTCGCCTCTGACCGGCTCGGGTGCCTGCGGATCACCACGGTCGATTCCGACCGGCAGCTGGTCCGACGCAACCGACGTCTGATCGCCCGGGACCAGGACGAATACCTGCTGGTCGGCCTGCAGCGCCGCGGGACGGGCGCGGTGGTGCAGGACGGACGGACAGCACCCCTGGAGCCGGGGACTTTCGCGCTGTACGACACGACCCGCCCCTACACGCTGGAGTTCCCTGACCGCTTCCAGCTCCTGGTCTTCCAGATACCCCGGTCGGCGTTCGAGCTGCCCGGCTTGGATTTGGGGCGGATCACGGGGGTCAGCATGGGGGCGGACGAGGGCCTGTCCGCGATGATGGTGCCGGTTCTGTCCACCCTCGCGGCCGAAGCCGGTGCCCACCGCTCCGAGATCGGGGAGATGCTCGCGCGCAACGCGGTGGACCTGCTCACCACCGTCATTGCGGAACGACTCGGCAGGGACGCCGCCGGAACAGACGCCTCCCACCGGACGCTGCTGCTGCGGATCCGGGCCTTCGCCGAATCCCACCTCGGCGACCCGGAACTGTCACCGGAGGCGATCGCAGCCGCCCATCACATCTCCGTGCGCCATCTGCAGCGCCTCTTCCAGGCGGAGGGAACGACGGTCGGGGGATGGATCAGGCGCCGCCGTCTCGAGGAATGCAGACGGGAGCTCGACCGCCCACGCAGGAGCAGGCCCGCCGTGGCAGCCGTCGCACACCGATGGGGATTCGTCAGCCCCGCTCACTTCAGCCGCGCCTTCCGCGCCGCGTACGGACTGTCGCCGCGCGAATGGCAGAAGCTGGCAGACGGACGTGACGCTGCCGCCGTCTCCCTGCGGCTGCCCGACCGAGCCGCAGAAGAGACGATTTCGTAATGTCCATATCCTAGAGTCCCTTTTATGGGAGCGCTCCACGCGAAAAGCGCCGAAGAATGGGCCCGAGTGCTGGGTGAGAGCCTCGTACCGCTTTCGCTGACGAACATGAGCTCTGCCTTCCGCGGCTCGGTCGAGCAGACCGTCCTGCTGCCCGAGGTGAGCGTGGCGGACGTCCGTACCCACGGGCACTCGGCGGTGCTGCGCACCGACCGGCTGATCCGGGTCGAACCCCGCGAGAGCTACCTGTTCTCGCTGCATCTGGGGGGTTGCGGAGTCGGACTCCAGAACGAGCGGGAAGCGGTGCTCCAGCCGGGGACGGGAGCCTTGTTCGACGCCACACGCCCCTACCAGCTGCATTTTCCCGCCGACAGCCGGGAGGTCGTCCTCCAGGTTCCCAGGCGGCCGCTGCGTGACCGGGTCGAAGACATCGACGAGCTGTCCAGCCGAGCGCTCCCGTCCGAAGCCGCTGCCTGGCGAGTGTTCGCCGTGTTCCTGCGGGAGCTCGCCGACGTGTCGCAGGAGTTGACTCCCGAGCAGCGGGCCGAGCTCGGCCGCACCACCATCGACCTCCTGGCCACGGCCCTGCGGGCCACCGCCGGCCGGAAGCCTGACGCCCCGACGGGCCGGCAGGCGATGCTGCGGGCGATGCGCTGCTGTGTGATGGAGAACCTCACCGATCCCGCCTTCACCCCCTCCGTCCTGGCCCGTCGTCAGGGTATTTCCCTGCGTTACGCCTCCGATCTGTTCGCCGAGGCAGGCACCTCTCCCGCCGCGTTCATCCGTGACCAGCGCCTGAAGGCCGCATACCGGGCCCTGACCGATCCGCGTCAGTCGCACCGCACCATCGCCGGCGTGGCCGCGCACTCGGGCTTCGCCGACAGGACCACTTTCACGCGTGCCTTCGTCCGTCAGTACGGCATGACCCCGACCGACCTGCGCACCGGCAGCCGACCCCTCTGAGCCCGGCGGCAGGGCGCTCGGCCTGCGCCGCCCGGCTCTGCGCTGCGCACGGTTGCGTGATACAGCCTCAAGGCCCTCTCCCCGGCGGCCCGCTCCCAGGCTCCCCGCGTTGCTCCCGGAATGCCGCAGGCCTGTGCACGGAATGCCGCACCAGGGCGACGGGTCGCTCCTAACGTTTGGGCACCTCGCTCCTCCGCCGGGTGGGCGGCTGAGCATCGCAGGCATCTGACCGCGATCCGGCAGCCGCCTCCGCCAACCCCACTGGGCATTGCTGATCCCGCCCGGGGCGAGCGACCTGTCGCACCCCGCCTCCCCCACCATCAGGGCCCCGCGCCCGCACCGGTCTTTCCCTGCGGCCGTCGAAGCAGACCCCAAGGCACCTGGCCGAAGCCGCTCCTGTTGCCCGCGGCCGCTCAGCTCGCCGATCCCGACCACTCGCCGGACACCGGCGGATCCCCGCCACCGGCAGTCCGTCGGTCACCGCCCCGCCGCCCGTGCCGCACCGCCCGCCTCCTTCCCCTGCCTGGAGACCCGACATGTGCACCTCCGTCCTTCGTAGACGCCGGCGAACCCCGCGCCAACTGCCCAGGATCACTGCAGCAACGATCACGGGCGTGCTTCTGCTCACCTCCGTCTCCTGCGCCCGCTCGGGTCCGGCCGACGGCGTCCAGGCCAAGGACTCCGCCCAGGCCGAGCTGTGTCCCACCGGGCTGGCCCCCAAGAAGGCCACCGGCACACCGATCGAGATCGGCAACGTCAGCTCTCTCACCGGCCCCGGCACCTTCCCGGAGGTATCCAGGGCCGCCAAGGCGGTCTTCGACCGGCTCAACACCTGCGGAGGTGTCGGCGGCCGCCCTGTCCACTTCACCATCGAGGACGACCAAGGCGATCCTGCGACCGCCGCGCAGGCCGCCCGCCGCTTGGTGGAGCAGCGAAATGTGGTGCTCAACGTAGGCAGCGCCAGTCTGCTGGAATGCGCGGTCAACTCGACGTACTACGCGCAGCACAAGATCGGCTCCATCCAGGGCATCGGCGTCGACCCGGTCTGCTTTGGATCCCCGAACATCTCACCGGTCAACACCGGCCCCTTCACCGGTGTCACCGTCTCCCTGTACTACGCCAGCGAGATCCTCAAGAAGCAGAACGTCTGCCGGATCAGGCTCTTCGACGTCCCCGGCTTCGCCTCCGCCTTCGATGTCGCAGCCGACCGCTGGGAGAAGATCACCGGCAAGAAGCTCGTCTATGCCGGCGCGGTCGGCAAGGCGACCGACGACGTCACCCCACTGCTGCTCCAGGCCGGGAAGGCCGGCTGTGACGCGGTGGTTGTCGACGGACCTGAGGCCAGAGGCTTGGCCGTGGGCAAGGCCATCAAGGCGAACGGACTGACCGGGATCACCTGGATCGGGCTCGCCTCCTACTACACCGACAACGTGGCCAAGCAGCTCGGCGCCACGGGCGACGGCCTGCAGGCAAACTCGGAGTTCGAGCCCTTCACCAACACCGACGCCGCACCCCTTCGCGACTGGCGGGGGCTGATGGCGAAGAACGACATCCCCCTGACGTCGTTCGCGCAGGGCGGCTATCTGGCGGCAACGATCGCCCAGGACACCCTCCTGTCCATGACCGGCGAGGTGAACCGAGAGACCGTCACCGAACGGCTCGCCACGCTGACGTCGTACGAAACCCCGATGAGCGGTTCGCCCTATTCCTTCGGCACCGCCGCCACGCACGCGCCCAACCAGTCGAGCAAGTTCATGGTGCTGAAGGACGGCGTCTGGACCACGGCCACGAACGACTGGATCAGGCTCCCGGCCGGCTCCTGACCGTGATCGCACACCGAGGAGGTGAACTGCCATGATTCAACTCATCGCGGCCGGGCTGGCGCCCGGAGCCGCGTACGCCGTCATCGGCTGCTGTGTGGTCCTGTTGTTCCGTACCACCGGAGTACTGAACTTCTCCCAGGCCGCGCTCGGTGCCTTCGGCGCCTACACGGCGGCCAAGACCTATGACGTGCTCGGCCTGACAGCAGCCTCCGCCGCACTCGTCGGCCTGCTCATCGGCACGGCGCTCTCCCTGCTCGTCGGGCTGCTGATGTCATGGCTGTTCCAGGACAGTCGGACGGCGGTCCGGGCAACTGCCATGATCGCCGTCACCGTCGGGCTGCTCACCCTGGGCCTCCGCCTGTTCGGAGACACCCCGCTGTCAGTCGCCCCGGTGGTACCGGCGACGACAGTGGGCGGCGGTGCTGTCACCGTCGGCCTGGACACCGTCGTCACGCTGGGCCTCGCCGTACTCCTCGCAGGGGGATCGGCCGCTGTTCTCGCACGCACTCGGCTCGGCGCGGTCCTCCGGGCGGTGTCAGTGCGCCCCACGACTGCCGAACTCCTCGGCGTGCGGGTGCGGCTGCTGTCACTCGGCATGTGGGCGTTCACCGGTGCGATGTCGAGTGCGGCCCTGCTGCTGATCGCCCCGGCCCGCTCCGACGACTTCCGCACACTCGGCATGCTCATCCTGCCCGCGCTGGCCGCCGTCCTCGTCGGAGCCTTCCGCAGTGTGACGGTGACCCTGGTGGGCGGGCTCGTGCTGGGCGCGGTCGAGTCGGTGTCGGTGAGCTGGCCGGCTGTCTCCGGATACAAGGCGGTACTGCCCTTCGCCCTGGTGATCGCCGCCCTCCTCTGGTCTCAACGGAAGCAGGTGTGGGATGAAGCTCGCTGACCCCAAGACGCTCGTGCCGGCTGCCGTGTTGATGCTCGCCGTGGTGGGCGCCGCGTTCGGACTGCCCGGGTACTGGATCTACCTGGCCACCAGCGCGGCACTCAATACCCTGATCGCGCTGAGCGTGGGAGTCGTCTACGGGCGCGCGGGAATGGTCGCGCTGTGCCCGCTCGCGTTCGCAGGCATCGGAGCGTGGGCAACAGGCTGGTTGAACGTCCACACCGGTCTGCCCTTCCTCGTCCTGGCCGTGCTGGGTGCGTTGGCAGCCGTACCGGTGGGCATGGCGATCGGACTGCCGGCGCTGCGGCTGCGCGGCGTGAACCTGGCGGTGGCGACCCTTGCCTTCGGCGGTGCGGTGGCCGTGGTCGTGTTCGACAAGGGCTTCCCCGGCGCGGCCGAGCGCGTTCCCGTGACCAGACCCTCCTTCGCTGCTTCGGAAACGGGCTACTTCCTCCTCTCGGTTGTTGTCCTCGCCCTGGTCGGCGCGGCCCTGGCGGCGCTGTCGAAGCGCACCACGGGGGCCCGCTGGACTGCAGTCCGGGACAGTGAGCGAGCCACCGCGGCTCTCGGCTACAGCGTGACGACGACCAAGCTGCTCGCGTTCGCCGTCAGTGCCTTCATCGCCGGGCTCGGCGGTGCCCTGACGGCAGGCCAGCTGGGCGTACTCAGCGGCGTCGGGTTCCAGCCCATGGCCTCCATAGCCGTGTTCACCGCAGCAGTGGCGTTCGGGGCGGCCCATGTCGAAGGCGCGCTCCTGGCGGGGCTCGCGGCGACGTTCGTCCCCGAACTGCTGCACCAGCTCGGCCTGCCGCAGGACGTGGCTCCCGCCGTCTTCGCCGTGGCCGCGCTACAGGCTCTTGCCGCAGGCTCCGACGGTGTCGCCGGACAACTCAGAGCCGTGCTCGGCAGGAAGCGGTCGGCGCGAACCCAGCCACACCAACCACCCCAGGCCGTCGGCACCGACCCGGCCGTGAGCGTCTCCGGCCGGCCGCGGACGGAGCCCCGAAGCGCCAAGCCCGCGCTCAAGGCCGACGGTGTGAACGTCGCCTATGGCGCGGTGAAGGCCATCCAGGGAGCCGACCTGATCATCCGGGAGGGCACGGTACACGGGCTGATCGGCCCGAACGGGGCCGGAAAGTCCACCCTGATCGACGTGCTCTCCGGTTTCGTCACGCCCGACACCGGCCATGTGACGCTCGGCGAGATACCGCTGGACGGTGTTCCTCCGCACCGGAGGGCCCGTCTCGGGCTGCGCCGCTCCTTCCAGCAGGGCCGGGTGAACCCGCAGCTGACCATCGGGCAGTACCTCATGCTCTCCGGCCGGGGCAACGCCGACCGGCGACTGGTCCTCGACCTGCTCGACGCCTTCGGCTGCCCGCCGGCCGCCACCAAGGTAGCCGCGATCGACGTGGGTACCCGACGTTTGGTCGAGGTGGCCGCCACGCTGGCCGGCAGACCCTCGGTGGTGCTGCTCGACGAGCCGGCGGCCGGACTGTCCACCCAGGAATCCCTACGCCTCGGCGCCGGCATCGCTGCCATACCCGAGCGCTTCGGCTGCGCGGTCCTCCTGGTCGAGCACGACATCGACCTGGTCACCACATGCTGCGACGAAGCGACAGCACTCGACTTCGGCAGGGTGATCGCTCGCGGCACTCCCGCCGAAGTCCTCGCCGACCCTGTCGTCGTACGCGCCTACCTCGGCACGGCCCTGGAAACCCCCTCCACGGAGCCGGCCTCCGGCGGAGACCTCGAAACGGCGGTCCGCTCATGACGGCGCATCTGCTCCACATCAGCGACCTGACCGTCAGCCGTGGCCAGGGCGACGTCCTGCGCGACATCAACCTGACCGTGCGCCCCGGGGAACTCGCCGTTCTGCTGGGAGCCAACGGCGCCGGCAAGACGACACTGCTGGACGCGGTCTCCGGCCTCGTCGCGCCGCGCGCAGGCCAGATCCGCTTCGACGGCAGGGAGCTGGCCGGGGCCTCTCGCACCAACCGGGCCCGGCAGGGCATCCGCCACGTCGAACAGGGCCGTACCGTCTTCGCGGACCTCACTGTCGCGGAGAACCTCGCCGTCGCCGCCCCGCGGGGCCGGCACGCGAAGGCGATCGAGCCTTTCCCGGAGCTGCAGAAGCGGATGAACGTCCGCGCTGCGCTGCTGTCCGGTGGTGAGCAGCAGATGCTGGTCCTCGCCCGGGCCCTGCTGAGCCCGGCGCCGGGCCGAGCCCCTCGCCTCCTTCTGCTCGACGAGCTGAGTCTGGGGCTGGCGCCGATCGTGGTCGCCCGGCTTGTTCCCATTGTCCGCTCCCTCGCCGAGCGGGGGATCACCGTCCTGCTGGTGGAACAGTTCGCCCATCTCGTACTTCCGATCGCCGACACCGTGCACGTACTGGACCGCGGCAGCCTCGTCTTCTCCGGTACACCTGCCGAACTCGACGCCAGGCCCGGAGTCCTCCACCAGGCATATCTGTCCGTCTGAAACACCCTCAGCGGCGGGCGGACCGATCCAGCGCCGGACCCTCCCCACAACCGAACCCCGCGGCCACGCCCGGTCGCGGCACCTTCTTCTGGAGCGGTGAAGAACAGCATGAACAGGAAGACGCGGGACGTCACAGCCCAGCCGGCGCGAGGGCTCAGGGCCGACGTACTGGGAGCAGCGGACGCTGTCGTGATGGCGATCGCCGGCAGCGCACCCGCGTACACACTTGCCGCGACCACTGCGCTGCTCGCGGGCGCGGCCGGCCTGGCAAGCCCCGCGGCCCTGCTGTGGTGCGCCATCCCCATGATGGGAATCGTCCTGGCCTTCAGATATCTGGGACGGGTGGACGTCAACGCCGGAGCCAGTTACTCCTGGGTGGGCCGAGCCCTCCACCCTGCGCTGGGCTTCCTCAGCGGGTGGGCCCTGGTCGTCTCCGCCACCTTGTTCATGGTGGCCGGCTCACTGCCCGCCGGCGCTTACACGCTGTCGCTGTTCTCCGACACCTGGGCGCAGAACCAGAATCTGGCCGCCGCGGTCGGAGCCTTCTGGCTGCTGCTCATGGCGGGCCTGGTGGTCAAGGGCGCACGGATCACCGCCCGCGCCCAGTGGGTGATGACCGGCGTCGAAGTTGCGATCCTTCTGGTGATCGGAGTCGCCGTGCTCATCCGCGGGGGCGGCGAACAGGTCTTCTCCTGGTCCTGGCTGTTCGACGTCACCGACCTGAACGGCCCCGAAGGCTTTGCCGGCGTCGCCCTCATCGCAGCGTTCTACTTCTGGGGCTGGGACGTCACCGCCAACCTCGGCGAGGAAACCAGCAACAGTCACCGCAGCTCCGGAACGGGGGCGGTACTCGGCGTGATCAGTGTCCTGGTCGTGTTCGAGATCGTCACCATCGCGGTGAACCTCGTCATGTCACAGGCCGACATCCGGACGAGCAGCGGCACGGTCCTCGCAGATCTCGGTGACGCGATCTGGCCGGGCTGGGGAGGCAAGGCCATGGTCATCGCGGTGATGCTGTCCACCGTGGCGACCCTGGAGACCACACTCATCCAGGTCACCCGCACCCTCTTCGCCATGGGACGCGACCGGACCCTCCCGGCGGCGTTCGGACGCACTCATCGCCAGTGGCAGACACCGTGGGTGGCCGTCGCGGCGGTTTCGGCGGTCGCACTGGGACTGCTTCTGTCCTCCAGCGCACTCGGTCCCGTCAGCACCGTCCTCGCCGATGCCTTCACTGCCATCGGCCTGCAGATCACGGTCTACTACTCCCTCGCCGGCATCGCCGTCGTCGTCGCCTACCGCAGGCTCCTTCTGCGGTCGGTCCGGCACGCCCTCCTCATCGGTGCGTGGCCGGCATGCGGATCCCTGTTCATGCTGTGGGTCCTCTACCAGTCACTGCTCAGCCTGGAGCCCACGGTCCTCCTGATAGGCATCGGCGCCCTCGCGATCGGCTTCTTCCCCCTGACCTGGTACATGGTCGCGGACAGCGCGTACTACGCCGGCCCCCACGCCCGACTGGATGCGGCCGTCGCGGAAGGAGTGGAGTCACCGTACGACGACATCACCACCTCCGTGCCTGCACCGCATGACACCCGGGTCAGCGACCTCTGACAGCCATCGCCATGAAATTCCGCAATCACAAGCGCTTCGGCCGCTCCCGGAGCCTGGACTACGACCCCACCTATGGCGACCGCCCGCTCGCGGCAGCCCTGCATGACCTGCACGTGGGCCGCTGGCAAGGCCCATGCGACCTGCTGCGCGACACCGGGAACGACTGGGACCGCCGCACCCACCGCGTCCGGCTCCTCGCCCAGGCAGCCGCAGGCTCCCGAATCGTGGAGAGCTGGCAGATCGCCGAACCCCACGACGCCGACGCCCTCGTCCTGCGCGCCGACACGGAGGTGATGCGGCTCTTCGGGGCCCTGGCCCGGACCCCGCCGCACACACAGCAGCCC
The DNA here is from genome assembly GCF_056106285.1 of Micromonospora sp. IBHARD003. Classification (NCBI taxonomy): domain Bacteria; kingdom Bacillati; phylum Actinomycetota; class Actinomycetes; order Micromonosporales; family Micromonosporaceae; genus Micromonospora; species Micromonospora sp. IBHARD003. Next base: position 7,536,893 of record NZ_JBWBBX010000001.1, on the reverse strand, counting down.
CCCACCCACAACGCCTTCGACCGCGAGCGCCTGCACCACGCCGCCCATTCCTGCCTCCGCGCGGCTGACGCCTGCCCCGCCGACCCGATGCCGTGGATCTCGCTGATCACCCTCTCCCGCCTCTACGGCGGAGGGCACCCCCACACGAGGGACTGGTGGGCGGAACTCCAGGCCCGTGACCGCAACTCCCGTGAAGGACACCACCAGATGCTGCGCCATGTCTCCGCCCGCTGGCACGGCTCACACGGCCGCATGTACAACTTCGCCCGGGACGTGGCCGTGGCCGCGCCCCCGGGCTCACCTCTCGCGGTCCTCACCCAGAGGGCCCGCGTCGAGCACTACCGCGAGTTGCTCCGGACCGAGGGAAAGGCATCGTTGGGGCTGTCATTCCACTGGACGAACGAAGTGGTGGCCCCGGACCTCGACGCGACACTCGCCCGCTGGATCGCACACCGTGGGTCCATCGAATACGCACAGGACGTCGCCGACCTCAACCTGCTGGCCCATGGCCTGGTCTTCGCAGGCCGCGTCAAAGACGCCACCCGTCTTCCTGCACCTCGGCGACCGCCCCACCGCCGTCCCCTGGTCGTACTGCGGCGACCCCCAGGAACTCTTCACGCAGTCACGAAAACAGGCTCTGGCGTGACACCGCCCCGGCCGGACGAAGGTCCGCCACCCCTCTGTGCCTCGGTAGCGCCGGTGACCAACGAGTACCGCCGAGGGCCGGCGAGCGACGGCCCTGCGCCCCCACATCGGGCGCGGGTCCAAGCCGGTCGGCGTCACAGCCGTCCCGCATCGGCTCCCTAGAACCGGGCAGTCGGCGGGACCCCAGGAGGAGAGCGCTCTTCGAAACCCCCATGCCAGGAAGCGGGTCCCCATGCACTTCGAGATCGTCGATTCCTTCCTCGCCGTCGCCGAACACCGAAGCATCTCCAAGGCGGCCGCCAGTCTCTACACCACCCAGCCGGCCATGAGTCAGCGGCTGCGACGCCTCGAAGAGAGCCTCGGGTTCTCCCTCTTCGAGCGGTCCTGGAACGGTGTCAGGCTGACGCGGCAGGGAGCCTACTTCCTGCCCTACGCAGCCCAACTCGTGCGGGACCTCTCGAACGCCTCCGCCGTACTCGGCCGACACGACCTGCCCAGACCCCGCAGCTTCACCGAGGTGGCGGACCACCCCCCAAAGATCATGTTCGGCATCGACAACTGGCTCTCCGACAAGGCGGTTCATGCTGTGGTCAGCACCGCCCGGCGTACCTGTGCCCTCGATGAGTTCCAAGTAACCAGCCGTCCGGCCTCCACGCTGATCGACCTGCTCCGGCTGAACCAGCTCGATGCCGGACTCTTCTACTCGACGGACACCGACCTCCCGTTCCACACCGAGACCGTCGGTACGGAGGAACTGGTACTGGTACACCCGCCGGGGACGATGCTGGAGGAGATCAGCGTCCCGGCGGTGACGGAACTGCTCGCCCGCCACCGATTCGTCCTCTTCGACAACCCGGTGCTCACCCACCATGCGCGCATCACCACCGCGTTGATCGACACCTATGAGATCACGCGCTTCCACGTCGTCGACGACTTCCGTACCGCGAGGGTGCTCATCGGACTGGGGGACTGCGTCACGGTTCTGCCCGCAGGTGTCGTGCTCGGAGCGCAAGGGACGCCGGATCCCGGACTCCTCTCCACCCCGCTGCCCGGTCAGCTGCCGCTGATCCATGTGACCGCAGGCATCAGCGACGTCGGCCTCGAGCACGGGGTGAGCGCCGGATTCATCCGGTCGATGTCCCGGGCCCTCTCCGGAGAAATGACTTTCACATAGCAAGGTCCGTGGCACCGGCCAGGGCATAAGAAATCACTATGACTGCAGGGATATGTTTCGCCGTTAAGGTCTACCTCTAATAGCCGATCGAAGACTCGGGTGCACGCGAAATATGGAGGAGTTCACTCCGTTGAATGGCATATGGCATGTGAATCCGCAGAAATCTGCACTGCTGATCATAGACATGCAGAACGATTTTGTGCTGCATGGGTATCCGATGGAGGTGCCGATGGCGCGCCGCCGAATACCGCGAATGCAGGAGGTCGTCAGCGAGTGCCGGGCGGCCGCAATCCCCGTGATCTACACCGAACACATCCTGCTGGACAGTTTCAACGTGTCGCCCCTCGAATCCGCGTACAACCCGGCGCTCTTGGCGGCCGGGATGCGCGAAGGGAGCTTCGGCTCGAGGGTCGTCGACGATCTGAGGCCCGGGCCCGACGACATCGTCATCCGTAAGCACCGTTACGACGCCTTCCACAACACGCAGCTGGAGACGGTCCTGGCGAACATATCCGGTCCCCGCCAGGTCGACACGGTGATCATTGTCGGCACCCTTACCGAGGTCTGCTGCGATTCGACCGCGCGTGGCGCCTTTATGCGTGACTACAAGGTGGCCTTCGTCGGAGACGCCACCGGCGCCCTGAGCGTCGAGGCCCAGTCCGCAACGGAACGCAATATTTCCGCATTCTTCGGCAGGGTGCTCTCGACTGAAGAGCTGTCCGCCGAACTCCGTGAAAGAAAAGAAGGGCGATCGGGATGAAGCCAAGAGAGTACGACATTCGTTATGAACGCTCCGCCGTGCTGCTGCTGTCCCTCGGATTCGGCCTGGTGGGCCTGGACCGCTGGATCATCAGCCCCCTCTTTCCGTCAATGATGGAAGAACTGGGCCTCGACTATCAGGACCTCGGCAACATCATCGGTGCTCTCGGCCTCGCCTGGGGATGCGCTTCCCTTCTCATCGGAGGCGTATCCGACCGACTGGGACGACGCAGAATCCTCGTCGGATCCCTCCTACTCTTCTCGGTCTGCTCCCTGCTGACCGGATTCGCCACCGGCCTCATCAGCCTGATCCTCATCCGGGTCGTCATGGGCATCACCGAGGGAGCCTTCAGCCCGACCGCGGTCACCGCCACGGCGGAGGCGTCACGGCCGCAGCGCCGAGGCCTGAACATGGGGACGCAGCAGAGCACCTTTGCGCTTTTCGGCATCGGGCTGGGCCCCATCATCGCTACGCAGCTGCTGCTTGTCCTGCCCAGCTGGCACTGGGTCTTCGGCCTCATGCTGCTGCCAGGGCTCGTGCTGGCCTATTTCATTCTCCGTACGATCAGGGAACCGCATCAGCTGCCGGCTTTCGAATCCGCCGTACCGGCCGCCCCTTCTGGGGTGCCCACGCCGGACCCGTCTCCCGAGTCGCCGTCGACCAGGCCCGCGAACCGCGTCCGCTGCCTGGACGTCCTGTGGTATCGCAACATCCGCCTGGCCATCCTCGCCCTCTGCGGAGCGATGACCTGCATCTTCGTACTCAGCGCCATGATGCCGAGCTACCTTGTCGACCACCAGGGCCTTGGCACGTCCCAGATGGGGATCATCGCATCCGGCATCGGGTTCGGGGCCTTCGCCGGGCAGCTTGCCATTCCAGGCCTGTCGGACAGGTTCGGCCGCAAGCCCGTGGCCGTCGCCGCCCTGGTGATGGCCATGTGCATGCTCATCGCCTTCATCCTTCAGGGGCCGGTCGTACCCGTACTGTTCCTGCTGCTCTTCTTCGTCGCCTTCGGCGCGAACGGCTGCCTGGCACTGCTGGCCGGCACCGTGACCGTGGAATCGGTCCCCGCAAACCTGATGGCCGCAGCTGCCGGCACCGTCATGGGCCTGTCGGAGATATTCGGCGGAGGAGTGGCGCCATCCCTCGCAGGCTTCCTCGCTCAGAACTACGGCATCCAGTACGTCCTGTACCTGGCGCTCGGAGGCCTCCTGGTCTGCGTGGTGGCGACCTCGTTGCTCCGTGAGACGGCGCCGACCCGAGCCGACTCCCCGGGCAAGGGCGACGTCGGTATCACCAGGACAGTAGAACTGTAGCCCCCGCACATCCACCCCGGCCGCGCACAGCTGCGGCCGGGTCCAGCCTCGGGAGCGGTCAACCTGCGGTTCACCGGGGGGACTGAAGGACGTTCCCCCCCTCGGAACGTTCGGGGAAGGTGCTCACGCGGCCGTGCGGTGCTCCACCGCTTCGTGGTCATGCGGCAGTCGCCCGACGTATCCGGCTGCTGCGACGTCGGCAGCGATCTCGAACCAGACGGCCTTTCCCGCGCCGACCGGGAAGGCGCCCCACCCACTCGCGAGGGCATCGACGAGAAGCAGACCGCGTCCCGACTCCCCATCGACGTCGGGCACTGCGGACATCGGCAGCTGCGGGTCGCCATCGACGACCTCGACCCGTACGCCGGACGCTGTCGCTGACACGCGGATCTCGCTGGTGGAACCGGTGTGCTCCACTGCGTTGGCCACGATCTCCCCGACACACAGCTCCAGGTCCCCGATCGCTGCTTCGCTCAGCAGCCTCCAACGGCGGGTAGCTTGCACGACCAACTTGCGGGCGCGGTGCGCGGAACCAAGATCGGCCGGCACTCTGAACAGCACCGCAGAAACTCCGCCATCCTCGGCGGCAGCTCCGACACAGAGGCTTGAGGCGGCGCCACGGCCGACAGGCGGTCCGGCGGAGACGCTGTGACGCGGAGGGGGCATCGTCAGGGTCATGAGACTCACACTCTCGCGGATTCCGGTGTGCTGGGGCGGGGGCCGCCCGTCTTGGCATAGACGCTAAGCACCCTCCGCATGCGATCTAGGACAGCCCTGCACCGCACCTTGGCGGAGAACGCACGGTTTCCGCGGGGCCCGCAGACCGTAACGCCGTGGCACGATCCATCGACCCCGCGTCACATCGAGGGGTGTCGTACGATGAACGGGTTATGAGCGACGGGTTTTCGACCACCGCTTCGCCGGTGGGTGAGCAGCTCACCCTCTGGCATGACGCGGTGTGCGCCACGTTCGTTGCCCTCGATGTGAAGACACCCAGATCCGGCGCCTTCCGCGGTTCCTTGGCCAGTCACCGGTTGGGGCAATTGCGGATCGCCACGGTCGGAGCCGACCCGCACGATGTGATCCGCAACCCGCGCCTGATCACCTCGGATGCCGGTGAGGAGTCCATCCACATAGGGCTGCTACGCAAGGGCGAGGCCGATGTCGAACAGGATGGACGTCAGGCCCTGCTCCGCCCGGGGGACCTCGCCTTTTACGACCCGGCTCGCCCCTTCATCATCGGATTCCCCGAGCCGATGGAGTGGAGCGTCTTCATGCTGCCACGCCGGCTCCTCAGCGTTTCCGAACCGGATCTCCGCCGGATAAGTGCCGAGGCGGTCCGCGGCAATGAGGGGCTGGGGCACCTGGTCAGCCCGTTCCTGGCCGGTCTGGCGGTGCAGAACGGATCGTACGGGGAGGACAGCACTACCCGGCTCGCCGCCGGCGTCGTCTGCCTGCTGGAGACCCTGGTCGCGGAGCGGAGCGGAAGAGAGGGGCACGTCCAAGGGGACAGCCAATCGTCGCTGTTGCTGCAGATCCGCGCCTTCATCAACGAACACCTGCGCGACCCCGGCCTTTCCCCGGAAGACATCGCCCGGGCCCACCACATCTCGGTGCGCTACCTCCACAAACTCTTCCAACACGAAGGAACCACCGTGCACCGGTGGATCCAGCAGCGCAGGATCGAGGAGGCCAGGCGCGAACTGGGCCGGCAAGGCCGCGCAGCCGTCACGATCGCGTCCGTCGCACACCGATGGGGGTTCACCGACCCCGCCCACTTCAGCCGCTCGTTCCGCGCGGCAAACGGCATGACCCCGCGCGAATGGCGGGAATTCGGCAGGGCACAGTGAGCGACAGCGGCGGATCCGCTCACGCTCGGTAGAGCGGGACTGCGCCGGTCTTGCCGCAGCGGCCAGGAAGATCTGCCACCAGCACCCCGCTTGCCCGCGTGAACGCGCCGACGAGAACCGTACGGGGCTTCCGCGATACCGGGGCTCGACCAGCGTCTCGCTTCGGCCCACGCGCATCACACGGAAGGCGTTCCAAAGCCGTTCAAGTCGTATCTCAACAAGGTGCAACTCCTTCAAACCGAACCAACACCCGGCTCGCTGCGCCCTCCCACATCGGCAAGCAGAGCCAGATCGAGAGCGGCGGCATCAGGGTGCGCTGCGGGGCGAGTTCGAGCTTTTACTGTCGAGCGTCGTGAAGTTCGGAGTGCATCACGGTGACCAGGTGGTCGCCGTTGGGGTTCGGGGCGGGATATCCCCGCATGCCGTCGAGCCCGATCCACCACTCTCGGATATCCGTCGGATCATCGCACATGCAGACTCCTTGGAATGAATGTGCCGCGCAGAAACCGTTGGCCCACCGACGGGTGGTGCTACCAATTGCAATGCGTTCGGGCCCGAGTTGGGAAATCACCTCGTGGTCGTGCGCGAATCCCACGCCTACAGCAAGAACGGATTCCGCCCCATGGCAATCGCACTCCGCAAGACGCTCGCCGTTGCGACGCTGGCCCTGAATGCCTCCATCCTGCCGACCGTCGGGGCACAGGCCGTAGACACCGCCGCCCCGTCCCTGCGCGCTCCCGGCCTTCACTGCCTCGCCAACGTCTGGGAAACCCCGAATGTCTCCACGAAGCCGTGCGATGCCGCCGACCGCGGCCAGCACTGGACTGTCTCGGGCCAGCAGATCTCTCTCAGCAACGCGCGGGGCTACTGTCTCGCCAACACGTGGAACGCTCAGGACGTCTCGGTGAAGCCTTGCAACCCCAAGGACCAGGGGCAGTACTGGACTGTCTCGGGCCAGCAGATCTCCCTCACCTACGCTCCGGCCTACTGCCTGGCCAACGCCTGGCAGACCCCGAACATCTCGACCAAGCCGTGCGACTCCGCCGGCCCCGGCCAGCGCTGGGTGATCTTCAACGACCAGATCAGCCTCGCCGCCGCCTGACCCCTGCCCCACCGCCGTGCCCGGCCTCTGCCCGGACAGCCCCGGGTGCGGCGGCCTATCCCTCTGACCACCCCTGCACGCACTGCCCGCACCCGAGGTCCCGCCACATGAGGCTGGCGGAATCGGACGACGTCCACGGCGGAGGCAAGGGGCGCCGATGCGGGGATCGGAGCACGCCTTGGTACAACATGTTGCACCGAGCTTCACCAGGCTCCGACGGGGTACCACTAGACGGATCACAGGACACCACCAAACTGACGAACTGTCACTCGGCTACCTTCCCCGCCTCATTGAAATCGTCCCCTCAGGCGCCCGCACCGCTTCGCGGAGGGCCGTGTTTAACAGCGGTAAGACGTGACCAAGCCTCGAAAGTCGAGGTATCTCTGCGCTCAAGGCCATCGGATACAGCACAGAACGCCACAGCGCCCTCCGCCGCGAACGCATCAGCAGGGGAAGCGACTCCCGCAGGCTCCACCCCCAGGCACGTGGTCGGATGCCGGAGCGCGGCGGACTCAGTCGGACCAGATGCCTCCCTCGGCGCGGGCATGGACCACCGCAGACAGGAATCGACCCTGGAAGACGAAGGGTGAACTCGATTTCGGCGCGCGAACTCGATTTCGGCGCGCCGGGTCTCGAAATCCCCCGGGCCCGAGCTCGGAGCACGGACTCACGTCCCATCTCCGACACGCCCGAAAGTCCCACGCCCGTATGTGGAGGTTGCTTCGGCGCCCAGAAATGTCACCACGGTTGCAGCAGCTCGCGCAGCGCGTCGATGTCGCCGAGCAGTGCGTCGGTGTCCCCGTCTGTCAGGGACGGGTCCGCGACGGGCCGCAGGGCGGGGTCACGCAGCGCGGCAGCCAGGGCAGCGACCTTGCGGTTGAGCACCGCGTTGACCCGCTCGTCGATGGTGCCGGCGGCCAGCAGCACTGTGCAGGTGGGGTTGGCGTCGGCGGGCAGGCCGAGGCGGTGCGTGCGGTCGATGGCCTGTAGCCAGGTGCCGGCAGCATACCCGCGGTCCAGGTGCACCTGGTCACTCGCCGATAGGTGCAGGGATACCCCTTCGCCCAAGGTCTGCGGGGTCGCGACCAGCGCCCAGCATTCGTCGTCGTGACGGAAGCGGTCGAGCTGGGCCCGACGGCCGCTCCGGCCCGCCGGGTCATCGAGCGGGGTGGCGCCGGTTACGACGGCCGGGCGGTGCCGCGCCAGTGCCGTGGTCAGCGCCTCGATGTTGCCCAGGAAGCCCGACCAGACGACGGTCTTGCGGCCCCGGGCACGGTTCTCGGCCACGATCTGGGCGGCACGGACGACCTTTGCGGGGCGGATGTGCCGGGTCGGGTCGGTGACCAGGGACGGCAGGTCGGCGTGGCAAGGCTCGTCCAGCGGCAGCGACCACGGCTTCCCTGGGGTGAAGACAGCGGCCGGATTGGCCGCGGCGGCGATCAGATGCAGCAGGACACGGCCCGCCTGGGCCGCCACCGTCGTCGAGGCGGCCCCCTCGGGCACACAGACGCCCCGCGCCCACTGCCGGACCTGGTTGGTCATGGCGTCGTACAGCGCGCGATGGGCGGCATCGAGGGAGATGCGTTCTACCCGCAGTCGCAGCGGCGGGAGTTCGAGGTCGTCCTTGGTGGCCCGTACGTAGGCCCGGTCCCGGAGGTGAGCGAGGTCGCCATGGACGAGCCGTTGCCCCTGCCCCGGCCACACCAGGTCGAAGACCGCTTCCAGGTCTCGAGGCCGGTTTGGCATCGGGGTGCCGGTCAGGACCATCGCGGCGTCGGCACGGCGCGCGAGTTCGGCGGCCTCAGCGCCACGTCGGGACGCCGCCCCAGCCTTGGCGCGGTGCGCCTCGTCGAACACGGCGATGACCTTCCGGCCGCGGGACCAGCCGGCGAGCCCGGCGCGTACCACCGGGTCGCCCAGTCGCTCGTAGTTGAGCACGACAACGGTGTCGGTACGCGCGAGGACCCGGGGGCGTACGGCCACGGAGGGCGCCCGCCCCGGCGCGAAGCACACCTCCGCCTCTTCCACCCAGGCTTCGAAGGCGGACGGCGGTGCGACCACGAGCATGGCATGCGCTGCTCCTCGGGCTCGCAGCGCGGCGAACACGGCGTAAGCCACGGTGGTCTTGCCCGAGCCCGGCACGGAGAAGTTCGCTCCGCCGCCGGCAGCGAGCAGCCGGGCTACGGCAGTGCGTTGGAAAGGCCGCAGCGGCCGGACGAACCCCAGGGACGGGAGGTCGAGGTCGTGCGGCCACAGAGACTGTTCGGCGACGTCCAGTGCGAGCAGCCGGGCCAGTCCGTCCGCCGCCGCGACCCCGCCCTCGCGCAGGCGTTCGGCGGCCGGTGTCCAGCTCCACCGGGCGGCCGCCGCCGGATGGCGAGCAAGCAGCCGGGGCAGGGCACGGGCCCGGTCGCGGCGTACGACAACCGAGGTCGCGTTCACCGCCGTGGCGGGTGTGCCGTGCACGGTCGGTCCGAGGAGGGCGGCCACGTCCTGCCACCAACGGTCGGTGACGTGCTCGGGCCGACGGACGACGGGCCGTCCGGCCTCGTCCACAGCGACCATGCCCGTGACGCGGCCGTCCTGGGCCTCGGTGGCGGTCACCTGCGGGCCTGCTGCTTGAGGTAGGCCATCACGCCCTGCCTCAGGAAGCGGCGCAGGCTCTCGAGGGACACGTCGGTGCCCGCCTCCACCTCGGGGTCGATGCCCACCTTGTCGATCATGCGGGGCAGGCCCTCGTCGTCGGGGTCGTAATCCTCCTCGTCGACGCCGGCTCCTACGGCGTCTACCCGGACGTCGGCGAGCGCGCCGGCTCGGGCAGCCACATGGTCGATGTCGTCAGCGAGGGCGACGATGGCCTTCTCCCACTCGGCGGTGTCGGAAAGCAGGTCGGCGCCGCCCAGGTCCTCTTCCTCCCCCGAAGTTTCCAGCCAGAGGGGGATGGCCACGCCGGACCGGACGCCCGGGTCTTCCTCGGCGCCGTCACTACGCGGCCCGGGAACGGAGCCGTGGGCTCCGCGGTCCGGCCTCTCGGCAAGCGTGCCGGCGCCGGGGGCGTTCGCCCAGCGCTTCCGCAGCCACTCCTCCAACATCTCCTGACCGGTCGCCGGGTCGACCGGAACGACCGGAACGTCGCCGGTGGCAGCGGTGACGATCGCCTCGAGCTGGTCGATTCCCTGGCGCGAGCGGGCGGCATTCATGACGATCACGTCGGCCTCGACCTTCATCACGCCGCCCCGGCCACCACGGCCGGTCAGAGTCATCGACGACGGATAGCGGACCGTACGAGGGGTACCGTCGGAGGTCGTACCGCCGTCCGGCCGACGGTAGTTGCGCAAGGCGGGGTTCGCCGCGTGCGCGACGAGAGCAAGGATCGCAAGGGCCCGCTGGTGCGGGCCGAGCCGAGTCCGCTTGGCCTGCTGAGCGGCCGCGAGCTCCTTGCGGGCGGCCCCGGCGATCTCCTCCACGTCCCGCTCGATCAACTCGGTCCAGTTGCCGCCTTCGTGCTGGCCGATGTCGCGCAGCTCCGGCTTGCGAAAGGAACGCGCGATCACCGCGGTGAACTGGCCCATCTCGCCATCTCCTTCCAGGCCCGCGACCAGGCCGGCCAGGGAGGCAGTGGTGGTCGCCGCCTGGAGGGGCGAGTTGGGTACCCGCAGCCGCTTGAGCGTCTCGCGCACCACGCTGTACCTGGTGGAGACGGTCGGGTCGTCAACCACTGTGGAGACCATGACATGAGTGGTGGCCACGACCCGGTTGCGGTACGGGGTGGACGCCGGGTCGTCCGCCCACGGCACCACCGCGTCGCCGAAGAAGACGTCCCGCTGTTCCTCGGTGACGTAGTTGCGCCGGACGAGGTCGTTGACGACCGTACGGGCCTTGAACGCCTCGTCGTCCGCCTTCCCCCATAGGGTCGGGTTCTGCCCCTTGACGTGGAAGCGCGCCATGTCGGCGTAGACCACATCGTGGTCGCTGTTGTCGCGATACGGCCGGACGGCGATGCCGATGTCCATCCGGGCCGTCATCATTCGCACAGTGGCCTGGGCTTCCGGCGAGGCACCGTCGAGCCACGCCTGTACGGCGGCATGGGTGCGGCCCGTCGGCCACACGGCGAAGGGGGCATCCGCGAAGCGCAGGGCCCGATGGGCGGCCTCGATCGAGTCGGGGGTGTGCGGGCCGACGGTCACGCCGGTCGGGCTCTCCCAGTGCCACGTGGACAGGTCGGCCTTCGTGCCCATCAACTGGCCCATGAAGGACTGGGCGACGCTGACCCGCGTCCAGCCGTCGTCCGTCTCGACGAGGTGGCCGCGTTCCTCGTCCGACACGTACATGTCGTACGCGAATCCGCGGATTTCCTCGCGGATGCCTTCAAGGGCCAACGAGTCGGCGAACTCCTTCTCGGCCTCACCCGCATACGCGTACGGAAGACGGACCTCCTGCTGCGCACGGGTGATGTCGAGCAGGTGCTGCGCGGAACGGGCCTGGATGCGCAGGCCGTTGCCGACCTCGTGAATCAGCGATCCCCTGTACGTCTCGCGCATGATCCGCTGAGCGGAGGCGGCCATGCGCGGCTGCACGGTGGCCGGACGCACCATCGGTACGCACACCACGAGCTGAGCCACCGACAGCAGCCCGGCGTGGTTGCGTCGCCACTGCGCTCGGCGGACGGCATCGGCGTTGTCCCGCCCGATCGACACCGCCTCGATGGCCCGGACGAGCCCGGCGGGGGTCTCCTCGGGCGCACGGCCGTGGACCTTTCCGTACCACTCCATGACGGCCTTGCCGAGCTCGGTAGGCGGCTCCCCGTCGGCGAGAGCGGGCTCGCCGCGCAGGGGCTCGAAGACCGGTGGCAGCAGGGGGAACACGCCGTCGAGCGGGACTGCGTCGGAGATCAGGTTCTGGTGGCGGGGGTCCAGGAACTGGAAGGTGCTCTTGCGGGCAGCCATGGGTGGCAATCTCCTCATGGGGTCGACACCCGTCGAAGCGTGATGCCCGTACACGTCATCACTGGCCGGTGGCGCGAAGGCGCCGACTGCTCGGCCCGAGAACACAGGTATGGGAGGACACGGTGGAGGGCGGGTGCGTCATCGGTGCGCTGTACAGGAGCGCGGAACTCAGCAGCATGACGACGCAAGCGCCGCCTCCACAGACCGTCACCAGAGCTGTCCAGGCGCGTCGCCTGATGCGGCGTGCGAGGGCAGGTGGACTCCCGATGCCGTGGAGCGACCACCTGTCAGAGGTGGTTGCGGACCAGATAGTAGCGGGCGATTCCCCAACTGGGTGCGAGAACCTACGAGTTCGCAGGACCGGGCAATTAGGTCCTGTCCGCGCCGGAATTGCACATGCCGTCCACGCAGCCCGGGGAGCTTCAAGGACTGTGCGTCAACCCGCCGGCCTGATGAGGGGCCTGAGCGTCACGGCACGGCGGGGACCGCTTCCCCGCGCTCGCTCCATGCGGAGGCGGCCTGCACCGCCCCCTAGGGGGCTTCTGACGGATCTCCGCGGCGTCGCGACGCCCGGCACTCACTCTCACCGCACCGGCCGAAAGCCCAAGTACGTCCAGTACGAGGGCTTCCAGCCGGCACTCCGAGAGCACGCACCGGACGCCGCTCCTTCCTCCACGGAGATCCATCAGAAACCCCCTAGGCGCCATGAGATTCCCCCACAGGCGTCGGACGGGGCACCATCGCGGGGCCGCTCACGGCACTGCGAACGACCTGCGCGCGACATGACAGGGCCGGCACCGGGGAACAGTCCCCGGTGCCGGCCGTGTCCGTGTGTCACTGACGGCGGGATGCCGCAGCCAGGTGGATCAACCCCAGGGATCGACGTCCACCGGCAGGGCACGCTCGTCCTTCAAATGAAGGAACCGCGCCTCCCCCCACCCCAGGAGCGATTCGTCCGAGAGCGGGTAATCGGCGAGATCCCCGCGGAGAATCCTGAGGAGGAATGCACTCATGCTGCAGTGATGGAGAGACCACATGAGGCTCCCCCGGCTGAAAACCGCCACCGGCCACGCATCAGGATCCGGATCACCGGTAAACCAGCAGAGCGTGTCGGCTCCTACCGTGTCACCCCAGATGAGCATCTTCTCGAGTGGATACTCCAGAGCAAGCTCCGGCGACTCCCACCCTTCGTACAGATTGGCCTCGGTCAGGTAGCCCCGGGAGAACCTGGAGATGGCGTTCGGCTCGGATTCGCTCGGCCGCGGCGCCAGGATCGCGATCTGATCCTCGATGGAGCCGTACCCGTACCGGGCCATGAAATCCCTGAAATCGAGGGGAAACCGTGTGCCGTACTCATGCTCGACTGCCTCCCAATCGACGACCTCACCCACGGTTTCACCCAGCGGGCTGAGGAGGCCTACGAGTTCGGGAATGCCCGAGACGTACCTCGATGGCTTGGTCACTGCTACTTCAACGGTCCTTCCGGTGCCCGAGTTCCGAGGTTGTGCCACCGACCGTCGTTCAGGCTCTTGATGACGTTGGGCACGCGCTTGTCGAACTGTATGCCGGGGCTGCCATCCGGGTTGTGCCCGGTCGCTTCCATTCGGTAGGCGTAGGGCACGACCCTTCCTCCGTAGTACAGCGGGGTCACCTTGTAGTGGACCACTTGGCCCCCCTCGATCGCCGCGCGCACCTGCTTCTCGTAGTGGAGCATGTTCCCCACAGGGTGTGGGGCCGTGCCGGAGACGTTGGGGTCGGCGTTGGCCGTGCGTGAGCACGTCGAGATGTTCTTGTAGTCGAGGCCGTCACCGCTCAGCTGGTCCCCCAGGAGGTGGCAGGCGTTGCGCCACCGGCTGGGTGGGAAGTTTCCGAGCTTCTTGACCTCGCCGGCGGCCCATCCATAACCAGGCGGCTGACGAATCACGGAAGGGTCCTCGCCCTTCATGGCGAACGTCTTGGTCTTGGTTCCCGGGTTGTTGGTGATCCACGCCTTGTCCAGGCAGGCCTCGGCTCCCGTGGCCCTGTTTCCGTTTTCGGCATCCAGGTCACCGTACTCCCGCCAGCCGATGCCGTTCTTGCGACAGTCGCCGCCACGCTCCGTACCGGTACCCGGTTCGGTGCCCGGGTCGGCGCCCGGTGCACCGTGGGTGTCCAGCACCTCGTCCGGGCTGAACGTGTCCTCGCCGGCCAGCCTGGCGAGGAGGTTGGCGCCGCTGACGACCATGTCGACGGCCTTGGTGGCACTCCAGACGGCCTGGGTCGGGTTCCAGTCCGGCTTGGGGATGTGCCTCGGTGCCGGAATCGGGTTCGGGCCGCTGTAGGGGTTCTGCGGGATCTTCGGCTTGGGAGGTGCGGTCGGCCGCTTCGGACGCGTCAGCGTGGAGGTACCTCCACGGCGTCCGCCTCCCGAATAGTTGTTGTGGCCCCGGCTTCGATCAGGTGACGGTGAACTGGTTTCCATCCGTTTCGGGGCCGGACCGCCACCGCACATCCAGTGATTGCACGCCTTGCCGAAATTGCGTACGGCGGCACAGGCCGCTCTCTCGGCAGGTGTGGAATCGCAGGCAGAGCCGCTCTTGCCCCCGCTGTCGCTGCCCTCGTTCCAGGCTTCCCATCCGACGCACCACGGGCTTGCGCCCAGCCTGAGAAACCCGAGCTTCGAACGGCTGGGCTTGAAGCAGTCGATCACGGAGTGCCCCGAAGGGTCCGTGCCGTTCATCGGGCTCGCGTTGGCATAGGTGTAGCGGTTGGCCCGGACCGAGGGGTTCGGGTCGAGCTGCCAGGTGTCGCGGCTGGTGAAACCGCCGGCGCCGGGCTGGTACCAGCGGGCGGCCATGTTGACCTCGCCGGTGGAGGAGTCGGTCCAGCCGGACTGGTAACCGATCGACGGGGTGGGGCCGTTGCTCGCGGTCACCTTTCCATGGGCGTCGTAGGCGCGGGACGAGGTGACCGTGGTGCCGTCCGGGGACAGGCTGGCGACCAGGTCGGTGTGGCCGTCGGTGACGGCCAGGCGGGCCGAGTCCGCGGTCCCTGTGGTGGCGCTGGCGAGCAGCGTGCCACCGGGGGTGCGGCTGTAGGAGGACGTGCCGTCCTCGACCAGGTTGTTGGAGCCGCCGTCGTAGCTGAAGGCGGTGCCGTTGTGGGTCATGACCCGGTCGAGCGAGTCGTAGGTGAAGGTGCTCGTACCGTTCGACACGGTGCGCTCGAAGGCGTCCGAGTTGATGGTGCGGGCCGGGCCCGCGGTGTCCGTGATGCCCTTGACCGTGCCGCGTGCGGAGTAGTCGAAGGTCTGCGTGCCCCAGGTCTGGACCCGGTTGCGCGCGTCGTACGTGCCGGCGATGTCCCCCTTCTTGGTCAGGTTGCCGGCCTTGTCCCACTCGTAGGCGGTGGTGGTGCCTCCGCTGGTCTCGGAGGTCATGCGGCCGGCGAGGTCGTACGCGTACGTCCGCTGGCCCGCCCCGGCCGTCCCCGACGCGGTCTTCTTCACCAGCCGGTTGTCGAGGTCGTACTCGTAGGCGGTGCCCTGGATCGCGGTAGCCGTGCCGGTCTTCCTGACGCTGTCGTCGGCCAGCCGGCCGAGGGCGTCGTACGTGTACGAGCGCTTCGCGCCGACCGTCCACGTGCCGCCGGCGGCGGGGCGTGCGTACTCCTCGGCGGTCGGTCGCCCGGCCGCGTCGTAGTCGCTGCGCACCTGGGTGCCGGTGAGCGGGTCGGTCGTGGTGTCGAGGCGGCCGGCCTGGTCGTAGGTGAACGCCGTCGCACCCGCCGCGTCCGTGCGGGAGGTCATCTTGCCGTCCGCGTCGTACGCGTAGGACGAGGTGCCGCCCGGGCCGTCGGTGGACAGCAGCTGGCCGCGGTCGTTGTAGGTGTACCTGTTACCCGCGAGCACTCCGTCGCCGCCGACGCCGGTCAGGCGGCCGGCCAGGTCGTAGGAGAGCGAGCGGGGACGGGTGGCCACGGCGGTGCCGGAGCCGGTCTCACGGGTGAGGCGGTCCAGGTCGTCGTACGTCTTCTGACGCTTGACGTTGCCGGGGAGCAGCTCGGTGACGACCCGGCCGGCCGCGTCGTAGACGTTGGTCCACGTGCGGTTGGTCAGGCCCGGGTGGAGGGTCGTGCCGGGTTCGATCGTGGACTCGGGCAGGCCCCACGTGTTGAACGTGTAGTACGTGGCCTTGCCGCGGCCGTCGGTCAGGCGCGTGCGGTGGCCCGCCGCGTCGTAGCCGAAGGTCGTCGTGATCGAGTCGGTGCCCGTGACCGGTTCGACCTGCTTGGTGAGCTGGCCGAGGGCGTCGTACGTGTACGTGCGGCGCGCGCCGGTCGCCGAGACGGATGCAGTGACGTTTCCGTCGGCGTCGTACTCGGTGTTGGTCGTGCGCAGGGCCGTCGTACCCGTGCCGTAGTCAGCCACGGACAGCGGATTGCCCGTGAGGTCGTACGCGGTGACCGTCCTGCGGCCGGTCGCGTCCTTGCTCTCGGTCGTGCGACCGAGGCCGTCGTGGACGGCACTGCTGACGCCACCGGCCGGGTCGGTGACCGTCAGGGTCTGGCCGGCCTTGTCGTAGGTCGCGCTGGTGACCCGCCCTCCGGGCGTGGTCGAGGAGACCTGGTTGCCCGCGTCGTCCCAGGTGAAGCGGGAGACGAGGTTCTGGAGGGTGGGCTTGCGCTCGACCGTGGTGGCGGTGAGCTTGCGGCCCAGTCCGTCGTAGGTGGACTCGGTGCGCGCTCCTGTGGGGTCGGTCGCGGAGAGCGGCTGACCGGTCGGGGTCCAGGTGTAGGTGGAGACTCCGCGGCCGGACAGGTCGGTCGAGGTTTCGTTGAAGGTGGTGGATCCGGGCGCCTGCAGCGTCGCTCCGCTACCGACGAGCGGGTCCGTCTTGCGGACGAGGTTGCCCAGTTGGTCGTACGCGTAATGCGTGGCTCGGCCCAGCGGGTCGGTCGTGGAGGCCGTGTTGCCGAGGGCGTCGTACGTCGTGCGCGAGACAGACGTGATGGCCGCGGTCGCGCCCGGCGGCGTGTAGTCGGGCAGCGTGACCGCGACGGGGCGGCCCAGCTTGTCGGTCTCCGTACGGGTCACCAGGCCGCGCGCGTCACGCGACTCCGTGGCCTCGCCGAAGGTGTTGTAGCCGACGAGGGTCTTCGGGGTGACGGCCGTGGCCGCACCGCCGTTTTCCTCGGCCTGCACCTGCGGCGCGGTCGTCTCGACCAGGCGGCCCAGCTCGTCGAACCGGCCCGTGCTGGTGCTGCCGCGCGGGCTGGTCTGGGTCAGCGGGAGGCCCCGCTGGTCGAAGGTGGTCGAGGAGACCCGGGTCGTGGTGCCGTCGGTGACGGTCGTCGTCTTCGGGTTGCCCACCGCGTCGTACTCGGTGGTCGAGGTCACCTTCTTGCCGGTGCCGTCGATGGACCGGGTCTGCTCGGTGAGCCGGTCCTCCGCGTCGTACGCGTAGGTGGAGACCCGGTTCAGACCGTTGGGATCGAACACCGAGCGGGTGGTGCGGCCCAGGGCGTCGACCGTGTTCACGGTCGTGGCCCCGCCGTTCGCGGTGGCCGAGACCGCGTTGCCCGCGCCGTCGTAGACCGTCGACCCGAGGAGGATGTCCTTCTTGGAACCGTCGGACCGGGTGACCTGCTTCGCCGTCGTCGTGGCCTTGAGGCCGTCGTCGTAGTAGGTGAAGGCGGTCGTGGCGCCCATGGCGTCGGTCGTCGAAGCCAGGCGGCCCGCGGGGTCGTAGGCGTTCGAGCTCAGGACCAGATCGCGGGTCTGGCCGGACGGGTCGCCGGTCCAGTTCTTCAGGACCGACTCGGCCACCTGGCCGCGCTGGGTGTACGTGGTCGTGACGACGTTGCCCGCGGGGTCCGTCGCACTGATCACGCGGCCCAGGGCGTCGTGGTCGTACGTCGACTCGCTGCCGGCCGCGTCCGTCACGCTGTCGTTGAGACCGCGCATGTTGTAGCGGTAGGTGGTGGTGCGGGTGGCGTCGCCGCCGGTGGTGTCCTCCGTGGATTCCGTGAGCAGATGACCGTCCGCGTCATAGGTGCGGCTGATCCGGGCGGTGTGGGTGACACCGGTGATTCCGTTCTTGACGCCCGGCCCGGTCTCCGCGGTAACGCGGGACATGGCGTTGTAGGCGTAGGTGGTGGTGACACCGGCAGGGGTGGCGTCGGAGACCTGGGTCTCGGTGGCCTTCCGGCCGATGCCGTCGTAGGTGTACGTCGTCACCACGCCCGAGGGCGCCGTCGTCCTGGCCAGGTCACCGCTCGCGAAGTACGCGTACGAGACCGTGACGCCGCCGGTGCTCTTCTTGGCGGCGACCAGCCCGGCCGGGGTCAGTCCGCCGCCCACCGCGGGCTCGGTGCCCGTGGTGTAGGTGGTCGTCGCCGTACGGCCGTCGACCGAGGTGACCGTGTCGACCATGCCGAGCGCTGTGTACGAGGTCGTCGTCCGGTAGCGGTTGTCCGCAGGTCCCGAGGAACGGCCGTCGCGGAGCGCGATCTGCTTGCCGTTGCGCAGGTCCAGCTTGTCCGCAGGGTTGTCGTAGTACTCCGCGAAGGAAGTCCAGCAGGTGTTGGCGTCCCGGCAGGTCGTGGTCGAGACGGTGTTGCCGCGCTCGTCGTGACCGGTGATGGTCGCGTGGCCGTTGGGGTCGGTGACCGTGTGCAGGAAGCCGCCGGTGTCGTACGCGTACGTGGTGACACCGCCGTCCGCGTTCGTCGAGGCGATACGGCGCTGGCCGCGGACCGCGTCGAAAATACCGCTGGTCTTCGCGCCCGTCGGGTCGGTGACCGTCACCGTCGCAGTGAGGGAAGAGCCCGACGCGTAGGTACGGGCGCCGTAGTGCCGGGCGACCTGGTCGGCGGTGAGGGTGCGCGGGTAGACCGCGACCTCGTCGATCTGGCCGGTGAAGTACTGGACGCCGTCGCCCGGGGAAGCGGGCCACCACTTGGTGTAGCCGGCACCGATGTACGCGAGCTGGTTGGTCTCGTGTGTGACCGGCACGGTGGTGGTCTGCGCGACCTGCGCGCCGTCGAGGTACAGCGTGTGGGTGGACCCCTGCGCTGTCACCACGGCGTGGTGCCACTCGTTGTCCGTGACCGTGTTCGGCGAGGTGTTGGTCGCGCCGACGCCGCGGGTGAAGTACTGGCCGTGGAGCTTGTTGTCCGAGCCGACGTACAGGACCGGGGCGTACGCGACGGCGTCCGGGAGGGGTTTCTCCTGGTCGCTGAAGAGCACGCCCGGCTTGGTGGTCTTGAACCACAGCTCGGCCGACAGGTCGGTGTCCGGCAGGTGACCGCCGGCGAGTTCGGCGTACCCGTCGCCCGCGAACTCCGCGGCGGAGCCGTCGCCGGTTCCGAACGCACCGGGCCCGCCCAGCGTCGCCTTGGTGTAGGTGCCGTTGGCACCCGCGGCGGCGACCTTGTTCACGACGGTCGAGCCGCCGGTCTCGTTCAGCTGCCAGTAGCCGGCCGGGGCGTCCGCCATCACGACGCCCTGGTACTGGTTCCCGTTGCCGGAGACCAGGCGGTTGCGGGCCTTGAAGTGGTCCGCGACGGTCTGTGCGTCCAGCTCCTTCGTGTAGAAGGCGGCCTCGTCGAGCTGACCGTTGAAGTAGCGCGTCGCACGAGCCTGCCCGTCCCACTCCTCGCTGGAGTAGCCGGCGCCGAGGTAGGCGTGGACCAGGGTCTCCGGCTTGACCACACCGGACTTGGAACCGATCTTCGCGCCGTCGAGGTAGAGCGACTGACCGGCGGAACCGCCGGTGATCACGACGTGGTGCCACTTGTTGTCGGTGACCTTGGCGCCGCCCATGACCGGCCAGCCCGCGGACGGACCGTCCCACAGGTGACCGCGCAGCTTGCCCTCAGCGTCGACGAGGAGACTCGCGTTCCACATCGTGGGGGTGGTGCCTAGCTCGGTGCTCTGCAGACCCAGCAGGACGCCGCTGGGCTTGTCCGTCCTGAACCACAGCTCCACGGAAAGGGAGGTGGCGTCGCTGATCGTTTCGGACGGTACTTCGACGACGCCCTTGGAGCCGTCGAGGGTGATCGCGCCGTCGTCGCCGTCGAGGAACGCCCCGACGCCGCCGAGTGCGACACCGTCGCGGTACGAGCCGTTGCCTCCGCCGGATATCTCGTCCGCCGCCGACGCGCCGCCGCTGTCACCGAAACGCCAGTAGTTGACCGGACCCGACGCGCGCACCGCATCGCCGTAGGCCTGCGAGCCGGCCGTGTAGCGCGGCTCGGAGATCTGCCAGAGACCCCCGTTCCCGTCGGCGACCTTCGTCGCGCGGCCGGTGTCACCGTCGTACTCGGCCTGTCCGCTCACCCTGCCCGACGGCAGGGTGGACCTGGTCAGCTTCGACGCTCCCGCACGGGCCTCGAAGCGGGCCTTGATCGACCCGGCGTCAAGCGCGCGGTGGTAGACCGCGACCTCGTCCATGGAACCGGTGAAGCGGCGTACCCCTGCGGGGCCGCCGTCCCAGCTCGGGTTGGAGTAGCCGGCGCCGAGGTAGGTGAAGGTCTTGCCGTAGTGGTCGACCACCCCGGGAATGGAGCCGAGGCGCGTGCCGTCGAGGTAGAGGGTCTGCTCGGTGGCCGTGCTGGTCAGAACGGCGTGGTGCCACGCGTTGTCGGTGACCGTGCCGGGGGAGGTGACGGGGGTGGTCCCCACGCCCTTGAGCTCGAAACCGCCGTGCAGCTTGCCCGCCTGGTTGATGCCCAGGATCGGGCTCCACCGGTTCGGCTGGCCTTCCGACAGCTGCTTGTCCTGGAAGCCGACGAGCGTCCCCGGCTTGTCCGTCTTGAACCACAGTTCGACCGACAGGACGGTCGACCCGGACAGCGCGGTTCCCGGCAGCTCCACAGAGGAGTTGGTCCCGTCGAACGAAGCCGCCTTGTTGCCCGTCGCGCCCAGCGCACCCGCGGACCCGAGGGTCACATCGCGGTAGTGGCCGGCGTTCATGCCCGTACGGGAGACCGCCTCACTGGCCGCGGACTCGCCCTCGGACTCGTTCAGCCGCCAGTACCCGACCGGATTGGCGTCCTGCACCACGCCCCGGTAGTACGAACCGGCGGTGTACTCGTACGTGGAGCACGCCGTGGCCGACGAGGGCGGGCACACCTTCACCAGGCGGTCGCCGTCGTACGTGTACGACCAGGTGAGAGCCGGGGCGATCGGTCCGACGGCGTCCGTGGACACCGAGGCGACGTGCGCGCCCGACCACGTGAAGGACAGCGAGCGCTTCGACAGCGCATCCGTGGCCTTCGTCAGCTTGCCGGCCGTGTACGTGAGGATCTGCTCACGACCGTGACCGTCCTTGACCTTGGTCAGGCGGCCCGTCGCGTCGAAGGTGTGGACCGCAGCCGCCGCATCGCGCAGCGTCCAGCCGCCCCCGTCGACCTCGGTGAGCACGCCCACCGAACCGGACGGCGCACTGTACGTACCGTCGGCGTTGCGGCCGAAGCGGACCTGGCTGCCGCTGTCGAGGGTGATGACGACACTGCCGTCGGGCTCGGCGACCGCCCGCATGTCCCAGCGGGTCGCCCAGCCGGCGCCGAAGGCGTTCGCCTGGCGCGGGTCCTGCGAGTTGTAGGTGCGCGTGACCGCGAGCTCCGGGCCCACGCTCGGTACGGCGGCATCGGTGGCAGCGGTTGTGTAGTTTCCGGCCCGCTCGCCGAAGCTCCGACCGCTGTCCGCGCCGCCCAGGTGGGAGGTGATGACGGGCTGCGGGACCTGCGTGGTCAGGATCGACGGCGCGGTGCGCGAAGACTGGTCCTTGCCGTCGTTCGCGTAGGCGTACCAGGCGTACGTCTTCGCCCAGTTGAGCCAGCCGGACGGAACCGTCCAGCTCTCGGAAGCCGCATGTGTGTTGCCTCGGCAGTTCTTCCGAACGTCCTTGCCCTCGACCTCGCACACCTCGAACTGGTACGTCAGCGCACCCGGGGACTTGTCCCGGTCGGTGGCCGTCGCCCACAGCGTCGGGGTCAGGGAGTCGACGACTGTACCGCTCGGCGGAGCCGCACCCGTCAGGTATGGCGGCGCGTTGACCGCGTCGAACTGCACGGTCGGGCCGGGGACGCCGTCGTCGACGAAGCTCCGCACCTGGAACTCGTCCATGGTCCACTGGAGCGTGTACCTGCCCGGCGCCAGCGGGGCGATCCTGGCATCGAGGGTGACCGTGCCGCCCGGCGCGATGTCGTACGGCATCGGCGTCCACCGGATCTTGCTCCAGTAGTCACCGCCGACCTTGTTGCCGTTGGCGTCGAACAGGTCGTAGCGCAGCTTGTAGTTGCTGGTCGCGCCCCAGGTCTGCTGCCCCTGGTTGGTGACGGTGACCTTGAAGGTGCCCTCGGTGGTGGCCGTCGGAGGCTGGACGAAGCCGCCCAGCTCGTACGTGGCCCCGTACTTCGACCAGGTGACGTCGAGGCTGGGCTTGCCGCCGGGGTAGTTGTCGGAGCCGAACTTCTTCCAGGTCCTGGAGTCGTCCGTGGCCGCCTTCACGGCCAGGCCGTAGTTGGCCTTGCGACCGTGCGTCCAGTCGTCGACCAGCTTGCGGCCCGAATCGCCGAGCGGGATCGACTCCCACGTCCCGGCTCCACAGGGCCAGCCGGACGAGCCGTCCGGGCGCCACGCGTGCGCGAAGGACTTGGAGCCCAGGGCATCGCCGGTAGCGGGACCGGGGTAGCTGTTGGTGCTGCCCTCGGACCAGTTCGAGGTGATCTCGTGGACCGTCACCGGCCGTGCGGTGCACGAGTACGAGAAGGTGTTGAAGAGGCTCAGGTTCGCATTGATGACGAATGCGTTCTTGAGGGTGGTGTCCAGGCCGTTGAACTTCAGGAACGAGGCCGCCTTGTGGCCGCCGTTGTCGTACGTGCCGACCTTGAGTTCGTTGGAGCCGGAGAAGTTCTGGCTGTACGGCGACTCGACATACGTGCCGGAGGCCGCCTCCAGACCGTTCGCAGAGGGGTCGACCTTCACGGGGAAGACCCGCTCGGGATCCGACAGCCACTTGCGGTCCAGCTTCACGACCAGGACCTGGCGGGAGCCCTCCCGCACGATGCCGTACGTGACACCGGAGGAGATGACGCCCTCGTCGGAGTTCGGCGCCTTCTTCGAGTCCTCCATCCAGCCCGCCGGCATCCAGCCCTGCTGACGACCCGTCCGGTCGGCGAAGGAGACACCGCCGTGCCCGTCGAGCTTCGCCGTCAGACCCTTCAGGGCAAGCGGGAAGCGCCACTCGGCCGGCGCGCCCTTGTCCTTGAGGATCAGCGTCTCCTTCACGGAGTCACTGCCTGCGATCAACTCCACGTCCGTGGAAGGGCGGACCTCCGGATACGTGATCACACTGCCGTTCACACGGCCCTGCGCGTGGGACGCGCCCTCGATCGAGTAGCCGATCGCGGTGGTGTCGCCGATGCCCAGACGCACCAGCGTCTGCGCATCGGCGAACTCGGAGAAGTAGACCTTGTCCTCGGTCGACCGGGCCTGCCAGCCGGATCCCGGGGAGCTCTCGGTCCGCGCACCCGCGGTCGCCTTCGCCAGTCGAGTGTCGATTTCCTTCCACTTACCGTCTTCGCCACGGAAGTTGACCTGCTCGTTGTAGAAGCGGGTCGTGTACGTGCCGTCCTCGTTGGCGAAGGTACGGGCCTTCTCTGCGCGCTTGCCCGTGACTTCAGAACTGGCCTTGGGATCGAAGCCCTTGGGCGCCGCTCGGCGCGGAGCGGGCACCTTGCGGTAGGAAGGCGCCGCCGTCCTGGGCACGTTGCCCAGCTTCAGCCGGGTGGTGCCGGAGTCCGGCGCGAGTTCGCCGGGCGCCCTCAGGGCGCCGCTGCGGCCGCCGGACGCGTTGGCGTCCGTGGCGTCACCGGAGGCACTGTGCCCACGCCCGCGGGCCGATCCCCACTTCTGTTCGGGTAGTTGGCCGGCCCCTGGGCCGGATCTGGCCTCGCCCCAGCGGTTGACCGCCAGGGCTGTCTGTTCCGTGCCCGCAAGCACGGCCATGATGAACGCCATGAGTATGACGAGTGGACGCGTGATACGCACCTGAAGCCCCCACGAAAATGATCAGTGGGGGGTAGTCCTATCCGGATTCACAGGGGACGCACAAACTCCGCACAGGATCTGACGAACCGGATCCCGGGGCAGGGAGGTGGTCATATCACTCATGTCGTGATGGATTCATGCGACTCACCACCGGCGAGCATCGACCCCGTGACGGAAGTCACGCAGCCTCATTCCGTGCCCGGCGAGTTTCGGGCGCGGTGTGTGATGTAACGGTTCGCAAGCTGGCCAGGAACCACCCTGAACCCCAACTCTGCTATTGACGTGCGGGACTTGGCGCTGTCGTAGCCGCGGTCGAGGTTGATGTTGACGGCGTCCGGCAGCGGGCCAACCTGCTCCTTGGCAGCTTCCAGGGTGGTCCGAGCAGGGTGAGTCGTGCCGTTGGCTCTGTCGGAGACGATCCCGAGCGGGACACCGCAGGCGTCAGAGGCGACCGAGCGTTTCAGTCCCTGCTTGCCCCGGTCGACCGGGGAGAGCCCCGCCTTGTCGCCGCCGGACGGGGCCTTGGTGATACAGCCGTCCACCGAGATCTCCCCAGTCCGAGGCCTACCGTCCGTTCGTACGCCTCAAGCGCCAAGGCGTGCACCTTCTCGGATATCCCCAGCCCGGCCCACTCCTTGACGCGGCGCCGGATCGCCCGGTCGGAGCATCCGGCTGTGGAGATGCGTTCGTAGCCGGAGCCGTGGACCAGTGCGAGCACGGTGTGCTCGAAGACCGTCCGGTCCGCGATCCGGCGGTGCGGTGACAGCCCAGCGGGTGGTCCGCGACGAACTCTCCCCAAGCGGACAGGAGTGCGGCGAGCTGGTCCAAGAGGGGTTCGAGCAGGCACGATGGCACTGCGGGCACGGCCGTCCTTGCCGTCAGCTACGTCCTGGCAACCGTACGACGTAGGCGGGCGGACGTCCTGGCCGGGAATGCCAGTACGGCGGCGCCACCGACCCGCGCCAACCGCGGCTGGGCCATTCCGCACAGGCGAGAACCCCGG
Source organism: Micromonospora sp. IBHARD003 (assembly GCF_056106285.1). NCBI lineage: Bacteria > Bacillati > Actinomycetota > Actinomycetes > Micromonosporales > Micromonosporaceae > Micromonospora > Micromonospora sp. IBHARD003. Next base: position 7,512,060 of record NZ_JBWBBX010000001.1, on the reverse strand, counting down.
CTACGCCTCGCCCGCAACGCGCACAGGGGTATGCGCACGTTGCGGGCCACGAGCCACTGCACGGGGTACGCGAGTGGGTAGCGCTCAGAGTGCCGGCGAAGCGGCCGGATCGATCCCGGGACTGATCGACTCAGCCGCCGCTCTTGCGCCTGAACGACCGCTGGCTCGCAGCCGGGCCGTGCGCCGCACGCACCTTCGACGCATCCGGGTTGGCGGCAACATCGGCCGCGTCCGCCTGCGCACCGCGCTTGCGCGCCAGGGCTTCACGGAACTTGCGCTTGAGGTCGTAGTTGCCGTCGCTGTCCGGCGCCAGAGGGGACGTCTCGGGGGCAGCCGGCTCCGAACCTTCCGTAGTTACGGGCTCTGCGGTCATGGTGACCTCCTGGGTTCGGGGGTGGGCAAGCACAGCTTGTCATGCCGGGCGCCGGCAACATCATCCTGCTTCGTTTCTGCGGGTATCCCTCTCACGGCCGAAGGCGTTCGCTTCGTGGTCGGGGGCACAGGACGAGCTTCGGGCCGGGCCGAGGGGTGTCGATCCCGTGGCCAGGTATTCGCTGACAGGTCAACGGCTCTCAGCCGTTGCGACGCACGAGGGCGGCCTTGCGGGCCTCGGCCAGCTTGCGGGCCTCGCCGGCCTTACGGGACTTGCCGCCGGCGCCGCGGGAGGGGTCCTTGCTGGTGCCGAGGCCGCGGAAGGGAGCGTTACTGTTCTTGGGCCGGGGGACGGCGGGCCCGCCGTCGAGCGGGGTGCCGGAGGGAGCCTTGGCGCCGGTGATCCGGCTCAGCTCCGCCTCGCCCGAGCGCACTTTGGTGACGGTCGGCTCGATGCCGGCCCCGGCCATCATGCGGCTCGTCTCGCGGCGCTGGCCCGCCAGCACGAGCGTGACCACTCTGCCGGACTCACCGGCACGGGCGGTGCGGCCGGCCCGGTGCACATAATCCTTGGGGTCGGTGGGCGGGTCGACGTTGACCACGAGATCGAGGTCGTCGACGTGCAGGCCACGGGCCGCGACATTGGTCGCCACCAGAACGGTGATCTGGCCGTTCTTGAACTGCGCCAGGGTCCGTGTGCGCTGTGGCTGGGACTTGCCGCTGTGCAGGGCCCCGGCGTGCACCCCGCTGGCCCGCAGATGCCGGGTGAGCTGGTCGACACCGTGCTTGGTGTCGAGGAACAGCAGTGCGCGGCCGTCGCGGGCGGCGATCTCCGTGGTGACGGCGTAGCGGTCGGGGCCGTGGACGACCAGAACGTGGTGCTCCATCGTCGTAACCGTGCCCGCGGACGGGTCGACCGAGTGGACGACGGGGTCGTGGAGGTAGCGGTGGACCAGCTGATCGACGTCGCGATCCAGAGTGGCCGAGAACAGCATCCGCTGACCGTCGGGGTGTACCTTGTCGAGCAGGTCGACAACCTGCGGCAGGAATCCCAGGTCGCACATCTGGTCGGCCTCGTCCAGCACGGTGATCCTTACCCGTCCCAGTCGGCAGGCGTTGCGCTCGATCAGGTCGTGCAAGCGTCCGGGGGTGGCGACGACCACCTCGGCTCCCTGGCCCAGCGCGGCGACCTGCCGGCCGATCGACATGCCGCCGACGACCGCGGCCATCCGCAGCCGCAGTGCCTCGGCGTACGGCGCCAGCGCCTCGGTGACCTGTTGGGCCAGCTCCCGGGTGGGCACAAGGATCAGAGCGAGGGGCTGCTTCGGTTCGGCGCGCCGCCCGGCCGTACGCGTCAGCAGCGGCAGGCCGAAGGCGAGCGTCTTGCCCGATCCGGTGCGCCCGCACCCCAGGACATCGCGCCCCTCCAGGGCATCGGGCAGTGTGGCGGCCTGGATCGGAAAGGGTTCGCGCACCCCGAGTCCGCTCAGTGTCCGCAGCACCTCCACCGGCAGGCCGGCGAAGGAGACGGCCGCGGCCGGCGCCGGGGTCGTGGCCTGGGACTGGGCGGGACCGCCGTGGGTGCCGGAGTCATCGGGATGCTTCATGAACAGCCTTCCGCAGGGGAACGTACCGAGGAAGGCCCGGCAGGCTTGAACAGCCCACGCATCAGCGGAACCGAACAGGCAGAATCGCCCACCGCGACGACCACGCAAACGCATGACACTAACACAAGGCATAACATCGCGCCGTGATACCGATCGCCCGCCCGCGTCGATGACCCGACATGGCCCGACAGCCTTCCGGCCTACGTGCTTCGGGCCCCCAACTCACCGAGATCCGCCGATGCGTCACCGGGGGGCCACCCCGCGCACTTACCTGTAAAAGGGGATCACGCACGGCGAGATCGTGACCCGCCTGAGGCGGCATCGCGAACGGCCGGAGTTGTGGTCCTCGGTTCCACAGGAGGCAACCGCAGTCCGAGGAACGGCATCGTCCAAGATTTCGGGCCGTTCCCGGGCCGGCGATCGCGCCAAAGCTCAGAGCGGCACCGTCCACTCTGGTCAGCGACGTGTAACACCTGTACCACCAGCAGACGAAGAACCTGCTCTTCCCCAGAGCCGGCGGAAAGTGAGTGCTTTCCAGAGGCCCGCGTCCAGCATGCGCGCCGCCTTCGTGTTGCTTCCGGGCCGTCACGGCGCTGATCGGTATCCCGTTACCAAGCGCGTTCGCAGGAGGTAACCGCCTTCGTCGTGCCGTGCTTCTCCTCGTACCTTGTGCATTGGAGTGGATCTGCTCGTACACCCAGTAGACATCGTCAGCCACGACGTTGTTGCTGTTTACCGCCCGGGCTTCACCATTGCGCAGGCCGCATCCCACCATCATGACGATTTAGGTTCGCGAGAACCGTCTGCTGACCGAGTCCCCGCGGGCCAAGGCAACGGACGGCGCCGTCTTCCTTTTCTTCCGGATAGATCTGCGTGAGGCACTCGACGGCGTCGTCCTGGTGCCGTAGTGGGCCTCTTCGGCGCTGTTCAAGGGAGCGTCCCTGAACCGAATCGTGTCGGGGCGCGGGTCGGCACAGCGGGGCCCTGCCACCGATGCAGGTCAGCAAGCCCGGACACCGTCCAGCCTGATGCTGACCGTTTGCTGACCCGAGCGGCTTGATCACGCCCCTGACCTGCGAAAATAACCAAACGCTAGATCTTGGACTTGAACATGGTACGCAGCACTGAGCGCTCCTGGAATTCTGCTCCCTGCCCGCATTCTGCAGGTCAAGGGCTGTTTCCTCACTCTACAACGGCTCGATTCCCGGCTGGTGTCTGCTCAGCGTTCCGGTGCTCATGCTGACCCGATGCCGACTACGGCCTGCTCTGACTGACGGGCACACGGGTCCGGCACCTCGGCCAGGGGCTCCGGCAGTCCGGGACCTCCCCGGAGGGGGCCGCAGGCTGCTGCCGGAGCTGGTCAAGGGCAGGCGGGATCAGGGATGATGCGTCGGCGGCACGTCGGGCCAGGTGGACGTCATTCCGTCGTGGGCGAACGTGGCGCCGGGGTCAAGCCGGCGGCGGCGTGGGCCTGGGCGGAGTAGCTGTCGCCATAGCCGTCGATGTCCGCCGCTGTCGTCTCGGAGTCGTCGCTCCGATCGACCCCGAAGGTCCGATGACTGCGGCCCAGCGCGCTGGGCCCTGCAGGCGGCACGCGGCCCGTTCCCCCCGGCTATGCTTAGAGAGATCAGATGTCCCGGAGGGGGAACGACCGTGCCGGTCACCGATGAGGCGATCGAGAAGATCAAGGCGATGATCACCAGCGGTGAGCTGAGGCCCGGTGATCGCCTGCCCAAGGAGGCCGACCTGGCCGAGCGGCTCGGCCTGTCCCGGAGCTCGCTGCGTGAGGCGGTCAAGGCGCTGACGGTCATCCGGGTGCTCGATGTCCGGCAGGGCGCCGGCACCTATGTGACCAGCCTGGAACCCACCCTGCTGATGGACGCCCTGGGCTTCGTCATCGACTTCCACCAGGACGACACGGTCCTGGAGTTCCTGGAGGTACGACGCATCCTGGAGCCGGCCGCCGCCGCGATGGCCGCTCGTTCGATGCCGGACTCCGAGATCGAGGAACTGCGCAAGGTCCTCGACGGGCTGACTGAGGACCTCACCCTGGAAGAGGTCCTCACCAACGACCTGGAATTCCACCGCCGGATCGCCGCTGGGGCAGGTAACACCGTCCTCAGCTCGCTCCTCGAAGGCATCTCCGGGCCGACCGCGCGGGCCCGCACATGGCGTGGGCTGACCGAGGAGGGCGCCGTCCGACGGACCGTGGCCGAGCACCGAGCGATCTACGAGGCGATCGCCGCCCGCCGCCCGGAGCTCGCCGAGGCGTGGTCCAGGATCCATACCGCCGGCGTGGAGGACTGGCTGCGCGGCACGATCGGGTCTCCGGACTTCGTACCGCCCACGACCGCCTGACCCTCGCACCAGCACCAGCACCAGACCGCAGACCAGATCCAGTGTGGCGCTCGACAGCGGCAGACGGCACTGGTGGACAAGCCCTTGAGTGCCCCCGGCGGGGCTGGTGTCCTTCAGTACCGCGCCGGTCGACGTGACCGGCTCTCCTTGCTCCCGTCGTGCCGGCCCGCACAGAGCTTCGTCCGGGCCGGCACGACCCCGCGACCGGTCAGCTCGCGCCGCGGCCGGCCGGATCGCGTCGTAGCGTCCGCTTGCGTTGAGGTCCTCCACGTAGCGTCGCCGCCGTCAAGGCTTGATCGGCTTCACCTTCGTGTCGACGCCGTTCACCCGCACGGTGACGTTTCTTCGGTTCTGCGCACGGTCGGCCACGATTTTGTAGGACGTGACCTTTCCGTCCCGCCACTTGCAGCTGACCTCGTAGCCGCCACGAGCGCGGAGCCCGCTGAAGGAACCCTTGGCCTTCCATCCGTCCGGCAGTGCGGGCAGCAGGTGGATGACGCCGTCGTGGCTCTGCAGGAGCATCTCGGCCACGGCGCCAGAAATGCCGAAGTTGCCGTCCATCTGGAAGGGCGGGTGGTTGCAGAACATGTTGGGCAGCGTGTTGTACGTCAGCAGTCCGCGCAGCATTATCTCGGCGCGGAACCCGTCGCCGAGGCGGGCGAAGAGGGCCGCCCGCCAGGGCCAGGTCCACGAGCGGCGGCTGTCGCCCGACACCGTCGCGGCCGTGAACGGGACGCCTTCCTTCTCGCCGCACCGCGCCTTGAGCGAGACGAGGGCGGCGTCCGCGAAGTCCGGCGTCCTCGGCGTGATCTGCCGGCCTGGGTAGACCGCGAAGAGGTGCGAGGTGTGTCGGTGGATGTCGGTGGGGCTGTCGATGTCCTCCTGCCACTCCTGCAGCTGACCCCACCGGCCGATCTTGTTCGGCGCAAGGTGTGCCTGCATGTCCGCGACCTTGGCCCGGTAGTCGGGGTCGGCCTCGAGTGCCGCCTCGCAGTCGAGGTAGTTCTGAAACAGGTCCCAGATGATCTGCTGGTCGTACATGACGCCGTCCTCGCGCGGCCCGTGCTCGGGGGACCAGCCGTTCGGCGCGACGAGGAGTCCGTCCTCGCGCTCCTTGAGGTGGCCCTCCCAGAACTCGCAGATCTCCTTGATCATCGGGTAGGCGACAGTGCGGAGGTAGGCCCTGTCCTGGGTGAACGCCCAGTGCTCGTACAGGTGCTGTGCGTACCAGGCGCTCGCGACGGTGTTCCACTCCCACGCGTTGCCGCCGAAGATGCTCTGGCTGGTACGGGCGGTCCAGCCGCGGGAGTCCTTGCCGAAGGCGTTGCGGGTCGCCACGCGGCTGGGCACCGCCACCTGCTCGATGAAGCCGACGAGAGCCTCGTGGCACTCCGGCAGGTTCGTCGTCTCGGCTCCCCAGTAGTTCATCTGGACATTGATGTTGGTGTGGTAGTCGGAGGCCCACGCCGGCGCATTGCTGTCGTTCCAGAGACCCTGGAGGTTGGCCGGCAGCCCCTTCGGGCGCGACGAACTGATCAGCAGGTATCGGCCGAAGTCGAACATCGTTTGCTCGAGGGTCGGATCCTGCCCGCCCGCCGCGTAACGCGCCAGCCGGGCGCTGGTCGGCAGGGAGACGACGGCTTCGTCGGAGGTGCCCCAGCTGACGGAGACCCGGTTCATGAGGGCGCGCATCTCGGCGGTGTGCTCGTCGCGCATCTCGTCGTAGCACCGGGCGGCCGCCTTGGCGAGCGCCCTGGCGACGACCGGTCCCGGATCGGCTCCGCGCCACCCGGCGGCGGCAGCGAGCTTGTAGTCGGTGCGGGCATCCAGGAGCAGAGTCAGGCTCGTGCAGCCGGTGAACCGGAGCATCGACCCGTCGGCGCGCACATCGCCGCCGGTGTGCAGGACCTGGACGGTGCACGCGTGCTTGAGGCCGTTGCCCATGACACCGTGGAAGGCGATACGCCGGGAGTGGGCGTCGACGGTCGTCGAGGCCCCCTCCTGTCCGGACGTCAGGGAGATCGCCCCGGAGAGCCCCCGGTCGCTGTCCGACGTGTACCGGAAGACCATGACGTCCGCGGACCGACTGGCGAAGGCCTCCCGCACAACGCGCCGCCCCGGTACGCCGAAGCGGGTGACATGGACGCCCTCGCTGAAGTCCAGGGCACGCTGGTAGTCGACGAACGTGCGCTGCTTGCGCGTGTCGAACTCCTTGCCTTCCAGGGCGACCTCCGCGATCTGGAAGCCGGTGGACGCCTTGCCAGGAGTGAACGTGAGTCGGTAAGTGCGGTACGCCGTGCTGTTGGTGATCCGATAGGTCCGGGTCTCACCGCGGCGGGCGAAGGGCACGCCGGGGTTCTGCGTGTCGAGCGTCACCCAGGCCTGGCCGTCCTGCGACGCCTCGAGCGCCCATCGCCGGGGGTCGTCCAGCGGACGGTTCGGCGCCGCCGTCAGCGCGTACGAGGTGACGGCGACCGCGCTGGGCAGGTCGGCCTGCCAGATGACCGCCGGTGCGGCGGCGGCGACCCGCCAGACGGTGGCCGGATCGCGGTCCACCGAACTCGAGATGTCCGTGGCCCCGGACCCGGCCCGCCCCCCGCATCCCCCGGAGTGCCCGCTCGGCGACGACAGGTACATCGAACCGCCGCCGAGGTCGACGCCGGACAGACCGATCTCGCTCACCTGGAAGTGGCTGACCCCGGCCTTGGGGACGAAGTCGAAGCGATAGAAGCGGTAGGCCCCGGTGCCGGCACAGGTGAATTCCTTTGTCTGGAAACGGCTCTCGAAAGGCGTCGCCAAAGTGCGGCTGTCCAGGGTGGTCCAAGTGGCGCCGTCGGAGGAACCGGACAACGTCCACTCCTGCGGGTCGCGCTGCGGCACGTCGTTGGCGCTCGTCACCCGGTAGGACGCAACCTCGACGGGGTCGGGGAGCTCGACTTGCCACTGCACTTTCGAGCCGGGCCCCTCGATGCACCACTTGGTGCTCGAAGTACCGTCGCACGTCTTGTCGACGCCCTGCGACGAGGAGGTGCGGTACGGGCCCCCCGGGGCCGTGACCTTCGGACGGGTACCGAAGGTGACCATGACGTCACCGAAGTTCCGGTACGAACCGAAGCCGGTCATGCCGGTGTCGAAGTCGCCGTCCGGCTTGCCCGCAAGGGCGTTGTCGTAGTTGTTGACACCACCCCACAGACTCTGTTCGTTGAACTGGATGCGCTCCTCGTCGGGGTCGGCGAAGAGCATGGCGCCGAGTCGGCCGTTGCCGATCGGCAGGGCCTGCGACTGCCAGTCCCTGGCGGGGACGGGATACTTCAGCGCCTTGCGCGACAGGGCCGGCCATTGGAGGGCCGTCGGCGCGGCGATCCCGGCTGCGACGGCCTGTCCCGCAGGGGTCCCGCCGGTCAGCTGAGCGATCAGAGGTGCGAGGGCGAGGGCGCCGCCGAGCATGAGGATGCTTCTTCGCTGCGGTTGGGACTCATTGGTCACGGCAAGATCTCCCAGCCATTGATCGGTTCTTTTACGGGGGAAGGCCTCATCGGCATGTACCGAGGGCGTCGCCATCCTTGCCCGACAATAGATCGGATGTCTAGGGGTGTGCAGCACCAACCCTGTCGCTCCCGCGACAGGTTGACAGTCGGCCCCGAGCGGCCCGATATCGCTGCGTGATGCAGCAGCAGCGGGACGCGGCACGCCTTGCCAGGCAGGCGGGCAGTCGCGCGGGCCAGAACTAAGGAGATCGATACATCAGATGTTTAAGTCTTGATGCGGCTATGCCCGGAAAGCGCGACGGCTCCGCCGCCGATTGGCCGCCTTCGGGCTGCACCGCGCCGTGCTGCTACTTCTCCGTGATCACGACGATGTCCAGTGTCCGCGGCCCGTGCACGCCCTCGACGCGGTCCAGTTCGATGTCGCTGGTGGCGGACGGGCCGGAGATGAGTGTCAGCGGCCGGTACGGGTCGAGCCGGTTCATCACTTCGGGTACGTCGGGTGCGATCTGGGCTGCCTGGACTACGCAGATGTGTTGGTCCGGGAGCAGGGTCAGGGCTCTGCGCCCCTGGCCGGGACCGTGATCGAGGGCCAGTGTGCCGGTGAGGGCGATGGCGGTGGTGACGGTGGTGACCACTGCGTCCACCGTGTCCAGTTGAGTGACTGTCAGGGGTGGGGTGTCCTCCAGCTGTGACCATGGCCCTTCGGGGACCAGGCCTTCGGGGATTCCGGGCGGGACGACCACGGACCGCGCTCCGGTGCGTACCAGCGCGCGGCCGACGGCGGTCGACGCCTCAGCAGCCGAAACCCTGACCACTGCGGCACGGTATTCGGCGGCGCGCTCGATGAAGAGTCCGACAATGTCCGGGCCTGCGTGGTCGGCGCTGCGGCTGTGCGCAGGGGCGTCGTTGGGGTTTTCGGAGTCGGGCACGTCGGTCAGCGCTCTCCTCACCGCGTTCAGGACGGTGTCGCGGTCGCTCATCGTCGTTCCTTCCCTTCCGCCCACGTACCGCCTTCGTCTCGCGTGGTCGTTCTCGTACGGCGCCACCAGGCACGCATCGATTCCCGGGGAGGCGCGGGCGTGTCGCGGGTGGCGGACCAGTGAGCGAACAGCCCTGGCAGCGCGCCGATCCGGCCGTCGCGGGCCACCAGCCGGGCCCCGAGAGCGGCGAGCTTCTGGACTGCGGCCAGCCGTCCCGGGGAGGACAGAACGGCACTCGCGGCCTTCATCGCCAGTGCCTCGGTGGTGGGCAGCAGCCGGTCCCGGCGCCCCGCTTCGACGGCCTCGGCGCGCAGGTGAACCAGCACCTCCGGGATGTTGATCTTCACGGGGCAGGCGTCGTAACAGGCGCCGCACAGTGTCGAGGCGAAGGGCAGCGAAGCCGCGTTCTCGACGCCGACGAGCTGCGGGGTCAGTACGGCGCCGATCGGCCCCGGATAAACGGAGCCGTAGGCATGGCCGCCGGTGCGTTCGTACACGGGGCATACGTTCAGGCAGGCGGAGCAGCGGATGCAGGCAAGCGCCTGGCGGCCGACCTCGTCGGTCAGGGTCGCGGTACGGCCGTTGTCGAGCAGCACCAGGTGGAAGTCGCGCGGTCCGTCCCCCGCGGTGACTCCCGTCCACAGCGACGTGTACGGGTTCATCCGCTCGCCTGTTGATGAGCGGGGCAGCAGTTGGAGGAAGACCTCCAGGTCGGTGAAGGACGGCAGGACCTTCTCGATGCCCATGACGGTGATCAGGGTCTCCGGCAGGGTCAGGCACATCCGCCCGTTGCCCTCCGACTCCACCACCGTCACCGTTCCGGTGTCGGCCGCGGCGAAGTTCGCACCCGAGATCGCTACCTTGGCCCGCAGGAACTTCTCCCGCAGATGGAGCCGGGCCGCCTCGGCGAGGTCGCGCGGGTCGTCGGTGAGCCCGTCGGGCGCCGGTCTTCCCCACTTCCCCATCTCCCGACGGAAGATCTCCATGATCTCGGAGCGGCCCCGGTGGATGGCTGGCACAAGGATGTGGGAGGGACGGTCGCTTCCCAACTGCACGATGAGTTCCGCGAGATCGGTCTCGTAGGCACGGATGCCTGCCGCGTCGAGCGCCTCGTTGAGGCCGATCTCCTGGGTGGCCATCGACTTGACCTTGACGACCTCACGCTCGCCGGTGGCCCGGACCAGTGCGGTCACGATGCGGTTGGCCTCGGCGGCGTCCGCCGCCCAGTGGACCGTGCCGCCCGCAGCGGTGACCGCCTTCTCCAGCCGCAGCAGATGATGGTCGAGGTGGCGCAGGGTGTGCCGCTTGATGGCCGCGGCCCTCTCCCGTAGCTCCTCCCAGTCTTCCAGCTCGGCCGTGACCGCGAGCCGTTTGTCGCGGATGGTGCCGGTGGCCCGGCGCAGATTCGCCCGTAGCCGGGTGTCGGCGAGCGCGCCGCGCGCCGCCTCGGGGAAGGCCGGGGTGCCCAGCCATACGACGTTGTCGGCGCCGCTCACCATGCATCTCCTTCCGTTTCCGTGGCGGCCAGGATCTCGGCCAGGTGCACCGTGCCGACGCCCGTACGCAGCCGGGACAGGGCACCGCCGATGTGCGTCAGACAGGAGTTGTCGCCCGCGCACAGGAACTCGGCACCCGTGCCTTGGACGTGGCGCATCTTGTCGGCGAGCATGGCGTTGGACACATCCGCGTTCTTCAGGGCGAAGGTGCCGCCGAAGCCACAACAGGAATCGGCGGCCGGCAGCTCCACGAGGTCGATGCCCTTCACGGCCCGCAGCAGCCTCAGCGGCCGGTCACCGACCCGCAGCATGCGCAGAGAGTGGCAGGTCGGATGATAGGTGACACGGTGCGGGAAGTAGGCGCCGACGTCTGTGACATCGAGGATGTCGACAAGGAGTTCCGACAGCTCGTACACCGCCGGCACCACCTGCTCGACGGCCTCGGTGAGAGCAGCGTCCCCGTACTGGGCGGCCACCACCCGGTGATGGTCACGCACCATGCCGACGCAGGATCCGGACGGGGCGACGACCGCGTCGTAGCCCGCGAAGACTTCGACAAAGCGGCGCACCATGGGAAGGGTTTCGGGGCGGTATCCGGTATTGAAGTGCATCTGGCCGCAGCATGTCTGGCTCTGTGGGAACTCCACGGTGTGGCCGAGGCGTTCAAGGAGTACGGTCACCGCTTGGCCTGTGCGGGGAAACATGGTGTCGTTGAAACAGGTGATGAAGAGAGCTATACGCATGATGCTTCCTTGGGCGGACCCGGGGCTTGGGTGACGGTCAGGCCGTAGGTCCGCACGGCAGTGCCGGCGAAAACCTCGTGGCGTTCTGCGGGGTCAAGCCCAGCGGTCAACTCGCGGGCTGTGGCGACCACTTCGGAGTAGGAGGCGGCGAGCCGGCAGACGGGCCAGTCGGAACCGAACATCACCCGCCCGGGACCGAAAGCCTCCAGGGCGATGTCGGAGTACGGCCTGAGGTCCACGGTGGTCCAGGTCCCCCAGTCGGCCTCGGTCACCAGGCCGGAGAGCTTGCAGACAGTATTGGGAAGCGCGGCGAACCGCCGTACCTCCTTGGCCCACGGCTCGAGGGCGCCGGACGTGATGGGCGGCTTGCCAAGATGGTCGAGCGCAAACGTGAGTTCCGGCAGCCGTCCCGCGGCCTGGACTGCGGCCGGGAGTTGATGAGGCCGCACCACGAGGTCGTAGACGAGTCCCGCTTCAGCGACCGCGGCCAGACCCCGCAGCACCTCCGGACGCACCAGCCAGCATGGGTCCGCTTCCCCCTGCACCTGATGGCGGATGCCCACCAGATACTCCCCGCCGGAACTCACCCGCAACCTCGTCAGGGCGTCGGCGACAGCCGGTGCCGTCAGGTCGGTCCAGCCGATGACACCGGCCACCAGGCCGCTGCGGGCTGCCAGGGCGAGGAACTCCGGAGTCTCCTCCGGCACGGTGATCGTCTGCACCAGAACAGTGGCGGTGACCCCGACCGCGCGGGCCTCCGGTTCCAGGTCGGTGAGAGTGAAGTCACGACGCAGCGGCGCAAGTTCGGAACCGGCGATCCAGTCCTGGTCACGTACCGAGAGGTCCCACACATGGTGATGAGCGTCAACGATGCCCGGCACGGGCTGGGAGGCCGTCACAGCTGCCACACCACCGGTAGCGAGGCGTCGGAGCCCTCCGCGGAGTAGTCGTGGACGACGTCCAGCAGTTCGGCCATCCTCACCTGCCACGCCACGTTGACCGGCAGTTTCTCGAGTTCGGCGATCACCGACCGGTAGTCTTCGACCTCCAGCACATGAAACAGGTCGGTGCCGCTGCGCCAGATGGTCCACTCGCTCACGCCGGCGGCACGGATGGCGGCGGTCAGCTCCTCGGGCACCTCTCGGTGCGCTGCCTCGTACTCCTCGATGCGGTCGGCATGGACCCGAGTGTGCAGGGCGATCCTCATGACAGCTCCTTCGACGAAACGGCCATGGGGACGGGGACGCCCGGGGCGAGCAGTCCCTCGGCGCGGAGCTCCTCCCACAGGGCTTCCGGGATCGGGCGGCGCAGTTGTTCCACGGTGTCGCGCACCTCTTCGGGAGACCGTGCGCCCGTCAGGACGCTGGCGACGGCGGGGTGGCCGAATGGGAAGTGCAGGGCGGCGGCGCGCAGCGGTACACCGTGGCGTTCGGTGACGTCCAGCAGGCGCAGGGCCCGGTGGAGGACGGGCTGCGGCGCTGGGGCGTAGTCGTAGGTGGCACCCGGGCCCGGGGCGGTGAGCAACCCGGAGTTGAAGACACCGCCGATGACCACGCTCCGGCCGCCGGCGGAGGCCTGGGGCAGCAGTTCGTCGAGTCCGTCCTGGTCCAGGAGGGTGTAGCGGCCCGCCAGCAGCACCACGTCGATGTCGGTCTCGCGCAGGAAGCGGGCGGGCAGCGCGCACTGGTTCATCCCGACGCCGATCGCCCCGACCACGCCTTCGGCGCGCAGCCGCTCCAGTGCCGGGTACGCCTCGCGCAGCGCCTGCTCGGCGTGGTTGTCCGCATCGTGCAGCAGGACGATGTCGACCCGGTCCAGGCCGAGGCGGTCCAGGCTGGCATCCAGGGACCGCAGCACTCCGTCGGTGCTGAAGTCCCAGACGCGGCGGTGGGACGCCGGGACGGCGAAGCCGTTGGCGAGGTCGTCGCCGTGGCGGCTCTCCGGGTCGGGTACGAGGAGTCGGCCGACCTTGGTGGAGACGGTGTAGTCGTCGCGCGGGCGGCCGCGCAGAGCCGCCCCGAGCCGCCGCTCCGACAGGCCCAGCCCGTAGTGCGGCGCCGTGTCGAGCATACGGATGCCGGCATCCCAGGCCGCGTCCACCGTGGCGTGAGCCGCCTCGTCGCTCACCGGCTCGTAGAGATTGCCCAGGGCGGCGCAGCCCAGGGCCAATTGCGAGACCCGGACGTCGCCGCCGCCCAGGGTGGTGGCCCTCACGACCGGCCCGCCGGGCGCAGCCGGAGTCCCTGCATGCCGCCGTCCACCGCGAGTGCAGTGCCGGTGACACTGGCCGCGGCGGGACTCGCGAGGTAGACGATGGCGGCCGCCACCTCGTCGGCAGTGACCAGCCGGCCCATGGGCTGGCGGGCGTTGAGCGCGTCGCGCTCGGCCTCCGGATCGTCGGCGGCCTCCAGCAGACGCGCCACCCAAGGGGTGTCGGCGGTGCCGGGATTGACGCAGTTGACGCGGATGCCCTCACGGACATGGTCCGCGGCCATGGCCAGCGTGAGAGACAGCACGGCGCCCTTGCTGGCGGAGTACAGGGCGCGCTGCGGAAGCCCGGCGGTAGCCGCGATGGAGCAGGTGTTGACCACGGCGGCATGCGGTGACCGGCGTAGATGAGGCAGAGCCGCCCTCGTGGTGCGCACCATGCCGACGACGTTGACATCCAGGACCCGGTGCCACACCTCGTCGGGGTTGTCCTCGACCGTCCCCGCGGCACCGACGCCCGCGTTGTTGATCAGGATATCGATGCCACCGAGCCTGGTGGCGGCGGCTCCCACAGCGGCGCGCACGGAGGCGTCATCGCCGACATCGGCCCTGAGAGCGAGCAGTGTTTCCGGCACACCTTCCGGGTCGAGGTCGAGCACGGCCACCATTGCACCCTGGGCCGCCAGAGCACGGGCTACGGCCAGTCCGATACCAGACGCACCACCGGTCACAACGGCCCTGAGGCCTGCAAGATCAGTCACGCCACATCCTCCTGCCCGGCGAGGTCGGCGAGGTCGGCGGCCCAGAACGTTCCATCCGGGTAGCGGTACTCGGCGATGGACTCCTCCCGCATCGTGGCGGAGAAACCGGGAGCTCGCGGCGCGGTGTAGTGACCCTCTCGCATCACGACGCGCTCGGTGAAGTGCTCGTGGAGGTGGTCGACGTACTCGATCACGCGGTTCTCGGTGGTGCCGGACAGCGCCAGATAGTCGAACATCGACAGGTGCTGCACCAGCTCGCACAACCCCACCCCGCCTGCATGCGGACACACAGGCACCCCGAACTTCGCGGCGAGCAGCAGAATCGCGAGGTTCTCGTTGACCCCGCCGACCCGGGCCGCATCGATCTGCAGGACGTCGATCGCACCGGCCTCCAGGAGCTGCTTGAAGACGATGCGGTTCTGCACGTGCTCGCCAGTGGCGACCTTCACGGGCGCGACCGCCCGGCGTATCGTCGCGTGGCCGAGGATGTCGTCGGGGCTGGTGGGCTCCTCGATCCAGTACGGATCGAACTCGGCGAGGGCGTTGGTCCATTCGATCGCCTCGTTCACGTTCCACCGCTGGTTGGCGTCGATGGCGATGCGGATGCCGTCGCCGACGGCGGCACGGGCGGTGCGAAGCCGCCGGATATCGTCATCGAGGTCGGCACCGACCTTGAGCTTGATCTGGGTGAAGCCGTCGGCGACGGCCTGCTTGGCGAGCCGGGTGAGCTTGTCGTCGGAGTAGCCAAGCCAGCCCGGGGATGTCGTGTAGCCGGGGTAGCCGCGCTCCAGCAGCGCCGCCTCGCGCTCGGCGAGGCCGCTGCGCCCCTCGCGGAGGAGGCTGAGGGCCTCCTCGGGGGTCAGGGCATCGGCGATGTAGCGGAAGTCAACCTGGGAGACGAGCCACTCCGGGGAAGCGTGGGCGAGCAACTGCCACAACGGCTTGCCCTCCCGCTTGGCCGCGAGATCCCATACGGCATTAACGACGGCGCCGATCGCCATGTGCATCACGCCCTTCTCGGGCCCCAGCCAGCGCAACTGGCTGTCCCCGATCAGATCGCGGCTGAGCGAGCCCGGGTCAGCGCACAGCTCCGCCACGGAACGGCCCACCACATGGAGCCGCAGTGCGTTGATCGCTGCGACCTGGACATCGTTGCCGCGTCCGATGGTGAAGGTGAAACCGTGACCTTCGAGCCCGTCACCGGCATCGGTACGCAGCACGAGGTAGGCGGCGGAGTAGTCGGGCTCCGGGTTCATCGCGTCCGAGCCGTCCAGCTCCCGTGAGGTCGGGAAGCGGACGTCGAAGGTGTCGACCGCGGTGATCCGGGCGGAGGTTGATGTCAAGGGGGTGCCTTTCACGCTTGGCGGAAGGTCTGGCGCTGGCTGCCGAGCCCGTCGACGGACAGCTCGACGGTGTCACCGGGAGTCAGAAAGGGGGTCCCTGGGAGGCCGAGGGCCACGCCCGCGGGGGTGCCAGTGTTGATCACGTCGCCCGGCTCCAGAACCATGTACTGGCTCAGATACGACACGATGTGGCCGACCGGGAAGATCATGTCGCTGGTGTGGCCGACCTGGCGCTTCACACCGTTGACGCTCAGGCGCAGTCCGAGGTTCTGAGGGTCACCGACCTCGTCGGCGGTGACCAACCAGGGGCCGAGCGGGTTGAAGGTCTCGCAGGATTTACCCAGGTCCCACTGTGTCGAGTACTCGAGCTGGAACTCACGCTCGGAGACGTCGTGGCTGACCGCGTATCCCGCGATCACGTTCTGGGCAGCATCGGGTCCGTCGAGGTACCGCGCCCGGCGGCCGATGACGACCGCCAGTTCGACCTCCCAGTCGGTCTTGACCGAGCCACGGGGGATCAGCACCTCGTCATACGGGCCGACAACCGTGCCCGGGTCCTTCATGAACACCACTGGGCGGTTCGGATTGGACGCGCCGGTCTCCGCAGCGTGGGCACGGTAGTTCAGACCGATGCAGACGACCTTGCCGGGGCGAGCGACAGCTGCACCGATCCGCAGGCCTTCCGCATCCAGTTCGGGCAACGGGCCCTCCGCGATCGCCGCACGGGCCCGGTCCACACCGCCCGAAGCGAGGAAGGCGCCGTCGATGTCCGAGGTCACGCAGGTCAGGTCCAGCACCCGGCCGTCGTCCGTTCGGACAGCGGGCCGCTCCTCACCGGGGGCACCGACGCGTAGCAGTTTCACTGGGCAACTCCCTTGCCATGGGGGTTCGTCGTGGAGGTCGGCCGCAGGGGCCGTCGATGGCCTGCACCCTCAGGCATCGGATGGAGTCATCGGATGTATGGCGGCATCGCGACTGTAGACGCAGGAAGCGCGACATGCAACGCATACATCGGATGTATCCGGTGAACCCTCCTGGCGTCCACAGTGAGGACGCCGCTCGCACCTGCATTTCCGCAGGTGCGACGGGGCGGCACACAACTCGCCCTCCATGAATACGAAGAGCGTCTACCGCTTGATGCCCCCTATCGAGAGCGGGTGGGCGTGGCCTGCGCCCGAGCGCCGCCTGGCACCAGCGACGGGAGCGGCGCCCTTCGAAGCGCTGGTTGCGGGGGCACTGGCAGTGCCTTTGCCGAATCGTGAACTGTGGACGCAAGTTCGCCCGTCGACTACGGAAAGGGAAAATCAAAGGTCAGGCGAATGCCGTACAGGGGAGCGAAGGTCTCGGTGCCGACCCCGCAGCCACCTTTGGCCCGGTGTTCCGGAAATCCGTGGAAGCGGAGTCTTGTCAACCTCGGCGACACCGTCGTAACGTGCTCGACGTCCAAGATACATCGGAGGAATAGTCGGACATTTCCCGCGTCCACGTTCCGGCGGCGCGTTGCGGCCGCTCGCCTTCGTCACCTCGGTCACCGGATGACCTTCACTTGCCGTCCCCCGTCGGGCGCGGTCCGCATGCCATATGACGGACCACTATCTGCCCGGCCGGCGGGCTCGACCCTCCCTGGCAGGCGAATTCGCCTCCTCCCACCGTCGCTATGCGGCCTCCCCGCCCTGGCTAAGGAGACAACAGCCATGAAGCTCGCTCGCACCCGTTCCACCGCCGCAGCAGCCACCGCTGTCCTCGCGGTTCTGTCCCTTGCCACCGCGTGCAACCGCGAGAGCTCAAACTCGGCCGCGTCGGGCGGTACCAAGTCCGCCGTCGGCATCGACCTGCCTCGTTCCGACTCCGACTTCTGGAACTCCTACGCGCAGTACCTGAAGAAGGACATCAAGTCCGACGGCGTCAACGCCCTGCCGCTGAGCAACTCGCAGAACGACGTCACCAAGCTGGTCGCCAACGTGCAGGTGTTCCAGAACACCGGGGCCAAGGCCGTCGTCATGGCGCCCCAGGACACCGGGGCCATTGCCTCGACCCTCGACAGCCTGTCGGCGGCGAAGATCCCGGTGGTCAGCGTCGACACCCGGCCGGACAAGGGAGACGTCTATATGGTGGTCCGCGCCGACAACCGGGCCTACGGCACCAAGGCCTGCGAGTTCCTCGGCAAGCAGCTGAACGGCAAGGGCAAGGTCGCCGAGCTGCAGGGTGCCCTTGACTCCATCAACGGGCGCGACCGCTCAGAGGCGTTCGCGGAGTGCATGAAGACGAAGTTCCCGAAGATCAAGGTCTTCGAGCTGCCCACCGACTGGAAGGGCGACGTGGCCTCCGCAAAGCTCCAGTCGCTGCTCGCCCAGAACCCGGACCTGAACGGCATCTACATGCAGGCCGGCGGTGTCTTCCTGCAGCCGACCCTGGCGCTGCTGGAGCAGAAGGGCCTGCTGAAGCCGGCCGGCGAGAAGGGCCACATCTCGATCATCTCCAACGACGGCATCCCGCAGGAGTTCGACGCGATCCGCAAGGGGCAGATAGACGCCACCGTCTCCCAGCCCGCCGACCTCTACGCCAAGTACGCGCTCCACTACGCCAAGGCCGCGACCGAGGGCAAGACCTTCAAGCCGGGTGCGACCGACCACAACTCCACCATCGTCAAGATCCCGAACGGCCTGGAGGACCAGCTGCCCGCCCCGCTGGTGACCAAGGACAACGTCGAAGACAAGTCCCTGTGGGGCAACAACATCGGCTGACCGCCGACAGCTCACCCCGGGTGTGGAGGGGCGGGCGCTCCCCTCTCTCCACACCGCACGACACCCCGCGTTCCCCGGCCCCCAGCATCCTCACACGAAGGACGGTATCCCCCATGGCGGAGACCGCGACCGCCCCGGCCACCAGCCCCGGGCATCCGGCCCCGGTGGCCGAGGCGACCGGCATCGGCAAACGGTTCGGCGCAACCGTCGCCCTGCGCGACGCCCGTATCAGTATCGCAGCGGGCGAGTCGCACGCCCTGGTCGGACGCAACGGCGCCGGCAAGTCGACGCTCGTGTCCATCCTCACCGGTCTCCAGCAGCCCGACACCGGATCCCTGCGTTTCTCGGGCGAACCGGCACCGGCCCTCGGCGACATCGATGCCTGGCGCTCCCGTGTCGCCTGCGTCTACCAGCGCTCCACGATCATCAGCGACCTCACGGTCGCCGAGAACCTCTTCTTGAACCGGCAGAGCGCCGGCGCGGTGCAGCCCATTCGCTGGAAGCAACTCCGTCTCCGCGCCGGGGAGTTGCTCGGCGAGTACGGTGTGGCCGTCGACCCCGCCGCACGGGCGAAGGACCTCACGGTCGAGCAGCGGCAGTTCGTCGAGATCGCCCGGGCGCTGTCCTTCGGCGCCCGCTTCATCATCCTCGACGAGCCGACCGCCAAGCTCGACGCCCGCGGCATCGCCCGCCTCTTCGGCAAACTCCGCGACCTCCAGGACCAGGGCGTCGCATTCCTCTTCATCTCCCACCACCTGCAAGAGGTGTACGACCTGTGCAGCACGGTCACGGTCTACCGCGACGCGGCCCACATCCTCACCGCGCCCGTGGCCGAGCTCGGTCACCAGGCGTTGGTCGAGGCCATGACCGGCGAGTCCGTCTCCGTCGCGGCCGTGGCCGAGAGCGGTGCCCCGGCGGCACGGGCCGGCTCCGCGGAGCTGCTGACGATCGACGGTCTGACACTGCCCGGTGCCTGCGAGGAGCTGTCCCTCTCGGTCCGCTCCGGTGAGGTGGTCGGGCTCGCCGGTTCAGCGGCCAGCGGCAATGTGCAGGTGGGCGAGGCCGTCGCCGGTCTGCACCGCGCCAAGGACGGCCAGATCTCGGTCGGCGGCAGGAGCATGCGTACCGGAAGCGTGCCGTCCGCCCTCACCGCCGGAGTCGGCTTGGTCCCCGAGGACCGCCACCTCCAGGGCTTGGTCAACAACCGCAGCGTGGCGGAGAACGCGACCCTCACCGTCACCGATCAACTCGGCCCATTGGGCATGGTGCTGCCCTCCCGCACCAAGGTCTTCGCCCAACGCATGATCCGGGACCTCGACATCAAGACCCCGGAAGCCGCCACCCCGGTCTCCGCCCTCTCCGGCGGCAATCAGCAGAAGGTCGTCGTCGCCCGCGCCCTCGCCACCGACCCCCACGTCCTGGTGGCCATCCGGCCCACCAATGGCGTGGACGTCAAGTCCAAGGAGTTCCTGCTCGGAAGGATCCGGCAGGTCGCCGACGGCG
This sequence comes from Micromonospora sp. IBHARD003, assembly GCF_056106285.1. Taxonomy (NCBI): domain Bacteria; kingdom Bacillati; phylum Actinomycetota; class Actinomycetes; order Micromonosporales; family Micromonosporaceae; genus Micromonospora; species Micromonospora sp. IBHARD003. The sequence goes on along the minus strand of NZ_JBWBBX010000001.1, from coordinate 7,492,457 downwards.
GCAAGGCCGCACTGATCGTCTCCGACGAACTCGACGACCTCAAGGTGTGCGACCGGGTCGTCGTCATGTTCCACGGACGGGTGGTCGCCGAGTTCCAGCGCGGCTGGAAGGACGAGAACGTCGTCGCCGCGATCGAGGGCATCGCCGACTCCAGCACCGCATCCCCCGCATCCGGTACCGACAAGCACGGAAGGTAGTCATGTCCGCCACCACAGATCTCACCGAGCCCGCAGCGAGCGCGGCGGAGCCGGCCGTCGCGGACACCGCCCGTCGCCGAGTCGACCTCGGCCGCTTCCGTGAACTGTCCCTGGTCCCCGCCATCATGGTGCTGGGCCTGATCGGATTCATCGTATCGCCGGCCTTCCTCACCGCCGACAACCTCATCGGCGTCGCCCAGCAGTCCACCGAGCTGAGCCTGCTGGTCCTCGCCACGACGTTCATCCTGATCTGCGGGCGGATGGACCTTTCCCTGGAGTCCACCATCGGCGTGGCTCCCCTCATCGCCGTCTGGCTGGTCCTGCCCACCAGCGGAGGCCGGTTCAGCGGCCTCGGACTCATCCCCGAGTGGACGGCCATCCCCCTCTGCCTCCTTGTCGGCGCGGTGATCGGCGCGGTCAACGGCTTCCTGATCCTCAAGCTGCGCCTGAACGGCTTTATCGTCACGCTCGGCGGTCTCACCATGCTGCGCGGCCTTCAGGTCGCCCTGTCCGAGGGCCAGTCCATCGTCGACCTGCCGCCGTCCTTCACCTACCTGGGCAAGGCGTCCTGGCTTGGCGTGCCCGCCGCCATCTGGGTGTGCGCGGTCCTGTTCGCGATCGGCGGCAGCGCGCTCGCCTGGCTGCGGCACGGCCGCGCGCTGTACGCGATCGGCGGAAACGCCGAGGCTGCCCGCACCGCCGGTGTCCGCGTCGACCGGATCGTGTGGACCGTCCTCATCATCGGCAGCATGCTCGCTGCGTTCGCAGGCATCCTCTACAGCGGCCACTACGGCTCCATCTCCGCAGCCCAGGGCAGCGGCTGGATCTTCCAGGTCTTCGCCGCGACCGTCATCGGCGGGGTCAGCCTCAACGGCGGCAAAGGCTCGGTGTTCGGCGCCCTGACGGGTGTGCTGACCCTCCAGCTCGTCGTCAACGTCATGACGCTGGCAGGCGTACCGCCCTTGTGGAACCAGTTCCTCAACGGCCTCATCATCATCGTCGCCCTGATCATCTCCCGCTTCGCCTCCGGCGAGAAGCAGGAGTAGCGCCCACGAGCGGCTCCGCCCGGCCCCCAGGCGGGGCGGAACCGACGCCTCACACTCACCCGGAACGGAGGGACACACTCGTGGCATTGACCGACGAGGCCATCGACAAGGTCAAGGCGATGATCGTCGCCGGTGAACTCGCACCCGGCTCCCGCCTCCCCAAGGAGGAGGTCCTCGCCGAACAGCTCGGCCTGTCCCGCAGTTCGCTGCGCGAGGCCGTCCGGGCCCTGACCGCCATGCGGATCCTGGTCACCCGGCAGGGCGACGGCACATACGTCTCCAGTCTGGAGCCCCATCTGCTGCTGGAGAGCCTCTCCTTCGCCGCCGACGTCTCCCAGGGCCAGACCGCCCTGCAACTGCTCCAGGCACGCAGACTCCTCGAACCGCAGGCCACTGGACTGGCCGCCGCGCTGCTGCAACCGGACGACCTCAAGGCGCTGCGTCACATCCTCGACCAGTGCCGCGCCGCCGCTACCGTCGAGGAGTTCGTCGCCCACGACATCGCCTTCCACCTCAGGATCGTCGAAGCCGTCGGCAACCCGGTGCTGTCCATGCTGCTGTGCGTGCTCTCCACCCGCACCCAGCGCGTACGCATCATCCGCGGCAGCCGGACCCGCCATGCCCTGGACAACGCCCACCGGGACCACGAGGAGATCCTCCGCGCGCTCCAGGCACGTGACGCCCTGCTGGCCGCCTCCGCAGCGACCGTCCACATCAGCGCCGTGGAGCAGTGGCTGGCGGCCGGCCTCGACGACCACTCGCTGGAAACGATCGACGGCTGACCGACTGTTTCCGTCACCACGCGGTCGGCCCCGCGATGCCGGCCCCGAGGACGTGGCGGTCGCCGTCCAGGCCGGCCCAGTGAGGCGACACGAGCTGTCCCGGCAGGGGACAGCAGAACCACCACGCCACTGAACTCGTTGCGCGCGCGGTTGATCAGGACGATGGACAGCGCCGACCATCTGCGCGCGCCTTCAACACCAGGCCGGACCACATCAGGCAGAGTGCAACCGCCGCGCCTACCGGCATCGGCCGGCACGCCCGACCGCGCGCCGCAGCAGACACGTAAGGGACCAGAAACGATGGCGACCGGCACGGTGAAATGGTTCAACCCGGACAAAGGCTTCGGGTTCATCCAGCAGGACGACGGCGGCCCCGACGTCTTCGTCCACTTCTCCGCTATCCAGACCACCGGCTACAAGGAACTCCGCGAAGGCCAGCACGTCGAATACCAAGTGACCCAAGGCCCCAAAGGACCACAGGCCGAACAAGTCGTCCTCGGCGAATAAGACACCAAGAGCGACGGGCACTCGAAGTATGTCGGCTGCCAGCGGTAACAATCGTCAAGACCTGGATTGGACGTCCAGACCTTGGGAACTCTTTCCAGCGCAGCGCTCAGCGAGGTTCGCCGACTCGCTACTCGGCCACGACAGGCTCCGTAGCCAGATCGTCTTGTCCCGCAAAGCGTTGCACGACGACCCCTTCCTCCCTGTCGCGGAGTAGAGCGTAAGCATCGTGGTCGGCCCGGTCACGAAGCTGCTGCCCGGCGTCCTCGCCACCGAGGAGGCCTTCAGCCGCCCCGCCCACTACAAGAAGGAGACCAAGCCCGGGCGGATCCGCACCGCGTGGCCAGGTGAGACGTCATGGTCGAGTGGCTACGGTGAGACGATTCTGAGCGGGGCGGCAATCCGAGCCGGTCAGAGACCCGAGGGATGACTGGAAAGCCAGTCGGCATGCCGATCGCGCATCCGGTCCCGTTCCTCCGACGTGGCGAGGAAAACGTCGGCGCCACCGTCGTAGGGGTAGTGGATGCGCTGCATGCGAGTGTCAGTGACAAGGACTCCCGCCACCTTGTCGTCGGCGATGTCGCGGAGCAACTCGTCGATGCAGCCACGCCGCCAGGGCCGGGGGACGGCGAAGAGATGGCAGTACGTGCGGAACTCAGGGTCAGGATGGTCCTGCACCAGCAGACTCTGCCAATACCCCGTGACGGGTTGCGATGACGGAACCTCGGCTTCGGTCGTCCAGAGCGGAATGATCACATACACGTCCGCACCAGCGAACAACTCATCGAGAACGGTGTTGTAACGCTCCAGGACAACAGTGTGCTCGCTCTCGTCCTCCGCGTACCGCTTCGACTCCGGCAAGCTGTGAAAACGAACCCAGACATCCCGATACGGGTCACGGAGCCTGTACCCAACCGGAGGGCAACTGGGCCAACGCTCCTGCCACAGCTCCGTCAAATCCGCCTGTTCGCCTCCAGCCACCCGCCGCACCGTCCTCTCGCATATGAAGCCACCGATGACCATGATGCCGACGCTCACCCGCGAGAGAAACCGACTTCCTCGCCGTCGCTTCGCCGGCTGCTGGTGTAACCCGTCCAGTCGCGCTGGACGAAGTTCGCTCAAGTCCGTCGCATTTGTCGACGCTGGTCAAGGTTTTGGCGATGCATGTCGTGACGGTCACGGAGGAGAAGCCGGCCCAGCGTCAGCGTCCCCCCACACCTTGCGGACCCATGGTCCGGGCAGACGCTTGGCGAACACCCGACCCTGGTCTCCCTGGGTGACAAGCGCAACGGTGGACCGGCCTCTGTGAATCTCCACTGCAGCCGACGTTCTCCGGAACAGCAACTGCTCGTGGGCGATGACCAACGCGTCTCGTAGCTGGGCCGCATGGTTGAGGGCGATCAAGGCGTGCTGATGGTCCACCGTTCGGACCTGGTAGGTGTCCGGCCCGAGCGGATCATCGAGCACGTGGACGTCGAACCGTGAGATGGCAAGGACCAGGCGTTGCCCGTGGAGTACCTCGACGCGGTCGGCGATGCCCTTGCGGATCCAGAAGCTCGCTATGCCGGCGGCTTGGGCTAGAACGTTCACCCCTGTCACGTCTAGAAGGCTCGGGGGTCCTGCCAGCCGCGTGACATCGCGCCGGAACTGGTAGATCGGCTCCTCGGAACAGCCAGTGAACCATGACGTCAGCAAGCTCGGGCCGATCGCCGGGGCCGTGCAGGAGGGATGGGGCACGAAACCGCCCACGCAAACCTCATCGGAGTCGCGAGCCTGGCCACGCCTGATGTGCTGTTCGAGGTCGAGGCTCGCGCCGCCCCGGTCCTGACTCGGCGCCGCCGCCCGCACCCGGACTGTCCAACCCGACCCGGGTGACGGCCACCGCCCGCCACGCTCTCACGCGCCCCAAGAGCCGCGCCCCACCGGGGACTTGTCCATCTGACGGTCATACGCCCGGGTGAATCCAAGACATGTGCTATGAAGCACCTGTCATTGCATGGCGGCGAGGCGGGGTTATGACTCCTTTCAAAGGTGATCTTCCGGGTCGTGCGGCGGAATTGGCTCAGTTGGCCAGGTTGGCGGAGTCCGCGCTCCGGGGCGAGGGGCAGGCCGGATTCGTCGTGGCGGAGGCCGGGCTCGGGAAGACCGCGGTGCTGGAGCGGGCCGCGGTGGCCGCGGAGCGCATGGGCATACGGGTGTTGCGCGAGAGTGCCCAGAAGCTGGAGCAGCCATGGCCGTTCGCCTTCATCTCCAGTTGCCTGAGGCTGGAGGCGTCTCCCTCGGACGCACGGCGGGCCCGGGCCGCGGAGGTGCTGCGTGGCGATGCCCGCTACGGACTCCCGGGTGTCAGGAGCGAGGCGGAGGGGGCGTACTCCGCGACGATCGAGGCGATCCTCGCGCTCGTCGAGGACATGTGCGCGCAAGGGCCCCTCGCGCTCTTCCTCGACGACCTCCAGTGGGCGGACCCGGAAAGCGTGACCGTGCTGCAGAAGCTGGCGCGTTCGGTGCGCCAGCTGCCGCTGCTGCTGGTGGGCGCCCACCGGCCCGCTCCCGGAGCGGGGGAGGCCGGCCGGCTGTCCCAGAGTCCCCTCGCAGGCGACCGCACGCTGCTGGAGCTGGCACCACTCGACGCGACGGCCGTGGCCGGCCTGCTGGCGGACCTGTGCGGTCAGGAGGCGGGCCCGCGGCTGCGGCGCATGGCCGAGCAAGCCGCCGGCAATCCGCTCTACATCACGGAGCTGGTCGCCGCGCTGAGACGTGAGCACGCCATCAAGACCGGCGAGGCCCAGGCGGACATCCCCGACGGGATCCCGCTGCCGCCGCTGACCGCGCTGGTGACGCACCGGCTTCGGTATCTGCGCGAGGACGTGCTGCAGGTGCTGCGTGTCGTCTCCGTACTGGGCGCCCGCAGCACCACCGCCGAACTCGCGGCGGTCGTGGACATTCCCGTACACGACCTGCTCGCCGTCATGGCGGAGGCCGAGGCGTCCGGGGTGCTCAGGGACACCGGTCAAGGCCTTCGCTTCCGCCATGAGTTCGTCCGCAACGCCCTGTACGACGCCGTTCCGGGGTCGGTGAGGACGATGCTGCACATGAGAGCGGCGCAGTGGCTCGCCGAGACGGGTGCCGCTCCCGAGCGCGTGGCCGAGCACCTGCTCATGCTCGAAGGGGTGCCGAACCCGGACTTCCTGATCAAGTGGCTCGAAGGAGCCTCGCCGCGGCTCACCACGCGGGCGCCGGACATCGCTCTGCGGCTGCTGACCACGGCGCTGGAACTCGCGGACCCGGCGGATGCCGGGTACGCACCCCTGCGTGTGCACCGCGCCCTCGCGCAACTCGCCTGCGGTCACCTCGCCGAGGCGGAGGAAAGCGCCCGCCGCGCCCTGGCCCAGGCGGCCGAACCCGGGCAGGAGACCCTGATGCGCTGGGTCGTCATTCAGGCCGCGTTCACCCGCGGCCGACCCGACCTGGCGCTCGCGGAAGCGCGGGACGGTTACCGGAGCACGAGCGTCGGGGAGGTCGAGAAGATTCAATTCCAGGCGTTCGGCGCCGTGTGCCTGTTCGCGCTCGGTGACCTCACCGAAGCCGCCGCGGTCGCCTCACGCACCCGGCGCGCCGCGGAGGAGGCCGGTGACGGTTCCGCCCTGGCCAGCTCCCTGCACGTACTGGCAGCGAGGCGGTTCGTCGAAACGCCCGACGCCGAAGCGGTCGAACTTGCGCGCCAGGCGTCGCGCCTGACACCCGACACCATGCACCCGGCGCAGTGGATGGGGCTGCAACTCGCCCTGGTCAACTACTACGTCGATCTCGACCTGGGCCACGACGCCCGGCAGACTCTCGCGGCGGTGCGAGGACCGGCGGAGCAGATCGGCGGGGTGTACCCGCCCTGGTACCACCTGTCGTGCGCGCTGCTCGCGTTCCACACGGGGCGCTGGGACGATGCGCTGGCGGAGATCGAAGCGGGCCTCGACGGCGCGGGCCAGGTGGCGATGAGCCGGGCGCTGCGGGCGGTGGCGGCGGTGATCGCCGTGCACCGGGGGCGGCTCCCCCGCGCCGAAGCACTTCTGACCTCCGTGCAGCCCGAGTTCGGCAACGCGACGGTCGCCGCGTTCTACGAGTACCTGCCGCTGTGCGCGAACGCCCTCGTGAACGAGGCACAGGGTGACGCCCGTAGCGCCTACTCGCGGCTCGCCAAGGCGTTCGACCAGGGTGTGGGCAATCTGCCGGGCCGGCTGATCCTGAGCTTTCTGACACCCGATCTGGTCCGCCTCGCCCTGGCCGAGGGGGACCGCGCGAGCGCACAGCGGTACGCCGCCGCCGCGCAGCGGAGGGCCGACTGCAGCGGAGGCCTCTATCACCTCGGTGACTCCTACCGCTGTCAGGGTCTGCTGCACGGCGACCCCGATCTGCTCATGGAAGCGGTCCGCTGCTACCTCCGTGCTCCACGGCCGCTCAACGCGGCTCAGGCCTGCACCGACGCGGCGGAGATGCTGGCCCGCACGGGGCGGTTGGACGACGCCCGCGTCCTGCTCGATCAGGCACTCGACACGTTCACGCGATTGGGGGCGGTCTGGGACGTGGCCCAGGCGACGTCCCGGCTGCGAGCGGTCGCCGTCCGCCGGGGCTCGCACCGGACGCGCGGCGGCGCTCGTGACGGCTGGGAAGCGCTCACCCACACCGAACGCCTGGTGGCGGAGCACGTGGCCGAAGGGTGCTCCAATCCCGAGATCGCGGCCCGGCTCTCCATCGCCCGAAGCACCGTCAGCACCCATGTGTCCAGCATCCTCAGAAAGCTGGCGATGGCCTCGCGGGTCGAGATCGCCGCGGAGGTCACCCGCAGGCAGCGGTCCGGGCGGTCGCCGTCCGGGGGGTGACCTGTCGGCGTCCCGGGACGGGCAGCCCCGGAACGGGCGGTGCGCGGTTCCCCGGCTCCGTGGGCGGAGGCCGGGGAACCGTCCGACGCCCTGCCGTCGGATCATCGTGCGGAACGCTTCCGGATCACGCGGTGGGGTGCTCCGCGCCCCTCATCTCATCGGTTGTCGACGCACTCCCGGGCGGTGCTGTCGCTCGTGCACAGCACCAGGTCACTGCTGTGGCCGTCGGTGCCGTCGACGGCGGGGACGGTGGCGGTGCCGTCGCCGGACCACTTGTCACCGAGGTCGTTGGTGAACGTCCAGTTCCCCGTCACCGTCTTCATCAGCTGGCCCCGCATCGCCCAGCTGTAGTTGTTCGGCTTCACGGTTATCTTGTTGGCGTCGCTCACGGTGTCGGTCTGGGTCCAGGAGTGCTCGTAGCGTGCGCTGATGGCCGTGCTGACCTTGGCCGTCACGAACTCGACGTTGACCCCGACCTCGCTGGTGACGGTGATGGAGGCGCCCACCGTGTTGGTCTGGGACGTGGTCTGGGTCCAGGTGATGGTCCGATCCGCGTTGTCGGTGCTGTTGTTCCACACGTTGGAGCTGACCCGCTTCAGGTTCCCCACGGATGCCACGCTGTCGCCCGTGATCTCGTAAGCGCACGACGCGACGACGCGGGCGCCGTTGCTGCACTGCTTGAGGGCATAGGCGGTGGCCATCTCCGCGAGGGTGGGACCCGTGGCACCAGGGCTGGGCGTCGGACCGACGATCCACTCCTGGTTGCCGCCGCCGTGGCAGTCGTACAGGCCCACCACCGTGCCGTCGGCGTTGCCGCCCCCGAACACGTCCATGCACTTGTCGTTGTTGACGTTGCGGATCAGGTAGTAGCCGTCATTGCCGCCGGACGGCTGCAGGTACCAGTTCTGCTTGCTGTTCGTCTTGTCGCAGTACACCGGCTCGACGAGGTGGTTGTTGTCGGTGTTGAAGTCGAGGCACTTGTTCGTTCTGTCGTTGCGGATCAGGAAGCTCCCGTCGCCGTTGGGCAGGAAGGTCCAGTTCGCCATCGGCAGCTTGTTGATGACGATCTCCGTCCCGTAGTCGGGCGAGTCCTTCGCCAGGTCCAACGACGGCGCAAGGCCGTCGGAGGAGATCAGGCGAGGCGACAGGGACAGACCCGCGGTGGCGGAGGTGTCTGCGTGGGCCGTTGTGGCCGTGAGCGGGGACACCGAGGTGACGAACGCGGCGACGGTGACGGCGATTGCGGCCTTGGTCCGCCGCCCTGGCCGGTGAGGGGTCAGCTCGATGAGCATGGCTGTTCCGTTCTCCTCGAAAGCTCTTGCCTGTGGGGAGGGCCGCATGACGATGACGGCCCCCGTGCCGCGGCGGCATCGGGGCCCGGCGGCGGTGCAGGTGCCCGCCCCCGGCTGTGTCGCTGTCGGCAGCGTCGTCAACGTATGGGCGTTCGCGTGGAGTTACATCCGTCAACTGAAGGAGGGTTTCCGCGTGTACGGACGGACGACTGCCGGGTCGAGGGCTGAGGAGGATCACCGGGTGAGGCGCTGGGAAAGGCCGGCCGAGTGCCGGCAGAACACCGACCGAACGCCGGCCGGTACGGCGGCTGTTGGCGTGGTTCCCGACTGTGGGGTGCGGGGCGCACAGGCACGCCCCGCACCCTCTGCCGTGCCTGCTCTCTCAGGGCATTCGGTCGTCAGGGCCCAAAGGGCGCGCCGTCGGGAGGCGGAGCCCCTGGCAGCGGCGCTGTTCCCGGCGCCTGAAACCGTGCCGGTACCTCTCGGCCCATGTCGCCGGTCGCCAGGCCGACGGCCGCGGCGCCGGGTGGGAGAACGATCCGGAGTCCGCGGCTGGGGCGATGCGGTCGGCCAGTGCCGCGAGCAGCCGGTCCAGGGTCACGAGCATGGACTTCTCCGATCAGGTCCCGCAGGCCGCACGGACGTACTTGCCCACTTCGTAGGGTCCTCCATGGTCCCCGCGGGTGTCCACCAGGTGCGTCTGGACCTGCAGGTTGTAGTTGTACGTACCGCCGCCCGGGCAGCCGATCGTCCAGATCGTGTCGTTGACCTCGTTCGGCGAGTACACGAACTGGCTGTTCGACCAGCCGGTGTAGGCACGTGGACCGGACCAGGACGAGCGCAGGAACTGCCCGCGTGTGTAGTGGTACAGGAAGCTGCCCGAGCACACCTCGTGGCTGGACGAGGCGAGGTAGTTGCCGTTCTTGACCGTGGGCCTGGCCCAGGTCGAGCAGATCCAGCCGGCAGCCGCCGCGTTCTTGCCGGCCGTCTTCGGCAGTTCGACGCCCTCGGGCGCGAAGTTCACCGGGTCGTTGTTCGCCGGTATGGAGGCGTCGAGCGTCTTGCTCCGCCACTCGTCACCGGAGTCGTCCATCCCCCAGTGGACGACCGTGGAGCCCTTCTCGTCGAAGCCTGCCGCGGCCGCGGCGTGCGCCTCACCGACCGGGGGCACACGGGGGACGTCGGCTGCCGGTGCTGCGGCCGCGGTCGCGGTCACGACCGTCAACGCCGCGGCCAGCACTCCTAAGGGACGTGTGATTCGCACAGTGGTTTCCTCCCGTTGGTGTGCCCGGTCGGTCGATCCGGGCACAAGGGAATACTTGTGCGATCGAGGCGGCTTTGGTGCCGCTTCTGAGGACTTTGACTCGTTCTCATATGCACAGCCCGGTTGATCACGTCATGTCGTACGGCCACTGCCCGCCGTCGCCCAACATGTGCCGATGCCGTTGAATGCGTCCGGAGCCTGACCTGCCCCGTCCGACGAACGGCTTGCTCGTCCAGGGACCCTGACCGCTCGTTCCCCACCGGGGCATGCGATACATTTTGCCGCGCCTTGACCGCGATCGAATTCCAGACACGGAGACGCGCTTCCCCATGACCGACATAGTCAACGGACTCGGCCGGGCCACCGCTTACGGTGCCCTCGGCGTCGTGCTGCTGATCCTCGGCATCGTCCTGGTGGACCTGCTGACGCCCGGCAAGCTCGGCCGGCAGATCTGGGAGGAGCGCAATCGCAATGCGGCCGTCCTACTGAGCTCGGCCCTGCTCGGCATCGGCGGGATCGTCTTCACCTCGATCTGGACGACCTACGAGGACTTCGGCAAGGGCCTTGTGTCCACTGCCGCGTTCGGGGTGCTGGGCCTGGTGCTGATGGCCGTGGCGTTCCTGATCGTCGACCTGGTCACTCCGGGCAAGCTGGGGGCGACGCTGGTCGAGGCGGAGCCGCACCCGGCGGTGTGGGTGACCGCCTCGTGCAATCTGGCGGTGGCGGCGATCGTCTCGGCTTCGATCGCCTGAACCGTCCGCGTTCCCACCGGCTCAAGGTCCCCCGGACCTGGGCCGGGCACCGGGCACCGACCGCTTGGCGCGTGAAGACCTCGCGCCACCGACGGGCCGGAGCGTCGCGAAGTCCGCGACACTCCGGCCCGTCGCCGTCAGGCCCGTCGCCGTCAGGCCCGTCGTCGTCTGCCGCGCTCGGTCATCGTCTGTCGTCGTCCGTACGCACAACGTATCCACACATACGTCCGGGCTGCGTTTCGCGCGATACGGCGTGATGCTGGTACTCAGCCAATCGAGACGGGACACGCCCGGAGGCACAGATGACGCAGGACAAAAACGAAGAGCCGGAGCCCAAGAGGGCGCCGATGCGGATCTGGACCGGATCGGAACGCCCCTTCGATCCCGAGGATCTGGTGATGGCGTCCGGCCGCGAATGCACGCCGGCGAACATCGAGCGCGCCCGCAAGGAGATCCAGGAGAAAGGCGCCGCGGCGCTGGAGCGCTACCTGCCCTGACCGCAAGAACCGGGCACACACGCACAGTTGACATCCCTCACGCTACGCATCCATGGCCGGCCGGCGCGAGAGACGAAGAGGGTCAGAGCGGGACAAATGGGTATGAGGACGGTGGAACTCGACCGACGGTCGCGCCGCATTCGGCGACGCGGGCCATGCGCGGTCGAAGGAGCCTCATGTCCACCTCACTCCTGACCCGAGACAGCGACGTCCGTGCCGCCCGGCCGGAGCGGTCGGCGGCACCGGACGCATATGAGGGTCTCCCCGATATACCGGACCCCCGGACCCTCAGCACAGCGGACGCGAAGTCCCTGTCGATCACCCTGTTCCGGCGTCTGCAGGCGCTGGACGAGGGCTCGGCGCCGTACTCGTACGTCCGCAACACACTGGTGGAACTCAACCTCAGCCTCGTACGGTTCGCCGCCGGGCGGTTCCGTGGCCGCTGCGAGCCGATGGAAGACATCATGCAGGTCGGCACCGTCGGCCTGATCAAGGCGATCAATCGCTTCGACGTCGAGCGCGAGGTCGAGTTCGCCTCGTTCGCGCTGCCCACGATCGTCGGCGAGATCAAGCGGTTCTTCCGTGACACGAGCTGGGCGGTCCGGGTGCCCAGGCGGCTCCAGGAGCTGCGGCTGGACCTGGCCAAGGCCTTCGACACGCTGGAGCAGGAGCTCGGTCGGGCCCCGACCACGGCACAGCTCGCGGACCGGCTCGGGATCACCGAAGAGGAGGTCCTGGAGGGCGAGATGGCCGCCAACGGCTATGCGGCCCACTCCATCGAACCGCTCGAGGACGACGAGACGGTCAGCCCGCTCGCCCGCAGACTGGGCGCCGAGGACCCGGCTCTGGACATCGTCGAGTGTCTGGAGTGCCTGAAGCCGTTGATCGCCGGACTTCCCGAGCGTGAGCGCACGATCCTGTCACTGCGGTTCGTCGATGATCTGACGCAGTCGGAGATCGGTGCACGGCTCGGGGTCTCGCAGATGCATGTGTCCCGGCTGCTCGCACGGGTGCTGACGAAGCTGCGGGACGGGCTGCTGGCGGACGACGGTGCGTCCGAGGCGGTGATGACCCTGGTGTCCGAGCCGGCGGAGCCGGCCGAGGGGCATCCACATGGGGACGAGCCCCGCGCGGAGCCGCGGTCGTTAAGACGTGAGGAGCAGGTGCCGGGCACATGAACAGGCGCCCGGCACCTGCTCGGCTCCACCCGCTCCCCTCCCCGGCCGGCGCGACGCACGGGCCGGGGAGCCGTCATGACTGCTGCGGCGGCTTGCCCCGCTGCGCCCTGCGCAACCCGAGGGCGAAGGAGCCCACACCCGCGGCCAGGACGAGCACGGCGGCGCCCGCGTACCACGTCGCGGGGTCCGGAATGCGGCCCAGCTCGGCCAGCCAGCCGTCACGGTTGCGCGGCAGGCTCAGCGGCGCGGAGACGCGTTGCTGAGCCTTTCCCCCGTCCAGGCTGAGGGTGACGTCCCAGGGGCCGTCGGGCAGCAGCGGGTCGAGACCCGCCGAAACCGTGCCGATCCCCCCTGGTGGGAGGGTCGTGCCGGACCTGATCGGGAAGGGCCCCGCGCTCAGCAGGCCAGGAGCCCCCGTCAGCTCCAGCGAACCGCTCAGGTCGAGCGCCCGTCCCCCGGTGTTGCGCACCTGCGCGGTCAGGACGGGCAGGCCGGCCTCGGTCCTGTGGACGCGGTAGACACCGACCCGGAGGGAGGAGGGCGGTTCCGCGCCGGCACCCACGTTCACGTACATACGGACGCCTGTCCGGTCGGGAGCCGTCTGCCCCTGGGGAGCACCCGCCGGCGCCTTGCCCTGGACCCAGATCATCGCGTACCGCTCGCCGGTCGCGGCCTTCGGCGGAACGACCACCTTGACCTTCGTCCGCAGCTTCTGACCGGGGGTGAGCGTCAGGGTGGCCGGAGTGACACTGACCCAGCCGGTCAGTTCGTTCGCCGTACGGCCGGCGCCACGGACGAAGCGGTTGCTCCTGATCTGCGCCGCGGCGGCATAGAGCTCGACCTCGCGGCGCTCCGTGGTGTTGTTGGAGACCTCGACCTGGTGCTCGAGGGTCGCACCCGGCTTGAGGTGGTCGACGATCCGGCCCGCCGCCCGCGGGTCCGGCGCCCGGCCGGGGACGGGAGCGTCGACCACCCGGATGTCGAGCGCGGGCTGGTAGGGATCCGGTTCCGGGGCGGCGCGCACGGTGACCGCCCGGCCGCCGGAGCCTGTTGCCGGGCTGCCGAAAGGAACATGCGACGGTGCGGCCACGGCCGGCGGCACGGCCAGTACGGCGACCGCTCCGACTGCGGCTGCCACGGAGATCGCTGTCGCGCGCATGGCTTCCCTTTGATCGCGTTCAGGAGACCCCTGGACACGTACCACGGTCCTCGCACGGGCATCGCGCGGAGCGTCCTCCCTGCCCCATTCGGCGGCAGAATCCCACTCGGGTCATGCACCGCTGTTCGGCGGTGCCGCACTGATGTCCGCGAGCGCGGACCGGGGATCGTCGGCCCTGGCGAGGTCTCCGAGGGTGAGGACCCCGAGCGGGTGACCCTCCTCGACCACCGCCAGCCTGCGCACCCTGTGGCAGCGCATCAGCTCAGCGGCCTCCGCCGTGTCCTGTCCGGGGCCGACGGTCCTCACGTCAGGAGTGCACACCGCGCGGACCGGCATCCTGTGGGGATCGTGGCCCATCGCCACGGAGCGGACGGTGATGTCACGGTCCGTCAGTATCCCGAGCAGCTGTTCACCGGCCGCGACGATCACGTCCCCGACGTCCATGTCCCGCATCAGCCGCGCGGCCTCGACGACCGTCGCTTCGGGGGACAGGGCCAGCACCCCACTCGTCATCACGTCCTTCACCAGTCGCGTCATGACGCCCCTCTCCCTTCACCCGCATACCGCGTCTGCCCACGCTGCGCCCGGCCACACCGCCGGAGGCGGCCGGGTCCACGGGGCTGCCTCTCGACGGCGCCGAGACCGTCGATAACGGAAGACGCGCAGGTGGGCGCCGGGTGCGTGACCATGAGTGATCGAAGGAAATGCGGGGGTGACCGCGGCGTGTTTGCCTGGCTCATGGCCCCGAAAGGAGGAGCCATGACCACATCAGGTGAACCCGTCAGGACGCCCGAGGAACTCCGGGTGATGGCCGAGGAGCTCTCCCGCGGCGCCGACCGTTGCACCGATCCCGAGCACCGGGCGCGGCTGCGCCGCAAGGCGGAACGGCTGCGCTCGCAGTGCGAAGGCGACGCGGACCGCGCCCGCACCGCCGCCGCCCTTGATCCGCGCGCCGCGCACGACACCCACGCCCACGCCCACACCCACGCCGAGAACGAGGCGCCCGCGAGCCGCGGCCCGCACACCGCGCCCCCGGCTCATGGCCCGCACACCGCGCACGACCCGCGTACACCACGGGAACCCCGCGCCTCCCGTGACCCGCACGACCCGCGTGCTCGCGGTCCGCGCAGGGCCCCGGACGGGCATCCGGACCGGAAGCGCGGCGCCTGACACACGGGTAAAATCCGGTTCGTCCAGGCTGGGTCCAGGCTGGAGACGACATGACCATGCCCGACAACGGGCGGGACGAACCGGAGCCCGGCCGGCTGGCCACCGCGGTCACGCAGCTCACCGCCGAACTGGCGACGCTGCGCCGCGATCTCGCACGCCGTCATCTGCACGACCTGGCATCGGGCGTCCTGGTCGCGCAGCTGTCCCTCTCCCCCGCCGACGCAATGGACCATCTCGTCCGGCTCGCCGAGTCCACCGGAGTCTCGCTCGACGACCTCGCCACGGACGTCGTCAACGGCGCCTCGGGCACGGTGGGCCTACGGGGCGCGGACACGGCGCGGACCGCGGCCGGCGGCCAGGACCCGGAGATCGACGTACGGGGTGTCGGAGATGCCGGGGATGCCGGGGACGACGAGAGCGACAGCGAGCGGGGGCGCCGGGCCCTGCGGACCGAAGCCGCCGTCGACGCCACGGCGGAGACGGGCGGCTCCGTCGACGATGTGGCCGAGACCCTCCTGGAAGGCGGGCTGCGCCCGCTCGGCGTGCGCGGTCTGTGGCTGTTCCGGCGTACGGAGACGGACTGTCTGGAGCTGACCGGGCGGGCAGGGGTGAGCCCCCTGGAGGCCGCACACTGGCGGTGGGTGCCCCCTGGAACCAACAGCCCGATGCATCACGCGCTCGCCGAGGCGGCCCCCGTATGGCTCCCGTCCGGCCCGCCCGCGGGCGAACGGCTCCCCGGCTCCGCCGCCGACGGCGCCCGCGCCGTGCTCCCGCTGCGTCGGCGCGGCAGTGTGACCGGACTGGCCGTCGCCGACTGGCCGGGGCCCCGCGAGCTGGACGAGGCGATGCGGCGCGCGCTCACGGCCCTCGCGGTCCCGGCAGCGCGCATCCTGGACGCCGCGGATGCCGGACCCGCCGCCCCCGTCGTCCTGGCCTCGCTGCTCGACCAGCTGACACATCCGGGCATGGCCCTGCGCGCCGAGCCCGCGACCGGCGCCCTGCACATCGAGCACCTCAACAGACCTGCGCTCGACTGGGCGGGCAGGGTGCCGGGAACGGCCGGCCGGCCCCTGGCGCAGGTGTTCCCGGCGATCGAGGCGGACGTCGCGCGGCTGGCCGGGCAGGCCCGGGAGACCGCGGCGCCGCAGCGTGCGGCACGTCTGCCCACACAGCACCGGGCCGGTGACCCCGACCCGCTCCACGATGTGCGGGTGCTGCCGGTGAGCCCCGACAGATGCGTCGTCCTCTGGCACGGCGCCACGGACCCGGCGATGTCACTGAGCCGGGTGCTCGGCCGGCTGGAGAACCTCGCCGGGTTCGAGGACGACCTGATCGCCGGGACGTCCCGGTGGAGCGAGCAGGCGTACCGGATCTTCGGCGTCGATCCCGGCACTCCCCCGGTCCCGCTGCTCCGCCTCGCCCCCCAGCTGCACCGGGACGAGGCCGGAAAGCTCAGCGAGCTGCTCGGCGAACTCACCGAGCACCAACGGGGCGGCCACACGGTCGTGCGCGCGGTACGCGCGGACGGCGGGCTGCGCCATGTCCGGATCGCCGCCGAACCCCTGCTGACGGGCGGTGTGCTGACCGGGATCACGGGGGTGTACCAGGACGTCTCGGCCCAGCACCACGCCGAGATCGCCCTGAGCGCGACCTTCGACCAGCTCACCGCGACCCAGAAGCAGGCGGCGCTCCGTCACCAGCTGGTGCTGCAGCTGCAGCAGGCGATCGTCCCCGAGGTACCGGTGCTGCAGCAGCTGCCCGGGCTCGAGGTCGCGGCCCGCTACCGGCCGGCGGCCGAGGAGGTCCGGGTCGGCGGCGACTGGTACGACGTGCTGCCGCTGCCGGACGGCCGGGTACTGGTCGCCGTCGGCGACATCGCGGGCCACGGCATCGACTCGGTGACCGGCATGGTCTCGCTGCGCAACGCACTGCGCGGACTGGCGTTCACCGGCTACTCGCCGGCGCGGCTGATGGCCCTGCTCAACGAGGTCACCATGAGCACCCAAGGGCATCCGACCGCCACTGCGGTGTGCGCCCTCTACGACCCCACCGACCGGTCGCTGCACTGGGCCAGCGCGGGACATCTTCCGTTGCTGCTGCTCCGCGACGGCCAGGGGCGCTTCCTCGATCCGCCGCGCAACATCCTGCTGGGTGCCATGACGTCCGCGCGGTACACGGAGTGTGTGACGCCCCTCGCGCCTGGGGACACCCTGGTGCTCTACACGGACGGACTCGTGGAGCGCCGGCACACGGGCCTCGACGAGAGCCTCGCCGGTCTGCGCCTCGCGGCGGAGCGACTCGGCCCTGGGGCCCTGGACGCGCACGCGGACCAGTTGCTGGGGTCCGTCACCGGTGACACAGACGACGACACGAGCCTGGTGGCCGTACGGGTTTCCTGAACCGGCCGGGGCGGCTGCCGGGTCGCGGCAGGAGTGCGACGGGGGTCTGGTCGGCTAGTGCCGTGACCGGATAGGTTCACCGGCTCGAGGCGCCCTACACGGCGCCTCGCTGCGTTGTCGAGTCACCCGAGTACATCCAGTACAAGGGCGACCTCCCCCAGCCTCCGGCCGGGGGTACCCCCACCGCCTTGCGATACACCGCACCGGACGCCGCAAGCTTCCCGGCAAACCTATCCGGCCACAGCACTAGGGGGTTTCTGATGGATCTCCGTGGAGGAAGGAGCGGCGTCCGGTGCGTGCTCTCGGGGTGCCGGTTGGAAGCCCTCGTACGGGACGTACTTGGTCTTTCGGCCGGTGCGGCGAGTGGGGGTACCTCCCACGCCGTAAGGCCGTGGGGGCGGGCCGGGCGTCGCGACGCCGCGGAGATCCATCAGAAGCCCCCTAGCGCTGGAGCCACTTGCGTATCCGGGCCACCAGGTCATACGCGTCGACCGGCTTGGTGATGTAGTCGTTGGCCCCCGCCGCGAGGCTCTTGGCCCGGTCGCCCGGCATCGCCTTCGCGGTGACCACGATCACCGGCACGGAAGCGAATCTGGGCAGCTTCCTGATCGCCGCGGTGGCGCTGTAGCCGTCCATCCCGGACATCATCACGTCCATCACGATCAGATCCACGTCAGGGTGTGCGGTGAGCAGGTCGATCCCCGAGCGCCCGTCGTCGGCCGTCAGCACCCGCATGCCCTCCGCCTCGAGGATCTCGGTGAGCGCGTAGACGTTGCGCACGTCGTCGTCGATGATCAGCACGGTGCGGCCGGTCAGGGAGCCGCCCTTCACCGCGCGCTGCTGGGTGCCGGTGATCCCGCCGCCGGTGGATCCGCGGGTGGCGAGCCCCGGCGGCGGCTGATCGGGCACCTCGCCGCCGACGGGCACGTAGAAGGTGAAGACGCTGCCTTCGCCGACCTTGCTCTCCGCGACGATCACCCCGCTGAGGAGCTGGGCGAGTTCGCGGCTGATGGACAGTCCGAGCCCGGTGCCTCCGTAGCGCCGCCCGGTGGTCACCGCGCCCTGCTGGAACGCTCCGAAGATCGAGTCCAGATGCTCGGGAGCGATACCGACCCCGGTGTCCTTGACCCGGAAGGCGATGACCGAGAGTCCGCGCAGGGCGGAGGGGACCTCGGCGTCGGTGGCGTTCTCCACCCGGAGTTCGACGCTGCCGGTCTCGGTGAACTTCAGGGCGTTGGAGAGCAGATTGCGCAGGACCTGCCGCAGCCGTGTCTCGTCGGTGGTGATGTCGTCGGGCACGTCGTCCGCCGTGACGATGCCGAACTCGAGGCTGCGCTCGCTCGCCAGCGGCCGGAAGGTCATCTCGACGTATTCCAGCAGCCGGTGCAGCGGGAAGGGCTCACGGTGGACGTCCATCTTGCCCGCCTCGACCTTGGAGAGATCGAGGATGTCGTTGATCAGCTGCAGCAGGTCGGAGCCGGCGGAATGGATGACCTCGGCGTAGTCGACCTGTTTCTCCGTCAGGTTGCCTTCCGGGTTCTGCGCGAGCAACTGGGCCAGGATGAGCAGACTGTTGAGCGGGGTACGCAGCTCATGGCTCATGTTGGCCAGGAACTCGGACTTGTACATCGAGGTGCGCGAGAGCTGCTTGGCCCGCTCCTCCAGTTCCTGGCGGCCCTGCTCGATCTCCAGGTTCTTGCGTTCGATGTCCCGGTTGCGGTCGGCAAGCAGGGCGGCCTTCTCGGCGAGTTCGGCGTTGGAACGCTGGAGTTCTTCCTGACGTGCCTGCAACTCCTGGGACCGAGCGCGCAGTTCGGCGGTGAGCCGCTGGGACTGCTCGAGCAGTTCGTCGGTACGGGCGTGAGCGTTGAGGGAGCTCACATTGACCCCCACGGTCTCGATGAACTGGTCCAGGAAGTCCCGGTGGGTTCGGGTGAAGGGCCGCAGTGCGGCCAGTTCCACGGCGCCGAGCACTTGGTCCTCGACCACCACGGGCAGCACGATCAGCGCTCCCGGGGCGATGGACCCAAGGCCGGAGGAGATCGTGACGTAGCCGGGGGGCAGCTCGTCGACGGCGATGGTGCGCCGGCTGAGCGCCGCCTGGCCGACCAGGGACTCACCGAGCCGGAAGCGTACGGGCCGCTGCCCGTCCGCCGCTACGGCGGGGACTCCGTAGGCGGCGGTCATGACCAGCTCGGGGCCGCTGCCGCCGGAGACTTCCTCGGCCAGGAAGAACGCGCCGTACTGGGCGGAGACCAGCGGCGGGACCTCGTTCATGATGACCGCGGCGACGCTGTCGAGGTCGTTGCTGGACTGCATCAGTCCGGAGATCCGGGCGAGGTTCGTCTTGAGCCAGTCCTGTTCCTCGTTGGCCCGGGTGGTGGCGCGCAGCGACTCGACCATCGCGTTGATGTTGTCCTTGAGGTCGCCGACCTCTCCCGGGGCCTCGACGGTGATGGAGCGGGTCAGATCGCCCTCGGCGACGGCACTGGTCACCTCGGCGATGGCGCGGACCTGCCGGGTGAGGTTTCCTGCGAGCTCGTTGACGTTCTCGGTGAGCCGCTTCCAGGTCCCGGAGACTCCCTCCACCTCGGCCTGGCCACCGAGCCGTCCCTCGCTGCCGACCTCCCGGGCGACCCGGGTGACCTCGGCGGCGAACGACGACAGCTGGTCGACCATGGTGTTGATGGTCGTCTTGAGCTCCAGGATCTCGCCGCGGGCGTCCACGTCGATCTTGCGGGTCAGATCGCCACGGGCGACGGCCGTGGTGACCTGGGCGATGTTGCGGACCTGATTGGTCAGGTTGGTCGCCATGGAGTTGACGTTGTCGGTGAGGTCCTTCCAGGTGCCGGACACTCCGCGTACGGTCGCCTGTCCGCCCAGATCGCCTTCGGTGCCGACGTCGCGCGCCACCCGGGTGACCTCCTCGGCGAACGAGGAGAGCCGTTCGACCATCGTGTTGATGGTCTCCTTGAGTTCCTGGATCTCACCGCGCGCGTCGACCCGGATCTTCTGTGTGAGGTCACCGCGGGCGACGGCCGTGGCGACCTGGGCGATCGACCGCACCTGAGAGGTGAGGTTGTCGGCCATCGTGTTGACACCGGTGGTGAGCTCCTGCCAGACACCGCCGACGCCTCTCACCCGGGCGTGACCGCCGAGCCGTCCCTCACCGCCGACCTCCCGCGCCACCCGGGTGACCTCGGAGGTGACGAGGGAGAGCTGGTCGGCCATGCCGTTGTAGACCCCGGCGATCTCACCCATGATGCCGCCGGCGTCGTCGGGGAGCCGCGCGGAGAAGTCGCCGTCGCGCACGGCCGTGAGGCTCGCCAGAAGCTTACGCAGACCCTCTTCGCCCAGTTCGGCCGGTGGCCGTGGATCCACCGCGGCACCGTCCGGGGGTTGGGTCGCGGGGAGGTTCTCAGGGTGGTCCCGTGAACGACCGGATGCATTCATCGCCGACCTCGAGTCGCTCGTTCGGCGTCATGTCTTCACTCTCGACTTTCGCACGCACTCCCCCGGGCGACACCCCGGATGGGTTCAGGTCCCCTCCCAGGGGGCGCTGGGCGCGCTGATCTCCGCCCACACCGTCTTGCCTGCCGCGCGCGACACCGAGCCCCACGCACGGGCGAGACGGCTCAGCACGATCAGTCCGTGACCGCCGGGCTTCGCCGGGTCGGCGTGCGGGCGAGGCCGGGGCGGGACCGGGCTGGCGTCGCTCACTTCCACGCGCAGCCGCTCGGGGGTGCAGTGCAGTACGAGTTCCCGGGGGCCTCCGGCGTGCAGACAGGCATTGGTGACCAGCTCGGAGACGACCATCAGGACGTCCTCGGCGACGGCCAGCCGTTCCTCGGCCTCGTCGAAGTCGGAGTCGTCGTCGCAGCCGTCGAAGTCGTAGTCGCCGAAGTCGTAGTCGTAGTCACCGAAGCTGCCGCCGTGGTCGCCATGGCCGTGGACGCCGTCGCCGGGTCCGCCGGGCTCGTGGCCGGTGCGGGTCCCGGCGTTCCCCCCGGCGCCCTCGAAGCCGTCGAGGCCGGTCGTGCCGCCGGCCTTCCCTGCGCCGCCCTTGCCGCTGGTGCCGCCGGTCCCTCCGGGGTCGGCGTCGTCGCCCGCGCCGGGGAGCCACCCCCAGTCCACGAGCGCCGCGCGGCTGAAGTCGCGGCACCGGCCGACCACCCCCCGGGTCCCGGAGAGTACGAGTCTGCGGGTCTGTCCCTGCGCCGGAAGGGCCGCGCTCACGGTTGCTCCCGCCTACTCCCGCCGCGGCTCCGCGAGAGCCTCGCCGAGACTCGCGTACCGCGGGAAGACCGCACCGGCACCGGTGATGGCGAGCATCCGGGCGACCTGCGGGCGCAGCGCCGCCAGCTCGATCCGGGCACCCGTCTCCCGCGCCGCGAGGCGGGCGCGCAGCAGCACATTGAGCCCGGTGGAGTCACAGAACAGCAGTTCGGAACAGTCGACCAGAATGCGGCGCGCGCCCGCCGCGACACCCTCGTCCAGGGCGATACGCAGCGGCTCGGCCGTGTCGTGGTCGAGCTCGCCTTCGACCACGACCACGACGATTCCCGCCTCCGGCCCGGGGCGTACCTCGACGCCGAACCGGTCGCCGTCGCCGATGCTGTCCGGCAAGCCGTCCCGTGCTGACACCATGTCCGGTTCTCCTGGTCCTCCGGGGTCCGGTGACACCCCCGACTATGACACCGCCTCCGGCTCCCCGCTTCCGGCACGGGCTGATGACTACGCTGAATCACCGGGCCTTCCTTCTCATGAGCGGCGAAAGCTGGCGTATCCGATGAATACACACCGTGACTTCGAGCTGCTGGCCGTGACGATCCAGGTGGAGGGGCGACCCGACGTTCCCGTGCCGGTGCCGCCGCGTGACCGGGAAGACCAGGAAGACCGGGAGGACCGGGAAGATCAGGAAGACCGGGAGGACCGGGAGGACCGGGGCGGCGGGCAGGAGTCGCAGGTTCCCGTCAGCCTCAGGGAGGGCGCGGAGTTCCGGCTGCGCCTCGAGTTCCGCGTACCGTCCAGGGGGGATCTCGAGGGGCTCAAGTTCATCGACGAGCACACCCGCCAGGGGGTGATCGTGGTGCACACGGAAACCCATCTGGGCGACTACCGGCACGGTGGTCCGTACGAGGTGGTCCTGCCGCCGGTGCACCTGCCGACCGGACATCTGGCGCGTGACACCTACGCGTGTACGGGCACCTTCGTGGATGCCGGCGGCAGGGAGCTCGGCCGTCAGACGTACCGGCTCGAGATCACGAAGGACTGGCCCCAGTGAGGTGGCCGCTCGGGTAGTGGCGCCGTGCCCTCGCCTCGGTCAACTCCTCGTGTACGCGCGGCAGAGCACGGCAAGCGGGATGCCGTCCGATGGCAGGTGGGGCGGGCGGCGGCTCCTGAGGTTCCCCGTGCTGGCGGCGCGGGTGGCGACCCGCCGTGCGACGCTGGAGTGGAGCCGGCACGGAACGGAGGCCTCCGCGATGACCACCTCTTCCATCCGTTTGACAGCGGCCCTGTCGGCCGAGCACCGTACCCGGCTGCTGGAGATCGCCGAGGACGTCAAGTTTCCCGAGGGCTACCGCGTCTTCGAGGAAGGCCGGCTCGCCGACCGCTTCTGGATCATCAAGTCCGGCACGATCGTCCTGCACATGGCGGTCCCGGGGCGCCGCCCGGCGGTCATCGAGAATCTCGGCTTCGGTGAACTCGTGGGCTGGTCGTGGCTGTTCCCGCCGTTCGTGTGGCAGCTGGGGGCCGAAGCGATGACCCCCGTCCGTGCCCAGCAGTTCGACGCGCGGACCGTGCGCATGATGATGGACGCCGACCCGGCGCTCGGATCCGCGATAGGCCAGTGGGTGGGCAGGGTCCTGGCCCACCGGCTCCATGCGGCACGTATCCGTCTGCTCGATCTCTACGCCCCCTACGGCAGCGGCATCACCGACTGACGGGGGGCCGCACTATGTGGCAGCCTCGGGCCAGCCGTAGGGCACCCCGCTCTCCGGCCCGGCGCCGACGCTCTCGAGGTCGTGGTTCGCCACGCGCATGAGCGTCGTCGCAAGGTCCCTCATGGCCCGGCTCGCGGCGAGCTCGTCACCGATCGCCGGGACGTCCACGTCCTGGGGGTTGCACCGGGCGATCCCCTGCCCCGTGTAGGTCGTGGTGCCGGTGTCCAGGACCGCCTGGGCCCTCGTCGTACCGTCCTCCTCGACGAGGACCAGGCCGACGTGCCACTCCAGCCTCCGCGTCATGGCGTACACCTCCTCACCCGCACCCCGCCGGCACGGACAGCGCCGCGCCGCGGGCTCCCTCACCTCAGGATCCCCCGGCGTGGCGCTGTCCGCGCCCCGGGCGGCTCAGTCCCGGGCGCCGGGCACCCGGGCGATGATCCTCGCCCGGTCGACACCGGTCGGCAGTGTCCCGAAGGCGAGCCCGTGGGACCCGGCCAGCCGGGAGGCGCAGAACGCGTCGGCGACGGCGGCCGGCGCGTACCGGACCAGCAGCGATCCCTGCAGGACCAGCGCCATCCGCTCCACCAGCCATCGGGCGCGCAGCTGGGCGTCGCCGGCCGTGGCGAGCTCTTCGCGCAGCTCGCGCCAGGCCGCGTCGAGCCGGGCGTCCGCTCCGGCGGCAAGCGCGATCTCGTCCGCGAAGGCCTCGAGCGAGTCCGGTTCGCGGGTCAGGGCACGCAGGACATCGAGAGCGCTGACATTGCCGGAGCCTTCCCAGATGCCGTTGAGCGGAGCGTCCCGGTAGAGCCTCGGCATGCCCGAGTCCTCGACGAAGCCATTGCCGCCGAGGCACTCCAGCGCCTCCGCGACCATCGTCGGCTGGCGCTTGCACACCCAGTACTTGGCGACCGCCGTGGCCAGGCGCAGGAAGCTCTGCTCCCGGCCGTCACCGCGCTGCGCCCGGTCGACGGCACCCGCCACACGCAGTGCGAGCGTGGTCGCGGCCTCGGACTCGACGGCGAGATCGGCGAGGACATTGCGCATGAGCGGCTGCTCGACGAGCCTCGCGCCGAACGCCGAACGGTGGCTCACATGGTGCGCGGCGAGGGTGAGGGCGGTGCGCATACCGGAGGCGGAGCTGAGGATGCAGTCGAGCCGGGTCATCGTGACCATCTCGATGATCGTCCTCACACCGCGCCCCTCGGGGCCGACGAGCCAGGCGACGGTGTCGTCGAACTCCGGCTCGCTGCTGGCGTTGCCGCGGTTGCCGAGTTTGTCCTTGAGCCGCTGGATACGGAAGGTGTTGCGGCTCCCGTCGGGCAGCACCCTGGGGACGAGGAAGCACGACAGTCCGCCGGGCCCGTCGGAGGGTGACGCCTGCGCGAGCACCAGGAACAAGTCGTTCATCGGCGCGCTGGTGAACCATTTGTGCCCGCGCAGCCGCCAGGTCCCGTCCGGCCGCGCGGTCGCGGTGGTGGTGTTGGCGCGTACGTCGGAGCCGCCCTGTTTCTCGGTCATGCCCATTCCGGCGAGCAGTCCGCGCTTGCCCTCGGGAGCGCGCAGCCCCGGGTCGTACACCCTGCCCGTCAGAAGCGGCTCGAAGCGCGCCGCCTGCTCGGGGGCGTGCCGCAGGGCGGGGACGACGGCGTACGTCATGGACACCGGGCACAGATGGCTCTGGTCGGCGAAGCCCCAGACCATCAGTCCGGCCGCGCGGGCCACGTGTGCGCCCGGCTTGTCCTCCGCCCAGGGCGTACCGCCGAGGCCTTCGCGGATCGCGACGTCCATGAGCGCGTGGTAGGAGGGGTGGAAGTCGACCTCGTCGATGCGGTTGCCGTAGCGGTCGTGGGTGCGCAGCACCGGCTCGTACCGGTTGGCCTCGTCGCCCCAGCGCCTCGCCTCCTCCGAGCCGGCGAGTTGCCCGATGCGGTGCAGATCGGCCTCGTACCATTCGGCGCCTTCGTTGCGCAGACCTTCCAGGAGTACGGGATCGTCCGCCACGTCGTGCCCCGTGAGCGGGGGCGCCTGGTTGGTCACCTCGTGGGTGCGTACGGGGTCACTGCGCATTCGGGTCCTCCAGCTCGTGGGACTGCTGCGCGGGCACGGCGCCGGCGCAGCGCAGGGACATGGCGGCGAGTTCGGCGACCAGGCGGTCGCCGTCGGCTCCCTCGGCCGGTCCGGACAGGGGGTCGACCAGCACCTCGCCAATCGCTCCCGTGAGCGCCGCGGCGGTGACCTCCGCGTCCTGCTCGGGGAGCTGTCCGGCCTTGACGCCCTCCCGGATCACCTCGGCGAACATGCTCCGGTAGCGCCTGCGGAACTCCAACCGCTCGGCCTCGACGGCGGGTTCCGACGGTGCGGCCAGCAGGGCGTAGGCCACACCGCGGCTGTCCAGGGCACGCCGGGCGAATACGGTCACGGCGCGGGTGAGACGCTCGAGGGGGTCTCCGCCCGCCTCGCGCAGCACGGCGCCGAGCACATCGGCCTCCCGTCCGGCGGCCCGGCGGAAGACCTCGACGGCCAGTGCCGCCTTCGACGGGAAGTGCTGGTACACCGAGCCCACCGACATCCCCGCGGCCGCGGCGACGGCGGTCACGGACGCCTGTGCCCAGCCCACATCGGCGACCACGACGATCGCTTCGTCCACGAGCCGCTCGCGGGCCGCTGTCAGCCGGTCCTGGACCGCGGGAGTCTTTCGGTAGACCATGGAAGGAGTGAACCACCGTTCAGCACTTCACGCCAGGGTCCACATCAGCTCACCCCTGACGCCGCATCACTTACTCCCCCACAACCAAAACAAAACAAGAATTTTGCACCTTTTATCCCTGATGGGGCGATCACCTCGGCTCATCGACCGGTCAGGCGACTCCCCGTGGCACGTTTCGCCGACCACGGCAGGAGAAGCCGTGAAAGCGCCGGAAAGCCGTGCGGGCCCGGTCGGCAACCGGGCCCGCGTCGGCCACTTCCGGTCGATCAAGTCTCAGGCTTCGCACACTCGGTTGCGCGCGACCCCGAAACCGTCAACGTCCGTTCCGGCTGTTGTTGCCGCCGAAGCCATTGTCATGGCCGAAGCCGTTGTCCCCTCGGCCGCCGTTGTCGAAGAAGCCGTCTCCGCCCCGACCGTGATCGTCGTTGAAGCGGAAGTCGCCGCGACCATGGTCGTTGTCGAAGAAGCCGAAGTCGCCGTAAGAGCCGCGGTTGCCATAGTCGTCGTAGTAGTAGCCGTCATCGCAGTAGTAGCGATAGCCGTCCCAACTGGAGCAGCTGCGGTAATCCCGGCCGTCATTGGCGAGCGCCCCGCTGGCAGGTACGACAGCAAGGGCGAGACCCGCGGCCGCCGCTGAGACTGCGGCAACGATCCGTCGGCGCATCCTCATACACCTCCGAGCATTTATTGAAAATGCGACTTTTCGGACAATTCCCACCCTCCTCCCCCCTGGAGGTGATGTCAATCCAACGCGAGGCCCCGGGCAGCCCCCTCTATGCCAGGCGCCCGGAGTGCGGAGGTGTCACGGTGTCCACGCTTCACGTGTTGCCGCTGCCCTACGCCACGCCTCACGCCGCCGGAGCGCCATGGACCGCCCCTCGAGAACGGTCGACCGGAATCTGACGACCGTTCGGACCTTGCCGAACATGAGGCGCGCGAGGCCCGTCACCAACCTGGGCAGCCCCAAGGATGCCTCCAAGTACCGGCGAACCCAAGGGCGTTGACGGAGTGGCCGTCAGGCGTTGAACCGCATCCGGCCGGCTGGGGCCCTGACCGGCCTGCCCCACCGCCCCGTTCAGGTGCGGTGCAGGTCGGCCCGTGCGTGGCTGTCGTCGAAGAAACCTCCCGACTGGTGCTGCCAGAGTTTCGCGTAGGCACCGTCCGCGTCGAGCAGTTCCTGGTGCGTGCCCTGCTCGACGATCCGTCCGCGGTCGAGGACGACGAGCCGGTCCATGGTCGCGACCGTGCTCAGCCGGTGAGCCACCACGAGTGCCGTCCTCCCCGCCATGAGCCGCCACAGCGCCTCCTGAACGAGGATCTCGCTCTCGGAGTCCAGGGCGCTGGTCGCCTCGTCGAGCAGCAGGATCGGGGCGTCGCGCAGGATCGCCCTGGCGAGAGCCACCCGCTGACGCTGCCCGCCGGACAGTTTGACACCGCGCTCGCCCACCAGGGTGTCGTAACCTTCCGGGAGGGCGTCGGCGAACTCCGCGACATGCGCCGCCTCGGCCGCGCGGCGGATCTCGGCGTCGGTGGCACCCGGCCTGGCGAACGCGATGTTGTCCCGCAGCGTGCGGTGGAACATCGCCGGGTCCTGCGGCACATAAGCGATCAGACTCCGCAGGTCCGCCTGGCGCAGCCGGCTGATGTCCTGCCCGCCGACGAGGATCCGTCCGGCGTCGATGTCCGTCATCCGCAGCAGCAGCCTGGTGAGCGTGGTCTTCCCACCGCCGGACCGGCCCACGAGACCGATCTTCGTCCCGCTTGGCACGGTGAGGTCGAGGCCTTCGAAGAGCCGCTCAGCGCCTTTGTGGGCGAACGTGACCCGCTCGAAGGTGACTTCGGCGGACCGGGACCGCAGCGGCTCCGGTGACACCGGGTCACGCACACTCGGCGGGGTCAGCAGCAGTTCGGTGAACTGTGCGGCCTCCGTCATCGCACCCTCCAGACGACGGTAGATCTGGTTGAACTCGAACATGATCCGCGTCGCGTTGGTGAAGTACGTGAAGGCGACGACAACCGCCTCCACACCGTGCCCGCCCCCGCCGAGGGTGACCGCGAGCAGCAGACCCAACGCGCTGGTCACCACGGACATCGGCGCCACCAGTGTGTCGATGCGCAGATTTCCGTAGTCCCATGACGCCAGCGAGAGCCGCCGTGACTCCGCGACGCGGGACCGGTGCTCAGCGGCTTCGCGCCGCTCGGCCGCGAACGCACGGACCGTGTCCATGTTGGTCAGGCTGTCGGCGACATGGCCCGACACCCGGGCGATCGCCTCTTCACGCCGGCCGACGAGCGCCTGGCGTCTGCGGATGAGAGGTGTCACGCACACCGCCGTCAGCACGATCATCGTCAGGAGTCCGACGACGAGCAGCGGTTCGTAGTGCCACAGCACCACCGAGCCGAAGACGAGCGGCACGAGGCTGCCCATGACCGAGAACGTCAGTGTGTCGACGAACTGCTCGAACCGGGACGCGAAGCTCAGGACCCGCTTGGTCAGCGACCCGGCGAAGTTGTCGTGGAAGAACGCGGCGTCCTTGGCGAACAGCTCGTCCATCCCGATCACGTACAGGTGCTCGATACCCCGGGCGTCAAGCCGGTTCAGACTGTGCAGACCGATGCGCCACAGCGTCTCGGACAGCAGCAGGACGCCGGCGAAGGCGAGCACGTAGGGCGCCGTCGAGCCGACGGTCGTACCGGTGTCGCCGGCGATCCTGCCGACAAGCTTCGCGACGACCAGCGGCGCGATGTAATTGATGCCGATGTTGCCCAGCGCCGGAAGCAGCATTCCGGTCACCGCCAGCAGCCGCAGCCGGGCCAACTCCCTTCCGTAGTACCGGAGTGCGAGGAGCACCGAGCCCCTGCGCGGCGGAACGCGACGCACTTCAGCCAATCCCATCCCAACCTCGCGTTGTCATACGGCAGCTCACCACGCACCTGCGGGGAGATGCCGTGGCCGCGGTGTACGTGGGGAGCTTCGGTTCGATCGAGTGCCCTCGCCCGGGTCGACCTCCGGCATACGGAGCACGTCCACGGAGCTCCCGCTGATCCCGCGTCGATGCCGACTTCGGCTTCGACGCGCGAGCACGGGCGGGCCAGGAATCGCAGTGTCCCGCGACGGCATTGATGAAGTCCAAGCATTTTTCCCAAATGCCCCGATATCGCACAAGGGTGCGGCTACTACTCCGGCGCTCCGGCCAGTGCCCTGCGCCGGTACGCCGGCCACCCCGGTGACCGGCGGGGACACCGACTGCCCGAAAGTGTCCCGACTCGCCTCTTAACCACTGGCGAGCGGGGACGAGGACTCCTTACCTTCGGAGCCATGGATCTCCGTGAAGAGCGCGAGGACGACAGAGCAGCCGTACGGAGCCTCCATCGCGAGGCGTTCGGTGATCACGGGGCTGTCGTGGCCGAGTTGACCGATGCCCTGCGTGACGCCCTGGTCCCTGACCACGGACTGTCGTTGGTCGCCGAGGAGTCCGGTCGGGTGGTCGGACACGTCATGTTCACCCGCAGCCTCCTCGACGCCCCACGGCGCCTGGTCGACGTACAGGTGCTCAGCCCCCTGGGGGTCCTTCCGGGGCACCAGCGAAGGGGCGTGGGCTCGGCCTTGGTCCGGGCCGGGCTGGAGATCATCGGCCGGCGGGCGGTTCCGCTGGTCTTCCTCGAGGGGGACCCGGCCTACTACTCACGCTTCGGGTTCGTGCCCGGCGGGGAGCTTGGCTTCCGCAAGCCGTCCCTGCGTACTCCCGACGCCGCCTTCCAGGTGCTCCGGTTTCCGGCGCACGAGGCGTGGATGACGGGGACGCTGGTGTACCCGGAGTTGTTCTGGCGGTACGACGCGGTGGGCCTCCGGGACGCCGGCGCCTGACCACCGGTGCGAACGGCGGATCGCGCGACCCGGCGGTGGGCCTGGAGCCGCTCGCGATCCGGGCGTTGTTCCTCCGCTTCAGCAGACGGTGTCCCAGTGGTGGAGGGCCTGGAGGGCGGCGGTGCGCGTGGTGGGGGTGGCGGGGGTCGGGGTGAGGAGGTAGTCGGCAACGGGGGTCAGGAGGAGCGGGGTGTCGGGGGTGGGGGTGAGAAGGCGGGCCTCGTCCCAGTCGTGACGGATGACGGTGCGGCGCAGGAGGGTGCCGTGGCGGGTGGGGAGCCACCGGTTCGTGGTGACGGCCTCGGTGCGGCGGCGGTGCTCGGGGGCGAGTTCGGGGACGAGTTCGGCACGGACGGCGGCGAGAGGGCCGAGCGGGAGGTGGTCGGCAGCGTGGTCGAGGAGTGTTGCGGCCTCAGGGGCCAGGCGGTAGGCGGCGAGGACGGCGGCGGTCTCGGCGGGCTCGAAGGGCTGGAGGGTGAGGCCGGCGATGTCGAGGAGGGTGACGGGACCGGGGGGCAGGGCGGGCCGGTGGAGGCGGGACTCGGCGAGGGCGATGAGGCACTCGACGGGCTCGTCGGCGACCAGATACGGCCGGAGGGGAACGGCCGTACCGTCGCCGGGCAGGGCTGCGGTGGCCAGGTGGACGCGGTACCAGGGGTCGACCAGGGGGTCCTCGGCGGGCCAGTGGACCGTGACGGCGGTGTGGTGGGGATGGTCGCCGAGCAGTGAGACGTCGATGCGCTCCACCGGGTGGTCGGTGACCAGACGGATGACGGACTGCCACAGGGCCGCCTCG
Source organism: Micromonospora sp. IBHARD003 (assembly GCF_056106285.1). Lineage (NCBI taxonomy): Bacteria > Bacillati > Actinomycetota > Actinomycetes > Micromonosporales > Micromonosporaceae > Micromonospora > Micromonospora sp. IBHARD003. The sequence continues at coordinate 7,462,024 of NZ_JBWBBX010000001.1, read as the reverse complement.
TCGGGAGCGACGAGTTCGAGGACGTCCAGCGGCCGGAGCAGCCCGGCCGGATAGTAGCCGGCGAGCGGGAGGCCCCGGATGGCGCGGACGCCGGTGGAGAGGGCGAGGTCGGCGGCCAGGCGGGCATAGTGGTCGGCCCGGTCGCGGGCGCGGCGGAGTTCGCCACGGGCGTGCTCGCCCATCCGGACGCCGTCGCGGACCAGGGCGGAGAGCACCAGGTGGGGCAAGTGGTGGCCGGCCCGGGCCCGGTGGAGCAGTTCGGCCGGCCCGGCGGCCGGGTCGGCGTCGAGCAGCCGGTACAGCAGAGCGGTGTTCACGGACGTCCGCCTCCGAATGTATGGTCAGGCCCGGCGCCACCGGCGGCCGAGGGGGGCGGGCGGGCGGTGCCGGACCGTCTCCGGCGTGCCCGCGGCACGGCGATTCTGTACGGCAAGGTTCAACACCTGATCACCACAGGCTCAACAGGCTCTCGACACCGGGTGCGACCCTGTGGTTAAAAGGTGACACAAAATAAGACATGTGTGCCGAGCGGGGGCGGGCACGGGTTCTGGGGCGGCTGGGGGGCTGACTTGGGGGATCTCCGTTTCTCGTTACTCGGGCTGATGAGGGCTCAGCGGGGCGCGACCGCGCTCAAGATGGGAAGCCCGCAGCAGCAGGCGATGCTGGCCGTCCTCCTGCTCCGGCCGGGGTACTCGGCGAGCGCCACCGATCTCATCGCCGCGCTGTGGGGCGAAGAGCCGCCGAGCGCGGCGATGACCACGATGCGTACGTACGCGTGGCGTTGGCGCAAGGTGCTGGACGTAGGGGGAAAGAGCGAAGAAGGGGACGGTGCCAGGGCCGAACGGCCCGCGCCGAGCGTGCTGGTGTCGATGGGGGACGGCTACCGGCTGGTCCTGCCGAAACTCGCCGTGGACACGGCGGAGGCGGAGGCGCTGGCCGCCGAGGCGGAACGCGTCGCGCGAACCGAACCGCTGCGCGCCCGCGACCTGCTCAACGAGGCGCTGGAACTGTGGCAGGGCGAACCGCTGGCCGGCATCCCCGGACCGTTCGCGGAGCGGCACCGGCAGCGGCTGGAGGAACTGCGGCTGACCCTGCTGGAGGAACGGATCGGGCTGGACCTGACACTCGGCCGCTACGCACGCTGCATCCCCGAGCTGACCGCGCTCACCACCGAACACCCGCTCCACGAGCGGGCGTACGGGTTGCTGATGCGGGCGCTGTACCGGGCCGGGCGGCAGGCGGACGCTCTGGCGGTGTACCGCGGGGTGCGGCAGTTGTTCCTCGCGGAGCTGGGCGTCTCACCGGGGGCGGAGCTGGAGCAGCTGCACCGGCGGATCCTGGAGGGAGATCCGGCACTGGCCCCTCCGACACCGAGCCCGGCGACGGTGACGCCGACCGGCACGGGGACGGGAACGGGAACGGGAGCTTCGAAGGAGCCCGGGAGGGCGGCGGAGCCGGCCCGGGGCGGCACCGATGTCGGCGACTCCGAGGACGGTGACGTTTCCCGGGCGGCCGAACCGGGCCGGCGGGAGGGGCGTGAGGCCGCCGTCCGACCGTCCGCCGCACCGCCGCGGCCGGCCCAGCTTCCGCCGGACGCCGCCGACTTCACCGGGCGGACGGCACCGGTCCGCGTGCTGGACGAGGCGCTCGGCACACCCTCGGCGCAGGCGCTGGTGATCGCCACCGTGGTCGGTATGGGCGGGGTCGGCAAGACGGCGCTGGCGCTGCACGTGGCGCACCGCGTCCGGGAGGCGTATCCGGATGGCCAGTTGTACGTGGATCTGCGCGGCTCCGACCCGGTGCCGGCCGATCCGGAGGCGGTGCTGAGCGGCTTCCTGGTGGCGCTCGGGGTGCCCGGCGACACGGTGCCGGACGGGCTGGACGCGCGCTCGGCGCTGTTCCGGTCCGTGGTGGACGGGCGGCGGCTGCTGCTGGTGCTCGACAACGCCAAGGACGCGGTGCAGATCCGGCCCCTGCTCCCGGGGGCCGTCGGCTGCGCGGTCCTCACCACCGGGCGCACCCGGCCGGCCGGGCTGCCGGCCAGCGTCCAGGTCGACCTGGATGTGTTCCAGCCGTCCGAGGCGCTGGACCTGCTCGGCCGCACCATCGGCGCGGAGCGGCTGGACCGCGAACGGGAGGCGGCACTGGAGCTGGTGGTGGCCTGCGGGTATCTGCCGCTGGCGGTCCGGATCGTGGCCGCCCGGCTCGCGGCCCGGCCGGGCTGGACGGTGGAGACGCTGAGCCGCCGGCTCCAGGTGGAGCGGCGGCGGATCGACGAGCTGCGGATCGGCGACCTCGCGGTGGCGGCGGCCTTCGAACTGAGCTACCGCCAGCTGACCGCCGACCAGGCCCGGGCGTTCCGGCTGGTCGCCTCGGTGGACGGGCCGGACATCGGACTGCCGGCCGCCGCGGCGCTGCTCGACCTCGACGAGTACGAGGCGGAGGACCTGCTGGAGGCCCTGGTGGACGTGGCGATGGTGGAGTCACCCTTCCCGGGGCGGTACCGCTACCACGACCTGCTGCGCGCGTTCGCCCGGCGGCGTCCGGTGGAGGCGGAAGGGGCCTCTCCGGCGGGAGATCCCTCTCCGGCGGCAGGCGGTGCGGCGGAGAGCGGGGAGGCGGTGGCGGCCCGGGACCGGTTGCTGGACCACCTGCTGGCCACGGCCTGCGCCGCCTTCCAGCACGCGGTGCCGGGCGATCCGGCGGCGGGAGCGCTGGGTCCGGCCCGCTCCCCCGGTGTGGCGCTGGCGGGGTGGGAAGCGGCCCGGGAGTGGACGGCGGCGGAACGTGCGGGCGCGGTGGCACTGGCGGCCCAGGTCGCCGCGGACGCGGGAGCGGGCAGGGCGGGCGGAGCGGTGCTGCCGGGCGGCGCGGAGGTTACGGCGCTGCGTGACGGTGCCACGGCGCTGCGGGCCGCGATCGATCTGCTGATCGCGCTCACCCCGTTCGTGCTCACCCCGCCGAGTCGTCAACTCGCCGCCACCGCCGACGCGCTGGCCGAGGCGGCGGTGCGGCACGGCGACGTCCGTGCCGCAGGACGTGCGCACTTTCTGCGCGGGAACGTCGCCCTGGCGGCGACCAGGCTGGACGCGGCCGAGGCTGCGGCCCGCCGGGCGGTGGACGCGGCGCGGACCGCCGGCGACACGGTGATCCTCCGCCAGGCGCTCAACGACCTCGGCCTGATCTGCCAGTTCCTCAGCCGCTTCGACGAGGCGGTGGACCACTACGACGAGGCACTGCTGCTGGCCAACGAACTGGGGCACCGCTCCGGCGCGTTGGTGACGACCGTGAACGCCGCGCTGGCACGGGTGCGCAGCGGACGGGCGGACGAGGCGGTGGAGATCTGTCACGGGGCACTGGCCGAGCTGCGGACCCGGCAGGACGATCCCGGTCGTGCGTACACCCTGTACGTACTGGGGCTGGCGCTGCACGGGCTCGGGCGCCACGAGGAGGCGGTGACCTGGTTCCGGGAGTGTCTGGCGGTGGCGACGGGGGCCGGTCTGCGGGACCGGGCCGCGCATGCGCGCTACCGGCTGGCGGACAGTCTGCGCTCGCTCGGCCGGGCCGACGAGGCACTCGACCACGCCGGGCAGGCGCTGGTGCTCTGCGAGGAGCTGGGTGCGGAACGGGACCAGGCTCAGGCGCTGATGGTGCTGGGCCGCTCGCTGGCCGACCTCGGGCGCGAGGCCGAGGCGAGGGCGCATTTGGGGCAGGCGTACGAGATCTTCTGCCGGCTGGGGCTTCCGGAGGCCGCCGAGGTGGCCGGGCTGCTGGAGGAACCGGCACCGGCGCTCGTCGATCCCTGAGTCATTCTGAGTCGATCCCAGAGTGCCGGGGACTTGGGCGGCAGCCGCGGCGAAAGGGTTCTCCTGGCCGCATCGCGCAGCGGTGCGGATCAGGAGCCGGTGCTGTTCCAGTCCTTGTCGTCGGTCGGGGTGGGGGTCGGGGTCGGCACGGCGTTCTGGCTGACGCCCCCGCCCTGCTCGGTGCCGCTGGTGCCGTCGGCCATCGCCGTGCCGGCCGCGCCGAAGGCGATCGCCGCGCTGAGGCCGAGGCCCGCGAAGGCCAGGCGGACCCGTGTGGCACCGAGGGTGTTCGAACGCTTCGCCATGACTGCTCCCTAGGACGTCTTCCCTGGCGGGAAGGGGGGTTTCCGGGACTTCCCGGAGTGCTCCGGGCTGATGGGACGAGCATGGCAAGGCCCGTTCAACAGCCGATCGACGCACGAGCACCGTGCGTCGATCGGCTTCGTTGATCGGGGCGTTGATCGGGGCGTTGATCCGGTGCGGCAGAGCCTGGGCGTACACCGCCACCGGCCTGCTGGACGTGCACACCGACGCTTCATCGGCCGTTCTCGCGGCCATGGGTGGCCTCGGTCGGTGCGCCGTGGGCACGTAGGCGTTCACGGTCTTCGTCGATCCAGCCGCCCAGGCGGGGCCGGGCAGTCAGCAGAGCCTCATGAGCCAGGTCAACAGTGCCGCCGTCGAAGGTGAGCAGCCGCACCCGGGCCAGAGCTTCCGGCCCCCTGGCTGTGGGGGTGTGGCGCCCCCGCCGAATGCCACTGCGGCCCTCACCTCGGCGTGGGAAGACGCTTGGGGTGAGGGCCGCTCGTTCACGCGTGCCGACTACCTGGGCCGGTACTTGTTGGTGATGCAGGACAGCATGACGAAGCCCTTCATCCCCTTGTAGGTGATGGTGGCCCACTGGTCGTAGGACTGTCCGCACGCACGGTACTTCTGACCGGTCTCGTTGCTGTCGTAGCAGCCTTTGGCCCCCTTGGGGAAGAGCCCGATGGCAGTGCCGGACAGCTTCGGCGTCTTCCGTATCTTGACGGACTCCTTCGCCTTGGCCCAGCTGTTCCAGCACTTCTCGGCCCGGGCGGGGGCGGACGCGGCGTTCGCGGGCGCGGCCAGGCCGACGGTGACTGAGGCGAGGGCCGCAACGACGACGGCCACGGACGTGAGTCGATTCTTGATCATATGTCTCTTTCGCTGGCTGGGCATTCGCGGCCCGCCTGATCGGCAGACGCCCACCGGACTGCTGGAGCGAAGCCATAGGCGGGCACACAGTCCTGACGAAGGATCAGGACGGGCCGCGGGGACGACCAGCATCGGTGCTCTTGGCAGGTGCATGTCGCCACGGCACGGCACGGCCTCGCGGTGGTCGCTCTGGCGCTGACCAGTAACACCGAGGCGGCGACCGCCGTCGGCACCATCGGCGGCGCGGTGACCGCCCTCGGCGGCTTCGGTAAATCTCCGAACACCCGCCGGTAGCTCCTGGCGCCCGTCAGGAGCACGCCCGGCCCGACCGCACGTTACGGCCGGGCCGGAAACGGCCCACTACGCCGGTATCCAGAGGCGGACAGTCGTGTCCACCGCCGTATCCACGCGCAGGATCACTCTCGCAGAAGTCGATCAGCGGTGCGAGGGGTCTACGGGGTGAGAGCGGCGGGCCGGCCTTCGAGTCGTGGCTCGGCGTACCCGCCGCCGCGAGCGGCGTTGTGCTCACACGACTTGTCCGCCGGGAAGCCGATGCCCATGGCCCGCTCAGCGCGGGGAAGGACTGCCGCCCGTCCTCGACCTGCGGCGTGGTGGTCCACGCGTACGACTCGCGGTCGCGCATGGCGCGCAACGTCATGAGCGGTGCAGTAGCCCAAGGCCAAGCTACCTCCCCCCGTTCCGACAGTATTCCCTTATGAAGTCTTCCGCGTTTGCCTCGAGTACCTCATCGATCTCGTCGAGGAGCTGGTCTACGTCCTCAAAAATCTCTCGCGCCACTTCGTGCACCAGGTCGTTCCTGGTTATGTTGACGTCGAAAGCACTGCCGGGCGCGGCGCTGGCAATGCGTGCTTCCAGCCCGGGGGTTCTCAGGATGTGATTCGCGGCGCTCTGAACCTGGAGCGGACGGCCGTTCAAGAACTGCCCGGCCGCGACCAGGTCGTCGTGCGAAACGATGCCATCGGACGAACGGTTGTTCGCGGCATTCTCCACACTCTGGAAGTTGTCCAAGACAACGGCGGCCGCGGTGGCGTTCGCGCAGGCTGTGCTAGACGGGTTCGCAGGCGGCAATGCCGTCGTCTCGTTCTGGGACGCAAAGCCGGCACCGGTCGCCGCCGCAAAACCAGCGGTGATCATGCCGACACTGGCGACCAGCCAGACGAGCTTCTTCCTGCGTGTAGCGGTCCTCTTGCGGGACATTCTGTTCCTCTCTCGATCATCGTGAAATGAAGAGAGGCTGACCGTTGCCTTTCTCCACATCTGACATTGGTCTCGACCTTGCCGAGCTTTGCTGTATGAACCGCGAGTACACCGTCCGCTTGTCGAAGTGCCCGCCGCCCCCACGCCCGGCTGGAGATCCGCTGGACGACCTTATGTACGTGCCGCTCATTCCAGACACTCAGCCTCGGGAAGGTTTACGATGCGCGCCACGTTGACGTACTCGGCGATGCCAAGCGAGCCGTCCGCGCCGAGCGGCATGCGCCGCTTACTCGGGCCACCGGGGTGACGTGGTGCTGCCCGGCACCTCGCCGCGGGTCTCGTTGATCACGGCGTGGCGTCCACCACCGCGCCGAACACATCGCCGGGCAGGCCCGGGTCCGCACCAACGAAGCGCCTCGTGGGCGAGATGAGATGCCGTCAGAACTGCGGAGACGCCGCTCGATGAGCGTCCCCCACACCAGCGTGCCGCTCTGGATGCCGAGGACCACGCCCCAGGCGCGACGCCAGCCCGTCGGCTTGGAGACACCGGGGTCCCTGCCTTCGTCCGGGGCGTACCCGAGCGCCCGGACACGTCCTAACGGGCTGCCCCGCGATTGGTGTCGGGCCGTGCCGAGCTGGGGGTTCGGCCAGCGTGGCGCGAGTTCTTCGATCAACTCTCCGAGATGCTGGCGTGCGACGCCGCACAAGGCGGGATGGGCCATGGCCGCGCGGGCCTGCTTGATCTTCACAGCTCAAGAACCTGCGCGGCCGTCGTGATGTCACGGCCTGCCCGGGAGGCTGGTCAGACCCGGTCCAGGGGTCGGTGCGGACCGCTGGGAAGTTCCATTTCGATCGTGTCGCCAGGGCGCACCACGCCGCCTTCCCTCACGATGCTCATGATTCCGGCTTTGCGCACGATGTTCCCCGCCTCATCGCGGCCGACGACCTGCTTCAGCAGCCCGTCCTGGAAGTCGTCGATCTGCAGGCAGGGATTGCGGAGCCCCGTGACTTCCAGGACCGCGGAGTGGCCGATGCGCAGCAATGAGCCGACCAGCAGACCGAGCAGATCAATGCCACGCGTGGTGATGTTCTCGCCGAGGTCGCCGGGCGCCACCTTGAACCCTTCCTCGCCGACCTCGGCGAAGAGCTCTTCATGAATGAGGTGGACTTGGCGCAGATTCTGCTGGGTGGGATCCTGCGCGACGCGCGAGCGGTGCTTGACCGTCACACCGGCGTGCACGTCCCCCTCCACACCGAGCCCGGCAAGCAACCTGACGCTGTCCCGGTTCGGCTTGGTGAACGAGTACTCCCCGTTGCTGCTGACCGCCGTCACTCTCCCGCTCATGTCTCCGAACCCCCTCGTCGGTAACTGTGATCAGCCACGAGCCTAAGGGCTGTCCCGCAATACCCGGCAGACCAGCGCGGGGCGTCAGATGCGGTGCATTGCAAGGCGGAGGGTCGCCCCAATACTGGACGTATTGGGGTGATTCGACAACGCAGCGTGGGGGTGCCTCCCAGCGGTAGCTGGGGGAGTGCCGTAGCTGTCGTCGCGCGCCTGGCGGGTATTGCGGGACAGCCCTTCCACGATCAATCGCGGGTGGGGCCGTAAGCCGCCTCGCGGATCTCCAGGGTGCAGCACTTCACACTGCCGCCGCCCTTGAACAGCTCGGAGAGGTCCACCCCGATCGGCCGGAAGCCCCGCTCGCGGAGTCTGGCCGCCACCCCGGTCGCCGCCTCGGGCAGCACCACGTTCAGGCCGTCGCTCATCAGGTTGAGCCCGAACACCTCCGCGTCCGTCTCCTCCACCCGCACCGCGTCCGGGAAGAGCCGCAGCAGCACCGCCCTGCTGCCCGCCGAGAACGCGCCGGGGTAGTAGATGATCCGGTCGGTGTCGAGCACACCGAGCGCGGTGTCGAGGTGGTAGAAGCGCGGGTCGACGAGGTCCAGGCCGATCACCGGGCGGCCGAGGAACTCCTGTGCCTCCGCGTGTCCGGCACTGTCGCTGCGAAAGCCACGCCCGGCGAGCAGGTAACTGCCCGTCAGCAGAAGGTCGCCCTCACCCTCGTTGATGTGGACCGGGTCGTGGGTGGAGAAGCCGTTGGCCCGGAACCACTCCAGGTAGGCGGGGCCCTCGGCGGCCCGCTCGGCGGCCCGGAACCGGGCGCCGAGCACCTTGCCGTCGACGACGGTGGCGCCGTTCGCCGCGTAGACCATGTCGGGCAGGCCGGGCAGTGGGTCGATCAGGTCGACACGGTGGCCGAGTTCGGCGTACAGCTCGTACAGCCGCTCCCACTGGGTGACGGCGAGGTCGGTGTCGACCGGCTTGGCCGGGTCCATCCAGGGGTTGATCGCGTAGCTGACCTCGAAGTGGGTCGGACGGCACATCAGGAAGCGGCGCGGGCGGGCGGCGCGGGTCATGGGAGGCTCCGGGAGGTGTGAGGGTGGGGAGAACCGGACGGCGGGGAGGGGCGATCAGGACGCCGCGGGACGCTCGGGGAAGCTCCGCAGTCCGCGGAGCGGGCTGGCCAGCAGGACCGCCCCGGCCGAGAGCAGCACGCTCGCCATGATCCAGAGGGTGGTGCGGGCGCCGAGCACCTCGCCCAGCCAGCCGCCGAGCAGGGCGCCCACCGGGATGGCGCTGAAGTTGACGGTCGAGGCACTGGCCCGGATCCGGCCGATCATCGCGGGCGGGCAGTACGCCTGGTAGAAGCTGCCGGCGATCACGTTGCCCGCGATCACACCGCAGACGGCGACCGACCAGGCCACGGCGCTCACCGCCAGCGGCAACCGCTCCCCCGCCATCGGGAGCAGGAGGATGAACGGCGCCCCCACCAGCTCGCACAGCAGCAGCCCGCGCGCCGTCCCGAACCGGCGGGCGATCCGCCCGGCGAGCGCCGCCCCGGCGAGCCCGCCGACCGACACCACCGCGAACACCGCTCCGACGCCACCGGGCGTCACGCCCACGCTGCGGACCAGGAAGACGGTCTGCACCGCCTGGATGCCGTTGAGGCCGAGGTTGCCGACGGCCGCGAAGCTCGCCAGCGTGCGCAGGTAAGGGTCGCGCACCAGGAACCGGACTCCCTCGCCGATCTCGCGCAGGATCCCGCGCCGTTCGGAGACCGCCGGCGGCTTCTCCTCGGCCCGGATGGTGCCCACGCAGACCGCCGCCACCAGGTAGGTGACCGCGTCCGCGAGCAGACCGCTGACCGCGCCGAACGCCTGGGACAGCAAACCGGCCAGGCCGGGGCCCGCGATCTCCGCGGCCGCGTCCCCTGAGCGCAGTTTGACGTTGGCTTCCAGCAGGTCCGGCTTGGCGACCAGCGCGGGCAGCACCGCGCCGTACGCGGTGGACAGGAACACCTTGACCGCACCGGCCAGCAGCGCCACCAGCACCAGCTGGAGCATGGTCAGCAGACCAAGCCAGGCGGCCACCGGCACACTGCCGAACAGCACCAGCAGGAGGAGGTCGCAGACCAGCATCACCTTCAGCCGGGGCCAGCGGTCCACCCAAGCGCCGGCCAGCAGACCGAGGAAGAGCCACGGCACCCAGGCGGAGGCGGTCAGCAGGCCGACCATGAACGGCGAGGCCTCCAGCGTGACGACGGCCACCAGGGCGAGCGCGACGTTGCCGACGGCGGTGCCGAGGCCGCTGGTCGTCTCACCGAACCAGAGCTTGCGGAAGTTGCCCTGCGCCCAGAGGCCCCAGCGGCTCCTCCGCGGTGCATCCGCCGCAGGGGGCGACGGCTTGACGGAGGCTGTGGTCATGGCGGGTCACTCTCCAAGCTTCTCGGTGAGCACGGCGGCGATCCGTGCGATGGGCTCCGGCTGCGTCATGGCGCCGTGCGTGCAGGTGACGCGGTGCTCTTCGATCCGGCCGTCGACGTACGGACGCCAGGCCGCCCCGTAGGGCCAGTCGGCGGGCTTGTCGAGAGTGGCGCCGAAGAAGAGGACGTCGCCCTGGTAGCGGAGGGGTATGTGCTCGGCCATCAGCTTGCGGTGCTGCTCGAAGACGTCGGGCAGGACGCCGGCGGCCTCGCCGAGCAGCGCGGTGAGGTCGGCCTGGCCGCGTCCGCCGTCCGGGTCGTAGCCGAGCGAGGCGAGCAGCTCGGCGAGGGTGTCGACCGGGTCGTCGATGGATGGGGTGCCGCCGGTGGCGTACCGGGCGGGGTCGGCGGGGAGGCCGTCGAGGAGGGCGAGCAGGGCGATCTCCTGGCCCGCGTCCTGAAGGGCGACGGCCATGGCCTGGGCGACCACACCGCCGAAGGACCAGCCGAGCAGGTGGTACGGCCCTTCCGGCTGGACGGCGCGGATCTGCCGCACGTAGTCCTCGGCGATCTCGGTGACGGAGGACGGGGAGCCCCCGTGCAGACCCCGGGCCTGAAGGCCGTGGACCGGGCGGTCCGGGTCGAGGTGGCGCAGCAGGCCGGAGTAGACCCAGCTGATGCCCGCGGCGGGGTGGACGCAGAACAGCGGGGCCTTGGTGCCGCCGGGACGCAGCGGGAGGAGTACGTCGAGAGCGGCGCGGGCGGCGTGGGCGTTGGTGGCTGCCGCGTCGGCCCGGTCGAGGTGCCGGGCGAGGGCGGCCACCGTGGGGGCTTCGAAGAGCGCCCGCATGCCGAGGTCGGCGCCCAGTGCGGTGCGGATCCGGCCGAGCAGCTTCATCGCGAGGAGGGAGTGGCCGCCGAGGTCGAAGAAGCCGTCGTCGATGGACACCGGGCCCGGGAGGCCGAGGACCTCGGCGAAGAGGCCGCAGAGGAGCTCCTCGTGCGGTGTCCGGGGTGCGCGGCCGGTGGGCGAGGAGAGGAAGCCGGGGGCGGGGAGCGCCCGCCGGTCCACCTTGCCGCTTGCGGTCAGGGGGAGCGCGTCGATCGGGACGACGGCGGCCGGGAGCATATGGCCGGGCAGCGACTCGGCGGCGAAGGCGCGCAGTTCGGCGTGGTCGAGCGGGCCGTCCACGACGACATGGGCGACCAGCCGGGGACCGGCGGTGCCGTCCTCGTGGACCGTCACGGTGGCGGCGAGGACCCGGGGATGGCGCGTCAGTACGTGCTCGATCTCGCCGGGTTCGATCCTGAAGCCGCGGATCTTGACCTGGTGGTCGGTGCGGCCCAGGTAGTCGAGGCCGCCGTCCCGGGTGCGGCGGACCAGGTCGCCGGTGCGGTACATCCTCTCCGCCGGTACGAACGGGTCGGCGACGAAACGCTCGGCGGTCAGCGCCGGACGGCCGAGGTAGCCGCGGGCCAGGCCGGCGCCGGTCAGGTACAGCTCCCCGGGGACTCCGGGCGGTACGGGGTTCAGGTGCTCGTCCAGCACGTAGGCGTGGGTTCCGAGGACGGTGCTGCCGAGGGACGGTCGCCCGGTGGCCGCGAACGGCTGGGTGAGCGCGTCGACGGTGGACTCGGTGGGGCCGTAGAGGTTGTGGGCGGTGGTCGCGGGTGCCGCGCGCAGACGGTCCCACAGGGACTGGCCGACCGCCTCGCCGCCGAGCAGCACCACGCGCGGGGTGGCCGTCGACGCCGATTCGTCCAGCAAGCCCTCGTCGAGGAGCTGTTCGGCGTAGGAGGGGGTGACCTCCAGGACGTCGACGGACTTCGTCCGGATGTGCCGGACGAGCGCGGCGGCGTCGCGGCGGACCTCGTCGCCGATCAGGTGCAGCTCGTGGCCCGCGACCAGCCAGAGCAGGCCGTCCCAGGAGGCGTCGAAGCAGAGCGAGGCGGTGAGCGCGACGCGACAGCGGCCGTACCGGCGCTCGGTCGCGCCGATCGGGCCGGTCGCGGAGCGGTGCGAGGCGAGCAGCGCGGCGATCGAACCGTGGCTCACCACCACGCCCTTGGGGCGGCCGGTGGAGCCGGAGGTGTAGATCACGTAGGCGGCGTTCGCCGGGGTGAGACGGACGGTCGGGGCGCCGGCGGCGTGGTTCGCCTCGTCGGGCTGATTCGCCTCGTCGGGCTGGTGTGTCTCATCGGGCTGGTGTGTCTCGTCGGCCGGGGCCGCCGTCAGGACGGGCAGGCCGGTGAGCAGTTCGGGCAGTGGCCACCCCTCGCCTGTCACGGCCAGCGCGGGCGCGGCGTCGGCCAGCATGGCGGCGGTCCGGTCGGCCGGGTACTCGGCGTCCAGCGGGAGCGAGGCGGCGCCGGCCTTGAGCACGGCGAGCAGGGCGATCACGCTCTCCGCGGAGCGCGGCAGGGCCAGGGCGACCACCGACTCCGGGCCGGCGCCCGCGGCCGTCAGGCGGTGGGCGAGGCTGTTGGCGCGGGCGTTCAGCTCGGCCCAGCTGAGCCGGGTGCTCCCGGCGACCAGAGCGGTCGCGTCCGGGGTGCGAGCCACCTGGGCCTCGAAGGCTGCGGACAGCAGCGGAACCTCCGCGGGCACGTCCTCGCCAGCGTCCAGGAGTTCCGCACGTTCGTCGGCGGAGAGCAGGTCGGTCCGGCCGATCGGCCGATCGGGACGGGCGGCCACCGCCGTCAGCAGGCGGCCCAGCCGGACCGCCATGGACTCGACGGTCTCCCGGTCGAACAGATCGGTGGCGAAGTCGATCGCACACTCCAGCCCGGCGGGCGCACCGCCTGCGTCGAAGGACTCGCCCATGGCGATGGAGAGGTCGAACTTGGCCACGTACCCGCCGACCGGTTCGACGGTGGCCGGCAAGCCGGCCAGGTCGAGCGGCGCCTCACCGGTGCCGCCCGGAGTGCCTGCCCGGCCTCCGCCCTGGAGCAGCAGCATCACCTGGAAGAGCGGGTGCCGGGCCAGTGAACGGACCGGGTTGAGCTCCTCGACCAGCCGCTCGAAGGGCACGTCCTGGTGGGCGTGGGCGTCGAGTTGGGTCTCCCGGACGCGGTGGAGGAGCTCGGCGAAGGTCGGATCGCCCGAGGTGTCGGTGCGCAGCACGAGCGTGTTGACGAAGAAGCCGACCAGGTCGTCCAGTGCCTCGTCCGAGCGCCCGGCGACCACCGAACCGATCGGCACATCGGTACCGGCGCCGAGCCGGGTCAGCAGCGTGGCGAGCCCGGCCTGCAGGGTCATGAACAGCGTGACCCGGTGCTCACGCGACAGCTCGACCAGAGCCCGGTGCAGTTCGGCGCCGAGCGGGAGGACGACACGGTCGCCGCGGTGGCTGCTGTCCGCCCTCCGCGGGCGGTCCACCGGGAGTGACAGCTCCTCGGGGAGCCCCGCCAGGGCTTCCCTCCAGTAGGCGAGTTGGCGGGTGACGAGGCTCTCCTGGTCGTCCTCGTCGCCGAGCAGCTCGCGCTGCCAGAGCGCGTAGTCCGCGTACTGCACCGGCAGCGGCTGCCACTCGGGCAGCGAACCGTCGCGGCGGGCGGCGTACGCGGCGGCCAGATCGCGCAGCAGCGGGTCCATGGACCAGCCGTCGCCGGCGATGTGGTGCAGGACGAGGACGAGCAGGTGCTCGTGCTCGTCGAGCGTGAACAGATGGGTGCGGACGGGGAGTTCGGCGGTGAGGTCGAAGGGGATCGCGCCGCACTCGGTCAGGGCGGCCGCCGGGTCGGCGGGCGGGGTGGTGCGGTGGTCGAAGGGGACCCTGGCCTCGGCGGGCGGGACGATCCGCTGCCGGGGCTCGCCGTCGTGCTCGGTGATGACGGTGCGCAGGATCTCGTGCCGGGCGACCAGGTCGCCGAGGGCGAGTTCCAGGGCGGCCGGGTCGAGCGGACCGGTGACGCGCAGCGCGAGCGGCATGTTGTAGAGCGCGCTGGGCCCCTCCATGCGGTCGATCAGCCAGAGCCGCTGCTGGGCGAAGGAGAGCGGAAGCCATTCCGGGCGCTCGCCGGCCGTCAGCGCGAGCCGGGCGCCGCCGCCGTCCAGCCGCTGGACCAGACCGGCCACCGTCGGCGCCTCGAAGACGTCCCGGACGCCGATTTCGGCCGCGAACACCGTGCGGACCCGGCTGACCAGCTGCATGGCGAGCAGCGAATGCCCGCCGAGCGCGAAGAAGTCGTCGTCGACGGAGACCGGTCCCGGCACGCCGAGTACCTCGGTGAAGAGGCCGCAGAGCAGCTCCTCCCGCGCCGTGCGGGCGGCCCGGCCGCCGGCGAAGAGCTGGAAGTCGGGAGCCGGGAGTGCGCGCCGGTCGACCTTGCCGCTGCCGGTCAGCGGCAGTGCCTCGAGGGTGACGACTGCCGCCGGGACCATGTAGGCCGGCAGCGCCTCCGCCACGAACCTCCTTACCTCGACGGCGAGTTCGGTGCTGGGAGCGGCGACTGCGCAGTGGGCGACGAGGCGGCGGTCGCCGTCCGCGCTCTCGTGCGGGGTGACCACGGCCTGGCGGACGGCCGGGTGCCGGGTCAGCACCTGTTCGATCTCGCCCGGTTCGATCCTGAAGCCGCGGATCTTGACCTGGTGGTCGGTGCGGCCCAGGAACTCCAGCCGGCCGTCCGGGCGGCGCCGGACCAGGTCGCCGGTGCGGTACATCCTCTCCGCCGGTACGAACGGGTCGGCGACGAAACGCTCGGCGGTCAGCGCCGGACGGCCGAGGTAGCCGCGGGCCAGGCCGGCGCCGGTCAGGTACAGCTCCCCGGGGACTCCGGGCGGTACGGGGTTCAGGTGCTCGTCCAGCACGTAGGCCCGGGTGCCGAGGACGGTGTGTCCCATGGTGGGCCGCTCCGAATCGGCGTACGCCTGGAGCAGGGTGTCGACGGTGCACTCGGTGGGGCCGTAGAGGTTGTGTCCGGTGGTGGCCGGGGCCTCGCGCAGGCGGGTCCACAGCGCCTGGCCGATCGGTTCGCCGCCGAGCAGCACCACGCGTGGCGCGGGTGCGTCCAGCAGGCCTTCGGCGATGAGGCGTTCGGCGTAGGTGGGGGTGAACTGGAGGGCGTCGATGCCGGCCGTGCGGATGTGCCGGACCAGGGCGGCGGGGTCGCGGCGCAGGTCGTCGCCGATCAGGTGCAGCTCATGGCCCGCGACCATCCAGAGAAGGCTGTTCCAGGAGGCGTCGAAGCAGAGCGAGGCGGTCAGCGCGGCACGCAGCCGGCCGTGCGTCCGCGCGGGCTCGCCGAAGGTCTCCGCCTCGTGGGCGGCCAGCAGGCCGGCGACCGAACCGTGGCTCACCACGACGCCTTTGGGGCGGCCGGTGGAACCGGAGGTGTAGATCACATAGGCGGCGTTGGACGCGGTGATACGGACGATCGGGGCGTCGGCAGGACGATCGGCCCACGTCTGCTCGTCGGCGTCCAGGACGACGGGCCCGGCAAGGTCGTCGAGCACCTCGGGCAACGGCCAGCCCGCGTTGGTGAGCACAGCCGCCGGTCGCGCATCCGCCAGCATGTGAGCGATCCGCTCGCGCGGATACTCCGCGTCCAGCGGCAAGAACGCCGCACCCGCCTTCAGCACGGCGAACTGGCAGACCACCGTCTCCACCGAACGCGGCACAGCAAGCGCCACCACATCCTCCGGCCCGATACCCGCAGCCCGCAAACCGTGCGCAAGCCGGTTGGCACGCGCATCCAGCTCCCCGTACGTCAACCGGACATCCCCGAACACCAGAGCAACGTCATCCGGCACCGCGGCCACCCGCGCCGCGAAAACCTCCGGAACGAGCGGAAGTTCGGCGGGCAGCGGCCGGTGGCCGCCGAGGAGTGCGGCGCGCTCGCCCTCGGCCAGCAGGTCGGCGCGGCCGATCCGCTGGTCGGGCCGGGCCGTCATCTCCGTCAGCAGCCGGCCGAAGCGTGCGGCGATGGACTCGACGGTCTCCCGGTCGAACAGGTCGGTGGCGAAGTCGATCGCACAGTCCAGTCCGGCGGGCGCTCCGTCCGGTCCGAAGAACTCCTCCAGCGTCAGATTGAGGTCGAACTTGGCGACCCCGGTGTCCGCCGGCAGCGCCTCGGCCCGCAGGCCGGAAAGCGCCGGCTCGGCCCCGGAGTCGGACTGGAGGACCATCGCCACCTGGAAGAGCGGGTGACGGGCCAGCGAGCGGGCCGGGTTGAGCTCCTCGACCAGCCGCTCGAAGGGCACGTCCTGGTGCGCGTAGGCACCGAGGCCGGTCTCCCGTACCCGGCCCAGGAGTTCGGTGAAGGTCGGGTCGCCCGAGGTGTCGGTGCGCAGCACGAGCGTGTTGACGAAGAAGCCGACCAGGTCGTCCAGCGCCTCGTCCGAGCGCCCGGCGACCACCGAACCGATCGGCACATCGGTACCGGCTCCGAGCCGGGTCAGCAGCGCGGCCAGTGCGGCCTGGAAACTCATGAAGAGCGTGACCCGGTGTTCGCGGCTCAACTCGACCAGAGCCCGGTGCAGTTCGGCTCCGATCGGAAGGGCGACCCGGTCGCCCCGGTGGTCGGCGCGGGCCCCGCGCGGCCGGTCGACAGGAAGGGTGAGCTCCTCCGGGAGGTCGTCCAAGATACCGCGCCAGTAGGCGAGTTGACGGGATATCAGACTGCCGGGGTCGTCCTCGTTGCCGAGCAGCTCGCGCTGCCAGAGCGCGTAGTCCGCGTACTGCACCGGCAGCGGCTCCCAGTCGGGGGCACAGCCGTCGAGGCGGGCGGCGTAGGCGGCGGTCAGATCGCGCAGCAGCGGGCCCATCGACCAGCCGTCGCCGACGATGTGGTGCAGGGCGACGATCAGCACGTGCTCCTCGGGGGCGACCCGGAGGAGGGTGACCCGGACGGGCGGTTCGGCGACCAGGTCGAAGGGCCGGCGGGCCGCCCGGTCGATCTCGGCGTCCACCGACTCCGGTGCACAGTCCAGCAGTTCGACCGGAAGGCTGGCGTCGGCGCGGCCGAGGACCAGCTGGTGGGGCTCGCCGTCCTGCTCGGTGATGACGGTGCGCAGGATCTCGTGGCGGGCGACCAGGTCGCCGAGGGCGAGTTCCAGGGCGGCCGGGTCGAGCGGACCGGTGACGCGCAGCGCGAGCGGCATGTTGTAGAGCGCGCTGGGCCCCTCCATCCGGTCGATCAGCCAGAGCCGCTGCTGGGCGAAGGAGAGCGGAAGCCATTCCGGGCGCTCGCCGGCCGTCAGCGCGAGCCGGGCGCCGCCGCCGTCCAGTCGCCGGGCCAGACCGGCCACCGTCGGCGCCTCGAAGACGTCCCGGATGCCGAGTTCGGCGCCGAGCGCCGAACGGACCCGGCTGAGCAGCCTGGTGGCGAGCAGCGAATGCCCGCCGAGGGCGAAGAAGTCGTCGTCGACGGAGACCGGCCCCGGCACGCCGAGCACGTCGGCGAAGAGGCCGCAGAGGATCTCCTCGCGCGCCGTCCGGGCTGCGCGACCGCCCGTGGACGCCGCGAAGTCGGGGGCGGGAAGCGCGGAGCGGTCGAGCTTGCCGTTGACGTTGAGCGGCAGCGCTTCGAGCGTCGCGAAGGCCGCCGGGACCATGTAGTCCGGCAGCGTGGCGGCCGCGTGGGCGCGCAGCACGGCCGGGTCGAGCGGGGAGTCCGCCACCACATAGGCAGCCAGGCGGGTGGCCGTGCCGGCCGTACCGTCCGTACCGTGTGGGTACGGCAGCACTGCGGCCTGGAGGACGTCGGGGTGGGCGGTCAGAACGGTCTCGATCTCGCCGAGTTCGATCCGGAAACCGCGCACCTTGACCTGGTGGTCGGTGCGGCCCAGGAACTCCAGCCGGCCGTCCGGGCGGCGCCGGACCAGATCGCCGGTGCGGTACATCCGCTCCGCCGGTACGAACGGGTCGGCGACAAAACGCTCGGCAGTCAGCGCCGGACGGCCCAGGTAGCCGCGGGCCAGACTGTCGCCGCCCAGATAGAGCTCGCCGGGAACGCCGGGTGGGACGGGCCGCAGACCGGCGTCCAGGACGTGCGCGCGGAGGTTGGGCAGCGGGCGGCCGATCAGCGGGCGCGGATCGCCGGAGAGCCGGTGGTACAGCGCGTCGACGGTGCATTCGGTGGGGCCGTACACGTTGAGCACGACGGTGTCGGGGGCGGCGGTGAGCGCGGTCCACAGAGCCTGGCCGAGGGCCTCGCCGCCGACCATCAGGAGGGCCGGCGGGCAGCGGTCGAGCAGTCCCTCCTCGACCAGCCGCTCGGCCTGACCGGGGGTGACGTCGAAGACGTCGGCACCGGTGTGCTCCGCATAGCGGACGATTGCGGCGGCGTCGCGGCGCAGATCGTCGTCGAGCAGGTGGAGTTCGTGTCCGGCGACCATCCAGAGCAGTGCTTCGAGAGCCGTGTCGAAGGAGAACGAGGCGGTCTGGGCGAACCTGAACCTCCGCCCCGGGTGGGCCTGTCGGGCGGCGGCGATGGTCTCGTCGCGGTGGAAGGCGAGCAGGTTGGCGAGTCCGCCGTGACGGACCACGACGCCTTTGGGGCGGCCGGTGGAGCCGGAGGTGTAGATCACATAGGCGGCGTTGGACGAGGTGATACGGACGATCGGGGCGTCGGCAGGACGATCGGCCCAGCTCCGCTCGTCGGCGTCCAGGACGACGGGCCCGGCAAGGTCGTCGAGCACCTCGGGCAACGGCCAGCCCGCGTTGGTGAGCACAGCCGCCGGTCGCGCATCCGCCAGCATGTGAGCGATCCGCTCGCGCGGATACTCCGCGTCCAGCGGCAAGAACGCCGCACCCGCCTTCAGCACGGCGAACTGGCAGACCACCGTCTCCACCGAACGCGGCACAGCAAGCGCCACCACATCCTCCGGCCCGATACCCGCAGCCCGCAAACCGTGCGCAAGCCGGTTGGCACGCGCATCCAGCTCCCCGTACGTCAACCGGACATCCCCGAACACCAGAGCAACGTCATCCGGCACCGCGGCCACCCGCGCCGCGAAAACCTCCGGAACGAGGACGTCCGCGCCGGGCCGGGCGGTGTCGTGCCACTCGGCCAGCGCGGTCCGGCCGGCCTCGCCCAGGACGTCCAGTTCGGCGACCGGGCGGTGCGGGTCGTCGGCGGCCTGGGCGAGCAGGTGCAGCAGGGCGTCGGTGAGCCGTTCGGCGGTGGCGCGGTCGAACAGATCGGTGGCGAACTCCAGGCCGCCCTCGACGCCGGCCGGGGTGCCGTCCGGGTGGTGGCGTTCGGAGAGGTTGAGGGTGAGGTCGAATGCGGTGGTGGGCAGGCCGAGCGGCTCGTAGGCGGCACGGGTGCCGGGGAACTCGGGGCCGCCGCCCGCCGTGTTGTCGAAGGCGATCATCACCTGGAAGAGCGGGTACCGGGCCAGCGTACGGACCGGGTTGAGCTCCTCGACCAGCCGCTCGAAGGGCACGTCCTGGTGCGCGTAGGCGGCCAGGTCTGCCTCCCGGACCCGGCCCAGCAGCTCGGCGAAGGTGGGCCGGCCGGTGAGGTCGGTGCGCAGCACCAGGGTGTTGGCGAAGAATCCGACCAGCTCGTCGAGGGCCGGGTCGAGGCGGCCGGCCAGCGGGGTGCCGATCGGCAGGTCGTCGCCGGCGCCGAAGCGGTGCAGCAGGGTGGCGTAGGCGGCCTGGAGCACCATGAAGAGGGTGGCGCCGTGCCCGGCGGCCAGGTCGGCGAGCCGCGCGTGCAGGTCCGCGTCCAGCGCCAGCGGGACGACGTCGCCCCGGTGGCTCGCGACGGCCGGTCGGGGGCGGTCCAGCGGGAGCGGCAGTTCGTCCGGCAGGCCGGCCAGCGCCCGTCTCCAGTGGTCGAGTTGGCGCGAGAGCGGGGACTGCGCGTCGCTCTCCGCACCGAGCAGCCGGTACTGCCAGAGGGTGTAGTCGGCGTACTGGACGGGCAGCGGCTCCCCCGCGGGCACCGAGCCGTCACGGCGGGCGGTGTAGGCGTCGGCGAGGTCGCGGAAGAGCGGTCGCAGCGACCAGCCGTCGCTGGCGATGTGGTGCATCACCAGGAGCAGTACATGCTCGTCGGGCGACTCGGGGCGCAGATAGGCGTGCAGCGGTACGTCGACGGCCAGGTCGAAGGTGTGGCCGACCAGTTCCTGCACCGGACGGTCGGTGACGGTGAGCAGCGGGGCCGGGGGCACGGGCAGTACCCGCTGGTACGGGACCCCGTCGTGCTCGCCGAAGACCGTACGCAATGACTCGTGGCGGGCGACGACGTCGCCGAGCGCGCGTTCCAGGGCGGTCGCGTCCAGCGGTCCGGTGAGCCGGAGGGCGAGCGTCACGTTGTAGGTGGCGGCGGGGCCTTCGGCCTGGCCGAGGAACCACAGCCGCCGCTGGGCGAAGGAGACCGGCAGGCGTTCGGGCCGGGTTTCGGGGCGGAGCGCGGGCCGGGCCGGGTCCGTGGCGAGCCGGGCGGCGAGGGCGGCGACGGTCGGGGCCTGGAAGAGGTCGCCGATGGCGAGTTCGGCGCCGAGTTCGGTGCGCGCCCGGCCGACCAGGCGGGTGGCCAGCAGGGAGTGACCGCCGAGTGCGAAGAAGTCGTCGTCGATGGTGATGTCGTCGATGCCGAGGATCTCGCCGAAGAGCGCGCACAGGGTGCGCTCGCGCTCGTCGCGGGGGGCGCGGCCGGCGGTGTCGGCGCCGCCGGGCCCGGGGGCGGGCAGCGCGCGCCGGTCGACCTTGCCGTTGGCGTTGAGCGGCAGGGCGGGCAGCACGACCACGGCCGCGGGGACCATATAGCCGGGAAGGGCCTCGGCGGCGAACTGCCTGAGCTCGGCGTCGAGTTCGGGATTCTGCTCGAGAGTGGGGCCGGGCACCGCGCAGTAGCCGACCAGCCGGGTGTCGCCGGGGCGGTCCTCGCGGGGGATCACGATGACCTGGCGGACGGCGGGGTGTCGGGAGAGTACGGCCTCGATCTCGCCCGGTTCGATCCGGAAGCCGCGCAGCTTGACCTGGCCGTCGACCCTGCCGAGGAACTCGATCGCGCCGTCGGTCCGGCGGCGGACCAGGTCGCCGGTGCGGTACATCCTCTCGCCCGCCGTGAACGGGTCGGCGACGAAGCGTTCGGCGGTCAGCGCCGGTCTGCGCCAGTAGCCGCGGGCCAGGCCGGCGCCCGCCACGTACAGCTCGCCGGGGACGCCGGGCGGGACGGGCTGCAGCCGGGAGTCGAGGACATGGGCGCGCATGTTGTCGAGCGGGGCGCCGATCGGCGGCCGGGGGCCGGCCAGGTCGGCGGGGGCGAGGTGGTGGTGGGTGGCGAAGGTGGTGGCCTCGGTCGGCCCGTAGACATGGGCGAGCAGCAGGTCGGGGCAGTGGTCGAGGACGCGCTGCATGAGGGTGCCGGAGGCGGCCTCGCCGCCGGTGCAGACGGTCCTGAGGGCGCGGAAGGTCTCCGGGGCCTGCTCGGCGACCAGGTCGAAGAGCGCCTTGGTGAGGAAGACGGCGGTGACGTGGTGCCGGGTGGTGACGGCGTGCAGGGCGGCGGCGTCCAGGTTGCCGGGCGGGGCGACGACCACCGTGCCGCCGGACAGCAGCGGCGTCCACAGCTCGTAGGTGGCGGCGTCGAAGGCGTGCGGGGAGTGGAGCAGGATCCGCCGGTGCCGGCCGTCCTGCCAGCGACGGTCGGCGGCGAGGCCGACCACGTCACGGTGGCGGACAGCGACGCCCTTGGGGGTGCCGGTGGAGCCGGAGGTGAACATCACATAGGCGAGGTGGTCGGGGTGGACCGGGATGCCGGGGTCGTGTGCCGGGGCGGCCGCCTCGTCGCCGGGGCGGACCACGACGGCGGTGTGCGGGAATCCGGGGTCGGTGCGGTCGGTGAGCAGGACGGGGGCGGCGGTGTCGGCGAGCAGCGAGGCCATCCGCTCCGGCGGCAGGCTCGCGTGCATCGGCACGTAGCAGCCGCCGGCCTTGAGCACGGCCAGGGTGGCGACGACCAGGTCGACGGAGCGCTCCATCAGCAGGGCGACCGGGGACTCCGGGCCGACACCGCAGGCGATCAGGTGGTTCGCCAGCCGGTTGGCCCGGGTGTTGAGCTCGGCGTAGCCGACGGTGCCGCCGTCGTGGGCGAGCGCGACCGCGCTGGGGGTGCGGGCGGCCTGGGTCTCGAACAGCTCCGGCAGCGAGCCGGACGGTACGGGCGCGGCGGTGGCGTTCCACTCGTCGGACAGGCGGTGGCGCTCCTCGGGGGCGAGGATGTCGAGGGTGCCGATCGGCGCCCCGGGGTCGGCGGCCGCGGCGGCCAGCAGCCGGCCCAGGCGCTCGAACAGAGTGGTGACAGTGCCGCGGTCGTAGAGGTCGGCGGCGTATTCGACCGATCCGCTGAGGCCGGCGGGTGCGCCGTCGGGAGTGTGCCGCTCGGTGATGCCGATGTTGAGGTCGAACTTGGCGACGCGCAGACCGAGCGGTTCGGGCTCCGGCTCCAGGCCCGGGAGTCCGAGTTCACCCTCCTCGGTGTTCTGCAGTACGAGCAGGGTCTGGAACAGCGGGTGGCGGCCGAGGGCGCGGACCGGGTTGACCTCCTCGACCAGCCGCTCGAACGGCACGTCCTGGTGGGCGAAGGCGTCGAGCTGGGACTCCCGGACCCGGCCGAGGAGTTCGGCGAAGGACGGGTCCCCCGAGGTGTCGGTGCGCAGCACCAGGGTGTTGACGAAGAAGCCGACGAGGTCGTTCAGCGCCTCGTCGGAGCGGCCGGCGACGCCGGTGCCGAGTGGAATGTCGGTGCCGGCGCCGAGCCGGGTGAACAGCGCGGCGAGTCCGGCCTGGAGGACGGAGAACAGGGTGGAGCGGTTTCTGAGGGCCAGATCGGCCAGCGCGGCGTGCAGTTCGGGGCCGTAGCCGAACGGCACGGCGTCGGCTGCCCCGGTCGGGGCGGGCGGCCGGGGGCGGTCCACCGGCAGCTCCAGCTCCTCGGGCAGAGAGGACAGCACTCCTCTCCAGTAGTCGAGCTGACGGCTCATCAGGCTGGTCGGGTCGGTTTCCTCGCCGAGCAGTTCGCGCTGCCAGAGCGTGTAGTCGGCGTACTGCACCGGCAGTGGCTCCCAGTCGGGGGCCCAGCCGTCGAGGCGGGCGGCGTAGGCGGTGGCGAGGTCGCGCAGCAGGGGGCCGAGCGACCAGCCGTCACCGGCGATGTGGTGGAGAACGACGAGCAGCACGTGCTCGGTGCAGGGATCGTTGGGCGACTGAGCAGGGGTGAGCGAGAAGACCGTGACACGGATGGGCAGTTCGGCACTCAGGTCGAAGGTGTGGGCGGCTGCCCGGTCCCGCAGGGCGGGGTATGCGTCCGGTGCGCAGTCCACCGTCTCGAAGGCGATCTCCGCCTCGGCGGACGGCAGGATCCGCTGGACGGGGACTCCCCCGGCCACCGGGAACACCGTGCGCAGGGCCTCGTGCCGGGCGACCACGTCCGCCGTCGCGGCGCGCAGCGCGGCCGTGTCGAGCGTGCCGCGCAGGCGGACCGCGAACGGCAGGTTGTAGAGCGCGGTCGGCCCTTCGATCTGGTCGACGAGCCAGAGACGCTGTTGTGCGTACGAAACCGGGATCACGGTGCTTCCTCTGCTCACGTCACGGCGTGGTTGGTGTTCGGGTTGCCTCAGACGGCGACTGCGGTGGTGGGGCGCACCGTGGGCCGGCAGTACAGGAGGTCCACGGGGCGGCCCATCGCGACGGCGATCTTCCGGTCGCCGCGGAACGGGTCGCGGCCGTGCGCGCAGAGCACGTTGTCGACGAGCATCACATCGCCGGTCTGCCAGGGCTCGCGGACGGTGGCGGCGTCGTAGGCCGCGTTGAGGGCGTCCACGTCCTCGCGGGAGAGCGGATCGCCATCGCCGAAGCCGGTGTTGAACGGCAGGCCGTCGGGGCCGAACTCGTCGACCATGGCCTCGCGGATGTCCGGGTCGAGCGACCACTCGTTCCAGAAGGCCAGGTGGTTGAACCAGACCTCCTCGCCGGTGTGGGGATGGTGGATGGTGGCCGAACGCAGCTGGCTGGTACGGAGGTTGCCGTCCGGCTGCCACTCCCAGGCGATGCCGTTCTCCCGGCAGTAGCGCTCGACGCCGGCGCGCTCCTCGGTGCCGAAGGCGGTGCGCCAGCCGAGCGAGAGGTAGTCCGAGTAGGTACGGGTGAGCGTCCAGCCGGAGGACCGGCCCCGCCGCGCCAGGTGGTCCGGGAGCCCGGCGAGGACCTTGCGGACGTCGGCGGTCGGGGTGGCCCCGCCCGCTTCCGGGGCGGTCAGGCAGGCGAAGAGCAGCCGGCCGGGGAAGGTCAGCGTGTAGCTGTTCTCGTTGTGCATCCGGATCGACTGGGCGGGCGGCAGATCGGTGGACGAGAAGACGCCGTCGCCGAAGTCGCTGCGCGGAGTGGCCTTCTCCCGGTACGGGGTGGGCTCGGGGATCAGGACGTCGCGGACGGCGGCGACGTCCGCGCTCTGCGCCACCGGCAGCCCGCGCAGAAAGATCGTGCCGTGCTCGTGCAGGGCGGCGGTCAGCGCGGCCTCGTGCTCCCGCAGCCACTCGCAGGCCTCGGCGATTCCTGCGGTGGCCGGCACCTGGGCGAGGGCCGGGCGGCCGGGGTTCAGCTCCCAGGTCGGCATTGCGGCGCTCATCGCTGGTCGAGGGTGGCGAGCAGGCTCGCCGGGCGGATGTCGGTCCAGTTGGCCTCGATCCAGTCGAGGCACTCCTGGCGGGTGGCCTCGCCGTGGACGGTGGTCCAGCCGGCCGGCACGTCGATCCAGACCGGCCAGAGCGAGTGCTGGTTCTCGTGGTTGACCAGGACCAGGTAGCCGGAGTTGTCGTCCTCGAACGGGTTGCTCATGGTGGTCTCCGTAGGTGAGAGGTGCACTGGGGTGTGATTCGAAGGTAGGGGCGCCGAATCGGCGCGAGCGGCACAAGCTCCGGCAGGTGAGCGGCAGTTCGGCGCTGCCGGAGGGCGGTCCGCGGTCGCGGTGCCCGCGCCCGGAGGCGAGCGGGCGGGCCTAACGGGGGATGAGGCGGACCGGGAAGTGGTCCAGCCCGAAGTTGATGATCGAGCGGTTGTGGCGGACCGGCCCGGTCGGCTCGATGCGGGCCGCCTTCTCCAGCGCGGCCGAGTACAGCGCGCTCAGCTCCGCCTTGGCCAGCGGGGCACCGATGCAGTAGTGGGCACCCAGGCCCAGCGCGAGGTGTTTGTTGGGCGAACGGTCGAGCCGGATCTCCTCGGGCTGCTCGAAGGCCTCCGGGTCCCGGTCGGCTGACCACACCCAGACCGCGACCCGGTCGCCGCGGTGGATCTGCCGTCCGCCCAGCTCGATGTCCCGGGTGGCGGTGCGCAGCGTGTGCAGGCCCACCGAGGTCCAGCGCAGGAGCTCGTCCACGGCGGAGTCCATGGACACCTCGCCCTGCTGCAACTTCCGCCAGAGGTCGGGACGCTGGACCAGGGTGTGGAACCCCATGGCGGCCGTGTGGCGGACGGTCTGGACGCCGCCCACGACGATGTTGTCCAGGTTGAGCACCACGTCCTCGACCGGCAGCAGTCTCCCGCCGACCTTGTACGTGGCCATCATGGAGATGAGGTCGTCACGCGGATCGGAGCGGCGCAGCATCACCTGGTGCAGCAGGTAGGGGATCAACTGCTGGTGCCCGGCCCGGCGTTCTTCCGGGGTGCGGCCGAGGAAGGCCACGTCGCAGACCCGGACCACCATGTCCCGGTCCTTCTCGGGGACGTCCAGCAGGTCGCACATGACCGCGAGCGGGAGCGCGGAGACCACGTCGACGAGATCCACCTCGCCCTGTTCGACGGCCCGGTCGAAGAGCTCGCCGGCCCGTTCGGCGATCGAGCGGGCGGCACCGCGCACCCCGCCCTTGGAGAAGAACGGGTTGGCGGGGGCCCGCAGTTCGCGGTGGCGGGGCGGATCGGTGAGGGCCATCATCCGGCCCGAGCCGACCGGCACCTTGCCCTCCCCCGAGCCGAGCAGCGAGCCGGACTCCGAGCTGAACACGGCCGCGTTGCGCAGTACGTCCGCCGACTCCCGGTAGGTGAGCACCGACCAGACGGGGCCGTCGTCGGCGGTGTCGGTGAGGTGGACGGGTGCCTCGCGGCGCAGTTCGGCGACCAGCTCCGGGGTGTCGGGCCGGGCCCACAGGCCCGGGTCGGTGAGGTCGACGGCGGTGGTGGTGGTCGGCATCACAGCTCCCTGCGTGCGGTGGGGGACGGGACGGACGTCTGACGGTCCGCCAGAAGCGAGGTCAGGAGATCGACCGGGCCGGGCCGGTCGACGGTGGCGAGCAGATGTCCGCCGGGGACGACGCGGTGGGTGAAGGCGCCACGGGTGTGGGCGGCCCAGCCGGTGAGGCCGGTGGTGGCCGGCATCGGGTCGTCGGCTCCGGCCAGTGCGTGGAGTGCGGAACCGATGGGCGCATGCGGGCGGTGGCGATAGGTGGCGCTGACGGCGAGGTCGGTACGGATGGCTCCGAGGGCGAGCTCGACCAGGTCAGGATCGGCCCGGACCAGCTCTTCCAGGCCGGTGAGCCTGAGGAGTTCGGCCGCGTCCAGGTCCCGGGACTCGCGCGCGGTCCACTCGGCGGGGGCAGGCGCACCGACCGTGACCACCAGCTCGGGGCGGCGGTCGGCGGGCAGCGCGCGGGCGACCTCGTAGGCGAGCAGGGCGCCGAAGCTCTGTCCGTAGAAGCCGAACCGGCCGCCGTCGCCGCCGGTCAGGTGCGGGGTCAGTGCGTCGGTGACGGCGGCGACCAGGGCGTCGAAGTCGGGGGGCATCGGGTGCCGGCTGCGGCCGCCCCGGGCCGGCGGGCGCAGCGCCCAGACCTCGGCGACGGGGGCCAGGGCGCGGGCCAGCGGGGTGTACGCGGTGGCATCGCCGCCGGCGTGCGGGAAGCAGAACAGCCGGACAGGGCGGTGGGGTTGGGGCACGGGGACGAGCAGCCAGTCGCCCTCGGCCCGGGGGCGGGCGGTCCTCGCGGTGGGAGTGCTCAGCGTGGTGGTCGGGGTGGTGGTCGGGGTGGTGGTCGGGATCGTCATCGGACGGCCGCCCGGCGGGCGGTGAGGGTGGGGCGGGCGGGGGCGGGCCCGGCCTCTGTGGCGCGCCGGACGGCGGCGGTGAAGTCCGCCAGGTCGGCGGCGTCCAGCAGATGGCGGAGCTGGAGCTCGACGTTGAGCTTGCGGCGCAGCAGATGGACGACGCGCAGGGCGGCGAGGGAGTGGCCGCCGAGGGAGAGGAAGTCGTCGGTCGGCTCGACGCCGGGCACACCGAGCACGGTGCGCCAGACCTCGGCGACCTGCTCGTCCACTCCCGCTGCCGCGTGCGGCTCGGAGGCCGCTCCGGGTGCGGCGGCGCCCGCCGCCGGGGCGGGCAGGGCATGGTGGTCGACCTTGCCGTTCGGGGTGAGGGGCAGGGCGTCCAGCACGGTCACCGTGGCCGGCACCAGATGGGCGGGCAGGGTGCGGCGCAGCTCGGCCAGCAGATCGGCGGGGCGGACGGCCGTGCCGGTCACATAGCCGGCCAGCCGGTGGTCCCCGGGCGCGGCCTCGTGCACGGTGACCGCGGCGGCGGTCACCCCGGCCAAGGCGCCCAGCGCGTGCTCGACCTCGCCGGGCTCGATCCGGAAGCCGCGCAGCTTGACCTGGCGGTCGACCCGGCCGACGTACTCCAGGAGGCCATCGGCGGAGCGGCGGGCCTGGTCTCCGGTGCGGTACATCCGGGCGCCCGGTTCCGGCGCGAACGGGTCCGCGAGGAACCGGCCCGCGGTCAGGCCCGGGTGGCCCGGGTAGCCGTGCGCCAGGCAGGGCCCGGCGAGGTACA
This sequence comes from Micromonospora sp. IBHARD003, assembly GCF_056106285.1. Classification (NCBI taxonomy): domain Bacteria; kingdom Bacillati; phylum Actinomycetota; class Actinomycetes; order Micromonosporales; family Micromonosporaceae; genus Micromonospora; species Micromonospora sp. IBHARD003. Next base: position 7,434,288 of record NZ_JBWBBX010000001.1, on the reverse strand, counting down.
GCTCGCCGGCCGCGCCTGCGGCCGTCACGGGGTCGAGCCGGCCGTCCAGGAGGTAGGCGCGGACGCCGGGCAGCGGCTCGCCCAGGTGGGGGCCGGGGCCGGTGATCGGGGTGGTGATCGCGTCGACGGTGCACTCGGTGGGCCCGTACAGGTTGAGCGCGTCGATGCCGCCGTCGGCCAGTTCACCCCAGGTCCGGGCGGGCACGGGCTCGCCGCCCAGGAACAGCCGCGGGACCCGGGCGCCGGACAGCGCCTCGCGGAGCAGCTGCCAGTGCGAGGGGGTCAGGTCGAGGTCGGTGACACCGTGTTCGGCGAGCAGCTGCGCGAGGCGCACCGGTTCGGCTCGCCGGGCGTCGTCGATCACCACCAGGGTGTCGCCCCGGCAGATCCGGATCCACTGCTGGACGGAGGCGTCGAAGGAGACGCTGGCGTTCCAGGCGACGACGCCCGGCTCCGGGCGGTAGGCGCCGCTGAGTTCCAGTGCGGCGGCGAGGTCGGCGACGGCGCCGTGCGGGACCTCCACGCCCTTGGGACGGCCGGTGGAGCCGGAGGTGTAGATGACGTAGGCGGAGTCGAGCGGGTGCGGGACGGCATCGGCCGCCTGGTCGTCGGTGTCCGGGCCGGCCGGGGCGGCGGCGTCCGGGCGGAGCACCGGTACGCCGTCCGGAACGGGTGGCGCGGCGTCGGCACTGACCACGGCGGCGAGGCGGGCGTCGGCGGCCATGAACGCGATCCGCTCGGCCGGGTACGCCGGGTCGAGCGGGACGTACGCGGCGCCGGCCCGCCAGGTGGCGAGCAGCGCGACCGGCAGGTCGGCGGTGCGGGCGAGGTGGATGCCGACCCGGTCGCCGCGCCGGACGCCGTGCGCCCGCAGGGCGCGGGCCAGGGCGGCCGTGCGGCGGTCCAGGGCGGCGAAGTCGAGGCTGCCGTCGACGGCGTGCACGGCGGACCGCCCGGGGTGGGCGGCGACGGCGGCGCGCAGACGGGACAGCAGGTCGGCGGCGGGCGTGGGGGCGGGGCCGGGAACGGAGGTGGAGGTGGAGGTGGACGGTTGGGCCAGGGTGGTCATGCGAGGGCACTCCTCGGTGGTCGGTGAAATGGATGGATCACGATGGGTGGATCACGATGGGTGGGTGCCGCGTCGGGAAGGCGCCGGGCTCGGTGGCCGATACCGTCCCGGCCTGCCGCACGGACGCGGCTCACAGCACGTGGCCGGGATGACGTGACCGGCGGCGCGTCGGATATCGGCGCACGGCCGGGATGACATGGCAGCGCGCGACCGGCGGCACATCCGGCGTCGGCGGGGGCCCGGCAGCCCGCGACCGGCGGCGGGGGCCCGGCAGCGCGTCAGACGTCGGCGGCCAGTCGCGCCAGCGCCTTCGCGTAGGCGTCGATGAATTCCTCGGCCGTGGCGTCGTCCACCACCGCGCGCTGATGGTCGACGGCCAGCAGCACGCGATGCGAGACCGGGTCCTGGATCAGCGAGGCGCCGAAGGCGAAGCTGTTGGGCTCGTGCCGCAGGGTCGGCTCGCAGCCGATCCGGCTGTCCTCGATCCGGGCCGCGCTGAGCCGGCCCAGCGCGTGGAACCGCAGATAGCCGAACTGGCTGTCGAGCGCGGTGCCGGCCATCATCCGGGCCAGCCGGGCGAACGGCACCCGGCGGTGCGGCATCATGTCCAGCTCCTCCCGGTGCACGTGCCGCACCAGGGCTGCCAGGTCCTCGTCCGGCTCGGCGACCAGCGGGACGGTGTTGAGGAACAGTCCGTACACCTCGGTACCGCCGAGCCGTTCCAGCCGGCCGTTCATGGCCAGCCCGGTGGTGACCCTGCGGCGCCCGGTGATCCGGGCGAGGGCGTGCAGATGGGCGGCGAGCGCGACCGACTTGACCGGGACGGCGAGCGCGTCGGCGACCGCGCGCAGCTGCCCCGGGGCGTCGGGCAGCACCCGTTCCACCGTGCGCGGCAGCTCGTGGACGTCCTCGCTGCCGGGCCAGAGCCCGCCGGTGACGCCGTCGAGCCGCCGTTGCCAGTACGCCAGGGACTCCTGGTCGGTGGCAGCCGCGCGTTCCACGGCGACGAAGTCCCGGAAGGCGGTGCGCGGCGGCGGGACGGGCGCGGAGGCGGGATCGGCGGCGAGCGCGGTGTGCCGTTCGAGGATCTCGGTGAGCAGCGAGGTGAAGCTCCAGCCGTCGAGGATGGCGTGGTGCTCGGAGATGGTGAGCTGGAAGGCGTCGTCGGCCAGCCGCTGGACGGTGATCCGGAAGAGCGGAGGTTCGGCGAGGTCGAAGGGCCGGTCCCGGTGGTCTTCGAAGACGGTACGTATCCGCTGGTCCTGCTCCTCTTCCGGCGCCGTGCGCAGGTCCGCGAACCCGACCGGCACGGGCAGCGTGCCGTGCACCAGCTGGAGCGGTTCCCCGTAGCCGGAGAGGTCGAGGCCGGTGCGCAGCACGGCGTGCCGGGCCATCGCCTCCTCGACCGAGCGGCGGAACGCGGCCTCGTCGAGAGCGCCGGTGATCCGGTAGGAGTTGACGTTGTGGTAGCTGTCGGTGCCGCCCGCCACCTCCATGTGGAAGACCATCGAGAGCTGCATCGAGACCATCGGGTAGGCGTCGGTGATCCCGGGCGGCAGCTCGGCCCGGTCCTCGTCGGCGATCAGCGCGAACGGCCGGTCAGCTGCGGGAGCGGTGGCCACCGGGTGTGCCAGCGGCAGTAGTTCGGCGACGGTGGGCGCGTTGAACACGTCCCGCAGGGACACCTGCCAGCCCCGGTCGTGCAGGGCGCCGGCCAGCTGGACGGCGCGGATGGAGTCCCCGCCGAGGTGGAAGAAGTCGTCGTGGACACCGATCCCGCCGACCCCGAGCACCTGCGTCCAGACACCGGCGAACAGCTCCTCCTCCGGTGTGCGCGGCTCGACGTGCCGGCCCGCGGGAGTGGATGCGGCCCGGTCGGGGGCGGGCAGCGCCGCGCGGTCGGCCTTGCCGTTGACGGTGAGCGGCAGCGCGTCCAGCACGGTGACGCTCGCCGGGATCATGTACTCGGGCAGCGAGCGGCCGAGGAAGTCCCTCAGGTCCCGGGGCCCGGACGGGGAGCGCCCGGTGATGTACGCGGCGAGCCGGTCCTCGTGCACGGTGACCACGCAGGCGTCCACCTCGGGGTGGGCGGCGACGGCGTTCTCGATCTCGCCGAGCTCGATCCGGAAACCGCGCAGCTTCACCTGGAAGTCCGCCCGGCCGACGTACTCCAGCCCGCCGTCGGGCAGTCGCCTGGCGACGTCGCCGGTCCGGTAGAGCCGGGCGCCGGGCGGGCCGTACGGGTCGGCGACGAAACGGCCGGCGGTGAGGCCGGGGCGGCCCCAGTAGCCGTGCGCGAGGCTGCCGCCGCCGATGTACAGCTCGCCGGGGACGCCGGGTCGGCAGGGGCGCAGCCAGTCGTCCAGGACGAGCGCGGTGAGGTGCGGCATGGGTTCGCCGACCAGGCTGCGTTCGAAGCCCGCGCCGCCCTCGGCGACATCGTGGACGGTGACGTGGACCGTGGTCTCGGTGATGCCGTAGAGGTTGCAGAGCCGGGCGGGCGGCTGCGGGTCGAGGTCGTGCCAGCGCTGGACCACGCCGGGGTCGAGGGCCTCGCCGCCGAGCATGATCCACCGCAGGGCGGGCAGGGCCCGCGGGTGGCGGCGCAGCGCCGGTTCGAGCTGACGCAGCGCCGAGGGGGTGAGGCAGAGATGGGTGACCCGTTCCGCCTCGAGCAGACCGGCGAACCCGTCGGGCGAGCGGCTGGTGAGGTGAGGGACGACGACCAGGCGGGCGCCGTGCAACAGGGCGCCCCAGAGCTCCCAGACCGTCCAGTCGAAGGCATAGCTGTGGAACAGCGTCCAGACGGTCTCCGGGCCGAAGCCGAAGTGGTCCCGGCCGGAGTCGAGGAGGCGGCTGACGTGCTCGTGGGCGACGGCGACACCCTTGGGACGGCCGGTGGAACCGGAGGTGAAGATGAGGTAGGCGATATCGCCGGGGCGGCCGGCGAGGGAGGGCCGGACGGCCGGGTGGGCGGCGATCTCCTCGGCCCGGGCGGCGAGGTCGAGGGTCCCCCAGGGCCCGTCCGGGGCGCGGTCGGGCCGGTCGGTGATAACCACGGTGACGTCGGTGTCGGCGAAGACCAGGGCCGCCCGGTCGGCCGGGGCGGCGAGGTCGACCGGCACATAGGCCGCGCCCGCCTTGAGCACGGCCAGGATCGCGACCGGCACGGCGGCGGTGCGCTCCAGCAGCAGGCCGACCCGGTCGCCGGGGCGCACCCCTCGGGCGAGCAGGGTGTGGGCCAACCGGTTGGCCCGGCGGTCGAGTTCGGCGTAGCCGAGGGTACCGTCCTGGTCGCTCACGGCGGGCCGGTCGCCGTGGGCGTCGGCGGCCCGCTCGAAGAGGTGGTGCAGGCAGTGGCCCGGGGCGAGCCGGGCGGGGCGGTGCGGTGGCCCGGCGGAGGTGAGCCGGAGCACGGTGGCGTCCGGGTCGGCGAGGGCGGCGTCCACCAGGGCGGCGTAGTCGGCGGCGAGCCGGCGCACGGTGCCGGCGTCGAAGAGGTCGCTGTTGTACTCGGCTTCGCCGCGCAGTTCGCCGCCGTCGGTGCCTTCGAAGACGGACCAGGTGAGGTCGAACTTGCTGGTGCCGTTGGAGCGGACGGCGCGCTCGGCGGTGGCGGCGCCGAGCGCGAACGGCGTCCGGTCCTCGCCGTGGGCGCCGAACACCACCTGGACCAGCGGCGGGTGCTGCGGGGTGCGGGTGGCGCCGAGCATGTCGACCAGCTGGTCGAAGGGGACGTCGAGGTAGCCGAACGCGTCGAAGGCACTGTCCTGTACGTCGGCGAGCAGCCCGCGGAAGGTGGCGCCGGGGGCGAGCCGGACGCGTATCGGCAGCAGGTTGACGAAGTAGCCGAGCAGGTCGGCGAGTTCGGGACGGTCGCGGGTGGTGACCGGGGTGCCGACGAGCAGGTCGTCGGCACCGGTCCAGCGGCCCATCAGCACGGCGAAGGCCGCGAGCTGGACGGTGAACGGGGTGACGCCCTCCTGTTCGGCGAGCGCCCGGACCCGGGCCGCGGTGCCGGGGGCGAGCTCGAACGGCTCGGTCGCGCCGAGCCGGCTGCTCTCGGCGGGACGCGGCCGGTCGCCGGGCAGCTCCAGCAGGCTGGGGGCACCGTCGAGGTTCTGCTTCCAGTACGCGAGGTGTTCCTCGTAGGAGGTGTGCCGCTCCTCCTCCGCCCAGTCGGCGTACTGGGTGGGCAGCGCAGGCAGTACGGGCTCCCGGTGTTCACTCAACGCCGAGTAGAGCTCGGTCAGTTCGCGATCGAAGAGCTCGGCCGACCAGCCGTCCCAGACGATGTGGTGGACCACGAACAGGAGAATGGTGCGCTCGTCGGAGAGCCGGTACGCCTCGGCGCGCAGCAGCGGTCCTACGGTCAGGTCGAACGGCACGGCGGCCCGTTCGGCGATCAATTGCTCGGCACGATCGGCCCGTTGGGATTCGGGCAGCTCGCGGAGATCGGTGACGGCGAGCGGCATGGCCAGGGTGCGGTGGATGTACTGGCGGGGACCGTCGGGGTGCAGGGCGAAGGTGGTGCGCAGCGCCTCGTGCCGGGCGGCCACACCGTCCAGCGCCCCTTGGAGCAGCGCGAGATCGAGCGGGCCGGTGACGTCGTACGTCCAGGGGGTGGTGTAGGTGGCGGCGTGCGGGTTCCACCGGTCGAGGAACCAGAGGCCGCGCTGGAGACCCGAGACCGGCGCGGTACGGATCAGGCCGGCGGGCGGCACGGCCGCCGGGTCGGACGACGGGGTGGCGGGCCGGTCGGCCGGCGGGGTGGTCGGCGGCGCGGCGGGCAGGTCGGCGGACGGGCTCACGGCCTCGTTCCCTTCGGTCGGGTGGGTGGGCTGGCGGGGTGGCGGTCCTGGGTGCCCCGTCATCGCGAGACCAGCCGTTCGGCGATGGCGCCGACCGTCCGGCCGCGGAAGACCACCTGCGGCGGGACCCGGGTGCCGCTCTGCTGGGAGAGCCGCATGGCGACCCGTACCGCGGCCAGCGAGTTGCCCCCGAGCCGGAAGAAGTCGGCGTCGGGACCGAGGTCGCCGGCCAGCCTCAGGACGGCGCGGACGGCGTCGGCCACCAGCCGCTCCTCCGGGGTCAAGGGGTCGGCAGGGGCGGCCCCGGGGCGTTCGGCCGGGGCGGGCAGGGCCCGGCGGTCGGCCTTTCCGTTGGAGTTCAGCGGCAGCGCGTCCAGTACGTCGTACGTGGCGGGCACCATGTGCTCGGGTAGGAGCCCTGCCAGGTGGTCGTGCAGCGCGTCCGGGTCGGGCACCGGCGCTCCGGCGGCGGTGGTGACGTAAGCGGCGAGCCGGTGGTCGCCGGGGGCGGGCTCGTGGACGGTGACGACGGCCTCACGCACCGACGGGTGGCGGGTGAGCGCGTCCTCGATCTCCCCGGGCTCGACCCGGAAGCCGCGGATCTTCACCTGGTCGTCGATCCGGCCGGTGATCTCCAGCACCCCTTCCGCCGTCCGGTGGCCGAGGTCGCCGGTGCGGTAGACCCGCTCGCCCGGCGCGCCGAACGGGGAGGCGACGAACCGCTCCGCGGTCAGCCCGGGCCGGCCGACGTAGCCGAGGGCCAGCCCGCCTCCGGCCGCGTACAGCTCACCGGTGGTTCCGTCCGGGACGGGACGCAGCTGCGCGTCGAGGACGTGGATCGCCTTGCCGTGCAGCGGGTGGCCGATCGGGATGGAGGCGCCGGCGGCGTCCTCCCGGGTGGCGCGGTGGCAGGTGGTGAGGCCGAGGCTTTCGACGGGGCCGTAGCCGTTGGCGACGACCAGGTCCGGCCACTGCTCGATCGCTTTGCCGACATGGGTGACGGAGGCCCGCTCGCCGGCGGTGAAGGCCACCCTGAGGTTGTCGTAGGTCTCCGGGAGCTCCTCCAGAAGGAAGTTGAACAGGCTGGCGGAGAGCTGGAGCTGGGTGACACCGTGCCGGCGGGTGAGTTCGGCGACGGCCCCCGGGTCGGGCCGCTGGCCGGGCTGGAGCACGCAGACTCCTCCGAAGGCCAGCGCGCCGTACAGCTCCAGGGCGAAGGCGTCCCAGGACACCGGGGAGCACTGGAGCCAGACCTCGTCGGGCCCGAAGCGGGCGTAGTCCTGGCCGAGGTAGGTGGTGGTGAGGGCGCGGTGCGGGACGGCGACGCCTTTGGGGCGGCCGGTGGAGCCGGAGGTGAACATCACGCAGGCGAGGTCGGTGCCGGTGACCGGCAGGCCCGGGTCGTGGCCGGGGCAGGCCGCGACGGCGGCGGCCGCGGCGTCCAGGTCGAGGTGGCGGGCGACCGGGAACGGCGGGCTCGCGTCGCGGTGGGTGATCAGCAGGGCGGCGCCGCTGTCGGCGACCGCTCCGGCCAGCCGCTCGGCCGGGAAGTCCGGGTCGAGCAGGGTGTAGGCGGCGCCGGCCTTCAGCGCGGCGAGCAGGGCGACCACCAGGTCGGGTCCGCGCTCGACCAGGACGGCGACGGTGTCGCCGCGGCCGATGCCCAGACCGCCGAGGTGGTGGGCGAGCCGGTTCGCCCGCTCGTTCAGGGCGCCGTAGCCGAGGCGCTCCTCGCCGCAGACCAGGGCGAGGGCGTGCGGGCCCCGGGCGGCCCGGTCCTCGAACAGGGTGTGCACGGGCGCCTCGACGGCGGCGGCGAGGGTGCCGAGCCAGGCCTCGCACAGCTCGGCCATGGTGGCGGGGTCGAACAGGTCGGAGTCGTACTCGAAGCGGCCGGTGAAGTCGGTGCCCCGGTCGTCGACGGAGATCGACAGGTCGAAGCGGGAGACCGGGTTGGAGTGCAGCTCGCGGGTGACCTCGGTGCCGCCGACGGTCAGCGGGCGGGTGTCGAGCGGGTGCAGTTCCAGCAGCACCTGGCAGAGCGGGTTGCGGTCCTCGGTACGGTCGTCGGGGCGCTGCTCCATGGCGGCGTCCGCGATGGCGTCGAACGGCGCCTCCTGGTGGCGGTAGCCGCCGATCGCGACCTCACGGACGTGCCGGACCAGCTCACGGAAGTCCATCCCCTCGTCGAGCCGCACGCGCAGTGGCAGCAGATTGACGAAGTAGCCGATCAGCGCGTCGAGTTCGGCCCGTCCGCGCACGCTCACCGGGGAGCCGAGCACCAGGTCGCGCCGGCCGGTCCGCCGGTGCAGGGTGAGCGCGAGCCCGGCCAGCAGCACCATGAACGGCGTCGCGTCCTCGCTGCGGGCCAGTGCCCGGACCGCCTCGGCGACCGGACGGGGCATCGCGAAGCGGTGGAACGCGCCGCGGAACGCCTGCAGTTCGGGGCGGGGGCGGTCGGTGGGGAGGGCGGGCTCGGTGGGCGCGTCGCGCAGGTGCTCGCGCCAGTAGTCGAGCTGTCGTTCGGCGGTGGCGTCCTGGGACTGCCAGGTGCTGTAGTCGGCGTACTGGACCGGGAGTTCGGGAAGCCCGGCGGGGCGGCCGGTGGCCAGGGACTCGTACAGGGCGGCCAGTTCGGCCTCCAGGACCGGGAGCGACCCCTCGTCCCAGACGATGTGGTGGCAGAGCAGCAGCAGGGTGGACGTCCCGCCGGTGCGGTAGAGGTGGGCGCGGACGAGTGGTCCGGTCTCCAGGTCGAAGGGCACCAGCGCGGCCTCGGCGAGCAGTTCGTCCACGGCGTCGGATGTGGTCTCCACGACGGTGAACGGCAGCTCCACGGAAGGGCGGACGACCTGCCGGGGGCCGTCCTCGCCCAGCTCGAAGGTGGTGCGCAGCGCCTCGTGCCGGTCGACCACACCGGCCAGGGCCCGGCGGAGCAGCTCCGGGTCGACCGGCCCCGCGAAGCGGAACACCCAGGGCACGGTGTAGGTCGGCGCGCCCGGGTTCCACTGGTCCAGGAACCAGAGCCCGCGCTGGAAGTTCGCGAGCGGTGCCTCGGTGGCACCGGTCCGGTTCAGCGCCGGGCGCTCGCCGCCGTCCGAGGCCGCTGTGACCGCGGCGGCGAACTCGGCGAGGGTCGGCGCGTCGAAGATGGTGTAGGGGGAGACCATGCCGAACACGTCGAAGACCCGGCCGACCACGCGCACCGCGGTGAGGGAATCCCCGCCCAGGTGGAAGAAGTTGTCGTCGGCGCAGACTTCGGGTACCCCGAGCACGTCCGCCCAGACGGCGGCGATCAGCTGCTCGGCGGGGGTGCGCGGCGGGCGGCGGGTGCCGGGGGGCGCGGCGGGCGCGGCCTGGGGCTCGGGCAGCGCCGCCCGGTCCACCTTGCCGCCGGTGGTCAGCGGGAAGGTGTCCAGGGGGGTGACGGTAGCCGGGACCATGTGCTCGGGGAGCCGCTCGGCCAGATAGGCGCGCAGTTCGGCGGCGTCGGGGGTGGTACCGGTCACGTACGCGGCGAGTCGGCCCTCGTGCGCGACCACGACCGCTGCGGCGATGCCCGGGTGGCCGGTCAGCACCTGCTCGATCTCGCCGGGCTCGACCCGGAAGCCGCGGACCTTCACCTGGTGGTCCGCGCGGCCGACGAACTCCAGCTCGCCCTGCGTACCGGACGGCCGGACCATGTCACCGGTGCGGTACATCCGGGCGCCCGGCTCCGCTGTGAAGGGGTCCGCGACGAACCGGCCGGCCGTCATGCCCGGGCGGCCGTGGTAGCCGGAGGCCAGCAGCGGCCCGCCGATGTACAGTTCGCCGGCCGTGCCGGGTGCCACCGGCCGCAGCCGGTCGTCCAGCACGTACGCACGGCGGTCGCCGAGGGGGCGGCCGATCGGGACCGTGTCGCGCTCCCCCGCGTCCGGGCCCGCCAGTTCGTGGACGGTGGCGGTGACGACGGTCTCGGTCGGCCCGTAGGCGTTGAGCAGCGGCACACCGGTGGCGGCCCACCAGCCGGCTGCGGTGTCCGGGTAGAGCCGGTCGCTGCCGGAGATCATCAGACGGAGGGTGCGCGGCGGGATGCCGTCCCCGCGCAGCGCGGCCACCACCTCCTGGAAGTAGCCGGCGGCGAGGTTGGCCACGGTGACACCCTCGGCGTCCAGCAGTTCCAGCAGGGCGGCTGGGGCGAGCAGTTGCTGCTCGGGTACGAGGATGCAGGCGCCGGCCGAGAGGGCGGTGAGTACCTGTTCGACGGCCACGTCCACGGTCGGGCGGGCGAAGTGCAGCACCACGTCGTCCTCGGTGAGGCCGAAGCGCTCGACGGCGGCGGCCAGATGGCCGGTCAGCGCGGCGAGCGGGACGTGCACGCCCTTGGGTCGGCCGGTGGTGCCGGAGGTGTAGATGAGGTAGCCCGCGGCGGACTCACGGCCGTGCCGGTCCCGGTGCGGAACACTCGCGGGTCGGGCGAGGTCAGGGACAGGACCTGGGTCGTCGGCCTCGACGAGTTCGCCGTCGGTGTAGGCGAGGGTGGCGCCGGCGTCCTCACGGATCCAGCGGCCCAGCTCCTCGGGTGCCTCCCGGTCCAGCGGCAGACAGATGGCACCGGCGCGGAGGGCGGCGAGCAGGCCGACCACGTGGTCGAGCCGGTCCCGGCCGGTGACGGCCACCGTCCGTCCGGGAGCGATCCGGGCGGCGAGGGCTCCGCTCAGCTCGTCCAGCTCCCGGTAGGCGACGGTCCGGGAACCGAGCCGTAGGGCCGGGCGGTCCGGGAACCGGCGTGCGACGGATATGAAGGGCAAACCGCGAGATTCCATCATCCAACCCCGATGAATTAACGACGCTGCGGGTAGTGGTCTCGACGATATGGCGGCATTTCCGGGCCGATCGGCAGATTGCGCGGAAGACCATCGGCAGTTTCAACTGCCGCTTGAATATTCTGCGTTTGTGCCGGACAAAGCAGCACGCCGGGGCGCATACAGGCGCCTCGGCGTGCTGCGGGAAAAAGTATCCCGGTTATCCGGTGACGGGAATTCCGGGGAAATCAGGGGACCATACGTCGTCCCGGTCCAGTGCGGCCGGCGCGTATTTTCCGAGCGCGCTGATCAGCAACCGGAGTTCGAGCGCGAGGCACTCCGCGTACCGGATCAGCCCGGCCTGCGGGTCCTCCGCCGTGGCGAGCAGGGCCGCCCGGCCGAGGCCCACCGCGCGGGCGCCGAGTGCCAGGCTCTTCACCGCCCGGCCGCCCTCCCAGATCCGTCCGGAGACCAGCAGACAGGGTGGTGGTCCGGCGGCCGCGAGCCGGCGCAGGCACTCTGCCAGCGGCAGTCCGACCTGGGCCGGGAAGACCTCCGGCGCCCAGCCGGTGCCGCCCTCGGCGCCGTCCACCGTGACGGCGTCCGCTCCCGCGTCGGCAGCCACCCGGGCGGCCTCGGCGACATCCCGGCCGGGGTGCAGCTTCACCCAGATCCGGGCCCGGGGGAAGTTGTTGCGCATCAGCCGGATCTGCTGGCGCAGGATCTCCGCCGTGAAGGTGCCGGGGGTGCTGGAGCGCAGCACCCGGCCGTCGCCGAAGACGTCGTCCATTCCGTACCGGTCGCCGAGCCGGGCGGCCGCCCCGGCGTACAGTACGGTCATCCCGCCGAGGCCCGGCTTGGCTCCCTGTCCGAGCTTCAGCTCGAAGGCCAGCCGTCCGGATTCGAGCAGCGGCAGCGCCGCCGGGTCGCTGTAGACGAGGTTCCACACCTCGGCGTCGGCGTCCTCGGTGGACTGCTGGACGGCGACCCCGCCCTGTCCGTCGGGCAGCTCATCGGCGTAGGCGCGGAGGCGGCCGAGGAGGGCCAGGTCGGCGGTCTCGCCGAGCCGGCCGTAGCCGTTCACCGGGACGACGTTCTCGCCGATCACCATGGGGAGGCCGAGCGCGCCCGCCTGCCGGCTGAGCGCGAGACCGAGGTCGCCGCCGGCCGCCCGGGTGGAGCCGAGCGCGGACACGTACACCGGCAGGGAGGAGGTGAACCCTCCGATGGCGGTGGCCAGTTCGACGTCCCGGTAGTCCGGCTCGCGGCCGAGGTCGATCAGCCGGGCGAGCCGCTGCGGCATGAAGAGCGGCGGGGCGATCCGCAGCCCGTCGAGCGCGTCCCGTTCGCCGTCCGGGCACCGGTCGCCCCGGTGCTCGGCGCCGAACAGGACCCTGCCGTACTCACCGGGCGGCGGGAAGGCCGCCGCCGTCCCGGCCCTGGCGCGCCGCCGGACCTCCTCCTCCGGGAAGCCGGGCGCCGAGAGGTCGCTCACGGCGACACCACCCCGGCCAGCTTCGGGAAGGCGCTGGCCTGCCAGACCGCGTCCAGCCCGGCGACGTAGCGGGTCAGCCGCTCGACGCCGATGCCGAAGCCGGCGCTGCCTGGCACGCCTTCGCGGACCAGGTCCAGGTACCAGCGGTACTTCTGTGGATTCTCGCCGGTCTCCCGCATCCGGGTGACGATCTCCGCGTAGTCGTTGGTGCGCTGGCTTCCGCTGCACAGCTCACCGTAGCCCTCGGCCGCGATCAGGTCGAAGTTCCGCAGCAGGCCGGGCTCTTCGGTATTCTCCCGGTCGTAGAAGCCGCGCGAGCCCTTCGGGTAGTCGGTGACGAAGAACGGCCGGTCCCGCCGGGTGGAGAGCAACGCCTCACCGGCCCAGTCGAGTTCGGCGTCCGGGCTCTGCGGATGGCCGAGCCCCTGGAGTTCGGCGACCGCCTCCGCATGCCGCATCCGGCCGAAGGAGCCCTTCAGCAGTTCGGTGAACGCGTCGGCGTCCCGGCCGAGTTCGGCGAACTCCTTGGGCAGCTCGCGGACGGCGCTGTCGACCATGTGCACCACCAGCTCCTCGACCAGCCGAACGGCGTCGTCCCTGCTCGCACCCGCCATCTCCACGTCGAGCTGGTGGAACTCGGCCAGATGACGGCTGGTGCCCGCGGTCTCCAGCGGCTCCAGACGGACGTTGGGAGCGATGCAGAAGATCTTGTCGAAGGCCAGCAGCGAGGCCTGCTTGTAGAGGATGGCGCTCGTCATCAGCTTGTAGCGGTGACCGTAGAAGTCGACGTCGACCTGCTTGGAGCCGCGCGAGCCGGGGTCGGTGACCGGCCCGATGATCGGCGGGAGCAGCTCGGTGAAGCCCTGCTCGCGCAGGAACTCACGGGCGGCGGAGAGGAGCTGGTGCTGGATCCGGAGCGCGCTGCGGGTGGTCGGGGCGGTCAGGTGGCGACCGGGGTCCGGGAGCGGTGCGGGGGCCGTGAGCCCGTCGGTGGTCATGGTGTGGTGAGTCCCAACTCTCGTCGTGGCGTGGACGTGGTGCGGGGCGGTACGGGCGTACGGGGCGTCTCGGGAGCGGCGCCGACGGCCGACCGTGCGGCGGCGCGGGCGTCGTAGGTCCGCTGGACGTGGGAGAGCGCCGAGAGCAGCCCGGCCGAGCCGAGGATCGGCGGACGCGGGCCACCGTCCGCCAGGCCGGCGATCGGCATCGACCCGACGCTCGACCAGTGCAGCCGGCCGTCGGGTGCGAGCGAGGTGCGGGTCCGGCCGGCGTTGTCGGGGTGCAGGCAGTAGGGGACGTCCAGGTAGCCGGCGGCGAAGGCCCGGATCAGTGCCCTGCCGATGTCCGCATCCAGCTCCAGCACGGCACCGATCAGCGCCCGCGCCTCCGCCTCGATGCCGGTGTCCTCGATCCCTGCGTTCTCGGACTCTGTGTCCTTGGTGCCGGTGGATTCGGTGCCGGTGACTTCGGTGCCGGTGATTTTGGTGCCGGTGGCCTCGGTGTGTGTGCCGCGCGCAGCGGCCAGGGGGGTAAGGGCGCGCTCGTCGGCGGCGGCAGCGGCGGCCGTCTCCAGTGCCCGGACGTTCTCGTCCACGGTGGGTATCCGGTGCGCCTCGGCGGTGGTTTTGACGATCAGCCGGGCCGCGCCGGACCGCACCGCGAGCCGGGCCGCGTCCTCCAGCAGCAGCCGGGCGCCGCCGGGCGAGCGCGGGAAGACGCCCATGTAGGCGTAGAGGACGATGTGGTGGTCGACGTCCGGCAGCAGTTCGCCGGCCAGCCGTCCGAGCACGGTGAGCGCCTCCTCGTCCTGGCGCGGATCGGCCTGCTGGGCGTAGCTGAGTGAGAGGGAGCGCAGTCCGTGCTGCCGGAAGAACAGCGCTTCCAGCACGCTGACCGCGATCAGCAGGCTCGGCGGACACAGCTGACCCATCAGACAGCCGCCGAACGTCTCCAGATGCGGCTCTGCTCCGAACTCGCGGGCGGATACCAGCAGTTCGCAGCTGCGCTGCCAGCAGGCGACCGCGTCCCGCAGCGGCGTCCGGCTGTACGGCAGGCAGTACGAGACCGGACCTCCTTCGGTGGCGTCCAGGCCCACCGCCAGCAGCGCGCGGACGATGTGCTCCGGCATCGCCGAACCGTGCCGGACCTGCACCGGGAAGCGTGGGTCCGCGACTCCCCGCAGTACCGCTCGGGTGGTGTCCGCGGAGTGGGTGGCGATCGGGTAGCCGTTCAGGCCGGCCCGCTCGGCGAGCGCGCGCCGGGAGGCCGCGAGGTCGCCGGTGCGGGTGTAGCTGTCGAGCGTGATGGTGCCGACGGTGATGGCGTTCGCGTCCCGGGTGGCGAGCAGGCCGTCGCGCATCCGCAGCGGATCGGCCATGCCCATCCGGGGCTGGACCACCAGGGCTCCGGTCGCCCGGGCCCGGGCGACGAAGGCGCCGAAGCCGGACGCCGGGGCGGCAGGAGTATCCCGGTGGGCGGTGAGCGCGTCGCTCGCGCCGCCCCCGGAGCCGGTCACAGCAGGACCCCCGACCCGGCAGGCAGCGCACCGGACCCGGGCATCGAGCCGGAACCGGAAGGCAGCGGCCCCGACCCGGCGGGCAGCGAGCCGACGAAGGACTGGAACTCCAGCACCGAGCCGCCCTCTTCGAAGACCCCGTCGAAGCCCGCCGCCAGCAGCGCCCGCTGCCGGCTCGGGGTACCGGAGCCCGCGATCCCGAGCTTCCCGCCGATCACGGTCGGCGTGCGGGCCAGCTCGGGGCAGGCGCGCAGCGCCGCGATCACCCGCAGTCCGTCATGGAAACCGTGCCCGTTGACACTGCTCAGCACGATCAGGTCCGGCCCGAGCCGGCGGCTCTCGGCGACCAGCAGCTCGTCCGGCACACACGCGCCGAGGTTGGTGACCCGGTGACCGAGCTCCTCCAGCAGCAGCTGAAGAAAGACCAGGTTCCAGGTGTGCGAGTCCGAGGCCATGGTCGTCACGACGATGTCCAGACCGGTCGGCTCGGCCTTTCCGTGCTGCTCCACGGCATGCTGCTCCACGGCGCAAACCCTCTGTGTCGGTAGGTGGTGCGGAGTCCCGGGGAGTGGTGGGCTCCGGGTGTCCGGGGCGACAGGGTGTCCGGCTCGCCCGGCCGTGGACAGAACGCTAGGGAGGATCCGGGCACCGAACCGGCAGCTCGCCCGGCAGGATGCGGGCAGTATCGGCCCAGGCCGGGCCGTCGGACGAGGAGCTCAGCTCGCCGCCGCCAGCGCGGGGTACGCGCCGGTCCCGCACAGGCGCCGGCAGAGGTTCAGCACGGTGAACCGGACGCCGTTGCGGGCCGGGACGCTGCGGATCAGCCCGCTCGCCAGCAGCTCGTGCACCGCCGCCAGGCACTCCTGCGGCGGTCGGCCGCTCAGTTCGACGGCCTCCTCGCCCGACCAGTCCCCCGGTGCGGCCGCGAGCCGCTCCAGCAGGTCCCGCTGACCGAGCGTCAGCCGGTCCAGCGCGGCCCCCAGCGCCGCACCCACGTCCGCCCTGCCGCCGTACCCGGCCGGCGGTGGCGCCAGGTGGAACGGACCGTCCGCCAGCTGTGCCAGCAACTGGCGCGGGGACAGCACCGTCGACCAGCCGGCTACGAGCTCCAACGCTCCGGGCAGGCCGTCGAGTTGGCGACAGAGCGCGGCAACGGCCGGCGCCTCGTCGGGTGCCATCCGGTAACCGGGGCGGAGCCGGCGCAGGTGCGAGAGCAGCAGCCGTACGGCGCCCACCTCGGCCAGTGCCATCGGGTCGTGGTCGAGTTCAGGCCCGGGGGTGGGCAGCGGGGCGAGCGGGATCACCTGGCCGCCGGGCAGCGGCTGCGGGACCCGGGCGGTGATCAGCACCCGAAGGCCGGGGCACCCGTGGAACAGTTCGTCCAGCAGGACCGTGTCCACGCCGGCGTCGGCGCCGTCCAGGACCAGGAGGGTGGGCCGCTCCCCGACCGCCCGGACGAGGTCCGCGCGGCGTTCGAGCCCGGCGGCGGGCTGTCGGCCGCAGTCGATCCAGCGCACCGACCACCGGGACGCGAGGTGGAGCCTGCGCGCGACCTCCAGGACCAGCCGGGTTTTGCCGACCCCGCCCAGTCCGGCCACCGTGACCAGCCGGTCGCCGTGCACGGCGAAAGCGTCGGTCAGCACCTCGACCTCCAGCTCCCGGCCGACGATCGCGCCCCGGGCGACCGGCGGCGCGGTCGGCTCGTCGCGCGGCTCCTCGACGAGCGCCTGCCGGCGCGCTGCCGCCTCGAAACACGACCGGTTGCGGCCCTCCAGACGCAGCGCGTCCGCCAGCAGCCGGACCGTCTCCTGCCGGGGGCGCTGCACCCGCCCGCTCTCCATGTCCCGGATCGCCCGGACGCTCAGGGTCGCATGATCGGCGAGCACCTGCTGGGTCAGGCCGACCCGTTCACGCCGGATCCTGAGCAGCTCTCCGAAGCCCGTCGTCGACTGCAGCGACTGAACACCGTCCATGCCTCGTCCGCCTTCCGTGGGTTGGCCAGCACTGGGGACCGGGTGCCCGGGCGGCGTACGGCACGCCGAGGCGGCGGCGACCGGTGGTGACCGTTGAGCCGTGTTCCCCTTGGCGCCGATGGTCCACGGCACGGCTCTACGGTCGATCAACGACCGATCACCGTACGTTCACGCGCTCTCCACGCTGCCCACCAACTCTCCGGCGGGGGCGGTGCGGTGGGGTGCAGGAGCAGCGGGGGTGCTGGGGTAAGGGAGGTAGCACGGCAAGGTCTCCGCGACACCGGGCTCACCTGGCGGTACGGGACCCGGACGTCCGCCGGATCGCCGCCGGCGCCCCACCTGACCGTGCTCGGTGCCCGCCGACCCCTGACGTGCCCCTCGTGGTCGCCGACCGTCCCGGTCTAGTCTCCAAACGGTCCCCGAAAACGAGTCAGGGGGCGTTTCAGATTTCTCTGAAACGCCCCCTGACCTGCGACTTTCACAAGTCGGGACGACAGGATTTGAACCTGCGACCCCTTGACCCCCAGTCAAGTGCGCTACCAAGCTGCGCCACGTCCCGATGCGCCGTCGTCGGGGTCGGGCCCCGGCCTCGTGCGCAGGAGAACATTACCTCACTTTGCGGCCAGGATGGACGCGCGGGCTTCCCTGGCGCGTGCCGCCAGCGGGGCTGCGCCGCAGGTGGCGGCCAGGTCGGCGGCGCGGGTGAGCTCCTGCGGGGAGCGAAGGACGAGGCCGTACTCGTAGCGGGCCAGCGCGTGTTCGTACGCGGACGGGGACGCCTGCAGATGGCGGACCGCGCGGGCGAGCAGCGGGATCGCCTCCGCTTCGGGAGCCAGTGCGGCGGCGCAGCGGAGGGCTTCGCCGATGGCCGTTCCCGTGCCGAAGCGCTCGGCGTGGGCACGGGCCCGGGTGGTCAGCTGGGCGGCTCGCGCCGGGGATTCGGGCGCGATGGCCCGGGCCAGGTCGCAGGCCCAGGGCGCCCAGATACCGTTGTGACGGCCCCGGGCCTCCAAGTCGCGCCCTCCCGACTCCAGTTCGGCGATCGCCTCCTTTGTGCGCCCGGTGGCCAGAAGCAGTCGCCCCCGTACGCTCGGGCCGTCGGGAATCACGATGGCGTTGGGGTACGGCGGCCCGAAGCCGTAACGCTCGGCCACCGCCGTGGCGCTTCCGGTGTCGTCGCGGGCCAGAAGCGTGTCTATGAGCAGACACGCCGAGATCCAGTGCACGGGCAGCCCCCGGCCCATGCGGTCCGCCAGTCTCAGCCCCTCGCGCAGGAACGCCTCGGCTTCGGGAAGGTTGCCCCTGCGGCGGTGGACCAGGCCGAGGAGGGTGTGTGCGAAGGCCAGATGGGCTCCGCTCCAGCCGGAGATCTCGTACGCCCTGACAGCCTCGGTGAACAGGGCCTCGGCCCGGTCGAGCCGGTCGGTGAAGGCGTAGCTGATTCCGGCGAGTGCGGGCGGCTCGAAGCCCCACTCGGTGTCGGTCCAGCCGAGTCCCGGGGCGGGGCGTCCGTCCACGAGGGCCCGGTCGCAGAGTTCGACGACGAGTTCGGCGTCCTCGCCGCGCACCATCGCGTCGAAGGCCCGGATGGTGAGCAGGGCGCGCTCGGCGTTGTCACGGCCCGGGAGCCGGTCGGCCAGCTCCGCGAGCCGGCGTGAGCGCGCGGGCCCGTCGGGTTCCCTGGCCTGGGTGCCCTCCCACAGGAACTGGGCCGCCTGCAGCCGCATCCGGGCAGGGCCGGGCGGGGTGTCGGCCGCCTCGGCACCGAGTGTCGCCGCCGCCTCGCTCAGCTGGTCGTTGTGGGCGAGCGCCTGGGCCAGCCGGTAGGTGGCGTCGACCCGCAGTCCTCGGTCGAGTCCGGGCAGCTCGAGGGCCCGGCGAAGGTGCCGGACGGTGGTGGGCGGGGAGGTCAGCAGGGTGGCGCAGCCCAGTTCGTAGAGGACCTGGGCGCGTGTGCCGCCGCGCGGCGGCTCCTGCAGGGCCCGTTCGAGGCAGCGGCGTGCGGCCTCCGGCGCACCGACGGCCAGATGGTCACCTGCCGCCTCGCGCAGCTGCTGCACGACCTCCTGGTCGTCGTCGGGATGGACCTCGAGGAGATGGCGGGACGCGGCGGCCGCGCCGAGTCCGGCCTGGGTGACGGCCCATGCCGCGCGGCCGTGCATGGCGGTGCGCATGGCCGGCGGGATGGAGCGGTAGACGGCGGTGGCGATGAGCGGATGCACGAACTCGAGCGGTTCGGTCCCCGTGACGATGCGGGCGTCCCGCAGCCGCTGCGCGCATGCGGCGGCCTGGGCCGGCGGCATTCCCGCGAGGGAGGCGGCGAGTTCACGCGAGATGTCCGTACCGAGGACGGCGGCGGCCCAGGCGAATCGGGTGGCGTCGGTGCCGAGGCCCTCCAGCCGGGAGACGAGTCCGGTGCCGCGCGCGGTGGCGCCGAGCGCACGCAGCTCGCGGGAGCAGGGCCCGGTGGGCTCGAGGGCGTGGTCCTGCACCTTGGCGATGAGTTCGACCGCCTCGTAGGGATTGCCGTGCGTGACGGCCCAGATCTCCTGGCAGAACGCGTCGTCGGCGCGCTCGCCGACGGTGGCTCTGACGAGTGTGGCGACGGCCTCGGGAGTCAGCGCGTGCAGCAGGATACGCAGGCGCGCGGCGGCGCCGGCGGTGTCGAGGAGGGCGGACGACGCGTCGGATGCCTCCTCGGGCCGGTGGGCGAGGACGATGAGGAGCGGCAGCGCGCTGAGCCGGGTGGTGAAGGAGACGAGCCAGCCGAGCGACTCGCCGTCGGACCAGTGGGCATCGTCGACGAGGACGACGAGGGGCCGCTCGCGCAGCCGGTCGGAGAGCGCGGTGACGACCCGGTCGAGTCCGTCGCGCACACCCTGGGGGTCGGCGGGCGGGCCGGACGGGGACGCGATACCGAGAGCGGGGGCGGTGATGTCGTACCAGTCGCCGAACAGCGCACGTGCGTCGTCCGGTTCCATCGTGGCGAGCGCGGGCTGCAGCAGTTGCCGGACGACGTGGAACGGCACGGAGGTGGCGTTCTCGCTGCCGCGTGCGCTGCGGACCGTGCAGCCCCTGGCCGCCGCGATCCCGCCCACCTCGGTGAGGAGCGAGGTCTTGCCGAGACCGGCCTCGCCGCTGTAGATCAGTAAGCCTCCGGTGGCGCGTTCCGAGCACAGCGCGTCCACGGCGCGCGCGGCCGCCGCGACCTCCGGCTCGCGTTCCAACAGCGCTGTGTGTTCCTGGTGTTGCGCCCGGGGCTGCATGGGCGACCTCCCCTTCCGACGAGGTGTCAGGTGGCTGAGAGTAGTCCTGTCGCGCCGATGGCGGACACCGTTCTGACAGGCACCGCCGCGCGGGTGACAATCGGGGCGTGAACAGGACGCCGAGAGACCGAGACACCGAGGGCAGAGCACGCAGCGCGCGCCCCCGCGACGGGCTCGGGCGCCCCCTGCCGTACGGGGCCGAGGGGGTCGCCCGGCAGCCCGAGGGTGTGGTGCGCACACCTGGGGAATCGCTGGCGGAGGCCCAGCGGCTGCTGGACGCGGGAATGCCGTTCCACGCCCATGAAGTGCTGGAGGACGCCTGGAAGTCCGGGCCGGACCGGGAGCGGGCGCTGTGGCGGGGGCTCGCCCAGCTCGCGGTGGGGCTGACGCATGCCGCGCGGGGCAATGCGACGGGCGGCGCGGCACTGCTGGACCGCGGTGCCGAGTCGGTCGCCCCGTATGCGGCGGAGCGGCCGTACGGCATCGATGTGGACGGGCTGACCCGGTGGGCGGGCGAGCTGGCGCGGGAGCTCAGGAGGGACGGGGCGGCGGTTCCGGCGGCGGCGCGGGCACCGCGGCTGTGCCCCGGTCCGTGACGAGTACGACTTCCAGGGTCCGTGGACCGTGCACGCCCTCGACCCGGTCGAGCTCGATGTCGCTGGTGGCCGACGGCCCGGAGATCCAGGTCAGCGGGCGGGTGGGGTCCAGCAGGGCGAGCGCCCGTGGCACCGAGGGGACGACCTGGGCGGGGGTCCGGACGACGCAGATGTGGTGGTCGGGGATGAGGGTGATCCGGCGCCGGCCCTGATCGGGACCGCCGTCGAGGACGATCGTGCCGGTCTCCGCGATGGCGAGCGCGCAGCCGGTGACGACGCTGTCGACGGCGTCGAGCTCCCGCGGTGTGGATCCGGCCCGGTCCGCCACCGTGGTGATGTCCGCCCCCTCCAGCCAGTGCGCCGGCAGAGCGGGCGGGACGAGCACGGTGCGCGCTCCCCTCGCGGCCAGCAGCCGCCGCAGCAGCCCCGGCAGGGCGTCCTGTCCGGTGCGGTGGACGAGAGCACGGTAGTCGGCGAGGTTCTCGTGGAGGAGGTCCACCATCCGCGCCGGGTCGTCGCCGATGTGGGTCTCCCTGTAGTCGCGGCGGACGACGGGCATCTCGGCCTCGCGGTCGTCGGCCGCCTCGCGGACGGCTGCCCGGATGGACGCGATGATCCGCTCCCTCGTGCCGCCGGGGTGGTCGCCGGCCGCGCCTGTTCCGGGTGCCCGCGCCGTCACCGGCTCGGCCCGGGGACCCCGCTCATGAGGCTTCGGTACGCCGCCGGGCGCCGGACCCGCCGGGTCCTTCGGGTCCGCGCCCCGACGCCCCGCCGGCTCGTCCCCGTCGGGCGCGTCCGGCACGCCCGGCACGCCCGGCACGCCCGACCCGTCCGGCACGTCGGGCGCGTCCGGCGCGCGGTGCCTGCGCCACCAGTCGCGGAAGGGTTCCGCGGGCAGTGCGGGCAGCTCACGGGTGGCCGTCCAGGCACGGGCCCCGGGCGGGTTCGCCGGGTGCAGCCTCCGGGTCCTGGCGGCGAGGCGCTCGCTCGCGGCGAAGGCCGAGGGGTGGTCGAGGAGCCATCCCGCAGCCCTGACCGCGGCCTTCTCGAGTCGATGGCCACGGCCGCCCTGGGCGGCGACGCGCTCGCGCAGATGAACGAGCACCTCGGGGATGTCGCTCCGCACAGCGATGAGGCGTACGGCAGCGAGGCGTCGATCTCACTGGCCGTGCCGCGTAGTTGCGGCGTCAGAATCGCTCCGATGGGGCCGGGATACACGGAGCCGTAGGCGTGGCCGCCCGCGCGTTCGTACACCGGGCACACATTCAGACAGGCCGAGCAGCGGATGCAGCGCAGCGCCTGGCGGCCGACCTCGTCGGCGAGTGTCCGGGTGCGGCCGTTGTCGAGGAGGACCAGATGGAAGGCACGGGGGCCGTCGGCGGCCCGGGGGTCCGTCGCGCCGGTCCACATGCTCGTGTACGGGTTCATCCGCTCGGCCGTGGAGGAGCGCGGCAGGGTCTGCAGGAAGACCTCCAGATCGCGCCAGGTGGGCACGACCTTCTCGATCCCGACGACGGAGATCAGTGTCTCGGGGAGGGTCAGGCACATGCGCCCGTTGCCCTCCGATTCGAGCACGACGAGCGTGCCCGTCTCGGCGACCATGAAGTTCGCGCCCGAGACGGCGACCTTGGCACGCAGGAACTTCTCGCGGAGGTGGAGCCGGGCCGCCTCGGCCAGTTCCGCGGGGCTGTCGCCGAGCCCTTCGGGAGCCGCGCGGCCCCAGTCCCCCATGTGCGCGCGGAAGACGTCCCGGATCTCCCCGCGATTGCGGTGGATCGCGGGGACGAGGATGTGGGACGGCCGGTCGTTCCCGAGCTGCACGATGAGTTCGGCCAGGTCGGTCTCGTAGGCCGCGATGCCCTCGGCCTCAAGGTACTCGTTGAGTCCGATCTCCTGGGTGGCCATGGACTTGACCTTGACGACCTCGCGTTCGCCGGTGGCCTTCACCAGAGCGGCGACGATCCGGTTGGCCTCGTCGGCGTCGGCCGCCCAGTGCACCATCCCGCCAGCCGCGGTGACGTTCTCCTCCAACGCCAGCAAGTACACGTCGAGTTGGTGAAGCGCCACATCCTTGATCCGGCGTCCGGCTTCACGCAACTGTGCCCAGTCGGCGAGTTCGGCCACGGCCTTGGCGCGCTTGTCGCGGATCGTGTGGGTGGCGTGCCGCAGATTGGCGCGCAGGGTCTCGTCGCGCACGGCTTCGCGGGCGGCGTCCGGGAACGACGGGAACGACGGCATACCGAGGAACGTTCCGCTCATGCCCGCGCCTCCCCTTCCATCTCGTCCCTCTCTTCCGTCTCTTCCACCCCTTCCGTCGCCGCAAGGATCTCGGCGATGTGGAGTGCGCGCATGGGCGCGTCCACGCGGCGGAGGATGCCCGACAGATGCATCAGACACGAGTTGTCGCCGCCGCACAGCACGTCCGCTCCGGTCGAGAGTGCGTCGCGTACCTTGTCCCGGCCCATCGCGGTGGACACGTCGGCGTTCTTGACGGCGAACGTGCCGCCGAAGCCGCAGCACTCCTCCGCACCGGGGAGCTCCACGAGCTCGAGGCCCTTCACCGCATCGAGGAGCCGCCGCGGCCGGTCACCGAGACCGAGCAGCCGCAGACCGTGGCAGGACGGGTGGTAGGTGACCCGGTGCGGGAAGCATGCGCCGACGTCGGTGACGCCGAGGACGTCGACGAGGAATTCGGTGAGCTCGTACGTGCGGGAGGCCAGCGACGCGGCCGAGGCGTCACCGAGCCGCGGATAGTGGTGGCGGACCATCGCGGCGCACGAGCCGGAGGGGGTGACCACGTACTCGTATCCCTCGAAGGCGCGTGTGGTGCGGCGCACGAGCGGTTCGGCCTGCCGCCGGTAGCCGGTGTTGAACTGCGGCTGTCCGCAGCAGGTCTGCCCGGCGGGGAAGTCGACGCGCACGCCCAGACGCTCCAGCAGACGGACCGTGGCCACTCCGGTGGAGGGGTATACGGCGTCGTTGACGCAGGTGACGAACAGGGCGACGCGCATGGGCGGAGAATATGCCGGGGCGGATCGCCCCACCAGGCGGCGCCACTCCGGTGAGCCGCCCGCCCGGGCGCGCGCGGGGCGGCGGACGACGGCCGCGGCGGGCCCCTTCCGATCCTGGAGCGGGAGCGTTGCCCCCGGTCATGTGCCGGCTCCGGCATGTCCGGCGCGGGGACGGGCCGCCGCCCGCGCCTCCCGTGGCACGCTGTGGGCCCCGGGACCGACGGCACCGACGTGGCCGGAGGGGCCCGAAGGGAGACCCTCCGGAAAAAATCTTGCCGGGATTTCCGGCGCGGATGTCGAAAACGCGGGGCGTGCTTCTACCTACCCGTGAGTGCGCCACGACGGCGCCCGCAAGGACGAGGAGCGGACCATGAAGTACATGCTGCTGATGCAGTTCAGCGAGACGAACGTCGACTTCCCCCGGATCGACACCTGGACCCCCGAGGAGATCCAGGCGCACATCGCCTTCATGCACGACACCAACACGAAGCTGATCGAGGCCGGAGAGTTCGTCGACGGGCAGGGCCTGGCGATGCCGGAGACGGCCAGGATCGTCCGGGCCGGGGCGGAGGGCGGCGCGCCCGTCGTCACCGAGGGGCCCTTCCCCGAGACCAAGGAGTTCCTGGGCGGTTACTGGATCGTCGACTGCGACACCCAGGAACGGGCGGTGGAACTCGCCGCGCACATCTCGGCCGCCCCGGGTCCCGGCGGCGCCCCCCTGAACATGCCGATCGAGGTGCGCCAGGTCCTTTCGGCACCGCCCGAGGACGTGTGAGCGCGCTGAGCGGAGGCGACCGGACCGCCGAGGACCTGCTGCGCACCCTGGCGCCGCAGGTCGTCGGCGTGCTCACCAGGCGTTACGGGGACTTCGACTCGGCCGAGGACGCGGTGCAGGAGGCATTGCTCGCCGCCGCCGTCCAGTGGGCGCAGGAAGGTCTCCCGCGTAACCCGCGTGGCTGGCTGATCCAGGTGGCGAGCCGGCGGATGACCGAGCAGGTGCGCAGCGAGCAGGCCCGGCGGCGGCGCGAGGACCTGGCCGCACGCCGTGAAGGGGCCGACCGGTGGACGGCGCCCGCGGCGGACGACGAGGAGGGCTCGGGCAGGGACGACACCCTCACTCTGCTGTTCCTGTGCTGCCATCCCTCGCTGACGCCGTCGGCGGCGATCGCCCTGACCCTGCGCTCGGTCGGCGGGCTCACCACGACCGAGATCGCCCGCGCGTTCATGGTGCCGGACGCGACGATGGCGCAGCGGATCAGCAGGGCGAAGCAGCGCATCAAGGCGTCCGGTGTGCCCTTCCGGATGCCGGACCAGGACGACCGGCAGCAGCGGCTCGACTCCGTGCTGCACGTCCTGTACCTCGTCTTCAGCGAGGGGTACGCGTCCGGCTCCGGCCAGGATCTGCAGCGGGTCGAGCTGTCCCTGGAGGCGATCCGGCTGACCCGGGCGCTGCACCGGATACTTCCCGCCGACAGCGAGGTCGCCGGGCTGCTGGCACTGATGCTGCTCACACACGCCCGCAGCGCGGCACGGACCGGCCCGGGCGGCGAGCTGATCCCGCTGGCCGAGCAGGACCGCACGCTGTGGGACCCCGCCGCCATCGCCGAGGGCGTCGCGCTGATCACCGAAGCCCTCCCCCGCGGCCGTCTCGGGCCGTATCAGGTACAGGCGGCGGTGGCTGCGGTGCACGACGAGGCGAAGGACGTCGAGGAAACTGACTGGCCGCAGATCCTGGCGCTGTACGAGGTCCTGGAGCAGCTGTCCGCCAATCCGCTCTACTCGCTCAACCGTGCCGTCGCCCTCGCCATGGTCCGGGGCCCCGAGGAGGGTCTGCGTCTGCTGGGATCCCTGGAGGCGGACCCGCGGCTGACGGGCCATCACCGGCTGTTCGTGGTGCGGGCGCATCTGCTCGACATGGCCGGTGACCGCGAAGGGGCCGCCGAGAACTACCGTGCCGCCGCGAGACGTACGGCGAGCCTGCCCGAACGGCACTATCTGACGATACGGGCGGCCCGGCTCGGTTCACCGGATCATGGGCGCTGACCCAGAGCCCCAGAGGGCCGGCGCCGCGGGGGAAGGGTCAGCCGATGTGGAAGAGCGGGCCGGTGAGGGTCAGCCCGAGCTCATGGCCTGCGTACGAGAAGAAGGCCAGCAGCATCAGCGAGGCGCCGCCCAGTGCCACGTCCTTCAGGAACATGATCTGTTCCATCTGACGTGACTCGGGCGCGCTCTCCTTCCAGAAAGCGTGCATGAGGAGGGCGGTCGGCAAGCAGAAGACGGCCAGCAGCAGGGCACCGAGATCCGCCCAGATCCCGAGCAGGACGCTCAGTCCTCCGGCGAGCAGCAGCACTCCGCTGCCGACGGTCGCGAGAGCCGGGGCGGGGACGCCCTTGGCTTCGGCGTACTGGGCCATCACCTTGCTCTGGGCGAGATGTCCCACTCCCGAGGTGAGAAACACCAGCACGAAGAGAATGCGTCCAATCAGCACGAGGACATCCATCGTGACCTCCGGAAATCGGAGCGATCGACTCGTTGGCAATTTTCCCACTTCCTGGGATCACGGCAGCCCGAGCCCGGGAGGAGGCACAGAACACCCACTGACCCGAACGGGCCTGCCCACCGCCTCCGCACGTCGTGACTGCCGCCCTCCGGTCGTTGTGCCGGCAGCCTCCGGGAGTCGTCGCCGAACGCTCCGAGAGCGGTTGCCGACCCTCTCGTTCACCGTCCGGCTGTGTCCGTACGCCACACCTGTAGGGGGCCCAGTCCCGGCCAACTCGACTACGGACCAGGGTGGTTGGCGGCTGCAAACACCACGTGCACGGACCCGGCACTCACCGCGCGGACCGGAGCCGCCCGCACCGCCATGCCCGAACGGGCACCGAGGTAGGGGCCCCGGGCTCCCCCCCCAGGAGCCCCCTCGCGGGCGACAAGGGTTTTCCCCGTATCGCGTTCATCTCGTCTTTCCCTACTGTCTGCCGCACCGGCGAAAACCAGCCCTGGTCGGTGACTGTCAGGTGCATGTAAACACGGTGTTTCGTCCGGTGGCGGCCCTTGACCATGGGCCGTCGCGTGGCGGCGGCGCGCGGGCGAAGGGGCCCGGGAACCACGGATCGCACCCCCACAGCGAACCGCGGTTCCGCGCCGCCCGTCCGCGCTCCCCGTAGCGTCTTGAAAGGGAACACCTTGAACGTTTCCGGACGGAGACTCATATCCGTCATGGCCGCGACGGCCACGATCGCCGGTGTCGCCGCCACTTCCGCCGTGGCGTTCGCCGCCGCCCCGGCGGGCCCCTCACCGAAGCCCGCACCGGCTTCCCAGTCGATGGCCAAGCTGCCGACCGCACCGGTCGACAAGCTCATCGTCACCTACAAGTCCCAGGCCGCCGAGGCCAGTTCTAACACCGCGGCCAAGAACGACGCCGCGGCCAAGGGCGCCGAGACCGGCGAGAAGCTCGCCTTCGAGCGCCGACTCGCCGGCGGTGCCGCCCTCGTCGACCTGGGCGGCGCATCGTCCAAGCAGGACCTCGGCGACGTCATGAACGCCTTCCGTGCCGACCCCTCGGTGGCGTCCGTCGAGCCCGACGTCCGCGCGTACGCGATGGCCGTCACGCCCAACGACACCGAGTACACCAAGCAGTGGGACCTCGTCGAGGCCACCGGCGGTATGAACGTGCCGGGCGCCTGGGACAAGACCACCGGCAGCGGTGTCACGGTCGCGGTCATCGACACCGGCTACGCCACCCACTCGGACCTGGCCGCCAACGTCGTCTCCGGTTACGACTTCATCTCCGACTCGGCCGAGGCGCGTGACGGCAGCGGCCGCGACAGCAACCCCAAGGACGAGGGCGACTGGAACGCCACCGCCAACGAGTGCGGCGCGGGTTCGAAGGCGACCGACTCCTCCTGGCACGGTACCCACGTCGCGGGCACCATCGCGGCGACGGCCCACAACAGCAAGGGCGTCGCCGGCATCGCGTACAACGCGAAGATCCAGCCCGTGCGTGTGCTCGGCAAGTGCGGCGGCTCGTCCTCCGACATCGCCGACGCGATCACCTGGGCGTCCGGCGGCAGCGTTCCCGGCGTCCCGGCGAACCCGACCCCGGCGAAGGTCATCAACCTGAGCCTCGGCGGCCCCAGCTCCACCTGCCCGAGCGTCTACCAGACCGCCATCAACGGTGCCGTCTCCCGCGGCACGACGGTCGTGGTCGCGGCGGGCAACAGCAACGCCAACGCCTCCGGATTCACTCCCGCGAACTGCGCCAACATCATCAACGTGGCGTCGACCAACCGTGAGGGCAACCGGTCGTTCTACTCCAACTTCGGCAGCATCGTCGATGTCGCCGCGCCCGGTGGTGAGACCCGTCGAGCGACCGACACGCCCGGCACCATCACCACCCCGGAGAACGGCATCCTGTCCACGCTGAACTCGGGAGCCACCACCCAGTCGTCGGAGAACTACGAGCCCTACCAGGGCACGTCGATGGCCGCACCGCACATCGCCGGACTCGCGGCGCTGGTGAAGGCCGCCAAGCCTTCGCTGACCCCCGCCGACATCGAGTCCGCGATCAAGTCCAACGCCCGTCCGCTGCCGGGCACCTGCTCCGGCGGCTGCGGCACCGGTATCGCGGACGCCACCAAGACCGTCGCCGCCGTCACCGACACCACCACCCCCGGTGGTGCGACCTTCACCAACGGGACGGACGTGACGATCAACGACAACGCGACCGCCACGTCCTCCATCGCCGTCACCGGCCGCACCGGCAACGCCCCCGCCGCCCTCAAGGTCAGCGTGGACATCAAGCACACCTGGCGCGGTGACCTGGTCATCGACCTGGTGGCCCCGGACGGCACCGTGCGCAACCTGAAGACCTCATCGGGTTCCGACAGCGCCGACAACGTCCTCGCGACGTACACGGTCGACGCGTCGAGCGAGGTCGCCAACGGCACCTGGAAGCTGCAGGTCCGCGATGTCGCCTCCGGTGACACCGGCTACATCGACAGCTGGGGTCTCACCTTCTGAGATATCTTCCGGCAGCCATTTTCGCTGGTCAAGGGCGCGTTCGCGGGTATGCTCCGCGGGCGCGCCCCGCCGTTTTCGCGGTCCAGACCTGTCCGCATGTCGGACACCGGGCCTGGACGGGGGCGGCGGGGTTCGTATTCTCTGCACGAACGGGCAGGGCACTGCACGAACGGGCAGGGGACCCGATCAGGGCCGGAAGGGGGTGGTGGGTGCGTGACGTCCGAGGGGTACAGCTCCGCGCCTGTCGGCCGGGCAGAAGTCATCGACCGCCTCGAGAAGGTGCTGCACGCACGCGGGCGGGCGCTGCTGACCGGCTCGGCGGGAGTCGGCAAGACCGAGGTCGCGCTGGCGATCGCCGCCCGCGCCGAATCCCGTGGTGAGGCCGTGGTGTGGCTGGCCACGCTGCCCGCCGACCGCGCCATCCCCGGGGCGACCGCGGCCGCGCTCGTCGCCTCCGTGTCCGCGGCCACGGCGCCGACCGGACCGCTCGGCAGCGGTGGATCGTGGGCGGCCGCGGGGCCCGACGGCCCCGTCCACTCCGCCGCGGATCCGTCCGGGCCTGCCGATTCCGGGATGCCGTCCGGAGCGCCGGCCGCGCCCTTCGGGCCGTTCGGCACCCACGACCTCCTCGAAGGGCTGCCCGGTCCACAGCGCAGTGCCGTCGCCATGCTGTGCCGCGAGGCTCCCGTTCCTGAGGGCGGCTGGGACCCCATAGCGCTGCGGCTGGCCCTGGCCCAGATCCTGCGCACCGTCGCCGCGCGCAGACCGGTGCTGCTCGTCGTCGACGGGGCCCAGCGCATGGACGCCGACAGCGCCGATCTGCTGCGCTTCGCCCTCCATCTGGCCCCGCCCACGCTGCGGGTCATCGCCATCGAGACCCCCGAGGCGCACGGCCCCGACGCGCAGACCGCCGGTCCTGAGCCGCTGTGGGTGCCCTCCGAAGCCGATGTGCTGCTCGTACCGCCCCTGCACGCCGACGACATCGCCGAGCTCCTCATCCACCACCGGCTCCCGTCCCGGATGGCCGGGCGCATCCACAAGGCCAGCGGCGGCAATCCGCGGCTCGCGCTCGCCGTCGGCCGCTCCCTGGCCGACGCCCGGACACCCGTGCACCACGCGGAGGCCCTGTCGCTATCCGGGCGCGCCCGTGATCTGTCACGCCAGTTGCTCGGGCTGGTCTCACCGGCCGTGCGGGACACCCTCCTGCTCGCCGCGCTCGCCCTGCGCCCGACGGCTTCCCTGATCCGCCGGGCCGGCCGCCCCACCGCCGAGGCCGATCTGGCGGCGGCGGAACGCGCGGGTCTGGTGTCGCTCACCGAGGACGGCACCGTGGCCTTCCGGGCCGGTGTCCTGCCCTCGACCCTGGTGCACGACGCCTGCTGGACCGAGCGCAGCGAGGGCCACGCCGCACTCGCGCGGGTAGTCGACGACCCCGTCGAGGAGATCCGGCACCGGGCTCTGGCCACGGACATCCCGGACGAGCAGCTGGCCGCGGAGGTCGCGACCGCGGCCGACAGCGCCCGGCGCCGCGGCAACAACGCCCTGGCCGCCGAGCTCGCCCTGCTCGCGGCCGAGTCCACTCCGGGCCGGCACGGCGCACAGCGGATCGCACGGCTCGTGGACGCCGCCGAGGAGGCGGCCAGGGCCGCTCGTGCCGATCTGGCCATGCGGGCCGCGACGGACCTGCTGGCCCGGGACGCCTCGCCGGCCGACCGGGTGCGGGCGCGGCTGGCGGTGCTGGACACGGCCGGCCAGGGGCTCACGGGGCTCGACGAGATCTACGTACACGCGATGGAGGACTCGGAGGACGACACGGCCCTCAGGGCCGCCGTCCAGCTCCGGCTCGCGGTGAAGTACGTACTGGCCGACGGCGATCCGGTGCGCTCCCGCGCGGCCGCGATCGACTCGGCCGCGCTCGCGGCGTCCGTGGGCGACCGGATGACGGCGACGAAGGCACTGACCGTCCAGGCGCGGATGGAACGCGTCCTCGGCACCCCCGACGCGGAGCGGGTGCTCGAAGAGGCGCGGGAACTGGAACTGGTCGAGCGTCCCCTCGGGATCCGCAGCGCCGCACAGATCCTCACCATCCGCCACGCGCTGTTCGACGACCGGCTCTCCGACGCCCGCGACCACCTCAACGCACTGCTGCCGCTGGTGGAGCGCAGGGGTTCGGTCGAGGACGCGATCGAGCTGTTCCGTACGCTCGCGGAGGTCGAGGCCCGGCAGGGTCACTGCGCTGCGGCCCTCTCGCACGCCGGCCGGTCGCTCGCCCTGACCCTGGAGGCGGGCCTGTCCCCCGGACCCGCCTGGTACGCGCTGGCACTCGCCGAAACGGCGGGCGGCAGCTTCGCGCGCGCCGCGAGCTACGCGCGTCGCAGCGCCCAGGCATCCGACGAGGAAGGCGACCGCATCTTCCTGTCGCGCAGCCTGTACGCGCTCGGCAGGGTCCAGCTCGTCATGGGAGACGTCACGAACGCCCTGGAGACGCTGCGCCGGGTACAAACCGGGGAACGAGCGCAGGCGGCCGTGGATCCCTCGATGCTCCGCTGGCACGAGGAACTGGCCGAGGCGCTCGTGGCGAGCGACTCGCTGGACGAGGCGGCGGCCCTGCTCGCCGACGTCCGTCCGGTCGCGGAGCGCCTGGGCCGCTGGTCCGTGCTGCTGGGGTGCGACCGCGCCGAGGCGATGCGCCTGGCCGCCGGCGGGAAGCCCGACGCAGCGGCCGTCCTGCTGACCCGCACCGCGGAGCAGTTCGCCGCGGCCGGACTGCCGCTGGAGCAGGGAAGGGCGCTGGTGGCCCTCGCGCGCGTGGAGCGCCGCAGACGGCGGCGGTCCGCCGCGCAGCACGCGCTGCAGACCGCGGCCGGCGTGTTCGAACGAGCGGGAGCCGCTCCCTGGCTGGCGCTCGCCAAGGAGACACCCGCCGGAGCCCCGGAGCCCGCGCCCACGTCCCGCGGCGGAGCCCTGTCGTCACTCACGGAGGCGGAACTGCGGCTCGCCCAGATGGTCGGCCATGGCGCCAGCAACCAGGAGGCGGCGGCCCGGCTGTACCTCAGCGTGAAGACGGTCGAGGCACGGCTGACCCGCATCTACCAGAAGCTGGACGTCCGCTCCCGGGCGCAGCTCGCCACGGCCCTCGGCGCGTGGGCGGGCGCACGCTCGGCTCCTCTTCCGACGGACGCCGGACCGCCCGTCTAGTGCTGTGACCGGATAGGTTCACCGGCTCGCGGTGTCCTGCACGGCGTCTCGCTGCGTTGTCGAATCACCCGAGTACATCCAGTACAAGGCCGATTCTCCGCCTTGCGATACACCGCACCGGACGCCGCGAGCTTCCCGGCAAACCTATCCGGCCACAGCACCAGGGGGTTTCTGATGGATCTCCGTGGAGGAAGGAGCGGCGTCCGGTGCGTGCTCTCGGGGTGCCGAAGCCCTCGTACGGGACGTACTTGGGCTTTCGGCCGGTGCGGCGAGTGGGGGTACCTCCCACGCCGTAAGGCCGTGGGGGCGTGCCGGACGTCGCGACGCCGCGGAGATCCGTCAGAAGCCCCCTAGTGCTGTGACCGGTCCGGCGGTGTGCGGCACGGGGGTCAGGGGGCGACCCAGCCGCCCGTGAGGCCGAGCACCGCGGAACCGTCCAGGTCGGCGATCTTGATTCCGGTGAAGTCACGGGCCCAGTCGGACGTCTGCAGACGGAAGGCGGGGCTGTCCGCGGTCAGCGCCTCCATGACGGTCTCGGCGACCTGCGCCGGAGTCTGGGCACCGTTGAGGAACTGCGCGACGGTGCGGTCGATGTACGCCTGCAGGGCGGGGGCGTAGACACCGGCCGCGGCGACCTCCCCCTCGATGTCGAGGTCGATGTTGTTGACGAACTCGGTGGCCACGGCGCCCGGCTCGACGACGGACACCTTCACACCCAGACCGGCCAGCACGGGAGCGAGGCTCTCCATGTAACCCTCGACGGCGAACTTGGCGGCGCAGTAGGCCTCGTTGAACGGCTGGCCGATGATCCCGCCGACGCTGGTGACGGTGATCAGCCGGCCGCGGGAGGCGCGCAGATGCGGCAGGGCGGCCTTGGAGACGGTCAGGACGCCGAAGAAGTTGACCTCCATCACCTGACGGACGTCGTCGACGGACTCGTTCTCCAGTGTGCCGAGGTGCCCGGCTCCCGCGTTGTTGACGACGGCGTCGAGCCGGCCGTAGTCGGCGATCACTCCGTCGACCGCCGCGGTGACGGAGGCCGGGTCGGTGACGTCGAGCCGGCGGATGTCGAGCTCGACCCCCGCGTCGGCGGCGGCCTTGCGCAGGGCGTCGGCACGACCGGTGTCGCGCAGGGTCGCGACGGTGCGCCAGCCGGCCTGCGCGGCGGCGACGGCGGCGGCGAGGCCGATACCGGAGGAGGTGCCGGTGATCAGGACGACGGGCGAGGTCTGGGCGGACTGGGAGGACATGGCGGGACCTTTCGATCGCAAAGCGGTACGCGAATCCGTGCGTGTACACACACCATAGACATTATGTGTGCGTACACGCAACCCGTAGACTCAGGCTATGCCGAAAAGGAAGCTCACGCAGGCCGAGATGCCCGTCGCCGACCACGCGTTCTACGGCCTGGTCTGGGCCGGCACCGTGCTCACCGAGCGCGTGGACCGCGCCCTCAGCAAGGCGCACGACCTCCCCGTCTCCTGGTTCGAGGTCATGCTCTGGCTGGCGTCCAGCCCGGACCCGGTACCGGCATCGGTACTCGGCAACAGCACCATGCTCAGCCGCAGCCAGGTGTCCCGGGTCGTCGACGCCCTCCAGGCCCGCGGTCTGGTCACACGCACTCCGTCCGCACGGGACGCCCGCTCGGTCGAGGTGTCGCTCACCCCCGAGGGCCACGAGCTGTTCGCGGAAGCGGACGAGACACGGCGGGCTTCTCTGGCCCCTGTGTTCACCGACCTGCTGGACGAGGAGGACCTGAAGTCCCTCAGCGAGGTGTGGCTGAAACTCAAGGCCAACAAGGACCGCCAGTCCTGAACCCGCTCAGGGCGTACCGCGCCGGCCACCCCTTCCGGCACCGCCGGGCTCCGTCGAGGAGCCCGGCGCGGCGCCTCGATTCGGCCACCGGATCACCCGCACAAGGTGCGCGATCCCCCCGCGAGGAAATGCCGCACCCCGACCCCGCGGAACCATCGGAAATCAGCCGGGTCGGATTTTCCGGCTACGCCGGCGCCTACCCCCGCGGACGATCCCGCGGAAAGCACTCACCCCTCGCACGGCACGAGCAGGGCGCGCGTTGATCGCCACCGGCCGAGGTTGACTGATGAACCGTCAGAAAATCCCGGCGACGATGTTGACAGTGCATCGCCGACGCGTCAGTATGGCGGGCCGCGCCGCCGGAATCCCCCACCTCTTCCCCTGCGCCTCCCCCCTCGTGTCTTTTCCTCGCTCAATTTCCTTGGCGGTCATGGGCCGGGAGCCATAGCGCTCGCCGCCCGATTTCGCCGTGCCTGAATTCTCCACACTTCGGCGGCCACCCGTAGAGCAAGGTCATTCATCCCTCTACCGATGGTTGACCGTTGAGTAACCTGACGCTATCTTCAAGCCGTTCCTTGAACGGCCCGAATTCCTTTTCCCGGGCATTGCGAGACCCTGTACGTCCAGCGCTTCTGATTGACCGAAATTTAACCTCCGGGCAACGCCAACGCTTATTCGGAGAATTATGACGTCGGCAGAGCACATCGTGGACCTGGTCATCGGAACCACCCCCTTCGGTGAGCCGGACGCCCGTCTCGCCGCCGCGGTCAGCCGCGCCGGCGGGCTCGGAGTGCTCGACCTGGGGGCAGGTGGGAGAAGAGCGCGGGATGCCTTGGCCGCGCTGCGCCGCTGGGCTCCCGGCCGTTACGGCGTACGGATCGGTCCGCACTGCCGGCTGCGGCCGGACGAACTCGGTCCACCGGCCCGCCCGGGGGGCCACGGGACACCGGGCTCCGGACACTCTCCGGCAGTCGGGTCCGTCCCCTCCACCGGCTCGGGCTCGAACGCGTCCGGCTCCGGCCCGGGTTCCGGCTCCTCGGGTCCGGACACCGTGGTCCTCGCCCCCGGGTCGGCCTGGCGCAGTGACGAGGTGCCGCCCGGATACCGCCTGCTCATCGAGATCACCGATCTGGACACGGCCCTCGGCGCCGTCCGGGCCGGGGCCGACGGACTGATCGCCCGCGGCAGTGAGTGCGCGGGTCCCGTCGGCGAGCTCAGTACCTTCGTCCTGCTCCAGCAACTGCTCGCGGCAGAGGAGCTGTCCGGCGTCCCGGTGTGGGCCTGCGGAGGCATCGCGCCGGGCACCGCGGCCGCCGCGGTCGTGGGCGGCGCCTCGGGAGTGGTGCTGGACACCCAGCTCGCCCTGCTGGCCGAATCGGAAGTGGCCGAGCCCATCGCCGCGTTGCTGCGGACCACGGACGGCTCCGAGACCGTGGTCGTCGACGGTCACCGGGTCCTGCGCCCTCGCCGGGGGACGGCACCGGCGACCGCGAAGGCCGGCGCCGAAGAGCCGTTCCCGCTTCCCGTGGGCCAGGACGCGTTCCTCGCCACCCGCTTCGCCGAGCGCTGGGGCGACACCGGCCGTGCCGTGCGCGCCGTGGTCGGCGCCGTACGCAGGGCGGTGCAGGAGGACACCGCCGCACGGATGCTGCGGCCCGGGTCGCCGATGAGCCTGGCCCTCGGCACCCGGCTGCCGGTCGCCCAGGGACCGATGACCCGGGTCAGCGACCGTGCGGGCTTCGCGGCGGCGGTCGCCGCCGACGGGGCCCTGCCCTTCATCGCCCTTGCGCTCGCCGGGGGCGAGCAGGCCCGGACGATGCTGGAGGAGGTCCGCGAGACCCTCGACGGCAGAGCCTGGGGCGTGGGGATCCTCGGCTTCGCCCCCGAGGAGACACGGGCCGCCCAGCTGGAGGCGGTACGGGCCTGCCGCCCGACCCATGCGATCGTCGCCGGCGGAAGACCCTCGCAGGCGAAGGTGCTGGAGGACGCCGGGATCAAGGCGTTCCTGCATGTCCCGTCGCCCGGGCTGCTGCGGCAGTTCCTGGAAGCGGGCGCCCGGAGATTCGTCTTCGAGGGCGCCGAGTGCGGCGGCCATGTCGGTCCCCGCAACAGCTTTCCGCTGTGGGAGGCCCAGTTCGCCGTACTCGAGGATTTCCTCGACGGCATACGGGAGCGCACCGACGAGGCCGGTGCACGCGGCACCGCCGAGCGGATCGAGGTGTTCCTCGCCGGCGGCATCCACGACGAGCGCTCCTCGGCGATGGCCGCGACCCTCGCCTCGCCGCTGACCGAACGCGGCTGCGCCGTCGGCGTCCTCATGGGAACGGCGTATCTGTTCACCGAAGAAGCCGTGGCACAGGGGGCGGTCCAGCCGCTGTTCCAGCGGCGGGTGCTGGCGGCCGGGCGGACCGCGCTGCTGGAGACGGCGCCGGGTCATGCGACCCGGTGCGTACCGAGCCCCTTCAGCGACGCCTTCGGGGCGCTGGAGACCGGACTGCGCGCTGAGGGCCTCGGCGACCGGGAGGTGTGGGAGCGGCTCGAGCGGCTCAACGTCGGCCGGCTGCGGGTCGCGGCCAAGGGTCTGGAGCGTACCGGCGACGGCTCCCTGGCCACCGTGGACGAGCAACGCCAGCTGGCCGAGGGCATGTTCATGGCCGGCGAGGTCGCCGTACTGCGGTCGGCCACCACCCGTGTCGCCGATCTGCACACCTCGGTCGCCGACGGTGCCGCGCGGTTCCTCGACGAGCGGTCGGCCGTACTGCGCGGACGCCCAGGGCTCGGCCCGGACACGGCGGCGTCCGCCGAACCGGAGCCACCCCGGCCACTGGACGTGGCGGTGGTCGGCATGGCGTGCATGTTCCCGGGCGCCCCCGACCTCGCCGCCTTCTGGGCCAACGTCCTCGACGGGGTCGACTCCGTCGGCGAAGTCCCCCGCGAACGCTGGGATCCGGATGTGCACGGCCCCGGGGCGAGTGGTGCGACCGCCTCCCGGTGGGGAGGGTTCCTTCCGCCGGTGCCGTTCGACCCACTGCGCTACGGCATACCTCCCACATCGCTCGGCAGCATCGAGCCGGTTCAGCTGCTGGCCCTGGAGGCCGCCCGGCGGGCCCTGGAGGACGCGGGACACGGCGAGGGCGGCAGGGACTTCGACCGTTCGCGCGCGGGTGTGGTGTTCGGCGCCGAGCCGGGCAGCGACCTGTCCAACGCGACCACTCTGCGGGCCGTACTGCCCTCGTACTACGGCGCCGTTCCACACGGACTTCAGGAGCAACTGCCCCCACTGACCGAGGACTCGTTCCCCGGGATGCTCGCCAATGTGATCTCCGGCAGGATCGCCAACCGGCTGGACCTCGGCGGGCCCAACTTCACCGTGGACGCCGCCTGTGCGTCCTCGCTCGCCGCGGTCGACGTCGCGTGCAAGGAACTTCTCGCGGGCAGCAGCGATCTGATGCTGTGCGGGGGTGCCGATCTGCACAACGGCATCAACGACTACGTGCTGTTCTCGTCGGTGCACGCACTCTCCCCCACCGGTCGTTCGCGGGCGTTCGACAGCTCGGCGGACGGCATCGCCCTCGGCGAGGGGGTGGCCTGTGTGGTGCTCAAGCGGCTGGCCGACGCCGAGCGCGACGGCGACCGGATCTACGGCGTCATCAAGGGTGTCGGCAGCTCCAGTGACGGCCGTTCCCTCGGTCTGACGGCGCCGCGTCCGGAGGGCCAGCGCAGGGCACTGGTCCGGGCGCACCGCAACGCGGGCACCTCCCCCGCCGACGTCGGGCTGGTGGAGGCGCACGGGACCGGCACCGTGGTCGGCGACCGGACCGAACTGGGCGTTCTCACCGAGGTGTTCGAGGCGGCGGGCGCAAACCCGGGACGTTGTGTCCTCGGGTCGGTCAAATCGCAGATCGGGCACACCAAGTGCGCGGCGGGACTCGCGGGACTCATCAAGACCGTGATGGCCCTGCACACCGGGATCAGGCCGCCGACGCTGCATCTGGAGCGGCCCAACTCCGCCTGGCAGGAAGGCAGCAGCCCGTTCGTCTTCCACCGTGAGGCCCTGCCGTGGGCGGCTCCGCCCGAGCGGCGGCTGGCGGGGCTGAGCGCGTTCGGCTTCGGTGGCACCAACTTCCATGTGGTGCTGGGCGCCTACGGCAGCGGGACGCCTCCGGTGCACGGCCGTGACGCGTGGCCCGCCGAGCTGTTTCTGTTCCGCGGGACGGACCTGGCTGCCGCGCACCGGGCCGTCGAGGAGGTGCTGGCTCTGGCGTCGGCCGGTGCGGACGGCCCCCGGCGGTGGCGGCTGCGCGACCTGGCGGCGGCTGCCTCACGGCGGAGCGAAGCGGCACACGGCCCGGTGCGGATCGCCGTCGTGGCCGAGGATCCGGTGCGGCTGTGCGACCGGCTGCGGCGGGCGATCGCCGGTGAACACGACCCGGCCGCGGGCATCCACCTCGCGGAGGCGGCCGACGGTCCCGGGACCGGGACCGCAAGCACGACCGGCACCGGGGCCAAGGTGGCCTTCCTCTTCCCCGGACAGGGCAGCCAGCGCCCCGGGATGTTCGCGGACGTCTTCGCCGCCTTCCCCGGCCTGCACCATCTGCTCGCCGCCGGCGGCGACACCGCCGCCGTACTCCATCCGCCGGCCGCCTTCGACGACGCCGCACGGGCACGTCTGAAAGCCGCGCTCACCGACACCAGGGCCGCCCAGCCGGCCCTCGGCATGGTCGGCCTCGCCGCCCATGCGCTGCTCACCCGGGCGGGCGTCGCCCCGGACATGGCGGCAGGTCACAGCTACGGCGAACTGGTCGCCCTGTGTGCGGCGGGCACCGTCGACCCGGAGTCCCTGCTCGCCCTGAGCAGGGAACGCGCCACGGCGATCCTCGCCTCCGCCGGGGACGATCCCGGCGCCATGGCCGCTGTGTCCGCATCCGCCGCCGACGTCGAACGGGCCCTCGCCACGGCGGGTGCGGCCGGCCCGGGCGACGGTCTGGTCATCGCGAATCACAACGCACCACGGCAGACGGTCGTCTCGGGGCCGACCGCTGCCGTGGACACCGCGGTACGGCTGCTGCGCGGGGCGGGTCTCGGAGCCAAGCGTCTCCCGGTGGCCTGTGCCTTCCACAGTCCGCTGGTCGCGGGGGCGGCGGAGCGCTTCGCACGGGCGCTGGCCGAACACACCGTACGGTCACCGGAGTTCCCGGTGTGGGCCAACCGCACGGCGCTCCCGTATGAGGAGGGGTCCGAGGCGATCCGTGCGGAACTGGCCGCGCAGATCGGTGCTCCGGTCCGGTTCGCCGACCAGATCGAGGCGATGTACGCCGCCGGTGCCAGGGTCTTCGTCGAAGCCGGTCCCGGCCGGGTGCTGACCCGGTTGGTGGCCGCCATCCTCGGCGACCGGCCCCACCTCACCGTCGCCTGCGAACCCCGCCCGGACAGCGGTCTGCCGGGGCTGCTGGACGCCCTCGCCCGGCTCGCGGTCGCCGGACTGCCGGTCCGTACCGGCTGGATGTTCCGCGGGCGCGACGCCGTCGACCCCGCTCGCGCCACCGGCGTACGGCCGCCGGGCTGGACGGTCGACGGGCATCTGGTCCGCACCGCGTCCGGTGACCTGCTGCCCGGTGCGCTGGCGCCGGCCCGACGTGTCGTGGAGACGACTGTGACGACGAACCACTCCGAGGGCGCGGCCGAGGACGCCTCGGCCCGTCAGGACGCTCTGATCGCCGAATTCCTGCGGACCAGCCGGGAGATGGTGGCGGCGCAGCGTGATGTCCTGCTGACGTACTTCGGTGGCCAGGCCACAGGTGGCACGGCCCCGCCCGCGCCCGCGGACCCGGCGGCGGGGACCACACAGGCGGCGGCCGTGACCGAGGTGCCCGCTTCCGCACAGCCCTGGGCGGAGGGGTTACCGGCGCACGGCACCGGGCGGGCCGCGGGGACGGCCCCCGCCCCGGGGCCCGGTGACGCCGCCCTCCCGGCACCGGCGCCGTCCGAGCACGACGTGCTGCGGATGGTGGTCGAGATCATCAGCGAACGCACCGGCTATCCGGCGGACATGGTCGAGCCAGGGCTCGATCTCGAAGCGGACCTGAGCATCGACTCGATCAAGCGGACCGAGATCGTGGGCGAGCTCGCGGGCCGGCTGGCCGCCGCCGGTGTGGTGACGGCGGACACGGCCGCACTGGACGACTCCGCCATGGAAGAGCTGGCCAAGGCGAGGACCGCCGAGGCGCTGGCCGGCCGGATCGCCGCCCTCGCGGCCACCGCCGGGGACGCGGCGGCTCCCGCTCCTCTCCCGTCGTCGGACGCATCCGGGGGCACCTCCGGCACCGGCGCGGCCGCCGTCCCGGCACCCGGCGGATCCACCACGGGGCCGGCCGGAACCGCCGTCGCCGCAGCGGAATCCGCCGGCGCGGAGGGGCGGCCCCCGAACACGTCCGCGGTCGCCGCGGGTGGCGGCGAACCCCCCTCGGCCCACGCGTCGGACAACAGCCTGCATGCCACCGGGGGCCCCGGGTCGCCGCCTTTCGCGGTGGCCACGCCCCGACGGTTCCTGCTGCGGCCGGTCTCCCTGCCGAAGGCCCCACCGCCCGAGGCGACCGGTCTCACCGGGCGGCGCTTCGCCCTGCTCGGCGACGGCGACGGCGCACGGACGGGCACGGCCGCGGCACTGGCGGAGGCACTGCGCCGGTACGGTGCGACCGCGACCGTCCACGAAGCCGGGCATGTGCTTTCGCGGCCGGACGGGGGGCCGGCCGAGCCGCTGGACGGGGTGCTTCTCCTCGATCCGCTCGCGGTGTCCGGCCCGCCCGTGCTGCCCGGCGCGTTCCCCGTCGTCCAGGCCGCGCTGCGCTGCCGCCCCGGCCGGCTGCTCGTCGCGCGGTACGCCGAGGACGGACGGCCCGCCGAGCGGACCGCGGGGCTGCGCGGGCTGATGCGCAGCATCGCCCGCGAATACCCCGGGACATCGGCCTCGGTCGTCGACCTGGACACGGCCGGCCTGCCCGGGCGGCTCGGGCCGGACGCCGTCGTCGCCGCCCTGCTCGAGGAGCTGACGGCCCCCGTGGACACACCGGTTGTGGTGCGCGGAGCCGCCGGACGGGCCGGTCTGGAGCTCTCCGAGGCACCGCTGGGTCCGCTCGCATCGACCGGAGCGGGACCGGCCGGCGACGGGGCGTCCGAAGCGGCGGCCCTCGGGCTCGACCGGGACGCGGTCGTCGTGCTCACCGGCGGAGCACGCGGGATCACGGCCGCCTTCGCCACCGCGCTCGCCCGGGCCTCCCGCTGCCGCATCGAACTGCTGGGCCGCACACCCGCCCCGGCCGGGCCGGAGGATCCGCAGATCGCGGCGGCAGCGGACAGGACCGCCCTGTGCGGCCTGCTCGCCGCACGCGGCGGGCACGGATCGCCCGCCGGGATCGCCCGCGCCGCCGAACTGATCCTCGCCCAGCGCGAGATCGCCGCCACCCTGGCCGCTCTCGAAACCGCAGGCAGCCGCGCCCGCTACCGCAGCGTCGACTGCCGTGACCCCGCGGCGGTGCTCCAGGCGGTGAAGGAGATCCACGCCGATCACGGCCGGCTCGACGCGGTGATCCACGCCGCGGGCGTCATCGAGGACCGGCTCGTCGAGGAGAAGTCCGCGGAGTCCTTCGAGCGGGTGTACGACACCAAGGTCTCCGGTGCCGCGTCCCTGCTGTCCGCGGTCGACGAGCTTCCCGAAGGCCCCTCGTTCGTCGTGCTGTTCGGCAGCATCGCCGCCGTACTGGGCAATCGCGGCCAGGCGGACTACGCCGCGGCGAACGACGCCCTGGAGAGCCTCGGCGAGCACTGGAGGACGCGCACCGGGCGCCGGGCACTGACCGTGCACTGGGGCCCGTGGGCGCCTTCCGGGCTCCACGTGGGCATGGTCGGCCCCGAGCTCGCCCGTGCGTACACCCGGCGCGGGATCTCCCTGATCGACCCCGAGGAGGGGCCGCTCGCCCTGCTGAAGGAGCTGGCCTGGGGCGATGAGAGCGCCACTGCCGTCGTCCACACCGCGTCGGAGTGGTGAGATGGCCGACGGCTGGGCGAACGGCGGTACGGCACGGGGCGGGAACGACTCCCGCGGTGTGCGCGGTACGCGCGGGCATGCGTACCGGGCCGTCCCGGTCGCCATCACCGGGATGGCCGTGCTGCTGCCCGGTGCACCGGACCTGGCCACGTACTGGCGCAATCTCGTCACCGGCGTCGATGCCATCGGCGAGGTGCCGGAAGGGCGCTGGGACGCGGAGTACTACCACCCGGACGCTGCCACCGGGCCGTCGTCGGCGGACCGGGTCTACTGCCGCCGGGGCGGCTTCGTGGACTCGTTGACGGATGTCGACGTGACGCGGTTCGGCATCATGCCCAGCTCGGTCTCCGGCACGGAGCCCGATCAGTTGATCGCGCTGCATGTGGCGGCGGCCGCCCTCGCGGACGCCGGGGGCGAGGAGCGGCTGCCGGGACGGGACCGGGTCGGTGTGGTGCTGGGGAGAGGCGGCTATCTGACCCCCGGCCTCGTCCGGCTCGATCAGCGGGTGCGCACGGCCGGGCAGCTCGTACGCACACTGGGCGAGCTGCTGCCCGGTCTGGACGACGGCCAACTCGCCCGCGTGCGCGAGGCCTTCACCGAGCGGCTGGGGCCCGACCGGCCGGAGAACGCGATCGGGCTCGTTCCCAACCTCGCCGCCTCGCGGCTGGCCAACCGGCTCGATCTGCGGGGCCCCGCCTACACGGTGGACGCCGCGTGCGCGTCCTCGCTCGTCGCCGTGGACCAGGCGGTCGCCGAACTCGCCTCCGGCCGCTGCGACCTGATGCTCGCCGGCGGGGTGCACCACTGCCACGACATCACTCTCTGGAGCGTCTTCTCACAACTGCGCGCACTCTCGCCGAGTCAGCGGATCCGGCCGTTCCATCGCGGCGCCGACGGCATCCTGATCGGCGAGGGCACCGGAGTGGTGGTGCTGAAGCGGCTGGCCGACGCCCAGCGGGACGGGGACCGGGTCTACGCGGTGATCCGGGGCACGGCCGTGAGCAGCGACGGCCGCACGGCCGGGCCGGCCAGCCCCGATCCGGGTGGCCAGATCCGCGCGGTGCGGCTGGCCTGGCGGGCGGCCGGGCTGGACCCCGCGGCCCCGGGCTCCCTCGGTCTGCTGGAGGCGCACGGCACGGCAACACCAGCCGGTGACGCGGCCGAACTCCGTACGCTCGCCGAGGTGTTCGGACCTCCAGTCGCCCGGCAGGAGACCGGCCCGGATGACCGGCCCGTCATCGGTTCGGTGAAGTCGATGATCGGCCACGCCATGCCCGCCGCGGGAGTGGCCGGCCTGGTCAAGGCGGCGCTCGCCGTGCACCACGGGATGCTGCTGCCCACTCTGCACTGCGACGATCCCCATCCCGCTCTCGCGGACACCCGTTTCCGTCCGCTGGCGCGGCCCGCCCCCTGGGAGACCGGGTCCGGCCACCCGCGCCGGGCGGCGGTGAACGCCTTCGGTTTCGGCGGCGTCAACGCCCATGTCGTACTCGAACAGCCCCCGAATGAAGGCGCGTTCACTGCGCCGCGAGCACAGCCGGGCGCGTCGTCCCGGGGCAGCGGGGCTCCCGTCGCACCCGTGACCGCGGAAGGGTCCGGCGGCCTGACCCGAGCAGTGGGCGCCGGGGCCCTGTCCGTGGCCGAGCCGGAGCGGGTGCTGCTCCTCGCCGCCCACACCCCGGAGCGGCTGGCCGCCCTTCTGGACACCGACGACACGACCGTCCTGGCCTCCGGGCTGGACGGGCACACCGCGCAGACGGGGGGCGGGAGCCGTCTGGCGATCGTCGATCCGACACCCAGACGGCTGATACTCGCACGGAGGACGGCCGCCAAGGGGCGCGCCTGGCAGGGGCGCAATGACGTCTGGTTCGCCCCCCGTCCGCTGCTCGGTGGCGACCATGGCGGCCGTATCGCCTTCGTCTTCCCGGGGCTCG
The DNA here is from genome assembly GCF_056106285.1 of Micromonospora sp. IBHARD003. Taxonomy (NCBI): domain Bacteria; kingdom Bacillati; phylum Actinomycetota; class Actinomycetes; order Micromonosporales; family Micromonosporaceae; genus Micromonospora; species Micromonospora sp. IBHARD003. Next base: position 7,390,758 of record NZ_JBWBBX010000001.1, on the reverse strand, counting down.
AAAGCGACTTCGAACCCCGCGTCGACGGGATCGCCGAGCACTTCGCACTGACCGCGCCCGGTTCACCCGGCACGGAGGCGGCGGCCGAGGTCGGTGACATCGGCCGGCACGGGCTGGGCGTCGTCGCCGTGGGGCGGCTGCTGGACGGGGCACTGCGCCGGATGGGGATCGTGCCCGGCGCGGTGGCCGGGCACAGCATCGGCGAGTGGACGGCGATGGCGGCGGCCGGAATGTACGACGGGCAGGCCGTCGACGACTTCATGACCTCGCTCGATCCCGACACCGTGACGGTCCCGGACCTCTCCTTCGCGGCCGTCGGTGCCTCGGCACGGCAGGTCGAGGACGCGCGCCGGGCCACAGGGCTTCCGGTGACGCTCTCCCATGACAACGCGCCCCGCCAGTCGATGGTGTGCGGTCCAGCGGACGCGGTGGAGGCGTTCGTCGGCTCGCTCCGGGCCGAAGGAGTGCTCTGCCGGGTGCTGCCGTTCCGCTCCGGCTTCCACACGCCCATGCTCGAGCCCTGCCTGGGCCCGTTCCGCGCGGCCGCCGAGCGGTTCGCACTGCACCGCCCGGCGGTCCCGGTCTGGTCGGGCACCACGGCGACGCCGTTCCCCGATGACGAGGCGGACATCCGGGCGCTCTTCGTCCGCCATCTGCTGGAACCGGTCCGCTTCCGCCAGCTGACGCAGGCTCTGTACGCGGCCGGCTTCCGGGCGTTCGTGCAGGTCGGGACCGGTCAGCTGGGGTCGCTGATCGACGACACGCTGGCCGGGCAGGACCACCTGGTCGTCGCGGCCAACTCGCCGCATCGTTCGGGTCTGGCGCAGCTGCGGCGGGTGGCGCTGGCGCTGTGGACCGTGGGTGCGGCGGTACGACCGGACGTGATCGACCGCCCTGCCACCTGGAACGGGGCGGTACGACACTCAGGGGCGGACGGCGGCCCGGCCACGGGAGCCGCTACCGCCCTCACGAGCGCTGCAGGCGCCCCGGGAAGGAAGGCGCCCGCACCGATACGTCTCGATCTGAGCGCACCGCTGGTCTCGCTGGACCGGCACGTTCTCGCCGAGCTGCGTCCCGCTCTGCTGCCGGACCATCCGCGGTTCCCCGGCCCCGTGCGCATACCGGCGGCCGCGGGGGACTCCGCGGTCCTTCCCGGCTCCGTACTCCCACCGGCCGGGGTGGAGACCGCCACTTCCCTGTCCGGGGACGTGCCCCTGTCCGCCTCCGCGACCGCGCGCTTCCCCGTACTCGCCGAACTCACGGCGCTGATGCGGGACACCGCCGCCACCGCCGCCGAGCTGATCACGGCGGCCGGGTACACCTCCCCACCGCCCCGCTCCCCCGCAAGGCGGCCGTCGGCGCCGCCCCGCCGGCCGGCCGCTCCCGCCCATGAGGCCCCGGTGCACGGACCACCCCGGCCTCCTGCGGCACCCCCCGCCGGCCCGTCGGCGACTCCCTTCGCGGTCACGGTCCGCGTCGGCACCGAAGCCATGCCGTATCTGCTCGACCACTGCTTCTTCCGGCAGCGGCCGGGCTGGCCCGATGTGGCGGACCGCTGGCCGGTCGTCCCGGCCACCACGATCGTCCACCATCTGCTGGAGGCGGCCGAGCGGAGCGCCCCGGGGATGCGGGCGGTCGCGGTGCACGACGCCAGATTCGACCGCTGGCTGACCGCCACGGAGCCGACGGACGTCACCGTCACCGTGGCTCCGGCGGAGCGTGACCGGGTCGCGGTGTCCTTCGGTCCGCACGCACGGGCGACGGTGGCACTCGCCGAGCGCTTCCCGGCGCCGCCGCCCGCCTGGGACCGGACCGAGTTCCCCGACGAACGCCTGCCCGGCCACACCGCGGCCCAGTTGTACGACGAGCGCTGGATGTTCCACGGGCCGGCGTACCAGGGCGTCACCGAGCTGACCGGTATCGGAGCCGGGCACGTCCGCGCCGTGCTCACCACACCGCCCGCGCCGGGGGCGCTGCTCGACAACGTCGGTCAGGTCCTCGGCTACTGGATCATGGCGACCGCCGCCGAGCGCACCGTGGTGTTCCCCGTACGGATGCGGCACATGCGGTTCTACGGCCCGCCGCCCCCGTCCGGCACCCCGCTGGAATGCCTGGTCCGGATCACCTCGCTCACCGACACGCTTCTCGAGGCCGACGCCCAGCTGACGTGCCGGGGCAGGGTGTGGGCGCGGCTGAGCGGCTGGCAGGACCGCCGCTTCGACAACGACCCGCACACCCGGCCGGTCGAGCGGTTCCCCGAACGCAACACGCTGTCCGAGGACCGTACGGGTGGCTGGTCGCTGGTCCATGAGCGCTGGCCGGACCTGGCCTCACGCGATCTGGTCATGCGCAACCTCCTGGGCGGCGGCGAGCGCACGGCCTACGCGGAGCAGCCGCCGCGCGGCCGCCGGCAGTGGCTGCTGGGCCGGATCGCCGCCAAGGACGCGGTGCGCCGGTGGCTCTGGCGGCAGGGCGAGGGCCCCGTCTTCCCCGCCGAGCTGAGTGTGGACAACGACGCGCACGGCCGCCCCCTGGTGGCCGGACGGCACGGCCGGACGCTGCCGCCCCTGGCGCTGTCGATCGCCCACCGGGCCGAGGCGGCCGTCGCTCTCGTGGCCCCCCGACCGCCGGTCCATGGCGACGGCGGCGCGCAGCCCGGTCCGGGCATCGACATCGAGGAGATCGCCGAACCCTCCGAGGCCACCCTGGCGGCTGCCCTGGGCGAGGCGGAGCGCGATCTGCTCGGCGCCTGCCGTACCGCCACGGGCGAGTCCGGGGCACTGTGGTTCACCCGCTTCTGGACGGCGAAGGAAGCGGCGGCGAAGGCGGAAGGCACGGGATTCGCCGGCCGTCCCAAGGACTTCCGGGTGGTGGAGGCGGCACAGGACCTGCTGACGGTCGAGGTGCGCACCGCCTCGGGTGTGCCGGTGCGCAGTCACCGGGTCCGCTGTGAGCAGGTGACCAATCCTCCGGGGCTGCCGGCGCGCGCCTACGTCGTGGCATGGACCGGGGGGCCGGGGCAGGACGGAGACAAGGAGGACAGGGCATGACCACGACACAGCCTGCGGGCCCGTTACGAGCGGATCAGGACGAGATTCTCGCCGATATCACCGCCATGATCGGACTGGTCCTCGAGGACGACGGGCTCGACGACACCGACATCGGCATGGAGACCCGTTTCGGCAGGGACCTGGAGTTCGAGAGCATCGACCTGGTCACCCTGGCCGGCCATCTGGAGGAACGGTACGGGCGCGCGGTCAACTTCGCCGAGTTCGTGGCCTCCATGGAGCTCGAGGACATCATCGAGCTCACCGTCGGCCGGCTCGTCGAGCATGTGGCCCATTGCCTCAAGAGCGCGGGAGCGGCCTGACCGATGGCCATCGTCGACGCCGCCGGCATCCGGCTGCACGTCCAGCGGCTGGGGCCCGGCGACGGGCGCCCGGCCAGGGCCACCGTCGTCCTGCTGCACGGTCTTCTCACCGACAGCCTGGCCAGCTACTACTTCACCGTCGCCCCCGCGTTCGCCGCTGCCGGTCTCGATGTCGTGATGTACGACCAGCGGGGCCACGGCCGCAGCGAGCGGCCCGCCACGGGATACAGCCTCGACGCGTTCGTGGGCGACCTCGGCGCACTGATCGGCCGGCTGGAGATCCCCGGGCCGGTGCATCTCGTCGGCAACTCCTTCGGGGGCACGGTCTCGTTCGGCTATGCGCTCCGCCGCCCGGACCGGGTGGCGAGCATCTCGGTCGTCGAGTCGGAACCGGCCACACCGTCCTGGGCGCACAAGATCGCCGGCTTGCTGGACCGGGTGCGGCACGAGATGACCGCGAACGAGACGGACGCCCTCGACTGGATCGCCACGCACCGCGGCGGCCACACGGCGCGACTGGCGAAGGCCGCGGGCCGCCTGGTGCGGGACACCGCGATCGCCGCCGAGGTCACCGCCTGCGACATCGTCGGCGAGGAGGCGATCCGTTCGCTGCGCTGTCCGGTGCTCGCCGTGTACGGAGGCGACTCCGACCTCGCCGAACAGGCACCGTGGCTGCGGGCGCTGCTGCCCGGGTGCCGGACCGTGCTGCTGCCGGGCCATGAGCACTCGGTCCTGGTGGAGGCGCCGGGCCGGGTGCGTGACCTCGTCCTCGACTGGATCGGGTGTCATGCGCACGACCACGGCGACCGGCTGCCCGCCGCGCCCGTGGAGGTGAACGTGCCGTGAGCCGCTGTCTGTTCGTCGTCCCTCCGCTCGTCGGACACATCAACCCGCTGGTGGGGGTGGCCGCCGAGATCACCGCCCGGGGGCATCTGGTCGCCTGGGCGGGGGTGCCCGAGGTGGTGCACCGCCTCGCCGGCCCCGAGGCGCGGGTGTTCCCGTCGCCCGCGTCCTGGACGGACGGGGAGGCGGCGGCCAGGCCCCCGGACATCCGGGGGCCCGAGGCGCTGCGGTTTCTGTGGGAGCGGTTTCTGGTGCCGCTGGCGGACGCGATGGCCGAGGGCGTGGCGGACGCGGTGGAGGCGTTCCGTCCGGATGTGGTCGTCGCGGACCAGCAGGCTGCGGCGGGCGGGCTCGTCGCGGAGCGGCTGGGGGTGAGGTGGGCGACGTCGGCGACGACGTCCGCCGAGTTCGCCGACGTCCTGGCGTCCATGCCGAAGGTCGCGGCCTGGAACGAGGCCCTGCTGCATGAACTCCGGCAGCGCATCGGCGATCCGGAGGGGACGGCGGATCCCCGGTTCTCGCCCCATCTGGTGCTGGCGTTCACCACGCAGGAGCTGGCCGGTCCGCCTGCCCGCGGCGGCGACCGGATCCGCTGGGTGGGACCTTCCCTGACCGCGCGCCCTGCTCCGGCCCGCTTCCCCTGGGAGTGGCTGGATCCGGGGCGGGCGACCGTCCTGGTCACGCTGGGCACCGCCAACACGGATGTGGGGGCGCGCTTCCTCACCGAGTGCGCCCGGGCGCTGCGTTCACGGGCGGACCGGGTGCAGGCCGTCGTGGTAGACCCCGAGGGCGTACTCGGCCGCAGCCCGGACGGCGCCGGTGCCCTGCCCCAGGACAAGGATCTGCTCGCGCTTCCCGTGGTGCCGCAGCTCGCCCTGCTCGGACATGTCGACGCGGTCGTCTGCCACGCGGGCCACAACACGGTGTGCGAGACGCTGTGGCACGGCGTCCCGCTGGTCGTCGCACCGATCCGGGACGACCAGCCGGTCATCGCCGCACAGGTCGCCGACGCGGGCGCCGGGGTACGGGTCCGCTTCGGCCGGGCCGGCGCGGACCGGATCGGGGCGGCCGTCGACGCCGTGCTCTACGCGCCCGGATACCGGGCCGCCGCCAGGGCGATCGGCTCCGCGTTCCGTGCGGCGGGCGGAGCGGCGGCGGCCGCGGTGCATCTGGAACAGCTCGCCCTGAGCCATCCGCTCCCGCCCCGGCCTGCGCGGGAGCGGCCCGACCCGCGCCGGACCGCCGGGGAGCACGCCAGCGAGGAGGACGCCGAATGAATCCCAGCCCGGAGCACCCCCGCCCCCAGCAGGCGCGTCACGAGACCGTGGCCGCACTGCGCCCCGCCTACCGGGCCGAGCTCGCCGACGGCCCGCAGGCGTTCTTCGAGCCGATGCGGCACAGCTGCCCCTGGTGCGGCTCGCAGCGGGTCGGCGGGTATCTGCGCACGCACGACCTGCTCCAGCACAAGCCCGGAACGTTCCGGCTCGACCGGTGCCACTCCTGCCGGCATCTGTTCCAGAACCCGCGTCTCAACGCCCGGGGTCTCGACTTCTACTACCGGGACTTCTACGACGGGCTGGGTGAACAGCGGCTCGACGGCATGTTCCGCGGACGCACCGCGTCCTACCGCCGCCGGGCGCAGTCCCTGCTGCCGCATCTCGGCGCGGCCAAGCGATGGCTCGACGTCGGTACCGGTCACGGTCACTTCTGCGAGGTGGCACGGACCCTGCTGCCCGACGTCGTCTTCGACGGGCTCGACCGCTCCGACGGGGCCGAGCTGGCCGAGCGCGAGGGGCGGGTGGAACGTGGCCACCGGGGCAGCTTCACCGAGCTGGCACCGGGCCTCACCGCGGAGTACGACGTGGTGAGCATGTTCCACTACCTGGAGCACAGCACCGAACCGCTGCGCGAACTGGAGGCGGCCCGCACGACCCTGCGCCCCGGCGGCCATCTGGTCATCGAGGTGCCGGATCCGGACAGCCGCTACGCCCGGCTGCTGGGCCGCTGGTGGCTCCCCTGGCTCCAGCCGCAGCACCTCCATCTCGTCCCGGTGGCGAATCTGCGCCGGGCGCTCGCGGCTCTGGGCTTCACGGTGGTGGCGGAGCAGCACGGTGAAGCCCACGAGCCGGTGGATCTGCTGGCCGCCGTCTGGCTGGCCCTGGACGAGGCTGCCCCGCGGGACGACGTCCCCTGGCTGCCCGAAAGACCGGGGGCCGCCCGCCGTGCGCTGCGCGCCTCGGTGCTGCTGGCGGGCATCCCGTCGCTGCTGCTGGCGGCACTCATGGACCGGGCCGTGGCGCCCTTCGCCCAGCGCCTCGGGCTGGCGAACGCGTACCGCCTGGTGGCACGGCGGGAATGACCGCGATCCTGAATCGGCAGGAATGAGGTGGTACGGGAGACGCCGACGACAGGCTGCTCCCGTCGCCTCGCGCGGGTGTTCACCGGCAACAGAAAGAGGCCGCTTTCTCACGATGAGAAAACGACCTCCGACCGGCGAAAACGCTGGTCGGGACGACAGGATTTGAACCTGCGACCCCTTGACCCCCAGTCAAGTGCGCTACCAAGCTGCGCCACGTCCCGATGCCCGTCTGACCTGGGGTTTCCCCCGGCCGAACGCGCACGAGAACCATACCGCACTTCCCCGGGTGGTCACGAACCGTTTCCCGGCGGGCGCGGGTGCGAGCGGACGTACACGGTGGGTGCCGGGCCGGAGATCTGTTCGGCCACACTGCGTGAGGAAACGACCGCGACGCGTCCCCATGGCCCGCCAGGTGCAGGCCGGGACTCACGGGCGGAGGGGAGGCAGGATGGACCCGGCGGTCCCGCGGGAGCGGTGCGGCCTCTTCGGGCTCGTCGACACCGCTCTCCTGGGCGGGCCCGCCGGGTCCCGCGTCTGTCTAGTACGCGTTGACGCAGGCGACGCCCATCGCCGGGTTGAACATCCCGAAGAAGGTGAACGAGTTGCCGCAGAAGGCGACCGGCACGGACACCGGCATCTGGATCAGGTTGCCCGACAGCACGCCGGGCGAGCCCGACACCACACCGATGGCGGTGGGGCCGTCGTCGGCGACGGCGGCACCGGCGCCGCCGAGTACCGCGGCGGCGGCCAGCGCGGCCGATGCCATCAGAGTGCGCATACGCATGGTCTCTCCTTGGGGGAGGTGGTCACAGAACACGGTGACCGTCCCCCGTGGATGCGGCGGGCGTAACGCGGCCTGCTCCGTTCGGAGCAGCGGCCAGCCACCCGGCGACCGCGTCGGCGATAGGCTGCTCCGTCTCCAGTTCGACGAAGCCGAACTGGCCGCCCTGGTTGCACTCGAGGAACCACCACACACCCTCGTCGTCCTCGGCGAAGTCGAAGGCGGCGTAGGCGAGACCCGCCTCACCGGTGTAGTGACGCACGGCGCGGGCGATCCGATGGGGCACCTCGGCCGGCTCCCAGGTGTGGCCGGTGGTGCCGTAGCGCCCGTCGACCTGGTCCGAAGCGGCGAGCTTCCGCGCGGCGAAGAGCCTGCCGCCGACCGCGGTGAGTCGTATGTCGGCCAGCTTCGCTATGTACTGCTGCAGCAGGGTGGGCCCGGCGGCGACCCCGGAGAAGTCGGCGTCCTGGTCGATCCGGGTCGTGGGCAGGGCGACGGGCGGATCGACGACCGGCGGTCCTGACGCGGACTTCACCACGATGTCCCGGTACTGGGCGGCGAACTGGCGGGCCACCCGGGGGAAGGTGGTGATCACCGTGGGTGGCACGGCGAATCCGCTGCGGTGGGCGAGGCTCAACTGCCAGGGCTTGCAGCGGGCTTGAGCGGCCATCGCCGGATGGTTCATCCACCGGGCGGTCGCGGAGTAGAGCATCCCGTAGAGCGCCTGCTCGGTCTCGGCGGCCAGCCACTCCGAGCGCTCCGGGGCGTGTGCCGCCGGTTCGCCGGGCCTGCGCACCCATATGGAACGCAGGGCGCTCATGCTCAACAGGCGCCCTTCCGTGGACAGATGGCCGTAGAAGTCGCCGCTGACGTATTCGGCCGACAAGGATGCCTCACCGGGTACGTCCGCGGGGTCGAGACGCAGCAGGGGCACGCCTCGCTCGTGCAGCTTGGCGACCACCAAGTCTGCGGTGACGTCCTGTCTACAGGTAAGGATGAGCACGGTCATGTCTTGCGCCGGTCTGTTCAGTCGTCGAAGTGGGTCTTGGAACCGGCCGTGGAGGTGGTCGTTCCGGTCGCCAGGAGCACCGCGCGGTCATCGACGGCCGCACGCCCGTCCGACAGCACGTTCAGCTGCAGGGCGGAGTCATAGCTGTAGGGAAGCGTGGCCGCTGGACTCTCCGCCGGAAGTACGTAGTTCAGTACGAACGGTCGCATGAGTCTCCTTCGTCGACTGTCTGCACACACGTAACTGTACGTGCTGAAGTCGTAGGCAACTCATCACAATGCGTTACCGCAGGCCAGAGTGGCGGTGAATGTCATCACAATGAATTCGCTAAACCTTCCACACCCCGGCGCTCGTCTTCCTCATTTGCCGGTCGGTGCGAATGTCACCGCGTGCTCCCGTCCCCCAACTCCGGGTAGGCGTCGAGAAGTTTGCGCGGAGCCGCCTGGCGCCAGGAGTCGAGCAGGATGGCGTGGAGCTCGTCCTCGCCGTCCAGTGCGCCGAGGCGCACACGCAGCCAGGCGTAGTTGTCGTCGTGCCCTTTACGCAGGAAGAACTTGTCCGGCTCGGAGGCGATCAGCTCCTCACGGTCCTCCTTGGGGCACTTCACTCCGAGCACCTCGTCGTGGTCGTCCAGCGAAGCGAAAACCTTCCCACTCGGGCCGGTCCGAAACGTGGGCTGTCCCCAGGCGGGTTTCTCGACCGCTCCGGGCAGCGAGAGCGCGATTCTGCGTACGTCGTCGGCATTGGCCATACGACGACCGTACGGCGCCCCACCGACAGCGACACCCCGCCGGCGACGTCGCCCTGCCGCGGAAGCGCATCCGGGGTGACACATCCGGCGCCCTGTGGCGTCCTGCCGGTCACCCCCGCCGTGGAACAGCGCCCGGCGCGGACGGGGGCGCGGGGCGGCGCAACCATGCGCCGGTCGCCTCGGGCGGCCGGTGCGGAGGTGGCTTGGGGGCCCATACCCCCTTCCTCCCGCCCCGATCGGCGCTTCTGCGCGCCCAGGCACCGCGGCTGCTGTCCCTCAGTGCCATCTGCCCACAAAACCTTTGCCGTTGGCATGTGGCAGAAAGTGGCACGGTGGGCATGTCCTTCGGAAGGAACCGGCAGGTCGCTACCACACAGCACACAGTTTCAATCAAACGTCAACGAATCATGTTTCAGCCATAGTTGGCAATCAGCCTGGAAGCCTTCGGCGGTGATCAACACCATGAGGTGGTCGGCCTGCACGGGACGGGACCACGCCGATGCACCACCGGCTCGCACACCCGCGCGAGCTGGCGTTTCGCAGAGGAGGGCTCGCGATGGACGGGTACTTCGCCAGTCGTGCGCACCATCAGCTCCGTGACCGTGTCAGGCACTTCGCTGAGAGTGAGGTGCGCCCGCGGATCCCCGCCATGGAGACGGCCCGCACGGTGCACCACGAGCTGTCCCGGCTGATCGCGAAGCAGGGCTGGCTGGGAGCGACGATCAGCAAGGCACACGGCGGGATGGGCGCCGGCCATCTCGCCAAGACCATCATCATCGAGGAGCTGTCCCGGGTCAGCGGGGCCATGGGCGCCATGGTCCAGGCCTCCCAGCTGGGCGCGGCGAAGATAGTCCACTTCGGCAGCGAGGAGCAGAAGAAGACCTGGTTGCCGGCGATCGCCGCAGGCGAGTGCCTGCCCACCATCGCGGTCACCGAGCCCGAGTCGGGAGGCCATGTACTGGGCATGAGCGCCACCGCGGTCCGTGACGGGGACGATTACGTCATCAATGGCCGAAAGATCTATGTCGGCAACAGCCATGTCGGTGATCTCCATGGCGTCGTCGTCCGCACGGGCCCGGGCTCGGACGGTCTCACCGCGTTCCTGGTCGAGTCGGACAGACCGGGATTTCGCACGGGCGAACAACAGCCGACCATGGGTTTACACGGATTCAGCTTCGGCGAACTGTCCTTCGATGACTGCCGGGTGCCCGCGGACAACCGCCTCGGAGCGGAGGGGGACGGCCTCGCCGTCGCCTATTCGTCCAGCGTCCTGTACGGACGGGCGAATCTCACCGCGGTCTCGCTCGGCATCCATCAGGCGATCCTGGAGGAGACGACGCGGTTCTGCGCGGAACGCCACCGCTACGGCAAGCCACTGCATGAACTCCAGTCCATCAAGCTCAAGCTGGGGCAGTTGCAGTCCCGGCTGATGACGGCGCGGCTCGCCGCCTACCATGCGGTCCATCTGCTCGACGAAGGGCTGGCCTGCGACGCGGAGCTGATGAACGCGAAGCTCGTCAACGTCGAGTCGGCGCTGGACTCGGCCCGCAACGCGATGGAGATCCACGCGGCGGCCGGGCTCTTCACGGACCGCCCGATCGAACGCTATCTCCGCGACGCGCACCACATCTTCGCGCCCGCCGGTACGTCCGACATCCAGTTGCTCAGGCTCGCGGAGGTGGCGCTGGGCACCGCGAAGGGCCAGTGGTCTCAGCGGCTCGCTCCGGTGACACGGCTGGCGCCCGCCCTCTGAAGGGCGGGCGCACCGGCGCGGAGCGAAGCGCCTCCCGTCACAGTCCCCCGTTCTCGCGGCGGTGGATCTGTTCCACCAGTTCCGCCGCGAGCGCCTTGATCGTCTCCAGGCCCGCCCGCCCCCAGGGCCGCGGTTCGGTGTCCACCACGCAAATCGTGCCCAGCGCGATCCCCGTGCGGTCGATCAGCGGCGCCCCGAGATAGGACCGGATGCCGATCTCGTCGACGACCGGGTTCCCGGCGAACCGCGGATAGTCGCAGACGTCCTCCAGGACGAGCGCCTTGCGCCGCACCACCACATGGGGACAGTAGCCGTGGTCCCGGGCCATGAATCGGCTCACGTCACCCCCCGCGGCTGCCGCCGTGGCGTCGAGTTCCCCACCGGAGTGGCTCCCCGCCGGGGTGTGCAGTCCGGCGAAGAACTGCCGGTTCTCGTCGATGAAGTTGACCATCGAGTACGGCGCCCGCGTCACCTCCGCCAGTCTGTGGGCGAAGTCGTCGAAAGCCGGCTCGGGCCGCTCCCCCAGGCCCAGCTGACGCAGCCGCTGGACCCGTATGGGCGCATCCCGGTCGACAGGGGTGAGCAGCAGATGGCCGGTGGGGTCGTACGTCATGAGTGTGCTCCGTAGCTCGGCGCCGGTTCGGGTGCCGGGGTGGTGGTCAGCAGATACTGGACGAGGGTGACCAGGGTCCGTATCCCGGAACTGGCGATGCGCGCATCGCACAGCACGACCGGAACCTCGGGTCTGAGGTCGATCGCGGCACGCACTTCGTCCGGCTCGTAGCGGTAGGCGCCGTCGAACTCGTTGACCGCGACCACGAATTCGATGCCCCGCCGCTCGAAGAAGTCGACGGCGGAGAAGGACTCCTCGAGGCGGCGTGTGTCGGCCAGCACGACGGCGCCCAGCGCTCCCTCGGAGAGTTCGTCCCACATGAACCAGAAGCGTTCCTGGCCGGGTGTGCCGAACAGGTACAGCACATTGCTGTCGTCAAGGGTGATGCGGCCGAAGTCCATGGCGACGGTGGTGGTCGTCTTGGACTCGACCCCGTCCAGGCGGTCCGTCTCCGCACTGACCGTGGTCAACAGTTCCTCCGTGCTGAGCGGCTCGATCTCGCTGACCGCGCCGACGAAGGTCGTCTTGCCCACCCCGAACCCACCTGCGACAAGGATCTTCAGCGCGGTGGGGAAGAGGTCGGCGGCGGGACGGGCCGTGAGGCCGCGGGATTCAGAGCCGTCGTCGTAGGCCATCGAGCACTGCCTCCAGCAGGGAACGGTCGGTGGGTGACTCCTGGAAGCGGGGCGCCCGCGCGGTGACCGCCCCGCAGTCCACGAGATCGGACAGGAGCACTTTGGTGACCACCGCCGGGAGCCGTAAGTGGGCCGCGATCTCGGCCACCGAGGTGGGTCCGTCGCACAGCCCGAGCGCCAGGGCGTGTTCGGGGCCCAGATACGACTGCGGGGCAGTGCCGGTCGCCATCACCAGCGACAGCAGATCCAGCGTGGCCGTCGGACGGGTACGGCCGCCGCTCACGGTGTACGGACGGATGAGGCGCCCGGCCGCGTCGTCGAGCCATGGCCCGTCCTGCGGGGCCGGCACGGTCAGTGTCCCGTGGTGCTCGGCGCCCCTGCCGGCTGTCTCGCCGGAGTGATCAGATACGGCCGGACGCTCTTGACCAGCATGGCCATCTCGTAGCCGAGGACCGCCGCGTCGGCCTCGCGTCCGGCGAGCACGGCCAGGCAGGTGCCGGAGCCGGCGGTGGAGACGAACAGCAGCGTGGAGTCGAGTTCGACCACGACCTGCCGGACCTCTCCGCCGTCGCCGAACCGGGCACCGGCGCTGCGGCCGAGGGAGTACAGCCCCGACGCCAGCGCCGCCATGTGGTCGGCGCTGTCGGCGTCGAGTCCGTGTACGGACTTCACGAGGCCGTCGCAGGAGAGAAGAACCGCGTTGCGGGTGTACGGCACTCGCTGGACCAGTCCGCTGAGCAGCCAGTCGAGATCCGAGGAATGGCCGGTCGGCGCATCGCTCGCCATGGTGCATCTACTCCTTGTGGGTGTCGTCCCGATGGGGCGATTCGTGGGGGGCGGCCGACTGACTACCGGTCTCCGCGAGGCCGATGCCCCGCTGGAAGGCCGCCATCAGTCCGGGGTCGTGGAGAGTCTCTTCGCTCGCCGCCCGTGGGGCCGGAGCGTCGCGCAGCTGAGGCACCAGGTGTTCCTGGGCGCGGCGCTTGGGCAGCGTGGGTCGCCCCGCGGCGCCGCGCACCGCGGGGCTCGGGGACTCGGCAAGGGACTGCGCCCGGAGCCCGCCGGGGTACTCCGCTGCCGCCGGCTCGGCCGGCCCGGGCTCGGGCTGGTGCCGGCCTCGTACGGGAAGCGGTCCCTGACCGTTGCCGCCGAGTGCCTGCGCGGGCTGGTGGGGAAGGGCGGGTCCGGAGGTGACGTAGGTGAGGGACCGCTGAGGACCGGTGTGGGTCACATCGCCCGCGGAGCGCGGCGCCGAGACGGTCTGCGGGGGTGCGACGGACGGGGCCGGGGATGCGGGCGCGGCGGGGCGGCCGGGCGGGTCGGGGGGCGCGATCCCCGGCGCGTGCGCCGCCGGCACGTGGCCGGGAGCCGGTGAAAGGGTCTGCTCGGGCGGGGGCCCGGTGGCGGCGTCCGTACGACCGTCCGTCTCCTCCCCGAGCAGGCCCTGCGGGAGGACGAGCACGGCCTGGATGCCGCCGTAGATGTTGGACTGGAGCCGGACCGCGATGCCGTGCCGGCGCGCCAGGGCCGCCACCACGAACAGTCCGATGCGGCCGTCCTGCAGCATCTTGGCGACGTTGACCTGATCGGGGTCGGCCAGCAGGGCGTTCATCTTGTGCTGCTCGGCTACGGGCATGCCGAGTCCCCGGTCCTCCACCTCGACGGCGAGGCCCGCGGTGACCCGGGAGGCACGCAGCAGCACCTGCGTGTGCGGGGCGGAGAACAGGGTGGCGTTCTCGACCAGTTCGGCGAGGAGGTGGATGACGTCGGCGACGGCGTGACCGCGCAGGGTGCCGTCGATCGGCGGGACCAGTTTGACCCGGGGGTACTGCTCGACCTCGGCGATGGAGGAGCGCAGCACCTCGGTCATGGTCACCGGGTTCGACCACTGGCGCCGGGAGATGGCGCCTCCGAGAACGGCCAGGTTCTCGGCGTGCCGGCGGATGCGGGTGGCGAGGTGGTCGACGTGGAAGAGCCCCTTCAGCAGCTCGGGGTCCTCGACCTCGTTCTCCAGCTCGTCGAGCAGCTGGATCTCGCGGTGCACCAGGGATTGCAGCCGGCGGGCGAGATTGACGAAGACCTCGACCTTCTGCTCGCTGCCGGCGCTGCTGGAGAGCCGGGACGCCTGGACGACCGCGGAGACCGCGGCGTCGTAGGACCTCGTCAGTTCCTGGGCGAGCAGGTCGAACTCGTCGCCGCCGGGGGCGGGGGCCGGAGTGTCCCGGCGTGGCGTCGGGCGCTCGCCGCGGCGCAGTCCCTCCACCACGGTGCGCAGCTCCGCCTGGCCGCGTGCGGTCGTACGGCGCAGGGTGTGGCAGCGGTCGAGGACGGATCTCGCGGCACGGTCCGCGCTGAACGCCGCGGCGGCCACGGCGGCGAGTGCCAGAACCGCGGAGCCGGCGAGGGCGATCCACAGCGCGGCGGACGGCCGTGTGTGCGTGGAGCGGATCGTGTAGAGGACCGCGGCTGCGCCGCTGAGCGAGGCGATGACGGCCGGCAGGACCGCGGTGCGCAGCAGTTGCGGTCGTATCCGGGATTCCGGCGGTGGGGTGGGCTGCTTCCTGCCCGCGGCGTTCGTGCGGGAGGCCGACCGGCCGTGCCGTCCGCCCTCGCGGCGTTCCGGCCGCGCAGCGGGTGCGCGAAGTTGAGACATCAGCGTCCTTGGTACGTGGCCCAGGATTCGGAGTACCGATCGGTGTACTCATCGGCGTACTACGGGTGTTCGGCTCCGGCTCAGCGACGGGCGCACCTGCGCGAGGTGGCCCGTCGTTGATCACCGGCCACACACGGTAGTCGTCAACCGTTCATGTGCGGTGGGCAGTTGACAAACTTGCCCGTCGAGCGTCCCGCTCTGGTATGAGGCCTCGTACGACAGCGCGAAAACCTCGGCCATGCGTGCGGCCCGGCCGGCACCCTCACGCCGACGGGTGGCCGTCCCGAAGCGCCGTTTCCGCCGAAGCACCCGGTGCCGCCGAGGTCGTCGCGTGCTGCCGCTGCCCGGCACCGCCCGGTGTCGGGCCGCAGTCGACCGCGGAGTCGCTCACCGTGCACGCAGGTTCCCCGGAACCCGCCCGCGGTTCGCCCATGCCCCTGCTCTCGGCGCCGCCCCGATCGCGCCCGAGTCCAGGCGCTCGGGTGGCATCTGGCGGTGGCGCCAGGTACTGGGGCTGGTGTCGAAGCGGCTGCGGAACCAGCGAGAGAAGGTGGCCAGGGAGGAGAACCCGAGCAGGCCGGCGATCTCGGTGAGAGGGCGCCTGGAGCCGCCCACGTAGCGGCGTGCGAGGCCGGTACGGACCGAGTCGACGACCGAGGAGTAGCCCTCCCCGCTCTCCGCGAGGCGCCGCTGCAGCGTTCTCGGGTCGATGCCGAAGGTGCGGGCGAGCTGTTCGAGGGAGCAGCGGCCGGTGGGCAGGAGCGCCTCGATGAGCTGCCGCACGCGGTCGGTGAAGGCAGCGGCGGGCGAGGGCGCGATGTTCTCCAGGAACTGGCGGGCGTAGGGCCGCAGCCGGGGGTCGGCGAGGGTGTTGGGCGCCTCGAGGTCCGAGGGGTACAGGATGATGCCGGAGCGCGGCTGTCCGAAGGTGACGGCGGGGCCGAGGACCCGGTGGTGGGCACCGAGGTCGTCCGGGGCGGTGTGGTTGAGGGTGACGCCGACCGGTCTCCAGTCGGCACCGGACAGTCTGCCGATGAGGCCGTGGCAGACCCCGACCAGCATGTCCGTCCCCTGGCGGCGGCGGTCGGGCGGCGAGTCCAGCGCCAGGTCCACCCAGAGCCCGGCAAGACCGTTGCTGAGAGTGATCTCTGCTCGCAGGGCCTCGTTGTAGAGATGGAGATGCTGGATGAGCAGCTCCAGGGCGCTGCGTACGGAGGGCTCCTCGCGGGCGACGAGGCCGACGGGGCCGAGGTTGGAGAATCTGGCGAGTTCGGCGAGCCGCAGGCCGAAGTCGGGGCAGCCGGTGGCGGCAGCCGTGTTCTCCAGGAGCTGGGCGACCGAGGCCACGGGGAGCCAGCGGTCGGCGGCGGCGAGCGCGGCCGGGTCCAGCCCCACCGTGCGCATCAGCGCCAGGGGATCTCCCCCCAGAGAGCGGGCGAGGTCGACGTAATTGGCCAGTCCGGTGGTGCGCATCTGCGGTTGCACGGTGATCTCCCGGGCGACGGAGTGTCGTGAAATGCTAAATGATTCGTCGCCATCCGCAAAGCATGTCGCCTTTCAGCCAGGTACCGTCCCGATCTGAACGCTCCGGCGTCCGAGCCGATCCTCGATTCGGACCCGCCGGCCGTGCCATGCCGTCCGCTGCCGTCCTGCGGGCTCACCTCGACTGGCCGGGCAGCTCCCGGGCAGCACGAGCCGACGGAACCGGTACCGGCACGGCCGGGCACATGTGATACCGCCACCGATCCAAGGAGGATCCCGTGACGACGACCGAGACCCAGGTCACCGGGGAGTTGGCCGCGCTGGCCGCCGAGGCGTACGTCTTCGCCTATCCGCTGGTCACCATGGAGCTGACCAGGCGCCAGATGACCGCCCCGGGCGCATCCGTCCCCGGCAGCGGGCCGCTGAACGCCTTCGCACACGTGCCGGTCACGCCGGACGCTTCGTTCGAGGGTGTGGTCAGCCCGAACGCGGACACGCTGTACTCGCTGGCCTGGCTGGATCTGTCGGCAGGGCCGGTGCTGCTGTCCGTACCCGAGACCCACGGGCGGTACTGCCTTCTGCCGGTGTACGACGCCTGGACCAACGTGTTCGCCTGCCCCGGCTCCCGGACCACGGGCAGTGCCGCCGGTGAGTTCGCGCTGGTCGGTCCCGGCTGGCAGGGCAGGCTGCCCGAGGGCGCGGAGCGAATCGACGCACCCACCTCCATGGTCGCGATCATCGGCCGTACCCAGGTCAACGGTGTGGAGGACTACCCGGCGGTGCACGCCGTCCAGGCCGGCTACCGGCTGACACCGATGACCGGCACCGCCACGACCGTGGAGGCAGGCCCCGGCCCGGTGGACCCAGTGACCGCTCCGGTCGACCAGGTGGCCGCACTGGACGCCGCCACGTTCTTCGCCATGACCGCCCATCTCATGGCGGGCAACCCGGCGAAGGCCGCCGACGCCCCCATGGTCGAGCGGATGGCACAGCTCGGCGTCGTCCCCGGCCGGCCGTTCGACTGGGACTCCCTCGCTCCCGAGGCACAGCACATGATCGCCCAGGGCGCGGCCGACGGCCTGGCGCGGATCCAGGCCGCCGGCCTCAGTCCACGGGCGGAGGTCCGCGACGGCTGGATGACCGCGTTCGACATCGGCACCTACGGGACGGACTACCTGCAGCGGGCCGCGGTCACACTGGTCGGCCTGGGCGCCAACCTCCCCCAGGACGCGGTCTACCCGGTGTGCCGGGTCGATGCCGACGGCGAGCCGCTGAGCGGCGGCGACCGCTACGAGCTGCACTTCGCCTCCGACGGCCTTCCGCCGGTGAACGCGTTCTGGTCGCTGACGATGTACAACGACCGGCAGTTCTTCGTCGACAACCCGATCGACCGCTACGCCATCGGCGACCGCGACGCGCTGAAGTTCAACGCCGACGGCTCACTGACGCTGCTGATCCAGCACGCGGTGCCGGCCGAGGGACCGGAGTCCAACTGGCTCCCCGCGCCGAAAGGTTCCTTCAACCTCATGCTGCGCCTGTTCTGGCCCCGGCCCGAAGTCATGGGCCGCACCTGGCACGCGCCGGCCGTCCGCCGCGTCGGCTGACCAGCCTCTCCACCCGTCCGACCGGTGCACCCACCGCCCCCGCCACGGAGGTCCCCCATGGACAGTCCCTCACCCGCCCCAGTGGTGCGCCCGGTGCCCGGCCCGCCGGGTTCGGAGCCGCGTCCAGTCTCCAGGCGCTACGCCTGGGCCGTGTTCGCGCTCGCCTTCGCGCTGATGCTCACGGACTTCATCGACCGCCAGATCATCGTCGCCACCTTCCCCGTCCTCGAGGACGAGTGGGGACTGTCGGACACCCAGCTCGGGGCCCTGGTCTCCGTCGTCTCGGTGACCGTGGCACTCGGCGCGCTGCCCATGGCGCTGGTGGCCGACCGCTGGAGCCGGGCGAAGTCCATCGCCCTGATGGGCACGGTCTGGAGCCTGGCCGCCATCGCCTGCGCTGTCGCGGGCAACTACGCCCAGCTGCTGGCGGCTCGGGCGGCCGTCGGGCTCGGTGAGGCCGGCTACGGGCCGGCCAGCGGCGCCCTGATGGCCGGCCTGTTCCCGCAGCGGCTGCGGGCGACGGTGGTGGGCGCGCTCCAGGCGGCCGGGCCGCTCGGTGTCGTCCTGGGTGTCTTCCTGGGGGGACTGATGGTGCCCTCGCTCGGCTGGCGTATCACGCTCGCGGTGTTCGCCGCACCCGGCCTGCTCCTGGCGCTGCTGTTCCTTCGGGTGCGGGAGGGGCGCACGCCGGGGGCGACCCCGGCCGCCACGACCGGCGAACCGCCGGCCCGTGCGCGGGGTGCCCTGGCCGAGCTCTTCCGCAGCCGTACCGCAGTCGCCTCGTACCTGGGTGGCGCCATGCAGCTCGTGGTGCTCTCCACGCTCTACGCCTGGCTGCCCAGCTACCTCACACGCACCCACGATTACACCAGTGCCAAGGCCGGTGCGGTGTCGGCGGTGGCGGTCATCGCCAGCGCGATCGGCACCGTCGTACTGGGCTATGTGGCCGACCGGGCCGGAGCGGTCCGGGCCCGGAGGAAGCTGACCCTGCCGGCGTGCCTCGCTCTGCTCGCCCTGGCCCTGCTGACCTCGGCCTTCGCCTGGATACCGGCCGGCCCCGTGCAACTGGCCCTGATCGTTGCCGGCGCCTTCACCGTGACAGCGGCGGTCGGCCCGGTCCCCGCGGTCGTGATGGACGTGGTCGACCCCAAGGTCCGTGCCACCGCCCTCGGATTGGTCGCTCTGACCCAGAACCTCTTCGGCCTGGCGGTGGGCCCGCTGCTCACCGGATGGCTCTCCGACACCCTGGGCATCGCCGCCGCCCTCGCCCTGATGCCGCTGTTCTGCGCAGGCGCCGCCGCCGCACTGTGGACCGCCTCGCGCAGCTACGAGCGCGAACTGCGCACGGACGCCGACAGCGACGCCCCGCAGGCCGCCGCCATCTGACCCCCACCCCTCGAACCGCACGGAGTTCCCCATGCTCAACCTCGCCGTCATGCTCGAGGACAGCGCCCGCGCCGTCCCCGACCGCACCGCCGTCATCCTGGGCGAGCAGCGGCTCGGCTACGCCGAACTGGACACCCAGGCCCGCCGGGTGGCCAACCTGCTGCGTTCACGCGGCATCCGGCCCGGCGACAAGGTCGCCCTGTCCTGCCCCAACCTGCCGTGGTTCCCGATCGTGTACTACGGCATCCTCAAGGCCGGCGCCGTGGTCGTCCCGCTCAACGTGCTGCTCAAAAGCCGCGAGATCGCCTACCACCTGGCCGACTCCGACGCCAGGGCCTACCTCTGTTTCGAGGGCAGCGCCGAACTGCCCCTCGGGCAGGAGGGCTTCTCCGGCTTCGGCCAGACCCCGGGCTGCGAACACTTCTTCCTGATGACCACCGACGCCGCCACCGCCGGATCCCCGATTCCGGGCACCGAGACGCTCAGCGCGGCGCTCGCCGACCAGAGCGCCGACTTCGACACCGTGCCCACCGAGGCCGGCGACACCGCCGTCATCCTCTACACCTCCGGCACCACCGGCCGCCCCAAGGGCGCCGAGCTCAGTCACGCCAACATGGCATTCAACGCCCTGACCTGCCACAAGCTCTTCGGCGAGGCCGAGCACGACGTCCACCTCGTCACCCTGCCGCTCTTCCACTCCTTCGGCCAGACCGTGCAGATGAACGCCGGACTGTCCGCCCGCGCCACCCTGGTCCTGCTGCCCCGCTTCCAGGGCTCCGACGCCCTCGCCCTGATGCGGCGCCACGCCGTCACCTTCTTCGCCGGCGTACCCACCATGTACTGGGCGCTGCTCGGCGAGGACACCGCCACCGCCGACGTGGAACAGATCGCCGAGAACCTGCGCACCGCCGTCTCCGGCGGGGCCGCCCTGCCGGTGGAGATTCATCGCCGCTTCGGAGAACGGTTCGGAGTAACCATCCGGGAGGGGTACGGCCTGTCGGAGACCAGTCCGGTCGCCACCTTCTCCCCCCGTGGGGAAGACGTCCGTCCCGGCTCCATCGGGCGACCGGTCTGGGGCGTCGAGGTGGCCCTGATCACCGAGGACTGGACCCACATCGAAGGCCCCGACACCGTCGGCGAGATCGCCATCCGCGGCCACAACGTCATGAAGGGCTACCACCACCGCCCCGACGCCACGGCCGAAGTGATCCGCGACGGCTGGTTCCGCACCGGCGACCTGGCCCGCCGGGACTCCGACGGCTGGTACTCCATCGTCGACCGCGCCAAGGACCTGATCATCCGCGGTGGCTTCAACGTCTACCCGCGTGAGATCGAAGAGATCCTGCACACCCACCCCGCGGTGAGCACGGCCGCGGTCATCGGCGTCCCCCACGACCGGCACGGCGAAGAGATCAAGGCATACGTCGTACGCGCCCCCGGTGCAGCACTCACCGAGGACGAACTCATCGCCTGGTGCAGGCAGACGATGGCGAGCTACAAGTACCCGCGCCTCGTGGAGTTCCTCGAGGCCCTGCCCACCAACGCCACCGGCAAGATCCTCAAGCGCGCGCTCCGGGACATCCCCGCCCCGTAGCGGCCGGCGACGGCCACCGCACGCCCCGCACGCCCCCACTGTCACTCCTCCGAGAGGTTGCAGCCCCATGGCCAAGGAACACTTCACCCAGCAGGAACTCGCCGACTTCAAGGCGGCCCAACGACTGGCCTACGACGCGGTGGCAGCCGTCGAGGCGCAGCTGTACGAGGGAATCACCGAGAAGCAGGCCGCGCGGGCCGTCGAGGAATGGCTCCGTGACCACGGAGTGAGCCGCTTCTTCCACTACGGCTTCGCATGGTTCGGGGAGCGGACGCGGTTCCGGGACTTCACCAAGCCCAGGGGCGGGGCGCTCGGCAGCCTCCTCAACCCCAAGATGGCCCACTTCGGCAAGCAGTTCCAGCCCACCGACCGCCCCCTGCGCCAGGGCGAGGCCGTCATCCTCGACATCGGGCCCGTGGTCGGCGACGTCGCCTGCGACATGGGCTACTCGTGCACACTCGGCGGCGACGACAGCGAGGAGTTCCACGAGGCGCGCATGGCGCTCGAGCCGTACCGCGCCCTGATCCTGCAACTGGTCCAGCGCGGTGCCACCCAGGCCCAGATCTACCGGCAGGTCGACGAGCTCATCGCCGACCAGGGCTTCGAGAACATCCACAGCTACTATCCCGGCTCGGTCATCGCCCACAAGGTCGGCAAGGTTCCCGGCACCCGCCTGCCCACGTTCCGGATCAACGGATTCAGCCCGCAGGCCCTCGCCTACCTCGGCGGCCATCTCCTCTCCTCAGCGATCCGTCCGCGCCTGAACCAGACGCCGCTGTGGAACGAGGGCGCCGACCAGCCCTGCGAGACCGGTCTGTGGGCCGTCGAGCCGCACATCGGCAAGGGCGACATCGGCGTGAAATGGGAGGAGCTGCTCGTGGTCACCGAGGACGACGCATACTGGCTGGACGACGATCTGCCGCACACCCGCTACTGGCAACAGCACCATGGCTGAGAGTCTCGCGGTCGGCGCTGGTGGGCCGGCTCCGCCGGTGTTCCGGTGACGCGGTTGCCGCGAGGCCGGGGAGCCGGCCCGCGATCGAGCCGCATACTCCCGCGAAGGGGTGGCTCGACTCGCCGTACGCCTCGCGCGGAACCCCCTCAAGCGCTCGCATCGCATGGGCCCGCTCTTCGGGCTGGAGCCGGACCGGTCACCGCTCACCCGCAAGGTCGAGATCGTGCCTGGGGGCCTCGGCAGGAGCCTGCGTCGGCTCGGGTCGCCGCCACGGGTGAGCGATGGGCTGGGACACCCCGCGCCACCAGGGGTCGGAGGGCAGCTTCCCAGCAGGTTCGAACAGCTCGCCCGGACGAGGGAACGCCACCGCCTGGCCGGCCTCCTCCGCCGCGTCCTTCGTCCACTCCCCCGGCTCCGCCCACGCATGCGGAGCCAGGTTGAAAGTGCCCCAGTGGATCGGCAGCATCACTCCGGACGGCTCTCCACCCTGGAGATCGAGGTGCGCCCGTACGCCCTCGGC
Source organism: Micromonospora sp. IBHARD003 (assembly GCF_056106285.1). Lineage (NCBI taxonomy): Bacteria > Bacillati > Actinomycetota > Actinomycetes > Micromonosporales > Micromonosporaceae > Micromonospora > Micromonospora sp. IBHARD003. The sequence goes on along the minus strand of NZ_JBWBBX010000001.1, from coordinate 7,368,450 downwards.
CGGGGTCATGTGGATGTCCGGCCAGTACTCGCTGTAGGCGCCGATCTGGATCATGGTCGCGTCGAAGGGGCCGTGCTCAGCGCCGATCTCCTTGAAACCGGGGAAGTATCCGGTGTCCCCGCTGTGGTAGAGCCGGTGCCCCGACGGCCCGAGGACCGCCCACGAGGCCCAGAGCGTGTGCTGCTGGTTGCGCAGACCGCGGCCGCAGAAGTGGCGGGCCGGGGTGGCGGTCAGCCGAAGCCCCGAGACCTCGGTCGACTCGCCCCAGTCGAGTTCCCGCAGACGCCCCTCGGATACGCCCCAGCGCTCCAGATGGGCCCCCACGCCCAGCGGGGCCACGAAGGCGGTGTCCGTGGAGGCCAGCCCGCGGATCGTGGGCGTGTCGAGATGGTCGTAGTGGTCGTGGGAGATCACGACCACGTCGACCGGTCCGAGCGCCGCGAGCGGCAGGGGGACGGAGTGGAGCCGCTTGGGCCCGGCGAACGCGAAAGGTGAGCAGCGCGAGCCCCACACCGGGTCGAAGAGCACCCGGCGACCGTCTATCTCGGCGAGGACGCTGGAATGGCCCATCCAGGTGAGCCGGAGCCCGGAGGCGGGCGGTGCGGCCAGATCGGTGAGCGTGCCGTCGTGCACCGGGATGGGGGCGGCAGGCGTGCGCAGCCTGCGTGCCTCCCGCTGGAAGTAGGTCTTCGCGAATTCACGCGTGGAGCCGGACGGCCTGGTCCTGGCCTCCGCCGGATTGCGGAACACCCCGTCGACGAAGTTCGGCGAGCGGCGGATCCGCTCCATCCGCTCCCCTTCCGGGTCCGCCCCGAAGGCAGCGGGTCGCAGCGACCGCAGCCTGGAGCGCAGGGAACTCGGGGACGCGGCGCCGGTCACGAGGCCTCCTGGGGGTCCGGGTCTTCCATGCGGGGCTTCCATTATGTGCGTGGGGTGCGGCAGTGGGGGAACGGGGCACCGGGGCGCACGGTTCCCGCGGCACGACCGGCGGCGGCCCGCTCCGAGGCCGGTGACCTGCCCGAACACGAGCCAGGACCTCCTTCGTGGGGCCTGCCTGCCGGGCTCCTGGTGTCCCGCATGTCACATCCGCGCCCCGGGATCCGTCGTAGCTGTGTCAAGGACGTATGTGCACGGCAAAGGAGTCCGTCATGGCCCGCATCTCGCTGACCCCGCCCCGCAGCCTCTTCTACCGCGCGACCGAGTGGTACTCCAGGCGGGCGTTCGGGCGGACCCTGGACCCGGTGAAGGCGCTCGGCCACAACACCCGCGTCCTGCGCGCGGACCTGCGCTTCGAGCAGGCGGTGGCCAGGTGGAAGGCGCTGGACCCGGGACTGAAGTCGCTGGCCGAGCTGGCCACCGCGGCCTCGATCGGCTGCAGCTGGTGCATGGACTTCGGCTACTGGGCGAGCCGCCGGGACGGCGTCGACGCGCGCAAGCTGGAGGACATCCCCGTATGGCGCGAGAGTGACGCGTACACACCGCTGGAGCGCGATGTCATCGAGTACGCCGAGGCCATGACCGCCACTGCGCCGGACGTCACGGACGAGCTGGCCGGGCGGCTGCTGCGGGCGCTCGGCGAGGCCGCGTACGTGGAGCTGACCGCGATGGTGGCCGTCGAGAACATGCGCTCGCGCATCAATGCGGCGCTCGGCCTGACCAGCCAGGGGTTCAAGGACAGCTGCGAGGTGCCGCAGAAGTCCGGGGAAGCCTCCCGGGGCCGCAGTGTGGTGGGCTGACTCCGCGCCGGCGCGGCGCGCGGTGCCCGTCACATCCGCGCCACACCGCGAGCCGCGCCGCACTTCCGCCCGGCGCCGCGCCACGACGGAAATCGCGTTGACATGCCAGGAGCGGCCTCCGGATACTGACCGACGGTTCAGTCCGTCGCTTGCTCTGGAGGCTCCGTGTCCGCCGTGGGCACCTCACCGAACACCCTGGTGGCCCGTCCGCTGATCTCCCTCACCTGGACCGACCACGTCACCGGTCGGCAGGGCCATCTCGTCGTCGACCGGCTCGTGCGCGGAGTGGCCAGTGGCGGGCTGCGGATGCGTGCCGGGTGCACCCTCGACGAGGTGGCGGGTCTGGCACGCGGCATGACCATGAAGGAGGCCCTGCACTACGACGCCGACGCCCCCGGAGTCCGCTATGTGCCGCTCGGTGGTGCGAAGGGCGGTATCGACTGCGACCCGCAGGCGCCCGAGGCCTACGGCGTGCTCGTGCGCTATCTGCGCGCGATGCGCCCGTACATCGAGAGCTGCTGGACCACCGGGGAGGACCTGGGGCTCACCCAGGACCTCGTCGACAAGGCGGCCGCGGAGGCCGGTCTCGTCTCTTCGGTGCAAGCCGTGTACCCGCTGCTCGACGACGAGGCGGCGGCGCGCGGGCGGCTGGCCGACGCCTTCGCCGTCGAGATCGACGGCATCGGCCTCGACGAGCTCGTCGGCGGGCTGGGAGTCGCGGAGTCGGTGCTCACGGCGCTCGACCGGGCGGGGGCTGCCCGCGCGGGCACCCGGGTCTCCCTGCAGGGGCTCGGCACGATGGGCGGGGCCACGGCCCGGTTCCTGTCCCGGGCGGGACTGGCGGTCGTGGCCGTGGCCGATATCAAGGGCACCATCGCAAATCCGGACGGCCTGGACGTCGAGGCCCTGCTCGCGGCCCGTGATGCCTTCGGCACGGTGGACCGGGCGGCACTGCGACCCGAGGACACCGAGCTCCCCGGTGACGCCTGGCTGTCCGCCGAGGCGGAGGTCCTGGTACCGGCGGCCGTCTCGTACGCCGTCGACTCCGCCAACCAGGCCCGGGTCAGGGCGCGCTGGATCGTCGAGGCGGCCAATATGCCGGTGCTCCCGGAGGCGGAGGAGCTGCTCTCGGCGCGAGGTGTGACCGTACTGCCCGACGTGGTCGTGAACTCGGGCACCAACGCATGGTGGTGGTGGACCCTCTTCGGGGACATCGGCCCCGACGCGGACGAGGCGTTCGACCACACTCGTCGCTCGATGCGCAGGCTGGTCGACCAAATGCTCACGCGCGCGGCGGCGGACGGTACGACCCCCCGCGCGGCGGCGCACGCGATCGCCGCGGAGCGGCTGCCGGCGATCGCGGAACGCTTCGGCTGCTACCGCTGAGCGGACCCGCTTCGCGAAGCCGGCCGCCGTTCGGAGGCGGCCGCGGGCGGTCCACGTCCGGCCCGGCGGCCCGAGGGGAGGCGGAGCAGGCCCGTGTGTAGGGTGTCCCGGTGGCGAGAGTCCGGTTGAGCGTGGCGGAGCGGCAGGAGGAACTGCTGCGGGCCGCCGTGGAGCAGATCGAGGTCCGCGGAGTGGCCGCCGTGCGCATCGCCGACGTCGCATCGGCGCTCGGGGTGAGCAATGCCCTGGTGCTGTACCACTTCTCCACCAAGGAGAAGCTCGTCGCTGCCGCGTTCGCCCACGCCGCGCACGGCGATCTGGCCCGTCTGCGCAGGATCCTCGGGCGCCGGACGTCCGCGGTGCGCCGGCTGCGCGCCGCCGTCCGCTGGTACGCCCCGACAGGGCAGGCCAAAGGGTGGCGGCTGTGGATAGAGGGCTGGGCGGCGGCCTTGCGCGACCCCGCCCTGCGCGACGTCGCCCGTGATCTCGACCAGCAGTGGAAAGCGGCCCTGACCGAGGTCATCGCGCAGGGGGCGGCGTCGGGCGAATTCCGCTGCGACGATCCGGCGTCGTCGGCCTGGCGGCTGACCGCGCTGCTGGACGGGCTGGCGGTGCAGATGACCTCGTACGCCGGGTCGCTCACCCGCGCTGCCATGCTGAGGTGGACGGACGACGCCCTGGCCCGTGAACTGGGGCTCGACCATGAGGCGCTGACCCGGCAGAGTGCCTGATCACACCGGTGCTCATCGCGGGTCTTGGAGGCGGATCGCACCGCCGACTCGGGAGATTCCTCGGGCACGGCGGGCCGTTCCGTGCCGTGACAGCGAGGGCGGTGCGCCCGAGGAACCGGCACGGTCTCAGGTCTGGCGTACGGGTTCGTACACTTCTGCATCGAGCCCGAACGTCCAGGCGACTCCCTCCTTCGCGGTGCTGGTCGTGGGCGGTACCCGGAGCCAGTACGTCTTGTGCGTACCGTCCGGTTCCGGGGTGGAGTTGACCACTTCGACCATGACGACGTCCTCGTCGCCGTCCAGCGCGATGCGCCACAGCACGCCGGTCTCGTCACGGTGCACGGGCTGGGCACCGGACTCGCCGAGATACCGGTCGTAGCCATAGGACTCGAGCATCACACGCCGCAGTTCGGCGTTCTCCTCGGTGCGTATGCGCTCGGGCGTCAGTGAGGTGAGTCCCGCCAGGAAGTCCGCGGCCACAGGCATCCCGCGCCAGGCGTACAGCGCGAAGCCGTCGGCGAAGGCCAGCGCGGGTCCGTCCGCGCGGTCGAGCCGTCCCGCCTCGTCGCGGTGCAGCGCGGTGGGCCGCTCACACAGCACCACGGCCTGCTCGAACGGCCACCACCAGCCCGCGTGTTCCGCCACCCGGGCCAGACCGGCCAGCCGCTCACTGCGCCCGTCGAAGGCCGCGAGCCAGGCGGCGTCGTGCTGGCCCAGCACCGCGTCCATCAGGACAAGACGGACGGCGGTGCGCTCGGCGGCCCCCGCCGCGTCGTCGCCCCCGGCCCGCGCCGTCGCCTCCTCGGCGAGCTCGTCGGCGACTCCGGCCCGTATCCGCTCGGCCAGGGCACGCGTGTGGTCCCAGAGCAGGGCACCGGTCCGCGACCAGTGCTCGGTCCAGCCCGCCGGGCCCAGTTCGTCGTGCACCCGGCGGCGCTCGTCGGCCCAGGTGTCCGTCCGGATCCGATCCCGCACCGAGCGGCCCGCGCCTTCCAGCGACCGTACGGCGGCCACCGCGGCTCGGGGCGAGTCCACCCAGATCAGCCGCTCGGGTGGGATCAGACCGGCCGAGTGATAGGCGAGCCGCACCCCTTCCTCCGCTTCCACCCGCTCCGCGGGGCCCGTCGCCGCTGCCACGGCCCGCCACTTGTCCATGTACTGCATCGTGATTCCCCGTCCCCTGATGTCCGTTGTGGTTCCGCCGTCGTCGCGCCCGCAGGCGCCGTCAGTCCGCGACGATCCGGACGGCGCCCGGTGCGTACTCCCGCTGGCGCACCACGCGGTACCAGCCCTTGGGCAGCGCGATCGGCGCATGCTCCTCGTGCACGAGGCGCCCGCCCTCCGGAAGTTCGAGCAGCATCGGCCCGCCGGGCACACCGGATTCCCGGACGAGCCGGCCCCGCGCGGCAAGCGCATGGGCGTGACCTGTGACCTCGCCGAGTGCCAGCACCAGGCGGCCCTTGCCGTCCCTCGGCTCGCCCTGCACCCGCTTCGCACGCTCCGGAACGAGGTCCTCAGCGACGGGCACGATCAGCACGTCTCCCTGCCGGTACATGGCTCTCCCCTCCACCGCCGGCGCCGAGTGCACCGAACCTGACACCGAAGCTAGAGGGAGGGTCTGACATCGAACTTGCAGCCGGGTTCCGGAGGTCGTGGCTCCACGGCACGACCGGTCCGTGGCGCAGCGGGTGGCCCCGCAGCGGGCGTTGTCACTGCGGCTTGGTAGAACTGCTCGCACATCAGCCGATCAACGCCTTTCGGTGTCTGGAGTGTCCGTCATGACCATCTCGGGCCATCTGCAGGAGCTGTACGGCCTGCCTGTGTTCGACTTCCCCGACGCCGATGCCGACGCCGACGCCAAGACGGCCCCTCTGCCCGACCCGGCGTCCGTCGCCTGGCGGATCACCGTCGAGGCGTACGAGAGCGACGAGGAGTGGCAGGAGGCCTTCGCCCGCTTCCTCGACGCCGTGGACACCACCCGGGTGCGGGCGCTGATCGTCGGCGCGTGGAGCGATGTGTACGAGGACGGCCCCGACGAGGTCATCTCGGCCCTCCTCGATGCGCGCGGGCGGCTGACCGCGCTGCGGGCGCTGTTCCTCGGTGACATCACCTACGAGGAGTGCGAGATCTCGTGGATCAACCAGACCACGGTCACTCCCCTGCTCGACGCGTTCCCCGAACTGGAGGAGTTCGGTGTCCGCGGCGGGACCGGCCTCGAATTCCCCGCGGTCAAGCACGCGGCGCTACGCGTCCTCCGGGTCGAAACGGGCGGTCTGCCAACCGAGGTCGTACGGGGCATCGCCACGAGCGAGCTGCCCGCACTGGAGCATCTGGACCTGTGGCTCGGTGTCTCCGAGTACGGCGGCGACGCCGAGCTCTCGGATCTGGAGCCCTTCCTCACGGGCACCGGGCTGCCCCGGCTGAGGCATCTGGCCCTGCGTAACAGTGAGATCCAGGACGAGATCGCGACCGCCCTCGCCGGCGCCCCGGTCGTCGCCAGGCTGGAGGCACTCGACCTGTCCATGGGCACGCTCGGCGACGAGGGGGCGTCCGCGCTGCTCGAAGGGCAGCCCCTCACCCACCTCAGGAAGCTCGACCTGAACCACCACTTCATCAGCGAGCCGATGCGCCTGCGGATACGCGGGGCCCTGGAGCCGGCCGGCGTCACCGTCGACCTCGACGACGTCCAGGAGCCGTGGAGCGACGACGGCGGCCGGTTCACCGCGGTGGCGGAGTGACCACGACGCCGCCTCGGCGATTCTCCGTCGTCGGCAACCCCGAGAACAGGCGCGTCGCCTTCTTCCGGGATGCGGTGCGTGCTGCGGGCCTGCCCGACGCACGCGTCGTGCCGTGGCTGGATGTGCTGCGGGGCAGCGCCCGCTTTCTGCCGGGCGAGTCGGTGCGTATCGACTCGCCCGGGGAGAACGCGGACGTCGACTTCCTGCTGCGGGGTGTCCGCGACCCGTCCCGGGTGGAGGGCAGCGGCCGCTGGTACGGCCGGTTCACCGAAGCCGTACGGGACGTGGCCCGTGCCGTACGGGAGGCGGGCAGCACGCTCCTCGACGACCCGGACGACCTTGCCGTGCTGTTCGACAAGCGGCTCTGCCATGAGCGGCTCGCGGCGGCGGGCGTGGCGGTGCCGCCGTCGCCCACGTCGGGGCGGGCGGCTCCGGTGGTACGCGGGTGGGACGACGTCCGTGCCCATCTCGCCGAACCGGGTTTCCGCCGTGCGTTCGTCAAGCTCGCCCATGGCTCGTCCGCCTCGGGCGTACTGGCCGTCGAAACGGCGGCCGACGGACGGGTACGCGCGGTCACCTCGGTCGAACGGGCATCGGACGGGAGGCTTTTCAACTCGCTTCGGCTGCGCCGCTACACCTCGGATTCCGAGATCGGGTCGATCGTCGACGCGCTCGCGCCCGACGGTCTGCACATCGAGCGGTGGCTGCCGAAGGCCGTCCACCGCGGCCGGGCCACCGATCTGCGGGTCGTGGTCGTCGCGGGCAGGGCGACGCACGCCGTCGTACGGACGAGTCGTTCTCCGCTGACCAATCTGCATCTCGGCGGCGAGCGCGGCGATCTGGCCGAGGCCATGGCGGCCGTCCGGGCGGCGGGCCGCAGTTGGCAGGAGGATGTGCTCGGGCTGTGCGAGCGTGCGGCGGCCCGCTTCCCCGGCCGGCTGTGCGTCGGCGTCGATCTGCTGCCCGCCACCGCCTGGCGGCGATTCAACGTCGGCGAGGTCAACGCGTTCGGCGATCTGCTGCCACGTCTGACCGGACTGCCCGGCAGCGGGGCCGTGGGCCTCGACACCTATGCGGCGCAGGTCGCCGCGGTCATCACCTCGTACCACAAGGATCCATCATGCGCGCGACCCCTTCCGGCACGGCAGACATGATCGACATGGCATCCGTGGTCGGCACGGACGATCTGCTGCTCGTCACCCTGGACACGCTCCGGTTCGATGTCGCCGCCGAGCTCGCCGCGGCGGGCCGCATTCCCCATCTGGCGCGGCATCTCCCCGGCGGTGTCTGGGAGCGCAGGCACGCCCCCGGCAGCTTCACCTATGCCTCCCACCAGGCGATCTTCGCGGGCTTTCTGCCGACGCCCGCGGCGCCCGGGCCCCATCCACGGCTGTTCGCCGCGCGGTTCGCCGGCAGCGAGACCACCGCGGACGGGACCTTCGTCTACGACACCCCGGATCTGGTCGCCGGGCTGGCCGAGGCGGGCTACCGGACGGTGTGTATCGGGGGCGTGGGATTCTTCAACCGGCAGGCGCCGCTGGGGTCGGTGCTGCCCGGGCTGTTCCAGGACAGCCACTGGGAGCCCGGGTTCGGTGTGGCGTCGCCCACCTCCTTCGAGGCCCAGGTGGACCGTGCCGAAGAGGTCGTCGCCTCACTCCCCCACGACCAGCGGCTGTTCCTGTTCCTCAACGTGGCGGCGCTTCATCAGCCCAACTGGTTCCATCTGCCGGGCGCCACCCGTGAGGCGGGCGACTCGCGCGAGACCCATGCCGCCGCGCTGGAGTACGTGGACCGGCACATCGGCCGGCTCTTCGCGGCGGCGAGCAGCAGGCGCCGGTGCTTCGCGATCGTCTGCTCCGACCACGGCACCGCGTACGGCGACGACGGCTACACCGGTCACCGGCTGGGCCACGAGGTCGTCTGGACGATTCCGTACGCGCACTTCTTCCTCCCCGGGCCGGCAGTTGCACCGGCAGACGGGGCTGAAGCCGCGGGCAACGGCGGGGCAGGGGAGGAGCGATGAACGCCATCCGTCCCTACCAGAGCTATGTGTACGCGTACCCGCACAAGACCGCGTACCGTCCCCTCACCGACCGGCCCGCGCTGCGTGAACTGTGGGCAGGGGAAGACAAGGACGCGCTCTCGCTCTATCTGCACCTACCGTTCTGCGAGGTCCGCTGCGGCTTCTGCAACCTGTTCACCCGCATCGGCGCGCCCGACGAGCTGACCACGCGCTATCTGGACGCTCTCGAGCGGCAGGCCCTGGCGGTCAGGGAAGCGCTCGGGGACACGGACCCGGTGCGGTTCGCGGCCGCGGCCTTCGGCGGGGGTACACCGACCTTCCTCACCGCCGGGGAGCTGGAGCGGCTCTGCGACATCGCCGAGAAGCGCATGGGCGCGGATCTGCGTGCGGTTCCGCTGTCCGTGGAGACCTCACCGGCCACGGCGACGGCCGACCGCCTCGCCGTGCTCGCCGAGCGCGGGACGACACGACTGAGCATCGGCGTGCAGACTTTCGTCGACGACGAGGCGAGGGCGGCGGTCCGTCCGCAACGGCGCGCGGACGTCGACGCGGCACTCGGCCGCATCCGGGACGCGGGCTTCCCGGTCCTCAACATCGATCTGATCTACGGCATCGACGGCCAGACGGAGGCGACCTGGCGCCGCTCGCTCGATGCCGCTCTGGCCTGGCGTCCCGAAGAGCTGTATCTCTACCCCCTGTATGTGCGGCCGCTGACCGGTCTCGGCCGCCTGGCCGACGCCGACGCCGACACGGACTGGGACGTACAGCGGCTGCGGCTGTACCGGCAGGGGCGTGACCTTCTCCTCGGCCACGGCTATCAGCAGGTGTCGATGCGGATGTTCCGCCGCGCGGGCGCACCGGCGCAAGGTGCGGACGACCATGCCTGCCAGACCGACGGGATGATCGGCCTCGGCTGCGGGGCCCGCTCGTACACGTCCGGGCTGCACTACTCGTTCGACTACGCCGTCGACATGCGGGAGATACGCAGGATCATCGACGACTACACGCTCACGGAGGACTTCACCCGCGCGGAGGTCGGCCGGCGCATCGACGGGGACGAGGCGCGCCGCCGCCATCTGCTCCAGTCGCTGCTGCAGGCGCAGGGCATGGCGGTGGCGGAGTACACGGCGCGCTTCGGGAGCCTTCCGGCCGACGACTTCCCGGCGGAAATCGGAGCGTTCGCCGGGCACGGCTGGCTGGAGGAGACGGCTGGGCTGCTGCGGCTGACCGCGGAAGGGCTGGCCCATTCGGACGCTCTCGGCCCCGCGTTGTTCTCGGTGGGTGTGCGGGCCGCGATGGCCGAGTACGAGGCGAAGTGAGGGGCGCGGCGGGCATGGATCTGACGCTGCTGTACCGGGGGCCGCTCGCCTCCTGCGACTACGACTGTCCGTACTGCCCCTTCGCCAAGCGCCGCGACAGCCGGGAGCAGTTGCGGACCGACCGGGCCGCGCTGGAGAGGTTCGCGGGCTGGGCGGCAGAGCAGACCGACGACCGGCTGGCCGTGCTGTTCACTCCCTGGGGGGAGGGACTGGTCCGCTCCTGGTACCGGAGGACCCTGGTCGAGCTGTCCCGGTTGCCGCACATCCGCCGGGTCGCGATCCAGACCAATCTGAGCTGCCGCACCGACTGGCTGGCGGACGCCGACACGGACACGCTGGCCCTGTGGTGCACGTACCACCCCGGGCAGACGCCGTACGACAGGTTCCTGGGCAAGTGCCGTGACCTCGCCGACCGTGGTGTCCGCTTCAGCGTGGGCATCGTCGGCTTCGAGGAGCATCTGGAGCAGGCGCGGCGGCTGAGGGCCGACCTTCCGGCCCATGTCTATCTGTGGATCAACGCGGCGGAGGGGCGCACGTACACCGACGAGGAGGCCGCCCGCTGGACCGCACTCGACCCGCTGTTCCCTTACAGCCGCCACCCGCACCGCTCGGCCGGGCTGCCGTGCCGCACGGGCGAGTCGGTGATCTCGGTGGACGGCGACGGATCGGTGCGGCGCTGCCATTTCGTCCGGACCCGGCTCGGCAGTCTGTACGACGGCTCGTACCGTCCGGCGCTGCGGCCCCGTCCCTGTCCGCTCGCGGTGTGCGACTGCCACATCGGCTATGTGCATCTGGAGTCGCTGCCGCTGTACGACGTGTTCGCGGGCGGGGTCCTGGAGAGGATTCCCGCCACGCTGCCGCACACGACGGACGGCCCGGAGGCTCAGAGAGGAAGCAGGTCGGGGCGCTTCGGCTCCACATGATCGCCCGAGGATTCGCCGCGCAGGCGCCTTCCGATCCACGGGACGAGGTGCTCGCGGGCCCACTGGATGTCGTCGCGCCGGATCTCGAGCGTGCCCCGGGGCGGCAGCGGCGGCCACGGCTGGTCCGGGTCGGCGGGCACGTCGATCCCGAGCACCTGGGCGGCGCGCAGGGCGACACGGGTGTGGCCCTCGGGCGAGAGGTGCAGCCGGTCGCCGTCCCAGGCGCGACGGTCCTGGACGGACCTGAGGGACCACAGGTCGAGCACCGGGCAGCCGTGCCGGTCGGCGATGGCCCGTACATGTGCGGTGTACGTGGCGATCTTGCCGCGCAGATGGCGCAGCACGGGAACGCCCCTGGTGTCGAAGCCGGTGGTCACCATGACGGTGCCGACGGACGCGCGGAGGTCGGCGACGGCGCGTTCCAAGCGCTCGGCGACATCGTCGGGGTCGGTACCCGGCCGGATGATGTCATTGCCCCCCGCGCAGAACGTCACCAGATCGGGGGCGAGTTCCTTGGCCCGCGGAACCTGCTCCTCCACGATCTGGTCGAGAAGCCTGCCGCGTACGGCGAGGTTGGCGTAGCGGAAGGTGTGCTCCGGTACGCGGTCGTCGAGCAGGACCGCCAAGCGGTCCGCCCAGCCGGCGAACTGTCCGTCGGGCCCCGGGTCTCCGACGCCTTCGGTGAAGCTGTCGCCGATGGCCGCGTACGACCAGAATGTTCCGTTTGCCCTTGATCTCGCATCGTCTGCCACGTCACGACATCATTCACGGCCCGAAGTGACCTACGCCACCGTAGGGAGGGGTTGACGGGGAGTGACATAGACCACCCGGTCGGTTTCGGGCGGAGGGAATACCGGGAACGGACACACGTCCGCCGCCCCCCGCGTCAGGAAGGGGGCGGCGGACGCCACTGACATGCCGTCAGACTAGGTCCTGTCCGGGCGATCTTTGAGGATCAGCCCGCGGCGTCAGATGCATGGGGTCTCCCCAGGCCCCCGGGGGCCGAGGGGAAGCATCGCAAGGCGGTGGGGGTACCCCCGGCCGGAGGCTGGGGGAGATCGCTCTCGTACTGGGCATACCCGGGCGACTCCGACAACGCAGCGTGGGGGTACCTCCCAGCGGTAGCTGGGGGAGTGCCGTAGCTGTCGTCGCAGGCCCGAGAAGATCGCCCGGACAGGACCTACAGGGACACCCCGTGCCCGCGGAGGTAGGCCAGCGGGTCGATGTCCGAGCCGTAGTTCGGCGTGGTCCGGATCTCGAAGTGGAGGTGCGGACCGGTGGAGTTGCCGGTGGAGCCGGACAGACCGATCTGCTGGCCGCCGCTCACGCCCTCGCCGGCCGAGACGGCCAGGGAGGAGAGGTGGGCGTACTGCGAGTAGGTGCCGTCGGTGTGCCGGATGACGACCTGGTTGCCGTAGGCGCCTGCCCAGCCGGCCGAGACGACGGTGCCCGGGCCGACGGACTTGACCGAGGTGCCGATGGGCGCGACGAAGTCGATACCGGTGTGGTAGCCGCTGGACCACATGGCACCGGGAGTGCGGTACGAGGTGCTGATGCCTCCGCCGACCGGAGCGGCGTAGAAGGAAGCCTTGCTCTTCACGGCCGGAGCCGCGGCGGCCGCGGGCGCGGCGGCGGCCTTGGGGGCGGCTGCGGCGGCCTGGGGTGCGTCCTTCCGGGGCGCGGAGTCGGCACGGTCGGCCGAGCGGGACGCCCGGTCGCTCTTCGCCGTTGCCTCGGCCTTGGGCTGCGCCTTGGACTGAGCCTTGGATGCGGCCCCGGGCTCCGCCTGGGCCGGGGTCTTCGCCCGCGGCGCGGCACCGAGCGCGAGCTTGAGGCCCGGGTGGATCAGTGAGGGGTTCGCGCCGACGGCCTCGCGGTTGTCGGCGTACAGCTTCTTCCAGCCACCGCGGACGTCCTGCTCCGCGGCGATCTTGGACAGGTGGTCGCCGGGCACGACCGTGTAGACCTTCGGCGCCTGCGGAGCCTGGGGCGCCTGCGGGGCGGCGGCCTGGCGGGCGACGGCGGCGACGTGCTCGGGAGTGACGGCGGTGGCGGACGCTTCCGCGGCATGCGCCCCGGCGGCACCGATGAGCGGGAGTGCGATGGCGGCGCCGCCGGTGCCCGCGGCGACGAATCGGCGCGCGAGCGGTCGGGCCTTCGGACGACGGTGCTTACCCCGTGCGGGCATGGCGAGTTCCTCTCCGGCGCCTGCGAGGTGAGCTGTCGGGTTCGGACTGGAGATGCCCGGCCGCGCGGTCACGCGACTTCACCCCGAGCCGCCCGGAACTCCGGGACGGCGTACTTACCTGGGTCCCCCGCTCCTGCCACGCGTGGGTGGGTGTGAAATTCCGGACGGTGGCAGGATTCGGCGGTCCGTCCGGATTGCGGCGACCGTAGGCGAGCGGGGCGAGAGGTACAAGGAGTGCCAATCAGTCGCCATTCACCCGGGCGATATCAACAGGGATCTACCGGTCACCCTCTGTTGATTCGAATCTTTGACTTGCTTACGGGCAAAGGGCTTTGACGGGGAGGTACAACAACGGACCGTCACGAATATGATTCGGCTCACGACCCGAAGCCCATCCCCCTTCCAACCGGGGCGTGTTACGCGAATTCACCAATTCGGACAGAAGCCTCATCAGGCATAGAACATTCCAAGTCGACATCCGACGACTACGGCCAGGTCCGCCCGCAACAGACAGACCGGGACACCATCCCGACGCCGATGGAAACCCATCACGGGCATATCGGACTAACAGTGCAATGCACCTCATAAGGAAGGCGGTCGGGACGGCCGCCGTGATGATTGCCTGAGGAATCAATGTCGTATGGTCAAGTGCATACCGTCGTCGGCGCGCGGCGCCGACCACAGGCCCGGAGGAGCCCCCGTGACGCAGCAGCTGCCCCAGGTCCCGTCGACCGAGCCCGAGCTCTCCGGAGTGCGCAACTTCCGGGACGTCGGCGGCCTGCCGACCGTGGACGGACGGCAGGTACGGCACGGCAGGCTCTTCCGCAGCGGACACCTCGCCCACGCCACCGACGAGGACGCGGCGTTCCTCGCCTCCCTCGGCCTCCACACGATCTTCGACTTCCGCAATGCCGCCGACCACAGGCTGGAGGGAGCGGACGTCGAGCTGCCCGGCGTGCGGAACGTGAACATCCCGCTTAGTGATCCCGCCGACGGCGCCGAGTTCTGGACGATGGTCCGCGACGGAGATCTCGACCAGCTGCGCTCGATCCTCGCCGACGGCCAGGCAGCGGCACGGATGACCGCCTCGTACCGGAAGATGATCAAGCAGCGCACGCAGGAGCACAGCCGTGTGCTCCACGCCCTGGCGGAGGACAGCGTCCCGGCGCTGATGCACTGCGCGGCGGGGAAGGACCGTGCGGGGCTGTCGATCGCGATCTCGCTGCTGGCGGTGGGTGTCGAGCGGGACGCCATCGAGGCCGACTACCTGAAGTCGAACGACCCGCACCGCCGCTACAAGGTCCGCCGCAGCGACACCTCCCCGGCCGGGATGTCACCCGAGGTCATGGAGCTGCTCCGGCCGCTGTTCGACGCCCGCTCCGAGTATCTGGCGGCGGCGTTCGAGACCATCGAGGAGACCTGGGGCGGCACGGAGCGCTATCTCTCGGAGGGCCTGGGCCTCGCCCCCGAGACCCAGGAGCGGCTGCACGGCCGTCTGCTGGACGGGGCGGTCTGACCTCCGCCAAGACTCGGTCGGCCCTCTGCGGCTCCCCCGGCCGCAGAGGCCCCCCTCACTTCCCTCCGACGGTGAACAGGAGGTAGAGGAACGCCGCGAACAGATGGCCCGCGACCAGATAGGCGAAGAGACGCACGGCCAGTCCGACCGGGAAGGTCTTCTCCTCGCCGGAGGTGGCGGCGGCGTCGCGGCTCGCGCGCCCGCTCGACGGCGGCTTCTCGGGCATGACGGAACTCCTCGGGTGTGCGGGCGGACGTATCGGGCGTGGGACCGGCGGTCCAGGGGCGCGGATCAGGGCTCCGCGGCTCAGGCGTGCGGACCGGGGCTCCGCGGCTCAGGCATGCGGATCGGGACTCTGCAGCAGTGTGTGGACGAACAGCAGCTCGACCCCGCCCGTCGTGGCGGCCGCGATCCGGTGCGGAGTGAGCGAGTCGAAGTGGGCGCTGTCCCCGGGGTCGAGCTCCTGGACGGTGTCGCCGAGGCCCAGCCGCAGCCGGCCCTCGAGTACGTACAGCCACTCCTCGCCCGGATGGACCCGCACCAGGTCGCCCTGGGTGCCGTACGGCACTCGGACCCGCAGGGCCTGCATGGCCCGGCCGCGTCCGCCGGCCTGCCGGTAGATCCAGCCGTCGGCCTCCGCCGGGCCCATCCGGCCCTCGCGGATGACGGCGTCGCGTTCCGGCGGGATCTCGCCGAGGAGATCGGCGACGGTCGTACCGTAGATCCTGGCGAGAGTGAGCAGCGCCGGCAGCGAGGGCTGCCGGTTGCCCGTCTCCAGCCGGGACAGATGGGCGGGTGACAGGCCCGCTCCCCGGGCGGCGGCCTCCAGGGTGAGACCTCGGCGGCGGCGCAGTGCGCGCAGCCGCGGGGCGACGTCGGGCAGCTCGTCCGCTGCCTGCCCGGAGGGCTCTCCGGCGGATGGGGTCATGGCTCCATTGCGCCAGGATGTTTCCCCCTGGGCAAATTCTTTGCCTCAGAGGCAAAGACGCGGCCCGGCAGACGGCTCTACCGCACTACCGCTGTGCCACCGCCTGCTTCACCAGCGTTCTGCCGAAGTCCCACATCAGTCCGCCACCGGCATGCGCGTCGTCCATGAGAGCCGTGAAGGCCCCGACGAACCGGTCGACCTCCGCCTCACCGATGACGAGCGGCGGGATCAGTTTGATCACTTCCATGTGGTCGCCGGAAACCTGGGTGAGGATCCGGTGCTTCTGCAGCAGGGGCACGACCACCATCTGGGCGAAGAGCCCCTTGCGGGCGGCCTGCAGCATCGTCCACCGGCTGCGGAGCCCCAGGGACGACGGTCTGCCGAACTCGATACCGATCATCAGTCCCCGGCCGCGGACCTCCTTCAGCAGCTCATAGCGGTCGACGAGAGCCGCGAGCCGTGCCTTCAGCAGCGCTCCGGTGGCCCGGGCGTTGGCGACGAGCCGCTCCTCCTCGATGACCGAGAGGACCGCGAGCCCGGCGGCCATCGCCTGGGCGTTCGACCCGAAACTGGCCGAGTGCACCAGGACGCGGTCCATCGACGCATAGACCTTCTTGAAGATCCAGTCCTTGCCGAGCGTCGCCCCCACCGGCACATAGCCGCCGGAGAGCGCCTTCGCCACGCACACCAGGTCGGGCTCCACCCCGTCCTCGTGCTGGTAGGCGTAGAAGTCACCGGTCCTGCCGAGGCCGGTCTGCACCTCGTCCACGATGAGCAGGGCTCCGCGGCGGCGCAGCAGCTCCTGCGCCGCCGGAAGGAATCCGGGCGGGGCCTCGTGCACGCCCTTGCCCTGGATGGGCTCCACGACGAAGGCCGCCACGTCCCCGCGCCGCAGCTCCCGCTCCAGCGCGTCCAGATCGCCGAGCTCGACGGCCGTGTCCGGGAGCAGCGGGGCGAAACCGTCCCGGAAGCCCGCCTCACCGTTGACGGAGAGCGAGCCGGTGGTCAGCCCGTGGAAGGCATGGGCGCAATAGAGGATCCTGGGCTTGCCGGTCGCGTACCGGGCGAACTTCAGCGCGGTCTCGACGGCTTCCGTACCGCTGTTGCCGAAGAACACCCGGTCCAGGTGCGGGCTCTGGGCCAGCAGTCTCTCGGCGAGCAACCCGGGCAGCGGCGAGCAGTCGAAGCGGGTGAGGTCGGCCAGCGACGCGTCGAGGACGTCGTGCAGCGCCTTGCGGACGACGGGGTGGTGCCGGCCGAGACCCATCACGCCGAAGCCGGCGAGCATGTCCAGGTAGTCGTTGCCTTCGTCGTCCCAGAAGTACGCGCCCTCCCCTCGCTCGTACACCTTGTCGAAACCGATGGTGTGGAGCATGCGCGGCAGCTGGTGGTTGAGATGCCTGGTGTGCAGTTCGTAGCGCTCGCCGCCGCGCTCGGCCAGCAGACGCCCCAGGTCGAACTCCTTGCTCATCGTCCGTTCCCCTCGCTCTCCCCCGCGCGGTGGGCGGAGGCGGCTTCCTCGCGGTGTACCAGGGCGGCGCTGATCCGGCCCGCGATCTCCACGGGCGTCAGCCCGATGTCGGCCAGCACCTCGGCCCGTTTCGCGTGCGCCAGGAACTGCTCGGGGATACCGAAGGTGCGCAGCGGCACGTCCACCGCGGCGTCCCGCAGCGCCTGGCCGACGGCCGAGCCGACCCCGCCGGCCCGGATGTTGTCCTCGACGACCGCGACGAGGCGGTGCTGTGCGGCCAGCGGATGTCCTCCAGCATGGACACGTTCGGGCCCCCTCTCCTGGTCCGTTCCGGTCACGGCGACGGCGGGCACCAGGTCGTCCTGTCCGGGCGCCCGCCCGGTCGTCCTCATCCGCGGTTGCCGGACACCGTCTCCCGGGCGGCCCGCAGCGACTCCTTGAGGGAGCCCATGGTGGCGAGTACGGCGGTGGGCTCGTAGCCGCAGTGCGCCATGCAGTTGGCGCACCGCGGGTCCCTGCCCCGGCCGTACTTGCTCCAGTCGGTCTCCTCGACGAGCTGCCGGTAGGTGGGCACATAGCCGTCGCTCATCAGATAGCAGGGCCGCTGCCAGCCGAAGAGCGAGTAGTTCGGGATCGCCCACGCCGTGCACGGGAAGTCGACCTTGCCCTCGAGGAAGTCCAGGAAGAGCGGTGAGTGGTTCAGCCGCCAGCGCCTGCGGTTGCCGCCGGAGAACGCCTTCCGGAACAGCTCGCGGGTCTGTTCGACACCGAGGAAGTGCTCCTGGTCCGGTGCCTTCTCGTAGGCGTAGGCGGGCGAGATCATCATCTCGTCGACCTTGAGGTCGTCGTTGAGGTAGTTCAGCACCTCGATGACGGTCTGCGGGGTGTCGGTGTTGAAGAAGGTCGAATTGGTGGTGACCCGGAAGCCGCGCCGCTTGGCCTCCTTGATGGCCTCCACCGCCTCGTCGAACACGCCCTCCTTGGCGACCGACTCGTCATGGCGCTCCCGCAGCCCGTCGATGTGGACGGCGAAGGCGAAGAACGGCGACGGAGTGAAGCCGTCCATCTTCTTGCGCAGCAGCATGGCGTTGGTGCACAGGAAGACGTACTTCTTCCGGTCCACCAACTGGCGGACGATCTCATCGATCTGAGGATGCATCAGCGGCTCGCCGCCCGCGATCGAGACCATCGGCGCCCCTGACTCCAGTACCGCGCCGACCGCCTGCGCGACGGGCATGCGCTGTTTGAGCACACCCGCCGGATGCTGGATCTTCCCGCAGCCCTCGCACTTCAGATTGCACGCGAACAACGGCTCCAGCTCCACGATCAGCGGAAACTTCTCCCGCCTGCGGAGCTTCTGTTCGAAGAGGTAGGTCCCGACCTTGATGGATTGGCGGAGCGGCATGGCCATCTGGCTTACCTCCTGGGGAGCAGCGAAGAACGGTGCCATTCATGGAAAGCCGGAAGGACGGCACGCAGGACACGGAAAGCAGATATTCCACCGCGCACCGTGCCGATACGGACCAGTTCATGCTCTGGAGCGTCCACGACCACCCGGACGGCCGCAACGGGGCGTACGCCCGCGCTCAGAGCACTGTGGAGCGTGGCCGCCGACTCCATGTCCGCCGCGATCGCTCCGGTGGCGGCGAGCACCGCGCGCTCCTGGCCGCGTACGACGTGGTCGGTCCCGGTCAGCGGACCGCAGTGGACGGTGTGGCCGGGTACGGCCCGGGCCAGCGCCTCGGCCAGCAGCCCGGGCGCGGTGCAGGGCGTCATGCCCCAGGGGCCGCGGGTCTCGACCGCCACCACCAGGTCACCCGGGTGCATGCCCGGGGCGAGTCCGGCGCAGAAGCCGGAGGCGACGACCGCCGCATCGTGGCGGCGCTCGTCGTCCAGTGCCCGGGTGACGGCGCGCTGCGCGTTCTTCGGGCCCATACCCGTTCGCAGTACGGTCACCGGCCCGTGCGCGTCGTCTCGGCCGCGCCGGCCGCCCCGCAGGGCCAGCTGCTCGATGCCAAGTGCACAGGCGATCAGCAGTCCGGGCGGCGCGGCGCCGGACGGGGACGTGCCAGGGGGCGCGTTCACCTCAGGCCCCGTTCCGGCGGGCGGAGGGCTCGCCGTGCGCATAGCGGCCGAGTGCCGTGAGCGGGAAGACCTGACGGTACAGGTGGTAGTTGATGGAGAAGTCCCAGGGGAATCCGGTACCGGTGAACTGCGGCTCGTCCCAGGAGCCGTCCGGGCCCTGGGTGCCGGCGAGGAAGGCGATGCCGCGCTCGACCGCCTTGCCGTCCCGCTCCCCCGCGGCGAGGAGGGCCAGCAGGGCCCATGCGGTCTGGGACGCGGTGGAGCCGCCCTGGCCGGCGGTCGCGGGGGCGCGGTAGGACCGCAGGTCCTCGCCCCAGCCGCCGTCGTCGTTCTGGACGGATTCGAGCCAGCGGACGGCTCGCCGGATCGCGGGGTGCCGGGCCGGCAGTCCTGCCGCGGTGAGGGCCGGTACGACCGAGCCCGTGCCGTAGACGTAGTTGACGCCCCAGCGTCCGAACCAGGCGCCGTTCGGCTCCTGTTCGGCGAGGAGCCATTCGACGGCCGCGCGGGTGCGCGGGTGATGGGCGCGGCCTTCGAGGGCGAGCATCTCGACGACATGCGCGGTCACATCCGCGGACGGCGGGTCGATGACCTCGCCGAAGTCGCAGAACGGCAGGCGGTTGGGAAGCCGACTGGTGTTGTCGGCGTCGAACGCTCCCCAGGCGCCGTTCTTCGACTGCATCCCGAGGGTCCAGTTGCCGGCCCGGGCGATCACGGCGTCGACGCGCGCCGGGTCCGGATGCCTGACCCGGCGCAGGGCGAGGATGACCTCGGCGGTGTCGTCGATGTCGGGGTAGTTGTCGTTGTGGAACTCGAACGCCCAGCCGCCGGGGGCGAGCCGGGGTTTGCGCACGGCCCAGTCCCCGCGCTTGACGATCTCCTCGGAGAGCATCCAGTCGGCCGCCTTCACCAGCGCCGGATGGTCGGCGGGCAGTCCCGCGTCGGCGAGCGCGATGGTGGCGAGACAGGTGTCCCACACCGGCGACTGACAGGCCTCGACCATCCTGACGGGAGCGCCGCCGTCAGGGCCGCCGGGCGCCTCCTCGCGCCATGCGGCGAAGCGGTCGAGCGACTCCAGTCCGGAACGCATCACGGGGTGCCGGAGGTCGTATCCGAGCAGGTGCAGCGCGATGAGCGAGTAGACGGCGGGCGGCTGGATACCACCCCAGCAGCCGTCGTTCTCCTGGCGCTCGACGATCCAGCGGGCCGCCGCGTTCATCGCCGCACGGCGCAGTGGGCGCAGGGCGACCCTGCGGTAGCCGTGGAGCAGTTTGTCGAGGCGCTGGAAGAAGCCTTCCCAACTCGCCGCAGATGCCTGGGGCCTGGGCGGATTGGGGTGGTGGCGGTCGGTGTGCAGCTCGTCGAGCGAAAACGGTGCGGGACGCACCGGCCGCTCTGCGGAGACGATGGTGAGCGGCACGATGGTCTGCCGGGCCCAGCAGCCGAAGTCGTAGATGTTGAGCGGGAACCAGGAAGGCAGGAAGATCAGTTCGGGCGGCAGCTCGGGCAGGTCGTCCCACTTCCACCAGCCGAAGAGAGCCAGCCAGATGCGGGTGAAGACGCGGCTCGCGGCGATGCCTCCGTGCGCGCGGATCCAGGCGGAGGCAAGGGCCATGTGGGGATCGTCGGGCCGGTCGCCCGCGAGGCGCAGCGCGACATAGGCCTCGACGGTGGTGGAGAGCTCTCCGGGTCCGCCGAAGTACGTGCCCCAGGTGCCGTCGTCGCGCTGTTCGCCGCGGATGAAGCGGGCGGCCGCCGCCGTGGTCTTCTCGTCCTGGATGCCCAGGAACTGACGGAGCAGCAGATCCTCGGCGTCCATCGTCACATTGGTCTCGAGGTCGCCCTTCCACCAGCCCCGTGCGTCCTGCAGCGCGAGGAGGTACTCCACGGACCGCTGTGCCGCACGCTCCGCGGCGAAGAGCAGGTCGCCTCCCGGGTCGGGGGCGGGGAGAGGGAGTGGGGCGGGAAGTGTGTCGGTCGGTTCGCTGGCCGCGGCTGCGCGGGGTCCCGGTGCCCCATTGCTTCCGTCGGTCGTCGCTGTCATGGCTTCCCCTTCGTGCAGTCGTTTTCTGCTGCTGCGGGTCTGCCGTCGGCCGGTGCCGTCAGGGGCACCGGCCGGCGACTGCGAGCTCATATGCGATTGGTGGTGATCATTTCTCGCGCGTTCTTCTCCCTCGCGTGATCGGCCCCTCCGACCGTCGTGATCACCTCTTGCGTACGACGACGAAGTCGGCGAGCGCGACGAGTTGCGCCCGTACGCGGTCCGGCATCTCGATGCGGTCCAGGGCGCCCACCGCGATCGCATGCTGCCGGCGGGCCTCCTGCGCGGTCCATTCGCGCCCGCCGGCCTCCTCGATCAGGGCCGCTCTGGTGGCGAACTCCTCCTCGGAGAAGGTGTCGAACTCGCTGCTCTTGGCATCGGCGGCGAGCAGCTCTCCGAGCCGGTCGGACGCGGCACCGCCCGCGGCGAGGGCGGCGACGACCGGAAGGGACTTCTTGCGCTGGCGCAGGTCGCTCCACGTCTGCTTGCCCGTCGACTCGGGGTCGCCCCAGATGCCGAGCAGGTCGTCCACGGCCTGGAAGGCGAGTCCGAGGTGGTAGCCGTACGCCTCCAGGGTGTCGGCCGTGTGGTCGTCGGCTCCGCCGAGCACCGCACCGATGGAGACCGCGCAGGCGAGCAGGGCACCCGTCTTGTTGCCCTCCATCTCCAGGCACTCCTCGACGGTGACCCGCTCGCGGTGCTCGAAGGAGATGTCCTGGGCCTGGCCGTCGATGAGCTTGCGGGTGGCGGTGGTGAGCCGGCGCGTCGCACGCCCGGCCTCGACCGTGCCGAGCTCGAGGAGGATCTCGTTGGCCAGCGCGAAGAGCGCGTCACCGACCAGGATGGCCTGGGCGGGGCCGTGCACCTTCCACACCGTGTCGCGGTGGCGGCGCTGCTCGTCGCCGTCCATCAGATCGTCGTGGAGCAGTGAGAAGTTGTGCACCAGCTCGACGGCGACGGCGCCGGGGACGCCCACTTCGGGTGCGGCTCCGGCCGCCTCGGCGGACATCAGTGCCAGCGCCGGCCGAACCGCCTTCCCACCGTCGCCGTCGGCAGGGCGGCCTTGGGCGTCGATCCAGCCGAAGTGGTAGGCGGCGACGGTGTCCATGGGCGGCGCGAGCCGGTCCACGGCAGCACGCAGCACCGGGGTGGACAGGGTCCGCCCGCGCTCCAGCAGCGCGGTGATGTCCACGGTGTCGACAGCCGGGTTCGCCGAGGGCGCAGTCGGCACTTTCTCTCCTCTGATTCCAGTGCTCGGTCTCATGCCGCCTCCTTGAGCGGATGTCCATGGGGGCGGCCGAGGGCGGTGAGCGCCGCCGCGGCGGCGCTGAGTCCGCTGCGCACGGCGCCCTCCATGGTCGCGGGCCAGCCGGTGGCGGTCCACGATCCGGCCAGATACAGGCCGGGGGCACGGGTGCGCGCAGCGGGCCGCAGCCTGCCCACGCCGGGGGTGGGTGCGAAGGTGGCGGTCCGCTCCCTGGTGACGAAGAAGTCCACGACCTCCGCGCCGTTGGCAGCGGGCAACAGCCGCTCCAGCTCGGGCAGATAGCGCTCGCGCAGCACGGCGACCGAGGCGTCGATCTCGTCGTGTGCGGCCGACTGGGACAGCGCCAGGTACTGCCCTCGGGCCAGTCCCGAGGCTTCCGTACGGTCGAAGACCCACTGGACGGGACTGCCGAGCGCGGCGAAGAACGGCCGGCGCAGCACCATACGGTCGTAGATCACATGGATGTTGAGGATCGGGGCGGTTCCGATGCCGAGCAGCCGGTCCGGGTCCTCGAGTGCGCCGTCGGGCAGCAGGGCATGCGTCTCACGCTGGGGTACGGCCAGCACGACCGCGTCCGCGTCGAGACGTTCGGCACCTGCTGTGACGTTCCAGCGCGCGTCGGCGGTGCGTGTGACGGCACTGACGCGTGTGCGCAGTTCGGTACGGACTCCGGCGCAGTCGAGGGCTTTGCGGGCGAGCGTGTCATGGAGTTCGCCGAGCGGCACCCGGGCCCAGCCGATGTCGGCGGCGCCCGGCGTGGACAGCAGGCCCGTCTTGAAGACCATCGCGGCCAGGCCCGTGGAGGCGTGCGCCGCGGTGGCGTTGAGGGTCGCCACGCCGACGAGATCCCACAACGCCTCGATGGCGCGCCGCGACTGGCCGTGGCGACCGAGCCAGCTGGCGAAGTCGACGGCGTCGAGTGCCGGGTCGGCGGGGTCGAGGCGCCCGAGTGCGAGCGCGGCCCGTCCCACGGCCGCCCGCTCCGCGAGAGAGAGGTGCGGATATGTCGCCAGGCTGCCGGCGAGGTGCAGCGGCACGGGCAGCGCGCTGCGGCGCAGCCGTCCCAGGCGTGGCCTGCGGGGGTCGGCGACATCGAGCACGGGGACGTCGAGCCGGTCCTGGAGGGGGGCCAGACGGGCGCCGTCGATACGGTCCAGGAACCAGCGGTAGGCGGTGCAGCAGCGCAGATACACATGCTGGCCGTTGTCGACGGTCAGCTCACCGCGGCGGAAGGAGAAGGCGAGACCGCCGAGCCGCGGGCGGTTCTCGACCAGGGTGACGCGCAGTCCCGCGTCCGCGAGCTGCAGGGCCGCGGTGACTCCGGCGAGCCCTCCGCCCACAACCACCGCGTGTGGTGCCGGAGTCGTGCCGTCGTGTGCTGTCATCTGCCCTCCCCGGCGTCGGCACGCGCCGCGTGCGACCGCGCCGCGGTCCCCCGCGTCGCAGTAGTCAGGGACGCGGGAACGCCGTGGAGGGTTGCACACCGGTTACGCGCACGGCGAAACCGGACGGGGCGGCATCGCATCAAGCGCGCCTCCTGACGGTCTGCCGCGTGATGTGCCGGGAGATATGCCGGGCGTCGAAGCCCGACAGACCGCGGACGGCGACATAGGCCTTCTCCCTGCCGGGAAGCGAGACCCTGCCGCGGAGCACCGCACCGGGATCGCGCTCGATGCGGTCGAGCAGGCGCCGGTAGATCCCCGCCATGGCGGCGACACAGGCGCCGCTGCGCCGGTCGAGCATGGGCAGCAGCCGGTAGCCCTCCGCGAACAGGCCCCGCGCGCGCCGGACTTCGTAGTGGACCAGGCCGGTGAAGTCCGCGCCGCCGGGCGGCACCAGGCCGGAGAATCCCGCGGAGCAGCCGAACTTGGCGAGGTCGTCGGCCGGCAGATAGGTGCGGCCGCCCGCCGCGTCCTCGCGGATGTCCCGGAGGATGTTGGTGAGCTGGAGGGCCAGGCCCAGCGTGTCGGCGTACTCGCCTGCGCGGTCGGCGCCCCGCGCGCCCGGCTGGGTGCCGAACACACCGAGGGAGAGCCGGCCGATGGCACCGGCGACGCACCTGCAGTAGACCTTGAGGTCGTCCCAGGTCTCATAGGTCTCGCCACGGACGTCCATGAGGACGCCGTCGATGAGCTCGTCGAGTCCGGCGAGCGGGATCGGGAACCGGCGCGCCGCGTCGGCGAGCGCCACGGCCACGGGGTCGGTGTCGTCCTCGTAGACCTTGTCGCCGCGGATCCTGCCGAGGAGTTCGCGGGTCGACTCGAGCCGCTCGCGCTTGGCTTCCTCTCCGAGGTTCCCGTCACCGATGTCGTCGACCCGGCGGGAGAAGGCGTACAGCGCGGACATGGCCTGCCGCTTGTCCGTGGGCAACAGCCTGATCCCGTAGGCGAAGTTGCGTGCCTGCTGTCCCGTGACGGCCTCGCAGTAGCCGTACGCGGCCTGCACCGGCGCGGAAGCGGATGTGTGTCCCTCCATGACTCCGGCTCACCCCTCTCTACGGGCTCTGCGCAGGACAGCGCCCACTTCGCGCATCAGTCTCGGCTTGGTGGGGGTGGGCGGTCCGGCGAGTACGTCGTAACCGGCCGCCGCGATCGCCTCGAGCGCGGCGCGCCCTCCGGCGACGAAGCCGGCGAGCAGCAGCCTGAGCCTGCCGTGGACGCCGGCGACGAGCGGGGTGCCTTCGTCGAGCAGCCGCCGGGCGCGCGCGGCCTCGAAGGCGACGAGGGCGCGCACCTGGGTGCTCGAGGCCGGCGCTGCCAGGTCGGCCTCGGTGACCTGGAAACGCTCCATGTCCTCGGTGGGCAGGTAGATGCGGTCGGCGGCCAGGTCTTCCGCGATGTCCTGGAGGTGCTCGACGATCTGGAGCGCGGTGCAGATCCCGTCCGAGAGGCGGACCCGCTCGGGGCTGGTGGTGCCGGTGATGGCGAGGACGAGCCGGCCCACGGGGTTGGCGGACAGTTCGCAGTAGGCGACGAGCTCGTCGTACGTCTCGTAGCGGTCGACGAGCTGGTCCCTGCGGTTGGCCTCGATCAGGGCGAGGAACGGTTCGGGGGTGAGCGAGCAGCGGCGCACGGTCGGGACCAGGGCGCGCAGCAGCGGATGGCGCGGAGGCTGTGCGGCCGGGGTGCCCTCTCCTCCGGAGCCGTCGCCCCCTGCGGCGGCATGGGGGAAGACACCGCGCAGATCGACCTCGAGGGCGTCGAGCATCGTCAGCCGGTCGCCGGCCTGCGCGGGGTCGAGTCCGAGATGGCGGGCGTCGGCGCCGTCGGGGGCGAGATCGCCGTCGCCGATGTCGTCGACGAGGCGCGCGTAGCCGTACAAGCCCATCAGGTCGTCGCGCCAGGCGCGCGGCAGGAAGAAGGGGGCCACCGGGAAGTTCTCGTCAGCGGCCTTGTCCAGTGTGGTGCGCGAGGAGGCGTCGGGGCGCACCTGCCGGGTTCCCGTCACTGCGGGCTGCCCGGTGCGGGGACGGCACTGCCCACGCGGAGCTGGAGATCTTCCGTCATAGCCGTCACATCTCCCGTTCTACACTGCCTACCCAATACATCCTATTTCGGACACGCCGCCGGTCCGTCCGACGGGGGCTGCCCCCGGCGGGCGGGAAACCCAGGAGGTATCGCCCCACTTGCCATGAATCAGCACCGGTACAGCTTACGTTGTACAGCGCCTGAGGCCGCGGCGGGGCGCTGTGAGCGTTACAAGAGCACTGCGATCCGTGATCAACCACCCCACGGAGCACAGGACTTGACGGTGAATCGACGCGTGGTCGACGGGGGTTGACCGCACCCCGGGCGGGCCGCACGCAGGGGTCGCCCCCGACGTACGGCAGGGCCCCGCCGGGCGTACCGGCGGGGCCCTGCCGTACGTCGCCGTACGGGACTACTTCCCGGTCTCCTTCTCGTACGCCTTGAGGACCTCGTCCGTCGGGCCGTCCATCAGCAGCTCGCCCTTCTCCAGCCACAGGACCCGGTCGCAGGTGTCCCTGATCGTGGACAGGCCGTGGCTGACCAGGAAGACCGTGCCCGCCTGCTTGCGGAGCTCGCGGATGCGCTGCTCGGAGCGGATCTGGAACCTGCGGTCGCCGGTCGCCAGCGCCTCGTCGATCATGAGCACATCGTGATCCTTGGCCGCGGCGATCGCGAAGCGGAGCCGGGCGCCCATGCCGGACGAGTACGTCCGCATCGGCAGCGTGATGAAGTCGCCCTTCTCGTTGATGCCGGAGAAGTCGACGATGCCCTGGTAGCGCGAGCGGATGTCCTCGCGCGACATGCCCATGGCCAGGCCGCCGAGGATGACGTTGCGCTCACCGGTGAGGTCGCCCATGAGGGCGGCGTTGACACCCAGCAGGGACGGCTGACCGTCGGTGTAGACCTTTCCGCTCTCGGTGGGCAGCAGCCCGGCGATCGCCCGCAGCAGGGTCGACTTGCCCGAGCCGTTGGTGCCGATCAGACCGATGGCCTCACCGCGGTAGGCGGTGAACGAGACACCGCGTACGGCGTGCACCTTGCGGACGCCGCGCACCTCGCCGCGGTCTCGCTTGATGATGCGGCTCAGTGCGGCGGTGGCGCTGCCCTTGCCGCCGCCCGCGCCGTTGACGCGGTACACGATGTGGACGTCGTCGGCAATGACGGTGGGAACGCGCGCACCTTCCGGAGTCTTGATGTCGTCAGCCACGGCCATATCGCTCCTCCGCCTTCCAGAAGTACACGAACCCGCCGGCACCCACCAGGACCGCCCAGATCAGGGCCGCCAGCCAGACGTGCGACGGAAGGTTCGCCGAGCCGTAGCCGTCGATCAGGGCGAAGCGCATCAGGTCCATGTAGACGGCCGCGGGGTTGTACATCAGGACGTCGCCGATCCACGCCGGCTTGTCCGCGAGCATCACCTTGAGCGAGAACATGACGCCGGATCCGTACATCCACGTACGCATGATGAACGGCATCAGCTGGGCCAGGTCGGGGGTGTGGCTGCCCCAGCGCGCCATGATCAGCGCGAGGCCGACGTTGAACACGAACTGCAGGGCGAGCGCCGGGACGACCAGGAGCCAGCTGAACGACGGGTAGCTGCCGAACGCGATCGCGATGAGCACGAGCACGATCATGGAGAACAGCAGCTGCTGGAGCTGCTGCAGGGCAAACGAGACGGGCAGCGAGGCGCGCGGGAAGTGCAGGGCGCGCACCAGGCCGAGATTGCCGGAGATCGCCCGTACGCCCGCCATCACCGACGTCTGCGTGAACATGAAGACGAACACGCCCGTCACCAGGAACGGGACGTAGACCTCCTTCGGCATCCCGCGGTCCGCGCCGAGGATGAGCCCGAAGATCAGGTAGTAGACCAGCGCGTTCAGCAGTGGCGTCACCACCTGCCAGAGCTGACCGAGCTTGGCCTGGCTGTACTGCGCCGTCAGCTTCGCCGACGAGAAGGCGAGGATGAAGTGGCGCCGGCCCCAGAGCTGCCGGACGTACTCCAAGAGCCCCGGACGGGCACCGCTCACCGACAGGCCGTACTTGGCGGCCAGCTCCGCCGGCTTCAGTCCGGCGTCCGGAGAGGGCGGGGCGGTCGTCACGATCGCACCGTCATGGGTTGTGTCACTCACAAGTTGAAACTTTCGTGTTCAAGATGCGTGTCGGTTGGACGCTCAGATGGCGGCCGGGAGGCGGGGCCACGCCCGATGCTCCCTGACCTGTGCCGGTCAGACGACGGGTGGTCGGCCCAGTCTGGTCAGCCGCCATACCGTACGCCACTTCATGGGCTTGCGGGGCCCGCACGGAGTCCTCCACCCTTCCTTGAATCCACCGAACCACGCCTTGAGCGCGGGCAGGGAGGGGCGCCTGGCGAGTGTGAGAAGAATCCACACCCCCAGATACAGCGGCACCAGGGGTACCGGCAGATTGCGACGGGCCAGCCACACCCGGTTACGGGCCACCATGCGGTGGTAGACCGCATGGCGCGACGGCGGGGTCGTCGGGTGGTGCAGCACCATGTCGGAGCGGTAGTCGATCATCCAGCCGGCGTCCAGCGCCCGCCAGGCGAGGTCCGTCTCCTCGTGTGCGTAGAAGAACTCGTCCGGCAGCCCGCCGACCTGTTCCAGGACCTTCGTGCGGACGGCGTTGGCACCGCCGAGGAAGGTCGTGACGCGCGAGGAGCGCATCGGGTCGGACGCGCGCAGCCGCGGGACGTGCCGGCGCTGGGTGAGGCCGGTGTCCGGGTCGGCGATCCGGAAGCTGACGATCCCGAGGGCGGGGTCCTCCTCGAAGGCCCGGCGCACCAGCTCGGCGGTGTCGGTGTTCGGCAGCAGCCCGTCGTCGTCGAGGAAGAGCAGCACGTCGGCGTCGCGGCCGCCCGGTCCGAAGGCCTCGATGCCGACGTTGCGGCCGCCGGGGATACCGAGGTTCTCGGGCAGGTCGATCGTTCGTACGCCGTCGGGCACACCCGTGACCGCGGCGCCGTTCCCGACGACGACCACCTCGACCGGGTCGCCGTCCTGCTTGGCGACCGAGTCGATGAGGGCGCGCAGATCGTCGGGCCGGTTGCCCATGGTGATGACGACGGCACCGAGTTTGCGGGGGTACGGGGGTCGCTCCCCGGAGGACTGCTGCACGGAGCTCACCTCAGCCTGCTGGAGACGAGGATGGACACCAGGTGCAGCACCGTCTGCAGCATCGCGATACCGGCCAGCACCGCCACGCCGAGGCGGGAGAAGAACAGATCGCCCCGGGCCTGGTCGAGGACCGCAAGCGCCAGGATCAGCAGCGACGCCTCGATGCCGAGGACCAGCCGGTGGAACTTCAGCGCGGCGGCGGCCCGGCGGGCGAGCGCCATACCGGACGAGCGCGGCTCGGCGGCCGCGTCCTTGACCGGCTCCATCCCCGCCTGGTGCCGGGCGACGCCGACCAGGTCGGTCTCGGCCTTGATCAGGATCGCGCCGAGCGCGGCGAGGGTACCGAGGAAGGCCCACAGCCAGTCGACCGGTCCGCCGCCCCACAGGTCCGCGGCGCGCAGGCCGAAGCCGACCAGGACCGCGGCGTCACAGAGGTAGGCGCCGACGCGGTCCAGGTACACGCCGGAAAGGGAGTACTGCTTCTTCCAGCGGGCGACCTCGCCGTCCACGCAGTCCAGCAGCAGATAGAGCTGGACCATCACCACACCGAGGACGGCGCCCCAGATGCCCGGCACCAGCAGGGCCGGCAGGGCCAGGACACCGGCCAGCGTCATCAGATACGTCAGCTGGTTCGGCGTGACCTTGGTGCCGACCAGGACGCGGGTGATCCGCAGGGAGATCTCCCGCATGTACAGGCGGCCGCCCCAGTGCTCGCCGCTGCGCCGGTCCTTGACACCCGCCGGGTGAACGACCGGACGGAGCTCAGCTACGGATGGTCTTGGCATAGTCGGCGTACGCGTCCCTGATCTGGTCGGTGGACAGGTCGAGGTGCTCGAGGATGGTGAACCGGCCGGGCCGGGTCTGCGGTGCGTACTCCACGGCTCTGACGAACTCGTCCGTGGAGAAGCCGATGTCCTCGGGGAGGACCGGCAGCCCGTGCTTGCGCAGGACCTCGGCGAACAGGGCGGCCTCCTCGCCCGCACCGCGCAGATGCATCGCGAAGGCGGCGCCCAGCCCGACCTGCTCGCCGTGGCTGGCGGCCCGCTTGGGGTACAGCAGGTCGAAGGCGTGGCTGATCTCGTGGCAGGCGCCGGAGGAGGGACGGGAGTCGCCGCTGATCGACATGGCGATACCGGAGAGCACCAGCGCCTCGGCGAGCACCGTGAGGAACTCGTCGTCGCCGACGCCCCCGGGGTGGCGGAGCACGGCCTCGCCTGCGGTCCTGGCCATGGCGGCTGCCAGGCCGTCGACGGACTCACCGGTGATCTTGTGGGACAGCTCCCAGTCGGCGATCGCCGAGATGTTGGAGATCGCGTCACCGATCCCGGACCTGACGAAACGGACCGGCGCCTCGCGCACCACGTCCAGGTCGATCACCATCGCGATCGGCGAGGGGACGCCGTACGAGCCCCGGCCGTTGTCGTTGTCCAGGATCGAGATGGGCGAGCACAGACCGTCGTGCGCCAGGTTGGTGGCGACGGCGACCATGGGCAGGCCCACCCGCGCCGCGGCGTACTTCGCCACGTCGATGATCTTGCCGCCGCCGAGGCCGACGACCGCGTCGTAACGGCGCTTGCCTTTGACGTCGTCGGCCAGCTTGACCGCGGAGTCGATGGTGCCGTCCTGGACCTCGTACCAGTCGGCGCCAGGCAGCACCGGGGCCAGCCGCTCGCGCAGCGCCTGGCCCGAGCCGCCGCTGATCGCGAACGCCAGCTCGCCGGACGCGGAGATGCGCTGGTCGGCCAGCAGGCCGGCCAGATCGTCCAGAGCGCCGCAGCCGATGTCGACGACGACCGGCGAAGGGATGAGCCGGGTCAGTACTGGCACGCGATCTCACGGCCCTTCGTGAGGTCGTCGTGGTTGTCGATCTCGACCCACCGGACGTCGCCGATCGGCGCCACGTCGATCTGGAAGCCCCGGTTCACCAGCTCCTGGTAGCCGTCCTCGTAGTAGAGGTCGGGGTCGCGCTCGAAGGTGGCCTTCAGCGCGTCGGCGAGCTCTTCGGCGGCCTCGGGCTCGATGAGGGTGACGCCGATGTACTCGCCGGTGGCCTGCGCCGGGTCCATCAGCTTGGTGATCCTCCGCACACCCTTGCCCTCGGCGGTGATCACCTTCATCTCCTCGTCGGCGAGCTGCTTCACCGTGTCGAGGGCGAGGATGATCTTCTGTCCGTTGCCGCGGGCGGCCAGCAGGGTCTTCTCGACGGAGACCGGGTGCACGGTGTCGCCGTTGGCGAGGATCACGCCCCGCGCCAGGACGTCACGGGCGCACCACAGGGAGTAGGCGTTGTTCCACTCCTCGGCCTTGTCGTTGTCGATCAGGGTGAGCTTGAGGCCGTACGTGGCCTCGAGCTCTTCCTTGCGCGCGTACACGGCCTCCTTGCGGTAGCCGACGACGACGGCGACCTCGGTGAGGCCGATCTCGCTGAAGTTCTTCAGCGTGAGGTCGAGGACCGACAGGTCCCCGTTCACGGGCACGAGGGCCTTCGGAAGCGTGTCGGTGTAAGGACGCAGACGCCGTCCGGCACCGGCTGCCAGTACAAGGCCGATCATGCGGGTTCTCCTTCGTCATGTACGGCGGGTGCTCCGGCGGAGACCCAGAAGCGGATCGACTCCACGAGCACCACCAGGGCCACGGCCACCGCGAGCACGGTGAGCGCGACGGCGAAGCCCGAGCCGCCCTGCGGTACGAGGACGGCCGCCAGGACCGTCACCGCCAGCGTGCGGCCCTCGTGCCCGCCGGTCGTCCGCACCAGCCAGGCGGGCGGCGCGCCGGTGCCACCGCGGATGCGGTACACCGTGTCGTAGTGATGGTAGGCGACTGCCGCGACCAGCCCGAAAGCCGCGGGCAGGGCTCCGTCCACCCCGGACCTGGCGGCGAGCAGCAGGACCACTCCGTACTCGGTGGCCCGGAAGACGGGCGGTACGAGCCAGTCGAGTGCGCCCTTGAGGGGGCGGGCGACCGCGAAACCCGAGGTCGCGACGTAGAGCGCGGCGGCGGCGACCGGCCACCAGCTGCCGGGGGCCGTGAAGGCGGCCGCGGCCACGACGGCCGCGCCACCGGCCACGGCGACCGGCAGGGTCGCGATCCCGGGCAGCCTCCGGGCCACTCCGCGGAACGCTGCCGCGAAGCTCTCGGCCGGCAGCCCCGAGTCCGCGAGGTCCGCGAGGGCCTGGGCGGCGCGGTCGGTCCGGTGCGCCTTGCGGGTCACCGAACGCAGGACCCGGCCCGCGGTGGTGTACAGCGCGGCGAAGGAGCAGCCGACGATCAGGGCGTAGAAGACGATCCGGGGCGTCGTCAGCGCCGTCAGTACGGCGATCATGGCCCAGCGCTCGCCGATGGGCAGCACGATCATGCGCCGGACCCAGACGGTCCAGCCGACGCTGTCCAGGCGGTCGGAGAGCGCGGCGGTGGGGCTGGTGTTGGCGGTCGCGTCGTGATTCGCCTCGTTGAACGAGAAGTCCACGACGTGCCTGCAGGTCTGCAGCACCATCGCGCCGAGGGCCAGCGCCCAGACGTCGTCGCCGCCCCGGGCAGCGCCGAGGGCGAGGCCCGCGTAGTAGGCGTACTCCTTGGCCCGGTCGAAGGTGGCGTCGAGCCAGGCGCCCATCGTCGAGTACTGCAGGGAGTAGCGGGCCAGCTGCCCGTCGGTGCAGTCCAGGACGAAGGAGAAGATCAGCAGCAGGCCGGCGGCGACATAGCCGCCCCTGGTGCCGGTGGCGGCCGCGCCCGCCGCCACCAGCGCGGTGATGAGCGAGGCGGTGGTGACCTGGTTGGGGGTCAGTCCGCGGCGGGCGCACCAGCGGGCGATGTAGCGCGAGTACGGGCTGATGCAGAAGGTGGTGAAGAAGCCGTCACGCGACTTCACGGCGGAGCGCAGCCGTACGGCCTCGTCGTCCACGGCGGCGACGGCCTGCCGGGCCTCGTTGCGGGCCCGAGGGTCGCCCGGCACGGCGGCCACGAGGGATCCGAGCTCGGGGCGGTGTGCGGGGACGCCTTCGGCGTCGAGGGCGTCGGCGATCCGGTCGGCGAGCACGGAGCCGGCCTCGCGGGGGTCCCCGGCGCCCGGCGCACTGCCACGCGCGGTGAGCGCGCCGTCCGAGGAGCCGGGGCCGCTGTCACCGTCCGCGGCGGGCGGTGTCATGGCCGCACCGGACCCGGCCGCCGCGCTCAGTGCGCTCAGCAGCGCGGCGCGCGCCTCCGGCTGGGCCGTCACCGCACCCGGGACGGCCGACACGGGGAAGCGGGGGTCCGTCAGCCCGAGACGCAGGGCGTGTACATGAC
Source organism: Micromonospora sp. IBHARD003 (assembly GCF_056106285.1). Lineage (NCBI taxonomy): Bacteria > Bacillati > Actinomycetota > Actinomycetes > Micromonosporales > Micromonosporaceae > Micromonospora > Micromonospora sp. IBHARD003. Next base: position 7,335,213 of record NZ_JBWBBX010000001.1, on the reverse strand, counting down.
CGATGAAGCGGGTGTCCACGACGGCGACGCGCTCGCCCGCCGGGACCCCGGCGATCAGCGCGGCGGTCTCGTCGGCGCCGGACGCGGCGCGGACCTCGAAGCCCAGCGACCGGAGATCGCCTTCGAGCGACGATCCGGGTACCGGCGGACCGGTGAGGATGGCGGTCGACAGACGGACTCACTCCTTGGCGCTGACGGGTGGCTGTGCACGGCGGCGGGGCCCGGGACCCGGGCAGCGGCACGTCGGCTGAGGCTATCGGATGTTCGGAATACCGAGTTCACCGAGGTTTACCGGTGGGGTCACCCCTGGTCCCCCCGGCGGCCCCGTACTCCGTACGGGGCATGCTCTGTGCCGGCCGGCCCCGCCGGGTCCGGCCTGGATCATCATCGTCGATCTCCACCCCGCCCCACAAACCGTGCCCCCTGGGCGGCCGGTACCCGGCTCCGCGACCGCCGACCCCGGACCACGCCGCGAGCCCTTAGGGTTGCGGCCATGACGTGGCTGATCACAGGTGGAGCGGGGTACATCGGAGCCCATGTGGCGCGAGCCATGGCCGAGGCCGGGGAGCGGGTCGTCGTCCTCGACGACGTCTCGACGGGGGTCGAGGAGCGGCTGCCGGCGGGTGTGCCCCTGGTGCGTGCGTCCGTGCTCGACCGGGAGGCGCTGGACCGTACGCTCGCCGACCACGCCGTCACGGGTGTGGTGCATCTCGCGGCGAAGAAGCAGGTCGGGGAGTCCGTGGAGCAGCCGCTGCGCTACTACCGCGACAATGTGCACGGTCTGACGGTCCTCCTCGAGGCCGTCGTCGCCGCGGACGTCCGGCGCTTCCTCTTCTCCTCGTCCGCCGCGGTGTACGGAGTGCCCGACGTGGAGCTCATCACGGAGGACACCCCCGCCGTGCCGATCAACCCGTACGGGGAGACCAAGCTCGCCGGCGAGTGGCTGGTGCGGGCCGCGGGACAGGCGTACGGCATCGCCACGGCGTGCCTGCGCTATTTCAATGTGGCCGGCGCCGCCAGGCCCGAGCTCGCCGACACCGGGGTGTTCAACATCATCCCGATGTTCTTCGACCGGATCAGCCGCGGTGAGGCCCCGCAGATCTTCGGCGACGACTATCCGACCCCGGACGGCACCTGCGTCCGCGACTACATCCATGTCTCCGATCTGGCCGACGCGCATCTCGCCGTGGCCCGGCGGCTGGCCGAGCAGAGCGGCGCCGGTGACCTCACCGTGAACGTCGGACGCGGGGAGGGCGTGTCGGTCCGCGAGCTCGCCCGGCTGGTGGCGGAGGTGACGGGCCACGGCACACCCGCGGCCGTCACGGCGCGCAGGCCGGGTGACGCCGCACGGGCCGTCGCCTCGGTCGAGCGGATCGGGAAGGAGCTGGGCTGGACCGCCCGGCACGGGGTCCGCGAGATGGTCGCCTCGGCCTGGGAGGGCTGGCTGCTGCGCCATCCCGAAGCGGCTGCCCGCTGACGCTCACCACGCTCTGACCTGCGAACGTAACCGCAGGTCAGAGCATATGACAACGGTGTTCAGCTTCGTGTTGCCCGATACCCCCCACCCGTAGTTCACTGGCCAATCGGACAGATCACTCGGACTCCGTCCGACGACCCGGGAGGCATCCACATGGGGGCTGGGCACGACCACGGGCACACGCACGGCGCTCCCCCGCCGGGCACCGCGACCGCCGCCTACAAGGGGCGTCTGCGGGTCGCGCTCATGATCACCCTGAGCGTGATGGTCACGGAGATCGTGGGCGGGATCCTGGCCGACTCGCTGGCGCTCATCGCGGACGCCGCACACATGGCCACGGACGCTCTCGGCCTGGCCATGGCTCTGCTGGCGATCCATTTCGCCGACCGCCCGGCCGACGCGCGGCGCACCTACGGTTTCGCACGCGCCGAGATCCTCGCCGCGCTCGCCAACTGCCTGCTGCTGCTCGGCGTCGGCGGCTTCCTGCTGTACGAGGCGGTGCAGCGCTTCATCACCCCGGCCGAGACCAAGGGCGGCCTCACCATCGCGTTCGCCCTCGTCGGCCTGATCGCCAACATGGTGTCGCTGTCCCTGCTGGTGCGCGGCCAGAAGGAAAGCCTCAATGTGCGCGGGGCGTATCTGGAGGTCCTCGCGGACGCGCTCGGCTCGGTGACGGTGCTGATCTCGGCGGGCATCATCCTGGCCACCGGCTGGCAGGCGGCCGACCCGATCGCCTCACTGGTGATCGGCCTGATGATCGTGCCGCGGACGCTCAAGCTGCTGCGGGAGACCCTGAACGTGCTTCTCGAGGCCGCGCCGAAGGGCGTCGACATGGCGGAGGTACGTGAGCACATCAAGGCCCTGCCGGGGGTGGAGGACGTCCACGATCTGCACGCCTGGACGATCACTTCGGGGATGCCCGTGCTGTCGGCCCACGTGGTGGTCGCACAGGAGGCGCTGGACGCGATCGGTCACGAGAAGCTGCTGCACGAACTGCAGGGCTGCCTCGGGTCCCACTTCGACGTCGAGCACTGCACGTTCCAGTTGGAGCCCAGCGGTCATGCCGAGCACGAGGCCAGGCTCTGTCACTGAGGCCGGGCTCCGTCAGCGAGGACGGGCTCCCGCCACCAGGACGGACTCCTGTCACCGGCGGATGCTTCGACAGGCACGGGGAAACCATGACGGCGCTGGTCCCGGACGGTTCGCGGAGCAGCCGCAGGGCATGATCACCTCCTCGGGAGCCCACGGGTCGATCCGTCGTCCGCGCCCGCCACGCACCCGCGCGGCGGGCGCGGACATGCCCCATGAGCGGTGAAGTGCGGACAAGCCGCTTTTTTACGGCAGACTGGGTTGGCCCCGCAGGGCCGAGGACCGAAGCGAAGGATGGCCATGCCGACCACACCCGCCACCACGGCGAACAGCTCGCCGAGCGGCACGATGCAGCCGATCTTGCTCGAACTCGTCGACGAGAACGGCCATACCATCGGCACCGCGGAGAAGCTCTCCGCCCACCAGGCACCCGGCCGACTGCACCGGGCCTTCTCGGTCTTCCTCTTCGACGAGCACGGGCAGCTGCTGATCCAGCGCCGCGCCCTCGGGAAATACCACTCCCCGGGTGTCTGGTCGAACACCTGCTGCGGGCACCCGTACCCGGGTGAGGCACCGTTCGCCGCCGCCGCCCGTCGTACATACGAGGAGCTGGGCGTGTCTCCTTCGCTGATGGCCGAGGCAGGCACGGTGCGTTACAACCACCCGGATCCGGCGTCGGGCCTGGTCGAGCAGGAGTACAACCACCTCTTCGTCGGGATGGTGCAGGCATCATTGCGGCCGGACCCTTCAGAGGTCGGGGAGACGGCGTTCGTGACGGCTGCCGAGCTGGCCGAGCGGCATGCCCGGGACACCTTCTCCGCGTGGTTCATGACGGTACTGGACGCCGCGCGCCCCGCGATCAAGGAACTCACCGGCCCCGCCAAGGGCTGGTAGCCGCATCGCCCTCGGTCGCAGAAGCCTCTCCGGCCTTCGGCACGGGAACCCCTCCGGGGCGATTCAGCGGCCGTCTACCACGGCACCGGACCCGCGAGACCCGGCAGGACGAGCGGCAGCGCCGCCCAGATGATCTTCCCTCCGGTCGCGGTGTGCTCCACGTCGCAGGTCCCGCCGGCTTCCCGGGTGATCTCCCTGACCAGCAGCAGACCGCGGCCGCCGGTCTGCGCGTAGTCGGTTTCCAGCGCCTTGGGCCGGTACGGATGGTTGTCCTCGACGGCCACCCGGATCCAGTCGGGGCCGATCGCCAGCTCGACGGCCAGCTCGGGCGAGAGAAGCGCCGCGTGCCGTACGGCGTTGGTGACCAGTTCGGACAGGATCAGCAGCAGCCCCTGGAGCAGTTCGTCGTCCAGCGGCACACCCTGACGGCGGATCAGGTCACGGACGGCGTGCCGGGCCTGGGGCACGGAGACCTCGTGTGCGGGTGCGGTGAACCGCCAGACGCCTTCGTACGACAGTGGCCGCGCCGGAACGCTCCCGGGGCTCTCCATAGTCCCGCACCCACCCTCGTGAATCGTGGCCAGGAAACCCGTTGACCAGGTAACTCACGAGTGTGGGAACGGATTGGTCCGTACCGGGCCGCTGACCGCAAGTGAGCCACGATCGACGGATTCCGACCGGATACGTCTGATCACGTTGGTTCCGCGACTGGTTCCGATCTTTTCCGTCGGGCTTCCCTGACACCCGGCCCACCCTCCTCGCCGCCCCTTCTTCATCGGCTATCCGGGGCCGCCCGATAGCATCCCGGCCCATGGACGGAACGGATCCGCAGCAGGGACAGCTCTCCACGGAGGTGGCCGACGGCGTCGCCACCGTCGTCATCGGCAATCCCGGCAAGCGCAACGCGATGACCGCAGCGATGTGGAGGGCGCTGCCGGCCGTGCTCGACGGCTTCGCGCGGGATCCCGGAGTGAGGGCGCTGGTCCTGACCGGCGCCGGGAACACCTTCTGCGCCGGTGCCGACATCTCCTCCCTGCGTGCCCACACCCCCGGCGCGGACGAGGACCCGCAAAGTCTGGCCGTACGTGCGGAAGAGGCCCTCGCCGCCTTCCCCAAGCCGACCCTCGCGGCCGTGCGCGGCTACTGCGTCGGCGGCGGCTGTCAGCTGGCCGCTGCCTGTGACATGAGGTTCACGGAGGAGGGTGCCGCCTTCGGGGTCACCCCGGCCAAGCTCGGCATCGTCTATCCGGCGTCGTCGACCCGGCGGCTGGTGGCACTCGTCGGCCCCGCGGCGGCGAAGTACCTTCTGTTCTCCGGTGAGTTGATCGGTACGGAGCGGGCGCTGCGCACGGGTCTGGTGGACGAGGTGCTTCCGGAGGGCGAGCTGGGCAAGCGGGTCGCCGAGTTCACACGCGTCCTGGTGGGCCGGTCCCAGCTCACCCAGGCGGCGGCGAAGGAATTCGCGGCGGGGCGCACCGACCGGGACGCCTACTGGACCGCGCAGGCACGCGGCAGCGCCGACGCCGCCGAAGGAGTCGCCGCCTTCCTCGAGCGGAGGCCGCCGCGCTTCACCTGGACGGTGTGACGGCACGGCGGGGCCGGCGGCCTGCGCCGGCGACCGTCAGCCCGCCTCCGCGCGGCCCAGCAAATTCTCCTCGCGCCAGAAGGCGACGACATCGGCCGGCGCCTTGTCCGGCGAGCCCGCGTCGTACGGCGGCTGCGGGTCGTACTCGGTGAGCAGCTGCATGGTCTGGGCGAGCCGGTCGCCGCCGATCCGGCCGAGCAGGTGGAGCGCCATGTCGATGCCGGACGAGACCCCGGCGGCGGTGACGTATTTGCCGTCGAAGACGACGCGGTCGCTCGTCGGTTCCGCGCCCATGGCCCGGAGGTCCTCCAGGGCCAGCCAGTGGCTGGTGGCCCGGCGGCCCCGGAGCAGGCCCGCGGCGCCCAGGAGGAGCGAGCCGGTGCAGACGGAGGTGGTCCAGGTACTGGTGGCGTCCACGGCCCGCAGCCACTCGAGGACCGCGACGTTCTTCACCGCCTCCCGCGGGCCCGGGCCGCCCGGTACGAGGACGATGTCCGGGGCGGTCACCTCGGCGAGGCTCCGGTCGGCGACGAGGGCGAGGTTGCCCTGGTCGTTTCGCACGGGGCCCGCGTGCTGGGCGACGAAGACGGTCTCCGCGTCCGGCAGCCTGCTGAGCAGTTCGAAGGGGCCGATGGCGTCGAGGCTGGTGAAGCCTTCGTAGAGGAGGACGGCGATCTGCATGGCTCTCCTTGCGGGGTCGATTTACGGGTTCGACGACTTGCGGTGTCGATGTCTTGAGATGTCGGTCTCTTGAGATGTCGGTCTCTTGAGATGTCGATGTCAGGTGTCGGTGACGTGAGGCGCCGGTGACGCGGGCTGTCAGCGGGCGGACGGCTGTGACGTACGGAATCGGCGGCGGTATTCGGCAGGCGCGGTCCCGAGGGATTTCACGAACGCCCGCCGCATGGCCTCCGGAGTGCCGTAGCCGCAGGCGCGGGAGATCTCCTCGATGCCGTCGCCCGTGTCCTCCAGCAGCCGTCGGGCGTGCTCGAGGCGGACCCGGTCGACGAACCGGCCCGGAGTGATCCCGGTCTCCGAACGGAAGGCACGGGCGAACTGACGCGGTGAGAGCCGGGCACGGGCGGCCAGAGCCTCGACCGACAGATCGCCGGCCGGGTGCTCGCTGATCCACTGCTGCACGTCGCGCAGCGGTTCACGCCGGGCGGTCTGGGCCGCGAGCTGGGCGCTGAACTGCGCCTGACTGCCCGGACGGCGCAGGAAGACCACGAGATGGCGGGCGATGGTCAGCGCGGCGTCGCGCCCCAGGTCCTCCTCGACCAGCGCCAGCGCCAGATCGATCCCGGTCGTGACCCCGGCCGACGTGGCGATCCGGCCGTCCCTGACGAAGATCGGATCCGGGTCGACCTCGATCCGCGGATGCGTGCGTGCGAGATGGTCGCAGACGGACCAGTGCGTGGTCGCACGGTGTCCGTCGAGCAGTCCGGCCTCGGCCAGCAGCAGGGCGCCGGTGCACACCGAGACCAGACGCACGGCACCTCCGGCGTGCGCCCTGAGCCAGTCGACCAGTCCCGGATCGGGCCGGCGGGTGCCCTCCCCTCCCGGGACGATCAGCGTGTGCGGCGGCGGGCAGTCGTCACCGAGAGCGCCGTCCGGCACCAGGGTGAGTCCGCTGGAGGTGCGGACCGGCCCGCCGCCGGGCGAAGCCGTCCGGATACGGTAGGTGACCGGCGCACCGGGGATCTGGTTCGCCCCCGCGAAGACCTCCAGCGGGCCGGTGACATCAAGGCTCTGTACTCCGTCGAAGAGCACGATCAGCACGGTTTGCTCGGGCATGCGTCCATCGTTGGCGCAGCGGCGCGTGACCGCAATGACAAGATCCCCACCCTTTCTGCCATCAGGGCTCTACGGCATCCCGCCCTTCCTGTCGTACCGACCAGTCGGTAACGTGCAGCCATGACCTCTCTCCCCCCGCGCGCGGGCCGCCGCTGCGCCAGCGCCCTCAACTCGACACACGCCGGTGTGTACTTCTCGCCCGATCTGACCGCCCAGTTCGCCGGGGTGGGCATCGAGGACTTCTCGGCCGCCGCGCTCTCCAGCCGGGCCGCCGCGATGGGCGCCGTCGGGGCCGGCACGGTCGCCGCGGCGTTCTACAACTACAACCACGAGCTGCTGACCCGGCACTTCCCGGCGGTGTGGGAGACGGCGTCCCCCGATGCCGTGCTGACGGCCAGGCTGCGCGCGGTCGACGCCACCCTGCGCAGGCTGCTCGGCGACGAGGCCGTCGCGTCCAAGGAGATGGCGGAGGCGGCAACGCTGGCGCTGCGTGCCGCCGAGGCGTGCACCCGTCACGCCCGCCCGCTCTACTCGGCGCACGCGGACCTTCCCGTACCCGAGGAGCCGCACCTCGCCTACTGGCACGCGACGACACTGCTGCGCGAACACCGCGGCGACGGCCATGTCGCCGCGCTGCTCTCCGCCGGGCTCGACCCGCTGGAGTCGATGGCCAGCCACACCGCGACGGGCAAGGGCATGTCACCCCGCTGGGCCCTGGCCACCCGGGGCTGGCGGCGCGACGACTGGAACGCGGCGTGCGACCGGCTGCGCGAGCGCGGACTGCTCGACGCCGAGGGCGAACTGACCGCCGACGGCGTGGCACTGCGGGAGGAACTGGAGGACCACACCGACCGCCTGGACGCCGCCCCCTACGAACACCTCGGTCTTGCGTCCGTCGAACGCCTCACCGAACTCGCATACGGCTTCCTGGGGACAGCGGTCGCGGCCGGTGCCTTCCCGGCCGATCTGCGCGGCAAGGGCTGACCGCCGCCACGCGCCGAAGGGGGCGCACGCGACACGGCCCCCGGCCACCCGGCAGAATGCAGGCGAAGAGGCCGCGCGGGCAGGAGCGCGGGGCCTCCAGGCACAGCCAGCATCAGAAGGCGAGTCGGGGAACCGTGACGACGTCCATCGAAGGCAGGATCGCCGAGGAGCTCGGCGTACGCGAGCGGCAGGTGAAGGCGGCCGTCGAGCTGCTCGACGGCGGGTCGACCGTGCCGTTCATCGCGCGCTACCGCAAGGAAGCGACCGAGATGCTCGACGACGCACAGCTGCGCACGCTCGAGGAGCGACTGCGGTATCTGCGGGAGCTCGAGGAGCGGCGCACCGCGATCCTCGAGTCCGTACGCGAACAGGGCAAGCTCACGGACGAGCTCGAGGCCCAGATCCGGGCCGCCGACACCAAGGCACGCCTCGAGGACGTCTATCTGCCGTTCAAGCCCAAGCGGCGCACCAAGGCGCAGATCGCCCGCGAGGCCGGTCTGGAGCCGCTCGCCGAAGGGCTGCTCGGCGATCCGTCCATCGAACCGCTCGCCGCCGCCGCGGCGTTCGTCGACGCGGACAAGGGGGTCGCCGATCCGGCAGCCGCGCTGGACGGCGCCCGGGCGATCCTGACGGAGCGTTTCTCGGAGGACGCCGATCTGATCGGCGAGCTGCGCGAGCGGATGTGGACGCACGGGCGGCTGGTGGCGAAGGTACGGGACGGCAAGGGCGACGCCAAAGAGGGGCCGGGCGCCAAGTTCGCCGACTACTTCGATTTCGCCGAGCCGTTCACCGAGCTGCCCTCGCACCGGGTGCTCGCGATGCTGCGCGGCGAGAAGGAAGAGGTCCTCGATCTGGTGCTGGAGCCCGAGGAGCCGTCGGACGAGCCGGGCCCCTCGACGTACGAGGGCATGGTGGCCCGCCGCTTCGGCGTGTCCGGCCTCGGCCGGCCGGCCGACAAGTGGCTCGCGGACACGGTGCGCTGGGCCTGGCGGACCCGCATCCTCGTCCACCTGGGCATCGATCTGCGGCTGAGGCTGCGGACCGCGGCCGAGGACGAGGCGGTGCGCGTCTTCGCGGCGAACCTGCGGGACCTGCTGCTCGCCGCACCGGCCGGCACCCGGGCGACGCTGGGACTCGACCCCGGCTTCCGTACGGGCGTGAAGGTCGCCGTCGTCGACGCGACCGGCAAGGTCGTGGCCACGGACGTGATCTATCCGCACGTCCCCGCGAACAAGTGGGACGAGTCGCTCGCGAAGCTGGCGCGGCTCGCGAAGGAGCACGCGGTCGAGCTGGTCGCGATCGGCAACGGCACCGCATCCCGCGAGACGGACAAGCTCGCAGGTGAACTGATCGCCAAGCACCCCGAACTGAAGCTGACCAAGGTGATGGTGTCCGAGGCAGGCGCCTCCGTGTACTCGGCGTCCGCGTTCGCCTCGCAGGAGCTGCCGGAGCTCGATGTCTCGCTGCGCGGCGCGGTGTCGATCGCCCGCCGGCTGCAGGACCCGCTCGCCGAACTGGTGAAGATCGACCCCAAGTCGATCGGCGTGGGCCAGTACCAGCACGACCTGTCCGAGGTGAAGCTTTCCCGCTCCCTGGACGCGGTCGTCGAGGACTGTGTGAACGGCGTCGGCGTCGACGTCAACACGGCCTCCGCGCCGCTGCTTTCGCGTGTGTCGGGCATCGGGTCGGGGCTCGCGGAGAACATCGTGTCGCACCGCGACGCCAACGGCCCGTTCCGTTCGCGCAAGGAGCTCAAGAACGTCGCGCGGCTCGGCCCGAAGGCTTATGAGCAGTGCGCGGGCTTCCTCCGGATCCGCGGCGGCGACGACCCGCTGGACTCCTCCAGCGTGCACCCCGAGGCGTATCCGGTGGTGCGGCGGATGGTGAAGACCACGGGCAGTGAGGTGGCCGCGCTGATCGGCAACACGGCCGTGCTGCGCTCACTGCGCGCGGACGACTTCGTGGACGAGACCTTCGGTCTGCCGACGGTCGGCGACATCCTGCGCGAGCTCGAGAAGCCGGGGCGCGACCCCCGGCCCGCGTTCAGGACGGCGACCTTCAAGGAAGGCGTCGAGAAGATCTCGGACCTCGCGCCGGGCATGGTGCTCGAGGGTGTCGTCACCAACGTGGCCGCGTTCGGCGCGTTCGTCGACGTCGGCGTCCACCAGGACGGTCTGGTCCATGTGTCGGCGATGTCCCGCACGTTCGTCAAGGACCCCCGGGACGTGGTCAAGCCGGGTGACGTGGTGAAGGTGAAGGTCCTGGACATCGACATCCCGCGCAAGCGGATCTCGCTGACGCTGCGTCTGGACGACGAGGCGGCGCAGCGGACTCCGGGCGGCGGTGGCGGCGGCCAGCGCCGTGAACGGGGCCAGGGCGGCCGTCCGCCCCAGCAGCGCCAGGGCGGAGCGGGCCGCGGCGGCTCAGGTGACCGTACGGCCCCCGCGCCGTCGAACAGCGCGATGGCGGACGCCCTGCGCAAGGCAGGTCTGCTGGGGCCGAACCAGGGCGGCGGCAAGCGGTAGCGGCTGAGCCATCCCGGGGTGCGGCGGACCATGCCGCACCCCGGTGCGCAGCATCAGGGGGCGAACCTCAGCGCCCATTCCGCGCGATCGCGTACGGCGGGGTCCTCGTCCCCGCTCAGCGGCGCGAGCAGGGCGCGCGCCGTCGGCGGGTCCGCGTGGACCAGGTCGACGATCTCCGCCGCCAGCCCGTCCTCGCCGTCGCCGAGATCCACGGCGGAGGCACGCAGCAGCACCGGCAGCACCTGGACACCGCCGAGTGCCGCGATCACCCCGCCGAGCAGCTCACGGGCGTAGGCGTCGCCTTCGCCGACGCTGCGGTCGAGTTCCGCTTCCAGGCGGGGCAGCAGTGCCGTTTCGCCGGACGCCGCGATCTCGTCGGCCAGGTCGATCGTCTCGTCGACATCGGCGTCCGGATCGCCGATGAGCGCGAGCAGTCGGGTCAGTGGGTCGTGCATCAGTACTCCGTCACCGTGCCGTCCGCCACCTCGATGCGGCGGGTCGTGTGGACCGCCTCCAGCATCCGCCGGTCGTGCGTGACCAGCAGCAGAGTGCCGTCGTACGAGCCGAGTGCGGACTCCAGCTGCTCGATGGCCGGCAGATCCAGGTGGTTCGTCGGCTCGTCGAGGACGAGGAGGTTCACGCCGCGGCCCTGGAGCAGGGCGAGCGCGGCGCGGGTCCGTTCGCCCGGGGACAGGGTCACCGCCGGGCGCAGCACATGGGCGGCCTTGAGGCCGAACTTGGCCAGCAGCGTGCGCACGTCCGCGGGCTCGGTGTCGGGAACGGCCGCGCAGAAGGCGTCCAGCATGGTCTCCGTGCCGTGGAAGAGCTTTCGTGCCTGGTCGACCTCGCCGACGACGACGCCGGAGCCCAGCGCCGCATGCCCGGAGTCCAGTGCGAGACGGCCGAGGAGGGCCCCGAGCAGGGTGGACTTGCCCGCGCCGTTGGCGCCGGTGATGGCGACCCGGTCGGCCCAGTCGATCTGCAGCGACACCGGTCCGAAGCGGAAGTCGCCCCGCAGCAGCTCGGCGTCCCGCAGTGTGGCGACCACCGCACCGGAGCGGGGCGCGGCCGCGATCTCCATGCGCAGCTCCCACTCCTTGCGGGGTTCCTCGACGACGTCGAGGCGCTCGATCATCCGCTGGGTCTGGCGGGCCTTGGCCGCCTGCTTCTCGCTGGCCTCGCTGCGGAACTTACGGCCGATCTTGTCGTTGTCGCCGGCCTTGCGCCGTGCGTTCTTCACGCCCTTGTCCATCCAGCCGCGCTGCATCTGGGCGCGGTCCTCGAGGGCGGACTTCTTGCCGGCGTACTCCTCGAACTCCTCGCGTGCGTGACGGCGTGCCGTATCCCGTTCCTCGAGATAGGCCTCGTAGCCGCCGCCGTAGAGGGTGATCTGCTGCTGGGCGAGGTCGAGCTCGAGGACCTTGGTGACCGTGCGGGCCAGGAACTCCCGGTCGTGGCTGACGACCACCGTCCCCGCGCGCAGACCGAGGACGAACTTCTCCAGCCGCTCCAGACCCTCGAGGTCCAGGTCGTTGGTCGGCTCGTCGAGGAGGAAGACGTCGTAGCGGGAGAGGAGGAGCGAGGCGAGCCCCGCGCGGGCGGCCTGGCCGCCGGACAGAGAGGTCATCGGCTGGTCGAGTCCGATGGTCAGGCCGAGCGAGTCGGCCACGTCTTCGGCACGTTCCTCGAGGTCGGCGCCGCCCAGAGCCAGCCAGCGCTCCAGGCTCGCGGCGTAGGCGTCATCGGCGCCGGCCGCGCCGTCCACGAGGGCCTGTGTCGCCTCGTCCATCGCGGCCTGGGCCGCGGCGACGCCGGTGCGCCGGGCGAGGAACTGCCGGACCGTCTCCGCCGGGCGCCGCTCCGGTTCCTGGGGGAGGTGTCCGACGGCGGCTGCGGGGGGTGAGAGCCGCAGCTCGCCCCGTTCCGGGGTGTCGATGCCGGCGAGCAGCCGGAGCAGGGAGGACTTGCCGGCGCCGTTGACGCCGACCAGGCCGATGACGTCGCCGGGCGCGACGACCAGGTCGAGACCGGAGAACAGCGAGCGTTCGCCGTGCCCGGCGGCGAGATCCTTGGCGACGAGGGTTGCAGTCATGAGGGTGCCGATCCTATCCGGGACCGCACGGCCCCAGCCCCTGTCCCCGCCCCGCCGGCGGCCAGAGCGGCCCCCGGTGGCACGGGGATGGCGGTGCCGAGTCCCGGGGGTCCGGCCGGGGTGCGGTGCAGCAGGCCCCCCGCGGCCGTGACGGCGGCCTCAGCCGGGTCGGCGCTCCACCGGCGCGACGAGCACACCTCCCTGGGTGCGCGCCACCGCGAAGGACCGTCCCTTCACCGCCCTGTCCTCCAGAGCGAGGCGGTGGGTGCCCGGCTCCAGCGTCCCGTCGAAGACCTCGTGGGTGTGGGTGCGGTGGAACCGGTCCAGGCGGTAGACGACGAGCCGCACACGGCACCGCCAGGTGACGGTGATCTCCGCGGTGCCGGACCGTGCCGTCAGCCCGGTGAGCCGGCGGAGCTCCCGCGGGCTGCGGTCGAGCGCCTGCTCGATCTGGGCGACCAGCAGCGGAACGACCGGCGCGAGCCCGTCGACGCACGCGATGTCCACGCCCGCCTCCTCGAACACCGTACGCACCGCCGAACGCCGGTCCGCGCCGGCGGCGGGCCCGAAGGCCACGGCCCCATAGGTGCGCAGTTCCTCGGCGGGCACCTGCGCCGCGTCCTCGGTGATCTCCGTCCCGATGCCGATGGTGCGCAGTGCGGCGGCGAGCCTGGCGAGGAGGGCCACCCGGGCGCCGATGAGCAGGACGCGGCGGGGTGCACGGGACGCCTCGTCCGCGAGCAGCCGTTCCAGCGCCGTGCGGTACTCGCCCGCCCGGAAGCGGAAAGGGCCTATCGCGTGGTACCCGTTGCGCGCGAGGTCGGCGGCATCGTCCGTCTGCCAGGCGAAGTCGCGCCAGACGAAGTCGTCGCCTTCGCGCTCGATGACCGCGGTGACGGCGCCGCAGCCGACCCTGCGGCACTCGGGACAGCCGTAGATGACGTAGCGCCCGCCGGGCAGCGGCGGTTCGGCCTCGAGCAGGAGGCTGCGCACCTGGTGGGCCAGTATCGCGGGAGGGATGTCGGAGGCGAGCGGTGAGACGGCGTCGAGGCCGGAGAGCTGGAAGAGCAGCGGCCGGCCGTCGACGATGAAGTCCATGAAGTCCCGGTGGACCTGATAGCCACCGTCGGCGAGGACTCCCCCGGCCCTCGTCGCCGGCGCCAGCTCGAAGGTCGCGTACTCGGCAGACATGTCTGGAGTATCCCCAGCCGTGACGAGAGGTGACCATCCCCTCACGGATTGGGTTACGGTCCGGTCATGAGCGGCGGTGTGCGCGGCGGGCGCGGTACGGACGATGTGATCGTGGTGGGCGGCGGGATCATCGGGCTGACCACGGCGGTCGTGCTGGCCGGTGAGGGCCGCCGGGTGCGGGTGTGGACCCGCGATCCGGTGGGTTCGACGACGTCCGCGCTGGCCGGTGCGCTGTGGTGGCCGTACCGGATCGAGCCGCAGGAGTTGGTGGGTGCCTGGTCGCTGACCTCACTGCGGGTGTACGAGGAGCTGGCCGCGCGACCGCGTGAGACCGGGGTGCGGCTGGTGCCGGGCATCCACACCAGGGTGGAGCTCCAAGGGCTCGGTCCCTGGGCGCGGCAGTTGGCGGATCTGCGGCAACTGCCGCCCGCGGAGGTCCCGGAGGGGTACGGATCCGCGCTCTGGGCGCGTCTGCCGCTGATCGACATGCCGGTGCACCTGGAGTGGCTGCGGACCCGGCTCGAGACGGCCGGCGGGGTGGTGGAGCGGCGGGCGGTGGCATCGCTGGACGAGGCCGTGGCCGAGGCTCCCGTGGTGGTCAACTGCACCGGTCTCGCAGCCCGGGAAGTGGTGCCGGATCCCGGCATGACCCCGGTCCGCGGGCAGTTGGTGCTCGTGGAGAATCCCGGCATCGACTCCTGGTTCACCGCGGCGGACGAGCAGTCGCCCGCGACCACGTACTTCTTCCCGCAGCCCGGCAGGCTGGTCCTGGGGGGCACGGCCGAGCCCGGCGCACGGTCGCTCGAGCCGGACCCGGCGACGGCTGCGGCGATCGTGGAGCGCTGTGCGGGGGTCCGCCCCGAGATCGCCGGTGCCCGGGTCATCGGCCATCGTGTGGGGCTGCGTCCGGTGCGGGCGAAGGGAGTCCGGCTGGAGGTGGAGCCCACCGGCTCGTCCCCCGCCGGCTCCCGGCTGATCCACAACTACGGGCACGGGGGCGCCGGAGTGACGGTGGCGTGGGGATGCGCGTACGAGGCCGCCGCACTGGCCGGGTGAGCGCGGCGCCCGGCCGGACGCTCTCCTGGCGCATGGTGAAAGGCCGTCGGCCGGACCGCCGGACCGTCAGCAGACGGTGACCGGCTGCCCGGAAGCGAGGTGGTACTCCGCCCGGCCGTCGAGCAGCAAGGGCACCAGAGCCCGTTGGGACTGCCGCAGGGGTACGTATGCCCCGTCGCGGCCGCCGGGCCCCACGGGCAGGGACACGACCCCGTGCAGGGCCAGCTCGTCCCGCACGTCCGTGTACTGGGCGGCGGAGAGCCGGTAGCCGCACGGCGGGTCGGCCAGGGTCTCGTCGGGGGTCGCAGGGTCGTTGTCGGCGCCGCCCAGATAGACGGGCCCCCGGTCGGTGAAGCCCGCGGCCCTGGCGCGTGCCGTGACTGCCACCGTCCTTGCGCGCCGCTCGTCGGCGAAACGGAAGGCTCCTTCCAGCGCGGCGAGTTGGGTCGACACACGGCGTCTGTGGTTCAGGGCCGGGTCCTGCTTCTCGGCCTCGGTGAGGGCGTCGACCCGGGTCTCCACGAGGATCCCCACGGAGTGCTTGAGGCCCGCGGTGTTGCGCAGGATGCGCTCCTGGCCGTCACCCGCGACCTGCTTCACCGGTTCGCCGGTGACCGGGTCGGTCCAGATCCCGTAGATGCCGGTGCTGAATCCGGCGTCCTGGGCGGCGGGCCGGACGTACGACTCGGAGAGTGTGTGCGCCTCCCGGTACACCTTCGCGTCGGTGTTGAGGTTGCGCGGCCACAGGGAGAGGAGGTCCTTGTCGTAGTAGCGCGCGGTCGCCCCGTACTCGTGCAGGTCATAGACGATATTCGGACGTTCGTCGCGCAGGACGGCGGCCATGGCCCGGCCTTCGGCGGTCCTGAGGGCGATGTGGTCGCGGTTGACGTCGACGCCGTCCGCGTTGGTGCGGGTGTCGGCGGCGCGACCGTCCGGGTTGGCGGTGGGCACGACCAGCACGGTCGTACGGTCCAGGAAGCGCCGGGTCCACGGGTCGCGTGCCCCGGCGAGATCACGGACGGTGGTGAGGCACGCCTCGCGGCCGGAGGGTTCGTCACCGTGCTGACTGCAGATCAGCAGCATGGTCGCGGCGGTGGGTTGGCCGTTCCCGATGCGTACGAGCCTCAGCGGGCGCCCCTGGGCGGTGGCACCGATGGTGCTCAGCGACACCCGGCGGCTCGCACGGTCGACGGCGGAGAGAAACGCCGCTTCCTCGGGCTCGCTGGTCCAGCGCGCTCCCCCGGACTGCTCGAATCCGGTGCGCGGCAGCTGCGGGTCGTGGGCATGCGCGGCCTCCTGCAGCGCGGACGCCGCGTGGGCGGGCGGGCTCACCACCGGCGCGGCGAGCGTGGCACACAGAGCCAGGGCGGCAGGCAGGCGGCTGTACCGGGCGGGTATCGGCATGGGCGCACGGTACCGGGGTCAACTCCCGTGCGACAGGGTGCGGTACGGCGGCCGGTGCAGGGCGGTGGTGGCATCCCCGTACCCGCGGCATCTCCGTCTCACAGGCGCTCCGTACCCGCGAGTGCGGGCCGCCGACGGCGCGGACACCGGCCCGCACCATGTCGGCCGAATGCCATTCGTGTGACACCGGAGGCCATGGACATGACTGAGCCGGAAGGCATGAATAGGGTCCGAAGAGATCATCAGCCCCGACGACTTGGAGCACTCGTGCATCGCAGAATCCTCCTCCCTAGCGCGCTCGCGGCCTCCCTCATGCTGGCGATCCCGGCATCGGCCGCCGACTCCGTACCCGGGGCGCCGGGCATGGGAGATCCCTACTACCCGGCCAGCGGCAACGGCGGCTACGACGTGTCGCACTACGACCTGCGGCTGAAGTACCAGCCGAAGACGGACCTGCTGGAGGGCACGGCGACCCTGCTCGCCACCGCGAAGCAGAACCTGTCCCGGTTCAACCTCGACTTCGGGCTCCAGGTCGGCGAAGTCCGCGTCAACGGGAAGAAGGCGTCGTTCGCGCGTACCGGCGCCCACGAACTGGAGATCACCCCTGCCGCGCCCCTGGAGAAGGGCAAGGCGGTCTCGGTGGTGGTGAAGTACGCGGGCAAGCCCTCGGAGCTGAAGGTCGACGGCTACACCGCATGGCACCGCACCCCTGACGGTGGCATCGCCGCGGACGAGCCGGACTCGGCCGTCTGGTGGTTCCCGTCCAACGACCACCCGCTGGACAAGGCGACCTACGACATCTCGGTCTCCGTCCCGGACGGTACGCAGGCGATCAGCAACGGGATCCTGGTGTCGCAGTCCTCGCGTCTGGGCTGGACCCGCTTCAACTGGCGGTCGAACAAGCCGCAGGCGTCGTATCTGGCCACACTCGCCGTCGGCAAGTTCGACATCACGACCGACAAGACCGCGAAGGGCCTGCCGGTCCTCAACGCCTACAGCGTGGACCTCGGCGACAACGCGGGCGCCGCGCGGGCGAGCGTCGAGCGCACGATCGAGGTCGCGGAGTGGCTCGAGGAGGTCTTCGGCCCCTACCCCTTCAACGCTCTCGGCGGCTATGTGCCCAACGTCCCCACCGGCTTCGCGCTCGAGACCCAGACCCGGCCGTTCTACAGCCCGCGGCAGTTCGCGAACGGCGCGAACGTCTCGGTGGTGGTGCACGAGCTCGCCCACCAGTGGTACGGGGACAGCGTCTCCGTCAAGGGCTGGAAGGACATCTGGGTCAACGAGGGCTTCGCCCGCTACAGCCAGTGGCTGTGGTCGGAGAAGGAGGGCGAGGGCACCGCACAGGAGCTCGCGGACTACGTCTACGCACAGCACCCTGCCGAGGACCCGTTCTGGACGGTGAAGCCCGGCGACCCGGGCCCTGACAAGCAGTTCGACCTCGCGGTGTACGACCGCGGCGCACTCGCCCTGCAGGCCCTGCGCCGCGAGATCGGCGACGAGTCCTTCTTCGCCGTCCTCAAGGGCTGGCCGACCGCCAACGCGAACGGCAACGCCAGTGTCGGCGACTTCGTGAAGTACGCCGAGAAGGGGTCCGGGAAGCCGCTCGCCGCACTCGTCGACACCTGGCTGTACGAACCGTCCAAGCCGGCCGCACCGGCCGGTGGCGCCAAAGCCACCGGGACGCCCGGCGGCGCACGGACCCCGGACGCCGCGCGCACGGGCGCCCGTGCGGCCCAGCCCAAGTCGTGGAAGCAGATCGCCCGCACCAACGGGCTCCACGACCACGGGCACCGGCACAGCCGCTGAGGGGGACCGACCAGGACTGAGCAGGGCTGAGCGGGACACCGCGGACGCCGTCGGCCTGACCGGCCGACGGCGTCCGCGGATACCCTCGACTGACACGGTCCGGTACGCCGACGAGGAGACGAGGAGTCACCGTTGCCCGATCCGACCACCGGGGCCAGGCCCACTCTGGAAGCCGTCGCCGCCCGCGCCGGAGTGTCCAGGGCGACAGTCTCCCGCGTGGTCAACGGTGGCGCCGGAGTACGTGCGCCACTGGCGGACCGGGTGCGTGAGGCGGTCGCCGAACTCGGCTATGTGCCGAACCGTGCGGCGCGTTCCCTCGTCACCCGGCGCAACGGCGCGGTGGCGGTGATCATCGCCGAGCCCGAGTTCAGGATCTTCTCGGATCCGTTCTTCGAGCGGCAGGTGCGCGGCATCAGCCGCGAACTGGCGGCACACGACTCGCAGTTGGTGCTGTTGTGGGTGGAGGGGGCGGACGACCACGAGCGGATCGCCCACTATCTGCGCGGAGGACATGTCGACGGCGCGCTCGCCTTCTCGCTGCACGACGACGGGGAACTCCCGGCGATCGTCCGTCAGTCGGGAGTGCCTGTCGTCTTCGGGGGCCGCCCGGGCGCCGGTTCCGGGCCGCCGGTGCCGTACGTCGACTGCGACAATCGCGCGGGCGCCGCGGCCGCCGTGCGTCATCTGGTGGCCCTCGGGCGCCGCCGGATCGCCCATATCGCCGGCCCGCGGGACCAGACCTCGGCGCTGGACCGGGTGGCCGGTTTCCGTGATGTGCTGGGTGAGGTGGATCCGATCCTCGTCGCGCAGGGGGCGTTCACGGTGGAGAGCGGGGCGCGTGCGATGGGGCAACTGCTCGACCGGCGCCCGGACCTGGACGCGGTGTTCGCCGCGAACGATCTGATGGCGTCGGGCGCGCTCGGTGTGCTGCACGAGCGGGGCCTGCGGGTGCCCGAGGACGTCGCCCTCGTCGGATTCGACGACATGACGGCGATCGCGCAGGCGATGGACCCCCCGCTGACGACGGTCCGTCAGGACATCGAGGGCAACGGCCGGCTGATGGTACGGCTGCTGATGCGCCTGCTGGCCGAAGGACAGTCGTCCGTCGCCCCGACCGCCGTGATCACCCCGACGACGCTGGTGCGGCGCGCGTCGGCATGAATCCCACGGCTCCCTTCCGTGGTGTGCCCGATTCCTGTGATGTGCCCAATTCCTGTGGTGTGCAGGATTCCTGCGGTGTGCGGATTCCTGTGGTGTGCAGGACAGGACCGGCAGTGTCGCGGAGTACGGCGGGGTGCGACCGGCCCGCGGGCACCGGATCAGCTGCGGGACAGATCCGGTGCGGCCTCCCGCCGGGCGGCCCTGCGCGCCTCGCGCGCCAGCGGCAGATACCGGAGCCGTTCGGGGAGCACGGGCACCACGGCCCGCACGACACGGCAGAAGCGCCGAAGCGTGCGCTCCTGGCGGTCCGTCCAGGGCAGACCGATCGCGTCACGGGCCTCGGGCGGCATCAGCCCGATGGTGACGAAGCGCCGGAAGCGGACGAACAACGGCATGAGCACCGGCCAGCCGAGCCTCAGAAGCAGCCGCAGCGGGAACGGGCCGCGGTCCGGCGGCGGGATGGGGCGGTCGGTCGCGACGAGGTCCTGGACGACTGCCGTGGCTTCGAGCTCATCGGCGAGGACCTTGCGGTAGTACGGCCAGAACTCCTCGATGGTGCCCGGCATGTCCCGGTCGTGGATGCCCAGGATCCTGCCGACCTGGAGCCACTCCGCGTAGAGCTGCCGCTCCTGGGCCTCGGTGAACGGGCGGTACAGATAGCGGCCGGCGTACTGGTAGATGGGGAAGCCGGTGGCATGAACCCACGAGTAGTACTCCGGGCTGAGCGCGTGGTAGCTGCGGCCGTGGCTGTCGGTGCCCTGGATGGTCCGGTGCAGGGCGCGCAGCCGCCGGCCTTCCTCGGCCGCCGCCTCGCCGCCGTAGACCCACAGCTGGAGCGAGCGCAGGGAGCGCTCGCCCCGGCCCCAGGGGTCGGTGCGGAAGACGGAGTACTCGTCGACTCCGGCCCCCACGGCGGGGTGTGCGACCTGCATGGTCAGCGCCGCGGGCAGCATCAGCAGAGCGCGGACGTCACCGGCGAGGCTCCACAGCACCCCTCCGACGGGCGGTGGCACCGGCTCCGGCCTTCGCATCTCGGGTCCTCCCGGGGTTGGAGGGCGGATCGGCTCACACCCTTGTGCTTCCAGTATGCGATCACAGCCTCGTACACACGTCCGCCAGGGTCATGGGTTCTCCGCATGAGCTCCGGGTGGCGCGGCGCGGCCCCGCCGGGCAGCCCGTGCCGTGGGAGGCCCGCCACCGGGGTGGGAGCTCAGCACGGCGGGCGAGGAGGTACGGCGGGCGACGAGGCACGGGGCGACGAGGCACCGACTGCCGCCTCCACGGCGGTCCGGTCCGTGTGCGGGTGACCCGGCGAGTTGTCCGGACAAGTTCGCGGGATCGCGAGACTGCGGCAAGAAAGTGGGCACCTGACGGTTACCTGAAGGTAACTGCCGCTGCTTTGATGTGCGCGCTGGCCAATTCCCCACCCCCCATAGGGAGTTCAAGTGGCGCATTTCGCGCTCCGCCGTGTCTGCGGCGCAGCCCTCTCCACGGCCCTCACGGCCGTCACCCTGGCCGCGGCAACGTCGTCGGCCGAGGCCGCCGGCTCCGCCGCGACACCGTCCCTGAAGGTGCTGACCTACAACGCCTTCCTGTTCAGCAAGACCCTGTACCCGAACTGGGGCCAGGACCACCGTGCCAAGGCGATTCCCGCGGCCCCGTTCTTTCAGGGCCACGATGTCGTCGTGCTGCAGGAGGCGTTCGACAACTCCTCCTCCGACGCGCTGAAGCAGAACGCGTCAGCGCAGTACCCGTACCAGACCCCGGTGATGGGCCGTTCCAAGAGCGGCTGGGACGCGACCGGCGGATCGTACTCGGCCACCACCCCCGAGGACGGCGGTGTCACGGTTCTGAGCAAATGGCCGATCGTCCGCAAGGAGCAGTACGTCTACAAGGACGCCTGTGGGGCGGACTGGTGGTCGAACAAGGGCTTCGTGTACGTCGTCCTGGACGTCAACGGCACGAAGGTGCACGTCGTCGGAACACATGCGCAGTCCACCGATCCGGGCTGCGGCTCCGGCGAGGCGGCGCGGATGCGAAGCCGCCAGTTCAGGGCGATGGACGCGTTCCTCGACTCCAAGAACATCCCGGCGTCCGAGCAGGTCGTCGTCGCCGGTGACTTCAACGTGGACTCCCGTACCTCCGAGTACGGCACCATGCTGTCCGACGCCGGGCTGGTGGGTGCCGACGCACGCACCGGGCACCCCTACTCCTTCGACACCCGGGACAACTCGATCGCCGCCGACCGCTACCCGGACGACCCGCGTGAGGACCTGGACTACGTCCTGCACCGCGCGGGGCACGCGAAGCCGGCCGGCTGGAAGAACGAGGTGGTCAAGGAGCAGACCGCGCCCTGGACCGTCACCAGCTGGGGCAAGGACTACACGTACGGCAACCTGTCCGACCACTACCCGGTCACGGCGTCCGGGCAGTAGGTCCGGTCCGGGCGATCGCGGACGGGACCACGGCGCAGCCGCCGTCGTGGTCCCGTCGCGACAGCCAGGACCGGGTCCGGCCGTCCGACCGCTTCCTCGGGGTCTCCCGCCCCGAGGCAGTAGTCGCAAGCGTTGCGCAGCTGGTCGGAGGCCGCTTTTCGGCAGTGGCTGCAAGGGGATCGGGCTGCCATGGTGGTGTCCATGACGGGTCATGGAGATGAGCAGCAGCACGTGTCCGGACGCCTCAGGCGCCATCCGCACGGCCATCCGCCTCACCACCATCACCATCACGGTGAACGCATCGACGCCGCCCTGGAAGGTTCGGCGGAAGGGCTGCGGACACTGTGGTTCTCGTTCGGGGTCCTCGCCGTGACGACGGTCGTCCAGGCGGTGATCGCGGCCCTGTCCGGGTCGGTCGCACTGCTGGGCGACACCGTGCACAACGCGACAGACGCCCTCACGGCTCTGCCGCTCGCCCTTGCGTTCGTGCTGGGCCGCCGGGCCGCCACCCGCCGCTACACCTACGGCTTCGGACGGGCGGAGGACCTGGCCGGGGTCTTCGTGGTCCTGGTCATCGCCGCGTCCGCGGCCTTCGCCGGATACGAGGCGGTCCTGCGACTGCTCGAGCCGCGGGAGGTCACGCATCTCCCTGCGGTCGCCGCCGCGGCACTCGTGGGCTTCGCCGGCAACGAATGGGTGGCCCAGTCACGTATCCGCACCGGCCGACGCATCGGCTCGGCCGCGCTCGTCGCCGATGGGCTGCATGCCCGCACCGACGGGTTCACCTCGCTCGCCGTGCTCCTGGGCGCGGGCGGATCGGCGCTGGGCTGGCGCTATGCGGACCCGCTGATCGGTCTGGTGATCACGGTCGCGATCCTGCTGGTGCTGCGCGGTGCGGCCCGGGAGATCTGGCACCGGCTGATGGACGCCGTGGATCCCGGCCTGGTGGACAGCGCCGAACACGCCCTCTCCCACGTCGAGGGCGTCCGGGCCGTGGGCACCGTACGGATGCGCTGGCTCGGTCACGCCCTGCGCGCGGAGACATCGGTCCAGGTCGACCCGGAGTTGACCGTCGTCCAGGCCCACACCGTCGCCGTGGCCGCCGAGCACGCACTGCTGCACGCGGTGCCGCGGCTCTCGGGAGCGACCGTGCACATCGATCACGAGCACCCGAGCGGCCAGGATCCCCATGCGGCCCTCGCTCACCATTTCACCCGGGCCTGAGCTGATCCTCGAGCCTGGTGCACGGATGACCGAGGTGTCGCGTGTCCCTCGAGGTGGAAGCCGCCGTGCGAGCACCCGGACAGGACCTAACCGTTCGCCCGGACCGCGTTGTAGACATACAGACCCACGACACCGACCACGCAGACGATGACCACCCAGGACCCCAGACTGGTGTGCCGACCCGTCCCGCCCGGCCGCCTGGTCCTCTTCGGCCGCCTGGTCCTCCTCGGCTGTGCGGCACGCGTCGGCCGTCCGGCCCTCCGGGGCCGTGCGGGGTTGCCGCCCCGTGGGACTGCCGGCCCGGCGTCGACTGCGGCCTCGGCCAGCAACCGGCGACATATCGCTGCCAGTTGACCCGTGCCCGCGGTGAGGCTCGCGACCGCCTCCGAGCGGGCAGGCGCGGTGGTGCCGCCGTCCAGGATGCGGCCCGCGCGAAGCAGTATCTCGTCCCGGCCGCCGCTCGGCGCGAGGCTTATCCAGCGCTGGACGTGCTCCCCACGAATGACCACACCACCCGCGCGGTCCCGGTACATGGTGTGCTCACGCCATAGGACGTCAGCCAACTCGGTTGCTCTTTCCCTCAGTTGCCCACTCATGCCCCACCCCGTTCGCCATGCGCCACACCGGACAAGCACCGCACTCTAGCGTCAGGTACACACCAAACCGCCAGGCGCCTCGGGGCGCCTAGTGCTGTGGCCGGATAGGTTTGCCGGGAAGCTCGCGGCGTCCGGTGCGGTGTATCGCAAGGCGGAGGATCGGCCTTGTACTGGATGTACTCGGGTGATTCGACAACGCAGCGAGACGCCGTGCAGGGCGCCGCGAGCCGGTGAACCTATCCGGTCACAGCACTAGACATCGTGGTCGTAGACCGTCACGGCGATGCCCCGCGCGACGAGACGCCGCGCTATCAGCGGCTCCACCCGCGACCAAGTGCCACCTGCCAGCCCGCAGCCGATCCGGGGCATATGGACGGACGCCCCGAGCTCCACGGCCTTGTCCCCGAGCGCCCCGAGAGCGGTGTCCATGGCCTCGTAGCGCACGGGCACGCCCTTGCTGCCCGTGCGTATCCCCCGCTGTCCGACCAGGTTGGCCACCCAGGTGTAGGGGCCCACACGGACGAACTGGGCGGCTCCCAGGCCGAAGTCGTTATCCGCCCGCTCGCGGTGCCAGCGCCGGTAGGCCTTCTCCGGCTCCGGCCAGCGGCGCGACAGCGCCAGGACGAACCCCTTGCCCCAGCCGCCCAGATCGTTGCAGACATGAGCGATGAGCTTGACGCCCTTGCCCTGCGGTGTGGTGGCATCGCCCCGCACATACGTGATCCCCGTCATGCGAACACCGTACGAGGCGCCTCTGACAGCACCATGACGGCCGGTCGGAAACCGGGTGCGGTCCGTCGGTCCCGTGGTGTGTGATCGGGGGTATGGCGACGACGTTGGGCAAGCCGGGAGTCGACGGGCTGGGCGAAGCGGTGGGCGTGCTGCGGGAGTGGCAGAACGACGGGTCGCCGATGCAACTGCACCCAGGGGACCTGGGCTGGTTCTGGCGGCTGGGTGCGGAGGCGACCGCCGCGGCGGTCAGGACGTGGAGCCGGGACGGACAGGTTCTCGCCGTCGGGCTGCTGGACGGCCCCGGGTTGTTGCGGCTGACGATCGCGCCCGACTCCCAGCGGGACGAGGAACTGGCTCAGCGGGTGGTCGAAGACGTGACCGAGCCGGAGCGCGGCGTACTGCCCGAGAAGAAGGTGAGTGTCGAGGCGCCGTTGGGCGCACTGGTCCGAGATCTGCTGGTCGAGTACGGGTGGAACGCCGACGAGCCGTGGACGCCGCTGCGCCGTGACCTGACGGAGCCGGTGGAGGACCCAGGTGTGCGGATCGAGGTGGTCGGACCGGAGCAGGCACATGTCTTTGTCGGCGTACATCGGGCGGCGTGGGACGGGTCGAGGTTCACGGACGAGCACTGGCTCGCGATGGCGGCCGGATTGCCGTACGCAGACGCCCGGTGCCTGGTCGCGTACGACGACCAGGGCGACGCGGTGGCGGCGGTGACGGTGTGGTCGGCCGGTCCGGGGAAGCCCGGGTTGCTCGAACCGATGGGCGTGCACCGGGAGCATCGCCGTCACGGCCACGGCAGGGCGATCACCGTCGCCGCAGCTGCCGCGCTCCGGGAGCTGGGCTCGTCGAGCGCGCTCGTCTGTACCCCGAGCTCCAATGCCGGCGCCGTCGCCACCTACACGTCAGCCGGCTTCCGGCGATGCCCCGAGGTCCGGGATCAATACCGGGACGCCTGAGGACCCTTCTAGCCGGTTCACCGGAACTGAACCTCGGCATCGCCGACTTACCCGCTGGCTCGCCGGTCATATCTCGAAGTCGAACTCTCCCGCGGCGGCGGGCAATGTGCCTTCGACGCCCCTCCAACCGTGGATTGTGCACCGCATCGTGGCCGGAACCTGGCATTGTGAAACCCATCCTGCCGGGGCCGCTCGACTGCCGGCACCCCACCGGTCCTCACCTTCCGTTCGATGTGCACAATGTCACGTCATGAGCTCAAAACCCCCACAGAACCACTCGGGCGGACTACTCCGCCCCATCCTGGCGTACCCGCGCCGCGCACCGCTGACCCTCGCCTATGTCTGCCTGCTGCTGGCCGGCCATGCCTGGGTCGTCTACGGTCTGTCCGCCGAGAAGGCGGACAGCCTGTTGGGTTACGTCAGCACCAACCTGGACAACCTGCAGGACCATCCGGTGACCGCGCTGCTCGGCAGTGTGCTGTTCTTCGACGGTACGCTCACGGAATTCGGCACGCCCGAGTTCATCGGCACGTTGATCACCCTGGGCCTCGGTGTCTGCTGCTTCCTGGCCTGGGCCGAACACCGTTTGGGCACGCTACGCGCCATAGCCGTGTTCCTCGGCGGGCATGTCGTGGCCACCCTGCTCACGGCTGTCGTCATCACCGTCGCACTGCAGCAGGACTGGTATCCGGAATCCGTACGGCAGGAATTGGACTACGGAATCAGTTACGGCGCCCAGACCGTCATGGCGCTCGGCACCATCGCCCTGCCTCTCTGGGGCCGTATCCCCTGGGTGGCCTTCGTGCTCGCCTGGCCCCTCGGTGGCGCCGAATGGCCCGGGCCGCTGCCGGACTTCACCACCGTCGGCCATCTCATCGCGGCGGCCCTCGGCTTCGGACTCCTGGTGATCCCGGCATTCCGGCGGCCCCGGAGCCGGGCTGCCGGGCCGGGCCGAGGCCGCATCCCGGATCCGACGTCACCAACGGCCTGAGCAAAGACACCCCCGTCAATCTGACAGACGGTCTTGTCCTGGTGCGCGTGTGCGGTTGTTCAACCGTCACCGGGGGGACGGTTGCCACGACCGCCACGCACACCGGGTCGGACCGACGGGGGCGTCGGCGCGGGATTCTGCGGGGTGGGCCGGGACCAGGGCGCGTCGACCCCGTCGGACTCCGGCCGTAGCCCGAGCTCGCGGAGTTGGTTGACCGCCATCATGGCGGTGAACATCGCGTTCGGGTTGACCCCCGCGACACCCAGATCAACGATGGCTTCCGCGTAGCGGGTGACGAACGCGCTCGGCCGAACCCGCCCGCTCTCCCCGATCAGTCCGAGAGCGGCCCTCTGGAGGACGGTGGCCTGCTCCAGCAGCCCGTCCAGGTGGGACACCACCTCAGCTCCACGGCGCACGGCGAAGGTGTGCCCGTCGGTGAGGAGTGTGGCTTCTTCTTCCTCGAAGAGGAGGGAGACGGCGCCGAGCACGGTCTGGATCTTGAGCTGGTCGGCGTCGGCCATCGGACCGAAGGGTCCGTTGCCTTCGTCGGACAGATGGAGGACGCCGCAGTCGCTCAGGTGCACGATCACATGCCCGGCGCAGTGGCCATGGCTGCGCAGCACACGGACCGCGCCGTCGGCGAAGGTCCATCCGATGAATCGCAGCGAGCCGATCCGAATCCGCTCCAGCGGTCGCTCCTCATACGTCCGGGTCGTCGCGCCGAAGGGCCGCATGGGCTGGAAGAGCGACATCACCTTGCGGGCTGCCAGAGCGGGCGCGGGCAGCGGCGCCAACCCGGCGATGCGCTCCAAGGACCACTCCCAGTACGCCGCCGGATCCCGCATCTGGTCGAAGTCAGGGGCGGGGACGTAGTGCTCGGCCGGCACACCCAGTTCGTCGGCCAGATCGTTGTTGCCCACGTGGTCAGGATGGCCGTGCGTGGTCAGCACCAGTGCCCGGGACCAGGGCCCGACCCGTTCGGTCGCCGCCCGCAGTGCCGCGCGGAAGGCCTCCGTGACGCCGGTGTCGACCATCACCAGGGTGTCGCCGACCCGGTGTACGAGGGCGTTGGCGACGTCCGGCTGGTCGTGCTCGAGGTGCAGTTCCTGCCCGAGGACCAGGACGGTCCGGTCGTCGATCTCGATCAGATCGCCGAGCGCGGTCATGGATCCTCCCGCGGTCTCGTCCGGGTAGCGGCTCACCGCGGAGCCGTGAGAGGCGAGCGACGAGCACGAGGTGTCCGATGAGTGAGGGGTGACGGTGGACGCCGCGCGCCGGACCGTCCCCGATGGGCCCGCCGCCCACCTCAACCAGATCGGCCGCGCGTCCCCTGCCGACGAGCGTACGCCGCGGCACGCGTGGTGTCCCCGGGAAGCCTGCGGCCAGGACTCCCCCGGCCGCCCGCACGCTCAAGGCGGCCCGATTCAGGCGCTCAGGTGCCGGCCGAAGCGCAGTCTCAGCAGTCACCCGGGAATTCCCCGCCGCTTTCACAACACTGGTGAGACAGCAATACTGTTGCACCGGAGCGGCACGTGCACGGAGCGAGGGAGACCATGGCGACCGAGACCGAGGAGCCGACACTGACCGTCGACGAGCTGGCCGCCCGCGCCGGTGTCACCGTTCGTACGATCCGCTTCTACAGCACCCGCGGTCTGCTCCCTCCCCCGGTGATCGGACCTCGCCGCGTCGGGCACTACGGCCCCGGCCACCTCTCCCGGCTGGCCCTGATCGAGGAGCTGCAGCACCAGGGCATGACGCTGGCGGCGATCGAGCGCTATCTGGAGCAGCTGCCGGCCGATCTGAGCGCGCACGACCTGGCGATCCACCGCGCCCTGGTGGCCTCGTGGGCCCCCGAGTCCGCGGAGGAGGTGTCGCGCACCGAGCTGGAGGGGCGCGCCGGCCGGCCCCTTTCGGCGCAGGACGTCGCCCGGCTCGCGGCGATGGGCGTCCTGGACCGTACCGGGGACCCGGAGGTGTACCGGCTCGACGGCGGTCTGCTGCGGCTGGGGATCGAGCTGCTGGACGTCCCCATCGCCCATGAGACGATCCTCGCCTCCCGTACGGTCCTGCTGGAGCACGCCCGGGCGGCCGCGCACGAGCTGAGCCGGCTGTTCCGGGACGAGGTGTGGAGTCCCTACCGGGAGCGCGAGTCGGATCCGGATCACATCGCCGCGATGAAATCGCTCTCGGCCCATATGCAGCCGATGGTGATCCAGGCCCTGGTGACGGCGTTCCAGCGCTCGCTGCGGGAACAGCTGCGGGAGGCGTTCGGCGCCGACGCCACCGGCTCCCCGCAGGCCGGCGACCGCGACGGCGACGGTGACAGCAGCGACCGGGACCGCGAAGAACAGCCCTGAGGCCCCGGAGGAGGCGGGCGCGGCGACCCCTCTCCCCCGGGGCGACGGCCTCGCCCGGCGCCAGCAGCACCGCGAGCGCGAACACCACGGCGGCGGCCGCCACGAGTGTGCTACGCCGGGCCACCCGCAGGCGGCAGGAGCTCGTGTTCAGTACCCTGCGGCCTACGGTGAGGGGGCAACGGCCGGTGTCTGTCCGGCCGAGGGGGGAAGACCATGCGATTCGCGCAGCTCGAGCCCGGCGGGCTCTACGTCAAGCGGACATACAGACCGGACTGGGAACTGACCGTGGTCCGGGTCAGCTCGTCCCCGCGTCTGTGGCGGTGGAACGAGAAGGCGTGGTCCTACGAGGTGGCCGAGGGCGCCCGCCGGGCCGATCTCAAAAAGCGCGTCGGCTACCTCGCCGTGGGGTTCCCTGCGGCATGGCCGGAGAGCGACGGTACCGGCGGAATGCTGCGGCGGGGCATCCAGCGCTGGGCGAGGCCGCTGACCGCGCTCCGGTTCCCGCTGCCGGACCCTTCGGTGAGCCGCGTGGCCTGGCACGCGCTGCCGACCCACGAGGAGGAGATGTTCTGGACGATCTTCGAGCCGCGGGACATCGTCTGCCCGTATACCCCGCCTGAGGACTTCCAGCAGCGCATACGCGACCGGATCGCGGCGCTCGGCGTGGAGCCGGGACCGGAGTTCCAGCCGTTGCTTCCGGACAGCATCACGCCCACCGATGTCCCTCGCGCGGCACTGCGGCTGGACGTCCTCGCGGAGCTCCTCGACCGCGTCCCCGATCCCGGCTCCGGGTCCGGCCCGGAAGGGAAGAGCGCACCCTGACGGGTGTTCATCTGCACGGCGAAGGACGGGCCCCGTGGTGCGGCGGGGACCCGTCCTTCGCGGAACGTCGCGGAACGTCGCGGAACCTGCGAGGAACGTCGCGGAAGTCGTCGACGAGCCGGATCAGGCGTCGGCGAAGACCTCGCCCTTCTCCGCCTTCTCCACCAGCAGCGCGGGCGGCTCGAAGCGGTCGCCGTAGGCCGCCGCCAGCTCGCGCGCGCGGGCGACGAAGCCGGGCAGGCCTCCCTCGTACCCGTTGATGTACTGGAGCACGCCACCGGTCCAGGCCGGGAAGCCGATGCCCATGATGGAGCCGATGTTGGCGTCGGCGACCGTCGTCAGCACGCCTTCCTCCAGGCAGCGGACGGTGTCCAGGGCCTCGGAGAAGAGCATCCGCTCCTTCATGTCCTCGAAGGGCACGTCCACGTCCGGCTTGCCGAAGTGCTCCCGCAGCCCCGGCCACAGACCGGCCCGCTTGCCGTCGACGTAGTCGTAGAAGCCGGCTCCGCCGCTGCGGCCGGTGCGGCCGAAGTCGTCGACGAGGCGGTCGATCACCGCGTCCGCGGGGTGTCCCGTCCAGGTGCCGCCTGCCTCCTCGGCGGCCCGCCGCGACTCGTTCCGGATCTTGCGCGGAAGGGTCAGCGTCAGCTCGTCCATCAGGGAGAGCACCTTCGCCGGGTAGCCGGCCTGGGCCGCGGCCTGCTCGACCGACGCGGGCTCGATGCCCTCGCCGACCATGGCCACGCCCTCGTTGATGAACTGGCCGATGACGCGCGAGGTGAAGAAGCCACGGGAGTCGTTGACGACGATCGGGGTCTTGTTGATCTGGCGCACCAGGTCGAAGGCGCGGGCCAGTGCCTCGTCGCCGGACCGCTCGCCCTTGATGATCTCGACCAGCGGCATCTTGTCGACGGGCGAGAAGAAGTGCAGCCCGATGAAGTCGGCCGGGCGGTCCACACCCTCCGCGAGCAGGGTGATCGGCAGGGTGGAGGTGTTGGAGCAGAGCAGGGCGTCGGGCTCCACGACGCCCTGGATCTCCTGGAACACCTTGTGCTTGAGCGCCGGGTCCTCGAAGACCGCCTCGATCACCGCGTCACACCCCGCGAGGTCGGCCGGGTCGGCGCTCGGCGTGATCCGCGCGAGCAGCTCGTCGCGCTTGGCCTCGGTGGTGCGACCGCGGCTGAGCGCCTTGTCGAGCAGCTTCACCGAGTAGTCCTTGCCGCGCTGTGCGGCGTCGATGGCGACGTCCTTGAGGACGACCTCGATCCCCGCCTTGGCGCAGGAGTACGCGATGCCCGCGCCCATCATGCCCGCACCGAGGACGGCGACCTTGCGGACCTTGCGGGGCTCGACGCCCTTGGGCCTGCTCGCACCGGAGTTGACGGCCTGCAGATCGAAGAAGAACGCCTGGATCATGTTCTTCGCGGTCTGACCGGTGAGCAGCTCGGTGAAGTAGCGCGCCTCGATGACCTGGGCGGACTCGAAGTCGACCTGTGAGCCTTCGACGGCTGCGGCGAGGATGTTGCGCGGCGCCGGGTAGGGGGCGCCGTTCAGCTGCTTCTTCAGATTGGCCGGGAAGGCGGGCAGATTGGCGGCGAACTTCGGGTTCGAGGGCGTACCGCCGGGGATCTTGTAGCCCTTGACGTCCCACGGCTGCTGCGACTCGGGGTGCGCGTCGATGAAGGCACGCGCCTTGGCCAGCATCTCCTCGGGCGTGGCGGCCACGTCGT
Source organism: Micromonospora sp. IBHARD003 (assembly GCF_056106285.1). NCBI lineage: Bacteria > Bacillati > Actinomycetota > Actinomycetes > Micromonosporales > Micromonosporaceae > Micromonospora > Micromonospora sp. IBHARD003. The sequence goes on along the minus strand of NZ_JBWBBX010000001.1, from coordinate 7,304,306 downwards.
GGACGAGGCCGTTCTCGAGCGCCCGCTGCGGCGAGTACTGGGTGCCCTGGAGGAGCACCTTGAGCAGGGCGTCGGCGATGCCCATGAGCCGTACGGTGCGGGTGACACCGCCGCCGGCCGGCAGCAGGCCCAGCGTCACCTCGGGCAGACCGATCTTGGAGCCGGGAGCGTCGAGCGCGATGCGGTGGTGGCAGGCCAGGGCGATCTCGTAACCGCCGCCGAGCGCGGCGCCGTTGATCGCGGCGACGACGGGCTTGCCGAGGGTCTCGATACGGCGCAGGGCCCGCTTGATGCCCATGCCCATGTCGAACGCCTGCTGGGCGTGCTCGGGGCCGACCTGGATCATGTCCTTCAGGTCGCCGCCCGCGAAGAAGGTCTTCTTGGCGGACGTGAAGACGATGCCCCGGATACCGTCCTGCTCGGCCTCGACGCGGTCGGCGATCGCCTGGATCGACTCCCGGAAGGCCTGGTTCATGGTGTTGGCGGACTGGTTGGGATCATCGAGGACGAGGGTGACGATCCCGGTCTCGTCCTGCTCCCAGCGGATGGTGGAACTCGTCGGCGTTGAGGTCATTGCTGCTTCTCCGTACGGCGAAAGTGGCGCGAGGCGGTGAGGGGAACAGGACGGTCAGAGGCGCTCGACGACGGTGGCGACACCCATGCCGCCGCCGACGCAGAGCGTGGCGAGGCCGTACCGCTTGTCCTGGCGCTCGAGTTCGTCGACGAGCGTGCCGAGGATCATCGCGCCGGTGGCGCCGAGCGGGTGGCCGAGCGCGATCGCGCCGCCGTTGACGTTGACCTTGTCCAGGGAGAGCCCCATGTCGCGCACGAAGCGCAGCACGACCCCCGCGAACGCCTCGTTGATCTCGACCAGGTCGATGTCGTCGATGGTCAGTCCGGCCTTGGCCAGGGCCTTGTGGGTGGCGGGCGCCGGGCCGGTGAGCATGATCGTGGGCTCGGAGCCGGAGACCGCGGCGGAGACGATCCGCGCCCGGGGCGTGAGCCCGTAGCGCTCGCCGACCGCCTTGGAGCCGATCGCGACCAGTGAGGCGCCGTCGACGATGCCGGAGGAGTTGCCCGCGTGGTGCACGTGGTCGATCTTCTCGACCCAGTGGTACTTCTGCAGCGCTACGGCGTCGAAGCCGCCCATCTCGCCGATGCCCGCGAACGACGGCTTGAGCGAGGCCAGGGAGTCCGCGGTCGTCCCCGGGCGCATGTGCTCGTCGTGGTCGAGCACGACGAGACCGTTGCGGTCCTTGACCGGGACGACGGAGCGCTCGAAGCGTCCGTCCTTCCAGGCCGCCGCGGCCCGCTCCTGCGACAGGGCGGCGTACTCGTCCACGTCACGCCGCGAGAAGCCCTCGACGGTGGCGATCAGGTCCGCGCTGATGCCCTGCGGTACGAAGCCGGTGTCGAAGTTGGTCATCGGGTCGGCGAACCAGGCGCCGCCGTCCGACGCCATCGGCACCCGCGACATCGACTCGACACCGCCCGCGAGCACCAGGTCCTCCCAGCCGGAGCGGACCTTCATCGCCGCCATGTTGACGGCTTCCAGGCCCGAGGCGCAGAAGCGGTTCTCCTGGACGCCGGCGACCGTGTCGGGCAGTCCGGACGCGATGGCGGCGATCCGGGCGATGTCGGAGCCCTGGTCGCCGACGGGGCCGACGACACCGAGGACGATGTCGTCGATCGCCGCGGGGTCGAGCTGGGGGTAGCGGGCCCGGATCTCGTGGATCAGACCGACGACGAGATCGATCGGCTTGGTGCCGTGCAGGGCTCCGTTGGCCTTGCCGCGGCCGCGCGGGGTGCGGATCGCGTCGTACACAAACGCTTCGGTACTCAAGACAGGGCCTTTCGCATCACGGATGAGGGAGGAGCGGTCGGGGGTGGTGTGGGTCGGGGGCGGGGAGCGCGATCGGGATCGGGATCACGGGACAGCCCTCAGGCCAGCAGGGAGCGGCCGATGATCTCCTTCATGATCTCGGTGGTGCCACCGTAGATGGTCTGGATGCGGCCGTCCGTGAACGCCTTCGCGACGCGGTACTCGGTCATATAGCCGTATCCGCCGTGCAACTGGAGGCAGCGGTCGGCGACCCGCTTCTGCAGCTCGGTGGCCCACCACTTGGCCATCGACGCGTGTACGGCGTCGAGCTCACCGTTCGTGTGGTCGACGATGCAACGGTCGATGAACGTGCGGGTCACGGCGCATTCGGTGGCCATCTCCGCGATCTCGAAGCGGATGTGCTGGAGCTTGGCCAGCGGACGGCCGAAGGCCTCGCGCTCCTTCACATACTGCGTGGTGATCTCCAGCAGATGCTCGGCGGCGGCGATCCCTGCGACGGCGATGTTCAGCCGCTCCTGGGCGAGGTTGGTCATCAGATGGACGAAGGCGCCGTTGAGCTCTCCGAGCAGGTTCTCCTTCGGCACGCGTACGTCGGTGAAGAACAGCTCCGCCGTGTCCTGTGCCTTCTGCCCGATCTTGTCGAGGTTGCGGCCCCGTTCGAAGCCTTCCGTATCGCGCTCGACGACGAGCAGCGACAGCCCCTTCGCCCCGCCTTCCGGGGTCGTCTTCGCCACGACGATCACCAGGTCGGCGAGGATCCCGTTGGAGATGAACGTCTTCGAGCCGTTGAGCAGCCAGTGGTCACCGCGGTCCTCGGCGGTGGTGCGGATCCCCTGCAGATCGGAGCCCGCGCCCGGCTCGGTCATGGCGATGGCCGTGATGATCTCGCCGCTGCAGAAGCCGGGCAGCCAGCGCCGCTTCTGCTCCTCGGTGCCGAGCGAGGTGAGGTAGGGGCCGATGATGTCGTTGTGGAGGCCGAGTGCGAGCCCGGCGGCGCCGGCCCGGGTGAACTCCTCCGCGAGTACGGCGCTGTAGCGGAAGTCCGGGGTCCCGCCGCCCCCGTACTCCTCGGGCACGGCCGGACCGAGCAGTCCCTGCCTGCCCGCGGCCAGCCAGGCCTCGCGCGAGACGATGCCGTCCTGCTCCCACTGGTCGTAGTGCGGCAGCACCTCCTTGGCGAGGAAGGTGCGGACCGTCTCGCGGAACGCCTCGTGCTCGGCGCCGAAGATCTGCCGCTTCATCGCTGTGCCCCCTCACGGCCGGCGCGGTCCGCCGGCACTCCCGGAATGTTCGGAATGCTCTGTTCCATCAGTGGTCCCCGTCCCGTCGCAGGACGCTTGGGACGTCCCAGTCGCGTGCGACCTCCTCGGCGTCCGCGCCCGGCTGGGCGGGCGGGCGGTGTACGGCCCCCGGGGTGGCGGAGAACCGGGGCGCGGGCGCGGGCTGGGTGATGCCGCCGTGCTCGGTGAAGGTGCCGCGGGCCGCCAGATGCGGATGGGCCGGCGCCTCGCGCAGGGAGAGCACGGGCGCGACACAGGCGTCGGAGCCCTCGAAGACCTTGGTCCACTCGTCACGCGTCCTGGTGCGGAAGCGGTCGGCGACGGCGGTACGCAGCTCGTCCCAGCGGGCGAAGTCCTTGCGGGCCGGTACCTGGCCCGTGAGGCCGAGCAGGGCGATGAACTCGTCGTAGAACTGCTGCTCCAGCGCGCCGACGGCCATGTACTCGCCGTCCGCCGTCTCGTAGTTCCCGTAGAAGGGGCAGCCGCCGTCGAGGAGGTTGCTCCCCCGGCGGTCCTGCCAGCCGCCCGCCGCCATCATCCCGTGGATCATGGTCGCGAGATGGGCGGCACCGTCGACGATCGCCGCGTCCACCACTTGTCCGGTGCCGCCGGGGGTGCGGGCGTGCTGCAGTGCGGCGAGCACGCCGATGACGAGGTAGAGCGAACCACCCGCGTAGTCGCCGACGAGGTTGGCCGGCACGGCGGGCGCCTCGTCCGGTTTGCCGATCATGCCGAGTGTGCCGGTGACGGCGATGTACGCGATGTCATGGCCGGCGCGCTGGGCGAGCGGGCCTTGCTGGCCCCAGCCGGTCATCCGGCCGTAGACCAGCCGGGGGTTGCGGGCGTGGCAGTCCTCGGGGCCGACACCGAGCCGCTCGGCGACCCCTGGACGGTAGCCCTCGATCAGTACGTCCGCGCGCTCGACCAGATCGAGCACCCGCTCGGACCCGCCGTCGGCCTTGAGGTCGATCAGCACGGACCTTTTGTTCCGGTTGGTGAGGTCGTAGGCCGGGTCGATGGAGAGTCCGGCACCGCCGGGGCGGTCGACCCGCACGACATCCGCGCCGAGGTCGGCGAGCAGCATCGCGGCGAACGGACCAGGCCCGATACCTGCCAGTTCGACCACGCGCACCCCTGCCAGCGGACCGCCCGCCGGGCCGTTCCCTGTGGCTGTCATCAAGCCCCCAGCGATGTGACACAACTGATGTAACATCAATGATGTTAAGAACGTGTTCCACTCCGCACAAGCCCTTGAGGCGAGCAAGCGCTTGGTTGTCGCTCCGTCGCGGTACGAGTCCGCCGACGCCGCGGGGAGGACGGAATCGTCGTTCGTATACCCCGTCGCGCGGCTGTCGCAGCGCTCATCGCACCGACGGCGGCACTGGTGGTGTCGTGCTCGGGCAGCGAGGGGACCGTCCGGGGCGACGGCGACCGGAGGACCCGCGGCGGGAGCAAGCGGCGCCGAAGCCACCGGGATCCGCAGCGCCCGCACGGGAGCCGCTCCGATACCGCTGCCCGTGCGGTTCAGCGGTCACGGCCCGGGCAAAAAACCGCACCCTCTCCCATTTCGCCAGGGTCGCCTTCGACGCTGCCGCCATCTCGTCCTCCCGGTCGCACGGATGTGCACGACTCACGCTAGCCTCGCCCATCGGCACCGGCTCGGGGCACGACCCCGTGTCCGGCCGACCGTCCTGGCCGGACCGGCCGGACGAGGCCTGGAGCAGCTGAAGGGGTCAGGGTGAACAGGCAGAACGGACCGGAGCGGCCGTACGACGTCGTGCTCTACGGAGCCACCGGCTTCGTCGGCGCGCTGACGGCGGAGTATCTCGCCGCGTGTGCGCCGCAGAACTGCCGCTGGGCCGTCGCCGGGCGCAGCCGCCCCAGGCTGGAGCAGCTGCGCGAGCGGCTCACAGCGGTCGATCCCGCCTGCGCGGACCTGCCGCTGATCGTCGCCGACGCCTCGGACCCGGACGCGCTGCGTGAGCTGGCCGAGTCCACCCATGTGGTGGCCACGACGGTGGGCCCGTACGTCTGGTACGGCGAACCCCTGGTGGCCGCCTGTGCCGAGGCGGGGACGGACTACGCCGACCTCACGGGCGAGCCCGAGTTCGTGGACACGGTGTTCGTACGGCACGACGCCCGGGCCCGTGAGACGGGTGCCCGGATCGTGCACGCCTGCGGCTTCGACTCCGTTCCGCATGATCTGGGCGCGTACTTCACGGTCCGGCAGTTGCCCGAGGACGTACCGCTGCGGGTCGACGGCTTCGTCCGCGCGGGCGGACTGATCTCCGGCGGCACGTTCGCCTCCGCCGTCACCGCGATGGGGCGGCAGCGACAAGCCCTGCGGGCCGCACGGGAGCGGCGGCTGCACGAACCCCGGATGGTGGCTCGCCGGGCGGTGGCGCCGTTCGCCACACCCCGGTTCAGCAAGGAGACCGGCGCCTGGGCGCTTCCGCTGCCCACACTGGACCCGCAGATCGTGGCGCGGTCGGCGCGGCAGCTGGCACGGTACGGCCCCGACTTCCGGTACCGGCACTACGCCTCGGTCAAGACGCTGCCCATGGCGATCGGCGGAACGGCCGCACTCGGCACCCTCGCCGTGCTCGCCCAGCTGCCGCCCGCTCGCTCCTGGCTGATGGACCGCTACGAACCGGGCCGGGGGCCGAGCGCTGAGCAGCGTGAGCAGAGCTGGTTCCGGGTCCGCTTCGTGGGCGAGGGAGGCGGGCGCCGCGTCTTCACCGAGGTCTCGGGCGGGGATCCGGGCTATGGCGAGACGGCGAAGATGCTCGCCGAGTCGGCGCTCAGCCTTGCGTTCGACACACTGCCGCCGAGCGCCGGCCAGGTCACCACGGCCGTCGCGATGGGCGACGCACTGACGGAGCGACTGCGTGCGGCGGGAATCGCCTTCCGCGTCGCACACGCCGGGTAGGAAACGCTCCCCCGGGCCGTCCCGTGCACCGCGGGCGGATCCGGGCTTCGGGGGCGGCGAGGCTGCGGTCTGCGGTCTGCGGATCGTTCAGGCCGTCGCCTCACGCAAGGCACGGCGGCACAGCGCGTCCGCCCGTCGTGTCGACTCCGGGAGGCGGAAGTCCGGCGCCAGGGCGAGCGTATGGGCGCAGGCGTTGTCGAGGGACACGCGGTGGCCGACCGAGACGTAGACCGGCTTGACGCCGTCCTGGGTGCGCAGCGCCCGGCCGACCTCCTCGCCGTCGTCCGCGAGCAGCGGTGAGGCGTCGCGGCGCCGATCGCCCGGGGGCTCGTACGTGAAGGTGAACGGGTTCTTGGCGACCCCGATCACCGGGAGGTCCGTCAGCACGCCGAGATGGCTGGCCAGCCCGAAGCGGCGGGGGTGGGCGCGGCCGTAGCCGTCGCACACGACCAGCCCTGGGGCGCTGCGCAGCGACTCGAGCGCGGCGAGCACGGTCGGGATCTCCCGGAAGGCGAGCAACCCGGGTACGTAGGGGAAGTCCACCCGTCCCTGCGCGGTGACCTCCTCGACCACGTCGAGCGTGCGGGCGTCGAGCACCACCGCTGCCGCCACGACGATGTCGCGGTCGTCGTCGTAGGCCACGTCGACTCCGGTGACGAGGCCGGTGCCGGGTGGTGGCCCGGGCTCGTCGAGGACGACCCGCGCACGCAGTTCGTCCTGGACGGCACGGGCTTCGGTCTCGTCGGCGGGTGTCCTGAGGGTGGTCATGATGGAGTCCAGCCTAGGGTCTTCGTCTGGACCGTGTGGAGCTCGCCCGATCCGGAGGACGCCCTCGCCCGCTACCCTGCCGATCATGTTCGTACTGGAATTGACCTACACCTCCCCGATCGAGCGGGTCGACGCACTCCTCGCCGCACACGTGGCCTGGCTGGACGACCTGTACCAGCAGGGTGTCGTCATCGCGTCCGGACGCAAGAACCCTCGTGACGGCGGCGTGCTGCTGGCCGTCGGAGACGACCGCGCGCACATCGAGGAGATGACGCGGACCGATCCCTTCATCACCGGCGGCGTGGGCGAGTACCGCATCACGGAGTTCTACGCGACGAAGACGGCACCGGGGCTCGAGCCGTACCGCCAACAGCTGCCCGGATAGGCCGCGTTCGAGAGCCGGTACGGCAATGGCGTTTGTCGCAGCGGTTCGGTCACGGGTGCTCCGGAAGGGGCCTGTCCCCCTGGTCCCACCCGGTCGGCGCCACGGGCCCCCCGTCGTGCCGGTCGGCGAGGATCATCGCCACATCGTCCGTCAAGTGTCCATCGGTGTGGCGGATCAACGCCTGGTGGAGTTCTTCCAGGAACTTCGGCGGGGTGACGTCGCCGCGGATCCCCTGGACGGTCTCGGGCAGGGCGAAGAAGTCGTTGTCACGGTTGCGGGCCTCGATCACGCCGTCGGTGTACAGCAGCAGACGGTCGCCTGCCACGAACGGATAGACGTCGGCCTCGGCGGGGGGTCCGGTGACGAGGTCCTCCAGGCCCAGAGGCGGCAGTGGCGAGGCGGGGACCAGCGTCCGGACGCTGCCCTGGTGCAGCACCAGCGGAGGCGGATGGCCACGGTTGACGACGTGCACCACGGGTTCGTCCGGCACCTGGGCCAGCAGGGCGGTGATGAACCCCTCCATCAGAACTTCCTCGTCGTACGCACCCGGCACGGCCACCTCCCGTCGCAGCGCTGCCGAGCATTGGTTCATGACCTCCGCCAGGTCGTCCTCGTCGTATGCGACCACCCGGAACGTGCCGAGCACGACGGCGACCGCGCGCATGGCCGTGAGCCCCTTGCCGCGGACGTCCCCCACGATCATCCGGACGCCGTACCGGGTCTGCACCGCCTCGTACAGGTCACCGCCGACCAGCGCCCCCGTCCCGGCGGCGAGGCAGAGGCTGGCCGCCCGCACCGGGCCCAGTTGCGCCGGTACGGTGCGCAGCACGACTTCCTGTGCCGCCACGGCGATCCGGCGGACCTGATCAAGTTCGCTCCGCGTGCGCGTCTGCACGGCACTGCTCATGACGAAGCCGGCCACGGACACCAGGGCGAGAGCCAGGAAATTGGTATAGACCTGCAGTGTGCCCCAGGCATGGTTGTAGGTCGCGGTGGTCACGCTGACCGCCAGCGCGAGAGCCGTCGCCGAGAGTGTGCCTTTGGGGCCCATCGTCACCGCGGCCAGCGCCGGCATCGCGGTGAGGAGGGGGCCCGTGTAGATGAAATGGGCCGGCGTGAGCTCGATGACCAGCACGGCCAGGGCGATCGAGAACGGCAACCCCTTCAGAAGAAGGAAGAGGATCCGGCCACGACCACCCGCCCCCGGTCGAGGAGACGAGCGAAGTATCGGCCGCATGCCTTCAGCGTGCCTTGCCGGAGCTTGAGGCTCCACTCATCGCTCTCCATGGCCGAGGCAGGTGTGATGCCTCGAAACTCTCGGCGAACGCCGTGGACAAGCGCTGGGGTCCCGCGGAGCTCGCCCGTCGAGAGGAAGCCCCGGAAACATGGGACTCGGCCATGCCGCAGTAGTACAAAGGATCTATGAGCGGATTTTTCCGCCGCAGAAGATCTTTGCCGGATTCCTCGTCCGGCGACGAATCCGTGGGCGCCCGCAGCGGGGGGATGCGTTCGACGCTGGGCATGCGCAGTGTCGTCGGCCAGATGTTCGTACTGCAGGTTGCGCTGATTCTGCTGCTGTCCGCCGCCGCCGTCATCGCGCTGGTGCTGGACGCCCAGCGAGACAGCCGACGGGAGGCCGAAGACCGCTCACTCGCTGTCGCCGAGAGCTTTGCCGAGGCCCCGGGGATCGTGGAGGCTCTGCATTCCCCCAACCCTTCCGCAGTGCTGCAGCCGCGGGCCGAAGCGGCCAGGAAGCGCTCTGGCGTCGACTTCGTCGTTGTCATGACCCGGGACGGAATCCGCTACTCCCATCCCAAGCCGGACCGTATCGGGAAACACTTCGTCGGCACCATTGCTCCTGCGCAGGCCGGCGGGACGGTCCTGGAGAAGTACGAAGGCACGCTCGGGCCCTCCGTTCGTGCCGTGGTTCCGGTGAAGGGGCCCGGCGGCTCGGTGGAGGGCCTGGTGTCTGCCGGGATCACGATGGACAAGGTCGGCGGCGTGGTGACGCAGCAGGTGCCGGTCGTGCTCGGCGCCGCGGCTGCCGCGGTGGCGGTCACCACAAGCGGAGCGGCGCTGCTCAGCAGACGGCTGTGGCGCCAGACCCGCGGCCTCGGCCCCACCGAGATCACGCGCATGTACGAGCACCATGACGCAGTCCTGCACTCGGTGAGGGAAGGCGTCCTCATCGTCGACCAGCAGGGCCGGCTGCTGCTTGCCAACGACGAGGCACAACGCCTGCTCGGCCTCGACCCGGATTCCGAGGGCCGGCGCGTGGACGACCTCGGACTCACCCCGCTCACCACTGAGCTGCTCACGTCAGGCCGAGAGGCCGTCGACGAGGTGCACCCGGTGGGAAGCCGACTGCTGGTGGTCAATCAACGTCCAATCGAACGTTTCGTCGGAGGCCCGGGCACTGTCGCCACACTGCGGGATTCGACCGAGCTTCGGCTGCTGTCCGGCACGGTGGAGGCAGCGCGGAGCCGCCTGAGAGTGCTGTACGACGCCAGTGTGAGCATCGGCACCACCCTCGAAGTGACCCGGACTGCCGAGGAGCTGGCCGAGGCGGCGGTGCCGGAGTTCGCCGACTTCGTCACGGTGGACCTGGCAGAGTCCGTACTGCTCGGCGAGGAGCCGACGGGTACGGAGCCGGAGCTGCGCCGTACCGCCACCACCGGCGTCCGCGACGACCATCCGCTCTACCCCACGGACGAACTGATCAGGTTCGCCTCCTCCACACCGCAGGTGAAGGGCCTGACCATCGGGCGAGCTGTTGTCGAGCCCGAACTCCGCAACGCCCCCGGGTGGCACGCCCAGGATCCCGAGCGCGCCCAGCGCATCGTCGAATACGGAATCCACTCACTCATCTCGGCCCCGCTGTGCGCCAGAGGTGTGGTCCTCGGGGTCGCGAGCTTCTGGCGCTCCCAGAAGCCGGAACCCTTCGAGGTGGACGATGTGTCCCTGGCCGAAGAACTGGTTGCCCGGGCCGCGCTCTGCATCGACAACGCCCGCCGCTACACCAGGGAACACGCCATGGCCGTGACACTGCAGCGCAGTCTGCTGCCACGGGACCTGCCCGAGCAGAGCGGCCTCGAAGTCGCCTACCGCTATCTGCCCGCACAGGCCGGGGTCGGCGGTGACTGGTTCGACGTGATTCCCCTGCCAGGTGCGCGAGTTGCCCTGGTGGTGGGGGATGTGGTCGGCCAAGGACTGCACGCAGCCGCGACCATGGGCCGTCTGCGCACCGCTGTCCACAACTTCTCCGCTCTGGACCTGCCACCCGAGGAGCTTCTGGCACGTCTCGACGAACTCGCCTCCCTCATCGACCGGCGCGAACCGGCGGCGGACACCGCTGACGAGATCGTCGGCGCCACCTGCCTGTATGCCGTCTACGACCCGATCGAGCGCCGCTGCACCATGGCACGCGCAGGCCATCCCCTGCCTGCGCTCGTCCGCCCCGACGGCACCGTCGAGTTGCTCGAGCTGCCCGCCGGTCCGCCGTTCGGCCTGGGCGGTCTGCCCTTCGAAGCGGCCGATCTGGATCTGCCGGAAGGCAGCACGCTGGCCCTTTACACGGACGGCCTCATCTGGAACCGGGAGCGGGACATAGGCAGCTGTCTCGACATCCTGTGCGGGACCCTGGGCAACTTCGCGGGAGCGCCGGAAGAGACGTGCGACGCGGTGGTGCAGGCCCTCATGCCCTCTCGCCCGAGTGACGACATCGCCCTGCTCGTCGCCCGGACTCGCGCGCTGCCACGGGATCACGTCGCCCGCTGGGACGTGCCGCGCGACCCCGAGGCCGTAGGACACATACGTGCCGTCGTCGCCGGTCAGCTGGCCGCATGGGATCTGGAGGAAGCCGGCTTCACCACCGGGCTGATCCTCAGCGAGCTGATCACCAATGCGCTCCGCTACGCCAACGGTCCGATCGGCGTGCGGCTGATCCTCGATCGAGCGCTGATCTGCGAGGTGTCCGACGGCAGCAGCACCGCCCCCCATCTACGCTACGCGGCCGCCACGGACGAAGGCGGGCGGGGCCTGTTCCTCGTCGCCCAGTTCGCCGACCGCTGGGGCACCCGATACACCCCCGAGGGCAAGGTCATCTGGGCCGAACAGCCGTGTCCCGCCCCGGCAAGGGACTTAGGGGGCTTCTGACGGATCTCCGCGGCGTCGCGACGCCCGGCACTCACTCTCACCGCACCTGCCGAAAGCCCAAGTACATCCAGTACGAGGGCTTCCAACCGGCACTCCGAGAGCACGCACCGGACGCCGCTCCTTCCTCCACGGAGACCCATCAGAAACCCCCTAAGCCGTCCGGCCCGCTGGGAGTGTCCGTCCGGGCACCGCCGGGGCCCGGGCCCGCCCGTCCCTCCGTGCCGGGCTATCGCGCGTATGTGCCACCGGCTTCCAGTCGGGCGACCCTGCCCTTCTCACCCGCCGCCCAGCACCCGAAGTCGGACGTGCAGTCGACGGTGTCGAACGAACCGGTGTCGACGGTCCGCCAGCTGCGGCCGCCATCGGTCGTCAGGTCGGTGCCGGTGGGACCGACGGCGAGGGCCGCGGACCTGCTGTGCGGAAGCCAGGCGACTCCCGAACGGTAGGCGGGCGGCGGCGTGTCGGCCTGTCGCCAGGTGCGGCCGCCGTCCCCGCTCACCGCGCCGGCCTGCGGCGATGCCTGACCGGTCCGGTAGTCGCCGCCGACGGCGAGACCGTGCCTGCGGTCGCGGAACGCCAGCGCGAAGACGCCGCGCGCGGGGTCCCCGGCGGGGATCGTCGACTCCGAAGCGGTCCAGTGCAGTCCGCGGTCGGACGAGTGCAGCACACGTGCGGTCGCCCCGCCGCCGGTCGCCAGCCAGACGTCCCTCGGGCCCGCGCTCACCAGACACTGGCCGCTCGCCGCGAACCCGGCCTCGCCGGGCTGGGCGGGGGGCATCCCGGCGGTGGGCAGCACCTTCCACGACCGTCCACCGTCGCCGGTGGACAGGATGCGGTACGCGCCGTCGACCGGATCGCTCATCGCCAGCCCGTGGCGGCTGTCGAAGAAGGTGATGCAGTCGTAGAACGCCTTCGGGTCGGCGTTGCGGAAAGCCTCGGTCCAGGTGGCGCCTCCGTCGTCGGTACGCAGTACCCGGGAGGCCTCACCCTCGCCGATGGCCAGCACCACCGCCCGCCGCCGGTCGAAGGCCTCGATGTCGCGGAACTCCAACTCGCCCGCTCCGGGCGGAGAGACGTTCCGCCAGCTGCGGCCGCCGTCCGCGGTGCGCAGCACGGTGCCCTTCGAGCCCGCGGCCCACGCGGTGTTCCGGTCGACCGCGGCCAGTCCGCGGAACCTCGCCTCGGTGCCTGTCGGTTTGAGTTCCCAGTGCGGTACGCCGGGCCGGTGCACGGCGCCGGGTTCGTCCGCCGCCCGCGCCGGAGAGACAAGGGCGGCCGCCAGCGCCAACGCGCCCAGTCCCACGGAAATCGTTCGTCTCGTCTTCCCCTGTGACGTCATGGCGCGCGAACGTAGTCGACCACCGGCACCCGGTCCAGACCGCCTCGAATGGGAAGGGCGGCGTTACGGGCCGGCCGGGGACGGCTCCGTACGGGCCGGTTCCGCGGTCACCACCGCCGGTGACGCAGCTCACGCGGCCCACTTTGGCCGATCGATGCACGGAATTCGTCCGAATGCCGTCTTCCAGCTCGCGAGGAGACGCCGCACGTCAACGACGAGAGGATCAGGGCTTTGTCCACCATCATCGAGCAGGCCGTGCAGGCCCGTCTGGTCGCGTCGGCACCGAAGATGGAGTCCGTGCCCACAACCCTCCGCTACGACCCCGCGGATCCGTTCGCGGTCACCATGGAGTTTCCCGCCCCGGCGACCCTGGAGGGCACCGAGGTGTCCTGGGCGTTCTCGCGCGAGCTTCTCGCCGTCGGCATGGACGAGCCGGCCGGCGTGGGCGACGTACGCGTGCGGCCGTACGGATACGACCGGACCGTGGTGGAGTTCCACGCCCCGGAGGGCACCGCGATGCTGCACATCCGCACCTCCGAACTGCGGGTCTTCCTGAAGCGGATCGACAGGCTGGTGCCCCGGGGCAATGAGTACCTCTTTCTCGATCTCGACGGTGACCTCGCCGCGCTGCTGCGTGACGCCCGCTGAGCCTCCCTTCCTGCGCCGTTAATTCGGTTGCCCCGCCGTCCGGCCCGGGCGTACGTTCGTGAACGCCCTTGTTGTCGCCGATCGGAGAAGGACATTGCTCGTCTGAGGTCTTGAGACACCGTGCGACGCGGCTCCAGCCCGCGTGCCCGTGTGCGACCTCGGCGTACGAGCCGTCCCGTTCCTCCGGACCAGGGCCTGACCGCTGTCCCGACCGGTGTCTCACCCGTTGCTCATCCATTCCCACGCAACAGGGAGACCCGTATGTCTACCTTTCCCACTTCCGTCACCTGCACCTCGCTCTCCTTCGCCTGGCCCGACGGCACCGCGGTCCTCGACGACTTCCAGCTCGCGGTCGGTCCGGGCCGGACCGGTCTGATCGGTCTCAACGGCTCGGGCAAGTCCACGCTGCTCCGGCTGATCGCCGGTGAACTCACGCCCACCGACGGCGCCGTACGTGTGGCGGGCGAGGTCGGATACCTCCCGCAGAACCTGGTGCTCGACACGGCGCTGAGCGTCGACAGGGCGCTGGGGATCGCCGCCACCCGGTCCGCCCTGCACGCCATCGAGGCGGGCGATGTCCGAGAGGAGCACTTCACGGCCGTCGGCGACGACTGGGACGTGGAGGAACGGACGCGGGCCACACTCGATCACCTGGGGCTCGGGCACGTAGAGCTCGACCACACCATCGGTGAGCTGTCCGGCGGCGAGAGCGTCCTGCTGCGTCTGGCCGCCCTGCTGCTGGCGCGGCCCGACGTCCTGCTGCTCGACGAGCCCACCAACAATCTGGACCTGTACGCCCGCGGGCGGCTCTACGAGGCGGTGGAGAACTGGTCCGGTGTGATGGTCGTGGTCAGCCATGACCGTGAACTGCTCGAACGGGTCGACCAGATCGCCGATCTGCGCGACGGCGCGGTCACCTGGTACGGCGGGGCCTACTCGGACTACGAGGAGGCCCTGGCCGTGGAACAGCAGGCCGCCGAGCGGATGGTGCGCGTCGCGGAGGCCGATGTGCAGCGCCAGAAGCGCGAACTGGCCGACGCCCAGGTCAAGCTGGCCCGCCGCAAGCGCTACGGCCGGAAGATGTACGAGAACAAACGCGAACCCAAGATCGTGATGGGGGCGCGCAAACGGGAGGCCCAGGTGTCGGCGGGCAAGCACCGCATCATGCACACCGAGAAGCTCGACGGGGCCAGGGAGCGGCTCGCCGAAGCGGTGGAGGCGGTGCGCGACGACGAGGAGATCCGCGTCGAGCTGCCGTACACCAAGGTGCATCCGGGACGGGACGTACTGCGGCTGTCCGATGTGGAGCTGGCGTGCGGAGCCCGGGTCGTGGGCGAGTTCGAGATCCGCGGCCCGGAGCGTATCGCCCTGGTCGGGCGCAACGGCGCCGGCAAGACGACCCTGCTGCGCACGATCGCCGGACAGCTCGCACCCGTCGCCGGCGAGGTGGGGACGCAGGTGCCCTGGCGCTTCCTCCCGCAGCGGCTGGATGTGCTCGACGACAGCCTGAGCGTCGCCGGGAACGCGGCCCGGTACGCCCCGGCGGCGACCGACAACGCGATCCGGGCACGGCTCGCGCGGTTCCTGTTCAAAGGGACGCGGGCGGACCGCGCCGCCGGAACCCTGTCGGGCGGCGAACGCTTCCGGGCGGCACTGGCGGCGCTGCTGCTCGCGGAGCCCGCCCCGCAGCTGCTCATGCTCGACGAGCCGACGAACAACCTGGACATGGCGAGCGTGAGAAGCCTGACGGCGGCCCTGGAGGCGTACGAGGGGGCGCTGATCGTGGCGAGTCACGATCTGCGGTT
This sequence comes from Micromonospora sp. IBHARD003, assembly GCF_056106285.1. Taxonomy (NCBI): domain Bacteria; kingdom Bacillati; phylum Actinomycetota; class Actinomycetes; order Micromonosporales; family Micromonosporaceae; genus Micromonospora; species Micromonospora sp. IBHARD003. Next base: position 7,289,154 of record NZ_JBWBBX010000001.1, on the reverse strand, counting down.
CCTGCAGTCCGTGGGGATCACCCGCTGGCTGCTGCTCGACGGCGAGCTGCGCCCGACGACCGGGGAGGCGGCGTGGGAGGCGCTGGAAGCCCACTGATGTGACATGAGCGTGGGGAGGCATCCGGTGCAACGGCCCTGTGCAGGTCCTCCGGGCGCTGTGGCGGAGGTGCCCGCACCCCGTGCGGGTCTTTACGGGAGCGGTCAGGTGCGGCTAATGATGGGCGAGTCATCCCCCGAGCCCGTGCAGGAGAGTCCGTGCCGAGCAGAAAAGCCATGATCCGACGCCCGAGCCCGCGCCTGGCGGAGGGACTGGTCACCCATGTCGAGCGCCGCCCCGTCGACGCGGCGGCGGCGCTCGCCCAGTGGGAGGCCTATGCGGACGCGCTACGTACGCATGGCTGGGAGACCGTCGAGACCGAAGCCGCCGACGACTGTCCCGACGGGGTGTTCGTCGAGGACACCGTGGTGATGTTCCGGAACGTGGCCCTCGTCGCCCGGTCCGGGGCCGAGTCACGCAGGGCCGAGACGACGGCGGTCGAGGAGACTCTGGCCAGGCTCGGCTGCTCGGTGAACTGGGTGTGGGAGCCGGGCACCCTCGACGGCGGCGATGTGCTCAAGATCGGCGAGACGATCTACGTGGGGCGCGGCGGCCGGACCAACGCCGCGGGAGTGCAGCAGCTTCGGGCGGCCTTCGAACCCCTCGGGGCGCATGTGGTCGCCGTGCCAGTGACGAAGGTGCTCCATCTGAAGTCGGCGGTGACGGCGCTGCCGGACGGAACCGTGATCGGTTACGAACCTCTGGTGGAGCAGCGCTCCCTCTATCCGCGGTTCATGCCGGTGCCGGAGGAGTCAGGAGCGCATGTGGTCCTGCTCGGCGGTGACAAACTACTGATGGCCGCGAGTGCCCCCAAAACCGCCGAATTGTTCGCCGATCTTGGCTACGACCCGGTTCTGGTGGACATCAGCGAGTTCGAAAAGCTCGAGGGATGCGTGACCTGCCTCTCGGTACGGCTGCGTGACCTGCACGCCTGACCTGCTGTATCAGAACATAACGGACACGGGCTTGGCCGGTGGCCGACCGTGTGCTTAACCTACGGTTTCGTAACCTACGAAGCCGTAGGTAAGCCTCCCGTTCCCTCATCCGGACGGGGCGGGCTGCGGCTTCGCCGACGCTCACACCCCCGAGCACTCTCCGCGTCCCCAGGAGCACCCGTGACGATCACCTCTCCCCATCTCGGCAGTTCGGAAGCGTGGACGGACGCCCGGCTGCTGTACGCACTGGAAGAGGTGGTGGAGAAGGAGCTCAACCGGCACCTCAAGATCGCCAAGGACTGGATGCCGCACGAGTACGTCCCGTGGACGGACGGGCGGAACTTCCCCGGGTTCTTCGAGGACGGCGAGCCCTGGGAGCCCGCGCAGTCGAAGGTCACCGACATAGGCAAGATCGCGCTCGTGGTGAACCTCCTCACCGAGGACAACCTGCCGAGCTACCACCACGAGATCGCCACGCTCTTCGGCCGCGACGGCGCCTGGGGCACGTGGGTGCACCGCTGGACCGCCGAGGAGGGCCGGCACGGCATCGTGATGCGGGACTATCTCCTCGCGTCACGCGCGGTCGATCCGGACAAGCTGGAGCAGTTCCGGATGTCCCACATGTCCGAGGGCTTCGAGTCGGACAACCGCCACTCGATGCTGCACTCCGTGGCGTACGTCGCCTTCCAGGAGCTGGCCACGCGCATCTCGCACCGCAACACCGGCCACCAGTCGGGCGACCCGGTGTGTGACCGGATGCTGGCGCGTATCGCCACCGACGAGAACCTGCACATGGTCTTCTACCGGAACCTGCTGGGCGCCTCCTTCGAGCTCGCTCCTGATCTGACGATGCAGGCCGTGCGTGACGTCGTGGTCAACTTCCGGATGCCCGGGCACGGCATGCCGGGCTTCGAGCGGGCCGCCGCCCAGATGGCGATCGGCGAGATCTACAACATGCGCATCCACCACGACGACGTACTGCAGCCCGTGCTGCGGTTCCTGAAGGTGATGGAGATCGACGGCCTCGGCCCCGAGGGCCAGAAGGCCCAGGAGGAACTGGGCCTCTACATGGGCGGCCTGGACGCCGAGGCCGCCAAGTTCGACGAGAAGCTCGCCGCGCGCAAGGCGCGGATGGCGGCGCGCGCCGCGGGCTGACGCGCCGCCGCGCCCGCCGCGCGGCTTCCGGGGCCGCCCGGTGCGGATGTCACCAGGCGGCCTCGCGGTAGTCCTTCAGGAACACCCCGGACACCGGGGCCCCCGCCTCGCCCCGCACGATCGGGTCGTACACCCGCGCCGCACCGTCGACGATGTCGAGCGGCGTGCGGGTGCCGGCCGCCGCGATGCGTGCCTTGCGCGGGGCGGGGTTCTCGTCCGTGATCCAGCCGGTGTCCACACTGCACATGTGGACCCCCTGCGCGGCGAGCTCCTGGGCACTCGTGCGGGTCAGCATGTTCAGGGCGGCCTTGGCCATGTTGGTGTGCGGATGCCCGCCCGTCTTGTTCCGCACGGCGAACCGGCCCTCGACCGCGGATACGTTGACGATGTAGCGGCGGGGGCGCGGTGAGGCGAGGAGCAGCGGGAGCAACCGGTCGCAGAGCAACGCCGGCGCCACGGCGTTGACGAGCTGCGCCTCGAGGAGCTCCGCCGGGTCGAGCTCGCCGATGCGCGCGGACCACGAGTTGGCCGGGGACGTGTCCGGCAGAAGTCCGGCCTCGTCGGCGGCCGGAAGCACCAGCTCCAGGGAGCCGGACGACGATCCGCCGACGGCGGTCGTCGTCGCGTACCCGGGCGCGGCGAGCACACCCGCCGGCACCGTGTCCCCTTCTCCCGCGGCGAGCAGGGCGTAGGACTCGGCGGGCCTGCGTATCGTCTGCGCCGCGTTGTTGACGAGGATGTCCAGGGGCCTGCCGTCCGTACGCAGCAGCTCGCACAGCCCGATCACCTGGCGCGGGTCGCGCAGATCGACCGCGGCCACGGTCAGCCGCCCCCGCCACTGCTCACTGCCCTCGGCCGCATGGAAGCGGCGCAGCGTGTCCTGCGGGAAGCGGCTGGGTCACGATCAGTTCGGCGCCGTCGCGGAGCATCATCAGCGCCAGCTGGAAGCCGATCTTCACCCGGCCACCGGTGAGCAGCACCCGGCGGCCCCACAGGTCGGTACGCAGGCTGCGACGGGTCGCGTTGTCACGGGCGCAGCGCGGGCACAGGCGGTGATAGAAGGCATCGGCTTGTCGATACAGCGTTTTGCAGACGTAGCAGTGCCTCGGTTTCAGGAACTCCCCCGGGCTCCCCGTCCGCATGGCCAGCGCGGCGTCCTCCCGGCGGTCGAGGGCTCCCGTCGCGGTGGCCGCGGTGAGCGCGGCATCGGCGTCCGAGCGCTTCTGACGACGGGCCTTGCGCCGCTTGTTGCGGCTCTCCCGCGCGAACGTCGCGGCGAGTTCCTCGCCATGCATCCGCAGGGGGTCGTCCAGGGGCAGCTCGCGCAGTCGCCCGACGATGCGGCGGAACGCCGCCAGCTCGTCGTCCGTGATCCGGTCGGTCATGCTCGTCGATCGTAATGAGCCACACCGACCGTCAGCATCCGGTTATCCCACCACCCGGAAGACGTAAGGCATTCGGCCCGCGTCGGCCCGGGTGGAGCTTCCGTCCGCCGGCGAGGTCGCCGAGCGTGCCGAGCTCGCCAGGAACGGGCGTTACCTGCGTCACTGGTTCTGACCGCGCCGCAGCCTCCCCCGCTCCTTCTCCGACAGCCCGCCCCACACCCCGAACCGCTCGTCGTTCGCGAGTGCGTACTCCAGGCACGCGACCCGTCCCTCGCAGGCGCGGCAGAGTCGCTTGGCCTCGTGTGTGGAGGAGCCCGGAGCGGGGAAGAACAGCTCGGGACCGACTTGGGCGCACAGGGCCGTTTCCTGCCAGGCGAGTTCGTCGTCGATGCTGGTGATGGTGGCGGTCGTCGTGGTGTTGATCGGCATGCCGCACACGTTGCCCGGCGGCGATAAACACCACGTCAATGAATCATCAACGAGGTACTGTCCTACGCCGCGTCGGGCAGCAGGCTCGTCATCACCGCGAAGCGCGCCCCGTAGGGGTCCGCGAGTTTCGCGATGCGGCCGACGTCCTCCAGATCGAGCGGTGCCAACCGGACCTTACCGCCGAGCTGTTCGGCTTGCGAGACGGTCGCGTCCGTGTCGTCGACTTCGAAGTAGGGGAGCCAGTAAGGGCCGTCGGCCGCCTCGGCCGGGTCGGCCTCCAGGGGGACGAGGCCGGCGAACATGCCGTCCGGGCCCGCGCCCGCCGGGTTCACCGTCGTGTAGGTGTCACCGGCCGGGATGGGCACGCCGTACTCCTCCCATCCGAAGACCGAGCGGTAGAAGGCCATCGCGCTCTCGGTGTCCGGTGTGTACAGCTCCGCCCAGCGCAGCGAGCCGGGTTCGTTCACCATGCCCAGGCCCGTGTTGGTGCCGGGTTGCCAGGTGGAGAAGGCGACACCGGCCGGGTCGGCGAAGACCGCCATGCGGCCCAGGTCGAAGACGTCCATCGGCTCGGCCGCCACGGCCCCTCCGCCGGCCCGCACCCGCTCGGCCGTGGCATCGGCGTCGGGTGACTGGAAGTAGATGTTCCAGCCCGGCGCGCCCTGCTCGGGCGGCACGGTCATGACACCTGCCGTGGTCCTGCCGACGAGCTGGAACATGCCGTAACCGCCGGCCTGGGGCCCCGCCGACTGGAACCGCCAGCCGAAGACGCCTCCGTAGAAGGCGGTGGCACCTTCGAGGTCGGGGGTTCCGAGATCGATCCAGTTGGGAGAGCCGGTGACGAAGGGGGTCGTGATCATGGTGCGTCACCTTCCGGGATTCCCCCCTCCCGAGTCTGCTCCCGATTCCGCCCCGGCGCACGCAGTGCCGGGCGGAGCGCGCCCGGCACATGCCGTCACGGCGTGCCTGCCGGTCCGGTCGTCCGTCACGGCGGACAAGACCGTCCGGTCACCCGTCATGGTGGTCCCCCCGGGAGCCGTCGCCCGGGGCCGGGTCGGCTGCGGCACGCTGGCCCCATGCGTCTGCGGATCATCCCCGTCACCTTTGCCGCCCTTCTCACCGCGACCGGCTGCGTCTCCGTGCCCGGTCCGCCACACTCCCCCGTGCCGAGTACCGCCCCGGCGGCAGGCGTGCCGGCGCCTCCGGCGCCCACGGCTCCTTCGCCGGTTCGCCCGTCGATGCACGAGGAACTCGCGAGCACGGCGCCGGAGCGAGAACAGACCGCGGACGAGCAGGAGACGGCGGACCAGGTCGGTCGTCAGCGCCGGGGCCCGGACGGGGCGGACGCGGGTGCATCGGGGCGTGCGGTGCAGGAGCGCGCCCCGGTCCGGCGGGCGGGGCAGCCCGCACCGCCACGCCGGGTTCCGGTCAGGGGGCGGTCGCCGCGGACGAACGCGCCGCAGCGCGGAGGCCGCCCGTTGCCCCCGTCCGGCTACGACATGCGGAGCCTGTGCAACGACTCCGCCAGGCTCGCCGACCCCTCGCTGACGGCCCTGTGCCGGCAGACGTACGGGCGCTGAGCGGCACGCCGCGTCCGCGGGACCGCAGCCGGGCAGGGCCCGTTCATGCCGGCAGTGCCCGTTTCGTTGCCGGGCAGTGCCCGTTCAGTCCTCGCGCTTGGCTCTGCTCGGCTGCACCCGCTTCGGTTCGCCCGGCATCTTCGGATACTCGGGCGGATACGGGAGATCGCCCAGGCCGTGCTCGGCCTCGTCGCGGCGTGCCAGTTCCAGCAGGCTCTCCAGGCTGAAGCGGTGGTCGTCCATGTCGTCGTGGACGTCGCCGACTTCGGCGTACCGGGCGGGCATGGTCATGATGTCGAAGTCCGCCGGTTCGGCGTCGTCGATCTCCTCCCAGCGCAGCGGCGCGGAGACCGGCGCGTTCGGGCGGGGACGCACGGAGTAGGCGGAGGCGATGGTGCGGTCGCGGGCCGTCTGGTTGTAGTCGACGAAGATCCGCTCACCGCGCTCCTCCTTCCACCACTTGATGGTCACCCGGTCCGGCATACGGCGTTCCAGCTCGCGTCCGCAGGCGATCGCGGCCCGCCGCACCTGGGTGAAGGTCCAGCGCGGTTCGATCGGGACGAAGACGTGCAGTCCGCGGCCGCCGGAGGTCTTGGGCCAGCCGCGCAGCCCCTGCTCGTCCAGGACGGCGCGCAGCTCATGGGCGGCACGAACGGCGTCGGCGTAGTCGGTGCCCGGCTGGGGGTCGAGGTCGATGCGCAGTTCGTCGGGGTGGTCGGTGTCGTCACGGCGTACCGGCCACGGGTGGAAGGTGACGGCCCCGAGGTTCGCCGCCCACACCACGGCCGCGGGCTCCGTCGGACACATCTCGTCGGCGGAGCGGCCGCTGGGGAAGGTGATGTGGGCCGTGGGGATCCAGTCGGGGAGGTACTTGGGAGCCCGCTTCTGGAAGAAGGACTCCCCGTTCACCCCTTCCGGGTAGCGCTCGAGGGTGGTCGGGCGGTTCCGCAGCGCACGGGTGATGCCGTCGCCCACGGCCAGGTAGTACCGGACCATGTCCAGCTTGGTGTAGCCGCGCTCGGGGAAATACACCTTGTCCGGATTGGACACACGGACGGTCCGCTCTCCCACTTCCAGTTCCACCGCTCCGGCCATGCCCGCCAGCGTAGGTCGTGCCGACCATCGCCGCATACCGGACAATTTCCTCATGGATCTGCCGGTGATGCCTCCCGTGAAGCCGATGCTCGCCAAGTCCGTGGCCAGGATCCCGCCGGGGATGCAGTACGAGGCGAAGTGGGACGGCTTCCGCGCGATCGTCCATCGGGACGGTGACGAGGTGGTGATCGGCAGCCGCACCGGGAAGCCTCTGACCCGCTATTTCCCCGAGCTGGTCGACGCGCTGCGCGGCAATCTGCCGCAGCGGTGCGTCGTGGACGGCGAGATCGTCATCGCGTACGGGGGCAGGCTGGACTTCGACCGGCTCACCGAGCGCATCCACCCGGCCGACTCACGGGTGCGAATGCTCGCCGGGACGACGCCGGCGAGTTTCGTCGCGTTCGATCTGCTGGCGCTAGGCGACCGGTCGCTGCTGGACACTCCGCTGGCGGAGCGCCGTGCTCTGCTCGCGGAGGCGCTACGCGACGCGCGCGACCCGGTCCACCTCGCGCCCGCCACCACGGACAGGGACGTCGCGGAGGAGTGGTTCGAGCGGTACGAGGGCGCCGGGCTCGACGGGGTGATCGCCAAGCCGCTGGATCTTCCCTACCGTCCTGACGCCCGGCTGATGTACAAGATCAAGCACGAGCGCACGGCGGACGTCGTCGTCGCCGGCTATCGCCACCACAAGAGCGGGCCGGTCGTCGGCTCGCTGCTGCTCGGTCTCTACGACGCGAACGGCGTCCTGCAGCACATCGGCGTCTGCGCCGCCTTCTCGATGAAGCGGCGTGAGGAGCTGGTGGCGGAGCTGGAACCGCTACGGCTGGAGGACGCGGCCGAGCATCCCTGGGCACGCTGGTCCGACGAATCGGCACACGAGTCGGCCAGGCTCCCGGGCGCACCGAGCCGCTGGTCGGGCAAGAAGGATCTGTCGTGGGTCGCGCTCAGGCCGGAGCGGGTCGTGGAGGTCGCCTACGACCATATGGAGGGCGACCGCTTCCGCCATACGGCCCAGTTCCGGCGCTGGCGGCCCGACCGCACCCCGGACGGCTGTACGTACGCCCAGCTGGAGGAGCCGGTGCGCTACGACCTGGCGGAAGTCCTGTCCGGATCCGGCTGATCGCGCGAGGCGGTCTCGTGACGCGGCTGACCAGGCTTCATGAGCCGGAACGAGCCGGGGTGCGGCACGATCGGCCTCTGATCCGGCGTCGGGAAGTCAACGGACGGCGCGAACGGTTGCAGCACTAAGACATCCCGGCGGACGAACGGTTAACCACGTCCGGTACGTATAGAGGGGCGACCATGCCCGTGCCCGGCGACCCCGGGCGCCACTCAGCAAAGGACCTCATGTGACCGCGTCGAACCTCGTCCCCGTCCCGATTCCCGACGGAGTCGCAGCCCTCATCGGGTCCTGCATGCCGCTCGGCATCCTTCAGGCGGAGATCGACGCCGAATGCGCGGCCCGTGAGGCACGCCGTTTCCGCGCCCCTTTCTGCTCCGAGGACCAGGCCGACCGTGAGCATGCCCTCGCCTCTCTGGCCAGGGCGAACAAGGTGCTGGCCGCCTACAACCCGGGGCTGGTGCTGCGGCCCGGCCGCGGGTTCTGAGGCCGCTGCGGCGTGTTCTCGTCACCGCGAAAGGCGCGGCGGTAGGCCTGTGGGCTGGTGCCGACCTGGCGCTTGAACCGTTCACGGAAAGCGGTCGGGGAACCGAATCCGACCCGGGCGGCGATGCGGTCGACCGGATGGCCGGTGGTCTCCAGAAGGTGCTGGGCCTGCCTGATCCGGGCCCGGTGGAGCCACTGCAGCGGGGTCGTGCCCGTCTGTTCGCGGAAGCGGCGGTTGACCGTGCGCGGGCTCGTTCCGGCTCTGGCGGCGATCTCGGAGAGTGTGAGTTCGCGCCCCGCGTTCTCCTCCATCCAGTGCAGCAGGGGCTCCAGCGTCGCTCCGGCTGGGGCGGGGGGCTGTTCGTGGACGATGAACTGGGCCTGGCCGCCTTCGCGTTCGAGGGGCATCACGGCGAGGCGGGCGGAGTCGGCGGCGACCGCCGAGCCATGGTCCCGGCGGATCATGTGCAGACAGAGGTCGAGACCGGCCGCGGCACCGGCCGAGGTCAGGAACTGGCCGTTGTCGACGTAGAGCACGTCCGGGTCCACGTCGATCCCCGGGTACATCCGGGCGAGTTGGGCCGCTCCGAGCCAGTGGGTGGTGGCCCGCAGCCCGTCGAGGAGTCCGGTCGCCGCGAAGACGAAGGCGCCGACGCAGATCGAGGCGATGCGGGTACCGTTCGCGGCGGCAGTGCGCAGGGCATGCGTCACCTCCGCGGAGACGGCGGTTCCCGGGTCGGCGCAGCCCGGCAGGATGATCGTGTCCGCGTCTGCGAGCGCTTCCAGTCCCCAGCGCGCACGGAGCGTGAAGTCGCAGGCGTCCACCTCGGGGGCCGGGGCGCAGACCCGTACCCGGTAGGCGGCGCGGCCGTCGGGCAGCCGGGCCCGGCCGAACGCCTCGACCGGAGTGGACAGGTCGAAGGGGATGACGCCGTCGAGGGCGAGTACGGCCACGGTGTGCATGGCCATAACGTAGGCGGTCGCCGGATTCTCGCCAACGGTGGTGAGCAGGCACGACGACCGGACACCCCGCAGGGCGCAGTCCTGGCGAGAATCCGTTGACGATTGGCATTCCCGCCACTGTCGTGTCCGGGCTGCCCGTCGCTAGCGTCAACCCGTGACCAAGATCCTCCTCATCGTGCATGTGCTGGCCGCGATCATCGCGATCGGGCCGGTCACCGTCGCCGCCAGCATGTTCCCCGTGGCGGCCCGCCATGTCCTCGCCGAGCCGGACGACGAGCGCGGTCAGGCCGTACTGCGCAATCTGCACCGGATCTGCCGGGTGTACGCGGTCGTCGGCGTCGTCGTGCCCGTCTTCGGCATCGCCACGGCCAACAGCCTCGGTGTGCTCGGTGACACCTGGCTGATCGTTTCGATGGTGCTGACCGCCGTCGCCGCCGCCGTGCTCGCGGCGCTGGTGCTGCCACGGCAGAGCACGATCCTGGAGGGACCGGCACAGCCGGCGGACACCAGGCGGCTGGCCATGTACACCGGAATGTTCAATCTGCTGTGGGCCACGGTCACCGTGCTGATGATCGTGAGGCCGGGGTCGACGACGAGCGTCTGACCCGGCGCACCATGCGGGACAGAACAGTTAGTCCTCGAAGGTGCCGTCCACATACGCCCAGTCGCCGTCGTAGCGCTCGAACCGGCTGCGTTCGCGCAGTGTTCCCGCCTCACCGCCGTGCGTGTAGCGGGCGGCGAAGGTCACCGATCCGGTGGTGTGGAACATGCTGCCGTCGGCCGTGTCCAGGACGTCCAGACCGCTCCAGCGCATCGCGGGGTCGAAGTCCACGGACGCCGGGCGGGTGGTGGGGTGCCAGGTGCGCAGCAGATAGCCCTCGTCGCGTACGACGAAGGCGCTGTAGCGGGAGCGCATCAGCAGTTCGGCGGTCGGGGCGGCGGACCGGCCGCTGTGGAACCGTCCGCAGCAGGCGCCGTACGAGGCGGGCAGCCCGCAGGGGCACGGCGCATCGGCGGTGAGGGAGGTGTCTGCGGGGCGGGTGGTGCGTCGGGGCATGGCCCCATTGTGTCGTGTGCCGGGTCGCGCTGAGTGAATGGGCCCGCAGCGTGCTTCCGGGCCACGGGTGCCGTCCGTATGCTCCTGCGGCGGACGTGACGGTTACCGCGGAGTAGGGGCTGGCATGGATCGGTCGGGAAGCACACGGCGCACCTTCATCGCAGGAGCAGCGGCGGCCGGGTCCGCCGCCGCTCTCGTCTCGGGGGGCGGTGCGGCGGCCGCCGCCCCCCGCACGCCCTCGGCCCCCGCCTCCGTCGCCGTCTTGGGCGGCGGGGTCGCCGGGCTCACCGCCGCGCACGAACTGGCCGAACGCGGCTTACGTGTGACGGTGTACGAGCGCAGGGCGCTGGGAGGCAAGGCCAGGAGCATGGACGTCCCGGACAGCGGGAAGGGCGGGCGCCGTGCCCTGCCCGCCGAGCACGGCTTCCGCTTCATCCCGGGCATCTACCACAACCTGCCGGACACGATGCGGCGCATCCCCTTCCCCGGCAACGCGCATGGCGTCCGGGACAACCTCGTCGCACCGCCCGAGATGTCCTTCGCCCGCACGGGCCGTGAGGACCTCCGCATCCCCCTCCCCTGGCCCGGCCACCGTCCGGCCGAGCTCACGCTCGACGAGATCCGCCGTGCTCTCACCGCCTTCTTCGACACCGCGTTCGGCATCCCGCTGCACGAGGCGGCGTACTTCGTCAACCGCGGTCTGGTGTTCCTCACCAGCTGCGACGAACGACGCAACGGCAGTTGGGAGCGCACACCCTGGTGGGACTTCATCCGGGCCGAGGAGATGTCGTACGACTACCAGCGCATCCTCGCCGTCGGACTGACCCGCAACATCGTGGCGACCAAGGCCGAGGAGGCCAGCACGCGCACCGTCGCCTCGCTCCTCGAGGCCTTCTTCTTCAACGCCGTGGGCCGCGGCGCGGACGGGCCGCTCGACCGCATCCTCAACGCCCCCACCAATGAGGCGTGGATAGATCCCTGGGTCGCTCATCTGCGTTCGCTCGGCGTGGAGTTCAGGATCGGCTGGACGCTGCGCGAGCTCGCGTACGCGCCGGGACGGATCACCGGGGCCGTGATGGAGGATCCGGACGGCGTACGCCGGTCCGTCACCGCCGACCACTACTTCTCGGCCATTCCGGTCGAGCACGCCCGGCGCACCTGGAGCGCTGCGCTGCGGGCCGCGGATCCCCAACTGGGGCGGTGCGACCTGCTGGAGACGGACTGGATGACCGGTATCCAGTTCTATCTCACGGAGAAGGCGCCCCTGCTGCACGGCCATCTCAACTGCATCGACTCCCCCTGGTCCCTGACGGCCATTCAGCAGGCGGAGCACTGGCCGGACCGGGACTTCCCACGGGACTACGGCGACGGTGTCGCGGTCGACTGCGTCTCCGTGGACATCTCCGAGTGGGACAGGCCGGGCATCCTGTACGGGAAGACGGCCAAACAGTGCACCCGTGAGCAGGTCGCCCGCGAGGTGTGGGCCCAGCTGAAGGCGGCGCTGAACGACACCGGCCGTACGGTCCTCAAGGACAGCGCCCTGCACTCCTGGTTCCTGGATCCGGGGGTGGACGGTCTCGGCACGCCGCATCCGACGAACGACGACGAGTTGCTCATCCACCCTGTCGGTACCTTCCACAACCGCCCCTCGGCGGCGACGGCGGTGCCGAACCTGTTCCTGTGCGGGGACTATGTCGCCGTCGACATCGACCTCGCCACGATGGAGGGTGCCAACGCGTCAGCCCGCGCCGCCGTCAACGCGCTCCTCGACCGCATCGGCTCCCCGTCCGCGCGGTGCACGATCACACCGCTGTTCCGCGCACCCGAGCTCGAGCACCTCAAGCGGCACGACCGCGCGCGCTACCGACTGGGCCTGCGGAACGTCTTCGACCTGGGCTGACCTGGCGAATCCCGCCCGGTGGCCGCATCGGCACGGCGTCCGACCGGGTGGCCCTGCCCCGGTGTGGCGTCCCGATGACTCGCCTCGGCGGGGAGACTCGCGCATGCGTCGTGGAAGTGACAGCGTTGATGACGGCGTCCCCGCGGGCAGCAGAGTCATGAGGGCCGCGGCCGGACGCGAGCCGGAGCAGGCCGACGTGCGGCTCTCGGAGGCGTACGGCACGTACGGCACACGGAAGCGTGAAGGCGGTCGAGGCATGAAGCTGACGATTCTGGGCGGCGGAGGCTTCCGGGTGCCGATGGTGTACGGCGCGCTCCTCGGCGACCATGCCGAGGGCCGCGTCACCCGTGTGACCCTGCACGACCCGGACGCCGCCCGGCTCGGCGCGATCACCACGGTTCTCGCCGAGCAGGCCGCCGGTGTGCCGGACGCGCCGTCGGTCACGGCCACCACCGACCCCGACGACGCCCTGCGCGGCGCCGACTTCGTCTTCTCCGCGATCAGGGTGGGCGGCCTCGAGGGCCGTGCGGTGGACGAGCAGGTCGCGCTCGCCGAGGGGGTGCTGGGCCAGGAGACCGCGGGCGCGGGCGGTATCGCGTACGGGCTGCGGACCGTGCCCGTGGCGATGGACTACGCCCGGCGGATCGCGGCGCTCGCGCCGGACGCCTGGGTGATCAACTTCACCAACCCGGCAGGGCTGGTCACCGAGGCCATGTCCCGGCTGCTGGGAGACCGCGTCATCGGTATCTGCGACTCCCCCGTCGGCCTCGGCCGGCGTGTCGCCCGGGCCGTCGGCGCCGACCCGGCCACCGCGTGGGCCGACTACGTCGGCCTCAATCACCTGGGCTGGCTGCGCGGGCTGCGGGTCGCGGGCCACGACCGGCTCCCCGGACTGCTGGCCGATGCCGAGGCCCTCGGCTCCTTCGAGGAGGGCCGGCTCTTCGGTGCCGAGTGGCTGCGCTCGCTGGGGGCCGTCCCCAACGAGTACCTGCACTACTACTACTTCAACCGGGAGACCGTGCAGGCGTACCGGTCGGCGGGGCGGACCCGCGGCGCGTTCCTGCTCGACCAGCAGTCCGGCTTCTACGCGGACCCGTCCCTCAAGAGCTGGGAGGCCGCCCGGGCCGAGCGCGAGGCCACGTACATGGCGGACAGCCGTGAGGTGGCGGGCGCCGGCGAGCGCGGCGCCGACGACGTCGGTTCCGGCGGCTACGAGCGGGTGGCCCTGGCGCTGATGCGCGCCATCGCGCGCGACGAGCGCGCCACGCTCATCCTCAACGTCCGTAATGGCGGCACCCTTTCCGTGCTGGACGCGGACGCCGTGATCGAGGTGCCGTGCCTGGTCGACGCGAACGGCGCCCATCCGTACGCATGCGCTCCGCTGCCCGGCCACGCCGTCGGGCTGGTCACCACGGTCAAGGCCGCCGAGCGCGAGGTCCTCGCGGCCGCGGACGGCCGCTCCCGCGCCACCGCCGTCAAGGCCTTCGCCCTGCATCCGCTGGTCGACTCCGTCGCCGTCGCCCGCCGCCTCGTCGACGGTTATGCCCAGCGGCATCCCGGCCTCGCCTATCTCAACCGGAAGTAGGTGTCTGTGAGATGCACGACGAACGCCGGAGGATCGAGCAGCGCGTGCAACGTGTGCTGGAACAGCGGATCCGGCCACTGGTCCACTCCGCCTCCGTGCCCCTGACGGTCGAGGCCTGGCAGGTGCCGGACGAGCCCGTATCGTTCGAGCAGGCGCGGGACGCGGTCTTCGAGCCGTTCGCGATGGGCACACCCTGGGGGCCTCCGTGGGGCACGACCTGGTTCCGGGTACGGGGCGAGGTGCCCGCCGAATGGGCGGGGCTCAGGGTCGAGGCCTGGTTCGACCTGGGTTTCGTCAGCAGCTGGCCGGGCAACCAGGCCGAGGCGCTGGTGCACCTTCCGGACGGCACACCGCTCAAGGCGGTCAACCCGCAGAACCAGTACGTTCCCGTCGCCTCGCCCGCGGCCGGCGGCGAACGGGTCGCCTACCTCGTCGAGGCCGCCTCCAACCCGGACATCCTCGCCGACCACTTCCGCCGTCCGACCCCGATGGGCGACAAACGCACCGCGGGCCGCACCCCGTTGTACACGTTCACCCGCGCCGATCTCGCCGTACTCGACGAAGAGGTCTGGCAGCTGTCCCTGGACATGCAGGTGCTGCAGGAGCTGATGCTGGAACTGGGCGACCACGATCCGCGCCGGCACGAGATCCTGCACACCCTCGACCGGGCGCTGGACGCCCTCGACCTGGACGACGTCCCGGGCACGGCGGCCGCGGTCCGCACCGTCCTCGCGCCCGCGCTGACACGGCCCGCCCACGCCGGTGCGCACACACTGTCGGCCGTCGGGCACGCCCATATCGACAGCGCCTGGCTCTGGCCGGTCCGCGAGACCAAGCGGAAGGCGGCCAGGACCTTCGCCAACGCCACCGCCCTGGCGAAGGAGTACCCGGAATTCGTGTTCGCCTGCTCACAGGCCCAGCAGTACGCATGGGTGCGCGACAACCACCCGCAGGTGTGGGCCCGTATCCAGGAGGCGGTGAAGAACGGGCAGTGGGCGCCGGTCGGCGGTATGTGGGTGGAGGCCGACGGCAATCTCCCCGGCGGTGAGGCGCTGGCCCGACAGTTCGTCCACGGCAAGCGGTTCTTCCTCGAGGCGTTCGGGATCGAGGCCGAAGGGGTGTGGCTGCCGGACTCCTTCGGCTACACCGCCGCGTTCCCGCAGCTGGCGAAGCTCGCCGGAATGAAGTGGTTCCTCACCCAGAAGCTTTCCTGGAACCAGAGCAACAAGCTCCCCCACCACACCTTCTGGTGGGAGGGCATCGACGGCTCGCGGATCTTCACCCACTTCCCGCCGGTGGACACTTACAACGCCGTTTTCTCCGGGCGCGAGTTGGCGCACGCGGTGCGCAACTACCAGGAGAAGGGCCGCGGGACGCGCTCGCTGGCCCCGTTCGGTCACGGCGACGGCGGGGGCGGCCCGAACCGGGAGATGCTCGAGCGGGCCCGGCGGCTGGCCGGTCTGGAGGGCTCGGCGAAGGTGGTGATCGAGCATCCCAACGCCTTCTTCGCCGCCGCGCAGGCCGAATACCCGGATGCGCCGGTGTGGTCGGGCGAGCTCTATCTGGAGCTGCACCGGGCCACCTACACCACTCAGGCACGCACCAAGCAGGGCAACCGGCGCAGTGAACACGCCCTGCGTGAAACCGAGTTGTGGGCGACGGCCGCGGCGCTGGCGGTGCCCGGCTACATGTATCCGTACACGGCGCTGGACCGGTTGTGGAAGACGGTGCTGCTGCACCAGTTCCACGACATCCTGCCGGGGTCGTCGATCGCCTGGGTGCACCGGGAGGCCGAGGAGGAGTACGCCAGGGTCGCGGCGGAGCTCGAGGCCCTGACGGTGCAGGCGCTGGAGGCGGCCGGCGGGACGGGGCCGCTCGAGGTGTGGGCGTACAACGCCGGTCCACGGGCCCGGTCGGAAGTGGTGCGGGTGCCGTCCGCCCTGGCCGGGGCGCTCGACCCCGGGCTGCCGCGGTTGTCGGACGGCGCGGTCGCCGTCCTCGCCGACGTACCCGCAGCGGGCTGCGCGCCCGTGACGCCGGCCGCACCCGCACCTCGGCCGGTCACGGTCGTCGGTCACCAGATCCTCGACAACGGTCTCGTACGGGTCGAGCTGGCCGACGACGGCACCTTCGCGTCGGTCCGGGATCTGGTCGCCGGCCGTGAGGTCCTGGCGCCGGGCGGCCGGGGCAATCTGCTGCGGCTGCACACCGATCTCCCCAACCACTGGGACGCCTGGGACATCGACAAGCACTATCTGGGCCGCTGGACCGACCTGGTCGAGGGCACGGTGATCACCGTCGTCGAGAGCGATCCGCTGCTGGGCGCGCTGCGTGTGGAGCGGTCGTTCGGCCGGGGCTCGCGGATCGTGCAGACGGTGACCGTCAGGGCAGGCAGCCGCCGGATCGACATCGCCACGGAGATCGACTGGCATGAGAAGGAAAAGATCCTCAAGGCCGCGTTCCCGCTGGACGTACACGCCGACCGGTCCACGGCGGAGATCCAGTTCGGCCATGTGCACCGGCCCACGCACACCAACACCAGCTGGGAGGCGGCCCGTTTCGAGGTTTACGGGCACCGCTGGGTGCACGTCGGCGAATCCGGCTACGGCGTCGCGCTCCTCAACGACGCGACCTACGGCCACGACGTCTCGCGCACGACCCGCGAGGAGGACGGCGGTACGACCACGACGGTGCGGCTCAGCCTGGTCCGGGCACCCCGGGTCCCCGACCCGGACGCCGACCAGGGCCTGCACCACTTCACCTACTCACTGCTGCCGAGTGCCACGATCGAGGACGCGATCGCCGAGGGCTACGCCCTGAATCTGCCACTGCGGATCGGACCGGGCGGCGCTCCGGTGCCGCCCGTCGTCACAACGGACGGGCCGTCGGCCGTGGTCGAGGCGGTCAAGCTCGCCGACGACGGCTCGGGCGATGTGGTGGTGCGCCTGTACGAGTCGCTGGGCGGACGGACCACGACCACACTGCGCACCGGGTTCCCCGCGGCAAGTGCGGTGGTCACCGATCTGCTGGAGCGTCCGCTGCCCGGAGGGCCTCAACTCGCCGTCGAGGACGACACGGTGACGGTGCGGCTGCGACCGTTCCAGATCATGACGCTGCGGCTGGCGCGCCGTTAGGTCCTGTCCGGGCGATCTTTGAGGATTGGCCCGCGGCGTCAGATGCGGTGCATCGCAAGGCGAAGGATCGTCCTCGTACTGGGCGTACTCGGACGACTCCGACAACGCAGCGTGGGGGTACCTCCCAGCGGTAGCTGGGGGAGGGCCGCAGCTGTCGTCGCGGGCCCGAGAAGATCGCCCGGACAGGACCTGACCCGGACAGGACCTGGAGAACGACTCCCGGGAAACACGGTGTCCGGCCGCACCGCGTGTGGTGGGCCGCTGCGGAGGGAAAGAAGATCACGTCGGCGCCGAGGGGAGCCGCGCGTCCGCGGAGGGGGACCCATGCAAGGTTACGTGGGCTGGGTGGTGGTGTTCGGTCTGTTGCTCCTGCCGATCGTGCTGGGCCTGAAGAGGGAGACGGGCCATCTGCGGCGGGTGAGGAAGCTGGACCGGGCCCTGCGCGCACTCGCGGCCGGAACCGGATGGGTGTTGAACGAACCCCGTCAATGGACCGGGTACGTGGCCCACTTCGGCTGGGTCGACGCGCATCCGGCCGGCGTGCTGCGTGGTTCGTACGACGGCCACGAGGTCACCGTGGCCCGGCTGCAGAGACTCGAGCAGCGGCGAGGGCTGCACTGGCTCGCCGTGTCGTTCCGACTCCCCCGGGAGTACCCGATGCTGCGCCTGGAACGGAACTGGAGCGCGGCCGCTCTCGGTCTGCCCGTGCCCGGCAACGCCTTGTACGTGCCCGTCGCCTCCGACGTCAGCGCTGTTGCCGGGACACTGGAGTCGGCGCGGCTGCCCGAACGGCTCATGGACCTCGCCGCACCCGCGGTCTCGCTCTCCGGCAACGAGATCCTCTTCCTGTACCACCCGATGCCCGACGTACCGGACCTGCCCGAGCTCGTCAGCCGGCTGAACGGGCTCCTGCCCGATCTGCTGGCCGCGGCCGAACCTCTGCGCGAGGACCCGACGACTCCCGGCGACACCACATGACGGCCGCGGGGGCGCACGGCCCGTAGGTCCTGGCGGGGAGGCAACCGGGGCAGGGCGGCCCGGACACCGCCACGGCGATCCAGGACCAAGAGGGCAAGGCGGTCGAACACGGCTTGTCCGGAAACCGGATGAGACAGGTTCGCCTCGGATGCGTATTGCTCGTTGCCGAACCCGCTCTTGCGGCCCCGGATCTTCCACCGGACGCCGCGGAGAGCGCGGCTCATCGTTTCGACGCTCTACCAGTACGCTACAGGACGTCCTCCGGCTGTCCGGCTCGGTCAGTCCCGAGGATGTCGCCGAGGAGGACCGCCGGTGCAGGTTGACAACAGCGAGCCCGAGGAGGCCTTCGTTCCGGGGCCTGAACTCGAGCGCTCGATCATGGACGCCTTCCAGCAGGTGCTGGACAAGCTGGACGCCGCTCGTGCCGAGCTTCGTGTGAGTCTTCCTCCGGCGTATGGGGCCGACGACGCGCTGCGCGGGCCCGGGGGCACGGCTTCCCCCAAGCACCGTCGGGACGCGGCGGAACGGAGTACGGGCTTCAGCGGCTCGCCCTCTTCCGAGTCCGTCCCGGTGCCGTCGTGGCAGACCGGCAGTGGCCAGGACGACTGGGACGCGTTCCGGCCGCGGAAGCCGCAGCGCGCGATACAGAGCACAACTCCGGTTGCCCAGCACGAGGTTGTCGTGGAACCCCTGTGGGCGCGTGCCCCGGAGGCGGACACGGGACACGCCGGCACGGACGCGTCCGTATGGGCAGACGAGCCCGTATGGGCCGTCGGAGCGGTTTCGGACGGTTGGACGACCTCCGGCGCCGGGCACTCCCCGTTCCCGGAGCCCCGCACCTCTCCCGGGGACATCCCCGGCCCGCCGCAACTTCCGCAGGAAAGCGTGCAGGAGGACGCTGCCTCCCCGTTCTCGGAGGGGCCGCACTGCTTCCAGTGGCCCGTGACCTCACCGGCGTCGTCGGCGTCCCCGGGCGCGACGGCCGACGCCGGGGGCAGCGAGTCACCGTGGTTCGCCGTGAAGCCGGGGGTGCGCCTCGCGGGAATGTGTGGTGCCGGGGCGGTCGGTGGTCTCCTCGCCGTGACGTCCCTGCTGTGCAGCGACTTCGGGGAGGCGGACCCGTCCATGTCGCCGTCCGTGCGGCCGGGCCGGCCCGTGCCCGGCGATGCCGACGCGGGCGTTCCCGGCGACGCCCGGTCCCGGTCCGGCGAGGCCAGGCCCGGCGACGGCGCACCGGAGCGCGGGCGCAACGGCCAGGATGTGCCGGAGGCGCGCGGGCCTGGGCTCCCCGTTCCCCGCGTCATCAGCCCAGACGGTGTCGGCGGGCACTACGGCATCGAGATCCAGGCGGGCCCGGCCAGGTTCCAGAATCCGTCGGGGCGGGCTTAGGGCCTTTCGTTCGGATCAGGCCGAGCCCCGGCAACACGGCCGCAGCCGGCAGTCCTTACGGACCTGTGACGTGGTGGCCTACGACGGGGGCAGAACGCGATCTGCGCCGTAGCGTCGGTGACATGCGAGTCCTTGTTACTGGAGGCGCGGGATTCATCGGCACGCACATCGTGACCGCCCTCGCCGAACGCGGCCACGAACCGGTGGTCCTCGATGCCCTGCTGCCCGCGGCACACCCCCGTCCCCCGTCCTCGGTCCCCGGCCCGTTCCCGGGGGACTTCCACGTCGACGTCCGTGACCGCCCGGCGGTACTCAGGGCGCTGCGCGGCGTCGACGCCGTCTGTCACCAGGCGGCGATGGTCGGCCTCGGCAAGGACTTCGCCGACGCCCCCGAGTACGTCTCCTGCAACGACCACGGCACGGCCGTGCTGCTCGCGGCGATGGCGGAGACCGGGATCCGCGATCTGGTGCTGGCCGGTTCGATGGTGGTGTACGGCGAGGGACGTTACGACTGTGCGGTGCATGGAACGGTCCGCCCCGGGCCCCGGCCGGTCGAGGCTCTGGAACAGCGGCAGTTCGAGCCCGGCTGTCCCGTCTGCGGCGGGGAGCTGACGCCGGGTCTGGTCGGCGAGGACGCCCCGGCCGATCCGCGCAGCGTCTATGCCGCGACCAAACTCGCCCAGGAGCATGTGGCGGCTGCCTGGGCCCGGACGACCGGTGGCCGGGCTCTGGCGCTGCGCTACCACAACGTCTACGGCCCGGGGATGCCCCGCGACACCCCGTACGCAGGGGTGGCGGCGTTCTTCCGCTCGGCTCTGGAGCGGGGCGAGGCACCGCGGGTCTTCGAGGACGGCCGCCAGCGGCGCGACTTCGTTCATGTGGCTGATGTCGCCCGCGCCAACGTGATGGCGCTGGAGGCGCTCGGCAGCCGTGCGCCGGGCGGCTTCACCGCGTACAACACGGGCAGCGGCACCCCGCACACGGTCGGGGAGATGGCGGCCGAGCTGGCCGCCGCGTACGGCGGGCCCGCGCCGGTCGTGACCGGGGAGTTCCGGCTCGGCGACGTACGGCACATCACCGCGGACTCACGGCGGCTGACGGCCGATCTGGGGTGGCGGCCGGCGGTCGGATTCGCGGCGGGCATGGCGGAGTTCGCGACGGCGGGTCTGCGGGGTGCGGCCGTATGAACGCCACGGTGGATGTGGTGCTGCCCTGTCTGAACGAGGCGGACGCTCTCCCCTGGGTGCTGGCGCGGATCCCCAGCGGCTGGCGGCCCATCGTCGTCGACAACGGTTCGACAGACGGTTCCGCGGATATCGCCCGTGACTTCGGTGCGACGGTCGTCCATGAGCCGCGGCGCGGATTCGGCGCCGCCTGCCATGCCGGACTGCTGGCCGCCCGTGCGGAGTTCGTGTGCTTCTGCGACTGTGACGCCTCGCTGGACCCGGGTCTGCTGCCGGGTCTCGTACGACGCGTCGCGGACGGTGAGGCGGATCTGGTGCTGGGGCGCCGCCGGCCCCGGGAACGCGGGGCGTGGCCGCTGCACGCCCGCGCGGGGAACGTGGCACTGGCCACGATGGTGCACCGCCGCACCGGACTGCGGCTGCACGATCTCGGGCCGATGCGTGCCGCACGGCGCGCGGACCTGCTCGGTCTCGAACTGAGCGACCGGCGCAGCGGCTACCCCCTGCAGATGGTGGTGCGCGCCTCGGACGCGGGCCGGCGGGTCGCCGAGGTCGACGTCCCGTATCTGCGCAGGGCGGGCAAGTCGAAGGTGACCGGGACCTGGCGGGGTACCTGGCAGGCGGTGCACGACATGCGGCGGGTGCTCGCGGACACGCCGGTCGCGCCGGCGGTGGGGAGCGCCTCGTGACCACACTGCTCGTGATCGCCAAGGAGCCGGTGCCGGGGCGGGTGAAGACCCGGCTCACCCCCTTCTACACGGCGCGGGAGGCCGCGGCGCTGGCCGAGGCGGCCCTCGCCGACACGCTGGAGGCGGTAGGCGCCACACCGGCACGGCGCCGGGTGCTGGTGCTCGACGGAGCACCGGGCCGCTGGCTGCCGCCCGGGATCGAGGTCGTACCGCAGGTGGGCGGGGGCTTGGACGAACGGCTGGCCGCAGCGTTCGCCGCCTGCTCGGGACCGGTCCTGCTGATCGGGATGGACACTCCTCAGGTCACCCCCGGACTGCTCGCCCAAGGGCTCGAACTCGCCTCGGGAGAAGCCGTGTTCGGCCCCAGTGAGGACGGTGGGTTCTGGGCGCTGGGGCTGGCCGAGCCGGATCCGGCGCTGGTCCGCGGGGTCCCGATGTCGGTGCCCGAGACGGGAGCGGTGCAGCGACGGCGGCTGACGGAAGCAGGCCTGACGGTGCGTGAACTTCCCTTGCTGAGGGATGTGGACACTCCTTCGGACGCGGAGCTGGTGGCCGACGGCACTCCGGGCGGCCGGTTCGCCGCGGAGTTCCGGCGGCTGGGGCGGGCGGGGGTGCGATGAGCGTCACGACGGCGTGGCGGGCCGACCCGTACTCGGACGCGCTGCGCACCGGGTGCGGCCCCCTGTTCCTGCGTCGCTCCGACGGCTGGCTGCTGCCGCTGGAGGTGGAGCGCTGGTGTGCTCCGCCGGACGCGGCCGATCTCACGGTCCTCGACCGTTGCCGGGGCCCGGTGCTGGACATCGGCTGCGGGCCCGGCCGGCTGGTCACCGCGCTGGCGGAGCTGGGCAGGCCGACGCTGGGTGTGGACGTCAGTCCGGCGGCGGTCGCCCGCACGGTGGGATCCGGCGGCAGTGCGCTGTGCCGTTCGGTCTTCGATCCCCTTCCGGGAGAGGGCAGTTGGGGGACGGCGCTGCTGATCGACGGGAACACGGGCATCGGCGGTGACCCGCGTGCGCTGCTGTCCCGGATCGCGGAGCTCGTCGCTCCCGGCGGTCTGCTGCTGGCGGAGGCCGCGCCGGTCGAGGTCGACGAACGCGTCGACGTCCGGATGGTCGACGGCGGCGGCGCGCTGGGCGCGCCCTTCCCCTGGGCGCGGGTGGGTCTGTCCGCGCTGGTCGGCCATGCGGCAGCCACGGGGTGGAGCCGGGCGGAGCCGTGGACGGCCGCAGGACGTACGTTCGTGTGCCTGTCCCGTGGTGTCGGCTCCGGCCTTGTGCGGGCACGCGCTTCACTCATCGCATGAACACGGCAGAGGTGCTGGCGGATGCCTTCGCGAGGATTCGGGAGGTCGTGCACGATGCGGTCGAGGGGCTGCCCGTGGACGGCCTCCACGCCCGGCTCGATCCGGGTGCGAACACCATCGCCTGGCTGGTGTGGCACCTCACCCGGATCCAGGACGACCATGTGGCGGACGCGGCCGGGACCGAACAGGTCTGGCTGGCCCAGGGATGGGCGGACCGCTTCGGGCTCCCGTTCGACGACGACGCGACGGGCTACGGCCATTCGAGCAGACAGGTCGCCCAGGTCCGGGTCGAGTCGGGTGACCTGCTGCTCGGCTACTTCGACGCCGTTCACACGGAGACGGTGAGCTTCGTCGGCGGCCTGAAGGGCACCGCGCTGAACCGGGTCGTGGACGAGTCGTGGTCGCCGCCGGTGACCCTGGGGGTCAGGCTGGTGAGTGTCATCGCCGACGATCTCCAGCACGCCGGCCAGGCGGCCTTCGTCCGGGGCGCGCTGGAGCGCCGCTGAGCGGCACCGCTGTCGTCTTCCCGCCGAGCCCGCGGCAGGAGCCGCGGGAGTTCGGCGTCCGCTCCCTCGGGGGTGTGGCAGGCGGGACGCGGTGGGTGTGCGGCGGATCAGTCGGTGTCGAGGCCGCTGAACAGGCGGTTGAGGACCGGGTGAAGTGGCTTCGGGGGTCAGGGGGCGCCCGGGGGCGGTGAGCGCTTCGGCGATTTCCGGGTGGCGGCCGTCGGCGGCGACGGCCGCGAGGTACCGGGCTTCGGCCGCACCGCGGTCGGGGGATCGTGCGACTGCCGCCTGAGCGATCTCCACACGGATTCGGCGTTGACCCTCCCCCACACTCCCCCAGCCGTACAAATCCCCCTCCGGGAAAGCCTCCCAGACCTTACGGATCCCTGACGGCGGCGCACGAAGTGCGGATCCGGTGCCCTCCGGCTGCGACGCTGAACGGGTGATCAATCCGCGCACCCTCGCCACCGGCCTCGTTCTCGCCGCCCTCACGACCGCACTCGCCCTGACCGTGCTCAAGGACGGCTACTTCTCGGACCCGGTGGGCCTTGCGTACTGGTACGGAGCCTGCTGGCTGCTGTTCGCCGCGGCGGTGTGGTGTCTGCGGAAGGTCCCGGCCCGGCGGGTGGCGGCACTGGTGCTCGGCGGCAGTGTGGTCGTCGCCGCGACCGGACTGCTCGCTCCGCCGCGTACCAGCTCCGACATGTACCGCTACGCCTGGGACGGCCGGGTCCAGGCCGCCGGGATCTCGCCCTACGACCATGTGCCCGCCGATCCCGCTCTGGCCGGGCTGCGCGACGGGTGGCTCTTCCCGACGGGCGCGGGGTGCGAGGGTCCGGAGCGGGCCCGGATCGCCGCACCCGGAGCCGGGGAGGGCCGGCCGAGCAAGGACGGCGAGGTCCACTGCACCCGCCTCAACCGGCCCGGGGTACCGACCATCTATCCCCCCGTCGCGGAGGGCTACTTCCTGCTGGTGCACGCGCTCTCACCGGACGGGGCCCGGCACAAGCCGCTGCAGACAGGTGGGGCGCTGGTGGCGGTCGGTGTGACCGGCGCGCTGCTGCTGATCCTGCGCCGGCGCGGGGCCGACCAGCGGGCGGCCGCCTACTGGGCATGGTGCCCCGCGGTTCCGCTCGAAGCGGTGAACAACGCCCATGCCGACGTCCTGGGCGTGCTGCTCGGCGTGGCCGGTCTTGCCGTCGCCGTACGTCACCGGGCCAGGGGCGGTGCGCTGCTCGGCCTGGCGACCGCGACCAAGCTGATGCCCGCGGTGCTGCTGCCGGGCGCTCTGTCGGGAGTGCGCCGGCCGCGCGACGCCGCCGCGGTGCTGGTCCCCGCCGCAGCCGTGGTGGGGCTCGTCTATCTTCCGTACGTCCTGCTCTCCCGGGGATCGGTCTTCGGCTATCTGAGCGGCTATGTGGAGGAGGAGGGCTACGACGACGCCTCGGCGGGCAGCCGTTACGCCCTGCTGCAACTGGTGTTGCCGGGTGCCTGGGTGCCCTGGGCGATGGTCGCGGGAATGCTCTGCGTCGTGGCCCATGTCGTGCTGCGCGGGGATCCCCGGCGGCCGTGGAGCGGCGCCCTGCTCGTCACCGGCACGGCGTTCCTGCTCCTGACGCCCTCGTACTCGTGGTACGCGCTGCTGCTGGTCGCACTGGTGGCCCTGGACAGGCGCCCGGAGTGGCTGCTGGTGGCGCTGGCGGGAGCCGTCAAATACGTCACGGGCCAGTCGGGCGGCGGCGCGTTCGCCATCGCTGCCACGTCCTACGGGATCGCGGCGTGCGCGGTGATCGCCTGTGCGATCCTGCGCGCACGAGCACAGGCACAGGCCAGGAAGGCGGACCGTCCACACCGTCCGGAGGAGTGGGTGGAGCCCGTCCCACCGCTGCCGAGGTAGCCCCGACGATCCCCCGGCAACCATGGCCAACTCGGCATCCTTTACGACCCGTTGGGCGCACCTTACGCTCCCGGCTCATGAACATCTCCGGCACACGCCTTCGCAGCGCGGCACTGGCCCTCGCCACCGCGAGCGCACTGCTCCTGAGCGGTCTCACCGGCGCGGCACCACCCGCGGCCGCGGCGGATCAGGGCACCGGCGCGACCCAACGACTGACAGAGAGCGCCACTGTCGTCCCCGTCCAGAGCACCGGTCCCGCCGACAAACGGTTCAACCTCGTCTTCCTCGGCGACGGGTACACCGCCGCCGGGATGGACAAGTTCCGCGCCGATGTCGACAGACATCTCAAGGTGCTGTGGAGCACCGAGCCGTTCGCCTCGTACCGCTCGTACGTCAACGTCTGGGCGGTCGAGGTGCCGTCGCCCGAATCAGGCGTCGACTGCGATCCGTCCCTCGACTCACCCCGCCGTGACACCCCGCTGGGGATGGGCTTCTGGAACGGCTGTGATCCAGCCAGTGTGCAACGCCTTCTCACCGTCGACAGCGACGCCGCGACCACGCTCGCCGATCTGGTCACCGGCACGTCGAGCGCCAACCGCCAGATCGTGGCGCTCGGCAACAGCGAGACATACGGAGGCGCGGGCGGCACCTACGCCACCGCGTCCGGCGGCAACGCCCTGTCCTCACTCATCACCCCGCACGAGATCGGCCATTCGCTGGGCAAGCTCCAGGACGAGTACGACTACTACGGGCGCGGCGTCCCGGGCGGCACCTACCAAGGCGGAGAGCCCGCGTCGCTCCACCACACGCTTCTGACGGAGCAGCAGATGCGTGACCAGCGGGCCAAATGGTGGCGCTGGCTGGGCGAGAAGAGCGAAGCGGGCGGTGTCATCGGCCGTCACGAGGGCGGGATGTACAGCACCAAGGGCGTGTGGCGGCCCAGCAAGCACTCGATCATGAAGATGCTGGGCTATGCCTTCGACCAGGTCGAGCGCGAGGTGATGGTGCGGGCGATCTCGGCCAAGGTCTCTCTCGTCCAGGGGCACACCCCCAACTCCGGTGTCCTGGGCGCCGATCGGACCGTCTGGGTCGAGACAATGCATCCGCTGGGCGGGGAACTCGATGTGGTCTGGCGGCTCGACGGCCGCCCGCTGCGCCACGTACGGGGCGAGCGGACCCTCGATCTGCGCCGGCTCGGTCTGGGGCACGGCAGGCACACCCTCACGGCCACCGTCACCGATCCGACCCCGTTCGTGCGGGATCCCGCGGTCCGTGGATCGGATGCGCTGACCCGTACGGTGACCTGGACGATCGACCCGTCCGTGCGGACCGTGCACACCCCGGCCAGGGCCGCGTTCACCGGTCACACCGCCACCGAAATCCCGGTCGGCGCCTCCTCCGTGGTGTACGCGGACACCACCCACCCCACGGACCGGGCGTACGCGGTGCGCTGGTCGGTCGACGGCCGGCCGGTCGCGAACCCCGGCAACGACCGGGACCTGGATCTCGGGGCGCTGCGGCTGGGCCAGGGCACCCACTCGCTCACGGCGTGGATCCCGGGCTCGTCGTCCGTGCTGCGCTGGACCGTGGACGCGAGCCCGGCCGCCGGCAGCTACGAGCTGTCGAAGCCCCTGCGGACGGTGCACCGGCCGGGTCGGCCGCCCGAGTACGTCTACGACGGGCCGTTCACGATGCGGCTCACCGCGGCGGACGACCGGCCGGGCGCGATCGTCTCGCAGTTCCGGGTGGACGGTGACGGCTGGTACACGTACTACGGCTGG
Organism: Micromonospora sp. IBHARD003; assembly: GCF_056106285.1. Taxonomy (NCBI): domain Bacteria; kingdom Bacillati; phylum Actinomycetota; class Actinomycetes; order Micromonosporales; family Micromonosporaceae; genus Micromonospora; species Micromonospora sp. IBHARD003. The sequence continues at coordinate 7,262,506 of NZ_JBWBBX010000001.1, read as the reverse complement.
CCCACCGACGCCGACGCGCCGTTCCGTTTCACCCCGGGAGGCACGGTCATCGACGATCTCGTCTACGGCAAGCTCGGCACCCCTCGGGCCGTGCCCTGGGACGACGCCACCCCCGACTACGGCACCCACACCGTCGAGCACCGGACGATCGACGCGGCAGGGAACGTCAGCAGGGCCACGAGCTTCCTCGTCACCCTGCTGCGCGCGCCATGAGGCGGCGTCAGACGCGCGCCACGCCGGCGTAGCCCGGAATGGGAGCGTCGCCCATGACGTCGATGACCTCACCGAGCTCCGGGCGCCAGTCGGCGGTCAGCGAGACTCCCGGCTCGACGAGCTGGAGTCCGTCGAAGAACCGGGCGAACTCCGCGCGGGAGCGCAGGCGCAGAGTGAGCCCGCGCGCCGTGTACATCGCACGGGCCTGGACCGCCTTCTCCGGGTCGAAGTCCCCCGTGGTGTGCGACAGCACCAGGTAGCTGCCGGGCGCGAGCTGGTTGACCAGCCGGTCGACCAGCTCGAACGCCCCGTCCTCGTCGTCCACGAAGTGCAGCAGCGCGACCAGTGAAAGGGCGATCGGCCGGGAGAAGTCGAGGATCTTGCCTGCTGCTTCCAGGATGGTCTCGGGGTCACGGGCGTCGGCCTGGATGTACTCGGTGGCGCCCTCGGCACTGCTGCGCAGCAACGCCTCGGCGTGCGCCAGCACGATCGGGTCGTTGTCGCAGTAGACGACGCGGGACTCCGGGGCGACCTGCTGGGCTATCTGGTGCAGATTGGGCTCGGTGGGGATGCCGGTGCCGATGTCCAGGTACTGGCGGATGCCGTTCTCGCCGAGCCAGCGTGTGGCGCGGTGCATGAAGGCGCGGTTGACCCGCGCCATGTCGCGCCCGCGCGGCTCCAGGGCGAGGAGTTGCTGTGCCATCTCCTCGTCCACCGGGTAGTTGTCCTTGCCCCCGAGGAACCAGTCGTACATGCGGGCCGGGTGCGGCTTGCTGGTGTCGATCCGTATGGCGGCGGGGTCTTGCCCGGTCATCTGGCGTCTCCTGAAGTCAGCGGGGGGTGCGACGAGTGAGCGAACGGACTGCGGAACAGCACGTGAGAGTCGGGCAGTTCAGCCCGGGGCCCAATGGGCCGGTCAGTCAGGTCAGGTCAGGTCAAGTCAGGTCAGAAGGAAGTCTGCCTGACCCGACTTCGCTCCCTGGATGAAAGCGGCGATCTCGCCATGGGTGTAGATGAGCGCGGGGCCTTCAGGGTCGGCGGACTGGCGCACGGCGACCCTGCCGTCGGCCAGCTTCATGGCCTCGAAGCAGTTGCCGCCGTTGCCGCCGCTCCACGGCTTGTGCCAGCCCTCCGAGCCGAGCTCCCGGGCAGGCATGCCGTTGTATATGCGATCCATTCACAGCTCCTTGCGGACAGCCCGGAGGACGTCCTTCGTGCGTTGTGCGGTGGCGGCCTGGGCCGCCATGCGGTCCATGACCTCCAGGTGGGATGCCACCTCGGGGCGCGCGTCGAGATAGACCGCGCCGGTCAGGTACTCGCTGTAGACCATGTCGGGCAGTTCGGGCTCCGCGAACCGGAAGAGCACGAACGGTCCGTACGTGCCGGGGTGCGGTCCGGTGGCGAACTCCGCTATCTGGAGGGTGACGTTGGGCAGCTCGGTGGCCTTGAGAAGCCGGTCGATCTGAGCCCGCATCACCCTGGCGCCGCCGACGGGCCGTCGCAGAACCGTCTCGTCCATGATCACCCAGAATCTGGGCGCGCCGGGTCTGCCGAGCAGCCCCTGTCTCTCCATGCGCAGCGCGACATGGCGCTCGATGTCCTCAGTACTGGTGGCGCCGAGCGCTCCGCTGCTCATGACGCCGCGGGCGTACTCCTGCGTCTGGAGGAGTCCGGGGACGAAGTGGGGTTCATAGGCCCGGATCAGGCTCGCCGCCCCCTCCAGGCTGACGTACATGCTGAACCAGCCGGGCAGGACGTCGTGGAAGCGCTGCCACCAGCCGGGCTTGTTGGCGTCCTCGGCGAGCCGGACGAACTTCTCCGTCTCGTCGTCGTCGACGCCGTAGGTCCGCAGCAGCAATTGTACGTACGGGATCTTCAGGGCGACTTCGGCCGTCTCCATACGGCGCACGGTGGCTGGGGCGACATGGAGGACCTTCGCCGCCTCCTCGCGCCTCAGGCCGGCTCGCTCCCGCAGATCCTGCAGTCGCTTGCCGAGCACGACCTGTCCCACCGTGGGGGCGGACCGCGGCTCGCTCACTACAGACCTCCCCGACGCCATGTTCTCGATGCCACGACGAGTGTGCCATGCCGTTATGCCCCAGCACTCGACACTCTGCAATTTTCAGAGTGCCTCTTGCCAAGTGTCCTTATCCGGAGGAGAGTTACCGGGTGAACCAGTTCACGAGGCTGTCGCATGTCTGCCCGGGGAGAGGCATGACCGGCACCGCTTCCCCACCGTGAAGGATTGGTCGTGGCACCTGGTAACGCGCTCAGCCCGCAGCTCGTCGATCCCTTCGTCCCGCTGCCGGCCGGCCGCCGGTTCGGGTTCGAACTGCCGGGCCGGACCGACTCCGTTGCCCGGGCCCGCGGGCTGATCAGAGAGCGGATGAGGCGCTGGGGCATCGTGGAGGACCACCGGGACACGGCCGCACTGATCGCGTCCGAACTGTTCACCAACGCCGTGGTGCACACGGGCAGTGAGCGCGTCCTGTGCGAACTCCACAGCACCGACAGCCAGTTGCGTATCGAGGTACAGGACCAGGGCTGCCCGCCCGGACCACGACTGCACCGCCCGGCCGCGGAGGAGTACGGCCGCGGACTGCTGCTGGTGGACGCGATGAGCGCGGCCTGGGGAGCGCACGACGCCCGGCCGGGACCCGGAAGGATCGTCTGGGCGGAGCTGACGCTCGACGCGGGGCGCCCGTGCTGAGGACGATGACCTCACTGGTTTCCCGCGAGCGTGCGGCGGCAGGCACGGCCGCCGAGGGAACGCGCCTGGACGTCCCGGCGGGGCTTTCCGCCTCACTCGGCTACGACGCGGTGGGGCTGCCCGCGCGCTACGGACTGCGGACTCTGACACGGCTGCGGCACGCGGGCTGCGTGTTCTCTGACACGGACTGGTGGTGGTGGATCGTGCCGGAGGGCTCCGACCAGGAGCTCGAGTGGCCGCTGCCGTCCTATTACTCACGCGGCGCGCACGTACCGAGGCCCGCGCGACTGGTCCACTGGCCTGTCGACGCCAGTCCGTACAGCCCACCGATCCCGCTCTATCTGCTGGTGTGCCAGATCACGGGGATCGCACCGGTGTGGGCGCGCTACGGCCACAGAAGCACACAGGAGGCCTGAACCGGGCGGCGGCCCCAGGCCAACAGGTGTGTCCCTCCTACCGGCTGACATGCCCTCATCTCATCGGCGGCGCGAGCGGAAAGCCGCCCCCGCCGATGGGAGGATCGCCGGGATGTCCATCCTGCCGTCCGCACCACGGGGGTCGCGTTGTCCTTGCTCGCCATCAGTGATCTGCATGTCAACCATCCGGAGAACCGCAAGCACGTCGACAGTCTGCGCCCGGAGTCCGAAGACGACTGGCTGCTCATCGCCGGCGACGTCGGCGACCTGCTCGCGGACGTCGAGTGGGCGCTCGGGCTGCTCCGCGAACGGTTCGCCAAGGTCGTCTGGGCACCGGGGAACCACGAACTGTGGACCCTCCCCGCCGACCCGGTCCAGGCCCGCGGAGTCGAACGCTATGAGCTGCTCGTGGAGCTGTGCCGCCGGCTCGGCGTGCACACACCCGAGGATCCCTACCCGGTCTGGACCGGGCAGGACGGACAGTCCGTCGCCGTCGCACCGCTGTTCCTGCTGTACGACTACACCTTCCGCCCGGACGGCACCACCACCCAGGAGGAAGCCCTCGACCAGGCACGGAGTGCGCATGTCGTCTGCACCGACGAGTACATGCTGCACCCGGACCCCTACCCGGGCCGCGACGCCTGGTGCCGGGCCCGGCTGGAGCTGACACGCGCCCGGCTGGCGGCGGTGCCCCCGGAGTTGCCGACGGTGCTGGTCAACCACTATCCGCTGGTGCGCGAGCCGACCCGGGTGCTGAGGTACCCCGAATTCGCGCTGTGGTGCGGAACGGAGCACACCGCCGACTGGCACATCCGGTACCGGGCACGGGCGATGGTGTACGGGCATCTGCACATTCCCCGGACGACCCGTCACGACGGGGTGCCCTTCCACGAGGTGTCGGTGGGCTACCCCCGCGAATGGCGACCACGGGGCGGGGGGCCGGCCGCGCCGACGCGGGTGTTGTCCTGACCGTGCCTCCGGCGCTTCGGGTGGGCGGCCGCGCCCTGGCCGCCTGTTCTGGTGCCTTCAAAGTCCCGTCTGCCCGCCCTTCGGGCGGACGATGACCACGGGACAGGTCGCGTGGAGTGCGCAGTACTGGCTGACGGATCCAAGCAGTAGTCGCGCGATTCCGCTGCGACCCCGGCTTCCGACGACGAGGGCATCAGCGCCGTCGGCCGCCTCGAGCAGTGCCTCGCCCGGATTGCCGCGCAGGACGCACTGCCGCACCCCGGCAGGTGCCGGCCTGCCGAGTGCGTCGCGGATCGTGTCGTCGAGGCGGCTCTCCGCGGTTACGGTGTCGAACTCGTCCAGCGAGGGAGCCGGCCCTCCGTTGACCCCGGGCAGTTCGTACACCGTCACCACGTCCACGGTGGCCCCGATGAAACCGGCATAGCGCATCGCCCAGCGCAGCGCCGCGTGTGATGAGGGAGTGCCGTCCATTCCCACGACGACTCGAGGGCCTGCGACGTCGGTGTTCATACCGCTCACCTCCGGCAGCGTCCCCTTCTCCACGATGCGCGAATTCGTGGGCAGGCCGCCAGAGGGCGGAACGTCGGGGCACGAGTGAGCCGGGGACTCGAGAGGCCAGTGTGGTGCGAGAGGCTAGTGTGGTGTTTGCGGCACCTGAGGCGGCTGCCGCACGGCGGTGGGGCCCGCCGTACCCAACCGGGCACTGATGCCGCTCCAACGGTCCCTACTTGCAGCCGACAGCGCCCGCGTGTCCGGGCGCCCTGCGAGTAGGAGATACGCGTCATGACCGCCCGCCGCTACCCGTACGACTCCAGCGCCGAGGACGTCGAGGCACCTGAACCTGCACAGCGGTGGCAGGCATGGCGCGTGCAGGCTTCCGTGGTGGCCGCCGTGGCACTGGGCGGGGCCATAGGGGCATCGGGCAGATACGGGGCGTCACTGCTGTGGCCCACCGCGCCTTCCGGCTTTCCCTGGACGACGTTCTGGGTCAACGCCAGCGGTTGTGCGGTGATCGGCGCGTTCATGGTGATCATCAGTGAAGCCTGGGCCGCGCACCGTCTCGTGCGCCCCTTCTTCGGCACCGGGGTGCTGGGCGGCTACACCACCTTCTCCACCTACGCCGTGGACATCCAGCGCCTGGTGGATACGGACCATGCCCTCTCGGGGCTGGTGTATCTGGTGCTGACGCCTGTGGCGGCACTCTCAGCGGTGGCGATCGCGGCATCGGCCACACACCGCATCCTGATGTGGAGGACGAGATGACCAGACTGGCAGGCCACGCCCTTCGGTTGACGATCTTCGTCGGAGAGAACGATGCCTGGCATCACAAGCCCCTCTATACCGAGATCGTCCACAGAGCCCACGAGGACGGACTGGCCGGAGCCTCCGTCTTCCGCGGGATCGAGGGATTCGGTGCCTCCTCGCTGATCCACACCAGCCGGCTGCTGTCGCTCAGCGAGCACCTGCCCATCGCGATCGTGATCGTGGACAGCGAGGAACGCATCCGCACGTTCCTGCCTCAGCTCGACGACCTCGTCACCGAGGGCCTGGTCGTCCTCGATCAGTGCGAGGTAATCCGCTACGTCGGCAGGGAGGAATAGCAGTGGACTGGCCCCTCGTGATCGCCGGTGCGGCAGTCGGGGCGCCGCTCCGCTACCTCACGGACCGCGTCGTGCAGGCCAGACACGACACCGTCTTCCCCTGGGGAACCTTCGCCGTCAACGCCTTCGGCAGCTTCGTACTCGGGCTGGTGGCCGAAGCCGCCACCGCGGGCGCCGCCTCGCACCAGGTCGCACTCCTCCTGGGCACCGGATTCTGCGGAGCGCTGACCACCTACTCGACGTTCTCCTACGAGACCCTGCGGCTGGTCCAGGACGGCGCGAAACTCCTGGCCGCGATCAACGTCATCGCCAGTGTTCTGGCCGCCCTGGGAGCGGCGTTCATCGGGGCGGCGGTGGGCAAAGCACTCTGGCCATGACACCCGCGGCACGCGGTGACGCTGCGCTGGGCGGTTCCGGGTGGGTTGCCGCTGCCCGGGTTGGCGCCCGGTGTGTCCGTCCTCAATCGCCGGACGGGCTTCAGTGTGTGGGGGTTGCCCGGTGCGTTGTCGGTGAGGTTGGGGGACTCTGCGGGGCTCGTATGCGACGACGGCATGATTTACGTCGCGCCCACCCGGACCAAGAAGGCACCGCTGCCGATGCGCGACACAATGGGGGTCCCCCCGGACGAAGTCTGGGGGGGAGCTCTAGTGTCTCTGCACACGACCCCTCCGAGTCCCCCCTTCCCACGCAACGGCAGGCACCCTGGGGCGAAGCGGTGCAGATCGGCTCGGGCCGCGCTTGACGCCCCCCGAGGGCAACCGGCCCCCGCCTTCGGGCAAGGGGCCGTGGAGGGGTCGTGTCCGGGACACTAGAGCGTGATTTGTGGCGCGCAACGCGAACGGTGCCATGACGGCAGGGGCAAGGCGCGCCGTAAATCATGCCGTCCAGGACGCGAGCCCCGGAACGGCACCAACCCCACCGACACAACACCGGGCACGCCCACACACCCAAGCCCGTCTGGGGGTCCCCCCGGACGGAGTCTGGGGGAGATTGAGGACGGACACACCGGGCGCCAACCCGGCACCGCCCACCCCGCAGAGGTACCCGCACCACCGCACCGCGCGGCGTAACCCGGGCAACCCGGGCAAGCCAGACACCCGCGCCCCGAACCGCACCACGCCGCGTGCCGGTTGCGTCACAGCGGCCTCCCCCGCCTCCCCCGTACGATCGGGCATCGCCGCGCCCCGCCGCGTGCGGCGAGACCGCCCGGAAGGCAGAAGGTGACCGACACCGCCAGCAGTTCCCCGACCGCAGGGCCCGGTGGAGCCGAGCGTCCTGCCCGCGCCTTTCCCACTCCCAACGCGCTGGCCGGCATCGGCATGATCGTCGTCGACCCAGCCGGCCGGATCCTCCTCGGCCTCGGACACGACGGCCGCTGGGAACTCCCCGGCGGGAAGGTCGACCTCGGCGAGAGCTTCGAACAGGCGGGAGCGCGCGAGCTGGCCGAGGAAACGGCGCTGCGGGTCCCCGAGGAGCAGGTGTCCGTCATCGCCGTGGTCCTGGACGGCGAGCGGGGTATCCCCAGGATCTCGGCCGCGGGGCTGGTGCTGAATGTCGAGGGCGAGCCCCGGGTCACCGAACCGGACAAGATCGTGCGCTGGCAGTGGCACCAATCGGAGGACATTCCGGGCGAACTATTCGAACCCTCCGCAGCGGTTCTCCGCGCTTGGCGATCCGATCTAACACTTCCGAAGGTTCATACGTACTCCTATCCGATTTCTGTTATCGGGATGGAGGCACGGCGTCTCCCTTCTGACGGACGAGACATGCCCGAGCCCAGGAAGAGAGTGGACACAGCGTGAGCAGCGAACGCGAAGCCGAATTGGTCGAGGCGGCCCAGGCCGGAAGCCAGCAGGCGCAGGACCGGCTCGTCGCCGAGTACCTTCCGCTGGTCTACAACATCGTGGGCCGGGCTCTGAACGGCCACGCGGACGTGGACGACGTGGTCCAGGAGACCATGATCCGCGTCCTCGGCGGTCTCGACGGACTGCGCAGCCCCGAGAACTTCCGCAGCTGGCTGGTCGCCATCACGATGAACCAGATACGCGGCCACTGGCGGGAGCGCCGCTCGGACGCGATACCCACCGGCGCCGGCACGGGCGACACCACCTACGACGTCGTCGACCCCGGCGCGGACTTCGTGGACCTGACGATCATGCGCCTCGGGCTCTCCGGCCAGCGCAAGGAGACCGCCGCGGCCACCCGCTGGCTGGACGAGGACGACCGCGTGCTGCTGTCGCTGTGGTGGCTGGAGGCCGCGGGCGAGCTGTCGCGTGCGGAAGTCGCCGAGGCGATGGAGCTGACTCCCCAGCACACCGCGGTACGGGTGCAGCGCATGAAGGCGCAGCTGGAGACGGCGCGTGTGGTCGTCCGCGCCCTCGAGGCCGACCCCCGCTGTGTGCTCCTCGAGCCGATAGCCGCCTCCTGGGACGGCATACCCTCGGCCCTCTGGCGCAAGCGCCTGGCTCGTCACGCCCGCGACTGCACGGTCTGCGCGGGCCACTGGTCGAACCTGGTGCCCGCCGAGGGCCTGCTGGTGGGCCTCGGCCTCGTCCCGGTGGCGGCCGCGCTCGCCGACACGCTGGCGTCCCCCGCTCTGACGACCACGGCCGCCCACGCCGCTTATCCGGGCTCTGCCCACGGCGGCCACTCCGCCTCCTCCTCCGCGGCCCACGCGTCTTCGCCTTCCCGGACCCAGGCCCGGCTGGAGCGTGCCGGTCGCCGGCGCCGTACCACGGCCGTGGCGGCCACCGTCGCCGTCCTGGTCGTCGGTGGTGGAACGGTCGTCATGCTGAGTGGCCCCGACGAGAAGACCGAGCAGCCCTCGACCGCCGCCGCGCCGGCCGCTTCTCCGTTGCTCCCCAGCGACTCACCGAGTCCGTCCGCGTCCCCCAGTCTTTCGGCCTCGCCCTCCCCCAGCGCCAAGCCGAGCCCCAGCAAGTCCTCGGCCAAGCCGTCCTCGAGCCCGAGCAAGGCCAAGCCCAAGACCCCGCCGAAGCCGGATCCCAAGCCCCAGCCGCAGGACCCGCAGCCGCCCGCTTCGGGCAGCGACGCCGAGCAGGTCATCGCGCTGGTCAACAGCGAGCGCGCCAAGGCGGGATGCGGCCCCGTGAGCAACAACGGCAAGCTCGCCGCGGCCGCGACGAACCACTCCGACGACATGGCCGCCCGCGGTTTCTTCGACCACACCAACCCGGACGGCGAGGACCCCGGCGACCGCATCACCGACGCCGGCTACCGGTGGAGCACCTACGGCGAGAACATCGCACGGGGCCAGCAGAGCCCCTCCTCCGTGATGGACTCCTGGATGAACAGCCCCGGCCACAAAGCCAACATCCTCAACTGCTCCTTCAAGGAGCTGGGTGTCGGCATCCACAACGGGTCCGGCGGCCCCTGGTGGACGCAGGCGTTCGGCTCGCAGCTCTGACCGACGGCGGCCGGGCTGGATCTCCAGCGGCGGGCGCGGCAGTTCGGATGCGCCGCGCCCTCGCCTCGGAGCGTGTCACGCCCTCGCCTCGGAGCGGGCCACGCCCACCAAGCCCCCGCCGGACCGCGTCCGGCCCCGTCACCCCCGCGGAGTCCCGGCCGGTCGGTCGCGGACGGGCCGTCAGGCCCCGTGGTTCCGGCCGTGGCCGGCCAGCCTGTTGAGCGGCCCGTCGGCGAGGGTGTCCCGCTGGTCCACCACGACCGGCAGTCGTGACAGCACGCCCGGATCGATCAGCCCGGTCTGACCGAACACGGAGGCCTGGTCCCAGTAGATGTGCTCGCTCGCGATCAGGGGGCCGTCGAACGAGACCACGGCGATGACGGCGATGACCACGGGCCGTCCGGTCGGGGCGGTACCGGGCAGGATCCAGGGCACCTCGACGTCGTGGGTGAAGGAGACGAGCATCTCGTCGACGATGCGGTCGTGCCCCGTGGTGCGGCTCACCGTCGCGATGGTGAAGTCGTCAGGGTTGCGCCCCACGAACCAGCGCCGGTAGAAGTCGCTCACGGCTGCCCGCCCGCGTGCCCCCATGGCCGTGGGCACATGCAGCACGACGGGTGCGTCCGTCATCGTCGCCATCGTCGCCCCGACGTCGAGGGTGATGAACTCGCTGCTGGTGTGCAGGTCCCAGATACGTTCCAGCTCGGCGGGACCGGGGACGGCACTCACGAGAGCTCCTGGGTCCGCAGGGTGATGTCCAGCCAGTCGAAGGCCCGCTGGTCGAACAGCGAGCGGTTCCACGCCTGGCAGTGGCCTCCTGCGCCGTCCTCTGCCCGGAACCGCACCAGCGTCTTGGGGCATGTCAGCGCGTCGAGGAGCAACTCCGCCTGCGCCGAGAGGGGGTCGGAGTCGTTCGCCACGACGAGGGTGGGGCAGCTGATGCCGGCGGCGACGCCGGACAGGCGGTAGCGGTCCATCTCGAGGACGTACGCGCCCAGTGAGTCGAGCCCGTGCACCCACAGGGCGCGCTGGACCAGGCGCCAGCGGGCCACGGGGTCGTCGGCGATCGGTGCGAGGAGCGCGTCGAGCTCCTTGGGGTCGGCGTCGGGCAGCATGTCCCTCAGTTCCCGCGGCAGGGGCATGGCGTCGAGGGGGTCGAACAGCCCAGGGTCGGCGACCAGAGCGGCGACCCGGTCGTCCCCCGAGACCCCGCGCGGCGCGAGATAGCCCCCGAAACTCCATCCCATGACGGCGATGCGTCCGGCGTCGACCTCGGGCCTGCCGACGGCGTAGTCGACGACCGGGCGCAGCACGGTCTCCCAGTCGGGGCGCATCCTCAGACCCTGCTGCACCAGCGCACGACCCTGGCCGGGGCCGTCCACGAGGAGGCAGGCGTAGCCGCGGCGCACCGCGGGCAGGGCGTGGGCCCAGTACATCTCGTGGATGTTGGAGTCATAGCCGTTGACGGCGACCACCGTCGGGCGTGCGACGGTCCTGTCGTCGTCCGGCAGACAGAGGCATCCCGGCAGTGTGGTGTCCTCGAAGGGGACCTCGACGAGCTCGACGGGGCGGGACGCCAGGGCCGCGTACTTCCGGAAGCACTCCTGCTCCCGCTTGAAGGCCGCCGACAGCCGCGGGTCCACGGGAAAGCCGAACAGCGGCTGGTACGACATGCGGTTGTACGTGGTGGCCCGCCAGAACCCGTCGGCCGCGCTGACCCGGTGCCCCTGCGCGGCACTGCTCACGGCCGCCGCGGCGACCCGGGATGCGACAGCCGACCACGCACGGTGCCAGGCGTCGCGGTCGCCGTGCCCGATGTGTCCGGCGGCGACCTCGCATTCGCCGTACTCGGCGCCGCCGCGGCCGATCAGCATCAGAGCCCGCTCGGCGTGCATCTGGAACAGCGGGTCGTCGAAGAGCTGCATGGCGGAACCTCATCGCGGGACGGACGGACACAGGGGCGCTCGGGCACCTAGGGGGTTTCCGATGGATCTCCGTGGAGGAAGGAGCGGCGTCCGGTACGTGCTCTCGGCGCGCCGGCCAGAAGCTCTCGTACGGGACGTACTTGGGCTTTCGGCCGGTGCGGCGAGAGTGCGTACCGGGCGTCGCGACGCCGCGGAGATCCGTCAGAAGCCCCCTAAGGGCTGTCCGGGCCGTTGCCGGACCGACCCGGTCGATCCTTCACCGGCCGCGGTCCATACGGCCGAGGCGCGCCGTGCGCGGGGCCAACCGGGTCGCGCTTGCCTCCACACAGGCGCCCGCTGACCTGCGGACACAGCGGAACGCCATCTTCCGCAAACCTGCACATTGAACACTCAACCACTGCACGGGGGCTGAGTGCCGCTCAGCGGCCCCGGCGCGCTTGGCACCTTGACTGACCATTGGAACCGGAGTGTCCGATTCCGTGCGCCGCCTCCGGACGGGGTGAAAGGAATTCGGCCCGTGAAGCTTGTGAAGGAGTCGGCACCGATACGTGGACGCGCCTGCACGTGAACTTAATTCCATAACCGATCCGACGCCTGCGGGCAGTTGCCCGATTGGATGTGTGGCGCGTCGGCGTGCTTTGATCCAGCGCACTGCGGGAGTTGCGCCAAGGGTTCTCGAAAATTCGGGCATCCGCACGACCGCCGACGCGGCCGGATCGTATTCCGGCGGAGCCGGCCGCGGCCTTTTGAGTAATATCCACATGAAGGGAACCTCGATCATGGACTTCACCCCCCAGGTTGAGACCGCGGAGATCTCCGACGCCGACCTCGACAACGTCTCCGGCGGTCTGTACAGCGCCGTCGCCAGCGGTGTGGCGGGCAACGTAACCTCCACCCTCGACTCCGTCGCCCCGGTTTCCGGCCTGGTCGGCACGGTCGTCGGTACCGTCGAGGGCGCCACCGGCCTCAACACCGGTGCCGTGACGGGCCTGGTCGCCGGTCTCTGAGCCGGTCCGTGTGAGCCCCGGAACCACCACCGTTCCGGGGCTTGCCGCAGTTTTCACATCCTGAACCGGATCTGTGCAGGCGAGGGAAGAGTTACGTGCAGTTCCGCCAAAAGGCCCTTTCCAAGCTGCAATCACCCGAAGAAATCGATCTGCCGGTGCGATTTGCCCGGCCGCAGGGATGGCTTGTCCTGAGCGTCACGCTTGTCGCGATGACGGCCGCATGTATCTGGGCGGTAAAGGGTTCCGTTTCGTCCACTCTCACCGCTCCGGGGATTCTTACGCACGCCCAGGGCAGTTATGTCCTGCAGAGTCCGGTCGGTGGGCAGATCACCGAAGTGCTGGCCCAGGAGGGCAAGCGGCTGCCGGCGGGTGCGCCGCTGCTGAAGGTACGTACGACTCCGTCGGACCCCGAAGATTCGTCGGACTCCCGCGGTTCGTCGGACCCCGAGGGTTCCCCGGACTCCGGCGATCCGTCCGCGACGGACGGGACACCGGACGCGAAGGTCGAGACCGTGATCCGCACCCTCGCCGCCGGGCGGCTCACCGCCCTCTCCGTCGGCATCGGTGCCGTCGTCACCACCGGGTCGGATGTGGCGGTCGTCGAACGCGTCGGCACGTCCGGAGCCCCGCTGCGGGCGATGCTCTATGTACCCGGCGACAGCGGTGCGGCGATCCCCGTCGGCGCCCGCGTCGACCTCACCGTGCAGTCCGTGCCGGCGCAGCGGTACGGAGTGCTGCGCGGCCGGGTCGAGGCCGTCGGCCGGACCACCCAGACCCGCCGGCAGATCGCCGCCTTCCTCGGTGACGCCCAACTCGGCGAGCAGTTCTCCCGGCAGGGCCGTCCCGTGCCGGTCGTGGTGCGACTCGAGCCGTCATCCGCCGCCGAGTCCGGCTACCGCTGGTCGTCGCGGAACGGCCCGCCGTACCCCGTCGACTCCATGACCCTCACCACCGGCGCCGTCCACCTGGCCGACCAGCGCCCGATCGACTGGATGCTGCCGTGACCGGCTCACCACCCCGACCGCGTGGACACGGCCGCCGCCGGGCACGCCCCGCCCCGCCCGCGCCGCGCCCCCGGAAGGCCGTCCACACCCCGACCGTGCTCCAGATGGAGGCCGTCGAGTGCGGCGCCGCCACACTCGCCATGGTGCTCGGCCACTACGGCCGGCACGTCCCGCTGGAAGAGCTGCGCATCGCCTGCGGAGTCTCCCGGGACGGCTCGAGGGCGAGCAACATCCTCAAGGCGGCCCGCAGCTACGGTCTGCAGGCCAAGGGCATGCAGATGGAACCAGCCGCGCTCGCCGGGGTGCGCCCGCCGGCCATCCTGTTCTGGGGGTTCAACCACTACGTGGTCTACGACGGCATGGGGCGCCGCCTCGGCCGCCGCGGCGTGCACATCAACGACCCCGACAAGGGACGCCGTTTCGTGCCGATGGAGGAGTTCGACACCAGCTTCACCGGCGTGGTCCTGGTCCTCGAACCCTCCGAGGGCTTCCGCAAGGGCGGCAGACGGCCCGGAGCGCTGCGCACCGTCCCCGCTCGGCTGCGCGGCACCACCGGCACCATGCTCGCCGCGCTGCTCGCCAGCCTGCTGCTGGTCGCGGTCGGCGCGGCGCTGCCCGCGCTGAGCCGTACGTACATCGATCTGTTCCTGGTGGGCCGTCAGACCTCCCTGCTCGGTGTCCTCTTCGCCTCGATGGGCACGATGGTGGCGCTGACCGCGGTGCTCACCGGTCTCCAGCAGGCCAATCTGCTGCGCGGACGGCTCATCTCGTCGACGCTGGGCAGTGCCCGCTTCCTGCGGCATCTGCTGCGGCTGCCGGTCACGTTCTTCGCCCAGCGCAGCCCGGCCGACCTGGTGCAGCGCCTGCAGTCCAACGACACGGTCGCCGAGACGCTCGCCCGGGACCTCACCGCCTTCGGCGTGGACGGGATCGTGGTGGTCCTCTACGCGCTGCTGCTGTGGACCTACGATCCGCAGCTCACCGTCGTCGGTGTACTGATCGCCCTGCTCAACGTGGTCGCGATGCGGGTGGTGGTACGGCTGCGGGCGACCCGCACCCAGAAGCTCCGCGCCGACAGCGCCCGGCTCACGAACACCTCGTACACCGGTATCCAGCTGATCGAGACCATGAAGGCCACCGGCGGCGAGGCGGGCTTCTTCCGGCGCTGGTCCGGGCAGCACGCCACCACCCTGGAGGAGCAGCAGAGGCTCGGCGTGCCGAGTGCGGCGCTCGCCGTCGTGGCCCCGGCCCTCGCCACCCTCAACAGCGCGCTCATCCTGTGGATCGGCGGTCTGCGGGCCGTGGAGGGCCATGTCTCGATCGGTCTGCTCGTCGCCTTCCAGGCGCTGGTGACCCGATTCACCGCGCCGATCACCCGGCTCAACGGGATGGCGGGCCGCATCCAGGATTTCGCCGCCGACGTGACCCGGCTCAAGGACGTGGAGAACTTCCCCGCGGACAGCCTGTACACCCGGCGCGAGCCGCCCGCGAGCACCCGCAGACTGACGGGCCACGTCGCCCTCGACGACATCACGTTCGGCTACAGCCCGCTCGACAAACCCCTCCTCACCGGCTTCTCCCTGGCGGTCGGGCCGGGTCGGCAAGTCGCCCTCGTCGGCGGCTCCGGCAGCGGCAAGTCCACCGTCTCGCGGCTGATCGCCGGGCTCTACAGCCCCTGGGAGGGGACGATCCGGATCGACGGGCGCCGCTTGGACGAGATCCCGCGCGGGGCACTCGCGGCCTCGGTGTCCTTCGTCGACCAGGACGTCTTCCTCTTCGAGGGAACCGTCCGGGACAACGTCGCGCTGTGGGACCCGTCGATCCCGGACGAGGCAGTGGCCGAGGCGCTGAAGGACGCCGCCCTGTACGAGGTCGTCGCACGGCGGCCAGGCGGCATCCACAGCCGGGTGGAGCAGGACGGCCGCAACTTCTCCGGCGGGCAGCGCCAGCGACTGGAGATCGCCCGTGCACTGGTGCGCCGGCCGAGCGTGCTGGTCCTGGACGAGGTGACCAGCGCTCTCGACGCGGAGACCGAACAGCTCGTCATGGACAATCTGCGACGACGCGGCTGCGCCTGTGTGGTCATCGCGCACCGGCTGAGCACGGTGCGCGACAGCGACGAGATCGTGGTGCTCGACCACGGCTCGGTACTGGAGCGAGGGCGCCACGAGGAGCTGATGGCGCACGGTGGCGCCTATGCCGGACTGGTCAAGGAGCACTGACTTGATCCCCGTTCAGCCCGGTCCGCAGGGCCCTTCGGCACAACCGGACGACATGGTGCTCACGGCGCTCGGCGCCCTCGGCACACCGGTCGACTGCGGTGGTCTGCGCAGCCTGCCCCTGGAGGGACCGCAGGTGGTGTGGCTCGTCCTGGACGGGGCGCTCGACCTCTTCGCGGTCGATGCCGTCCAGCAGGGCCACTGGCACTTCCTGGGGCGTCTGGAGCCGGGCACGCTGCTCCTCGGCCCGGCAGAGGGTCCCCAGCACACCCTGGTCGCCCGGCCGTCGCAGGGATGCGTCGTGCGCCGGATCCCGCTGCGGGAGCTGTACCGGCCGCAGGAGTACGCGGATTCGTCGGCGCACTGGGCGTACGAGCAGCAGTACCGCAGCCTGTACGACAGCCAGGACGGCACCCTGAGCCTGCTGGAGCACGCCTTCGCACTCGGCGTGGGGCGCGGCCAGCGCGTGCTGTTCGAGGCGCCGCTCGACGGGCGGTCGGCGGACGCGGAGTCGGCCGCCGACGAGGACGTGCTGTGGCTTCCGGTCTTCCCCGGCAGCGTGCAGTACGGGGCCGCCTACAGCGCCGAAGCCGCGGCGGACCTGCTGGTCGACGGCGCGCTGTGGCAGCAGATGGTCAACCAGCAGTACCGGCTGCTGGCCACGCTGGACCGCTGGATCGAGCGTCTGGAGCGCGCGCACGAGGACCGCACGGCCCAGGGACTCAGGGCCGGGGAGGCGGTCCGCCAGGGCGCCGACCAGGCCCTGCTGGCCTCCATCGGGCGCCCTCGCAGGGCGACTTCGGCACGGGCGGGCGCGGCGGGGGGGTCCGACGACGCCGCGTACGCCGTGTGCCGGCTCGTCGCGACGGCAGCGGGCATCGTCCTCGCCGAGCCCGCGCAGTGGGGCGGTGCCGGCGGCGCCGACACCGACCGTACCGGCCCCGTCGAACGCATCGCGCTCGCGTCCCGGGTCCGCACCCGCGCGGTGCGGCTCGACGGCCGCTGGTGGCGGGAGAACTGCGGACCGCTCGTGGGGCACCGGGCCAAGTCCGGTGCGCCGGTGGCCCTGTTGTGGCGGCGCGGCGGCTACCGGGCGGTCAATCCGGTGACGGGCAGCCGGTTGCGTGTCGACGAGGACAATGCGGAGGAGTTCGAGCAGCGCGCGGTCATGTTCTACCGGCCGCTTCCCGAACGGCCCGTGAACCTCTGGCGGTTGGTTCGTTTCAGTCTCCGCGGCACGCGCCCCGACCTGGTGCGGCTGGCCGGCGCCGGGCTGGTCACGGTCACCCTGGGCGCGCTGGTGCCGATCGCCACCGGGAAGGTGCTCGGCGAGTACGTACCGAATGCCGAGACGGGCCTGATCGTGCAGGTCTCGGTGGCCGTCATGGTCGCGGGCGTGGTCTCGGCCGTGTTCATGCTGCTGCAGAACCTCACCGTCCTGCGCCTCGAGGGCCGGATCGAGAGCACGCTGCAGCCCGCCGTGTGGGACCGGCTGCTGAAGCTGCCGACCAGGTTCTTCACGGAGCGCTCCACCGGCGAGCTCGCCAGTGCGGCGCTGGGCATCAGCGCGATCCGCCGGCTGCTGTCCGGGGTGGGCCCGGTCGTGGTGCAGGCGTGCACGGTCGGGACGATGAACTTGGTGCTGCTGCTCGCCTACAGCCTCCCGCTCGCGATGGCGGCCATGGGGCTGTTGCTCGTCATCGCCGTGGTGTTCCTGGGGCTGGGACTGTGGCAGCTGCGCTGGCAGCGGCGTCTGGTGGAGCTCGGCAACAAGCTCAACAACCAGGCCTTCCAGACCCTGCGCGGGCTGCCCAAGCTACGGGTCGCGGCGGCCGAGAGTTTCGCGTACGCGGCCTGGGCCGAGCAGTTCGCGCGAAGCCGTGAACTGCAGCGCCGGGCGGGCCGGATCCGCAATCTGACGACGGTGCTCGACGCGGTCTATCTGCCGCTGTCCGCTCTCATCATGTTCATGCTGCTGGCGGGCCCTGCGCGGGGAACGCTGTCCGCGGGCGACTTCCTCACCTTCCACACCGCCGTGACCATGATGCTCGCGTCGGTGACCCAGCTGACGGGTGCCCTGGTCTCGGCCGCTGCCGTGCTTCCGATGTTCGAGCAGATCAAGCCGGTGCTGGAGGAGGCTCCCGAGGTACACGGGGCCAGTACCCGGCCCGGGACCCTGTCCGGGGCGATCGAGGCCCGCGAGCTGTCCTTCCGCTACGGCGACGACGGCCCGCTCGTGCTCGACGGTGTGTCCCTGACGGTGCGCCCGGGCGAGTTCGTCGCGATCGTCGGTCCCAGCGGTTGCGGCAAGTCCACCCTGCTGCGTCTGCTGATCGGCTTCGACAGGCCGGACTCGGGCAGCGTCCTGTACGACGGCCAGGACCTCGCCGCCCTCGACCAGGCCGCGGTGCGCCGCCAGTGCGGGGTCGTCCTGCAGAACGCCCAGCCGTTCACCGGCTCGATCATGGACTGCATCTGCGGTGCGGAGCCGTTCACCCAGGAAGAGGCCTGGGCGGCCGCCGAGATGGCGGGCCTCGCCGAGGACATCCGCCGGATGCCGATGGGCATGCAGACCATGATCGCCGGTTCGGGTGCAGTGTCCGGTGGTCAGCGCCAGCGGCTGATGATCGCCCAGGCGCTGATCCG
Organism: Micromonospora sp. IBHARD003; assembly: GCF_056106285.1. Taxonomy (NCBI): domain Bacteria; kingdom Bacillati; phylum Actinomycetota; class Actinomycetes; order Micromonosporales; family Micromonosporaceae; genus Micromonospora; species Micromonospora sp. IBHARD003. The sequence continues at coordinate 7,244,369 of NZ_JBWBBX010000001.1, read as the reverse complement.
CCGACCGCGCATCCTCTTCTTCGACGAGGCGACGAGCGCGCTGGACAACGCGACCCAGCGGATCGTCACCGAGAGCACCCAAGCCCTGCGGGCGACCCGTGTGGTGATCGCCCACCGGCTGTCGACGGTGCTGGACGCGGACCGGGTGATCGTGATGTCGGAAGGGCGTGTGGTGCAGGAAGGGCCTCCGTCGGCTCTGCTGGCGGACACGGGCGGACGGCTGCACGAGCTGGTGCGGCGGCAGCTGGTGTGAGCCGCAGGCGGGCCCGAAGGTGTGAGCCGCAGGCGCGCGAACCGGGTTCGGGACGGCGTCCGGTCTCCCAGCCGGTCCTTGAGGTCGCGTACGCCTGGTGCGCTCAGGCGCGCGGCAGGCGCTTCCAGTGCGCGGAGCGCGGTCAGCAACTCCTCGCCTTCGGCACACAGCGGTTCGAGGTGGTCGATCACCTCCTGACGCGCCCGGTTCTCCGGCTGGGAGATGCGCTCCCTGATGAACGCGCTCGACTCTTCGAGCTGCTCCCGGTACCGGTCCAGATTGTCGGTCAGGTGATCGATGACTTCGGTCGCCTGCACGCCGATCGCCAAAGTGAACTGCTCGCGGACGGCCGCCGCTTCCACGTCGATGGCCTGGACCCATTCCTCGCGCAGTACGTCGAGCGAGCTGGCGCGTCCCTTGCGGATCTGCAGGCCGAGGTAGACGAGCCCGGCGACCCCGGCGACCAGGCCCGCGGGCGGCAGCAGGGTGCCCGCCGCCGCCAGTCCCCACACCCAGCCCCCGCTCGCCACCACGGGTGTGACGATCCCGACCAGCGCGGCTGCCCGCTGCACGACGTCGTGCCGAGTCGCCCGGCGGCGCGTCTGCCGGGGGACGGAGACGTCGTCGACGTCGAAGGCGAACGCGGGCAACCGGCCGGCGAGTTCGCGGTCCCCGAAGACCCGGTCGACCGTGCGGACGACGTCCTGCTTGAACGCCTCGTACTCCTGGTTCCACAGGGTGACGGGACCGGTGGGCGACTCCAGCCAGGTGCGCAGGGTCTGCGCCTTGGACACCTGGATCCGGTTGGCCTTGGCCGGCTTGTTGACATCGGTCTCGCGGATGGCCGCGTCGAGTGCGGAGTGCAGATGGGCCGCGAGGCGGTTGAAGGGCCGGGTGGCGCGTTCGACGCGATCGTGCAGCTTGCGTCCGAGCTCCTCCCGTACCGTGGGCAGGGACGTGTCCAGCTGTTCCACCCGGCGGCGCTGGAGGTCGAGCCGCTCCGTAAGCTCGTCGATCTCCAGGCGTTCCGTCTGCAGCTGCTGCTCGAGCACACGGTGGCGCTGGCCGATCAGATAGCGCGCCTCGGCGGCCACGGCGGCGATGTGCCGGACACCGGTGCCCGTGCTGATGAGGTCCTCGATGGCGCCGCGGAGTTCGTCCATGTTGCTCTTGTTGCGCCGGTGGTGGGCGGCGGCTTCCGCTCCCTCCGAGGCGAGCTTCGCCGCGGCCGCCTCCCAGGCCGGGGATACGGCGATGAAGCCCTGCCCGATGAATTCGAGATCGGGCCGGCCGTCGGGCAGTGTGAAGTTGTCCCTCAGATACTGGTTGTTGCGGGCGACCGTCGCCTTCCACTCCGGCTGGTCGCGCAGGTCGAGATGGGAGGCGGTGTCGATCGCGGTGACCACCCACACGACCCGCTTGCGCTGGTTGTTCCGGCCCGACAGCAGACAGTGGTCGTAGAGGACGCGGATGAGTGCCAGGTCCGTCTCCGAGAGGGTGCGGCCCGCCGGTGTCACATAGAGGTAGCAGTCCGCGTCGAGGAGGGCCCGCCGGACGATGCGGTCATGAGTCGTGTCGGACGAGCCGACGCCGGGCAGATCGTAGAACTTCGCCGGCAGGAGTGTGTCGGCGAGCAGCAACTCCGCCTCGGCCACCTCGCGCCCCCGGTGCGGCCGGAGGCGGTTGACGACGTCGCCCTCCTTCATCGCGTACGCGGCGACCACCGCGGGTGCCGGGGAGTTCCCCACGTCCTCCCAGGCGTCCGGGGGTGCGTCGGCGAATCGCACGCGCAGGAATCCCGAACCCGAGGCGTCGACACCGGACTGAGGGTCGACGGGAACGACGCTGAAAGGCCAGGACGTCGTCGGCACGGGTGAAGAGGGCAGCAGCCCGACGTACTTGTCACCGCTCTCGCCGGATTCCGTGGTCACCTCGATGAGTTCGAGTCCGCCCTGCAATCCGCTGAGCAGGAAACTCTTCCCCGACGAGAAGTAGCCGAGCAGAGCCACGTTGATGAGGGTCGAGGCCGCGCGCGTCCTCAGCCGGCGCACCGCGTCGGCATCCTCGTGCAGCCTCTGCGGCCAGCTGCCGGACGCGTCGGGTGCGGTGGCCGCCGCCCCGAGCCACGCTTCACAGCGGTTCAGGATGTCTCGTAGCTCGTCACGAGTCTCGCTCACGTCTCTGGGCACGGTCACAGCACACGTATACCCCAACAGCCGTGCGTGATCGGCCGGTTCGACAGACACCGCACATTCTGCTCGCCCGAAGGCGGTGGGCGGTTCACGGCCCCGTCACGAACCGGCCCCGGCTCGGAGGTTCGGCCCCCTTGCGCGTCCCGTGCGTCGAGGTTCCCGGTCTACTGGGACCTCGGTCCGGGCGATGTCGCCACGTCCGGGGCCGTCGACGCCGACGGCTCCGTCGCGCGCGGAGAACCCGTCGGTCTCTCCCGCCGCCGGACCACGTCGATGTCCGCCCACACGGTCTTCCCGGAAGGCGGGTGCGGACGCACCCCCCAGCCGGTGGCGAGCGCGGCGACGATCACCAGCCCGTAACCCCGGCGAATCCGGTCCTCGTCCGCCGCTTCGTCGACGGCGATGGCGACGGGGCGTTCACCACGGGCGTCGGTCACCTCCACCCTGAGCCTTCCCGGCTCCAGCGTCAGGCTGAGCCGGAACCCCCGGCCCGAGAGCCGCCCATGGCTGACGGCGTTCGCGGTCAGCTCGGCGACGACGAGCGCGGCCGTCTCGGTCCGCTCACCGTCCCTGGCCCACCCCCATTCCACGAGCTGCTCGACCGCGAGCAGCCGCGCGAGCCGTGCACCGCGCCGCGTCGAGCTCAGCAGCTGGGTGAACTCCATCACCGGTGAACCTGGTTGCGGCATACAGATGAATACGGTCCCACGCGCCGCAGCATTCATTCCCGCCGCACAGGCACCGGGCACCGGGCGGCCGAATTGGGCTGTACTCCCCGCCCTCACTATGATCCGCCGATGATCACAAGAAAGCGACTGGCGGCCGCCCTCTGTGGCGCGCTGCTGGTCACGTTGACCGGCGGCCTGCTCCCGGCCGCCGCCCTCGCCGACTCCGGCGGACCCGACGGCGAGCCCGCCTCGAAGGAACCGCCCAAGGTCGAACTCGTCCTCGACGTCAGTGGTTCGATGCGGGCCCGTGACATCGACGGCGATTCCCGGATGTCGGCTGCCAAGCAGGCGTTCAACGAGGTGCTGGACGCCGTGCCGGAAGAGGTGCGGCTCGGCATACGTACCCTCGGCGCCAACTACCGCGGCGACGACCGAAAGGAAGGCTGCAAGGACACCCGCCCGCTCTACCCCGTCGGCGAAGTCGACCGCACCGAGGCGAAGACGGCGGTGGCGACGCTCGCTCCGACCGGCTGGACGCCGATCGGGCCCGCGCTGCTGGGCGCCGCCGACGATCTCAAGGGCGGCAACACCACCCGCCGGATCGTGCTCATCACGGACGGCGAGGACACCTGTGCCCCGCTCGACCCGTGCGAAGTGGCGCGAGAGATCGCGGCCAAGGGCATCAACATCACCATCGACACGCTCGGCCTGGTCCCCAACGCCAAGATGCGCGCCCAGCTGATGTGCATCGCCGAGGCCACCGGCGGTACGTACACCTCCGTCCAGCACAAGGAGGAGCTGTCGGGCCGGGTGAGCCAACTGGTGGACCGTGCCGCCGAACCGGTCGTCACCCCCGTGGCGACGCGGGGCACGGACCGCTGCGAGGACGCGCCCCAGCTCAAGGCCGGCCTCTACAGCGACCGTGAGACCTTCGGTCAGCACCGCTGGTACCGGGTGGATCTGCTGCCCGGGCAGGAGCTCCGGGCATCGGTGAGCATCGCCGCCGACCGCGCCGTCAACCGCGACTACGGCGTACTGCTGCGCGCTTCGACCGTGCACGGCCGTGAGATCGTACGCGGTGAGGCGGCCGGGGACGGACGCACCGACGTCATCTCGACCGGGCTGCGCTACCCCAAGCCGGAAGCCGAGGACGCGGATTCGGACACCGACATCAAGCCCGCTGCGGAGACCGTCTGTCTGCGGGTGAGCAACTCGTTCTCCGCACCGGCCTCCGTGAAGACCTCTCCGGGTCTGCCGGTCGAGCTGACGCTCGACGTGGTGGACGGCCCCGACGACGCCGCCGATGTCGCCTTCCTCGGACTCGGCCGGGGCTGGTGGCTGCTCGGTCTGCTGACGCTCGCAGGTTTCCTGACCGGTCTGCTGTGGGGCTGGATCTCGCGCTGGCGCATCGCCGTCTGGAGGACCAACTGATGCGTACCGTACGCACTTTCGCGGGTGCTCTCGCCGCCTGTGCGGCTCTGTTCGCACTGCCGGGTACCGCTGCGGCGGACACCCCCTCGCCCACCGCGTCCGAGAAGTCGGAGGAGACTCCCGCGCCGACCGAGGCCGGCACCTCCTTCCGTACCGCCACCGTCGTACGTCCCGGACAGCGGGCGACCGCCCAGGGGGCGACCGGTGACTACCTCTACTGGCAGTTCCCCGCCGACGCCGGGCAGCACGCCACGGTCAGGGCCACGGTGAAACTGCCGGACGCGAAGGCACGCCACGGCGCCCACACCTGGCGCCTCGACGTGTACGACGGGCTGCGGCGCCGGCAGGCATGCCGCTACGGAAGCGACGCCAAGGCAGCACCGGCCGACGCCACATCGGTGGAACTGTCCTGTGCGCTGCGCACGGTACGGGCCTGGGCGGAGCCTGCGGCGAACGACCCGCTGCCGGGCACGTACTACGTGCGCCTGACGGTCGTCGGCGCCCCCGCCGAGGATCTCGGTGAGTCCGTCGACACGGCCCTCGAGGTCACCACGGCGGACGCCGGCGGCGCGGCAGCCGTCGACGGCTCCCTGGCCGCGCCGCTGGTGCCCGCGTCGGGCCCGAAGGTCGAGCCGGACGGTGGCTGGGCCTCCGGCTGGTGGTCGTCCCGCGTGCTGTGGACCGCGGGCGGTGCCGTGCTCGCCGCGCTGGCCGGGATCTGGGGCTACCGGCTCACCCGCGGCAACGGCCGCCCGGCGCACGCACCGCCGGGAGCCTGAGCACCCCACTTCCGGGGCCATCAGGCTCCCCGAGCCGCTCACGGTGCCGCCCTCCCGCAGGCCGGGCGGCACCGTGAGCACCCCTCGCTCAGGTCCTGTCCGGGCGATCTTTGAGGATCGGCCGGGCAGAGTCTAGTGCTGTGGCCGGATAGGTTTGCCGGGAAGCTCGCGGCGTCCGGTGCGGTGGATCGCAAGGCGGTGGGGGTACCCCCGGCCGGAGGCTGGGGGAGGTCGCCCTTGTACTGGATGTACTCGGGTGACTCGACAACGCAGCGAGGCGCCGTGCAGGGCGCCTCGAGCCGGTGAACCTATCCGGTCACGGCACTAGACGCCCAAACCCAAGCCGGCCGCGGCCGAGTGCCCGACCGCCCAGGCGAACACATAGCCTCCGTCGTTGACGGCACAGTGCAGGGCCAGTGGCGGGATCAGGCTCCCCGACCTGCGGCGCAGCTCGCAGAACAGCACCCCCGCGAGTCCGGTGCCCACGACCGCCGCGGCCACCGACAGGGTGACTGCCGTACCGCCGGTGCCGAAGAGGGCCTGGGCCGCGGCGTTGGAACGGGTGAGCCCCTGGGACGGCTGGATGTGCCACAGCCCGAACAGCGCCGAGGAGACGGCGGTGGCCCAGGTCGCGCCCCACCGCCGTCGCATCATGGCCCACAGCACTCCCCGGAACGCGATCTCCTCCAGGAGCACGGTCCCGAACGGCACGCGCACCAGTACGCGATACGCCAGCTGCCCTGCCGAGAGTCCCGCGGCGCGCTCGTCCTGGAACGCATCACGGGCCAGAGGCAGCGCCACCAGATAGACCGCGAGCACGGCCCCCACCAGTACGAGTCCGCAGCGCAGACCCCGCCGCACCGAGGCACGGCCGAACCCCAGCTCGTCCCAGGTGATCCCGGACCGCAGGGCGATCAGCACGAGCGCGGCGGCCGCGGTGACGCAGACGGGCACGTACATCGCGGTCCCGAGCCGGTTGATCAGCACGTTCGCGGCCGCGAGCACCACAACGGCCAGAATGAGCATCCGCATGGTCACGCCAGCATGCCCGAAGCCCGCGGAGGTCGTCCTCCAACGCGCCGTTCACGGCCGGTCGTCGACCCGCCGCACTCCGAACGACAGGACCCAGGAGAGACATGAACCAGGCATCCGCCTCCTTCCGGCTCGTCCCCGGCGCCGCCGGCTCCCCCGTGGTCCTCCATGTCCCGCACTCCGCACGCACCGTCCCCGCCGATGTCCGTCACGGCATCCTGCTGGACGACCGGGCCCTCGCGCGGGAACTCGACCACATCACGGACGCACACACCGCCGAGATCGCCGCGGGCGCGGCAGCGGCGGCGACGGTCACCCCCTGGCAGTTCGTCAACCAGGTCTCTCGCCTGGTCGTCGACCAGGAACGCTTCCCCGACGAGCGTGAGGAGATGCTGGCGGTGGGTATGGGAGCGGTCTACACACGAACCACGCATCGCGAGACGCTCCGTCCGGCCGGTGCGGATCCCGGGCCCCTGATCGACCGCTACTTCCGGCCGTACGCCACGGCGATGGCGCGGGCGGTCGCCGGCCGGCTGGAGGCCACAGGACGCGCCGTCGTCATCGATGTGCACTCCTACCCGTCACGACGGCTGCCGTACGAGTTGCACGGCGACGGGCCGCGCCCGGCGATCTGCCTGGGCACCGACGCCTTCCACACCCCCGAGGAGCTCGTCGCCCACGCCCGGCGGGCCTTTGCGGGATTCGGCGGTACGTCTCTCGACAGCCCCTTCGCGGGCACGTACGTACCGCTGGAGTACCACGGCGAGGAGCCACGGGTGAGCGCCCTGATGATCGAGATCCGCCGTGACGTCTACATGACCGAGCCGGGCGGCCCGGCGGGTCCCGGGCTGCAGCGGCTCGCTTCGGCGCTCGCGGAACTTGTCGACGCCGTGACGGGGTGACCGGGCGCGGCGCCCCGGGGGTGGTCAGTGTTCTGCCGCCCAGGCCGCGAGCTCGTCATGTGCGGCCCGCAGCAGGTCGTCGGACGGGGCCGTCGCCCCATTGGTGACCAGTGCGAAGTGCGTCGTGCCGCCGCCGGGCGCGGTGAGCAGAAGGCGCCGGCTGCCCGTGCCGCCCGGTTCGGGGGCCACGGCGACCGGCACGCCCGCGGCATACGGTCCGGGCGCGTACACCCGGCCGAGGTCGGAGACGACCGTGGTCCGCGCCGGAGTGAAGGAAGCGGGCAGATGCAGTTCGGTGGGTGCCGCGGTGCCGTCCGAGCGCCACAGCAGCATCCCGTACTGGCCGGTGCCGACGAGCTCGCGGACACGCGGCAGGGACGGCGGCACCGGGTTCCAGGTGAGTGTGGTGGAGCCGTCGCGGGAGCGGTCCTCGTAGGTGAAGGCGACGACGCGGCCCGCTGTCGCGCTCGGGTAGAGACGGTCCAGGAGACGGCTGTCCTGGCGCAGCCCGGGAATGCCGGAGTCATCGAGCCGGACCGCCGACAGATCCTCGTCGTTCCAGGCGTCCGCCGCGGTCAGGACCTTGCCCGGGTTGCCGTTCATCCGCTCGTGGTGGCGGCCGTGGTAGATGTCCCACTGCCATTGGCTGCCGGAAAGCACGGGTCCCGAGTCCTGGGGCCGTGACCACCAGGCGGCCCCGGGCAGCCGGGAGTCAAGCGCCTGGTACATCGCCTTCACCACGGTCGGCGCCTTGTCCGAGACGGTTCCGCTGAGCGGATGTCCGAACTCGCTGACCACGGCTGCCGTTTCGGCCGCGGCCGCACGATCGCGGACGGTGCCGAAGTCGCCCGTGTACTGGCCGTCCTTCGCCTTGCCCCACATGAAGACGCCGGAGATCGCCTTCTGGTCGTAGAAGTGGGTGTTGAAGACATAGCGGGGACCGAGCCGGCCCGCGTCGAGGAGGCCGCCTTCCTGCCGCTGGAAGTCCAGATTGGCGTTCCAGAAGAGGTTCGGCTCGACGAACGCGGGTTTGTCCCGCCATCCGGCCGCGTCCATCCGGCCACGGAACTTCTCGTAGAAGGGCCACAGCAGTTCGCGTTCCCACGCCCTGCTGCTCTGGCCGGCTTCGTACGCACCCGCGTGCGGCTCGTTGTACGGGTCGAATCCGATGACGCCGGCGAACTCGGCGGCGCTCAGCTGCCCGGCGAGATACTCCATCGTCGACTGCGCGGTGTCGAGGAACGCGTCCTGGATGCCACCCCTGTTGTGCCAGAAGTCGTACGTCGCTTTCGTCACGGCCTGGTTCTGTGTGATGTTCTGCCCCCAGAAGAGACAGATCCCGCAGAACTCACGTGGGTAGCCTCCGGCGGCGACGACCCACTCGGGGGCTCCGTCCCCTGTGTACCAGCTGCCCTCGTTGAACAGATACCGGGAGAAGAGGTCCTGGTGGAAGTCCGGGTAGACGCGGACTCCGGCCCTGAGGAAGGCGCGCATCTGCGCGGTGGCCGCGGCCAGATACGTGCGGTCGATCCGGCCGCGCACGGGCTCGGCATGCGCCCAGGACAGCAGGAACCGCGCGGAGTTTCCGCCCCCGAGCGCCCGCAGCGCGTTCGCCGACTTCTCGGCGTCGGCGACGGAGGCGAAAGGCAGCCCCCCGTTCTCCTCGAGCTTGGTCTCGCCGGAGACGTTGTAGCCGCGCAGCACGACCTCGCGGCCCAGCCCGTCGGTGAAGCGGCCGCCCCGGACCGCGAAGGACGCGGCGGCGGCCTCGTCGAACCAGAGGGAGTCGGGCACGGGCCCAGCCGCGGCGGGACTGCCCGCCCCGATCAGGGACGTGGCGACGAGGACCAGGACACCCATAAGACGCACCCGCATCGATGGCATGCGTTTCACATTCCTGACGCAACGTCAGCATGTCAATGGCACGGTCCGTCCGATCACCGTCGACGGTGCCGGGCAGCGCCGGTAGGGTCCGGCCATGGCCACGCATGAGCGCGAGATCACCGCTCCCGTCGATCTGTGCCGTGACGACGGACGCATCGACCCGTCGGCCGTCGGCTGGTCACGGCGACCCCTGCACCGCTCCCGGATTCCGGGCTGGGGCCGGACGAAGCGGTGGGAGTACTGGTGTGTGACCACACCGACCCATCTGGTCGCCCTCACCGTCAGCGATCTCGACTATCTGGCGCTCAACTCCGTGTATCTGCTGGAATTCGCCCCGGGTGGGCGCGAGTTCGAGAAGACCTCGATCACACTGGGCCGAGCGGGTGTCCGTCTGCCCGACGGCGTTGCCGGCACACCGGGCGCTCCCCCGCTCAGGGTCGGGCCGCAGCGGCCCGTACGAGGCCGGGTGCGCGTGGAGATCCTCAACGAGGGCACATCGACCCGTCTCCGGGCGAGGTGTCTGAGCCCGGAGCGCCGGCCGGTCGAGGTGGATCTGCTCGTGGCACTGCCCGACGGCCATGAGACCCTGTCCGTCGTCGTCCCCTGGAGCGAACGCCGCTTCCAGTACACCTCCAAACACACTGCCCGTCCCGCCAAGGGCTCGGTGCGCATCGGCGATGACGTACTCGCCTTCGACGACGACGCCTGGGGCACTCTGGACCACGGGCGAGGACGCTGGCCGCGGTCGGTGGCCTGGAACTGGGGCGCCGCATCCGGCCGGACGGACGGCCGCACCGTGGGACTGCAGTTCGGCGGGCGCTGGACACGGGGCACCGGAGCGACCGAGAACGCCCTGTGCGTCGACGGCCGCCTCACCAAGATCGGCCAGGAACTGCAGTGGCACTGGTCCCCCGCCGACCCGCTGGCCCCGTGGACCGTCCGCGGCGGCGAGTCCGGCAGCCAAGTGGACCTGGAGTTCACCCCGTTCCACAACCGATCCAGACACACCGACATCGGCCTCATCGCCAACCGCACCGACCAGTGCTTCGGCCACTGGACGGGCACGATCCACACCGACGACGGGGACCGGATCGCGGTGGACGGGTTGCTGGGGTGGGCTGAGGACGTCCGTATGCGCTGGTAGTCAGGGCTGACGCAGTCTCAGCGACGAACAGGAATCACCCAACTCGCACGTGGGAACCTTCGTTCACCAGAGGCGAGTTGGCGATACCCTGCGTCATGCTGAAACTGTCACCCACGGGGGAGCATCGTGAGTAGTGGACCCGCGCCGTCTGAGCACTCGGTCGCGCTTGTCTTGGTCGCCGGATACGCAGGTTCCGGCAAGTCCGAGGCCGGAAAGTTACTCTCACAGACAACCGGTTGGACACTCCTGGACAAGGACACGCTGACACGCCCCCTGACCGAGTCCCTGCTCACGAAGCTCAATGGAGACCCGGACGACCGGCAGAGCCGGGTGTACGGCGAGTCGGTGCGACCACTGGAGTACGACTGCCTGATGAAGGCGTGCTGGGAGAACCTGGAATGCGGAGTTCCCGTCGTGGCAGTGGCACCGTTTCTGGCTGAGGTCGTCGACGGGCAGTGGGTCGCCCGCACCCGACGTCACTGTGCGCGACTGGGAGCGGGCATGGAAGTGCTTTGGGTTGACAGCGACGCATCGTCCATGCGCGAGCGTCTGACCGCGCGCAATGCCTCGCGCGACACATGGAAGCTGGCCAACTGGCGCAGTTACCTGCTTTCGATCTCCCTGGAGCAGCGCCCCACAGGAGACTTCCATCTCATCGACAATCGCATCACCACCATGATGCCTCTCGCCGAGCAGGTGGAGTCCGTGGCACTGGCGCTTTCCGCCCGCTACGTACGGAGTGCGGTATGACCGGGGTCGTGCTGCTCGGACCGCCCACGGCCGGCAAGGACACCATCAGCGCAGCGCTTTCCGCACTCGACGCCCGCTTCAGTCAGCTGGTGAAGGTCAAAGTCGGTTCGGGGCGCACGGCTGGGTACCGCGTCGCGAGCCGTGACGAGCTCGACGAGCTGCGCTCGGTCGGGCGGTTGGTGCTGGAGACCAAGCGGTACGGCAATACGTATGCAATCGACCGAGCCGACCTGGAGCTCATGCGGGAAGCCGGGCAGGTGCCCCTAGTGCATCTGGGGAGTGTCGAGCACCTGCGAGCCTTCAGGGCATCAGTTCAGGAGCCATGGCTGTACGTGCTCCTCTGGGTGCCTCGCGATGTTTGCGCGGCGCGGTCGGCCGGTCGGGGCGACCGCGACACAGTCGACCGGTTGGCTGCATGGGATGCAGCACGGGCCGACCTGGCCGCAGTGCCAGAGAATGAGCCCCTATTCCACCTTGTGCTCCGTACAGACCGCGTCGACGTGAGTGCGGCCGCCAACGTAGTGGCGAAGACACATGCGGCAACGGAGTGGGAGTACGTACGGGAGGGAGCGCTCACCGGGCTCACCGACTCGAACGGACCCGGCCCGCAATGAGGCTCGTTGTACAGGGGGAGGACCACACATCAAGGGGACGGGTTGAGGACGATCAGAACGCTCGAGTCCTTGGCTCAGGCGGTAGGGCTCGCTGGCTCCGAGGGTCTGGGCCGCGACCTTACGATCCGGCAGCGGGACATTGACGAACAACTCCAGCTCGACGGGCTGTCAGCCGACCGGCTCGCACTGGTGCGGGTCAGCGCGGATGGGATCGTCGCCATACGGTCATGTGTCATCGAGGAGTTGGTCATCGATCACTGCACGGCGGATGCGGTTCTGGTGACGAATTCTCGGATCGGTCGGCTCATCGTGCGCAATGCGCCGTTGAACTGCGAGATCACCGTGAACGAATCGACCGTTCAGACACTGGACGTGCATTCATGTGGGTCGGTGCGGCTGGAGGGCGTGCGGGTGGCGGATTCGGTACAGGTTGCGGCGCTCCGCGGGCACGTTCACCTCAAGCGGTTGCGCGCCGCGACCGTCACCTTGCGAGGGCAGGTAGCGGGCGGGCGGCAGCGTCGGCCTCAGGTCACGCTGGAGTACGTGCATGTCACGGAGAACGTGAGCCTCGATGATCTGTGGCTGTCCTCGTTGGCATTGGAAGAGATCGATGCCGCCGCCTTGGTGTTACGGCGAGTGCGCGTCGACGCGCCGTTCCGCGGCACCGGGGTCCGGTGCCGCGAAGGGTTGCGGATCAACGGCATGGTGGTGCCCGGAGAGGCGAGCATCCTGGTGGACAGCCAGGTCAAAGGCACCGTCGACGTACGCGGGCTGCGACACGTGGCCACAGTTCCCTCCCAGCGACAGGGATCAGCGGTGCCGGAACCGGAATCCGGTGCGGCGGAGCTGATCTTCCGGTCGTCCACGATCTGCACGCTGACCGCAAGCGCGGAGAACAACTCGCCAGTGGTCGTGGAACTGTTCGACACTTCCGTGACGGAAGCACTCGCAGTGCCCAGCGGACCGGCCCGCTACCGTCTGGCGGGCACGAGCAGTGTCCACGAGGTGGACCTCGGCGATGTGGTCTTCCGGAGAGGCGCACACGTCACAGGATTCCTGGACCGGGTGTTCACACGGATCAGCCCCGGTGCACTGGAGGCGGTGCGGTCCACTCTCGCCCGTCGTCGGCGTACGGCGGAGGAGGACCAGCTCTACTACTTCGCCCGTCAGCGGGAGGCTGCCGGTGAGAGCCGGTGGGCAAGGCGGCTGGCTCTGCGCTGGCTGTTGGGTGGAGTCCTGGGTTGGGGCGTCCGTGCCCGCAATCCTGCCCGTACGTTGGCGATGGCCGTGCTCACCACCGGCGTCCTGCTGTATCTGACCGGCGCTGTGCGAGGCCCCGGTACGGATCATCTCGACGATCCGGTCGCCATGGGAAGGTCCTTGGTGCTGGCATGCGCGCTGTGGCTGAACGTGGGCATGGGAGCGCCGTCGGAGTTGAAGACCTACGCCTGGACGGCGTTGGCGGTGGGCTGTGCGATCGGTGGCCTGCTGTTCACGACACTCACCGTGGGCATCGTCATTCGCAAGCTCGTGCGTTGACATCAGTCAGGGTCTGGGCCGCGGAGCAGCGCGAGGGCTTCGTCGACCGTAAGTGGCTCGTCCCGTGCGTCCTCCCAGCGGCCAAGTGTTTCGGCGGCACTGCGTAGGAGTGCGTCGGGTAGGCCGGCATCGGCAAGAAGGTCACCGGCATCAGCGAGTTCGGGTGCCCAGCGCCAGGCTCGAGCCGCGGTCTTGGTGATGTAGTCGGTCTCCGACAGGTAGCTGCCGGAACGCCGGAGGGCGATGTCCAGGAGTTCGTCCCCCACGCCGTGGTACTCCGCAACGCCGTACGCGAGCGCGGCGAGAACGCGGGAGACCTTCTGGTAACTCGAGTACGAGAGTTTGAGCGCCGACGCCGTTCCGACCTCTTCTCCGAGGATGCGGGTGCGGATCCCGGTGTCGATGAAGAGGTCTTCCACACGCTTGGTGTGAGTACGAGGACCGGAGAGGTAGAGGGTTGGCTGCTTCGAGCCGGTGGGTGGGGAGCCGACGACAGAAGCGTCGACGACTTGCGAACCGGGGAGGATCGATGCGATGCGATGCATGCGGCGAGGGGAGATCGCGTTCGCCTCGATGTAGATCTTTGATCCCACGCCGTACGTTGCGATCTGGTCGGCGACCTCCTCAGCCGCGGCAGGTGGGCACAGGGACAGGATGAAGTCGGCACGGTCCAGGAGTTCGGGAAGCGATGTGGACTCCAGTCCTCCCACCTCCGCACGGCGTCGAGTAGCTGTGCTGCGCCCGTCGGGGCACCAGAGAACGGCAGCCCCCCGCGCGAGCAGCCGGGCGCCGAAGGCCGCACCCATGCTTCCGGGATGGAAAAGTCCAACAGTCGATACGGGTGTCGTCATTGGTGCTCCCTGCCTCCATGGTCCAGGATCACGTCGATGGCGTGGCGGGCAGAGGGAGCGCATTGGTCAGGCGGCGCGAGACCCTCAGGCCACCGCTCCGCATCACCGATCCAGATCGTCCGGAGGCCCGCGGCGCGACCGCCCGAGATGTCGTGGACCGGGTCGTCGCCTACCATCCAGCCGCCGCCGAGCCGAGCGCCGCATCGTTCCGCCGCCCTGGCGAAGAACCGCCGATCAGGCTTACGCACGCCGGCCTCCTCCGAGACACACACGGAGTCGACTCGCTGATCGATCCCGGTGGCACGCACCTTTGCGTGCTGAATGTCTGTTGCGCCATTCGTGACGACTCCGACGCGCCAGCCGTTCGCCCGCAGCTGTTGTAGACCATCAAGAACGTCAGCAGAGCAGCTGGTCATGGACGCCATCGCGGCGACGTAGTCGCACCACAACCGGTGGGGGCCTGGGCCCAGCCCGTAGTGTTCGCGGATCGCGGCGAAGTCGGCGGGCAGGGCGCGCTCGGAGAGGCGAGTCACGAGCTCATCGCGTTGGTCACTGCCCAGGCCATAACGGTCGGCGAAGGCCATAAGTACCGAGACGAGGGTGCTCGATCTGTCGATCAAAGTATCGTCGAGGTCGAAAAGCACCAAGCGCTGCATTGCTGCACCCTACGCGCTCGTTGCAGGGGGTGACGCACCTCGCTCAAGTCCGACCGGTGACACCCTACAAGGGAGTCAGCGTACGCAATGCCCTCTTCCGTTCTCGCCAGGCTCCTTGCAGAACAGCTCGGCCGCGGACGGGGAACGACACCGTGAAGGCCAACCAATCGTCCACGCCCTCGCCGATGTGGACAGGCCGAACCGTCCTCACAGGTCACCGTCAGCACGACGGTCCGCCGGGAGGGGGGCCTCAGCCGTGGCGGTGTGCCGTGTCCGCTTCGCGGGCCGTGGGCCGGGAAGCGTTCAGGGAAGCGAGGAGGGCCAGCGAGTCGGCCGATGGCGTACCCGGCTCGGCCTGGTAGACGACCAGTTGCTGGGCCGGTGCCCCCGCGACGACGAACACCTCGGCGTGCAGCTCCAGGTCGCCGACGTCGCGGTGACGGAGGCGTTTGGTCATGCGGTCCTTGGCGTGTACGTCATGACGGGCCCAGAGCTGGCGGAACTCGGGGCTCTTCAGTGACAGTTCACCGACGAGCGCTACCAGCCGCGGATTGTCCGGATCAGTGCCGGCGGCCTGCCGCAGTGCGGCGACGGACGACGCGGCGGCGGTGTTCCAGTCGCGGTAGAAGTCATGCGCGGCCGGGTCCAGGAACACCATGCGGAGCATGTCGCCTCGCTCGGTGAATCCGGCGAAGAGGGCGTCGGCGAGACGGTTGCGGGCCAGGATGTCCAGGGCGTGGCCGAGGACGAAGGCGGGCGTGTCGGTCCAGTTGTCGATCAGGCGGCGCAGCTGGGGGCTGACGTGTTCGGCGCGGGATGCGCGGTGGACACGGCGCGCGCCGGGCGTGGCGATCCGGTACAGATGGGCCACTGCTTCGTCGTCCAGGCAAAGGGCGCGGGCGACGGCGTCGAGGACCTGCGGCGACGGATGCCGTTCCCGCCCCTGCTCCAGCCGCATGTAGTAGTCGGCGCTGACCCCGGCCAGCATGGCGACCTCTTCGCGGCGCAGACCGGGCACCCTGCGGCGGCCGGTGGCGGACAGCCCCGCGTCCTCGGGCCGCCGCAGAGCCCGGCGGGCGCGCAGGAACGCCCCCAGGGTGTTCGGTGCCGCGGTGTTCTTGTCGCTGTCCATGCCGTCGAGACTACGGCGGCCGCCCGGACAACGGACAGCGCGGAGACTGGGCGTGGTACACCCAGGTTGGAGCGGTGTGCGGCCTCGTCCGCGAGCGCCGGACAACGGGCTCCCGGCATCGGAGTCGGACCGTTCACCCACCGCCCCAAATTGATGCATCGTACATTTATGCTGGTCAGGGTCGGTGGAGACTGTGAAGAATCCCGACAGGCCTTCAGTGGAGGCAAATTTCCTCCCAAGCCCTGACAAACTCCTGCATCACCGACAAGGAGAAAGAGACCGTGGACGCCGATCGCCGTCGACGTGCGATTCTCACGGTTGCCCGGCGCAACGGTTCGATCGATGTGGCCGGAGTCGCGTCAGACCTGGGGGTTTCGCCGGAAACCGTGCGCCGCGACCTGCGGACGCTGGAGGACACCGGCCTGATCCGCCGCACGAGAGGCGGCGCCTACCCCGTGGAGAGCGCGGGGTTCGAGACGACACTGGCCGAACGCACCACCCGGTACCTGCCGCAGAAGCGACGCATCGCGACGGCCGCCGTGGGGCTGCTGGGCGAGGCCGAGACCGTGTTCATCGACGAGGGCTTCACCCCCCAGCTCATCGCCGAGGCTCTCCCGGTGGACCGGCCTCTGACGGTGATCACCGCCTCCCTGGCCACCGCCCACGCACTGGCCGACCGCGCGCCGACCCAGGTGCTGCTGCTCGGCGGCCGTGTACGGGGCGGCACCATGGCCTCGGTCGACCACTGGGCGACGAGAATGCTCTCCGAGCTGGTGATCGACCTCGCTTACGTCGGTGCCAACGGGATCTCCCGCGATTACGGGCTGACCACGCCGGACTCCGCGGTCGGCCAGGTCAAGGCGCAGGCCATGAAGTCGTCCCGGCGCAAGGTGTTCTCGGGGATCCACACCAAGTTCGGTGTGACGAGCTTCCATCGGTTCGCCGAGGTGCAGGACTTTGAAGCGATCATCACCGACACCTCACTCTCCGCGATCGAGGCCAAGCGTTACGCGGCGCTCGGCCCCCAGGTGATCCGGAGCTGACGCCAAGATTGCACCCCTGACTCCACCGACCCGGAAGCGGCCGCTCCTATTCGGCGGCACCCACTTGGCGTACGATTTCCGATCATGGATATCGCAGTGCTTCTGGCGGTCGTCGCAGCCCTTCTCCTGCTGGGATCCGTCGACCTCAAACTGAGCCGTATGGAACGCAGGATCGCAAGGCTCGAGCGCAAGATCGACCTCAGCCTGACCCACCTGGGTATCAGCGAGGACGAGCCCCAGGTGGAGCAGGTGAACGCACTGGTGCGCGAGGGCAAGAAGATCGAGGCGATCAAGGCCTACCGAGAGGCGACGGGCGCCGGCCTCAAGGAGGCGAAGGACGCGGTGGACCGGCTGGAGGCCGGCCGCTGAGACGAGCCTGTGAAGCCGGCCCGCCGCGGGGTGTGCGCCGGCTCCGGGCAGGTCGCCCTGACTGCGAAGGACCGGCCGGTCCTGGGGGACTCGGCCGGTATTCGCCATCGCGGTATCCACGATCAAGGGGAAGCTTCACCCCGCCCTTGAACCAGCTGCCCAGGACCCCTGCTTCCAGGACGCGTGAGGACGACCCCTTCTAGGTACGGGTGAGGACGACCTTGCCGACGACCTTGAGCCGGCCTTCTTCGAAGTCACGGAGCACGTCGATGGCATCCTCCATCGCGAAGGTCGCGCCGACGTTGGTGATCAGCCGCTTCTCGCCGATGGCCGCGATGGCCTTGTCGAGGCCGCTCGTGTCCGCTATCGCGAACGCGGCTTTTGCGCGCCGCTTCGTGGCGAGGGACCACAGATGCGGCAGCCCTGGTGTCATGGTGCGGAAATGGCCGTTCGGTGCGAGAGCGGCTTCGACGTCCTGGTACCGGTAACGGTCGGACAGGTCGATGACGGTGTCGAAGCGCGTACCGCTTCCGGCAAGGCTCTGCGTCCGGTAGTCGAGGACGCGGTCGAGTCCGAACGAGCGCAGTGTTTCGGCTGCCGGGCCGCCGGCAACGGCCGTCACACGAGCACCCGCATCGCGCGCGAACTGCACGGCGTAGAGGCCGATTCCACCGCCGGCGCCGAGGACGGCGACGCGATGGTCCGCTTGTCCGGGACGCGGTGTCGATACTTCGAGGCCACCTTCGCCGCGGTCGCAGCGCCCATCGGCAGCGTGCTCGCCTCGGCGAACGTCAGGCCGTCGGGGATGCGCCGCACCTTGTCCGCCTTGACGAGGACGAAGTCCGCGAAACTCCGAAACCGTGCGGCGGACAGGCCCGTCACCGCGTCACCCGGCGCGACGGTCGAGACGTCCTTCCCGATGCCGCGGACGACACCGGCGAAGTCGAGCCCCATCCCCTTCGGATACGGCTCGCCGAACATGTTCGCCACGCCCAGTTCCCCGGTGCGCATCTTGATGTCGGTCGGGTTGACCGAGGCGGCTTTGACATCGACGACGATCTCGTCCGGACCCGGCGTGGGCTCGTCAGCCACGCCCCATTCGAGTACTTCCGGTCCTCCGCGGCGCCGGTACTGCAATCGCTTCACTTCTGACGTTCCTCTCTGAAAAGGCGCCGCGCGGCAACGCTACGACGTGTGTCACATCCCAGGGACACTGCTGGTACGGGTGGGTCCGTCGGGCCGTGGGTCCGATACGAGCCGAGCCACCCACGGGACGTGGTGGCCGGTGCCGACTGCTCTCAACGACGGCGTGCCGTTTCGGACTTGGGGGCGGGCGGGTGGCTCGGGCCGGGGGCCACCCGGTGTTCTGTCCGGATGTCGGGTCATCACCACCTCCACCTCCAAGGAATCGATGACCGAGTGGAAGTCGCGGGTTGGACAACCGGGCATGGGACGCCACGGGCCCCGCACCTCGATGCGAGCCGTCCAGGCCGGGTCGGAGGCTGCAGCCTCCGGTCGCCCCGGGCAGGAGAGGCACCCACCCTGAATCACTCAGTGCGTGTGATTTCCCTTCCTGTGTATCACACAGAAAGTATGATTTACCAAGTACCACTGACGAAGGTGGCATGTATCACGCAGCGCGTACGATTCTTGGAGGGCAGGAGCGCCCTCAAGGCCGCTCACAGGCCCGGGCGTATGCGCTTGAAGGGCACGTGGGTCCCGGCCCCACACCTCGGCCCGGAGCCACCACCGGTTCGATGCGCCCGTCCTGACCAGACGCCGAGCACTCCCCAGGCCGTGATCACCGGATGTGCGAACCGCACTACGGACCGCTGACACCCAGGCCGGTTACACCTCTGCGCGCTGCGGCGCCGACACCGTCCACCCCGGTCGAAAGCACGAAGAGAGGGCGGGTTCCCTCGAGAGCCCGCTTGTGGTGCGCAAACGAACCGGGCGGGGCACCGCTGCCACGGCCCCGCACCCCCGGGCCCGCCAGTGCGCCCGCCGGTGCGTCCGGGGGTGCGAATCGCTCAGTCCTTGACCGGTTCCCCGGTGTGCGGCAGGTCCAGGTTCAACGCGGCGAGCCACTGGGTGGCGACGGCACCGATGAACTCGTCGGTCACCTCGAGCCCCTCGATCAGCAGCCGGAAGAGGACGGGTGCACACAGCAGCGTGTACTCGTCGGCGGTGACCTGGCGGCCGGAAGGTTCGACCAGCACATTGAAGGCCGCGTGTCGGTTTTCACCGATGCGCGTCAACGCCTGGGCGCTGTCGGGGTCGTAGTCGGCCTGGGCGATCACGGCGAGCACGGCGGCGCGGGTGGGTGGGTCACCGAGGCCCGCGCGGAGGCTGATGAGCCATGCCGTGGCGACGGTGCGTAGATCCGAACCGGGCTCCGGGTAGCCCACTTCGGGACCCTCCAGCAGCAGGTCGGAGAGCAGATTGGCCCGGGCGGGCCAGTGCCGGTAGAGCGTCTGCCTGGTCACGTCGGCACGTTCGGCCAGCAGGGCATACGTCAGTCCGGCGGGGCCGACCTGGGGCAGAAGGTCGCGGGCGACCTTCAGCACGCGGGAACGGGTGCGCTGGACCCGCGGGTTGCTCAGAGTCGGGCGGCGTCGATGGTTCGACATGCGCCGATCATACCCCAGCAAATCATCCGTAATGCATGATTTACACCAGGCCCCAGACAGGCCCCAGACAGTACCCATCGTCGAGCGACCTCTTCCGGCCACCTTCGCACGCCGCCCGGACCGGGACCGCATCCACCGCGCACCGGCTCGCCGTTCGGCCCCGCGAGTCGCGGACCGGCGCCTCCTGTCGTAGACAGGAATCATGAACGCAGAGCCCCGGCACGACGAAGCCCTCACCATCTACCTCAACGATCACCTGGCAGGAGCGACGACGGGGGTCGAGCTGTCCCGGCGGATCGCACGAGCCCATCGCTCGTCGCCGCACGCCGCCGATATGGAGCGGGTAGCCGACGGGATCGCCGAGGACCGCGCGTCGCTCGTGACACTGATGCGGTCGCTCGGGATCGACCCGCACCGCTACAAGGTGTGTGCGGGCTGGGCAGCGGAGAAAATCGCACGGCTGAAGCCCAACGGCCGCCTGCATCGCCGCTCCGGGCTCAGCTCGCTCGTCGAACTGGAGACCCTGCGCCTCGGCATCCAGGGCAAGTACCAGTTGTGGCAATCCCTGGCATCGGTCGCGGAAGAACAACCCGGCCTCGACGCCGGCCGGATCCGGGAGCTCGGGGACCGGGCGAGGAAACAGATGGAGATCGTGGACGACCTGCACGCCGCGGCAGCAGGCGTACTGACCGGGAAGCACGTACAGCACGTCGGCATCTGACCGTCCGTCGCGGTGCGGTGGAGCGTTACCGCTCGTCCTCGCCTTCGTCATCGTCGTACTCGCCGTACTCCTCGTCCCCGTCGGCCTCGTCGGCGTCCTTGCGCTCGTCCTGGCCGTCCTCGCCCTCGTAGGCCTCGTCCTCGTCGTACTCCTCGTCTCCGTCCTCGTTCGCGTCGTCACCCTCGTATCCGGCCTCTTCATCCTCCACGGCCTCCTCGTGGGTGCGGACCACTTCACCGTCGCGGATCTCACCGCGCCAGCCCTCGGGCTCATCTTCGGTGAAGGTGACGTAGCGCTGGAAGTTCTTGAAGTCCAGCCGCAGACGCCGCCCTTGGGCACGCCAGAGATTCCCCGTCTTCTCGAAGAAGCCGGAGGGGTAGTACTCGACGACCAGCACGATACGAGTAAGATCGGGTGTGACCTCGTGGAAGCTGACGCAACCACGGGTGGTCCCCTTGGCCCCCTCGGAGGTCCAGACGATCCGCTCGTCGGGGACCTGCTGCTGAACGGTTGCCTTCCATCCCCGAGTCGACGGCCCCACCTTCACCTTCCAGTCGCTGGACGTTTCGTCGCCCTTGGACACACTGCGCACGCCCTTGGTGAAGCTGCTGAACTCTTCGTACTGGGTCCAGTGGTCGTACGCCGTCCGTATCGGAACACCCACATCGAGCACTTCGACGATGTTGGTCACCTTGGTAGTGCCGGGTTTTCCGCCGCCCCGACCGCCGAGCAGGTCCTTTGCCTTGCCCAGCACGTTGTCCTTGACGCTCTTGGCCTTCTCGCCAACGAACGCCTTCACCGGGGAGTCGCCCTGGAGAATGCGAAGTCCGGCTCCGGCGAGTGGGCCCCCGTTCTCGGCGGAGTCGAGAAGCTGGTCGGTGATGTCCGCCAGTTTGTCGCCGGCCTTGTCGGCCAGATTCTCCACCTGGGCGCCAAGGTAGTCGACGAATTCATCGCGGAGCAGGTCCAGCCCCGAGGAACCACCGCCGTCTGAGCCACGATCCTTCCCGTCGGCCATGACTACCTCCGCCGTGACGTGGTCTTCTTCGCGGCCGACTTCTTCGCCGCCTTCTTCCTTGCCGGAGCCGCCGTCTTCCTTGCCGGAGCTGTCTTCTTCCTTGCCGGAGCTGTCTTCTTCGCGGCCGCCTTCTTCGCCGGGGCCTTCCTGGCCGGGGCCTTCTTCGCGGCCGACTTCTTCGCGGTGGTCTTCTTGGCGGCGGCCTTCTTCGCCGGAGGGGCCTTCTTGGCGGACTTGGCAGTGGGTCGCCTCTGCGCGCTCCTGCCGCCGGTGGCCGTCTTCTCGGCCGGGGCCTTCCGGGGAGTGGACCTACGGACGGGTGCCGCCTTCTTCGCCGGTGCCCGCTTCCGGGGAGCCGAGCGCTCCCGACGGCGGCGTCGCGGCTGCTCCTCCTCGGCCTCCTCCTCTTCGCCTTCAGGCTCTTCCGCTTCCTCTTCTTCCGGCTCTTCCTCGTACTCCTCTTCGTACTCCGGCCCTTCCTCCGGCTCTTCCTCCGGCTCCTCCTCGTACTCCTCCTCTTCTTCCTCTTCCTCGTCCCGGGGCTCTTCTTCCTCGGGTTCCTCCTCTTCCTCGCTCCGCTTCTCGCCCAGTCGGAGCGTGCGTTCGTGGAGCGACTCGGCCAGATCGGCGAGTCGGCGGTCGGCCGTGGCCGCGAGGGCCTTGCGGCCGGCGTCGAGCAGTTCGCCCCGTATCTGCTCGTTCAGATCGGCGACCTGGGGGACCTCCCCCAGCCGTCGAAGCCCTTCCGTAGCCAGCTGCTGCGGGTCAAGCCCGAACCGGCGGCCGGCGAGATAAGTCGCCATGGCGAAAGCCAGCCGCCCCTTCTTCGCACGCCCGAGCAGATATCCGCCCGCGACAGCGGCCGCGAGGGCGATCTTGGTCGTGTCATTCATGAACGGTCCCTTCGGAAAGGGCAGGCAACGCCGGCCCACATCCAATGCCTTGGCACGGCGGCCCGGTTGAGGAGACAGCGTTCAGCAGGGGCGGCGCCGGTCGGCGCACAGGCCCACTCGCCCCGCTCGTCCGGGCGGACACAAGGAAACTGCCCAAATCAGTAAGGCATATGTCCCTATATGATGAAATTGTATGTTCATGAGTGGGATGTGGCGCCCGCTTCGACCATCGGAGAGATCATGGCCGCAGCAGAACCCGCCAGGCGGCGGACCGCCGGCAGCCACAGCACGGGCAGCAAGCGCTCGGGCGACTCTTCCCGGCGTGCCGGCAGGGAGAAGGCGGCCTGGGCGATGCGTTCCGCAGCCGAACAGCTGACGGAGTTGCTCGGGCGGTCTCCGGAATCGGTCTCGGCGCTGAAGCCTACGGACGATGGCTGGGTAGCCGATGTGGAGGTGGTCGAGCTCGAACGCATCCCCGAAACCACGAGCGTGATGGCCAGCTACCGGGTAACGCTCGACAAGGAGGGCGATCTGGTGGCTTACGAAAGGACGCGGCGTTACACCCGCGGGCAGATCGACCGGCGGGGCTGAGACGGCCCCGGGCGGTGAAGGGAGGCACCATGACTGTGGTGCCACAAGGCAGTGGCAGCGTCTCCAGAGGTGGTGGGGGTGGTACGAGCAGCCTCTACGACGTCCTGGAGCTCATCCTCGATCGCGGACTCGTCATCGACGTCTTCGTCCGTGTGTCCCTGGTGGGAATCGAGATCCTCAAGATCGACGCACGCATCGTCGTTGCCAGCGTCGACACCTATCTGCGGTTCGCCGAGGCGTGCAACCGGCTCGATCTCGAGGCCGGCAGCAAACAGCCCGCGCAGCTGACCGACATCGTCGGCGATTCGGTCGAGAGCGGCGCGAAGGGCAAGTCGAAGGGCGCCCTGACCGGGGCGGCCGAGGCGGTCACCGACACCATCAAGGGCATCACGGACCGTGACGACGAGGAGGATGCCGACGAGGACGAGGACGAAGGGGCAGAACAGGAGACCGAGGAGGAACCCGTGGAGCGGCCACGACGGACGGCTCGGCGGACCTCGTCACGGCGTGTGAGGGGCTCGTCCCGCGAGAGGTAAGGCCATGGCCGTATACATCTACTCGATCGTCGGCAACCGGCATCCGGCACGACTCGACGACCTCAACGGTGTCGGCGAGGAGGCGGCGCAGCTGCGCACCGTGAGCGCAGGACCGCTGTGCGCAGTGGTCAGCGATGCGCCGGAGGACCTGCGCCCCAAGCGGCGCGACCTCGGTGCGCACCAGGAGGTACAGCAACGGCTCATGGCGGACGGCACCGTGCTGCCCCTGAGGTTCGGCCTCCTGGCGGCCGACGACGATGCCGTACGGCAAGCGCTGGAGGAACGCGCCGAGGAGTACACGGACCGGCTCCAGACGCTGCAGGGATGCGTCGAGTACCACCTGAAGGCGTCACAGGACGAGGAGTCCCTGCTGCGTCAGATCCTCGAGGAGAACGACGACGCCCGAAAGCTCAACGACGAGATCCTCAGCGGTCACGCCGGCCCCAATGTGTCCGTGTCACTCGGGGAACTGATCGTTCACGAGGTGCAGGTGCGGCAGGACGCCCTCGCCACGGGTGTGATCGAGGCGCTCCGTCCGTTCTCCCGGGACCACGAGTCGTCCCAGCCGACCGGCTCGGACTTCCTCAGCGTGTCGTTCCTGGTCCATCACGACCAGGACGAGCCCTTCCTCACCACGGAGTTGAGCGTCGCCAACCAGTTGGGGGACGACTTCGACTTCCGGCTCAACGGTCCCCTGCCTCCGTACAGCTTCGTCTGAAGGTGCTTTCCATGGGCCTGTTCACCGAGCTCGTCACTCTCCCCCTGGCACCCGTGCGGGGCGTCGCCTGGGTGATGGACCGGGTCATCGAGGCGGCGGAGAACGAGTACTACGACCCGGCACCGGTGCAACGCGACCTCGCCGAGCTCGAAGAGCAGCTGCTCGCGGGCGAGATCGACGAGGAGACCTTCGACCGGCGCGAGGACGAACTGCTCGACCGGCTGGAGGAGATCCAGGCCTTCTGGCGCGGCGAACAGCCATGACCAGGCACGAGGGAACACGAGGCCACGACTGTGACTGAACCGCTGGCCAACAGGCTCGGCTCCTATCCTTCCCGCGCGGCGCCGCCGTACGGGCAGGGTTCGTCCGCCAACCTCGCCGACATCCTCGAGCGAGTCCTCGACAAGGGCATCGTCATCGCGGGAGACATCCAGATCAATCTGCTCGACATCGAGCTGCTCACCATCAAACTGCGCCTCATCGTCGCCTCGGTCGACAAGGCGAAGGAGATGGGCATCGACTGGTGGGAGCACGATCCCTCGCTGTCGTCCCGCGGCAGGGGCGAGCGGTCACTGGCCGAGGAGAACCGGCGTCTGCGGGCCGAGATCCAGGCCCTGCGACAGGGCGGCGAACTTCCCGAAGGTGAGAAGGAATCCCGCGAATCCCTGGAGGAATCCCTGGAGGAACCCGACACGGAGCCCCGGGCGGGGTCTCGGGGAACGGCCCGCCGCCGAGGGAGCAGCCGCGATGAGTGACCGCAGTGACGACGTCTCGTACGTGTACGCCGTGGCGCAGACCACCGGTGGACTGGCGGAGTCCGTAGCCGCGCTCCGGGGGGTGGCGGACGCTCCCGTGCGTCTCGTCGCCGGGAGTCGAGGCGATGAACTGGTGCTCGTGGCAAGTCCGGTGCCCGCCCGGGACTTCCGGGAAGACGCACTGAAACAGCACTTCGAGGACCTGGAGTGGCTGGAGGCGGTGGCCCGCGCCCATCACCGCGTCATCGAGACACTGGCCGGCCGTACCACCGTCCTGCCTCTGCGCCTTGCGACGGTCTACCTGGACGACAGCCGGGTACGGGGCGTACTCGACGAGGGCTGGGCCGGCTTCGCGGAGCGCGTGGACCGGCTCGCCGGGCATGTGGAATGGGGGGTCAAGATCTATGTCGACCCTTCCGTGGAGACCGGCCCGGTGACGAGCCCGGCCCCCGCCCCCGGTCTCACCCCCGGACGCGCCTACCTGCGGGGCCGCAGGGAACAGCGAAGCGCCCGGGACAGCCGCTACACCGCGGCGCAGCGGGCCGCGGAGCAGGTCGAGGCGGCGGGACACCGCTACGCCGCAGACCGGGCACGGCACCGTGTCCAGCAGGGCGCCCTCGCGGACCCGAGTGGTGAGAACGTCGTCAATGACGCGTATCTCGTCCCCCTGGACCGTGCCGAGGACTTCCGCGGTGCGGTGTCCCACGCCGCGGACGGGCTGGACGGCGTCCGGATCGAGGTCACCGGCCCCTGGGCACCCTATTCCTTCGCCACGCCCCCCGAGGCTTCCGGCGAAGCGGTCGAAGGCACTCGCCCATGACCGCGCCCGAGCCGGTCCCGTACTCGGCGGTGGAGCCCCTTCCTGACCGGCAGGTCGCACTCATCGATCTGCTCGACCGGCTGCTCAGCGGCGGTGTGGTGCTCACCGGTGATGTGGTGCTGTCCATCGCCGACATCGATCTCGTACGGATATCGCTGCGGGCCCTGATCGTCTCGATCAGCGCCGAGAACCCGTCGCCCTGGGCGGCGCCTGCCGAGCCGCGAGACGGCCATGACGTCGTCTGAGTCTGCGGACGCCGGCAGGGAGGCACGGCGACTGGACGAGGTAGCGGACGCCGCCGCCCGGGCCTTCCGGCTGCTTCCCGCCGTACCTCGTGACCTCGGGCCATCCGGCGACCGCCCCCGTTCGCCCGCGCGCCGGATCAGCGCCGATCCGGACACCGTGGAACGGGACCTGATCAGACTCGTCCTCACCCTGGTCGAACTGCTGCGGCAACTCATGGAACGTCAGGCGCTCCACCGCGTCGACCAAGGGGATCTCACCGAGGAGCAGGAGGAGCGTCTCGGCGCGACGCTCATGGTCCTGCACGACCGTATGAGCGAGTTGTGTTCCCAGTACGGGCTGACGATGGAGGACCTCAATCTCGACCTCGGGCCTCTGGGTACCCTGCTGCCGCCCAACGACTGACACCGGGCGATAACGTCCGTGGGTCGCAGGACACCGGCCGGATGTGCCTCACCCGGTGTCAGGTGTCAGGACGGCCGGGGTGCGCGCCTCCCCTTGCGCTGCTCCAGCTCCTCCTCGTCGACGAGAACGAGCATGGGCTTGTCCGGCCGGCACAACATCGTGACGAGGAACCGGACCGGTACGTCCGTGCGATGGTTGCCGTCCTGGTAGTGGATCACATCGCCGCCCGGCTCCCAGAAGGCCTCCCCCGCCCGGATCGCCCTCTCGGGCTCTCCCTCCAGCTCGAACAGCATCTCTCCCTCCAGCACATAGCCGAACGCCGGTCCGAAGTGCCTGTGGGGCGGAGTGCCCGGGTCTCCGGGTGGAAACTCGACCAGCACGGTCATGGCGTGCGCACCCTCGGGTACGAAGGGCGGCTTCGCCTCCTGGATCACGGTGACCGCGCTCTTCCATGCCTCGGAGCGATGCTGCCGGTTCGCTGAAGGGCCGGTCGTCCGCTCGTCGTTCGCCATCGCGCCACCTCCGTCCGGGCGCCGACACGGAGAGCCGATCGGTGGTGTCACGCGTGGTTCGCGTCGCACAGCGGCCTCGGCTTCGACACCGGCCACTGCGGCCGGGTTGTCGACTCGGCTTGTCGTCTCGGCGCGTGGTTCGGGCAACGCCGACCGCGTTCCGGCGCCGGGCACCGGAGCGGACAGGCGTCGAACGCAACGCTACTCCGCCTCCGTACCGGCCGTCGCGCGATGGCCGTCGCGCTGCGGCCTTCGTGCGGGCGTATCGTGTTCAGTGGTGTGGGTGTTCGTTCCGGAGCCACCGGGAAGTCGGCCGTGTGCGACGCGTCGCGAAACGACGCGGTACGCCAACACGAACGCCGGGCAGACGGCGACCGGCGTCCCCCGCTCGTCCGACTCACAACAGGCCGTTCGACTCACGTCGTTGTCGTTGGGTCGTTGGGTCGTTGACGTTGGAGTCTGTCGCTAGCTTGG
This sequence comes from Micromonospora sp. IBHARD003, assembly GCF_056106285.1. Classification (NCBI taxonomy): domain Bacteria; kingdom Bacillati; phylum Actinomycetota; class Actinomycetes; order Micromonosporales; family Micromonosporaceae; genus Micromonospora; species Micromonospora sp. IBHARD003. The sequence continues at coordinate 7,216,814 of NZ_JBWBBX010000001.1, read as the reverse complement.
TCGTCGCGGCCTTGTGGCGGCGATGTCCTGCGGGAATCCGCACACTCGGCGAAGGGTGCGTCATGAAGTTCACAGTCCTGGGGGCAACCGGCCTGATCGGCGCCCAGACGGTCGAGCGGCTCATTGCCGCCGGGCACGAAGTGGTGCCGGCTTCGCTGTCGACCGGGGTCGACGTTGTCAGCGGCAAGGGCTTGGAGGAGGCCTTCTCCGGCGCCGACGTGGTGGTCAACCTGACGAACTCCCCCGCGTTCGACGCGTCCTCCATCGACTTCTTCGAAACATCGATGAACAACATCGGAGCCGCGGCTGAGGAAGCCGGGGTACGCCATCTGGTGATTCTCTCGATCGTCGGTGTCGACCAGATGCCCCGGCTCGACTACTACCGGGCCAAGCTCGCCCAGGAGAACGCCCTCGTGAACGGGTCGGTGCCGTACTCGATCGTGCGGGCGACGCAGTTCTTCGAGTTCGTCGAAGCGATCATGTCCTGGACGACCGACGGCGACATCGTCCGGCTGCCTCCCACCCCTCTCCAGCCGATCGCGGCCGCCGACGTCGCCGCGGCGGTGGTGGGTACCGCCTCCGGCGACCCGTTGCAGGGGATCCGCAACATCGGCGGCCCAGAGGTCTTCCCGCTCGACGAGCTCGGCCGGATCACCCTGGGTGCCCGCGCCGACGGCCGCCGCGTGGTAACCGACGACCAGGCGGGCATGTTCGCCGAGGCCCCGGGTGATGTCCTGATCGCGCCGGAGGGCGCCGATCTGGCCACCACGTACTACCGGGACTGGCTCGAACGTTAGGTGATCGCGGGCACCGGCCGGCTCCTGCAGGAGCTGACCAAACGCCTCCCGGGCCGCTGGTACTCCCGGCCGGCTGGAGACGCTGCCACACCTGCTGACGAGGGTTCAGCCGTCGTCACGGGTGAGCACGAGCACATCGTCGCCCATCCCTATGACGAGGTCCGGCCCGAAGGCGGTCACACACTGGGCCCGCGAGGGTAGTTCGACCGTTTCCCTGAGCCGGGCTCCGGTCGGGACTCCGGCGAGGTCCCAGACGTAGACCGTGCCGCCTTCGTCCATGGTGATGGCATCCGTCCGGTCCTCCCCTCCGGTGCATTCCACCGCCAGCACTCCCGAGGCATGCCCCGCGAGTGTGGCCCGCAGGGTGCCGTCCGTGAGGTCCCAGACCTGCACCGCGGTGTCGTTCCATCCCGCCGTCAGGGCGTGCGGACGGCCGTCGAGGACAGTGTGCGCAAGGGCCCGGATCGAGGAGTGCCCGGTGTGCACGGTGGCGGTGACGCGTCGCCCATTCCCGGTGAACCTCCACACCCGAAGCGCCGCGTCATCGCCTCCCGTGACGAGATGGGGCCGGCCCCCGATCGTGACGGACCTCATCACCCGCACCGCGGACCGGGTGCGCTCGGCGAGAAAGGGCGGGGCCGTGTCGCCGCCGTCCAGGTCCCATACGCGCACGGTGCGGTCGTGGTCGGAGGTGACCACATGCGGTCGGCCGTCGACGGACGCCCACGACACCGTGTCCACCCCGTACTCGTGCCCCGGAAGGCCGCGCAGTCCGGCCCCCGGGCCCAGGTCCCACACCTGCGCGGCGTCGGAACAGGTCCCGACGACCGCGTGAGGGCGGTCGTCCACGGTCGTGCACGCCAGCGCCTCCACCCTGTCGCCGTGGGGAAGGACGTGCCGTTGCGTCCCGTCGGTCAGGTCCCAGACCCGTACCGTGGTGTCCCCTCCGGTGACGGCGTGGGGACGGCTATCGATCGTCACCACATGCACAGCCCCGACGGTCCCGGAGTGCCCGGAGCGTCCCTTCCCCGCGGCGGGCAGGAAGGCGTCCCCGAGGTCCCAGACGCGAGGGCGCGCGGAATGCCCGCCGCTCACCGCGTAGGCACGGCCGTCGACCTCCGCACAGACGAGCACGTCCACATCCCCGTGGTGTCCGGTCAGAGCCGCGCGTTCCGTATCGTCCGTCAGATCCCATATCCGGACCGTGCGGTCGCCGCCGGTGGTCATGGCATGAGGACGGCCGTCGAGGCTGACGCAGGTCACTGCGGAGACCCACGAGGTGTGCCCCGTCAGCACGGCCCGCTGCGTGCCGTCGGTCAGGCACCACACCCGCGCCGCGCACTCCGCGCCGCTCCCGGTGACGGCGTGGGGAATGCCGTCGATCACCGTGCAGGCCACCGAGTAGACGGCGGACGTGTGTCCGGTGAGCACCGCCTGTTCGACACCGTCCTCCAGGTCCCAGACCCGCACGGTGTCGTCGCAGCCCCCGGTCACCGCCACGGGGCGGCCGGCGACCTCGGCGAACGCCACCGCACGTACCTCGTCGGTGTGGCCGGCCATCCGCGCTCGTTCCGTACCGTCGGTCAGATCCCAGAGGCGGACGACGCGGTCCTCACCGGCGGTGACGGCGTGCGGCCGGCCGCCGATCTCCGTACAGCCCACTGCCCGTACCCAGCCCTTGTGGCCGCCGAGGGTGATCCGCTCGTATCCGGTGCGAAGGTCCCACACCCGTATGCCTCCGGAGCTGGTCCCGGTCACCACATGGGGGCTGCCGTCGAGCTCGACGCAGTCCAGTGCGTAGACGCCGTCGTCCTCGGTGATGACGAGGCGTTCGGTACCGTCCACCAGGTCCCACACCCGGACGCTCGCGTCGTAGCAGCCGGTCACCACATGGGGGCGCCCGTCGATGACGGTGCATGCGGCGGTGTCCACGCCCCGTCCCGTCCTGGTGAGGCGCAGCGCGGGGTGGACCATCGACCCGGTGGCCCAGCGCGGACGCCACCGGTGCCCGCGGGACAGTTCCCGGGCGAGGTCGTTCTCGCCGTGTCGGGCCGCGTCGACGGCAAGGATGTCCCTCCTCTCGGGCAGACCCGCGCCGGCGTGTACGTCGGCGGAGGCCCGGTAGATGCTCCGCCGCACCCGGCCTCCGGCCGGGCCGGGCGTGTTGAGCGCTCTGAGGAGTCCCGCGGCTTCGGCATGGACCAGGTACTCGGCGTCCTCCAGCACCTCGTCCAGAAGACCGCCCGCTCCGGCGTGTGCGGCAAGATGCTCGACGATGTACGGATCGGCCGCCGACCAGTCCCGGCGCCCGGTGCCGTCGTCCAGCGGCACCTCGGCCAGAAGCGCGCGAGCGATCGCCCGTTGTGCTTCCCGCTCGCCGGACGGATCACCTCCGGTACGCAGCCGCCGGGCCTGCGCCGGGTCACGGAGCCGACATGCGGGGCCTGTCGACGTCGTCGTCTCCACCAGTCGTTTCCGCAGCCGGACACGGGACGCGCTCATCTCCTGGAGCGTCCACGGGTGCCCCGACAGAGCCCGTGCCAGGACCGCCCACAGTTCGGGGGGAAGCCCCGCGCCCTCGGCGAACGCCAGGGAACGCAGCAGTGCCGAGTCGGCCGCATCGGCGTGGCCCTTCGTCGGCCCTGCGGGCCCCTCGTTCGCCGCCATCCGCTCGCTCCTCACCGGTCACGGCCCACCCCGCACATGGCGGTGGTCACTTCCGGCCCGGATGCTACCGACGGCCACTGACATCGCCGGCTGTCAGCAGCCGCGCTGTCCGGGTCCGGAAAATCGCCCGGACCGGACCTATGTGCCCGGCCGCAGGTCGGGGTGTTCCCCGGCCAGCCGGTCCGGCGCCGCCTGCCTCCAGGAGTCGACGAGGATGTCGCGCAGTTCGTCCAAGTCCTCCAGCGCGGCGAGCCGCACCCGGACCCAGGCTGAACTCGCCTCGTGCGGTGGTACCCAGAACTTGTCGGGCTCGGCGGCGATCAGCTCCGTGCGCTCGTGTCTGGGGCAGCGCACGGCGAACGACGTCTGGTCGTCGGGGATCGTGATGTACATCTTCCCGGCCACGCGGAAGGTGGGCATGGCCCATGCTTCCTTCTCCACCGTCTCGGGAAGGGCCAGCGCGATGCGGCGGATGTCCTCGGCGTCGATCATGTTCCCACCGTAGCCACCTGCGCTGACACACCCCGCAGCCGGTGGACGACCGTTCCGCTCCGGGACCGTCGGCGGAGCGGGAACGAAGACCTCCGTGCGGTGCGGTCCTTGACGACTCCACGCACGGGAGGTCTTCGCCCGGTCAGTGAAGCTGGACGAAGACCGGGTTCGAGTAGAACCACAGATCGTCCCAAGGGCTCTCCAGCCCGTCGGCGAGCGGCTCGGCCTCATCGGTGCTCGTGCCGCGCACCCGGGCGTAGAGGTCGGTTTCCACACCTCGCAGGGTGTGCCGGATGACGTAGTCCTTCCCCTGCCTGCGCCAGTCGCCCGGGCCGAACCGCGCCACCACCTTCGTGGTCGGGTTGGTGTCGGTGTCGAGGCCGCTCGGGCCGGTGACCTGACCCACGATCAGGTCGACGCGCCGGACCTGAGGGCGGTCGCCGTTGGCGTTCGTGCCTTCCAGCGGCCGGAACCTGATCTCGATCCCGACGTCGGTGCGGTTGCGGCGGCTCACGGTCAGTGTCTCTCCCATGGCGGCGGCGTCACCGCGGCTGCTCGCCGTGAGGTCGAGACCGGTGATCAGGTCCCCGGTGCCGACCCAGACCCGCCCGTTGCGGAGCCCGTCCATGATGTCGGCGTAGTCCTGCCTGGCCAGCACATGCGTCTTGCTGTACTCACCGGGCCAGAAGTCCGAGCCACCGCGTGTCCAGTGCACATGCGAGTCCGAGGTCGCGGTGATCCACCAGCGCCTTCCTTCGCCGAGCAGCGCGTCCCACAACCCGCCGACCCGTGCCGTCATCTGGTCGAAGCCACCGTGGGTCGGGTGGTTGCCGTATCCTCCACGCGGTTCTCCGTTGAGCGGGCCCGCCTGGTGGCCGGGAGAGCCCTCGAAGCCGACGTAGATCTCCGGTGCGACGTTGTTGCCGTTGCGGAACTCCCGGGGTGTGTCCTGTCCGTAGACACCGAGACCGGTCGCCGACCGGGAGGTGTGGTGGGCGATCACCAGCGGCTTGCGTCTCATGTCCTTCGCGGCCTTGAGGAACTCGATCATCTTGGCCTCGGTGTCGCGGCCGGGATCGGCGGGGAAGGCGTCGCGCTTGGCGAAACGGCTCTCCAACTCGAAGAGTTGCTGCGCCTCGTCGCGATGGTGGGGAATCATCAGCGTGTGGTGGTCCAGTGCGGGGGCATCGAACTCCATGCCCCAGAACTGGAGGACCTCCGGCACGAGTACACGTGAGCGCAGGAGATCCGGGTAGGCGAGTTCGACGTTCACCTTCGAGTGCGTCGGACCGCCGTGGTCGGTGCACATCACCCAGCTGAGACCGAAGTGCTTGGCCATGATCGCGTTGGTGACGATCGGGTACACGGCGTCGGCGCCCTTGCGGAACGTCGGCGGATTCGTCGACGTGTCGAACTCACCGCTGTACTCCGAGTGCACATGGTGGTCACCGGCGCGCCACACCCGTCTGCGGGAGTCGCCGTGCTTCCTGTGTCTGCCGTCCTCGGCACCCTCGGCCCACGCCGGACCACCGCTCACCAGCGGGCCGGCGGCCGCCAGCGTCGCGCCGACGCCGGCGTACTTGACCAAACGACGCCGCGATATCGCCGCGTTCTCGGTGTCCTCGAGATTGCTGTCCTTCACGGTGCTGCCTCTCGTTCGACCGGTGGGGGCGGTCACCGAGTCTCGGAGCACGAGCCGAACGCAGCATGAACAGCGGTCGGGAGGACGGGGAACAACGCACTCCCGCTCACGGACCCGCGCTCACGGACCCGCGCTCACGAACTTCCGCTCAGGCAGCAAGAGTTCGGTTCCCCAATGCGTACTGCTACTGCACCCACGCCCCCTGACGCTCATTCAGGACCAACAGGTGTCCGCACCCGGTGGGCTCGGCACGCGGAACACCGAGGAACTCCGGCGTCGAGCATCCCGAACCGGAATCGCGAAGATCTACACGAATAGACAATCCAGCATGATTGCGGACAAAAGGTTCGCCGTTCATAATCCGGCGTGGGAAGCGGGCCCGGCGACCACGTCGGCGCGACAGCCCGCACCCACGCCTCGACCAGGGAAAAGAGCTGACCAGCGTGCTGACCTGTGGTGGGTATCCGGCCGCGTTCAGGGCTGCTTTCGCAGGGGCGCTGCTCGTCGCCTGCTGTGCGGTCACCTCGTGCGACGCCGACGCCGACGCCGACAAGGCCGACGCGAGCGGCAAGGTCACGATCGTCTACGAGGACAGCACGATCAAGCCGAAGGACCGGCGGGCCGTTGCGGCGGTCCGAAAGTCCCGCGTGCTCGAGCAGGTCGCCGGCTGGGTGAACACGTCGCTCGCCCTCCCGCACCATCTGGTCGTGAAGGTCACCGACAGGGTCCCGCCTGGGGTTACGGATGCGGTCACCCAGCCCGACGGCAGGACGGTCTTCGTGCCCCCCTCCTTTCTGACCCAGATCGAGGAGGCCTTCGACGACGTGGTCAGGACCGTCAAGCGGCCGGCCCTGCTCCCCGAGGCGAAGTACAACGCCGACGACCTGACCGCGCTGTCGACCCAGTTCGTCTTCGGCCACGAGATGGGGCACGCCCTGCAGCGCCAGCTGCTGCTCGCGAACCTCGGACTCGAGGAGGACGCCGCCGACGGGTTCGCGTCGTTCTACACCGTCAACGAGGTGGGACCGGGCCCGTCGCTGGCAGCGGCACTCCTTTTCGACGAGATCGCGCGCGCGGAAGGCGAGCTGACACTGGAAGGGCTCTCCAGCGACCACCCCGTCACCCAGCAACGCGTCTTCAACTTCCTTTGCTACCTCGAGGGGAGCGACCCGAAGAAGTACCAGGCCCCCCTCGTCGGCGCGGGCTATCTGCCGAAGACCCGCGCGATCTGGTGTCCGCAGGCATGGGCAATGCTCGACTTCGGCTGGTGGACCCAGCTCCAGCCACATTTCAGCAAGGCGTTCGAGGATCAGGGCGACAAGACCCAGAAGCACGCACGCGACCGGCTTGTCGCGGAGGTGAACTCCTTGGGCAAGGAGATCGACAGGCTCCGCAGCGGGCAATGAGCGCGCAGGCCCACGCCCCGACGGCAGCGGACCACCGGCACCCCGTACGGCGGAGTGGCGCGCACCGCCGGCGATGACGTCTACCCGGGCGCGGCCGGAGCCAACGCGGACCGGCTTTCCCACCGGCGTACGTTTCGCGGCCGAACCGGATCGCATCGGCGCGGAGCACTGCGGATCGAACTGGATCACATCGGACCGGATCGAAGCGGGCCGCTCGCCGCTCCGGGCCGGTTCACACCGGGCCGGAGACCACCTCCGCCCCGGCTCACACGCCCGGACCTGGACAAATCCCATCCCGTCACGACGTACCGAAACGCCTGGCGGGTCCACCGCGCATGTCCATCCCCCTGATCACTCCATGATCGGTAGTCGAAAACGATAGAAATGTGCTATGCGCGAAATTTTTGGGCGAATCAGGCATGGATCGCCGACGTCGCCCGGGAGTGATCAGGCGCCCGGCTCGTGGAGCGCGCGGCGGTTGCTACGGCGCCTGCGCTCCCCGATGAGCGTGCACAGCCTCGCCGGCCAGGTGTTCCTCCTGCAACTGGCGGTCGTGCTGCTGGTCGTCGTCGCCGCACTGGTGGCCCTCGTCGTACAGGCGCGCCGCGACAGCATGGCGGACGCCCAGGAACGGACGCTCACCGCGGCCCAGACCTTCGCGAACTCGCCAGGGCTGCTCACCGCCTTGGACTCCCCCGACCCCACGGCGACGCTTCAGCCGAGCGCCGAGGCGGTCCGCGAGGCCGCCGGCGTCGACGCGATCATCGTCTACCGGCGGGACGGGATCGCCCTCACCCACAGCGATCCGAAGCAGATCGGCAAGCACATCATCGGCCCCTACGCGGAAGCGGCCGAGGGAAAGTCGTTCACCAGGACCTTCCAGGGGGCGCTCGGGCTTTCCGTGATCTCGGCCGTGCCCGTCAAAGACGCCGACGGTTCGGTCGTCGCCATCGTCTCCTCCGTCGTCACGGTGGGGAAGGTGCAGGACCGGGTGAACCGTCAGCTGCCGGTCCTTTTCGGGATCGCCGTCGGGTCGCTCGCTCTCGCCGGGGGCGGGTCGGCGCTGGTGAGCCGTCGTCTGCAGAAGCAGACCCACGGCCTGGGCCCGGGCGAGATGACCCGGATGTACGAGCACCACGACGCGGTCCTCCACGCCGTACGCGAAGGAGTACTGATCATCGGGGGCGACGGCCGGCTGCTGCTGGCCAACGACGAGGCCCGCCGCCTGCTCGATCTGCCGGAGGACGCGGAACGCCGCCCGGTGCGCGCGCTGGGGCTGAACGCCGATCTCGCCGAGCTGCTCACATCCGATCTCCCGGCCACCGACGAGGTACACCTGGCCGCCGACCGGCTCCTCGCCGTCAACAAGCGGTTCACCGCCTCCCCGGGACCGGCGAGCAGCGTGGTGACGCTGCGGGACACCACCGAACTGCAGGCGCTCGCCGGGAGGGCCGAGACCGCGCGCGAGCGGCTGCAGATGCTCTACGACGCCGGAGTGCGGATCGGGACTACCCTGGACGTCACGCGCACCGCACAGGAACTCGCGGAGGTCGCCGCCCCCCGCTTCGCCGACGTCGTCACCGTCGAGCTCCTGGACCCGGTGCTGCACGGCGAGGAGCCCTCAGTTGCGGGCACCGAAATGCGCCGCATCACCATCGTCGGTCTGGAAGGGGGCCACCTCCTCTACCCCGCCGGCACACTGATCCGCTTCGTCGCCACCACTCCCACGGCGGCGGCCGCCGCCGAGGGACGGGCCGTCCGGGTGGAGGACCTGAGCACCTCCGACGGATGGCGGGCCCAGCACCCCGATCGTGCCCGGCTGATCCTGGAGCACGGCATCCACTCCCTGATCGTGGTCCCGCTGCGGGCGCGGGGGGTGGTGCTCGGAACGGCCCACTACTGGCGGTCCCATGCATCCCCGCCGTTCGAGGAGGAGGACGTGTCCTTCGCCGAGGAACTGGCCGCCAGGGCGGCGGTGTCCATCGACAACGCCCGCCGCTACACCCGTGAGCACACCATGGCGGTCACACTGCAGCGCAGTCTGCTGCCCAGCCGGGTGCCCGAGCAGACGGCGCTGGAGGTGGCCTACCGCTATCTGCCCGCCCGGGCCGGGGTGGGCGGAGACTGGTTCGATGTCATCCCGCTGTCCGGCGCCCGGGTCGCGCTGGTCGTCGGAGACGTCGTGGGACACGGCCTGCACGCGGCGGCCACGATGGGCCGGCTGCGCACCGCGGTGCACAACTTCTCCGTCCTCGACATCCCGCCGGAGGAACTGCTGGGCCGGGTGGACGAACTGGTGGCCCAGATCGACAGCGACGAAGCGGCCGATGACGGGGAGGGCCAGGGGATCACCGGCGCGACCTGCCTGTACGCCGTCTACGATCCCGCCTCCGGGCAGCTGGCGGTCGCCACCGCCGGCCATCCCGGACCGGCGGTGGTGCGACCCGACGGGACCGTGGACTTCCCCCAGCTGCCGGTATCCCCACCGCTGGGCCTCGGGGCCGGACTGCCCTGTGAGAGCGCCGAGCTGACCGTGCCCGAGGAGTCCCGGCTGGTGCTCTACACCGATGGGCTGATCGAGGAACGCAACCGCGACCTGGACGTCGGCCTCGCGGCCCTGCGTGACGCGCTGACGGGGCCCGACCGTTCCCCGGAGGCCACCTGCGCCGCGGTCGTCGACGCCATGAGGCCCGAACGGCCCCGGGACGACATCGCGCTGCTGGTGGCCCGTACACACCGGCTCGACCCCGGCCGGATCGCCGAATGGCAGGTGTCCCGCGACCCGGCGGCGGTCGGTCCGGTCCGCGCCGCCTGCGTCCGGCGGCTCCGGGAATGGGACCTCGAACGGCTGGACTTCGCCGCCGAGCTCGTCCTCAGCGAGCTGATCACCAACGCCATCCACTACGGCGCCGAGCCCATCACCGTCCGGCTCCTCCGTGACCGGGCCCTGATCTGCGAGGTCTCCGACGGCAGCAGCACCTCGCCACGGCTGCGGAAGGCCAAGGTGACCGACGAGGGCGGCCGCGGACTCTTCCTGGTGGCCCAGTTCGCGGAACGCTGGGGCACCCGCTACACACCCACGGGCAAGGTCATCTGGGCCGAGCTGTCCCTGCACAGCGGTGCCGGCCCGTCGGCGGAAGGACTCGCCGAGATCCTGCTCGACGAAGAGGAGCCGCTTTCCGGCGGAGGCCGGGATCAGGGCGGCACGGCACGGTGAGAGGCATCGTGAAGTCGCCGCACGACCGCTCGTTCCCGGCCCGGCTCGTTGCCCACCCCTGTGTCCTGGAGCAATCGTGACTGCACTCCGTGTCCGGACGGCCGCCGCCGCGGGCTGCCTCACCCTCCTGTTCCTGAGCGGCTGTGACGAGAAGCCGAAGGCCACGCCCGTGAAGCCGTCGGTCGCCACCTCCGCGGCCGATGCGGGGGGCATGAGCGCGCTGATCGCCGCGGCGAAGCGCGAGGGCACGCTCAACGCGATCGCGCTCCCGCGCGACTGGGCCAACTACGGCGGTCTGATCGACGGTTTCGAGAAGAAGTACGGGATCAAGGTCATGGTCGCCGACCCCGAGGCCTCCAGTCAGGACGAGATCGACGCGATCAGGAGGAGCGGGAAGCGCGCCGGCGCCCCCGACGTCGTCGACGTGGGAGACACCTACGCCCGGACCGCTGCCCGGCGGCGCATGCTCGCGCCGTACCGGGTCGCCGCGTACGATTCGATCCCGGACAACCAGAAGGACGGCGAGGGCCGCTGGTCCAACAACTACGGCGGCTACATCTCCATCGGCTGCGACGCCAACCGCGTCAAGCCCTGCCCCCGGACCTTCGCCGATCTGCTGCACCCCCGGTACAAGGGGAAGGTCTCGCTCGACGGCAACCCCATCCGTTCCAGTACCGCCTTCTCCGGCGTCTACGCGGCCGCCCTCGCGAACGGAGGGTCCTTCGACGACATCGGCCCCGGCCTCGACTTCTTCGCCGAGCTCGACGACCGGGGCAACTTCAATCCGGTCGAGTCCACTTCGACCGCGGTCGCGACCGGCAGGACCCCCATCAGCATCGACTGGGACTACGTCAACCTCGACTACGCGGACCGCTTCCGCGGCAAGGGTGTCGACTGGCAGGTCGCGATCCCCTTCGACGGGAGTTTCGCCCAGTACTACGCCCTGGCCGTCAACAAGAACGCCCCGCACCCGGCGGCGGCGCGGCTGTGGCAGGAGTACCTGTTCAGCGTGGCCGGGCAGAACCTCCGGCTCAAGGGCTACGCCCGTCCGGTGCTGATGGAGACCATGCGCAAGGACGGCACCCTCGACGAGGCAGCCGCGGCGAAACTGCCGACGGTCGAAGGCGAGCCCCAGTTCCCCACGGACGCGCAACTGGAGAAGGCGACGAGGGCGGTCGACCGGGGCTGGGCGAAAGCCGTCGGCCAGTGACGGTGCCGGGTGCGGTGTCCTCGCCGTCGCAGGGGGCGAACCGGACATCGGCGGGCTACGGGGCCGGCTGCATGGGCGCCGTGCTTCTGCCGCCGCCATGGCGCCGGTAGGCGATGAGCAGGAGAACGGCGATCAGGGGCTGAAGAATGTCGGTGTAGATCGGCTGCACGTTCTGCGGCGCGGTGTTGTCGTGAGCGACGAGCTGCATGATGTGGCCGATGGCGTCGCCCCAGTACAAGACGGCCAGCGCGATGACCGCGGCCGTCATGAAGGAGTCACGGCGCCAGACGGACATGAAGCCGATGGTGCCGATCGCGATGTCGGCCCAGCCGACTTCCCACTGGAACGGGCTGTGGGCGAAGCCGATGCCGTCCGCGATGCTCGGCGCGTTCGGGCCGATGTGCCCGATGCCGGTCAGTACGGACAACAGGCCGCTGGCGCCGACGAACCAGAGCAACCAGATCTCGATGACGCGAAAGCGCGTACGGCGATTGGGCCGGCGGTCGGCGAACGTGTGGATCAGCGGAAAGACAACGAGCACCACAATGTAGGCGATAAGGAACATAAAGGAAGTTTAGGTTGGCCGTGCGTGTGAAGGAACCTTCAGACGCAGTGGTGTTGCACCGTTCGAGTGCACCCCTATGACATGCATCCCTTTGGGGTGCATGTCACTTGGGGTGCACGCCTATGCCGGCCTCGGCAGCAGACCCGGTCAGGCAGAACCCCTCCCATCTCGGCCATCTCGGCGCTCTGGCGTGTGACGCCGATCGCCATGAGACCGCCGGCCGGGGGCAGTCGGAGCCGAGGGGACAGTCCTGTCCACGAAAATGTTCGGGATCGGTAATAACCGGATCCGATTCGCCATCACTATCGTCCTACCAAGTGCAAGTCGGGCGCCGGGGAGAGCGGAGACGGACATGGGACGGCATCGAGGCCTGGGGATGAACGGCCGGGTAATGGCGGCGGCCATCGGCGTGGCCGGGGTGACCGCCCTGGCAGCGGCGTGGACGACCCAAGCCGCCCCTCCCGGAACCGCGTCGGCCGTGCCCGCGAAGCCGAAGCCGAAGCCGGTCGTGAGCCAGACCTCCGTTCCGGATCCCGAACTCGCCGATCCCACCGTCAGCATGGACATCGCGCACGCTTCCGAGAAGGGCGCCAAGGGCGTCAACGTGACGATCGACGACGGTCCGGACCCGAAGTGGACCCCTGAAGTCCTCGCCGTACTCAAGGACAACGGCGTCAAGGCGACCTTCTGCATGGTCGGAACGCAAGCCAAGGCCCATCCCGACCTGGTCAAGGCCGTGGTCGCAGACGGACACCGGCTGTGTGACCACTCCGTCTCCCACGACACGACCATGGGCACCGCGTCACGGGCCCGCCAGTCCCGGGAGATCCTGGACGCGGCGCGGATGATCACCGAGGCCTCGGGGGGCGTCAAGCCGCTCTACTACCGTGCTCCGGGCGGCGCCTTCACTCCCTACAGCCGTCAGGTCGCCGCCTCGCACGGAATGCGACCGCTGGGCTGGAACGTGGACTCCAAGGACTACAAGCAACCAGGGTCGGCCGCGATGGTGGCGACCGTGAAGAACCAGATCTCCAACGGTCCCACGGTTCTGTTCCACGACGCGGGCGGAGACCGCAGCCAGACAGTCACGGCTCTGCGCGAGGTCCTGCCGTGGCTCAAGCAGCAGGGATACGTCTTCGGCTTTCCGGTGCGATGAGGCCGGCGCATCGGCCGCCATCCTCTGCAACACGCTTTGGGTGAGGCGTTGAGGCGCCATCAGGTCAAGTGAACCCCGGGGCCCTCGGGAGGGCGCGGTCTCCGACGGAGCGGCGGGGTCTCCTCGGTGTTCGTCGCTGTCCGGCGAATGCCGGTGAGACAGGCCAGGCGCACGGCGATGTCGGGATGGTCCGGTCCCAACGCGGTCTCGGCGACCCGCAACGCACGCTCCGCCAAGGGCAATGCCTCCCCGTACCGACCCAATTCACTGAATGCAGCGGCGAGGTTCCCCAGACGCAAGGCTGTGTGAGGGTGGTCGGAGCCCAGCGCGGCCTCAGTGACCCGTAACGCACGCACCGCCGGCGGGAGTGCCTCCTCCGGCCGGCCCAGGGCGCTGAACGTGCTGGCGAGATTCCCCAGACGTACGGCGTTGTCGGGATGATCCGGACCCAGGACGGCATCGGTGATCTTCAGCGCACGCTCTTCCAACGGCAACGCCTCGTCGTAGCGGCCCAAGGCAAAGAACGTGCGGGCCAGATTCCCCAGACGCACCGCAATGTCGGGGTGGTCGGGCCCGAGCGCGGCCTCGGTGACCCGCAGCGCACGCTCCGCCAGTGGCAGTGCCTCCTGCGGCCTACGCAAGGCACTGAACGTGCGGGCGAGATTGCCCAGACGCCCAGCGGTGATGGGGTGGTCAGGCCCCAGCGCGTCCACGGCGATCTTCAGCGCACGCTCCTCCAGCTGCAACGCCTGCTCCGGCCGCCTCAGCGACCTGAAGGCGCGCGCGAGATTCCCCAGGCAGACGGCCGTATCGGGGTGGTCGGGGCCCAGAACGGTCTCGGCAACTCGTAGGGCACGCTGCTCCAGCTGCAGTGCCTTCTCATACCGGCCCAACGCACTGCACGTGCGGGCCACATTCCCCAAACGCACCGCGGTGGTGGGGTGGTCAGGGCCCAGCGCCGCTTCAGTGATCTCCAGCGCACGCTCGGCCAACGGCAACGCCTCCCCATACCGGCCCAACGCACTGAACGTGCGTGCCAGGCTCCCCAGACGCACCGCGGTGTCGGGGTGATCAGGGCCCAGCGCCGCTTCAGTGATCTCCAGCGCACGCTCGGCCAACGGCAACGCCTCCCCATACCGGCCGAGTTCATTGAACGTGCTGGTGAGATTCCCCAGGCACACCGCGGTATCGGGATCGTCGGGCCCCAGAGCGGCCTCGGTAACCCGTAGGGCACGCTCCTCCAAAGGCAACGCCTTCTCATACCGCCCCAACGCACTGAACGTGCGAGCCAGATTCCCCAGACGCACAGCGGTATCGGGATCGTCGGGCCCCAGAGCCGCCTCGGTAACCCGTAGGGCACGCTCCTCCAAAGGCAACGCCTTCTCATACCGCCCCAACGCACTGAACGTGCGAGCCAGATTCCCCAGACGCACAGCCGTTTCGGGGTCGTCGGGCCCCAGCGCCGTTTCCGTCATCTCCAGCGCACGCTCGGCCAACGGCAATGCCTCCGCGGCCTGCCCACGAGCTCGGAGATAGAAGGCGGTCTCGTTGAGTAGAAGAGGCAAGCCGGAAGCAGAGTCGCCGGCTTGGTGCCCGATCGCGGCTCGGATGTGGGGCAACAGCGCTTGCCAGGCGTGCCAGCCTCGCACATCAGCGGGGCTGCCTTGCGGCATGGCGTCCCGGAGCAGGGCCACGGCCGTCTCGCCGGGATGAGCTGGGGCTGGTGGGGCGACCGGACTCCAGAACCGTCGGATGCCTCGAAAGCGCGACGGGGGGACGGGGGCCGGTGTGGTGGTGCGCAGCACGGCTTGGACGAGTCGGTGCGTGGCAACGGTGGAATCGCCGAGGGTGACCATGCTGTACGCGGCCAGGACGCCCAGGCCGTGGTCCACGGCCTGGGGCGTGGGCAGCGCGCGGGTGAGGACGGAACGGGGCAGCGGGTCAGGGGCGCAGTGGGCCAGAATCCGCAGCAGGTCCACCGCGTGACCGTCGGAGGTGTGCACTGCGCCGAGGGTCACGCTCCACAGCTGGGCGATGGTCCGCTGATGCGGGTCGCCGGGGGCTGTGGCAGCCAGGACACCGGCAGGATCCGCGCGCAACTGCGCAAGGTAACGGTCGGCGGCAGTGCGGGTCTGCGCGAGATACGCGCCTGCCTGCTGCAACGCCAAAGGCAGGTGCCCCAGTTCGGCAGCCAGTTCAGCCAGGGCTTCGGCGTGTGCGCCACCGGTGCGTCCGGTGATCTCCTGCAGGACGGCGAGAGACGACCGGGGAGTCAGGGCATCGAGGCGCAGAGGGGTGCCGAGGTCCTGCCAAGGGAGGTCACGGCGCGTGGTGACCAGCACTTGGCCGCTGGTGAGCCGGCCGAGGTAGGGGCGGAGATGGGCGGGATCTTCGGCATTGTCCATGATCAGCAGCCAACCGCTGCGGCCCTGCAGCCACGCCACCGCCCATTCGGCGGCCTCGTCGAGGGGCCGTGCGGCGTGGACGGGGTTCAGCGAGGTCGCCAGACTCGCCAGTCCGGCCGCGATCGCTGCCGGGGATGTGGCCTCGATCCACCACACCGGTCCGTGTCCTGTCCCCAGGTATCCGCGGGCGTGATGCAGTGCGAGCGTGCTCTTGCCGATGCCGCCCATCCCCAGCACGCTCTGCGCCACGATGCCCGTGCCCTCCGAGGGGAGCGCCCGCAGACAGGCAAGCGCGTCGTCCCGACCGATGAACACCGCACTGTCAAGGGGTGGCAGATTGTTGAGACGCGCCACCGCCTCGCCCTCAACAGCCGCGGGCAGGGAACCGGGAAGCAGGTTCAGAATCCGCTGGTGGACGTGGTTCTGATGACCTGTGACGATCACTCCGGAATTGTCACCCGTCGAGACGGATCCCTGCCCCGTCGCTGATGGCTTCGGTGAAACCGTCATTGCGCAATGTTGTTGTTATCTCCGGTCACGATGACGCCCGCGTTGTCGCCCGAGGCAACCGCGCGTTCCGCTGACGCCACCCTTGCCGGCCGCTGTGCCGACCACGCCCTCTGGGGCGGAGCCGAGGCCGAACCGAGCACCGAGGCAGCCCAGGCGCCCAGCAAACCGGCGATGACCGCTCCCGCACCCGCCCCGGTCGCGATGCGCTCCGGCCGATCCCACGGCAACAGCACGTCGCCCAACCAGACGCACAGGCCGAAGACCACGAGCGCCCCGGCCGTCACGACCAGCCACCGTACGTTCCGTGTCACGTCATGCCTCCCCGTAAAAGTCGGACTCACCATCGTCCACGACCCGCCGTCGGCGAGGAAGCGAAAGCCGAAAATCCCCGAGGCAAAAACCGCTGTTACCATCACGACGGTTCCTCATCAGCCCCAAAGGGCAATCTGACACCAGTAAATGACAAGAGAAATTGCAGGGCATCACCTTGCCTTCTCGCTTTTCCCTATTCAGCCCCAGGCGCGCCGCTCGGCGATGACCCGGAGCAGGGCGTGGTCGACCGGGGTCGTCGGCAGCGGCGGCAGTTCTTCGAGTACGCGGCAGGTCCGCGCTGACGATCTTCGGAGCGCAGCCCATGTGGATGCTCGCGCTGGACGCCGTCGGAGGCCTGATCCCCGGCTGAGCGCATGGAACGGGCGCGCGCTCTGCCACCGTCCTGGCAGGGCCGCCGATCCGTTGCCATCCCGTCGTCGGCCGGCGCCGGAGTCACCCGCTTGACCGGGTGGGCGTGCACAACGTGCGCACATCCGGTGAGAGTGAGAGTGAGTACAGCACGGTCGGCGCGACGGACCACGCCGTCACCGCTGCCGGTGGCGTCCCCGGCCCCGCAGTGGAGGTGTTGATGTGGTGAACCGTCGAGCCGCGAGACATCTGGCCGCCGTTCTGTGTGTGCTCGCCGTGTCCGGCACCGGATGCTCCGGCGTCAAGCAGGCCGACCACGGCAGCCCGGCCGTGCCGAGCCCCGTGGCGGGCGGCGGCGATCTCATCATCGACTTCCTCGACACGCCCGGTCTGCCCCGCCACTTCCGCACCGCCACGAGCCCGCTGTCCCACGAACCCGGTCCCCGGCCCAGCCTCACCGGTCTCACGGAACTCCGGGTGTCCGGCAGCGCCTCCCCCTCGCAGGACGGCTGGCAGGCGGTGCGGCAGGCTCTCCCCGCCGTCCCCGAGGGCCGGCTCTTCGATGTGGACCTGCGCCAGGAGACGCATCTCTATGTCGACGGCGCGGTGGTGAGCTGGTACGGCAGGGACGACGACGCCAACATCGGTATGTCGACACGGCAGTTGCAGCGGCTGCAGACCACCCGCCTCGAGGAACTGCGGAAGTGGCCCGTCATTCCCTTCACCTATCTGCCGAAGAAGTCGGCGGCCGCCGCACTGCCGCCCACCGACGGGCCCCGTACGGTCAGGACCGAGCAGCAGACCGTGGCTGCCTACGGGTTCTCGTACCGCTATCTCCCCGTGCCGGACCGCCATATGCCCACTCCGCGGACCGCGGACGAGTTCGTCGCCCTTGCCCGTGCTCTGCCCGCAGACGGCTGGTTGCACATGCACTGCAGGGAGGGCCATGGCCGCACCACCACCTTCATGGCGATGTACGACATGCTCGAGAACGCCCGGCGGGTTCCCCTCGCCGACGTCCTGCGGCGTCAGTACCTGCTGGGAGGCGCGGGAACGGACCTCGCGGCCGACCCGTCGCACGCCGGCTTCCTGCGGTCCTTCTACGACTACGCGCGCCACAACGACGACGGTTTCCGCAGCTCCTTCACCGAGTGGCTGGGCGCCCACCCGCATCCGACGCAGGACTACCCGCTCGTGATGCTGCCGCCCCGGCGGCCCGGCGCCAAGTAGGGCGTGCGAAGCCCCGGTACGGACACGGCCCGCCGGCAGCCCGCCGACCGTGCGCGCCCCTGATCCGGCCGTGC
This sequence comes from Micromonospora sp. IBHARD003, assembly GCF_056106285.1. Classification (NCBI taxonomy): domain Bacteria; kingdom Bacillati; phylum Actinomycetota; class Actinomycetes; order Micromonosporales; family Micromonosporaceae; genus Micromonospora; species Micromonospora sp. IBHARD003. Next base: position 7,198,762 of record NZ_JBWBBX010000001.1, on the reverse strand, counting down.
GACACGGAACCCCGAGCCGCGTGGACCCCTCTCACCTCCCGAAAAGGGGGGACACATATGAAGATCACGATTCGGCACATATCCGTCGCCGCGGCACTCGTCTGCCTGTCCTTGCCGCTGGTTTCCTGCGGTACGGAAAAGGCAGGGGTGCGAGGGGCCGCCGCATCCGGGCGGGCACCGTCCGCGGCGGACCGGACGACCGACGACCAGACGTTGCCGGACGAAACGACCGACGACCAGACACTGGCGGACACCACCTCCGACGACCAGAACCTCCCGGACGAAACGACCGACGACCAGACACTGCCGGACACCACCTCCGACGACCAGAACCTCCCGGACGAGACAACCGACGACCAGACACTGCCGGACGAGACGACGGACGACCCCGGTCCTCCCGTGGACGACACCACGGACGACGAGGGGGGCGTGCCGGCGGCCGGCCCGCACCGCTGGTTTCCGATGCTCCGTGAATTCCGCGAGTACCTCACGAAAAACGCCCCGAAAGCCGATGCCCCCATCGCCGCCCACGTGACGAGTGTCTACACCCGCACGCCCGGGAGCAGCGAGCGCAGTGTCTCCGTGGTCCGGGTCGACTACGGGGTGATGGAACAGAAGGACGCGGATCGCGCCGCCCAGGTGTTCGCCCACTGGCGGCGCTCCGTATACGGCGATCACGGCCATGTGAAGGTGCTCGGCCCGGCAAAGACCACCGCCGAACTGGACTGGTAGTCGTCGACCGCGCCGGCCGGACCGGCGTGAACCCCGGGCGCCCCGCGACCGTGTGAGCGTGAGAGAAAAAGGATCAAGTGGTGCGCGTTGCGGTTCCCGGACCGCCGTCGCGGGCCACACTGATCGGCAAGCCGAGTGATCAGGAGTGTGACGTGCCACGCTACGAGGATGCCCATCGCAGCAGTCTCAGCGACCCCGAGGAGTTCTGGCTGCGGGCCGCGGAGGCGATCGACTGGGAGCGGCCGCCCACGCAGGCGCTGGACGACTCGCGGCCGCCCTTCTACCGCTGGTTCGCCGACGGACGGCTCAACACCTGCCACAACGCCCTCGACCGGCATATCGCCGCGGGCCACGGCGACCGCACCGCGTTGATCTACGACTCGGCGTACACCGGGGAGCGTCGTTCGTTCACGTACACGGAACTGCGGGACGAGGTGGCCCGGTTCGCCGGCGCGCTGCGCGGTCTGGGCGTCGTTGCGGGCGACCGCGTCGTGATCTACCTCCCCATGGTGCCCCAGGCCGTCGTCGCGATGCTCGCGTGCGCGCGGCTCGGCGCCGTCCACTCCGTGGTCTTCGGGGGATTCGCCCCCAAGGAGCTGGCCGCCCGCATCGACGACGCCCGTCCCAAGGTGGTCCTCTCGGCGTCGTGCGGGATCGAGCCGGGACGCATCGTGGAGTACAAGCCGATCGTCGACGAGGCGCTGCGGCTGTCCGCTCACCGGCCCGAGTCCGTCGTGGTCCTCCAGCGTGAGCAGGCGCCCGTGGAACTCGGCGAGGGCGAGCTGGACTGGGACGCGCTGACGGCCGGCGCGGAGCCCGCCGACTGCGTGCCGGTGGCCGCGACCGACCCGCTCTACGTCCTCTACACCTCCGGAACGACCGGCCGCCCCAAGGGAGTTGTGCGTGACAACGGAGGCCACGCCGTCGCCCTGGCGTGGTCGATGTCCGCGATCTACGACATCGGTCCCGGTGACGTGTGGTGGACGGCCTCGGACGTCGGGTGGGTCGTCGGCCACTCCTACATCGTCTACGCGCCCCTGCTGGTGGGCGCGACCACGGTCCTGTACGAGGGCAAGCCCGTCGGCACCCCGGACGCCGCGGCGCTCTGGCGGGTCATCTCCGAGCACGGGGTGAAGGCACTTTTCACCGCCCCCACCGCACTGCGCGCGGTGAAGAAGGTGGACCCCCGGGCCGAGCTCATGGCCGGGCACTATCTGAGCGGCTTCCGCACGCTCTTCCTGGCGGGCGAGCGCCTCGATCCCGAGACCTACCAGTGGGCCACGGACGCCCTCGGCGTCCCGGTCGTCGACCACTGGTGGCAGACCGAGACCGGCTGGCCGGTGGCCGCCAACCTCCGCGGTCTGGAACCGATGCCGATCAAGCCCGGCTCCCCCACGGTTCCCGTTCCGGGCTACGACGTCCGGATCCTCGACGAGGCGGGCGCGGAGGTGCCGCGCGGCGGCGAGGGCGCCATCTGCATCAAGCTGCCGCTGCCGCCCGGCACACTGCTGACCCTCTGGGGCGACGACGAGCGCTATGTGGACTCCTACCTCTCACGCTTTGACGGCTACTACCTCAGCGGGGACGGCGGCTTCGTCGACGAGGACGGCTATCTGTTCGTCATGGGGCGCATGGACGACGTGATCAACGTCGCGGGCCACCGGCTGTCGACGGGTTCCATGGAAGCCGTACTCGCCTCCCACCCGGCCGTCGCCGAGTGCGCCGTGATCGGGGTGGCGGACCGGCTCAAGGGTCAGGTGCCCCGCGGCTTCGTCGTGCTCAAGGCCGGAGCCGACACCGACCCGGAGCAGCTGCGTGCCGAACTCGTGGCGGCGGTCAGGTCCGAGATCGGTCCGGTCGCCTCCTTCAAGGAGGTCGACATCGTCGCCGGACTGCCCAAGACCCGCTCCGGGAAGATCCTCCGGAAGTCGATGCGGTCCATCGCCGAGGGCCGCGACGAGCCCGTGCCGTCCACGATCGAGGACGCGTCCGTCCTGGACGCCCTGCGACCGGTGCTGCGGCCCGAGAGCGGGTGAGGCCCTCGCGCCGCGTATCGCGGCAGTGAGGCGCCTCACAGTTCCGCCGTCCACGTCAACGGGCCACCGCGGCGCGCCCTATGGGGGGTGTGACCGATTTCAAGACCCCGGACCTCATCGGGCTTCGCACCACCGAGTACGCCTGTCCCGACGCCGAGCACCATCTCCGCCCCGACCAGGGCAAGGTGGTCACATGCTCATGACGACGCCAACGGCGCTCCTGCGTGCCGGTGAGGTGACTGCCATCGCCGGTGGCAGCGGAGCGGGAAAGACGACGCTGCTGGAGGCTCTCGCGGGGCGATTCGCGGGCGATGTGATGGGGTTCGTCCCCCAGGACGACATCATCCACCGCGAACTGCCCGTGGCCCGCACCCTGCGGTACGCGGCGCGGTTGCGGATGCCGGCCGGGACGAGTGCGGCCGCGGTGGACGAGGCGGTGGCACGGGTGATCGCGGTCCTCGGGCTGAGCGGGCACGAGCGGCAGCCGGTGGCCACGCTCAGCGGGGGTGAACGCAAGCGGGTCAGCATCGGCGTGGAACTGCTGACCCGGCCGGAGGTGCTCTTCCTCGACGAGCCGACGTCCGGCCTGGACCCGGCCACCGGCGCCGAACTCGTTTCCCTGCTGAGGCAGTTGGCCGCAGACGGAACCGCCGTCGCCCTCACCACCCACACCCCTGCGGATCTGCTGCGCGCGGACCGCGTGCTCTTCCTCGGGCAGGGCGGTGACGTGGTGTACGACGGACCGCCGCAGGAGTTGTGTGCGGCCTTCGAGGCACCGACAGTGGAGGAGGTCTACGGGAAGGTCGCGTCCGGCGCCCGTCACGCCCCGGCGCACGCGCCGGTGTCCACCGGTCCTGGCGCAGCGGCTCACCTGCCACGAACCGCCGACGCCACGCCGGGTCCCCGGGCGGGTGTGAGACGGCTCGGCGCGCTGCGTCAGTGGGCGCTGCTCACCCGCCGCAACGCCGACATCCTCCGGCGCGACCGGCTGTCGCTGGCCGTGCTGGGCGGGTCGCCGGTGATGATCGTGGCGATGTTCGCGGTGCTCTTCAAACCCGGCGCCTTCGACCCCGCGGCCCCGATGCCCTCGTCCTCGGCGATGATCCTCTTCTGGATCGCCTTCGGTGCCTTCTTCTTCGGGCTGGCCTACGGTCTGCTCCAGATCTGCGCCGAACTGCCGGTCGTCCGCCGGGAACGCCGCACCGTGCTCCGGCTCGGCCCCTACGTCCTGGCCAAACTGACCGTGCTGCTGCCCGTGCTCGTCGCGGCGGATGTCCTGCTGCTCGCCGTACTGCGCGCGCTCGACCGGCTGCCCGACGCCGGCTGGGAGGTGTACGGACCACTGTTCACCACCACTGTGGTGGCTTCGGCCGGGGCGCTCGCGCTGGGCCTGCTCGCCTCTGCGTGCGTCTCCCAGCCCTCGCAGGCCACGCTCCTGCTCCCGCTGCTCTGTTTCCCCCAGGTGCTGTTCTCGGGGGCGTTCGTGCCCGTGCCGCAGATGGCACTGCCCGGCCGGATGCTCAGTTATGCGATGACGAACCGCTGGGCGTACGAGTCGCTGGGCAGCGGTGCCGACCTGGAGTCGCTGTGGACCAACGGGCGTTCACCGCTGGGCCCGCCGCTGCTCGCCTCGTACGGGGACTCTTTCGGCCACCCGGTCGTCCTGGGCAACGCCCTCCTGGCGGGCTTCACCCTGGTCTTCCTCGCCGCGACCTGGATCGTGCTGGCCCGAAGGTGCCGCCGCTCGCCGTAGCGGACGAGTGCCAGGACGTACGACAACGCGCAATGATCACGCGCGGTACCGAACACACCCGCCGGTGTGCTGCCGCCCCCGCCCCTGCGTTGCATGGGGCGGCAGCACACCGGCGGGTGAACCGCACCCCGGCGGCCTCAGCAGTGCAACCGGGGTGGGAGGCCCGCCGAGAGTGGTGCCCGGTCACCGTAGGTGTCCTCGACGAAGCGCAGGAATGCCTCGACGTCGGCGCGGTTCGAGGACAGGCCGAGCGAGACCCGTACCGCACCGCCCGAGGGAAGGTCGAGCCGTCCCAGATAGTCGTCGATCGTCCCCGTCGTCCCCCGTGCCGCGCGCCGCAGATCCGGCATGCCGATGCCGAATGCGGCCTCGCCCGCACCCGGATTGCAGAAGCAGCCGGTACGCAGCGAGATGCCGCGCGCCGCGCTGTCCCGGCTGACGATCCGCTCGTCGATGACCGCGCCCTGCGCGTCCAGGAGGTTGAGCGAGACCGTGCCCCCACGCATGGCCGTGTCCGCTGGCCCGTAGAGCCGGACCATCGGCGCGCCCGAACGGTGCGTCAGCGCGCGCATTCCCTCGATCAGCATCCGGGTCAGGGAGCCGACGTGGTCCTGTACGGCCTCGATGCCGACCGAGCCGATGAAGTCCAGACCTGCTTCGACATCGGGTATGTGCAGGAAGTTCAGTGTGCCGTCCTCGAAGGCCGATTCGTCGTCGGCCATACGGTGCCACTGCGCCTGGGCGCTGACGACGTGGATGGTGCCGCCCGAGAACCAGGGCCGCCGCAGCCGGGCCATGGCCTCGCGCCGTACGATCAACGACCCGATACCGGTGGGGTATCCGAAGACCTTGTACCAGCTGACAGCCACGAAGTCCGGGTGTACGGCGGAGAGATCCAGGCGCCCGGTGGGGACGTACGCCGCCGCGTCGAGCAGGACGTCGTAACCTGCCTCCTGGGCAAGGTCCACCCAGCTCAGCGGATGCCGGACCCCGCTGAAGTTGCTCTGCGCCGGGTACACGAACAGGCCGCGTCGCCGTCCGGAAAGGGCGTCGCGCACGGCACTTTCGGAAGTACGCAACTCCGGCAGGTCCAACGGGACGTACGTGGTGCGCGTGCCGCGTGCCCGTGCGAACTGCCGCAGCCCGTTGACCGAGTTGTGATTGTCCGTCAGGAGCACAAGACGGCTCAGCCGGGTGAAGGGATATGCCTCACCGACCAGACGCAGTGCGCCCGTGGCGTTCGGTGTGAACACGACCGCGTACTCGGTGGGATCGGCGTTGAAGTGCCGCAGCACGGCGGCACGAGCCCGCTCGACGAGGTCCCCGGAAGCGGTGGACGTGGGATTGAGGGAGTGGGGATTGCCATAGGCATCGGTCGTCAACCGCCTTGCATGTCCCATCAGCTGGCTTCTGGCAGGCAGCCCGGAGCCGGTGTGGTCGAGATAGATGTGGTGCTTCTCGTCGAGATAGGCGTACTCGGTGCTGCGGAGCCCGGCAAGGGGCAGTGTTTCGAACATGTTCACACCCCGCATAGGCCCGCGCTGGCGCGGCCCGTTGACTTCGACGTCGAAACTGAGACATGCCTCACTCGTCGATGATGCTTGGTATGGGTGGCTCATGCCAGCTTGTCCGCACGTTCAGGTGCCGAGACCCGACGGTACGCCACCCGAAGTGGTCCTGGTCGAGTTGGTGACGAAGTGCACCGGTATTCCGGGCCGGAGCGCCGTCGCCGGTCCGGTGTGAGCCACCACGGGACTGAACCATCCAGCGGTTGCCTACGTTCAACCGTTTCGCCATCAGATCCGAACGATCGCGAGATCATCAGCCAGTCGAGGTACCCGTGACACAGACCACACCCCGCGAACCCATGGCCGACGTGCGCGACATGCACATGGCCCATCGCATGTTCCGTCGCGAATTCCGCCTTCTTCCCCAGCTCATCCGTGACGTCAGGCCTGGCGACACCGAACGGTCCGCGATCCTCGCGGACCACACCGACAAGATCTGCACGATCCTGGACGCCCACCACGAGGGCGAGGACGCGACGATCTGGCCGCTTCTGCTCGCGCGCGGCGGTGAGCAGAGCGCGGCCATCGTGCCGATCATGGAGCAGCAGCACGAAGGTGTTCACGAGGCGCTCACGACCATGACGTCACTCCTGCCGGCCTGGCGTGCCACCGCGCAAGGCGGCGGGGAACTCGCCTCCGCCGCCGATGTGCTGGCCGAGAGGCTGATCGAGCACATGGCTCTGGAGGAGAGGGAGATCCTGCCCTTGGCCGAGAGGCACATGACGGCGGCGGAATGGGCACTGTTCGGCGAACACGCCTTCGCGTCCATCCCCAAGAAGACCCTCGCCATCGGCTTCGGCATGGTCATGTACGAGGGAGACAGCGACGTGATCAAGGAGGTCCTCACGAACGCCCCGCTCGTGCCCCGGCTCGTCATGCCGGTCCTGGGCCCCCGCCTCTACGCCTCGCATGCCAAGCGGGTGTACGGCACGGCCACCCCGCCCCGGCTCGGGAAGTAACGCCGCACGGCAACCGAGGGTCCGCGTCGGCGCACCGTAGCCGGACAGCCGGTTGTCCATGAGGCGTCGTACCCGCGACATCGAGTACGCGGTCCGTTCGGATCCGGTCGCGAACACAGGAGTTGTCTCACGGAAGTGGGTACGGCTTCGAGTCACCGCTCGGCCGCGGCGGAGAGCTCGCACATCCGGCCCGCCCGTCTCGGGCAGTCGGTGCAGTCCGCCCGGACTGCGAGGTAGCACCAGGGCCCGGCCCTCAACCCCCGACCCGGGGTCCGGGTGAATACCTGGGGGGGTATTTGACGCCTACTTGCGAAGGGCATTACAGTGCCTGTCATATACCCCCCCAGGTATTTCGCGCGTCGATCGGCCGGTGACACCGTCCCGGCCGACGCAGGGTGCCTCGGCCGATTGCTCGCATGGCCGGGTACGGCGGGTCCGTGTGCGAACCCGGCGGCGAGCGGTCCGCGATGTGGTCCGGAGGTGTTTCGGTGTTCTTCGCCCAGTACTACCTCGACTGCCTGTCCCAGGCGTCGTACATGATCGCCGACGAGACCACGGGGCAGGCCGTCGTCGTGGACCCCCGCCGCGACGTCACCGAGTACCTGGCCGATGCCGGGGCCCGCGGTTTCACCGTCGTCGGCGTGATCAACACCCACTTCCATGCGGACTTCGTCGCCGGGCACCTGGAGCTGGCGGCCCGCACCGGAGCCTGGATCGGCTACGGACGCCGCGCCGAGACCGAGTACCCGGTGCGTCATCTGCAGGAGGGGGAGACGATCGCTCTCGGTGACGTCACGCTGGAGATCATGGAAACCCCCGGGCACACACCCGAGTCCCTCAGCGTCCTGGTCCGTGAGCGGGCCGGGGACGAGGTGCCCTACGGCGTGCTCACCGGCGATGCCCTGCTGATCGGAGACGTGGGGCGCCCGGACCTGCTCGCCTCGTCGGGTGTGACCGCCGAGGAACTCGGCGCGATGCTGCACGACAGCGTGCAGCACAAGCTCATGAAACTGCCCGACGAGGTGCGGGTGTTCCCCGCCCACGGTGCCGGTTCCGCATGCGGCAGGAACCTCTCGTCCGAGAATCAGTCGACCATCGGGGAGCAACGGGCCACCAACCATGCCTGCTCGCCGATGAGCCGCGAGGCGTTCGTGGCCTCCATAACGGTCGGCCAGTCGGTCGCACCCGCGTACTTCGCCCACGACGCGGACCTCAACCGGCGCCGTCGCGCCCTGCACGACCCGGCCGCGTCCCCGCGGCCCCTGACGGTCGAGGAGTTCCGCGCCCGCCGTACGGCGGGCGCGGTCGTCGTCGACGCCCGCGACCCCGAGGAGTTCGCCGCCGGGCACGTCCGCGGCTCGATCAATGTGCCCGCCGACGGTCGCTTCGCCGAGCAGGCAGGCTCCGTGCTCTCGCCGGCGGACGAACTCCTCGTCGTCGCACCGCAGAGCCGGGAGGCAGAGATGGTGACCCGGCTGGCTCGTGTCGGCTTCGACCGGGTCGGCGGATACCTACGATGCCCGGTCAGCGCACTCGCCGCTCTCGGCGACGAGGTCACCCCCGCAGGCCGCCTGAGCGCGGCCCAACTGCGACACGCCCTGCGCGGAGAGAACCCACCGCTCATCATCGACGTGCGCTCCCGCGGCGAACGGAGCGCGACCGGACAGATCGACGGGGCCCTGCACATTCCTTTCGGTGAACTCACCTCCCGGCGCGGTGAGTTCGGGACCGACCGTCCCGTCGTACTGCACTGCGCGGGCGGGCAGCGGTCCTCGGTGGCCGCGAGTGTGCTGAGGCACCACGGGTTCCAGGACGTCCGCGACCTCGTGGGCGGATACGGAGCCTGGGCGGCAACCGCCTGAGTGCTCGGCACCGAGGCTGCGCCGTCTGCCGGGCTGAGCACAGCCCGGCTCGGTCCTGCCGCCGTCTCTTCCCGAGACTCGCCACGCCCCTTGGAGAAAGGTGAAGAACACGATGTTCCTGTTCCGGAAGGACGAAAGGCGCCTGTCGGTCGACGAGGCCCGGGCCCGCACCGGCGGCGAAGCGCCCGAAGCGGTGTTGCTGGACGTCAGGGAGAGTCCGGAATGGAAGGCCGGCCACGCTCCTGGCGCGGTCCACGCCCCGCTGACAGGACTGCTCGCGGGCGGCGCGCTGCCGGGCATCGCGCAGGGCCACCCACTGGTGGTGATCTGCCGTAGCGGGCGCCGTTCCCAGCAGGCGGCGAAGCTCCTCACCGGGCGGGGAGCCGACGCGGTGGATGTCAGGGGCGGCATGAACGCATGGGCCGACGCGGGATACCCGGTCGTGGACGAACGCGGGAACAGCGGCTCGATAGCGTGAGCGCACTGGTACTCGCCCTGGCCGCTGGTGCCGTCGTCGGCCTGGCGCTCGGGGCCGTCGGAGGCGGCGGCAGTGTTCTCGCCGTCCCGGCATTGGTCTACCTGCTCGGCTTCACGCCCGCGGCGGCCACCACGGCGAGCCTGATCATCGTCACCGCCACCTCGGCCACCGCCCTGTACGCCCACGCGCGCGACGGGAATGTGGCGTGGAAGGCTGGCATGCTGTTCGCCGCGGCGGGCATCGTGCCCTCGGCCCTTTCCGGCGCCGCCGCCGGACACCTTCCACAGTGGGTGCTCACCGGGGCCTTCGCGGTCATGGCCGCCTTCGCGGCGTTGCGCATGCTGCGGCCCTCGGACGCCGAACCGCTCGAGCGGGTGCGCCCCCTGAAAGTGGCGGGTACGGGCGCCGGGCTCGGTGCCATGACCGGATTCCTCGGCGTGGGCGGCGGCTTCCTCGCCGTCCCCGCTCTGGTCGGCATCCTTGGCCTGCGTATGAAACAGGCGGTCGGCGCCGGCCTGCTGGTCGTCCTCGTGAACTCGCTCGCCGCACTGACCACACGCACGGGTACCGGCGGCGACCTGCGATGGGAGCTCGTCGGGCCCTTCGCCGGAGCGGCCGTTCTGGGGGCCTGGGACGGCAAGAGGCTCGCTGCGAAACTCTCCGGCGCAACCCTGCAGAGGATCTTCGCGTGTGTTCTGGCGGGGTTGGCGGCCTTCATGCTCGCCGACGCGGCCGTACGGGGATGAGGACCCTACGGGATCGGGGATGAGGACCGAATGGGATCAGGCCAGGGAGAGGAACAGCTTCTCCAGACGGGCCCGCATCTCATCGCGGTCCCCGGCGGAGCGGCGGCCGTCCTCCATCTCGCTCAGGCACTGCTGCAGCCCGGTCGCGATGATCGCGAAGCCGGCCCGGTCAAGCGCTCGTGACGCGGCGGCGAGCTGGATGACGACCTCCTCGCAATCCCGACCCTCCTCGATCATCCGGATCACCCCGGAGATCTGGCCCTGTGCCCGGCGCAGCCTGTTCAGGACCGACTTCAGTTCGGCGCCCGCCAGATCAAGCTCCATCAACGCTCCTCGCGACATACCCCCAGGGGTAATATACGCTTCATTGACCGGAACGCTCGACCAGACGCCGCGCCGCCCGCTCGGCGGCGGGCGCCGCAGCGCGGGCGGGATGTGCGGTTCCGGACGGTGAGCGGATGGCCGTCGCCTAGGGTCCTGTCCGGAGCGGCACGACTGACGCACACAACGGGGCGTCGCTCACACTTCTCCCGCGAGTTCCGGGAGCCGGCCGGTCGCGGTGTCCGGTCGTGACTCGGGGACCGTGCGGAACAGGGCTATCGCTCCGACCAGGCTCACCGAACAGATGGTCACGAGGTACCAGGTGACGCCCACGGAGGAGGCCTTGGAGCCGAGCAGTGCGGTGGAGATCAACGGGGCGAGTCCGCCGCCGAGTGTGGCTCCCGCTTGCAGGATCAGGGACGAGCCGGAGTAGCGGACCCGCGCAGGGAAGGTGTCCGCGATGATGGCGCCCTGCACGCAGTGTGTCACCGGGATGATCAGCCCCATTCCGGCGAGTGCGACCAGGGCGAGTGCCGGCTTTCCGGTGTCGAGCAGGGGGAAGAAGGCCGCGCACCAGACCAGGATGGCAGCGGACCCGCCGAGGAACATGGTGCGTCGTCCGTGCCTGTCGGCGAAGGCGGTCCACACCGGGATGGTGGCGAACCACAACACGGCCGCCCCGCTCACACCGAGGACGAGGAACTGCTTGTCGTAGCCGGCGTGCTGGGAGCCGTAGGAGAGCGTGAACACCATGAACACGTAGGCGACGGCGGAGTTCGCGATGACCGCGAGCAGGGTCAGTGCCAGACGGGGCAGCCCCACCTGGAAGGCGGCGGCCAGGGGGAAGCGGGCCACCTCACCCTGCTCACGCACCTGGTCGAAGGAGGGGGACTCCTCGATCCGCAGCCGTATCACCAGGCCGGCCGCCACCAGCACGACGCTGAGCAGGAACGGGACACGCCACGCCCAGGCGGTGAACGCGGCGTTGCCGGCCAGGGCGTTGGTGCCGAGGAAGGCGAGGTTGGCGACGACCAGTCCGGCTGGGGTGCCCATCTGCGGGAAGCCGGCGTAGAGGTTGCGCCGGCCGGCGGGGGCGTGCTCCATCGACATCAGGGTGGCGCCGGCCCCCTCGCCGCCGAGCCCGATGCCCTGTACGACGCGCAGGACGACGAGGAGGACGGGAGCCCACAGGCCGATGCTGTGGTAGTTGGGGACGAGCCCGATGAGGGTGGAACCCAGGCCCATCAGCAACAGGGAGACCACGAGGGTTGCCCGGCGGCCGACCCGGTCGCCGAAGTGTCCGAAGACGAGCCCGCCGAGCGGCCTCGCGACGAATCCGACGGCGAGCGTGGCGAAGGAGGCGAGGGTGCCGGCGGTGGGGCTGAGGGAGGGGAAGAACTGCTGGTTGAAGATGAGGGCGGCGGCGGTTCCGTAGAGGAAGAAGTCGTACCACTCCAGAGTGGTGCCGACGAGGGTGGCGATCGCCGTTCTGCTGGCGACGCCCCCTTTGGGCTGGGCTGCGTTGCTCATGGAGGAGACCCTCTCGCTGATGGCGGCATACGTGCTGCGTATCGCTGGATCCTGATGGCGCCGGACATGGCGCGCAAATACCGAAGCAGCGGCCTGCCATAGCGGTTTCGCTATAGCGGCTTCCGAGAGGCCGGTGCGGGTCCGGCCGGGTGCCGTCCCATGCGGAAACCGGTATAGCGGGCCTCAGGATGGTCATTTGTCAGGCATGGTCGCGGGTTCCAGGGTGGGAGTCATGACGGCATCCACCCCGCCCTGGATTCGCAACTTCGTCGACGGGCAGTTCGTCGATCCCGACGATCGCCAGGGCTTCGACGCCATCGACCCGGCCACCGGTCTCGTCCACGCCCGCGTGCATGAAGCGGGAGCGCCGCTGGTGGACCGCGCGGTGACGGCTGCCCGGCGCGCGTTGCCCGGCTGGGCTGCCGTGCCCGTGCGGGAGCGCACGGAGGTGCTGCGGCGGGCGGCCGCGCTGATCGAGGAGCGCTTCGAGGAGTTCGTCGCGGCCGAGATCGCGGACACCGGCAAGCCCGTCACCCAGGTACGTGAGCTGGATGTGGCCCGCGCCGTCGCCAACTTCCGCACCTTCGCGGACGTGGTCGCCGCCGCCGGCCAGGAGTCGTTCATGACCGATGTGTCCGGCGGGCGGCGGGCCCTCAACTACGCGGTGCGCAAACCGCTCGGCGTGGTCGCGGTCATCGTCCCGTGGAACCTGCCGCTGCTGCTGCTCACCTGGAAAGTGGCTCCGGCGCTGGCCTGCGGCAATGCGGTGGTGGTGAAGCCGAGCGAGGAGACACCGGGTACCGCCTCGCTGCTCGCCGAGGTGCTGACCGACGCGGGCCTGCCCGCCGGCGCCTACAACGTGGTGCACGGCTTCGGTGCCCGCTCGGCGGGCGAACACCTCACCACGCATCCCGGCATCGACGGTGTCACCTTCACCGGATCCTCGGCGACGGGCGCGCACGTCATGCGCACCGTGGCGCCCCGGGTGCGGCCGGTCTCCTTCGAGCTGGGCGGCAAGAACGCGGCGCTGGTGTTCGCAGACGCCGACCTCGACGAGACCCTCGACGGGCTGACCCGCTCGGTGTTCGCCAACACCGGGCAGGTGTGCCTGTGCACCGAGCGCGTGTACGTCCAGCGGGCGGTGTTCGACAGCATCGCCGACGGGCTGGTGGAACGGGCCCGCGCACTGCGGCTGGGGCGCCCGTCCGACGGGGCGACCACCACCGGCCCGCTGATATCGCGGGCCCACCGGGAGAAGGTGCGCGGCTATGCCGCACTGGCCGAGCAGGCGGGCGCCAATGTCCTCATCGGCGGCGGCATCCCGGACCTCGGCGACGAGCTGGACGGCGGCTCCTGGTTCGAGCCGACGCTCTGGACCGGGCTGGACAACACCGCACGGCCGGTTCGCGAGGAGGTGTTCGGGCCGGTCGCCGCGTTGATCCCGTTCGACAGCGAGGAGGAGGCCGTGGCACTCGCCAACGACACCGAGTACGGCCTGGCCGCTTCGGTGTGGACGCGGGACCTGCGGCGCGGCCACCGGGTGGCCCAGGCGATGGAGGTCGGCATGGCATGGGTCAACACCTGGTTCCTGCGGGACCTGCGATCGCCGTTCGGCGGGATGGGGCTTTCCGGCCTGGGCCGAGAGGGCGGCGCCTCGTCACTGCACTTCTACACCGAGCCCACCAATGTGTGCGTCCAGCTGTGATCCCCCGGTACGGGCCCGGCGCCGCACCGGGTGCATCCGCCCCGACGAAGACCGGCCGCCGCCCGGCGCGGGCGCGGCGCGAGAAGGAGTGATTGTGGACATGAGGGCAGCACAGGGGCCCGGCGGGACCGGGCCGTCCCCCAGCCTGCTCCGGGGAGGTACCCGGTGATCACCGAGGAGACGACCGCGGCGCTGGCCGACCGGCTGGACGCCGCGCAGACCACCCGCACCCCCACGGAGAGCCTCGCCGAGCGTCATCCCTTGGACGTGGACGACGCGTACGCCGTACAGCGGGCACTGGTCGCCCGGCGCCTCGCGCGCGGTGAGCGGCTCACCGGCGTCAAGCTGGGCTTCACCAGCAAGGCCAAGATGGCGCAGATGGGCGTGAGCGAGGTCATCGTCGGCCGGCTGACCGACGCCATGCGGGTGGCCGACGGCGGGGAGCTCGCTCTCGCCGGGCTGATCCATCCGAAGGTGGAACCCGAAGTCGCCTACCGGCTCGGCCGCGACGTGGACCCTGCGGATCCGTCGGCCTCGCTCGTGGCGGCGGTCGACGCGATGGCTCCCGCGCTGGAGATCATCGACTCCCGCTACCGCGACTTCCGCTTCACCTACGAGGACGTGATCGCCGACAATACCTCGGCTGCCGGGTACGTCCTCGGTCCTTGGATTCCGCCGAAGGACCTGCGCGACCGGGAGGTCCTGCTGACCAGTGGCGCGCAGAATGCCACCGGCTCCACATCGGCGATACTCGGCGACCCTGCACGGGCGTTGCGCGCGCTGCAGAGCATCTGCCGGCGTCGGCAGATAGCGCTGCGCGCCGGGGACGTGGTCCTCGCCGGCGCGGCCACCGCCGCGGCGCCGCTGGCGACCGGCACCGCCCGTGCCGATGTGATGGGTCTCGGCAGCGTCACGGTACGGGGGGTGTGATGGACCAGGCAGGCGTGAACCAGGCACCGGTGGACGAAGCACGCATGGACCGGGCACGCATGGACCAGGCACGCATGGACCAGGCACGCGTCGTCCCCGGGAAGGCCACTCCCCGCGGCCGCTTCCCGCACCTGCGGCGGGCCGGCGACTTCGTCTATGTTTCCGGCACCAGCTCGCGGCGCCCCGACAACACGTTCGCGGGAGTCCGCGCCGACGCGATGGGCACCACCGACCTCGACATCCGGGAGCAGACCCGGGCGGTCATCGAGAACATCCGCGACATCCTCGCCGACGTGGGGGCCGACCTGTCCCAACTGGTGCAGGTCACCAGCTATCTGGTCTCCATGAACGACTTCGGCGGCTACAACGAGGTGTACGGCCGGTACTTCGACGAGAGCGGCCCCACCCGGACCACCGTCGCCGTCCACCAACTGCCCCACCCCCATCTGCTCATCGAGATCCAGGCCGTGGCCCATGTGCCGTATGACGGCCGGGAGACCGCCGGGATCGCCGGTCCCGCCACCCGTTCGACAGAGGAGTCCTCATGACCGACCTCCCCGAGGTGATCGATTTCCAGGGCTGGATCAACGAGCACGCCCATCTGCTCAAGCCCCCGGTCAACAACCGGACGATGGCGCTCGGCACCGACTTCATCGTGCAGATCGTCGGCGGCCCGAACCAGCGCACCGACTTCCATGTCGACCCGTACGAAGAGTGGTTCTACCAGGTCAAGGGCGATATGCACGTGAACGTGATGACCGGGGACGGCCCGCGCACCGTACACATCCCGGAGGGCTCGTGCTGGCTGCTGCCGGGCGACGTCCCGCACTCCCCGCAGCGGCCCGACCCGGAATCCGTGGGCCTGGTCATCGAGCGGGTCCGGGAGGAGGGCACGCTGGAGAAGTTCCTCTGGTACTGCACCGTCTGCTCCGCTCCGGTGCACGAGGTGGAGCTGCAGGTCCGGGACATCGTGGCCGACCTGCCACCGGTCTTCGAGGGGTTCTACGCCGACGAGGCGGCCCGCACCTGCCCCGCCTGCGGCGCCCTGCATCCCGGGAAGGGCTGAGCGGTGGGGGATCTGATCGACGTGCACACCCACTGTGTTCCGCGGGGCTGGCCGGACCTCTCCGGGGTGGGCGGGCCCGAAGCTCCGTGGCTGCGGATCGAGTCCGAGGCCGACGCCGTGATCATGATGGGGTCGAAGGAGTTCCGCCGCATTCGGGCGAACTGCTGGGACGCCGAGCTGCGGCTGCGCGACATGGACGCCGACGGGGTGACCACCCAGGTGGTCTCCCCCACCCCGGCGTTCTTCTCCTACGGGCGCAGCGGCACCGAGGCGGCGAAGATCGCACGGGTATTCAACGACCTGGCGCTGGAGATCGTCGCCCCGGCCCCCGACCGGCTCCTGCCGTTCTGTCAGGTGCCGCTGCAGGACCCGGACGCCGCCTGTCGCGAACTGGAGCGGTGCCTGGCGAACGGGCACCGTGGTGTCGAGATCGGCAACCACGTCGGCGACCAGGACCTGGACAGCGCCGGAGTGGTCACCTTCCTCCAGCACTGCGCCGCGCTGGATGTGCCGGTCTTCGTGCACCCGTGGGACATGGACAGCTCACCCCGGCTGGAGCGGTGGATGGCACGGTGGCTGACCGCGATGCCCGCCGAGACCCATCTGTCGATCCTGGCGATGGTGCTGGGCGGGGTCTTCGACCACGTCGACGAACGGCTGCGGATCTGCTTCGCGCACGGCGGCGGCTCCTTCGCCTTCTGGCTGGGCCGCACGGAGAACGCCTGGTACGGGCGGAACGACGTGGTGGGCACGTCGCAGCATCCGCCCTCGCACTACCTGGGCCGTTTCTACGTCGACTCGGTGGTCTTCGACGACCGGGCACTGCGGCTGCTGGTGGACACGGTCGGAGAGGACCGGGTGATGGTCGGCAGCGACTACCCGTACCCGCTGGGCGAGCGCCCGGTGGGAGCGGTGGTGGGCAAGAGCGGCTTCCTCAGCGAGCGGACCCGGCGCAAGATCGAGCGCGGCAACGCCGAGCGCTACCTGGGGCTCTGATGTCCATCCGGCCCGCTCCCGCCCGCCCCGCCCGGTGCGGCGTAATCCTCCTCCGGCGCGCGGCCCGCGCCGGACATCTCGGCTGCGGCCTTCTCCAGACTCCGGATCAATGCCCGCGCCGAGGGGCTCAGCGTGCGGGTCGCCGACGCGGTCACCCCCACGCTGTGCCCAACGGCCTCCAGCGGGACCGGCAACTGGGCCAGCCTGCTGTCGTCACGCACCAGGAGGGACGGCAGTACGGCCACGACATCGGTCTCCAAGAGGAGTTGACGTACCGTCAAGAAAGAGGTGGTCTCCACCCGGTTCTCCGGCAGACCGAGCCCGTACCGGGCGAACAGCCCCTCCACCTCCCGCCGGAGCGCGGTCTGCTGCCCGGGCAGGATCCATGGGTACTCCACCAGGTCGGCGAGCCGGATCCCGGCCTCACCGACCAGCGGGTGGCCGGACCGTACCGTCACTTCGACCGACTCCTCGTAGAGCGGACGCCGTATCAAACCGTCTCCGGACGGGGCGGTCAGCCGGCCCACCACCAGGTCGATGCGTCCCGCCTCCAGCTCCAGGAGCAGCTCCTCGGGAGAGGACTCACGCACGATCACGGTGAGATAGGGGTGGTCGCGCTTCAGGGCGGCGATGGCCCGGGGCAGCAGGATGTTCGACCCGGCGAGATGGGTGCCGACCACGGCGGTCCCGCGATCCGCATCGGCCAGCTCCACCACATGGCGCCCGGCCTGGATGAGCTGCGCCAGCACCGCCCGCGCGTGCTGGGTGAACGCCTCGCCGAAGACCGTGGGGGTGACCCCGCGCGGGCCGCGCTCGTACAGCTCGACACCGAGGATGTCCTCCACCTCGTGCAGGCTGCGGGTAGCGGCGGGCTGGGTCACGTGCAGTTCGGCGGCGGCACTGACGACCGTTCCCTGCCGCGAGAGGGCGTCCACCAGCAGCAGATGGCGCACCTTGAGCCGGCCGTCGAACAGGCGGGGCATCTCCACGCCACGACAGTAACCGGAATCCTCGGGAAGCGTTCCCGCCGAGCACCTCGCGGTTGCCGGGGAGCGCGTACCGCCGCGTGCCCGGGCAACGCCCGGGCCACCCCGGACCTGCTCCCGAGCCTGAGCGGTGTCCTTACCGGAACCGGCCGGCCGCGACCCCGCCCGGGCATGTCCCGGGCACGTCCCGGCGTCCGCACACCCTCGCCGTCCCGCACAGCCGTCCCCTGCCCAGAAGGCCGCACCATGACCTCACCCCCTGACCGCAACGCATCCGGCACCGCCGCCGTCACCGAGGCCGCCGACGCCCTCGACCGGGCGGTACGCACCTTGGTGCCCTGCCCGCCGGTGCGCACCCTTTTCGACGAGGGCGACATCACCTCCGCCTACGCCGTACAGCGGCTCAACGTCCGCCGTGCACTGGCTGCCGGCCGCCAGGTCAGCGGCCGGAAGATCGGGCTGACGTCCCCGGCCGTTCAGCGCCAACTCGGGGTCGACCAGCCCGACTTCGGCGCCCTGTTCGCCGACATGGCGGTCACCGGCGGCGTCGTCCCGGCCGGGATGCTGCTCCAGCCCAAGGTGGAGGCCGAAGTCGCACTTGTCCTCCGCAGTGACCTGCCGCAGCGCGACTGCACCCCCGGGGACGTGCTGCACGCGGTCCACTACGCGCTCCCTGCCCTGGAGATCGTCGACAGCCGGGTGAAGGACTGGGACATATCCATCGTCGACACCGTCGCCGACAATGCCTCCTGCGGTCTTTACGTCCTCGGCGACACCCCCGTCCTGCTGGGCGGCCTCGACCTGAGCACGGTCACCATGACCATGGAGCGCGCCGGCACCCTCGTCTCCGAGGGCACCGGCGCCGACTGCCTCGGCAGCCCGCTCGCGGCCGCGGCCTGGTTGGCCTCGACCCTCGCCGAACGGGGGGACCCGCTGCGCGCCGGGGAAACGCTGCTGACCGGGGCGCTCGGCCCGATGGTGCCGGCCGTACCCGGCGACACGTTCGAAGCCCGCATCTCCCATCTGGGCCCGGTACGGGTCAGGTTCGCCACCGAAGGAGAGGACCGATGAGCAGCGCTGCCTCCACCCGCACCAAGGTCGCCGTCATCGGCTCGGGCAACATCGGCACCGACCTGATGATCAAGGTACTGCGGCTCTCGGAGCGGCTCGAGATCACCGCCATGGCAGGCATCGACCCCGACTCCGACGGACTGGCCCGCGCCCGCCGGCTCAAGGTCGCCACCACCCACGGCGGGGTCGACGGCCTCGTCGCGATGGACGAGTTCGCCGACGTGGAGATCGTCTTCGACGCCACATCCGCCGGCGCGCACCGCCGCCACGACCAGGTGCTGCGGCCGCTGGGCCGGACCCTCGTCGACCTCACCCCGGCCGCCGTCGGCCCGTATGTGGTCCCCCCGGTCAACGGCACCGCCCACCTCGACGCCCCCAACGTCAACATGGTCACCTGCGGCGGCCAGGCAACCATCCCCGTGGTCGCCGCGATCGGCGCCGTCACCCCGGTGCACTACGGAGAGATCGTCGCCTCCATCGCCTCCCGTTCCGCCGGGCCCGGCACCCGCGCCAACATCGACGAGTTCACCGAGACCACCTCGCGCGCCGTCGAGCAGATCGGCGGCGCCGCCCGCGGCAAGGCGATCATCATCCTCAACCCGGCGGAACCCCCGCTGATCATGCGGGACACCGTGCACTGCCTGGTCTCCGACTGCGCCACCGAGCACGTGGCCTCCTCCGTCGCGGAGATGGTCACCCGGGTGCAGAAGTACGTCCCGGGCTACCGGCTCAAGCAGCAGGTGCAGTTCGACGAGGTCGCCGACGACGACCCGCTGCGCGGGCTGCTCCCACCCGGCACCACCGGCCCGGCCCTGCGCGTCTCCGTGTTCCTGGAAGTCGAGGGCGCGGCCCACTACCTCCCGGCCTACGCCGGCAACCTCGACATCATGACCTCGGCCGCGCTGCGTACCGCCGAGCGTATCGCCGCCCACCGCACCACCCAGGGGGACCCCCGATGACCCACGCCAGCACCGCTCGCCCCCGCCGGCTCCTCGTCCAGGACGTCACCCTGCGAGACGGGATGCACGCCATCAGGCACCGGTACACCGTCGGGCAGGCCCGCGCCATCGCGATCGCCCTGGACGCCGCGGGGGTCGGCGCCATCGAGATCGCCCACGGCGACGGACTCTCCGGATCCAGCATCAACTACGGCATCGGAGCCCACACCGACTGGGAGTGGATCGAAGCGGTCACCGACGGCGCCCGGCGCGCCGTCCCCACCACACTGCTGCTCCCCGGCATCGGAACCGTCCGCGATCTGCGGCAGGCCCACGCACTGGGCATCCGCTCGGTTCGCGTCGCCACCCACTGCACCGAGGCGGACATCTCCGCCCAGCACATCGGCGCCGCACGTGAGCTGGGCATGGACGTCGCCGGGTTCCTGATGATGTCCCACATGGCCGAACCCGCCGAACTCGCCCGCCAGGCCAAGCTGATGGAGTCCTACGGCGCCCGGTGCGTCTATGTCACCGACTCCGGAGGCAGGCTCACCATGGACGGGGTCCGGGACCGCGTCCGCGCCTACCGGGACGTCCTCGACGCCGCCACCGAGCTGGGCATCCACGCCCACCACAACCTCACCCTGGGCGTCGCCAACTCCGTCGTCGCCGTGGAGAACGGTGCGGTGCGCGTCGACGCCTCCCTCGCCGGCCAGGGCGCCGGCGCCGGCAACTGCCCTCTGGAGGCCTTCGTCGCCGTCGCGGACCTGATGGGCTGGGAGCACGGTTGCGACCTCTTCCCCCTGATGGACGCGGCCGACGACCTGGTCCGACCGCTCCAGGACCGTGCGGTCCGCGTCGACCGCGAAACCCTCAGCCTCGGATACGCGGGCGTCTACTCGAGCTTCCTCCGCCACGCCGAGGCCGCAGCCGCCCGTCACGGCCTCGACACCCGTTCGATCCTTGTCGAGGTCGGGCGCCGGGCGATGGTCGGCGGCCAGGAAGACATGATCACCGACGTCGCACTGGACCTGGCGGCGAACCGGCGGTGCTCCTAGAAGACGACGCGAAGACGTCGATCACGCCGGACACGTCCGCCGGCCGGGCAAGGCCCGCTACCGCACGCGCAGGGCCAGCACGACGACGTCGTCTCCGGGAGGCGGATCTGCCAGTCGCCGACTGATCCGCCGGACCAATTCGGTAGGCGTGCCGTCCCCGTGACGGCCCAGCAGGGACATGAGTTGCGCGGCGGCCGCGTCCATGTCGTGACCCGGGCGCTCGATGAGCCCGTCGGTGTAGAGCAACAGGGTCGAGCCAGGCGGAAGTTCGCGTCGGTGCTCGGTGCGGTGGAACGCCGCGAAGTCCTCGTGGAAGAGCAGGTCGTGCTCCACAAGGGTCGTCACCGTGCCCTCCGGTGTGCGCAGGAGGGGTGGTGGGTGGCCGGCGTTGGACCAGGTCAGGGCCCAGCCAGGACTGCCGTCGAGGGGGTCGAGGCGGGCGTGAACCAGTGTGCCGCTGGCCTCGATGGGCAGGACCGAGCACGCAGTGTTGAGGGCGGTCACGGCGGTGGCGGGGCTGTACGGGGGGTGGTCGAGGGTGGCTTGTCGCAGCATGCTGCGGATCTGCCCCATCACGGTGGCGGCGTGCATGTCGTGGCCGGTGATGTCACCCACCGTGATCATGAGCGACGCTGTCCGGCCGGACACGGCTGACGGCAGGCGATAGGCGTCGTACCAGTCTCCACCGACCATGTTTCCGTCCGCCGCCGGTACGTACAGCGCGCTGAGCTCGATGCGGTCGGCCAACGGCAGATCGGTGAGCATGGCTTCCTGGAGCTGCCGGGCGACCGAGACCTGCTCGTCCAGGTACAGGGCACGCTCCACCGCCTGCGCGATGTAGCCGGACGCGGCCGTGAGCGTGGCCCTCTCGGTGACGCTCACCTCGTGCGGCTTGGCCCAGCAGATCGCGAGTACACCCAGCAGAGTACGGCTGCCCCAGAGCGGCAGGCACAAGATTGTGCTGAGGCCCATGCGGTCGCAGAAGCCGACCGCTTCGGGACTGTATCCGGCAGCGAGAGCCTCACGGTTCGGCACGAAGACCGTCCGGCCGTCGCGCAGGGCCCGGGCGCTCGGGAACCCCGAGTCGCCGGGCAGGGCCAAGGCCTCGCGCTCCACCGAGAAAGAGATGTCCGGGTCGGGGACCCGGTGCAGTTCCTCGCTGTCGGCGACCAGCAGGCCCACGTACGAAGGCTTCCCGACGCCGGCGAACAGGTCCCGCAGCCGTCGCCGGACATCGTCCAGCCCGGAGGTCTGGGCCAGCTCCTCAGACGCCCTCAGCAGCAGCTCGGCGTGGTCGAGGCCAGCCTGGGCCTCGCGCCCCAGGCGCTCCGCGTCGCTGCGTGCCGTCTCGGCAGCGGCCCGCGCGGCGTCCAGCGCCTTCTGAGCGAACCGGCGCTGCGCCGACAGAATGCGCAGGCACAGCTCGGAAGAGCAGGCCGCTGCCAGATCCTCCAGATCGGCGAGTTCCCCGGCGGCCCAGCTCCGGGGCCTGTGGTCGATGGCGCACAGTGACCCCAGGACGAGGCCGTCGCTGTCGAACAGCGGCATTCCGGCGTAAGCGATCATCCCGAGATCCGCGATCGCCGGGCTGGTGGACAGCCTGTCGTCCCTTCGGGCATCGGACACGATCAGCGGCTGCCCGGATGCCACCACGTACCGGCAGGGCGCATGCGCCAGTGGCAGCGCGCGTCTGCCCGCCCAGGGTTCGGACAGACCGATCATGCCGGGCAGGATCTGCCGGTTCTCCTCCGTCAGTGAAACCAAGGCAACGGGCACGCTGAGTGTTCGTGATACCAGCCGAGCGAACCGGTCCATACCCGTATCGCAGGTCGCCAGCAGTCCGGCCTGCCGCAGTGCCCGACGGCGTCCGGCGCCTGAGTCCGTTTCGGGCTCCCGGCCCTGCTCTGCCATCCGCCCTCCGCTCCCGCCGCCCAAGGCCTCCCCCCTCCCCCCAACGGCATAGTAGAACAGTGAGGTGCCGGTCCCCCGGTCGTGTGCTCGGCGCACCGGCAGCGAAGGGGCCGGCCATTCATACAGCAGTACCGGTGGCCCGCGGGTCCGCTCGTCGTTGAGGACGCAGCCCCAGCGGCGGGCTGGCAGTGCTTGGACCGGATAGGTTGCCGAGAAGGAAGCTTGCAGCGTCCCAGAGCCTGTCGGGTTCGGATGCGCCGGTCCCTCCTGAGCGGCCGCGGTTCGCCTGGTTCGCGCTGAACTGCAGCTTGTCGTGAAGCCGTCGGCCGACTGCAGCATGCTTGCGAAGGACAGCCCGAAAACGGCGAGCAGCGCCAGGCCGAGCGCCGTCGTGGTCCACCACGCCTGACCGGGCAGGGCGAAGAGCCGCTCGATCTCCATCCGGGCGGTCGCCGACACCCCGAGCCCGTCGCCGAGCCATTGTGCGAACTCCTGCCCGCTGGCCGGGTCTGCCGCGGATACGACGACCAGCAGCGGTACCAGCGTCAGGAAGCCGAGCGCGGCAAACCCCAGTGAGCGTTGCCACAGGTCCAGCTCCGGAACGCGCCTCCAGCCACGCCGTGCCTGCACACGGCGCATCGCGCTGCGTATCCGCCCGACTGACGGCGGCACCCGCCTCGGGCCCTCGGACTGGTCATCTCGGCTGGTCATCTCGGCAGGGCGCGGTCCGACCCGGGCCGGGAGCGCAGGCCAGACTCATCGTGAGTCCCGGCCCGCTACCGAACCGCTCCGCGCCTCGGCGTGGCGGGCAATGTCCGGTTCCGAGCAGCGCCTGGATTCGCGTGGCTCCCGCGCTCGGTCGCCGGCAACCGAGGGCTGCAAAGGACCGTTTCGCGCACCACCCCGCCAGGCGCAAATTCAGTGCTTGAAGGCGTCCTTCGTCTTTTCCTTGGCCTGACGAATGTCACCTTTCGCCCTCTCTGCATGCCCCTTGGCCGCCAGTCCCTCGTTGCCTACAGCGCGGCCGGCGGTCTCCTTCGCCTTACCCTTGGCTTGTTCCACTTTCGCCTTTGCCTTCTGTCCCTTGGCCACGGCACTCACATCCAATTCCTCTACCTCAATAGATAACCATCGACAGATTTCACCTACCCACGATTGGTTCCGTAAACACAACCCATCGAACAGTCCATCGAACAGCCCGCGTCACTCCACTGGTTTAGGAGTTCGGCCCACGACAACAGCCCCGACACGCCCTAGATCGCGCAGACCTGAAAAGCTACTCGGAGATTGCCGGTCGAACCTGTTCACCATGCTGCTGCCCGGGCGGCGGCGCAAAGACCGGGTGAGACCGTTTACCCCGCATCAATTCGGGGAGCCGAGGAGAAGAAGGAGCGACCGCAGAGGACGTCCCGTCACCGGAGGTTGCCATGATCATCCTCGGAATCGTTCTGCTCGTCATCGGCCTCTTGGCCGGCATTGGCATTCTCTGGACCATCGGCATCGTCCTGGTCGCGATCGGGGTTCTTCTGTGGATTCTGGGGGCAGTGGGGCACGCGGTCGGCGGCAGGCGGCACTACTGGTAATACGCCTGCGACAGGGCATTCGACTGTGCCCGTAGGCGACACCGCGTCCTCCCCGCCACAGCGTTGAGCACGGCCGGGCCATGCTCCGTCACGCGGTGAACCGCCCTGAAGCCACACTCCCAGCTGACGGAAAGCCTGACCAAGATGGCAACGCATGCACCTGTTCGTCCCCCACCTTCGCAGCCGTCCGGTAGTGACTTCGCCAGGCTGGCGAGAGAAGTCGCCGAGGCTGGGCTGATGCGCCGGCGACCCGGCTATTACGCGGCCCGCATCACCGCGGTGGGCGCGCTCTATGCCAGCGGCTGGATCGCGTTCGTGCTCGTCGGCTCCAGCTGGTGGTCACTGGCCATAGCTGCCTTCCTCGCCGTTGTCTTCGGCCAGGTTGCCCTGCTCGCCCACGATGTGGCCCACAGGCAGGTGTTCCGGCTTCGCAAAGCCAGTGAACGGTTCGGCCGAATCGCCGGGAACGCGGGCATAGGCATGGGCTACGGCTGGTGGCAGGACAAGCACACACGCCACCATGCCAATCCCAACCACGAAACGCTCGACCCCGACCTGGTTCCCGACCTGCTGGTCTGGTCGCAGCATCAGGCACGCGCCGCAAAAGGACTTCCCCGGCTCATCGGCCGCTCCCAGGCGTTCCTCTTCTTCCCCCTTCTCGCGCTGGAGGGCTTCAACCTGCATGTAATGGGCGTGAAGGCTCTGGCCAACCCAGGGATCAAGCACCGCCCCCAAGAAGGAACCCTGCTCTTCGCCCACTTCGGGCTCTATGCCGGTGCACTGTTCCTGGTTCTGCCGCCAGGTATGGCGATCGCCTTCCTCGCCGTTCACCAGTGCCTGTTCGGTCTGTACCTCGGCTCCATCTTCGCTCCCAACCACAAGGGCATGCCGATTCTGACCGGCAAGGACCGTCCCGACTTCCTCCGCCGCCAGGTGCTCACCTCACGGAACGTGCGCGGCGGTTGGTTCGCGGACATGACCCTCGGCGGTCTCAACCACCAGATCGAGCACCACTTGTTCCCCAGCATGCCCACCCCCCAACTGCGCGACGCCCGCCCCATCGTCCGCCGCTACTGCAAGGAACTGGGCATCCCCTACGTCGAGACCGGCCTCATCGCCTCCTACCGGCAAGCCCTCAGGAGCCTCCACCAAGCGGGGGCCCCGATTCGCGACGCGCGCCACCGCCCCTGAGCCGGCTTGCTCATACGTCTCCCACCGGCGGAGACCGGCGCCTGCGAGGGCATCCCACTTCGGGCGGCCGGACTCCCGTTGGTCAGCGGGCAGATCCTCGTCCCCGCCGAATCCCGGCGGTCCGCCGACGCCGGGTAGAGGATGTCGTTCCAGCCTCCCGGTCTTCGTCGGCGGCCTCGTCCTCCCAATCGTCTTCCTCGACGTACTCTTCTTCGCCCTCGGTATTGCCGTCTTGGTCGTCCTCGGCTTCGTACTCGCCGTCTTGGTCGTCCTCGGCTTCGTACTCGCCGTCTTGCTCGGCTTCGTACTCGCCGTCTTGGTCGTCCTCGGCTTCGTACTCCGAGCCCTCGGCCTCTTCCGCTTCCTCCTCTTCCAGGGCTTCTTCGTGTGACAGGACGA
Organism: Micromonospora sp. IBHARD003; assembly: GCF_056106285.1. Classification (NCBI taxonomy): domain Bacteria; kingdom Bacillati; phylum Actinomycetota; class Actinomycetes; order Micromonosporales; family Micromonosporaceae; genus Micromonospora; species Micromonospora sp. IBHARD003. The sequence goes on along the minus strand of NZ_JBWBBX010000001.1, from coordinate 7,172,943 downwards.
CTTCGCCGTCCCGGATCTCGCCGCGCCAGCCTTCCGGCTCTTCGTCGGTGAGAGTGACGTACCGCTGGAAGTGCTTGAAATCCAGCCGTATCCGACGGCCCTGAGCCCGCCACAGATTGCCGGTCTTCTCGAAGAACCCGGACGGGTAGTACTCCACGACCAGGACGATCCGCGTCAGTGTCGGCGCGAGTTCGTGAAAACTGACCGCACCCTTGGTCGACCCCTTGGCACCTTCGGAGGTCCACACGATCCGGTCGTCCGGGATCTGTTCCTGAACAGTCGCCGTGAAACCACGCGAGGAGGGACCGACCTTGACCTTCCAGTCACTGGACGTCTCGTCGCTCTTCGAGACGTTGTGAACGCCCTTGGTGAAGCTGCTGAACTCCTCGTACCGGGTCCAGTAGTCGTAGGCCGTGCGAAGGGGCACCCCGACGTCGAGGACCTCGATGATGTTCATGCTCTTGCCGCTGCTACCGGACTTGCCCTTTCCGCCGCCGAACACATCTTTGACCTTGTCCACGACGCTGTCCTTGAGGCCTTTGGCCTTCTCGGACAAGAACGCCTTCACAGGGGACTCGCCCCCGAGGATGCGCGAGCCGATCTTGAGTAGCGACCCGCCGTTGTCGGCGACATCGGTGAGCTGATCGGTGACATCGGCGAGCTTGTCACCGGCTTTCTCCGCAAGCCGTTCGACCTGTGACCCGACGAAACCCGACAGCGCCTCACGCAGTCCGTTCGCCCCGGACTCCAGCGTCTCCGGCTCCTTCGTCTTCCCGGCCATGGCGGGCTACCTCCGGCGATCCGCGCGCTTGGATGTCGCCGCCTGCCCTGGAGACGCCGTCTTCTTTGCGGGAGACCGCTTCCTGGTGGCGGGCTTCTCGGCGGTGACCGCTTTATTCACGGCCGGCTTCGTCGCGGAGGTGTCCTTCCTCCGGTGCGGCTCCTTCGCGGCCGCCCCGGAAGAGCTCCGGGCAGAGGGGGGCCGCTGATGCCTGGACGCGGTACCCCTGCCGTGCCGAGCCGGGCTCCGGGACCCTCTCCGGCGTTGCGGGCGCTCGAGTTCAGGCTCTTCTTCCCCTTCCTCCGATTCCTCTTCCTCCTCGTACTCCTGCTCTTCCTCTTCCTCATCCTTCTCACCAAAGGCGGCCGTGCGATCACGGAGCGTGTCGGCAAGAGTACCCATGCCGCGAGTGGCAGCGGCTGTCAATGCTTTGCGGCCCGCATCGAGGACCTCCCCTTTGAGCTGGTCCTGCAGTTCGGCGACCTGCGGTATCTCCCCCAGTCTGCGCATTCCCTCGACAGCGAGCTGGCGCGGCTCGAGACCGAACCGCCTGCCCGCCAAATACGTCCCCACGCTCAGCGCCAGCTTGCCTTTCTTCGTACGGCCCAACACGTAACCACCGGCGATGGCCGCGGCGAGCGCCATCTTGGTCTGATCGTCCATGCGCACGTCACCTTCATCTTCCCCTGGGCACTCGCCCGCGCCGCAGTTCCTGCCAGTGGTCTCTGCCAACGGCGGCCACGGCAGCCGAATTTGGAAGCGCAACGAGGGGACCCCCAGTCCCGCTCGCTTCGGACGGGGCAGGCCATCTACCACCTGGCGTCTGGCGCCCCGACGGGCGGTCGCCTCGGCACAATGGCCCTGACTCGATGCCGACCGGTCCTGTACTCACCAGTCTCACCCGAATCGTGTCGGTCGCATCTTGAGCAGCGCTGCCCCCTGCGGCGGAGGCCAGTCCGCTGCGCAGGAGGTACCGCCTCCGCTCAACGGACGTCATGCCGCGACGCATCGTCTGCCCTGCGCAGGGCAGATGCCTGATGTGCCGTGACGATGGCGCGGCCGTTGTGTCCTTCTACTGCCCGCCGCGGTGCGGCCGGTGTCCCAGCAGGTCGGGAAGAAGGGCCCGAGAGCATGCCTGGCGCAGGAAGGCTGTGCCGATGACATCGCCTGCCGGTGTCGGTTCACAGCCTGCCTTCTCCGCCCCCGAGGTGGCGATGGATGATGCCACCTTGGTGATCCGCGCGCGCGACGGCGACATACGGGCCTTCGAGGTGCTGGTGCGCCGCTACCAGGGGCCGTTGTACCGCTTGGCCCTGCACATGCTGGCCGGCCACGGCGACGCCGAGGACGTGGTGCAGGAAGTCTTCCTGACCGCATGGCGGCGGCTGGGGCAGTTGCGGGACGACAGAGCGTTCCTGGGCTGGCTCTACCGGGCGACGACGAACCGGTGCCTGAACATCATCCGGGCCCGCAGACCCGTCGCGGAAGCCGACCTGAACAGTCGCGAATCCGTCGATGCGGCTGGGGCCCCTGAGCGGGCGGCGCAGGTCGGCGAGCAGTTGACGGCGCTCGGGGAAGCGCTGAAACGGCTGACGCCGGAGCAGCGGGCCTGCTGGCTGCTGAGGGAGGTGCACGGGCGCTCCTACAAGGAGATCGCCGGGGCCACGGGCACGACTCAGACAGCAGTGCGTGGTCGCATAGCGCGCGCTCGAGCGCAGTTGGCGGAGGCGATGGCTCCATGGAGATGAGCGATGCTCATGGCTGCATGCTGCCGTGCGGCCGCGACGTCGAGACGGTGTGGGAACGACTCGATCCGACGGATGTCGGCTTGGCCGGTACCCACGAGTCCACCTGCGAGTACTGCTCCGAGACGCGCGAAAGCCTGGTGGTGCTGCGCCAGGTGACGGGCGAGCTGGCCTCGGAGGAGGCAACACCTCCGCTGGGCCTGACCGGACGGATCATGTCCGCCGTCCGCGCAGAGGCCCGCCGTCACCGCATGCTCACGCTACCCAGCCCGGAGCCGGGCGGGCTGCGCGTCAGCGAACAAGCGGTCGCCGCGGTGCTGCGAAGCGCCGCCGACTCCGTCGACGGTGTGCGCGCGCGGCGCTGCCGGATCGCCGCCACGGAGGCGGCCGGGGAGGTGGAGGTGGAGATGAGCCTTGCTGTGGCGTACCGCAGGTTCTCCGCCGAGGCCGTCGTCGAAGTACGCGAGCGGGTCCGGGCAGCCGCCGCAGCACGGGTCGGGGTAGCCCTGGTGCGCCTGAACCTGACCGTGGAGGACCTCTACGACGTATGAAGCCCCCGGGATCGGGCAGCAGACCGTTGAAAGCGACTGCAGCACAAGGACGCGGTGCCCGCCATGAGAACGACCGTGCCGGACAACAAGGCCGGGGTTCCCCGCGCCCAGTGGGTCATCGCCGGGCCCGTGATCGCCGCCGTCGCCGCCCGGGCCGCTGCCGGCGTCCCTGGCGTCGTGCGACTCGAACCCGGCCTGACCGGGCTCGCCTCCCAGTGGACGCGTATCGCACGCCAGAAGATCAACGGCCTTGCTCCGGCCCCGACCGAGGGCGTCAGAGTCACACTCGACCACACCGCCGTCCCATCGACGTTGCGCGTCTCCATCGACCTGGCCGCCTCCGGGTACGACCAAGCCGGAATCGTGGGACGGTCCGTTCAGCGCGAGGTCACGCGCGCGCTCGCCGCTGCCATCGGCCTCACCCCGCAGGCCGTCATGGTGTCGATCATGGACATCGACATGTACAGGACGGTGCATGATGACCCCGAGATCAGAGCTGACGCGCTCACTCCTGTCCGTCTTGGACGGGATCCCCGGCCTTCGTCCAGCGGCCCCCGCCACCACCCAAGTCGGGTCACGCATGCCGTGGAATCTCGATGCCTTGGCCCTCGCCATCGATGATGAAGTCATCGAGATCCGCGTCGTGGCCCTCGCTCTCCCCCTGCCTCCGCTCCTGCGTGCGGCGGAGGCCGCACTGTACACGGCGCTCAAAGAGACCCGGTGGCATGACGCCCGGCTGCGCCTGGTCGTCACCGACGTGGACGCCGGTGCCCTCACCTCCCGGTCACGCGAGTGATGCCGGTAGCCCAAAGGGCCATGACGTTCTCCCCTGGTACGGGTCCTTCAGGTGAGACGGGCGCGAACCCGCTCGTCGAGATGAAACCGAGGAGAGCACCATGACGAACCCGGCCACCACGAATACCGCCGAACACTCCACGTTTGCCGCAGGCAACGCGGACAAAAGTGCCACCAGCGCACCGGAAGCTTCCTCCGCACAAGCGTCCGGGCAGGGTTCGACCACCATCGCCGACGTCGTCGTCCAGAAGATCGCCGGTATTGCGGCACGCGAGGTACCTGGCGTACACGAGCTGGGGGGCGGAGCGGCACGCGCGTTCGGCGCGGTGAAGGGACGGATTCCCGGAGCCTCGGCAAGCGCCGGACAGGGCGTCTCCGTTGAGGTCGGTCAGAGGCAGGCGGCCGTGGACCTGCAGATGCTCGTCGAATACGGCGTGGCCATACCCGATCTGGCCAAGGACGTCCGCAACAACGTCATCGACTCCGTCGAGCAGATGACCGGCCTGGAAGTCGTCGAGGTCAACATCAACGTCAATGACGTTCACCTCCCCGCCGACGACAGTGACGGCGACGACCAGGGCACAGGCGACCGCGTCCAGTAGCGGCGCCCCGGGCGCCGGCTGCTGCATGACTCCGTCCCACAGCGCACGGAGCGTCATGAAATCCATCCGGCCTCCGGGCGGACTCACAGACCGCGGTCCATCGCGGCACGACCACCGTCAGAGCAACGCAGAGCACGAGGAGAATCGACATGACGTCCACCCAGACCGGCCTGCTGACCGGTCTCGTACTCGGCTTCGCCGCCGCGTTCGGCGGTTTCGATGCCTTCCTCATCCTCCTTGTCCTCGGGACGGTCGGACTGCTGGTGGGGCGCTACCTCGACGGCAAACTCGACCTTGCCCAACTCACCGGACGTGACAGGGACGACTTCCATGGACACCGCGACCATCACGTCGGCTGACACCGACTCCGACACTGATGCAGCGCAGCGTGGCAGGACAACGATTTCCGACCGTGCCATAGAACGCATCGCCACCCGGGTGCTGACCGAAGTCGAGCACATCGGTGGAACGGCGGGGCGGATACTCGGCATAGCCGCCCGCGGAGAACAGTCCGGCTCCTCAGCCCGGGTCACCGCGCAAGTCACCGGCGACTCAGTCGCGGCGCTGGACGTTCGCCTCTCCGTCGCCTACCCGGAATCCGTCGCCCGCGCCACCGGGGACGCCCGCGCATGCCTGGTGCGCCGCATAGCGGACCTCACCGGGCTGACCGTGAGCCGCGTCGACATCGACGTCACCGCACTGCGTACTCCCGACTCCCCAACCAGGAGAGTCCTATGAAACGCCGGCCCCGCCGCACCATCCCCGCCACCCTCACCGCGCTGGTTCTGCTCGCCGCGTGCGTCCTGACCGCCATCGTCGCCATCCAGCTGCTCCTCGGACAGAGCCCGCTCATCAGCTACCGATACGTCACCGGCGCCCTGCACAGCACTCACTGGAACGACACCGCCATCCTCGGAGCAGGCGTCGCGGCAGTACTCCTCGGCCTCCTCCTGCTGCTCGCCGCAGTCTTGCCGGGGAAACCAACGGTCCTGCCGCTGACCGGTGACGTGGACGCCGGCGTCACCAGGCGCAGCCTGCACCACGCCTTGCGGAGCACGGCCGCGAGTGTCGACGGGGTTACCAGAGCAAAACTGAGGCTGGGCCGCCGCACGATCGTCGCCCTCATCCGCACCGACCGGAGCAACACCGAGGGGCTCACCGATGCCGTCCGTGGCGCCCTCGATCAGCGCCTGGACGAGATCGCCCCATTGAACAGACCGGCAACGAGGATCCGGCTCCATGCCACCAGGAACATGCCATGACCAGCCTCAACCGCCCGGCGCATCTCAACCGCACCCTACTCGCCGCCTTTGGTGTCCTCCTGCTCGCCTCAGGCTCCTTCGCCGTGGTGGCTCACTTCAGCCAACTCACCTTCCTCGATGCAGGCGCCCCACTCACTGACACTGCCGCCGCCCCGCCCACCTGGGTGCTGTGGGCAACGGCTGCCATCGCCATCGTTCTCGGACTGCTCGCCCTGCGCTGGCTCGCCGCGCAGTTGGCCCGACGCCCGAAGACCCATACCTGGCACCTCGAGCGGAACCCCGCGCAGGGCAGCACCCGACTCGCCGCGAACACAGCCACCGCCCCTTTCCTCAGCGAAGTCGCCACCTACCCCGGCGTCCACCACGCCCGCGCCACGCTCGCCGGAACCCGCCAGAACCCCACCCTCGCAATGGTGATCACCACCAGCCAGGGCAGTGATCTGACCATCATCAACCGTCGTCTCACCACCCACGGACTGCTCCGGCTCCGTAAAGCACTCGACCTCAACGCCCTCCCCCTCACCGTGGAATACCGCCTCACCACCCACACCGGCACCCGCGCACACTGATTGGCGATCTGAGTCAGAAATTCGTCGTTGATCCGGTGTGAGTCGTCCTGGACCGAAGCCTCACGCTCGTTGCCGACCTACGCCCAGCGGACTGCGCTCGAGGGATCCCGCAGCGGCCAGGAAGAGGAGCGTTCCGCATTGCCTCACATCGCGTTGTTCGGCCCGTCTACGGATCTTCCGTGGCGGTCGGGCGTGTCCGTGTGCGGGTGTCGATGAGGATCTGCTCGGCCGTGGCGTTGTCGGCGCTGACGGCCCGTGCCATCGCGACGCGTGCCTCGTCCGGAGTCGCGTCCGGTGGGACCACCAACATGGAGAAGTGGTCGCGATCGCCTCGGGTGATGAGGACGGTGTCGTCACCGACCGGAAAGGAGTCGATGTGCACGACGCGGTCGTCGATGATCAGGCGTGTCGGTAGGTCTTCCCAGGCACCGGCGTCCAGGCCGACGCGGTTCACGGGGCCCAGGTACTCGGTCAGCGCGGTGATGAGGCTGGGCAGCTCGGCACCGATGTCGCGGGAGCGCGGCCACCATGCGCCGTCGAGAACTCCCTCGCGGGCGTGTGTTGTCTCCAGCCGCAGGAGAGCTGTTCCGGGTTTCACGGCTCTGTTGATCGCGTCCGGCAGAAGCTTCGTTTCATGCGGGGTGTCGGCGTCGGGCATGGTGGGCTCACCCGTCTGCGGGTTCGGTATGCGTTGACCGCCTGGGATGACGTCCGGGCGGCTGCCGGTTTCACCGTACTCCGTGTGCCGGCGTCCAGGCTCATCCCTGCGCCGCAGACAATCGATGGTCGCCTGGCCAGGCGCGGTTCAAGCGGGCCGTGGCCGGAGTACCATGAAGGGACCGGGAGTACTTCGCATACCGGCTCTCATGCTGGTGTCGTTCTCGGGGAGCAACAAGCACCGGGACGTCGAAGACGAGCCCCGGGGACAGGTCCGCGCCATGACCGCGACCATCGACCGTACGGCTTTCAACGAGCGCGTGACCTCACCACCGCCCCGCATATCTATGAACCCGGCGGGGTCCGCCCCGGGTCTCCTGGACGGCGCCTGGTGGCCTCGCTCTCGCGATCTCTCCCGTGAACTCCCCGCCCTCATCGACGTGCTGGACGCGCGGTGGGGCCGAATCACGCGTGTCGTGGTGAATCCGACCCACTGGCCCGCGATTCCGCATAAGGTGCCCATGGCGGGGCACACAGTGCACATTGGCTGGTTCAGGGATGAGCTGGACCCGCACAAGACGATCCTGCTCTCCTACACCGCAGGTCGTTGGGACCTGCTGGTGATCCCGCCGGAGACCGGCGCGGCTGCCGCCGCCCGACTGATGGCCGCCGCAGCCACCCCCGGCAGCCTCCTCACCGCCAGCGCCCTGATGGCGAACGAGGAAACCTCCCGTGAGGCGAAAGAGACGCTGAATCGGGAAGAGGAGTGGGAGACCGAAGGCGGGCACGCCCCAGCGGCAGCTGAGAACCCGAACCCGATCGGTCCCATGAGCTGCGGCCGGGAGATATAAGGACATGGAGAGCACCATCACCGTGTTCGCGATCATCGCCATGATCATCACAGGAGTGCTGCTGATTCTTCTGCTCAATGGCCAGCGGGACGAACGGATCGCAGCATTCCACTACGGCGACGCAGTGCCGGGTACCGGCCGGGGGAGCCGGAAGCGTCGGCGGCCGGCAGAGCGTGCCGGAGCCTGGACGGCACCGCCCGACACTCACGGTGAACACCGCGACAGTGCCGTGGATGGCACACGACCTTCTCATGACCGAGGTGGTGGGCATGTCACCAAGCGCCCCGCCCACCGGCACGTCGTCCCGATGAACGACGCCACCACGACGTCACCGGACCCACCGCCCTGGGACGGTCAGGCCGAAGTGCGTATCGTCGCGGCATCCCCCGAGGCCGCCCGTCGGGTCGCAGAGGCACTCCGTCAATGCTTCGCCGCCACCGAACAGCGCAGCTACCCCGCCGGCAGCGACGGCGGAACCCGCCTCCACCTCACGGTGGACACCACGCACACGGCAGAGCGGGCACGGACCTGGCTGGTAGCCAGTCGCGCCTCCGCGCACGACCGCACACACACGGACGAGGTCTGAGGCAAGGACCCTCGTCGGTGCCCCGGCACGAGTGGCGGCAAGCGCGGCAGCACTCCACCGGCGGGAGAAGTACCGCGAAGCGGTCATGGATGCCCTTACGAGGCCGCGGAAAGGCCATCGCCTCCTTGCCGTCACCGGGCGTAGCCACAACGCGACGGGCCATGGCCTGAACGCCGCCACCGGAGCCACCATCGCCATCAGGCTGACGGCACTCCGGACGTGCCGGCACGGCCTGTGCGCGGCGCCACGACCGATCACCCGACAACCCTGGTGGTTGAGGAGTTTGCCCAAGTGGCCGACCAGGTCTCCATGGTCCGGTCGTCGCACCACCGGCAGCAGCAGATGATGGAGGTACGGTCGAGCGTGCGGAGCTGATCATGACGGGTTGGCTTATCAGGGACTACTCACAGGACGATCTCGAGGCAGTGATCCGCGTCGACACGGAGAGCGGCACGACCGGAGAGCCTCCGCTCTTTCCGCTCTCCGACGCTGTGGCGGCCCTCCAAGCCGCTGATCCGGCCGTGGTGGCGGTGGCGGGCGATGTGGTGATCGGGGCCGCGGTGAGCAGACTGGACGGCGACCGGGCATGGATCCTGCGCATCTGCATGGTGCCGGCCTGGCGGCACATGGGGCTGGGCAGTGCCCTGATCACGGCTCTCGAGCACCGGCTGTTCGCCGAGGGCGTGCACACCGTGCACGCCGTCCTGCCCGAAGGGGAGACCGGCGTCGACGCTCTGCGGAACTGTGACTTCGATGCCCGGTCGGGCCTGGTCTTCTTCCAAAAGCGCGGGCCGGTGACCCCCCAGGCGATCAGCATGCTGTCCTCCCTCGGAGCGCAGCTGCCGCCCGGGGGCCTGTGGCAGAAAGTCGCGGGCATGCGACGGGAGAAACAGCTCATCGAGCGGCGCCTGGTCCTACCGCTGGCTCACCCCGAAATGGCCGCCCAGCACGGCGTTGAACTGCCCCGCGCGGTCATGCTGTTCGGGCCGCCCGGAACGGGCAAGAGCACCTTCGCCCACGCGATCGCCAGCCGCCTTGCGTGGCCCTTCCTCGAGCTGTTCCCCGCACGCCTCGCCGCCGAATACGGGCTGGCGACCGGGCTGAACCGACGTTTCGACGAGATCGCCCAGCTCGACCACGTTCTGGTGTTCATCGACGAGGTCGAGGAAGTCGCCGGCACCCGAAGCGGCGCGGACGCGACCGCGGTCGGCGTCGTCAACGAGCTGCTCAAGGCGATCGTCCGGTTCCGAGGCCAGGACGGACGGCTGCTCGTCTGCGCCACCAACAGCGTGACCACACTGGACCCGGCCTTCCTGCGCCACGGCCGCTTCGATTACGTACTGCCCATCGGCCCTCCCGACCACAGCGCCAGGACCGCACTGTGGGAGAGCTACCTGTCACAGGCAGGCGCGGAGGCCGACTGCGTGGCGCTCGCATCCGCCAGTGAGGGGTTCACACCCGCCGACATCGCCCACGTCGCCCGTACTGTCTCGCAGGCTCAGTTCGAGCGCACCTTCGACACCGGCACCCGGGCCCTCCCCACCACCGGCACCTACCTGGAAACGATCCGCGAGACCCACCCCACCGTCGGCATCACGATGGCCCAGGAGTTCGCCGACCAGAGGGAGAAGTTCGCCCGCATTTAGCGTCCTGGTCTCGGAACACCCGTCACATCCGGGAGCGCGCTCCGACGGAAGAGGACGTGAGTGCCGGCGCACGTGCCCCATCCATGCCCTTCAGCGGGGTCACCCGGTCAGCAGGGGTGTTGAGACGCGAAAAGCAGCCTGGGCTCGTCGACGTCCCCGTCGGTCTGGTCGTCGTCCTCGGCCGGCCGTCAAGACCTGCGAGACGGGTGGCCGACGGCTACTCCGTGTCCCATGCTTCCTGACGACCGTCGGCAAGGGGACGTGCGCCGGCGTCGGCCTCGGCCGCGTCGGCGAGGGCCTCGGCGGCGGCTTCCGCGGCCTGCGCCGCATCGTCGGCGGCCTGAGCGGCCGCCCTATCCTCCGAGGACGTCTCACGGGTAGCCGGCGACTTGGGCAGCACCTCACTGAAGGCGCGGGACACCCCCTGAAGAGCGGAAGTGACCTCGCCGGGGATCACCCAGAAGGAACTGCCCGCCCCTTGGGCGAGTTGAGGCAACATCTGCATGTACTGGTAGGCGAGCAGCTTGGGGTCGGGATCGTTGCGGTGCACGGCCTGGAACACCTCGTCGATGGCCCGGGACTGGCCCTCGGCCTTGAGGATCTCAGCCGTACGGTTGCCCTCCGCCCGCAGGACAGCGGACTGCTTGTCGCCTTCGGCGGTGAGAATCTGCGACTGCCGTTGCCCCTCAGCCCCCAGGATCGCCGCCCGCTTGTCGCGCTCGGCACGCATCTGCTTCTCCATCGCGTCCTTGATGGACTGCGGAGGGTCGATGGCCTTGATCTCCACTCGGTTGACCCTCAGCCCCCACTTGCCGGTGGCATCGTCCAACACGCCACGGAGCTGGTTGTTGATGGTGTCGCGCGAGGTGAGAGTCTTCTCCAAGTCCATGGAACCTACGACGTTGCGAAGCGTGGTGACGGTGAGCTGTTCGACACCCTGCAAGAAATCGGCGATCTCATAGGCGGCCGCTCGTGGATCCGTGACCTGAAAGTACAGGACGGTGTCGATTTCGACGACCAGATTGTCCTCGGTGATGACCGGTTGAGGCTTGAACGAGACGACCTGTTCCCGCAGGTCGATCACCGGATAGACCCGATCAATGTAAGGAATGACGATATTGAGACCTGGCTTCAGCGTGCGGCGGTAGCGGCCGAGCCGTTCAACATTGCGAGCGCGCGCTTGAGGCACAATGCGTACCGCCCGCACCACAGTAAATACAGCGATAAGCGCGACGATCACGCCGGCTACGAGCAGCGCCGAGACCTCCATAGCTCACTCCCGAGGGTAGACGAGGGCGGTGGCGCCATTGATTTCTATGACGTCGACGGTCGTTCCCGTAGGGATTACCAGCGTCTCGTCATAGGCCCGAGCCGTCCATTCCTCGCCGCCGATGCGGACCCTGCCGCCCAGGCCGGAGACCTCCGAGACGACATAGGCAGCCTTGCCGACCAGTGCGTCCACGCCGAACCGCTCAGCCTGAGGCTTGAGCAGGTGGCGCACCGCGATGGGACGCACGAAGAACAAGCTGACCGCAGCGAGGACGGTGAACACCAAGAACTGCAAGGGCATCGGGAGCCCCGCCGCGGCGAAACCTGCCGTCACCAACGCAGCCGCACCCAGCATCCCGAGCGCAGCAGTGAGAGTAGAGATCTCCGCTACCACAAGCACCCCTGCGGCGATCAACCAGATCAGCCATAGATCCATTGCGCCCTCCTGGCCGCTGCGGCTTCGCAAAGGCACGCCAGGTAGCCGATTCACCTTTTATCCTAATTTTACTCCCTTCGCCGGGAACTAGACTTTCCCACCTATGCCATAGGGCTATCCCGTAAATGATTTACGGGATACTGGCTGACCAGCTCGTTCCCATCACCCGGCGTGGGCGAGGTTGTGCATGTGGGCGATGACGTGGACCGCGTGGTGGAGACCGCTCCCGCCTTAACGGCAAGTACCTAAGGATCTTGTAGTGCTTCATGCGGGCGAAGGCATGCTCGCACCGCTCGTTCCCTGCCGTCGCACCGACCGTACGCAACGGCCCCGGCGTATACACACCGGGGCCGCCCTTCCGGGCCGGTTGCACGTGAGAGCGCACCGACCCATTCACCATGCTATGCCTGTCTTGCTTATCCAGCATGTGAGGCTTTTTGGGCCCGTTCCTTGATCGGAAAGGGCTCAGCGCCGTGTCAGCCGCGCTCCACCTCTGCGGCCTCCATGAGCCGGATTCCCTGATGCGTCAGCGTGACCATTGCGGGTGTGTTTCCCTGTGCCCAGTCGACCGTGATGAGTCCCTCGCCCGCCAGGTATGCACACGCTGCGGCCAGGTCCTGCTCAGGCATGCGGAGGTCGTCGCGCAGCTTCGCCCTCGTGACACCACCCGGCAAGGTGTCGCCGTAGTGGAATGCTGCGATCCCTCCGGGTGGTCCCACCGTCTCCTCGTGAGAACTGACTCCTGCCCGTCATCACGACACGGCCGGTCTTCAGGAACCCACCAATCGAATGGCGCCGTCCTACCCACACACCCGCCCCTGCACTACCGTTCCCGGCACGCTCGATACTCGCTGATCGAGCCGTGCAGAAATGCCGCGCGACCCTGTGTCAGCTGTTGCGCCAGCTGGGCGGTGCCTCGCCAGCGGATCCAGAACACCGCACACCGACCTGCTCCGCTTGGGCGGCGAGCTGAGCGGCCACAGTGGTCGTGCCCATGCCTCCGGTTATACACAGCACCGCTAATCGCCCCTGCGGCCGCCCCAGCAGCCGCTCAAGCTCTGCCAGTTCCCTCTCGCGCCCACGGACCTGCCCGGGATGCGGCGGGCGCAGTGAACTGTGCCCGGCCTCGGGCCAGTCGGCGCACCGCCGTAGTCCTGACTCCGCTGCCGACATCCCAGGCGCTGCCCCACAGCAAGAGCCCCACACAACCGACAGTCAGCATGACGAACAGCGGCCAGATCATCCACGGATTCCGTGCCCACCCAGGCACCGACTCACTCGCATAGTTCGTCACTAGCCCGAGTAAGACGTCAGGACACCGCCGACCCCGCCCACGCCCCCCGCCTACACCGCACTTGCCCTCCCGACTCGTCGTCCTCCACTTCAGCATCGCCCCCGACTTCGACGTACCACCGACCGTGCAGTCCCTCACCGGCCTCGCGAACGCGCCTCCGCCAACTGCGGCCGCGACAAGGGGAGAACAGATCGTCCGCACCGACCTGGTGCAGTCCAAGGTCGTCGACGGCAAGCTCGACTTCGCCGAGCGGCGGGCCGTGAAGTCGGCGACCGAGGGAACCGTCACGGTCGCGGCCGAGGAGGGCGACGTGGTCTTCCAGCCGGACCGGGTGCAGGTCGTCTCGGCGGACGCGGCCCTTGCCGACCAGGTGGGCCCGGACAGGACGGTCCTCACCGTCGCCTCGTCCAAGCCGGTCGTACGGGCCCAGCTGGACCAGGGCGATGTGGCACTCACCGAGAAGGGCACCAAGGTCGAGGTCACCCTGGACGCGGGCAAGTCGGCGGCCTCGGGCGAGGACACCAAGGCGACCGCGAGCGTGAAGTTCGTCAACGAGAGCCGCAAGGGGGTCCTGGCCGTACCGGTCGAGGCGATCGTCGCGCCGCGTGGCGAAAACGGCGGATACGGGCTGCAGCTGGTCCAGGGCACCACCACCACGATGGTGCGGGTCGAGACCGGCATGGTCGCCGACGGAAAGATCGAGGTCAGCGGCTCTGCCATCAAGGAGGGCCCGAAGGTCGGAGTCGCCGCGCAATGACAGCCACTGCAGGGACAGGGGCCGATCCGGTACGCCTCGTGGCTGCCGCCGCTCCCGTCATCGAACTGCACGACGTCACCAAGACGTACCCGGACGGTGTCCACGCCCTGCGCGGCGTGGACTTGACCGTGCGACCGGGTGAACTCATCGCGATCGTCGGCCCGTCCGGCTCCGGCAAGTCCACGATGCTGAACGTCATCGGCACCCTCGACAAGCCGACGAGCGGCACGGTCAGGGTGGCCGGCTACGACGTGAGCACGCTCTCGGACGCCCAGCTCTCCGCTCTGCGCGCCCGCCATATCGGCTTCGTCTTCCAGCACTTCCACCTGTCCCCCGGCCGGGACGCGGTCGACAACGTCTCCGACGGCCTGCTGTACACGGGCATCGGGCTCAAAGAGCGCCGCATCCGGGCCCGCACGGTCCTCGAACGCGTGCGTCTGGGCCACCGGCTCGATCACCGGCCCAACGAATTGTCCGGCGGCGAGAAGCAGCGCGTCGCGATCGCCCGCGCCCTGGTGGGCGAACCTGACCTGCTCCTGGCCGACGAGCCGACCGGCGCCCTGGACACGGCGTCCGGCACGATCGATGGAGCTGCTGCACGAACTGAACGCAACCGGCACCACCATCTGCGTCATCACCCACGACAACGACATCGCCCTCGTGTGACGCCGAGAGCCCGCCCCCTCCCTCAGCGGGATTCGAGGCTCCGCTTGAGGGCGAAGAGAGTCGCCCGCATGTTCGCCTCGTTGTGCTCTGCGCGGGCACCGTTGCTCAGCAGCCTGTCACCGACCCTGGCAACGTACCGCCAGGGGAATCCCGTCCGCAGGTCCCGCCACGACTGCTCCACCCGAGTGCCGTCGCCGACGGCGACAAGCCGGTACGACCACTCGGCGACCGGAATGCCGAAGCGCACCCGCCAGGCGAAGACCTTCCCGGGCTCAGAGTGAGTGACCGTGCACCGGGTGTTCCAGTGCACCAGCCCCTTGTGGTTGCTTCCCACGAACTGCGCCCCGGGACGGGGCTCCTGGACCGGTCCCACCCAGTGGCACGCCGTGCACTCCGGGCTCCACTCACCGATCCGGGTCACATCGGCAACGGCCTGCCACACCGCCTCCGGCGGTGCGGCTATCGACTCCGTGACGACGGCAGTGCGGCGTTTGGCTGACATGCGGTGATCCCGTCGCGGTCTCCCCCACCTGCTCTTCGAAGTCTACTAGCGGCTCGAGGCGGGGTCGGCATGCGAAGCCGCGAGTCCACTCCCCCAGGCGGACCGGAGCAACCAGGATGACCGCGCCAGGCAGTACAGCTCGGGGTCAGGCGTGCGCCGCGGACCGGACCGTGCTGGCGGAGGGGTATCACGACCCGGGCTTTGCCTGTCAGTGGTGACCGCCATCATGGAGCTATGGCCACCCCGAACCTGACCCCCGGCAGCATCTGGCGGCTCCACCACGGCAACCAGGAGATTGCCCGGCTGACCGTGACCGGCGCCGACATGCCATGGACCCACGCCGAAGTCGAGACACTTCCCGGCTTCGAAGAGTTCCGTCCCGTCTTCACGGAGCAAGAGCGGGCCATCGATGAGGAAGACTGGGCGCGGGCCGACGCCTGCTACACCCAGATCCGCGGTGCGCTCACCATGGCGTTCCCCGACGGCAGCCAGGTCGCCGAGTTCATGCTGCACATCCACGACGACGACACCGCCGGCTGGCGCTGGCACGACGACCCCTTCGACACGGTAAGCCAGTAACGCGCCGGCAAGATCCGTGCATTGATCAAAGCACCAGGAAAGCATCCGGTCGACAGCGCGGCGAGAGTGCCACGACACCGCCGCGTGCCGGCCGGAGAGGCCCACTCCACGAGGCCCTCGGCATCACCACGACAACGCAGCCGGGCATTTCGGTGGGACACGAAGACCTCCGTGCGTGGTGTGGAGCCTAGACACCTCCACCACACCGGAGGTCTTCGCCATGATCAAGACCCCAAGCGTCAACAACGCTCGTGATCAATACACCTAGATCGCCGTCACCACCGCCGCCCGGCGCCTGGGCCGCGGCGAGGTCAAGATGCAGGAGGTCATGGACACCATGGAGGTCCGCGTCAGGCCCATCAATACGGCTACCGTGGCCCTGTGCACGGCAGGCGGCTGTTGGTCGAACGTGTCGCATCGGGCCGACCCGTCGCGCATGTGGCAGCCGAGATGGGCATTTCGCGACCCACCGGTCACAAGTGGCTGCGGCGCTGGCGGGCCGAGGGCGAGGTTGGCCTGTATGACCGTTCCAGCCGTCCCCTCAGGACGCCCCACCGCACTCCGGCAGCGATGGAGGACCGGGTCTGCCTCCTCCGGCAGGAACGGAAGCTGGGCCCGGCCCGGATCGGTCCGATCGTGCCTGCCCGCCTCGACCGTCCACCGGATCCTTGCCCGGCACGGTCTGAACCGCCTGGCCTGGCTGGACCGGCCCACCGGACAGGTCATCCGCCGCTACGAACGCGAGCGGCCTGGCGAGCTGGTCCACACCCGGCGTTGCTGACTGACTCTGCCCTCGGCTGGGGTGGTTGTTGTGACGGTCAGGCGTTTGGTGGTGCAAACAGTGCTTGGACGGTTTCGGTGGCCAGGTCTCGTAGCCAGGTGTGGGCGCGGTCGTCGTCGTGGCGCTGGTGCCACAGCAGGTACAACGGGACGTCGGGCAGTGGCAGTGGCAGCGCCAGTGTGGTCAGGCCGAGTTGGTCCCGGGCCGCGCGGGTGACCGCGTCGGGAAGGGTCACCACCAGGTCGCTGTCGAGGGCGAGTTGCAGCGCGAAGGCGGCCGTGGGCCCGGCGGCGACGACGCGCCGATCGAGGCCGCGGGTGGTCAGGGCTTCGTCGATCGGGTCGCGCAGGCTTCCGCGTCGCGAAACGGTGAGGTGTTCGGCGGCCGCGTAGCTCTCGAGGCTCATCGGGGTTTCGGTGAGGGGGTGGCCTGGGCGGACGGCGACGACCAGCCGGTCCCTGCCGAGGAGGCGGTGGCGGATGTCGGGGAGTGTCGGCTGGCTGGAGCTGGATTCGAGGTCGATCTCACCCCGGCGCAGTTCGGGGCCGTCCGTGCCGGGTTCGGCGGACAGGCGCAGCCGGACGCCGGGGGCCTGGTGGTGGACGGCCGTAGTCAGGGCGGGGCCGCAGGCGGCGGTCAGGGCGTCGTGCCAGCGCAGGGTGAACACCCGGTCCAGGGCTGTCAGGTCGAGTTCCTGCTCCGCGGACAGAAGGCGGTGTGCCTGCTGCACGAGGGCGTGGACCTCGGCGCGCATGGCCAGTGCGCGGGTGGTGGGGAGCATGCTGCGGCCGGTGCGGACCAGGATCTGGTCACCGGTGGCCTTGCGGATACGGCCCAGGGAGCGGCTCATCGCCGGTGCGGTGACGTGGAGGCGGGCTGCGGCACCGGCGACACTGCCCTCTTCCAGCAGTGCGTCCAGGGCCGTGAGCAGATTCAAATCCAGTTGCATGACAGTAACTCTACAAGTGAAAAGCATGCACTTGTTGTTAATCGGTGGGCGGCCTACCTTCGAAGTGCAGGCGCGAGACAGACCGCCCGCACATATCGAACCCAAGGAGCCCCTCATGAGCACAGCCATGCCTTTCGCCACCGGCACGACGCTCTTGTCCGAGGTGACCGCCGCGGTGAAGGCCGCCGGCGTCACGCTGCGCGACCGATACACCCCGCAAGCCCGAGGCGTGAGTCTGGAGGAGGTCGTCGATGAGATCCACGCCAACGACGACGCGGTGCTGGACGTGCTGCGCGAACCGCTGCTGCGGGCCCGGCAGGGGTCGCAGTGGGCCGAGGACGAGCTGGCCGGCGGCGCACTCCCGCCCGGGGAGTGGTGGGTCGTCGACCCCGCCGAGGGCAACATCAACCACGTTCACGGCATGGATGACTGGGCCGTGACCGCCACCCTGGTCCGCGACAACCGGCCGGTACTCACCGTCGTCCACCTGCCGCTGACCGGCGACACCTACACCGCCGTCGCCGGCGGCGGTGCACGCCTCAACGACCGGCCCCTGAAGGTGTCCGCCAAGACCGATCTGGGCGCCGCGCTCATCGGCACCGGCCAGGCCAGGCCCGGCGAGGACGAGCGCACCTTCCGGCGGATCGGTGACTCGGTCACCGCCATGCTCATCAACGGCCTGGTCGTGCGCGTCTCCGTTCCCGCCACCATGCAGCTCATCCACGTCGCCGCCGGACGCACGGACGCCTTCTGGCAGTTCTCCGACGTTCGCTCCGGTCTGGTCGCCGGCGCCCTGCTGGTCTCCGAGGCCGGAGGAACCGTCACCGACCTGGCAGGCAAGCCCTGGAGCACGGGCAGCCGCGACTTCCTGGCCGCCGCCCCCGGCCTCCACACCGCCGCCCTCAAGGTCCTGTCGCCGATCGCCTGAACGGACACCTCCGCTCCACCCACCTCACACCGCAAGGAGCATCACCCCATGACCAACATCGGCATCCTGGGCGCCGGCCGCGTCGGCGCCAACCTCGCCGGCAAGCTCTCCGCAGCCGGACACCACGTCACCCTCGGCAGCCGGGGCCCGGAAGACACCGCAACCCGTGCCGCCGGAATCGCCCCGCAGATCGCCTTCGCCGACCAGCCCACCACCGCCCGCACCGCGGACATCGTGATCAACGCGACACCCGGCCACACCTCCCTTGACCGCCTGGCCGGCCTGGGCACCGAGCTCTCCGGAAAAATCCTCATCGATGTCTCCAACGCCACCCGCGACGCCGACGACGGCCTGCCCGGCGACCTGTGCTATCGGGGCAGCAGCCTCGCCGAGCAACTCCAGGCCGCCCTCCCCGACACCCATGTGGTCAAGACCCTCAACACGATGCTGTTCATGGTCATGACCGCTCCCGAAACCCTGGCCACCCCACCGACCGCCTACCTCTCGGGCGACGACGCGAACGCGAAGAAGACCGTCACCGGCCTGCTCGCCGACCTGGGCTGGCAGCCCGCATGGATCGAAGACCTTGGAGGCATCAGCACAGCCCGAGCCACCGAGGCCATGATCCTGGTCGTGCCCCACATCCTGCGCCGACACGGCTTCAAGCCCTTCGCCGTGTCCCTCTCCCGCTGAACCCGCCTCCCGGACCGAAAGAACTGCGCACCGCGCCATGGCCGCAGCCAGGTCCCGGAGCCCGGATGTCACGCCGGGGCTGCCGCCGTCACGTCCCGCGGGGTGCGCGGGCCGGGCACCGTTGCCCGAATGGACAGGTCCAGATCGAGGCGGCTATTCATGTCCAGTTCGAACCTGCCGTACGGATTCACATGGGTCCACAACAGCGGCGACAGGGCCCGACGGTCCGCGTCGGCGAGCTTGACCACCCACTTCGGATCGGCCAGGACTTCCTGCATCAGTAGCCTTCTTGACGTGCACCAGCGCGTACTGGAGCAGGTGCAGCGCGAGCATGCTGACCTCCTGGGACTCCTTGTCCGAACCGGCAAGGTCGCCGTCCTTGCCGTAGAAGAGGTCCTTGTTCGCGGAGTTCCAGTTCTCCACGACCTGCAACCCCTCGTGGATCTCGCGCCGCATCTCGACATCCGCGAGGTAGTCGCAGACGAACGAGGTCACCCGATGGGTCAACGAAGCACACCGAGACAGGGAAGGCGCCCAGAAGCGGCTCGACACGCTCCCCCACGCGGACCGACAGAAGGAGCCACCTCTCGACGCCCAGCGCATCCGACAGATCACGGAGGGCCTCGGAGACATCGCACAACGCATTCACGCAGCCAGCGCCGACAAGAAGAGCCCGCTCTACGAAGCCCTCGGCATCACGATCACCTACGAACACGAAACGAGGGCCGCGACCGTAAGGTCGAGGCCCTCGAATCCGTATCGTCAGTGGTTGTGTCCGAGGGGGGACTTGAACCCCCACGCCCGATAAAGGGCACTAGCACCTCAAGCTAGCGCGTCTGCCATTCCGCCACCCGGACCAGGTGTTGCCGCGCTGCGGGGTGTTCCCCGCGGCGACAGAGATAACTCTACCAGGGGTTCGAGGTGCCCCTGAACCGCATTTCGCGTGGTCAGTGGGGGTGCTCCGAGGCCCACCACCCCCACCGGCACCGATCACTCCGGCCACGAGCCCTACCAGTACACAACGTAGTGATTGGGTCACGCACGGAACACGGCTACCCGCTTCCCCCTGCGCAACCACGGTTCGTCGAGGCATTTGAGGCTAAGAACGGCTAACGGAATGAGTGGCACGACGGGCTCGGAGGCATGAGGCTGTGGGGTCAGGCGTTCTTGACGGTGAGGCCGATGTGCTGGGCCAGGGCGGGGGCGAGGTCGAGCAGCTGGGGAGTGCTGATGGTGGCACCCTTGAGGGCCGCCACGCCGGAGGTGATGCCTAGTGCGGTCGCCTCGCTCAGATCGACTCGGGTGAGGGTGGCTTTGGTGAGGTCGACTCCGTCGAGCGTCGTTCCTGGGAAGGAGACGCCAGTCAGGGCCGCTCCTGCGAAGTCGACGTCGCGCAGCAGGCAGTCGACGAAGGTGACGTTCGCCAGCTGAGCCGCGCGCAGGTTGACTGAGTCGAACTTGCAGTGATGGAAGACGGCACGGCGCATCTGGGTCCCGTGGAGCTGGGTGCCGGCCAGGAGGCTGGAGAGGCATTCGGTGTCCAGCCAGGTGGTTTCCGCGAGGTCACTGCCCACGGTGCGGATGTTGTGCATCCATACGGTGTCGAAGCGCGCGCGCCGGAACCGGCCGCCCGTGAAGGTCACCGAGGACAGGGCCGACTCGCCGAAGCGCGTCATGCCGCCGTCGACGTCGTCGAAGGCGCGGTCGTCGATGTGGAGCCACTCGTAGACCTCCTCCCGGTCCAGGTCCCCGGTGAACGGTTCGAGGCGATGGACATAGGGCAGGGCGGGCAGGTCGCGGGGGGCGGGTACGCGCATCAGAGTCCTTCCGGGGCGGCTACAGGGCACCCCTGATGAGACCCGGTCAGGGGCCGCCTGAGGTGCAGGGGGATGTCTTTATGCTGACCCGGGCCCGAGGGTTCCGCCTAATCACGCCGCAGACAGGAACCGCCGCACCGGACCGCGCGGTCACGCACTCCATAAGTACCCAAATGCGAAATAAAGGAAGAATCTCCGCTGTGGTGTGAGGGCTCCTGCCGCCGCCAGGGAGCGCGGCGGCTCCGTCCGGCACCTCCTCAACGGGGCCAACGTGCCTGCTCCGCTCGCCGGTTGGTTCACCAGGGTGATGGTCCGGGCGTCGAACACCGGTCGGCCCCGGACTTCCCTGAGATTCATTTTGCGCCTCAGGCCCGATTGCCCCGCTACGAAGATCGCGCCCTCGGTCCGTCCTGGACAAGCTCGGGGGCTAGCACGCCTCATCCAATGACTTCAGGCGCCGCCAGCAGATGAGGGCGCATCCAAGGGTGAGAAAGGCTTCATGGATGTCGTCACGTATCTCCCAGCGAATCCGAAGGCGGCGGAACCCGTGCAGATGGGCGAACGCACGCTCGACAACCCAGCGTTGGGTACCCAGTCCGGAACCATGTTCCGTACCTCGTCTGGCGATCACCGGTTTCACATCGAGAGCCCAGACGAGGTGGCGGTACTTGTCGTGGTCGTAGCCTCGGTCACCGAGCACGATGTCGGGGCGGCGCCGGGGTCGGCCGCGCTTGCCGCGTACGGGCGGAATGGCTTCGAGCAGGGGTACGAGCTGGGTGACGTCGTTGCGGTTGCCGCCGGTCAAGGTGGCGGCGAGCGGGATGCCGGTGGCGTCGGTGATCAAGTGGTGCTTGCTGCCCGCTCTGCCCCAGTCGACAGGGCTTCGTCCTGTCTTGGAGCCCCCTTTAACGCCCGGATGTGGGAGCCGTCGACCGCCGCCCGGGAGAAGTCCAGCAAGTTCGCCCTGCGGAGTATGGCCAGGAGAGCCTCGTGGAGCCGGGGCCAGACGCCGGCCTCGGTCCACTCGGCCAGGCGGCGCCAGCACGTCATTCCCGAGCCGAACCCGAGCTCCTGGGGCAAATGTTCCCAGGCGATCCCGGTATGTAGGACGAACAGGATGCCCTGGAACACCAGCCGGTCCGGATGCCGCTTCCGCCCGGGATAGCGGGTCCGACGCTCCACTCTCGGCAACAGCGGTTCGACCACCGCCCATAGTTCATCCTCGACAAGCCACGGCTTCGGCCGAGCCACCCCACACCTCCGGATCGACAGTCCCGGAGTAATCAAACTATCGAAGATCATCTGTTAGGGGTTCTTAGGGCCGTCCCGTGAGTACGAGGGGGATGGTCAAGCTCGAGGACCTTCACGCAGGAGCGGACGGCCCAGCATCCCCCTTGCGGTCACCGATGACTTCCGGGGCCCGGTGGGGTCTCACCCAGTACATGCGCGAGCTGGGCACAAGCTTTGTGAGGGGCCATGACCACCCATGCACTACCACCCGTCGTCGATGCCGCAACCTGGGAGCGCCGGCTTGAGGCGCTGCGTGCTCGGGAGAAGGCCGCGACGCGCGAGCTCGACGCCATCGCCGCCGAGCGTCGCCGCCTGCCGATGGTCGAGATGCCCGACTACATCCTGGAAGGCGAGGACGGCCCCGTTCGGCTGGCGGACGTCTTCGAGGGCAGGAGGCAGCTGATCGTCTACAACCACATGTGGTTCACCGGCCAGGGATGGCAGTGTCCGGGCTGCACGGGGTTCACCTCGCAGTACACCCGCCTGGAGTTCCTGGACAACTACGACGCGCGGTTCGTCGTCGTCACCCAGGGCCCGATCAAGGAGGCGCTCGCCTACAAGCAGCGGGTCGGCAACCGGATGACCTGGTACTCGACTGCCAACAGTCCGTTCGGCACCGACGTCGGCGCACCGCCCGACGGAGGATTCGCGGTCAACGTCTTCCTGCGCCACGGCGATACCGTCTATCGCACCTGGCATACCAACGGCCGGGGAACCGAGCAGCTCAGTCACGCCTTCGCGCTGATCGACGTCCTGCCGTACGGACGACAGGAGGAATGGCAGGACTCCCCCGAGGGCTGGCCCCAGTCGCCGACGTACAGCCGTTGGGCGACGTCCCGGAACATCGCTGCGCTCTACGGCTCGGGCTCGGTCGACGGCTGAACGAGCTGCATCACCGTCGACGAGCGGGTGAACGGGGGAGCATGACCGTCCATCCTCACCCGAGCCGGGATGCGCCGCACAGTTGGGGCAGGAGCGGCGCCAACGCACCCGTAACGGGCGAATGAACCGTCTGGGCTTACTCCGCGTTAGACCGGATGTCGATGCCGGGCAGCGGGTCCCCCACCACCACCCGGCATCCCCTACTCGACCGCATATGCCGACGTGGCCCGCGACATGGAAGGGACAACGATGTCAAGAACTGTCCGCAAGTCGTTCCACGGTGCGAACTTCCCACGAGCGGAGCGCAGTTGACGGAGAGTCCCGAGAAGTGGTCACGGCTGAGTGGCGCGGCACCGTCGGGCACGAACAGGAAGACCGAGAAAGAGGTCGCATGCGTAAGATCCGCAAGCTCATCCGTGATCTGGCGGACATGGTGCAAGCCATGACCCCTCATACGGCACCACGCCCCCAAGGCCACATCGACCAGGGCGGCAACTGGAGTCCGAATCACTTCCGCCAGTCGGAGTTCATGTAGACATGCCCCCCCCGGCCCGGCGCCCCCGGTCGAACCGAACGCCGCATCCGTGCGCAGCCGCACAAGGCGACGCGCCGAACCTCTGCCGTATCACAGCCGAGATCGCTCTTCGAATCAACCGTCGCCGCCGAACCCGGCTCCCGGTGTGTCCGTCCCAGGGGGTCGCGCCGGTCGCGCCGGGAGCCGGCATGGCGGCGGGCATGACCGAGCCCGCCGCCGTCAACCGTCAGGAGAGCTGGCCGTAGTCCGGCAGCTTGAACGTCTTCTCGGCGTGCCCGCCGACGAGGTCGCTCGTCTTGTTGCCGATGTTGGCGATGATCGTGTAGCCCTTCGCCTCGATCTCCGCCCTCTTGCGCGTCTTGTACGTGCTGACCTCGTCGAAGAGATCGGGCAGATCACGCACGTACAGCCCGTCCACCGGGTAGCCGGCCCTCCTCAGGTTGTAGTCCGTGATCGAGTAGATGATGCCCGGACGGGCGGTGACGAAGAAGACGTCCACGCCACGGGAGTCGGCGAAGCGGACGAGGTCACGGACCGGCTTGACCGCGGGGGTCGGCCACTCCCAGAAGGGGTGGAAGTCCGTTTCCAGCGAGGTGTTGTCGATGTCGAGGACGATCGCCTGCTTCTTGTCCGAGGGTTGCGAGGTGCGCTGCTCGATGTAGGGGCGGGCCACGGCGATGACCGCATCCACATCACGCTGCCAGGTCGCATAGTCGACGCCTGCCGCCTGTGCGGCGGTCGTGGCGGTCGTGGCGGCACGGGACTTCGCGGCGGGCTGGGCCTGGGGAGCGGCCGATGCCGTCGGAGCGGTCGCGGTGAGGGCCGCAGCGGCGAGGACCGCCGCCGCTCCGGTTTTCCATCTGCGTGCATGCATGGGGGGGCTCTCCTGGGTGGTCGAGGGTTGCTCGGGAGGGTTGCGCGTTCGCCACGGCCGCACGAACGCACGCTGGCATGCTCGCGTCCCATGATGTACGGAATGAAACATTCCATCTACTGGTCAGTAGCGTGAAAGAGCAGAGAATCAGCGGCGGTTGACCGTCTGTCAGCAGACAGGGCCGATGGAGCAACCGATTCGGGCGCCGACGCCGCGAAGAAGGTCGGGTCCGGGGTTATACGTGCCGGCCTCGGCGACGGTGCCGGTCAGGGCGGCATTCAGCCGTTTCGTGCCACCTGCCGGTCCCGTGACGTGAATTGAGGTTGCGTCAGATCAACTGCCGCCGCCCGTCAGATTCGGGCTCTGCAGGCGTCGGCGGGGCCGGGCCGACTCGGTGACGACCCGTCAGCCTGCGACCGGTCCGCCCAGCGTCCGTTCGTCGTCGGGTCCCGACCAGCAGGCGGTGAGCAGCAGCGCGATGTCGTCGGGCCGGTCGGTCGACCGACGCGCGTCGCGGATGAGGCGGTCGGCGACCTCGGCGACGGTGGCCGGACCTGCCCGCGACAGGGAGGAGCGCAGCTGATCGATGCCGACGTCGATGTCCCTGCCGGGGCGTTCGATCAGCCCGTCGGTGAACAGGGCGAGCACATCCCCCGGTTTGACGGACAGTTCACTGACGGGGTAGGTCTCGGCCGAGTCGACGCCGAGGATGAGGCCGCCCGGCAGATCGAGCACCTCGGTGGTGCCGTCGGCCCGGCGCACCAGCGGCTGGGGGTGACCGGCGCGCACGGCCTGTGCGGCCCCGGTGGCGGGGTCGAGCCGGATATAGCAGCAGGTGGCGAAGTGGGCGGGATCGAGGTCGCTGAGCAGCCGGTTGGTACCGCTCACCACCTCGTCGGGCTCGAGCCCTGCGAGGGCGAACGCCCGGACCGCGCTGCGCAATTGACCCATGATGGCGGCGGCGGAGACGCCGTGGCCCTGAACGTCGCCGATGACCAGGACCAGTCCGCGTTCGGTCTCGATGACGTCGTACCAGTCTCCCCCGACGTCCATGCCCTGGGTGCCCGGCAGATAGCGTCCGACCGTCTCCACGTTCTCGATCACGGGCAGCCGGTGCGGCAGCAGCGCGTCCTGGAGGCCGCGCGCCAGGGCGGCTTCGGTGTCGTAGCGGCGGGCGCGTTCGAGGGCCTGCGCGATGAGGCCGGCGAGGGCGGTGAGGACCGTGCGTTCCTCGGGGGCGAAGCCGCGTGGCTGGTCGAAGCCGAGGATGCAGGAGCCCACGGGACGTCCGGAGGCGATGAGGGGCAGGAACGCACGGGCGCCGACCGAGGCGTCGAGCGGGATGCCGGGATAGGCGGAGGCCATCTGTTCCATGGACTCGAAGAAGATCGGGCGCCCGGTGGTGAGGGTCTCGACACCGGGCAGCAGGGCGTCGAGGCCGACCCCGTCGAAGGGTTGGAGGAATCCCGCCGGGAAGCCGGTCTCCCACGCGAGGTAGAGATGCCGCTCGTGGAGGACGTAGATGGCGAGCTGCCGCCCGCCGAATGCGGGCAGCAGTTCCTCGGTGACGACGGCGGACACCTGCCGTGCCGTGACCGCCTCGGTCAGGGCGATGGCGAGGGCGACCGGCCGGTACAGGGCAGTGGCGCGGTCGGCGGGTGAGGCGAGGATTCCCAGGCCCGCTCCGGAGCGGCCGATCGCCCCGGCCGTGTAGTCGGGGCGGTCGGTGACGGCGATGGTCCCGGTGAGGCCGTGGTGCCCGGGGTAGAGCCACAGCGAGACCCAGTCCTTCGGACCCCGGCTCACCTGGAACCGGACGGGCTCGTGGGAGAGCAGCGCGGCACGGTAGTAGTCCTCGTACGCGGGCAGGTCGAGCCAGGGCACGGCTTCCCACAGGATCCGGCCGACCAGCTCGGCCCTGGGGGATCCGAGGAGCTCTTCCGCCGTGCGGTTGACATAGGTGATCCGCGCGGAGCGGTCGAGCGAGAAGAGCCCGTCGGGAAGGCGGTCGGCGACCGCCTCGCTGGCGATCGCTCCCGCTCCGAGATCGATGAGGGATCCGATCAGCCGGCGCTCTCCGATACCGCCGGGCGGATGGACCGGGCGGCCCGCGAGCTCCAGCAGGGACGGCGGGCCGTCGGCGCGCTGGAGCCGCACTCTGCGCACCACCGGTCTGCTGTCCTGGGCGGCTTCGCGGGCGACGACCCAGAGCTGGTAGACGTCCTCCGGCACGACCCTGGCGGTCAGTGCCTCGATGGTGCCGGGAAAGTCCTCGGGCGGGATGTCGAGGATGGCGCAGAGCTCCTCGTCGGCGATGAGGTCGCCGGTGCTCAGGTCCCAGTCGAAGGCGCCGATCCGCAGCGGACGGCTCGCGACCTCGGGGGTCTGTACGACGAGCGGTTCCGCGCTCCAGCTCACCGGGTTGCCCTCGCGCTGCAGCTGGTCGAGGACGGCGCCGAGCCGCCGGCCCGACTCGTTCAGCCTGCGGCGGTCTCCCTGGTCGACGGGATGCCCCGGAGTCGCCGGACGCAAGGCCACGAGTACCCCGAACGTCTCGTGATCGCTCTCCACCGGCACGTAGAGCGAGCTGAACGGGAACGGCAGCCCGGCCATGAGCTGGGGGAAACGCCGCATGGCCTCTTCGCCGTCCGCGAGATGGATGGGCTGGGACGTGCGGTAGCACTCGGCCACGGGGAAGGGACGATTCACATGCATGCGCCACCACGGACGCATGAGCTCGCCCGGCAGTCCTACGAGGACGGCCAGGCGCAGCAGACCTTCGCTCTCCGAACGCAGGTATACCCCACCGGCGTATGCACCCACCGCGCCGGTCGCATTGACGGCGGCCTCGGCGAGCACGAGACCGAGCTCGCCCGCGCTGGGCACAGCACCGGCGCTCGTCTCGCGTTGCCGGCCGTCCCTGCTTCGCGGGCCATGCCTGGCCGCGCCGTACCAGGTCACACAGCAAGGATGCGTCAGAGCCGTCCGGGCACGCACCTCAGGCCGGGCACTCACGGGCACGGCGGCCCGCCGCCGGTCGGCGAGGCAGTGGGGGGGGCCGTGGGGTGCGGCGGGGCGGAGATCCGCAACTCCACGACTTCGCTGCTCCACGACTCCGCGGCTCCACGACTCATCGGCTCCGCGACAATGGGACGGGTCGAGCCCTCCTCGCCGTACGCGCGACGGGCCGCCCTCGCCGTACGAACGACGGGCCCCCTGGCCCCTCACGCAGAGAATCGGGACTGATCATCATGGGACGGGTCACCGAGCGTCGCCGCATCATCCGGGTCAGGGACGGCGCCGTGACCGCCCGGCCGGACACCCTGGTCGCCGAAGAGCCCATGGAGATCCGGCTGAACGGCCGGCCGCTGGCCATCACCATGCGCACGCCGGGTGACGACTTCGCGCTCGCCGCAGGATTCCTGGTCAGCGAGGGTGTGATCGGCTCGGCCGCGGACGTCCGGTCGATCGTGTACTGCGCCGGCGCCGAGCCGGGCCCGTCCCCCCAGTCGCCTGGTGGCGGCGCGAACACCTACAACGTCGTCGATGTGCAGCTCGCGCCGGGCGTTGTGGTCCCGGACATCACGCTCGAGCGCAATGTGTACACAACGTCGTCCTGCGGTCTGTGCGGCAAGGCCAGCCTTGACGCCGTGCGCACCACGACGCGCTTCCCGATCGCCGACACTCCCCCGCTCCGGGTCGAGCCGGCTCTGCTGTCCCGCCTCCCCGACCGGCTGCGGAAGGCCCAGCGGGTCTTCGACCGGACGGGCGGACTGCATGCCGCCGCGCTGTTCTCCGAGGACGGCGACTTGCTGGACGTCCGCGAGGACGTGGGGCGGCACAACGCCGTGGACAAGCTGATCGGCCGGGCACTGCGCGAGGACCTGCTGCCGTTGTCCCGGGCGATCCTGCTGGTGTCGGGGCGGGCGTCGTTCGAGCTGGCGCAGAAGGCGGTCATGGCCGGCATTCCGCTGCTGGCGGCCGTATCCGCACCGTCGTCGCTGGCCGTCGACCTGGCCCTGGAGACCGGACTGACTCTGGTCGGTTTCCTGCGCGGCTCGGATATGAACGTGTACGCGGGCGAGGAGCGCATCGCACTGCCGTCGCGGGTGTGAGGGGCGGCCCCGCAGGACCGCCCCTGTGCAGGTGAACGGGCGTGGGCGTGACCGTTCAGCGAAGGGTGCGGGGACGGACCGCAGGCGGCGGGATCACATGGAGCGACAGGGTGGCGGAGGGCTCGGCGAGACCCGGTCCCCCCTCCTGCGCCCACGCGAGCACATCGTCCGTTGCCTCGTCGTCGAGCGCCCAGCCGATCCAGGCGGCACGGGCACCCCTGGACCTCGCCGCCGACGACGGCTGGACCACGATCACATTGGCCTGCCCGCACGGTCCGAGGCACTCACTGGTCCGGACCGCGAAGCGGCCATCCGATGCGGCCGCGGCCTCACGCAGCCGGCGGACCTGCGCCGCGTGGTCGGTGCCCGGATGCTTCCCTGCGTCACCGCAGCAGCAGCCCCGGCAGACGACGAGCGTGCAGGGGCGCGATGCTCCGGGGCGTACCCAGGTGCCGTTCACCGGGCCGCTCCCCGGCGGACGGCGCGAGAGGCGACGGCACCGGACCTGACCGCGACGGACGCAACGGCGACGGACGCAACGGCGACGGCCCCTCGCGGCCAAGCGGCCGGGCTACGGGCGGCACGCGAAGCAGCGGACTGCTTCACCGCCGTGGAGCGCCTGCCGTCGTACGGGGCACGGGTGTTGGCCCCGGCGCCGAGGACGGTGAACACCGAGGCGCGGGGGCGGGGATCGAATGGGGACATGGCGGCACGCTATCCGCACGCATGATCTCTTGCTGCGGCCGGGGCAGGTCCGGAGCCGTGGGACGGACCGCAGTTCAGCGAGCCGTCGGTGCGGCCTGCTCCGTGACCGACCCGGGCAGGGCGGATCGCACCTCGGGCGACAACGGCTCGGGCGGGGCCGGCTCCTGCAAGACCGGTTCAGGCGGGGCAGGCTCCCCGGCCCGGCGTTTCGCGATCACCGCGCACACCATCAGCTGTATGTGGTGAAAGAGCATCAGGGGCAGCACGGCGAGGCCCGCCTGCGCGCCGAAGAGCACACTCGCCATCGGAAGCCCCGCCGCGAGGCTCTTCTTGGAGCCCGCGAACTGGATCGCGACCCGGTCCGCACGGCCGAAGCCGAGCCTCTTCGAGCCGTACCAGGTCAGCGTCAGCATCGCGGTGAGCAGGACCGCTTCGACGAGCATCAGCGCACCGAGGCGTGCCGGAGTGATCTGGTGCCAGACGCCCGCGACCACGCCTTCGCTGAAGGCGGTGTAGACGACGAGCAGGATCGAACCACGGTCCACCAGGCCGAGGTGCTTCCTGTGCCGGGCCACGAAGCCCCCGAGCCACCGGCGCAGCAGCTGTCCGGCGAGGAACGGCACCGGCAACTGCAGCACGATCCCGAGCAGCGAGTCCGCGGAGAAGCCGCCGCCCTCGTTCCCGAGGAGGAGCGCGGCCAGCAGTGGTGTGAGGAGCATTCCGGCGAAGCTGGAGAAGGAACCGGCGCAGATCGCCGCGGGCACATTGCCGCGCGCGATCGCGGTGAAGGCGATGGAGGACTGGACCGTCGACGGCACCAGACACAGGAAGAGCAGTCCTGCCGAGAGCTGCGGGGTCAGGACGAACGGGACGAGCCCCCACGCGGCGAGCCCGAGCAGGGGGAAGAGGACGAACGTCGAGGCCAATATGGTCAGATGCAGCCGCCAGTGCCGCATCCCGTCCAGTACCTCACGAGCGGACAGCCGCGCCCCGTAGAGGAAGAAGAGCAGGGCGACGGCACCTGTTGAGGCCGTGCCGGCGAGGGACGCCGCCCGGCCGGAGGCGGGAAGCAGTGCCGCGAGCGCCACCGTGGCGAGCAGCGCCGCCAGAAACGGATCGAGCGGCAGACGCAGACGGAAGTGGTTGCTCCTGTGCTCCACGTGTCCGCTCCCGCCTCCCGCCCTCGTGCCCGGTCTCCCTCCATCCTCACCGCGTCCAGGCCGATCGGGAATCCCGTACTCCGGACTGACTGTCATCACGTTTCATGATGGACGCGTACGCTGGCAAGCGTGTACGAACCCGTCCAGCTGCGTACTTTTCTCGCCGTCGCGCAGACACTGAGCTTCACCCAGGCCGCCCGCCGACTGGGCGTGCGGCAGTCGACGGTGAGCCAGCACGTCCGGCGTCTGGAGGACGCCACGGGGCGGCAACTGTTCACCCGGGACACCCACACTGTGCGGCTCACCGAGGACGGCGAGGCGATGGTCGGCTTCGCACGGACGATCCTGGACTCACAGGAACGCGCGGCCGCCTTCTTCGCCGGCAGCCGGCTGCGGGGCCGTCTGCGTTTCGGCGCTTCCGAGGACTTCGTCCTCACCCGGCTGCCGGAGATCCTGGAGTCGTTCCGCCGCGAGCATCCGGAGGTCGGCCTCGAGCTGACGGTCGAACTGTCCGGCACGCTCCACCGGCAGCTCGATGCAGGCAGGCTCGATCTCGTGCTCGCCAAACGCGCCACCCCGGACGGTCCGGGCGAGCTGGTCTGGCAGGACAGGCTGATCTGGATCGGCGCGCCCCGGCTGCGGCTCGACCCGGACCGTCCGGTGCCCCTGATCGTCTTCCCCCCGCCGGGTATCACCCGCGCCCGGGCCCTGGAAGCCCTGCAGTCCCAGGGGCGCGGCTGGCATGTCGTCTGTACGAGCACCAGCCTCAGTGCGTTGATCGCGGCCGCCCGGGCAGGGCTCGGGGTGATGGCCCACACGCGAGGGCTGGTACCGCCCGGTCTCGCTCCCGTCCCGGCCCGTGCGGGCCTGCCCGAGCTGGGCGATGTCGCATTCGTCCTGCTCCAGGGTCATCGGGCGGGCGCGTCCCGCGGCACCCGGGAGGCCGCGGACGCGCTCGCCTCGTCGATCCTCGCGGGCGGGGACCGGCTGCACCGCCCCGCCGCGCTCTGGTGAAGATCATCCTCAGACCTGCGTAGAGCGGTGGTGTTGGCGGCGTACAGATTCGGTGCAGATTACCGGCGACCTCGCGTGCTCTTTGAGCAGAGCCTTGCCCGACGGTTCGTCCTGTGGCCGGATATGAACGGCTGACCAGCAGCGATGCGATATGTGGCGACCTGCTGAAGCCACTCCCCCTCGCCGGTGCGGTGGGGTACCGTCACCGGCGCTGTGCGGAGCGCCACAAGGAGCAGGTCATTGCGTGAGTTCACGGTTCCACCCTTGGCGATGGCACCGCCTGTCGGCGGGCTGGCGGACGCCGTGTTCGACCACGCCCGCACGGACCCCGATCGGGTCGCGCTCGGCCGCAAGGACGAGTCGGGCCAGTGGCGCGATGTGACCTCCGCCGAGTTCCGTGACGAGGTGCTGGCCATCGCGAAGGGACTGCTCGCGGAGGGGGTGCGGTTCGGCGACCGGGTCGCGATCATGTGCCGTACGCGCTACGAGTGGACACTCTTCGACTTCGCCTTGTGGACGGTCGGTGCCCAGTCGGTGCCGGTCTACCCCACCTCGTCCGCCGAGCAGGTCTTCTGGATGCTGCACGACGCCGAAGTGTCCGCCTGCGTGGTCGAGCACGAGGACCACGCGATGACCATCGGCTCCGTGATCGACCGGCTTCCGCAGCTGAAACGGCTCTGGCAGCTCGACAAGTCCGCCGTGGCCGAGCTCATGGCGGCGGGCGCCCACATCGACGAGGACGTGGTCCACCGGCACCGGCGGGCGGTGACCCCCGAGTCCGTCGCGACGATCATTTACACCTCGGGGACGACGGGGCGGCCCAAGGGCTGTGTCATCACCCATGCCAACTTCATGTACGAGACCGACACGCTCATCGGACGCTGGGAGCCGGTCTTCCATTCCAAGCCGGGTGACGAGCCGGCGACCCTGCTGTTCCTGCCGCTCGCCCATGTCTTCGGCCGCATGGTGGAGGTCGCGGCGATCCGCGGCCGGGTCAAGATGGGGCACCAGCCGGTGCTGCAGGCCAGTGCGCTGCTTCCCGATCTCGCGTCGTTCCGGCCGACGTTCATCCTGGCCGTGCCGTACATCTTCGAGAAGGTCTTCAACGCCGCGCGGCGCAAGGCCGAGGCGGGCGGGAAGACCGGCCCGTTCGACAAGGCGGTCGACGTGGCGGTGCGGTACGCCGAGGCTCAGGAGCACCGCTCCTTCGGGCTCGGCCCCGGGCCTTCGGCGACCCTGCGGATGCAGCACCAGTTCTTCGAGAAGGTCGTCTACCACAAGGTCCGTGAGGCCATGGGCGGCCGGGTGCGCCATGCGATGTCCGGCGGCTCGGGCATGGACCGGCGGCTGGGTCTCTTCTTCGAGGGTGCGGGCGTGACCGTGTTCGAGGGGTACGGACTCACCGAGTCGACCGCCGCCGCGACGGCGAACCCGCCGGAGCGGACCAAATACGGCACGGTCGGACAGCCCATCCCGGGAACGACGATCCACCTCGCCGAGGACGGCGAGGTTTGGGTGCGCGGCGGTCAGGTGTTCTCCGGGTATCTCAATGACCCGAAGGCGTCCGACGCCGTGCTCAACGACGGCTGGCTGGCCACCGGCGACCTGGGCTCGCTGGACGAGGACGGCTATCTCACCCTCACGGGCCGCAAGAAGGAGATCCTGGTGACCTCCGGTGGCAAGAGTGTCTCGCCGGTGGGTCTCGAGGAGCGGGTCAGGGCGCATCCGCTGGTGGCGCAGTGCATCGTCGTCGGAAACGACCGGCCGTACATCGCGGCACTGGTCACCGTGGACCAGGAAGCGGTGGAGCACTGGCTGGCCATGCGCAACAGAGGGCCCATGCCACCGGCGGAGCTGGTGCGCGACCCCGATCTGGAGATGGAGATCCGGCGGGCTGTGGTCGCCGCGAACACCCTGGTGTCGCAGGCCGAGTCCATTCGTACGTTCCGGATTCTGGCGCATCCGTTCAGCGAGGAGCACGGGCTGCTCACCCCGTCGCTGAAGCTGAAGCGGAAGGCGATCGAGACGGCGTACGCGGCCGAGGTGGACGCCCTCTACCACTGACAACGGCGCACGGGGTGGCTCGCTGTGATGCCCGGGCGGGGCAGACAGGGCGGGAGGGCACTTTCGTGGTGCCCAGGGTTGTACGGTGTTCACCGGTGCCGCAGCGTGGCGTCTTCTGGGACGCGGTTCTCGGCTCGGGGCCCCCACAGCGCGGAGCCGAACGGGTCCACTCTTCCCCGGCGGAATGCCATCGTCCGGGCGCTCGTTGACACAGGTGCACCAACCGACGACGTAAGGATCGACCGCTCGTGAGCAGCAAGGTCCCCTCCATCACCCTCAACAACGGTATAGCAATGCCGCAGCTCGGCTTCGGTGTCTGGCAGATACCGGACGACGAGGCGGCGAAGGCCGTCGCCACGGCGCTGGAGGCCGGCTACCGCAGCATCGACACGGCAGCTGTCTACAAGAACGAGAAGGGCACGGGCAAGGCGGTGGCCGCCTCGGGAATTCCCCGCGAGGAGGTCTTCGTCACGACCAAGCTCTGGAACACCGAGCAGGGCTACGACGCGACGCTCCGCGCCTTCGACGCCTCCCTCGAGCGACTCGGCCTCGACTACATCGATCTGTATCTGATCCACTGGCCGGTACCGGCCAAGGACGCGTATGTGGACACGTACAAGGCCTTCGAGGCCATCCTGGCCGACGGCCGCGCCAGGGCGATCGGTGTGTCCAACTTCCTTCCCGGGCACCTGGAGCGGCTGATGGGTGAGACCTCGGTCGTGCCCGCGGTCAACCAGATCGAGCTCCACCCCCAGCTTCACCAGACGGAGTCCCGTGAGCTGCATGCCAAGCACGGCATCGCCACCGAGGCCTGGTCCCCGCTGGGTTCCGGCCGCGGCCTTCTGGAAGTGCCGACGATCGTCGCGATCGCGCGCAAGCACGGACGCACTCCGGCCCAGGCGGTGTTGCGCTGGCACCTTCAGGTCGGCAACATCGTGATCCCCAAGTCCGTGACTCCGTCCCGGATCCGGGAGAACATCGACGTCTTCGACTTCGAGCTGGACGAGGACGACCTGGCCGCCTTCGCGGCTCTCGATGAGGACCGCCGTCTGGGGCCGGATCCCGCCACGTTCAACCTCGGGGCCTGACCGCACGTCCGGACCTCGGCCGGGGATGGTTCATGGGGCTTCGCACCGGGCGAGGTCCCATGGACAGGTCCGCCTCTGTCCAGCGCCACTGCCCGCGCCCTGGCGCGAGTGGCATGCGCCGATTCGGCCACCATGCGGCCCATTCCGGTGGGCCCGGCCAGGAAACGGGCAGCAAGCGGGCCTGATTCGGGCGCGAAGCCGCTCTTTTGCCACCCCAAATTCTGCTTATGCTTGTCCCCGTGTTCGATTCCCGGTACATCAAGACCTTCCATGAGGTGGTCAGGACCGGTTCCTACTCAGCCGCTGCCCGTGCGCTGGGCTATACACAGCCGGCTGTCAGCCAGCAGATGAAGGCGCTCGAACGGGATGTCGGCACCCCGCTGTTCACCCGGGTCGGCCGGGGCCTCCGGCTCACCGAGGCCGGGGAGGCGCTGGCGCGGCACGCAGGAACCATCCTCAGCAGTCTCACGGCGGCCCAGCATCAGATAGACGCCCTCTCGCGGCTGCGGTCCGGACGGGTCAAGGTGTGCGCCTTTCCCAGCGCCGGAGCGACACTCATCCCCGAGGTCATGGCCTGGCTCGCCACCGAGCATCCGGGAATCAGGGTGGAGTTGGTGGAGAGCGAACCGCCGGACTCCCTGCGACTCGTGGCCGGGGGAGACTGTGACATCAGCCTGGCCTTCAGCTATCCGGGCCAGCCCGCCGAGATCCCGGACGAACTCGCCGAGATCCGGCTGCTGGAAGACCCGCTGACGGTACTGCTGCCCACCCGGCATCCGCTCGCCCGGCGGCGCTCCCTGCGACTGGCCGACCTGGCGCATGAACGGTGGATCGCCGGCTGTCTTCGCTGCCGCGCCAACTTCCTGCACGCCTGCACCGAGGCGGGCTTCACCCCCGATATCGCATGCACCACGGACGACAACCTGGTGATTCAGAGCCTGGTGGCGGCCGGGGTCGGCATCGCCATGGTCCCTTCGCTGGTGCTGTCCTTCCTCTGCCACGAGAAGGTCACCGGGCGGATCGTGGAGCCCCACACCCGTCGGCGGATCTATGCGTACGCGCTCCGCGACCATCTGCAGATCCCGGCCACGGCCCTGGTGCTGGACCGTCTGAAGGCGGTGGCCGAGGCGAGGACCGGCTGCTGATCGGGCCACGAACTCATAAGCATTCGTTGGGGGCACGGCAAACAACACTCCTTGGACGGGGGAGATCTTTCCGGCGGACGCTTCATGCATGACCCCTGCGAACGCGTCCACCACCACAGCGTCCCGGATGACCGCTCCGCTGCGCACCCTCGTGGCGGAGATACGCCAGACCGTGCTGCGCGGGCTGCCGCCCGAGCCCACGGCGCAGCTCGTGGGGCAACGGCTCGCCCCGTATCTGGGCATGCCCGGGCTGCTCACCGCGGAACAGTGCGAGGGTGACCCCGAGCGCTACCGCCAGCATGTGCTGCACGCCGAACCGGACGGCAGCTTCTCCGTGGTGGCCCTGGTCTGGCTGCCCGGACAGGCCACCACGATCCACGACCACGTCTCCTGGTGTGTGACCGGCGTCCACGAGGGCGAGGAGTACGAGCGCCGCTACCGGCTGGTCCCGCACGGCACGACGGCCCGGCTGATCGCCACCGAGGACGTGGTGAACCCGCGCGGCGCGGTGGCGGCCTTCGCGCCGCCCGGCGATATCCACCTCGTCCGCAACTCCGGTACGGGCAGGGCCCTTTCCCTCCATGTCTACGGGGCGGACATCTCCCGACTCGGCACGAGCGTCCGGCGCGTCTACGACCTGCCGGCCGACCGGTGAAGGCGCTGACGGGTTCGGACGCACCGGGCAGCACACGACGGAGCCAGTCCGCCGGGGCTGCGGGCCCCGCCGGTGCGGGATCGGCGAAGACGGGATCGGCGAAGACAGGTCCTGCCGGTACGGGATCGGCGAATGCCGGTCCCGCAGGTGCGGACACCGCAGGTGCGGACACCGCAGGTGCGGACACCGCAGGTGCGGACACCGCAGGTGCGGACACCGCAGGTGCCGGCCCCGCGAAGGCTGGTCCCGTCCCCGGGCTGGCGCTGGCCGCCGCCGGCGTGTGCGCGGCATGGCTGGTGCATCTCGCGCTGCCCGCCGTGCCGATGCTCACCGCCACGGTCGTGCTGGGCATCGCCGCCGCGCACACGCCCTGGCTGCGCACCCGTGTCCGGGGCCGCTGCCGGCCCGGACTCGCCCTGGCCGCGAAGAGACTCATGCGCGTCGGGATCGTGCTGCTCGGTCTCCGGCTGGGCATGGCGGACGTCGTGGACCTGGGCTGGGCGACGGTCGCCATGGTGGTCGCAGTGGTCGCCGCGACGTTCTGGGGCACGTGGTGGCTGGGGCGCCGGCTCGGACTGCCCGGCGACCAGCCGCTGCTGATCGCCACCGGGTACTCCATCTGCGGTGCGTCCGCGATCGGCGCGGTGAGCGCGGTGAACGACAGCGACGACGAGGACGTCGTCACCTCGGTGGCCCTGGTGACCCTGTGCGGCACCCTGGCCATCGCCGTACTACCGCTGCTGCACGGCCCGTTGGGGCTCACCGACGCCGAGTTCGGCCGCTGGGTGGGTGCCGGCGTCCATGACGTGGGCCAGGTGGTGGCGGCGGCCCAGACCGCGGGGACGGACGCGCTGGGCGAGGCCGTGCTGGTCAAGCTGATGCGCGTGGCACTGCTGGCCCCCCTGGTCGCGGCGCTCGCGGTCGCCGCACGCCGCCGCGGACGCGCCACCGGTGGTGCGGGGCGGCCCCCGCTCGTCCCCCTCTTCGTCGTGGGCTTTCTCGCCATGGTGGCTCTGCGCACGACGGGTCTGGTGCCCGCCACCGCCCTGACGGCGGCGGGCGTCGCCCAGGAACTGCTGCTGGCCGCGGCGCTGTTCGGGCTCGGCAGCGCCGTCCATCTGCCGTCGCTGACCAGAACGGGTCTGCGGGTGGCCGGGCTGGGGCTGACCGCCTGGGTGCTCATCGCGGCGGCGTCCTACGCGGGCGTGCTCCTGACTGCTTGAGGGGGCCGGAGGCGCGGGCTCAGGGAGCGGTCGGCGCCGCGTCCTCGTGACCGCTCCGGGCCGTGTGCACCGTACGGGCGTCGAGCACGAAGCAGTCCGGGCGGTGCATCAGGCCCTCCTTGTCGTCCGGGTCCAGGAGACGGTCCAGAACCGCTTTGTCGTCATCGTCCAGCAGCCCGTCCAGGATGGCGCGCCCCCAGGAGAACTCGGACACGAGGTGCCTGCGTACGGCGGAATCCAGCGGGGCCGGGATGTCGAGGAGGAAGGTACGGCTGGTGGCCTCCGACAGCCCCACGTCCGTCAGCAGCGCGGGCCAGTGCTCCACGACTCTCCTGGCGCCGGGCAGCGCGGCACGCATCTCCTCGAACCAGACGCTTCTCACCGCGTCGACACGCGCCTCGACGCCGGGACGTCCGATGCCGATGTCGCGCGGCAGGTGCCGGGGCGGAAGTCCGCCCTCGACGAGGGCGAGCAACCCGCCCGGGCGCAGCTGCCGTGCGAAGGCCGCGAGGACGGCGTGCTGGTCGCCCACGTGGTGCAAGGAGTTCCCGGCCCAGATGAGGTCGGCCGTGCCCAGCTCGTCCAGTCCGTCGGGCACTTCGGCGGCATGGACGCGGACACGGTCGCCGAGCCCGGCGCGCTCGGCCCGGGCGCGGGCGAGCTCGAGCAGCGCGGGGGCGGCGTCCACGGCGACGACCTCCGCGTACGGGAACGCCTCGGCGAGCAGACAGCTGACGACGCCGGGGCCGCTGCCGATGTCGAGGACGCGGCGCACGCCTTCGACGGGCATCCGGTCGGCGATCCACGCCGCGGCCTGCGTGTAGAGGGGCCGGTGCGCTTCGGCACCGCTCTCCAGGACCGGGGCGAGTGCGGCCCAGTCGATGTCGGTGGCGCCGTGATCGTGCCCGTGGTCATGGCCGTGGCCCCGGTCCTGGTGGTGGGCGGGGTCCTGGTGGTGGCGGTGAGTGCTCATGGCGTCAGGGTGCGTCCGTGCCCGGCTTCACGGCGAACCGTTTTGCCGTTGCGGCAAGACCGTGACGGGCGCGGCGGCGACGGCCGTGACGGCAGCACCCGTCGTCGCGGAGCCCATCGCGGAGCCCGTCACGGAGCCCGTCGCGGGAATCCTCGCGGTACCCGGCGCCGTTCGGGACGACGGATCCGATGCCGTGACCGCGCGGTGGTCCTGCGGGCTGAGCCCCCGGACGCGTTTGAACGCCGCGCTGAAGGCGAACGCGCCGCTGTAGCCGACCCGCCGGGCCACCGACTCCACGGTCGCGTCGGTGTGCCGCAGCAGGTCGGCCGCGAGGGCGTGCCGCCAGTCCGTCAGATACGTCATCGGCGGCTCGCCCACCAGTTCGGTGAACCGCCGGGCGAGTCCGGCCCGTGAAACGCCGCATGTGGCGGCCAGTGAGGCGACGGTCCAGGGGTACGCCGGATCGTTCTGCATCAGCCGTAGCGCCCTGCCCACGACCGGGTCCCCCATGGCCTGGTACCAGGCCGGTGCCTCGGCATCCGGCCGGGAGAACCAGCTCCGCACCGCCGCGATCAGCAGCAGGTCGAGCAACCGGTCCAGGACCACGCTCTGGCCTGGCTCGTCCCGGCTGATTTCCTGGTCGAGGACGGGCATCAGCGGGCAGTCCCACGCGTCGGCCGGCAGATGCAGCAGCCCCGGGAGAGCGTCCAGCAGCCGCCTGCCGACCTCGCTGTCCATCTGGTAGGTGCCGATGAGCATCGTGGTGCTGCCGTCGGGGGCATTGCCCCAGGTGCGTACGCCGAGGTGCATGCACTCCTCGAGCGGTTCGCCGTGCAGCGTGGTGCAGCTGCCGCCCGGCCCGATCACCGCGTAGGGCGGGGTGGACGGCGCGTCCGCGGCGAGATACGGCTCGGGCCCCCGGGCGATGGCGATGTCGCCCGGACGCAGCAGGACGGGCTCGCCCGCATCGGGCGCGATCCAGGCCTCGCCGCGGGTGACGCACATCAGGCAGAGCGGAGCACGGTCCTCGACGCGCAGGGACCAGGGCGGTTCCATCACCATGCGAAGCAGGAAGGCTCCTTTCGCCCGGGGGCCGTCGAGCAGTCCGGTGAGTGCGTCCATGGTTTCGAGCGTACGCGGCAGCGTGGACGCACGCGTATGGGATCGAGCCTCTGGCGCATGGAGAGTCCAGGCGGTGACCGCGAGGGTGGACCCATGACCGAGAACCTGGATGAGAACGCACAGCAGCTGACCGTGCTGGTGACGTCGGCGAGCGGCAAGACCGGCCGCCGGGTGGCAAAGCGGCTCGCCGAGCACGGTGTGAGCGTGCGGGCCGGCTCGCGCCACGGGGACGTGCCCTTCGACTGGGAGGACCCGTCGACCTGGGGCCCGGCGCTGTGTGGCGCCGACGCGGCGTATGTGGCCTACTACCCGGACCTCGCTGCGCCTGGCGCGGAGGACGCGATGCGCACCCTCGGGCGGCTCGCGGCCGAACAGGGAGTGCGCCGGCTCGTGCTGCTCTCGGGCCGCGGCGAGCCGCAGGCCGTGCGCGCGGAAGACGCACTGCGGGCGGCCGGGGTCCCGCTGACGGTGGTACGGGCGGCCTTCTTCGCCCAGAACTTCAGCGAAGGCGCTCTGGTCCCCGGGGTCCTCGCCGGGGAGATCCCCTTCCCCGCGGGCAGCACGGCCGAGCCCTTCCTCGATCTGGACGACCTGGCGGACGTCGTGGTCACGGTGCTGACGGACGGGGGTCACGCGGCCCGGACCCTGGAGCTGACGGGCCCCCGGCTGCTGACGTTCGACGAAGTCGCGGCGGAGCTGTCAGCCGTGACGGGCCGTCCGGTCCGCTATGTCCCGGTGTCCGGTGAGGAGTACGTGGGCGTCCTGCGGCAGTTGGGCATTCCCGAGGCGGACGCGAGCTGGCTGACGGAGCTCTTCACGATGCTCCTGGACGGACACAACTCCCATCTGTCGGACGGAGTCCGCCGTGTCCTCGGCCGTGAACCGAGGGACTTCGCCGACGCGGCGAAGGACGCGGCGGCATCGGGGGCGTGGCGGGGCTGAGCGGACGGGCATGGGGCTCCCGACATGGCGGCGGCCCGGGCCGTACCCGTCGCTGACAGGTACGGTCCGGGCCGTGGCGCCGGTCAGCCGCGGGCGTCCGTCCGGCGCAGGGCGAGGACCCGGAAGCGGGGGTCCGGGCGGGGCTCGTCCGGCTCGGGCAGCGCCCGCAGCCGGGCGGCGACAGTCTCGGCGACCGTGCCGCGGGCCGTCAGCCGCGACGCGTACTCGCCGCGCAGCACTGCCTGGGCCGTGCTGCGCGGCGAGCGGCCCTGCCCATGGCCGATGAAGTGCGTGTCTCCCGCCGGGAGGAGTCCATGTGCCGCGCCGAACGCCTCGATGCGGTCGGCGCTGTCGTACACCTCGCTCGTCCGATAGGGCTCGAGTACGGCGTCGATGTCGCACACCACGTCATGCCCGGCGTCCTTGTCGACGGTGGCGATGAACACCCCGCCGGGACGCAGCACCCGGGCTGCCTCGGCGACGACCGCGCGCGCGTCCCGGACGAGGTGGAGCAGCCAGACCGCGCTGACCGCGTCCACGGAGGCCGTGGGCAGCGGCAGTCGGCGCACATCGGCGAGGACGACATCGCCCACGCGCCGGGCGGCGATCCGCGCCATACCGGCCGAGGAGTCGGCACCCAGCACCCGTAGCCCCGGCCGGTCCAGTCGCTCGGTCACGAGGCCGGTGCCGCACCCGATGTCGAGGAGCGAGCGGGCAGCCGCAGGCACCAGGGAGAGCACGGCCATGGCCGCGGCGGCCGCGCGGGGCACTCCGCCCCGCGTCGCGTCGTAGAGGGCGGCCTCCATGTCGTAGTCGAGCGGGGAGTCCCGTCCGGCTCCGGAAGCCCCCGCGGTCTCACGCGCGGTCTCGTCGTCGTGCAGCACAGGTCAGCTCGCTCCGTGGTTCGGGGCGGCGGTCTCCACACGCTGTGCCAGCGCGAAGTCCCGCTCGGTGATGGCGCCGCCCGCGTCATGCGTGTTCACCGTAAGGCTGACCGTGTTGTATCCGAGCGTGAGATCCGAGTGGTGGTTGAGCTCCTCCTGGATCTGGGCCACGTGCACGACGAGCGCCGTCGCCGCGAAATGGCTGCCCAGCCGGTACGTGCGGGCGATCCGGTCACCTTCCTGGGACCAGCCGGGCAGTTCACGCAGCCTGTCCTCGATCTCCTTCTGCGACAACGGCTCTGTGGGCATGAGACCGACTCCCTCCGGGTGTGTCTGCGAGCGACGTTAACTTTGACCCATGACAACTGTCGCGCCCGACACGGGATTGGGGCCACTACTGCGCGGCTGGCGCGTGCGACGCGGGGTGAGCCAGCTGGAGCTGGCGCTGCGGGCCGGTTCGTCCGCGCGGCACAGCATCCGTATTCCGGCCGAACCACTCTGGCAGTCCACAAGGCCCGGCGACGGCGTCCCAGAAGTCATCAAGCGTCTCGATCGACCGCCCTCGCAGGTCAACCACGAGTTCCGACTCTGTCTTCTTGGCCATCGCAGCAGAGTAGCCAACCTCCACCCAGCCAGGCAGCGGTCCAAAGAGACAGGCTCGCTCGGGGCTCACAGCACCGGCGCGCTCCGGGTCGCCACGCACCCTTGCCCGGCTCCGCCGCAGGACAAGCAAACTCTGAGGGGGATCGGCGTAATCCATCCCGGAGCGGCTGCTCTATCCCCTAGTGACGGTGCTGGTGACGGATTCAGGCGCGCGGCCGTGTGGAGTCCTCGGAGATCACACGACCACGCGTGTCTGCGTCCGGTGCCCACCGGACGCAGGATGTGTGCGCTGCGCCAGTTCCTCGGCGCTTGACCTTGTAGTTGCTGTAAGGGCGAACATGGCGCCATGTTGTCCATCAGCGAATTCAGTGAAATGTGCTATCTGTCGCCGCAGACGCTGCGGTTCTACCACTCCGAGGGTTTGCTCGTCCCGGCCGACGTCAACGAGCAGACCGGCTACCGCTCGTACACATTTGAGCAGGTCGAACAGGCCATGCTGATCATGGTCCTGCGCGGCACGGGGATGAGCGTCAAGCTCGTCCGGCGTGCTCTCGACGAGCCGGATACGGCACCCGCCCTGTTGCAGCATCACAGTGCGGAGGTGCAGCGCCAGCGGCAGGCCCAGGACGAGACGATCAGCGACGCGCGCGAGTTCTTCAACTCGTGGCCGGAGGCGCGCCTGCGCCATGTACCCGAGATGACCGTGGTGTCGAAGCTGGTGTCCGGCCCCTGGACTGGAGGTGACCAGTACGACTGGGACGAAGCCGATGCCGCCGTCACCGCCACCGTTCAGGACGTGGTCAAGACTGTGGAGTCGTGCGGAGCCGTTGTGTCGGGGACCCCTTGGCGAGCCTGGGCCAGCGAGACCCCGGAGCAGAAGAGGCAGAGCATCACCGCCGAGGGGCCCCACTGGCTGGTGAAGATCCCCGTCACGGCGGACAAGAAAGCGGTCGCAGCTCTGCCCGGCAACGTCGAGGTGCAGCTCTTCGAGGCCCGGGACGAACTGTCGATATTCATCCCGGGCAAGAGCTCGATGGCCAAGTACGGCACCGCGCTCACGCGCCTGCTCATGCATCCCCTCGACGCCGCCTACATCGATATCTCCCGCATGCGCCATCTGCTGCACGACGACGGCGTCGAAACCACCGCTGCGATCTGCAAGCTCGACGAGACCGACATGGTCGGGTGATCTGACGAGCGGCGGCCCCTGCGCACCGAGAAGGATCCGAAGTCAACCCTCGAAGGGCTACCACTAGAGGGAGCCGCGGGGAGCCACGTGGGGAGCCACCGGGGGCGACACGAGGCGGCTCCCCATGGACGAACACGGACGGCTCCATGACGACTTGCTGGATCACGCGTCCCCGCTCCGCAGTGTCACTGAGCCCCTGGCTTACCGCGGAAGCAATTCGCGCTCGCTGCCCGTGGCACGGCCCTGTCCGAAGATGTCGTCCATCGCCTCAGCCCCCTCGGTGAGTACAGGGCGCAGCTGCTTGCGGTAGACCTGTTCCATGGTCTGGCTACCGCTGTGGCCGACCACGCGGGCGATGACCTCAATCGGGATGCCATGGTCCGACAGCAGGGAGACGAAGCTTGTCCGCAGCTCCCGGGTCGTCCAGTGTCGTCCAGTCCTTCGGGCTCTCGAATCCGGCTGTCTTCAGCAGGGATCGGAAGTTACGCAGGACGTTCGTTGAGGAACGCTGCTCGCCGGATCACTGTCAAGCGTGGCTCTTGCGGGCGGCTTCGACCGGGTCGTCCGCGTCCAAGGAGAGTCGGGCACGCGGCAGCAGTTGTTGTCCGACGGTGCGGGGCAGCGGCTATTTTTCGGTAAACGCTTCAGTCTCGCATTTCACGACCCACTGGTGCTTTTCCTCGGGTGGCAGTCCGTCAGCATACGCCAGCACGCCCTCGTTATCGACCGTCGCCTTGATGCCGTGTGAGCTGAGGCACTTCAGCCACTTATCCGCCTTGTCCCGGAAATCCGGATCCATCCTGGCAGACCGCCCGGACAGCATTTCGGGCTCCAGGTGCCCGCACTTCTTCTGGCCTGCTGGGAACTTCGGGTCCTTGGCAGGTTCCTCCATGCCCAAGTAGCCGCCGTCCGGGTTAGCTGCCATCTTGACTCCCTGCTTCGCCATGCAGTCGTAGTAGACGTTCCAGATCCTGCTCTCCTCCTCGTCTGAGGTGTCGGGCCTGATGAGAGGTCGCTCCGCTTGCGTCGCCGGCGGCGGCTTCTTCTTGTCTTCGCTCCCCTTCTTGGGACCTGTCACGCTCGCGACGCCCGTGCTCTCGTCTTCTCTGGCCTGCTCAGCCCCTCCTGCGCACGCCCCGAGCAGAAGCGTTCCGGCAAGCGCGGTGACTGCCGCGATCAGACCCCTCGCGTCTCGCGAATGGGTAGTTTCAGTAGCTCGCATGGTGTGAACCTTTCGTGGATTCCGTCCACC
Source organism: Micromonospora sp. IBHARD003 (assembly GCF_056106285.1). Classification (NCBI taxonomy): domain Bacteria; kingdom Bacillati; phylum Actinomycetota; class Actinomycetes; order Micromonosporales; family Micromonosporaceae; genus Micromonospora; species Micromonospora sp. IBHARD003. The sequence continues at coordinate 7,128,512 of NZ_JBWBBX010000001.1, read as the reverse complement.
CCGGCCGGGACATACGGCCAGACCGCCGTGAAGGCGCACCCACCCCCGCAGCCGAGGGCGGCCTGAAGCGGGCCAAATGCCCGCTCCGGGTACGGAACGGGTGATCGTTGCGGACCGACAGATGTGCGGCGGCAAGGGGGCTATAACACCATCGGGGGTGTTACAGCCCCTCTCTGCAGCGGACACCGGTCAACCGCCCATGGCCCGTTCCGACAAGGAGGGGCCGCTGGCGGCACATGCCGAGGTGTGGCAGGTGTCAGGCCTGGTTCCGGGACATCGGGGGATTTTCCCCGGATCTCTCGGAGTTAATTGATGAATACTTTATCTACGTCCATGTAGGCGTCGAGGCTCACGGACTGCCACTTGCGGAATTGAATGAATGTTTCATTGTGGGTACTCCTCTTCTTGACCCGGACGGCCCCTGCGTTGTTTCCCGAAGAAAGAGCGAGGGGATCGTCCATGCGGGACCACATCCACCCCCGGTTCGCAAAGCAGGCGCTTACGGGACCAATTCGGGGAAGCATTATAAATTGGATCTTTACGAAATCTGTGCGGTTGCCGCATGGGACTTGATTGATGGCGGATGCCTGGGTTGCGGGCAGGCCGAGGGTCAGGGCGGCGGCCACCGCTACGGTCGCGGCCGCTCGCTTGAGCGTGCGAGGCATACGGATCCCTTCTTGTTGTTGTTTTCTTGTGCCGGACGGCGTGGAACGGGTGGTCGGGCATGGTGCCGTCCGGGGCTCGTGGTGGGCGCTCGGCTCAGGTTGTTGACAGCGTTGTCAGGAGGTGCGCGACGTGGTCGTTCTGTGCCTGAACCTGCTGTCGATAGGTGGTCAGCGCAGCGGTGTTGCCTGACACGAGTTGCCGCTGATATCCCGTCAGTACCGCGAAGTAGACGGCGGCCAGGCCCGATGACCTCGTGCAGGCCTCGGCGGCGGTGGCCGCGGCGATCTCGTCGATTGTCGCCTTCGGCGTCTTCCAGGGGCCGGCGGCCAGTTTCTCGGGGTCCTGGGCTGGGTGGTCCGCTTGTGTCATGCAGGTGCTCCAGCGTGTGCGCGCGGCGGTCACCCGCCCATCCGCACCCGTCTGCTGCAGTGACTGGTCGAACAGGCGCTGGGTCAGCGTCCAGCCGTCGGTGCCTGCCAGGCTGGGCAGTTGCTTGTCGGCTGCGTCCCAACACGCCTGGAAGTCTTTGCCTTCCGCGCCGCTCAGGCCGGGCGTGTGCGGAATTGCCTGTCCTGGATGGAAGCCCTGGCGCTTTGCTGTCGCCGGGCCGATGTAGCCCCAGGCGCCGGCCGGGCGGATCGCTTCGCTGTCCTGCCCGGTGACCTGGATCATGGCCTGGCCCGAGTAGCTCCGGTGCCCACGGCTCTTCATGCACTTCACGACCAGCGCTTTTCGTGCCGTGAACAGCCGGTCGTCGTCCTTCTCCGAGGTGCCGTAGGCGGACAGCGGGAGCGCCAGCAGTCCGTCGTATCCGGTGGCGGGCGGTGTCGGCGACGCCTCGATGGCAGGCGGCGTCGCCCCCGTGTCCGCAGCGCCGTTCGCGCCGCCGGCGGAGCACCCGGTGGCCAGCAGACCGGCGATCGCCATGGCACAGGCGACGCTCGCGACTTGCCTTGGCATGCGCGGTGAGGCAGGAGCGCCTGGAGCGGGCTGGGAAGGGGCCGGCGTGCGCAGCCGCGCCGCGTACCGCAGGATGCGGGCAACCGGCAGTTCGCGGCGGATGATGTCGTCCTGGGGCACGAGCCCCGTCACTTCGCCCGCGAATCGCCCCGCGAAGGCCTCCAGCAGCGTGGTCTCTCCCGCTCCGCCGCCACCGGCGATGGCCGTCACCTCACCGGCACGCAGGACCACCGCTGACGTCGTCATGAGGATGTGAACACCTCGTCCTGGCCGAGGCGGAGATGATGGTGCTTGGCGTCGAGACAGGCGTACTCGGTGGTGCGGAGCCCGGCAAGGATCCCTGCTTCGAACTTGGTCATACCCCTCATAGAGCGCGCCGAGGTGGTCAGTTGACTCTGATGCAGAAACTGTGAGGCGGCTCACTTCTGTGACACGCGACGCGACGAGCGCGACCCATGAGTGCGGTGCCGATCAGTCGTCGGTCAGGAGGCGCTACGCGACTGGTACCGGGAATGCGATCTGCTGACCGGCGGCGTGGAAACCGTCATCGGCGCCGACAGCACCGCGTTCCTGCTGATGTTCCTTGCCGATCCGGTCGCGCAACGGCTTGGAGCCTCTCGGACCTGGTCGTCCACGCCATCACCGCAGGTCACCGCGTAGATCCGCCAACGGTCCCCGTGGAGCCACGGCCGGAGGGCACGGGTGGCCCCACAGGGTCGGCCGGGGGTCCCGCCGCGAGGTCCTGACACCCGGACGCTCGGACGCCCCGCGTCCTGCCCGTCGGCCCCCGGCCCGCTCGGCGGCCGTTGCCGGAGCATCGGCGCGGGAGGACCCGAGGGGCCGGGGGCGCCCGACCGGGTCCGCCCGGGGCGAGCCGGGCGGACGCGGTGGGTCGGGGAGGGCGGGTCAGCGGGACGAGCCGCTCCTGGATGGCCGTCCTTCCCCGGTGGCGGCCGCTGTCTGTTCCGGTTCGGGCGCAGCGGCCCTGGACGGCGGATTCGGCTCGGCTTCCGGGAGGTCCGTTCGGACCGCATTGGGCGGTTCCGTACGGGCGGTCTCCGGCGGGTCGGTACGGGCTACTTCGGCGCGGATCATGGCGTTCAGTGCTGCGAAGGCGTCGATGGGCATGGCTCTGCTCCCTGCGCGTGACGAGGGGTGGTGTGAGGGCGGTGAGCCGTCCGGGAGCAAGGGCGGCACACCGGTGCCCTCCGTCCCGCACGGGCCTTCCCTCAGCAGCGCAGGACCGGGGACCTCGACGCATCGGGGGCGGGCGGTGACACCACGGGAGCCGCCGCGCCGGCCGGTGCCGAAGACGCGGGCACCGCGGTCGACAGGGCGTCACCGGGCTGTCCGCCCCGTCGTTCCGTACGCCGGGGCGCCGGCGGCTGATCCACTTCGGCGGTGTCCTGAGCGCCCTCGCCCTGGAAGTCGGCGGGTGCGGAGGAGGCCGGGGCGGGGCCGTGCGGCGCGGTGACGGACGCGCCCGCCGGTGCACCGAGCAGCGCGACGACCGCCGTCAGGACGACGATCGCGGCACGAACGGCGGCACAGCGCCTGGCACGGTTCACGGGCACAACCTCCTGCACCTGCCACACGTGCCCACCGGCAGGCTCCGGACGTGCGCCCCGGCGCGGGATCCGCCCCCGCGGGTTAACGCATTACGCCGAATGCGCCTCGTCCAGCTCGTCTAGTGCTGTGACCGGATAGGTTCACCGGCTCGCGGTGTCCTGCACGGCGTCTCGCTGCGTTGTCGAATCACCCGAGTACATCCAGTACAAGGCCGATCCTCCGCCTTGCGATACACCGCACCGGACGCCGCGAGCTTCCCGGCAAACCTATCCGGTCACAGCACTAGCTCGCCTGTCTTGTCTGCCTCTTCCGCCCTGCGCTCGGTCCCCGGGCCGGGCCGCCGGCGGCGCGCCGACATCCAGGCGTGGACGAGCACGCCGGCGAACAGGAACAGCACGCCCTGGTAGACCGCGGCATAGCCCGAACCGGCGACCAGCCACATCGAGAAGGCGGCGGCGACCACCGCGAGCACGCCGTCGCGCACCAAACGGGCTCGGCTGACGAGGTGGCCACGTCCCGAGGCCAGGTGGTGGATCTGCGCGGCTGTGGACAGCAGATACGGCACCGTCGCCGTGAAGGTGGTGACGAGCACGAGGATCTCGAAGACCCCGTCCGAGCCGGCGGTGTAGTTGTAGACCGTCAGCAGCGAGGCGAGGACGACGGTCACGAGCACGCCCGCCGTCGGGACGCCGCGCCGCTTGCGGGCGAAGACCGCGGGGAAGAGGCCGTCCCGGGCGGCCGCGTAGGGAGTCTGGGCGCTCAGCAGGGTCCAGCCGTTCAGCGCACCGGCCATCGACACCAGCGCCATGCAGGCCACTGCCGTACCGCCCCACGCCCCGCCGAACATCGCGTTGACGGCGTCCGAGAAGGGCGCTTTCGACTCGACGAGGCGGTCGTGTGCCACGGTGCCGAAGACCGCGAGCGTGCCGAGTAGATAGATCACCGCCGCCCCGGCCGTGCCGAGGATCGTGGCGCGTCCGACATTGCGCTGCGGGTCCCGTACCTCGCCGGCGCTCACCGCCGCGGACTCGATGCCCAGATAGCTGAAGAGCAGGATCGCCGCGGACGCCGAGATCGCCCCGGCCGTGCCGGAACCGCTCGCCTCGAACGGCCCGAGGTTGTCCGCGTCGAAGAAGAACAGACCGCCCACGGCGACCAGCAGCAGGGGGACGAACTTCAGGACCGTGGCGACCAGCTGGACCGCTCCGACGTAGCGCGTGCCGGCCAGGTTGGCGACGGCGGGCAGCCACTGCAGAAGCAGCGCGGCGCCGATCGTCGCGGGCTTGGAGTCGTGCAGCGGTACGAGGACGTCGAGGTAGCCGACGGCCGCGACGGCGAGCGCGGCGTTCGACACCCACGCGGTGATCCAGTACGACCAGGCAGCGAGGAAGCCCGCGAAGTCACCGAAGGCCTCGCGGGCGTAGACGTACGGACCGCCGGTCGTCGGATTCCGCTGCGCGAGCCGTCCGAAGACGAGGGCGAGCGCGATCGCGCCGACGGTCAGGACGGCGAAGGCGACGAGGCTGACGGTCCCGAACGGGGCCACGGAGGCGGGGAGCAGGAAGATACCGCCGCCGATGATGTTGCCCATGACCAGAGCGGTGGCGACGGGGAGACCGAAGCGCCGGTCGTGTTTGCTTTGCTCTTTGCTCTGTTCCCCGGCGGGGGCCGTGGTGGTTCGCTGCGAGGGAACAGTCGTGGTCATGAGGGTGATGCGCCTTTCTCCGTGCAAACCCGACCATGGTCGGGGACGGTGGGCGCTCCTCAAAATTCAGTCGGGTTCGTCCTGCGCGGACCGCTCCGGCACCGGAAATGCTTCGCCGGTGCGGTCCGGTGACCGGTGATCTTCCGCTCCTTCGGTGAGCGGCACCCGCGGACTGTGCGCCTGCGTCCGGGCCTCCCCGAGCCAGCGCCTGAGCACGAGGTGCACCTGTTCGGCGCCCACCAGCTGCGTGTCGTCCGCGCCGGACGTACGCGTCGCGCCCGCCGGTACGGGCTCGGACAGTTCGTACGGCGACAGCAGGAACGGGTACGCCTGCTCACCCCCGAGACCGCCGTGGGAGCCGATCTGTTCCTCGAAGGCGTGCACACGTCCGCTCCCGGGGTCATAGCGCGAGTTGACCATGATGTCGGCGACATGGGGGAACGAGTCGGTACGCCGGACGGCATCGGCCGCACCCGGCCCGAACACGGCGAGCGGGCCGGTGCCGTCCAGCGTGGGCACCGGTATTTCGGCTCCGCCCGGTCCGAGCACCAACGAGCCGTGCCGCTCGCTGCGCACCAGCAGGAAGCCGATGCCCGGATGGCTCGCGAGGGTGCGCAGCAGGGCCGGGTGACGGCGGTCGATCTGTTCGCGGCTGAGCCGCCCTGCGGCGTCCGGGAAGGAAATCAGCCCGAGATTGCCCGAGGCGAGGACCACGGGACCGGATCGGCCGGCCGGCTGCTCCTGCGCCTCCTCACTCCCGACCGGGCGGTGCAGGGCGCTGCGCAGTGCGTCCCGGGCGGCGTCGCGGGCCTCCGCACCGCTCGGGGTGCGTCCTGCCCGGCGTGACACGGGCAGGCCGCAGCCGGCCCTGACGAGGTCTTTCAGGGTGAGTCCGTATGCCTGTGCGAACGTCTCGCCGGGGCTCTGGCCATGGTCGGAGAGCAGCACGATCCGGTAGGGGCGGGGTGCGTGTGCGGCGACCTTGGCCATCAGCGCGACCGCCCGGTCGATCCGCTGCAGCACCTTCGCGGCGTCACGGCTGTGCGGCCCCGAGTGGTGGGCGACCTCGTCGTAGGCGACGAGGTCCGCGTAGACGGCGGTGCGGCCGGCCAGCATGTCCCCGATCACCGCGGCGACCACGACGTCTCGTTCGACGACGGTCGCGAAGGCCCGGATGAAGGGGTAGAGGCCGCCGCGTCCGACGCGCGGCCGGTCGCCGCGCAGCCGGGAGCGGATCGACTGACCGCACTCGCGCAGGACTTCCGCGATGAAGGAGACGGCGGTGCGGACGGCGTTGGCGGGGTCGGAGAAGTAGGCGAAGTAACCGGCCCGGGAACGGTTGGCGCGGCCCCGGCGGGCGGCCACGGACAGCACCAGTGCCAGTTGGTCGGCGCCACCGCCGAACAGATTGCCGCGGCTCGCTCCGTCCGCGCCGAGCAGTCCCGCGTCGCGGGTGCGGGCGACGGCGCGGCGCTGGAGTTCGGCGGCGGCCGCGGGGCGGTTGCTGACCATGGTCCGGCCGGTGTCCTTCTCGTACCAGCGGAATCCGGGGACGTCGTGGTTCGAGCCGTGCAGGATGCCAAGCTGACTGGCACCGGTCTGGCTGGACCAGTCGGTGCGCCAGCGGGTGAGGCGGTGGCTGGTGCCGAGCCAGCGGGCCACGGTCGGCATCAGCCCGTCGTCGACGGCCCGGCACAGGACGGTGTGCCCGACGCCGTCGAGCTGGAGGAACACGGTGCCGGCCGGCGTGCTGCCCCCGATACGGTCGCCGCGGCGCCGCCGTCTTCGGTCGGCGAGGCGGGAGAGCCGTCGCCGGTAGGCGTTGTCGTCCCCCACGGTGAGGGCGGTGGAGGTGGCGGAGGCGACGGCGGACATGACGGCGGCGACCACCACAGCGGTGCGCGGGTCGGCGGCGCCGCGGCCGTCGGGGATCAGCCAGAGCGCGAGGAGCAGCAGGGAACCGTTGAGGAAGAACACCAGCAGTCCGAGCACCAGCGCGGGCACCAGCAGCAGGGCCCTCACGGCCAGCGGCCACACCAGGGCGCTCAGCAGTCCGAAGACGCCCGCGCCCCAGGCGGCGGTGACCGCCGTACGGGTGATGCTGTCCCCGCCGGGGGACTGGAGCTCGAAGTCCGGGAGGATGCCTGCGAGGGCGAGCAGGGTGAGGGTGGACACCGACCACACCACGATCACCCGCAGCAGGGCGCTGCCCGCGGTCCGCCAGGGCCGCTCGATTACGCGCCGTTCGCCCACGCGCCGTCACTGCCTTCCGACTCGCCTGCGATCCAGCGTGGCACAAGGCCGGGCACGGTCCCCTGGTTCACCCTGCCGGACAGGACCCCAGGAGGTGGATCCGGGCCCGCGCCGTGGGACGGACGAACACAGCGACAGAAATCAGCGGCGGAAATCGGCGGCGGGACTCAGCAGCCGTCGTAGCCCGCGGTCGGCATCGACAGCCGGCGGTGCACACTCGCCTTCATCGCCGCGTTGTAGACCGGTTCGTCGAGGCCGGCGGTCTCCAGCGGCACACCGCGGCGTGCGCACTCGGCCGTGAACTCCGGCACGGAGGTCAGAGCCCGCGCCAGCACCCGTTCGCTGGGGGCGACGAAGAGATCCACCTGCCCCGCCTCGACATCGGCCCACAACACCCCGTTTTCGGGGCGCAGTCCGTAGAACAGCAGCTCACGGGTGACGACATGGCCCCGGCCCGCGGCCCAGCGTGCACACATCGCGTGCTGGCTGCGCGTGTCGACGAGGAAGGGCTCGCTGTCCAGCTCCTCGAGCGGGGTCAGGCTGGCTATCGATGCCACACGCAGCGGGTGCCGCCCGGGGTCCGGTGCGCCGTCCGGTGCGTCCTCCATGGACCCTTCTCCCTGTGCCCTCGCGTGGTGCGGTACGCCGGTTGTTGAAGGCGACCCTACTCCGGTGACGAGGGCGCAAGGGAGGCGCACATCGGCGCTCGACCGGCGCGGTCCGCTCTCCCCGCGCCCTTCGCTCACGGCACCAGGGCGTGCGATCCCGGCAAGATCCAAACGAATGGTCCTACGCTCGTAGCGGAGACATCGCCCGGGACGGGCGAGGGCAGCGAGGAGGCGGTCGCGTGCCGGTGGAAGTCACCTGGTGGGGTCATGCCACCTGCACGGTCGAGGACTCCGGGGTGCGGGTGCTGACCGATCCGCTGTTCGTAAGCCGGCTCGCTCATCTGCGGCGCCGGCGCGGGGCCGTGCCCCCGCCCGAGGCCGCGGTCGCCGAGGCCGTACTCGTCTCGCATCTGCACTCCGACCACCTGCATCTGCCGTCGCTGGCCCGGCTGGCGCCCGGTACCCGGCTGATCGTGCCGCGCGGGGCGCCGCGGTCGGTGCCGGGGCTGAGGCGGCTGCGGGGGCTCTGCGTCACGGAGATGGCGCCGGGTGAGGAGGTGACCGTCGACGCGTTGCGCGTACGTGCCGTGCCGGCACTGCACGACGGGCGGCGGCTGCCGTTCGGCCCGCACCGCTCCCCCGCGCTCGGCTATGTGATCCGGGGCGAGGCACGGACGTACTTCGCCGGGGACACCGGGCTGTTCTCCGGCATGGCGGAGGCGGTCGGTCCCATCGACGTGGCCCTGCTGCCGGTTGGTGGCTGGGGTCCCTTCCTGGGGCACGGGCACCTCGATCCGGACCGGGCGGCCCGTGCGCTGGCCGCGCTGGACCCGCGGGCGGCGGTGCCGGTGCACTACGGCACGTACTGGCCGATCGGCATGGACGCGATCCGGCCGCACGAGTTCCATGCGCCGGGGGACGAGTTCGCGCGGAAGGCGGCACGGCTGGCGCCGGGGGTGGCCGTGCACCGGCTGGGGCACGGCGAGAGCGTCCGGCCGGAGGTCTCACGGTGACGTTCCAGGCGGCCCTCGGCCCGCTGCCGCCGGAGTCGACCCAGCAGGCGGTCGGCTATCCGTCGCTGTTCCTGCTGGTGGCGCTGGGTGCGCTGGTGCCGGTGATTCCGACGGGCGCGATCGTGAGCTCCGCCGCGGTGGTGGCGTTCCATCAGACCCTGCCGTTCGCGCTGCTGCTGGTGTTCCTGGTGTCGGCGCTCGCGGCGTTCACCGGGGACGTCGCGCTGTACTGGCTGGGGCGGCGCGGGGTCGGCTCCAGGAACGGCTCACGGTGGCTGGGGGCCCTGCGGCAGCGGGCGGCACCGGAGCGGCTCGCGCAGGCGCAGCGGGGGCTCGACGAACGCGGGGCGACGGTGCTGGTGCTGTCCCGGCTGGTGCCGGCCGGACGCATTCCGGTGATGCTGGCCTGTCTGCTGGCCGGGATGCCGCTGCGGCGCTTCGCACGCAGTGATGTTCCGGCGTGCCTCGTCTGGGCGGCGGCGTACGGGCTCATCGGGATCCTCGGCGGCTCGCTCTTCCCCGAGCCGTGGCAGGGGGTTGTCGCGGCGGTGGGCCTGGCGTTGCTGATCGGCGCGGCGCCCACGTTGTGGCACAGGCTGCGCCGGCCCCGGCCGTCCGGCGGCCGCCGGCTGTGAGACTCCGCGCCGGCGGTCGGCGGTGTGCCGCACGGCGACCGGTGCCTCGTCAGCCGGCGGCCAGGCGGCACGACCCTCCGATGGGCAGATCCCAGAGCCTGTCGCGCGGAAGACCGGTGTGCTCCCAGGCGGCAAGCAGCCGGGTCAGCGGCTCCAGCACGGGCTCGGCCGAGAGGACGAACGTCGCCCAGTGCATCGGTGCCATGTTCCGGGCGCCGAGGTCGGCGAAGGCCTGTACGGCCTCCTCGGGGTCGATGTGCACGGTGCTGAGCCACCAGCGCGGCGCGTAGGCCCCGATCGGCAGCAGGGCCAAGTCGATGTCCCGGTGGCGGTCGCCGATCTCCTTGAACCAGTGGCCGTACCCCGTGTCCCCGGCGAAGTAGATCTGCCGGCCCCGCCGGTCGCCGATGACCCAGCCGCCCCACAGCGAGCGGCAGGTGTCCGTGAGGGTCCGCCTGGACCAGTGGTGTGCCGGTACGAAGTCGAAGCGCACCGCTCCCCCGTCGGGCGAGGGCAGCTCGGCGGCCTCCCACCAGTCGAGCTCGGTGACCCGGCTGAACCGGCGCCGCCGGAACCACCGGCCGAGTCCGGCCGGGACGAACACCGGGGTGCGCCTGGGGAGGCGGGCGACGGTGGGGGCGTCGAGATGGTCGTAGTGGTTGTGGCTGATGACCACGGCGTCGATGGACGGCAGGTCCTCCCAGCGCACCCCGACCGGGGTGAGCCGGGCGGGCGTGCCGAGGATCCGGCGCGACCACACGGGGTCCGTGAGCACGGTCAGCCCGCCGATGGCGACCACCCAACTGGCGTGTCCGGCCCAGGTGACGGCGACGGTCCCGGGCTCGGCCACGGGCAGCGGCCCCGGCGCGAAGGGCAGTTGCGGGATGTCGGCGAGGCCCGCCGCGGCGGGCCGCAGCGCGCCCTCTCTGGCCAGCCTCGCGAGGGCTCTTACGCCGGGCAGCGGCGCGGTCAGCCGGCCCGCGAAGGAGCGGGTCGGACGGCGGGTGAAACCGAGCGGACGCAGCCGGCTCCTGGGCCGGGCTCCGGCAGGGGACGCGGGCCGGTCCTCTCCACGGCGGCCCGGCGCGTCCGCAGGTGGACGCGGACCGGAGCCGCCCTCCGACGCGTCCGCGGGGCTGCGCGGACCGGAGCGGGCCGCCTCGGATGCGTGCGGCGGGGTGCGCCGGGAGAGCTCCGTCCCGGCGCGGTCCGGGGCCCCGGGGGGCATGGCCGTGGTCCGCGCGCCGGGCGGTCCGGCCGGCAGGCCCTGGGGGTCGTCGGGCGGGGGCGGGGGCTCCGGGTGGTCCGTCATCTGCGGCTCCGTTCGACGCGGGGGCTCGCCGTTCGCGGCGGGGGTCAGCGCAGTTCGTCGAAGACCGATCCGAACTGGGTCAGCGCATGCGCCACATGGGGCAGTTCGAGTGGTCGCTCGGCGCTCAGCGCGCCGAGGCGTTCCGCGGGGGTGGTGCCGAGCAGCGCGCCCGTACCCAGTCGGACGCGCAGGGCACCGAGCTCGTCGCCGAAGCGGTGGCCGCCGGGTGACAGGGTGCCGAGCCGGGCGCTGAGGTAGTCCTCGAGCTCCATCGAGTCGGTGACCCCGCGCGCCGCGAGCCGGGCGCGCAGGGGGCCGAGGTCGGCGTACAGATGGCGGCCCGCCTGCGGGGGGCGGGCCAGTGCTCCGGCGGCGAGCACGGCATGGTGGGCGGCCGCAGCCACCTGGGCGTGCAGGGCGGCCGCGAGTCCGGCTCTGGTGGCGACGGGCCCGGGTTCGTCGAGGGCGTGTGCGGCGGCGGCCGCGACGGGACCCGCGACGAACGCGCCGAGCGCGGTGAGGATGTCCAGGACCCTGGCCCGGTGGCCCGCGGCAGGCTCCGTGGAGGGGAAGCGGGCCACCGCAACGGGCCAGGCCGCGGGGGCGAGCGCACCCGCCAGATCGCTGACCACGGTCACATCGTCGGGGCACATCTCGGCGGGGCTGAGCAGTACGCGCTCGTGGGGCCGGTGCAGTGTGTCCCGCCAGGTCTCGTCGCTGATGATGTGCAGCCCCTGGTCGACCGCGGCCTCGCACGCCTCGCGCACCAGCTCCGGCGGGGCGACGGTGGCGGTCGGATCGTCGGCGACGGACAGCAGCAGCAGATGCGGTCTGCCGCCCTCGGCCCGTACTCTGCGCACCGTCTCGAGCAGGGCGTACGGGTCGGGTACGCCTCCGCATTCCGCCGGAGTGGGCACATGGTAGGCCGGACGGCCGAGCAACCGGGCCTGCGGTGTCCACCAGGCCGGGCACGGCCTGGGCATCAGCACATCGCCGCCGTGAGCGGCCAGCAGGGCGAGCAGCAGGGGCTGTGCCCCGGGCGCGGCCGCGACGTCCTCCGGGTGGCTGCGCAGCCCGCGCCGCCACCAGTAGCCCACCGCCGCCTCCCGCAGGACCGCTCCCCCGCCCGGTGGCTCGAGGGTCGACGTGCGATCGGCCGCCTCCGCGAGCACATCGGCCAGCTCGGGCAGCACGGGCAGGCCCGGTTCCGGTGCGGGCGGGCCGTAACGAACCGGGCCGTGGTCTTCCGGAACCGTCCGGGGCATGGGCCCACCTCCCGTGCTCGCGCCCGGGAACGCCGCCCGGTTCACGTGCCCGGATACGCGGGTCACGTGTGAACGAAGGTCATGTGCCCTTTATACGGAGGTTCCGCCCGGGCCGCCGCTCCGGTCGGCCCATTCCCGTGACCCGGGGGTGTGCGGCGCGGTCGTACGGTCCGGCGGGGCGGGGCGGCCACCGTCACGGCTCGCGGCCCAGGAGGCACAGGAGTTTCGTCCTGGCGTCTGCTCCGGACGGGGGCCGAACGGCCGGGGCGAAGAGCCCGCTCTGCACCAGCTCGGCCGCATAGGGGGCGACCTCGCACACGGTGAAGTCGACGAGCGCGTCCGGAAGGGTCTCGTCCGCGCCGATCGCCCGGGACAGGTCCCAGGCGTGCACGGTCGCGTCGGCCACCATCTGTGCGCAGTAGGTGGCGACGGTGCTCTCGCCGTACGAGAGCACCACCGTGCGGTCCAGTACGCCGGACGAGTTGAACGCGGCCTTCGCCGCGGACGCGGCCCGGTCCCAGGCGACGGCCGGGTGCGCGCCGAGCATGTCGGCGTCGAAGGCGTCGCCGATCTCTGCGATGGTGCGGCCCTCGACGACCATCGGCGGCACCCACAGCTGCTCGACGGTCAGATGGTTCACCAGGTCACGGACGGTCCACTCGGTGCAGGGCGTCGCAGCGCCCCACTGGTCGGGCCGCACGGCGTGCACCCGGTCGGTGAACAGCGCGAGCGATTCGGCGTGCCGGTCCAGGAGTGGGTTGTCCATGCGGTCCACTCTGCTCCGGCGTGGCAGCCCGCGCGAGCCTTGGGCGACGGAGCGGGCGTTCGACGATCGCGACGCAGCGGGCGCGGCGACCCTTTCGGTGAGTCCGCATGGCAAGACACAGATCTCATTATTCGAGGTTCCGGCGTACCGTGGTGTGACGGCCGCACACCATGACGGCCACACCAACACGGCCCGCACCCAAGGGACTTGACGATCAGGGAGGGCGCTCATGGCCACGAACACCGCTGTCTACACCCACGGACATCACGAGTCGGTGCTGCGCTCGCACCGCAGTCGCACGGCCGCGAACTCCGCCGCGTACCTGGTGCCCGAACTCCGGCCCGGTCTGGACGTCCTGGACGTGGGCTGCGGGCCGGGCACGATCACCGCCGATCTGGCCGCACTGGTGGCGCCCGGTACGGTCACGGCTGTCGACGCCGACGCGGGAATCCTGGAATCGGCCCGTGAGGTGGCCGCGGAGCACGGACGGGACAACGTCCGCTTCGCGGGCGCCGATGTCCACGCTCTGGACTTCCCGGACGACTCCTTCGACGTCGTGCACGCCCACCAGGTGCTGCAGCACGTCGGCGACCCGGCGGCGGCCCTCGCCGAGATGCGGCGGGTCTGCCGTCCCGGAGGGCTCGTCGCCGTCAGGGAAAGCGACTACGGCGCGTTCAGCTGGTATCCGCAGGTGCCGGGGCTGGACGACTGGCTGGGGCTGTACCAGCGGGTGGCCCGGGCGTCCGGAGGTGAGCCCGACGCGGGCCGATGGCTGTACTCGTGGGCGCGCACCGCGGGCTTCACCGACATCACCGCCACGGCGTCGGCCTGGTGCTTCGGCACACCCGGCGAACGCGAGTGGTGGAGCGGGCTCTGGGCCGACCGTACGACGCAGTCGGACTACGCCCGACTGGCCGTCGACGGCGGTCATGCACGCCCCGGCGATCTGGCGGACATCGCCCGGGCCTGGCACGAGTGGGGCGGTCAGGACGACGCGTGGTTCACGGTGCCGCACGGCGAACTGCTCTGCCGCGTCTAGTGCTGTGGCCGGATAGGTTTGCCGGGAAGCTCGCGGCGTCCGGTGCGGTGTATCGCAAGGCGGTGGGGGTACCCCCGGCCGGAGGCTGGGGGAGGTCGGCCTTGTACTGGATGTACTCGGGTGATTCGACAACGCAGCGAGACGCCGTGCAGGGCGCCGCGAGCCGGTGAACCTATCCGGTCACAGCACTAACGGTGCGACGGCGCGGCCGTACGGGGGCGCAGGCGTTACGGGGCACAGGCAGTGCGATGGTGCGGCGGTGGGGCGGTGGGGCGGTGGGGCGGTGGGGCCCGAACCGATCACACCGCGGCACGCCGCCAACTACCCTTGCGCACATGGAGATCCTCGGAACCACGCTGCGCATCTGCGTCGACGACCTGGAGGCCGCCTCCGACTTCTACGAGCGTCTCACCGGCGCCACCGCGCTGCGGTTCGAACGCGGTGGCGTCTCCGTCGCGGCGGTGAGCTGCTTCCTGCTCATGAGCGGGCCCGAAGAGGAGCTCGATGTGCTCCGCAAGGTCGGGGCGACGATCGCCGTCGACGACGTCGACGAGGCCCATACGGCTCTCACCGCGGTCGGCGCCAGGATTATCGCGGGGCCGGTGCCGACCCCGGTGGGCCGCAATCTCATCGCCGTACATCCCGACGGGTCCGTCTTCGAGTACGTCGACCGCAAGGCGATCGTGTAGGCCACCGGTCGTGTGGACCTCCGGATTGTGTTCTCAACGTCCCGTGCCCGGCTCACGGAGTGTCATCCCGGAGGTGATCGCCCAGCGTTCGTGGTCGCGCCATGCCCCGTCGATGTACAGGAAGTCCGGTGAGAACCCCTCCAGCCGGAAGCCCAGCGCCCGCACCAGGGCGAGCGACGCGGCGTTGTGGGGCTGGATGTTGGCTTCGAGCCGGTGCAGACCGAGCGGACCGAAGGCATGGCGGACGACCAGACGCAGCCCTTCGCTCATCAGCCCGCGGCCGGAGGCGTGCAGGAAGGCGCCGTAGCCCACGGATCCACTGAGGAAGGCGCCCTCGACGATGTTGCTGATGTTGATGAATCCCGCGATCCCGCCCGTGGTCCGCTCACAGACCAGGAAACCCGCCTTCGTGGGGTCGTCCATGAGCCCCCGGGCATAGGCGGCGCACGCCTGTGGGGTCTGGGGCGGGAACAGCCAGGGCCGGTGCAGCGGCCGGCTCTCCCGCGCGAGCGAGGAGAACTCCTCGGCATCGTCGAGTCGGGCGTGCCGGATGGCGACACGCTTTCCCCGGCTCAGGAAGCCCTGGCCGAGCAGGTCGGTGGTGGGGGCTGGATCGGCGCTGTGTGCTGGATCGGCGGCCATGCGGCCAGGCTACGGGCTGCCGCGCGGCACCCGCCGGGCGCAACGGTTCCCGTCATCTGCCGTTCCGGCGCTGCCACCCTGCCCCCGGCCGCCGTCAACTGCCGCTGGACCGCCGTCACTTGGCGCGGCGGCCGAGGAAGAGCGCAGCGCAGAGGGCTCCCAGGATCGCGGCGGCCAGCAGGGCCAGATACAGCGGCATGAACACTTCGGGGATCAGCAGCCTGACCCTGACCTGCTGGGTGTTCTCGAAGATGAAGATCAGCGTGAGGACCGCGAGCACCAGGAACACGATCCTGCGAGCTGTGAACCGGCCGCGTGCGGCCGTACCTCCCGCATGATCCGTTCCGCTGCCGCTCCTCGTTCCGCCTTTGGGACTCATGGGACCAGGATGGACGGATCCCGGCCCCATGAGGCTGGTGGACCGGGCCGAACGGGTGAGGCGCCCTTGACACCCCCGCAGAGTGCGGCCCGGCGGAAGGCGCCACGCCACCCGGACCGGCGCCCCGTCCCCCGGACCGGTGTCACAGCAGCGCGGTCCGCTCCAGCGTCAGTGAGCCGGCGTCCGCGTCCAGCACCGCCCGCACCCCGAGCGGCACCGTGGGTGCCGCGGCGCCGTGCCCGAAGCCCAGCTCCTCGACGACAGGGACCCCGAGACCGCCCAGCCGGTCCAGGAACAGCGTCCGCACCTCCTCGTAGGGCCCGCAACCGACCCACGATCCGAGGGCGATCCCGGCCACCACGTCCAGCCATCCGGAACGCAGCAGCTGGGTGAGGATCCTGTCGAGCCGGTACGGCTCCTCGTCGGTGTCCTCGAGCAGCAGGAGGCCACCGGCGGCGGACGGGCGGGCGTACGGGGTGCCGAGCTCGGCGGCGAGCAGGCTCACGCACCCGCCCAGGGTGATCCCGCTCGCACGACCCGGCACCAGCGGCCCGGCCGTGGCGAGGCCGAGCACCCGCACCGATTCGGGCTCGAAGAGGGTGGCCCGCAGTGACTCCCGGGTGAGCGGATCCCCGAGGAAGGCCGCCGTGGCCACCATCGGTCCGTGCAGGGTCGACATCCCCGCGCGCACGGCGAACGCCTCGTGGAGCGCGGTGACGTCGCTGTAGCCGACGAAGACCTTCGGCCCCGCCGCGCGCAGTGCGGCCCAGTCGACGAGATCGGCCATGCGCTGGGCGCCGTAACCGCCCCGGGCACAGATCACGGCGGAGACCGAAGGATCGCACCACGCGTCCTGGAGATCCCGTGCCCGTGCCACGTCCTCGCCCGCGAGATGGCCAAGCCGCGGATGGCCGCCCTGGACATGCGGCATGACGACCGGTTCGAGCTCCCAGCCGCGCAGGAAGTCCAGGCCCTGCTCCAGCCGGTCGGCCGGGACGGGGCCGCTGGGTGCCACGACGGCGATGCGGTCGCCCGGCCGCAGCCGAGCGGGCCGGGTCAGGGGCCCGGCCACCACGCTCCCTTCCCGGCCGGTCACTTCACCAGGCCGAGGACCGGCACGTCGGTGCGTGCGGTGCCGAAGGCCTGTACGTACAGGGAGAGTTCGGCCTCCAGAGCGCGGATCAGGGTCCCGGCCCGGCGGAAGCCGTGGCTCTCGCCCTCGAATGCCAGGTAGGCGTGGGGTGTGCCGTGTGCGGCGAGCTGTGCGAGGAACCGCCGGCTCTGCGCCGGCAGGCAGATCGGGTCGTCCAGTCCCTGCAGCAGCAGCAGCGGAGCGGTGATCCGGTCCACATGCTCGATCGGGGACCGTTCGCGGTAGCGGCCCGGCACCTCGTCGAGCGGACCGATCAGCGAGTCGAGGTAGCGGGACTCGAAGTCATGGGTGCCGTCGGCGGCCCAGCCGAGCAGATCGAGCACGGGGTAGCGGATCGCTCCGCACGCGTACACACCGGTCGTGGTGAGGGACACCGCCGCGGTCCAGCCGCCCGCGCTGCCGCCCCGGATGGCGAGCCGGTCCGGGTCGGCCGTGCCCTCGGCGGCCAGCGCCTCGGCGACCGCGGCGCAGTCCTCCACGTCGACCACGCCCCACTGCTCCCGCAGCCGCTCGCGGTACTCGCGGCCGTAGCCGGTGGAACCGCCGTAGTTGACCTCGGCGACCCCGATGCCCCGTGACGTGAAGTAGGCGATCTCCAGATCGAGGACGAGGGGGGCGCGGCCGGTGGGCCCGCCGTGCGCCCACACCACATAGGGGGGCAGTTCGTCGTCGGGGGCCGCGCGGTCGGGGTTGTGCGGCGGATAGACGTGGGCGTGGATCTCGCGGCTGTCCGGCCCGGCGAAGGTGCGGATCTGTGGCTCGGGGTAGTACGCGGGATCCACCGGGTCGTCGTGGGCGGAGCCGATGACCCGGGCCCTGCCGGTACCGATGTCGAGCTCCACGACCTCGTAACCGCTGCGCGGACTCGCGGCGACGCCGACGACCCGGGTGCCGTGCGCGCCGAGCGTCGGGGCCCACTCGGTCCAGGGGCCGGCGGTGTCCACGAGTTCCCCGGTCTCCGGGTCGAGTATCCCGAGCGCGGTCGCGCCCCTGCCGTGGATGACGGCGACCAGGCCGTTGTCCAGGGGCTGGAACCAAGTGAGGCCGATCTTCCACAGCGGCCCGCCGAACTCCTCGCCCCGGCCCGGGCACAGCGCCGTCGCGGTCACCTCACCACCGTCGAGATCCCCCGGCCGGAGGGCGTACGGTTCCCACCAGCCGCCCATGTCCGACACGTACAGCAGCGAGCCGTCCCGCGCCCAGTCGACCTGGGCGACCGATTCGCCGGTGCCGCCGGCGATCCGGCGCACCGCGCCGAAGGGGCCGCCGTCGACGACGTCACCGAGCATCACCAGCGTGCCGTCCCAGGGCATCCGTGGATGGTCCCAGGCGATCCAGGCGGCGCGCCGCCCGTCGGGCGACAACCGCGGGCCGGTGACGAAGCGGTGCCGGTCGTCGGTCAGTTCGCGTACGGCGGCGCGGTCGTCGGCCGCCGAACCGTCCAGCGGCACGGCGGCGATCACCCGGCGTACGTCGGTGGGCGCGGGGCCGGTGAACTCCTCGAGGACGCACCAGACTTCGCCCCGGTCCGGGTGGACGACGGGGTCGGCCCACCGCAGACCGCCGCCGGTCGGGGACACCGGCGTGAGCGGTCTGGGTGGGTCGTCGTCATCCGGTTCACAGGCGTACATCCGCTGGTCGTCGTGGTGGACGAACACCACGAGCGGGCCGCCGTCGTCGCGCGGCACCCCGGCCCAGGGCAGTCCGCCGTACTCGATGACCCGGCTGCGGACGTTCCACGGAACCGGAAGGACCGTTTCCTCGGTGCCGTCGGGCAGCCGTCTCATCAGGGTGCGGCGGCCGTCCTCGGTGGGGCGGGGCTCCGACCACCACACCTCGTCGCCGACCATGCCGACGTACTCGGGCCGCCCGTCGTGCGAGGCGGCGAGCGAGGCGTCGATCGGCGACGCCCAGGTCCCGTAGGACCCCGTGGGTACCATTCCCCATCCCCCTAAGCGGACTTCAGATAGTGGTCGAGGACACGGACGCCGAAGTGCAGTGCCTCGACGGGGACACGCTCGTCGACACCGTGGAACATCGCACCGTAGTCGAAGCCCTCGGGCAGCTTCAGCGGGGAGAAGCCGTATCCGGTGATGCCCAGCTGTGAGAACTGCTTGGCGTCGGTGCCGCCCGACATGCAGAACGGCACGACGTGGGCGCCGGGGTCGAAGGCCTCGATGGCGGCGCGGAG
This sequence comes from Micromonospora sp. IBHARD003, assembly GCF_056106285.1. Taxonomy (NCBI): domain Bacteria; kingdom Bacillati; phylum Actinomycetota; class Actinomycetes; order Micromonosporales; family Micromonosporaceae; genus Micromonospora; species Micromonospora sp. IBHARD003. The sequence goes on along the minus strand of NZ_JBWBBX010000001.1, from coordinate 7,109,667 downwards.
CCGGGCGAAGGTCGGGGAGTCGACGGGAGCCTCGAGGGGCACCTCACGGTGTTCGAACTCCCAGTCGACGCCGGGGCCGGTGAGCAGGTCCAGCGTGTCGCGGAACTCGTCCTCGGTGCCGGGCAGCAGGCGCCCGTCGACATGGGCGGTGGCATGGCCCGGAATCACATTGATCTTGTAACCGGCGTCCAGCATGGTCGGGTTGGTGCTGTTGCGCACGACCGGCTCGACCAGCAGGGCTGCCCGGCCGAGCTTGGCCATCAGGGCGTCCACATCCAGGCCGGGTGCGTCGAGGTCGACGGCGACTCCGTGCAGCGCGGCGAGCTCGGCCAGGGCGGCCCGCACGGTGGGCGTGAGCCGCACCGGCCACTCGTGGGCGCCGATCCTGGCGATGGCCCCGGCGAGCCGTGTCACCGCGTTGGACCGGTTGACCTTGGAGCCGTGGCCCGCGGTGCCGTGGGCGGTGAGCTTCAGCCAGGCGGTCCCGCGCTCCCCGGCTCCGACGGGGTAGAGCGCCATGCCGGGCCCGGCGTGGAAGGTGAAGGCCCCGGACTCGCTGATTCCTTCGGTGCAGCCCTCGAAGAGCTCGGGGTGACGGTCGGCGAGGAAGCCCGAGCCGTCCTCGGCACTGGCCTCCTCGTCCGCCGTGTACGCGAGGACGATGTCGCGGCGCGGCCGGACACCGGTGCGCTGCCAGGCGCGTACGACCGCGAGCACCATCGCGTCCATGTTCTTCATGTCGACGGCGCCGCGGCCCCAGACGACACCGTCCCGCACTTCGCCGGAGAAGGGGTGGACGGTCCAGTCGGCGGGCTCGGCGGGGACGACGTCGAGATGGCCGTGCACCAGGAGGGCGTCCGCCGACGGATCGGTGCCCTCGATCCGCGCCACCACATTGGTACGGCCCTCGGTCCGCTCCAGGAGCACCGGGTCCACGCCCGCCGCGGCGAGCCTTTCGGCGACGTACTCGGCGGCGGGCCGCTCACGGCAGTCCCCACCTCCGCGGTTGGTGGTGTCGATACGGATCAGCTCGGAGGTGAAGGTGACCACCTCGTCGAGCGCGATGTCGTCGATGTCCATGGGCGCGGTTCCAGGGTCGGGGAGAATCACATCAGCCATACTGCTCCTCCACCGCCGCGGAGACGATCGTCGTGACGGCTTTGAAGGTACGAATGGCCTCATACATCGTCTCGCTGGTGTACGCGATACGCCGCTCCCCGCTCCCTGCCGCCCCCGGCACCACCGTCGCGGCCGCGGCGAGGTGCTCGGCGTCGAACTCGACCTCCACGGTGAACGGCCCGCCCCGCACCGGCTCGCCGCGGACCGCGAGCGCCGTCGCCTCCTTGGCGGCGGCACGGATCTCCTCTGCCGTACGGGCCGGGGTGCGGCACACTGCCGCGTACCGCGAGACATGGTCCTTGACGGCGACCCTATGTGCCCGGGGCGCGTAACCGAGGGCGTCCTCGCAGGTCAGATCGTCGCCGGTGACCAGGATGACCGGCACTCCGTACTCGGCGACCACCTGCGCGTTGAGCAGGCCCTCGCTTGCCCGCCGCCCGTTCAGCCAGACGCCGGTGATGGAATTGGCGAGGTAGGTGTGGGCCAGCACGCCTTCGGCGCCGGCACCCGTGTGGTATCCGACGAAGGCGACGCCGTCCACATCGCCGTGCTGTACGCCTTCCACCATGGACAGGGCCTTGTGGCGCCCCGTCAGCATCTCGGCCCGGTCGTCCAGTTGTTCCAGCAGCAGGTTGCGCATGCTCCAGTGTGCCTCGTTGATGAGCACGCGATCGGCGCCGCCGTCGAGGAAGCCGAGGACCGCCGCGTTCACGTCCGAGGTGAACAGGGGGCGGCAGCGCTCCCACTGGGGGGTGCCGGGCAGTACGTCGCCCGGCCAGGTGACCCCCGTGGCGCCCTCCATGTCGGCGCTGATCAGGATCTTCACAGCCGTCTCCGTCCTTCCCTTCGAGGCCCGGCGCCGACGCTCCGGTGCCGCCGGGCCCGACGGGGCGCGTCCACCGGTACCGGCAACTCCCTACCCGGTGCGGGGGCGCACCAGCCCCCTCTCGGCCACGGTTCGCACACAGGGCGCAGTGCCGGGGCGGAGGCACGAAGCCGTTCGCCGCACGGACCAGGCCCTCTGGTGAGCCTCACAGATCACGGCCCTGACCAGTGCCTCCCCCACACGGGTGCGCGCGTACAGCACCGTCCGCCCCATGCGATGCGCACCCGGCAGGAATACGCTTTGCGTATGTCAGGTGGTGGACCGCATGGCGCGGGGTTGCTGCCGGTTGAGCTGACGACCTTTGTGGGCCGGCAGCGTGAGGTGGCGCGAGCGAGAGAGCTACTGGCCAGAAGCCGCCTGGTGACATTGACAGGGCCGGGTGGGATCGGTAAGACGCGTCTGGCGTTGCGCATAGCCGCGCAGGTCAGGCGAGCGTTTCCCGGCGGGATGTGGCTGGTGGAACTGGCCCCCCTGGCTGACGGTGGGCTGCTGGAGCAGACAGTGGTGGACGTCCTGGGGCTGCGTGAGCGATCATCGCGGCCGCCATCGGACGTTCTGCGGGACTTCCTGGCAAAGCGGCAGGCCCTGATTGTTCTGGACAACTGCGAGCATCTGGTCGAGCCGTGCGCGTTGCTGGTGTCGGTGCTGCTGGAGGCGGCTCCGGGTCTGACGGTGGTGGCGACGAGCCGGCAGACGCTGAGGGTCATGGGTGAGAGTGTTTTGCCGGTGCCGGGGTTGGCTCTGCCTGGCGAGCGGGTTGGACCGCGGGCGCTTGCGCAAAGTGAAGCGGTGCGCCTGTTTTGTGAGCGGGCAGCGCTTGCGCGGCCGGGGTTCAGCCCGAGTGGGAACGCGGTGCGGGTGATCGGTGCGATCTGCCGGCGACTGGAGGGGATACCCCTGGCGATCGAGCTGGCGGCGGCGCGGACGCGGACGCTGTCGATCGAGGAGATCTTGAACCGTTTGAATGACCAGCTCGGTCTGCTGACGGGCGGGCCATGCACGGCGATGCCTCACCAGCGCGCTCTGCGAGCGACGCTCGACTGGAGCTACGGCATGTGCTCACTGGGCGAGCGCCTGCTCTGGGCACGGTTGTCGGTATTCGCAGGAGGTCTGGACCTGGAGGCGGCGGAAGCGGTGTGTTCGGGTGAGGGGATCGAGCGGGGGCAGGTGATGGATCTGGTCGCGGGACTCGTGGACAAGTCAGTGATGGAAAGTGAGGAACACCAGGAGCGGATGCGGTTCTGGCTGCTGGAGACAGTGCGGCAGTACGGGCTGGAGAAGCTGGCAGCCGACGGCAGTGAACAGGCCGTACGGCGTCGGCACCGCGATTGGTACCAGCACCTGGTGGAGCAAGGCGAGAACGACTGGTATCAGCCGCGTCAACTGCGCTGGCTGTCACGACTGAGGGTGGAGCAGGCCAATCTGCGTGTAGCTCTGGAGTACTGCCTGACCGCAGAAGACCGAGCCCGGAGCGCGATGGTGATGACGGCTGCGATGTGGCCGTTCTGGGTGGCTGAGGGAGCGTATCCCGAGGCCCATGACTGGCTGGACCGGGCGCTGGCGCTGGACACGGAGGACAGCGCGGCCCGGGCAAAGGCGCTGTGGGTGAAGGGCCTCTTCCACAACCATCAAGGCAACCAGGACGAGTCGTTGGCGCGATTGGCAGAGGCTCGTCAGGTGGCTGAACGCCTGGGCGACCGGTCCGCCCTGGCGTGGGCGATCCAATGGACAGCGGCCCCTCTCATGAGCCAGGGCGACCTGTCCGCCAGCATCGCCATGGCCAGCGATGCAGTCCAGCGGCAACGCGCACTCATTGACCGCCTCGGCACCATCATCTCCCTTATCCTGCTCTCCGCGGCCTTGTCGCTTGCCGGGGACGCTCGCGCGGTCGAGGCCGGTGAGGAGGCCCTCGCCATGTCCGAGGAAGATGGCAACGGCAGGGAAAAGTACTTCGCCCTGTTCGTCCTCGGCCGCGAAATGGTCCGTCAGCGCAGCACCACCCGCGCAACCGCCCTCCTGAAGGAGAGCTTGCGATTGGGCCGCGTGTTCGGGGACCGGCTCATCTGCGCTTTCTGTATCGAAGCACTGGCATGGACCGCGAGCCAGGCAGGCGACCAGGAACGTGCGGCCCGACTACTCGGTGCCGCCCGACTCCTCCGGCACATTGACGGGATATCCCCGCACCTTCTCTCATCGCCCAGCTTCACCGCACACGAGGAGTGTGAGGCGCGGGCCCGCGAGTCCCTCGGCGAGGAAGCGTTCGAGAAGGCCATCGAGTCGCACGAGGAAGAGCTCTCGTTCCATGACGCCTGCGCCCTCGCCCTGGAAACGGAGCCACTCTTCCCGGCCTCGTCCAAGACCGGAGTTGCATGCGAAGACTTCGGAGAGATACTGACCCCGCGCGAGCGCGAGGTGGCGGCCCTGGTCGCCCAAGGTCTGAGCAACAAGGAGATCGCCGCCAAACTCGTCATCTCCGTACGCACGGCCGAAGGCCACACCGAACACGTCCTCACCAAACTCGGCTTCACCTCCCGCACCCAGATAGCCTCCTGGGCGACCCGGCAAACCGCAGCTGATAGCTGACATCAACGCGCGCCCCGCTCCGCCCACCGGCGCCTGAACCGTCCGCACCCCGAGGCGGAGCCGGCACGACTGCAGAATCCAGAACTTAGAGGGTGTCCCACATGGCAAGTTTCGCGAGTGCGAACGGCTGGTGGGATGACGTGCCGAACGTCGGCGGCAGATGCCGCCAGGCACAGCCCCTGGTCAGCGCGTACACCACTGCCGTGAACGCGGCCCGCCCGTCACACGGAGCGGTCCCAAAACCTTGCGGACGAGCAGCGAACGACGGCAGCAACGGGGCGGCCGGCTCTCAGAGTTCACCAGGAATCAGACGCTTCGATGGATCAGCACCACGACCGGCATCATCCCGCACGAAGATCAGGTCACGTGAGACGACCTCTAAGCCTTGATTGGTGCGGCCGACCTGGCGGCCTGCTCGATCTTCGCGCAGTAGGCTGCACGGGCTTCCTCGTCGATCTGCTTCTCGTGTTCGGCGCGCAACCCGGTCCGGCCGTCGAGGCCCTCGCGCAGGATGTCGGCGTGCCCGGCATGCCGGATGGACTCGCCGAGGACATGGACCATGATGGCGAACAGGTTCGTGTTGGGATAAGGCTCCGGCCACCACGGCACGTGGCCGGGGGCGTCGAGGGGAAGCTCGTTGATCGTCGCGTCCGAGTGTTCCCACGTGCGCCGGTAGAACCCGATGATCTGATCGCGGGTCTCGTCCTCGGTCGCCCACAGATCGCTGCCGTTGTAGTCCTGCCACCGGGGCAGCGGTTCCGGGGAAGGGCGGTCGAAGACCTCGCCGAAGTACCTGGCCTCGACGGTGGCCACGTGTTTGACCAGGCCGAGGAGGTTGGTCCCGGTCGCTGTCAAAGGTCGGCGGGCGTCGTATTCGGACAAGCCGTCGAGTTTCCAGAGCAGCGCCTTGCGGTCCCGCCGCAGTCTCCCGTGCAGGTTGTCTTTCGCGAATTCATCGATCATGCGGCATGAGCCTGCCATACGCCGGAGCGCACACCGCGTTGTGGGCCGGTGGCTGCTGTGCCGTGCTGTCCTTCCTGCCCGTCGTCCTCTCCCCGGTCCGCCGGCGGCGCGAACTGCCGCGGCAGGACGGGGTCGCGCCGGAACCGGTCAAGGACCCGATGACGCGGGGCTGAACCGGGACGGGACGCCACGGCCCTCCCTGGCCCGCCGGCCGCAACGTTATTCCGGCGCGGTTGTCAGGACGCTCTACTACCGTGCAGCCATGGTGGAATTCCTACTGGTGGCAGGCGCGGGCCCATGAACCAACTGCTCCACCTCGACCGCACGCTCGACGAGCTGGACCCGCCCAGTTGGGGGGCCTCGCCTGCCGACGCGACCCGCTTGGTCCACAAGGTGCACGAGTTGCGGCGCGTGCCGCTGAGCGAACTGCGGCCGGCGGATCTGCGCGCGCTCATCTCGCAGCGGGTGGCCCTCCCGTACGTCCTTCCCCCCGCGGTGCGCCTACTACTCGAAGATCCGCTGCTGGACGCGTACTTCCACGACGGGGACCTACTGCTCGCGGCCGTCGAGGCCCCGACCGAGGCCTGGTCCGTATTCCCGGACCTCGGCGCGCAGCTGTGCACGGTGATCATGGATCTGCCGGCGACCGCGGTCGCCGGTATGCCCCGTGGCGCCGCCGATGCACTCGCCCGCTTCGTCCTGCCGCCCGGGTCACCCGCCCCGGAACCGGCTGGGTAGCCGACCGCTGAACGAGCACCGTCGCCGGGCCTGGATGCCAAGGGGCGACGGCGTGGCGGCCACTGGCAGAAGGCCGGGGTGGCTCGTATGCAAACGATGTTCGCCTCGGTTTCCGTCCATCGCTGCGCGATCACCACGGGCTGCCCCGGCCGGCGAACCGGACCGCAACGGCCCGTGCCGCGTGATCTCGCTCGGCGCCGGCACCCGGGCCGGCGCCGCTCGGACTCCGGGCGGCTTCAGTCCTCGTGCCCCAGCTGCAAGTCCCGCTCGGTGCGCCCGCCGCCCGCGACCTGCAGCACCGTCGCGACGGGCGGATAGCCCGCGGCGATCACGGTGTACTCGCCCGATGACAGGTCGACGAAGCGGAAGGTGCCGTCGGGGCCCGTGGTGAGGGTGTCGACGACATTGCCCGCGGCGTCCAGCAGTGTCACCCGCGCGTCCTCGACGGACCGGCCGCCACCTGCCCGCACCGTCCCGCGCAGCACCGCGCCACCGGCCAGTTCGATGTCCTGCCGGGTCTCCCGGGAAGCCGGGACGCTGACGGGGAGCGCCGCGGGACGGAAGGCGGGGGCGCTGGCGGCCAGGGTGTACTCCCCCGCGACCAAGTCACCGATCACATAGCCGCCTTCGCGTCCGGAGCGGGTGCTCGCGACGACCTCGCCGCGTACGTCGGTGAGGGTCACGGCGGCGTCGCGCACGGGGCTGCCGTCGGCCGTGACGACCGAGCCCGCGAGCCGTCCCGCGCCGCCGAGGACGACATCGAGTTCCACGGGCCGTTCGCCGACGGTGACCGAGACGGCCTGCGGCTGATGCCCCCCGGCGGCCGCGATCAGCACATACGCGCCGGAGCCGGGGACACTGAGGGCGTACCGCCCGTCCTCACCGCTGGCCCCGCGCCCGATCTGCCGCCCCTGCACATCGATGAGGGTGAGGGCGGCGCGCGGGACGGTGGTGCCGTCGTGGTGCTGGACGGTGCCGCACACCGGCACTCCGGCGGGGCAGTACGGCGCGGGTGCCGGGGGGCGGGGAGCGGTGCGGGCGTGGGGGACGGACGTCGGCTCGACGGTGGGGGCGTTGTGGGACACCAGCGGTTTCTCCTTGAGGAAGAAGGCGAGGACGAGGCCGAGGACGAGCACCGGCACGAGATAGAGGAAGATCCGCGGCATCGCGTCCGCGTATGCCTGGACATAGCCGTCGCGCACGGCGGGAGGCATGGCGTGGACGAGCTGCGGCGTGATCGATTCGGGATCCGGCAGTCCGGCTCCGGAGGGGAGCCGCACTGCCAGTGCGTCGGAGAGCCGGTCGGCGAACAGCGTGCCGAACACCGCGGCGCCGACGCTTCCGCCGATCTGCCGGAAGTAGTTGTGGGCGCTGGTCGCGGTGCCGAGGTCCGCCGGCGGTACGACGTTCTGCACGGCGAGGACCAGGACGGGCAGCACCAGTCCGATGCCGATGCCCAGGACGGCCTGCCACACGGAGTACTCGAGCCGGGGCGTGTCCGTGTCCAGCCGCGACAGCAGCCACATGCCCGCGGCCGAAACGGCGCTGCCGAGCACCGGATAGATCTTGTAGCGGCCGGTCCTGCTGATGAGCTGGCCGGACAGCACGGACGCCCCGACGACGCCGCCCATCATCGGGAGCATCAGCAGTCCTGACTCGGTGGCGCTCGCGCCGTCGACCATCTGCAGGAACGTGGGCAGATAGCTGGCCGCGCCGAAGAGCGCCACGCCGATGACGGCGCCGACCAGGCTGGTGACGACGAAGACGGGGTCACGGAACAGCCGTAGCGGGATGACGGGTTCGGGTGCGAAGTGCTCGACGACGAGGAAGAGCAGGGTGGCCCCGGCGGCACCGGCTGCGAGTGCGGCGATGACGCGTGAGTCCCAGGCGTACCCCGTACCACCCCAACTGGTCAGCAGGACCAGGCAGGTGGAAGCGGCGGCGAGCAGCAGGGCGCCGAGGACGTCGAAGCGGGCCCGGGCCGCCGGCTTCGGCAGCTTCAGCACCACGGTGACCACGGCGAGCGTGACGATGCCGAAGGGGACGTTGATGTAGAAGCACCAGCGCCAGGAGACATGGTCGGTGAAGAAACCACCGAGCAGCGGGCCCGCGACGGACGCGAGCCCGAAGGCGGCGCCGATCAGCCCCATGAAGCGTCCGCGTTCCCTGGCCGGGACGATGTCCGCCATGATCGCCTGCACACCGATCATCAGTCCTCCGGCCCCGACGCCCTGGACCGCGCGGAAGGCGATGAGCTGGTCCATGGTGCGCGACCAGCCGGCGAGCGCGGAGCCGATGACGAAGACGACGATGGCGAACTGGAAGACGCCCTTGCGTCCGTAGAGGTCGCCGAACTTGCCGTAGACGGGAAGTCCGACGGTGGCGGTGAGGAGGTACGCGGTGATCGCCCAGGGCATACGGTCCAGGCCCTGGAGTTCACCGACGATCTTCGGGAGGGCGGTGGCGACGATCATCTGCTCGAGCGCGGCGAGAAGCAGCGCGAGCATGAGACCGCAGAAGACGAGCCGGACACGGCGGGGGCTCAGAACCGGCGCGGCGTCCGCAGCGTCGCCGCCGTCCGGGGAAGCGGGAGTCGCCTCGCCGTGCGGGTGCTCCACGCCGGGGAACCGGTGGCCCGGGGTTCCGTCCGCGGCCCCGTCGGCCTGACCGTCCTTCACCAGCGTGATCCCGCCCACTACTGCTCCCCTCGTCGCGCTGCGCGGCGTCATTCTTCACATTGCGCGCCAAGGCGGGGCAAGCGGGAATGGAGCGGGGTGATGCGGTCCGATGGGTGGTCAAACCGGGCGCACGCGGGCGCACTTCGGGCGCTCATCAGGAGCTTTTCCCTGACATCCGGAGCGCCGGATGTCAGGGAAACCGGCGGTGGAAACCACTCGAAACGGTGACCTTTGCCGTGCGGTGCACCGGCCGGTGGTGCGGGGATTCCGGCCGGCTCCGCCCAGGGCCTGCCGGGCGTGTCTACTTCTCGACCTCGGCGGCCAGCTTGGCGAGCACCTCGTCGTAGATCCGTGCGAGACCCTTCGGGGCGAAGGTCCGCTCGAAGAAGCCGCCGATGCCGCCTGCGCCGTTCCAGACAGTGGTGACCACGGCCTTCGAGCGCCCCTCGCCGGCCGGGGTGACCGTCCAGGTGGTCACCATGGAGGAGTTGCGGTCCTTCTCGACGAGCTGCCCTCCCCCATGACCTCCGGCCTGGGAGGTACCCCCGGGCTCGGTGACCTCGAGCAGGCAGTCGCGGACGCGCTTGCTGGTGGCCTGGAGCTTCCAGTGGACCAGGGTGCCCTCGCCGTCGCCGCCCTCACGGACCTGGTACTCGCTGAACTGCCCGGGCAGGAGCTTCGCGCGGGTGTCCTTGTAGTCGGCCAGCGCATCGAACACGGTCTCCGCGTCCGCCGCGATGATCCGCTCCGTCGTGGCCTCGACCTGCGCCATGCCTTTTCCTCCAGCACTCGGTTTTTCCGGGGGCACCAGCCAACCACCTCCCGTGCGGCCCTCCAAAATCAGGGGCGGCGTTCCGCGAGGACGCAGAACTCGTTCCCCTCGGATCTTCCGACACTCCGTTCTGGCGGTTCTGGCGGTTCTGGCGGTTCGGGAGTGCGGGCCTGGTGGCGTCGACCCTGGCCAGGGAGCACAGCGGGAACCCCTCGGTCCCTAACCTCGCCGTTTCGGTTGGGGTGATGAGACGTTGCTGATCGTCAGCTGTCGGGCGGGGAGGGCGATTCCGCCTTTTGGGGATGGCTGAGTCCCGGCGCGGTGGTCGGGTTCTCCGGGGTCTTTCGGGTCGTGGGCGGTCTGGGTGGTTGTTGATCAGCTGGCGGGACGGGGCAGTGCGGCGAGGCGGTGGAAGGCCGTGGCCAGTTCGTGTCTCCAGGGCCAGGTCGCCGATATCCGCAAGCGCAGGCGTCGGCCGCCGCGGGTGAGGCGGGCGGCGACGTGCAGCAGCCGGTAGCGGAGCTTCTTCGGCTCGGCGGTGGCCAGCTCCCCGTCCAGGAGCAGGATGCGGGTCCAGGCCAGTAGGTCGATCGCGGCGAGGCTGAGTTCGAGCCAGACGGCATTGATGGCGAAGTGGCGGGAGGGGAAGCGGCCGAAGCCGGTGGTCTTGCCGCACCGGATGTGGTCTTCGACGGTGGCATGCCCGCGGTGGCGGACCTCCAGGAACTGGGCGGAGCCACCGCCGCAGTAGGGGGTGTCGGTGAGGAACACCTGATGGCGCAGGCCCTCGTCCTGGTCGAACAGGGACAGCTGGGCTCCGGGGTGCGGTCGTTCACGGCGCACGATGATGCGGGTGCCGGGCGGAAAGCCAGCCAGGTCGACCATGCCGGTCAGCTCGGCGACCTCGGCTCCCTCTCGCAGTGTTCCGTTCTGGTCCAGGGCGGGATGCCAGAGGCGGTCGGGCACCGAGCGGATCGCGCGGCGGACCGGCTCAGTGACCGCGTATCCGGCGGAGAACCGCAGGTCCAGCCCGTGCTCGCGCAGGTGACGGATGTGGGCGAGGAAGGCTTTCGCGGATCCTGCGCTGTCGGCGCGGACCAGGATCTGGGTTCCGTGCCGGTGAGCGTCGGGGATCTGCGCGAGGGCCTGGTCGAGGACCGCGATGTGATCGGCGGCGGTGTTGGCTCCGGCGTTGCCAGGCCGCAGTCGCGCCGACATGGCCTCGCCGGTGTTGGCCAGGAAGCACACCAGCGGGTGGAACCCGAAGCCGCCTTTGTAGGTGGGTGCGGCCGCTTCTTTCTCGGAGTGGCAGGCGACCAGTGTGGCGTCGAGGTCCAGGACCAGGCCGGGCAGTTCGCGCGCTGCGGCGGTCACTGCGGGTATGCCCTCACGGGTCTCGGCGGCTTGCAGCCAGGCGACCTCCCGAGCCGAAGTGCGGGCCGCTCGCATCGAAGCGAGTACGGCCTCGTCCATGTCGGCGAGCAGCCGCCAGGCCGTGGGCGTGGAGGCCACCGGGCCGAACATCTCGGCCTGGTCCCGCAGCACGGCCAGATCCGTGATGGCCTCGCCGCCATCGGCGAGCATCACCGCGAGATCGGTGGCGATCCGGCCCGGATCATGCCCGGTCCCGCGCGGCCGAAGCGGCCTGAGCGCGGTGGAGTACGCACTGGTCAGCCCGGTGGCATCGGCAAGATCAGCCAGCATCCGTGCCCCGGCATGCCCGACCACACCCGAACCGTCAGCGGAGACATGGAGCTTGGGACGAGAACCGATACCCTTCACGCAGAAAGTGCCTTCCGCTTGGACCGACATAACCCCTCGACAAGGTTCATCGTTCCAGCTCAGAAGGCACTTTCGTACTTCCGCCCCACGCCCGGACTCATCCCAACCGAAACGGCGAGGCTAACGGGGCATGACCAGCACACCCCGGAACCCCCTCGCGGGCACGGTCCACACCGAGATCCATCGGGACGTGCGGTGTGTCGTGGGGTGGTCTCGCAGGCCGGCGCGGTGTGGCTGAATGTCGTGATCCCGCAGGTGCGTTGACCGCACTGTCCCGCCTCCCCAAGCTGACCGCTCGTCAAAGTCGACAAATTCAGTGCGGGAGCGAAGTGCTTCGCCACCCATCACATGCATGCAGTGACCTGTATTTTCCCCTAATTGCACACCGAAGCCGGACGCCAACGCCCCCAACTTTTCCGGATCTTGGCGCAAAAATCCTGTCGGGGGCTGAGTGGCTGGAAAGCGCGGTACGTACAGAGGGGTACCAGCGGATCTCCGGGGCCGGGCATGGGGGGTGGCGAGCACTTCTGGAACCGGGTGGTGTGCTCGCGGTTCGCACAGCAAGCTCGGCACGGAGATCCACGTCAACGGTGGAGAAGGCAAACGGTCGGCCTCTCTTCATTCATGATGATCGAGATAAGGATCAGAATGTCCCGTAGGAAGACCGCTACAACCAAGAAGAAGCTCGTCTGGATCATTGTCGGCGCCGGCCTGGTCACCGGTGGCTTTGCGGCGGCGACGAGTGCAGGCTTCGCGGCCCAGGAGGGGGCGGCGGCGGGCGCCTCCCGGGAGACCGGCGAGCGCAGCTTCCGGGCGTCCGTAGTCTCCGGCGTGCAGATCTATGCCTGCACCAAGCAGGCCGACGGCACCTTCGCCTTCACCCAGCGCGGGGTCCGTGCCACGCTCCAGGGTGGCATCAAGCATTCCTTCGTCAACCCGAACTCCGGACCGCCGCAGTGGATCGCCCGCGACGGAAGCGCCGTGACGGGCAGCGTGGTCACCAAGACGCCGCGCGCCCCGGGCAACATCCCGGAGCTGGAACTGAAGGCCACCCAGAGCGGCCGGGCGACCGGCAAGCTGTCCAAGGTGGTGAAGATCCTCCGCGTGAACACCAAGGGCGGTGTCGCCCCGGCCGGAGCCTGCAACCCCAGAAGGACCCCTACCAAGGAGGTCAAGTACGGCGCCGTCTACGAGTTCATCAGCCAGCGCCGCGACGCGCCCGCACCCACGCCCCCGGGCGGCGGTACGTCCGGAGGCAGCGGCGGTTCGGTTCCCCAAGAGCCGGGAAGCATCTCCGGCAGCTCGATTGCCCAAGAGCCGGGAAGCATCTCCGGCAGCTCGATTGCCCAGGAACCGGGAAGCATCTCCGGCAGCTAGTAGTACTTCGTTAGGTCGATTTGGTGGTGTGGTGTTGGTTCGGGCATGGTGGTGCGGTGGACTTGGGGGAAGTTGAGGAACGGGGGCTTCCCCCGAAGCGTGGACACCATTTGCTATGCGGCAGAGGCCAGCGTAACCGATCGCTGTTCGAAGGCGATCGGACTGATGTAGCCAAGCCCCGAGTGCCTGCGTCGCGTGTTGTAGCGGGTGACCCACCGGAACACTGCGAGGCGGGCCTCACGCGCCCCTGACCAGAGTTTCCTTCCTTGGAGGGTCTCTCTTTTCAGGGTTGCGTTGAAACTCTCCGCGGCGGCGTTGTCCGCGCTGGTGCCGACCGCTCCGCGCGAGCGGATCACGCCGAGCCGGCTGCACACCTTCGCGAACTCCTTCGACGCGTATTGCGCCCCGTTGTCACTGTGGAAGATCGCCCCGTCGAGGCTGCCGCCCCGGGTGCGGGCGGCGGCTTCGAGCGCGTCGGTGACCAGCTCGGTGCGCATGTGGTCGGCGATCGACCAGCCCGCGAGCCGCCTGGAATGCAGGTCCAACACCGTTGCCAGATAGAGGAATTGGCCATCTCCGACGGGCAGATAAGTGATGTCGCCGACGTACTTGGTGTTCGGCTCACTCGCGGTGAAGTCGCGCCGCAGCAGGTCCGGCACCGGAGCCGCTTCCGGCTCGGGGATCGTGGTGCGGACCTACTTGCGCAGGTGCACGCCCTGGAGGCCGATGCGGCGCATCACCCGCTCGACGCGCTTGTGGTTGACGTCGATCCCGGCGGCCTTCAGCTCGGCGGTGATGCGCGGGATGCCGTAGGTGCCATCGGACTCCTTGTGGATCTCCCGGATCCGCCGCGCGAGGCGGGCGTCCTCCCGGGCTCGCGCCATGCGGGCCGGGGCGGCCTTCAGCCACCGGTAGAACCCGGACCTGGAGACCTCCAGGACCCGGCACAGCCGCTTGACGCCGAAGGCGCCTCGATGATCATCAACAAACTGGAAACGGGTCACCAGTTGGTCTTGCCGGCGAAATACTTCGCGGCCCTCCGCAGGATCTCCTGTTCCGTCTCCAGCCCCCTGATCCGGGCCCTGAGCTGCTTGTTCTCTTCTTTCAGCACATCGTCGGAGGTTACCTCGGCAGTCTGTGCCGCCCGTGGCGGGCCGCTGGTGCCCGCAGCGTGGCCCTTACGGGCCCGCTCGGCCCGCACCCAGTTCCGCAGCGTCTCCCGGCTGATCCCCAGGCCCTTGCCGACGCCCTCGAACGTGTTCTTCGGGTCCGACAGGTACAGCGCGACAGCGTCCGCCTTGAACTCCGCCGAATACACCTTCATCACCATGCGTGACATCTCTTCCTCTGGACCCCCAAGGTCCAGTGTCCAAGGTGTCCACGCTCAGAGGGAAAGGCCCCGCCTCAAGCTCAAGCGGCTGGCCGGCCGCGGAATCCTGGCCGAAACCGAGCCAGGACTGTGTCCCCACGGCCGCGCTCGAAGGTCCTGATGGTCGCCTCACTCAGCCAGGTGCGGCGCGCGAGTTCACGCTCCGAGATGCCTTCGGCCTCACGGAACTCGATGAGGGCTCTCGCCAGCCGTGTCGAATCCTCTCCACTCATGACCGCAGTATGTCGCCGAGCTCGGGCCGGGATGGCCCTCTTGCTCGGTCCCACGCCAGGGCACCGGGCCGCGGCAACACGCCCGCCAGGCCGAATCCCAGTCGATTTGTTAGTCCTCGCCATGCAACCGGTACTCGTTAACAGTCCTGATCTGCACGCCAATGCCAGAGCAGAGTCAGATACAAGGCAAAAACTCGCATACCACCCTCTCATACAGTCTCGCTCACGGTCGAGAGTCGGGACGGATGCAGACAAGTCCCTCTAGCGAGGTCGCCCTGTTGGTCGGCTCCAGGACTTGCGGGAGAGCTCTTTGAGGGCGACCAGCATGATCCCGCGCAGAACGTCGGTCGTATGCGCCGATGGCGCAGTCAGCCGACTGGTTGGTCGGCCCCCGCCGCCACGATCAGTCGGGCGGCGTTGGTGACCGAGGAGTCCACGAAGAAGTCGGCAATCGGGACTTGCACCGTGAACACACTCTTGAGGCGGGAAACGAGCCGCAGCGCGGCCAGAGAGTGGAAGCCCAGCGCGAAGATGTCCGTCCGCAGGTCGATCGTCGGTACTTTGAGTACCTCGCAGTAGACCTCCGCGACCTTGACTTCGAGCTCGCTGCCCTGCGCTTCCGCGGGGACGACGCGCTCGCGACTCTGCAGCGCGAGCAAGGCTGCTTGGTCGACCTTGCCGTGCGAGGTGAGCGGGAACCGTTCGACTACGGAGATTTGAGCCGGAACCAGGTGTGGGGGAAGCTGGGTACGAACGTACGCCGCGACTGTTGCCTCGTCGGCGTACGCACCGATCAGGAACGCGATCAGCTCGAGCTCGGCCGCTGGATCAGCCTCGGTGCGCCGAGGCACGACCAGGCTGCGCTCCACGTCCGGATGGCCGTCGAGTACCGATTCGATCTCGGCGAGCTCGACCCGATGGCCGCGCAGTTTGAGCTGACGGTCCACGCGGCCGAGAAATTCGAGGTCACCTTCGGTAGTCCATCGGCCTTGGTCGCCGGTGCGATACATACGTGCGCCCGGCTCGGCCGCGAAGGGGTCCGCCAAGAAGCGCTCGGCGGTCTGCTCGGGCCGGTTGAGGAAGCCGTCGGAGACGCCGGGGCCGGCCAGGTAGATCTCCCCTGGCACGCCGCGTCCAACCGGTGCGAGCAAAGCGTCGAGCACGTAGACGGCGGCGTGCGGCATTGGTCGTCCGATCGGCAGCGCCTCGCGGTCGAAGTCAGCACCAGGCTGGTAGGTCGTGCTGGTCACCGCCGTTTCGGTGAGCCCGTAGACATTGGTGAGCGGAATCCCGAAGTCCGACCAGCGCTGGTAGACCTCGATCGGCGCGCGTTCGCCGCCGATCAGCACGCGCCGCACGGTTTGCGGAATGGGGACGACAGCCGGGTCGATCAGGCGCACTATTTCGATCCAGTAGGCGGTGGGGAGCTCACATATGGTGATCTTGCGCTCTCCGAGGAGGTGCAGCAGTTCCTCCGGGCTGGTCCGGCCGAGCACGCCATCGAAGAAGACGACGCAGCCGCCGGCCAGCCAGGTGGGGAAGAGCTCCTCGACATGTACGTCGAAGGTCATCGCGGCGAGCTGCAGCATCCTGTCTTCCGGGCCCAGATCGAACGTGTCCACCGCGGCACGGGTGAACGCGGTCAGGTTGACATGGGTGACGAGGGTGCCCTTGGGCACTCCCGTCGAGCCGGAGGTGAACGGGACATACGCGACCTGACGGCCTGTCACAGCGATGTCCTCGAGATCCTCACCGGTCTGGGCCTCGATCGAGGAAGCAACCGCCGGATCGTCGAGGGCGAGCACATGGTGGGCCCCGGCAAAGTCCTCGGCAAGGTCCACGACCGTGAGCACCAAGCGGGGCGCGGTCTCGGCGAGGACGTGGGCCTTGCGGCTGCCGGGCGCGTCCGGAGCCACCGGGATGTAGGCCCCGCCCGCTTTCAGCACGGCGAGTACGGCGGACGGCCAGGAGGAGCCATGGGGCAAGGCGATCGCCACCCGCTCGCCCGGGCGAAGACCTAGCTGACGCAGATGCCGAGCGAGCCGGTTGGCCTGGCTGTTGAGCTGTGCGTAACTGACGGGAGTACCGTCTTCACGCTCGATCGCCGGCGCATCCGGGCTCTGTCGGACCCGTCGCTCGAACAGCGCGTGCAGGGTGGTCGGTTCGTCCCCCGGCACGGGCCGGCCGGTGAGCTCCCGATCGGGCGCGGCGTCGGTCGACGTGCGAAGCGCTCCCAGTGGGAACTCGGGGTGGGACACGGCCTCGCCGAGCAGCGCCAGGTAGCTCTCGGCCATTGCCTCGATGGTGCCCGGGTCGAACAGCTCACTGTCGTACTCGAACTGAAGGCTCAGTTCCCCCAGCGCGTCAACAGCGCTGAGACTGAGACGGAACCGGGCCCCGCCATTGGACACTTCGTACAGCTTCGTCACCGAGCAGCCCGGCAGCGTGGCCTCGAACTCCGTGGACTGCTCGAAGGAGTACATCGTCTGGAAGAGCGGGCTCTCACGCGAGGTGCGTGTGGAGTCGACCCGTTTGACAAGCTCGGTGAAAGGCACGTCCTGTGAGGAGAGCGCGTCGAACGTACTCAGCTGGAGTTCGCGGACCAGGGAGGCGAAGGACACGTCCGCGTCCAGCCGCAGTCGCAACGGCATGGTGTTGACGAACAGCCCGATGAGCGACTGGTACTCGGGCCGGGTCCGGCCGGCCAGAGGCGTTCCGATCAGCAGGTCGTCCTGACGGGTGCAGCGGGCCAGCAGCACGCCCCAAACACCGCCGAGCATCGCGAAGGGCGTGACCCCGAGCCGCTTGGCGCAGGCGTAGGTGTCGGCCCGAAGCTGCTCCGGCACCACTGTCGTGAACTCATCCCCCCGGTACTCCCGGGACGCTCCTGAACTGTGATCGACCGGCAGTGCGAGGATCGTCGTCGCACCGGCCAATTCCCGAGCCCACGCGTCGAGCGCGTTGCCGTACCCGCCGTCCTCGGTGATGCGCCGCTGTTCGGCGGCGAAGTCGCGGTACTGCATGGTGAGGTCAGGCAGATCGGGCTCACCGCCCGCGTGCCATGCGGCGTAGAGCGCGACGAACTCGGTCCAGAACAGACGCAGCGACCAACCGTCCGCAATGATGTGGTGCATGTTGAGGAAGAACGCGTAGGCGTCATCCTCAAGACGGAGCGCGGCAGCCCGCAGCAGCGGGCCGTGCACAAGGTCGAAGGGCTCGCGCGCGGCGGTCTCGACGAACACACGCCACTCGTCGGGCCGGGAGCGAAAGTCGAACACAGGAAGCGTGAAGGGCTGCGGCGGATCTGTGATCAGGTACAGTTCACCGTTTTCCTCGCCCACCCGGGAGCGCAGCACCTCATGCCGACGCACGATCTCGGTCACGCAGCGCGCGGCGAGCTCCGTGTCCAACGTGCCACGCAGTCGGATCACCATGGGTATTCCGTAAACGCTGCGGCTCGGGGCGAGTTGTTCAGCGATCCAGATCTGCTCCTGCGGGAGGGAGATCCTCTCGATCTGTCGGTTGCCCATGGGTGCTCCGGTCGGGTGCGTGGCCTTCGGAGTAGTGGTTGGCTCGGTCATCATGACCCGCTCTTCCTGACAGTCGGCTAGTAACCGAGTTCCCGGTCGACCAGGCCGATCGGCTCAAGGCCGTTCTCCAGTCGACGAATGTTGCGCCGGACCAGGTCGACGAAGGGTCCGAGTGAGTGATCCAGATCGCCCGCGCAGTGCGCGGTGATCACACAGGTGGGAAGGGACCACAGCGGGTGCTCCGGAGGAAGCGGCTCAGGGTCGGTGACGTCCAGGCCGGCGCCGGCGATCCACCCGGACCTCAGCGCACGAACGAGGTCGTCCGTGATGACGAGCCCGCCGCGCGCCACGTTCACCAGGCACGCGTCCCGACGCATGGACCTGAGTCTGACCGCGTCGATCAGCCCGGCCGTGTCCGCGGTCAGCGGCGCCGCGAGGAAGACCACACGGGCCTCGGGCAGCCATGCGTCGAGGCGATCGGGCGTGCCGACCTCGGCGCCCGCGATCGGGGCGCCGCCGCGGCACACCACCTTGGGGCGGACCCTGAACGGACGCAGCAGTGCGAGCAGTGCCCGGGCGACCCCGCCGCCGCCCACCACAAGAACCTCGGCGTTCGTCAGCCCGATGGCGGGGCGCGGCAGCCACGCGCCGGCCCTCACCGAGGCAGTGCCCTGACGCAGCACGGTCAGCGCGAGCATGAGGGCGTGTTCCGCCACCAGCTCGGACTGGACGCCCACGGCCCGGCTCCAGCGGATCCGCTGATCCATGAGCGGCAGGTAGCTTTCGACGCCGGCGCTCGCCAGTTGAACCCAGCGCACCGACGGCGCGCACTCCAGTGCGGCTGCCAGCGCCGAGGGGTGCTCGCCGATCCAGATCAAGCCCTGAGCCCGGGCTGGCGGAGCCAGTCGAACGCCTGAAGCATGCAGCGCTGCCATGAGATCGGTGGGCGCCGGTTCCGGAAGCACTGCCACGGGTAGGTCGGGAAGCATGGTCACCAGCCACTGCCCGGCTTGCCCGCCTCCGTGACGTCCGCCGTCGCGTCGGCCAGCGCTGCCACTCCGCGTACCGAATACGCGTCGAAGACCTCGCGGAAACCGAGGCTGACGCCCAAGTGTGTGCGGATCCAGCTGATCAGCCGCAACATGAACAGCGAATCCCCACCCAGGTCAAGCAGGTTGTCAAGCACACCGATCTCGTCGAGTCCCAGTAGCTCCGCCGCGGCGACGCCGATGCGCCGCTCGACTTCACCTGACGGCGGCACGAACTCGGTGGGCAGGTCGGGCCGACGCTTCGGCGGCTGCGGAAGCTTCGCGTGGTCGATTTTCCGATGCATCGTCAGCGGAAACTCGTCCAGCCGGATCAGCGCTGAAGGGATCAGATAGGCCGGCAGTTCGCCGGCGAGGAAGGAACGCAGCTCACCGCCGCTCACCGTGTCCCGGTCAGCGGTCACGTAGCCGATCAGACGCTGCTCACCCGACGCGTCTCGACCGGTCGTGACCAGGGCCTCACGCACCGCTGGGTGCCGGTCGAGCGCAGCCTCGATCTCGCCTGGTTCGACGCGATATCCACGCACCTTGACCTGCTGGTCGCCGCGTCCAAGGAATTGCAGCCGACCGTCGGGAAGACGGCGTACCCGATCGCCGGTGCGGTACAACCTGGCCCCCGGAATCCCCGAGTAGCGGTCGGCGACGAACCTCTCCGCGGTGACGTCGGGTCTGCCCAGGTAACCGCGTGCCAGCGAGTCACCACCGATGAGCAGCTCGCCCTCGGCATCTGCGGGAACGAGTTCGAGCCGCTCGTCGACGACGAACATCCGGGTTCCGGCGATGGCATCGCCTATGGACAACACCCCGTCCTTGGGTGCTTGTCCGGGCGGCACGCTCCAGTATGACGCGGTCGCAGTGGTCTCGGTCGGCCCGTAGACGTGCACCAGCGGAAGGCGGAAGCGGTTCCAATGCTGGACGGCTTCGGGCATGGCGCGGTCTCCGCCCATGACGACCAGGCGCAGCGACGGGGGCAGTGCCCCGCCGGTGGCCACGAGGTGGTGAACCAGCAGGTGCCAGTGCGCGGTCTGCATCTCCAGCAGCGTGACGTCGTGCGCGTCGAGGAAGTCGAGCAGGGCCTCCACCGGGGAGAGCGCGACCCGGTCGGGCGGGAACACGCTTGTCCCGCCCTGCACGAGTGGGGGGAACAACTCCTCGAGTGCGGCGGAGAACGCGGCGGCGGCCAGCATCAGGAAGCGATCACGCGGCCCCATGCCGAACTCGGCACTCGCGGCGGCCGCGAGATTCGCCAGGCCGAGATGGGTGATCATGACGCCTTTGGGCGCTCCGGTGGACCCTGAGGTGTAGATGACGCAGGCCAGATCGTCCGGCGCGGCTGCGGGGGTGCCCGGACCGGGAGGCAAGCGCCCCCGGTCCGGCGCAAGTGTCGTGACGGGCAAGCTGGTTGGCCCGACCTGCCCTCCGTCCACGATGAGAATCTTGATACCGGAGTCTGCCGCGAGGAAACTCTTGCGCTGGTCGGGGTAGTCCGGGTCGATGGGCACGTAGGCCGCTCCCGCACGCAGCACGCCGAGAATCGCGACAAGCAGGTCGACGGAGTGACGCATCATCACGCCGACGCGATCGCCGGGCAGCACTCCCGCCTCCGCCAGGCGCGCCGCCATGTGCTCGGCCTCGGCGGTGAGTTCGGCGTAGGTCAGCGCCCGCTGTGCATCCTCGGTGGCGCAAGCGTGCGGCGTCACCCTTGAGTGCTGCTCAAGCAGGCGCAGGATGAGCTTCGGCGCGTCGTTACGCGCTGATTGAACGGCGGCGTTCACGCGGCAGACTCCTCGGGGTTGGGCGACATCGACGTCGAGGGGCCTGCGCCGGCGTCAACCTGCTCTGCCATCAGCTTCACGACGGGTGTGACGCCACTGCCCGGCAGCACCGGGGCGCCGAGGGCTGCGAGCCCGGTCTCGAGCGCGGCCAGCGCGGTGACCAGGTCGAGCGGGTCGGCGTGGCCGCAGTGACCGATCCGCACCACTCGGTCGGCCAGTTCTCCATTGCCGGTAGTCAACTGGACGCCTGTGTGCTCGACCACCGCATCGACGAGAGCTCCCGCTCCTACTCCGGGCGGTGTGAACGCGGCCGTCACGATGCCGTTGCGCGCCGCTTCCGGGGTCAGCAGCCGGAGTCCGAGGCCGCGCAAGCCCGCTCTGGCCATCCGGCCGAGCTCCGCATGCCGCCGGTGGCGCCGCTCCATGCCTTCAGCGAGTACCTCTTCGAGCGCCGCGGACAACTGGAGCAGCACGCCGACCGCCGGCGTCCAGGGGGTACGCGGGACAGAGTGGTTCAGGCTGTCACGCGTGATCGTCCAGTCGAAGTAGTACCGCGAATGCCTGGCCTTGGCGTGCCGGCGCCAGGCGCGCTCACTGACCGAGACGAAAGAGACCCCTGGCGGCGCCATCAGTGCCTTCTGAGACCCGCCGACCACAACGTCCAACCCCCACGCGTCGGCCTGCATTTCACAGCCGCCGGCCCCGGAGGCCGAGTCCACTATCGTCAGCACACTGCGGGTCGCGTGCCCGAGGGCCTCAAGGTCGGTGACGACGCCTGTGGAGGTCTCGCAGTGCACGATGATCGCCGCGACGATGTGCGAGTCGGCCGCCAGGCAGGCTTCGACGACTGCAGGGTCCGGCTCGCAACCCCACTCGACGTCGAGCACGACGGTCTCCAGGCCATAAGCGCGGCACAGCTCCACCCAGCGCCTTCCGAAGGCACCGTTGTCCACCACGAGTACCTTTTCCCCTGGACTGAAGAGGTTTTGCACCGCGCTCTCGAACGCACCGGTGGTGCTTGACGAGAAGATCAGCACGTCGCCCGCAGTACCCAGCACATGCCTGAGCCCGTCGATGATTCCTGTGAATATGCGTGCGAAGTCCGCGGTGCGCTCGTCGACCATGGGATGCGTCGCCGCCGCGATGACCGCGGGCGGCAGCGGGGTCGGACCGGGGATGGCCAATCTGTCCTTATAGATCATCTTCCTGATTCCTTCGTGCCGCGGTCGTCCGGCTTCGTCAAAGGCTCGTCTGCAGTCGATCACCGCTCAGCTGACCGACGGCTCCGGCTCGTTCTGCACCTGTAGCTCTGGTTGCTCAACCCTGGCCAGGGCAAGGGCGAACAGTGCCGTGCCCACCACCGCGACCACAGCACAGCCCACCAGCACCGGGCGCAGGCCGAACAGGATGCCCAGTGGGCCGGCCACGGCGAAGCCGACCGGCTGGGCGATCTCCGAGGCCATCAGATCGAAGGCGGCCACCCGGCCGAGTACCGCGCTCGGTACGGCTCGCTGCATGAGGGTCTGGAAGAACACTCCTTGCAGGCCGATCGCACAGCCGGAGAGCAGTGCGGCACCCGCCACCACCACCGTCGGCACGCCAGAGCCGAGGGCCAACGCTTCGAAGACGATCAGCGGTGGCAGCCACGCTATGAAGACCACCGGTCGCTTCGGCTTGATCCGCCCGGCGGTGAACTGCGCGCAGACCACGCCGACGGTCATGCAGGTGCCGATGACACCCCAAGCTGCGGCACCGCCCATATAGGTGTCGGCCACCAACGGGCCGAGGACCGCGAGGGGAGCCAGCAGGACCAGCGAGAACAACGTCCACTGCAAGGTGAGCAGCCAAAGCCAGCGGCGCATTCGGAACTCCCGCCAGCCTTGCATCAGCTGCGTGAGCGTCCCGCCATTGTGATCCGGCTCGGCTTCGCTCTTGGTGGGGATCCTGGCGAATATGAGACAAAGAGTGATGAACAGCATCAGCACGCTTTCCACCAGGAAAGCGGCTCCCGAACCGTACGCCGCCACGATCACTCCTGCCGCCGCAGGGGCCACCGTCCAGGCCAGCGAGGAAAAAGTGCCGATCAGCGCATTGGCCTCGTCCAGGTCGTCTCTCGCAACGACGTCCGGCAAGATCGCCATGCTGGCCGGACCGAATAGCGCGTCAGCGCCGCCGTATACGACTGCCAGAGCGAAGAACCAACTGAGGGTCGCCGTATGCGTGAGTAGTCCTATCGCCAAGGTCGCCGCCGCGGCCAGGCGTACGATCGACGAAACGATGAGCAACGCGGCACGCGGAAAGCGGTCCGCCGCGACGCCGGCAAACAGCGACAAGGCGAGCGAGACCGCCGCCTGAACTCCGAGGACAAGGCCGAGGTCACTCGCAGAACCAGTGGTGTGGAGGACACCGAAGCTCTCCGCGACTGGCAGGAAGCCGTTGGCCATGCTGGAGCCCAGCCGGGCGGCCAATATGCAGGCGAAGTTTCGGTCAGTCAGCAGCCTTTTGCGTTTGCCTTGGCGTCCTTGTTCGCCGGAGACCTCTACATCGCTCATTGCGCCTCTTTCCGCGCGTGCTGGTTTCAGGTCCCGGCACGAGGGCTAGCTGTTGGTTTCTTTGGGTCCCGTCGGGCGGCGGTGCCACACCAAGGGGCCCTCAAGAGGTTGTGGCCTCGACCAGGGACCTGGGCCGCATGTCCGTCCAGTTCCGTTTCACGTACTCCAGGCACTCTTCTCGCCCGGCTTCGCCGTGTACTACGGTCCAGCCCTTGGGCACAGTGATGGCGGCGGGCCACAACGAGTGTTGTCCTTCAGCATTGACCAGCACCAGGTACACGCCGTCTTGGTCCTCGAATGGATTCGCCACTGCTTTCACTCCCCTAGGTAAGTTGTCATCATTCGTCAGCGGCCGCTCAACTCGATATGCGTGCCGAATTCATGGGAAATAGGGAACGTACTTACCCCGCCATTGATATCTTCCGGGGGCCGAGATCCACATTTCTTCGAACCCGATGTCAGACGTAGCGTCGGCCTCCATCGCTATACGGAGCAGCCGCAGCACGGCGTCGCGTTGGCGCCCAGGCCCGCCCTCGACTGCGCCTCGCGCCGCTCACAGCTCGGGCTGGTTCGCCGCGACCACCGGAACCTCGGTGTGGTCATAGGACTCGATCGGACATCAGCGCTTGATGCTCTTCCCCCAGCACGTCGACTGTGCTGGTCGGAGCATCCGGGTCCGCGGCAAGAGCGGCCAGCATCCGCCGGTAACCGTCGACCACGCGCTGCGCGGTCTCCCGTTCGAACATGTCGAGCTGGTACTCCAGGAACGCATCCATTCCAGCCGGCTCCTTGTCCGGGCCGAAGTTCTCCTGCAGGCTCAACGACAAGTCGAACATGGAGCTGCCGGCGTCGATGTCCAATGGCACGTCGGTCAATCCGTCGAAATTGAACCCGGCGTCGGTGTCGTTATGCAGGGTGAACATGACCTGGAAAAGCGGGTGACGGGTCCGCGAGCGGCCAGGATTGAGCGCCGTGACCAGGCGATCGAAAGGGATGTCCTGGTTGTCGTAGGCATCAAGGGCGACGGTCTGGACCCGCTTGACCAGGTCTCGCAGTCCCGGGTCGCCGGAGACGTCGACGCGGAATACCAGCATGTTGACGAAGTACCCGACGAGATCGGTCAGCGCATCATCCATGCGGCCGGCCACGGGGGACCCGATCGGAATGTCGGTGCCCGCACCGAGCTTGCTCAGCAGCGCCGCAAACCCGGCCTGCAATACCATGAACATGGTCGCATTTTCGGTGCGGGCGACCTCGGTCAGTGCCCTGTGCAGATCGGCGTCGAGGGTGAACTCGATCGTGTCCCCGGCGAAGTCGGACATCGGTGGGCGCGGGTGATCCACCGGCAACCGCAGTTCCTGGGGTATGCCGTCGAGCACCGAACGCCAGTGCGCGAGCTGTTTCGACGCCAGGCTGTCCGGGTCCTCCTCGCGGCCCAGCAACCGCCTCTGCCAGAGTGTGTAGTCGGCGTACTGGACGGGCAGCGGCGGCATATTCGGCTCGGCACCACCGCGCCGCGCCGCGTAGGCCCGGGCGAGGTCTCGGGTGAGCGGCCCCAACGACCAGCCATCGCTGACGATGTGGTGCATCGACAGAAGCAGCACGTGCTCCTGCGGCCCCAGTGCGAAGAGCCACGCCCGAAGGGGCAGGTCGCGCACAAGGTCGAACGGGCGTTCCGAGGCCTCGTGTATCGCCTCATGCACCTCTTCCTCGGCAAGCTCCTCGTACTCCAGTCTCACCGCGCATTCCGAGATATCCAGGACAACCTGGTGCGGCTCGCCCTCACCGTCCCGGATTACCGTGCGAAGCGATTCATGTCGCTGCACGACGTCTCGCAATGCCTCCTCCAGGGCTTTTCTGTCCAGCTGCCCCGTCAGCCGCGAAGCGAGCTGCATGGTGTAGATCGAGCTGCCCGGATTCATCTGATGGATGAACCACAGTCCGAGCTGCCCGAACGACAGAGGGATCATGACTGGTCCCCAATGATGTTGGCGGTACGCGGGGATCGGATGTGGCTGATGGCTGATTGAGCGCTACGGGCATCGCTGGTGACCCGACAGGCAGCGTTTGCCCCGTCGCGGCATCCGGTACGTGACGGGCAAACGTTGGCTGCCGGGGCACTGGTCGGAGAAGCCTCGGCGGGGTGTTCCTCGGGCCAGGGACCGACGCCCGTGATATCGGGGTCATCGCCGACCCGTACGAGACTGCGCCGGCCACGATGAGGTGACTCGCCCCCTCGCGGAATTACCACCGCAAAAAGCGATCCGAAGGGCTCTTGCACACCCGGACCATGCTCGCGTTCACCCTCTGAAGAGTCGACATGCTGCGCGCGATGCCGCCCGACAAGAGGCTGCTCACCTCGGTCCGATCGGTCACGCAAACGGCTTGACTCAATCATTGAGATCCCTACTGCTCTGTGCGGGCCCATCCGACCACGCGGAAGTCATCCGGCGTCCGCCGTGGGTCAGCGGACCGTCGGGAGGAGTGCCGGCCGGGTGATGACGGCGATCTGACCAGAGTCGATCTGCGCCGCGAGCAACGCCGCGGTAGGCGCCTGGAACAGGGTCTTGATACCGATCTCCACACCCATGACACTGCGGATCCGGCTCAGCAGACGCACCGCGTGCAGAGACTGGCCGCCGAGCTCGAAGAAGCTCTCGGCCACGCCGACCTCAGCGAGGTCCAGCACCTCGCCGATGAGCTTGCACAGTTGCTGCTCGCGCGCGGTGCCCGGGCTGCGATCGGTGACAGATGCACGATCATCCGGAGCAGGCAGGTTACGCCGGTCCACCTTGCCGTTCGTGGTCAACGGCAGGTTCTGCAAGCGCACCACGGCAGACGGGAGCATGTAACCGGGCAACTGTGACGCGGCGTGGGCGAGGATCTCCTCGTTGGGCGCCTGGGCCACTACGTAGGCGACGACTTGCCGCAGCCCCGGCCTGTCTTCGCGCACCACGACGGCGGTCTGTTCCACACCTGGGTGCGCTGCGATCACGTTCTCGATCTCGCCGAGCTCGATCCGGAAGCCGTTCATCTTGACCTGGTCGTCCCGGCGCCCGACGAACTCAAGATTCCCGTCGTCACGCCAGCGGGCCCGATCTCCGGTGCGATACATCCGCCCCCCGGCCGGACCGAAGGGACAGGCAACGAAGCCGGCCGCAGTGAGGTCGGGTCGGCTGAGATATCCGCGGGCCAGCCCAGCGCCGCCAAGGTACAGCTCGCCCGCCACGCCCACCGGCAGCGGCCGCAGGCCCTCGTCCAGGACGAAGACCTGGGTGCCGGCGATCGGCCGGCCGATGGGTGGCGGTTCGTTCCCCTCGTTCCCCGTCAGCGGGCCGATCAGCGTTGCGCACACCGTGGCCTCGGTAGGCCCGTAAGCGTTGAACACACTGCAACGCCCGGACCAGCGTGCGGCGAGGTCGGCGGTCAGGCTTTCCCCGGCGACCACGATGGTCAGATCCGCGGGCAGATCCTCGTCGGGGGAAAGCGAGGCGAGTACCGAGGGCGGCAGCGTTACGTGCGTCACGGCCTCTCGGACAAGCACTGCTTCGAACGAACCGCCGACGAAGTCGTGAAGACCCGGGACAAACACCGCCGTGGCGCCGCTGAGCAGGGCCATACAGAGCTCCGAGACGGAGGCATCGAAACTCGGACTGGCGAATTGCAGGACCCTGCTGTCGGACCGTACGCCGAATGCCTCGATCTGCGCGCCGGAGAGCCCGGCGAGGCCCTCGTGCGTGACCGCCACGCCCTTCGGTGTCCCGGTCGAACCGGAGGTGTAGATGACGTATGCCGGGTGCGCGAGGGTGAGTGGGTGCGACCGCTGTGCGTCGGAGAGGTTCGATGCGTCCGCGTCCGCGTCACGCCCGGTCTGCTGTTCGTCGAGGACCAGGATCGGCATCGTCCAGGGCTGGGCCGTGGCGCCGGCGGCATCGGTCAGCAGCAGGGCGGGACGCGCGTCGCCGACGATGTAGTCGATGCGCTTGGTCGGATAGGCCGGGTCGAGCGGGAGGAACGCGGCACCCGCCTTGCTGATCGCGAGGATGGCCAGGACGAGGAGCGGGCCGCTGGGCAGCGCGACCCCCACCAGCTTCTCGGGTCCCATTCCGCGGGCGATCAGAGCTCTGGCAAGCCGGTTGGCCCGCTCGTTGAGTTGTCGGTAGCTCCACCGCAATGCGCCGCAGGAGACCGCGCAGGCGTCGGGGCGCCGCGCGACCTGGGCCTCGAAGAGCGAGGGGAGGACGGCGGGATCGTATGACGCGCCGTCTCCGCTCTGCTGCGTTACCAGCAGAGCGTGCTCCTCCTTCGAGGCCAGTGGAATCTCGCACAGCGGTCGGTTCGGCGAGCGGACCGCGTTGGCGAGGAAGGTGGTGTAGTGCGTGGCGATGCGGCGGATCGTCTCCGGCGCGAACAGGTCGGTCGCGTACTCGATTTCCGCTTCGAGTCGGCCGTCCCGCTCGACGACCTCGATACTCAGGTCAAGTTTGCTGGCGGTGCGCGGCGGCGGTGCGGCGCCCTCGATCGTCAGTCCCGCGACGTGTACGGACTCCTCCAGCGCCTCGTCGTAGACGAACGCCGTCTGGAACAGCGGATTGCGGCTCGGGTCGCGTGGCGGACGAAGTCGCTCGATGACCTTCTCGATCGGCGCTTCCTGATGGACGAGACCCTCGATGGAAGCCCGGCGTGTCTCGTTGACCAGGCCGTGGAAGGTCTGATCTCGCTCTGGGCGTACCCGGAGGGCCAGGGTATTGACGAACATGCCGATCATGTCCTCGGTGCCCGGCTCGGTCCGACCGGCCATGGGGGTGCCCACCAGCAGGTCCTCTTGGCCTGCGTAACGGCCGAGAACGGCAGCCCAGCCGGCGAGCATGACCACGTAGGGGGTGACGCTCCAGCGGCGGGCCGCCGCCGTGAGTTCGACGCGCAGCGAAGCCGGCAAGGTGAAGGAGTGGCTGGCGCCATGGAAGCTCATGCGTGAGGGACGCTGGTAATCGGTGGGCAGTTCAAGTGCGAAGGACGCGTCCCCGAGCTGGGTGCACCAGTGCTCGACCTGACTGTCCAACAGGCCCTCGTCGAGCGAGCGACGTTGCGCGACGGCGTACTGCCCGTAGGCGAGAGGCAGCACGGGGAGCTCGGGTGTGCGGCCCTCGGCCCCCGCGGCGAGAAGTGTGGCAAGCTCCTGGACCAGCACGCCGGCCGAGACTCCGTCGAAGATCAGGTGATGTATGTCCACCAGCAGGCGGTGATCCGCGGGACCAAGGCGGTACAAGCCGAACCGCACGAGCGGCCCATGCAAGAGGTCGAACGGAATTGCCGTCGCGGCGCTCACCCGCTCGGTCATCTCCTGCTCGGAGGCCGCATCCTGTGGATCGAGTCTTACGGGGCGTGCGGGGACGACGACGAACCGGGGCGAGCCAGACGCGATGGACACCACGGAGTGCAGCACCTCGTGTCGTTCAACGACATGGGTCAGAGCCTCCTCAAGCAGTCCGAGGTCCAGCTCGCCGCGCAGGGCGAACACAACCGGGGTCCCGTAGTGCGAGCTTGCATCGGCGAGCTGTTCGGAGACCCAGATCCGCTCCTGTGCCAGGGAAAGGGGGAAACCCCTGTCAGCGCGGCGGTCCTGGCTGTCTTTCGGTTGCATCACAGAGTCTTGGGTAGTCGACACTGACGTCTCCCAGTCGTTTCCGGGTAGGGTCCGTCCGGCCGCGAGGGCCGAGGTGCTGTAGGTCGTCAATAGATCACTCGGGCGTCGTGGCTGATTCTGCGTTCGCGCGACTTCCGCAGGTCGCGCGCGACGTTCAGCCTCTTGAGCCAGCGGTCCGTGCCGTCGAAGTGGGCAGTGAACGGCACCCTGCCGTGCACGATCTTGTAGTTGTCCAGGAAGAGCAGTTCACCCGGTTCGAGCACGTAATCTCGTATGTTGCGATCGACCTCCGCGGCGACAGCCTTCATTGCGCGGGCGCTGTCCGGGACGGCGTACGCGTCCTCCATGAAGAATGGATCGATGCGTAGATAGGGTGCTTCGCGGTCGCCGGAGAGGATGGCGACTCGGTCGGGCTCGCTGTCCTTGGCCATGATCCATTCATAGCTGCGCGAGAGCAGCTCGCGTTCGCGCGTCGACATCTCCTGGTCGTCTTCGTCGTGGTGCGGCAGATGCGAGCGGTCGGGCTTGATCGGGTACCGCTCCTGACCGAGCAGGTCCCTGATCTCATCGGTGAGCTCGAGGTCGTCGACCGAGGCGAATGTCGTTGCCACCCGGTCGTGGTTGCGTAGACAGGCCAGGCCGAGGTAGTCGGCCCGCAGCGGGTGGAAGGCCTCCTCGGTGTGCCAGGTCAGCAGTTCCTCGCTGCCCGAGCCAAGCTGCTCGTGTTCGTGACCCTTGATCGGAAAAATGTCGTGCATGATCCGGCCGTCCTGCTGCGTCGCCCAGGCGATGGGGTCGCCCAGCAGGGATGCGCAGAGCATGAAGTACACCTCCGCGGGGAGCGTGGACGCCCGGCCAACGTGGGTACGCCAGTGCTCGGGAGTGGGCCCGATGGCAACGTCGTCGATCCGGAAGCCGCGGATGGACAGCGCGCCGCCGGAAGCCTCCAGGCGGAACGCGTTCAACTCGGCCCGCAGCCGCTGCGGCAGCTCGTGTGCGTACACCGCGCACTGCCTGACGAATTCTGGGTCACTGATCGAGTGGAACTTCGCCGTGAGCGAAGCGAGTACTTCGTTGACTGTCTGTATCTCAATGTCCGAGAGT
Source organism: Micromonospora sp. IBHARD003 (assembly GCF_056106285.1). NCBI lineage: Bacteria > Bacillati > Actinomycetota > Actinomycetes > Micromonosporales > Micromonosporaceae > Micromonospora > Micromonospora sp. IBHARD003. Next base: position 7,079,513 of record NZ_JBWBBX010000001.1, on the reverse strand, counting down.
TCAATTTTCTGCATGTTCGTCAGGGTTCCTTTCCGCCTCACGGTTGCAGACTCGCGGCGATCTCAGCGCCCAAAATGTCCAGGCCTTTGCTTAGTTGGCTGCGATCGCCGCCGAAACCGAGCCGGACGCGGCCAGGGTGGTCGAATGCCCGGCCGGGGACGAGCAGTATGTTGCTGGTCTCTCCCAGCCGACGGCAAAGTTCGGTCGTGTCCCGCCACGGGCGCAGTTGCGGGAACGCTGTCACTCCGCCGAGGGGCAGCGGGAGGTCTACATGATCCTCGTGCCGCGCGGCCCAGTCGGCCAACAGGCGTCGGTTGGCCTTGGCGTTCTTCAGCCTGGGAGCGATGAAGGCGTCTGCACGGTGTACGACGCGCAGCGCAATGAACTCGACCAGCGGAGAGAGGCTGAGGGTGATGCGGTCGCGTAGGTTGGTCATCGCCCGCAGCATCTCCGGGTCCGCCATGCACCAACCGAAACGCATGCCGGGTAGACCAAAAGCTTTTGAAAAGGTTCCGATCGACACAGCGCGCGGATAGGTCAGTCCGGGGTCCGGCAGCGGTGCGTCGTCGTAGACCAGGTCCGTGAAAGCGCCGTCCCACAGGAGATAGGCGCCAACATTGTCAGCAATCTCAAGCAGGCGACGGAAACCAGCAAGGTCGAGTGTCGCGCCGGTCGGGTTGTGCGGAAAGTTGACCACAATAACCTTTGTGCGCGCAGTGACGAGCCTCGCAAGTTCCTCCACGTCAGGCCGAAATTTGTCCTCCGCGCGCAGCCGCCAGCGCAGAACTTCGCACCCCATGGACTCTGCGACGGATACGTGCGAGTGGTAGGCCGGGTGCAGGGCGACGACTTGGTCACCTGGCTCAAGGAGGGTCTGGAGCGCGACGTAAATAGCCTCGCTGCCGCCGTGCGTAAGCATCACCCTGCGCGCGTCACCGTCCCCCCAGCGCGAGGCGATGGCCTCGCGCAGGTCGTCCCGACCCAGGCAAGGACTGTCCCGGAAAACGATCTCGTCCAAATCACCAGGCTCGATGCCGGCGAGTTGACGCACCTGTCCGAGCGAGTAGTCAAGAACCCCACTCGACCCTATGTCTATCGCAGCGTCATGATAGTGGTCGCGCATCCAGTCTTCGAGCAATGCCCCATCAAAATTCATCGTTCTCCAGAACCTTATCCTCGCGACCTGAGAACAACGAAGGCTCGCGGGGATGTCTGACTCTCGCGTGCTCAATCAGTTCGACAGAGATGCTGAACTCGCGTTTCTGGTCCAATGACTGTCGATTCCTCAAACTCCCAGATCGAGGGTGTGAGGTCTTCTGTGGAGCAATGTATGTCCTCTCCGATATGGGTAGTTGACAGATATTGCCCGCTGTGGGATCTGCATTGCTGCCCATGCGTCGATGAGTCGGGTGCCAGGTCAGGGCGGTTCGAGTGTGAGGCAGGTTCCGGCGCGGCACCCCTCGACGATGTAGGGCCAGTACTGGATCGGTTTCGGCTTGCTCATCACCGCAGGGCTGTTGCAAAGTCTGACGGTCTTGGACCATTGCCGGCCAGGCCAGGCCGAGGAGTTCCCGCGGGCAGTGGAAGGGCTGGTAGGACATCTCGCGGAGCTCGGCAGCGATATTCGGGTGGCCTGCCGCTCGTAGCTGGTTGATCGCGAAGCTGCGGAGGGTGGCCATGTTGTCGGGGCCATGGCCGGTGCGGATCTTGGAGGCATCCTCGGTGAGCGTGGCGTCGCGGACGGAGTGCAGCCGGTTCTCGATCACCCACTGCGAGCGGGCCAGTTGCCCGAGCCGCTGGGAAGATGCTTGGCGGGCGGTGAGGTCGGTGAGTGAGGTGTTTCAGGGCGGCCACCGATCGAGTGACAGACGCTGTGGCCACAACGCACAAGGCTCCCGTGCCGTTGAGGTAGATGTTCGAAGTCTCAACTCATCGGCGCAGGAGCCTCGTTGGTCCCTCATCCTGCCGCACTCGACCTGCCCCATGCGCTCATCGAGTGGGGGACGATGCTCATCGTCACCCGTGAAGGTGAGCGCGGCTGCAAACTCCCGCCGCACCAACGTGCCCTGGTCTCTCTGGTGTACCTGCGCGAACACGAGCCCCTCGTGCAGATCGCCGCCGGTTTCGGCATCTCGGCCGGCACCGCGCACGCCTACACCACCGCGGTCCGCCGCCACGAACGGCGTCCGCGTGCAGGGCGACGTATTCACGGACGATTTCGGCGAAAAGCGTGCGCCGGCCACGGCGGTCGAGGAGAGCAGGGTGGCTCGCCACCACCATCTCGAAGCGGTCGTCGTCCAGTTGGAAAGCCGCTGTGTGCAGCAACGGTGCCCGGCCGAGTTCGAACGGACGGTGCGCCAGTTGCTGCACGGCGTCCTCATTTACGCGTCTCCGGGTGTCGGCGTCCGCGATCATGCGAAGGTCGACGATGCCGGGCTCGCACACCGCCTCACGGTGGAACACCTGCTTAGGGGCCAGCTCGGCCGACAACTCGAACGAACTGCGCAACACCGGATGCGCGGCAAGAACGACGGGAGGAGGGCGGGGAGACGATGCTCTCTTCTCAGAGGCAGCCCGCAGGTCAACCGTCCGACGGCGTTACGGGTCGGCCCGCCGTCGCCCAGCTCACGACTCCGCACCAACGCGAGCTGCTGCTCCGTCAGCGGTAATGCGCCGACATCATGCCCCAAGGAACTCCCCTTCGGCAGAGGCGAATGCCCCATTCAGGCGATTGCCTCAAAAGTGATCGGAAGGGATGCAAGGAAGCGGAAGTTGATGCTTTCGAGCCACTCAGGCTGCGCCACCTCGCACTTCCAGTTGGTGGTCCGACGCAGCAGCGCCCGCAGTGCGACATCGATCTCGGCGAGAGCTAGTGAGGCGCCCAGGCAGTAGTGGATGCCGTGCCCGAACGACAGGTGATCAGCGGCCGGTCGGGAGACATCCAATGTGTCCGGGTCGGTGTAGCGGCGGGGGTCACGATTCCCTGAACCAAGAACCAGGGTCACCGACTCGCCGGCTCGGATCAGGTGCTCACCAAGGTCGATGTCGGCGAGCGCCTTCCGAGTGGTGAACTGGACCGAACTGTCGTATCTCATCAGTTCGTGCGTGGCGGGTGTAATCAGCTCAGGATCTCTGCGCAGCCGCTGAGTTTGCTCGTCGTTGTTCAACAGGGCGAGGACGGCGTTCCCGATCATATGTGTGGTAGTCGCCTGCCCCGCGTCGATGAGCAGCAGGAAGTTGGCGAAGACTTCGTCCTCGGTGTAGTCGGCTGCCCGGAGTTGGGGACTGATCATCCGGCTGAAGAAGTCGTCGGCCTTGCTGTTTCGACGAGCGGTTGCAGTGCGGTCGAAGGACTCCCTCAGTGCCTGTATCCGTGCGTTCTGGGAGTCGGACTGGGTAAAGAACTCATGCAACAGCCCCTGCCAGCTCTCCAGGAGGTGGGCGGCATCGTCGGATACGCCTGCCAGTTTCGCGATCACGCCACGGCTGAGCGGTTCCGAGAAGTCGTGAATGATGTCCATGCGCCCGCTCGGCAAGACCTTGTCGAGTAGCTCGTCGGCCAACTCCTGGACATGAAAGCGTAGTTCCCGGACGAGGCGGGGAGAAAGGCTCGGCCTGATCAGTCGGCGTAGCCGGGTGTGATGCGGCGGATCATTGAACAGCATCATGTCTGACAGCGTGCGAGCCAGCAGTGCAACATCGCCACGGGCCTGTTCGGGCAAGCTCTCATAGAAATCCGATATTCTGGCTGCTGAAAGACTCCCGTCCTTCGAGATATCGATGATTTCCGGATGGCCGAACACCGCCCAGGTCTGCATCCATTCATCCCACTGCACCGGTGATTTTTTACGTGACTCGGCATAGAATGAGTATGGCTCCGCCGCATGTTCGGGATCGAGCAGGTGAGATAGATTCGTCGTTTCGGGAGTGCGCATGGAGGATCCTCCAGTCCACCGCATCGAAGAAGTCGAAACTCGAGGCTTCGGGGGATAGATCGATAGGAGCCGACCTTCATTGTTGACTCCGCGTCGAATATTGCTGTAACGGAATCCCAGCATCGGCCTGGACACCGGTGGTTGAGCCAGGGGCCGACTGGCCACCCGCCATAGCCTGGCCCGCCCGGAAAGCGAAGGCAGCATGCTACTGGCGCCGTGGTCGATTGGTACGGTCAACTCCGTTCCGCCCAGGGTTTCAGGATGGAAGAGTCGGATGAAGTCGCGGGCGATCGTCGTCCGTACGTCTTCACCAGCGCTGAGTCGTACTTCGACTGCACGCTCACTCGAACAAAGCCGGGTGACCAGGGATGCAAGTTCCGGGTGGGGATCGGGGTACCGCAGACACGGTTTTCGTCGTCAGGTATCTACGCAAACTCAGCGGCCGCATATCCGTCCATATCTTCGCGATATGGTTGAGACAGCATTGCTTCTCCCCCGAGACTCCGATTCTGTTCCAGCCCGCCGGAACGGCTTGATCAAGCGGCCAGATATTTTTGACCTTCTTGCTCGTGCACCGGATCCTCCCTTTACGGTCCGCCGAATTATGAATAGTATACGGGAGTTAAGCACTGCGCCCGTGATGGAATATCGAGCAGGCTAGCGATGTCCGCGAGCTGACGTCAAGTGTCGCCAGCAAAGCACGGTTGACAGTTATTGCGCTCTTCTGGACGCATATTGCGCGCCGCCTCGCCGGCCCTTCTTTCGGCATTGACGCTGGGGTGAACGGGTGCCAGAGTGAATCCTCTCCGGTCTGAGCGGAGTTAAGTGACCGTCCGATGAGCGTGTACTGCTCATGTTCGCCCGCCACTCCTGTCCGTAGGAATGCAGTCTGATTTCGGGAGTTGATACCGGTAGTACCTGATCCGTTGGCAACGCTAGCCGGGTTGTGGACTGAACTGCTTGGACACACCGATCTCCGTGACGACTCCGACTTCTTCTAGTTGGGGGGAGATTCACTGCTGATCACATTCCTTACCCGCCAGCTCGACCAGCGTCTCGGCGTTCGGGTCCCCGCTTGGGCGATATTGGCACGCCATGAACCGAGCAGCGTCAGCCGAGAACCAGTGTGGGAATCCTGATGACCTTGCCAGAACAGAACTTTGTGAGGTGTCAAAGCAGCATGCCACGGTCACACGGAAACGAGTCCGCCAGGCTGACAGGCCGCCAGACAGCCCGGCACTGCCCAACCGGTCTACCCGGTCTGATCAGGGATGTTTCAGGTCGGACACCGAACCGCACGGCCGCTCGCTGCGGTTCAGACAGCCTCAGCTACCGGCAGTTGGAAGTGTGGTCCGACGCTGTCGCGCGCACCCTGCGCGACTGCGCACCGAAGGGCCTGCCTGTGGTGGTCGCAGTGCCCCGCAGCACTGCCCTTCTCGCCGCCCTCCTGGGTGTCCTCAAGGCAGGACTGCCGTACCTCCCGGTCGACCCCGACGACCCGCCCGCTCGGCTGGCCGGCGTCCTGGAGACCGCGGGCAGCCGCGTAGCGCTGGTCAACGCCCGGACTCTGCCGGTCCTGGCCGGGCAGGGACTGCGCCCCGTCGAGGTCGAGGCCCTGCGCGGCGCGCCGGACGCCCCCGATGTCGAGCTGGACCCGCTGCCCGACGTACCCGCCGAGCAGCCCGCGTACGTGATGTTCACCTCCGGCTCCACCGGCACGCCCAAGGGCGTCGTCCTGCCCAGCATGGCCCTGTGCAACCGACTGCTGTGGATGCGCGACGCCTACGACGTGGTGCCCGAGGACAGGATCCTGCAGAAGACCCCCGTCACCTTCGACGTCTCCGGCTGGGAGCTGTGGCTTCCTCTGATCACCGGCGCGACGTGCGTGTTCCTCCCCCCGGAGGAGCATCGGGATCCCGCCCTGGTGGCCTGTGCCATCCAGGAGCACGGGATCACGTTGTGCCACTTCATCCCGTCAATGCTCCGTGAGTTCCTGCGTCGGCCCGAGGCCGGACGCTGCGGTTCGCTGCGGCACGTCTTCTGCAGCGGCGAGGCCCTTCCCGTCGCCGTGGCGCGCGGCTTCGCCGCGCTGTTGCCGGCCCGGCTGCATAACCTCTACGGCCCCACCGAGGCCGCCATCGAGGTCACCCACTGGACCTGCCCGGAGCGGGCCGAGGACATCGACCGGATCCTGATCGGACAGCCTATCGACAACTGCGTCCTCGGCGTCTTCGACCCGGACGGCCGTCCCGTCCCCGACGGAGACGAGGGTGAGCTGTACATCGGCGGCATGCCCCTGGCGCTCGGCTACCTCAATCGCCAGGACCTGACCGACCGGGCCTTCGTCCCCGCCGACGCCGACGCGTCCGTGCGCACGTGGTACCGCACCGGCGATCGCGTGCGCCTGCTGGACGCGGGCCTGGAGTATCTGGGCCGCGTCGACGACCAGGTGAAGATCCGCGGCCAGCGCATCGAACCGCAGGAGGTCGAGCACCACCTGGCCAGCCACCCCGAGGTCGCCGCCGGGGTCGTGGTCGCGGCCCGGGTCGGCGAGGACAGGGAGTTGGTGGCCTGGATCCAGCCCGCCGAAGGGAGCGCCCAGGCCCTGACCCATGGTGGGGCGGTCCGACGACTGCGCGAGCACCTGGCGGACCTGGTCCCGCCGGGATATGCGCCGACCCACTTCCTGGCTGCGACGGAACTGCCCCTCACCAGCAGCGGCAAGCAGGACCGCAAACTGCTGCAGCAGCGCGCCGAGCAGCGGTTGAACGCCCACCGGCCGGCACCGCGGGCCGGTGAGGCGGGTGAGGCACAGGCGCAGGACGTCCTGGGCGAGATCTGGTGCGAGGCACTTCCTCATGCAGAAACCTATCCGGACTCCCAGACAGAGGAGGTAGCCGCCGCCCCGACGGACGACACGACTGGACGGGTGTCCGCCGCGTGGGCCGAGGTACTGAAGCGGAAAAACGTTCCGATCGAGGTGAATTTCTTCGATCTGGGCGGCCACTCGTTCAAGCTCTTTGAGCTTCAGAACGCCCTTGAGCGACATACGGGAGTTCGGCTCTCGGTTGTTGATCTGTTCTCGCATACCACGGTGGCGGCGCAGGCAACGCTGATCCGTGACGGCGTGCCCTCGGACGATGGTTCGGCTGTGGTCGGGCGAGCGGCACCGGCCAGGCGCGCTCGCGCGCTGCGAGCACGGCGCCAGCAGTCCCGGGATTGAAGCCCAGGCCGTACGCTATCCGGGACACGCTGAGCGGATCGATGAGCCCTCACCAACCGATCTGCATCATCTTGCCTTCGAGATCGCCGACGCCCTCGATCCATCGGATGAGCGTCCCATCGCATTATTCGGGCACAGTATGGGCGCCTTGGTAGCCCTGGAACTGCCCGAGTCCTCCAGGCGCGCGGCACCCGTGTGGCGCATCTATTCGCTTCGGGCACCCGCAACGCAGCCAGCTACCCACCGCCCGCCGAGGCCGAGAACGACGCCGACGACCTGTTAATGGACACCCTGGCCGGGTTGGGAGGCACAGCCCCGGAGTTGGCCGCCGACCCGACTTTCAGAGATCTGGTTCTTCCCTACGTCCGCAGCGATGCCCTGATGCTGGACACCTATGACTTCAGCATGGAGCCGCAGTTGCACTGCCCCGTTTCCACAATCGTCGGCGACGAAGACCAGCATGCAGACCGCCGACCCTGGCACGAGCTAACCGCGGGGGTGTTCTTCGAGCACCTGGTGAGGGAAGGTCATTTTCTACCTTCATTCAGAACCTCCTTACGCTCTGATCAGGAAATCCCTCAACGTCAAGATAACCAGCCGGAAGGACTCGTCTCATGCAGGCTAATAGGGATGTAACCCTGACACGGGAAAATCCGTAGTGGGGTACGCGGCGAGGGAGCCGGGGGCTGATGTGACGCAGGAAGGCGTTCGATCGGCGATTTCTGATTCCGTGCCCGCGCACTTGATACCGTCGGCCATCGTTGTCCTCGACCGCATGCCCATGACGACGAATGGGAAGGTGGACGAAACCGCGCTGCCCGATCCCCCCTCCTCGCGCCCCGAGCTGAGCCAGTCGTACACCGCCCCGGGCAGCGCGGCCGAGCGGCGCGTGGCCCGGGTGTGGCAGCAGGTGCTGACCCTGGACCAGGTCGGCGTCCACGACAACTTCTTCGGCTTGGGCGGCAATTCGATACGGCTGCCGGCCGTCCTCGCGGCGCTCCAGAAACCCCCGGAGTACCAGGACCTCATCACCCTGACCGACCTGTTCCGGCACCCGACGGCGGCCGCCGTGGCTGCCCATCTCGACCAGACGGCCGAGCAGGAGGCGGCCCGGCGCGGCAGCGACCGCCGGGCCGCCCTGCACAAGCTCCGTTCCAGGAAAGGCACGACACGATGACGACCGACGAAGCCGCACAGCACGACCTTGACCAAGCGGTGGCCGTCGTGGGGATGAGCGGACGCTTCCCCGGCGCCCCCGACCTCGACGCCTACTGGGCCAACCTGCGCGACGGCGTCTGCTCGCTGTCCACGTTCACCGAGAAGGAACTGCTCGCCGATGGGGCGGACCCGGCCGAGCTGCGCAATCCCGCGTTCGTCCCGGTGCAGGGGCATCTCGCTGACGCGGACCGCTTCGAGGCCGAGCTCTTCGGCTTCAACCGCACCGAGGCGGCCGCCCTGGACCCGCAACACCGGGTGCTCCTGGAGACCGCCTGGTCGGCGCTGGAGGACGCCGGGTACGCCCCGCTGAACGCACCGTCCCGCACCGGCGTCTATATGGGCGGCAGCTCGACGGAGCACGCGCTGGCCGCCGAGACGGACCCGGCGCTCGCCGCGTCGATCGGCGCGCTCCAGGTGCGTCTCCTCACCGACCGCGAGTTCCTGGCGCCCTGGATCTCCTACCGGCTGGGCCTGGACGGGCCGAGCATGATGGTCCAGACGGCCTGCTCGTCCTCGCTGACGGCGGTCCATGTTGCCGTCCAGGCCCTGCTGCTCGGCGAGTGCGACACCGCGCTCGCGGGCGGCGTCGCCATCGGCGCCCCGCGCAAGGAGGGCTACGTCTACTACCAGGGCGGGACCTCCTCCCCCGACGGCCGCTGCCGCCCCTTCGACGAGAAGGCGGCCGGCACAGTGTCGGGCAGCGGGGTGGGCGTGCTGGTGCTGCGGCGGCTGGAGGACGCGCTCGCCGACGGCGATCCGGTGCGCGCGGTGATCCGGGGCACGGCCGTCACCAACGACGGGGCCGGCAAGGTCGGCTTCACCGCTCCGGGCGTGGACCAGCAGACGGCCGCGATCACCGAGGCGTGGACGGCGGCGGGGCTGGAGCCGTCGGCGGCGCAGTACCTGGAGGCGCACGGGACCGGGACCGAGCTGGGTGACCGGATCGAACTGGCGGCGGCGAGCGCGGCGTTCACCGCCCGAGCCGGCCTCGACGGCGGCGTCGGCATCGCGCTCGGTTCGGTGAAGTCGAACATCGGGCACGCCGACGCTGCGGCCGGTGTGGCGGCGCTGATCAAGACGGTCCTGATGCTGGAGCACGCCACCCTGGCCCCGACGGTGAACGTCACGAGCCCGATGGCCGCCCTGCGGGACTCGCCGCTGCGGCTGGTGACCGAGACCCGTCACTGGCCGCGCAGGCCGGACCTGCCCCGGCTGGCCGGCGTGACGTCGGTCGGCATGGGCGGCACGAACGTGCACGTGGTGGTGCAGGAGGCACCGGCACGCGAGCCGCGCGCGAAGGCCGACGCCCGCCCGACGGTCTTGCCGCTGTCGGCCCGCACCGAACATCAACTCGCTCTCGTGGCGTCGCGGTTGGCGGCACGTCTGCGCGAGGCCGACGTCCCCGCCCTCGCCGATGTCGCACACACCTTGCGCACCGGCCGGGTCGGGATGCCCGTGCGTGCCTACGTGGTCGCCGCCGGCGTGCAGGAGGCGTCGGACAAGCTCATGGTACTGGCCGAGGGCCACCCGGATCCGGTACGGGACCCGTCGGGGGAGGCGTGGCTGCGCGGCGAGGAGGTGACCTGGCCGGCGCTCGACGACGAGGTGCGCCGGGTACGGCTCCCGTCATACCCGTTCGCGGGCGAGAGCTACGGGGCCCTGACACTGCGCGGCCGGGCCGCTCAGGCGCCGGCCGAGAGTGCGGCGCCCGCACCGGGGAGCGAACTGGAGGCCGGGGTCGCCGAGTTGGTGATGGAGGCGCTGGATCTCGACGGGTCCGCCGGTCTGGAGAAGACGTACCGCGAGGCGGGCGGCGACTCGCTGACGTCCGTGCATCTGGCCGGACGGCTCCGCGACGAGCTGGACATCGACGTACCGATCCAGCTGTTCCTGGAACCGGTCACGCTCAAAGAGATGACGATCCGCATCGTGGAGATCAAGGAAGGCGGCGAGGGCGCCGGGCGCCCTGCTCGCCGAGTTGCGGCCGTGCGGCGGCCCACCTTCGCCTCGGTGCACGGCGAGGGCGTGACCGAGGTCCACGCGAAGGACCTCACGCTCGACAAGTTCCTCGATGCACACCTCCTCGCCGACGCCCCCGCGCTGCCCCGCGCCGAGCGGGAGCCGCGCACCGTGCTGCTGACCGGCGCGAGCGGCTACCTCGGCCGCTTCCTCGCCCTGGAATGGCTGCGCACCCTGGCGCCGGCCGGCGGCCGGCTGATCGCCCTGGTGCGCGGCGAGGACGCCGCCGCGGCCCGGCAGCGGCTGGACGCGGCCTTCGACAGCGGCGACCCGGAGCTGGTGCGGATGTACGAGGAACTGGCCGCGGTCCATCTCGAGGTCGTGGCGGGTGACATGGCGGAACCGCGGCTCGGCCTGGACGAGGCGGCCTGGGACCGGCTGGCCGACGAGGTCGACCTGATCGTCCACGCCGGTGCGCTGGTGAACCACCTCCTGCCGTACCCGCACCTCTTCGAGGCCAACGTCGTCGGCACCGCGGAACTCGTCCGGCTGGCCCTCACCCGCCGGACGAAGCCGATCACCTACATCTCCAGCGTCGCGGTCGCCGACTCCCGCCGGCCGGCCCTCGACGAGGACACCGACGTCCGCGTCGCCATACCGGCCCTGAACGTCGACGGTGGCTACGCCGACGGGTACGCGACCAGTAAATGGGCCGGCGAAGTGCTGCTGCGGGAGGCGCACGACCTGTGCGGACTGCCGGTCACGACCTTCCGGTCCAGCATGATCCTCGCGCACAACCGGTACGGCGGACAGCTCAACGTCTCCGACGTGTTCAGCCGCCTCCTGTTCAGCGTGCTCGCCACCGGGGTCGCGCCGCGCAGCTTCTACCGTACGGACGGCGAACACGCCCACTACGACGGCCTGCCGGTCGACTTCACCGCCGCCGCCGTGGTGGCGCTGGGGGGCCGCGGCACCTCTGAAGCCCCGTGCGGATACCGGACGTTCAGCCTCGTGAACCCCAACGACGACGGCGTCTCCCTCGACGCCATCGTCGACTGGCTCGCCCAGGACGGCCACGCCATCGAGCGGGTGGACGACTACGCCGAGTGGTACCTGCGGTTCGAGGCGGCGATGCGCGCCCTGCCCGAGGCACAGCGGCAGTACGCGGCGCTGCCCATCCGGCACGGCTTCAAGGAGCCCGAGGACCCGGTACCCGGATCCGTCATCCCCTCCGACCGGTTCCGCGCCGCCGTCCGGGCCGGCGCGATCGCCGGGCACGGGGACATCCCGAGCCTCACGCGCGACCTCGTCGCCAAGTACGCCCGGGACCTGAAGAACCTGATGACAGCGGGGCGCCCCATGGACGGCCGCCACGTCAACCACTGACGTGCCGCCCGGGACGCGGAGCCGGGATCATCCCCCGTCCCCGGCTCCGCGTCCCGCAGTACAACCCCCCGGGACGGCCGGAAGGGCTTGGTACCATACCGAAACTTCGATGGGCCCATGGTCGACGGTTCGATGTTCAGGCAGGGCGAGAGAGACTGGGGGCGGCCGAGCGGCGCGTCAGGAGCGTGCGATCCGTACGCGTGAGGCCATCCTGGAAGCCATGGCGCGCCTGTTCATCGAGGTCGGGTAGGAAGCCGCCACCATCGCCGCACTCGTCGAACGGACCGGGCTGACCCGAGGCGCCCTGTACTTCCACTTCCCGGCCAAGGAAGCGATGGCGCGCGGCGTGCTCGACCAGGCCGTGACCCGCGAGGGGCTCGTTCCGCAGACGCACAAGCTCCAGGAATGGGTCGACCTCGGGCTCCTGCTCGCACACCGGATGCCCCAGGAACCGATGCTGCGTGCGGCCGTCCAGCTGTCCGTCTACCCCAAGGCACGCAGCATGTGCGGCACGCGCTGGCCGGACTGGATCAGCGTGTTCGAGGACCTGCTCGTGGAGGCCGAGGAGCGCGGCGAGCTGCTGCCGCACGCGGTCCCCGCGGAGATCGCACAGCGGGTCGTGGGTGCCTGGACCGGAGTGCAACTGGTGACCGAGGCGCGGCCGGAGAGCCCGGGCCTGTCCGAGGAGATAGCGCGGCTCTACCAGTTGATCCTGCCGAACGTCGCCACCATCGGCGTCCTCGCCAAGCTGGGCACCTCCCCCTACCGCGCGAAACGCCTGCTCGACTCCGCGCCCTGAACGCTCAGTCGGAGCTGACCTCCACTGTCAAGGTCGCCTTGTAGCCGTCGGACGCCCTGTCACCCAGTGCCGTCAGGGTGAGCAGACCGGAGGACGCGGCTGAGCTTGTGCTTTATCCACCGGCCCGTGAGCGTTCTTTGATGCTCTCGGGCCGTTTGACGGTCTTGCCGACGTCGTGGTGGGTGGCGGGGTGAGGGTTCTTGGAGCCGGGAGGGCGGCCGGGGCCCGGCCGGGACGGTTTCGGTGCACGGGCCGGGCAGGTCAGGTGCGGGCGGAGGTGCAGCGACTGCTCGCGACACCGCTGTACCGCGTCATCGTCGATCCGGACGGTCGTCCCGTGCGGCTACGGCTACGCAACGCCTTCTGAGAATCCGCTGCGGTCACTCCCGGTGTTACGGCCCGGCCGGGAGTGACCGCCGGACGAACCGGTCAAGACCGTCTGCCGAACAGAACCCGCGCAGCGATGGACTCGTTCCTGCGGAGTGTGGCCGAACGTCCGGGTCTCGGGCCGACGACCGGGTCCTCGCGCTGACCCCGCTGTCGTTCGACATCATCCCCTCCTTCCGGCCCCTGCTGGACGGCCTCGACCTGGAGCACGTAGTGATCACCACCGACGCGCTGCACACCCACGGGACCTACCTGACCGGGCGCGGTGCCCACTACCTGGCCGTCGTCAAGCGGAACCACCCCGGGCTGCACGCCCAGGTCAAGCACTTGCCCTGGCGGGACATCCTGCTCGACCACCGCACGCGCGACAAGGCCCACCACCGCGACGAGATCCGCCGGTTGAAGGTCGCCGCGTTCTCCCACATCGAATACCCCGGCGCCCGGCAGGCCATCGAGGTCGTACGCTGGCGGCGCGACCTTGCGACCGGGAAACTCACCATCGAGCGCGTCTACCTGATCACCAGCCTGGACGTCTTCGACGCCACCCCGGCCGAGCTCGCCGCCTGGGTCCGAGGCCACTGGGGCATCGAGAACCTCCTGCACCACGTCCGTGACAGAACCTTCCGCGAGGACGACTCCAAGGTCCGCACCGGCCACCTGCCCCGCACCATGGCCAGCCTGCGCAACCTCGCCATCAGCGTCTTCCGCCAGGACGGCGAGACCAACATCGCCGCCGCCCTCCGCCGCACCGGCCGCGACTACCACCGGCCTCTACGAACCCTCGGCCTCACCTGACGAAACCGGACACTTCTCGATCACGCAATGACCCTGGCAGCGGCTCCTCCCCTTCTTCGTCGAACGAGCAGGTCAGCTCGACGATGTCGGTGTCTCTGCTCAATCTGCATCGACCAGTCGGTCCGCACGGTGCACAAGGTGCTCAGCTGCCAGGGAGATTGAGTGTCTCGCGTGTCGTTGGACCGCCCGCGTGCCACTCGACGCGGCGCAGTGCGCAGGCTTGCCGCAGCCGCGAAGCACAACGGCCATCCAAGGTTCCCGCGATCAGCCCGCCACCTCCCTTCAGCCCCGGTTCCGACGAGGTCTTCGGCGGAAATCGCCCTGTCAGACGGGCTCATGACGATCCGTCTGGAGCAGTGCTTGGCTGCGAGGTTCGGCACAGCACACAGTCAGGGCGCCCCTACTGCAGGTCCCTGGTGTTGCGTATCCGTGACGGGGGTCGGCATCGAGTGGAGAGCAGATCGTTCCGAGTCGGGTGTGAACCGTTTCCACGTTCTGACCGTTTCAGGGTGTGAGCACCACTTCCCGGCGTCGTTTCTGCCTCTGAGGCGACACGAGGCCACTCGAGCGAGAAGGGATCATTGTGGATACTCGCCGTATGGCTCGGATGGCGACGCGTAAGCGATCCGCCCCACCCGCCTCGAAGCGTGGAATCGTGCTGTGTACCACCGACGCCCCCTGGGCGCGTCCCGTACGTGCCGAAGTGGGCTCGATGCGATTAGTTGCGTACTTCACAGGAACCCGCTCGGCGCGCAAGATGCCGTAATCGCGTCGCCGGCCGGCGCGCGACCACCGATGATGCCGCCATGGCAACGACTCGGCGAGCCGACATGTTCACCGCGGACAGCAGGCCGTCCGACGACGACCAGGGCCGCGGCGATGCCGACGAAGGCCAGAAAGTGCTCGGCCTTGCGCTCGTAGCGGCGCTGCAGGCGTCGGCAGCCCGGAGAGCCAGGACACCGTCCACTCAACGACCCAACGGTGGCGGTCCAGCCGCTGCAAGGACTCGATGCCTTTGCGGGCGATGCGGTGGCGGATGCCTCGCTTGCGGAGCCATCGGCGCGGGCCGCGGCGTGAGCGGATCGGTGGCATCCCGCGCACGAGCGGCTTCAGGCCGAGGCTGTCGTGCAGTTGGCGCCGGAGATGCCCAGCGACAGAGGTAGACCGTTCCGGTCCGTGACGAGGTGGATTTTCGATCCGTCTTTGCAGCGGCCAGTCGGATTCGGTGCGGTCAGTGGCCCCCTTTTTTTGCAGCCCTGAGGCTGACGGACCTGGCTCCTGTCACTCCTCGTTTCCCCGACCCCATGCAAGGGAAAACTACGTGATCATTACGTGGCGAGACCAATCATGTCGGAAACTCGTTGTGGAAGAGCGAGCCGCTGGACACGACAGCGGCACCTGGACATACCAATTGCCGGATCAGTGGTTCGGCATCGTCACGCCAATACGAGGTGTGTGTCAAATTGAAGGTCGAGAGAATCACGGTTGGCTACGTACCACGCTCAGGCCTGGAGAGGTCTGCCGGGTCGCACCCAACAACCTGATCCGGCTCGGCAGGACACCGCCCAGACGTCTCCCATTCGAAGTCGTTTATATCCAGCTTTCCGTAGAAGTCCTTCAGCGAGCACTGGACACGCACACCACCGCTCCTGTCCGTGATGTTTCGGAACTACAGACACTGCGCGCCTTCGATCCACATGTCGCATCCATGGCGCAAACTCTACTTCACGCCCGAAAGACAGGTGCAGGAGAGCGCTATGCCCTGAGTGCAGCCCACTACCTGGCTGAATATCTACTCCATCCACGCCGCGACGCCTCACCGCGCACCGGAGGTCTTAGCCCGGAACAGCTACAAACGGTGACAACATTTATGAGCGCGAATTTCTTCTCGAGCATCACGCTTGATCAGCTTGCCAAGGAAGCAGGACTCAGCCGGTACCACTTCCTGCGTCGTTTTTCCGCAGCCACCGGAAAGACACCTCTGCAATACCTCACCGAGTTGCGCATCGAAGCTGCCTGCTATCTGCTCGCAGTAGACAATGACCCAGTATCTCAAGTCGGTAGGCTCTGCGGTTTCCCTAACCCGGAGCACTTCGCCCGCGTGTTCCGTAAGCACGTTGGATGCGCGCCATCGCAATACCGGCAGCAAGGGCAGCGTGCCTCTTCCCCTTGAGCGGGTGTCACCGCATCGTCGTGACACGGATCCACCGTGATGCTCGCACCCGTCTCTCCTCGAACGACCCACGAAACAAGTACTGCTGGGTTCCTCTTTCACTGGGTATGTGTCCTGGTGGCGGGGTAGTTGATGGTGCTCGGGGGCGGGTGCTGGACGATGGTTTTACGGGCACGACCGGGGCGTGATGAGGAGGGGCGGATCGTCATCGATTGTCGCGGTGTCGGCGTACAAGTGAACGTGGCCCTGGCAGGATTTCCGTGACGCTGGGGTGTGCGACCGTGCGCCGGTGACGCTCCGTCATTAGTGGCGGCATTGTCAGTGAGTGTGATGACCTCGTACGGGTTGTGTCTCCGCACCTGGATGCGGTGCGGGTGGAACGGGTGTGGGCCGAGGCTGGCACTGTGCATGTGGCGGCTCGTACCTGGGAGTTGATGGTGGCGTGTCCGGCGTGCGGTCACGGTTCTGCTCGGGTGCACAGTCGCTATTGAGCTTGTTCCGCTTTGGCGGACACCTTCGGTGTGGTGGTCAGGCCGCCAAGGCGGTCTCGTATTCGGCGGGACTGCGGTAGCCGAGGCTGCTGTGGAGCCGGTGCAAGTTGTACCAGCTCTCGATCCACTCGAATATGGCGGTGTGGGTGGCGGGCCCGTGTGGGCCGGGGATGGGTGTCGCCCAGCTCGTTCTTCAGGGTGGAGAAGAACGATTCCGCGAGGGCGTTGTCCCAGCACTGGCCGGTGCGGCCGACGGACAGCTGAATTTCGAACTGCGTTGCCAGAGCGGCGAGTTCATGGCTGGTGTATTGCTTGTACTCAATCGGTCGTCGCAACACCAGCTACCTGGAGAGATAGTAGGTGCTCGTTGAGGGCTTCGGCGGGTGTCTTCCATCCGAGGGTTATGCGGGGTCTGTTGTTGAGGGTGGTGGCGACGGCCTGGAGTTCCTCGGCGTCCCAGCGGGACAGGTCGGTGCCTTTGGGAAAGTACTGCCGTAGCAGGCCGTTCGTGTTCTCGTTGGTGCCGCGCTGCCGATTCCCCACACCCATCCACAAACCTCCAGCTCACAGAGTGTTGCGACGACCAGTTGAATCCGCCGACGCCGCGCCGGCTCGAACCCGGCAACGCCTGCTGACGGACCAGGTCGAAGAGCCGGTCGCCGAGTCCAGGCCGTGCCCGGGCGTCAGCACGCTCGCTCCCGACTTCACCGCCCGCGCGAGCGCGGTCCGGTCCATCGTCCCGGTCGTCGACAGGTCCAGGAGCTGCAGGAAGCGGCAGAACTCAGCGCTCTTCAGACGCTGCCCGATGGTGGCGGCCAGCGTGCCGATCACCGCGGCCTGGTCGGACGAATGGGCGGCCTTCAAAGCCACCTTGGTCGGGGCGGTCTGCCCAGCCGTCCACTGCGCTGCTGCTCGAACGCTCTCCAGCAGCAGGGGATCTCCGGGGCAGTTGCTCACCAGCGCAATCCGGGCCTTGCCCAGTGCCTGGTCACCATGGTCGTCCCGAAGACGCGTGTATGCGGCCGCGAGATCAGCGATCACCGACCGTTCCGAGTCCGCCTTCCCCTCCGCCTTCTTGACCCGCTTCTGGCACAGGCGGGCAGCCGTCCACGCAGTCTCCGCGTGCCGGGTGCTGTACTTCAACTGCGACAGCACAATCCGGTCCGCGCTCGCTACGTCAGGCCCCCGAAATACTCGGCGACATCGACAGTCTCGGGGAACGGGTCGGCTCAGGACAGACGGCCGAGCGCGGCCGAGGCGGCGGCGGACAGCCTCGGGTGGGCGCGGGCCGACTCCAGGACCGGGCGGGCGCGATCGTCCGCGAGCGCACCGAGGCCCTCGACACAGGCGAGCGCCACCCGCCAGTGCGGATCACCCGGGGTCAGCCTCCGGCCCAGGGTGGTGATCAGGGCGGGAGCGGATTCGGGGGCCCGCAGCGCGGTGAGGAGGCGCACCGGCACCAGTGCGTAGGCGACGCGCAGTTCATTGGTCGCGAGCGCGGCGGCGGCCGGCGCCGTGCGCGGATCGCCGAGCCGGGTCAGGGCGTGGGAGGCACAGACACAGCGCTCCGGATCACGATGGTTGAGCAGCAGCACGAGCGACTCGAAGGCGCGGCGGTCGCCGGCACAGCCGAGCCGGAAGGCGGCGATCTCCCGTGCCCATAACGGTCGTTCGGCCTCGATGAGGACCGCTGCCAGGGCGTCCAGGTCGCCGGTGGAGGTGAGCCGCCGGTGCAGTGCCTCGTCGGCCGGGCCCGAGAGCTCGCCCCGGGTGCGCAGCGCAAGGTCCTCGAGATCGGCGTCCATGCCGAGCAGCGTAGGCCCGCGGCGGGTCGCCGGGAGGGGATACGTACGGACAGGCCCGGTTCGGGGGGCTTGCGCACACCGCCACCCCAGCGGCACAGATCACACCGTCCGGCCTTCACGGAGGGCTGGCGCGCTCGTTACCCGCCGGTTAAGCTCAGGTGAGCGGGTACCACCCGTTCGGCTCCCGGTGGCCTGGTGACGCAGCCACCGTGAGGTACCTCCCGTGCCTGATGGCACGGGGGAGTTGTCGGTTCGGCAGTACGACGTGACTCCGGGACAGGGTCCGTCGCTTCTTCACCGCGGTCCACCGCGGTGACACCACGACACGCATCGCCGCGCGCCCCCTCGCATCTGCGCTACGCGCGCTCTCCCTCAGTCGTCACTCATTTCTGGAGTCCCGTGATGGACACCCCTCTCTCCCCTCTCACGACCATCGCCGTCGTCGGCCTCGGCACCATGGGCACCGGGATCGCCGAGATCCTGGCCCGCGCCGGCCGCGAAGTCATCGGTATCGACATCAGCGACACGGCCGCCCGCCACGCGGTGACCACGCTCGAGGCCGCCACGGCCCGCGCGGTCGAGCGCGAGCGGATCACCGAGGAGGAGCGCCGGAACGTCCTCGCGCGTTTCCGCACCTTCTCCGACCTGCAGGCCGCGGCCGACGCGGACCTCGTGATCGAGGTCGTCAACGAGGACTACGAGACCAAGCAGCAGGTCTTCCGTGCTCTCGACGCCATCGTCCGCCCCGGGACGATCCTCGCCACCGGCACCAACGCGCTGTCCGTCACCCGGCTCGCCGCGGACTCGGCCCGTCCCGAGCGCGTGCTCGGACTGCACTTCTTCAACCCGGCCCCGGCGATGAAGCTCGTCGAGGTGGTCTCCTCGGTGCTGACCGCCCCGCAGGCGGTCGATGCGGTCACCGCCCTCGCCCGTGACCTGGGCAAGGAGCCGGTCCGGGTCGGTGACCGGCCCGGTTTCGTCGCGGACGGACTCCTCTTCGGCTACCTCAACCAGGCCGCCGCGATGTACGAGGCCAAGTACGCCTCCCGTGAGGACATCGACGCGGCGATGAAGCTCGGCTGCGGCCTGCCGATGGGCCCGCTGGCGCTGCTCGACCTCATCGGCATCGACACCGCGCGCACCGTCCTCGACGCGATGTACGCCGAGTCCCACGACCGTCTGCACGCCCCCGCGCCCATCCTGAAGCAGCTCAGCGAGGCGGGTCTGACCGGCCGCAAGTCGGGTCGCGGCTTCTACACGTACGACGAGCCCGACAGCGGCACGGTCGTGCGGGACGCCCTCACCCCGCTCGAGGCCGCCCAGAGCTCCGCCGGCCGCCCGGTCGACTCCGTCGGCGTCGCCGGCTCCGGCACGATGGCCAGCGGCATCGCGGAGGTCTTCGCCAAGGCCGGCTACGACGTCGTCATCGCCGCCCGCAGCCTGGAGAAGGCCGAGACCGCCAAGACCCGTATCGCCAAGTCGCTTTCTCGCTCCGTCGACAAGGGCCGGATGACGGCCGAGGTGCGCGATGAGACGCTGGCCCGGATCACCCCGGCCGGTTCGCTCGACGCGTTCTCCGAGGTCGACCTCGCGGTGGAGGCCGTCGCCGAGGACCTGGAGATCAAGCAGCAGCTGTTCGCGACCCTCGACAAGATCTGCAAGCCGGGAGCGGTGCTCGCCACCACCACGTCCTCGCTGCCGGTCGTGGCCTGTGCGCGGGCCACTTCGCGTCCCCAGGACGTGATCGGCATGCACTTCTTCAACCCGGCTCCGGCGATGAAGCTCGTCGAGGTGGTCCGCACCGTACTGACCGCGGACGATGTCCACGCCACCGTGCGGGACGTCACCACGAAGATCAAGAAGCACCCGGTGGACTGCGGCGACCGCGCCGGCTTCATCGTCAACGCGCTGCTGTTCCCGTACCTCAACAACGCGATCAAGATGGTGCAGGAGCACTACGCGTCCCTGGACGACATCGACGCCGCGATGAAGCTCGGCGGCGGCTACCCGATGGGCCCGTTCGAACTGCTCGACGTGGTCGGGCTCGATGTCTCCCTCGCCATCGAGAAGGTGCTCCACCGCGAGTTCCGCGACCCCGGTCTGGCGCCCGCTCCACTGCTGGAGCACCTGGTGGCCGCCGGCTGCCTGGGCCGCAAGACGGGCCGCGGCTTCCGCGAATATGCCCGGCGCTGATCCCGGCCGCACCCAGGGGACGGGCTGGGGCGGGCTGCTCGACGGCACGGGCAGCTCGTCCCCGCAGGCGCGGCCCCCTGCGGAGATGCAGTACGTTCGGGTCATGTCCCAGCCCGCTGACGCTCCCCGACGGCCCTCCAGGTCCGCTGCCGCACCCGACACCCCGGAAAGTGCCGCAGGAAGCAGAGCCGCCGCCCAGCGGCTCAAGATGCGCCGAGAACTGGCCGCGGCCGCCATGGAGTTGTTCGCGACCAAGGGGTACGAGGCGACGACCGTCGACGAGATCGCCGCGGCGGCCGGGGTGGCCCGGCGGACCTTCTTCCGGCACTTCCGCTCCAAGGAAGAGGCGATCTTCCCGGACCACGACGACACCCTGGTGCGCGCCGAGGCGGTGCTGAACGCCGCGCCGCCGCACGAGCACCCGCTCGACACCGTGTGCCGCGGCATCAAGGAAGTCATGAAGATGTACGCGTCGTCGCCTGCCGTGTCCGTCGAGCGCTACCGCCTCACCCGTGAGGTGCCCACCCTGCGGGAGCGGGAGATCGCCTCCGTGGCCCGCTACGAGCGGCTGTTCACCCGGTATCTGCTCGGCCACTTCGACGAGCGGGACCACCACACCGGCAACGACGACCCGCTGCTGGCCGAGGTGGCCGCGTCCGCCGTCGTCACGGCCCACAACCATGTGCTGCGCCGCTGGCTGCGGGCGGGCGGCCAGGGCGATGTGGAGGCCCAGCTGGACCACGCCTTCGACATCGTCCGTGACACCTTCGGCTCGGGGATCGGCGCCGGGCGCACCGGCACCGAGCGTGCCCCCGCGGCCCACGTGGAGACGGGCGGCGAGGTGCTGGTGGCGGTGGCACGTACCGACGCCCCGCTGCCCGAGGTCATGCGCGTCATCGAGCAGGCGCTCAAGAAGAGGTGACCGCTCAGGTCGCGTTTGGATCCTTGCCCGGACAGGACCGATCCTTGCCCGGACGATCTTCGAAGGACCGGGAAAATCCTCGGTCACCGCATTGATCTTTACGATCGCACACCGTGACGGCCGCCCCTCCGGGCGGCCGTTTTCGCTGTTCAGGCGGCAGATTCGATCGATCATCGCTCATATGCAACGCCCAGATTGCATCTGAGTGAAATTGTTGGCACCGAGTGTCTTGCGGGCTGGCACGGGGTGCCATACGTTGATGTTGTCCGGGCGGTCGGCGTGCAGACAACTGTCGTACGCCGGCTGTCCCCGCAAGCCACCCGGCTCGCGCGCCCGGACGCCTGCGTCACAGGCACCTCACGCGCCCACCAGGCGCCGCCACAGCATCACCCCCGCCGAACCGACGGCACCTCCACAGCAGCAATCCCGACGTTCCCCTCAGCGTCTGCCATAGACGCTTCTCCCCCGGACTCCGCCCGGGGGGACCCCCTGGAGGCATCACCGTGAAGGAAATCCTGGACGCGATTCAGTCGCCGGACACCACGTCCTCCGACTTCGCCGCACTCCCCCTGCCGGAGTCGTACCGCGCGGTGACCGTGCACAAGGACGAGACCGAGATGTTCGCGGGCCTCACCACCCGGGAGAAGGACCCCCGCAAGTCCCTCCACCTCGACGAGGTCCCGCTCCCCGAGCTCGGTCCCGGCGAGGCCCTGGTGGCCGTCATGGCGAGCTCCGTCAACTACAACTCCGTCTGGACCTCGATCTTCGAGCCGCTGTCGACCTTCGGCTTCCTCGAGCGCTACGGACGGCTCTCCGAGCTCACCAAGCGCCATGACCTGCCGTACCACATCATCGGCTCCGACCTCGCGGGTGTCGTGCTGCGCACAGGCCCCGGCGTCAACGCCTGGACCCCCGGCGACGAGGTCGTCGCACACTGCCTCTCCGTCGAGCTGGAGTCCTCCGACGGCCACAACGACACGATGCTCGACCCCGAGCAGCGCATCTGGGGCTTCGAGACCAACTTCGGCGGCCTGGCAGAGATCGCCCTGGTGAAGTCCAACCAGCTGATGCCGAAGCCCAAGCACCTCAGCTGGGAGGAGGCGGCGGCCCCCGGCCTGGTGAACTCCACCGCGTACCGCCAGCTCGTCTCGCGGAACGGCGCGGGCATGAAGCAGGGCGACAACGTGCTGATCTGGGGCGCCAGCGGCGGCCTCGGCTCGTACGCCACCCAGTTCGCACTGGCCGGCGGCGCCAACCCGATCTGTGTCGTCTCCAGCGACCAGAAGGCCGACATCTGCCGGTCCATGGGCGCCGAGGCGATCATCGACCGCAACGCCGAGGGCTACAAGTTCTGGAAGGACGAGCAGACCCAGGACCCGAAGGAGTGGAAGCGCTTCGGCAAGCGCATCCGTGAGCTGACCGGCGGCGAGGACATCGACATCGTCTTCGAGCACCCCGGCCGCGAGACCTTCGGCGCGAGCGTCTTCGTCACCCGCAAGGGCGGCACCATCACCACCTGTGCCTCGACCTCGGGCTACATGCACGAGTACGACAACCGCTACCTGTGGATGTCGCTGAAGCGCATCATCGGCTCGCACTTCGCGAACTACCGCGAGGCGTGGGAGGCCAACCGCCTGATCGCCAAGGGCAAGATCCACCCGACCCTGTCCAAGGTCTACTCCCTCGAGGAGACCGGCCAGGCCGCCCACGACGTGCACCGCAACGCGCACCAGGGCAAGGTCGGCGTGCTGTGCCTGGCCCCCGAGGAGGGCCTGGGCGTGCGCGACGAGGAGATGCGCGCCAAGCACATCGACGCCATCAACCGCTTCCGGAACATCTGAGCGAGCCAGAGGTCCATCAGATGACAGAGCGTCAGATCACCAACGGGCGGCAGCAGAAGGACCGGCCGTGGCTCATGCGGACGTACGCGGGCCACTCCACGGCCGAGGCGTCCAACGAGCTGTACCGGCGCAACCTGGCCAAGGGCCAGACCGGACTCTCGGTCGCGTTCGACCTGCCGACGCAGACCGGCTACGACCCGGACCACATCCTCGCCCGCGGTGAGGTCGGCCGGGTCGGCGTACCGGTCTCGCACCTCGGTGACATGCGGCGGCTGTTCCAGGACATCCCCCTGGAGCAGATGAACACCTCGATGACCATCAACGCCACCGCCATGTGGCTGCTGGCGCTCTACCAGGTGGTCGCGGAGGAGCAGGGTGCGGACATCACCAGGCTCCAGGGGACGACGCAGAACGACATCGTCAAGGAGTACCTGTCGCGGGGGACGCATGTCTTCCCGCCCGGGCCCTCGCTGCGTCTCACCACCGACATGATCACCTACACGGTGGCGAACATCCCCAAGTGGAACCCGATCAACATCTGCAGCTACCACCTCCAGGAGGCGGGAGCCACACCCGTCCAGGAGATCGCGTACGCGATGTCCACCGCGATAGCCGTGCTGGACGCGGTGCGCGACTCCGGACAGGTGCCGCAGGAGAAGTTCGGCGATGTCGTCGCCCGTATCTCCTTCTTCGTGAACGCGGGTGTCCGCTTCATCGAGGAGATGTGCAAGATGCGCGCCTTCGGCCGCATCTGGGAGAAGGTCACCAGCGAGCGCTACGGGATCGAGAACCCCAAGCAGCGCCGCTTCCGCTACGGCGTCCAGGTCAACTCCCTCGGGCTGACCGAGGCCCAGCCGGAGAACAACGTCCAGCGCATCGTGCTCGAGATGCTGGCCGTGACCCTCTCCAAGGACGCACGCGCCCGCGCCGTGCAGCTCCCGGCGTGGAACGAGGCCCTGGGGCTGCCCAGGCCCTGGGACCAGCAGTGGTCGCTGCGCATCCAGCAGGTCCTCGCGCACGAGAGCGACCTGCTGGAGTACGAGGACATCTTCGCGGGCTCGCATGTCATCGAGGCCAAGGTCGACGCCCTCGTCACCGAGTCGCTCGCCGAGATCGACCGGATCCAGGAGATGGGCGGCGCGATGGCGGCCGTCGAGTCCGGCTACCTCAAGTCGCAGCTGGTGTCCTCGCACGCCGAGCGGCGGGCCAGGATCGAGGGCGGCGAGGAGAAGATCGTCGGCGTCAACATCTTCGAGACCACCGAGCCCAACCCGCTGACCTCGGACCTCGACACCGCGATCATGACGGTCGACCCGGCGAACGAGGCACGGGTCGTCGCGAAGCTCCACGAGTGGCGCGACAACCGCGACGAGAGCCGTGCCCAGGAAGCCCTGGCGGCGCTCAAGGCCGCGGCGGCCGGTGACACCAATCTGATGGCCGCCACCGTGGAGTGCGCCCGCGCGGGCGTCACCACCGGTGAGTGGGCCTGGGCCCTGCGGGACGTCTTCGGGGAGTTCCGCGCGCCGACCGGCGTCTCGTCCGCGCCGGTCGCGGTGACCGCCGAGGCCGGCACCCCGCTGGCCGTCGTGCGCGAGAAGGTGTCCCGTACCGCCGACGAGCTCGGCGCGGGACGGCTGCGGCTGCTGGTCGGCAAGCCGGGCCTGGACGGCCACTCCAACGGGGCCGAGCAGATCGCCGTGCGGGCGCGTGACGCGGGCTTCGAGGTGGTCTACCAGGGCATCCGGCTCACACCGGAGCAGATCGTCAGCGCCGCCCTCGCCGAGGACGTGCACTGCGTCGGTCTGTCGATCCTGTCCGGCTCGCACGCCGAGCTGGTGCCGGACGTGCTGACACGACTGCGAGAGGCCGGCGCGTCCGACATCCCGGTGATCGTGGGCGGGATCATCCCGAACAGCGACGCCGAGGATCTGAGGCGTGCGGGTGTGGCCGCCGTCTTCACCCCGAAGGACTTCGGTATCACCGAGATCATCGGACGTATCGTCGACGAGATCCGGAAAGCGAACAAGCTCGACCCCCTGGAGGTCCCCGCATGACCAGCCCCGTGAACCGCCTGCGGCCGCGCCGCTCCTGCCTCGCGGTCCCCGGTTCGAACCCGCGCTTCCTGGAGAAGGCCCAGGGGCTGCCGGCCGACCAGGTCTTCCTGGACCTGGAGGACGCGTGCGCGCCGCTGGCCAAGCCCGAGGCCCGGCACACCATCGTGAAGTTCCTGAACGAGGGTGACTGGACGGGTAAGACACGTGTCGTGCGGGTCAACGACTGGACCACCCACTGGACGTACCGGGACGTCGTCACGGTCGTCGAGGGCGCGGGCCAGAACCTCGACTGCATCATGCTGCCGAAGGTCCAGAGCGCCGAGCAGATCGTCGCCCTCGACCTGCTGCTGACGCAGATCGAGAAAACAATGGGTTTTGAACTCGGCAAGATCGGCATCGAGGCGCAGATCGAGAACGCCCAGGGCCTCAACAACGTCAACGCGATCGCCCAGGCGTCGCCGCGCGTGGAGACGATCATCTTCGGCCCGGCCGACTTCATGGCCTCCATCAACATGAAGTCCCTGGTCGTCGGCGAGCAGCCGCCCGGCTACCCGGCGGACGCGTACCACTACATCCTGATGAAGATCCTGATGGCCGCCCGCGCCAACAACCTCCAGGCGATCGACGGCCCCTACCTCCAGATCCGCAACATCGACGGCTACCGCGCGGTCGCCCAGCGCGCCGCGGCGCTCGGCTTCGACGGCAAGTGGGTGCTGCACCCCGGCCAGGTCGAGGCATCGAACGAGATCTTCTCGCCCTCCCAGGAGGACTACGACCACGCCGAGCTGATCCTGGACGCGTACGACTACTACACGTCCGAGGCCGGCGGTAAGAAGGGCTCCGCGATGCTCGGTGACGAGATGATCGACGAGGCCAGCCGCAAGATGGCCCTGGTGATCTCCGGCAAGGGCCGGGCCGCCGGCATGCAGCGCACCAGCAAGTTCGAGATCCCGGAGGCCTGAGCAGCATGCAGTTCGGACGCACATACGAGGAGTTCGAGGTCGGTGCGGTCTACAAGCACTGGCCCGGGAAGACGGTCACGGAGTACGACGACCACCTCTTCTGCCTGCTGACCATGAACCACCACCCGCTCCACATGGACGTCAACTATGCGGAGAAGACGACGGATTTCGGCAAGAACGTCGTCGTGGGCAACTACATCTACTCGCTGCTGCTCGGTATGTCCGTGCCGGACGTCTCCGGCAAGGCGATCGCCAACCTGGAGATCGAGTCGCTGAAGCACGTGGCGCCGACCTTCCACGGTGACACGATCTACGGCGAGACCACGGTCCTGGACAAGTGGCCCTCGAAGTCCAAGGACGACCGGGGCATCGTCTACGTCGAGACCAAGGGCTACAAGCAGGACGGCACCCTCGTGTGCGTGTTCCGCCGCAAGGTGATGGTCCCCACCGAGACGTACATCAAGGAGCGCGGCGGCGAGCAGCCGGGCCGTCCCGAACCGAAGCAGCAGGAGAAGTAGCCATGGCCCGACTCGCCCAGACCGCCGGTCTGACCGATGTCCAGCAGGAGATCCTGAGCACCGTCAGGGAATTTGTCGACAAGGAGATCATTCCGGTCGCGACCGAGCTGGAGCACCGGGACGAGTACCCGCAGCAGATCGTCGACGGGCTCAAGGAGCTCGGGCTGTTCGGCCTGATGATCCCGGAGGAGTACGGGGGCCTGGGCGAGTCCCTGCTCACGTACGCGCTCTGCGTCGAGGAGATCGCCCGCGGCTGGATGTCCGTCTCGGGCATCATCAACACCCACTTCATCGTGGCGTACATGCTCAAGCAGCACGGCACCCAGGAGCAGAAGGAGTACTTCCTGCCCCGGATGGCGGCGGGCGAGGTGCGCGGCGCGTTCTCGATGTCCGAGCCGGGCCTCGGCTCGGACGTGTCGGCGATCACGTCGAAGGCGGTGAAGGACGGCGACGAGTACGTCCTGAACGGCCAGAAGATGTGGCTGACCAACGGTGGGACGTCGACGCTGGTGGCCGTTCTCGTCCGGAGTGACGAAGGACACCCCGAGGGAACCGCCCCGCACAAGTCGATGACGACCTTCCTGGTCGAGAAGGAGCCCGGCTTCGGGGAGGTCCGCCCGGGCCTCACCATCCCCGGGAAGATCGACAAGATGGGCTACAAGGGCGTCGACACGACCGAGCTCATCATGGACGGACTGCGCATTCCGGCCAATCGGGTGCTCGGTGGCACCACGGGCCGAGGGTTTTACCAAATGATGGACGGCGTGGAGGTCGGCCGGGTGAACGTGGCGGCCCGTGGCTGCGGTGTCGCCCAGCGTGCTTTCGAGCTGGGCGTCTCGTACGCGCAGCAGCGTCACACTTTCGGCAAGGCGATCGCCCAGCACCAGGCCATTCAGTTCAAGCTGGCCGAGATGGCTACCAAGGTCGAGGCGGCCCATGCCATGATGGTCAACGCAGCACGCAAAAAGGACTCCGGGGAGCGAAACGACCTGGAGGCAGGGATGGCGAAGTACCTCGCGTCCGAGTACTGCAAGGAAGTCGTCGAAGACGCCTTCCGGATCCACGGCGGTTACGGCTTCTCCAAGGAGTACGAGATCGAGCGCCTCTACCGCGAGGCTCCGATGCTGCTGATCGGCGAAGGTACCGCCGAGATCCAGAAAATGATCATCGGTCGTCGACTCCTCGAGGAGTACCGGCTCCAGGGCTGAATGTTGCTTTTGAGTCGGTTCGGCCGCGAAGAAGATCACACCGAGTCATCTTCTTCCGGCCGCCGACTCGGCTTTCGGCTTGCCCAGTTGCGGTGCGCAACCGTTACCATCACCGGTAAAGCCGCCGTCCCCCTGTTGCCAGCGCGGCATCATCCGCTACGAAGGTCATCCATGCCCCACAGCCAAACCTCTGCACCTCGCGACAGCCGCCTCGGCGTACGCATTGCGCGCGGAGCATCGCCGTGGCTTCTCCCGACCGTCGCGACCGCGGCCCTGAGCCTGGTGCGTGCGCGCCGGTCGAAGCGTGCCGCGGCCATCGCCGTGCCCACCACCGCGCTCGCGGCGGGCATGCTGTGGTTCTTCCGCGACCCCGAGCGCGAGATCGCCCAGGGCCGGGTCATCTCCCCCGCCGACGGCGTGGTGCAGAGCATCATGCCGTGGAAGGACGGACGGACTCGCGTCGCCATCTTCATGAGTCCGCTGAACGTCCACGTCAACCGCGCCCCGCTCGCCGGCACCGTCACGTCCGTCGAGCATGTGCCCGGCGGATTCGTTCCCGCCTTCAACAAGGAGAGCGAGAACAACGAGCGCGTGGTCTGGCACTTCGACACCGAGCTCGGTGACATCGAGATGGTCCAGATCGCGGGCGCCGTGGCGCGCCGCATCGTTCCCTACATCCCCCAGGGCACCAAGGTCGAGCAGGGCGAGCGCATCGGCCTGATCCGCTTCGGCTCGCGCGTCGACATCTACCTCCCGGCAGGTGTCGAGGTCGCCGTCGAGGTCGGCCAGGCCACGACCGCGGGGGTGACTCGCATTGACCGTGATTGATCCCGACACACAAGCGGGCTGGGTCCCCGAGGCGGACGCCTTCGATACCGAGTCCGACCCCGGGGCCGCGGACGAAGCGGAGGAGATGCCTCTCTCGCTGCGGCTCTCGATAGCGGACACCCTCACGCTCGGTAACGCGACGTGCGGATTCATGGCGGTGTACTTCACCACCACCGGAATCCTCATCCCGCACCTCGTCGGCAGCGGCGAGAGCGGCATGGCGAGGCACTCCGCCGCGACGGCCGTGATCCTCATGCTGTGTGCCGCGGTCTTCGACCTCTTCGACGGGATCGTGGCACGCAAGCTGCGCAGCTCGCCGATGGGCGCCGAGCTGGACAACCTGTCCGACCTGATCAGCTTCGGGCTGGCGCCGGCGTACTTCGTGCTGGTCTACGGCATGGTCGCCGACGACGCCCATCAGAAGGTGTCGGCGGTCGCCGCGATCGTGGTGCTGCTGGCGGTTGTGCTGCGGCTGGCCAGATTCTCCTGCGTGACGATGAAGGACGGCATGTTCCAGGGCATGCCGAGCCCCTTCGGCGCGCTGACGGTCGTCTCGATCGTGCTGCTGGAGCTGCCCTTCATTCCGACGCTGCTCGCGATCATCGGCGCGGCGTGGCTGATGGTGAGCCGGGTCGAGTACCCGAAGCCGCGCGGCAAGCTGGCGGTCGCGATGCTCAGCTGGATCGTGGGAGCCATGGGCCTGCTCGCGGCGTGGGCGTTCGACGCGCCGGGCGGGCAGCTGCTGCTGCAGACCGGCTGTGCGCTGCAGATCGTGCTGGCGGCGACGATTCCGCTGTTCGCGACGGCGCGGCGGGTGAACACGTTCCGGGACAACCGGCGTGAGGCACGGGCCTCGGCTCAGCTGCCGTAGCCTCACCGACGATCGACCGAAAGGCCTGGGTGCGAGTGCTCGCACCCAGGCCTTCGTCGTGTTCCATCGCCGTCACCCAGGGGTTCCGGGGACGGGGGACCTGGCGGCCGTGCCGTGCATGGCGGCGACCACGACGGGAGAGGGCCGTCCCGTGCCCGCCTCGCACGACCGGCTGACGGCGGCGTACACGGCACGGGACGTGGTTCGAGACGGGCCGGGGCTCCCCGGGCCGGTGGAGCATCCCGAGCGGGCGGCGTATCCGGGCAGGCCCGTTCCCGGGTGTGCGGTGGAGCTGCGCAGGAGCCCCATCCGGCTGGAGCCACATCCGGCTGATACCGCCTGAGGGCCGGCGCCGGTGGCGACCGGAGACCTCGCCCGGCGCGACGGCGAGGGGCCGCTGGAGTTCCGGGGACGTACGGCCGAATGGGCCGAGGTGGGTGGCCGTGGACACCTACCGGGTGGAGGCCGCTCCGGCCGGTCATCCGGCGGTGGTGGTGCGGAGCGGCGGGGAGCTGGTCGCCTATGTGGTCCCGGCGTCAGCCGAAGCCGGTGACGGCTGCGGCGAGGGTGGAGGTCTCCGTGGCTCCGGAGCGCCCGCGGCCGACGCCCTGCGACCCCATCTCGGCGCATGCCGACGCTGTGCGGTGCGGTGGCCCGGGCGGACGGGAACGCGGGACCGAAGCGGCTGTCCTCAGGCGGTACGCGCGGGGAGTGCCAGGCTCGCCCACACCGCCTTCCCCAGCGGTGGTGTGAGGGACCAGGACCAGCTCTCGCTGACCGCGTCGACCAGGGCGAGACCCCGGCCGCCGGGCGCAGCGGGGTGCGGGGACTGCGGGCGCGGCGGATCCGTGCTCGGGTCGGTCACCGTGCAGACCACGCTTCCGGGCTGCCGGTACAGGCCCAACCACAGGGGATAGCCGTCCTGCTGGCGTTCCTGGGACGTGAGTGCGTGCCGAACAGCGTTGGTGACCAGCTCGCCGGCCACCAGTGCCATATCGGGGGCAAGCGCCTGAAGTGCCCAGCCGTTCAGGGTGACATCGACGAACCGCCGTGCCTGTCGGGCGTTCTGGGGCCGTCCGTCGAGCCCACAGGCGGCGAAGCTGCCTCCGCCGAAGGCGCCGCCCAGACCGGGGTCCGGCTCCGTCGGCGCTCCCACGCGCGTCGGATTCGGGCCGAATTCCACGGACGAGCGCCGACCTGCGTACGCGGAGGTGGTGTTCGAACTGGTTGACATATAAATCGTCACTGGTCATGTCCCCCTGCAGGCTTGGGAGTTCGACGCTGCGGCAGCCGATGCGGAACGAGTATTGTCGAGTGCGCGGCGAAAATGCAATTGCATCTGGGATTGCACTGGCTGGATCCGGGGCGACCCGGTACACCGACGAAGAGGGGCGTACGGACATGGACTACTCCAACGGCATGCGGGCGGACGCACTGGGCCCGGCCACCTGGATCAAGAGCAGTCACAGCAACGCCACCGGCAACTGCGTGGAGTTGGCCGAGCTGCCAGGTGGCCGCATTGCCCTGCGCAACTCCCGTGATCCTCACGGGCCGGCGCTGGTCTATACGCGCGACGAGGTCGCGGCCTTCGTCGCGGGAGCCCGGGATGGCGACTTCGACGCCATGATTGTCTGAATCCCAACGGGAAGCGCTCGACTCCTCCATGGCTTGCATCCGGCTGTGCGGGATAGTGTCTTCGTCTTCCCCTCATCCGCAGGAGCTTGCGATGGCCGCAGCCGAACCGAGCACGCCGTTGTTCATGAGCCCGCTGGGTGCGGTCGAGGGCAACCCGACCGCCCTGAAGGTGATTCTGGGCGGCAAGCTGCGCGAGCTGCGCACGGCAGCCGGACTCGACCCGTCCGTGGTCGACACCCGGCTCGGCTTCTCACGCTCCAAGACCAGCCGCATAGAGCTCGGCCGCCATGGATGCAAGCCGACCGACGCTCGCGCCCTGCTGAATCTGTACGGGGTGAGCGACGAGGAGCGTGTCGCCGAGTTCATGCGGCTGGTGGAGCAGTCCCGGCGGACGGACTGGTGGCGCTCCTTCAGCGATGTGCTGTCCGACTTCTTCACTCCGCTGGTCGCCCTCGAGGGCGCCGCCTCGACCATCCGTACGTACGAGCCCTTCTACGTACCCGGACTGCTGCAGACCCCGGCCTATGCACAGGCGGTGTTCCAGTCCGGACCGGCCCGGCTGTACGCACACGATGTGCAGCGCCGGGTCGACCTCCGGCGGGAACGCCAGCGGCAGCTCACCCAGCCGGACGGTCCCCGCCTGTGGGCGGTGATCGACGAGT
Organism: Micromonospora sp. IBHARD003; assembly: GCF_056106285.1. NCBI lineage: Bacteria > Bacillati > Actinomycetota > Actinomycetes > Micromonosporales > Micromonosporaceae > Micromonospora > Micromonospora sp. IBHARD003. The sequence goes on along the minus strand of NZ_JBWBBX010000001.1, from coordinate 7,047,648 downwards.
CCGTGCTGATGCGTACGGTCGGCGGCCCGCAGGTGATGCGTGAACAGCTCGCATATCTCGTCGAGTTGACACAGCGTTCGCGCATCACGCTGCAGATCGCGCCGCTGACCGTGACGGCCTCCGTCGGCGTGGGCACCGGGGTGACGTATCTACGCTTCGCGCTGGGCGACTTGAGGGACGCCGTCTACATCGAGCATCTGACGGACAGTACGTTCAGCCAGAAGCCCCAGGTCGTGGAGCAGTACCGGGACATGATGGACCGGCTCGGGGCATGCGCGCTGACGCCCAAGGAGTCACGTGCGCTGATCGAGGAGCGCCTCGCCACCGTGTGAACTCCTGGCCGGATGCCGGTGGGGCATTCCGCCAGGGGACCACGGGTGCCGGACTACATGGGGCCGCGGGCGCCGGCTTTGCCGGGCGTCATACGAGGCGGCCGACGCCGCCCCATTCGATCCATTCGTCGGTCTGCTGCACCGGGGCGAGATCGTTGTCCGGCCGCCAGGTGGAGACCTCCCTCAGTCCCGGCTCGAGGATCTCCATGCCCGAGAAGTACTCGGTCACCTCGTGTTCCTCACGGACGCGGCCCCAGTGCCCGCCCGTCGCCTCCGCCATGAAGTCGGTGACGAACTTACGGATCTCGGGGCGCTCGCTGACGAGCTGGCACACGACCAGGAAGCTCCCGGGCACGAGCCGCTCGGCGACACCGCGCACCAGCCCTGCCGGGTCGGACTCGTCGGGGATGCAGTGCAGCACGGAGACGAACAGCGCCGCGACCGGCTGGCTGAAGTCTATGAGCCGTCGCGTCTCCTCGTGACCGAAGATGCCGTCGGTATCCCGCATGTCGGCCTGGATGACCGCGGTGCGGTCGTTCTCCTCGAGCAGCGCACGGCCGTGCGCCAGCACGATCGGATCGTTGTCCACGTAGACGACGCGCGACCCGGGATCCACGGCCTGGGCGACCTGGTGGACGTTGTCCTGGGTCGGCAGCCCGGAGCCGTGGTCGATGAACTGCCGTATGCCGTAATCGGTTGCCAGCGTCCGCACCACACGCTGCAGGAAGCGCCGGTTGTTGACGGCCAGGACCTTGGTGCTGGGCACCTGCTCGAGGAGCTGGGCACACGCCTCGCGATCGGACTGGTAGTTGTCGTCGCCCCCCAGGAGGTAGTCGTACATCCGCGCCACGCTGGGCACTTTGGTGTCGATGGCGTCCGGGCGCCACGACTCGCGCTGCATCCAGTCCTCATTCACGTCGGTGGGAAACGGAACCTGCGAGACGCACATGCTAGAGAGGGCCGGGTAGGCGGTACAGCGCGTTCACAAGGCCCGGCGCAACGAGGGATGACTTTCGGCCACTCGGGCACGTACCGCCACGCATCCGGGACACACGGTGACACGAGACCCCGGTGGCCCGGGATTGCGGGCCTCGTCCGGGAGGCCGGGGACGGGCCGCCGCCGGGTCCCGCGCCGGCCACACCCCCGGCCCGGGGTTGTGCCGCCCGGCTGGGCAACGGCGCTCCGGCCGCCGGCCGTCCGGTGTCAGGGCCTGAGCGGCGCCCCGGGCTCCCGTGCGGCCGGAGCCACCCCCGGCAGGCAGTCCCGTGCGATGTCCTCGGCGGCCCGTTCGAGCAGCGGGCCCGCCTGTGCCATGCACACCACCGGGTCCGGTTCGAGGTCCAGCAGGGGGTACGCGCGGCGGATGCCCGCGGCCGCGAGTGCCTCAGAGGTGAGCGCGAGCCGGCCGCAGACCGCGACGACGTCCTTCCCGGCGGCCCGAGCGGCCGCGGCGACGCCCGCCGGGGCCTTGCCGTGGAGGGTCTGCTCGTCCAGGGAACCCTCACCGGTGATCACCAGGGTGGCCCGCTCCAGAGCAGGCCCGAAGCCCAGGATGTCGAGCATCACCTCGATTCCGGGCCGGAAGCCCGCCCCGAGTGCGACGAGCGCGCCGTATCCGATGCCTCCCGCCGCGCCCGCTCCCGGGGCCGTGGCCGCTTCGGGGCCGAGCACGGACGCGTAGTGGGCGAGCGCCTCGTCCAGTTCGGCGACGTCACGGGGCGAGGCGCCCTTCTGCGGGCCGAAGACGGCCGGTGCCCCCTTGGGCCCGGTCAGCGGATTGTCCACGTCGCTCGCGAGGACCAGCTCGACATCCTCGAACCGGGCGTCCAGGTCCGACAGATCCGCGGTCACCAGCTCCCGCAGCGCACCGCCGCCCGGCCCGACCGGCTCGCCGTCCGCGTCCAGGAAACGGGCACCCAGCGCGGTGAGCATCCCGGCCCCGCCGTCGGTCGTCGCACTCCCTCCGACACCGAAGACGATCGTCCTCGCCCCGGCGTCGAGCGCCGCCCGCAGCAGCTCGCCGGATCCGTAGGTCGTCGCGGTGAGGGGCGCGAAAACCCCGTCGGGCAGGTGCTGCAGCCCGGACGCCTCCGCCATCTCGACCACCGCGGTCGTGCCCCGCAGGGCGTACGCCGCCGTCAGCGGCTCACCGAGGGGCCCGGTCACCGCCACCTCGCGGCGTTCGAAGCCCGCCGCCACCGCTGCCGCGACCGTGCCGTCACCGCCGTCGGCGACGGGAAGGGTCTCCACCGCGAGCCCGGGAAACACCCTCCGCAGCCCCGCCGTCACCCGATCCGCGACCTGCACGGCTGTCAGCGAGCCCTTGAACTTGTCCGCCGCGACGAGAACGCGCGCGGCGGTAACTGCTCCGTTCGTCACTTGCCATCCCTTGCTTTCGAACAGGCAGTCGCGCCGCCCCGACCCTATCCGCACCCCCTGACGGAGGCCACCCCCGGAGAACGCGGCCGATCCACGGCACGGACACCTCGATGGGCGCCCCTCCCGGTACGTTCCGGTCCGTTCCCTGCCGGAACGGGGTACACCCCGGACATGACGTCTTCAGGCACGCGGACCCGCCACGCGCGGAGCCACGCCACCGGGACGGCCGACCGGATCCTCGGCGGCTGGCTCGGCCGGATCGCCGGGAACATGCTCGGCAAGCCGATCGAGCGCGGTGACTACTGGACGCGGGACCGCATCGACCGCTACCTCCGGCTCACCGACGCCCTGCCGCTCACCGACTATCTCCCCGAACCGCCCGCCGTTCCGGCGGCAGGGACGGGCACGGCCGGCACCGATCACGCCGACGGCGGCTTCGAGCTGCGCCCGGAGTGGCGCAATTGCGTCCGCGGCCGGATCCACGGCAGCTGCCGCGACGACGACGTGGACTACTCGATCCTCGGCCTCCACCTCCTGGAGACCCACGGCTTCATGTTCACCACCGAGCAGGTGGGCGAGCTGTGGCTGCTCCGGCTGCCGTATCTGCAGACGTTCACCGCCGAACGGGCCGCGTACCGCAATCTCACGGCCGGTCTGAAGCCGCCGCTGACCGCCACGCGCGACAACCCCCACCAGGAATGGATCGGCGCACTCATCCGGGCCGACATCTTCGGCTGGACCAGCCCGGGCGATCCGGTCCGCGCGGCCTCGCTGGCCCGTCGCGACGCAGTGCTGTCCCACACCGGCAACGGTGTGTACGGGGCGATGTGGGCCGCCGCCACGATCGCCTCGGCGTTCACGGCGTCTGACGCGCGCGAGGCCATCGAGACCGGACTCGACCGCATTCCCGCGAGCAGTCGTCTCGCGCGCACGGTCCGCCGCGCCATCGCGCTGTACGAGAGCGGCCTGCCGTGGTCCGACGCGCTGGCCACACTGGACGGGGAGACGGCCGGGCTCGGCTGGATCCACACCGTGCCCAACGCCGCGGTCATCACCACCGGACTGCTGTACGGGGGCGGGGACTTCACCGGCACCCTGGCCCTCACCGTACGGGGCGGACTCGACACCGACTCCAACGGTGCGACGGCGGGCTCCGTGGCCGGGGTGTTGTGCGGGGCCTCCGGTATTCCTCCGCAGTGGACGCGCCCGCTGGAGGACCGGGTGCGCAGTGCGGTGTTCGGCTTCGACGGGGCGAGGATCGGCGAACTGGCCAACCGCACGGCCCGGTTGGCGTCCCTGTGACCGCCCGTCGGGACGCCGGCGCGGATCTTACCGATTGCTGACGGGCGACAAGTGGGACGCCCACACGGTCCGTTCCGCGTCTAGCGTGATCGGTGAATCCCCCGTGTAGGACGGCATCCGGCGCGAACCGCGCCGGATGCGGTCCGGCTTCGGGAGTCCCGAACACCGACGTAGAGGCTGAGAAGATGACCGTCGAGACGTTTCCGCACTGCGCTTATCCGGACTGCACCCATCCCCCCGCGGCGCCGACGCCGGGGGAACCGGCGCCTCGATACTGCGCCCATCCCGAACACAACGCGCTGGGAGCCTTCCGTAGATTCCGCGCCAAGAGGCAGCAGCGCAGGGAGGAAAGGCGCCAGTCCCCCGCTCGGCCTTCGACGCCGCCACCGTCCAGGGCCGGGGCGCCCGACTCGGGCCTTCCTCACGTTGGGGAGGCAGCGGCGCAGGGTGCACGGGAGGGATCCGCGGACCGCGACGACCTCATAGCAGTCATGTACCAGCTGGCCGTGGACCTGCCCGTCTACATCGAGGAGCTGGCCATCATCACGGACTCGGAGGCCGCCGAGGCCCGCATCGAGACCGTGACCAGGTCGTCGGCCCGGCGGACTCTGGCGGCCGAGCAGCGCACCGCGCTGGCGGAAGAGGCCGCGGAGGTCGCCATCGCCGAGCTGGATGCGGCCAGGCAGAGGTTCGAAAAGGAGACGGAGGAGATCCGCAAGGAAGCCGCGCGGCAGGCGGCCGGCGCCGAGTTCATGCGTGCCGAGCGCGAGCGCTACCGCGAACGGGTCGGGCAGCTCGAGGACCGTCTCGACATGGTGCGCGAGGAGGCGGACGCGGCCCGCAGGGAGCGCAGTGAGCTCGCGCTGGAGATCGAGCGCCACCGCGCCGAACACACGATGTGTCAATGACGGCCCTCGCGGCGAGCGGAAAGCTGCTCGCCGCGCGTCCGGGATGCGGGATCCACGACCGACCGGGCCCGCGCTGCCTGGCGCCGGGCCCCGCAGGGCCGGTTTCGTCAGCGGGACTGGAACGCGTCCAGGGCCACGGTCTGGGCGATGGCCAGGCGAAGGTCGAGATCGGGCGAGGCCACATCGAGCAGATAGCGGTCGCGCAGCCCCAACTTCTTGTCGACGCTCATCACCGGCTTGTCGCCCGAGGTGAAGTCGAAGTGGTACGGCCACACGAACGGCACGAAGTCCAGCGGCAGCAGCTCCCAGACCCGGCGCAGCACGGCCACGAGCCGGCTGCGCTCACGCCCAACGGCCGCGACCGAGTCCGGCTGGTCCAGTTCCCACGTCGAGCGCAGCAGGGAGGCGGCGAACTTCTTGCCGAACGTGCCGACGGGATTGCCCATCGCGTCCCGCACGTCGTAGGCGGCACCGACATCCAGGACCTGACGGGCCTTGGCGGTGAAGAGAACACGGTCCTTGGACTCGTCGGTGTAGAACGTCATCTGCTCCTTGAACGCCATCCGCTTCTGCTCGGCGAAGGCGACGATCCTGCCGTCGGAGCCATCCGGCAGCATCTCGGTCACGACGTACCGGTTGATCATGAGAGTGGTCTTCTGCCGGATGGTGAAGCGCTCGTTCGTCTGCCGTCGCGCACTGTCCACTGATGTTCCGCTCCTCGTGCCGGTGATCTTGCCGCCGGTGCCCTGGTCCGGCGGATCCATCCTCACCGCGCGACCCGATCCGGATCAGTCTCCGTAAGTCGACGGCATCAGCGACCAAAGATGACGTCTACGACGAAGCGCTCCTCTACTTGCCGGGCTGGACCTGCTGCCCCGTCACGGCGTCGACAAAGACGTCGCTGTTGTTCGCGGTTCGTCGTCAGGTACAGACGGACCGCGAGGCGCACGACCGCATGCACATGGACGGCGGCGCGGCGCCCGGAGATGGACGCGCGCCGATATCCACTCGCCCTGGACGGACAGGCGTCCTACCCTCGGCGCATGAACAGGCCCCTCGTCGCCCTCCTCACCGGCGCAGGTATCTCCACCGACTCCGGAATCCCTGATTATCGCGGGCCGAACGGGCTGTGGCGGCGAGACCCGGAAGCCGAGAAGCTGGTCACGTACGACCACTACATGGCCGATCCGGAGATCCGGCGCCGCTCCTGGCGTATGCGTCTCGACGGCCCGGTGCTGCACGCCGAGCCGAACGCGGCGCATCTGGCCATCGCCGAGTTCGAGCGCGGTGGCAATCCGGTCCGGGTCATCACCCAGAACGTCGACGGACTGCACCAGGTGGCCGGGGTCTCGCCGCGCAAGGTGCTCGAACTGCACGGCACCGCGCGGTCGGTGGTGTGCACGGGCTGCCATGCCCGTTCCTCGATGACGGACGCGCTGGCACGGGTGCGGGCGGGCGAGGCCGATCCGCCGTGCACGTCCTGCGGCGGCATCCTCAAGTCGGCGACGGTGATGTTCGGCCAGCGCCTCGATCCGGTGGTGCTGGGCGAGGCGATGGGGATCGCCAAGGCCTGCGAGGTCTTCGTGGCGGTCGGGACGAGTCTGCAGGTCCAGCCCGCCGCCTCACTCGCCGGGATCGCGGCCGAGCACGGCGCCCGGCTGATCGTCGTGAACGCCGAGCCGACCCCGTACGACGAACTCGCGGACGAGGTCGTCCACGAGCCCATCGGCACGGCACTGCCTGCACTGCTGGGGCGCCTGGGCTGAGCTCCCGCTGCCGGGGCCACACCCCGGTGGCCCGCCTCAGAACAGCGCGCCGTCCGGCACCTCGCCTTCGAACGCGAGCAGTCGCTGCTTGCGGTCGAGCCCGCCGCCGTAGCCGACGAGGGTGCCCGCGGAACCGATCACCCGGTGGCAGGGCACGATGATCCCGATGGGGTTCTTGCCGTTGGCGAGGCCGACCGCGCGGGACGCACCGGGGTTGCCGAGTGCGTCGGCGAGCTCGCCGTATGTGCGCGTCTCGCCGTACGGGATCGCCCGCAGCTGCGCCCACACGCTCTGCTGGAACGGGGTCCCGTCCAGACGCATCGGCAGGTCGAACTCCTTCAACTCGCCCGCGAAGTAGGCCTCGAGCTGGCGGAGCGCCTCGCCGAAGGGGCGGGCGTCCGGGGCGCCGAAGGTCTCCTCCGCGGGACGGTGGCGCTGTCCGGTCATATAGAGGCCGCTCAGCACGGAGTCCGTGGCGACGAGCGTGAGCGGGCCGTACGGGCTGTCGACGACGGTGTGGGTACGGATACCGGTTCGGGTCGTGGTGTTCCGTGTCATGATGCGGGGCTCCGGGGTCAGGAGGCGGGCAGTCGGTTGATGGGGTGGTCGCCGGTGGCCCACAGGTACTGGACGGCGTAGGCACGCCAGGGCCGCCAGGACGCGGCGCGCGCCGTGAGCGCCGCCGGGGACGAGGGCAGGCCGAGACCTGCGGCCGCACGGCGGATACCGAGGTCGGTGGGAAGGAAGGCGTCGGGGTCGCCGAGCGCGCGCATCGCGATGACCTCTACGGTCCAGGGGCCGAAACCGGGCAGCGCACAGAGGCGGGCGCGGGCCTCGTTCCAGTCGCTGTCGGGTTCGAGGCCGAGGCTGCCGTCGGCGAGCGCGCCGATCAGCGTGGTGAGGCTGCTGCGCCGGCTGCGCGGGAAGGCGAGGGTGGCGGGGTCGAGGCCGACGAGTGCTTCCGGGCTCGGGAAGAGGTGAGTGAGCCCTCCCTCGGGGTCCTCGACCGGCGTGCCGTGGGCCGTGACGAGCCGTGCGGCATGGGTACGGGCGGCAGCCGTGGAGATCTGCTGGCCGAGCACGGCGCGTACGGTGAATTCGGCCGCGTCGACGGTACGCGGCACCCGTCGGCCCGGAGCCTTGTCGACGAGCGGCGCGAGCTGCGCGTCCCGGCGCAGCTGGTCGTCCACGGCGACGGGATCGGCGTCGAGGTCGAGCATCCGCCGGCAGCGGCTGATGGCGGGCGTGAGGTCGCGGGGGTCGGTCAGGGACAGCCGGCAGGCGATGTGGTCGGGACGTGGCGAGAGCGAGACGATGCCGTGGCCGTGCGGCAGGGTGAGGGTGCGGCGGTACGCGCCGTCCCGCCACTCCTCCACTCCGGGCACCGCGGTCGCGGCGAGATGGCCGAACAGGTTGTCGGGGTTGAGGGGCGCGCGGAACGGCAGCCGCAGGGCGATGACGCCGGTCGCCGGAGCCTTGGTCTGCTGCCGGGCGGCACGGGCGCGCAGCTCGCTCGGGGACAGCGCGAACACGTCACGGACGGTGTCGTTGAAGCTGCGGATCGAGGAGAAGCCGGCGGAGAAGGCGACATCGGACATGGGGAGCGCCGTCGTCTCGATGAGCAGGCGCGCGGTCTGGGCGCGCTGCGCCCGGGCCAGGGCGAGCGGGCCGGCGCCCACCTCGGCGAGGAGCTGGCGCTCGATCTGCCGGGTGGAGTAGCCGAGCCGGGCCGCCAGTCCGGGGACGCCTTCGCGGTCGACGATGCCGTCCTGGATGAGGCGCATGGCGCGGGCGACGGTGTCGGCGCGGGCGTTCCACTCGGGTGAGCCGGGGCTGGTGTCGGGCCGGCAGCGTTTGCACGCCCGGAAGCCGGCGTGCTGGCAGGCGGCGGCGCTCGGGTAGAACACCATGTTCTCCGGCTTGGGCGGAACGCCCGGGCAACTGGGCCGGCAGTAGATCCCGGTGGTCAGTACCGCGGTGAAGAACCAGCCGTCGAAGCGGGCGTCCTTCGACTGGACGGCCCGCACGCAGCTCTCGGTGTCGGCGTGCATGGCGGGGTGCATGGCTCAAGCATCGGCTACGGAGCCGGATCATGACTGGCAGGAAATCGACATCAGCCTTCTGCTGCCAGGACGTCCTCGGACTGCTGTTCCCCGGTGCGGGCGGGGTGCGCCGGACGACGAGCGGCCCCCGGCCGGCTGTGCCGGTCGGGGGCCGGTGGACGACGTCAGACGCCGGACCTCACGCGCAGGCGCGCGAGCGGTTCAGGAAGGCGAGACGTGCGGGCTTCTCCGGAAGGTACACGTCGGGTTCGTCGATCTCGGGCAGGGTGATCTCCGGCCCGAGCTCGAAGCCGGACCGGACGAAACGTGCGATGGCCTTCTCGTTGCGGGCGTCGGGCTCGACCACGATGCGCTCGTGGGAGGCGTCGCCGAAGAGATGGTCGACGAGTGCCGCCATGAGCCGTCCGGTGAAGCCGGGTTCCGGCTGCCCGTCGGCCGGGCCGACCAGGAGGTGCATGCCGATGTCACCGGGCCGCACTTCGTAGCACAGGCTGACCCGGTCCTCCGACGGTTCGTACGTCTGCAGCAGTGCGACCGGCTCGCCGTCGCGGTGGACGAGAAAGGCGTGGTGGGTGCTGAGGGTGTCCATATGGGCGTAGATCTCGCGGACCGTGTCGACGCTCAGGTCCTGCATGCCCCAGAAACGCGCGCGCTCCTCGGTCACCCACCGGTGGACCAGCACCGCGTCGCGTGCGGGGGCCAGCGGGGCGATGTGCACGGTCCCGAAATCCTCGCTCGGGCTCGCAGCGGGGGTGTGGTGGGCTTGCTGGGAAGACATGTTCATCCTTTCAGGGTGGCGCTCCCGCGGCCGGCAGGGGCAACACCCGGCCACGGTTCGACGGTCACCACGGGGCTGCCGGGCCCACGGTTCATGTGATTCGGCCCACGGCGCCGCGCGTCCGGGACGGAATCCGGGCCCTCTCCGGGCCGGCGCAGCGTGCGGGGGATCAGCCGACCTGCGCCGCGAACGCCTCGTAGGCCTCCCCGCCGAAGAGGACGAACCTCACTTCCTCCACGGCCGTGTCGGCCCCTCGCACCGCTTCCACGGCGACCCGCGCGGCGTCGTCCAGGGGCCACCCGTACGCACCGGTGGAAATGGCCGGAAAGGCGATCGTCCGTGCGCCGAGCTCGTCGGCGACACGCAAGGACTCCCGGTAGCAGGACGCCAGCAGGGACGGGTCACCTGCGGCACGTGCGTACACCGGGCCCACGGTGTGGACGACCCAGCGGGCGTGCAGCCTCCCGGCGGTGGTGGCGACGGCCTGCCCGGTGGGCAGTCCCTTGCCGTAGTGCGAGGCCCGGAGCCTTCTGCACTCCTCCAGGATCTCGGGACCGCCGCGACGGTGGATCGCGCCGTCGACCCCGCCACCGCCGAGGAGTGAGGAGTTGGCGGCGTTGACGATGACATCCGTCTCCTGCTCGGTGATGTCGCCCTGGACGAGGTTGATGGCAGGTGCTGCGCTCATACGCCCATCATCGCGCGCGGATCCCGCTGCGCGCGGATCTTTCCGCGGCCGCCGGTGGCCCGTCTCAGGATCGCCGCAGATGCCGCCACACGGCCTTGGCGGCGTTGTGTCCCGACATCCCGTGGACACCCGGCCCCGGCGGGGTCGCCGAGGAGCACAGGAAGACCGCCGGGTGCGGCGTCGAGTACGGGAACAGCGAGAGCTTGGGGCGGAGCAGCAGCTGGAGCCCGCTCGCGGCGCCGCAGGCGATGTCCCCGCCCACGTAGTTGGCGTTGCGCACGGCCAGCTCCGGCGGGCCGGCGGTGGCCCGGGCGAGCACACGGTCACGGAAACCGGGAGCGAAGCGCTCGATCTGGCGCTCGATCGCGTCGGTGAGATCGCCCTCCCAACGGTGCGGGACATGCCCGTACGCCCAGAAGACGTGCTTGCCGGCGGGGGCACGGGATGCGTCGACGAGGCTCGGCTGGGCGGTGATCAGGAAGGGGGTGCGGGGCGCGCGGCCGCCCGATGCCTCGTCGAGTGCCGTGCTGATCTCCCGGCTGCCGGCGCCGATCTGGACGGTGCCGGCCCGCCTGGGCGCCTCGGCGGTCCAGGGCACCGGACCGTCCAGGGCGTAGTCGATCTTGAAGACGCCCGCGCCGTACCGGTAGCCGTCGTAGAAGCGGCCGAGGCCCGCGATCCGGGCGAGCGCGGTCGGGGAGGTGTCGAAGACATAGGCGCGCGCGGGCGGCAGGTCGTCGAGCCGCTTGATCTCGGCACCGGTGTGCACGGAGCCTCCGAGGTCCCGTACGTACGCGGCGAGGGCGTCCGCGATGGACTGCGACCCGCCGCGCGGCAGCGGCCAGCCGCCGGCGTGGGCGGCGAGCGCGAAGACGAGACCGACGGCGCCCGTGCCGATGCCGTGGAGCGGGGCGATCACATGCGCGACAAGCCCGGCGAACAGCGCACGGGCGCGGTCGTCGCGGAACCGGCGCATCAGCCAGGTGGACGGTGGCAGCCCGTCGATCCCGAAGCGCGCGAGGGTGACGGGGTCCCGCGGCAGCGCGGTGAGCGGCAGCGACATGAAGTCCCGCGCGAGGGTGTCCCACTTCCCGAGGTACGGGGCGACGAGACGGCGGTACGCACCGGCGTCCCGGGGCCCGAAGGAGGCGGCGGTCTCGGCGACCGAGCGGGACAGCACCGCGGCCGTGCCGTCGTCGAAGGGGTGGGCCATGGGAAGGGGCGGCTGCAGCCACTCGAGCCCGTAGCGGGCCAGGGGCATGGCCTTGAAGGCCGGCGAACCGGCGCCGAGCGGATGCACGGCAGAGCATGGGTCGTGGCGGAAACCGGGGAGCGTGAGCTCCTCGGTCCTGGCCCCGCCGCCCACGGTGTCCAGGGCCTCGAAAACGGCGACGGAGAAGCCGCGGCGGGCCAACTCGGCGGCAGCGGTCAGTCCGTTGGGCCCCGCACCCACGACGACGGCATCGAGCATCGACGGCACCTTCGGACTCCTTCGTCAGCCGGTGACCAAGAAACCCAGCATATTCGGCGGCACGGACAGCGCTGCCGGGGGTCGCGTCGGAGCCCCTCCCGCAGGCCCGGCGGGGCGACGGTCCCGTCCCCCGGCCGCCGTACCGGCGCGGCCCTATGCGCGGGTCGGCGCCGACAGCAGTCCGTGGAGGTGGCGGGCCGTCGCCTCGTCCCTGGCGGCGGTGAACGGCAGCGCGTTCCCTCCGGTGATCCGGAAGCGCTCGCCCGTAAGGGTGAGGTCCGTGCCGCCCGATTCGGCGACCAGGAGCAGCCCCGCCGCGTGGTCCCAGGCGTTCTCCCACGAGAACGCCACCGCGTCGAGCTCCCCGCGGGCCACCGCGAGGTACTCCAGTCCCGCGGAACCGCACGGGCGGCTGTGGACTCCTTCGGTCCGCAGGGCGAGCAGTGCCCGCTTCTGGTCGTCGGTGGTGAAGTCCGGGTGGGACGTGGCCACTTCGAGGTCCGCGCCGGGCTCGGGCGAGCCGGAACGGATCGGCACGCCGTCCACACGGGCGCCGTGCCCGCGCACCGCGACCGCCATCTCGTCCAGCGCCGGCGCATACGTCCAGGAGGCCAGCACGTCGCCGTGCAGCGCCAGCGCGACCAGCGTGCAGAACCCTGGGTCGCCGTGGACGAACTGCCGGGTGCCGTCGACCGGATCGACGATCCACACGGGGGCGTCGCGCTTCAGTGCGTCGTACACCGCCGGGTCCGCATGGACCGCTTCCTCGCCCACCACGACCGAACCCGGAAGCAGCGCGGTGAGGGAGGCCGTGAGGTGCTCCTCCGCACTGCGGTCGGCCACGGTCACCAGGTCATGGGGGCCGTTCTTCTCGATGATCTCGTGCACGGCGAGCTGCCGGAAGCGCGGCATGATCTCGGCGGCGGCCGCCTTGCGGACCGCCTCCTCGACCAGGGCAAGGGTGCCGGACTCCCAGGGATTCCCAGTCGTCCCGGACAGAAACTCTTCGGTCATGCGTCCAGCAAAGCACGCCGTACTGACATCCCAGCCGACTCACGGCAAAGGGAGGATGGAAGCCCGGGGTGATTCCGGCTACACCGGGATGAACGGGAAGTGTCTGGCCGGCGGCCTGCGCGGAACCGCCCGCCGCTGTGGAAACCTCTGGCGGCGAGCGCCTTGGCCCCGGTCGGATGGGACACAACGACGAGCCCATACGTGTCGGGGTCGGTGTCGGTGCGGTCGCCCAACTGCCCGAACGTGTCGCGGCCCCAGGTCGTGACGGTGTGGTCGGCCAGGACGCCCTTCCGAGCGGCCATGGCCGCCGGACCGTCAGCCCCTGGGAGACGGTGATTCCGTGGGCCCGGCCGGCAGGCTGTAGACATTGCCGGGGGTCACAATGCCGGTGATGGCCTTGGCGAAGAGCGTGCTGTTCTCGTTGCCCTGGTAGTTGTTGTCGGTGTTGCTGAGCACCACCAGGGTGGCTCTGACCGATGGCAGGAAGACCACCACGCTCTGGTAGCCGGGCAGGGAGCCGTTGTGTCCGACCCAGCCGTGGTTCTCGAAGATGCCGAGGCCGTAGCCCGTCCCGGGATAGCCGGTGGGCAGGGTGCGCAGGCGCTGGGCCTGGGTGGCGGGCTTGAGCAGGGTGCCCGTGGCCACGATGCGCGCCCAGGCGCGCAGGTCCTGCAGGTCCGAGATGATCGCTCCGGCCGCCCAGGCCCAGGACGGGTTCCAGTCGGTGGCGTTCGCCTCCTCGCCGTCCAGCGTCTGGTTGGTGTAGCCCTGCGCGTGCGGCTCCGGGAACTCGGATCCGACGGGGAAGAGCGTGTTGTCCAGACCGGCCGGGCCGAACACACTGCGCTGCAGATAGTCGCGCAGGCTCAGGCCGCTCGCCTTCTCCACCACCAGGCCGAGCAGGATCGTATTGGTGTTGGAGTACTGGAACTTCTGTCCCGGCGGGAAGCCCGGGGGGTGCTTGAAGGCGTAGTCGAGCAGCTGTTGTGGGGTGAAGACCCGGTCGGGGTCGGAGAGGAAAGCCTTCTCGAAGTCGGGGTCGTCCGTGTACGAGAACAATCCGCTGCGCATCTCGGCGAGTTGGCGCAGTGGGATGCGGCCGCCGCCGGGCACGCCGTCCACATAGTCCGACACCGGGTCGTCGAGACCGACCTTGCCCTCGTCCACCAGCCGCAGCAGCGCGGTCACGGTGAAGGTCTTGGTCTCGCTGCCGATCCGCATCCTCAGATCGTCCGACATGGCCGTGCCGTCGCTCTTGTCGGCGTCGCCGAAGGCACGGACGTACTCGCCCCGGCCGGGAATCCACAGCCCCACGATCACACCGGGTACCCCCGCCTGGCGCATCACCTGGGTGACGGCCTTGTCGAGCTGCTGCGACACGGCGGGAGTCAGCTCGCGCGCAGAGGCCGTGGGCGAAGGGGTACGGGCCGCGGCGGGCGGTCCTGAGACCGAGGGGCCGGTGCAGGCCGCGGCCGACAGCAGTCCCGCGACGGCGAGTACGGCCGCCGCGACTCTGCCGTACCTCGTGGCCGTGGACAGGGTCCGCTTCTGCGTGCGCGACATCCCGGGCGCCCCTTTCGGCCGTGCGGTGGGTGCGGCGGCACTCGGCCCCGGGGTGAGGTGCGGGGGCGGACGCGTGCCGAGCACAACGTAAGCCGCGGACGCGTGGACACCGGTGAGACCGGGCCCGGCACTGACCCGTTCGGCAGGGGGACGCGGCAGGGCCCGCGGGGGGCGCGTCGGCCATACGGACGACAGGCAGGGAGCCCTGCCATACGGACGGCAGGTCCGGGAGCGCGCTGCCGGGACCCGGCACCGGCTCTGGCTCCAGCTCTGGTTCCGGCCCTGGACGGACGCCGCCGGGCGCCCGCAGCGCTCAGACCGCGCCGCGCACCAGCAGCAGCAGTGCGTCCGCGAGGTCTTCGGCCGGGGACCCGGTGGCGAGACGGCGCAGCTGCAGTCCGGCGACCAGGGCGACCGTGGTCGCGGCGAGACGCTCCGCGTCGGGGACACCGAGCGCGGTGAGAATCTGCGTCGCGAGACGGTCGTAGGCGGCGAAACACTCGGCCGCCGCCTCGCGCAGCCGCTCGTCGCGCCCCGCCTGGATGTACAGCTCGAACGGGGCGATGTGCTCGCTGTCGAAGACGGTGCCGTCCGCGACCTGTCCGGCCAGCGCGGCGGCGGCATCCATGCCGAGGCCTTCGGCCTCGCCCGCATCTGCGAGCTCGGTGAGCCGTCGGGTCTCCTCGTGGACGAAATGCAGCATCGACTCACGCAGCATCTCGTGCTGGCTGGTGAAGTGGTAGGTGACGGAACCGAGCGAGACGCCCGCCTCCTTCGCGATCCGCCGGTTGGTGACCGCGGCGATGCCGTCCTGGCCGATGACGTGGAGAACGGCACCGATGATGCGCTGCTTCGTCGCGCGTATGGGCGGTGGGACGGGTGGGGCGGGCTCGCTGGGCATACGCGTCATTGTTCCACCGGTGCGCCCCCGCTGATCAGGGGGGCGGGGTGCCGCTCGTGCCACCGGAGGTCGTCCTCCAGCTGGGCGGCGAGGGAGATGAGCCGCTCCTCGCTGCCCGCGGCGCCCAGCAGCTGTGCCCCGACGGGCAGGCCTTCGGTGGTGAATCCGGCGGGGACGTTGACCCCGGGCCAGCCGAGGACGTTCCAGGGCCAGGCATAGGGGCAGGCGGCCGCCATCGTCGCGTTGGTGCGCCAGGCGCCGAGCCCGTCGAAGGTGCCGATCTCGGGCGGGGGCGCGGCCGTGGTCGGGGTGAGGACGACGTCGTACGTGTCGAAGATGGCGCCGATGCGCTGGTGCTGACGTGCCTCGCGGGCGCGTGCGGCGCGCACGATCCGGCCGCCGAGCAGCTTCCCGTTGCGCATGGCGGTACGGGTGCGCGGATCGAGCAGGGCGGGCTCGGGGTGCAGCGCCGCGATCTCGGAGACACCGGCGGTGCCGCGCGGCACGAAGCCGAGGCCGATGAGCCCGTAGCGCGGCCTGGCCTCCTCCACCTCGTGCCCCAGCCGGCTCAGGGTCTCGGCGATCCCGGCCACGGCGCGGCGGACGTCGGGGTGGGGCTTGGCGCCGGTGAGGGTGAGCGGAGGGCGCCAGGCCAGGGCGATGCGCAGCCGGCCGGGGTCGCGGCGGGCCGCGGCGGACGCGTCGACGGCGTCGGGCCGGTGGAGATCCTCCGGGTGCGGGCCCTGGACGGCATCGAGCAGCAGGGCCGCGTCGGCGACGGTGCGGGCGAGGGGGCCGTTGACGGTGAGGCCGTGGAAGGCGTCGGTGTGGGGGTGCAGCGACACCCTGCCGCGCTGCGGCTTGATGCCCACGAGATGGGTCCAGGCCGCGGGGATACGGATGGACCCCGCGCCGTCGGATCCGAGTGCCGCGGGGACGAGTCCGGCGGCGACCGCGGCCGCCGAGCCGCCCGACGAACCACCGGGGGTGTGTCCGGTCGACCAGGGGTTGCGGGTGGCGCCGAAGGCGGGGCCCTCGGTGAACGCCCACTGTCCGAGTTCGCAGGAGTTGGTCTTGCCCACGATGACGGCACCGGCCGCGCGCAGCCGGCGCACCGCCTCGCCGTCGGCGGTTACCGGGGCGAGCTCGCCCTGGCAGCCGAACAGTGTGGGCAGTCCCGCCACATCGGTGTCGTCCTTGACGGCCATGGGCACACCGAGCAGGGGCAGCCGCTCCCCCGCCGCGAGCCGGCGGTCCGCGGCATCGGCCTCGTACAGCGCGGCCTCGGACCGTACGTGCCGGAAGGCGTTGAGCGCGGGCTGGGACGCCTCGATGCGCTCCAGTGCCGCCGCGACGAGTTCGCCGGAGGTGACCTCTCCCTCTCTCAGCCTCCTCGCCTGCTCGACGAGTCCCGTGAAATCTGCTGTGGACATGGCCACCCTGTGCTCCTTATCGTTCGTTCGAACGAACAGAACTGGAGGGTAACCAGATGCGCATCACCGGATCAACCGTTCTGCTCACAGGTGTCACCGGCGGTATCGGCGCCGCTCTCGCCACCGAACTCGCCGCACGCGGCACCAAGTTGATCCTGACAGGGCGCCGTCGCGAAGCACTCGAGCCTCTGGTGGAGCGGTACGGGGCACATGGCATCGTCGCCGATCTGGCCGACCCGGACGACGTCGAACGCCTCGCGCGCGAGGCGGCCGGGACCGAGATCCTGATCGCCAACGCCGCCCTGCCGTCGAGCGGTGAGCTCCTCGACTACAGCCCGGAGCAGCTCGACCGCGCCCTCGCCGTCAATCTCCGCGCACCCGCCATGCTCGCCCGGCTGCTCGCCCCCGCGATGGTCGAGGCCGGCCGGGGCCATCTCGCCTTCGTCGGTTCGATGTCCGGCAAGACGGCGACCAAGCACTCCGCCCTGTACAACGCGACCAAGTTCGGGTTGCGTGGTTTCGCGCTCGGGCTGCGCCAGGACCTGTACGAGCACGGGGTGGGGGTCTCCGTCGTCCAGCCCGGATTCGTCAGGGACGCGGGCATGTTCGCCGACACGGGGGCCGAGGCGCCGGCCGGTCTGGGCACGGTCTCGCCGCGTCAGGTCGTCGCCGGGGTGGTGCGCGCCGTCGAGCAGAACCGCGCGGAGGTCAATGTCGCCCCGGCGATGATGAAGGTGCTCACCGCGGTCGGCGGGCAGTTCCCGGGCTTCTCCGAGCGGGTGCAGCGCCGTGCCGGCGGGTCCGCCGACCGCACACTGCGCCGCGTCGTCGAGGCGCAGCGGGACAGCCGCTGAAACACGCCGCCGTACGGTGCAGGACCGGCCGCTGCCGGTCCTGCACCGGGTGCGGGTGCGCTTCTCAGGAGTGGGACACGCCGCCGGAGCGAGCGGCATGCGGCCGTGACGGCAGCATCAGCAGGGTGTACAGCAGCATCGACGCGCCGAGGCCCACCGCCCAGCCGTAGTCGGCGAGCGGTTGTAGCAAGGGGATCAGACCGTCCTCGGGGAAGGGGCCCTTCCCCGGCTGCGAATGGGAGCCGCCCACGGCGAGGACGCCGCCCACGACGAAGGCGAGCACACCCCGCCAGTTCCAGCCGCCGGTGTACCAGTACTCTCCGTCCGGCCGGTAGAGGCCTGCCAGATGGAGACGGGTCCGGCGGATGATCCAGTAGTCGGCGATGAGGATGCCCGCGACCGTGCCGAGGAGTCCGCCGACCAGGCCCAGCCAGGTGAAGATGTAGAGCTCGGGGGTCGCGGTGAGTTTCCACGGCATGATCAGGACGCCGACGACACCGGTGATCAGCGCGCCCCTGCGGAAGTTGATGAAGCGGGGCGCGAGGTTCGACAGGTCGTAGGCGGGCGAGACGACGTTCGCCGCGATGTTCACCGAGATCGTCGCGATCAGGACCGTCACCAGGGCGAAGAGCAGACCGAAGACGTTGTCGGTCTTGGCGGCGAGCTCGACGGGGTCCCAGATCGGCGCCCCGTACACCGCCTGGGAACCGGAGGTCACGAACACCGACAGCAGGGCGAACAGTGTCATCGTCGTCGGCAGTCCCAGGGTCTGCCCCCAGATCTGGGCACGCTGGCCCGCTCCGAACCGGGTGAAGTCGGGGATGTTCAGCGACAGTGTGGACCAGAAGGCGATCATCCCCATGAGGGAGGGGAAGAAGACCGTCCAGAACTCCGGTCCCCAGCCGAGCTCGGAGGGCTGGTCGAGCAGGGGGCCGAAGCCGCCCGCCTTGATGGCGATCCACACCAGCAGCGTCAGCGCGCCGATGATGACGAACGGCGCCGCCCAGTTCTCGAACCGGCGCAGGGTCTCCATCCCCCGGTAGATGATGGCCAGTTCGATCACCCAGAAGACGACGAAGCAGAGCCAGAGCGTCCAGGGCTGGCCGGCGATCTCCGCCACCTCGGTCCAGCCGCCGAAGATCTTCCCGAGCAGGAGGAAGATGCCCTGTCCGCCGATCCAGGTCTGGATGCCGAACCAGGCACAGGCGACGGCGGCCCTGATGAGGGCGGGGAGATTGGCGCCGCGCAGCCCGAAGGAGGCGCGCGCGAGCACCGGGAAGGGGATGCCGTACTTGGGCCCGGCATGCCCCGTGAGCAGCATCGGCGCCAGCACGATCACATTGGCGAGCGCGATGGTGAAGACGGCCTGCTTCCAGTCCATGCCCAGGGCGACAAGGCCGGAAGCGAGCAGCCAGGACGGGATGTTGTGGGCCATCCCGACCCAGAGCGCGGCGAAGTTGTACGTCGTCCAGTGCCGTTTGGACACGGGGACGGGGAGCAGGTCCCCATTGACGAAGCGGCCTTCGTCGGGGACTGCCCCGGGCGCGAGTTCCACCCGGCCCTGGGCGTCGGTCAGCTGGTCTGAGTCGCGGGACTGCGGGGCCGGGGGGACGGTCGCGGTCATGGCCTGGACCCTTCAGCGGGGGCCGGGTGGGACCCGGTCAGCGGTTGAGTGCGGGGATGATCTCCGCCCCGTAGGCGTCGATCGTCACTTCCTTGGCGTCGTGCATGTTGTAGAGCGCGAACTGGTGCACGCCCAGCGCGCGCAGTTCCTCGAGCTTCTCGATGTGCGCGGACGCGGGACCGAGCAGACAGAAGCGGTCCACGATCTCGTCGGGGACGAAGTCCGTCGAAGGGTTCCCGGCGCGGCCGTGGTGGCTGTAGTCGTAGCCGTGCCGCTCCTTGATGTACGCCGTCAGCTCCTCGGGCACCATGCCCGAGTGCTCGCCGTAACGGGCGACGAGATCGGCGACGTGGTTGCCGACCATCCCGCCGAACCAGCGGCACTGGTCGCGGGCGTGGTCCAGGTCGTCGCCGACATAGGCGGGGGCGGCGACGCAGATGGTGACCGAGTCGGGGTCACGCCCGGCCTTCTCGGCGGCGTCGCGTACCGCCTTCACCATCCACTCGGTCAGGAACGGATCGGCGAGCTGGAGGATGAACCCGTCGGCCTTCTGACCGGTGAGCTCCAGGGCCTTCGGGCCGTACGCCGCCATCCACACCGGGAGCTTTCCGCCCTGTACCCAGGGCAGTTGCAGGGGCTGACCGTCGACCACGGCCTCACGGCCCTCGGCGAGGTCGCGGATGGCGTCGATCGCTTCGCCCAGGCGTGCCAGTGTGTTGGGTTTGCGGCCGGCGACCCGCATGGCCGAGTCACCGCGACCGATGCCGCAGACCGTGCGGTTGCCGTACATCTCGTTGAGAGTGGCGAAGGTGGAGGCGGTGACCTCCCAGGTCCTGGTGCCCGGGTTGGTCACCATGGGGCCGACCTGCAGTGTGTCGGTGTGTTCCAGGATGCGGCTGTAGATGACGAACGGCTCCTGCCAAAGCACGGCAGAGTCGAAAGTCCAGCCGTAGCGGAAGCCGTTGCGTTCCGCGCGCCGCATCAGACCGACGACCTCCGATGCCGGCGGGTCGGTCTGAAGTACGAGTCCGAAGTCCACGAGGGGGACCTCCAGGTTCATGTGCTGGTTAGTACAGGTACTGACAGGTGGACCGCGGGACGTACACACCGTGGCCTGCCCGGCCGGTGAACTCCCGCTGGTTGATCACAGTTTCGCCGCGCGACAGCACTGTCACAACCCTTCCGGTGATCTTCTTCCCCTCGTAGGCCGAGTAGTCGACGTTCATGTGGTGGGTCTGGGCCGACATGGTCTGAGTGGCGGCCGGATCGTAGATGACGATGTCGGCGTCGGCACCGGGCGCGATGGTGCCCTTCTTCGGGTAGAGGCCGAACATCCGGGCCGGGGTCGCGCAGGCGATCTCGATCCAGCGCCGCCGGCTGATGTGCCCGTCGACCACTGCCTGATGGAGCAGGTCCATCCGGTTCTCGACGCCCGGGAGGCCGTTGGGAATCTTGGAGAAGTCGCCCCGTCCGAGCTCCTTCTGGCCGGAGAAGCAGAAGGGGCAGTGGTCGGTGGAGACGACCTGGAGGTCGTTGGTACGCAGGCCCCGCCAGAGCGCCGCCTGGTGCTCCTTGGGCCGAAGCGGTGTGCTGCAGACGTACTTGGCGCCCTCGAAGTCGGGCTCGGCCAGGTTGTCGGTGGACAGGAACAGATACTGCGGACAGGTCTCGCCGAAGACATTGAGGCCCTTGCCCCGGGCTTCGGCGATCTCGTCGACGGCCTCCTGGGCGGACACGTGAACCACGTAGAGCGGCGCGCCGGCGACCCGGGCGAGCTGGATGGCCCGGTGCGTGGCCTCGGCCTCCAGCAGCACTTTGCGGACCTCTCCGTGGTAGCGGGGGTCGGTCTCGCCGCGCGCGAGCGCCTGCTCAACGAGGACGTCGATCGCGATGCCGTTCTCGGCGTGCATCATGATCAGCCCGCCGTTGGTGGTACCGCGCTGCATCGCCCGCAGGATCTGGCCGTCGTCGCTGTAGAAGACGCCCGGATAGGCCATGAAGAGCTTGAAGGAGGTGACTCCTTCCTCGACGAGCAGGTCCATCTCCTTCAGTGACGACTCGTTGACGTCGGCGAGAATCATATGGAACGCGTAGTCGATGGCACAGTTGCCGTCGGCTTTCGCGTACCAGGCGTCGAGTCCTTCACGCAGCCCCTGTCCGACGGACTGCACGGCGAAGTCCACGATGGTGGTGGTGCCGCCCCAGGCGGCCGCGCGGGTGCCGGTTTCGAAGGTGTCGGAGGCGAAGGTGCCGCCGAAGGGCAGCTCCATGTGCGTGTGTGCGTCCACCCCGCCGGGGATGACGTACTTCCCGGTGGCGTCGATGGTGCGGTCGGCGGTCCAGCTGTCGGCCGCGCCGGAGCCGTGGGCGGCCAGGGCCGCGACGCGGCCGTCCTCGACGAGTACGTCGGCGTGGGTCTCTTCTGCGGCGGTGATGACGAGTCCGCCACGGATCAGGGTGCGGTTGCTCATGGGTTACCCGGTCTCTGCTCGCAAGGATGGACTAAGGGGCTTCTGACGGATCTCCGCGGCGTCGCGACGCTCGGCCCTCACTCTCACCGCACCGGCCGAAAGCCCAAGTACGTCCAGTACGAGGGCTTCCATCCGGAATGCCGAGAGCACGCACCGGACGCCGCTCCTTCCTCCACGGAGATCCATCAGACACCCCCTAGAGGCTGCGCAGGGCCCGTTCGAGGATTGCGGCACCCTCCTCGGCTTCCGCGACGGTGAGGGTCAGTGGTGGTGCGATCCGCAGCACACTGGTGTTGTGGGCACCGCCCTTGCCGATGAGCAGACCGTTCTCACGGGCAGCCTCGAGCACGGCCGCGGCCGCCTCGGGATGTGCCTCGTCCGTACCGGGCTTGACGAGTTCCACACCGGCCATCAGTCCCCGGCCGCGTACTTCGCGCACCGCCGGCACCGCGGCGCCAACAGCCCGCAGCCGCTCGAGCAGCATCCCGCCGACGCGCCGGGCGTTGCCCTGCAGATCGTGCTCCAGGAGGTACGAGAGGTTCGCGAGGCCCGCCGCCATGGTGACGGGCGAACCGCCGAAGGTGGAGATGGAGTTGGCGTCGATGCAGTTCATCACCTCGGCACGGGCGACGACACCGCCGACGGACATGCCGTTGCCGATGCCCTTGGCGAACGTGAGCATGTCCGGCGGCCCGTTCTCGCCGTGGGCCTGCCAGCCCCAGAAGTTGTCGCCGGTCCTGCCCCAGCCGGTCTGCACCTCATCGGCGATCCAGAGGATGCCGTGCCGGTCGAGGACTTCGCGGAACGCGGCGTACAGCCCGTCGGGCGGGGAGGTGAAGCCGCCGACGCCCTGGATCGGTTCGGCGATCAGCGCGGCGACGTCGCGGGTCTGGCCGAGCAGGTCCTCCAGGTCGGCGACGCAGGCCTCGATGAACTGCCCGTCGGAGAGCTGGGCGTACGGTCCCCGGGTGCGGACGCCGCCGTGGACGTAGAGCGTCTGCAGCGGGGAGAGGCCGGTGGGTGACCAGGACCGGTTACCGGTGATGGAGACGGCCGAGAAGGAGCGCCCGTGGTAGCTGTTGCGCATCGCGAGGACGGTGCCCGATCTGCGGTACGCGGTGGCCAGCAGCAGCGCCGTGTCATTGGCCTCCGTGCCGGAAGTGGTGAAGAAGACACGGGCGTCGGGGATGCCGGAGAGGGCCGCGATGCGCTCGGCGAGCTCGACCATCGGGCGGTTGAGGTAGAGCGTGGAGGAGTGGATGATCCGCCCGGCCTGCTCGCTCACCGCCTTGGTGACCTCGGGGAGGGCATGGGCGGTCATGGTCGTGAGGATGCCGCCGAAGAAGTCCAGATAGCGGTTGCCGTCCGTGTCCCAGACGTGTCGTCCCTCGCCGTGGGTGATCTCGAGGGGGCTCTGGTAGTAGAGGGCGACCCAGTCGGGGATCACGGCGCGGTGACGCTCGTACAGGTCCTTCATGGCTGCACCAGCCCGTCGTAGGCGTCGGGCCTGCGGTCCCGGTAGAACGCCCATTGCTGCCTGACCTCTTCGATGAGGTCGAAGTCGAGGTCCCTGACCACCAGTTCCTCGGTCTTGTCACTGGCGACGTCGCCGACGAACTGGCCGCGAGGGTTGACGAAGTAGCTCGTGCCGTAGAAGTCGTTGTCGCCGTACTCCTCTTGGCCGACGCGGTTGATGGCGGCGATGAAGTACTCGTTGGCGACGGCTGCGGCGGGCTGTTCCAGCTGCCAGAGGTAGGACGAGAGGCCCCTGTGGGTCGCCGACGGGTTGTAGACCAACTGGGCTCCGTTGAGTCCGAGTTGGCGCCAGCCTTCGGGGAAGTGGCGGTCGTAGCAGATGTAGACGCCGACCTTGCCCACGGCGGTGTCGAAGACGGGCCAGCCGAGGTTGCCGGGCTTGAAGTAGTACTTCTCCCAGAAGCCCTTGACCTGGGGGATGTGGTGCTTGCGGTACTTGCCGAGATAGGTCCCGTCGGCGTCGATCACCGCCGCGGTGTTGTAGTAGAACCCCGTGCCCTCCACCTCGAAGACGGGAACGACGATCACCATGCCGGTCTCGCGGGCGAGGTCGCGCATCCGCAGGACCGTGGGGCCGTCCGGGACGGGCTCGGCCCAGCGGTAGTGCTCGGGTTCCTGGACCTGGCAGAAGTACGGCGCGTTGAAGACCTCCTGGAATCCGATGACCTTCGCGCCTTGCCGGGCCGCCTCCCGGGCGTGCTCCTCGTGCTTGGCGATCATCGACTCGGTGTCACCCGTCCAGGTCGCCTGGACGAGTGCGGCGCGTACGACATTGGTCATGAGCTGCTCCTTCGACAAGACGTCAGAGAGCCTCTACGCACGTAGATGCGATACTTAGGAGGAGAACGTAAGCCCCGTCACACACTGGGGCAAGACCATCGTCGTCAACCCGCAGTGTTGATCACGTTTCGCACCTTAGCGGTCGACAAATAGCGTATACCGTACTTTTTCAACCGTTCAGGAGTCCGGCGACGCGCAGAGCGTGCACCAGATCGCGCTCCCGGTCGGGGGAAACGGCACGCGCCGCGGAGCGCAGCTGCGGCACCAGCCTCCGGGGATCCGGTGCGGCGATCTGCGCGGCCTCCTCGGGGGTACGGGTCCGCAGGAACGCCATGAGCAGGGCGTTCGCCTCCCCGTGACCACCGGCGTCGCCGAGCGCCAGCACGGCGTCGGCGATCTCGGAGGGCGGGCGCGCGACGCCCTGGCGCAGCAGATGCCCGCAGTCCTCGGTCCGGCCCGCCGCTGCGAGCGCCTCTGCCGCCGCGGCCAGTTGCGCGGGCGGCAGCGAGGCAACCTCCCAGAGCAGGGTGGCCCAGTCGGCGTCGAGTTCGGCCCGGTGCAGTTCGGCGGCCAGCACCGGCAGCCAGGACGCGGGACGCGCTGCCGCCTCGCACAGCACGGCATGCGCCTCGCCGCCGCGTCCCTGCGCGCGCAGCCGTCCGAGCGTGGCCACGGTCTCGGCCGCGGCGCGACCGGCCCGGGCCTCCGCCGATGAGGCACCCTCGCCGGGCTCCGTGGACGCGTGGTCCCCGGGGATGCCGGCGAACCGGGCCCCGCTCGGCGCTCCGGTCGCGGACGGCGGGGACGCCGTATCGGGCACCGGGTCGGCCGGGTCCGACTCATCGGCCGCCCCGGCATAGCGGGCCCCCTTCGGCCGGCGTCTGCCCCACCCGTCACGGGCCCAGCCGCGCCGGCGACGTTCACCGCCGGGCGCCGGCTCCGTGGAAGCGGGCTCGCTCCTGCCGTCGCCGGAATCCGGGGCCACTGAAGCGGGTCCGCCCCCGTCCTCGTGGGACACCGGGGCGCCGGATCCGGATCCGCCCCGGCCTTCACCGGGCTCCTGAGCCGGGGCGGCGGACCCGTTCGGGCCGTCGTCCCGCCGGAACCAGGAGTCGAACGCCGCGTCCGGCCCTGGCGAGGAGACCGCGCGTTCGGCGCCCGGTCCCGCGGCCTCGCGGCCGGTCCCATCCGGTGGGGTCGTACCGGCCCGCCCCGGCACGGCCCCCTCGCCGCCCCTGTCTCGTGCACCGGGGTCCGCCGCGCCCGTCCACGCCGCACCCTCCTGGGGCAAGGCGGCGAGCCTGGCCGAGAGTTCGGCACAACGGGCCGTCGCGCGGGTGTGGTCGTCGTTGGTCCAGGACAGATCGTGGGCGAGGCGTTGGTACTCCGGGGAGCCTTCGGGCAGTCCCGCGAGCCGGCTCAGCAGCTCCTGGCCGCGGCCCGCCGCGTGGGTCTGCTCGCGGTGCATCGTGTCCAGCCGTTCGCGCAGGGCCTCACGGCCGCCGGGACGGAGGTCGTGGGCGGCGGCCGCGGCGGAGTGGAGCGCGCGGGCGCGCCCGCTCTCGGCGTCCCCGGCTCCGAGGTCCTGGAGCAGCGACTCCACCACGTCCCAGGGAGGGATCTCCGCGCCCCGGAGGCAGGCGACCAGCCCGTCCGGATCGCGTTGCCAGAAGACGCCGTACCAGCCCGCACTCCGGTCGAGCCGCTCGGTCAATCCCCTCATGTACTGCGCGAACGCCCCCACGTCCGCAGGCAGTTGATGCACCGTCATCGTGCTCGCCCCTCCGTCACCAGTTGACAGGCATTCGACCCCACTTGTGTTACGGAACGGCTACGCCCAGTTTTCGCCGACCGTGCGGATAGCTCAACGTGTCGGGATCGTCACTGTGCCCGCGGGTGCCGTCACGTCCGGAGTGTGACCGCGATGCCGGTGTGCGGGCGCTTGCCGAGCCGCACAACGGCGGCCGGCCAGTCGACGAGCCAGAACTGCCAGGTGTACTTGCGCGCCAGCAGCCGCCGGATCTGTTTCATACCGGCCTCGTCCAGCAGCCGCGCCGCCCCTTGGGCCACGGGCGCACCTTCCTCGACTTTTCCGCGCACGTCACAGGGGGCCACGGTGACCCGGCCGTCGTTGCGCAGCCGCTTGACCTTCCAGGAGTCGGAGCGTGTCCAGACGTAGATCACACCGCCGTCGACGGCGAACCACACGGGCGTCGCGACGCCCGTGCCGTCCTTGCGGAAGGTGGTGAGGCTGAGATACCTGGCGCGACCGAGGTCCTGGAGATCCACGGACGCGACACTACGCCTCTCACCGCCGTGTCGGAATCGTATGCAAGACCGGAACCGGGACGAGACCGGATCGTGGCCGCCCTGAACAGCCACCCTCCCCGGGTGGACCGCTCGGAGAGGGTGGGGAGGGTGGATGCCGAGGCCCTCAGGGGCGGATGTCGTCGCAGGCGATGGGCAGATGACGGGGACCGCGCAGGACGGCGTTCTGCCGGTACTCGGGCGGGTCCTCCAGCAGCCGGGGGTTGACCAGCCTGCGGGCGAGCTCGCTCAGCGCGCACTGCGCCTCGAGCCTCGCGAGCGGGGCGCCGAAGCACGCGTGGATACCGCTGCCGAAGCCCAGGTGCTGGATGTCCCCCCGGTCCGGGTCGAACCGGTCCGGGTTCTCGAACCGCTGGGGATCGCGATTGCCGGAGGCCACGACCAGCCACAGCGAGGCGCCCTTGGGGATGGTGACTCCGCAGACGTCGATGTCCGCGAGGGTGGTGCGGTTCGGCACCAGTTGCACCGGCGGTTCGAAGCGCAGCAGTTCCTCCACGATGGGGACCGCCAGCTGCGGGTCCTCGCGCAGCCGCTGGAGCTGGTCCGGGTTGCGCAGCAGGGTCAGCATCCCGTTGGTGATCAGGTTGACCGTGGTCTCATGGCCGGCGATCAGCAGCAGGGCCGAGGTGCTCAGCAGCTCCATGGTCGTCAGGGATCCGTCCGGCCCCTTGAGGGTGGCCAGTTCGGAGAGCATGTCGTCCTTGGGGTTCTTGCGGCGCTCCTCGATGAGTCCGGCCAGATACATCCCGAGCTCGGTCCGGGCCTGGTGTGCGATCTTGTTCCGCTCGGTCGGGTCCTGTCCGGGCATCGGGTCCAGGCTGGCGGCCAGGGTGTCCGCCCAGCTGTGGAAGCGCGACTCGTCCTCGCGCGGAACGCCGAGCAGCCGGCAGATCACCGTCACCGGGAACGGGTACGAGAACTGCTCGACCAGGTCGATCCGCTCCGTGTTCCCGATCCCCTCGATGAGGCCGGAGACGATCTCCCCCAGTTCGCCACGCATCTCGTCGACCCGGCGCGGCTTGTGGGGCGGCCCGAACGAGGTGTTCGTCATCCGGCGCAGCCGGTCGTGCTCCGGCGGGTCGAGCCGGATGAAGCTGGGCGGCAGGGCGGTCTCTTCCTGGTCGTCCAGATCGGGGCCGCCCGGCGCGGTCATGTTGCGCGGGTCGGAGCTGACCCGCGGATCGTGCAGCAGGTTCCGGATCTCGTGGTAGGTGCTGACGACATAGGCGCCGTCGCCCTCGCTGTGGACCGGGGTCTTGCGGAGTTCGGCGTAGAGCGGATACGGGTTGTGGCGGTTGTCGTAGTCGAGGATCTGCCGCAGCAGACTGCCTTGGGTCATGACCAGTCCTTGGGGTCGCTCACGGCGTCAGTGCCGGCCGGGGGTGAAGGTCATCCGCCGGTCCGCCGGCGAGTACCCGCTGAGGGTGACGGTCGGACCGTGCGAGGGCACCGACGGGTCGGGGAATTCGGCCGGCATCGGCCGCAGTCCCTCGGGACGGCGGTCCACGGTCGGGAACTTCGGCGGGAACGGCGCGGTCGTCTCGATCAGGTGCTGGTAGAACTGCAGCCAGCGCGCCTGGTCGAAGGTGACGGCGGCGATGACGCGCCCCTGGTATCCGTACACGCCGACGAATCTGCGTTCGGCGAGCGAACCTTGCGAGATCTGGATCTCCGTACCCATGGACGGCACGCCGACCGACTTGATGTTCACCCCGAACTGGGAGGACCAGAAGCCCGGGACCCACATGTGGGGGCGGCGGTCGGGGCCGTCGCAGACCATGTTGTGTGCCGCGGTCTCGGCCTGGGTGACCGCGTTCCCCCAGTGCTCCAGGGACAGGAACTGGTAGCCGAACAGCGCGTGCGGGGACCGTGCCACGTCCCCCGCCACGAAGATGTCGTCGGTGACGATGCCCCGGAAGTCGAAGGCCCGGCAGCCGGCGTCGCAGGCGATGCCCCGGGGGCCGGCCCCCAGGCCCGATCCGGCGAGCCATTCGGTGTTGCGCGTCGCGCCGAGACAGACGACCACGACGTCCGTCTCGACGGTGGAGCCGTCGGAGAGATGGGCGGCGCGCACGCGCCCCGCCGAGTCGCCTTCGAGACCGGTGACCATCACACCGCAGCGCAGGTCGACGCCGTTCTCGCGCTGCATTTCGGCGGCCACCCGGCCGACCACTCCGCCGAGCGCCCCGACCAGGGGCGCATCGGCCCGCTCGGCGACGGTGACCTCGATCTCCCGCTCACGGCAGGCCGAGGCGATCTCCGAGCCGGTGAAGCCCGCGCCGATGACGAAGACCCTGCGGGGGCCTGCCGCGAGGTGCTTCTGCAGCGCGGTGGCGTCGTCCCGGGTGCGCAGCACGAAGACCCCGTCGAGCTCGGCCTCGGTCTCGTGCGGCCACGGACGTGCCCGTACGCCGGTGGCGATCAGCAGCCGGTCGTACGGCACCTCGTCACCGTCGGCCAGCCGTACCCGCCGGGCCGCCATGTCCAGCCCGCTCGCCGGGACGCCGAGCCGCCATTCGGCGTCCACGTGCCGGCGCCGGGGCAGCGCGGTGTGGTCCGCGGTGGCCCTGCCGAGGAGCACTCCCTTGGACAGCGGGGGCCGGTCGTACGGCTCGTGGGGCTCGTCACCGATCATGGTCAGCGAACCGTTGAAGCCTTCGTCCCGCAGGGTCTCCGCGGCCCGGAGACCGGCCAGGGAAGCGCCGACGACGACGATGCGCCCCTCGCGCTTGAGCCAGCCGAGGTATCCGTCACCGGTCATGGGAGGCCTCCTGCGCGGCGGCGTCCTCGTCCAGACCGTCCACGATGATGGCCTGCACCGGACAGGCGGCCGCGGCTTGGGCAACCCTGTCCCGCTGCGCCTTGTCGGCGTGGGGGTTGTACAGCAGCGCTTCCTCACCGTGCATTTGGAAGACGTCCGGTGCGAGGAACGCGCACTGGGCGTAGCCCTGGCAGCGGTTGAGATCGACGACAACTCTCACCACGGATCAGCCCTTCCCGTGACTAGTCACTCTCCGCTACCAGCATGGGCTCGGAGGCGGGCGCCCGCTCGTCGGGGGAGCCGACGGAGTGAACGACGCCCCGGGACGTCACACCGGCCGGGCTGTCACACCGGTCCGGCGGCGGGCGCCGGCCGGGGCCGCAGTCGGAGCCTGACCAGATGGATGCTGATGATCACGGACCATGCCGGGAAGACCATTTCGGACCAGGGGAAGCCCGGCCCGGCGAAGAGCAGCATCAGGCCGGCCGCATACCCGATGACCGCGTAGGGGCGAGGGAACACCCCCAGCCGGTGGCCGATGGTCGACGTGGCGAAGATGAAGA
Organism: Micromonospora sp. IBHARD003; assembly: GCF_056106285.1. NCBI lineage: Bacteria > Bacillati > Actinomycetota > Actinomycetes > Micromonosporales > Micromonosporaceae > Micromonospora > Micromonospora sp. IBHARD003. The sequence continues at coordinate 7,018,132 of NZ_JBWBBX010000001.1, read as the reverse complement.
CGGCGGCCATCCGCATCGAGTACGTCGTCAGCAGCGTGTAGGCGAAGCTGCGGCCGAACTCCGACGGCTGCTGGTCGTCCAGGATGCTGCCGGCGGCCGCCGCGGCACCGAACAGCGTGGCCACGAAGATCAGTCCGCTCCCCATGAAGACGGTCGCGACCAGCTTGTCCTCCGCCTCCCCCACCTGGGCCCGCAGTGCGCCCATGAACCAGAGGAAGAAGATCCCGGCGAACGGCACGAGTTCGAGCGCCACACGCACCGCACGCTTGTGGCCGGGGCTGATCGCGCCGGTCGCTGCGGCGCCGTCGGGAATGGCGAGCCGCATCAGCGCGATGGCCGCCGCCAGCAGCACCGCAAACACGATCCCGGCCAGCCCCGCCGCCCGCGGGGTCCGCAGCCGCTGTCTGTCCGGCTCCATGGACCACTCGCTTTCTCTCCTCTACCAGCAAGCAGTCCCCCCGGCGGCCCGCGCCACCGGGGTCACCCTCCTGGGTGACCCCGGGGCACGCGTGCGCTCTGCTCAGGGCGGCCTACGGCTTGCCGCTCGGCCGTACGACCATGGCGGAGCCGCCGCCACGCCGCACCTTCTCCGCCGCGGCGAGCAACCTCCCGTCCGGCAGCCGCTGGACTCCCGTCGCGGCGCCGATCTCCGGGTTCTGCCGGAAGGCGTGGCCGATCGCCTCGAGCTCCGCCCGGAGCGGGCTGTTCCAGAGCGCCGGTTCCAGTTCGGTCGTCGGCTGGTTGCGCTGGCTGGCGCGTGGCGCGGCGATGGCGTCCACCAGCGGGAGGCCACGGTCGACGAGGCCCGTCAGGGTCTGCAGCACCGTGGTGATGATCGTGGCGCCGCCCGGCGAGCCGAGAGCCAGCATGAAGCGGTTCTGGTGGTCGAGCACGACCGTGGGAGAGATGGAGGAACGGGGGCGCTTGCGCGGGCCGGGGAGGTTGGGGTCGTGGACCGCGGGGCTCGCGGGGGCGAAGGAGAAGTCGGTGAGCTCGTTGTTGAGCAGGAAGCCCCGACCGGGCACCGTCATCGCGCTGCCGCCCGTGGACTCGATGGTGAGCGTGTAGGCGACGACGTTGCCCCACTTGTCGGCGACGGTGAGGTGCGTGGTGTTGTCGCCTTCGTAGGTCGTCGGCGCCGCCTTGCCGGCTGCCGCGCAGGCCACGGGCTTTCGGGGATCCCCCGGCGCGAGAGGGCTCTTGAGCACCGCGTCGTCGCGGATCAGGCACTCGCGCGTGTTCGCGTAGCGCTGGGAGAGCAGCTCACGCACCGGCACGTCCTCGAACGCCGGATCGCCCACCCAGCGGCCCCGGTCGGCGAAGGCGATGCGGCTCGCCTCGATGAACCGGTGCAGATATCCGGCCTGCGAGGCCTCGGAGAGGTCGGTGCTCTCCAGGATGTTGAGTGCCTCGCCGACGGTCGTACCACCGGAGGACGCAGGCCCCATGCCGTACACGTTGAGGCCCCGGTAGGTCATTCGGGTCGGCAGACGCCACTCGGTCCGGTAGGCGGCCAGGTCGTTCAGGGTCAGGTCCCCGGGTCTCACCACGCGGGTGGCTCCGTCGCGGACCTGTGGATCCCGCACGGTGTTCACGATGTCCCGGGCGATGGGTCCGCGGTAGAGCGCGCCCGTGCCCCTGCGCCCGAGCTCCGCGTACGTACGCGCCAGATCCGGGTTGCGGAACACGGATCCGACCACCGGCAGTTGTCCGCCCGGCAGGAAGAGTCCGGACGTGGCCGGGAAGTCCCGGAAACGCGCCTCGTTCGCCTGCGTCTGCGCGCGGAAGGTGGCGTCGACGGTGAAGCCGTCCCTGGCGAGCTTCTCGGCGGGCTTGAGCAGCGTGCGCAGTGACCGGCTTCCCCAGGTGTCCAGCGCCGTCTTCCAGGTGGCCGGGGTGCCGGGGGTGCCGACGCCGAGTCCGCTGGTCACGCCTTCCTCGAACGGGACGGGCTTGCCGTTCTCCAGGAAGAGGGAGGTATCGGCCGAACGGGGTGCGGTCTCGCGACCGTCGATGGTGTGCACCCGTCGTGTGCCGGCGTCGTAGTAGACGAAGAAGCCTCCTCCGCCGATCCCCGCGGAGTAGGGCTCGGTGACCCCCAGCGCGGCGGCCGTCGCCACGGCGGCGTCCACCGCGTTGCCGCCGTTGCGGAGCACCTCGATGCCGACCGCCGATGCGTCCCGGTCGACGCTCGCGACCGCTCCCCCGGAGCCGACGGCCAGCGGTGTCTTGGCACTCGCCGGGCGTATCGCCTCGGCGCTCTCCGTCCCGGCGGGAGCCGTCGGGGGTGCCGCCGCCCCCGCCGAGAGGATGGCGGTGACGAGGGCGGGAATCGCGACGAGACGAGTGGTAGTACGACGCATGTGTACCTCCAGCCGACGAGAGTCGGCGGCAGCGTAACGTCATTCGGGCGTCTCGTCAGGACCGCATCGAACACCGTTCCGACGGGCCCGCTACCATGCGCGGCCATGAGCGAAGACCTGCGGAACATTGTGCTCGGTGTCGTGGCCGCCGGCATCAGCGCCTCACTCGGATGGCTGACGCGCACCTACTTCTGGCGCCGCAAACTCCGCCGCAAGCAGGCCTTCCTGGGCCTGCCCCGGAACTCCGAATGTCTGCTCGTCGTCAACCGTGAGCACGGAAGCGAGGGCGCGGTCCACCGCTACGACGTGTTCGCGCTGCTCGAACTGTCCGCGCTGATCAAGGACTGCGGGGCGAACGCCCAGATCGTCCAGCACGACAACGCCCGGCAGGGCTTCGGTGAGCGTACGGAGTTCTGTGTGGGCGGCCCCGGAAGCAATCGGCGGATGGCCGCGCACGTGGCCTCGCTGCTGCCCGGAGTGAAGATCAACGTCGACGCGGAGCCGGGGCCGGACCGCGTCGCGTTCCAGATCGGCGGGGAGCACTACCGCCTCGAGGCGGGCACCACCGAGTACGTGCTGCTGGCGCGGCTCACCGCGGGCGAGGGCGGCAGACCGGTCTTCCTGTTCTGCGGGCAGCGCGCGATCACCAACCAGGCCGCCGCCCGTTATCTCGCCCGCCATCACGAGCGCCTGTCCCGCAAGTACGGCGCAAAGTCATTCGTGCTGCTGCTCAAGGTGCTCAACACCCAGGCGTACGGGCCCGACGTCGTGGAACTCGTCGACGATGTGACGCGCGCGGCACAGTCCGCACTGCCGGTGGTCCGCAACTCGCACCGGGCGGCCGACTGAGGGCTGTCCCGCTCGTGCCTCGTCATGCCTTCGCGGTGGATCCGGGACGGCACCACCCGAACTCCCGCCCGTCGCCCCGGTGGTCCCGCCCCGCGAACCGGACCGACGGCCACACGGACCGGGCTCAGAGCTCCGCGTCGTGGACGAGTATGGCGATCTGGACGCGATTGCCGAGGCCGAGCTTGGTGAGGATGCTCGAGACATGCGTCTTCACGGTGGGGACGCTGATGAACAGCTCGGCCGCGATCTCGGCGTTCGTCCCGCCCCGCGCCACGGCCATGGCCACCTCCCGCTCCCGTTCGCCGAGGATGCCGAGGCGTGCCCGCGCCCCGCGGCGTCTGTCGCCGGTGTCCGAGGTCAGCGTGGTGATCAACTGCTGGATCACCGTGGGCGAGAGCACCGGATCCCCCGCCACGACCCTGCGCACCGCCTCGACGATCTCCCGTGGCGGTGTGTCCTTGAGGAGGAAGCCGGCCGCACCGGACCGCAGTGCCCGCAGGACGTATTCGTCGGAGTGGAACGTGGTCAGCATCATGATCTCGGGCGAGGCCGAACCGCCGCTACGCAATGCCTCGGTCGCGGCCAGCCCGTCCATCTCGGGCATCCGGATGTCCATGAGCACCAGGTCGGGAGTGTGCTGCCGGACGAGCGGCAGCACCTCACGGCCGTCGGCCGCTTCGGCGACGACCTCGATGTCGGGGGCACCGGCGAAGAGCAGGCGCAGGCCCGAGCGGACCAGGGGATCGTCGTCGGCGAGCAGGATGCGGATCATGCCGCCCACGGTAGCCATGCCTGCAGCCGGAAGTCCTCCCCGCTGCGGCCGTGCTCCAGCCGGCCCCCGGCGAGAGCGGCGCGCTCGGCCAGACCGATCAGGCCCTGACCGCTGCCGGGGATGGACGGCTGTGTCCCGGTCAGCGGGGCACGGTTGCGGACCCCCACCGTCACACCGTCCCCCGGGCCACCGCCGATCTCGACCTCCACCGGAACACCCGGGGCGTGCTTCCGCGCGTTCGTCAGTCCCTCCTGGACGATGCGGTAGACGGTTCTCCCGGTGAGCTCCGGGACCGCGTCCGGCTGTGCGATCCGCTGCTCGAGCCGTACGCACATGCCCGCCTGCTCCGATTCCCGCGCCAGTCTCGCAAGGTCCGCCAGCGCGGGCTGCGGACGGGGGGCGCCCGTCTCCTCGGCCGTGGGGGCCCGTAGTACGCCGATGACGGTGCGCAGGTCCTGCAGTGCCTTGTGCGCGCTCTCCCGAATCACCCCGGCGGCGTGCTCGACCTCGTGGTCGGGAGCTCCCGGATGGTATTCGAGTGCCCCTGCGTGCACGCTCAGCAGCGACAGCCGGTGCGCCAGTACGTCGTGCATCTCGCGCGCGATCTCCTCGCGGGCAGCCCGCTGCGCCCGTTCGCCACGCAGAGCCGCCTCGTCTTCCGCCCGCTCGGCTCGCTCGTGCAGGGCCCGCACGAAGAGCCCCCACCCGACCACCACCGCCACCAGGGCCACGGACACCAGCCCGGGGATCAGAGGCTCGGGGCTCAGGAAGGGCCATGCGTAGTACACGACCCAGGCGTAGAAGAGGGGCACAGGGACGAGAGCAAGACACGCCACCCGGACCGTGGTCTGCGGCGGCCGGTGGACGGCGACCGAGAACAGCGCCACCATCGCCGGGGCGACGAGCGGGAAGAACGCACCGGCCACGATCAGCCCGACGGCCAGTGGGGTCGGCCATCGGTGCCGCCACAGCAGGGACAGACAGGCGAGCACCACGACGGCTTCCTGGACGGGCAACCGCGAGAGCCCCAGCCAGTGGAGCGAGGTACCGAGCGGCCCGAACGTGAGTTGCGGAATCAGCTCATAGCCGCGGACGGTCACCTGAACCGCGATGACAGAGGCCACTGCGGCCAGCAGGACCGTGAGCGTGTCGATGACTCTCGCAGGAATGGGGAAGCGCATGCCCACAAGGTAAGGCGACCTGCGAGCCACCGAACGCGTTCGAGCTGTGTTTCGAACTTTGGTAGGGGTCCGGCCTTCGGACAGCCCTACTTTCTGCGATCCGCTCCTGATCTTCTTGCCGATGTTCGAGCCTGCTCGCGTCCCTAGCGTCGAGGTCCTGGAGAGCGGCCGGCGCCGCCGGTGAGCAGACCGGACCACCGAAGTGCCCGGCCCCCGCCGTACGCGCCGTCCGCTCGCTCCTTCGCCCGGGCGCTCCGCGTTCGGCACCCCCCGGAAAGGAACGGGAACTTCGTCATGCCCTGGAACAGGAAGGGTGTCCTGCTGAGCGCCCTCGCCGCTGTGATCGCCCTCACCGCGATGCTCCTCTCGCCCGACCGCATCTCGCCCGCGGAGGCGAGGGGCCATGCCTCGGTCCACGAACTGCCCCCCGGTGCCGTCGATTGCCGCGAGGCCAAGTGCATAGCCCTCACCTTCGATGCCGGCCCCGGCAAGGACACCCCGCGTCTGCTGGACATCCTCAAGAAGGAGAAGGTGCCGGCGACCTTCTTCCTCCTCGGCAAGAACCACGTGCTGCGGCACCCGGACACGGTGCGGCGCATCGCCGCCGAGGGCCATGAGGTCGCCAACCACACCTGGTCCCATGAGGTCCTCACCGACCAGGATCCCGACGCCATACGCCGCGAGCTCTCCCTGACCCAGGACGCGGTCGAGAAGATCACCGGACGCCGGCCCACCCTGACGCGTCCGCCGCAGGGGCGTACGAACGGCGAAGTGGCCCGGATCTGCAAGGAGCTGGGGTTGGCGCAGGTGCTGTGGAGCGCCACCGCGAAGGACTACTCCACGACGGACTCGGACCTCATCGCCCGCCGGATTCTGGACGCCGCCGGCCGCGACGGCATCATCCTGCTGCACGACATCTACGACGGGACCGTCCCTGCCGTGCCCGGGATCATCAAGAAGCTGAAGGGGCAGGGCTACACCTTTGTGACCGTGCCCCAGCTCCTCGCACCCGCCGCGGTCGAACCGGGCACGGTCTACAAGCCGTGAGCGGTTCCCGGCGCCGCGGAAGCCGCGGGGCCACGCTCAGCCCAGGCTCACCCACAGGGTCTTGATCCCGTTGACGAAGTTGGAGACGAGACGCCTCGGCGGCTGCGCGAGCGTCGTGAACGGAAGCATGTCGCGCGCCTCTTCGTGCAGTACGCGCAGCTGGAGCCGCGCGAAGTGAGCCCCGAGGCAGACATGCGGCCCGTCGCCGAACGCGACATGGGGATTCGGGCGCCGGGACAGGTCCAGTCGGTACGGGCCGGCGAAGACGCGTTCGTCGTAGTTGGCCGAGGCGTGGAAGACGACGACTTTGTCGCCCGCACGGATCCGGCGGCCGCAGAGGACCGTGTCACGGACGGCGGTGCGGCGGAAGGACAGCACCGGTGGGTGCCAGCGCAGCAGCTCGTCGACTGCCGTGTCCGGATCCACGTCCCCGGCGCGCAGCCGCAGTTGCTCGTCCGGGTGTCCGGCGAGTGCCAGCAGTCCGCCCGGCGCGGCACTGCGGACGGTGTCGTTGCCGGCGACGGTGAGCAGGAAGAAGAACATCTCCAGTTCCGCGTCCGTCAGATCCGATGTGGCGAGCGAGGTCATCACGTCGTCGGCCGGCGAGCGGCGTTTGTATGCCGCGAGTTCCTGGGCGTAGTCGAACATCTCACGCAGCATCGCGGGCGAACGCGGGTTGACCGGGCGGCCGTCGCCGTCCAGCACCGGCGGCTCGTCCGGGTCCTGGTAGCCGATGACCCTTTCGGTCCAGCCGAGCAGCAGCTCGCGGTCGCTCTCCGGTACGCCGAGCAGATCGGCGAGGTTGAGCAGGGCGTAGTCGTCGGTGACGGTGGACACGAGATCGACGACCGGGCCGGAGTCCCGTGCGGTGCCGAGCAGTTCGCGTGCGCGGCTGCGGGCCGCGGCGGTGAAGCGGTCGATCCGGCCGGGGGTGAAGGCCCGGCTGACCAGCCGCCGGAGCCGGCCGTGGCCCGAGGAGCCCTGACCGGCAGCGCGTGGGGACGGGTCCTGGTTGAGCATCATGCGGCGGATGAACGGCAGATCGGCGGGATCGGGGTCCCGGATCTGGGTCGCGCCGAGCCACGACGAGAAGGTGCCCGCGTCCCTGAGCACGCGGACGACATCGGCGTGGCGGGTGACCGCCCAGAAGCCCGGCCCGGCCGGCCACCCGAGCACCTCGTACTCGTCCTGCCAGGCCACGGGATGGTGTGTGCGCAGGGTGCGGAAGGCGTCGTGCGGCAGGCCCGTCGCGTAGATCCTCGGGTCGAACACATCGGGGACGGGTGACGGGCCGTCCGCCCGGACCGCGGCCGGAGCCGCGACGGGCGAGCCGCCCGCCCGGGCCGCGGCGGGCTCCCGGTGCGGCCCGAGGGGAGCGCCGAGGGGTGCACTCATGCGTCGGCCCGCAGGAAGTCCTCCATGGTGCGGATGAGCTGGAGCGGGGTCTCGTCCATGGCGTAGTGCCCGGCGGCGGGCAGTTCGGCCAGTTCGCCCCTCGCGTACCAGTGGAGCCAGGTCTCGCGCATCAGCCCGGCACCGAGCGCCGGGTCGAGGCCGCCGACGACGGCGAGTGCGGGGATGGTCGAGCCCTCGATCTCGCTGTGGAAGTCCTCGACGGCCCAGGAGTCGAGCCAGGTCCTGAACGCCTTGGGGTCGCTGCAGCGCAGCGAACGCTGCGTCATCCGGTCGAGCCAGGCCTGGGGACGTACCGATCCGGTGGTGATGTCCATGATGGTGCGCCGGTTCGCGGGGAAGTCGGAGGCGTCGGCGAACAGCCTCCACTGGTCGGGAGGCATCGGCAGACCGCCCGCGGGCACCGGCGAGATCCCGACGAGCCGCCGCACCTGCTGCGGGGCGCGCGCCACGACCCGCTGCGCGACGGACGCGCCCATGGAGTGGCCGATGACCGAGAAGCGGTCCCAGCCGAGCAAAGCGGCGAGCGCGAGCACATCGGCCGCACCTTCGCCGGTGGTGTAGGTGCCGGCGGTGCCCATCGCCTCGCCGTAGCCGCGCAGATCCACGAAGGCGTAGGTGAAGGCCGCGCGGTCGAGGTCGTCGAACAGCGGCGCGTAGGCGTTGCGGTCGGCCAACCAGCCGTGCACGGCGATGACATGGTGCGTTCCTTCGCCGATGAGCGTGTGCGGGAGCACGAAAGAGGTCACGACTTCTCCGTTCGCGGGCAGCCGGGTGGGCACTGCGGGTGTACGCCACCACGGTGGACCGTGGTGCGCGGAATCACCAGGGTGCAGAACCGGCGCACGGTCGGACTTCCCCCATCCGGAACAGCGGCACTCCCCGGCGGATGCGCCTTCCCCTTCAGTTCCGCCCTGCTTCCGGCGGTGCGGACAGGGCCGCATACATCGCCTGCGGGGAGCGCCGCTTGACGGTCCCTCAGTTCACATACAGCTGACATGACGTCGAACAATCGTTACCGTCGCGTAACTTACCGACCAGTTACCTCAGGTAAGGGCTGCCGGTTACCGTCGGGTCACTTTCGTACTTGCACGAGTCAGGAGTGACCGATGGGACACCCCCACAAGGCCCTGCGGACGGCCACGACCGGCGCCGCCTCGGCCGCTCTCCTCGCCGGAACCGTCTTCGCCGCAACCCCTGCCACACCGGCCGCGGCCGCCGCCCACCCAGGTGTGCGGTTCGTCGACATCCACGGCGACGGCGGCACCGTGCTCAAGGCCAACGTCGTCACCCCGGCGGACGCCGACGGCTCCCGCACATTTCCCGTGGTCGTGCTTCCCACCAGCTGGGCCACCCCCCAGGTCGAATATCTCGCCCAGGCCACCAAGCTCGCGAACTCGGGCTATGTGGTGGTCAGTTACAACGTGCGCGGCTTCTGGCAGTCCGGCGGGAACATCGAGGTGGCAGGACCGCCCGATGTCGCGGACGCCTCCAGGGTCATCGACTGGACGCTCGAGAACACCCCCGCCGACCCCTCCCGCATCGGAATGGCCGGAATGTCCTACGGCGCCGGCATCAGCCTGCTCGCCGCCGCGCACGACAGCCGCGTCAAGGCCGTTGCCGCCCTCAGCGGCTGGGCCGACATCCCCGACTCCATCTACAGCGGCCGCACCGAACACCTCCAGGCCGCCGCGCTGCTCGGTGGCGCCGGCTACGCGACCGGTCGCCCCAGCCCCGAACTCCAGCAGTTCATGAAGGACTTCCTCGGGTCCAATCTGGACAAGGAAGAGGAGATGATCGCCTGGGGGAAGAAGCGCTCCCCCGCCTCCTACGTCGACCGGATCAACCGGAACGGCGCGGCCATCATGCTCGGCAACGCCTGGGGCGACACGATCTTCCCGCCCAACCAGTACGCGAAGTTCTACGAGCGCCTCACCGTGCCGAAGCGGCTGGAATTCCGCCCCGGCGACCACGCCACGGCCGAGATCACCGGCCTGCTGGGGCTGCCCAACGACACCTGGACGAGCGCCCGCCGGTGGCTGGACCACTACCTCAAGGGCGAGGACAACGGCGTCGACCGGGAGCCGCCCGTCCGGATCAAGTCCCGCTCGAGCGGTGGCTACGAGACCTATCCGGACTGGAAGTCGGTCGGCGCGGACACCCGGAAGTTCTCCCTCGCCGGCACCAAGAACATCCGCGCGAACATCGATTCGGGGGCGAACGGCGGGATCACCGTGCTCTCCAGCGCGCTCGACCAGTTCCTGAAGCTGCCGCCGATGGCGTCGATCCCGCTGCTGCCGCGCTGGTTCGCCGCGGTCTGGCAGACCGAGCGATACACATCGGAGCAGCGCATCAGAGGGACGGTGAAGCTGCACACGACGGTGACCGGCACCAAGGAGAGCGGCACCCTCGTCGCCTACCTCTACGACGTGGGCCCGCTCGGCCTCGGCAAGCTGATCAGCAATGCCCCCTACACCTTCCACGGGCGGACGCCCGGCCGACCGTTCACCGTGGACCTGGAGCTGTACTCCACGGCCTATGACGTGCCGGCGGGGCACCGTCTCGCCCTGGTCGTCGACACCGTCGATCCGCTCTACATCGAGCACAACCCGTCCGGCGCACAGCTGACCTTCTCCTCACCCGCGGACGACCCCTCTTTTGTGTCGGTGCCGCTGCGTGAGAAGTGATCTCCGGCTGACCGCCGGACCGGGCCCGGCCTGTGCGGACTACCGCCCTCCCCCCACGCCCCCTGGGGCGTGGGGGGAGCCCTGCCCATAGCACTTGTTCACGTCACACAGCTCGATCAGAGGATCGACGGCCATACGCTGCCCTGCCCCATTCTCAGCGGTCGAGGTGGTCGGTCGAAGTCAGCGCAAACTATCCACCGCGGCAGGGGGCTTCACGCCCAACACGCATAAATACGGCATAAGCGGTAGGAATCTCAGGCCTCTGCCGCTTCGGCGTACACCTGGGACAGCTCGGGTGAGCCGTGTACGGCCCAGCCCAGGCCGGCCTCCACCACATTGATCTCGCGCCCCGACGCCAGCCGGACCACCGGATGGCCACCCGGCCAGATGTGCCAGGAGGCACCGGGGACGGTCCGGACGATCACCGTGCCCAGATACAGCCCCGCGTCGTTACCCACCCAGGGCAGCTCTTCGGGATCATCCCGCCAGCGCGGCGGCAGCTGGTCGAGGGCCTCCAACGAGCCGGGGGTGTCGTCCAGTTCGAGCCCCTGCCGCCCCGCCCGGACACGCAGCAGCTCGCACTCGGCGAGCAGCTCGGCCACGCCGTCCGGATCGCCTCCGACGACGGAGGCCAGTGACCGCCCGCCTTGCTCACCACCATGCTTTTTACGCCAGTTGTCCAAGTAAGGGATGTTCATACGGATCAGCCTCGCATTCCCGTGGACGGCGCACCACAGGGCGCGCGGGGCGTCCCCGGAGGCCGCGGTCCCCGGGGACGCGGAACCTCAGCGGTCGAGATCGAGATCGACCACGACCGGGGCGTGGTCCGACGCGCCCTTGCCCTTGCGCTCCTCACGGTCGACATAGCTGTCCTTGACGGCCTTGGAGAACGGCTCGTTGCCGTACACCAGGTCGATGCGCATACCCTTGTTCTTGGGGAAGGACAGCTGGCGGTAGTCCCAGTAGGTGTACGGGTGGTCGTACTTGAGCGGGCGCGGCACCACATCGGCGAGGCCGGCCTCGCGCAGCCCCGCGAGCGCGGCCCGCTCCGGCGGTGTCACATGGGTCATCCCCTCGAAGAACGAGGGGTCCCACACATCGTCGTCGGTCGGGGCGATGTTGTAGTCGCCCAGCACCGCGAAGGGGCGGCCGCCCGCGGCGTCCTCGGCGACGGCCGTCTTCAGCGCCTCCAGCCAGGCCAGCTTGTACACATAGTGCTCATGGGCGACCTCCCGGCCGTTGGGCACGTACACCGACCAGACCCGGACCGGACCGCAGGTGGCGCTCAGCGCCCGCGGCTCCTGGACTCCGCCGTACGCGGGGCCGCCGGGCAGCCCGGCGACGACGTCGTCGAGCCCCACCCGGGAGACCACCGCCACGCCGTTCCACCGGCCGTCGGCGTTGACCGCGCACTCGTAGCCCAGCTCCTTCAGCGCGTCGGACGGGAACTGCTCGGCCGTGCACTTGGTCTCCTGGATGCACAGCACATCGGTGCCGCTGCTCTCCAGCCAGGCGAGCAGCCGCGGCAGCCGGGCGGTGATCGAATTGACGTTGAACGTGGCGATGCGCATGCCGCAAGCGTAACCGCGGGGTGTGACAGCCGGGCGTCCGTCGAAGAACGGTGGGGGATCGACCGGAATCCGGCAGTACCGGGCCATCCCGGTCGCGGCCCCAGAGCCTTCGCTCCGGACCGTGGTCAGAGCTCCGCCGAGGCTCCCGACGCGAGCCTGGTGTGCTCCGCGCCGCCCAGATTGCCGATGTGGGTGTCGTAGATCGGGCGCGCCAGTTCCGTCAGCAGCGCGTCGTGGATGTCGATCGCACGGCGCGGACGGACCTCGCGCACATAGTCGATGACCTCGGAGACCTTGCTCCACGGGGCCATCACCGGGAGCATCAGCGTGTCCACGGACCGCCCGGGCACGGTGAGGGCGTCTCCGGGATGGAAGACCGAACCGTCCACCAGGAACCCGACGTTGGTGATGCGCGGCAGGTCGGGATGGATGACCGCGTGCAGTTGTCCGTGCACCTGGACGTCGAATCCGGCGGCGCTGAAGGTGTCGCCGTCGCCGACGGTGTGGACCCGGCCGGGGAACGCGGCGGCAAGCCGCTCGGCGACGCTGCTCAGCGTCCAGATCTCCGCGGCGGGGTTGGCGTCCAGGGCGACCCGCAGCCTCGCCTCGTCGAAGTGGTCGGGGTGCTCATGGGTGACGAGGACGGCGTCCGCGCCCGCGGCCGCGTCCTGCTCGCTGAAGGCGCCGGGGTCGATGACGAGCGTGCATCCGTCCTTCTCCAGACGGATACAGGCGTGCGACTTCTTCGTGAGCCTCACCGGGGTGAACTCCTCTCTCGCGTGCCGCCGGCGGGCCGACCGGTCCGCGGCCGGCGCGGCGCGTGATCATGAGCCTACCCCCGGTGGCCGGCCGGTGGCCTACGGCTGCGGGGTCGTCTCCTCCCAGATCACCGCCTGGGCGACCCGGAAGGCCGAGTTCGCGGCGGGGATACCGCAGTAGACCGCGGCCTGGATGAGGACCTCGCGTATCTCGGCCGGGGTCAGGCCGTTGCGGAGGGCGGCGCGTATGTGGTCGGCCAGCTCCTCCTGGTGTCCGCCGGCGACCAGGGCGGTGAGCGTGACCGCACTGCGGGTGCGGCGGTCCAGGCCGTCGCGGGTCCAGACCTCGCCCCAGGCGTACCGGGTGACGAGCTCCTGGAAGTCGGCGGTGAACACGTCGGTTCCCGCCAGCACCCCGTCCACGTGGGCGTCCCCGAGCACCTCACGGCGGACCTTCATCCCTGCCTGGAACGGATCGGGGCGGCCGGCCGCGCCCGTATGGTGCCGGCCTACGGCCGGGACGGGCTCCGCGGCGGGGGTGGGGCCGGAGAATCCCGGCGCCATGGGCGGTTCCGGTATCGCGGTCAGGGTGTCCTGCCAGGCCACGGAGAAGTGGCGGGTCAGCAGGTCGGTGACGGCCCCCGGCTGCTCCACCGGCGCGAGGTGAGAGGCTCCCGGGACCAAGGCGAGACGGGCGTCGGGGATGCCGGCGACGAGGGTGCGGGCCTCGGCCGGTCCGGTCAGCTGGTCCTCGGAGCCGACCACGACGAGCGTGGGGACGCCGATGCTCCCGAGACCTGCGCGCACGTCGAAGGCAGCGAGGGCCTCGCAGGCCGCGACATAGCTGTCGGGGTGGGTGGTGCGCACCATCTGGACGGCCCACTCGACGATCGCGGGCTGCGCGGCGGCGAAGGCGGGGGTGAACCAGCTCTCGGGCGCGGTACGGGCGACCGGGTCCATGCCGTTGGTACGGACGATCACTCCGCGTCTGCGGAACTCGTCGGCTGTGCCGAACCGGGGCGAGGCGGCGACCAGGGCCAGGGCCGCGACCCGGTGCGGCAGCCGCAGGGCGAGGTCGATGCCGATGGCGCCGCCTATGGAGCAGCCCGCGTACCCGAAGCGCTGAACGCCGAGTTCGTCGAGGGTGGCGACGAGCCGCTCGGCGAGCTCGGTCACCGAGGCCGCGGGGTGGGCGGGCGCCCCGCCGTGGCCGGGGAGATCGAAGCGCAGGACCCGCCACCGCTGGGACAGCTCCGGCGTCTGGCGGTCCCACATGTGCCAGGTGGTACCCAGTGACGGCCCCAGGACCAGAACGGGTGCGTCGTCCGGTCCGTCGATCCGGTACTGCAGGGTCTTCGATGGCAGCGGCAACTGGGTCTCACTCACCCGCTCCACAGTAGTGAACGGAGGCATCGGTTCCGGATCAGGGGGTCGTGGTCGAGACGACGAAGACCTCGGGTGAGGACGGATCGGTCAGATTGACGGTGATGTCCTGGCTGGGCCGGGGGTCGGACTGCGGGTGCGTGGTGCCCGACCACATGCCCTCGGGCCCGAAGGTCCAGCCCGCGGTGGCCGCGTCGCGCTCGCCGATGGTGATGTCGCCGGTCTTCAGCTCGGAACGGGTGCTGCCGATCTCGTTGAGGAAGAGGTCGAGGCCGGTGGCGGTGGTCCGGAAGGTGACGTAGAGCCGGCTGGTCTTCCAGTTGGAGGTCTCGTAGTAGGCGACCTCGGTCGACTTCGACGGGACGGGCACCTCGAAGACGCGTCGCTTCATCTTGGACGGCCAGTGCTCCCGCAGGCCGGTGGCCGACGACTCGGCCTCCTTGTCGCGGCCGCTTTCCCGGCTCTGCTCCGCGGAGATGACCAGATAGCCCGCCGGGACGCCGATGAGCAGCACGATGACGAGCAGCGTCAGGACGCGGCGCACGATCATGTGCCTGCGGTCCTCCGGGGGGCGCAGGGTGTCGTCCGGATGTGCGGTCTGTCGGGGCACGGTCATGAGGAGGGTTCCTGGGGAGTGGTGCGGGCCGTCCCGCCGGTCTTGGCGTTGCCGCCGCCGTTCCCGCCGGCGTTGCGCAGTGCCTGGGCGTAGCGCTCGTACCGCTCGTGGCGTTCTACGCGGCGCCGGTTGGCGCGGCGGAAGCGCCGGGCGACCAGCCGCGCGAGGTCGGCGGCGCCGACCATACCCGCTTCGGGGCCGAGCTGGGCTTTGGCGATCCGCGCCTCGGGCCGGTAGCCGCGGCCGGTGAGGTGGCGGCGGAAGGCGTCGCGTGCAGGGCCGATCAGCAGATCGTCAGCGGCGCTGACGCCTCCGCCGATGACGAAGCAGGAGGGGTCGAGGGCCGCGGCGAGATTGGCGATGCCGACGCCGAGCCACTGGCCGATGTCCTGGAACAGCTCGACGCACATGGCGTCGCCCTCCCGGGCCAGATCGGTGATCAGCGGCCCGGTGATGTCGGAGAGGTTCCCCTTGACCCGCTCGATGATGTTGTACGCCACCGGGGAGTCGGCTGCGGCCAGCTCCCGGGCCTCGCGGACGAGGGCGTTCCCCGAGCTGTACTGCTCCCAGCAGCCGCGGTTGCCGCAGGGGCAGCGGTGACCGCCGGGGACCACCTGCATATGGCCGAACTCTCCGGCGACGCCGTACTTGCCCCGCTTGACCTGTCCGCCCTCCAGGATCGCGCCGCCGATGCCGGTGCCGAGCGTGATCATGACCAGATGGTCCTCGCCACGGCCGGCACCGAAGCGCCACTCGGCCCACGCGGCGGTGTTGGCGTCGTTGTCCACCATGACGGGGACGACGAGCCGCTTCTCCAGCGCGTCACGCAGGGGCTCGTTGCGCCAGGCCAGATGTGGGGCGAAGAGGACCCGGGAGCGGTCGGCGTCGACCCAGCCCGCCGCCCCGATGCCGACGGCGTGCACATCGTGCCGGTCGGAGAGGTCGAGGACGAGTTCGACGATGACGTCCTCGACGACCTTCGGGCTCTTGGACTTGTCGGGGGTCTCGGTGCGGATCTTCTCGAGGATGACCCCGTCGGCGTCGACGACGCCGGCCATCACCTTCGTGCCGCCGATGTCGATCCCCACGGTCGGGACGCGGGGTGCGCTCAGATGCGAGCGCCGCTCCCGTGTGCCGGCGGTCCGCAGGACGGCGGCCCGGGCGGAGCCCCTGTGGGCGAAGTCACGGTACGTGCTCACGGCGTCCCTGTGAGTGATGGATGTGGTCCGGTCGGGCGGAGGCGGGTGGCGACCGCCGTGCCCGATTGTGCCATCCGGGCACCCCCGGGGCCCGGTGAGCCCGAGGGAGCCCTTCCCGCAATGCCGGGCCCGCGGGGGCCGCTCGCGTGTCGCTTCTCACTCCGGAGTGCCGGAGGATCTGCCCCCGATGCCCTGGCGGTCGGGCGTGAGGGCCATGGCCCGCCGGGCGGCGTCGGTGAAGACCAGGTCCACCGAGTCGTCGAGCAGCGCGAGCTCGGTACGCACCGCACGGGCGCGGCTTTCCGGCAGGACGTCCAGCAGCCCTTCCAGCAGTGCCCGCAGCCGTCGGCAGACCTGGACGGAGGTGGCGCCGTACTCGCGGATCTCGGTCACGGCCATTTGCAGGAAGTCCTCCCAGGACCGCCCGGGCACCACGAGGCGGGGCGCGCCGCGGCTGTCGTGAAGGACATAGCGGGGCTGGAGGTCCGTGCTGCCGATGCCGTGCAGATAGGCCTCGATGTGGTTCAGCACCTGGACGGCGGTGGTCGGGTCGTTGACGGCCGGCGAGAGCGCTCTGATCGCGACGTCGACCAGGATGCGCAGCGCGAAGCCGGGATCCTGCTCGATGGTCCGTTCGATTCCCAGGGCGATGTCTCCGGAGAGGGCCTGGGGGTCGGGCGGAGCCGTCCCATGGATCTCGATCAGCGTGGCACCGGGCGGCACGAAGTCGCCGACCGGGTGGGTCAGCACGAGCACGCAGTCGTACCGCTCGGCGGCCCTCCTGAGCCGCACGGGCTGGATGCCCTGGATCGTCCCGCCCTGTTCGGTGGTCACCTTGGTCACCGGTCCGGTGCGGAGCTCTTCCGTGGGCGCGGCGCCCCGCAGGACCCCGCTCTCCGCGAGGGACGCACCGCGGTCGAGCATCTCCTGTCCCGACCGCGTCACCAGGGAGGCGATGGCCACGGGCCGGAGGTTGTGGATGAAACGGTTGAGATAGATGAGCAGCAGCACCAGGCTCACCGCGACCGCGGCTCCCGCCAGTGTGACTCCGATATCGGGCACGAAGTCCGCCTCGACGTTGCGCAGCAGGGAGAAGGAGAAGGCGAAGGTGCCGGTGAAGGTCGCGAGCACCGCCTTCTGCAGCCGGTCGCGGTACCAGAGCCGCATATAGCGCGGCGACAACGTGCCCGTCGCCTGCTGGACGACGAGGACGCCGATGGTCACGACGAACCCGAGGAGGGCGATCATCGCTCCGACGATCGAGCTGAGCACACTGCTCGCGGTCGTCGCCGAGTACTCCCAGCCGGGGGGCAGATCGACCTGGTCGTCGAGCCATACCGCCGCGTCGGCGAGAACGGCGCCGATCACGACGCCGAACAGCGGCAGGATCCACAGGCTGGCCATGGTGTACTGCCTCAGCTGGAACCTCCGCGCCCAGGACATCATGAGCATCGCGCCCCCGGGATCACCTGGTGTGCATGTGTTGTTCCACGGTAGTGCCACCACCCAGGAAGCACTAATTGCCACGAAAAGCCTGAAATGCCCGGAGTGTCTAAGCTGATGGTGGCATGCATGCGGTGGCATGTACCTCCCGCCGGGGCGAAAGGGGCTCAGGATGGGCGACTACCCCCTGATCGAGGACCATGGCCTGATCGGTGACCTGCAGACAGCGGCACTGGTCACCACCAACGGAACCATCGACTGGTACTGCACCCCGCGGTTCGACTCACCGAGCATCTTCGGGGCGCTCCTCGACAGCGAGAAGGGCGGACACTTCAAGGTCACGCCCACGGACACCACCTACGCCACCAAGCAGTTGTACCTGCCGGACACCGCGATTCTCGTCACCCGCTTCATGACCGAGGGGGGAGCCGGCGAAGTCATCGACTTCATGCCGGTGACGGGGACCGCCGCCACCGACCGGCACCGGCTCGTCCGGCTGCTGCGCTGTGTACGCGGCAGCCTCACCTTCGACGTGGACATCGCCCCTCGGTTCGACTACGGCCGTATCCCGCACAAGCTGCACTTCACCGAGAAGGGCGCCGTGTTCGAGGCGGACGGCATGGAACTGACGGTCCACGCGGTCCGTGAACCCGAGGACGTACGGCTCGTGCCCCTCTTCATGGGCGACGACCAGGATCTGCACTTCAGACTGACGCTCCAGGCCGGCCAGGAGCGCGGTGTCGTGATCGAGACGTTCGCCGACGGGCCGCCGCGGCACATCAGCCACAACGAGTTCGTGGAACTCTTCGAGGAGACCGTCCAGTTCTGGCGCTCCTGGCTCCGCCAGTCGCGCTACTCCGGCCGCTGGCGGGAAGCGGTGGAGCGCTCGGCGGTGACGCTGAAGCTGATGACCTACGCGCCGAGCGGCGCACTGGTGGCGGCGCCGACCGCGGGACTGCCCGAACAACTGGGCGGCGAGCGCAACTGGGACTACCGCTTCACCTGGATCCGTGACGCCTCCTTCTCCGTCTACGCCCTGCTGGGGCTGGGATTCACCGAGGAGGCGGCGGCGTTCATCGGCTGGCTGCGCGACCGTGTCCACGAACAGGCGGACCGGCCCGGCGACTCCGGTCCGCTCAACATCATGTACCGGGTCGACGGATCCTCCGACCTGGTCGAGGAGACACTCGACCACTGGGAGGGCTACGCGGGCTCGAGCCCGGTACGCATCGGCAACGGGGCGGCCAACCAACTGCAGCTCGACATCTACGGCGAGGCGCTGGACAGCATCTTCTTCGCCCATGAGCGCGGCATCCAGCTGGACCACCGCGGCTGGGGCTCCCTGCGCACGCTGGTCGACTGGCTGACCGACCACTGGGACCAGCCCGAGGAGGGGCTGTGGGAGACCCGGGGCGGGCGCCAGGACTTCACCTACGGCAGGGTCATGTCCTGGGTCGCCTTCGACCGGGCGCTGCGGCTGGCCGCGGCGAGCGGCCGCCCGGCCTCGATGGCCCGCTGGAACGCGGAGCGCGACAAGCTCTACGAGCAGATCATGACCCGCGGCTGGGATCCCGAACGGCAGGCGTTCGTCCAGCACTACGGCAGCGAAGTGCTCGACTCCTCACTGCTGCGGATGTCCACCGTCGGCTTCATCACCCCCGACGACCCGATGTGGATCTCCACCCTCGACGCCATGGACCGCGAGCTCGTCAACGACAGCCTGGTCTACCGCTACAACCCCGAGGCCTCGCCCGACGGACTGAGCGGCTCCGAAGGCACCTTCTCGCTCTGCACGTTCACCTATGTCGACGCGCTGGCGCGGGCCGGCAGACTGAACCAGTCGCGGCTCGTGCTGGAGAAGATGCTCACGTACGCGAACCATCTGGGCCTGTACTCCGAGGAGATCGACCTGACCGGCCGCCAACTCGGAAACTTCCCCCAGGCGTTCACCCATCTGGCGTTCATCGACACGGCGCTGACCCTGGACAAGGAGCTCAACCGGATCGAGTCGGACGGCACCGCGCTGTCGGGAAAGGGCACCGGTTCCTTCCTCTGATCCGGCTCGGCGCTCTCCCCTCACGGAGGTGGGCCGCGGCGGTCGGCGTACGAGCGTGCGCCGACGGCCGCGCGTCACCTTTCGGCGCCCGGCCGGACGCCCGCGGCCGCCGCCGCCTCCAGCGGCGCCGGGCCCAGCAGGACGGCCCTGTCCCCCGGCCCCGGACGCACGGCGCGCGACGCGGTGACGGGTTCCAGCCGGCCGTCGGCCCGCACCACGAACAGCAGGTCGTGCCCGGCGGGGACGTCCTCACCGGGCGCGCCCAGGACGAAACGCGCCCCTCGCTCGTAGCGGGCGGTCAGCTCACGCCGCAGCAGCCCCCGTCCGAAGAGGATGTCCCGGTCGCTGTAACGGGCGACGGCGCCTGCGCTGTCGTTCGGTGGCCCGACCCGGTGGACCGGCTCCTCGACACTGTCCTGCACCACGATCGAGAGCAGGTCGTTGAAGTCGTCGTCGTCGGTGAGCAGGAAGACCGCGGTGATGCCCTCGAGTTGGGCCTTCGGCGCCGTGGCCGTCGCCAGCAGTTCACCGGGGGCCAGCGCCAGCCCGGCCTGTTCGATCCGATTCCGCTGCTCCTCGGGCCCCGCCCACATCAGTACGTCGAGCCCGGCGGACCTCAAGCACCGTCCGAGGCCGACGGTCCACGGTTCGCCTCCCACCAGCAGCGGACGGGTACGGGCCGGCCGGGAGACCCCGAGCCACCCCGCCACCGGCACCGCGGTCAGCGCGTACACCAGCACCGTGCCCACGATCACCAGGAAGGTGACCGGGAGGATGGTGGCCGAGCCGGGCAGGCCCGCTTCGTCCAGGCTGCCCGCGAAAGCCGAAGCGGTGGACGCGGCGACGATCCCGCGCGGGGCCATCCAGCCGATGAACGCCCGCTCCCCGCCCGTGAGCCCGGACCGCGAGGTCGACAGGAAGGCGACGAGCGGGCGCACCACCAGGACGAGCAGGGCGAGGAGACCGAGCGAGGGCAGCAGCACGGGCCGGACGGAAGAGGGCGTGACGGACGCCGAGATGGAGACGAACAGCAGCCCGATGATCAGCTGGACGAGGGTCTCGAAGAACGGGCGCCGGGCCGGCATGTCGAGGCCGCGGAGGTTGGCGACCGCGAGTCCCGCGACGATGGCGGCGATGAGGCCCGTGTCGTCCCGCAGCACATCGCAGCACGCCGACACCGCGACGACGACGGCCAGTTGGGCCAGGGTGCCGAGCGTCTCACCGAGCCGAAGGGTGTGCAGGGCCAGCCACAGCAGCACCGCCCCCACCACTCCGCCCGCGAGCCCCACCACCGCGCTGATCAGAAACTCCCCGACGTGGAAGCCCTTCCCGACCTGGAAGCCGCCCACCAGGATCGAGTGGAACACCAGCGCGCCGAGGATCCCGCCGACGGGGTCGATCAGCGACCCCTCCCAGACCAGGATGCGCCGCACCCGCTCCGACGGCCGGACGTACTCCAGCAGCGGGCCGACCACGGTCGGGCCCGAGACGACGAGGATGACGCCGAGCATCAGGGCTACGGCGAGCGGCACCCCGAACAGCGCCGGGCCCACGCCCAGGACCGCCGCCCAGGTGATCAGCACGCCGAGCACCAGCAGCCGGACCACGACCGAGCGGGTGCGCCCCTTCAGATGCCGCAGCTCGAGGCCGAGCCCGGCGTCGTAGAGGATCACCGCGACGGACAGCGAGACGATGGACGGGAAGTTCTGCGGTGCGAGCCGGTCGGGCTGGACGACATCGGTGAGGGCCCCCGCCGTGAATCCGGCGGGCAGCAGCAGGATCAGCGCGGGCACCCGCAGCCGGCTCGCCAGGATCTGGGAGCCCACGGCCAGCACGACGGTCAGCGCGATGCCCAGGAGGAACTCGTCGGCGCTCAGCACCCTGGGCCCCGTCAGCCGCCGTCGGCCGGGGTATCGGAGCCGCCCTGCCGGAGATCGGCATCGCTGAGGGACTCGAGTTCGCCGTGGGTGTCGAGCCAGTACAGCAGGACGACTGCCGGGCAGACGAGGAGCACCGCGACAAGGGTGACGAAGGCCAGCCAGACCAGCGTCGTGGGATCGCCGGCGGCGTCCTGCACCGTCAGGGAGGTGGGGATGAGGTACGGGCGCTGGGCGAGTCCCCAGGCGATGACGCCCGCCGCGACCACACCGACGGAGGTCGTACGGGTCCATCGCGCGGGATCGCGCACCAGCTGCCAGGCGGTGGCGGCCACGCAGACCACGGCCACGACGACGAAGACCAGCCCGGCACCGTGGGTGAGGCCGTGCCAGACGTGCGGGGCGTCGTTGCGGGTCACGGCGAACGCGGCCGCGCCCAGCAGCACCACGACCGCCAGGGTGCCGAGCGCTCTGCGCCGGAAGTAGCCGACGAGATCGGGCGCGTCGAAGCGCCTGGCGTCCGAGATCAGGAACACCGCTCCGAGGAAGGCGGTCGCCGCGACGGTGAGCAGCCCGAAGAAGACGGAGGTGGGATTGGACCAGGCCTCAGCCGACGGCTCGGTTCCCGGCGCCACCCGGCCCGAGGCGATCCCTCCGACGGCGGCGCCCAGGAAGAACGGGGTGAGCAGTGAGGAGACCGCGAACACCGCGCCGTACAGCCGCCGCCGGGACAGTCGCCGCATGGGCTTGCGCAGGGCGAACCCCGCGCCGCGCAGCACCAGTCCGACGGCGGCGAGCGCGAGCGGCAGCCACATCGCCGAGAACACCGTCTGGAACAGCACCGGGAACCCGGTCCACATGATGACGAAGACGAAGATCAGCCAGACGTTGTTGACCTCCCAGACGGGCGCCATCGCATGGTCGATCAGCCAGCGGGGCCGCTTGCCGCGTTCCGCGCCGCCCGCGAACAGATCCCAGAACCCGGCGCCGTAGTCGGTGCCGCCGGCACAGGCATAGGCGGCCACCGCGAGCAGCAGGACGACGGCGATGAGGTTCGCGGTGGTCATGGTGTGCCGTCCCGTTCGGAACCGGTTCCGCCGGCGCCGGCCGCCGCGGTGTCGTCCCGCGGTGACCTCGGCCGGGGGCCGTAGGGGGTGAGCGTCTCCGGGCCCTCGGCGACGAGTGCGGCGCCGGCTGCGGCGTCCGCCTGCCGCCAGCGGGTGCGCATCGCGAGCAGCAGGGCCAGGAACGAGCCGAAGATGAACACGTACACGACGATCACCAGGGCGAACATCGTCCAGAGGGTGGTGGACCTGGTCGCGGTGACCGCTTCGGCGACCCTCATGTTCTGGTAGACGATCCAGGGCTGGCGGCCCACCTCGGTGGTGATCCAGCCGCATTCGACCGCGATGACGGAGGCGACCCCGGCGCAGGCAGCGCTGCGGAAGAACCAGCGCGAGGCCGGCAGCCGGCGTTTGCGGTACCAGATCCAGGCGTACCAGAGCGCGAGCAGCACCAGCAGCGAGCCGATGCCGACCATGATGTCGAACGCCCAGTGGACGATGGTGGCCTGGGTGGCGTTGGGCCGGTCGGACGCCGGGACGGAGGAGAGTCCGGTGACCTTGGTGGAGGGGCTGAACCCGGCCAGGATGGAGTCGAGTTGGGGGATCTTGATGCCGCCGGAGATGCTGCCGTCGGGATGCAGCCGGCCGAACAGGTACTCCGGCACATGGGTGTCGGTCTCCCAGACGATCTCCATCGCGGCGAACTTCACGGGCTGCTTGTGGAAGACCGCTCGGGCGATGGCGTCGCCGAGTACGAACTGCACGGGGGTGAACACCGCCGCGACCGTGAACGGGACGGTGAAGCCGAGGCGGTGGTAGCGGTCCCTGCGGCCGCGCAGCCAGCCGGCGGCGTAGACGCCCGCCACGACATAGCCGGCGGTGACGAGCATCGCCACCACGAAGTGCCAGTACTGGGGCCCGAACATCGGGGTGAAGATCGCCTTCCAGACGCTGACGTCGACCGGGTCACCTTCGGCGTCGAGCGTGAATCCCTGGGGCGTGTTCATCCACGAGTTGGCCGCGATGATGCCGAAGGCACCGAGCAGCGCGGTCAAGGGCAGCGGCACTCCGAGCAGGAAGTGGGTCCTCGGCGGGAGGCGGCGCCAGCCGTAGAGGTAGATCGCGATGAGGACGGCCTCGAGGAAGAACGCCCAGGCCTCGACGCCGAATCCGATGCCGAAGACATCTCCCCAGCGGCCCATCAGACCCGGCCAGAGCAGACCGAACTCGAAGGAGAGCACGGTACCGGTGACGACGCCGACGGCGAACTGGATCGCCATGACCGCCGACCAGCGCCGGGCGAGCAGCAGCGCGACGGCGTCGTTCTTCCGCAGTCCCCGGTAGTGCATGATCAGGGTGATCAGCGGAAACGCCACTCCCATCGGCACCAGGATGATGTGCGAGGCGAGCGTGAACGCCATCAGCTCTCTGGCCGGGAGCAGTTGGGCGGGTGCGTCGGCCGACGGCAGGGCCGCCAGCAGGTGGACCGCAGTGTGCATGGGTGCCTTCGGTGGTCGGGCCCTTGGACAAGGGCGCGCGTCATCCGCCCGTGGCGAATCCGGGGAAAAGGGTCATTCCTCCGTCGACGAAGAGCGTGACGCCCACCACGTAGTCCATGAGGTCGGAGGCGAGGGCGACGGCGGCGAAGGCGATGTCCTCCGGCTCACCGACCCGGGCGTACGGGATGAGCTGCAGCAGGGCCTTCTCGGCATCGGGGGTGTCCCAGGCGTCGGTGTTGATCGGCGTCTTGATGGCGCCGGGCCCGATGGCGTTGACCCTGATCTTCTTGGGCGCCAGCTCCTGGGCCAGGGTCTCCATCATCATCTGTACACCGCCCTTGGAGGAGGCGTAGTTGACGTGGCCCGCCCAGGGGATGAGCTGGTGCACGGAGCTCATGCAGATGATCTTCCCCGCGGAACGTGACACCTCGGGGACCACACCGCGCCGGAGGAACTCCTTGGTCGCCTCCCTGGCGCACAGGAACTGGCCGGTGAGATTGACGTCCAGCACTTTCTGCCACTGGGCGAGGGTCATCTCCGGGAACGGGGAGTCCCGTTGGAGGCCCGCGTTGGCGACCATGATGTCGATCGTGCCGAACTCCTGGACCATTCGCTCGACCATGGCGACGACCTGGTCCTCCTGGGAGACGTCCGCCTCGTAAGCGGCGGCGCGCACACCATGGCCGGTGATCTCCCGGACGACGTCCTCGGCGGCCTCACGTCCCGCGACATAGTTCACGACCACATCGGCGCCGGCCTGGCCGAGTGCGATGGCCGTGGCCTTGCCGATGCCCGAGTTGGCGCCGGTGACCAGCGCTTTCTGCCCCTTCAGCAGCGGTGGGACCACCCGCGGTGCCGCACTGGCATGGGAACTCACACTGCCTCCTGGTACGTCCCTCCGATGCCGCGGCCCGCTGTATCACGGGCACGCGTCGCACCACGGAAGCACCGGGGCACCCGTCCGGGGGCTCGGGCACACGGCCCGTTGCGCCGTTGGATGGCCGATCTTCCCCCGGCCGGCTCAACCGCTCAGTCGCTCCACGATATGGTCGCCGACCCGCAGGGCGTTGGCGATGGCCGTCAGCGAGGGGTTGACCGCGCCGATGCTCGGGAAGAAGCTCGTGTCGACGACGTAGAGGTTGTCCAGGTCGTGTGCCTTGCAGTTGACGTCCAGGGCGGAGCCGGCCGGGTCGTCACCGAAGCGCACCGTCCCGGCCTGGTGCGCGGTCGCGCCGATGGGCATGCCCTTGTGCAGATAGATGCTGTGTGACAGCAGATGGTGTTCGTGCATACCGAGATGGCCCAGCATGCCCTGCAGTTTGTGCCGCAGCCGGTTCAGTCCCTCGATGTTGTTCTTCTCGTCGAGTGCGAGGTGGACGCCACCGTCACGGTCCAGGGTGACGCGGTTGTCCGGTTGGGGCAGGTCCTCCCCGCAGAGCCAGAAGTCGACCGCGTGGTGGGCGAGCACCTCGAAGGGCATGTCGGGTGACACGGCACCGGCCCAGCGCGGGGCCTCGCCGTGGATCTGTTCGGCGTCCGACTTGCCGAGCATCTGGATGCCGCCGAGGGGGTAGTCCCAGTCGTCGGCCCCCAGATACCAGTCGTGCAGGGCGAGGGTCTTCTGGAACTGGGTGTCGTTGGGTTCCTTCGACACGGCCATCAGCGCCAGGTTGTTGTGCCGCATGTAGTGGCGGCCCACCACGCCCGATCTGTTGGCGAGACCGTCCGGATGATGGTCGTCGGCCGAAGACAGCAGCAGGACAGCGGAGTTGACGGCGCCGCAGGAGACGACGACGACATCGGAGGTGAAGCGGGCCTGCGAGCCGTCGCCGAGTTCGGCGACCACGGTTCGCACACTGCGCCCGGTGGGGTCGGTCTCCAGACGCACCACATGGGCGTTGGTGATCATCTCCACGTTGGGGTGTTGCAGGGCGGGTTCGACGCAGATCACCTGGGCGTCCGACTTGCCGCGCACCAGACAGGGGAAGCCGTCGACACGGTTGCAGCGGATGCAGACGCTGGAGTGGACGGCCCTGCCGTTGTCATCCTGCTGCAGATTGACCCCGATGGGCAGGTGGAAGGGGTGCAGTCCGCGCTTTTCGAGGTCGTCGCTCAGCTGCTGGATGCGCGGCTCGTGCTGGACGGGCGGATACGCGTACTGCGCGCTCACCGGCCCCTCGCCGGGGTCCTCTCCGTGCCGGCCGTGGACGAGGTACAGGTGCTCGGCCTGGGTGTAGTACGGCTCCAGGTCCTCGTAGCGGATCGGCCAGGCCGGGGAGATCCCGCCGTGGTGGCGCAGTTCGCCGAAGTCCTGGGGGCGAAGCCGGAAGAGGGCGGCTCCGTAGAACTTGGTGTTGCCGCCGACGTAGTAGTTGACCTCCGGCGGAAAGGTGTTGCCGTGTTTGTCGTACCAGAACTCGGGGGCGCGGTACTTGCCCTTGACGAAGACGGCGGTGGAGTCCCAGTTGTCGCGTTCCCGCGGCAGGTAGTCCCCGCGCTCGAGCAGCAGCACCCGCTTTCCGGAGGGGGCGATGCGATGGGCGAGGGTGCCCCCGCCGGCGCCGGTGCCGATGATGATGACGTCGTAGTGGGGGAAGTCGTTCATGGCGGTCACCGTCCTCACAGAATGGCGATCGGGTTCACCGGGGAACCGGTGGCGGCGGGCAGCCGCAGTGGTGCCACCACACACAGGAAGCTCCAGCGGCCTTCCTGTGCGCAGACCGGTGCGAGCTCCTCGAACTGCAGATAGTCCATCAGATGCACTCCCATGGCCTGGACGGCCAGCACATGGACGGGGAAGTCGACTCCTTCCACCGCGCTCGGAGCGGTGTCGTTGTTGCCGTCGCCGCCCAGGACCGCGATGCGGCGCCGGGCGAGGAACTCCATGGCTTGCGGGTGGAGGCCGGCCCTGGCCGCGGCGGCGTCCCAGGCTCCGAGCTCCCTGCGCCGGCGGCGGTGGCCGACCCGGACGAGCAGCAGATCCCCCGCCTCGGCCCGTACGCCCTGGGCGGTCTCGGCGGCGGTCAGGTCATCGGCCGTCACCTGGTCGCCCGGCTCGAGCCAGGGCACGCCTCTGGTCCGCGGGATGTCGAGGAGCACCCCGCGGCCCACGATGCCGTTCCTGACGAGGGCGACGGAGAGGGCGGTGGCACCATCCGGTGTCAGGCTGTCCGCGGGAACGCCGTTGTAGAGCGCACCGTCATACATGACATGGCACAGTGCGTCGAGATGGCTGTCGGCGTCCCCGTGCACGTTCATGGCGAAGTGGTCCCGTGCGAACTGCAGTCCCGGGGCGCCGATGTCGTCCGGATCAGGGCCCGTCATCCGGTGGACGGCGGGTTCCGGGCTGTCGGGCCCGGTCCTGGTCTCGATGGTCGCGGCCAGCGACACGGTGCGTCCCGAGGTGACCTCACCGGCCGCGGCGACCACCCGGTCCGGCGTGAGGTGGTTCAGTGCGCCCCGCCGGTCGCCCGGGTCCTGCCGGGTCTCCTCGCGCAGCCGCTCGTACAGGGCCTGAAAGGCGTCCCGGGTCATCCGCGTGCTCATGGCGTCCCCCGCGCACCGGCCGGGTCGGGTTTCGGCGGCGTCGCCTCTTCGGGCACACCGGGTCCGGCGGGCAGCAGCTCCGTGGTGACGAAGGCGACCACGGCACCGAGGATGATCACGGGGATCATGGCGTCGGAGCCGAGCAGCATGACCACGAGGATCACACTGCTGACGGGCAGCCGCAACGCCGCCGCGGTGACCGCGGCCATCCCCGCGGCCATGCCCGGGATGTACCCGAGGCCGGGCAGAGGAGCGAGCAGCACGCCCGTCGCGGCTCCGAGGAACAAGGCGGGGAAGATGGGACCGCCGCGCAGACTGCCCAGACACAGGGCGTAGGCGAGGCCCTTGAAGACCAGGACGGCCACCAGTGCCCCGACACCCCAGGCCTGCGGGTTGTCCGACAGCTGGGCCATCGTCGACTGCCCGGACGAGGCGACGTCGACGGGTGTGCGGTCGGTGATCACGGTGTACAGGGCCGCGCAGACCCCGGCGCCGAGTGCGCAGAGGACCGTGACCGGGAAGGGCCGTGCGGGGACGGCCCTTGCGGCGAGCCGGCCGACCGTCATGATCAGGTGCACCACGACGGCGAGCGCCACGGCCATCACCAGCGTCCAGACCACATCGCCGATGTCCAGGTGGGGGAAGGGCCCCGAGAGTTCGAGCCGCAGGCCCTTGACCTCGAGCCCGGTCCAGCGGCCGAAGCCCGTGAAGACCAGCGCACCGACCCCGCTCGAAAGCAGGGCGGGGAGCATGACGGCGAACAGCTGGGAGCCACCGACCCCGGCCACCTCCATCAGCAGCACCGCGCCGATCAGCGGGTTGCCGAAGATCGCCGCGATGGCCGACGCGGCGCCGGCGGCCCCGAGGAGCGCCATGCTCTGAGGCGTCGCCGGGGCCCGCGCGAGATCGCGGAAGAGCAGGGCGAGTCCGCCACCGAGGGCGATCAGCGGTGCTTCCGGACCCAGGGTCGCGCCGAGCGGCAGGCTCACGAGGGCGGCGATGACGACGCCCGGGAGAGCCTTGGACGAGGTGCCTCCCCCGGCGTGGAGCCCGTACGCGGGGACATGGCCGCCTGCTCCGGGCAGCCGGGTGACGACCAGGGCGACGATGACTCCGGCGACCGGGAGCAGCACCAGTGGCCACCACCACGGCGGCCCGGACCATCCCAGTGCCTCTGGCAGATCGGCCCACATGAGGTGTTCCAGCTTGTGGAGCACGACGAGGAACCAGAACGCGATGAGCGACACGGGGATGCCGATGAGGGCGCAGAACGCGAGTGTCTTGAGATAGCTGGGCGTGCGCAGCAGATCCCGCAGCCGGTCCGCCTCCTCCGGCTGGGCTCCGCCGGCGGATGCGGCAGCCCTCGGCCCCGGCTGTGTCATGGGGGTCGTCCCTTCCCCGGCCCCCCTTGCGATGCCCTGCCGTCCGGCGGTGCGGCGCTCGCGGTGCCCGTACCGCCGGGGTCCGGCTCATACCGAGCCGGGATCCCGCGTACCTCTTGATTCGGTCCACACCGTGGCCAGAGGCCTGGGGCTTCCGGACCGTTGCATGAAGGCCCGCGGCTTCCGGACCGTTGCATGTGGCCCGGGCCCCGCGCCGCGCGGCCCAATCGCTGCCCTGACCCAGGCGATGGTGGCGAGGGTCTTGGCCGCCACGGCCGAATCAGGCGAGGACCTTGGCCTTCTCGGCAGCGAACTCCTCTTCGGTGAGGACGCCCTGGGCCTTCAGCTCTCCGAGCTCCTTGAGCTTGTCGATCTTGCTGCTCATTTCGTCGTCCGGCGCGGTCTGCGCGGGCGGGGGCGGCGGTGGGGCGGCCTGCTGCGGTGCGGCCGGTGCCGCCTGCTCCTGTTGCTGGTCGCCCTGCTGCGCCCAGCGGCCCGCCTGGCGCCGCGAGACTCTGTTGGACACCGCTGTGGCGGTCCCCGCGATCACGGCGGTACGGGCGACACCACGGATGAGTCCTGGCATGTTCCTCTCCCAGTGGATGCGAAATGCGGGAGTCCTGTGAAGTGCGGGAGTCCTGCGAAGGGGCAGGAGTCCTCCCCGCGCGGCTGGGTTCAGACCACCGACGATCCCTGCCCCTCGACCGCGTCCAGCGAGGCGAGCAGCGCCTGCACCGGAATGCGCCCTCCGGCCACCAGCTGGGCGCCGCTGCGCCGCAGGGCACGGGCGAGCGGAGCCGCCCAGGTGTTCTCGTACACGAGGACCGCGGCGGAGTTGCCCGGCTCCAGGGCCGCGCCGGCCTCGTCGATGTCGTCCTGGCCGAGCAGGCCCGACGATGCGCCTTCGAAGACGGTCAGATCGAGCTCTCCGCCGATGTCGGAGAGCTCCATGACCATGACGGAACCGTCGGTGTCCTTGCGGACGAAGAGCAGATCGAGAATGCGGATGATCTGGCGGTCGGCCAGATCGACGAGCAGGGGGAAGCCTTCGCCCGTCATACGGTTGCCGGGAAATTCCACGACCAGGTAGTCGACGGGTCCCATTTCTTCGACGTCATCGATCATGACCACTCCTTGCGAACGCGTCAGCGGTCCGGGGCGGCTCGGTGGCCACGACGCGGCCGGTCCAGGGAGCACGGCACCCTGTCTGCCATTGCAGCACTCGGATGGGTGCTTCGCATTTCCGGCGGGGCGTATCCCTCCCGGGGACGCGACGACCGTGGTCAGGGCAGGTACCCGGTGGCCGGGGCGACGGCCGGGCCGGGGACGGTCGCCGCCGGAGCGGTGTCAACTCGTCAGCTGGTAGATGCTGTTGCCCATCAGCCACAGTCCCAGCATCAGACTGCCGAAGACGATGGCCGGCTCCTGATGACGCTGCAGCCACGCCCGCAGCCGTTTCAGCCGGGCCCCGGCGGCCTCCGGCGCGAAGAGCGTGTAGAGCTCCGCGGCCAGCAGGCTCGCGGTGGCGAGCAGACAGAAGCCGAACAGGGCCAGATACGAGCCGACATGGGACAGGTCGGCCTCGACGACCACCGTGGCGGCCGCGGCGACCAGGCCCCAGGGCTGCAGGAACACGGCGAGTACGGCCGCGGACCACGGGGAGGCGCGGTCGACCCGGGCCGACAGCGAGGGCTTGCGGGCCTTGCGCGCCTTGTCTGCCGTACCTGCCTTGCCTGCCTTGCCTGCCGTTCCGGCCTTGCCTGCCGTGCCTGCCCTGCGGACCGGCGTGCCTTGCCGGCGCTGCCGGTGGGCGCCGTAGAGGACGAGGCCGACACCGATGGCCAGCTTGGCCGCGAGGCCCGCCGTCGAGGGCGGTGACCGGGGCGGGGGCGGATTGCCCCCGGTCACCACCAGCACGATGGCGATCACCGCCACCAGGCTCGCCAGCCAGCCGAGGATGAAGGCCAGGCCCTTCCAGACGCCTTTGCGTGCCGACAACACCAGCACGAACGCCATGATCGGCAGCGGGTCGAGCGTGATGGCGACGGCGATGAGGAGCAGGTCGAGGACCATGGCGCTCCCCTCTTCAGGGTCCCCCGCAGGGTTCATTGCCCACGTACGTACGTGCCTACGGCCGGCCGGGCGCCGCGACACAGGGGCGACCCCGGGTCATGACGCGCGCCGGCGGGACCGGCCCGCTCGCCCGTTCATCGTCACCCCCCGTGATGTCACCCCGCAATCAGAGCGGCACGGCCCCCGGCAGGGCACGCCGCTCCTGTTCTCCGCTCCCCGCTCCCCGTTCTCCGTCCGCCTTTCTCCGTCCGCCGTCCGCCGTTCTCCGAGATGCCGGTGCGGACCGCGTCCCCCACCCTGGACCCAGGGAAGGAGCAACGCCATGACCGACGCCATGACCGATCGTGGACCGGCACCGTCGGCCGTGGGCCGTGCAGCACGGGATCCGGGTGCGGCACCGGTCCGCTGATGGCGCCCTCTCCGCCGGGAACGGGTCCCCCGGAACCCGATCCCCCGGGCAGCGGAGCCCCTCGAGGCCGGGCGGGCTTCCTGCGCCCGTCATGGTGGACGGCCCGGTTCCGTACCTACGGCGACTCCGCGCGTGGCACGGTCACCCGGACACAGCAGCGCTTCCCCGTGGTGACGCGTCTGACGGCGCGCATGATCGCGGTGAACATCTTCGACTCCGCGACACGGCTCGCCGCTCAGTGTTTCCTCACCGCGATCCCCCTGCTGTTCGTGGTGGGCTCCTTCGCCCCCGAGGCCGTACGCAAACAGCTGACCAGCTCGTTGCAGTCGGTCCTCGGGGTCTCGGGGGCGGTGCAGGAGCAGCTGGAGCATGTGTACCGGTCGACAGGCGGCGACGGTCTGCGCCATGCCACCGGCGTCGTCGGCGTGCTCATCGTGCTGCTGTCCGCCACGGCCTGCAGCCGGGCGATGCAGCGGCTGTGCAAACGTGCCTGGCTGATCCCGAGGACCGGGACCAAGATCGCCGCTTGGCGCTGGCTGGTGTGGATCGTGGTCTGGCTGAGTGTGCTAGTGGTGCAGGGGCCGGTGCGCGAAGGCTTCGGCCTCGGCCTCTGGCTGGCCGTGCCCGTCACACTGCTGACCCAGACACTGCTGTGGTGGTGGTCCCAGCATCTGCTGCTCGGCGGTCTCATCCGCTGGCTTCCGCTGCTGCCCGGCGCGGTGCTCACCGGCGTCGTCACCACCGCGCTGTCGATCGGCAGCGCGTACTACATGCCCCGGGCGCTCAACCGCAGTCTGGAGGAGTACGGATCCCTGGGACCGGTGTTCACGGTCCTGTCCTGGCTGATCGTGTTCTGCGTCGCCATCGCGCTCGGCATCACGGCGGGGGCGGTTCTGGCACGGGAGCACTGGCTGGCGCGGCACCTGGGCACGCCGGAGCCCGGCACCGTGGAGCCGGGCGGAGGCTGACCGGCCGACAGGGAGTGGGTGAGCCATAGTTCCCGAGTTCCGCGTTCCTCCCCCAGGCGGCCATCGCCCAGAACCTGCTCGACGACCAGTCTGATGACGCTCCCTGCGTTCGGCCCCGGGAGCTGTCGCCGTGGACGCGCCGCCTAACTTGACTCTGTCGGGGATCTTGAGGATCCCCGGCGGGGCAGCATGATCAACGGGCATGCTCGGCTCTGTTCAAGGACCGATGCAGTTGTCGAGGTGCCCGTTGTCGCTCCATGCCCGCTCTGGTGAGCAAGTCCCTTCTCTGACCGTACAGATGGCGCGAGCGAGCAACCCGGGCGGTACAACGGCGATGTGGGTGAGAGACCACCTGGGCGGGCTGTGGCGTGACGAAGACTTCGCCGACTGGCTACCCGCGCGACGGCCGCCCCGGGCTCTCGCCTGCCCAGCTGGCCACCGTCTGTGTGCTGCAGTTCCTGCTCGTCTGTCCGACCGGCAGGCGGCCGAGGCGGTTCGCTGCCGCATCGATTTCAAGTACGCGCTGGCCATGGAACTGGACGATCCAGGCTTTCACCACAGCGTGCTGGCCGACTTCCGCGAGCGTCTCACCGAGGGCGGCCGAGCCGACCGTCTCCTCGACCTCGCGCTCGCGCGCCTGAAGGAGGCCGGTCTCGTCCGCGAGCGCACCACCCAGCGCACGGACTCCACCCACGTCCTGGCCGCGGTGCGCGACCTGACCCGGCTGGAGCTGGTCACCGAGTCCGTCCGCGCCGCGCTGGAAGAGCTGGCCGGCACAGCTCCGCACCTGCTGGCAGGCCTGGTCGACGAGGAGTGGGGGCGCCGCTACGGCCGTCCGGTCCGTCTCGGCAAGAACCCCACCCGCCCCAAGACCAGGATCCTTGCCACCGGCGGCGACGCCGTCCGGCTGCTGGAGCACGTCGGGGAGCATGGGGCGGATCGTCTGTCCGGTCCCCAGGTCCAGGCCCTGCGGCAGATCATGGTGCAGAACTACTACCGCGACGGGACCGGCCGCCTGCGCTGGCGCACCGCCGAGGACGGCGGGCTGCCGCCCTCGGCCGTCACCGTCGTCTCGCCCTACGACCCGACGGCCCGCTACGCGCGCCGCGGACATGTCACCCGTTGGAAGGGGTTCGTCGCACATCTCACCGAGACCTGTGATCCTGACGGCGTCAACGTGATCACAGATGTGGCCACCACCGACGCCACCGGCTACGACGCGAAGGCTCTGCCCGGCATCCATACCCGGCTCAAGCGCCGCGGGCTGCTGCCCGCCGAGCACCTGGTCGACGGCGGCTACACCTCCCTGGTCCATCTGGAGCAGGCAGCCCGCGAACACGAGGTCACGGTCACCGGGCCACTGCCGGTCAACTCCACCCGCCAGCACCGCAAGAACGACGGCTTCGGCCGCGACGACTTCCACATTGACTTCGACCGCCAGCAGGTCACCTGCCCGCAGGGCGAGACCAGCGCCGGATGGCACGGCCCCTATCCGACCTCCTCACCCACCGCGGCACCTCTGATCGTGGCACGGTTCACCAAGAGCCAGTGCCGCCCCTGCCCGGTCCGCACCCGCTGCACGACCACCACCGACAGCGCCCGAACCGTGGGCTTTCCCCCGCGAGAACTCCGTGACCTGCAACTCCGAGTCCGCGCCGAACAACAGACACCCGAATGGCAGGCCCGCTACGCGGTCCGCTCTGGAGTGGAAGGCACCATCAACGAGCTCGTTCACGGACACGGCATGCGCCGCTGCCGCTACCGGGGACAGCAGAAAGCCCACCTACAGCACGTGTTCACAGCCATCGCCGCAAACATCGAACGCCTCAGCCGACGGCCGCCGACCGGACAAGCACCTTCGTCCCGGCCGCCGACCGCCTTCCAGAACTTCCTGGACCAGCACGGGATCCCCCGGCCGAGGTCTTGGCGGTCCGCCAGAGACTGAGCGGACGAGACCAAGATCCCCGACAGAGTCAAGTTAGGGTGCGGGCATGATCTCGTCTGGATACCTCTCCGAACTGTTCTCGCTGGACGGCCGGGTCGCCGTGGTGACGGGCGGCAGTTCCGGCATCGGCCGAGCCATCGCCGGGGCCCTCGCGCGAGCGGGGGCGAGCGTGGTGACCGTGGCGCGCAAGCAGCCGGAACTGGCTGCCACGGTCAACGAGTTGGCAGCGGAGGGCTGCCGGGCGGCCTGGGTGAGCGCGGACCTGAGCACCCGCGACGGGGTGCGCGCGGCTGCGGAGCAGGCAGCCGCGGTGTTCGGCGAGCCCGACATTCTCGTCAACAGCGCCGGGATCAACCTGCGGCCGCGGATGGACGAGCTGGGCGAGGAGGTGTGGGACGCCACGATGGCGGTGAACCTGGAAGCGCCCTACTTGCTGGGCCAGCGGTTCGGGCCCGGCATGGCCGAGCGGGGCTTCGGACGGATCATCCACATCACCTCCCAGCAGGCGCACCGGGCGTTCGTCCAGAGCGGCGCCTACGGAGTCTCCAAGGGGGCGCTGGAGTCGCTGGCCCGCTCTCAAGCCGAGGCGTGGTCGCCACACGGCGTCACCTGCAACACCCTGGTGCCCGGCTTCGTCATGACCCCGCTCAACGCGCGGTTGTCCTCCGACCCGGAGAAGGTGGCGGCGCTGGCCGCGCGCACGATGGTCGGGCGCAACGGCCTGGCCGAGGACTTCGCCGGAGCGGCGGTGTTCCTGGCCAGCCGCGCCTCCGGCTACGTCACCGGCCAAGCGCTCTTCGTGGACGGCGGATTCTCCGTTCACTGAGCCCAACACGGAGCTGGCATCAGATCGGGCAGACCGCCGATAGCGAATGAGTATCCTGCCGATTCAGAGGCGACGAACCCACCGCACTTTCGAGCCTGCCTGCGGAAGGCACCGTGGGTTCTCGGTGAAAGCGCCTCAGTCACGCTGAACTCACGGCCGACATGCCGGTAAGACCCGTGTCACCAGCGGTAGAAGACGCCGCACTCGCCTTCGATAGCGTGGAGTTGAGCCCGAGTGATGAGGAGGGCGCGTGCGATTCGCGCTGGACGCACTGTTCGCCGACGTGCCCGCGGAGCAGGTCGATGAAGCTCGTGACTTCTACAAGTCGAGGGTGGCAGGCCGTGGCCCCAGCACACTGGAGGAGCTTACGGCGGCCCGAGCGAAGAGGTCCGCTCCTCATGCCGCCGATCCGCCTGCCATCGAAGAGACGATCGAAGCCGCGGGAGTGCGCGTCCCTGTCAGGATCTTCACTCCTGTCGACGGTCCGCCGCGGGGCGTCTACCTGGACATACACGGCGGCGGTTTCTACATGGACTCCGCGGCACGAGGAGACAGACGCAACCGCGAGCTCGCGGACGCCCTGCGCCTCGCCGTTGTCAGCGTCGACTACCGGCTGGCCCCTGAGCACCCCTGGCCGGCGGCACCCGACGACTGTGAAGCGGCGGCGCTCTGGCTCGTCGAAGAAGCCGGTGCCCGCTTCGGAACGTCCCGCCTTGCGATCGGCGGGAGCTCCGCGGGAGCCACACTCGCCATGGCTACCCTGCTCCGGCTGAGAGACCGAGGTGCCGTCGGCCGATTCACCGGCGCAGCGCTCCAGTTCGGGACCTACGACTTGAGCGCACGAACCCCGGCCGGTCGCCGCATCGCGGACGAGTACTTCATCCAGGCGTACGCCGGCCATGTGGAAGACCGCACCGTTCCCGACGTCTCTCCCCTCTACGGCGTTCTTCGCGGGCTTCCCCCCACACTGCTGATCGTCGGAAGCGCGGACGTGCTGCTGGAAGACAACCTCGCGATGGCAGGCCGGTTGTCAGCGGCCGGCAATGACGTCGACCTCCGGGTCTATCCCGAGTCACCGCACGGCTTCACGAGCCACCCCACGGCATTGGCCAGGACGGCGCTCAGCGGCGTCGATTCCTGGCTGCGCGACCGGATTTCGCACTCGTAGGGACTGACCGCGATCGCGAAGGATCCGGGTCCTGGAGGTCGATTACGGGAGACAGGGCCTCGCGTACTCCCGCCGACGTAGTCGTTTGCCGGCGCTTCCGGGGTGGCGTCAGTCGGCCGCGCCGTACCTGAGTCCGTCGAGGATGAGGTCGAGGAGACGTTCCGCCTGTTCTCGCTCCTGGGGTTTTCCGGAGGCGAGGGCGACGCCGGTGAGGGCGGAGAACATGTCGGTCGCGCTGATGTCCGACCGAATGGTCCCGGCGGCGGTCGCGGCGTCCAGGAGCGAGGCGAGGGCGGTCATGATCAGCTCGCGGCTCTGGGCGTAGGGGTTGACGCCGGAGTCGACGACGGCGCGCAGGGCCTCGGCCATCCCCAGTTTCGCGGTGGCGTAGTCGATGAAGCGCCCCATCCAGGCGCGAAGCGCCTCACGGGGTGGCACGGCCGCCAGGAGGTCGGGGGCGGCGTCGCACAGTCGGCTCAGTTCGTTGCGGTAGGCGGCCTCGATCAGTGCCTCCCGAGTGGGGAAGTTCCGGTAGAGGGTGCCGGAGCCTACGCCCGCTTCCTTGGCGATGCGCTCGAGATGCGCCTCCAGCCCGTCTTCCGCGAAGACGCGCACGGCCGCGGCGAGGATCTTCTCCCGGTTGCGCCGCGCGTCGGCCCGCAGCGGTCGGCCGGTGTCTGTGGTCACGAGAGGCCCCTCCTTGCCAGGTTGCTAAGTGGAGACGTCTCCACTTACAGTCGAATAACCGGCGGCGCCTCCACTTACGAGTGTAGAGCACGTCCGCTGCCGTCCGCATGGCGCGGGCACGCCCAACCCCAAGGAGAAATCGATGATCCTCCCGCTCGAAGGCAAGGTCGCCGTGGTCACCGGCGGCGCGTCCGGCATCGGCCTGGGGATCGCCCAGGAATTCGTGGACCAGGGCGCCCGCGTGGTCATCACCGACCTGCGGCGGGACCGGTTGGACGAGGCGGTCGCCGCGATCGGCCCGAACTCCTCGGGCATCGTCGCCGACGTCACCAAGCTCGCGGACATGGAGGCGATGTACCGAGAGGTCATCGCACGGCACGGGCACCTCGACGCGGTCGTGGCCAACGCCGGCATCGGCGCACACGCCCCGCTCGGCGCGATCACCGAGGAGCAGTTCGACCGGACCTTCGACGTCAACGCCAAGGGCGTCCTGTTCACCGTCCAGCCGGCGATCGCGCTGCTGCCGCCGGGCGGCACGGTCGTCATCATCGGGTCGACGGCGTCCATCCAGCCCCCGGCCGGCATGGGCCTGTACGGCGGTGCCAAGGCCGCGGTGCGCGCGTTCATCCGGTCCTGGATCCAGGACATCAAGGGCTCCGGCATCCGTATGAACGTCCTCAGCCCCGGCGCCGTGGACACCGAGTCCCTGCGGCGCGCCCTCGGCATGGCGCAGGGCGCCGACGCCGTCCCCGCCGCGGTCCGCAGGATGGGCGAGGGCAACCCGACCGGGCGGATCGCCGACCCGCGCGAGATGGGCAAGGCCGCGGCGTTCCTCTCCGGCGACGCCTCCAGCTTCATCACCGGCATCGAGCTCTTCGCCGACGGCGGCATGGCGCAGGTCTGAGCAGCCGAGCCGTGACACGCGCGCCTGGCGACCAGGCCCGGCGCGCGCACGGTCCGGACGAGGCGGCTCAGCGGCTGTGACCGCCCAGATGCCGGGGAGCGGGCGCACGTTCCAACTCGTGGCGCAGGTCCTCGAGTTCGCTCCCGCCCGCCATCTGGCGGGTGAGCTCGTCCAGCGTGATCTCCTTCTTGGTGTGGCTGCCGACCATCGTGCCGCGCTTCAGCAGCACGAACCGGTCGCCCACGAGATAGGCATGATGCGGGTTGTGCGTGATCAGCACGACCCCGAGACCGGCGTCCCGCGCCGCGGCCACGTACTTGAGCACGACGCCGGACTGCTTGACGCCGAGCGCCGCCGTGGGCTCGTCCAGCACCAGCACCTTGGCACCGAAGTAGACGGCCCGGGCGATCGCGACGCACTGCCGCTCACCGCCCGACAGCGTCCCGATGGGCTGGTCCACATCGCGCAGGTCGATGCCCATGCGCAGCAGTTCGGAGCGGGTGGTCTCGCGCATCTGCCGGACGTCGAGCCGCTTGAACGGGCCGCTGCCCCTGGTCGGCTCGGAGCCCAGGAAGAAGTTCCGCCAGACCGGCATCAGGGGGACGACGGCGAGGTCCTGGTAGACGGTGGCGATACCGCGGTCGAGGGCCTCGCGCGGGGAGCCGAGAGTGGTCTGCTCCCCCTCGATGGCGAAGGTGCCGGCGTCGTGCCGGTGCAGTCCCGCGATGATCTTGATCAGGGTGGACTTGCCCGCGCCGTTGTCCCCGAGGACGCAGGAGATCTCACCCGCGTGGACCTCGAGGGAGACCCCTTCGAGGGCGCGGATGTTTCCGTAGTGCTTGCTGACGTTGTCGAGCTCGACGAGAGCGGTCATCAGGTGGTCGCCTCCGCGCGCTTGCGGACCCACGCGTTGAGCAGGGTCGCCAGGAGGAGCATCGCTCCGAGGAAGAACTTGAACCAGTCCGGGTTCCACTCCGCGTACACGATGCCCTTGCTCGTCATACCGAAGATGAAGGCACCCACCGCGGAACCGATCGCGGAGCCGTAGCCGCCCGTGATCAGACAGCCGCCGATCACGGCCGCGATGATGTAGATCAGTTCGTTGCCGACGCCTTCGCCGGACTGCACCACGTCGAACGAGAAGAGAAGGTGCTGGCCGGAGATCCAGGCGCAGAACGCCACACCCATGTACAGGCCGATCTTCGTCCCGGCGACCGGCACACCGACCGCGCGGGCAGCGCCCGCGCCGCCGCCGACGGCGTAGATCCAGTTGCCGAACCGGGTGCGCAGCAGGATCCAGGTGGCCACGGCCACCAGGCCGATCCACCACAGGATGGTGACCTTGAGATCGACTCCCCCGATGGTGAGCTGGGAGGCGAACAGCGTCTTCGCGGACTCGAAGCCCTCCATGTCGGCGATCGTCTTCGTCGACACCGTGCCGCTGATCAGCTTGGTGAAGCCCAGATTGAGGCCGGTGAGCATCAGGAACGTGCCGAGCGTGATGATGAAGCTCGGCAGCTTGGTGCGGGTCAGCATGACCCCGTTGAAGACCCCGACGGCCAGGGTGACCAGCAGCGAGACCAGGATGCCGACCCAGACGTTCGCCGTCATCTGGTAGCTGAACATCGAGGAGATCAACGCGGAGCTGGTCACCAGCACGCCGGCGGAGAGGTCGAACTCGCCGCCGATCATCAGCAGGGCGACGGGGACGGCCATGATGCCGATCGTCGAGGCCGCGTAGAGGACCGTGCCGAGGCTGGATGCCTGCAGGAAGCTGTCGGCGAAGATCGCGAAGAAGACGAAGACGGCCGCGGCGCCGACGACGGCGCCGAGCTCCGGCCGGCCGAGGATCTTCTTCAGCGCCGAGGTGCGCAGGAGACGCTCGTCGGAGGACGCGGGCTTGTCGGGCCGGTCGTGATCGGGTGGTGCGGTCGCGGTCATCGGGTCCCCCGCTCCGTGTAGTCCTGCAGTTCGGCGGCGTCCTTCTCGGTGATGATCTGCGGCCCGGTGAGGACGGGCCGTCCGCCGCCGAGCACATTGGCGTTGTAGCGGTTGAGCCACAGCAGATCGACGGCCTCGTAGCCCTGGAGGTAGGGCTGCTGGTCGACGGCGAAGCCGAGCTTCCCGGCCTTCAGCGCCGCGGCGACCTTGGCGTTCAGGTCGAAGGTGTCGACCTCGGCCTTGCTTCCCGCGGACTGCCCGGCCTGGACGGCGGCGTCCGCGAAGGGTGCGCCGAGGGTGACGACCGCGTCGATGGACTTGTCGGTCTGGAGCTTGGCCACGATGGAGGCCTGGACGTCGGGCATGTTGGTGCCGTCGACGTAGAGGTTCTCCATCGTTCCGCCGAAGGTCTTCTTCGCTCCGGCGCAGCGCTGCTCATGGCCGACGTTGCCCTGCTCGTGCAGCACGCACAGGGCCTTCTTCCGCCCGCGCTTGTCGAGCTCGTCGCCGACGGCCTCGCCGGCGATGGTCTCGTCCTGGCCGATGTGGGTGAGCGCGCCGTAGGCCTTGGACTGCTCCGAGCCGGAGTTCACGGTGATCACCGGGATGCCGGCCCTGGTGGCCTTGGCGACGACGGCCTTCATCGCCTCGGGCTTGGCGAGGGTGACGATGAGGCCGTCGACCTTCTTGTCGATGTAGGAGTCGACGAGCTGCGCCTGCTGCTGCGCCTCGTCGCTGTTGGCGTACAGGAAGTTGATGTTGTCCTTGGCGGCGGCCTCCTTCGCACCGTTCTGGACGATGTCCCAGAAGGTGTCACCGGCGCCG
Source organism: Micromonospora sp. IBHARD003 (assembly GCF_056106285.1). NCBI lineage: Bacteria > Bacillati > Actinomycetota > Actinomycetes > Micromonosporales > Micromonosporaceae > Micromonospora > Micromonospora sp. IBHARD003. Next base: position 6,977,680 of record NZ_JBWBBX010000001.1, on the reverse strand, counting down.
GAGTGGGTGACCATGGCGAAGGTCCAGCGGGGGGTGGTGACGGTGGCGCGGCCCTCGGCCGCCGCCTTGCGGGCGTCCTCGGCCCGCTTGCCACCGGTCGCGCTGCATCCCGCGAGGGAGGCTCCGAGTACCGCCGCCAGCACCGCGCCGAGCGCGCGCACCTCTGTCCGAACCCTTGCCACGACGTCGTGCCCCTCTTGCTCCGCTTGCGGTACTCCGGAGTCAGTATCCCTGAGCTCCACGGCAAGGGGGACCGGCGGGTACGTCATGGCGCGGGTCGGCGGCGGGTCTGTGATGGTGCAGGTCATCGGGTGCCGTCGGCGGTCAGCTTCTCGAGGGCGGGCACGTCCTTCTCGGTGACGAGAGCGGGCCCCGTGAGCACCGGCTTGCCACCGCCGATGACATTGCCGTTGGTCTTGTTGAGCCACAGCTCGTCGATGGCGAGATAGCCCTGGAGGTAGGGCTGCTGGTCGACCGCGAAGCCGACCTCCTTGGCCTTGAGCCGCTTGACGACCTCGGCGTTGAGGTCGAAGGTGTCGATCTCGGCCTGGGAGCCCGCGCCCTGCTTGGCCTGGACCGATGCCGCGGCGAACGGTGCGCCGAGGGTGACGACCGCGTCGATGTCCTTGCCGCTCTGCAGCTTGGCCTCGATGGAGGAGGTGGAGGCGGGCATGTTGGTGCCGTCGACGTTGAGGTTCTCCACGGTGCCCTTGAAGGTCTTCTTCACGCCCGCGCAGCGCTCCTCGAGCGAGACGTTGCCTTGCTCGTGGATGACGCAGACCGCCTTCTTCTTGCCGCGCTTGTTGAGCTCCTCGCCGACCGCCTCACCGGCCACCGACTCGTCCTGGCCGATGTGGCTGAGTGCGCCGACCTCGGTGGAGAACTGACCGCCGGAGTTGATGGTGACGACGGGTATGCCGGCGGCCACGGCCTTCTTGACGACGGCCTTCATCGCCTCGGGCTTGGCGAGGGTGACGACGATGCCGTCGACCTTCTTGTCGATGTAGGAGTCGACGAGCTGCGCCTGCTCCTTCCCCTCCTTGTTGGCCGCGTAGAGGAACTCGACGTTGTCCTTGGCCGCTGCGTCCTTGGCGCCGTGCTGGACGATGTCCCAGAAGGTGTCGCCTTCGCCGGAGTGGGTCACCATGGCGATCTTCAGCCGCTCGGTCGCGGCCGGCTTGCCCCCGCCTCCCCCGTTCTCGGCCTTCTTCCCGGAGTCCTTGCCGCCGGAACTGCTGCATCCGGCGGCGGCGAGTGCGATCGCGGCGAGCAGGACTGCTGTCGTGCGGGGTCTGCGCATGGTGGGTCCGCCTCTCTCCCGGCCGCCCGATTGCGGCTGGGTGAGTTTTTACGGGGACGGCGGGACCTCGTCAATACTTTGTCCGAACATTCTTACGCAGACGAGATCGAGGAAACTCGGCGGCACCCGCCCCGACCGGCCCGTCAGGGGCGTACGAGCAGCTGGAACTCGAAGGCGTAGCGCGACGCCCGGTAGACATGCGAACCGAACTCGACGGCGCGCCCGGTGTCGTCGAACGTGGTGCGCTGCATCGTCAGCAGCGGCGCACCCGGCTCCTCACCGAGCTGGTCGGCCTCGTCGGCCGTGGCGACACGCGCCCCGACCGATTGGCGGGCACTGTGCAGGGTGATTCCGGCGGCCCTCATCATCCGGTAGAGCCCGGTGGACTCCAGCTGCTCGTTGTCGAGCGGCAGCAGCCCGGCGGGCAGATGGTTGCGCAGATGCGCCATCGGCTCTCCGTGCGCATAGCGCAGCCGTTCCACGAGGTGGACCTCGCTGCCCTCCGGCACACCGAGCGCGGCGGCGACCTCCGCGGCCGCCGGCTCGATGGCGTTGTGGAGCACCCGGGTGGCCGGGCGCTGGCCCGCGGCCTCGAGGTCGTCGTAGAGGCTGCTCAGCTCGAGCGGGCGCTTGACCTGGCTGTGTACGACCTGGGTGCCCACACCGCGGCGGCGCACCAGCAGGCCCTTGTCGACGAGCGACTGGATGGCCTGGCGGACCGTGGGTCTGGACAGCCCGAGCCGTCCTGCCAGCTCGATCTCGTTGCCGAGCAGGCTCCCCGGCGTGAGCGTGCCGTGCTCGATGGCCGCCTCCAGCTGCTGGGAAAGCTGGAAGTACAGCGGGACCGGACTGGTGCGGTCCACTCCGAGCTGGAGCGCAGCGGTGGCTTCCGTCGTGTCTCTGGGCTGATTGGGCACGCTGCGAGCGTAGTCGCCGGGCCTGTTGACGGGAAGTTGTGTAGTTCGATTGTCAGGACAAATGCTTGACACGACCCCGGGGCGGACTCCACCTTGGGGCCATGCGCATCGGACTCATCGGAACCGGACGTATCGGCACGTTCCATGCGGGCGTGCTCAGCCGTCATCGTGACGTGGGCGCCCTGGTGGTCGCGGACACCGACGCCCAGCGGGCGCGTGAGGTCGCCGCCCGCATCGACGCCACCGCGGCCCCCTCCGTCGACGAAATCTTCACCTGGGGCGTCGACGCCGTCGTCATCGCCTCCGCCACCGCTTCCCACGCCGATCTGATCGGCAGGGCCGCCCGCGCCGGGCTGCCCGCCTTCTGCGAGAAACCGATAGCGGTGGACCTGCCCGGGACCCTGAGCGCCGTGCGCGAGGTGGAGAGCGCGGGCACCGTGCTCCAGCTGGGCTTCATGCGCCGCTTCGACGCGGGCTACGGCACTGCCCGTGAGCTGGTGCGCTCGGGGCGCCTCGGCAGGCTGCACACCGTCCGTGCGATCACCGCGGACCCGGCGCCGCCGCCCGCCGAGTATCTGCCGCTGTCCGGGGGCCTGTACCGCGACTGTCTGGTCCATGACTTCGATGTGCTGCGCTGGATCACCGGACACGAGGTGGTGGAGGTGTACGCCACCGGCTCGGATGCCGAGGGCGCCATGTTCCGTCAGGCGGGCGACGTGGACACCGCGGCGGCGGTGCTGACCCTCGACGACGGCACCCTCGTCTCCACCACGGCGACACGCTGCAACGGCGCCGGCTACGACGTCCGCATGGAACTGTGCGGGACCGCCGACACGGTCGCGGTCGGCCTGGACGACCGTACGCCGATCACCTCCACCGAACCGCAGGGACCGCCGCCCGCCGACAAGCCCTGGCCGGGCTTCCTGGAGCGCTTCGCCCCTGCCTACGAGGCCGAGCTGAACGCCTTCATCCGGGTCGCCTTCGGTGAGCTCGACAACCCCTGCGACGGTCGCGAGGCCTTGGAGGCGTTGCGTGTGGCCGAGGCCTGTGAGCTGTCGCGCAGCGAGCGCAGGCTGGTACGGATGGAGGAAATTCCGGGGCTCGACTAGGGGGCTTCTGACGGATCTCCGTGGAGGAAGGAGCGGCGTCCGGTGCGTGCTCTCGGCATTCCGGCTGGAAGCCCTCGTACTGGACGTACTGGGGCTTTCGGCCGGAACGGCGAGAGTGAGGGCCGGGCGTCGCGACGCCGCGGAGATCCGTCAGAAGCCCCCTAGGCACTGTCGCCGGGACCTTGCCGGACCGGAGGTTCGTCAGCCCGGGATGCACGTCGGCCACAACGTACGTGCATCCCGGCCGACCGGCCTGCGGTCACCAGCTGACAGGCAGGCGGCGGACCCCGCGCATCAGCATCCCGGGCAGCCAGTCCAGTGGCCCGCCCCCGGGATCGAGGGCGAGGCCGGGGCAGCGCTCCAGTAGGGTGCGGATCGCGACCCTCGCCTCCAGCCGGGCCAGCGGCGCACCCAGGCAGTAGTGGATCCCGTGGCCGAAGGCGAGGTGCCCCTGGCCCTTTCCGGAACCCTCCGCGCGGCGTATGTCGAAGCGGTCGGGCTCGGGAAAGCGGGCGGGGTCGCGGTCGGCGGCTGCAAGGCCGACGAGTACTGTCTCCCCCGCCGGGATGACCGTGCTGCCGTACGCGACGGGTTCGCGGGTGAAGCGGATGGTGCCGGTCTCGACCGGGCCGTCGTAGCGCAGCATCTCCTCGACCGCGCCGTCGATCAGCCCCAGGTCCGCGCGCAGCTCCTTGAGCTGGTCGGGGTGGGTCAGCAGTGCCCGTACCCCGTTGGAGATCAGGTTCACCGTGGTCTCATGGCCGGCGATGAGCAGCAGATAGGCCATGGCGCGCAGCTCCGCGACGGACAGCCGGTCACCGTCGTCGCCTTCATTGCCCCGGCCGCCGTCGCCGGGGCCGCCCGTGCCCCGCGGGAGGCTGCTCAGCAGGGCCGAGAGCAGATCGTCGGTGGGGCGGCCGCACCGCTTGTCCTCGATGAGCTCGTCGAGATACGCGGCGAGTTCCTCGACGGCGGTCCGCTCGGCCTCGGCGCCGGTCGGGGCGACCACCTCGGTGGACCAGGCGCGGAACCGGTCGCGGTCGGCGACCGGGATCCCCAGGAGTTCACAGATGACGGTGATGGGCAGCGGGAAGGCGAGCGCGTCGACGAGATCGGCCCGTCCGGCCGGGAGCATCGCGTCGATCAGCTCGTCGGTGATCCGCTGGATCCGCGGGCGAAGCGCCTCCACCCGGCGCATCGTGAACTCACGGGCGACCAGCTTGCGCAGCCGGGTGTGGTCCGGAGGATCGACGACCAGCATGTTTCTGCCGATGATCTGCTCGTCGAGCATCGTCAGCCCCAGCGTGGCGGGCGATTTGGACAGGCGTGGGTCGGCGAGGGCGGCCCGTGCCTCCTCGTGGCCGACGATCAGCCACATCCGGTCGCCGCTCGGCGTGAGCACCTCGTGTACAGGACCGTCCGCACGCAGAGCCGCGTAGGTGGGATACGGGTCGGCGACGAACTCCGTTCCGAGCGCGCCCAGATCGATGAATGCCATCGTGCCAGCCTACGGTGCGTCCCCGTCGAGCAGTCCCGCGTCATGGACCAACAGGGCTATCTGCACACGGTTGTTGAGGTCCAGCTTGGCCAGGATCCGCGAGACGTGCGTCTTCACCGTGGGCACGCTCATGTACAGCCCTGCCGCGATCTCCGCGTTGGACTGGCCCCGGCCGACGGCGACGGCCACCTCGCGTTCGCGTTCGGCGAGGGGGCCGATACGGGCCCGGGCCCGTCCGGTCCGGTCGTCGGGCGCCGCGTCCGCGACCCTGTCCATCAGCCTGCGGGTGACCGCCGGGGACAGCACGGGATCGCCGGCCGCCACCCGGCGCACGGCCGTGACGATCTCGGCGGGCGGGGTGTCCTTGAGGACGAAGCCCGCCGCTCCGGCGCGCAGCGCCCGCAGCACCTGCTCGTCCGCGTGGAACGTGGTGAGGACGACGACTTCGGGGGCGTCGGCCCCGGCACGCAGGCGCTCGGTGGCGGTCAGTCCGTCCATCACCGGCATACGGATGTCCATCAGGACGACATCGGGCCGCAGACGCTCGGCCTGGGCGGCCGCTTCGGAGCCGTCGGCGGCTTCGCCGACGAGTTCGATGTCCTCCGCCCCGCCGAGCATGAGGGTGAGTCCCGCGCGGACGAGCGGATCGTCGTCGACGATCAGAAGCCGGATGGTCATGCGGGCCACGGTAGCCAGGAACGGACCAGGAACCCTCCGTCGTCCGTTCTTCCGTGTTCCAGTCTGCCGCCCGCGAGTGTCGCGCGTTCGGTCAGCCCGATCAGTCCCTGGCCCGATCCCGGCACCTCGCTGACCGGTCCCGCCGGAGCCGGATTGCGCACCTCCACGGTGAGCCCCTCCCCAGGCCCGCCGCCCACGCTGAGTGTGACCGCGGTGCCGGGCGCGTGCTTGCGGGCGTTGGTCAGGCCCTCCTGGGCGATGCGGTAGACGGTCCGGCCGGTGGAGGCGGGAGCCGTGGCGGGGTCGGCGACCCGGTCGTGGAGGACGACGTTCATCCCGGCCTCGCGTGACTCGGCGACGAGTGTGCCGAGTCCGGCGAGCGTGGGCTGCGGCCGGTGGCCGTCGTCGCCCTCCCCGTTGCCCGGTCCGCGCAGGACTCCGATGATCTCGCGCAGGTCCTGGAGTGCCTCGTGTGCGCTGTCCCGGATGACCCCGGCGGCCCTGGCGATCTGCGCCGTCGGTGCGTCGGGGCGGAACTCCAGCGCGCCCGCGTGGACCGAGAGCAGGGTGAGGCGGTGGGCGAGCACATCGTGCATCTCCCGGGCGATGGCCTCCCGGGCGAGCTGCTGTGCCTGCCGGGCTCGCAGTTCGGCCTCGGTCTCGGCACGGCGGGCCCGTTCCCTCAGGGCGATGACCAGTTGGCGGCGCGAGCGTACGAGCATGCCCCACCCGATGACCAGCAGCACCAGGATGATTCCGGCGACCACCGACACCAGCGTGGGGGCTTCCGGGTCGGGCCGGACGAACGGCGAGACCACCGAGCCGGCCAGCGCCAGGGCGCCGACCAGGGCGACGGGGCGGAACGGCCTGTGCAGGGCCAGGCTGAACAGGCTCACCAGCATCGCCCCGGCCGCCGCCGGCACCACGACCGAGATCAGGGTGAGGGCCACCGCGAGACCGACGGGCCGGCGCCGCCTCAGCCACACCGCGCAGCAGGCGAGGGCGCCCACGATCTGGTCGGCGAGGACGATGATCTCGGCGTTGCCCGTCTGGGTGCTCGTCTCCAGCGCCAGCAGCCCGATCAGGGAGGCGAACAGAAAGGCGACGGTGTCGACCGCCCAGTCACGGACGGTGCGCCGGGGCCGCTCCCGGCCCCGGTCGCCGGGAAGCTCCTGATCCAGCGGGCCGGCCAGGGCCGACGGCAGCAGCCAGGGGTATTCCGTACGCATCACATCGACAAATCTACGCACGTGCCCGGGCGTGGACCGCCCGCCGGCCTGTGGCGGATACCAAAGTCGGCACGTCTCAGACTTTCGACGCACGGACGTATCCCGACGCCGGACGCGCCCGGCGGCAGGGCCGGACGACGATCACGGCATGAAGAAGCCTCTGGAGTTCATCGGTGTGGCCCTGCTCGTCGCCGGGGTCTGCGGCGTGCTGCGCGAGCTGACCGGCGGCTGGTTCGCGCTCATGGGTTTCACCCGGTGGATCATCGAGCCGATCGGCTTCCTGGAGGGAAGGGAGCTGTACGCGCACATCGTGCTCTCGGTGCTCGGCATCGCGCTGGTGGGCATGGCGAGCCGCCGCGGACAGCGTCCCTGAGGCACAGCGAGTCGCTTTGGCGTGGGCCGCTCCGTGCCGGCCCGCCGCATCCCGGGCGGTGGAGCGGGTCCCCGTGCTCACAGGGTGGGGCCGGGCGGCCCGGCGTACGGTGAAGGTACGACCGGTGGCGCGGTCGGAATCTGCCGCACGCGGAAAGAGCGGAAGGAACGAGGATGCCATGCAGGGCGATCCGGAGGTCGTCGAGTTCCTGAACGAGCAGCTGACCGCGGAGCTGACGGCGATCAACCAGTACTTCCTGCACGCGAAGATGCAGGAGAGCTATGGCTGGACGAAGCTCGCCACGTACACCCGTGCCGAGTCGTTCGACGAGATGAGGCACGCGGAGGTCCTGACGGACCGGATCATCTTCCTGGAGGGCCTGCCGAACTACCAGCGGCTCTTCCATGTCCGGGTCGGGCAGACGGTCACCGAGATGTTCCAGGCCGACCGGCAGATCGAGGTCGAGGCCATCGACCGTCTCACGCGCGGCGTCGACGTCATGCGGAGCAAGGGCGACATCACGTCGGCGAACATCTTCGAGTCGATCCTCGCGGACGAGGAGCACCACATCGACTATCTCGACACCCAGCTGGAGCTGGTCGAGAAGCTCGGTGAACCTCTCTACATCGCCCAGCTGATCGAACAGCCACAGTCGTAGCGGTCCGGACAGCCGCCACAGGGGGGCGCAGACCCCTCGGATACCGGCCGCTCGGATACCGGCCGCTCAGATACCGGCCGCGTCGATGACGGCGTCGGTGGCGAAGCCGAGCAGCAGCCCGGCCAGGATCATCCACGCGGTCAGCTCCTTCATGGCCGCGGCCCGCGTGACGGCCAGCAACTCGATGACGACGTAGAGGATCGACCCGGCGGCCAGGCCCAGGAAGGCGATGCCGAGGGTTTCGTTGACCACCTGCTGACCGATGAGTGTGCCCACGAAGGTCGGGCCGCCACCGATGAGTCCGAGTACGGCCAGGCTGCCCCAGGAAGGCCGTTCGTCATCGGCCGCCAGTGGGGCGACGATGCCGAAGCCCTCGGTCGCGTTGTGCAGGCCGAAGCCGATGACCAGCAGGACGGCGAGCGCGATTTCGCCCTTCGCCGCGGAGTTGCCGATGGCCAGGCCTTCGGAGAAGTTGTGCAGGCCGATGCCCACAGCGATCATCAGCGCGAGGCGCGCGGCCCTCGACCGGGTTCCGGGAGCCAGTTCCGTCGTGGCTGCCGCCCCGGGGCCGCGGGGTGGCATGGGAGAGGGTGCGCTGCGGCGCGCCGCCCATCGGTCGTAGTGCACGAGCCCCACGAGTCCGACGGTCAGACCCGCGGCGAGCACCGCGCCGTTCGTCGCGACCGTGCCCCAGTGATGCTCGCTCAGTGCGTGTTCGATGGGCTCCCAGGCCGCGGTCAGGATGTCCCAGAACAGGAACAGCAGGATGCCGATCGCGAGGGCGTTCAGCGCGGTTCGCAATCGCGGCGCGGGGCGGCGCAGCCGGCCGATCGGCAGGCCCAGGAAGATCGTGAAGCCTGCGATGGCGCCGAGCAGCGCGATCTGCGGACCGGACATGGGTGCCTCCGGAGCACGGCAGCGGGGCGGCCGGCTTGATTGGTAAGCCTTACCTAATTTCCCTTACCTCCAAGCCTTACCTCCCCCGGCGCCCGGCCGCATCTCCGGCGGCGGCCGTCCCGGGCGAGCCGGGGACCGTGCGGGGCGGACTCGGCGCGGCCGTGAACGCCACGCCGGGCCCGGTGTCCTGGCGGCTGCCCGTCAGCCCCCCAGCTCCTGATGGCGGGCGACCAGGCGCTTCGCGCCTTCCTCCGTGAGCGAGCCGAAGAGCCTCAGCCGCGAGATGCCGCCGTCCGGAAAGATGTCGATACGGACGTGGGTGCCGGCGAGCGGGGTGTCCAGCACGAAACGGTGGTTGGTGTCGGGCTGGAGCCGTGTGCGCGGGAGCAGCCGGGTCCACTCGCCCGCCTCGCCGTCGCGGACGGAGAGCTCCGCCCAGCCGGCACTGTTGCCCTTGAGGTACGCGGTGTCGATCTCGACCGCACGGATCTCGGACTGCTCGACCAGCTGGTAGCGGATCCAGTCGTTGCCGTGGTCGCGGCGCCGCCGGGTCTCCCAGCCGTCGTCCATCTTCCGGGAGCGCCCCGGCTGGATGGTGTTGGTGGCCGGTGAGTAGAAGCGGTCGGATGCGTCCTCGACCCTGCCGCCGTTCTCCAGCGCGACGACGTCGAACGTGCCGAGGACGCGCAGCCACTCGGGGTCCGGGGCCACCTCTCCGTACACCCTGAGCCGTGCGATGCCGCCGTCGGGATGCTGGTTGAGCCGGAGGTGGGTGAAGCGCTGTTCGACGTCGACGGCGAAGCCGTTGGCCGCGTGGCCGCCGATGGGTGTGCGCGGGACGAGGGTCGTCCAGGTGACGTCGTCGCCGAGGAGCGTCTCGGGGGACGGGGAACCGGGCACCGACGCGGCCTCGACGGACACCGCCTGGGGGTAGTTGCCGCGGAAGTGGGCGGTGTCGACGACGATGCCGCGTACGACTCCGGGGGCGCCGAGACGTATCAGCGCCCAGTCGTGGTCGTCGTCGGCAGGGTGGGGCCGGCCGGCGGAGACTCCACGGCGGCGGCGGGTCTCCCAGCCGTCCATGACCTTGCCCTTGTGGCCGAAGTGCTCGGGGTCGAACTCGGCGGCCCCGGGCTTCAGCAGGTTCTCACGGTGGGCGAAGAACTCGTCGTTGGCGGCGATGACCCCCGCGCCGAGGCCGCGGTCGGCGAGGTCGGCGAGGTGGCTGAAGGGGAACCCCGTGGGGCCGGGGGTGCGGTAGTCGGCGTACGGGTCGCCGCCGCCGTAGGGGTTCGCGTCACCGGTGTAGGACGATATCGCCACTGTGTCAGCAGGTCCTTTCGATCAGCCGGCCGGTGGGCTCGGCGAGGGTTCCGTTCTCCACGATCCGTGTGCCGCGCAGCCATGTCGACTTCACGACGCCGTGCAGGGTCCTGCCCGCGTAGGCGGTGACCTGGTTGCGGTGGTGGAGTCCGGCGGGGTCGACGGTGAAGGTCTCGTCGGGCGCGAGGACGGCGAAGTCCGCGTCGCGGCCGGGCTCGATGGCGCCCTTGCGGGTCAGTGCGGCCAGTCGTGCGGGGCCGGACGACATCCAGCGGACGACGTCCTCCAGGGTGTGGCCGCGTCTGCGGGCCTCGGTCCAGATCGCCGGCAGGCCCAGCTGGAGCGAGGAGATTCCGCCCCAGGCGGAGGCGAAGTCGGGTGTCTTGAGGTCGGTGGTGCAGGGCGAGTGGTCGGACACGATGCAGTCGATCGTCCCGTCGGCGAGGCCCTGCCAGAGGACGTCCTGGTTCGCGGCCTCGCGGATCGGCGGGCAGCATTTGAACTCGGTGGCGCCGTCGGGGACTTCCTCGGCGGTGAGGGTGAGGAAGTGGGGGCAGGACTCGACGGAGATCCGCACGCCCTCCGCCCTGGCCTTGGCGATCAGCGGCAGCGCGTCGGCGGAGGACAGATGCAGCACGTGGACGCGTGCGTCCAGCCGTGCGGCCTGCGCGATCAGATTGCCGATCGCGGTGTTCTCGGCCTCGCGCGGGCGGGAGGCGAGGAAGTCGGCGTAGGCGGGGCCGCCGCGCTGGGGCGCCGCCGCGAGCCGGTGCGGGTCCTCGGCGTGCACGATCAGCAGCCCGTCGAAGCCCGCGATCTCGGCCAGGGAGCGGGCGAGCTGCTCCTGGTCGAGCTCGGGAAACTCCTCGACCCCGGAAGGCGACAGGAAGCATTTGAAGCCGAAGACCCCGGCGTCGTACAGGGGCCGCAGATCGGTGACGTTGTCCGGGACGGCACCGCCCCAGAAGCCGGTGTCCACATGGACCTTCGGCCGGGCGGTCCGCTGTTTGGTGCGCAGATGGGCGACGGTGGTCGTGGGCGGGAGGGAGTTGAGCGGCATGTCCAGCAGAGTGGTGATGCCGCCCGCGGCCGCGGCGCGAGTGGCGGTACGGAACCCCTCCCACTCGGTGCGACCCGGGTCGTTCACATGGACATGGGTGTCGACGAGGCCGGGGAGGACGACGTCGTCCCCGAAGTCCTCGAGCCGGGCCCCGGCCGGCACCTCGGCTTCGTACGGCAGCACGGCGGCGATCGTCTCGCCGCTGACGGCGACCGAAGCGGCCCGTGTTCCCTCGGGGGTGATGACGCGTGTCGATCGCAGCACCAGGTCCACGACGCGCGGCGCGCCGACGGCCTCCCCGCCGCTCACACCGTTCGTGCCGTACGCGTACGCGGCGGCGTTCCCGCCGTTCCCTTCCAGGCCTGACACCCTGCCCTCCCTTCCCTCCACAGAGCTCCCTCCACGGAGCGAAATTCAACGAACTGTTGAAGGAGTCTTCACCCAGGACCACGGCCCGTCAAGACCTCACCTTCAGCATCGTGCACCCTTGAAGGTTCCGCGAGATGGAAATATGCTTCCGCATGACAAAACTCAGACGAGAGATGGTCCGGACCCGACGAGCCCCGGCAGCGGCACCGGCCCCGTTGCCGGCGAGAGGGCCCCTGACCGGCGAGGACCCTCCGCCGTGGCCGGCGTACCGACCAGGGCCGCCCGGTAGGCTGACAACTCGCCCACCCGCCTGAAAGGACCGTTGACGTGCCGACGTCCAGCGCCAACAGCACTTCGGCGACCGCCGAGGCAGCCAAGCCCGCCGCGACCAGCGGTGGCGTCCAGTCCCTCGAGCGTGCCTTCGACCTTCTCGAGCGGATGGCCGACGCCGGGGGCGAGGTCGGGCTGAGCGAACTCTCCGCCAGCAGCGGACTGCCGCTGCCCACCATCCACCGGCTCATGCGGACCCTCGTCGTCTGCGGCTATGTACGTCAGCAACCGAACCGGCGCTACGCGCTGGGCCCCCGGCTGATCCGGCTCGGCGAGTCGGCGTCCCGGCTCCTGGGCACCTGGGCCCGCCCCTATCTCGCCCGCCTGGTCGAGGAGACCGGCGAGACGGCGAACATGGCACTGCTCGACGGAGACGAGATCGTCTACGTGGCCCAGGTCCCCTCGAAGCACTCCATGCGGATGTTCACCGAGGTCGGGCGGCGGGTTCTGCCGCACTCCACGGGTGTCGGCAAGGCCCTGCTGGCCCACACGCCGCCGGAGGAGGTGCGGGCGCTGCTCGCCCGCACCGGTATGCCGGCCGCCACCGAGAAGACGATCACCACGCCGGACGCCTTCCTGGCCGCCTTGGAGCACGTACGCAGTGCCGGGTACGCGGTGGACGACAACGAGCAGGAGATCGGCGTGCGCTGTCTGGCCGTGCCGGTGCCCGACTCACCGACGGCCGCCGCGATCTCGATCTCCGGTCCGGCGGGCCGGGTGACCGAAGCGGCGACCGAGAAGATCGTTCCCGTGCTCCAGACGGTCGCGAAGGAGCTCTCCGAAGCCCTCGCGAACACCTCGGCTCCGGCACAGGGCTAGGGGGCACTTCCGGGCACCCGCGCCGGCGGAGTCGCGTCAGACCTTGCGCGCCACCAGCAGCACGGCGCGCGGGCTGCCGTCGTCGCGCCGACCGAGCCCGCCGAGCGGACGCAGCTCCACGTCGAATCCGGTCCGCTCCAGCTCACGGCGCACCTCGGTGAGCGGGAAGGTGCGGTAGTACATCACGAAGCGCGGCCACCACACGGTGTTGCGCACCCGCATGGCCACGTCGAAGCCGAACATGGCCCAGTACGGCCAGGAGCCGGGCCGGGGCGGCGCGCCGACGGGGAAGGCGAACACACCGCCCGGCCGCAGCGCCGAGTGCACCTGCGCGAACAGCGAAGGCCGCTCCCTGGGCAGGAAGTGCCCGAACGCCCCGAAGCTCACGGCCAGATCGAAGGCCGGCGCGAAGGGCATGGCCCGTACATCGGCCCGCACCCAGTCCGCTCCGGGGAACGCCGCGCGGGCCTCGGACAGCATGCCCGCGCTGAAGTCCACTCCGACGACCCGCTCACCGCAGAGCTCCTGGAGCACTCCGGCTCCCGCTCCGGTGCCGCAGCAGACGTCGAGCCCCGCCCGGAACGGTCCGAGCGGCTTCAGCTCGAGGAGGACTTCGTCGAGGATGCGCGCCGGGGTGCGGAAGGGGGTCGCGTCGAACTTCGGCGCGAGCAGGTCATAGCCGCGCTCGACGGAGGACAGGGCCTGGACGGCGAGTTCGCGCAGTGTGGGGCGCTCGTGAGTGGTGGACATCGCTTCTCAGCCTACGGGCGGCAGTGCCTTCGGCAACGGCCCCGTGAACCGCCGCCGTCCGGAGACAACCCTGTGCAGGTCCGGGGCGTCCTTTCGGGCGTGATCGATGACTTGGGTTCTCCCGGATACGACGGCGCGGACGACTCGGAGGAAGAAGAGGTCAGGCCCGGACCACTGTGGCGCCATGCCCTGTGGGTGGTGGCCGTGACGGTGGTCGGCGTAGGGCTCGGCTGGGTGGGGGGCCTGTACCGCATCGGGCCCGAGGAGTACGGCCTGCCCAGCATCGCCCCCGGACCGCTCCTTCCCCACGTCGCCGCCTCGGCCGTGATCGGTCTGCTGTCCGCGGCAGTTCTGCGGGCCGCCGCCGCCCGGGTGCCGGTCTACGCTCCGGAGGGGATCGCCATCGCCACGACCATGCTCGGCACCAGGATGTTGCTGGGCTGGCGGCCCGAGGCACCGATGGTCGGCCTGATCGCGGTCGGCGCGCTGGCGGTGGCGGCCGCGTGGTCCCTCATCGCTCTGCGCGGCTCGGCCGGGAAGTCCCTCCCGCCCTCGGCGGCGAGGGGTTAGGGGGTTTCCGGGCCCCGCACATCCATCAGGGGGCGGCCGCCGACCACAGCGGGATACGGATGTCGACGACGGGCCCGCTCACGGCGCGGGCGGGCGGCGCGTCCAGGCTCTCCAGCACATGCAGCATCGGCGCGTTGTCCACGGCGACCGCCGCGGTCAGGGTGTGGTGGCCGGCCTCGCGGGCGACATCGGCCGCGTGCGCGGCCAGTGCCGTGCCGAGTCCCTTGAACTGCCAGGCGTCCTCGATCAGCACGGCCAGTTCGCCCACCCCTTGCCGGTCGGTGCGCATGACGCTGGTCATGGCGATGATGTGGTCCGAGCGCTGCGCGGGGGTGGTGACCAAAGTGGTGCCCCGCTCCGGGTCGCACAGCACGCGCCAGCCGGCGCGGGACAGTTCGGGTTTGCCCGTGTGATAGCGCCGGGCCCGGCTACCGGGCGAGCAGCGCCGGTGGAGCGCCTGGACCGGTCCGAGGTCGGCGGGGGTCAGTTCCCTGGTGCGGGTGGTGGTGCCGTCGGTCAGGGTGATCGGGTATCCGGTGCCTCGAGCGATGCCGTCGGGCATGCGGAAGTCTCCTTGCCTTGCGAATGCGATGGGTGTGCCCCGACCCCCGTGTGGATGCTCTCCACCTCAGGCACAGGAGAAGTCAATTGCGGCTCACCGGCCGACTCAAGCAAGGTTCACGCCATTTTGACTACGCTTCGCGCTCGCTCCACTACCCAACGCATCCGGGTGGTGAACGGCGAAGGAAGACCCGGGTCCGGGATCCGGCGCGAGCGCGCCGACGACCGCGGACCACCGCTACCCGCCAGTTCGCCGGCATGCCTTTCCACCGGTCTGTCCGCGGGTCTGTCCGCCGGCCTGTCCCGGCATCAGCGCTTCGGCTCGCCGTCCGGGTCGCGGCGCACACCGTCACCCCGGTCGCGGCGCGGACCACTGCTCGTACCGCCGTCGAGCGCACCGCCGTACGCCCCGCCCGCCATGCCACCGCACATACCGCCGACCGAGCCGCCGCGAAGCCCGCCGCCCGGGGCGCGGTACGGGCCGCCCTGGAGCTCGTCGGCAGCTTCACCGAATGACTCCACGGCCCTGCGCACATCGTCGAGCCCGGGAGCGAGCGCGCTCACCGAACCGATCGAGCCGACGACAAGAAGGAGCGAACGCCGCAGTCGCCGGATCTCCGGCACCGCTCCGGCCGCCATCGCGGCCATCGCCGCAAGCTCGTCCTCGGCGACGGCGCGATCAGCGAACTCGGCCGGATAGCCCGCCAGTTCGCGGCGGAGACGGGAAACGGCGGAGCTCAGCTCCGCCACCCTCGAATCCTCACCGCTCCCTGTCACCCGCGTATGCCCCATGCTTCGCAACACAGCACTCCCCCTCGCACGTCCCGGCGTCCGGTGTACGACCCGCCGAACGATGGTCAGACGTCTTGGGTCGCGGGCAAGTTAACGCCATCGTTAGCGGAGTCCGCCACTCCGCCTTCCGGGATTCAGCCCCACGTGGCTACTTCCGACCCCCAGTGCGCCACCCGTCCGCGACCCGTCGGGCCGCGGCTGCGACCGGGCTCCCACCATGGAGCACCGGCAGCCCCGGCGACACCCTGCCCGGGCGGGTCGGGGCATACCGCCGCCCGATGGGGTAAGCAGGGAGCATGGTTCACACGTCAGAAAGACCGCAGGTCGCGGGCCTGGTACTGGCGGCCGGTGGCGGTCGGCGGCTCGGCGGACACCCCAAGGCCCTGCTGGAGTACCGGGGCCGCCCCCTGGTCGAGAACGCGGTGCGCGTACTGCGCGCGGGCGGCTGCCGCTCCGTCCATGTGGTCCTGGGCGCGGCAGCCGACCAGGTGCAGCGGGATGCCGATCTGTCGGGCTGCGCCGTGTCCGTCAACGCGGACTGGGAGGAGGGGATGGGCTCCTCGCTGCGCGTCGGCCTCGCGTCGGTGGCCGCAGCGGACAGCAGGCCGGACGCGGTCCTCGTCTCGCTGGTGGATCAGCCCGGTATCGGCGCGGCCGCGATCGCCCGCGTCGTGGCCGCGTACGACTCGCCTTCGGCGCTGGTCTCGGCGGCATACGACGGGCGACGGGGTCATCCCGTGCTCTTCGGCGCCGCCCACTGGGAGGGAGTGACCGAGCGCGCCTCGGGGGACCGCGGCGCCCGGGACTATCTACGCGAGCACGAGGCCGGGATCACGCTCGTGGAGTGCGGCGATGTGGCTGAGGCGTACGACATCGACACACCGGAGGATCTGGCTCATCTCGAGTGAGGACCACAGCCGGACGCGACACCGGGAGGAGGCGGCGCCACGGTCGGGCGCCGTGCGACGCGCCCGGCGCGGTCGACCGCGGCCGTTGCCGCGGCCGCTCGGCGCGACAGCCCCCGGACGCAGCCGCACCTTGAGTGAGCGGGGTGGCACCGAGCGCCACGGTGTGTCGACCCGGAGAATCTCGACATCAACAAACCATTGAACTTCCACCATGCGGTAACTACTATCCACTGATCAGAAGCATCTGCCACCCCATACGGGGCCGGAGACCGCGGCCCGTAGCCCTGGCACGGAGTGCCGATGCCACGCCCCTACGCCACGCCCTACGCCACGATCCGACGCCATGGCCTGCGACCCACGACCACGGCCGCCCGGCACCGCCCGTGAAGCTCCCGAAGGAAGTGACAGCTCATGTCCGCATCAGTGCCCTCCCCGCCGGCCATCGTCGACGCCGAGCCGCTGCCCCGGCAGGAGGACGTACTGACCGACGCGGCACTCGCCTTCGTCGCCGAGCTGCACCGCAGGTTCACGCCCCGGCGTGACGAGCTCCTCGCCCGCCGTGCGGAGCGCCGCGACGGGATCGCCCGCACCAGCACGCTGGACTTCCTCCCGGAGACGGCACGGATCCGGGAGGACGAGAGCTGGAGGGTGGCGCCCGCACCACCCGCGCTGAACGACCGCCGGGTCGAGATCACCGGTCCGACCGACCGGAAGATGACCATCAACGCCCTCAACTCGGGCGCCCGGGTCTGGCTCGCCGATTTCGAGGACGCTTCGGCCCCGACCTGGGAGAACGTGGTCCTCGGCCAGCTCAATCTGATCGACGCGTACGAACGCAGGATCGACTTCACCGACTCCCGCACGGGCAAGTCGTACGCCCTGCGGCCCGCCGAAGAGCTCGCCACCGTGGTCATGCGCCCCCGCGGCTGGCATCTCGAGGAGCGCCATGTGCGCGTCGACGGCCGCCCGGTCCCCGGTGCGCTCGTGGACTTCGGGCTGTACTTCTTCCACAACGCGAAGCGGCTCATCGGCCTCGGCAAGGGCCCGTACTTCTATCTGCCGAAGACCGAGTCGCACCTCGAGGCCCGTCTCTGGAACGACATCTTCGTCTACGCCCAGGACTACGTCGGCATCCCTCAGGGCACCGTCCGCGCCACCGTCCTGATCGAGACGATCACGGCGGCGTACGAGATGGACGAGATCCTCTACGAGCTGCGCGAACACGCCGCGGGCCTCAACGCCGGCCGCTGGGACTACCTCTTCTCCATCGTCAAGAACTTCCGTGACGGCGGCGCCAAGTTCGTCCTGCCGGACCGCAACGCCGTGACCATGACGGCCCCGTTCATGCGCGCGTACACCGAACTCCTCGTCCGCACCTGTCACAAGCGCGGCGCCCATGCCATCGGCGGTATGGCCGCCTTCATCCCCTCCCGCAAGGACCCCGAGGTCAACAAGGTCGCCTTCGAGAAGGTCAGGGCCGACAAGGACCGTGAGGCCGCCGACGGCTTCGACGGCTCCTGGGTCGCCCACCCCGACCTGGTCCCGGTCGCGATGGCCTCCTTCGACGCGGTGCTGGGCGACCGGCCCAACCAGAAGGACCGTCTGCGCGAGGACGTCTCGGTGGCGCCGGGCGACCTCATCGCCATCGACTCCCTGGACGCCAGGCCCACCTACGAAGGGCTCCGCAACGCCGTCCAGGTCGGCATCCGCTACATCGAGGCCTGGCTGCGCGGCCTCGGCGCCGTCGCCATCTTCAATCTGATGGAGGACGCCGCCACCGCCGAGATCTCCCGCTCCCAGATCTGGCAGTGGATCAACGCCGGTGTGGAGTTCGAGCACGACGGCAAGCTCGTGAAGGCGACTCCGGAACTGGCCCGCCGGGTCGCCGAGGAGGAACTGACCGCGATCCGCGAGGAGATCGGCGAGGATGCCTTCGCCGCGGGCAAGTGGCAGCAGGCCCACGACCTGCTGCTGCATGTGTCCCTGGACGCGGACTACGCGGATTTCCTGACGCTCCCGGCGTACGAGCAGCTGGTCGGCTGACCCTCCGCGACCACCCGCCGCCCCCTGGTACCGCACGGCACCAGGGGGCGCACCCATGTATCAGTCGCCGGGGAAGTGACAGGCGACCTCCCTCTTGTCGCCCGGGCCGCCGATCCGCAGCAGCGGCTGCTCCGTGCGGCAGACCGGCTGCGCCTTCGGACAGCGGGGATGGAAGGTGCAGCCGGGCGGCGGCGCCGCGGGGCTCGGCGGGTCGCCATGGAGCGTGATGCGTTCCCGGCGCCGCTCGGCGACCGGGTCGGGAAGCGGTACGGCCGACAGCAGCGCCCGGGTGTACGGGTGCAGTGGGCGCCCGTACACCTCGTGCTTGTCGCCGATCTCGACGATCCGGCCGAGGTACATCACCGCGACGCGGTCGCATACCCGTCTGACCACGGAGAGGTCGTGCGCGATGAAGACGTAGGCAAGGCCGAGGTCGCGGCGCAGTCGTTCCATGAGATTGACGATCTGGGCCTGGACGGACACATCGAGGGCCGAGACCGGCTCGTCGGCGACCAGCAGCCGGGGGCTGGTGGCGAGTGAACGGGCGATGCCGATGCGCTGGGCCTGGCCGCCCGAGAACTCGTGCGGATATCGGTCGAGATGCTCGGGGATCAGCCCGACGAGATCCATCAGTTCCACCGCGCGCCGCCGTGCGTCGGCCGCCGTCCAGCCTTGCACCAGCAGGGGGTCGGCGATGATCCGGGACACGGTCTGACGGGGATTGAGGGAGGAGTGCGGATCCTGGAAGACCATCTGCAGTTGGCGCCGCAGTGGGCGCATCCTGCCCGCGGACAGATGGCTGATGTCGCTGCCGTCGAAGACGACGGAACCGGAGGTGGGTTCGAGGAGGCGCACGATCATGCGCCCCGTCGTGGACTTCCCGCAGCCCGACTCACCGACGAGCCCGAAGCTCTCCCCCGCCGCGACGTCGAAGCCCACCCCGTCCACGGCCCTGACCGGGGCGCCGCGCCTGCCCGTACGGCCGCGCCTGCCGGGGAAGGATTTGCCGAGGTCGCGCACGGACAGCAGCGTGGTCGGTGCGCGCTCTGGCGCGAGGGCGTTCGCCTTCATTGTCATCGGGCGTCCTCCGTCACCGGCACGGCGGCCGTGAGATGGCAGGCCGTCAGATGGCCTGGGTGCCGGTCGTCGAGTGGGACGAAGGCGGGGCGTTCGGCGTCACAGCGCTGCCGCTCCTCCCCCGTGGCCGATGCCGACAGCGCACAGCGCGGGGCGAAGGCGCAGCCCGGGGCGGGGGCGACGAGCGAGGGCGGGGTGCCGGGGATCGAGCGCAGCGGCGCCTCGTCCCCGTCGTCGAGGCGCGGCATCGAGTCCAGCAGACCGCGGGTGTACGGGTGGGCGGGCCGGGCGAACAGCGCCTCGACGGGGGCTTGTTCGGCCGCCCTTCCGCCGTACATCACCAGCACGTCGTGGGCGACGCGGGCGATCACGCCCAGATCGTGGGTGATCATGATGACGCCGAGGCCCCGTTCCTCCTGGACGCGGGCGATGAGTTCGAGGATCTGCGCCTGGACGGTCACGTCGAGGGCGGTCGTCGGTTCGTCGGCGATCAGCAGGTCCGGTTCGCAGGCGAGCGCCATGGCGATCATGACGCGCTGGCGCATGCCGCCGGAGAACTGGTGCGGGAACTCGCCTGCCCTGCGGGCCGGTTCGGGGATGCCGACCTCGCCGAGCATGTCGACGGCGCGGCGGCGGGCGGCGGCACGGCCGGAGCGGAAGTGGAGGCGGAAGTGCTCCGCAATCTGCTCGCCGACCGTATAGGACGGGTGGAGGCTGGACAGCGGGTCCTGGAAGATCATCGCCATTCGGCGTCCGCGCAGCCCGGACAGTTCCTTCTCGGGCAGTCCGGCCAGTTCGCGGCCGTCGAAGACGATGGATCCGGACACCCGTGCCGCGCCGCGGTGCAGTCCCATCAGGGCGAGCGAGGTGACCGACTTCCCGGAACCGGACTCTCCGACGATGCCGAGGGTGCGGCCGGCCTCGACGGTGAAGCCGAGGGAGTCGACCGCGCGTACAGGACCGGCGGCGGTGGTGAACGTGACCTGCAGTTCGCGCACTTCGAGCAGGGCGGCCATCAGTACCTCACCCTCGGGTCGACGACGGCGTAGAGGAGGTCGACGGCCAGATTGGCGACGACGATGAAGAAGGCGGCGAGCAGGGTCACGCCGAGGACCACGGGCTGGTCGGCGTTGACGAGTGCTCCGTAGAACAGCCTTCCGACGCCTGGCAGTCCGAAGATGGACTCGGTGATGACCGCGCCGGCGAGCAGCCCTCCGAGGTCCATGCCGAAGAGGGTCAGGATGGGAGTCATTCCGGACCGCAGTCCGTGTTTGACGACCACCGTCCGTTCGGGGAGGCCTTTGGCGCGGGCGGTGCGGATGTACGGCTCGGCCATCGCCTCGATCATCGAACCACGGCTCTGGCGTGCGTACATGGCCGCGTAGAGCAGCGCGAGGGCCACCCAGGGCAGCAGCAGATTGGACGCCCAGCCGAGCGGGTCGTCGGTGAGATCCCGGTAGGTGGGGTAGGGCAGCAGTCCTGCCACCCGGATCACTCCGTAGATCAGCAGGACCGAGGTGAAGTAGACGGGCAGGGAGGCGGCGGCGACCGCGCCGACCATCAGGGTGCGGTCGGTCAGGGTGTCCTTGCGCAGGGCCGCGACGACACCGGTGCCGAGACCGAGCAGCAGCCACAGCGCCGCGGCGCCGACGGCCAGGGACACGGAGACCGGGAGACGGTCGAGGAGCAGGTCCCAGACGGGGACGGAGTTCTCGTACGAGTAGCCGAGGCACGGGAAGTCACATTGCACCGCGTACTGGCCGGTGCCCAGGGTGCGGCCGGTGAACAGTCCGCCGAGGAAACCGGTGAACTGGCGCCACAGCGGCTGGTCGAGGCCGAGGTGGTGGCGTACCGCGGCCAGCCGTTCCGGGCTGCAGGACTTGCCGCAGGCGGCCGCCGCGGGATCGGCCGGGAGGACGTAGAAGATGACGAAGGTGGCGGCTGTGATGGCGAGCAGGACGCCCGCGACCGCGGCGAGGCGGCGTATCAGATAAAGGGTCATACGCGACCGCCCCTCGGGTCGAGGACGTCCCGCAGCGCGTCCCCGAGCAGGGTGAAGGCGAGGACGGCGAGGAAGAGGAAGGTGCTCGGGATGAGGAAGTACATCGGATCGGTCTCGTAGAAGGCGACGCTCTCGGCGATCATCTGGCCCCACGACGGGGTGGGTGGCCGGACGCCGACGCCGAGATAGCTCAGAGCGGCCTCGGTGCTGATCATGCCCGGGACGAGCAGGGTCGTGTACGCGATGACGGGGCCCGAGACGCCCGGCAGGATGTCGCGGGTGAGGATCCGCCAGGGCCGGGCACCTGCGACGCGTGCGGCGTCGACGTATTCGCGGTGCTTGAGGGAGAGCGTCTGGCCGCGTACGACACGGGCGATGCCGGGCCAGCCGAACAGCCCGATGACCGCCGTCATCAGCACGATCCGGTTGACGTCCTTCGCCACCGACATCACAGCGATCATGAAGATGAGGGAGGGGAAGGACATGGTGAGGTCCATCAGCCGGCTGAGTACGGCGTCGACGCGTCCGCCGAAGTAGCCGGCGACGATGCCCGCCGCGGTGCCCACGAGCACCACGACGGCGGTGGCGGTGAACGCGATGAGGAGGGAGACCCGGGCGCCGTGCACGACCCGGGCGAACAGGTCGCGGCCGGTGCCGGGTTCGACGCCGAGCCAGTGGTCGGCGCTGATCCCGCCGAAGGGGCCGAACGGCAGTCCGCCGAGGTAGGGGTCGACGGCGTTCTTGTCGAAGGCCTCGGGGCCCCAGCCGCCGAGCGCGCTCAGCCAGGGGGCCGTGACGGCCATGAAGGCGAAGAGGGCGACGACGGCGAGGCTGATCCGGACGGAAGGACGGCGCCACAGCTCCGTGCGGGCGCGGCGCCAGGGACTGCTGCCCGGAGGAACAGGGGCGTCTCCCGCGCCCTGCTCGGCGACGGGCCCGGGGGCGGGGACGGATGCGGATGGCGGCGCGGATGCGGTCATGGCCGTCGCGCCTCAGCCCTGGCTCTTCGAGGGGTCCTTGAGGCCGATCGTCGCGTAGTCGACCTGGCCGGCCCAGACGGGATGGCCGAAGGCGCCCGCGACATTGGTGCCGACGAGCAGCGGCTTGCGCTCCAGAAGCAGGGGAACGGCCGGGGACTTGGCGAGGATGCGGGCGTCGAGGTCGGTCCAGGCCCGGCCTGCCGCCTGCGCGTCCGTCATGGCGTTGATCTCGTCGATCCGCCGCATGGTGGGCTCGTCCCGGAACTGCGCGTAGTTACCGGAGTTGCCCTTCTCCTTGATGGTGCGGCCGTCGAAGACGAAGGGCAGGAAGGTGGAGCCCGAGGGATAGTCGGGGCACCAGCCGGCCAGCACCATGTCGGGTGCGTTGCGGGTGTCACCGATGACGTCGTAGTAGGCGCCCGGATCGACGGTGTCGATCGTGACCTTCACGCCGACGCGGGACAGTCCCTGCTGGAGCGCCTCCGCCTTGGTCTTGTCTCCCGTGGAGACGGTGACGGTGGTGCTGAAGCCCTTCTCCAGGCCCGCTTCCTTCAGCAGGGCCTTCGCCTTGGCGGGGTCGCCCTCGGGTTTGACGGCCAGGGGGTCGGCCTGCTTTCCGCCGGTCAGTGCGGGCGGCAGATAGGCGGTGGCGATGTCGTTCAGCGCGGGGCCGCCGCCCGCGGTGAGCACGGCCCCCTTGTCGACGGCGTACTGCATGGCCTCGCGGACCCTGGCGTCATTGAACGGTGGGCGTGAGGTGTTGAGTTGGAGCATCTCGGTGCAGCCCTGCGACTCCGCGAGCAACCGCTGTCCGATGTCGGCCTTTCCGAGCACCTTGGGGACGCTCTCGGGCCGCATGTCCGACCAGGCCACCGCGGAGGCGTCGGCCCCGCTGCTCGCGATGATCCGGTCGTCGATCTGCCCGCCCTTGAGGCCCATGAGGACCACGAACCGGTCCGGGTAGGCCTTGCGGACCGGGTCGCTCTTCGGGTCCCAGTGCTCGTTGCGAACCAGCACGAGCTTCTTGTCGCGGTCGTACGACTCGATCTTGTACGGGCCCGAGGAGAACGGTCGCGCGTCGTACTGGGCGCCCCTCTCCTGTGACTTCGGCACCGGGGCGAAGGTGGGCAGGGTGGCCGTGTAGGCGAAGTCGGCGACGGGGCGCGCCAGTTCGAAGACGATCGTGCGCGCGTCGGGGGTCTTGACCGAGTCGAGGTGCTTTCCGGTGAGCGGACCGGTGTAGCCCTTGGTCCCGGCGAGGTAGCGGGCCGCGTAGTCGGGGCCGCCGGTGAGGTCCGGGGAGAAGGAGCGCTCGACGTTGTACTTGACGTCCTGGGCGGTGATGGGTGAGCCGTCCTCGTATCTCAGTCCGTCCTTGAGCTTGAAGGTCCATGTCCTGCCGCCGTTGGAGGGGGTGCCGAGGTCGGTGGCGAGGTCGGGGACGATCCGGCTGCCGGCCGCGCCGGGCTGGGACGTGAAGGTGACGAGCGTGCGGTAGAGCAGCCGGGTGCCGAAGTCCATGGTCGGCATGACCCAGTTGCGGGCCGGGTCGAGATGGGCGAAGTCCTGGTTGGACAGAACCGTCAGCGTGCCGCCCTTGGCCGGAGTGCCGCCGAGGATCTTGCCTGCGTTCGCCGCGGCGGGGTTCTTCCCATGGCCGCCCGCCTTCTGCGGGGAGTCCGCTGGGGAACAGCCCGAAGCCCCGGCCGCCAGTGCGGTCAGCAGGGCGGTGGCGACGGCGAGTTGGGTGCGTCTGGTCATGTGGGTCACTTCCGGTGAGAGCTTTCACGCGCGATGTGTGACGGGTAACATAGTAATGTGAAATTGCACTGACAAGACGTCGGTGCCTTTGTTTTCGAGCCGTGACCCGGGGGCGAGTTGGCCGAGCTGACTACCGGAAAGCGAGTCGGGCCAGGGCATATGCTGCCCCGGCCCGCCCGACTCCCCGTTCCACGTCAACGCTCCTCGACGGATCTCCGCTCCTCGATCAGAGCGCGCAAACGCCGAAGGAGCAGCAGTCCCGCGGTGTACGCGGCCACCACCCCGAGGGCGATCAGCAGGTTCCGGCCGTAGTCCAGGGGCACCACCGATTCATTGGCCGGTGCGCCGGGCCGCAGCAACAGAGGCAGGGCGACCACCGTCAGCGAGCCGGCGACGATCGCCGCGGCACGCAACGCCCCGTACGCAGGACCGCGCAGTGCCGCGCGCGCCAGCAGCAGCCCGGCGGCCAGCACCAGCGGTGCGACGATCCCGTCGTGCAGCACCACGGCCCCGGCCAGCCAGAACGCGACCTCGACGTACTGGCCGTCGTCGAACAGCAGCCATCCGCCGTAGCCCAGAGCCGCGACACCGACGGCGCCGAAGAACACACGCATCACAGGACCTCCAGCCGGTGAACCCACTTGGTCTGCAGCACACCGGGCCTGTTGGGCGCGATGATGCGCACGGGGAACCCGTGATCGGGCGACAGGACTTCGCCGTTGAGCTCGAGGGCGAGCAGCGTCAGCTCGTCACGGGCGTAGGTGTGCGCCATCTCGGTGACCCGGTATCCGCCGCTCTTCTGCATCGACACGACGCGCAGCATCGCGTGGGGCGGGGCGCCCGCCTGGTCGAGCAGGTCCCGGATCCGTACACCGCGCCAGTGCGCGGACTTGCTCCAGCCCTCCACACAGGCGATGGGCAGGACGGCCTCGTGCTGCGCCATGGCGCGCAGTTCGTCGAGGGTCAGCCGGTACGGCCGGGGCCCGGTCACCGTCAGCCGCCAGTCCCGCACCGACACGTTCTCCACACCCGCCGCAGCGGCCGTGCGGTTGACCGGAAGCCCCTGGACGCCGTGGTCCGGGTGACGGGGAGCGAACAGATCGAAGCGGCCCAGCGAAGTGAAGGACTGGCCGACGGTGGTGAGCGTGACCGCGCCGACCGCCGCCGTGACGCCACGCAGGAACGAGCGCCGGTCCGGCCCGTCCGAGACCGGCAGGGCGAGGGTGCCGGAAGACGCCGCACGCCAATGCGCTTTGATCTCAGGCGCCTTGACGGCCACGTGCAGGACGAGTGAGCCGACGAAGACCCAGGCCAGCGCATAGTGAACCGGGACGAACGAAAACGGCCACGGGTACCACTGCACGGTGTTGAGCAGCCCGGAGAACAGCTCGAAGACGCCCGCGGCCACCAGGACGGCCACCGACAGACGCTCCAGCGCATGCCGTACCGACCTCAGCGGCGGCCATGCGAAGAGCCTCGGGTAGACGGTCCAGAGCTTCGCCAGCAGCAGCGGGATCGCGGCGATTCCGCCGGCCACATGGAGCCCCTGGGTCAGCCGGTATCCCCAGGAGGGCCGACTGGGCAGAGCGTTGGCCGCCCACGAGGGCGGATGCTGCAGCACGTGACTGATCAGACCGGTGACGAAGCACACCAGGACGGCGGCTCCGAGCCAGCGTCCGACCGATGTGGCCGTCCGCGCATCGTGCAGCCGCCCGGAGAAGGACGGTGGGGACAGGCGCAGTTTCATGGTGACCATGACACTCGCTCGAGCGCTGCCGTGGGGCTTTGAGCGTCTTACGAAATGCTGACGCCGCGAAGTCCGGACGCGCGGCCCCGGCGCGGCGCGGGACCCGGAACCCGGTGCGGCGCGGAAGGCGACACGGAACCCGATACTGCGCGGGACCCGATACGGCACGGAACCCGGCGCGGCGCGGGACCGCCCGGGTCAGCTCTCCCGCGGGGCGAAGTGCCCGATCAGCAGGGCCAGTCGCCGCTCGTGCGCGTCGGCCGGAAGGCGTCCGCTGCGCATGAGGGTGACCAGCCCGTGGAGACCGGCCCAGAAGGTCTCCGTGAGGATGCCCGGGTCGTCATCGGCGGCGGCGAGCGGCTCGACGGCCTGCAGCAGTTCACCGAAGGCGTCGCGCAAGGCGGCCGGGGCCTGGGGGGTGGCGAACGGCAGGTCGACGGGATGGGTGAACATCGCGCCGTACGTCGCCGGGTGTTCCCGGGCGAAGGACGAGTACGCCGCTCCCACCATGGCGAGCGTCTCGCGCGCCCCGCCGGTCGCGGTGCGCGCCGCACGCAACTCGGCGGCCAGTTCGGCGAACCCCTGCACGGCGACCGCGGCCTGGATCGCACCCTTGTCCTTGAAGTGGCTGTAGAGAACAGGCTGGCTGTACTCGATCTCGGCAGCGAGCCGCCGGGTCGTCACGGCGGCCCAGCCCTCGGTCTCCGCCAGTTCCCGTGCGGTCGTGATGATCAACTGCTCACGCTCGGCCCGTTCACGCTCTCGGCGCTTCGTGATCGACATGGAGAGATTCTAGCACCGCTAGATTTCCTACCGGTGCAATGCTAGCTTCGCTCTCACAACTAGCAGCGCTAGAACGGAGATTGGCGTGACCGTCACCGCGTACACCCTGGCCGTCGTCCTCGACCTGCTCGTGCTGTTCGTCGGGGCCCGCTTCCTGCTCCAGCCCCGCGCGGCCGCCGCCGGTTACGGCGTACCGGCCAAGCCGGACGGCGACCCCGCCTACCTCGCGATCAAGGGACTGCGGGATGCCGCCTGCGGCATTCTGGGCCTGGCCCTCCTCGTCCTCGCGGGCGCCCGCGCCGAGGCCTGGTTCATGCTGTTCATCGCGCTGGTACCACTCGGCGACACCCTGATAGTGCTCCGCAACGGCGGCACCAAGGCGGTCGCGTTCGGCATCCACTTCGCCACCGCCGTCGCCGTCCTGATCAGCGCCGGGCTGCTCTTCGCCGTCTGAACAGACGCCCGTTCACGCGGCTTCCCGACGCACCGACGCGTGGTCCGCCAGGTGTTCCCCGGTATCACCGGAGTGGGCCTCAGCCGACCACGACCGTGCGTTGCGCCGAGAAGTCGCCCCAGTTGCCGTCGGGGAGCTTCGCCCGCAGCTTCACCGAGTAGCGGGTGCCGGGGCGGTCGGCGACGGTGAGGCTGTAGGCAACCCGGCCCGGCGGTGGCTGCGCGCCCCACACGACGGTGGTGGCGAGTCTGCCGTTGAGGAACAGCTGATGCTCCTTGACCGGGGCGCCGGTCATCGGCGGCATCCAGCTCAGATCGATGTGGTGCGCGGCACCGACGGCCCGGACGGTGACTTTCAGCGCGGTCGGCGCCGTGCCCGGACCCCGGCCCGGCGCGGACCCGGTGGTGAGATCCAGCGGGACGCTGCCGGGCGACGAGTTGTCCGCCGCGTCCCTGGCCCTGACCGTGAAGGTGTAGACCGTCCCGGGACGCAGACCTTGGATGCGCGCACGGGTCACGATGCCCGGCACGGTATGGATACGGGAGCCGGCCTGATAGACGTCGTAGGCCGTCACGGCGGTCCCGTCGTACGACGGGCCCCATGACAAGGTCACCGAACTCGGGCCCTCGGCCCGGCCCTTCGGAGCACCGGGACGGCTCGGCGGCCGAGTGTCCTCCGCGGCGGGCGCCGGGGTGGTGACGGTGACAGGGGCGCTGTGCCGTGAGACGCGACCCGCAGCATCCACAGCGCGGACGGTGAAGGTATACGCGGTCGACGGAGACAGCCCGCTCACATCGAACATGCGGATCGCGGCGGGGACGGACTTCACTCTCGTACGGTCGCGGTAGATCTCGTAGACAGCGATTCCCCGGTCGTCCCCGACGGGATCCCACATGACGTGCACGGAGCGGGCGCTGCCCGCATGGGCGGTGACTCCGCTCGGCGCGGTGGGACCGACGCCGTCCCCGTCAGCGGCGCCGTCATCGCAGCCGCCCGCCGACAGCAGCACGAACGCACCCACCAACGCGACTGCCTGCCATGAGCGTTGCACCGTACTGCCTCCGTTCACCGAGGCAATGGTCCAGACCTTTATGGCACGGCTGGGCCCTCCCCGCAAGGGTGGCGACCTGGTGGTGCGCACGACGCCGTCAGGCCGACCCTGACCACTCACCCCCGGCTGCGCACCGTCACTACGCCGACAGCGCCCGGCATTTGGGCGCGCGCCCCCGAGCGCCCCTCTCACACTGTATTCACATCTTCTCCGTGCGTTACCTACCCAGTGAAGATGGGGGCATATGACGAGAGCATCCCCCCAGAGCCGGCCGAGGCACCCGGGTGGTCCCTCCGCAGGTCCGTCGTCTCGGACACCGATCGGCGACCGCGAACGACGGCCCAGCGCGCCGGAGCCGCCACGAGAGCGTCCGCGCCCGCGGTGGTGACCGGCAGCCCCGAACTCCCGCCCGAGCGCGTCCACGTACGCGACGCATCTGACCGCCGCTCGTCCCTTTTCTCGTCCCGTCGAACAGGAGCATCGTTGTCCCCGAGTCCGCAGCCGTGTGAGGAATCCGGACCCAGCTATCCGGTCGTTCCCCGTCCGCGCGGCCAAGAGCCCGACTCCGAGCTGAGCCGGGCGCTCCGCGCGCTGTCCGGCGCCCTCGCGAAGGTGCCCTCCCCGCTGGCCCCCGCCGTCCGCGACCTCACCGCGGACGACGTCGAACACGCCCTCGTCTCCACCCCGGTGCCCTGGCGCCGGCATCTCCTCGCCACCCTGCGCATCCCCATGGTCGGCACCCGTGTGAGCCCGGCGCTGTGCCGGGACGTACTGGGCCGGCTGCAGAAGGACCCGGATGCCGCGCGCACCCGGCACGCGGCACGTCATCTGTCCAGTCCGCTGCTGCCCGATCTCATCGGTGCGGCGCTGTCCGGGCGGCGCACACAGGACGACGGCACCGACGCCGGACGTACGGGTGACGAGGCCGACGAGGGTGGCGGTGAGCATGTTCGTGACGGCGGTGACAAGCGTCCCACCAAGCCGCTCACCCACCAGTGGAGCCCAGCCCTGTTGCGGCTCGCCGCCTGGTCCCTGCTGCGTGCATGCGCGGACGACGCCCAACTCTGGTTGTGGGCGCTGCGACAGCCGTGGATGACGGATGCGTCGCAGAGCGATGCGGTACGGGGCGTGCGGGACGCGGCCCGGCGCGTCGCCGATCTCGCCGCGGCCCGGGGCGGCGAACAGGACGAGGCTCCCGTGGCCGCACAGACCGCGGACGACGGGTCCGGTTCCCGCTCGGGGGCAGCGCCCGACGCCCCCCAACCCCCCGATTCCGCCTCCCTGATCGAGGCGGTCGCCCGCATCGAGGAAGTCCTGGCGACGGCCCGGGAATCCGTGCACCGGATCGCGGAGGCGGTACACGCACAGGCACGTCCCGAGGACGGGGACCTCGCGGTGCTCAGGCGCGTCGCGCGATCGTTCGACGAAGCCACCCGGGGTCTGCGGGCGCACGATGTCACCGTCGAGCGACTCGACCTGGACACGGTCCGCCGGGAGACCGACACCCTCCTCGACCGGCTGGCCCACGCCCCGTTACGCGAACAGCTGGGCCGGGTCATGGCTCTGGCCGGCCAGGCGAATGCGCCGGGCCTCGAGGAGACACTCGCCGCGGCGCAGCGGCGGGCCGAAGTCCTGCAGACGAGGCAGAAGTGGGCCGAGGCCGACGAGCGCGACGCCTCTGCCATGGGGATTCTGCTGGCGCTGGTGGACATGGTTCCGCACGACAACGAGCAGACCGGCGAGGTACTGAACCTCCTGTCCGATGTGGCCGCCCTGGCGCTGTGGCTGGCTCCGCTGGCCATCCAGTACCGCCGGCTGCGTCTGCTCCCCGCCGACGCCGCTACCGAGGCGAACTCCCCTCCGGCCATGGTGCCCTACCCTCCCCCGAGCCTGGTGAAGGAGGGCCTGGGGGACCGTGTCGGTGACGACAGGCCCGGAAACGGCCCCGAGGACACGCCGTGCGGTGCCTCGGAAGACCAGGTCACGGTGACGGCGGTATCACCGGAGCCGCAGGAGCACACCGCCGTCGTACCGGCGCAGGCTTCCGCGCCCAAACCCGAATCCAAACCCGAATCCGAGTCCGAGTCCGAGTCCGAGTCCGAGTCCTGGGACGGTCCGCGGCCTGCTGCGGAACAGGACGCCGCGGGCGGGGCGGCAGCGGCGGACGGCACCGGGAACGGGGCCACGCCGGAGCCACCGTGCGCGCAGGACGCCGACACGGAGTCCGGGACCGACGGCGGGGCGGGTTCCGTTCCGGTCACCGGTCTGCTGCCGGAGCGGAAAGCCCCGTCGGAGGCGGACGCCGAGAAGGAAGCGGAACTGAAGCCGGACACGGAACAGGAACCGGCGCCGGCGCCGGCGCCGGCGCCAGACACGGAGCCGGCGCCGAACCCGGGATCACAAGCGGACACACAAGCGGACACAAAGGCGGACACACCGGCGGAAGCAGCACCCGGGACCGCCTCGAGCGACTCCGACGACGACACCGGCGATCCCGGCGTAGATCCGGACGCCGAGCCCGTCCGGCGGCGTGCTGCGGACACCGAGACCCCGACCCCGCCCTCGTCCCCGTCCCTCGAGACCCAGTGGTCCGCCCTCTTCGCGGGGATCCCGTCGGACGCGCCTCCCGCCTCCCCCGCCTCCCCCGACACCGAGTCCCTCCCCAGCTCCGGCCCCGACCTCGAGCCCGACCCCGACCGGCAGAGCGGTCATCGCCCCGACCCGGACCATTGCCATGGCCAGGACCACAACCGGTCTCCGGAGGCAGACGAGGACCGCGCCCCCACGGTCTCCGCGTATCTCGCCGGTCTGGTGTCCGAGGGCCGCTTCGGCCTCGCGGCCTCGCTCGCCGCAGCGGCGGGTGAGCCCGCACACCGGGTCGCCACACTGCGCCTTGCGGCTCTCGCCGAGTCGATGCGCAGCGAGCACGGCGCGTGTGCCGCCCGGCTGCGTACCGAACTGAGCGGCACCGGAACGGAATCGCTCACCACCGATCGTGCCGATGCCTGCCTCGCCGCATCGGCGCTGCTGCGCGGTGTGCTGGTCACCGGGGACTCGGAGATCGGCGCGCCTCTCGGGGCGGTCGCCCCCGGACTTCCCCCGCAGCTGGCCGCGATCGTCCGCGATGTCGCCCAGCAGGCCCTTCAGTCGACACTGCTGTCCTCCCCTCCGCTGGCCCTGGCACGGGACCGGGGCGATTTGGAGAAGGCTCTGGAGGACGCCCGGGAGGAGTGCCGCCAGGGTCTGGCGCAGGTGCCCCGGCTGCGCTTCCGCCGTGCGAGCGAGATCGCCCGCCGCTGGCTCGCACCGGAGGGACTGATCGGCGCTCTTCTGAAGCACGCCGCGGACGACGACCGTGCCGCGCTCGACGACGTTGCCTTACGCGTACGGCAGTTGTCGGATCCGGCACGGCTCCAGGCCGAGCTGGACGAGATCGACCAGCGGCTGATGGGCTCCAGCCGCAGCAGGCTCGAGGGGCCGACCCGCCAGGACGTGATGCGTCAGATGACCGAGCGGCTGCGGATGGTCGACAGATGGGTCGGCTGCGCGCGTGCGCTCAGCGGGAGCGACACCGACTGGAGCGCGGACCAGGTCCGGGAGATGCGGGCGACGGTGCTGCGTCTGCGCGCCGACGCACTCGCCGAGCTGCTGGAACAGGCGCCTCACGACGATCCGTTCGCCACTGCGGCGGTTCGGGCGGCGGCGCGTTCGCTGGACCGTACCTTCGAGCTGCTGGCGGGCGACGCACGGCTCGGCGACGGCGAACTGCCGGCCGAACTGGCCCTGTCCGCCGAACTGCTGAAGGTCAGCGGAACCACCGTCGACGCCTCGGGCCGGATCCACTGCCCCGACAGCTCGGCACGCGAGCTCGTCGACGCCGGGCGGCGTACCTGGGACGAAGCGGTACGGATCCATGCCGGGCGCGAGCACTTCAGGACCGCCGCCCATGTGCTCATGCTCGCTCTGCAGGGCCATCTGCCGCTGCCGGCCCATGACATGGCTCCGCTGTCCGAGGATCTGCACCGGTTGGTGTCCGAGTCGGGGCAGCGGGTCGCGGACGAACTGGAGCGCACCCGCCGCACACTCGAGGAGACACTGCGCCGGGCCAGGATCAACAGCGTCTACCGCGAGGACGAGGAACGCGGTGTCGAACAGCGCCTCCAGGCACCGGTGATCGACCCCACCGCGGATCTCGGACCGGTGCGGGCGAGGTTCGGGAAGCTGTCGGAGGAGCTCGACCGTGCTCACGCCACGTCCCGGGCCAGGCTCCGGGCACGGCTGAAAGAGATCCCCGATGTGACGCAGGACGATCTCGCCCGGGTGGAACCACTGCTCGCGGACGGGGACCTGCTGGCCGCCGATGTGCTGATCTCCGGCCTGGCGAACGGAGAGAGCATCCCGGACACGGGGCGTCCCGACCGTGCGCTGTCCGACTTCTTCCCCGCAGTACCCGATGCCCTGCCCGAGGGGATCACCCGGGAGCTCATCGCGGCGGTCCGCCGGCGTGAGCGCTTCCTCGGACTCGACGCACTCGACTACTCGGCCATGTCACCCGAGTTCGCCGAGCTGGCGGCGCTGGGCCTGGAAGGGTGGCGCGAGATGTCGTCCCGCCAGGGCGCCCGCCGCTCCGACGGGCTGAGCGAGAGCGATCTGCTCATGCCCGCGCTGCGGCTCGTCGGATACCGCAGCCGGCGCAAGCCGCAGCGCGACGACCGCTATCGCGGCGGGGACTACCGCTTCCTCGACCTGCCGGAGGTGACCTGCACCGGGGAGGCGCTCGTACCCGCGTTCGGCTCGGCCCTGCGCGGCAGGCTGCGCATCATGCTCGTCTGGGGGCAGCCGAGCCCCGATGCCCTGCTGGCGCGTGTGCAGCAGGACCCGGGGCAGGAGCCTTTGCTGGTGGCGTACTTCGGCACGCTGAAGGTCCGGGACCGGGCGACACTCGCGAGCCGGTGCGTGGGCAGGCGGCCGCTGGTGGTCCTGGACGATGCCGCGCTCGCCCATCTGGCGGCGAGCGGTGAGCAGTTGCTGGCCTCGGCGATGCGCGTGCTGCTGCCGTTCTCCGCGGTCAATCCCTATGTGAGCGAGAAGCGCGGCCGGGTGGCGGAGGAAATGTTCTTCGGCCGCCGCGAGGAACTGACGTCGGTCCAGAACCCGGACGGCAGCCAGGTGGTCTTCGGCGGGCGTGGGCTGGGCAAGTCCGCCCTGCTCAAGGAGGCGGCCAGGGCGTTCGGCAAGCCGGACCCGACGGCGCGGCTCGCCCTGTCGCTGAGTCTGGACTCCACGTACAAGGGTACGAACGCGAGCGCATCGGCCCTGTGGAACGTGGTGGGGCGCAAGCTGATCGAGCTGGGTGCCCTGCCGGTCCAGCGCCGCGTCAGGACCGACGCCCCGCTCGGCCATCAGCAGGTACTGGACGGGCTCAAGGCGTGGCTGAAGGAGGACGGCCGGCGCCATCTGCTGGTCCTGCTGGACGAGGCGGACGCCTTCTTCGACGCCGACGCCCCGCAGTTCACCGAGACACGCAGGCTGCGGGACCTCGGCCCCGAGACGGAGGAGCGGGTCAAGGTCGTCTTCGCCGGGCTGCATTCGGTGCAGCGCTACGCGACGATCGCCGAGAACCATCCGTTCAACCATCTGTCGCAGCAGCCGACGGTGATCCGTCCGCTGGCGCCCCAGGACGCGGCGGGCCTCCTCATCGAGCCGCTCACCGCGCTCGGTTACCGCTTCGACGAACCGGCGCTGGTGCACCGGATCCTCGGGCACTGCTCCTACCAGCCGTTCCTGCTGCAGATGTTCGGCCACCGGCTGGTGCGGACGATGCATGCGCGGCGCGGGCTCGACGTCTCCGCGCCGCCGTACACGATCACCCGAGCGGACGTGGAACGCGTGCAGTCCGACAAGGAGTTGAAGCAGAGCATCACCGCCGCCTTCCACGACACCCTCAAGCTCGACTCGCGCTACAACGTGATCGCGAACGTCGTGGCCCACCACGCCCACCATCACGGCCTCGACGCCCGGATGACCCAGGCGCAGCTGTGGGACGAGTGCACGTACTGGTGGGGCGAGGGCTTCCACGACCTGGACGCCGATCAGTTCCGCACCTATCTCACCGAGATGGAGGGGCTCGGGGTGCTGGCCCCGGACACGGACCACCGGAGCTGGCATCTGCGCAGCGCGAACGCCCTGAGCATGATCGGCAGCCTCGAGGCGGTCGAGGCGCAGCTGCAGAACGCCTCGGGGCGGCAGGTCACCGAGCACTTCACCGCGCTGGAGGCCCGGCACTGCTCCCGCCCGGACCAGCCGCCGTGCCCGCTGACCGCGGCACAGATCGCCGATGTGCTGCCGGGTCGGCGCAACCAGGCCCGGGTGGTCATCGGCACTGCTGCGACGAGCGTCGACCGGGTGAGCGCGGCCCTGCGCGAGGTCGCCGAGGCGACCGGCTGGAGCATGCCGGTGGTGAAGAAGCGCGCCGACTTCGAACGGGAACTCGCCTGCGGGGAGCCCGGCACCCAGCGACTGGTGCTGTCGGATCTGACGGCGAAGTCCCCGAGCCAGGAGACCTGTCGCGACAGTCTGCACAGCGCCCAGACCCGGTTGCCCGAACGCCGCGGTGTCACCCGCTCCGCCGTGCTGGTGGCGAGCCCGGACCAGGACGCGCTCTGGGCGGCGGTGCTCGGTGACGACCCGGAGGTCACGGCCGAGGTCGTGGCGCTACGGCGCTTCACCGCCAACGGTCTGCGTGCCTGGGCGCTGGACGTCGGCGCGTTCACGTCCGAGTCGGGGTACGCACGGCTCAGGGCGGTCACGGGCGGCTGGCCGTGCCTGGTCGACCGGCTCGCGCAGGACCTCGCACAGGGCCTGACCGAGCGAGCGGCCCTGCGTGCCGTGAGCGACCGGCTTGCGTCCGAGCCGGGTGCGGCCGAGTTCCTCGCCCAGGCGGGCCTGCGCACCGGGACCCTGGTGTGGACGGCGTTCCACGCGGTGTCGGAGTTCATGACCGAGGCCGGCCTCACACCGGACGACCTCACCACCGCGGTCACCACCCTGGGCGACTGCACCACCACGGCCGCGTCCGCCGCGGTGCGCAGCCTGCGCGCGATGCAGGTCTTCGACCTGACGCCGCGGGGCCTGTACCGGCTGGAACCGGTGGTGCTGGCTTGTTGGCGGAGGGGGCGGGGAGGAGGGACGGGGCAGGGGGAGGGGTGAGCGGCAGGGGGCGGGGCTGTAAGGGCCCGCACGCGGGGCGGCTGGGCTGCCGCAACAGCAGCCTGGCCGCTCACTGCCCAGGGCGTGAACACCTCAGAAGCCGGTGGCGAATCCGGGAACCCGACTCGGCGGTACGCAGTGCCTGTCGGATGGTCGTACGGCTGCGGTGCGCCCCAAGCCTCGGTCTGGCGAGTTCGGCTGATCGAGGGTGGTCTGGTGGGGGTACCGTCTGAAGTGTTGCCGCAGAACGGAGTTCGCCATGTCGCAGAGCATGGAGGAGCACACCGGCGCCCGGATCGCCCGTATCCGGAAGCAGCGCGGTCTGACGCAGCAGGGACTGGCGATGCGGGCGCATGTGTCGAAATCACTTTTGTCAAAGGTCGAGTGCGGGCAGAAGCCCGCCTCCCCAGCATTTGTTGCTGCCTGTGCCCGCGCGCTCGGTGTTTCCACAGCCGACCTGCTGGGACAGCCGTACGCCGAAGAATTGCGCCGGGACCGGATGGACGTGTTGATCCAGCCGATCCGTGAGGGTCTGGAGAACTGGGACATCGCTCTCGACTGGGAGACGGCTCCCCGCCCAGCTGCCTTGATCCGGACTGACGTTCAGCGCGTGTTGGTGCAGCGCCGCTGGTCAGCGAATAACAGACAATCCATGTGCGCACAATTTCCCTGCTGTGCACCCCGGTTTCCGTCGCCATTGCCACGCCGCACCGCCTACGGAAACTGCCGAGGAACCCCACCGAAGCGTGTTTCTGTGGAGCTCCTCGCATCGATCAGCGAGCTAAAGGGCTGAAGTGTTGATCAAACTACCTCAACTTCGTGCCCGTACTGATCTTTGACATTCTCGGCCATTTCACGGCCAGCAATGCGGGGGATTTTTCGCTCCCACCATCCACGGCCACCCGTCACCTCGAACCCCTGCGTTAGCAAGTCGGCAAACCTCTCATCCACTCGGTGGATCTCTAGCCTGAACCACACCAACTCAGGAGCTTCTCTAGCTTCTGGATCATCGATTACCCGCTGAAGGAAGCTACGAATTGAAATTTGGTCCCAGTATTCGAAGAGAGTGCCCTCGTAACCCTCCATGCAGTCGTCTACAAAGTCTGACCACTCCTCGATGGCTCGATGAGGGGTCAACCCTGAGGGGCGCCCAAGATCTCCGACCAATTCGTTGAATCTATCGAGGAACAGCATTCACACCTCTCCTCTGAACATGAACATTATCGATATCTCATCGCGGTTCGACGGAAATAGGAGAGACCTTCCGCCGGCCGGAAGAACGTTGAGATGCTCCCGCTACTGTTCATGTATCCGTAGTAACCCGTTGATGGATCGAACCGATGCATGCCGCCACTTGCC
The DNA here is from genome assembly GCF_056106285.1 of Micromonospora sp. IBHARD003. Classification (NCBI taxonomy): domain Bacteria; kingdom Bacillati; phylum Actinomycetota; class Actinomycetes; order Micromonosporales; family Micromonosporaceae; genus Micromonospora; species Micromonospora sp. IBHARD003. Next base: position 6,941,073 of record NZ_JBWBBX010000001.1, on the reverse strand, counting down.
GTACTCACACTGATTGCCGAGTCCGGCCCATCGCCACTCATGAAGTCACGAGCGGCTGCCCTGTATGCCTTTCTGCCGCTTGGGTGATCGAACTCCGGCATATCAGCATCGACGGCACGCGGTTCACGCTGCTTACCCCTCTTGAGTCGCACGTCCACTCCCTTGACGTGCTTCGCATAATGAACTGCCGCAGATAGGTCCGAGTTGAAATCTGGGCAGTTGCTGTTGTGGACCAGTACCGGAGTCTCGCCCGCCAGCACATAGTACGTGTGCAGGTCGTCCACGGTGAGGTTGTACGTACGTGCGTGCGCAGTGTACGCCCGGTTTCCCGCCACCAGGACCGTGGTTCCCGTGTCCGTGAGGAGGTTCATCCCGGGCTCGAGGTCACGTGCTTCGACCCACCGCTTTTCGGAGGGCGACCAGAAAGGATGCTCGTGTGTGGCGGTGAGCTTCTCGGCGCCTTGGGTGGTCGTGATGGTGAGCTCGTTGAAGTGCTTGTCGTCCTCGGTGACGATAAGACGGGTTACTTTTCGCGCCCCGGACTCCCCTGTCTCCGGATCCGTGGCTAGAACTTCGTCGCCGAGCTCAATCTTCTCGATGTCCTTCGTTGAACCGTCAGCCATCTTGACATCAGTGCCAGCCAGGAAGCACTTCATGCAGCCGATTTTCGTCGACGCCCCGCGCCCTCTTCCTCCCCCCACAGGAAGGCCAGGAACCCTGTCGCTTCCCATTTCCGAGAAGGTCGTCAGGCGAAATACTTCCAGGTACCAAAATGTCGTCCGCATTTCCTCTGGGCAGCTAGCTGACCGCGGCCCTATGCAAGAGTTGGCGGCTGCCGCCATGAGATCTTCGGGTACCAGTTCCCGCCATGGCGCCGGGACGGCGTCTCTCTGGTAGACCTTTCGCCAGTTTGCATATTCCTCACCGGTTCCGAGGAATTCCCTAGCGGTATTTGTGATGAATCTTTCCGTCGCGTTGACGGGGTTCATAATGGACACCGCATCGTTCTGGCCGATGCTCGTCCCACCGCCGTGATACTTGCCGTGATCACTGTTCGGGGTCACGTTCCAACCGTTGGAACTGGGCGCGCAACTGAAGCCGCCTGTGGCGCACTCGTCAGGTGCGAGCCCCGTGGAATCGCTGGAAGTGACCGGGGTGTTGCTGGCGTAGGCGTAGCCGTTCAGCGACTGATGCTGGTCCAGGACCATGATCGGATCGACGCTGATGAACTGGCCGATGGCCGGGTCGTATTCGCGGGCATCGACGTGGGTGAGGCCCGTTCCCTTGTCAGTTGGCTTGCCCAGGAAGCCCTTGTCGTCCGGCCAGGAGGTCGGCTCCTTGCCGCGAGGGGTGCCGAAGGGAGCGGTGTAGCGCTTGGACGGGGCCCAGGTGGCGGCGTCGAGGGCGAGGCTCGATGTGCCGTGGTGGTCGGCGGCGAGGAAGTTGAGCTGTGTACCGCTGACGCCCGCCGTGGCGGTGCGCACCGCGATGGTCTGGCCGGCTCCGGTGTAGTAGCGGGTGCCGGAGAGAGTCTTGGCCGCTCCCTTGGTGGTGAGTCGGACCTCGTTTCCGCCGAGGTAGAGGACGGTGTCGCCGTCGCCCGTGGTGTTGCGGCGGATCAGGAGTTCGCCGCTCGCGTCGTACAGGTAGCTGGTGCCGGTGGCGGGCTTGCCGTCCGCTGCGGGCTCGGACGTTCCGACGAGTTCGCCCTCGGAGTTCCAGGTGAGGGTCTGTATCGCTGCTTGGGTGCCGGGGCGGCTGGTGGTGTTGCCCGACTTGTCGTACGTATAGGTGGCAGCCCGGGCGCCGGTGGTGCGGACGAGCGGATGCGGCTGGTTGTCGGGTGGGGGTGTGCCGTATTCGTACGTCGTGGTCTTGTCGCCCGACGTGGTGTGCTGGGTCTCGGTCTTGCGCTGGCCGGCGATCGTGTAGCTGTAACCGGTCCAGTAGGGGGCGGCGCCGTCGATGTCGGCCATCGTGCGGCCGGACGCGGCACAGTCCGCGGTCTTCGGTGTCCAGGCTTCGGTCAGGCGGCGGTGGCCGTCGTAGCTGAAGCACTGGTGGTCGGGCTTGGTTGTGCCACCCTGGGTGGTGGTGTCGAAGATCGACGTGACGTTGCCGGCGTCGTCCTGAGTGAACTTCAGGTCCTGGAGCATGTAGGCGTGCACGTCGTCGGTGACGAAGGAGCGCTTGAGACGCCGGGTGCCGGCCTCGTACTCGTAGTTGACGTAGCCCTTCTTGGCCGACGAGGTGGAGTCCTTGCCCAGGGTCATCTGGCTCAGGTCGCCGACGGGCGAGTAGATGGCGTTCAGGAGGTAGCCGGAAGCACCCGAGGCAGACCGCTGCTGGCCGAGGGAACCGTACTCGTAGGAGACGATCTCGGCCGGCAGTCCGCCCACGGCAGGGCTCCCCGCGTGTCTGACGGTGCCGTCCGGGTTGTAGCCGGCGGAGAATGCCAGCGTCTGCGGGACTCCTGCTACAACCAACGGGTCGGTGCTGGGCAGTGTCAGCGAGCTGTTAGTCGCCCTGTACAGGGGGTCGTACTTGGTGACCTTGCTGGTGTAGGCCTTACCCGCTGCTCCGCCGTCGTAGCGGACCGCGGTGTCCTGCTGGCCCTTCTTCAGGGTGTCGAAGGTCCAGGCGGCGAGCTTCGTGGCATCGGTCTTGGTTCCGTCCCACAGCCCGGTCTTACGGCCGAGGACGTCGTACTCGGAGATCAGCTTCTTCTCGCGACCATCGGTGGTGCTGACGACCTGGTCGAGCTCGTTGTACTCGGTCGTGCTGCTGCCCTTGTCCGGGTCACCGGTCTTGGTCGGGCGCCCGAAGAGGTCGTACTCGTACGTCCACTTCGCCTTGTCCGGGCCCGTGACGGTGGCCTGCTGGCCGGCAGGGGCGTAGGTGAAACTCGTCGTTGTGAAGTCGGTGCCGGTCGGCTGCGGCGCGGCGTACTCACGTCGTTCGGTGGTCTGGCCGAGCGCGTCCGTGACGACGGCCGTCGCCTGGCCACCCGCGGGAGCACTGGCGGTGACGGTGTCGCCGGTATAGCTGGTCTCGGTGGTCCAACGGACGACGTTGTAGTTCTTCGTCTGTGCCTTGACAGCTCGTCCGGCGCCATCATAGGTGGTGTCGGTCTGCGTGGGCGCCGCACCCGAGGCAGGCTCGGCGGGTTTGCCGGAAGGCGCGTTTTCGTGGTCCCAGATGTCAGCCTGCGACGTGACTGCCAGGCCCCGGCCGTCGTACAGGGTCTGCGCGATGATCCGTCCGCCCGACTCGGCGCTCGGGGACTGGGCCTGACGGGGGCGCAGCAGCGAGTCGTAGATCTGGTAACTGGTGTTGTAGCCGTCCGCGTTCCAGTTCAACGTGCCTGTCGACACCCATGGCAGACCGGATGCAGTCACGCTGTAGTCGTAGACGCGACTGGGCCACGCGTCGAACACCCTCATCTGGTCGGGGAGCCACACCTTTTTCACGCGGCCGAGAGCGTCGTACTCGGACTCGGTGATGTTGTTGTTGGGGTCCTTGATCTTCAGGACTGCGCCGGTGGCGAAGTCGGCGGTGGTGGTGGTCTTGTGCCCCTTGGCGTTCTCCACCGTGGTGGCTGTGAGCGGGCCCGTTCCAGCCGGAGTGTAGGCAGTGGCCGCGGTCTTCAACCCGTTGGTGTCGTAGATGGCCGTGACCCGGCCGAGCGTGTCGTAATCGCTGGTGGTGACCTTCTGCCACTGCGGCTGGTCATCGATGCCGTAGCCCTTGGCACGGCCGGTCCAGCGCGGCGCGCCCTTGGTGGGTACCTGGGACGCGCTCCATGTGGTGGTGTCAAAGGCGGTGGCGGTGTCGGAGATGACGTCGCCGGGTCGGCTGTAGTCCGGCGGCAGGTCCAGCAGGCTGTCCGCCTTGGTGCAGAGCTTGGCGACGGTGCGCGTGCGGGAGACGAGGCTGTTGATGCCCAGGTCGTCGTTTCGTGCGTACCAGGTGCGAGTGCACTTCTCGTCGCCTTCGATGCCGTCGTCGCCCTTGTCTTCGAACGTGGCGGCCATGCCGTAGCCGTCGAAGGTGGTCACGGTGGAGCGGACGCGGTCGCGTGCGGGAAGGCTGGTGGTGATGCTGGTCCGGGTGTGGGTGCCGTTGGTGCGGACGAAGTAGGCCTCGATGTCCGCATAGGACTTGTGCTGGGTCGCCGTCCGCTTGGCCCACGGGTCGTTGACGGTGCCCTCGATCTCCGGGCCCGTCGCACCGTTGTAGGTGACGGTTTCGCGGGTGAAGCCGGCGTAGTAGTCGGCGTCGGTGACGGCAGGGGCTTTGATGCCGGTGACGGTGACCGACTTGCGCTCGGTCGGGTGCAGGGTCTTACCGTCGTCCTTGAGTACGCGGTCGCCGTGCATGCCGCGCAGATAGACGGTCACCGACTTGGACTGGGTGTTGCCGGGGGCGCCGGTCAGGTGGGTGACCTGCTGGAATCCACGCCAGCTGGACCAGGTCCGTTCCTTCTCCTTGACCAGCGGATCGTCGTTGTAGTGCCAGGCACCGCCGCCGGAGTAGGAGTAGATGTGCTGAACGGCCTCGGAGCCGCCCTTGGGATCGGTGCTGCTGACCGTGTGGACGGGGTACTTCAGGAACCAGTCCAGGGTTGCTGCAGTGGCCCCGTTGGGACGCCAGTACACCGGGTAGCAACGCCTCGTGTTCTCGTCGACCTTCGGCATCGCCGCGCCTGCGGAGCAGTCAGGCGACAGATAGTTGACGATGGTCTGCGCGCCGGTCTCTGACGTGATCGTGTAGAGGCGGGGTTTGTAGAGCGGCAGGATGCCGTCGGTCGAGGTGTCGATCCTGTTCGCCAGGAATTCATGGGTGAAGGTGACCGGGTCCAGCGTGATGGCGGTGCCGCGATTGCCGGTGTGACGGATCGACTTCAGCCACAGCGACTGGTCCGAGGAGTCGCCCGTGTCACCGGGATCAACGTAGTCCTGGTCCAGGGCCCAGGTGTCCACGGCCTCGAAACCCGGAGTGGTTGCTGCCGCGTTCCACGCGTAGGTGGTGACGGCGGTCATCCGTTTGCGCGTGAAGAAGGTCGGGCCGACGTTGCCCGTGCATTTGTCGCCGTTCTTGCACACCGCGTCGAACGGCACGTCCGGCCAGTTGTCCCGGGTGTCTTCGGTCAGTTCCTTACAGCCGGTGCCTGCGGCCTTGCAACGCTCGTCGTGCGAGAAGACGACCTTGTTCGAGGCTGCCGGCGAGCCGGTGAAGAGGGCTCCCGCCCGCTGACCGTAGCGGATCTCCCTGAGATAGCCGCCACGCGTGTAGGGGGTTCCGGTGGTGTCGTCGCCGAGTTGGTCGTAGTTGTTGCCCTCCGCCTGGTACCAGTACGACATGGCGTTGCCGTGCGTGTCGACGACGTAGTCCAGGTTCCACCGCCAGGCCTGCTTCTTGGCGCGGCCGGCGAAGCTGCTGCCGTCGTCATAGCCGGGCTCGCCCTCGTCGTCGCCGAAGACGGGAGCGGTCCACACGGACTGGGTACGGTCGTCGGCGCCCGCGCCGTCGAGCTTGTTCAGACCGAAGACGTACTTCGTCCCGGCGCCGGTGGTCACTGTCCAGTACTCACCGTTGTCGTCGCCGTTTTCGGCACCGGTGGACCGGGTGACCGTGGAGGCGTCGTCGTTCTTCAGCCTCCAGACGCCACTGGTGTCGTCCTTGACGAGCTCGGTGGCCTTGCCGTTCAGCACGAGCGAGGCGTTCTCGTACTTCCAGCACAGGTCGAACTTGTCGTCCTGTCCGTCGTCGTCGCACGTTCCGTACTTGCGCTCGATGTAGGACGAGGTGATGTCGAACCCCTCGCCGATGACGCTGCCCTGGTTGTTCGTCGACGACGTGCGTCCGTCGATCGAGCCGGAGTCGTACGAGATCGCCAGATCGGGGGTGGAGCCGGCTGCCGGCGGAGGCACTCGCAGCGGATACGACCAGGTGAACGAGCCGGAGGAGCCTCCCGCCTCCCATGACGACGAGGGAGAGAGCGGGGTCGCCTTGTAGTCACCGGAGGCCGACTTGTCACCGGCAGCGAGCGCCAGCACCATCCTCTGTCCGGTTGCCGAGGCGGCAGCCCTGGGAGAGGCGGTGGCCTTGGGAGAGGCGGTGGCCCGGGACGCCAACGGCGTCTTGAACGCTACGCGCGCATCGAGGCTTTCCGCGTCGCGCCGGTTGGTGAACTTCAGCGGCGTCCGTGTACGGCACTTCGCCGCGGCCGGGGTGCTCAGGGCGCAGTCGGGCAGCTGCACGAGCTGGAGCCGGCCCGCCCAGTCGCCGCCGTAGGCGGACGCAAAGGACCGATAGTTGACACTGAGTTGTGCTGCACCACCGGTCGCCGGAGCCGTGGCGGTGAGGACCACACCCTTCACACCGAGTTGCGCGGCTCGCTTCTGGTCGAGGACGTCGACCTTGACGGTGGCCGGAGCCTCGGGGGCGGCAGCGCCCTTGGTCGCTGGGAGACGGGTGATCGTGACCGGGAGGGTGCCAGGGGTCGCGCTCGCCTTGCCGGTGGAAGGCAAGGTGAGTGTGGTGCTTCCGGCCTTCGGCCAGGTCACCTCCCTACTCTGGTCGGTGCGTGCACGAGCTGTGTCCTTACGCCCGTTCTCCGCGCCCTTCCGTATGGCGGCGGCCTGCTTCTTGTCGGTCTTCCCCTTGAACGGGACAACCTTGTCCGCGCGAGGCGCTGTCAGGTCGGGCTTCCCCAGCGGGTCCGGTTCCGCCGCGAACGTCGCCGGGGTCAGCAAACCCGGCAGCAGGCTGAAGCCGACGATCGCCGCGACGCGGCCTGCAGCCGTCCTGCCTCTCGATCTCCGGTACACGTGGCATCCGCTTTCGAATCGACGCCGCTCCGAAAGCGGCTTACGTGATGGGGGTGTTCTGTCCTGGTGCAGCGGTATCTGCAGTCCGCCGCACCAGCCGAGACGGAGCGCTAATCCACGCCCGGTTTGCCGCCGAAGACCTTCTCGCGGACCTGATCCAAAGTCATCGCGCCTACCCAGATGCGCGCTTCGCTGACAGCGCCGGGGAGGTAGTGGCCCGTGATGCCATTCGCAGAACCCCGAGCGACCGCGAGCTCGCCACTACCCTGAACTGGTGTACTGAACGCTGAGTTGTCCGACTGTGGACGCTCCGACTCGGTCACGAAGAGGTGTGTGTCTCCGTATCCGGATCCTTTGGCCCTGGTGGCATTGAAGACGCCTGTCAGCTGCACCGGGGTATCCAATTCAGCGGGTTGGCGGTCCCGTACATATGCCGACCCGGTCACGGTGCCGTCGGCGTCGGTGGCAGCACGGCCGAAGTACCACTCGTACTCATCGTCGGACTCCTTTTTGACCCAGATGGCCCACGACGACTCGGCGCCGGCCGCCGTACGCTGACCAAAGACCTGGGCCTGGTAGCCCACCGGCTTGGACGCGAGTTTCGCGCTGTCCAGCTGCACGGCCACCGTCACAGTGAACGAGCCTGTCTCGTCGACCACCGGTCCCTGGGTGGTCAGGGCGCCGGACTCGCCGTCGAAGACCAGGGCGCCCCGTTCGGCATCGGCGACCACACCCGTGGCGGAGACCTTCATGTCACCTGCTGCGTACGGGGTCTTCTGGTGCACCACGCCACCCGCGACAGTGGCGGCGTCCCAGTGACCAACCAGCTCTGTCATCGGCACGTTGTCCTGAATCAGAGCACTGTCCTGACGCACCTCGTCCGCGGTGAGAGCCCGCTGCCACACAACGACCTCGTCGACACGTCCGGAGAAGTACTCGCCCGCCTTCGACCGGCCGAACATCATGCCCTCCGACGACGCCGCGGGGACGTAGGCGGCGTTGGCCGCGTGCAGCACCACGGGATTCCCTTGGGGGCGCCCGTTGATGAACAACTGGATGGTGTCGTTCTTCTTGTCCTCGTCGCCCTTGGTGTCGAAGACACCCGCCAGATGCGTCCACACCTTGGTGGGCGGATTCGCCGTTATCGCTTGCGCATTGACGTACACGGGGTTGGTCACGTCCGCCGCCGCGCGGCCGAAGACCCACTTCTTCAGTGACGCCGAGTAGTACAGCTGGAATGCCGAACCATGAGTGCCTGGGGCGGAGGTAACGACACGGTTCTTGGATGTGTCCGTCAGCAGCGTCCACGCGGACACCGTGAACGACTCCTTGGTGTTGAGGGGCGGCGCCTGCGTGGCGGCATATCCGATCTGCTGGGCGGGATCGGTGACATCGTCGTTCAGCGCGAGTGAGTAGTCGCCGGGGCCCCGCCGGGCCATGGCCGACCATGTCGTCGCCTTGTTGCCCGCGACGGGGTGGAGCGTGGCCGGATGCCGGATCCCCTCGGTGGCGCTGTCGGCCGCCGTCGTCACCGACGAGCCGGGGGTGCCGTCCGCGAAGTGCCAGCGGCCGACGGCGCCCTGGGCCGGGGACACCTTGAAGGTGAATTCCGCCGGCGGCCCCCAGCGGTTGAGCACGTCCCTGGCCTCCACCGTGAGCTTCTGCTCACCGGACAAGGGCGGAATCGGTTTGATCGTCGCCGTGGCCCCGGACTCCACATGAGCCGAGGTTTCGCCGCCCAGACGCCAGCGATAGCCGGTGATGTCCTTGTCCGAGACGTTCGGCGAGAGCGTGAACTCGCCGGCCTGGCCGGGGCCGCCCGCACCCTCACACACCTTGGACGTGCATTCGGTGTAGATACCGGTGGACTTGATCTGCGGTTCCTTGGGCGCGGTCGCGTCGATCTTGAAGTAGCAGTAGGGCGACCAGGCTGAGGGGATGCTCGAGGTCACTCCACCGGTCGTCCAGAAGGAGTTGGTGAGCGCTCGCATCCGGTACAGGGTGTTGTCGTCCTGCTTGGCCATCCGAATGCGCTCCGCGGTGCCGTCGGGGTGGTAGCCGACGTTCGGCAGCGTGGCCGCCCAGGATTGCGTCCACTTTCCGTTCACGAAGCGGTCGACGGTGATGTAGGTGCGCAGCGACCCCGTGAACTCACCGGACTTCGGCTGCACCTCCGTCTGAACCACGGACTGCATCATCGGGTCCTGGCGCGTCACCGTGAGCGGGTCGGCCTCGGACGACTTGCAGTAGTACGTGACACCGTCGCCCGGAAGGGTCCCCACGTAGGTCGGAACACCGGGCCGGGGCACGTAGGAGACCTGGAGCTCGGCGTTGTCGTCGAAGCGCTTCCAGGCGTCGGCGTCGCTCTCGTCCTTGGCCGCGAGCATGAGGGTCAGCCGGGAGAACTTGCCTGCCGCGAAGTTCCGCACGGTCGCGGTCAGGTTCTCGTCGCTCTCCGAGGGGTTGTCGGCGAACTCGACCCATCTATCCGGCTGGGACGGCGAGCAGTTGTCACCGCGGCCGGCCGAGACATTGACGTCTCCCATCAGGTCGAGCTTCGACGGGCCGGGCCAGCGCGTCGCCTCGGACATGTTGTCCGTCCGCCACAGATCGATCCAGTGCGGGGTGCACGAGAAGGACCACGTCTCGAGCGCCCGGAACGTGGCGCCGACGACGTGCTTTCCGACGAGCTTGGTCGGCGCGAACTCGAAGAGCATCCGGTTGGTGTGGTCGGCGTCGCAGTAGTACGGGCCGACGCGGTAGCAGCGGCCGACGCCGTAGTCACCGTCGAACTGCCAGAACCGGTCGCCGTCGGAGGAGATCACCGAGCGCTCCGACGCTCCGAGCCCGAGCGGCGGATCGATGTAGACCGGGTAGACGGTCGCGTCTCCGCGGAGCAGTTGGGCGTCCGGCTTGATCGTGACGGCGCCACCGTCCACCTTGACGGGCAGCTCGGCGCTGGCATCCCCCTTGTCCGGCCGGCCGGGGTCCTTGCCGGCCGGTTGGGTCTCGACGACGGCAGCGGTGCGGCGCATCAGCTGGGGCTTCGTGCCATCGTTGTCACCGGCCGAGTCCCACATCTGCCCGGCGGGTCCGGTGAACACGGCATTGCCGTCACCGTCGAAGGCGCGCAGACCACCGCCGGCACCCGGCCCGACGGTCAGGCCGTCACCCTTCACCGACAGCTTGATCTCATTGAGCTCGGGATTCGCTGCGGCTTCGGCAGACTTGACGACCAGCACCTCACGGTAGCCCTCGGCAGTCGCCGTCAGCTGGAGGTCGACACCCTTGTAGACCTCGGGGTACGTGGCGGTCGAGCCGCTCAGTACCGGCGCGGGAAGCGTCTTGAGCCAGTCGAGTTCGACGGCTCCTCGTCCGCTGGCGAGACGGATCAGGGAGCCATCACTTCCGCCGTTGGAGAACGACAGGTCGACGACGGCGGACTTGGGCCCGATGGTGCCGTTCGCACGCCGCTCGAGCGTGGTGTCGATCGGCTGCCACGAACCGTCCGCCGCCTTCGCGCGCTGCGGAGTCGTCGACTGCGTGAGGGTGAGCGTGCCGTCCGGATTGGCCATCGTCAGCGAGTAGGGGGTGCGCTCCGACACCACCTCGACCGGCTTTCCGGACTCGGTCGCACGCGCCGTGGCGGAACGCTCGGCCTGCGCCGCGCGTGCACCCGCCTCCGCTGGAGCCGCGTTCACAACGGCGTATGCCGTCGGTGTCAGCAGCCCGGCCGCCAGGACAGATGCCGCCAGCGTCGCAACACGACGTTTGACGGCAGGTGGAAACACACGCACGGTTCGCTCCCCTACTCCCCCGGGCCTCCCCAGACCCCACACAAGAAACAACGATTTATGAAGATCGCCGGATGAATGTACGGGTTCGCGTAGGGATCAAGCAATAGTAAACAAGCACTTGTTCGAGTGATGGCGAGAAGTTGACACCTTGCAGAACGGACTGAACGTCAGATACCCGCACTTAATTGACGATGTGTCACACAGCGATTGAACAGCCAGAGGAAGGGCGCACAACAACGCTCCGGCTGTCGTCGTCCAAGCAGGGTGTTCACAGCGCTCCGACCCGGGCCAGTCACGACACATAGACCTGATGGCACATCAATTTAGGTGTCGTCAAAGCCCGTTCGTCTTTGGATGGAGTTGGCAGGGCTGCGCAGGGCAGAGTGGTGTGTGGCGTGGTGGATCCATACGGCATCCGTTCACACTGGGTGAAGATGTGCTGAAGACGCTGACCGGTGTTCCCGGCCCCTTGACGCCCTGTCCACAGGCCGCCGACGAGCAACGTTGGCGCTCACCGGACCGGTCGCCAAGTTCCTGGCGGATCGGTGCGTCCGTTGGGCCTGAGGTGGAAAGGACAACGATGGACGCTACTGCTCCGCCGGTGGTCGTGGCTCCTGCTCCGGTGGCGTGGTGCCGGCAGAGTCCGCCAATCGGACCACCGGCAGGCCCCTTCCGGTGATTGCCGGACGCGTCGCGAGCGGAGCACCGGTCGCAGGGGTACGGCGTCTGCGCAGCAGATTGCCCGGATTGGTAAGGAGATCAGCCGTGTACGCAGCCGTCCGACGGTACGAAGGGGTGACCGACTCTGCCGAGGCAGGACGTCGGGTGAGCGAGGATTTCGTGCCGCTCATGCGTGACCTCCCGGGTCTCCGGGCCTACTACTGGATCGACGCCGGGAACGGAGTGATGGTCTCGACCAGCGTCTTCGAGAGCGAGGAGGCGGCCCAGGAATCGGTCAAGAAGGCAGCGGTCTTCGTGCGGGACAACATCGCTTCGCTCCTCCCCAACGCCCCTGTGGTCACAACCGGTCAGGTCGTGGCTTACGCATAGCGAGGTAGTGCGATGCCGAGTTCAGTCCCCGGGGGGCTTTGACCTGGGGACTGAACTCCTTTGCACGCAGGGCACAAGGCACTCAGGGCACAAGGCGCACAGGACACGGGCTGCGACTACGGCCTCCCGGCCGCTGGCAGGCAACACCCGCACGCCTCATGACAGTTCAGCCGTGCCGCCGTGCGCGCTTCAAGGCCGCTCCCGCCGCCTTCGCCTCATGCGCCGCCCGGTCCGCCACCGTGCTGTCCGGGTGCCGGTCGCGCAGGTCCTCGAGGATACGGAAGGCAAGGGACGGGTCCGCGGCGGCGAGGGCCGCGACCAGAGCGGGCGGTCCGCCCGGCCAGTCGGCGGCGGCCTGGTCGAAGGCGTCGATCAGGGCCCTCGACGCCGATGCGGGTCCACGCTCCTCGGCCTCCGCGTCCACGGAGGCCCGCATGTCCTCGGCGGCGCCGACCGAGAGATCGTCGAGCACCAGCACCGCCCGTGCCGTCAGTGGGACCTGGTCCTCCGGTGCCTGCTCGCCCCGTGCGAGGAGGACGCGGCGTACATGCGCGCCGATCACCGGGTCACCGAGGGCCGCCCGCAGTGGTGCGGCGGGGACGGCGGCACGGTCGAGGCGGGTGACCAGTGCGGAGAAGCCGGCGGCGGGGTACTCCGCTGCCACGGCGCCGATGAGCTCGCTCCAGGCCGCGTCGGTGCCGCCGCGTTCGTCCACCCAGTCGGCCAGGGTGCGGGCGGCGATGTGCGGCGGCCAGTATTCGACCGCTGTCACCGTCTGGGCCGCGTCCCATGTGGAGACGCTCTCGCGGTCGGGTGCCGCGACATGACCGACCGTCAGCACATGGCGTACGACAGCACTGCCGAGCGGGGTGAGTCCGTAGGCGTCGCCGTTGCGGAAGACACAGCCGGTCGCGACGAGACGGTCCACGATCGCGGCGAGCGCCCTGCCGTGCCCGTCGATTTCGGCGCGGTCGCTCTCGGTCAGATCGGGCAGTGCGAGCAGCTCGGAGAGTTCCGCCGGCGGGGGCGTGGTGTAGCCGGCGGGGGCGGTTTCGGGTACCTGGAGGGGGGCGTCCTCCAGTTCCGGGTCGAGCCACCATCCGATGTGGTCGGCCGCTTTGCGCGCCACCGAGTCGGGTGTGGCGCCGCGCTCGTACAGCGCGTAGAGGACGTGCGCGGCGTCGAGGGCGTACTCCTCGTCCGGGCCGGATTCGGCAGCGATGCGTTCGACGACGGCCGCCAGGACGTCGGCGCCCAGTTCGGTGAGTTCCGTCGGACTTCCCTCGGTCCACACGGCGGTGGCGGGGTCGGGAAAGCCGCACTGCTCGGCCAGTTCGTGTACGTCGTCGTCCCCCGCGGCGAGCGACGCGGGCAGCGGGGCTGCGTGCAGCAGGCCCCTGATCTCCTCGGGGGCGGGTAGTGACGCCGGCGGAGGGAGCGGTACGGCCGAGGCACCGTAGTAGTCGAGGTGCTCGTCGAGGAGACGGTCGGCGAGTACGGCGTGGGGCAGCGCTTCCGGCCCGGGGGCGAGGCTCTCGTGGGGGCCGGTGAGGGCGTCGGTGAGACCGGTGGCGGTCCAGCGGTCGCTGAGGTCCGCCGCGAGCGCTTCGAGTTCGTCCGCGAGGGCCTCCTCGGGGCGGTCGGCGGAGAGAGCGGGCGAAGGGGGCAGCAGCGGGCCGGCCGGCGAGGGCTTTTCCATGTCGTGGGCGAAGGCGGCCAGCAGGGCCTCGGTGAGCCGGACGCGTGCGGCGAAGGTCGCGGTCGTGACGTCGGCGCGCTGCAGCGGGGCGGGCAGTGCGGGGCGGCCCTCGTGCGCGGTCGCCTCCAGGGCGGCGAGCCAGGCGCGTACGGCCTCGGGGTCGTCGGGGTCGGTGCCGCCCTCGCGCAGCAGCGAGGCGTACCAGCGGGGCCAGGTGAGGTTGAACGGGTCGCTCATGGCCCGTGTGAACTCCGGCATGACCTCGTCGGCGGCGGCGAGCAGACGCTCGTGGCGTTTGGCGTTCAGCCGGTTGGCTGAGCGGACGCGGTCGACGAGGGCGGTGAGGACGGCGGGCACGGCCGCGATCTCCTCTGCGGTGGCGTGGAGGAGCAGCGGCACGTCCTCGAGCAGGACACGGCGCAGGAGCTCGGGTGTCGGCTCGGGCACACCCGTTCTGCGGTCGGCGCCGCGCAGGGCGAGCAGCGTCAGCACGGCGTCCGCGGGGCGTACGGGCAGCGCGGCTCCGCTCGCGGACTGCGCCCAGTCGAGGAAGTCGTCGAGGCCGGTGTTCAGGGCGGTACGAGTACGCGTCACCCGGGGAGCGTATGGGGCGCCCGCCCGGGCACGCCCGCGCTGCCACGGGTGGATACTCCGATCGGGTGATCGCCGGGGCACCGCGGTGGGGCCCGGCGCCGCACTTTCTCCCACGGGATCCGCCGGAGCGGCCCCGGGAGACCCCTCTGACAGGACGGCTGACAGGACAGCTGACAGGACGGCGATGAGTTCCGGCTGCCCGGGAGGTCTACCGGACATGAACACGAACCATGCGCACCGTACGAACGCTCCCGACCTCGGACCGGTCGCCGCCGGCGTGGCGCGGCTGGTGAGAGGGGTCGACGGGGCACAGCTCGGGGATCCGACGCCCTGTCCCGCGTATGCCGTGCGGGAGCTGCTCGCCCATCTCGTCGGGCTCTCCCTGGCCTTCCGGGACGCCGCGCGCAAGGACTTCGGGCCGACGACGGACACCGATCCGAATGCCGTCGCGCTGGAGCTGGGCGACGACTGGCGCACCGTGCTCCTCGGGCTGCTGGACGAGCTGGCGGAGGCGTGGCGCGCGCCGGAGGCCTGGGAGGGCGAGACCCGGGCAGGCGGAGTGGCCCTGCCCGCCGTGGTCGCCGGTGAGGTGGCGCTCGACGAACTGCTGATCCACGGCTGGGACCTGGCCCGGGCCACGGGCCAGGACTACGCGCCCGACGAGGCAGGCCTGCGGGTCTCGTACGCTCTCCTGACTCCCGGGGACGGCACGAGCCGCGGTGGACTGTTCGGCCCGGTCGTGTCTGTCTCCGCGGACGCGCCGCTGCTGGACCGGGTCATCGGGCTGAGCGGTCGCCGTCCGGACTGGACGCCCGCTTTCGCGGCCGGCTGAGCGGCGGGGCAGGGGCGTGCTCCCACGGTCACGTGCCGTCTGTGGCTGCGCGTCACTGCCGGCTCCGTCGGCCCGCCCCGGCATCGTCGCGTGAAGCCCCGGCATCATCGCGTGAAAGAGTCGGTCTCCGGTGTCCTTGCGCCCACCCGGTCGGCGGACCGGCTGAGGGACACGGCGGCCAGCAGCGCGCCCAGCAGCAGGATCCCGCCGAGGACCAGGAAGCTGACCTCGATCGCCGCGGTGAAGGCGCCGTCCGCGGCCGCGCGTACCCGGTCCTGTGAGATCCCGGGCAGGCGGGCGAGCAGCTCGCTCTTTTCCTGTTCCTGCGACAGCACGTTGTCGAGGGCGTTCTGCTCCTGTGCGGAGAAGTCGGCGCCGTCGCCCTGCAGCAGTCTGTTGCGCTCGCGCCATTCGACCGTCGTAAACAGCAGGTTCAGCAGGGCGATCCCCACGGTCGCGCCGATCTGGCGGCTCTGAACGGACAGGCTCGCTCCCACGCCGCGCGCGGTCGGGGGCACGGCCTTCATGATCAGTGCGGTGGCCGCCGGGTAGACCAGTGGCGGTGCCAGGCCGGCGACCAGCAGCACCGGGACCAGCAACGCGTCGTGGCGGTGGCCGACCCCGAAGGTGAGCCACAGCAGGCACGCGCCCAGCAGGACCAGTCCGCCCACGACAAGCCGGCGGCCGTAGCCGCGATCGGTCAGCCGTCCGACCCGTGGCGAGAGCACGACGGTGCCCACGCTGGAGGCGGCGAGCAGGATGCCCGCCTCCAGGGCTCTCAGATCGCGCACGTGCTGGAGGTACAACGTCACATAGACGACCAGAGCGAGTGAGGCGCACTGGGCGAGCCCCAGCCCGGTCATCGGTACGGAGACCTCGGGGCTGCGCAGGGGGCGTGGATCGAGGAGGGGCTCGGCGGCCCGCCGTTCCACCTGGGCGAAGACGGCGAGGAGCCCGATGCCCACGGCGAGCGGGGCCAGGACACGGACGTCGGCGAAGCCCCAGTCCGAGGACCGCTCGCAGGCGAAGACGACGAGGGTGAGGCCGGAGGCGATGAGCGCGCAGCCCGCCAGGTCCATCGAGTTCCCTGCGGGACCGCGGGTCTCCTCCAGGTAGCGGACGGCGAGCACCACGATGAGGGCGGTGACGGGAACGGCGGCGGCAAAGGCCCACCGCCAGCTTACGTAATCGACCAAGAGGGCGATGAGCAGCGGCACGGCGATCCCGAGGAGAGTGGTCGCCGCGGTCTGCACACCGATGGCCCATCCGTGCCGGCGTTCGGGCAGCGCGGCGGTCAGGTTCGCCAGTGCGAGCGGTACGGCGAGGGCGATGCCCAGGCCCTGGACGACGCGTGCCGCGACCAGGAACGTCCCGTCTGGGGCGAGTGCGCACAGCAGCGAGCCGGCCCCATAGCAGAGCATCCCCAGCAGGAAGATCCGGCGCCGGCCCGTGATGTCGCCCAACCGGCCGCTCACGACGGCGACGGCGCACAGCGGCAGCAGTGCCGCGACGATCACCCAGTGCAGTGCGGAGCTGTCCATCCCGAGGTCGCGCTGGATCACCGGCAGCGCGACGACGACGCTGGTGAGGCTGGAGAACAGCAAGGCGCTCGCGGTCACCGTGGCGATCATGGCCGCTCGCTGGCGTGGCGTCAGTTCGCCGAGGTTGCCCATCGCCGCAAGTGTTCCGTGTGGCGCGACGGCCGGCACCCGGCCACGGACCGCGCGGGTGAACGCACCTCGGTCGGGTACGCCGGCGGCTCGTCCCGGTGCGGACGGGGCGGTGCGCGTCACCGCCCCGGGGGTGCGCACACCGGGTGCGCACCGCCCGGTGGCGGCTGCCGTGAACCCGTTCGGGTCCACGACCGCCGGACGAGGGCCGTCCCCCTCGTCCGGACGACCAGGGGGGTCAGGCCGTCGCGGCGATCCGCGCGAGCCTTCGGGCCTCTTCCCGTGTGGAGCGCGCGATGGCGTCCTCGTCGGCGTGCAGCAGCCGGCCGTTCTCGACGACGGGCCTGCCGCCGACGAGCGACACTGTGACCGGGGCCGCCGCGCCGAAGACCAGGGCCGTCACCGGGTCGGCGATGGAGGCGTGGGCCAGTGTGTCCAGCCGCCACAGCACGAGGTCGGCCAGCTTGCCGGGCTCGAGCGAGCCGATCTGCGCGGCGCGGCCGAGGACCTGGGCGCCGCCGTAGGTGCCGAGGCGCAGCGCCTGGCGGGCGTTCAGTGCGGCTTCGCGGTGCACCGTGCTGAGGCGGTTGATCAGCAGGGCGTTGCGCAGTTCGGTGTGCAGTTCGCCCGACTCGTTGGAGGCGGTGCCGTCGACACCGAGACCGACCGGGACTCCGGCGGCGAGCATGTCCGGTACGCGGGCGATTCCGGCGGCGAGGCGGGCGTTGGACGACGGGCAGTGCGCGACACCGGTACGGGTGCGGGCGAAAGCCTCGATGTCGGAGTCGTTCATGTGGACGCAGTGGGCCATCCACACGTCGTCACCGAGCCAGCCGGTCGACTCGAAGTAGTCGGTCGGGCCCATCCCGAACAGTTCGTGGCAGAACTTCTCCTCTTCCACCGTCTCGCTGCCGTGGGTGTGGAGGCGTACGCCCTTGCGGCGGGCCAGTTCGGCGCCCTGCCTGAGCAGTTCGGTGGAGACCGAGAAGGGGGAGCAGGGGGCGACGGCGATCTGCGTCATCGCGTCGAAGGAGGCGTCGTGGTGCTTGTCGATGGTCTCCTCGGTGGCGGCGAGCGCGCCCTCGAGGGTCTCGACGGCGAAGTCCGGGGGGAGGCCGCCGTCCTTCTCGCTGCGGTCCATGGATCCGCGGGCGAGGGTGAAGCGTACGCCCATGTCGGACGCGGCACGGATGATGGCGCCGGAGAGGTCGCCGGAGTCCTTCGGGAAGACGTAGTGGTGATCCATGGCGGTGGTGACACCGCCGCGGGCCATCATCGCGAGCGAGCCCTGGGCGGCGGAGTGGACCATCTGCTCGTCGATGCGCGCCCATGTCGGGTAGAGGGCGACGAGCCAGTTGAACAGGTTGTGGTCGGTGGCGAGACCGCGGGTGATCCACTGGTAGAAGTGGTGGTGGGTGTTGACCAGGCCGGGGGTGACGAGGTGTCCGGTCCCGTCGACGCGGCGGACCACGTTCTCCAGGTTCCCGGGGGCCGTGCCCGCACCGACGGCCTCGATCCGGTTGCCGGCGACGACCACATGGCCTGAGGCGTACTCGGTGTCGTCGGCGTCGACGGTCGCGATCGCGCAGTGCTCGATGACGATCCGCTCGGCCGTGGGGTCGGGAGCGGCCGTGGGGTCAGGGGCTGCCGATGCTGCCATGGGACTCTTCCTCGTGGTTTCGGTGGCGGAGCGGGCACGGCAGGGCCCAGGGGATTTGAGTGCCGGAGCCGGCCCCTGCTGCTGACGGTACTGCGGGGGCCGGGTGCTGCTCCGGGTGCCGAGTTCAGGATGTTTCCGGAGGTCCTGGCCGGGGGCACCGGTCAGGACCGGGCGGGGCCTGGCCTGACCTGGCCGAGTGCACCGGGCCCGTCGGGCCGAGGGGCTCTCGGGCCGAGGGGCTCTCGGGCAGGCTCCCGCGCGCTCACAGATTGGTCATGTCCACCGGGATACGCGCCTCGGCGCCGTCCCGCAGGATCGTCGCCTCGATCAGCCCGTAGGGCCGGTCGGCGGCGAAGTAGACCTCATTGTCGTTCTTCAGCCCGAAGGGTTCCAGGTCGACGAGGAAGTGGTGCTTGTTCGGGAGCGAGAAGCGGACCTCGTCGATCTCGGAGCGATGATTGATGATCCGCGCTCCCATCTGGTACAGGGTCTGCTGCAGCGACAGGGAGTAGGTCTCGGCGAACGCCTCGAGCATGTGCTTCTTCGTCGCCTCGTAGGACTTCTCCCAGTTCGGCATGCGCTGCTCGTCGTCGCTCCAGCCGAAGCGCCAGCGACTGGAGACCTCGGTGGCGAGGATGCGGTCGTACGCCTCCGGGAGGGTGGTGTACTTGTCCTTCACATAGCCCCAGAACTCCGAGTTGGTCGAGTTCAGCACGACCAGGTCCTTGAGGCCGGAGACGACCTCCCACCGCGAACCGTCGTAGGTGATCTGGGTGAGCCGGGTCTCCTGGCCCTTGCGGGCGAAGGAGTGCTTGACCTCGTCGGCGCCGATGAACCTGGAGTTGGCGTCGGAGGAGGCGATGCGCTCCCAGGCGTACTCCTCGATACGGATGCGCGCCCGGTGGATCGGCTCCTGCGAGGTCACGAAGTGGCGGGCGAGGTGGATGCCGAACTGCTCGGCCGACTCGATGCCGTGCTCCTTGGCGAAGGCGTACACCGTGTTCTTGGTGGTGTCCGTCGGCAGCACGCTGGCGTTCGAACCGGAGTAGTGCACGTCGTCCATGTCGCCCGACAGGGAGACCGAGACGTTCAGGTCCTTGATGTGGTGGGTGGCACCGTCGCGCGTGATCTTCACGACGCGGTTCTCGGCCTTGCCGTACTGGTTCTGGCCCAGGAGCACGGGGCGGGCGGGTCGGGATTGGGCTGTCATTGTCTGCTAGCTCCCTCGGTAAACGGAGTAGCCGAACGGGTTGAGCAGCAGCGGTACGTGATAGTGCTCGCCCGGCCGGACGGCGAAGGTGATCGCCACCTCCGGGAAGAACGCACCGCTGTCCCGATTCGCGGGGGCGTCCTGCTGCGCATCGGCTTGCTTCTCGGCGGCTTCGGCGGATCCGAGGAAGTAGGCCTCGGTGTCGAAGTCGAGACGTACATGGGTGGTGCCCTCCGGCAGCGCCGGGAGGTCCTTGCAGCGCCCGTCCGCGTCGGTCGTGGAGGCGCCGAGCGCCAGCCACGGGGCGCCGGACCCGTTACGGGCCGACAGGGAGACGGCGACGCCCTGCGCCGGGCGGCCGACGCTGGTGTCCAGGATGTGCGTGGACACGGACGTATGAGGAGCTGCTGCGGTCTCGGTGCTCATCGGTCTCTCTTCCTCCGCGCCTTCCTGCGCTTGCCGTCGCTCACCTGCGCTTTACCGCGCCCTCACCGCACTGTCACGGCGCCCGGCCGCTCCTGCTCGTCCGCCACGAGACGGGCCAGCCGGATGCGGTTGATCTTGCCCAGTTCGGTGCGGACGATCTCCCGCTCCTGTTCGGGCGAGTGGCCGATCCGCTCACGGACGGAATCGCGCATCTGCTCACCGGTACGGCCGGTGGCGCAGATCAGGAAGACATGGCCGAACTTCTCCTGGTAGGCCAGGTTCAGTTCGAGCATCTCGGCCCTGAGCTCCTCGGAGGCCCCGGCCATCCCCCGCTGCTCGCGGGCGGAGGTCGGATCCCCCGGCTTCGGGCGCCCGATCGGCGGGTGTCCCGCCATCGCTTCGGCCAGATCGTCGGTGGTCAGTGCCGCCGTGGCGTCGTCGCCGGCCGCCAACAGCTCCTCGGTGGTGGCGTAGGGGCGCCGGGTGAGCACGCTCCTCCCCCAGGCCGAGCTGGCACACACCTCGTGCAGTGCGGCCGTGGCCGCACTGTCCGCCGAGGCGTTGAACCGGGCGAGGCCCGGTGCGGGAGTCGGGGACACGGGAGCCTCCGTGGCTGTTTCGGCTGTTCGGCACAGTGCGTCGCAGTGTCACAGCGCGTCGGTCGGGGCGCGGTGCGCCGGTCGGGGTCACAGTGCGCCGGGGTCCCCCGGCCCAGGGCCGGGGAGGGCTGTGGACAGCTAACGCCTTCCACCGACACCCCGTCAACACTTTGTTGAAATCCCTTGACGCACAACGTTGCTTTCCCGGCATCCGGGACGATCGGGAGGGACGGCTTACACGGAGAGTGACGCCTTATTCACTTTTGGCACTGTTCTCCCGGTTGAGGTAGTTGTACACGGTGAAGCGGCTGACGCCCAGCGCACCGGCGACGGTCTCCACGCCGTGCCGTACGGAGAAGGCCCCGCGCGCCTCCAGGGTTCGCACCACCGACTGCTTCGTCTTGCGGTCGAGCGCCGACAGCGGCATCCCGTAGGTGCGTTCCATCGCGGCCAGGATGTGGTCCAGGGAGTCCGACAGCTGGGGCAGCCGCACCGCCAGCACCTCCACGCCCTCCCAGGTGAGCACGACGTCGTCCCGCTCCGCCTGCTCCGGCATGAGCATCCGCCCGCCCATCGCGTCCACGAGTGGCTTCACCGCGGCGACGAGGGGGTGGTCTCCGGGTTCGGTCACGGTCACCGCCCACTCCCTCCCGCGCCTGTGCCGTCCGCGCCACCGGCGACGGCGTCCGGGATAACGCTGACCTGGAGGGACACCCGGGTGGCGCCCGCCCCCAGGGTCTGCCGGAGGAGCGAGTCGACCGCGGTGAGCACCGCGTCCGTCCCGCCTTCCGCCGTGTTGCCGAAGGGCCCGACGTCCACAGCGTCCAGATCGGCCGCCTGGATGACCTCGCGGGCCACCAGGGCGTGATCCGGCGCCTCGTCCAGGTCGAAGGGCTCGGTCGTGAACTCCACTCGCAATCGCATGCCCTCACGTTATTCCTGCCCGTGCCGACTCCTCCGCCCGGCCCGGAACCGCTCCGGAGTCCCGCGGCGGACGGCACCCCGTCCCGCGTAGATGCCCGTCACCGAGCCGTGCGGTGTGCCCGTCACAGGCACGAACTGCCCGCTGTCCGCGCGCCGCCGTGGCGTTGACCGGCCGTGGACGGCCCGGCGTCAGCCGGTGCCGCAGTGGGCAACGGAAAGGAATCGATGCGCGCCCGCCTCTCCACAAGCCCGGATACCGGGCGGTAATCTCCCCCGCGCCTGACCAAGCACCTGACCGGCCGGGTGAGAGCGAGGGGCCCAATGACGACGGAAGCGGATGCGGCCCACGAGCGGTGGCAACGTGCGTGGAGCCACCGGGAGCAGCTGCTCAAGGTGGCTCGCCGCAGGTCGATGAGCCTGGAGGACGCCGAGGACGCCGTGCACGAGGCGATGCTGCGCGCCGCCGAGAACCCGCATCTGGACGACGAGCGGCTGGGCGCCTGGCTGACGACGGTGACGATGCGGCTGTGCGTCGACCGCTACCGGCAGGTGCACCGCGAGACCGAGGTACGCAGTAGCCCCACCCTCCTCACGCCCGTTCCCGTCCCGGTGGAGGAAGCCGTCTGCGACCGTGCGGAGGCGCGGTGGCTGGCCGTGCGGAGCGAGGAGCTTCCCGCACGCCAGGCGGAGGCCCTGTGGCTCAAGTCCGAGGATCTGGACGTCGGCCAGGTCGCCGTGAAGATGGGGCTGAGCTACCGGACGGTCGAGTCGCTGCTGGCACGTGCTCGCCGGACGCTGCGCAACTCGCTGGCCGCGACCCTCGGCCTGGCGCTCTGGGTGCTCGGGCGGGGGCGTCCTCAGGGCGGTCACACCCAGGCCGCCGCGGTGGCCTCGACCGCGGCGACGCTGGCCGTGGCGGGGCTGATCCTGCTGCCGTACGCGCACGACGCGGAGGGGCCCTCCTCGACACAGCCATCGTCGCCCGCGATCACGGAGACGGCGGATACGGCACCGGGGGCGGGCGGCGCGTCCCTCGGCCCCGGCAGCCGCGGCAGCGAGGCCCGGACCGCGGGCGGCTCGGCGGCCGGGCACGCGGGAAGCCCGGAGCCCGCGGTACCAGGGCTGCCGGACCTGCCCGGACTGCCCCTGCCCACACCGGCCGTACCGGACGTCCCCCGAGTGGCGTCCGTGCCCGAGGTCCCGGTCCCCGCTCTGCCCTCGCTGCCCCGCATCCCGCCGGCACCGCAACTGCCCGGCACGCCGGACACCGCCGCCCCCGAAGTGCCCGAGCCGCCCCCGGCACGGGTCAGCCTGCCCCCTTCGCCCACAGGGGAACGCCCGCTGCCGAGTACGCAACCGCCCCCGGCCCCGGAACAGGCCCCACCCTCCGCGTTCCCCGGCGGCTGAGCCCGGCTCCCCCGGCAGCGCACGGCCCCACCGCCCCCTCGTTGCGCGCCGATGGCGCTCCGATTGCGGTCCGGAAAAAAATTCCCGATCCGCAGCGACGGACGGGCCCGCCCTCCCCGTAGAGCAGATGTCGGACCGCTCCACGGCGAAGGGTGAACCGGTATGGGTGTCGAGATCTGTGTGGAAGGGCTGACCAAGTCCTTCGGCCACCAGGTCATCTGGCAGGACGTGTCCCTGACCCTGCCCGCCGGGGAGATCTCGGTGCTGCTCGGCCCCTCCGGAACGGGCAAATCGGTGTTCCTCAAAACGCTCGTCGGGCTGCTGCGGCCGGACCGCGGATCGGTGCGGATCGCCGGTACGGACCTCACCACCCTGCGCGAACGCGATCTCTACGAGGTGCGGAAGCTGTTCGGTGTGCTGTTCCAGGACGGCGCGCTGTTCGGGTCGATGAACCTCTACGACAACATCGCCTTCCCGCTGCGTGAGCACACCCGCAAACCGGAGGGCGAGATCCGGCGGATCGTGCTCGAGAAGATGGACATGGTCGGTCTGATCGGCGCCGAGGAGAAGCTGCCCGGCGAGATCTCCGGCGGGATGCGCAAGCGGGCCGGACTCGCGCGTGCCCTGGTGCTCGATCCGGAGATCATCCTCTTCGACGAGCCGGACTCGGGGCTCGATCCGGTCCGGGTGGCCTATCTCAACCAGCTGATCGTCGATCTCAACGCACAGATCGACGCCACGTTCCTGATCGTCACACATGACATTGCATCGGCCCGCCAGGTCCCCGACAACATCGGGCTGCTCTTCCGGCGCGAACTGGTGATGTTCGGCCCCCGGGAGAAGCTGCTGACCAGCGACGAGCCGGTGGTACGCCAGTTCCTGGGCGGCAGGATGCAGGGGCCGATCGGGATGGCGGAGGAGAAGGACGCCGCCCAGGTCGCACAGGAGCTGGCACAGCTGGGAACGGCGGATCCGGATCACGGACCTCCGGGCATAACCGAGCTGACACCCCGTCTGCTGCCGTCGCCGGGCATCACCCGCCCGCCGCGCTGGGAGGCGATCGCCGGCCGGGAGTCGCTGCGGCAGGTGCGTGCCGCGCTCCGGGAAAGGTCGGCGGACGCATGAGCCTGTCACCGAGCGCGGCGCTGCGGCACACGGGAAGTCTGTTCGCGATGGGCCTCGACGTGCTGAAGGCGGTTCCCAAACGCCCCTTCCAGGCAAAGGAGTTCATTCAGCAGGCGTGGTTCGTCGCCAGTGTCACCATCCTGCCCACCGCACTGGTCTCCATCCCCTTCGGCGCGGTCATCGCGCTGCAGATCGGCAGTCTGACCCGCCAGCTGGGCGCACAGTCCTTCTCGGGTGCGGCGTCGGTGCTCGCGGTGCTGCGCGAGGCCTCGCCGATCGTCACCGCCCTGCTGATCGCCGGCGCGGGCGGCACCGCGATCTGCGCGGACCTCGGGGCGCGCAAGATCCGCGACGAGATCGACGCGATGCAGGTGCTGGGCATCGATCCGGTCCACCGACTGGTCGTCCCGCGGGTACTGGCGTCGATGGTGGTGGCGGTCCTGCTGAACGGGCTGGTGTCGGTGGTGGGCGTGGCCGGGGGCTACTTCTTCAACGTCGTCCTGCAGGACGGCACACCCGGCGCCTATCTGGCCTCCTTCACCACTCTCGCCCAGCTGTCCGACCTCTGGGCCGCGGAGTTCAAGGCCCTGGTGTTCGGGGCGATCGCGGCGATCGTCGCCTCGTACAAGGGGCTGACCGCCAAGGGGGGCCCGAAGGGCGTCGGTGACGCGGTGAACCAGTCGGTTGTGATCACCTTCATGTTGCTGTTCGTGACGAACTTCGTGATGACCGCCGTGTACTTCCAAGTCGTTCCGCAGAGGGGCTGACCATGGCGATCGTCAACCGCTTCCTGGGCCGCCCGCTCCGCTCGCTGGAGGATCTCGGCTCCCAACTCGTCTTCTACGGACGGTCGCTGGCCTGGACCGGCCGGGCACTGCGCCGCTACAAGAAGGAGACGCTCCGGCTGCTGGCCGAGGTGAGCTTCGGGCGGGGGGCACTGGCCGTCGTCGGCGGCACGGTCGGGGTGATCGCCTTCCTGTCGTTCTTCACCGGCACCGAGGTGGGCCTGCAGGGCTACTCGGCCCTCAACCAGCTGGGCACCTCCAACTTCGTGGCGTTCCTGTCCGCGTACTTCAACACCCGGGAGATCGCACCGCTCGTGGCGGGGCTGGCGCTGTCCGCGACGGTCGGGGCCGGATTCACCGCCCAGCTCGGCGCGATGCGGATCAGCGAGGAGACCGACGCGCTTGAGGTGATGGGCGTCCCCTCCCTGCCGTTCCTGGTGACGACGCGGATGATCGCCGGTTTCGTCGCCGTGATCCCGCTGTACGTGATCGGCCTGCTGTCCTCGTACGTCGCCGCCCGGACCATCACCACCGGCTACTACGGGCAGTCCACGGGCACCTACGACCACTACTTCCAGCAGTATCTGCCGCCGGTCGACGTGCTGTGGTCCTTCGGCAAGGTGATCGTCTTCGCCGTCGTGATCATCCTGGTGCACTGCTACTACGGCTACCACGCGAGCGGCGGCCCGGCCGGTGTCGGTGTCGCCGTCGGCCGCGCGGTGCGCACCTCCATCGTCGCGATCAACGTCCTGGACTTCTTCCTCAGCCTGGCGATCTGGGGCGCCAACACGACCGTACGGATTGCGGGGTAGGGCCGGTGGCACAGACAGGGATCGTCCGACTGAGGCTGTACGGCATCGTCTTCGTCGCCGTCGTCGGCCTGCTGCTGTCGCTGGCCGTCGCCGTGTACCAGCAGGTGTTCGTCCCCGCCGTACGGATCACACTGGAGGCCGACCGGCTCGGCAACCAGCTGGAGCCGCGGGCGGACGTCAAACTGCGCGGGCTGCTCGTCGGAGAGGTGCGCGAGGTGCGCTCCGACGGTGCGAAGGCGACGCTCGTGCTGGCGCTCAAACCGGAGCACGTCTCCCGGATCCCGTCGGACGTCCGGGCACGGCTGCTGCCCAAGACGCTGTTCGGCGAGAAGTACGTCGACCTGGTCGCCCCCCGCGAGCCGTCCGGGCGGCCGATCCGGGCCGGCGAGGTGATCACCCAGGACCGCACCCGGGCCGGGATGGAAGTGCAGCAGCTGATGAACGATCTGCTGCCGCTGCTGCGTGCGGTACGGCCCGCCCAGCTCAACGCCACGCTGACGGCGTTCGCGACCGCGCTCGAAGGCCGCGGCGACCGGATCGGCGCCAACCTCGTCCGCGCGGAGGACTATCTGCGCCGGCTCAACCCCCATCTGCCGTCCCTCGAGGAGGACATCGCCCGGTTCGCCGACACGGCCGAGGTGTACGGGGACGCCGCGCCCGATCTGCTGAGGGTGCTGCGCAACACCGTCACCACCAGTCGCACGGTCGTGGAAAAGCGGGAGCAGCTGGCCGCGCTGTTCACCTCCACGGCCACCATGGCCGGCACCGCCGACGGGTTCCTGGACGAGAACGGTGGGCGGCTCATCACTCTGGGGCGGGTCTCCCGTCCCACTCTGGCACTGTTCGCACGCTACGCACCCGAGTACCCCTGTCTACTGGACGGTCTGGTGCGGCAGGAGGCGGCGGCCGAGCAGACGTTCAAAGGCGGTCGGATGCGCATCACCCTCGAAGCCGTACGCCCTCGTCCCGGGTACCGGCCGGGCGAGGAACCGCGTTACGGGGAGCGTTCGGGTCCCGGCTGTCATGGGCTGCCCCGTCCTCGGGTCCCCGCACCGGACGTCAGACTCGACGACGGCACGTCGAGGGTCTCCTCGACCGGTGCGGAACAGCGTGCCGTGAACTCGCTGGTGGCACCGGTGATGGGTGTGTCCGCCGACGAGGTGCCCGCCGTGGCGACGCTGCTGTTCGGTCCGATGGCCCGGGGAACGGCGGTGAGCGTCGCATGAAGACCACAGCCCCCCTGGCGAAGTTCGTCCTCTTCGCGGTGGTGACGGTGCTGGCGACCGCGCTGCTCGCCGCCACGATCGTCCATGTCTCCTTCGCCCCCGACGAGACGTACCGGGCCACCTTCAGCGATGTCACCAGCCTGGAGGAGGGCGACGACATCCGGGTCGCCGGGGTGAGAGTCGGTGAGGTCGAGGACATCCGGATCAAGGACCGGACGCTGGCCGAGGTCACCTTCACCGTCCGCAGCGACCGTCCGTTGCTCACCGGCACCGGCGCCGTCATCCGCTACCGCAATCTCGTCGGACGGCGCTACATCGCGCTGACGGAGGGCGCGGGCGACGGCCGCAGGCTGCCTCCGGGCGGCCGGATACCGCTCTCCCGCACACAGCCGGCGCTGGATCTGAACGCGCTGCTGGGCGGTTTCAAGCCGCTGTTCGCAGCGCTCAGCCCGCAGGACGTGAACCGGCTCGCCACCGAGATCATCACAACGCTGCAGGGCGAAGGCGGGACCGTGAACAGCCTGCTGGCCCACACGGCTTCGCTCACGACCACTCTCGCCGACCGCGACAAGCTCATCGGCTCGGTGATCGACAACCTCAACACCGTGCTGGGCACGCTGGACGCGCGCGGTGCCCGGTTCTCCGGGCTGCTCAAGCAGCTCCAGCGGGTCGTCTCCGGGCTCGCGGCGGACCGGCGGCCGATCGGTGAATCACTGGTGAACATCGGGAAGCTCACGGAGGCCACCTCGGGCCTGCTCGCCGACGCCCGCCCGCCGCTGCGTGACGACATCGCCGGTCTGAGGGATCTCACCGGGACGCTGAACGACAACGAGAAGACGGTGGAGGGCGTGCTGAAGCGGCTGCCGAACAAGCTCGACAGACTGACGGGGACCGCCTCGTACGGCTCGTGGTTCAACTTCTACCTCTGTGACTTCGACGGTCGGGTCGTGCTCCCGAAGACCAGGGAAGTGCTCACTCCCAAGCTCCATGTCGCCCGTGCGAGGTGCGCATGAGGGCGCGCTGGTTCCCGTTCCGGAAGGGGGCGCGTCCCCTCGGTGGCCGGGAGAGGAACCCCGTGGTGACGGGCGCTGTCGGCCTCACCGTGCTCGGGCTGCTGACCGCCGCCGCGTTCAACGCGGACAGCCTCCCGCTGATCGGCGACGGGGAGACCTACAGCGCGGCGTTCTCGGAGGCGGGCGGGCTCAGGCCAGGTGACGAGGTGCGGATCGCCGGGGTGAAGGTCGGCGCGGTGGACGAGGTGGACCTGGACGGGGACCACGTCAGGGTGGTGTTCCGGGTGAAGGACGACCCGGAGTTCGGAACCAGCACCGGCGCGGCCATCCGGGTCAAGACCATCCTGGGCGCGAAGTACCTGGCGCTGCAGCCGAAGGGGCCCGGCCGGCTGCGTCCGGGCAGTGAGATCCCGCTGAGCCGGACGACTCCCGCGTACGACGTCGTGGCGGCCTTCAGCGATCTGACGACCACCACGGAGAAGGTCGACACCCAGCGGCTCGCCACGGCCCTGGACACCATCTCCACCACGTTCGAGGACTCTCCCGAAGAGGTACGCGCCTCCATCAGGGGCCTCTCCAGGATCTCCCATTCGGTCGCCTCCCGCGATCAGGCCCTGCGTGAACTCCTCGACCACGCCCACGGGGTGAGCGGTGTGCTCGCGGAGCGTTCCGGGGAGTTCTCCGCACTGGTCAGGGACGGCGACGCGCTGTTCCAGGAGATCTCCCGGCGGAGGGCGGCCATCCACGCGCTGCTCAAGAGCTCCTCTGCGCTCGGGATCCAGCTGTCCGGCCTCGTCAGGGACAACGAAGCGGAGATCGGCCCTGCGCTGAAGAACCTGAACGGGGTGGTCACGATGCTGGAGCGCAATCAGTCCGCGCTCGACCGGAGCGTCAAGCTGCTCGCGCCCTACGTGCGGGTCTTCACCAACACCCTCGGCAACGGCCGCTGGTTCGACAGCTACATCCAGAACGTGGTCGCCGCTCCGGTGGTCCCGCGCAAGGGAGGTTCGTGATGCCCGGGAGGATCCTCGAGGCCCGCAAGTCCCTCAGGGCACGGTGGCGGGTGCCGCGCGGCCGGAACGGACGTCTGCTGCGCGGAGCGGCGCTGGTCACCGCGCTGGCGTGCGTCGCCGCTGGGGCCGTCGTGCTGTGGCCGGACCGCGACCCGGTACGGGTCACCGCGTACTTCCCGCGGACGGTCGGCATCTATCCCGGCTCCGATGTGCGGGTCCTCGGTGTGCGGATCGGCGAGGTGAGGGAGATCGCTCCCGAGGGCGGCCGGGTGAAGGTGGTGCTGGAGTACGAGGCCGGGCGCAGGGTGCCGGCCGGGGCTCAGGCGGCGATCATCAACTCCTCGGTGGTCAGTGACCGTTACGTCCAGCTGCTGCCGGTCTACCGCGAAGGCCCGGTGATGCGTAGCGGCGATGTCATCCCGGAGCGCCGTACGGCGGTGCCGGTCGAACTGGACCGCGTCTTCGACAGTCTCCACACGACGGCCGAGGCGCTCGGCCCGCGCGGTGCCAACAAGGACGGTTCCCTGTCGCGGCTGCTGGGGGTGAGCGCGGACAACCTCGAGGGCCAGGGCGGGAATCTGCACGGGACCGTGGAGGATCTCTCGCGGGCCGTGACCACGCTGTCCGACGGCCGGGAGGACCTGTTCGGCACCGTCCGCAACCTCCAGGTGTTCACAGCGGTCCTGGCCGCCGACGACAAGAAGGTCCGCTCCTTCAACGACAGTCTGGCCGCGGTCGCGGGACAGCTCGCCGGGGAGCGCAAGGACCTCGCGGCGGCGCTGCGGCATCTGGGCGCTGCCCTCGCCGACGTCTCGGACTTCGTCAAGCACAACAGGAAGTCGCTCGCCTCGGACGTGGAGGGGCTGAGCAAGGTCACCAAGGTGCTGGTCACCCAGCGCGCCGCGCTGGCCGAGCTGCTGGAGGTGGCACCGACGGGTCTGTCGAATCTGCAGAACGCCTACAACCCGGGCTCCGGAACCCTCGACACACGCAACAACGCCGAGCAGGCCCAGGATCCTGCCGCGCTGTTGTGTTCGCTGCTCAGGACGAGCGGCGAGGGCAGCGCTGCCGACTGCCGGGAGTGGCGGCGGCTGTTCGACACCCTGCCCGAGCTCGGTCCGGCAGGCGCGGCTCCCGTGTCGGGGTCCGGCCCGGTCGACCGCACCCTGGGCGGGATCCTGGAGGCCGGCGCATGAGCGGGGAGCGCGGAAGCACGAGGCCGTACCGGCCGAGCACAACGCGGTTCGTCCGTACGGCCACGGCGGTGTGGGCGGCGGCGGGTTCGCTGCTGCTGGCGGGATGCGAGTTCGAGGGCCTGTACGACGTACCGCTGCCCGGTGGCGCGGCGACCGACGGGCATGTCTACCGGGTCGTCGTCGAGTTCAGGGACGTCCTGGACCTGGTGCCGCAGTCCTCGGTGAAGGTCAACGACGTCACGGTGGGCGCGGTGGAGGCGGTGGAGCTGAACGGCTGGCACGCCCGGGTGCGGCTGCGCATCGAGGACTCGGTGAAACTGCCCGGAAACGCGGTCGCCGAACTGCGGCAGACGAGCATGCTCGGTGAGAAGTACGTGGCCCTGTCGGCGCCGGTGGGCACCGCGCCCTCCGGCCGGCTCACCGACGGCGCGAGGATCCCGCTGTCCCGCAGCGGCCGCAACCCGGAGATCGAGGAGGTGCTGTCCGCGCTGTCGGCACTGCTCAACGGCGGCGGTGTGGCCCAGCTCAAGACCATCACCACGGAACTCAACAAGGCGCTGGAGGGCCGGGAGAACCGCGTTGCCTCCCTGCTGTCGGAACTGGACACGTTCGTCGGCGGACTGGACGGGCAGCGCAAGGAGATCATCCGCGCGCTGGACGGCATCGACCGGCTGGCCAGGCGGCTCGGTGGGGAGAAGAAGACGATCGCCCAGGCCGTCGACACCCTGCCGCCGGCCCTGAAGGTCCTGGCCGACCAGCGGCGGAAGCTGACCTCCATGCTCACCGCCCTCTCGAAGCTGGGCAGGACCGGCACCGAGGTGGTCAACGCGTCGCACGACGACGTCGTCGCCAATCTGCGCAGTCTGCGCCCGATCCTGGGGCAGCTGAACAAGGCGGGCAGTGATCTGCCCAACTCACTGGAGCTACTGACCACTTATCCGTTCCCGCGCAACGCGGCGGACGCCGTCAAGGGCGACTACGTGAACCTGGCGATCACCGCGGATCTCGACCTGGCCGGTGTCTACGGCAATCTCGGCGAGCCGGGGAAGCCCGGCGTCCCGGACAAGCCGGGTCTGCCCGACGTGCCCCGGGTTCCCGGACTGCCCGGAATCCCGCGCCCGACGGCGCTGCCCACGCCGGGCGGACCGGACGGTCCCGCGGCCCCGAGCACGCCTGCGACGCCACCGGGCGGAGACGGCCTGCTGTGCCCGCCGGTGTGCTCCGGCAGCCGGGTGGCGTACGAGAGCGGTCCGGACGGCGACGGGAGCCGCTTCCCTGCCGGAGTCGACCAGGACCTCGCGGAACTGATGCTGAAGGGGATACAGCCGTGATCACACGTACGGTCAGGGCCCAACTGCTCGCCTTCGCCGCGGTCACCGCCGTCGGCGTGTCCTACGTCGGCGCCCGCTACACGGGACTCGGCGACCTCGTCGGTGACCGCGGCTACACCGTGCGGGCCGATTTCGCCGACTCCGGGGGCGTCTTCCCCGGTGCCGAAGTCACCTATCGCGGGGTGCCGGTGGGCCGTGTCGGGGAGCTGCGGCTGACCGGCACGGACGGGGTCTCGGTGGGACTGGTCATCGAGAGTGGACCGCCGATCCCCGCGGACACGGTGGCGGTGGTGGCCAATCGCTCGGCGATCGGCGAGCAGTACGTCGATCTGCAGCCGCGCTCGGCGGCCGGTCCGTATCTGCGGGACGGCGGCACAATCGCCCGGCGTGATACCCGGGTGCCCCTGCCGACGGCGGACCTCGTCCTCGGTCTGGACCGGCTCGTGTCGTCCGTCCCCAGGAAGGACCTGCGGGTCACGGTCGACGAGCTGGGCAAGGCCTTCGCCGGGACGGGGCCCGCGCTGGGGCGTCTGGTGGACTCGGGCAACACGCTGGTCGAATCGGCCTCCCGTTCGCTGCCGCAGACGGTCTCGCTGATCGAGGACTCCAGAAAGGTCCTGAAGACCCAGGCCGACCAGGGCTCGGCCATCAGGTCCTTCTCGCGCGATCTGGCGGCGCTCACAGGGGAGTTGAAGGCGGGTGACGGCGACATCCGGCGGCTGATCGGCGCGGGCGCTCCGGCCGCGCAGGAGGTCAACTCGCTGCTGACGTCGACACGCCCGCATCTGCCCGTGCTGCTCGGCAATCTGATCAGCGGCGGCCAGATCACCGTGGCGCGGCTGCCCGGGGTGGAGCAGGCCCTCGTCACCTTCCCGGTGGTGGTGGCGGGCAGCAGCACCGTGATTCCGGGCGACGGCACCACGCACTTCGGGATGGTCGTGAACGCCGGCGATCCGCCGCCGTGCCGGCAGGGGTACGGGACGCAGCGACGCGACCCGTCGGACACGTCCGAGCGGCCCGCCAACACCCGCGCCCACTGCGCTGCCCCGCGCGGCGGGCCCACCTCGGTCCGCGGCGCTCAGAACGCCCCGGGCCCCTCGGGGCGCGCCGGTGCCGGCGCCGGGGACGCGTCCCCGGCCGCCCGGCTCACCCCGTACGACCCCGAGACCGGCACGGCCACCGCGCCGGACGGGTCGCTCGTCGAGATCGGCTCGACGGGCGGCGAACAGAGCGCGTTCGGAAAGGACTCGTGGCGATGGCTGCTCGTCGGACCGATGGCATGACCGATGACATGACAGGGAACCGCGCCCTGCGGGCGTCGCGCCGGCTGTGGGCACGGCTGGTCGGGGCCGCCGGACGTCGCCGGGCGGTGTCCGTTTCGCTGGCGGTGGCGGCCGTCGTCACGACGGCACTGTCCGGGTGGCTGGCCTCCGAGGTGTACGAGCAGCGTGCGGCGCAGCAGCGGCAGCAGGACATCCTGGCCGCGGCCCGTCAGTCGGCGCTGAACTTCACCTCGCTGGACCACCGGCACTACGCGCGGGACAGCGAGAACGTTCTGAAGGGTGCCACCGGCGACTTCAAGAAGCAGTTCGCGGCGCAGACCCGGGAGCTGACGAAGCTGGTGGCCGCGAACAAGTCGGTCTCCGAAGGGCAGGTGCTCGAGGCGGGCATCGTCCGGGCCGACGAGCGCACCGCGCGCGTCCTCGTGGTCGCCGACAGCAAGGTGACGAACTCGGCGGCTCCGGAAGGCCAGACGCGCACCTACCGGCTGCAGCTCGATCTCCTGCTCGAAGGCGGGCGCTGGCTGACGTCCGACGTCGAGTTCGTGGGCTGAGCGCCCGGTATCCGGGCCGAGCCCCCGACCCCCACCCGTACCACCAGTGAGGAGAATCCCGTGGCGAACCCGATCATCCGAGGCCGTGGCGCCGGCTCCCCCGCCCGCCGCTCGATGCCCGCGGCGGCCCGGGCGGCGGCCAAGCGCGCCGGACGTGTGAGCGGTCCCTCCCCGGAGGCGGTCGAGCCGGCCGAGGCGCAGAAGGCAGCCGCGGCACAAGGGGCTGCGGGGCCGGTCGCGCGGGGTTCCGGCCGGCTGCCGTCCCGCGGACCGGTCTTCGGACGCACCCTGCGCGCCGAGAGCGACGAGCAAGCGGACGCCCCCGCCGAGCAGGACTGGGAGGCACCCGACTGGGAGGGGCCCGAACCGGAGGGGGACGGACCGGAGGGGGACGGACCGGAAGGCGGCGGCCCGCAGGACGATGGGGCGGAGGGCCATGGGGCGGCGACGGTTGCGACGGTTGCGGAGGCCGGCGCACCCTCGCGGGCGGCGTCTTCGGTGGAGCCCCGGGGTCCCGGCGGCGCTGCCGTGTCGTCGCGGATACGCCGGCGCAGGCGGCTGAGCGGTCTGTTCGCCGCACTGGCGGTGGCGGGCCTGCTCGGGGCCACATTCCTGGGCCGGTCGTACGAGGACGGCCGGCTGGCCGACCGGGCGCGTCACGACGCGGTCGTGGCCGCACAGCGGGCCGCGCCCGTGGTGTTCTCGTACGACTACAGGCATCTGGACCGTGACTTCGCCGCGGCGCGCGGGCATCTCACCGGGGCCTTCCGCGAGGAGTACCGCAGGACGACCACGGCCGTGGTGGCACCGACCGCCAGGGAGTACCAGGGGGTGGTCAAGGCGACCGTGGTGAGCCCGCCGGGGGGCGGTACCCCTGCCGCCTCGGTGGTGTCGGCGTCGTCGGACCGGGCCGTGGTGCTGCTCTTCGTCAACCAGCTGACGCAGAGCACCCGGGTCGAGGCACCCCGCGTCGATCTGAACCGGGTGCGCATGACACTCACGTCGACCCCCGACGGCTGGAAGGTGAGCGCCGTCGACGCGCTGTAG
The DNA here is from genome assembly GCF_056106285.1 of Micromonospora sp. IBHARD003. Classification (NCBI taxonomy): domain Bacteria; kingdom Bacillati; phylum Actinomycetota; class Actinomycetes; order Micromonosporales; family Micromonosporaceae; genus Micromonospora; species Micromonospora sp. IBHARD003. The sequence goes on along the minus strand of NZ_JBWBBX010000001.1, from coordinate 6,906,990 downwards.
CGGCGCGACGAGAAGACAGGAAGCCCCCCCCCGGGGCCTCCCGAGGCGGGACGAGAGCACGCAGGACACGGCTCCCGTCCCCGCTCAGGAGGCCCCTTTTCCTGTCCATACGCCCGGTTCCTCGAGCGGCCCTCCGCACACACTCCCGGCGGGCCGGTCTTGACAGCCCTCCCCACGAGAGGCAGGCTTTCCATTAAGCAGAAACAAACTTCCGCAATACGGAAGGAGCATCGCCCCTCATGGCCCGCTTCCCAGAAGGCGCAGTCACGGACCAGCGCTTCGATGTGAATCTGTCGATCCTCTTCACGGAACTCCCGCTCCTGGAGCGCCCCGCGGCAGCCGCCGCGGCCGGCTTCACCGCGGTCGAGCTGTGGTGGCCCTGGACCGAGACGCCCACACCGGCCCAGAGCGAGCTGGACGCCCTGAGGAAGGCCCTGACGGAGGCGGGCACCCGGCTGGTGGGCCTGAACTTCTACGCGGGGCGGCTGCCGGGGCCCGACCGCGGCGCGTTGTCCGTACCGGGTGAGGAGTCGGAGCGCTTCCGCGCCAACATCGACGTCGCGGCCGGCTTCGCCGCGTCGGTCGGCTGCAAGGCGCTCAACGCCCTGTACGGCAACCGCGTCGAGGGCGTCGAACCCGCCGTCCAGGACGAGTTGGCACTCGAGAACCTGGTCACGGCCGCCCGGGCGGCGGACCGGGTGGGGGCGGCGCTGCTGATCGAGACCCTCAACAAGCCGGAGTCACCGCGCTACCCGCTGGTCAGCGCCCCGTCCGCGATCGAGGTCGTCGACGCGGTGAACGCGGCGACGGGCCTCGGCAACGCGAAGTTCCTGCTCGACATCTACCACCTGTCGATGAACGGCGAGGACGTCAGCCAGGTCATCGCGGCGTACGCCGACAGGACCGGCCACGTCCAGATCGCGGACAACCCGGGCCGCGGCGCGCCCGGCACGGGCTCGCTCCCGCTGGGGCGGCTCCTCGACGAGCTGAGGAAGGCCGGTTACGACGGCTGGGTCGGCCTCGAGTACAAGCCCGGCGACCGCCCGAGCGCCGAGGCCTTCGACTGGCTCCCGGCCGAGGCCCGCGCCGCCCACTGATCCAGCGCCGCGACCGGAGCTAGTGCTGTGGCCGGATAGGTTTGCCGGGAAGCTCGCGGCGTCCGGTGCGGTGTATCGCAAGGCGGAGAATCGGCCTTGTACTGGATGTACTCGGGTGATTCGACAACGCAGCGAGACGCCGTGCAGGACACCGCGAGCCGGTGAACCTATCCGGTCACAGCACCAGGGGGCTTCTGACGGATCTCCGCGGCGTCGCGACGCCCGGCACTCACTCTCGCCGCACCGGCCGAAAGCCCAAGTACATCCAGTACGAGGGCTTCCAGCCGGAATGCCGAGAGCACGCGCCGGACGCCGCTCCTTCCTCCACGGAGATCCATCAGAAACCCCCTAGCGCTGTGACCCGCACCGCCCCTCCCGGACGCCGCCGGTCACCCCACTCGCCGACATGTCCCAGCTGTCAGGAAGGCACCTTCATGAGCACCCCCTCGGACTCCACCCGCCAGGCCCTGCCCAAGGTGGCCTGGATAGGCCTCGGCATCATGGGCTCCCCCATGTCCGAGAACCTGCTGAAGGCCGGCTACCCGGTCACCGGCTTCACCCTGGAACGGGAGAAACTGGACCGGCTGACCGCGGCCGGCGGCACGGCGGCGGCCTCGATCGCCGAGGCCGTCGCGGACGCCGATGTCGTCATCACCATGGTCCCGGCGTCCCCGCAGGTCGAAGCCGTCTGTTACGGCCCCGACGGCATCCTGGAGAACGCCCGGCGGGGCACGCTGCTGATCGACATGTCCTCGATCACCCCGCAGACCTCCATCAATCTGGCAAAAGCCGCCGCCACCAAGGGCGTTCGCGTCCTTGACGCCCCGGTGTCCGGCGGTGAGGCCGGGGCCGTCGAGGCCGTGCTGTCCATCATGGCCGGGGGCGAGCAGGAGGTGTTCGACGAGGCCCTGCCCGTCCTGGAGGCGCTGGGCAAGACCATCGTCCTGTGCGGTCCGCACGGCTCGGGCCAGACCGTCAAGGCCGCGAACCAACTGATCGTCGCGGTCAACATCCAGGCCTGCGCCGAGGCCGTCGTCTTCCTCGAGAAGTCCGGTGTGGATCTGCGGGCGGCCCTGGACGTACTGAACGGCGGACTGGCCGGCTCGACGGTGCTGACCCGCAAGAAGGACAACTTCCTGGCCCGGGACTTCAGGCCGGGCTTCCGGATCGACCTCCACCACAAGGACATGGGCATCGTCACCGACGCCGCCCGCACCGTCGGCGCCGCGCTGCCGGTCGGTGCAGTGGTCGCCCAGCTCGTCGCATCCCTGCGCGCCCAGGGCGACGGGGGCCTGGACCACTCCGCCCTACTGCGGGCCGTCGAGCGGCTCTCGGGGCAGCCGGTCGCCTAGTGCTGTGACCGGATAGGTTCACCGGCTCGCGGTGTCCTGCACGGCGTCTCGCTGCGTTGTCGAATCACCCGAGTACATCCAGTACAAGGCCGATTCTCCGCCTGGCGATACACCGCACAGGACGCCGCGAGCTTCCCGGCAAACCTATCCGGCCACAGCACCAGGTCGTGTCCGGGCGACCGTCTCGGGCCCGCGGCACGAGGCTTCCGCGGCACGAGGCGTCGCGCCCCTCTCTGCTTCCGGGCCGTGGCCGCACCGACACCTGTCCTGTCGCGCCCAGGTGTGGCCCCGGCCCGGAACCCTGTCCATCATTTCAACAAACTGTTGACGCTGCGGCCGGGGCAAACCTACGCTCCTGCCACTCCCCCAGACGACACGGGGAGGTGCCCCGGCACCTCTCGTACGGAAGGTCACCCCGCCACCATGTCGAAGCGCGTGCTGACGACCGAGTCCGGTGCTCCGGTCGCCGACAACCAGAACTCCGCCACCGCAGGTGCCGGGGGCCCGCTCCTCCTCCAGGACCAGCACCTGCTGGAAAAGCTCGCGCGTTTCAACCGCGAGCGCATCCCGGAGCGCGTCGTGCACGCCCGCGGATCCGGCGCCTACGGCTACTTCGAAGTGACGGACGACATCACCGGCTTCACCCGGGCGGCCTTCCTCTCCGAGGTGGGCAAGCGCACCGAGACGTTCATCCGCTTCTCCACCGTCGCCGACGCACTCGGCGGCGCGGACGCCGTCCGCGACCCGAGGGGCTTCGCCCTGAAGTTCTACACCGAGGAGGGCAATTACGACCTCGTCGGCAACAACACCCCGGTGTTCTTCATCAAGGATCCCGTCAAGTTCCCCGACTTCATCCACTCCCAGAAGCGCGACCCGTTCACGGGCCGTCAGGAACCCGACAATGTATGGGACTTCTGGGCACACGCACCCGAGGCCACACACCAGATCACCTGGCTGATGGGCGACCGGGGAATCCCGGCCTCGTACCGCCATATGAACGGCTACGGCTCGCACACCTACCAGTGGACCAACGCCGAGGGCGAGGCCTTCTTCGTCAAGTACCACTTCAAGACCAACCAGGGCATCCGCAGTCTGACCTCCGAGCAGGCCGCCGAGCTCGCCGGGCAGGACCCCGCGAGCCACCAGACGGATCTGCTCCAGGCCATCGAGCGGGGCGTGAACCCGTCCTGGACGCTGTATGTGCAGATCATGCCCGCGGCCGAGGCCGCGGACTACCGCTTCAACCCGTTCGACCTCACCAAGGTCTGGCCTCATGCGGACTACCCGCTGCAGCGTGTGGGCCGTCTGGTGCTGGACCGCAACCCCGAGAACATCTTCGCCGAGGTCGAGCAGGCGGCGTTCTCTCCGAACAACTTCGTTCCGGGGATAGGTCCTTCGCCGGACAAGATGCTCCAGGGGCGCCTCTTCGCCTACGCCGACGCCCACCGCTACCGCCTCGGCGTCAATCACACCCAGCTCGCGGTGAACGCTCCCCAGGGTCTTCCCGGAGGAGTGGCCGACAACTACGGCCGGGACGGCTCCATGGCCACCCGCAACGGCTCGCGCCACGACAAGAACTACGAGCCCAACTCGTACTCCGGCCCGGTGCAGACGGACACCGCGCTGTCGGCCCCGCTGGCCGTCCAGGGCTGGACCGGCACCCACGCCGCCCCGGCACACTCCAAGGACGACGACTTCTTCCAGGCCGGTGAGCTGTACCGGCTGATGTCGGAGGAGGAGAAGAAGCGCCTCGTCGCGAATATCGCGGGCGGGCTGTCCCAGGTGTCCCGCGACGATGTGATCGAGAAGAACCTGGCGCACTTCCACGCCGCAGACCCGGACTACGGCAAGCGCGTCGAGGAGGCGGTCCGCGCCCTGCGCGAGGACTGATCCCGGTCGCGTCGCCTTCAGCACCCTTTCAACACCCAGACCGCGTACGGGAGTCGACTGGGAGGTCCACCTCCCGTACGCCGTCCGGACCGCCGGCCCCGTGAGGGGTGGCCGACGGCGAGGACACGGCGTCGGCCCCTGTGGCGGACGCCGCGCGAACGGACCGCGGCGGGCGCGAGCCAGTGCGGTGGTACGGGCAGCCCCGTCCCCTTCCTGACCCGAAGGAAGGCGAACCGGAAAAGCCCATCGCCCCGCCGCGGTCCCCAGCGCGCCATCCCTCTCGCTTACCTCAACCGCATCGGGCCGTTGGGGAGACATGCCCCGGCCGTGTGGCCGCACCTCAGGAAGGGGAGGGTGCGGCCACACGGGTTGTCACCGGGACTGCGTTGAGCGTGCCGGGGCGACGCCCGGGTCGATCGACCCCAGCGAGCCCGGCAGAAGGTACTGCTTCTCCGGGACGGTGGTGCCGTCCACCCAGGCCTTGAAGAAGCCGGTGAGATCCTTGCCGGAGACTTCCGCGGCAAGCGCCTCGAACTTCCGCCAGGAGGCATTGCCGTCGCGGTGGTCACTCTGCCAGCGCTTGAGGGTGCCGAAGAACGCATCGTCGCCGACCGTACGGCGCAGGGCATGCAGCATCATGGAACCCTTGTCGTACAGAGCGCCGTCCAGCTCACGGCCCTGGCCGGGGTCGTACAGCTTGGTCTTCCAGAAACCGGGGTCGGACCTGCTGCTCTCCAGCATGCTGACGTAGAAGCCCTTGTCCAGGTCGGATCCGTCCTTCTTCTCGTACCACAGCTGTACGGCGTACTGGGCGAAGCACTCGGCAGCGCAGCCGTCGCGCCAGTCGGAGAACGAGACGCTGTTACCGAACCACATGTGGGTGTTCTCGTGGACCATGGAGGCGTCGAAGAACCCGTCCGCGTACGTCGGCCGGCTCTGCGTCTCCAGAGCGGGGTTGACCTCATCGGGGGAGCCCGTGATGACGATCGCTCCGGCCGAGGAGAACGGATACGGGCCGAACTTCGACGCCAGGAAGTCGATGACCTCCGGCAGCAGCGCCTCGTTCTTGGGGTCTATGTCGGCCCCGGGGCCGTAGGCGTTGATGACCGGGGTGCCGTCGTTGAGCTTCGAGTTGCGCACCGTGAACTTGTCGATGGCCATGGTGCTGGCGTACGTGACCATCGGCCGGTCCTCGTGCCAGCGGAACGTTTTGGTGCCCTGCTTGGCGGTGGTGGTGTCGCCCGGCCGGCCGTTGCCAATGACCGTCCAACCGTCGGGCACCGTGGCCGTGAGCCGGAAGGTCGCCTTGTCCGAGGGGTGGTCGTTGGCCGGGTACCAGGCCGTGGCGGAGTGCGGCTCACCCGACGCGGTCACTCCGCCGTTCTCGAGGGTGTGCCAGCCCTTGCCGACCGTCTCGCCCTTGTATTGGACGCGTACCGCGAACTTCGCGTTCTTCTTGATGGGCGTTGCGGGCGTGATGACGAGTTCGTGCGCGCCCTCCCTGGAGACGGCGCGGGCTGGTGTGCCGTCCACGGTGACGGCAGTGACCTCGAAGCCCTCCAGGTCGAGGTTGAACCGGTCGAGGTCCTCTGTCGCGACGGCCTTGACCGTGGTGTCGCCCTCCAGGTACCGGGGACGGGCCGGGTCGTAGTTCACGTGGACGTCGTACTCCGAGACGTCGTAGCCGGAGTTCCCGTCCTCGGGGAAGTACGGGTCGCCGACGCCCGAGCCGCCGGGAGCGGCGGGGGCGGCAGAGGCAGGCACGGCGGTGAACAGCATGCCGGCGGCCACAGCAGCGGCCAGGGTGGTGGTGCGATGGCGAAGTTTCCAGTGGGGGGACATACGTGTGCTCCTTCACGGGTGTTCCGGCGGGAGGTGTGGAGAGGGCGCGCCGGGATTCAGCTGCGCGCAGCGAGCTGCCAGACCGTGCTGATGAACGCGTTGGTGCTGGTGGTCTCGACCTCGGGGTCTATGGTGTCGATGCGGTCGCACGCCGTGTGCTGGCAGTCTTCGATCTGCGTGGCGAAACCACCCGTGGAAATGCCCACATTGCCGAACGACTCATGGTCGCTGCCACCGACGCCGATCTCCTGTGTGGGCAGTTTGCGGGCCGCGAAGTAATCCTTGAACGCCTTGGCCGCCTCGGGATTGTCGTCGACGACGTACCACTCCTCGTTGCCCTTCGTGCCGGCCATGTCCACGTTCAGGTAGAGGTCGATCCGCTTGCGATCGGCGGCGGGCAGGTCCCGCAGATAGGCTTCGGATCCCTTCAATCCCTGCTCTTCGGCACCCCACCAGGCGAAGCGGAGATGGCGGTCGGGCTTGAGGCCTGCCTTGGACACCTCGAGGGCGGTGGCGAGCAGCGCGGCGGAGCCGGAGCCGTTGTCGTTCATGCCGGGGCCCTCCTCCACGCTGTCGAGGTGCGCCCCGGCGAACAGGATGTGCTCGGCGTCGCCGCCGGGCCAGTCCGCGATGAGGTTGTACCCCTCGGCGCCGTTGTACGTGAACGTGTGCAGGCTGGTCTGGAAACCGGCCTTGTCCAGTGCGGCTTTCACATAGGCGACGGAGCCGCGGTATCCGGGGGTGCCGTGGGCGCGGTTGCCTCCGTTGCGGTCCGCGATCTGCTGCAGGGCGTCAAGGTGCGGCATGACCTGGCCCGCGGTGACGACGGGCGGGGTGCCGTCCGCACGGGATTCCGCCGACGCGGCGGGTGCGACCACGAGGGCGGCGCACAGACCGAAGACCGCGGTCGCGCTGTGGAGGCGTGACGACGTGCGGCGCAGGAACGTGCGGGGGGCGGCGGTATGGTGGTGGGGCATGCTGGTCGGGTTCAAGGGTGGTCTCTCCGGGTTGGATCGATGGCAGTGTGGTCTGCTCAACGGATGTTCTTGGTAGGTGAGTTGGTCGGCTCGTAGCCGGGTGAGGCGCCTACGGCACCGGCCGTGCCCGCGCGTCGATCGCGGTCATGCCCCCGGCGAGTGGCGCGCACGGGTCAGGATCGGGTCTGAGCCCTGGGTGTTGCAGTCGTTGTGATCCGCGCCGTACGCCTGGAAGTCGTAGCGGCCGCAGGTGTCCTTGCCGCCGGCGTGCGTGAAGTCGGGCGCGCTGCACTGCCTTCCGTGGAGGCGTCGCAAATGCGGGTCAGGCGCGCGGCTGCGGCCCGGGTCACGAAGGTGGGGGTGGGGGTGGGGGTGGGGTTGCGGGTCCCTGGGCAGGGCCTGGACGCCGCGGCACGGGGCCACTGGGTCGGTGCGGCGCAGGCCCGGTCCAGATCCTCGGACCTGGGGGTGGGTCCCGAGAAGATCGTCCCGGCACTAATCGGGACATGCCACGGACGAGGGTCGGAACGCTGCAAGTGCGTTGCATGGCGCCGACCATAACGAGCGGACGTCAGGAAATCGTCAGGGCATTCGCCGCATAAGCGGCCATGCACCCGCTCCCCCATGACGAGACGTCCCGCGATCGTTGTGCGCGTTAGCCCTGTGCGCTCCGGGACTCGTAACCGATAGTTCCCCGCTGGTAACTTCTGTCGAGTCGATCAAGCTCCGAGCCCGTCAGGGCCCGAGCGACACCCCCAACCACTCGACAAGGATGCGACATTGGCTCCTGCCCGGCTCCGCCGCTCGACCCGTCTCGCAGCTACCACGGCGGTCCTCGCCGCCGCCGTTTCACCGCTCCCCGCGGCTCCGGCACTCGCGGCCGGATCGTCCACCCCGCACCTCGACGCCATTGAACAGACGCTCCGCGAGGTGTCTCCGGGTCTCGAAGGCCAGGTGTGGGAGCGCACGGCGGGCAACCGCCTGGACGCACCGTCCGATGACCCCTCCGGCTGGCTGCTGCAGACCCCGGGCTGCTGGGGTGACGCCGCTTGTGCGGAGCGCTCCGGCACCCGGCAGCTGCTGGCGAAGATGACCGCGAACATCGCGCAGGCCACCCGCACGGTGGACTTATCCACCCTGGCGCCGTTCCCCGACGGGGACTTCCAGGACGCGATCGTCTCCGGTCTCAAGCGCGCCGCGCAGAAGCGTGGTTCGGGTGACAAGATCAAGGTGCGGGTCCTGGTCGGCGCCGCGCCGCTCTACCACCTGAACGTGCTGCCGTCGAAGTACCGTGACCAGCTGCTCTCCAAGCTCGGCGACGCCGCGGACGACATCACACTGAACGTCGCGTCGATGACGACGTCCAAGACCGGTCTGTCCTGGAACCACTCCAAGCTGCTCGTGGTCGACGGCCGGTCGGCGATCACCGGTGGCGTCAACAACTGGAAGGGCGACTACATCGACACCGCTCACCCGGTGTCCGATGTCGACCTCGCTCTCACCGGCCCGGCCGCCGGCTCGGCCGGCCGCTATCTGGACCAGCTGTGGACCTGGACGTGCGACAACAAGAACAACATCGCGAAGGTGTGGTTCTCCTCGTCCGGAGGTGGCTGTATGTCCGCCCTGTCCACAACGCAGCAGGCCACCGGCTCCGGCCGGACCACCGGTGACACCGCGGTGATCGCCGTCGGCGGCCTGGGCGTCGGCATCAAGGACCGCGACCCCTCGTCGGCGTTCCGTCCGGAGCTGCCGACCGCGTCGGACACCAAGTGCGGCGTCGGCCTGTCCGACCGCACCAACGCCGACCGGGACTACGACACGGTCAATCCGGAGGAGAGCGCCCTGCGGGCCCTCGTCAGCAGCGCGACCAGCCATGTCGAGATCTCCCAGCAGGACATGAACGCCACCTGCCCGCCGCTGCCCCGCTACGACATCCGGCTCTACGACGCACTGGCCGCGAAGCTGGCAGCCGGGGTGAAGGTCCGTATCGTCGTCAGCGATCCGGCCAACCGTGGCGTCATCGGCAGCGGCGGCTACTCGCAGATCAAGTCGCTCGGCGAAATCAGCGATGTGCTGCGAGGCCGCCTCACCCGGATCACCGGCGACGGCACGAGCGCGACGGCGGCGATGTGCGGCAACCTCCAGCTCGCCACCGCCCGTAACGCCGACAGCGCCACCTGGGCCGACGGCAAGCCGTACGCGCAGCACCACAAGCTGGTGTCGGTGGACGGATCCGCCTTCTACATCGGGTCGAAGAACCTGTACCCGGCCTGGCTCCAGGACTTCGGCTACATCGTGGAGAGCCCGAAGGCCGCGGCCCAGCTCGATACGGCGCTGCTCGCTCCGCAGTGGAAGTACGCGCAGGCCACGGCCACGTACGACTACGCCCGCGGGGTCTGCCAGGGCTGAGTCGACGACTCCCCCGTGCACGGCTCCCGCTCGGCCCCGCCCCGGACGCGACGCTCCGCGGCGGGGCAGAGCGGATGCCTGTGAAGTACGCAACTAATCGCAGCTCCAGCCCACTTCGGCACGTACGGGACGCGCCCAGGGGGCGTCGGTGGTACACAGCACGATTCCACACTTCGAGGCGGGTGGAGCGGATCGCTTACGCGTCGCCATCCGAGCCATACGGCGAGTATCCACAATGATCCCTTTTCGCTCGAGTGGCCTCGTGTCGCCTCAGAGGCAATATCGACGCCGGGAAGTGGTGCTCACACCCTGGAACGGTCAGAACGTGGAAACGGTTCACACCCGACTCGGAACGATCTGCCCTGCACGATGCCGACCCCCGTCACGGATACGCAACGCCAGGGACCTGCAGTAAGGGCGCCCTGATTGTGTGCTGTGACGAACGTCGCAGCCAAACACTGCTCCAGACGGATCGTCATGAGCCCGTCTGACAGGGCGATTTCCGCCGAAAACCTCGTCGGAACCGGGACTGAAGGGAGGTGGCGGGCTGATCGCGGGAAGCCTGGGTGGCCGTTGTGCTTCGCGGCCGCGGCAAGCCTGCGCACTGCGCCGCGTCGACTGGCACGCGGGCGGTCCAACGACACGCGAGACACCCAATTCCCCTGGCACCTGAGCACCCTGTGCACCGTACGGACCGACTGGTGGATGCAGATTGAGCAGAGACACCGACATCGTCGAGCTGACCTGCTCGTTCGACGAAGAAGGGGAGGAGCCGCTGCCCTGTTCGCCTTCGCCCAATGAGTGTCCACTGGGTGCGTTTGGAGGGATGCTCACCCGCGGCAATCGTTGGCCAATTCGCGTTGTCCGTGGTTCACTCGGGGCGTGTGAGTGGACGGCGGCGAAGAGATGAGCGCACGTCGGGCCAGAACGGTTCGTTGCGGGAGTTGGCCATGCCGGCGGACCGGGCGGCACCAATGCCGCATGCCTCGATAAGCAATGCTGGACGCCGAGGAGTTCACCACACAGTCAGAACAGGCGTCGGGGGACGCGGAGGCGACGCGGCCCGTTTCCGGAACACGTCCCGCCAATGATGGCACCGACCCTGGGAGTTCTTGTGCCGCTGTTGTGTCGTCCCGCCGTCTCCGTGCCGGAGCATGTCATCACCATGGATGAAACTCTGGAGCTGGCAAGGAGAATCCATCGGCATCACGACCAACTGCCTCTCGCACTCAGACTCATAGCGAACACCGGGGTGAAAAAGAGGCACATCGTCCAGCCTATCGAGCAGACGCTTCGACATCCTGGGCTCGAAGCCCGCAACCAGATGTATGTGCGGGAAGCCCGGGCCCGTGTCCCAGCGGTCGTGGCCGACGCCCTGCGGAATGCGGGAGTGACCGCGGACCAGATCGACGCCATCGTCTACGTGTCGTGTACCGGCTTCACCATGCCGTCGATGACCGCCTGGATGATCAACAATCTGGATTTCCGCACCGACACCGTGCAGCTGCCCATCGCCCAACTCGGCTGTGCCGCAGGAGGGGCCGCCATCAACCGGGCCCACGACTACTCGCTCGCACATCCGGGCTCGAACGTGCTCATCGTGGCATGCGAGTTCTGTTCGCTGTGCTATCAGCCAGACGATCTGACGGTGGGAAATCTGCTGTCGAACGGCCTGTTCGGGGACGCGGTGGCGGCTGCCGTGGTGCGTTCCGAAGGCGGCCGGGGCATACAGCTGGAACGCAGCGCGGCCCGTCTGGTCCCCGGAACCGAGGAATGGATCTCATACGCGGTCAAATCGACCGGATTCCACTTCCAACTCGACCGCCGAGTACCCGGCACCATGGAGCAACTCGCCCCCGCCCTCCGTGAAATAGCCGTCGAGCATTCGTGGGACGCCGCCGATCTGGACTTCTACGTCATCCACGCCGGCGGCCCCCGTATCCTCGACGATCTGTCTCGTTTCCTTGGCGTCGAGCCCACAAAGTTCGACCACAGCCGGACGACGCTGGCCGAATACGGCAACATTGCGTCCGCCGTAGTCCTGGACGCTTTGCGGAGAACCATTGACTCCGACACCGTCCCCGCTGGAGCAAGCGGCATCCTTGCCGGATTCGGCCCCGGTATCACCGCAGAAGTGACACTCGGCACCTACGTACCCTAACGCCGGGGTCTTGGAATCCGGCAAACGAAAGGCCGCCTCCATGCGAGATTCCACCGCGCCACCTCAGAAAACGCTGACGATCGGCGGTGACATGACCGTCAACCGGATCGGCTACGGGGCCATGCATCTGACCGGTCCGGGAATGTGGGATGAGCCAGACGACCCCGATCACGCGGTCGCCGTTCTGCGTACGGCCGTCGAGATGGGCGTGAACTTCATCGACACGGCAGACTCCTACGGCCCCGCCACGAACGAACGCATCATCCGACGGGCGCTGCATCCCTACCCGGAAGACCTGGTCATCAGTACCAAAGGGGGATTGCTGCGGAGTGGCCCGGACGACTGGAACCACGAGACCCCGCTCTACATCGTCCCGCTCGGCCGCCCGGAATACCTTCGGCAGCAGGTAGAACTGAGCTTGCGCAACCTCGGCGTGGAACGCATAGACCTCTACCAGCTCCACGCGATCGACCCGGCTGTCCCGTTGGCCGACCAACTCGGGGCGCTCACCGACATGCAGCGTGAGGGAAAGATCCGTCACATCGGCCTGTCCGGCCAGCCGGGGGTGACGTTCGAGGACCTCGAACAGGCCAGTGGGCACGCCGACATTGCGGCCGTCGAAAGCCTCTACAACATCGCCGACCGGCGTGAGGAGGCCATGCTGCGGCACGCAGAGCGCAACGGGCTGGCGTTTGTCTCCTGGTTTCCGCTGGGGCATGGCGATCTGGTCCGACCCGGAAGTCCGCTGGCGTCGGTCGCCAAGGGCTTCGGGATCTCGGTGGCACAGCTGGCGCTGGCGTGGGTCCTGCACCACTCGCCGGCGGCCCTGCTCATACCGGGCACGACGAATCTGTCCCACCTTGCGGAAAACGTGAAAGCCGCGGACATCTTGCTCAGCGAGAACGAGATCGAGGAGATCAGCGCGGCCGTAGATCGGGCGAGAATCTCCAGCTTCCGCCCCGGCGCCCCTTCTGAGGAATAGGTCCCCCGATATGTCTGAACACTCGCACAGCAACAGCGATATGCTGCGCACCATCTATGCCGACCTCGCCTGCATAGGTGACTACGTGACCGACTCGGTCGTCCTGCACCCGGCAACCCGCGGCATCGCAGGCGGCATCGACCGGGTCATCGGGAAGCGAGCCGTCGTCGACTGGGAGCGCGGACTGATCGCGTCCTCGGGCGGTCAACTGGACATGGACGTCCAGCACATTGTCGCCAACGACCACTTCGGCACCGTACTCGGAGTCCTTCGCAGCACGTTCAGCGGGCGTGAGTTCGCCCAGCCGTTCTGCGGTGTGTGGAGGTTCGCGGACGGAAAGATCACCGAGCACTGGGAGAACATCTACGACCCCGTACTGCTCGCGTCGCTGACGCATGATTCCGAAGACGGGAAAGAAACTCCATGAAACACGGAGCACCGTTGGACGGGCCATCGGCAATCCGGACACCGGCCGGTCGCGCCGGCAGAGAAGACCTTCTCACGGCCGCCCGGGACATGACCCCCCTGCTTCGGGAGAAGGCCGCGGAGAGCGAGCAACTGGGGCGGCTCGCGGACGACAGTGCCCAAGCCCTGAGGTCCGCCGGCTTCCTCACCCTCCAGTGCCCGAGTGCCTGGGGCGGCCATGAGGCCGGAGTCCGGGACGCGTTCGACGTGTACCGGCAGTTGGCGCGTGGCTGTGGGGCCAGTTCGTGGGTCTCGGTGATCCTTTCCGGCAGCGCCTTCATCGCCTCGCTTTTCGACGATTCCGTCCGAGCCGAAGTCTGGAGTGCGGGGAAGGACGCTGTTGTGTGCAGCAATGTGCTGGCAACCGGCCGCGCTCGGCCGGCACGTGGCGGCTGGCTGGTGTCGGGGAGGTGGCAGCCGGTGTCAGGGGTCCACTGGGCACAGTGGACCATGGTCGCCGTGATGATGCCGGACGGTGGAAAGCGGATGGCTCTGCTACCGATGGCCGACGCCTCTGTCGAGGTCACCTGGGACAGCGCGGGTCTGCAGGGAACCGGCAGCGACACCGTCGTCCTGGACGACGTCCTCGTACCGGAGCGCCGCTTCCTGTCCATGCCGAAGATCGCAGCCGGAGATTACGCCGAGAGCCACCCCGACGAACCGCTGTGTCGTTCCACTGCGCTGTCGATGCTCGGGTTGACCACCCTCGCTCCCGTGCTGGGTATGGCGGAGGCCGCACTGCAGCACACGATGGACGCCCTCGGCGGTCAGCTCGACGACACCCGGGAACGGCAGACCGGCGCCACGCCGTCGAGCGCTCAGACGGCGGTGGCCGAGGCGGCATCGCTCATCGACACCGCCAGGCTGCACAGCGACCGTGCGATTGAGGACGTGGCGCGAGGTATCGTCGCGGGCCACCAACTCGACGTGCTCGCGCGTGCTCGCATCCGTATGGACGCCGGAACTGCCGCACGATCCGCGCGCTCGGCAGTGGGGCGCCTGCTGAGCGCCAACGGGACCAGGAGTTTCCTGTCGGGTCACCCGCTGCAACGGATCTGGCGCGATGTGGAGGTCGCCGGCCGCCATGTGATGCTTGCGCCGGAACGGAACCGGGAACTGTACGCGCAGGCGCTGTTCGGCTTGTCGGCTCCCGGTTCTGTATGACGCGGGGGGCGGGTCGGCGGACCCGCCCCGGCACGACCAGGACGATGTGCCGGGGGTCACCGTGCAGTGGGCGCCTTGCCTGCGACGCCCTCCCGGACCTCTTCGCGTCGCTGAGGGTCCCCCGACGCCGACGGCTCCTGCCCGGGATTCCGGTCAGGAGCCAAGGGGCGGGCGGGGCAGCCGGGTTCAGACCTTCAGCGTCCTGATCGCGGTGGGCGTGTGCCAGGCCTCGGTTGCCAGTTCCTCGAACTCGGACACATCGCTGATGTCCGCCGTGCGGCTCATCGAGATGTTGGTGACCCGCTCCAGGATCGCCTCCACCACGACCGGCACCCGGTGCTCCGCGGCCAGCTTCTTCGCCTCTTCCAGCGCCGGCAGCAGATCCCCGGGCTCGGTGACGCGAATGGCCTTGCAGCCGAGCCCCTCGGCGACCTTCACATGGTCGACGCCGTACACACCGATTTCCGGCGCGTTGATGTTCTCGAACTCGAGGTTGACCTGGAAGTCGATGTCCAGGCCGAGCTGTGCCTGCCTGATCAGGCCCAGATACGCGTTGTTGACGAGGACGTGGACGTACGGGATCCGGTGCTGGGCGCCGACCGCCAGCTCCTCGATCATGAACTGGAAGTCGTAGTCCCCCGACAGCGCGACGACCTGCGCCCCGGGGTCGGCCTTGGCGACACCGAGCGCCGCGGGGATGGTCCAGCCGAGCGGCCCGGCCTGACCGCAGTTGATCCAGTGACGCGGCTTGTAGACGTGCAGCATCTGCGCACCGGCGATCTGGGAGAGGCCGATGGTGGTGACGTAGCGCGTCTCGGGCCCGAAGGCCTTGTTCATCTCCTCGTACACGCGCTGCGGCTTCATCGGCACGTCGTCGAAATGCGTGCGGCGCTGCAGTGTGGACTTGCGTTCCTGGGTGGAGGCGATCCAGGCAGAGCGGTCGGGCAGCCTTCCCGCCTCCTTCAACTCCCGGGCGACATCGACGAAGAGCTCGAGAGCCGCCCCGGCATCCGAGGTGATGCCGTAGTCGGGCGCGAAGATCTTGCCGATCTGGGTGGGCTCGATGTCCACATGGACGAAGGTGCGGCCCCGGGTGTAGACGTCGAGTTTGTAACCGGTGTGCCGGTTGGCCCAGCGGTTGCCGATGCCGAGGACGAAGTCGGACTCCAGGAAGTTCGCGTTGCCGTAGCGGTGCGCGGTCTGCAGTCCGACCATCCCGGCGTTGAGCTCGTGATCGTCGGGGATGGCGCCCCAGCCCATCAGGGTCGGGATCACGGGCGTACCGGTGAGCTCGGCGAACTCGACCAGCAGATCACTGGCGTCGGCGCCGATGACACCGCCGCCGGCGACGATCAGCGGGCGCTCGGACTCCAGCAGGAGGGAGATCGCCTTCTCGATCTGGGCACGCGTCGCACGGGGCTTGTAGACCGGCAGTGGTGCGTAGGTCTCCGGGTCGAACTCGATCTCGGTCTGCTGCACGTCGACGGGCAGGTCGATGAGGACCGGGCCGGGCCGGCCCGAGCGCATCAGATGGAAGGCCTGCTGGAAGACGCCGGGGACCTGTGCCGCTTCCAGGACGGTCGTCGCGGCCTTGGTGACCGGCCCCGCGATCGCCGCGATGTCGACGGCCTGGAAGTCCTCCTTGTGGATCACGTGGGTGGGGGCCTGCCCGGTGATGCACAGGATCGGAATCGAGTCACCGATCGCCGAATAGAGCCCGGTGATCATGTCCGTGCCCGCGGGGCCCGAAGTGCCGATGCAGACACCGATGTTGCCCGGGCCGGTGCGCGTGTACCCCTCGGCCATGTGGGAGGCGCCCTCCACATGGCGGGCGAGGGTGTGATCGATACCGCCGCCCTCCTTGAGGGCCTTGTAGAAGGGGTTGATCGCGGCGCCCGGCACACCGAACGCATGGGTGACGCCTTCGCGCTTGAGGATCTCAACTGCCGCTCGGGCGGCGGTCATACGAGGCATGGGGACTCCTGCTTCGGCCTGGCGGATCGGGCTCCGTCGCGCCACCTGAGAGCATCGATTCCGAGCACTTCCATAATGTGGAAGTTATCTTCTGCTATCCGGAATCAATCTAGGACGCATGGCCGGGAACGTCAAGGGAAGGCAGCCAGGGCGGGTCCGGGGGATGGCCGAAGTCCCTCCCCATGGGCTCACGCGTGGTGGACGATGGACCCCGAGGCGCGTGACCGACATCGCCGGAGGCATCCGAGGCGCCCGAGGGGGGGACGGAGATGGGAGATCAGGTACCGGTACGCTGCCCGGTCTGCCGCCGTACGCACACCTTCGCCGCGCCCGTGTACCCGTGTGCATGCGGCGCCCCCGTCGCCCCTCCCCTGCTGCGGGGGGCACCCGCCGAACCGATCCGCCACCGCACCTGGACCGAGGACTGGGTCACCGCCCGCTGCCAGGCGTGCGGACGGCAGGACCAGTGGCCGCAGCCGGAGCTCGGCTGTCCCTGCGGAACGGTGCTGCGGATAGCGGTCCGCCCGGTGACGTCGACGTCATGGCCGTTGCCCTCCGCGTCCTCCACACCCTCCGCTTCATCCGCCTCTTCCGCTTCCTCGGCTTCCTCGGCTTCCTCGGCTTCCTCCGCCTCTTCGACCTCTTCTGCCCCCTCCGCCCCGTCGACGTCGTCCACGTCCTCCGCGCCCTCCGCGTCCCCGGCGTTTCGTCCGGCTTCGGCCGCGGGCGGGCCGAAGGCCGGCCTGACACCGGCCGGCGACGGACCGCCGGACGGCCCGGGCGGTCGTCACGCCGGTCCGCCTCCCGCCGTCGGTTCGTCGGCCGCCGCAGGCTCGACCGCGGCGGAGGCACGCGGCGCCGCCGCGGCACGCCCGGCGCCCGTCCCACTGCCGCGCACCGTGCCGGCCCCGCGCCCCACCTTCCGCCCCGTCACGATCCGTACGGCACGCGACGCGGTGACCGCGGCCGCGGTGTATCTGCGCTGGCTCGGCTTCCAGGAGGTCGTCCAGCCGGAACACCGTTCGGGGTCCGGGTCCGGGGCCGCCTCCCAGGACGGGTCCGGCGTCGATCTGCGCGGCCCCGGTCTGGTCGCCCAGGTCGACCCCACGACCCGCCCCGCCACCCTGCGCGCCGTCGAATGCCTCTGGCTGAACGGGATGAGCGAGTCGTCGCTGAGCGTCTTCTTCTCCCTCGCGGGCTACGCGGCGGACGCCCGCGCCCGCGCCGACGACCTGGGCATCCCGCTGTTCGTCATGGACCTCACGGGCACACCGCAACCGGTGAACGGGCCGGCGGACGCACTGTTGTCGTCCGGCGACTGACCGGGCGGCGCGGACATCACGGCCGATCCCATCACCCCAGCGTGCGGCGAGTGGCGAGCGAGCATCCACCAGCCCTTAGGCAGTGCGGGCCTGCACGATGAGTGTGCCCAGCTTTCCTGGTTCCGGCGCGGCCAGAACCGTGGCGTCGACCTCGCTGAAGCCGTGACGCTTGAGCAGGTCAGCCCAGGCATGGGGCGTGTACTGCCAGCGGAGTACGGTTAGTTCGCGTTCTCGCCCTTCGAGCCACTTGCCGCGCATGGGTTGCGGGCCGTACGCGCCGGGGGTCGGCTCGGCCTGGCTGAAGGCGAAGATGCCGCCGCGCGAAAGGCGCTTGGCAACGAGAGGCAGCAGCTGCTCGGGGTCGGTGAACCACACTGCCCCCCAAACGGAGTAGATCGCGTCAAAGGGTTCGGGGTCCTCGGCGAGGTAGTCGCAGACGTTCGCATGGATGAACGTGAGCCGCAACTCGTGGTGCCACCAGGTGCGGGCGCGGGCCACCTGTACTGGGGAGAGATCTACCCCGGTCACCTCGGTGCCCTGGCGGGCCAGGAACACGGCTTCCTTGCCCTCGGCCGGCCCGAGGTCGAGGGCCCGACCAGGGCGCCCCAGTAGCTCGGCACCGGGTCCGTGCCCGGGGTACTGCGTCCATTCGAACCGGTCGACCACTGGAGCGGGCTGCTCACCTTCGCCGCGGTGGGGCATGTAGGTATCCCAGTACTCGGCGGGGGTTTGGGGCTCGCGGGGCATGAAGATCCTCCGGTGCACGGTGAGGCCAGTGGAGCTGGCTAACGTACCGGCGCTGCCCGAGGCGTACGGGTGAATGCCACATTGTCGGCATGCCCTGCACGAGCGAGGGCCTGGGGACGTCCGCGACGTCCCCAGACCCGATCGTTTTGGAATCCGTCAGTGGCAGTTCTCGCCCGGCCGGCACGGGCCGCACTTGGCGTAGTCGGCCTCCCACAGCTTCCAGTCGACCTCGAAGCCGTTGTCGGCGATGATCTGCGCGGTGCGCTCCACCGAGCCGTCGTACTTGAACTCGATCTCGGGGATGTGCTCCAGGAACTTCCCGTCGAAGTGCTGGTGGCAGAACTCCCGGTAGTTCTTGGTGTCCAGGATGACGTGAACCGCGATCTCGACGGTACGGCCGCAGCACATCTCCAGGCCCTGGCCCCACTTTTCCATGGCGGTGATCAGGTAGGAGATGGCCGCACCGAACAGTCGGGTCGCCATCACCTCGTCGAACGGGTAGTCGCGCATGAGGAGCTGGATCTCGCGGTCCCAGACCTCGGGCTTCACGAAGTCGCGCGGGTCACGGACCTTGGTCTCGACTGCTGTCGCCATGCTCTCCTCCGGGATCTCTCGGCCCCGCCCCACAGCGGAGCTCGCCCCTTCAGAGAACAACTCGGCGGACTCCCCCGGTGATCGGTTGTCGCACCGTGCAAGCCGTTTGCACATCCTGCACACGCCGTATACGCACCGCTCATCACCGCATACCGTGGGTAGGCAGCCCTGCCGGTCGCTGGCGAGTGGGAGGCCAGATGAGTGCCGATCAGCTCTGGAACTCAGGCATGGTCCGTTCCCTCGTCGCCAGTCTCGATCCAGGCGGCCTGATCAGGGTCGGGCGACGGGGCCGTGGGTGGCGGCAGGCAGACCTCGGCGCGCGCATCGGCTGTTCCGCATCCACTGTCTCCCGACTGGAGCAGCACGGCAGACGCGCCGACCTGGACTTGATCCGGAACGCCGCCAAAGAGGTGGGCGTGCCAGCGAGTGTCTTGGCTGCGTCGCTCGGGTTAACCAGTCAGCAAGCCATTAGAGTTGCGCCAGAACAAGGTGCTGCCCGGCCTGCTCGCCGACGCCCACCATGCCGCCCAAGGGCAGGAGGAGATCGCGTTCGCCGACTGTCGGCGACCTACAGCCTCGCCACCCAGGTCCTGATCAAAGTCGGACGCTACGACCAGGCCCGACTGACCGCGGACCGGGCAGCGGTGTATTCGGACCTGTCCGGCTCCCCGCTCGTTGCAGCTGCGGCCGCCAGGGAGCTGAGCATCGTGCTCCGCCACCAGGACCAGCCCGCCGCAGCCCAGCGCCACATCCTTGACGCGGTCTCACGGGTCGAAGCCACCGGCCTGAAGAACCATGCCCAGGCGTCCACGTACGCACAGATGCTGTGCACCACCTCCTACACTGCGGCGCGCGGCGGCGACCGGGACCAAGCCCTCGCCATGATCCGTGAGGCGAAGAGAGCAGCCCGCGATCTCCCGCATGAGGCACGCGAGGGGCGCTTGTTCCCCATCACCCCGGCCGCCGTCGACCTGTATGCCGTCGGAGTCCACTGGGCGCTGGGTGACGCGGGCGCGGCCCTGGAGGCCGGCCGTGGTTTGCAGGCAGGTCAGTTCAAGACGGCCGAGCGGAAGGGCCGCATGCATACCGACCTCGGCCGGGCATGGTGGCAGTGGGGCAAGCCAGAGCAGACGGCCGCAGAACTGTTGTCCGCCGTGCGCGTATCCCCGAGCGAGGTACGCGACCGGCCCGCGATCCGAAGGATCGTCACAGACTTGCGCTCCAACCATGCCCATGTCGTGGGCGTACGCGAGCTGGTGGCGGCCGCAGGCATGACTCCCTGACCTCGATTCGGCCCAGGACCCGCCAACGTCAGGGCAACACTTTGCGCGGCAGGTCGAGTTCAACCCTGACCGTTTTCCCGATCGGTAGGCGCTCCAGCACCTCCCAACGGTCGGCGAGTGCCTCCACGAGCAGCAGCCCCCGCCCCGTGTCGGCAAGCACACCGGGTGCGGGCAGGTCCCCGGGCCATGGCGGGCGGCGTTCCCCTCGCGCATCGGACACGTCCATCCGGAGCGTCAGACCGGTGAGCGCGAGCCGTAGTTCGAAGTCCCGCCCCGGCACCCGGCCGTGCGTCACGGCGTTGGTGGTGAGCTCGGCGACCAGCACGGCGGCGGTATCCGAGAATCCGCAGCCGTACGGGTAACCCCAGGCATGGAGTTGACGCACCGTGAGATGGCGGGAGAGGCGGGCACCGAGCGGTGTGGAGCTGAACCGCTGGGTGAACACACGTACGGTCACGTCGTCCCGGCGGGTGGGGGTTGCTGTCATGACCCAAATCTGGCCTGCGATTTCGCCTTACGGCCAGCTCGACGCCGCGTACGCTGCGTCAGCGTACGCGCACCAACGGTGGACGGTACGCACACGGACCGTGACCATGGTCGGGTTCGGAGGTGCGGGAGCGGGGCGGGCACGCTGGAGGTGGCCGGGGATGATCGAGGATGTGGCGGGCGAGCGGTACGGGGCGGACGCGGAAGCAGTCGCGGACACCGAACCGGACGCGGAAGCTGAAGCGGAATCGCACTCGGATTCGTGCGACGGCCGGGAGCCGGAGGCGTCGGACAGTTTGCGGACGTTCGGCGCGGTCGTCCAGGCCCTGCGCGAACACGCAGGGCTGAGCCGCGCGGAGTTCGCGCCGCACGTACGGTTCTCCAAACACACCGTCGCCTCCATCGAACAGGGCCGCCGGATGCCTGACCAGGCGTTCGTGGAGCGCGCGGAGGAGGTACTCGGCAACACGGGGGCACTGCGGAACGCGGCTCAGCATCTGTCGCGGCAGGCGGGCCTGGCGAGTTGGTTCCGCAAGTGGGCGCAGCTGGAGGCGAAGGCGCTGACGCTCTACACATACGAATGCCGCCTGATTCCGGGCTTGTTGCAGACGGAGGCGTACGCCAGGACGCTGTTCGTCAACCAGCTGCCACCGCTGAGTGATCAGCAGATCGAGACGCAGTTCGCAGCGCGAATGAAGCGCCAGCGGCTTCTGTATGAGCGCCCCAACACGTCATACAGCTTCATCCTCGAAGAGCATCTCTTCCTGAGGCGAACGGGTGGGCGTGAGGTGACCGGCGAACTGATCGACAGCATCCTGGACATCGCCGGACTCCGCAATGTGGAGGTGCAGATCATCCCGCTCGCGCAGGAGTGCCACGCCGGTCTGCACGGCCCTATGCAGTTGCTGGAGACCCCCGACAACCGTTGGTACGGCTACTGCGAGGGCCAGGAGCACGGGCAGTTCATCACCGACTCGAAAGTGGTCAGCACGCTCCAGATGCGGTATGCCAGGATGCGTTCGCAGGCTCTCTCGCTGGACGACTCCTTGAGCCTGCTGCAGCGGATGCGAGGAGCAGCATGACCACCACAGAACTGGCCTGGTTCAAGAGCAGCTACAGCAGCGGCTCGGGCGACGACTGCGTCGAAGTCGCCCTCTCCTGGCACAAGTCCAGCTACAGCAGCAGTGGCTCCGGCGACTGCGTCGAGGTCGCCGCCTGCCCCTCCGCCGTCCACGTCCGCGACTCCAAGCGCGCCGAGGGCCCCCAGCTCGCCCTCTCCCCCACCACCTGGACCGGCTTCGTCGCCTACGCGGCGGGCGCGTCCGGTACCTGAGTACGCTGCGGTGCCTGTCCGGAGGATCGGGCCCTAGCTCGCGGGCATCGTGGGCAGGGCCTCGCGCAGGCGGTCGAGCAGCACGCGGGCTGCGGGGCTCGCGGGGCCGGTGGCCCGCCAGGCGAGGGCGATACGGGCACGGATACCGGGACGGACGATGGTCAGTGACCGCAGGTGCCCGTCGAGAGCCGAGCCGTCCTCGCCCGCCGGTAGCACCGCGACGCCCAGGCCCCGGGCGGCGAGTTGCGCGAGCACTTGGGGTACTGCCGCCTCGAAGGTGACACGGGGCCGGAACCCGGCCTGTGCGCAGGCGCGTTCGAACGCGGCACGCACTCCGGTGCCACGCGGCAGGCAGATCAGAGCTCGGTCGCGCAGTTCGGCCAGCGGGACGCTCGTACGGCCGGCCGGGGAGAGGATCGGGTCTCCGGGCGCGGCGACGACGGCCAGCGGGGCGTCGATGACCGTCTGGAGGGACAGGCCGGGCGGGGGCACCTCGTCGGTCGGTCCGAGAAGGGCGATGTCGAGCTCACCTGCCAGGAGTGCGGCCTGCATCCGCTCCGAGGTGTCTTCGGTGAGTGCGATCTCCAGGTCGGGGTGCGCGTCGTGGAAGTCCGCGAGGAACGAGGCGATGTCGAACGCGTGGCCGGTGGCCCCCGAGACCAGGCCGAGCGAGACCCGGCCGCGCAGCAGCCCCGTGTACGCATCGACCGTCTGCCGCACCGCATCCGCGGCGGCCAGCGCGGCTCGGGCGTACGGCAGGACGGCCCGGCCCGTCTCGGTCGGCGTCACCGACCGGTGGGAGCGGTCGAGCAACGGCTGTCCGAGCTCCCGTTCCAGCTGGCGGATCTGAGCGCTCAGGCCAGGCTGGGCCAGGTGCAGACGGGCCGCTGCGCGGGTGAAACCGCCCTCTTCGACGACCGTGACGAAGTAGCGCAGCTGACGAAGTTCCATACGTACTCATGCTAGATGGCAGCACAACTATCTATTGGAAATATGGATCAGCCGCCCGCACGCTTGTTCAATGGAGAACGTAACGGGGAGCACGAACCCGCGGGCCGGTGTCGAGGCGGAGGTCAGGGCCGCCATCGCGGCGGAACGCCAGGAGTTGGCCGATCTCTTCGAGGCCCTGCGGGCCGATGAGTGGAACGCGCCCAGCCTGTGTGCGGGATGGACGGTCCGCGAGGTCGTCGCCCACATGTCGATGGGATTCCGGCTCTCCCTGCCTGCCACACTGGGCGAACTGGTCAAGGCGCGCGGGAATCTGCACCGCATGACCGACCGGGTCGCCCGCAGGGACGCGGCCGCCCATTCCGTCGGCGAGCTCAGCGCCTTCCTGCGGGACAACGCCCACCACCCCTGGACGCCGCCGGTCGGGGGGTTCGTGGCGGCGTTCGGCCACGACGTGGTCCACGGGCTGGACGTCACCGTCGCCCTCGGACTCGACCGGCGCGTCCCCGAGGACCGGCTGCGCATCCTGCTTGACGACATCAAGCCCCGCGGCCTGAAGTTCTTCGGCGTCGACCTCCGCGGAGTGCGGCTGTGCGCCGAGGACATGGACTGGTCGTACGGCGCCGGGGCCCCGGTGTACGGCGCCGGTCAGGACCTGCTCCTGCTCGCCTTCGGCCGCAGGCTCCCTCAGGGCCGCCTCCGCGGCGAGCCGATCAGCCGCTTCACCGTCCGGTGACAGCCATGCGCATCCGACTCCTCCGGGCACTCTCGCTGTTTTCCACCGGCCTGCTGGCCGGTGCCTTCGGCTACGGCGCCGCCAACCTCGTTCCGACGTTCCACGCCGTGCCGATCGACATGAGGCTCGACTTCCACACGGCTCTGATGGCGATGAACGGCATCACGATGCAAGGCACGATGGCGGTCTCGGCCCTCAGTTCCCTCGCCCTCGCCGCAGCGGAGCGCGGCCGGGCGCGCGTCCTCGCCGGCACGGCGGGGGTACTGGCGGTCTCATCGTTCCTGATCACACGGTTCGGGAACGTCCCCATCAACGGCCGCATCAAGCAGTGGGCCGCAACCGCGCCGCCGCCCGGCCACGCGGAAGTCCTGCGCCGCTGGGAACTGTTCAATGACGCCCGCACCCTGACCGCCGCGATCGCCTTCGGGCTCCTTGTCCTCCTCGCCCTCCCGCCGACTGCCACGCACCCTCCGGCGCGGCCATCCGCATAGTGCCCGGCCCTCGGTCTCGGGGCAGCCCAACTGATCGTTTCAGAGTGCTGCTCGACGGAGGTGGTGGAGTCGATGAAGCCCCCGCTGGTCGAGGTAACGGCCAGAGTGGTTCAGCGTGGCTGAGGCCAAGGCTTCGGCATAACACCGTTGTGTCGGTGGACAGTTGGTGATCTTCTTCGGCAGGAACAGAGATCAATAAGGTAGCTTCGACCCAACCCCCGATGCCGCTGAACCGGAGGATCCCCCATGGCCACCCCCCAGCACAGCCTGGAAGAGTTGACGATCGAGCACGGCGCGCACCGATACGACGCCCTCGCCGCCGGCTCACAAAACAATGAATTCGTCCTGCTCCTGCACGGCTGGCCCGAGTTCGCCAGCTCCTGGACCGAGGAACTGCACGCCCTGGCCGACGCCGGGTACCGGGCCGTCGCCGTCGACCAACGCGGCTATTCCCCCGGCGCCCGCCCGTCAGAGATCTCCGACTACGCCGTGGAGCATCTGGTGGCCGACGCACTCGCGTTCGCCGACTCGCAGGGCGCGGGCCGGTTCCACCTCGTCGCGCATGACTGGGGCGGCATGGTCGCCTGGGCTCTGGCCTCCGCCCACCCTGAGCGGCTGAAGTCCCTGTCCGTGCTTGCCACCCCCCATCCCCGCGCGCTGAACGGAGCTGCCGCAGTCGACCCGGGGCAGTACCACCGACTCGACTACGTACGTTTCTTCCGCCAGCCCGGTCATGTCGCCGAAGCGGCTCTTCTGGCCGACGGTGCGGCCAGGCTGCGTAGCGCCTACGGTGGTCGCATTCCGGAGGAACTGGTGGAGAGCAACGTCCGTCGGCTGTCCGAACCCGGGGTGCTCACCTCCACCCTGAACTGGTACCGCGCCGTCGACGACGAGTTCACCGTTCCCGCCGGCCGCATCACCGTCCCCACCTTGTACATCTGGGGCAGCGAGGACGGCGCCCTGGGCCGTGAGGCAGCAGACAGCACCAAGGACTTCATCGACGCGGAATACCGCTTCGTCAGCCTTGAGGGTGCCAGCCACTGGCTACCCGAGGAGGTTCCCGAGCTGGTGATTCCGCCCATCCTGGAACACCTCGCGGCCCACAGCGACTGACCCCGCGGGCACAGTTGGTGCACATCGGACTGTGCCGTAGCCCGCCGTCATCAGGTTCGGCGGCGGGCGGCCATGTCGCGCTCGGCGGGCCGCAGGTCGAGGGGCCAGCGAACTTCAGGTCACCACCGCAGACGGCTTACGGCACGCTCCCGGCGCATTGCGGCTGCCCTCCTACTTCCCGTCCGGGCCGTAGCGCTCCCGCAGCTCCACCTTGCGCACCTTGCCGCTGACCGTCATCGGGAAGGCATCGATGACCTCCAGCCGCCGGGGGATCTTGTAGTGGGCGAGCTTCTCGCGGCAGAAGGCGACGATCTCGTCCAGCATCGGCGGATCGGCCGGGTCGCGGGCGATGACGCAGGCGAGGATCTCCTCGCCGTACTTCTCGTCCGGTACGCCGACCACCTGGACATCGGCGACCTTCGGATGGGCGTACAGGAACTCCTCGATCTCGCGCGGGTACACGTTCTCGCCGCCACGGATGATCATGTCCTTGATCCGGCCGACGATCTGGGCGTAGCCGTCCTCGCGGATCACGGCGAGGTCGCCCGTGTGCATCCAGCGGCCCGCGTCGATCGCCTCGGCGGTCTTCTCCGGTTCGTTCCAGTAGCCGAGCATCACACTGTAGCCGCGGGTGCACAGCTCGCCCGCCTCGCCGCGGGGCAGTGTGACACCGCTGACCGGGTCGACGACCTTGACCTCGACGTGTGGGAGCGCCCGGCCCACCGTGCCGGTGCGGCGCTCCAGGTCGTCGTCGTGCCGGGTCTGGGTGGAGACGGGTGAGGTCTCCGTCATGCCGTAACAGATCGACACCTCGGCCATGTTCATCTCCGCGACGACCCGCTTCATCACCTCCACCGGGCAGGGCGAGCCCGCCATGATGCCGGTGCGCAGCGAACTCAGGTCGTACGTCGCGAAGTCGGGGAGGTTCAGCTCGGCGATGAACATGGTCGGTACGCCGTAGAGAGAGGTGCAGCGCTCCTGCTGGACGGCCTGGAGCGTGGCGGCCGGTTCGAAGGAGGGGGCCGGGATGACGATGCAGGCTCCGTGCGAGGTGGCGCCGAGGTTTCCCATGACCATGCCGAAGCAGTGGTAGAACGGCACCGGCAGACAGACCCGGTCCTGCTCGGTGTAGCCGATCATCTCGCCGACGAAATAGCCGTTGTTGAGGATGTTGTGGTGGGAGAGGGTCGCACCCTTGGGGAATCCGGTGGTGCCGGATGTGTACTGGATGTTGACGGGATCGTCGCATGACAACTGTGCTTCCCGCGCGGCGAGTTCGTCCGGTGCTACAGCTCCCGCGGATGAGACGAGCTCGGCCCAGCTGTCGTCGCCGATGTAGTGAACGGAGCGCAGCTCCGGGCAGTCGCCGCGGACCTGCTCGACCAGCGCCCGGTAGTCACTCGTCTTGTGGGCGAGGGATGCGATGAGGAGGCTGATCCCGGCCTGGTTGAGGACATAGGCGAGCTCATGGGCCCGGTAAGCCGGGTTGATGTTCACCATGATCGCGCCGATGCGGGCGGTGGCGTATTGCACGAGGACCCACTCGGGGCAGTTCACCGACCAGATGCCGACCCTGTCACCCTTGGCGACGCCGCGTGCGAGCAGCGCCCGGGCGAGCTCGTCCACGTCGGCTCCGAACTCGGCGTACGTCCAGCGGCGCCCGGACGGCACGTCGACGAGCGCGTCCCGTTCCGGGAACGCCGTGATCGCCCGATCGAGGTTGCGTCCGATCGTGTCGCCGAGCAACGGGACGGTGCCCGTGCCATGGGTGTACGAGAGCGCCGTCGTCGCCCCGGACTCCGTCATCGCAGATCCCTTCGTCGTGCTCGACCGTGGAGCCCTGCGCGGTGCTGTGCTCGCGCGGCTCGCTCCGGCGATCTTTCCCGAGACCGATCGGCAGCTCAAGTGCTCGGCGCGCCCGCACGTTGCCTCACTTGAGGGCGCCGCTGCTCTCGGCAAGCATGCCGTCGCGCGACGTTGTCCCGGACCGCCGCGCGACGGCGCCTCGCGTAGGCGACGGTCAGCACGGCCAGCAGCGGCCCCCACAGGATCAGCGGCGCGTAGCAGAGGTAGAACCAGGCGGCTTCCCAGCCTCCGGCCTGGCCCGGGTACGTGGAGGACACGTCGTCACCGCGGATGGTGACGCCCATCAGCTCGGTGAGGGGTGTGACGACGGTCGCCACACGGCGAACATCACGGCGGCCACACCGCTCGCCGCCGGTCTCCGGCGTTTGGAGCACTGGCAGTTGGAGAACCTGGCTGGTGGAGAACACAACCGGTAATACAGAAAAGTCGGCCCCTCACGCACCCGTGCCGATGACGGATGAGCCGTGAAGGGCCGACTGTTCACACCATGCAGAGCCAAGGGCTGTCCCGCAATACCCGCCAGGCGCGCGAACGACAGCTACGCCAAGGTGCCCTACTTGTGCCCCGTGTGCGTGGCGGGCCATTTATCGGGAAGGCTGGTGCCCCCGGCCGCCGGAATCACCCCTTGGGTGGGAGTAAGGGTCCGCCATTGGCCACCTTCTGTGCCCTCGCGCGTGAGGAAGAGGATGACTCGCTTCTGGCCCTGGAGAGGGTCTCCATCGGGGTACGGATCCTTGGCAGAGCATTTCCGAGGCGTCGAGACGATCTTCAGACTCTCGTGGCCCACCGTGTCCCCCTTGTACAGGGGGAGACCGAGTGTTCTGACGGAATAGACGTGAGCCGCGCTGCCGTAGACCGTCTCGTTTCCGGCCGCCTCACGGACGTCGGCGGTAATGACCAAGGCGGCCTTTCCCAGCGCCTCTTTGGGAGTGGCGTAGACGGGCCAGTCCCCACAGTCGTCCGGTCCGTCCCCGGCAGCTGCCGAGGAGCATGCCGTCAGGCCGGCCAAAAGAACCAAGGCCAGGGAGAGTCGGGCTTTCATGGACGCCTTCCTGCTTCCATTGTCGAGCCCTGCCGCCCGCCGAACAGCGGGCGGCAGGGCAGGCGTTCACGCTCCTGGTGGATCACCCAGTGGCGAGCTTCCCCATGCTGTACGTCGACGCGTAGCCGATGGAACTGTAGTGCATCACACCCCCGAAGGTGCCGGAGAGGATTCCACGGGCCGTGCTTCCGGTAGTGCTGCTGGCGACGGCACCACCACTGTCACCGGGTGCTGCCGAGAACGTGGCGGCGGACTGTCCGTACACCACACAGCGGCAGGTGCTGCTCCTGTGGCTGGCGTTGGTGGACGTGATCCTCCCGCAGCGAGGACTCGCAGCGTTTCGGCCGAAGAGGCAGGAGGTGGCGCCGACCGTTCCCAGCGATTCCTTCTTGACGACTCGGGCCTTGTTCGAGTTGTTCTGGTACAGCCAGGCCTTCGCGTTACCGGAGATC
Source organism: Micromonospora sp. IBHARD003 (assembly GCF_056106285.1). NCBI lineage: Bacteria > Bacillati > Actinomycetota > Actinomycetes > Micromonosporales > Micromonosporaceae > Micromonospora > Micromonospora sp. IBHARD003. The sequence continues at coordinate 6,878,264 of NZ_JBWBBX010000001.1, read as the reverse complement.
TTGATGTAACGCATGTCCGCGTGCGTACCGTTCTTCAGAGCATTGTTGCTCGTCAGTGAACCGTAGGAGCGACCCCCTGACTTGACCGCGCCGCTGTTTCGGCCCCATTCGCAATGCCCTGCGGTCACGGCTCCCAGGGTGCTGCCCTTTTTCACGACCCATCCGACGGTGCAATACCCACTGGGCAGTTCGATTCCCACTCCGCCACGCCGCGGCGAGTCACACTTGTTGCGGGAACTACAGGCCAGTTCCGCCCCCTCGCCCTCGGCGACATCCGCGGGAACGTCCAGCTTCTCGAGGACACCTCGCACGCCGACGGGGCCGGCGCCGGGCCGCAGGGCCACCTTCAGCCGGTTGGTGGTCACGTCCTCCTCGACGGAGACCACCGACGCCGCTTCGCCACGTGCGCTGTCGGACCACTTCCACACCGCGTTCATCGCGTTGGTGAGCTCCGCGGACGAACGCCGGACGACGCGAAACTCGATGTCGTCGGTCGAGCTGCCCGATGCGACGGCCTTCGCCTTCAGTGCGTCCTGGGTCTTCTCCGCCGGCAGAGCCCTGGCGAACTGCACGACCAGGCGCCCACCGTGCTTGGTGTCGATGAACTGGCCGGCGAAGTTGCTCTGTGCGGCGAGCTGCCGAACCATAGGTTCGACCGCGGATGTCAGCGTGTCACGGCGCTTCATCTCCGCCGCCTCGGCGGCCGTTCCGATGAAGCCCCATTCGTTGACGAGCGACGGCGCCCCCGCGTCCTTGGAGGCGACGGAAGCCGCGCTGTTCTTCAGAATGGAGGCCAGCTTGCTTTGACTGGCCTCGAAGCCGAACTCACCGCGCAGCCGCAGAGAGTCGGCGATGACCTGTTGGTCGACCTGCGCCAGCGTCAGGCCGGCGGTACCGGGCGAGGCGGGCGCCTGCGTTGCCATCGCAGGTATCGCCGCCGGGACGAGCATTCCGGCCGCTGCCAGGACAGGCAGCACGACAGATCTGATCCTCATCAATCCCCCATTGAAGAGAGTGCCCACGGTGGTTGCACGGAGTCCCCCGACAACCGCTGTGGCACGCGGGTGTGCACGTGATCACGCGTGCACACTGAGGCGCAAGTAAGCGCCTGAGGCACACAGTAAGGGTCTCGAACACATGAATCAAAGAGTTTGTCGTCACACGGGATCAGCTTTGACGGAGCGTCAACTGAGGCTCTTTATTGGCCTGTTGGGCACATCGAGGACAGTCGGGGCACTGCCCGGCCGCCCCGGGTGCAGTCGGCGTTCACACCTGGTACTGCCCGGCGGCCCGCCGAGTCGGACGGTGTCGATATGGCGGCGGACTCTCGCGTTCCGGTAAGCCGGACCGACCCAAGCCACTCAGCGCAGTACGGCCGCCAGCAGGTCGGCACCCAGCGCCGTCAGCTCGGGCAGATCGAGGGCGTAACGGACGTACCGGCCGTGCCGCCGGGCCGTGAGCAGACCCGTCCTGCGCAGGACGGCGAGGTGGCGGGACACCTCCGGGGGTGAGAGCTGCCAGATGTGGGCCAGCTCGGCGGTGGTGTGCGGGCCGCGGGCCAGGGTGCGCAGCAACCGCAGTCGTACCGGATGTGAGAGTGCCTCCAGCCGTCGTGTGACCGTTTCCAGCGATACGGGGCGCGATGCACCCGGTTCGGCGGCCACGGGGTACTGCACCACCGGCTGCCAGCCGGGCGCGTGGACCACCACGAGGTGCGGGCTGCCGAAGACACTGGGGATGAAGGTGACCCCGGTGCCGTGGGCGGCGGTCGCCTTGTCCTGCAGCTTGTCCACGACGATGCAGCCTCCGTCCGGTGCCAGGGTGACCGCGCCGGAGACCGATGCGAGTGCCGGGCCGATGCCCTGGCGCTTCAGCAGGTCGTTCTTCAGGCGCAGGTCGGTGGCGAGTTGCACGGCGACGCCGGCCCAGGCGGTGTCGAAGAAGGCCTCGGCGCACAGTTCGAGGGTGTGGCCTACCCGTGCCCGCACAGCGGCCGGGTCCGCGAGCAGCCGTTCCGCGAAGGCCTCTTGCCGCGGTCCGCGGGCCTGGGCGAGGTCCAGGGCCCGCTCGCGCGCGGTCGCGTCGGTGAGCGGCGACGCAGCGGCGAAGTGAACCCGGCTGCCGCCGCACGTGGTGACGAGCGCTGCGGTCACATACGTTTCGTCGTCGATCCGGTCCACGTCGTCCAACTCCTCGGCGAGGGTCGGCCGGGGCCGGGCGGGGAGCAGGAAGTCGGCTTGTGAGGAACGCCAGAGGAACTCCGCCTCCCGCAAGCGCTCGGCCAGCCCGGGCTCAAACCCGGCCCAGACGTCCGCGGCCCAGCCGGCGCGCTGCGGGTGATGCCCGGGTTCGGCCAGCACGTGCAGCATCGCGGTCAGTTCGGCCAGCGGGGATGCGGCGAACCGCAGTCGCTCGGACGGCAGACCGCTGATGTCGATCCTCAACGTCATCCCCTCATCATCACCGGCGCGGATGGCCGGCGACCGCGTCGGTTGACGGTGTCCGTCAACCCACGGGTCCAGCCCGGCGGCCCGACGCACCGTTTGACGCCATGGCAACCACCTTCAAGATCCAGCCCCGCGCCCTCGTCCATGCCTCCGGGGGCCCACGCTATGCCGTCGCCCTGGCCGTGGACGCGCTCGGCACCGGCCTGCTGCGCCCCTTCCTGCTGCTCTACGGGGTGATGGTGCTGAGGCTGTCCGCGCCGGTCACCGGCATCGCCATGACGGTGGGCGTCGTCATGGGGCTGGTGTGCATGCCCGCCGTGGGCCGATGGCTGGACCGGGGTGCACGCAGCACGGTCGTGGCAGCGTCGATGCTGGTGCGGGTGCTGGGCGTGGCCCTGCTGCTGGCCGCACCTGCAGGCCACGTCTGGCTGTTCACGACGGCGGCGCTGTTCCTCGGCATCGGCAACCAGGCATGGCCTGCCGCCCACGCGGCTCTCGTGGCCACGGTCGCCCACGGCCGGGAACGCGACGCCGCTCTCGCGGGCGGCCGCGCCCTGCGCAACGCCGGCCTGGGCGTGGGCGCCCTCGTCGCCACCGCATGTCTGGCGGGCGGCACCACCGCGTTGCAGGCGCTGGCAGCCGTCACCGGGCTGGCCTATCTCGCGGCGGCGGCCCTGGCGTGGTCGGTCCACCTGCGCGCACATCCGGCCGCTGCCCCGGCCAAGGACGGGGACGGGGAGCCCGCGCCCCGGATGCGCGCGCTGATGGCCGCCAACGTGATCTACGTGTTCTGCCTCAACGTCCCCGAAATCGCGCTGCCACTCGTACTGGTGACACAGCTGCACGCATCCCCGGTGTGGTCGGCCGCCATCTTCGTGGCCAACACGGTGCTGGTGGTCACCCTGCAGGTCCCGGTCACCGTCCTGATGTCCCGCTATTCCCGGCGGACCGTGCTGGCTCTCGCCGGCGTGGTACTCGCCGTGTCCTACCTCGGCTTCCTCGCGGCCACCTCGCTGGGGCACGGCTGGGGTGCCCCGGCCGTCGCCGCGGTGTCCGTGCTCTGCACCATCGGCGAGATCATCTATGCCGGCAGCGCCACCGCGCTCGTCACCGCCCTCGCCCCGGCCCATGTCCTGGGACGCACCCTCGCCCGCTTCGAACTCTCCACGGGCTTCGGCCTCGCCGTCTCCCCCGCGGCCATCACCGCCCTCGCTCCTCATGGCCCGGCGGCCCTCTGGGGCAGCCTCGCCGCAGCGACGCTCCTCTCCGCCTCCGCCGTTGCCACCGAGAAGGATCAGGCAACGCCTCTCAGCAGTCACGGTCGCCGGGCGCGAGCAGACTCGTGAGCTGGACCATGCCGCCTCCCTTCTGGGTGAAGCCCGGCGGCGGTCCGGCGTGCCGCAGCGCATGCCCGCCGCGGCGGCGGGTACGACCCCTCCCGTACGGGGGCGTCGCGGAAGCGGCCGGAGAGCGAGGGGTGTCGGAAGTGATTCGAAAGCTGCAGGCGGTCGCGCTGGACTGCGCTGATCCGGTACGGCTTGCGGAGTTCTACGCGGATCTGCTCGGTGGCCGGGTGGTCGCGGACCCGGAAGATCCCGACTGGGTCGAGGTTCACGGGTTCGAGGGGACGCCGCTGGCCTGCCAGCGGGTGGACGGCTATCGACCGCCCGAATGGCCCGGCCAGGAGCGCCCGCAGCAGCTCCACCTGGACTTCGACGTGGACGATCTCGACGGAGAGGAGGAGCGGGCGCTCGCCCTCGGTGCGACCGTGCTGGAGCGGACGGACCAGCTCCGCCCGGCGGCCAACTGGCGGATCTACGCGGACCCGGCCGGCCATCCGTTCTGCCTCTGCCTCCACTGAGTCCATCGGGCCCACTGTCCTGGCTCAATGGCTGCCCTTGCCCTCACAGGCCCCAAAGGCGCAAAGCCGAGCACTTCCTCGCCCTCGTCGGCATCGCCGGCGCCCTCAACTGCTACCGCCGCTGCACCAACTGAGTCGGCCTCCTCATCGTTGCCGCAGATTGGCCCGGTCGGATGCGAAGCCGGCGTCCTTGCGGCTGACGTAATGAGCCGCGCTGTAGTCCCGCCGTGAGCAGCTGAGCCAGCCGCTGCGTCGGTCCGTTGTGTACCGACGGCACCTTCCGTCCTGCTGTGAACCGTTTGACGGGGACCTCCGTAGAGCCGCGTGCGGCGGGCGGCGACGCCTGTCGCGACAGGTATCAATGAAAGGAATCACCATGGCTGGTGGCCAGATCAACATCGACCCGGCGGAGATCGAGGAAGCGGCGGCGTGGCTCCGTAGTCAGAAGGAGCTCATGCAGCAGAGCCTCCAGGAGGCCGACTCGAAGATGGGCGACGTCGTCGCCGCGGCCTACAGCACGCCGGGTTCCGAGACGAAGTTCAAGCCGTACTGGGAGGAGTACAACACCGGTACGAGGAACGCCATCGAGGGCCTGGAGGGCGTCAGCGCGTTCCTCGCCGCCGTGGCCGAGGCCTTCGTGAGCACCGACGACCAGACGGCCGGGTCCATCGGCTGACAACTGCCCGGCCGGGTACCGGACGCGTGGCGACCGTGCGCCTCGCGTCCGGGCCCGGCCGCACCCGTTGGTTCCCGCCGCACACGTGCGGATCGGGAGCCGGCGTCAAGGACAGATCACGGGAGTACGGAGGTATCCACGTGGGGGACCGCATTCGCATTCCGGAAGAAGAGCTCGAGGAGGTGATCAAGATGCTCGAAGAGATACGTACCGCGATCTCCAAGACCGCCAGCCTCAGCTCCGTCGGTTCGGAGGACGACGTCGGGGACAAGACCCTGAGCTCCGCCATCGGCAGCTTCGACAGCGCGTGGAGCGGGGGCCACGAACGTGTGCAGGAGAACGTCGACACGTTCACGCAGGCTGCCCAGGGCATCGTCGACAACTTCCGCAAGACTGATGAGCAGTTGGGACAGGAGCTGACCAAGGGACAGGAGAACCCGACATGAGCGGTAAGGCGTCCGCCACGCGCGTACCCACCACCTGCGGGCTGCGGCTGCCCGAGACCTGGTGGTACCTCGATCTGGACCCGAGCACCCGGGACGCCTCGATCCGCCGCCGCATCACGGCCGACATCGGCGAGGACTTCCCCGCCGATGCACGCAAGGGGCTCGACTCGCTGGTCCGTGCGGCCCGCCGCAGCGCCCGCGAGGCGCACGAGCGCGGCGCACTCCAGCTCGCCGGGATGTTCGACGTCCTGGAGGACGGCTCCGTCCTCATCGGGAACGCCATGGTGCTGCGTTTCGACATGCCGGAGGGGGCAAGCCCCGACCTGGTGGAGCTGATGCTCGCCTACGGCATCCACGGCGCCAAGAATCCCCTGGGCAAGGGGACCCGCGCCCGGCAGACCGAGATCATCGAACTCCCCAACGTGGGCCCGGCCGGCCGGGTCACTTCGGTGGAGGACATCGACTTCTACGGGCGCGGCTTCGTCCGCGTGGCGATCATGCAGACCATCGTCCAGGTGCCCGGCACCGACTCGCTCCTGGTCATCGCCTGCACGACGCCCAATCTGACGCTGGTGGACCAGTTCTTCGACGTGTTCGACGCCATCTCCGGCACCCTCACGTTCGACGCGTGATCCGCGTGAGCCGGACGCACGCCCCGAGAAAGCGAGACATCTGACATGGCACGGCCAGCGGCGGCCGACTGGGACGTCCTCGATCTGCCCGCGGACCCCACCCCCGGCGACCCCGAAGTCCTGCGCAAACTCGCAGGCGAGTACGACGCGATCGCCGACGACGCAGAGAGTTGCTTCACCTTCATCAACCGGGTCCAGAGCGGCGACCTGGGCGAGGGCAAGTCCATGGAGAAGCTCCGTGGGATACTGGACGAACTGCCCAAACAGATCGGCCAGCTCCGGGACTCCTACCGGCGCGCTTCGGACGCCGTCAAGAACTACGTGCCGCAACTGGAAGCGCACCAAGACCAGGCAGACCGTGCTCTGGAAAAGGGCAGGGAAGCACGTCAGCGTCTCGATGCCGCCATGGCCGTCCTGGACGCGGCGGGAGCGCACCTGTCCTCGCTGCAGAACGCTCCCGAGCCGTCGATGGACGACCAGACGGCCCGCGACGCGGCCCGGGACGCCATCGGCAAGGCGGAGTCGGAGAAGAACACCGCCCAGGGCAACGTGGACTCCGCCCAGGCCGACCTGGCAGCGGCACAGCGGCTGGCCGCCGACGCGCAAGCCCTGCGCGAGTCCGACGCGAAAGCCGCGGCGACTGAACTGCATACGGCGCAGTCCGACGCAGTGAAAAAGAAGAGTTTCTGGGACGGCCTGTGGGACGAGATCACGGGTCTCGTCCTCGGCATCGTGGGCGTCATCGCGGCCGTGGTCACGCTGTTCATCCCCGGTGTCAATGTGGTCGCCATCGGCATCCTCATCGGCATCGGTGTCGTGACGGGCGTGGCAGGCATCGGCATCACAATCGCCAAGGGAGTCGAGACGGGTGAGTGGGACATCCCCGGGCTGGTGCTGGGTTTCCTCGGCCTGGGCCTCGGCGCATTCTCCGCCGCGGCGAAGATCCCCAAGGTGGCCGACGCGCTGAAGAACTTCGGAAAGTACAGCAAGAACCTCATCCGGCCCAAGCCCAACGCCTCCGGCGGAACGGGTGGCACGGGATCGAGCGGCTCGGGTGGCACCGGTTCCACTGGCACGGGCGGTACGGCAGGAACGGGCGGTTCGGGCGCCACCGGAGGGACGAGGGCCAGCGGTACCCAGGGCACCACTCCCCAGGCCGCCCCCACACGCCCGACGCCGACCTCAACATCGCCGACGGGTCAGCCGACCGGCCAACCGACCCCAACGTCACCGACGGGTCAGCCGACCGGCCAACCGACCCCAACGTCACCGACGGGTCAGCCGACCGGCCAACCGACCCCAACGTCACCGACGGGTCAGCCGACCGGCCAACCGACCCCAACGTCACCGACGGGTCAGCCGACCGGCCAACCGACCCCAACGACCGGTCCGACGCAGCCTTCTCCGGCCCCCGCTGCGGCACAGCAGACGACGGCATCGACGTCCGCCACGCAGAACTCCGGACTCTCCGGACTGGACAAGGTCGTGCTGGGCGCCGACCTCCTCAGCGTCGGCGTGGGAGCCGCCGCGACCAGCCTGAGCAACGTCGGCCTGATCAATGAGCAGAAGAAGCTGAAGAGGGACGCCGAGATGGCCTGACGTGCCGTACCGCCTCCTTCCGCACAGGGCCTTCCGCACCGCGCACAGGCGATCGCCCTCCCTTCCACCCGCATCACGGGGGAAGGGAGGGCGATCGCCTTTTCACTGGGCGCGCAGCGCGTGTGGTGCGCGCAGGGCATCTGGTGCTCGCAGGTCGGCCGGCGGGGCACGCCTGCTCACAGGCGTGCCCCGCCGTGCCGGCTCCGGACCTCAGAGGGTCGTCTCCGGGACCTGGAGCATCCGCAGCTTTCCGTCACCCGCGCTGAAGAACACCCGTCCCGGCCGCCCCGCGCCTAGCCTGCTGCGCGGGATCTTGCCGCCGATGAGTTCGCCGTCGCCCACCGACTGCGGGCTGAGCAGAACACCCTGGCGATTGCGCCGGGCCTCCGCGAACCAGCCGGAGAAGCCACTCGCCAGCCGCTCGGTCTGGCCCGCGAGGACGAGAGCCCTGCCGGACTCGCCGCCGGTGCGGCAGATCTGGCTGAACACGGGCTCGGCGGCGGTCTGTTGCAGCAGGTCCGCATCGTCGACCATCACCACGACGGGAGTGGTCGCCTCCGCGAGCGTTTGCTCCAGCTCGGCCTTGGGGACGTCCGCGCCCTCGAACACCGCGAGGACACCAGGCCGTCCGGCGAGATCACGCAGCGGGGAGCGGCGCGGTGCCACGACGACCAGGGAAGTCCCGGCCTCCAGCAGCGACAGGGCCATCGTGAGCAGCACCGTGCTGCGTCCGGAGCGCTGCGGGCCTCCCACGAGGAAGGACGGGGTGAGGGACAAGTCTGCTCCCTGCGCGCCGAGTTCGTCCCCACCGACGCCGACCATCGCCCACATCGGGCCCGGGCGGTGCTGCACCGCCGGCACATACACCGCGGCCTGCTCCGCGGTGAGCCGGTCCGGGAGCATGTCGATGCGGAAGGGGCGGCGTTCACGCGGCACCTCGGCGTCGAGGCCGGTGCGCTGGGCACCGATGGCCTGGAGCGCGGCCGCCTGGGCCTGGCCGCTGGGGTCGTGGTCCAGGAGTGCGATCTGTACCTCGGCCTTGTCGGCGGCGCGCAGCGCGCGTCCCGAGGGGATGTCGTCCGGTACCGAGCGCTGCGAGACCCCGATCATGGAGTACTCGGCCTTGTCGTTCATCCGCAGCACCAGCTTGTCCTCGGTCGTCGAGCTGAGACGGGTGGAGAACAGCATCCGGTCCCCGGCGAGCACGACGTGCACGCCGACGCTCGCGCCCTCGCGCAGCAGGGTGAGTACGCCGTTCAGGAGTGCGCCCGAGTCGTAGTCGACGAGGGTCTTGTCGAACACCTCCCAGCGGTCGAGGAGGACGACGATGTGCGCGGGGCGTTCCTCTTCCGGCAGCGACCGGCGCAGTTCGGGCAGATCGGCCGCTCCCCGGGAGGCCAGCAGGTCCTGGCGGCGGGCGACTTCGGCGCCCAGCCGGTTCAGCAGTCGCGCCAGCCGGTCCGGCTGGGTGCGCTGGACGACGGCCCCGGTGTGCGGAAGGGCTTCGAGGGAGAGCAGGGCGCCGTTGCCGCAGTCGATGCCGTAGAAATGGACGTCCGCGCTGGAGTGGGCGCGGGCGAGCACCCCGGCGATGGTGCGCAGGGTCTGCGAGCGTCCGGCCCGGGACGAGCCGACGATATGCAGATGGCCGAGCGTCGCCAGGTCCAGGACCACCGGCACCTGCCGCTGCTCGGCGGGCAGATCCACGAGGCCGTACGGAACGGGCCCGAGGTCGTACGCGCCGGGTGCCGCAACGACGGGCTCTACCGGCGGCAGCTCCTCCGTGACCAGGGTCCTGGGCAGCGGGGGCAGCCAAGGGCTGGGCTGCGGCGGGACGTTCAGGTCATCCGCTGCGCCCCGGATCGCCTCAACGAGGTCCGCGAGATCGGTGATCTCGGCGTCCGGCTGCTGCTGTGCGGCGCGGGGGCGCGCGGGCAGCGGATGTCCGAGCCGGTCCCAGCCGAGGGGCACGACCCAGGGCGCGGGGACGGACCTCGAGGACGCACCCGGCCTCCGGCCGCCGACGCGCCCGGTCTGGAACGGTACGAGCGAGGTCTGGCCGAGCCGTACGAGGGCCCGGCCGGGGGTGCTCTTGGAGATGGCGGCGGCCTCGGGTGAGGTCAGCACGTCCTGGCTCTCGGACGAGTCGGTCACGCGCAGGGCGATCCGCAGATTGGTGTTGGCCCGAATCTCCGGGGAGACGACGCCGCCGGGCCGCTGGGTCGCCAGGATGAGGTGGATGCCGAGGGAGCGGCCCCGCTGGGCGATGTTGACCAGGCCCTTCACGAAGTCGGGAAGGTCGCGGACCATCGAGGCGAACTCGTCGATGACGATGAGCAGTCGGGGCATCGGTGCACGGCCGGGCTCGCGCCGCAGCAGGTCCACGTAGTCCTCGATGTCCTTGGCTCCGGCGTCGGCCAGGATGTGCTCGCGCCTCTTCAGCTCGGCCGACAGGGAGGTCAGCGCGCGCTCGACGAGGTGGGCGTCGAGGTCGGTGACCATGCCGACCGTGTGCGGCAGGGACACGCAGTCCTTGAACGCGGAGCCACCCTTGTAGTCCACGAGGACGAAGGTCATGGCGTCGGGCCGGTTGGCCACCGCGAGCGAGGCGACGAGGGTCTGGAGGAGTTCCGACTTTCCGGAGCCGGTGGTGCCGGCGATCAGACCGTGCGGGCCGTCGCGCCGCAGATCCACGGCGAACGGGCCGTCCAGCGAGACTCCTACGACGGCCGATGTCGAACGCCCGCCCGTCTTCCAGCGGCCGGCGATCTGGTCCGCCGTCGGCGGATCCAGCGCGAGGACGTCCAGCAGCCGGGCCGATGAGGGAAGCACCGAGCCGTCCTCCTCCACCCCGCCGGTGTCCCGCAGCGGGCCGAGCGTGCGGGCGACGGAACGGCACCAGTCGGCGGACACGGAGTCGGCCCGGACTCCGGTGCGGGTGTCGGACCGGGACCGCCCGACCCGCAGGGTGCCGCCCGGTTCCTCGACGACGACGGCCTGGCACTCCTCCGGCAGCAGACGTTCCTCGGCGTCCAGGCACAGGGCGTGCACACCGACCGCCGGGCCGTCGCGCAGGATCTGCACCACGCCGGGCAGCGAGCGCAGCCGTCGCGCACCGTCCAGGACGACGAGCACGTCCGGCTGCCGGGCGGGGCGCCGGTCGCGTGGCGCTCCGGCACGGGCGGCTATCAGTGCCGTCAGCTCGGCGACACGGCGGGCCGATGTCTCGGTGTCCGTGCCGATGGTGGTCAGCGTGTCCCCGGATCGCTGCCTTACGTGGGGCAGCCACCGTGTCCAGGTCCAGGCGTCCTCGCCGGATTCACCGGTGGTGAGGACGTGGATCACCAGGTCCTTGGGGCTGTGCAGAACGGCGGCCTGGGCGAGGGCCCAGCGCGCCACGGCAAGGGCCGCAGGCTTCCGCCCGGCGATGCCCAGCACCTTGTGTTCGCGCAGCGGCACGGTGACGGGCACGTCGAACGCGTCCGGTGACACCTTGCGCCGGTGCTCGTCCTGGGTGGGGTCCTGCAGCACCACGTCGGACGGCTGGTCGGCCGTACCCACGCGGAGTTCCAGGAAGTCGCCGTCCGAGGTACGGCGCTCCCAGAGCCTGCGGCGGGGGCCGACGGCCGTGAGCAGCACGGTGGCCGGGTCGGGGAAGCCCATCCGCCGGGTGGTGCGCTCGGCGACCAGGGCCTCTTCGGCGTCGGCTTCGATCCGGGCCTTCTTCTCCTTGTACTTCGCGAGCGATTCGGCGTAGGTCTCCTTGCCGGAGCGGCGGTTGAGGATGTGGTTGCCGACGATCGCGACCGGCGTCAGCAGACCGAACAGCAGCATGTAGAGCCTGCCGAAGATCAGGACACCGGCTCCGGCCAGGATCAGCGGGACGATCGCCGCGAAGTAGGGCAGGGGGCGCTTGGCCGGCGGGGACGGCGGGGACGGCAGGGTGAACCGTGTTTCGGGCTTCGGCGGCAGCAGCCTCGGCGGACGGTTGTAGTCCCAGCCGGTGCCGTCCTCGGACGGCTGCACGGCCGCGTCGGGATCTTCCGGCAGGACGAGTTCCAGCAGGCAGTCGCCGAGCAGGAGCTGGGCACCGAGCGGCCAGGGCTGCTCGCCGTCGACGTCGGTGCGGTCCAGTTGCAGGGAGGCGTCCTTCTCCGGGGTGAGGACGCAGCGTCCTCCGGGGCCGACGCGGAGTTCGGCGTACTGCCGGCCGGGGATGCCCCGGCCGATCTGCGGCGTACCGTCGGCGGCGAGGCCGACCCGGTAGTCACCGATGTCCAGGCGGTGGACGACACCGGCGCCCGGACCGCCGACCGTACGCACCTCCACCAGGCCGCGCGGCTCGGCCGCCGCGGAGCCCACGGACCTGCCCAGGCCGACGATGGCGGCGTCCCGCAGCGGCGAGTCCCTCAGGGGCATGTCCTCGGGGAGGACGGCGCCCTCGACGTGCAGCCCGGACCCCGCCATCGGCAGCGCGGCTCCGCCCACCTCCGCGAGCGCCTGCGCGAGGGCGCGCATCGGTGTGTCGGGGTCGGCTTCGAGGTGTACGTCAAAGGCGTCGCCGACATCGTCGACCACGGTGAACATCAACCGCACGTGGTTCTCCAGGCAGATCACGGAGCAGGAACAGCGGGGCAGCCGGGACCACGGCAGGCGTGCAGGGCCCCCGTGCCCGCACCGGCCCTACGGAGGAGAAGGCCAGGCGGTTCACCGGCTCGGTACCGGGGCTCGGCCGTGAGCCCACCGGCTCCGTAGCCGTAGCCCGGTCAGCCCATCGGTTCCGTGCCGTAGCCCGGCCGTCAGCCCATCGGTTCCTTACCGGCGCCAGGCCGTCAGTTCACCTGCCGGTCCGCGCCCGACCAGTACGGCTCGCGCAGTTTGAACTTCTGGATCTTGCCCGTGGCCGTGCGCGGGATGGCATCGCGGAACTCGACGGTCGTCGGCGCCTTGTAGCCCGCCATCCGCTGCTTGCAGTGGGCGATGATGTCGGCCTCCAGCGCGGAGGCTCCCTCGGCGAGGACCACCAGGGCCTTGATGGTCTCGCCCCACTTCTCGTCGGGCACACCGATGACCGCGACCTCGGCGACGGCCGGGTGGCTGAAGATGGTGTCCTCGACCTCGATCGACGACACGTTCTCGCCGCCGGTGATGATCACGTCCTTCTTTCTGTCGGAGATCGTCAGATGACCGTCGGCGTCGTCGATCGTGCCGCCGTCGCCGGTGTGGAACCAGTCGCCCTCGAGAGCGGCTTCGGTCTCCTCCGGCTTGTCCCAGTAACCGTCGAGCACGACGTTCGACCGTGCCAGGACTTCGCCCGTGCCGGAGACCTTGAGCCTGACCCCGAGGGCGGGCAGTCCCGCACGGGACAGCTTCTGCGCACGCTCCTCGGCCGGCAGTTGCGCGTCGGCGGGCCGGATCCGGTTGAAGGTGAGCAGCGGTGACGTCTCCGTCAGTCCGTAGATCTGGGTGAACTCCCAGCCCAGCTCATCGCCGACCCGCTGGATCAGCCTGGTCGGCGGAGGGGCACCCGCGCAGACGATGCGTACCCGGTCACGGCCCGGGATCTCGCCCTCCCAGGTCGCCGCCGCATCCAGCACCGCGCCCCACACGGCGGGCGCACCGCACATCAGCGTGACACCGTGCTCGTCCACCCGGCGCAGGATCTCGGCGCCGTCGATCTTGCGCAGCACGACCTGCTTGACGCCGAGCCCGGCCATCACGAACGGCATCCCCCAGCCGTTGCAGTGGAACATCGGCAGCGTGTGCATATAGACGTCGCGCTCCCAGGCACGGGTGTGCAGCCCGAAGGTGAGCCCGTTGACCCAGATGTTGCGGTGCGTCAGCCGCACGCCCTTGGGGCGGGCGGTGGTGCCCGAGGTGTAATTGATCGTCGCGGTGGCGTCCTCGTCCGGGCGCGACCACGGGCGCGGCTCCACACCGAACTGCATCAGCCCGGTCTCGGTCTGGCCACCGAGGACGAACCGGTGGCGCGCCTTGACACTCGACAGCGCCTCGTCCAGCTCCGGGTCGACCAGCAGGACGGTCGCCCCGCTCTGCTGCACCACGTACTCCACCTCCTCGGGCTTGAGGCGGAAGTTGACGGGCACACAGATCCGGCCGCTCATCGGCACCGCGAACAGCAGCTCCAGCAGCCGCGCGGAGTTGTGGCTGACCACCGCCACCCGCTCACCCTCGCCGACACCGATCGCGTCGAACCCCGCCTGCCAGGCCCGTACACGGGCACCGAGCCGTCCGTACGTCGACTCGGGCACCGGCGGCGCCGGCTGGTCGGGCTCGTCCACCACCCCGGGGCTGGAGGAGAAGCCCAGCTCGGCCCGGTCGAGGAAGTCGGCGACGGTCATGGGAATCCGCATGGCTATCTCTCCTGTACTCGTACGCGCAGTACGTCGTGAGTGAGGGTCGGGGCTCGGGCGTCGTGCCGACGTGCGTGGCGGCCGTACGCAAGTGGCGGTACGCGGGTGGCCTTGTGCGAACAGTCTTGGGCCTGCAGTCGGGTGCGGGTGGAGGCGCACGTCCTGCCTACCCCTGACGGGTGCCGCGCCTTGCCGGGCGCCGCCCGCCCATCAGGGAAGCGTCAAGTAATACCTCCTTCCGATCAGCGGCGCGTCATGAATCCGCTGCCGCGTTCCGTCCCCGGAGTGCTGCGGGCCATGCTTGAAGGTGCCGCCGCGGCCACGCGCGGCGCTCGGATCTTCTGCCCAGGAGGGCGTCATGGACAACCCCTTGATCGCGGAAGCGGATCCCGGCGAACATCGCCCGGCAGAGCCGCTGTTCGTACCCGTACGGTTCGGCTCTGCCGGGATCTACCAGCTGCGCTTCATGCGCACACCACTCGGCGTACGCACCGCCGTCGGCTTCACGAGCGAGGAGGGGCTCAAGGCGGTTTTCGATGCGGCCCAGTCCTGGATCAGGCTCGCGGAACCCATGCTGCGGGCCCTCTCCGAGCCTCTCGGCGTGACCGTGGTCAGCGTGGACCCGCAGTTCACGACCTGTGCGCCGCACCCGTTCGGAGCACCGCGCCGGCACCCGCTCGTGCAGTGGTCAGTCGGCGAAAACCCCGAACCGCACCTCGCCTTCGGATGACGAGGTCATGAGGTCCAGCAGCCGACGGCCTTCCTCGGCCACTTCGCCCCGCTGCGACCGCGTCAGTGCCGCGAAGGGCTGGACGGTGATCGTCGCCGCGTCCGCGGTCTCTTCCAGCGTCCACACACCGGCGAGGAAACCGTCCACGAGGAACACCCGGTATGCCTGGTTCCCCTTCCACGTACGCGACTTGAACGCTTCGGGCACGACCCGGCTCCGGTCGGCGTGCGACAGCAGCAGGTTGTCGAACTCGGGGAGGAAGCGTGGCGGAGCAGGTGTCTCGGGGTCGGGCCGGGGTGCGTCCGGGAGGTCGAACAGCTCCGTGCCGTTCCGGTCCCGGAAGGTGAGCAACTCGGGCCGCAGCCGCTCGAAGGCCCCGCGCAGCCTGGTCAGCCCGCACCAGGTCTGCATGTCCTTCACCGAAGCGGGCCCGAAGGCGGCGAGATAGCGCCGTACGAGCACCTCGGGAGCGGGTGCCGGCTCCATGGACCGGCCGAACCACGCTTCCGCGGTCGTCAGCGTGACCTGCCCGCTGCTTCCCCAGAGTCCGCGGGGTGTCGTCTGCACCAGCGGCACCATGCAGCGCACCGCAGTGGTCAGGGCGAGCGGATCCACGTCGGGCCACCGCGTGAGCAGAGCCTCCCTGAGCTCCTTGACCGGTCGGGGCCGCTCTTCCAGGAGCTCTCGGCCGAACGCGGCGAGCCGGTCCGGGTCGACGCCGCCGAGGCGCTTCATGAACATTTTCAGTTCCCGATCCGGCCCGCCGGCCTGGGCGAACGGGCGCAGCGCGAGACAGTCGGCCGCGGTGTGGGTGTGGATGGTGGAGCGCAGGGTCACGATGCGCCCGACCGCACGCCACGCCATCAGCCCGGAGAGCTCCTGCGGACGGAAATCGTACAGACGGGCGGCGAGGGCGTAGTAGGGCGGCTTCACGTTCTGCGCCTGGAGGCCCACCAGGTGCTCGACCGCGGCCTGCACGGGCATCCGGTGCTCCGGTGTGCGGTGCAGCAGAAGCTGACGGTGCAGGGTGGCCCGGTTGAGGGCGCGGGGCCCCAGCACGGGGAGGCTGCGAGGTGTCGTCGTGGTCACCATGACGGGCACGCTACGCAGCATTGCGGACGGTTTCTGTCCGCAATGGCGATTCCGTGCCGGGGCTCACCGGTGCTGCCGTGCCCGTGTCATACAGCGCGTATATCCTGCACCGAGGCCGCCGGCAGCGACCTCGGTGCAGATACGTACACGGGAGGTGACCAGGATGTCCGACCGACGGGCCCGCCCCGCTCCGCTCCCCAAGAAGCACTCCTGGCGCCGCCGCTTCACTCCGCCGCCGTCCCCGCCCGCCGACTCCTCCGCGCGCGCGTCGGGGCCCTCGGCTCCGGTACAGAAGGACCAGGGCAGCATCGTCCAGGCCGCGCTCTACCGCGACGGCAGCCGTGTCTCGGCACCCGAGTCGCTCGCCGAAACCTTCCGCGAGCTGCGCGAGGAGCCCGCCGGCATGGCCTGGATCGGGCTGCACCGGCCGTCCGAGTCCGAACTGCTCTCACTGGCCGAGGAGTTCGACCTCCACGAACTCGCCGTCGAGGACGCGATGGAGGCCCACCAGCGGCCCAAGCTCGAACGCTACGGCGACACCCTCTTCGTCGTGCTCCGCGCCGCCCGCTACCTCGACGCCCCGGAGGAGGTCGACTTCGGCGAGCTCCACGTCTTCGTCGGCCGCGACTTCTTGATCACGGTCCGCCACGGTGCGGCCCCGGACCTGTCGGCGGTCCGCCGCCGTATGGAGGACACGCCCGAACTCCTGGCCCTCGGCCCCGAGGCCGTGCTGTACGCGATCCTGGACGCGGTGGTCGACGGGTACGTCCCGGTCGTCGCGGGCGTGCAGAACGACATCGACGAGATCGAGACCGAGGTTTTCAGCGGCGACCCGGCGGTGTCCCGGCGCATCTACGAACTCTCCCGCGAAATGGTCGAGTTCCAGCGCGCCACCCGCCCACTGGTCGGCATGCTGCACGGCCTGATGGCGGGCTTCGCCAAATACGGCACGGACGAGGAACTCCAGCGCTACCTACGGGACGTGGCCGACCACGTCACCCACACCAGCGAGCGCGTGGACGGCTTTCGCCAGGCTCTTGCGGACATCCTGGCGGTCAACACCACGCTCGTGACACAGCAGCAGAACGCGGAGATGCGGGCCCTGGCCGAGGCGGGCTTCGAGCAGAACGAGGAGATCAAGAAGATCTCTGCGTGGGCGGCCATCCTGTTTGCACCCACACTCGTGGGAACGATCTACGGGATGAACTTCCAGAACATGCCGGAGCTGCACTGGGGGTTCGGCTATCCGCTGGCGATCGGCCTGATGGGGCTCGTCTGTGTGAGCCTGTACTTCGTCTTCAAGCGGCGTGACTGGCTCTAAGGGCTGCCGGAACCATAGATCCACTTCGCATCTACGAACATTGCGGGAAGGCCCCTCAAGCCCGAATGGTCCGCAGAGGCCGGGTGGTGTCGTGTCGTGGTGTGAAACTCCAGGAGAGCCACGGGGGAACGTCGCCCGCCGTGTGCGCGGGACGCGGCGGTCTCGGCGATCGCCGCCGCTGAGGGTGTCTCGGCCCTGCGGGTGCACGCGGTCGGAGCCACCGACGACGCGGCGTGTGCCGCAGCCGTGTTGAGGCTGGTCGAGGCGTCAGGTTCTCGATGGGTTCGGTGGCATGCCTGCCGACAGGCCCCGGTCGAGGTCAGCCGGCAGCCCGATCGCTTTCGACCGGGTAGGGCACGAAGGTGCTGCTGTTCTGGTCGATGAGCAGCGGACGGCCCAGTGGTGGTGCAGCCCGTTGGGAGCAGTCGAGGCGCTCGCAGACGCGGCAGCCCATGCCAATGGGGGTGGCGGCGGAGGCGTTGGTGAGGTCGAGTCCATCGGAGTAGACGAGGCGGTGGGCGTGGCGGATCTCGCAACCGAGGCCGATGGCGTAGGTCTTGCCGGGTTCACCCCAGCCACCGCGGTGGCGGGTGATGGCGCGGGCCGTCCACAAGTACCGCTGCCCGTCAGGCATTTCGGCGATCTGGACGTGGATGCGTCCGGGCGCGGCGAATGCCTCGTAGACGTTCCACAGAGGGCAGGTGCCGCCGGCTCGGGAGAAGTGAAAGCCGGAGGCCGACTGGCGTTTGGACAGGTTGCCGGCCCGGTCGACACGGACGAACGAGAACGGGACGCCGCGCAGCCGTGGCCGTTGAAGGGTGCTCAGCCGATGGCAGACGGTCTCGTAGCCGAGGCCGAAGTGGTCGGTGAGACGCTCGATGTCGTAGCGGGCTTCTTCGGCCGCCGTGTGAAAGGCGGTGTAGGGCAGGATCAGGGCGGCGGCGAAGTAGTTGGCGATGCCGATTCGGGCCAGCGCGTGGGTGGATGATCCGGGCGGGAAGTCCTCCGTCGCCAGTCGGTCAAGTTCCTCGGCGTGTTCCAACAGGGCCAGTTGGGTCGCCATGCGGAACGCGCGCTGGCCGGGCCGCAGCCGCTGGGAAAGGTGGAACGTGCGGCTTCTCTCGTCGTAGCGGTGCAGCCGTGCGCCGGGTTCGGCGGCCAGTCGGACGCCGTGTTGTTCGGCGAGTCTCGTGGTGAGTGCCCCGATCACCTCTCCCGGCCGGACGCCGATCTCGCCGGCGAGGCGTTCGGCCGCGAGGTCGGTGTTGTGGAGGTAGTTCTGGTGGCGGTAGAAGAAGTCGCGGATCTCCTCGTGGGGCGTGGAGGTGGTTCGCCGCTCGCGGTCCCGGCTGTCGGCCGCCCCGGCGAGGCGCTCGGACAGTTGCTGGTTGCGGCGGCCGAGTTCGAGGAGGACCTTGGCGACGCCGGGGAGCCGGGCGGCAAGCTCGCCGAGGTCGGTGGCGGACACCTGCGATTCGGCGATCTCGCCGGCGAGCGCCTCGCGGAGGTCGGCCATCAGGCGCGTCGTGTCCCGTTCCGAGAAGAACCCGGGGTCCACGCCGAATGCCTCGGTCAGCCGGAGCAGGACGGGCACTGTGAGCGGCCGGGAGTCGTGCTCCATCTGGTTCAGGTAGCTCGGAGAGATTCCCAGCACGCGGGCGAGATCCGCCTGGCTCATCCGGCGCTCTTCGCGCAGTCGCCGTAGCCGCGCACCCGCGTACGTCTTGCTCACCGAACCGTTCCTCCGCGCCGGGGACCTGACCTCGGTCAGCGTACGGGAGCATCCCGCGTTCGGAGCCTTCGCAAGATTGGCAAAAACGGGCGTGAAGATTCGCAAAGATTGGCACGCATCCCCGCTTGATGGCACTCAGTGCCAATGCCAGAGTCGTAGGGCGGCCCGCCGGAACCGGCGGGCGAGGCTCGGAACCGGGGCACGAATTCACGAGTTCTGCCCTGATATCGGAGACCCCGGCAGCGACAGCGACCCGCAACGGCAACATTGCTCAGCTTCACCTCCGGGTGACGGCGGGCCGCATCTCAGCGAATCGACACGCAGTGCCACCTCTGTTCATCCGGACGGCGGGATTGGCAGTCAGTTACAGACCGAGGAGACGGAGACAGTCATGGCAGAAGCGAGGACGCAGGCGTCCAAGGACCTTGCGCGGCGCTGGGCCACCGACCCGCGCTGGCAGGGCATCGAGCGCACCTACAGCTCCGAGGACGTCGTCCGGCTGTCCGGGAGCCTCCGTGAGGAGCACACCCTCGCCCGGCGCGGTGCGGAGCGGCTGTGGCGTCAGCTGCACGAGCAGGACTACATCCACGCGCTGGGCGCGCTGACCGGCGGCCAGGCGGTACAGCAGGTCAAGGCCGGACTCCAGGCCATCTACCTCTCCGGCTGGCAGGTCGCCGCCGATGCCAACCAGGCCGGCCACACCTACCCCGACCAAAGCCTCTACCCTGCCAACTCGGTGCCGCAGGTGGTGCGGCGGATCAACAACGCGCTGCTGCGCGCCGACCAGATCGCGACCGCCGAGAACGCCGGCGACACCACGGACTGGCTCGCGCCGATCGTCGCCGACGCGGAAGCCGGCTTCGGTGGCCCGCTGAACGCCTTCGAGCTGACCAAGGCGATGATCGCCGCCGGTGCCGCGGGCATCCACTACGAGGACCAGCTCGCCTCCGAGAAGAAGTGCGGCCACCTCGGCGGCAAGGTCCTGGTGCCGACCTCGCAGCACATCCGCACCCTGAACGCGGCCCGGCTCGCCGCCGACATCGCCGACGTGCCGACCGTGATCATCGCCCGCACGGACGCGCTGGCCGCCAACCTGCTCACTACGGACGTCGACGACCGCGACGCCGAGTTCGTCACCGGGGAGCGCACCGCCGAGGGTTTCTACCGGGTCCGCAACGGCATGGCCCCGGTCATCGCCCGCGGTCTGGCCTACGCGCCGTACGCCGATCTCATCTGGGTCGAGACCGGCACCCCCGACCTGGAGCAGGCCCGGGAGTTCGCCGAGGCCATCCACGCGCAGTACCCGGACCAGATGCTGGCCTACAACTGCTCGCCCTCGTTCAACTGGAAGGCCGCGCTGGACGACGACCAGATCGCCAAGTTCCAGCGCGAGCTGGGCGCGATGGGCTACAAGTTCCAGTTCATCACGCTGGCCGGCTTCCACTCCCTCAACCACGGCATGTTCGACCTCGCCCGTGGCTATGCCGAGCACGGGATGACCGCCTACGTCGATCTCCAGGAGAAGGAGTTCGCCGCGCAGGCCCACGGCTTCACCGCCGTCAAGCACCAGCGCGAGGTCGGCACCGGCTACTTCGACCTGGTCTCCACCGCCGTCAACCCCGCCTCCTCCACCACCGCCCTGGCCGGGTCCACGGAGGAAGAGCAGTTCCACTAGGCCACTGAGCCGATGCCCCGCGTCCGGCCGACCCCGGCCAGCGGAGGGGGACGAACCGTCTCCGTCCCCCTCCGCTCCCACCCCTCAGGAGAGCCAGATGACCACCACCGCACTCACCCAGCAGCTTCGTGTCCTCGCCGCGCCCGGTCACCGGCACGACGAGATCCTCACCCCCGCCGCCCTCGACTTCGTGAGCAGCCTGGTGGCTGCCTTCGGCGAGCGCCGGCTGGAACTCCTGAAGGAGCGGCGCCGGCAGGCCATCCGCCTCTCGACGGGCTCCCCGCTCGACTTCCCGCTGGTCACCTCAGCCGTGCGCGCCGATCCGACCTGGCGGGTGGCGCCGCCCGCGCCCGGACTGACCGACCGCCGCGTGGAGATCACCGGTCCGCCTGAGCTCCGGATGGCCGTCAACGCGCTCAACTCCGGTGCCAAGGTGTGGATGGCGGACTTCGAGGACGCCACCGCGCCCCTGTGGGACAACGTCGTCGGCGGGCAGCTCACCCTGCTGGACGCCATCGAGCGCCGGATCGACTTCACCTCGCCCGAGGGCAAGGAGTACCGGCTTGGTGACCGGCTCGCGACCATCATGGTCCGCCCGCGCGGCTGGCACCTGGACGAGGAGCACCTGGAATACGGCGGCAGCCCGGTGCCCGCCGCGCTCGTCGACTTCGGCCTGTACTTCTTCCACTGCGCCCAGCGGCAGATCGACGCCGGCAACGGCCCGTACTTCTACCTGCCCAAGCTGGAAAACCGCTACGAGGCCCGGCTGTGGGACGACGTGTTCGTCCTCGCCCAAGACCTCCTCGGCATACCCCAGGGCACCGTTCGCGCCACCGTCCTCATCGAGACGATCAGCGCCGCGTTCGAGATGGAGGAGATCCTCTACGAGCTGCGCGAGCACAGCGCCGGACTGAACGCGGGCCGCTGGGACTACCTGTTCAGTCTGATCAAGACCTTCGGGCACCGCACCGACTTCCTTCTTCCCGACCGCGCGAAGGTGACGATGACCGCGCCCTTCATGCGGGCATACACCGAACTCCTCGTCCGCACCTGCCACAAGCGCGGCGCCCACGCCATCGGCGGCATGGCCGCACAGGTCCCCGGCAAGGGCCCGGCCGCGAACGAAGCGGCATTCGCCAAGGTCCGCCTGGACAAGGAGCGGGAGGCCGAGGACGGCTTCGACGGCTCATGGGTCGCCCATCCGGCACTCGTCCCCGTCTGCCGCGACGTGTTCGACGGTGTTCTCGGCGACCACCCCCACCAGCTCGACCGCACCCGCGACGACGTGGACGTGACTGCGGCCGACCTGCTGTCGGTGCGACGGATCAGCGGCCCGCCCACCCCGGACGGTGTGCGTACCAACATCTCCGTCGCACTGCGGTACTACGCCGCGTGGCTGAGTGGCCAGGGCGCGGTCGCCATCGACGGGCTGATGGAGGACGCGGCCACCGCCGAGATCGCCCGGGTGCAGATCTGGCAGTGGCTGCGGCACCGGGTGATCGACCGGGAGACCGTCGAGAAGATCGTCGACGACGAGATCGCTGCGGTCGGCGCCGAGTACCCGTGGGCGCCTGTCGACGACATCCGTTCGCTCTTCGAACGGATCGCGCTGAGCCGCGAGTTGCCGCTGTTCTTCACGCCGGACGCCTACACCCGTCACCTCGTGCGCAGGCCGGAGGTACAGGCGTGAGCGCGGGCATCGCACGCGTCGGCGTGGTCGGCGGTGGACAGATGGGGGCCGGTATCGCCGAGGTGTGCGCGCGGGCCGGGCTGGACACCGTGGTCTGCGAGGCGGACGCGGTCGCCGCCCGCACCGCCCGCGACCGGGTCGCAGCCTCGCTGGACCGGGCGGTGCGGCGCGGGAAGCTGGAGCGGACGGCAGCGCAGGACGCGCTCGCCCGGATAGCGTTCACCGGCAGCCTGGACGACCTCGCCGACCGGCAGCTCGTCATCGAGGCCGTCATCGAGAACCCGGACGCCAAGACCGAGGTCTTCGCCGCCCTCGACAAGATCATTGAAGATCCGGCGGCCGTGCTCGCCTCCAATACCTCTTCCCTGCCGATCATGCGGCTGGGCATGGCGACATCCCGCGCGGACCGGGTCGTGGGCCTGCACTTCTTCAACCCTGTCCCCGTACTTCCACTGGTCGAGGTGGTGACTTCGCTGCACACCTCGGCCGAAACAACGGCCGTGGTCGAGGACTTCGCGGCACGCGCGCTCGGCAAGACGGTCATCCGCTCCCAGGACCGGGCCGGCTTCGTCGTCAACGCCCTGCTCGTTCCCTACCTCCTCTCCGCCGTCCGAATGGCTGAATCCGGCTTCGCCACCGCCGCGGACATCGACACCGGGATGGAACTGGGCTGCGCCCACCCCATGGGTCCGCTCAAGCTCGCCGACCTGATCGGCCTGGACACCGTCGCCTCCATCGCGGAGTCCCTCTACGACGAGTTCCGCGAACCCCTGTACGCCCCGCCGCCTCTGCTCCAGCGCATGGTGCAGGCGGGGATGCTCGGCCGGAAGACCGGCCGGGGGTTCCACATGTACGACCAGGGCTGAGGGCCTGGTACGACGCGGGCTGAGGGGCCCGTACCGCCGCAGGGGTGAGGGTCCCGCGCGGCGCGACTGGGAAAGGGGCGGGAAGCACAGGTGCGGCGCTTCCCGCCCCTCCGCGTTCCGCCTCCGGCGTGCTCCCCTCTCACCTTCCGGATGCTGGACGGCCCTCTTCCCTTTGCTACGCCACCCCGTAGGCTGACCGGAGCAGCTGGTTCGCCCCGTCCGCCAGGCGGGGTGTCGTAAGAGGGAACCCGGTGGGAATCCGGGACTGCCCCGCAGCGGTGAGTGGGAACGACCGCCGTCATACGCACTGGGTCCGAGGTACCGGGTCTGGGAAGCGACGGCCAGTAGGTGTCCTCCGGAGAGGGGGCGTGCCCATGAGTCCGAAGACCTGCCAACTGCCCGCGTGCGGACCGTTCCGTACGTGGACATCCCGGTGACCTCGAGGGCGGGTCGGCGTACACACCAGACGGAACGACCGTGCCTTTGCCTCGCGGGGTCGTGGCCGTCCGGTTCGTCATTCCCTTCGCGCCCTCGTCCCGTCTCCGGGATCTCAGGGATTCATCTCGCGAAGGAGATCTCCGTGACAGCGAAGTCCGCAGCCGCGGCAGCACGTGCCATCGTGTACGGCTACCCCCGCCAGGGCCCGAACCGGGAACTGAAGAAGGCGATCGAGGGCTACTGGAAGGGCCACGTCACCGCCGAAGCCCTCCACGCCACCGCCGCCGAGCTCCGGCGGAGCAACTGGCGACAGCTCGCCGACGCCGGCATCCACGAGGTGCCCACTGGTGACTTCTCGTACTACGACCACGTCCTCGACACCACCGTCATGGTCGGCGCGATCCCCGAGCGGCACCGCGCCGCCGTCCGCACCGACGCGACGGACGGCTACTTCGCCATGGCCCGCGGCACACAGGAGGTCGCTCCGCTGGAGATGACCAAGTGGTTCGACACCAACTACCACTACCTGGTCCCCGAACTGGGCCCCGACACCGTCTTCACGGCCGACTCCACCAAGCAGGTCGCCGAGCTGAAGGAAGCCCTCGCCCAGGGACTCGCCGCACGGCCCGTGCTGGTCGGCCCCGTCACCTACCTTCTGCTCGCCAAGCCCGCCCCACATGCACCCGTGGGCTTCGAGCCGCTGACCCTTCTCGACCGGCTGCTTCCCGTCTACGCCGAGGTCCTCGCCGACCTGCGTGCGGCCGGAGCCGAGTGGGTGCAGCTGGACGAGCCCGCGCTCGTGCAGGACCGCACCCCGGCCGAGCTGAACGCTGCCGAGCGTGCCTACCGCGACCTCGGCGCGCTGACCGACCGGCCCAAGCTGCTCGTCGCCTCCTACTTCGACCGCCTCGGCGACGCGCTTCCCGTCCTGGCCAAGGCACCGGTCGATGGCGTCGCGCTGGACTTCACCGAAGCGGCTGCCGCGAATCTGGACGCCCTGGCCGCCGTCGGCGGACTGCCCGGCAAGCGCCTGGTCGCCGGTGTCGTCAACGGCCGCAACATCTGGATCAACGACCTGCAGAAGTCGCTGTCCACGCTCGGCACCCTCCTCGGACTCGCCGACCGGGTCGACGTGGCCGCCTCCTGCTCTCTTCTGCACGTCCCGCTGGACGCCGCCGCCGAGCAGGACATCGAGCCGCAGATCAGGCGCTGGTTGGCCTTCGCCAAGCAGAAGACCGCCGAGATCGTCACCCTCGCCAAGGGCCTCGCCCAGGGCACCGACACCATCACGGCCGAACTTGCCGCCAATCGCGCCGATCTCGCTTCCCGCGCGGGATCTCCGATCACCCGGGACCCGGCCGTGCGAGCCCGCTCCGCGGCCGTGACGGACGCTGACGCGCGCCGCTCCCAGCCGTACGCCGAGCGTGCCGCCGCCCAGCGCGCCCACCTCCGGCTGCCGCTGCTGCCCACCACGACCATCGGCTCCTTTCCGCAGACCGACGAACTGCGCACCGCACGCGCCGCCCTGCGCGCGGGACGCATGGACACAGCCGGTTACGAGGAACGCATCAAGGCGGAGATCCAGGAGGTCATCTCCTTCCAGGAGAAGACCGGCATCGACGTCCTCGTCCATGGCGAGGCCGAACGCAACGACATGGTGCAGTACTTCGCCGAGCAGCTCACCGGCTACCTGGCCACGCAGCACGGCTGGGTCCAGTCCTACGGCACCCGGTACGTCCGGCCGCCGATCCTGGCCGGCGACATCTCCCGGCCCCAGCCGATGACGGTCCGCTGGACGTCCTACGCCCAGTCGCTGAGCGACCGCCCCGTCAAGGGCATGCTCACCGGCCCGGTCACCATGCTCGCCTGGTCCTTCGTCCGCGACGACCAGCCGCTGGGAGACACTGCCCGCCAGGTCGCCCTCGCCCTGCGCGACGAGGTGCACGATCTCGAGGCGGCCGGGACCTCGGTGATCCAGGTGGACGAGCCCGCGCTGCGTGAGACTCTGCCGCTGCGGCGCGCCGACCGCGAGGCGTACCTGGCGTGGGCGACCGAGGCGTTCCGGCTCACCACCGCCGGAGTGCGGCCGGGCACCCAGATCCACACGCACATGTGCTACGCGGAGTTCGGTGACATCGTGCAGGCCATCGACGACCTCGATGCCGACGTCATCAGCCTGGAAGCCGCACGCTCGCACATGCAGGTCGCCCGCGAACTCGCCTCGCACGGCTACCCGCGCGAGGCCGGACCCGGCGTCTACGACATCCACTCCCCGCGCGTCCCCAGCACCGAGGAGGCCGCAGGACTGCTGCGCACCGGCCTCAGGGCCATCCCCGCCGAACGGCTCTGGGTCAACCCCGACTGCGGCCTGAAGACCCGCGGCTGGCCCGAGACGCGCGCGTCCCTGGAAAACCTGGTCGCCGCCGCCCGTACCGTCCGGGGTGAGCTGCCCGCCTCCTGACCGCGCAACCGATGGGCCGGGACGCCGCAAGCGTCCCGGCCCGCGCGCGGTACGGAGATCGGAGGTCCTGGCACAGGTGCTGCACTCCGTGCGGGGGCGCTGCGCTCCGTGCGGGGAGGTGGCCCCTGCCGCCTCCGGAGAGGCTGTACGGCGTCACACCGCTCTACCCAACTCGCGAGAGGATGCGTGGGATGTCTTCGATGCTCCATCAGGAATACGACGCCCGTGTCGTATCGGTCCGGCCCTGGGGGCTGGACGTCGAGTTGCCGGACGGAACACCGGGCTTCATCGACAACGCCAAGGATCCGCGCCGGCTGGACGGCGACTCCGCGGCGGTCGTCGGAACGGTGATCCGTGCCGTCGTCCTGGACGACGCGCGCGATCCCGTCCGTCTCAGCGCCCTGGACGACGACCTCGCCCTCGCCCGTTCTCTGAGAGGCCCCTCGGACGGCGGCTGAGGGTGTACCCGTGGTGCCCGGGGTCTCCAGTGCCGCCGAAGCGTGCGGGGGAAGGCTCCGGGCACCGGTGGGAACGCGCGGACACTGCCAGGGGAGATCGTGAAGGGAACCGTCAGACGATGCGGAGAAGTGGTGGTACGTCACGTCTGAGGCGCTCTAGGATTCTCTTGCTCGGGCACCAACACCCGGGCACACAACCGAATTGCATGCACAGCTGGGGGAAGCCGGTGGGAATCCGGCGCTGACCTGCAACCGTGTGCGGCACCGCTGTGCCGCGAGTCGGAGCGCCCGGTGTGCGAGCAGCACGCTTCCCACTGCCATGGTCTGCAGCGCGAAGCCCGGAGCCCCGGTCCGCGGGCCTCTGTCCGCGCCCCTTGGGTGCCGGTCGGGTGGGCGCGCGCGGGAGGGAAGGGAGCCGCGGTCAGCAGACCGGGATCCTTCAGAAAGGCACTCCATGCGCCAGTCCCTCGGCCGCCGCACGGTCGTCACCACCGCGGCAGTCAGCCTCCTTCTGGGAGCCGCTCCGGCGGTCGCCCACGCCAAGCCCGCGCCCCGCACCAATGCTCCGATCAAGGTGTCCCTCACCGTGCAGGGTCCCGACGGGCTGCTGTTCAAGGGCAGGATCAAGACCAGGGGGCACGACGTCACCACGGCCACGGGCGGTACCCACAAGTGCGATGGCACGAACGGCGGAGCCAACCCTTCCAAGGTGCCCACTCCGACGGCCGCTCTTGACGATGCCGCGCGCAAGAGACACTTCACGTGGGACGGCACCTGGTACGACTCGTTCGACGACTTCTCCGTCGACACCATCAAGAAGGTGAGTGGCGGCGGTTCCGCCTACTGGAGCATCTCCGTCAACGGCACGCCGACACCGGTCGGCGGATGCCAGTTCACGCTGAAGGCCGGCGACCAGGTGGCGTTCACCTGGACCGCCTTCTGACCCTTCGCCACACATGTGCGGCGCCGGGGGCCCGCGGTGGGAAGTACACCGCGAGCACCCGGGCCTCCCCCGGTCAGCTGCCGTACTTCAAGGCGATGGTGTCGCCCACGCTGATCACCTTGTTACGGGCGGCCGATGCGAACGCGGAGCCATCGACGCTGACCTTCCACGTCGACTCGCCGCTGTTGGCCTTGCCGTTCACGGCCGTGATGGTGTCCGTACCGGAGGACGGCGTCACGCTCGTGACGCATCCGGAGGGGGCCGAGCCCGCGATGGCGGCGGTGAGCACGTCGCCCAGGGTGGTGGTGGTACCGGTCGGGGTGAAGGACACCGCGCAGACCTTCAGGTTGCCCGTGCCGTCGTCGACCGTGAGCGCCAGCTTGGCCGCGGTCCCGGCGGTGAAGCCGCCCTGCGCGACCCACTTGCTCTCGCCCGCGCTCACCGGAGTCGGCGGCGCGGAGGTGAAACCGCCGCCCGCGACCGCGCGCAGGCCGTCGACCGAGGCATAGGCGTTGGGCACGGTGTCGCCCGGCAGGTACTTGAAGCCGCCGCCCGGCTTGAACTGCTGCCCGATGAGGAAGTCCAGCGGAGTCTTGCCTGCGGCGGTGAGGAAGTCACCGGTCTGGGGGTTGATTCCGCAGGCGTTCAGCCCGGATACCGCCCATCCATTGGAGTTGGTGTTCACACCGAACATGGCATTGAAGGCGCCCGATCCGACGACGAGCTTGCTCTTGAGGAACGCCTTCGCCTGGACGATGTCGGGGTCGGTCGCAGGGACGCCCGACACGCACAGCGCGGCCATGGAAGCACCGGTCATGTCGATGTCGCCGGCCGCGGCGAGCTGCGAGGGATTGCCTTCGGCCTTGCTGAAGTTCCAGCCGCCGTCGTTGTGTTGGTTGGCGCGGATCCGGGTGACCACCTTGTCCAGCAGGGCCTGCGGCACCCGCTGGTCGCCTGCCTGGGTCTTCGCTCCGCCGAGGGCGAGGGCCGCGAAGACGGTGCCGTTGTAGTACGCCGAGGGTCCGAAGTAGCCGGCTTCGGCTGTCTGCCAGTAACCGTAGATGTCGGCGATCAGATTCCGGTGTGCGGCGACGCGGGCGGGGTCGATGCCCGCGGCGTAGGCGTTGACCGTGGCACGCTCGTAGTCCGTGACGACGGGCGAGCCCGACGGCCAGCCCGCTGCCGACAGCTTCGATCTGTAGACCTTGCGCGCGTTCTTCGTGGCGTCGCCGCCTGGGGTGACGTCCGCCGCGGCGGTGCCGGCCGCGGCGAAGGCCGTGTACGCCCACTCACTCAGTCCCGTGTAGGAACCGTCTGCGGCCTGCAGGGTCTTGAGGTACGCGATGCCGTTCGTCTTGGAGGTGGTGATCTGCGCGGGTGTGGCGGTGGCGGATGCCGGTGAGACCGTGAGGACGAGTGCCCCGATCGTCAGGGGGGCTGTCAGCGAGGTGCGGCGGATCATGCGGGTTCGGCCCATGGCCTGCTCCTGAGAGTAGGGGGACGCCGGCCCGCGCCTCGGTCTCGCCGGAAGGACGCACGGCGGAGGAGTGGTGGCCGCCGTCCGAACGCGTGGTAACAGCTTCCTGTGGTGTTCGCCGCCTGGGCATTCGGGCTCGGTACCGGCTCCTCGCCGATACCACACCGCTGCGCGTCAGCCCCGGATTCTCACCAGGTTCCCCCATGTGGCAGCACATGACGCTACCCGAGAGCTCAACAGACTGCCAGTGCCGCGTACTTGACCCGGGGTGGGCGTGGCCAGACTGGTTCACGAGACCTTGACGATGCGCCCACAAGCGTGTTGCAATCCGGCTGATACACACTCAGTACCAGGGGAAGCCGGTCGAACTCCGGCGCTGACCCGCAACCGTAGGCACGCCATCCGCGTGTGAGCCGGAATGCCTGGGCTGGGCAGCACTTCAGCGACAAGCGCCGTCGCGGTCTACGGCGTGGTTCGACCAGCCCCGACGGTGTTCCCCGTGCGGGGCCTCCAGCCACGCGCAGGTCCGCCCGGCCGACACGAGGGGCCCGCGGTGAGGACTGGAAGAGCAGCAGAGCGCAGGGCGAAGAGCGCGAGAGCGATCTCCTTGATGTCGGCTCTCGTGCTGACCCTCCTGGCAGGCGTGTCCTTCGTCATGGGGTCGACGCCCGCGGTCGCCGACCCGATCCAGGGCTGTACGGCCACCAAGGGTGCGATCATCGCCGTCGACTTCGGACCGTTCGGCGGCAAGCTCGAACGCGGCTGCGACACCACTCCCACGACGGGGTACGACCTGCTCCACGAAGGCGGCTTCACCACCACGGGCACCGAGCACGACGGCCCCGGGTTCATCTGCCGGATCGGCTACGGCCCGTTCGACTCGGGCAAGCAGTACCCCACCCCGGACAAGGAGGACTGCCGGCTCACCCCTCAGGCCACGGCGTACTGGTCCTACTGGATCGCCTCGCCCGGCCAGAACAGCTGGACCTACAGCCCGCTCGGTGCCATGAGCCGTATGCCGAAGGCCGGTGACGTCGACGCCTGGGTGTTCGGCGGCACCGAGGTCGACGGCAGCACCGGCCGGCCCGCCTTCTCGCCGGACGACGTACGCGCAGCCGGTGGCGGCACCCCGGACCCCGGCGGCCCGACTGTGCCCAGCGCCGACATCGACCTTCCCGCCGCCGCGCGCTGGATCACCGGCAGACTCACCGACGGCGAACGGGTCGTCGACGAGGGCGCGGACACCCCCAACTACGTCCTCACCACCGAAGCGGCCTACGCGCTCGCCGCGGCCAACGGCAAGAGCGCGGCACTGGACAAGGTGACGGCGTTCCTCGCCGGGCAGAGTGGCGCCTACGCCTACCCCAACGGAGCGGACCAGGCTCCGGACCCGGCGGCCGCCGCCCGGCTCGCCCTGCTCGCCGTGATCACCGAAGGCGACCCACGCGCGTTCGGCGGCCACGACCTTCTGGCCGACATCACGGCGCACGTGTGCGACTCGGGTCCGGAGAGCGGCCCCAAGCCCGGCTGCACCGCGAAGGGCGACTTCCTGAACGCCGGTTACGGCGACGGCCAGGCGCTCGCCGTGCTGGCTCTGCTGCGCGGCGGCGTTCAGCCGCCGGTCGAGACCGTGACCCGGCTGACGCAGCTCCAGTGCGAGGACGGCGGTTTCACCAGCATCCTGATCCGGCCAGGTGAGAACTGCGACAGCGAACCGGCGTCCACCGGTCTGGTCACCCTCGTCCTTCACAAGGCCGGCGGACACACCGACGCCGTGGCCGGTGCCCGCGACTTCCTGCGGAAGGCGCAGCTCGGCAACGGCTCCTACCCCGGCTACACCGGTTCCACCACCGGCAGCGTTCCAGCCACCGCCCTCGCCGCCCAGGCCCTGCGCGCCCTCGGTGAAACCTCCCGCTCGGACGCGGCCGTCGCGTGGCTCGCCGGCCGGCAGATCAAGGACGGCGGATTCGGCTTCGACGAAGGCGCCACGGACTCCTTCCTCTACGCCACCACCCCCGCCGTGCTCGCCGGCTCCGGCACCGACTTGGTGACGCTGACCGTCAAGAAGCCCGAGCCACCGAAGCCCTCCCCGGATCCGTCCACCCCTCCCCCGGCCTCCCCACCCGGAGACGGGCCCGACCTCAAGAAGGGTGTGAAGTACCTGACGGCCCCCGCCCGGCTCAAGCAGGGCCGCTGGTACGAGAACGCCCCGGGCAGCGCGTTCGCCGACTACGGCCTGACGATCGACGCTGCCTACGCCCTCGCGGCCACCGGCCATGACAACGCGGCGCTCCGCAACATCGTGGACTTCCTCGACAAGGGCGGCAAAGACGGCACGGGCCGCGGTGTGCACGCCTGGACCGGTGCGGGAACCGCGCACGCAGACAGCGGTTCGATCGGCAAGACCGCGCTGCTCGCCGAGGCCGTCGGACGAGACCCCCGGAACTTCGGCGGGCAGGACCTCATCGCGGCACTCACCAGGGCCGTGTGCCGGGCCCCGGGCAAGCCGGGTGACCGCTCATGCGCGGCGAAAGGCAACTACCGCTACGCGGACTCCGTCTTCGACCAGGTCCTGGGAGTGATGGCACAGGTGCGGGCCGGCGAGAAGGACGCCGCCCAGGAGCCCATCGCCTACCTCATGAGCCTCCAGCAGCCGTCCGGAGCATGGCCGAGCCTGATCCCCTCGGCCAAGGACTCCGACGTCGACTCCACCGCGATGGCCGCCATGGCCCTTGAACTGGTCGGAGGGGACGAGGCGGACGAGGCCGTCGACAAGGCACTCACCTGGATCGCGGGGAAGCAGCTCAAGGACGGTGGCTTCCCGGGAGCCTCCGGCAACTCGGTGAACTCAGCGGCACTCGCGGTCCAGGGGCTGTTCCTCGACGCGAAGACGTACCAGGCCCAGATCGCGAAGGCCCGGAAGTTCCTGGCCTCCCAGCAGAACACGGACGGCGGCTTCAACGTCACCAAGGGCGGGCAGCCGGGGTCGGATGTGCGTGCCTCCGCCCAGGCGGTGGGCGGCGCCACGGGCATCTCGTTCGCCCGCCTCGAACGGAGCCTCGCCGGAACCGCCCCGCAGCCGGTTCCCGCCCCCTCGGGCTCCGTCCCCGCCATCGTCACCCCTGGTGACTCCACCGGCGGGGCCGCCGGCACGGACGGCGCCCCCGGTTCCGGTGGCGGCGGCGCCCTGGCGTCGACCGGTGTACAGGTGGGGGCACTCACCGCGGCAGCCGTCGTACTGGCCCTCGCCGGGTGGCGTCTCGTCGCGGCGGCCAGGAGCCGTCGCACGGCCGGAGGTGGAAGGTGACGCGGCGGGCGATACGCAGCGCGGCGCGGGCGGCCACAGCTCTGGGACTGGCGGCGGCATCCGCGTACGGAACACCGGGGCTCGCCGTCGCCGCATCCCAGCCCATCGGCAGGTGCACCACGTCATCGGGGGTGGTGCTGGCGGTGGACTTCAGCCACTGGGGCGGCCCGGTCTACCGCTCCTGCGGAACGACCCCGACCACCGGCTACGAACTGCTCAACCAGGGCGGGTGGCGCACCACCGGCACCGGGCACGACGGCCCGGCATTCATCTGCCGCATCGGCTACAGCGGCCACCAAGGCGGCAAGCAGTATCCGACCGCCCAGCAGGACGACTGCGTCCTCACCCCGCCCGCCTCCGCGTACTGGTCGTACTGGCACGCCGACGCGGGGGAGAACGACTGGAAGTACAGTCAGCTGGGCGCGATGAGCTACAAACCCAAGCCCGGCAGCGTCGATCTGTGGATCTTCGGCGGGACGAATGTCGAGGGCACCAGCGGGCGTCCCAAGGTCACCCCCGACCAGCTCCGCGCGCACAACACCCGCCCGACCGGGAGCAGTTCCGGCACCAAGCCGGGTGGGAACGGTTCCGGGAACCGCCCGGAGACCCCCGCCGACCGGCCACCTGCCACCCCGCCGCGTACCACCCCTCAGGCGACGGCCTCCGCGAGCGCGTCGCCGAGCCCGTCAGCCTCGGCGTCTGCCTCCACCTCCGCCGCACCCTCCGCTTCACCGGCATCACCATCCGCCGTCGCTGCTCCGGGCGGCGGCCCGAAGGTCGTGGACGCGGGGCCCGCCGCGGACACGGAACACAACACCGGCTCGGTGCTGCCAGTCGTCGGCACCACCGCCCTGGTGCTGCTGATCCTGGGGGCGGCGGGCCTCGCCGCGAAACGCCGCCGTCGCGGTGCGGAGTAGCCGGGTGCCCCGTACCACCACGGACGCGCGGCCCCAGGCTGCGGAACCCGCCATTCCCGACCCGCGAGGGCGGCGCCTGCCCCGCTCGCTGCACCCGCTGGCCTGGTGGATATGGGCCCTCGCCCTCGCGACCGCCGTCAGCCGCACCAACAACCCGTTGCTGCTGTTCCTCGTCCTCGCCGTACTCGGCTACGTCATCACCATGCGCCGCACCGAGGCGCCCTGGGCACGCGGCTTCAAGTACTACCTCTACCTCGCCCTCACCGTCGTCGCGATCCGCGTCGTCTTCCGCGCGGTCTTCGCCACCGGCATCACCCCGAACGACCACTTCCTCTTCTCACTCCCCCGCATACCCACCCCCGACTGGTACGCCGGCATACAGATCGGCGGACCCATCTCCCTGGAAGCACTGCTCTCGGCCGCCACGGACGGACTTCGGCTCGCCTGCATGCTGTGCTGCATCGGCGCTGCCAACACCCTCGCCAACCCCAAACGCGCCCTGCGGGTCCTACCCGGCGCCTTGTACGAACTCGGCGTCGCGGTCACGGTGTCGCTCAGCGTCGCGCCCCAACTGGTGCAGAGCGTGCAGCGCGTACATCGGGCGCGACGGCTGCGCGCAGGGCGCACCAAGGGTCTGCGTGCCCTGCGCGGGATCGTCGTCCCCGTGCTCGAAGACGCGCTGGAACGGTCGCTGCGGCTGGCAGCGGCCATGGACTCCCGGGGCTACGGTCGAGCCGGATCGGCCACCCCGCGGTCCCGCCGGCTCACCGGAGCCCTCATGCTGTCGGGCATGTGCGGGCTGTGTGCCGGGGCGTACGGTCTGCTCGACGCGACCGCGCCCCGGTTCCTGGGATTCCCCGCACTGCTGGCCGGTTCCGCCCTGTGCGTGGCCGGACTCCGTCTCGGAGGGCGGCGGGTCACCCGGACCTCGTACCGGCCGGACCCCTGGCTCTTCGCCGAGTGGGCCGTGGCCGGATGCGGACTCCTGTCCGCGGTCGTCCTGTTCGGCGGAACCGGCTTCAACGCGGCGGAACTCAATCCCTCGATCTATCCGCTGAGCTGGCCGACCCTGCCCCTGGTACCGGCAGCCGCGATCCTGCTGGCCGGCAGCGCCGGGTTCCTGGCGCCACCACCGACACCTCACGCCCTGTCCGCACTGCCCACCCAGGAACCAAAGTGATCACCTTCGACCAGGTCAGCGTGGTCTATGACGGGGCCGACGCACCCGTACTGCGCAACGTGGACCTGACCATCGAGGAAGGCGAACTCGCCCTCGTCGTCGGTCACACAGGCGTCGGCAAATCGACCCTGCTGGGAGCGGTGAACGGCCTCGTACCGCACTTCACCGGCGGAACGCTCTACGGACGGGTGACCGTCGACGGCCGCGACACCGCGGACCATCCGCCCCGCGAACTCGCGGACGTGGTCGGAGTGGTGGGCCAGGACCCGCTGGACGGGTTCGTCACCGACACGGTGGAGGAGGAACTCGCCTACGCCATGGAGCAGTTGGCCGTGCCCCCGGCCGTGATGCGCAAACGCGTCGAGGAGACCCTCGACCTGCTCGGGCTCGCCGATCTGCGCCATCGAGCCCTGCACGAACTGTCCGGCGGACAGCAGCAGCGCGTCGCCATCGGCTCGGTCCTGACCGCCCACCCCCGCGTCCTCGTCCTCGACGAACCCACGTCCGCCCTGGACCCCACCGCCGCCGAGGAAGTCCTGGCCGCGGTCACCAGACTCGTACACGACCTCGGCGTCACGGTACTGCTCGCCGAGCACCGCCTGGAGCGCGTCGTCCAGTACGCCGACCGCATCATCCACCTCCCCGGTGACGGCCGGGTCGTATCCGGACCGCCCGCCGAGATCTTCCGCACCTCCTCCATCGCCCCGCCCATCGTCGAGCTGGGCCGCACCGCCCGATGGGAGCCCCTCCCCCTGTCGATCCGCGACGCGCGACGAGCGGCAGCACCGCTGCGCTCCCGGCTCGCGGATGCACGGGTGCCCGCCGTCCGCCGACCGGTCACGGGCTCCCGGCCCGGACTTCTCACCGCGGGCGGGGTCACCGTGTCGTACCAGGGCGTGCCCGCGGTACGCGGGGTCGACGTGCGCCTGCGGGCAGGGGAGGTCACCGCGCTGATGGGACGCAACGGATCGGGCAAGTCCTCTCTGCTGTGGGCCCTCCAAGGCTCGGGCCCGCGTCAGGCCGGCAAGGTACAGGTCACCCCCTTCGGGGGCGGTGAGTCGGCGGACCCGCGCAAGGCCACCGCGGCAGGCGCCAGGCGCCTCGTCGGGCTCGTCCCGCAGACCCCGACCGACCTGCTCTTTCTGGAGAGCGTCAAGCAGGAGCTGGCCCAGGCCGACACGGAATCCGCCACCGACACGGGCACGGTCCCTACCGCACGGCAGATACTCGATCGTCTGGCTCCGGGCATAGACGACGCCACCCACCCACGTGACCTCTCCGAGGGACAGAAGCTCGCACTCGTCCTCGCCATCCAGCTGTCGGCGGCGCCCGGGGTCCTCCTGCTGGACGAACCCACTCGAGGACTCGATTACCGAGCCAAGTCCCAGCTCATTCGCATCATCGACGAACTCGCCGCCGAAGGCCGCACCGTGGTGGTCTCCACCCACGACGTGGAGTTCGTCGCCCAAGCCGCCGATCGCGTCGTCGTCATGGCCGAGGGCGACATCGTCGCGGACGGTCCGACCGCCGAAGTCATCGTCGCGTCACCGGTCTTCGCGCCCCAGGTGGCGAAGGTTCTCGCGCCGCTGCCCTACCTCACACCCGTCCAGGTCGACACCGCGCTGACGGAAGGCGAGGACGCCTCATGACGGACCTCGCCCCTCCGCCTCGCACCGCCGCCATCCGCCTCACACCACGCGCCGGAGTCGTCATCACCCTGGCCGCGTTCCTCGGAGTCGTCGCGTTCTTCTGGCCGTTCGTCGTGGCGCCGGGCACGTTCGGATCCAACTACGCACCTCCACTGATCTTCGGCGCGCTGCTCATCCTCGTCCTGTGCGTGGTCGTCTCGGAGATCTCCGAAGGAGGCATCAACTCCAAGGCACTGGCGATGCTCGGCGTGCTCTCCGCCGTGAACGCCGCGCTCCGCCCGCTCGGAGCGGGCACCGCCGGTATCGAGACCGTCTTCTTCATCCTCGTACTCGCCGGGAGGGTCTACGGCCCCGGCTTCGGCTTCACCCTCGGATGCACCTCACTCTTCGCCTCCGCGCTCATCACCGGCGGCGTCGGCCCCTGGATGCCCTACCAGATGTTCGGCTGCGCCTTCGTCGGCATGCTCGCCGGACTCCTCCCCAAAGCCACCGGACGCCGCGAAGTCCTGATGCTCGCCATTTACGGCTCCCTCTCCGGCTACCTCTTCGGCTTCCTGCTCAATCTGTCCTTCTGGCCTTTCGCGGTAGATCCCGGCAGCTCCATCGCCTACCTGCCGGGGCTGCCCTTCACCGAGCAGTGGCAACGGTACGTCGCCTTCGACCTCGCCACCTCCCTCGGATGGGACACCGGCCGTGCCGTCACCAACTTCGTCTGCATCTGCCTCGCCGGACCAGCCGTCCTGACAACTTTCCGACGCGCAGCCCGCAAAGCCCGCTTCCACGCACCGGTCCGATTCGCGCGCAAGCAGGACCGCGACGCTGATCACCCATGATCCGGCCTTCCACAGAATGACGCCCACGCGGGCTCACTCTCCACAGCCGAGCAAACAGCGGAACGTCCTCCCCTGCCCCGCTGCCACTACGTGGCGTCGCCTGTCATCGTCACGGATCACGGTCCCGACCAGCAGCGAACTTGCGTCAGGGCCAGCCTTCTCCGGGGAGAAGCCGGGGAGAATGAAGCTCCGTTGGGGAGCGGCTGGGTAAGGATCGGCCGCATAGGCGGGAAGCACGACGAGAGGGCCGGAAAGACCGACCTCCTCAGGCCAGAGTGCCTATCCAGCCGATTTCCGCAGTTCAACGGCGTGAGGGCGAGGACTTCAAGAGGATTTCTGCGTGGGCGGCCATCCTGTTTGCACCCACACTCGTGGGAACCCGAAACACGGTAGGCGTCGTGCGGGACAGCTCGCCCGCGTGACGTCGCTTGGATACGCGCCACGTTGTGATGGGCACCGGTACTGTGACCTGCGATTGACTGCTTGAGTTGGTTGAAGTGATGGAGTGGCTGATGGCTTCCACGTTGTTTGGTGCTCTGGGCGACGAGTGGTTCTGTGTGACCGCGGTTCGCGGGGTGGGGCAGGCGGAGGTGTTGCGTCGCTTGGGCGCCGAGGACATGGGGACGCTGCCTGAGTACCGCATCGACAATGCCATTGAGCATTTAGGGATGGACAGTTGGGCGGTGCGGATCTACGACCACCCGGAGACGGATTGGTTGTACCTTTTCGACGTGGCTCCACAGATGGGAGTAACCCATCGGAGCGCGGTGCTGAAGCGGCTCTCGCTGGGAACCGAAGCGCTGTCCGCCTACAGCCTGCTAGCCGGAACGACGCGCATCGCGCATGCTCGCGACGGGGAGATCCTCGCAGCGTGTGACGCGTGGATGTATGAGCGAGCACACGGCGTGGCCCCGGAGCAGCTTGACACAGCACTGGAGCAGGTGGGCTTCTTCGACGAAGGCGATGAAGACGAGGAAGAGAGTGAGGAGAAGCATCCCTATTCACCGGAGCTGGCCCTCACAGCGCTGGAAGATGGTTTCGGTTTGGCGGTGGACACGGAGGCCGTTGCGGGGCCGCTGCCGACGGTCGTCGTGCACGTGGTTGCGGACTGACCATCGGCAGCGGTCCCGGTTATCGCTAAGGGCTGTCCGCAATACCGGGCGGACCAGCGCGCGGCGTCAGATGCATGGGGCCTCCCCAGGCCCAACGGGCCGTGGGAAGCATCGCAAGGCGGAGAGGCACGCTCATACTGGGCGTATTCGGGTGCTTCGACAACGCAGCGTGGGGGGTAGCTCCCAGCGGTAGCTGGGGGAGCGCCGTAGCTGTCGTCGTGCGCCCGGCGGGTATTGCGGGACGGCCCTTAGCTGATGACCTTCAGCCAGAATCCATCGTTGTCAGCAAGTCGGGTGTTCTTGACGAAGACACCGTAGGAGCCGCCGAGGTCGGTATTGAGCTTGCGGGGTATGTGCCCCCGCACGCATTTCTCCTGGCCTGTCGGGGAGCCGGTCGGGGTCACGGTGGGCCAGTCCTTGGCGAGTTCGCCAGTGGTGGCCTTCTTGGCCGCAGTCACTTGGGCACAGTCCTTGCCGTGTGATATGCCGCTCAAGGCACCACTCTCATAGGTCCCAGCGAAGGGAAATTCGTCACAAGAGTCGTCGGTCACGGCCGGGTCCGCGGTGAATTTTGTCGTACCGCAGATTGCCCTGCGGTTGGCCGCTTGATCGCTGTCCTTCTGAAGACGGTGGAGTGGCTGCCCCATGCCTCGGAGTCCCCAGTGTCCGGAGAGGTGTTTCTGCGCCCAGTCGATCATGTCGGCAGACGACCCGTACTCGGCACGGCTGACGAACAGAGTCGGGGCGAACCAGGGAACGACGCAGCCAGCGCTGTCCACGACGGAGAGTTTCTCGTCGCAGCGCACTTCTGCGTCCCAGCTGATGGGCGGGGTGGTCGGGATGGCCCCGGCCGCAACGATGTCCAGCTTGTAGCCGACGTCAAGGTAGTCGTACTTCGTCCCTCGGCCGGTGGCAGGGTTGATCACTGGCTTGTCGGCAATCTTGTAGCTCTGTTTCAGGAGCTGTCCCATCACTGCCGTCTGCCTGTTCCACACGGTGGTGCTACCCGGGTTGCAGGTCGGCGCGCAGGTGGTGGTCCATGTGAAGCTCAGGGGAGGGAGCGTGCCGGTCGTCTTCAGCAGCACAATTTGGTCTGTCTCGCTCCACGCCAGGTTCCTGGTGTCGAGGTCCATCTGCTGTCCGATGGCGAACAGAGCGGTCCCGAGCTCCTTTCCTTTGCCGTCGCGGTAGGTGAACTTCACGTTGGGGTCAATTTGGCACTGCATCGTTCGCAGCGCGTGCCACTTGCCGTCCTCATCGCCGGTGCACTCATTGGTCGGCAGTGGAACGGCCGCAACGCCACTGCCGGTGGTACGCACAGCGACCTGGCGGTTCGGCGGCGCGAGCCGCGTCACACAGCCGTAGGGCCCGCGTCGGACTGCGGCCTCGCTCTTGGCCTTCGCCTCATCGCAGTTACTCCAGCCCGCCTCACGCGAAGCACCTTCAGGCTGGGCTTCCTTCTGATGTGCGGAAACGTTGAGGGGCCCTGGGCCCGGGGCGTAGATACCGACGGCCGGAGCCGACGGCGCGCCGAGGGCGAGCATCCCGGCGACGACTCCGAAAACGAGCGCACGTTTTAACACCTTGAGCCTCTCATGTAGGTGTTGATCGGAGCTGATCAACCCCGACACCCTGACCGACAGGCCCAGACGCTCACAACCGAATTGTCCACTTCTACTGACGGGCTCTCACGCCGGCTCCGTCGTGCGTGAGCGGGAAGGGTCGCTCACCGGGGACGCTGTCGTGGTCAACGTAAGCTTTCCGGACCTCCGCCGGGTCCGTCCGGTACCGCGGCAGCTCGCCCGCTTCAACGACCTCCATCACCAACTGGCCGATCAACCGTTGCGGGCTGTGGAAGACCTGTTCGCTGAGATCGGAGTGCAGCAGGGCACGTCGAGTACCAGCAGCGGCAGCTCCGGACCAACCTCTTTGCACCCACACTCGTGGGAACCCTCTACGGCATGAACTTCCAGAACGTGCCAGAGCAGCACTGGGGGTTCGGGTCCCCCCTGGCGATCGGCCTGATGGGGCTCGTCTGTGTGAGCCTGTACTTCGTCTTCAAGAAGCGCGACTGGCTGTAGCAACGAGCCGCCGGGCAAAGATCACTTCCCGAACACAAATGATCATTTCTGGCCCGCTCCCGCCCTGGAGAGAATACGGATAGCAGGAGAATGAGCGGCACTTGAGGAGCGCCGTACGGCCTTTCGCGAGTACGCGTTGCCCGCCGGCCACTTTCCGCTCAGGGCGAGTCCAGCCGAACTGGCCTCTGCAGAGGGCCCGTTGCGGCTCGCCCGTCACCACCGCACAGGCCGCGCACGGGGGCCGGACGGGCTGCTGGAGCGCGTGGTGGTGTCAGGGCACCCGGGGGCCATCACCGGCCGGTGGAGCGAGTCTCAAAGCTAAGCACAAATTACCTACATCCTCTCTTCATACCGGCCCCTGATGGTCTAGATTGATCGTGCTTCGGCTGTTCGAACGAGGCGACCAATAATGATCTATTTGTCCGGCGCTACGGAATGCCAGCAGTCGCATCCCCGGCGCCAGACGTGGGGGTGATCAATTCTTGGCGCCCGAGACGGGCCTTGGGTGCGGGGAGCATCCGGGGTTTCGACGGGTTCCCGCGCACCTCGAGAGTCTGGCAGGACATGCGCGTCCGCTGCCGCCGGAGTGGGTCGTTCACGTAGCTCTGCACTAGCCGGGATGTCATGCGCGGGACGAGCTTCCCGCGGGGAGGAACAGCGCGGCGCGGGGGGCGGGGGCCTCCCGAGGGGAGGAACAGTACGGGGGGCGGGGGCCTCCCGGGGGGAGGAACAGTGTTAGGCGAGCACGTCGAACCACTGGGAACCTGGGGGGTTCTGTGCGGCAAGGGGGATTAGTCAGCCCGTTTCCGTCAGCGCGCGGGCGTCTGGCGGACGGGGCGATCAGCCAGCCCGCGATCGACTGGGAGCAGCGGTACCGCCGTACCGTGATCACCAGCGACACCGTGGCCACCGCCTTCGTGGTGGCGGCGATCGGCAACTTCTTCGGGGCGCGGGACGCGGCCAACTGGCACGAGAAGTGGGGAATCCTCGCATTCGGCACCGAGCTGCTGGTGCTGGGGGCGCTCGTGGTGAGCCGGGCGTGGGCTCCGGCCGTGCTCGGCCAGGGCGCCGAGGAATTCCGCCGGCTCGGACGCTCACTGTTCACGGCGACCGTCGTGCTGGCGCTCGGCGGGATCGCCCTCACCTCGCGCAACATCAAGCTCTGGATCTTCGTCGCGATCCCCGCGATCGCGCTCGTCACCATGACCGCGCGGTATCTGCTGCGCCTCGGGCTGCACAAACAGCGTAAGCAAGGACGATGCCTGCGACCGGTGCTCGCTGCCGGAAGTCCGGCCACCGTGCGCGACCTGATCGTCCGAACCCGCAAGTTCCCGCACCTCGGCTGGCGGGTGGACGCGGTGTGCACGACGGACGGTCTCGGGCTCGACGGTGACCAACTGGACGGAGTGCCGGTCGTCGGCCCACTGGCGGACGTCGCGGGCCACGTCCGCCGCGGCGGCTACCGTGTCGTCGCGGTCACACCGGACCCGCACTGGTCACCGGACCGGCTGCAGCGGCTGGCCTGGAACCTCGAAGGCAGCGACGCCGAGATGGTCGTGGCCCCCGTGCTGATGGAGGTGGCCGGCCCGCGGCTGCACGTCGACGCGGTGCTCGGGATCCCGCTGCTGCGGGTCAGCATGCCGACCTTCACCGGTGGCCGCCGCGCGGTCAAAGGGGTCGTCGACCGGATGGGCGCGGCGATCCTGCTGGTGCTGTTCGCGCCGCTGATGGTGTTCGTCGGGCTGCTCGTGCTGATGGACAGTCGGGGTGGGGCGTTCTACCGACAGCGCAGAGTCGGCAAGGACGGCCGCGAGTTCACCATTCTCAAGTTCCGCACCATGGTCGCCGGGGCCCACCGGGCACGTGCCGAGCTGGCCGACCGCAACGAGGGCGCCGGCCTGCTGTTCAAGCTCCGCAGGGATCCGCGGGTGACCCGGGTGGGAGCAGTGCTGCGCCGGTACTCGATCGACGAGCTCCCGCAGCTTTTCAACGTGCTCACCGGATCGATGTCGCTCGTCGGTCCGCGGCCTCCGTTACCGGAGGAGTCCGCTGCGTACGGTCCGGACATCCGGCGGCGGCTGCTGGTCAAGCCCGGGCTCACCGGCCTGTGGCAGATCAGCGGACGCAGCGACCTGTCGTGGGAGGAGGCGGTCCGGCTGGACCTGCGGTACGTGGAGGACTGGTCGCTCGCCCTGGACACAGTGATCTTGTGGAAGACGCTGCGTGCGGTGCTCTACGGGCAGGGGGCCTACTGATGCGCTGGGGACTGCAACTGGACGGTCCCGCCGGAGCGCCGACCGCAGGCCGGGAAGGCCTGCCTGGGGGGAGGAACGAGTCATGAGAGTCAGCGTTTTCGGGCTCGGCTACGTGGGCTGCGTGTCGGCCGCGTGCCTGGCCAGCATGGGTCACGAGGTCGTCGGGGTGGACGTGAACCAGGTGAAGGTCGACCTGGTCAACGACGGCAAGGCCCCGGTGGTCGAGGAGCGGATCGGCGAGCTCATCGCCGAGGTCGTACGGACCGGGGCGTTACGCGCCACCGGAGACGTCCGCGAGGCGATCATGGACAGCGAGGTGTCGCTGGTCTGCGTGGGCACGCCGTCGGAGCCCAACGGCAGCCTGTGCACCACGTATTTGGAGCGGGTCACCGAGCAGATCGGCGCGGCGCTGGCCGAGGGGGGCAAGCAGGGCCGGCACACCGTTGTGTTCCGCAGCACCATGCTCCCGGGCACCTGCCTGAACCTGCTGGTGCCGATCCTGGAGAAGTACGTCGGCGGCACGGCCGGTGTGGACATCGGGGTCGCGGTCAACCCGGAGTTCCTGCGCGAGGGCACGAGCGTGCGGGACTTCTTCGACCCGCCCAAGACCGTCATCGGCGAGCTCGACGCGGCAAGCGGCGATGCGGTGACGGCGCTTTACGACGGCTTGCCCGGTGAGGTGTTCCGGGTGCCGATCCCGACGGCCGAGGCGATCAAGTACGCGGACAACGCCTTCCACGGCCTCAAGATCGGCTTCGCGAACGAGCTGGGCGCGGTGTGCCAGGCACTCGGGGTGGACTCGCACCAGGTGATGGACGTGTTCCTGGCCGACCGCAAGCTGAACATCAGCCCCGCCTACCTGCGTCCCGGTTTCGCCTTCGGTGGCTCCTGCCTGCCCAAGGACCTGCGCAGCCTGGTCCACGCGGCGCAGCGGGCCGACGTCTCGGTGCCCATCCTCGCCCATGTGCTGCCCTCCAACTCCGACCATCTGCAGCGCGCGGTGGAGCTGGTCGAGCGCACCGGCAAGCGCCGGGTGGGCCTGTTCGGGTTGTCCTTCAAACCCGGCACCGACGACCTCCGCGAGAGCCCGCTCGTCGAGCTGGCGGAGAAGCTCT
This sequence comes from Micromonospora sp. IBHARD003, assembly GCF_056106285.1. Taxonomy (NCBI): domain Bacteria; kingdom Bacillati; phylum Actinomycetota; class Actinomycetes; order Micromonosporales; family Micromonosporaceae; genus Micromonospora; species Micromonospora sp. IBHARD003. The sequence continues at coordinate 6,834,897 of NZ_JBWBBX010000001.1, read as the reverse complement.
TCGGCAAGGGTTACGACCTGCGGATCCACGATGCCAACGTGAGCCTCTCCCGGCTGCTCGGCGCGAACCGCGAGTACATCGAGACCCGGCTGCCGCACCTCGCGCAGTTGCTCGCGGATTCCGTCGACGAGGTGCTCGAGCACGCCGAGGTGTGCCTGGTCGGGACCAGGGATCCGGACGTGCTGTCGGCGCTGCCCCATGGCGACGGCCCGGTGATCGTCGACCTCGTCCGCCTTCCCGACGCCGAGGCGCGCCGGGCCGAACCGGGGTACATGGGCCTTGCTTGGTGACACTTCGTTCAATGACACGGCCGGACTCAATGACACGGCCGGCGGCGACCGGCCGGGCCGGCGCGCGCTGATCCTGGTGGAGAACCTGTCGGTGCCGTTCGACCGGCGGGTGTGGCAGGAGTGCACGACGCTGCGCGACGCGGGCTGGGAGGTGCACGTCATCTGCCCCCGAGGGGAGAAGCGGGACACGGAGCCGGAGGCGTTGATCGACGGGGTGCGGATCCACCGTTACCCGTTGCGCGCGGCCACCGGAGGGCCGGCCGGCTACCTGTGGGAGTACGGATCGGCCCTGTGGCACACGGCCCGGCTGGCCCGCAAGGTCGGCCCGGTCCACGTGGTCCACGCCTGCAACCCGCCCGATCTGCTCTTCCTGGCGGCACGGTGGCTCAGGCGGCGCGGCGCGCGGTTCGTCTTCGACCAGCACGACCTGGTGCCCGAGCTGTACCTGTCCCGGTTCGGCCGCGGCGAGGATCTGCTCTACCGCGCCGTGTGCGCGCTGGAACGGCGGACCTACCGGGCCGCGGACGTCGTGCTCGCCACGAACGAGAGCTACCGGGACGTCGCGATACGCCGGGGCGGTCGACGCCCCGAGGACGTCTTCGTGGTGCGCAGCGCGCCCCAGATCGACCGGTTCCAGCCGGTGCCGCCCGAGCCGGAGCTGAAGCGCGGCAAGCCTCATCTGCTGTGCTATCTCGGCGTCATGGGCCCGCAGGACGGCGTCGACTACGCCCTGCGGGCCCTCGCGAAGCTGCGCGACGAGCTCGGGCGGACCGACTGGCATGCGGTGTTCGTCGGCGCCGGCGACACCTTCGACGCGATGGTGGAGCTGGCCCGGCGGCTCGGGCTCTCGGAGCAGGTGCAGTTCACCGGGCGCATTCCGGACGCCGACCTGGTGCGCTACCTGTCCACCGCGGACGTGTGCCTCTCCCCCGACCCGCACAATCCGCTCAACGACGTGTCGACCATGAACAAGGTCCTGGAGTACATGGTGATGGGCCGGCCGGTCGTCTCGTTCGACCTCCGGGAGGCGAGAGTCTCCGCCGGTGACGCCGCCGTCTACGCGCCCGCCAACGACGAGGCCGAGTTCGCCGGGCTCATCGCGCTGCTGCTGGACGATCCGGAGAAGCGGGCCCTGATGGGCAAGATCGGCCGGGAGCGGATCAGCGGGCCGCTCTCCTGGCGGAACTCTCAAGCGTCGCTGCTCGCCGCCTACGCCGCTGCCTGCCGTGACCGCGCTCCGGTGCGGAGGGCAACCCGGACCGGGCAGGGAGAAGGCCGCGCCGTTGAGCGATGACACGATACGCCTGGTCACGATCGGGCGGATTATCCGTCGGCGCCGGCGGCTTCTCACCATCCTCGCGATGGTGGGTGCGCTCGTCGGCTACGGCACCTCTTTGCTGTTCCCGCCGCGCTACACGACGTCGGCATCGGTACTGCTGCCGGGGGCGTGGGAGGAGCGCGAACTGCTGACCCAGGCGGAGATCGCCACCAGTTCGGTGGTGGTCGACCGCACGGCCGCCACGCTCGGCTGGCCCGGGGTCGGCGGCAGAGAGTTGCGGGACCGGGTGAGCGCCAAGGCCGCCGACGGGAACATCATCAAGATCTCGGGCACGGCGGACACCCCGGAGCGCGCACAGCAGCTCTCCGACCAGGTGGCCCAGCAGTTCGTCACCTTCGCCGCACGGATCGGAGACGACAACACCGACCCCGATGCGGCGGCGCGGCCCGAGGCACTACGGCAGTTGGTGGTGCAGACCAGCCGCCGCATCACCGAGCTGGCCGATGCGGCCGATCCTGGGCGGACCGTGGAGAGCGTGCAGACCCGCACCGAGCTCGCGAAACTGCGCACCGCGCTGCAGGAGGCCATCAACAAGCTGGAGCAGGCGGACCCGCCGGTCAACAAGGCCAACATGGTCGTCATGGGGCCGGCGGCCCGGCCGGCCGGCGAGGCACCGCCGACGAGGATCCAGCTGATCGTCGCCGGGGCGCTGGTGTTCTTTCTGCTCGCGGTCATCGGCCATCTCGCCGCCGCGAGGATGAGTCGCCGGCTGCGCACCGAACCCGAGATCGCCGCGGCGCTGGGCTCGGCGCTGCTGGGTACCGTCGAGGTACCTGGTGAACGGCCCGCGCACCGGCCGGAAGGCCGTGGCCCGCGGGCCCGGATCCGCCGGCTGCTGGGCGTCGACACCCGGTGGGACCTACCGACCCCGCGGACGTCCGGCGACGAGGCCGACAGACAGCTCCGCTACCGGCGGGTGTGGGCCCGCCTCCGGGAGCAACCGGCCGCCCCCCGGCGGCTGCTGGTTGTCGTCCCGGACGGTGACGACATCGCCCGCCGGGCCGCCGGGCACCTCGTCGCCGAGGCCGGGAGCGGTCCTTCCCCAGAGCCTTCGAGCACGGAACACCCCATGCTGCGGATGGTGGAGGTTTCGGTGTCCCAGCCGATGGTGCCGGACCGCGACAACGAATCCGGTGCCCTGGTCGTGCTCAGCGCGGGCAGCTGGACCGCGGGGGAGCTCGCCGGCATCGCCGAGGCGTGCGCGGACGCCGGGCACGAGGTCGTCGGCGTCGTCATCGCCGGCACGGTCCAGGCCCGTCCGACGCGGTCTGCGGGCCGTCCTCGGCATGCCGCCGCGCCGGTGCTCGCGGCCCGCGACGACGCGACGGGAGGTTCAGGGTGACGACGAGTACGACTTCGGAGCCGTCGGCAGCCGCTCCGCTGCTGGACCTGCAGGCGCTGGTGGTGGCGGTGCGGAGGCGGCGCCGATTCTGGTGTTCCGTGGCGCTGCTTGGGCTGCTTGTCGGCGCGGCGGTGGCGGTCTTGCTTCCGCCGCCGCCGACCGCGGTGACCAAGGTGCTGGTCGCGCATCAGGAGGACCAGCCGAACGACCCCGGAACGCTGATCCGCACCGACGTCGCGCTGCTGCAGACCACGCGGATCGCCGCCAAGGCCCTGCAGTCCCTCGAGTCCCCGGAAAAACCGGAGGACTTCATGCAGGACTACGGGGGCATCGGCTTGACCAACAACCTGCTGCAGATCAATGTGGCAGGTGACAGCGACGCGGAAGCGGTGGCCCGCGCCAAGGCGCTGGCCGATGCTTTCGTCGCGGACCATGTGAGGCGGATACAGGAAGCCGCGAACGCCGAGGCCAAGACCCTGCTCGACCAGCGTGACCGGATGCGGGGCGAACTCGCCCAGGTCAACAAGGCGATCGGAGAAGGATCGTCGGAGAGCGGGCCGAAGGCGTCGGCGAACCTGGAGTCGCTGTTCGCCCGCCGGGCCGAACTGACCTCGCGGATCACCGATTTCGGCCAGCGTGCCGCGGAGGCGCGCATCGGCACGCCCCAGCTCATCGCCGGCACACAGATCGTGGACGCACCGCGCGCGGTGCGGCACTCCGTGCCCAGGACCGCTGCCACCAACGCCGCGATCGGGCTCGTTCTCGGACTCGTCCTCGGGCTCGCGGTGGCCGCGGTCGGCGCGGTGGTGGCGGACCGCCCCGTGCTGCGCCGGGAGATCGCGGCGAACCTCGGCGCCTCGGTCATCGCGGAGCTGCCTGGCCGGTCGGGCAGGCCGTGGCGGCGCCGGCGGATCCGGGCGGCACGCGAACGGCTCACCACGTCCCTGGCCCGCACCGTGCGCGGCTCCGCGGAACCGGTGTCGCTGCTGGAACTGGGCTGTGCGCGCAGCACGAGCGTGATCGCCCTGGACCTCGCCCGGGCACTGGCGGCGGAGGGGCCGGTGGTCATCATCGATGCGCTGCCCGGCCCGCAGCTCGCGGGCCGCCGCCCGAAGCCGGGAGACCCGACCGTGGTCAGCGGCGAGCGTGCCGCGGCCGTGTCGCAACCGGAGCGCCGGATCGGCGTCGGCTCGGTGGCGCCCGGAGCGGCGTGGACCGACCTCCAGTACCTCGGCACTCGGACCGTGCTCGTCGTGCGTGCCGGGCACGGCAGCGCCGCGTGGCTGCACACCGTGGCGCGGCAGCTCGCGGACCAGCGCATTCCGGTGATCGGTGTGGTGCTGATCGACCCCGATCCGCGTGACCGGACCGACGGCACGCTGTGGGACGGGCCGCACACCGCGCTGCGCGGCCAGAACGAGCGCCTGGCCCGGCAGACCGGTGGGGGTACCTCCCACGCCGTTCAGGCAGTGGGGGAGGGCCGGCGGTGGACGGAGCGGCTGCCGATGTGGGCCACGCGGGTCCCGGACAGCGACCAGGAGGCACGGTAGGACATGTGTGGCATCGCAGGCACGTACCGATGGCCGGACGGGAAGGCCGTGGCCGACCGGCTCACCGAGATCCTCACCCACCGCGGTCCGGACGGGGCGGGCCGGTACAGCCACCCCGCCGGTGACGGCGAGGTGCACCTCGGGCACCGCCGGCTGGCCATCATCGACCTGTCCGAGACCGGCGCCCAGCCGATGGTCTCGGGCGGCCTCGTCCTGACGTACAACGGCGAGCTGTACAACGCGCCCGAGCTGCGCGCCGAACTGGCAGCCGCCGGGGTGCGCTTCCGCGGTACCTCCGACACCGAGGTGCTGCTGGAGGCCTGGCGGCGCTGGGGCACGGACTGCCTGCCCCGGCTGCGCGGCATGTTCGCGTTCGGGATCTTCGACGAGCGCACCGGTGAACTGGTGCTTGCCCGCGACCAGTTGGGTATCAAGCCGCTGTTCCTGCTGCGGCGGGGCGAGGGCCTGGTGTTCGCCTCCGAGCTCAAGGCGCTCGCCGCCGCGAGCGGCGGACCGCTGGAGGTGGACCATGCGGCGCTGGTCGCCTCGCTGCTGTACTACTGGGTGCCGGATTCACGGTGCGCGTTCCGCGAGGCGGAGAAGCTGCCGCCGGGGAGCTGGCTGCGGTGCCGGCCCGACGGCCGGGTGGAACGCGGCACGTTCTGGAACCTGAAGGACGTCGCCGCCGAGGGCCGGGAGCGGGCCCGGGCCGGCGAGCAGCCGGACCTGGCCGCCATCGTCGAGGAGTCGACCCGACGCCACCTGCTCTCCGACGTACCCGTGGCCACGTTCCTCTCCGGCGGTCTCGACTCCAGCTATCTGACCGCCCTGGCGGCCCGCCATCAGCCGGGGATCTCCGCCTACACGATCGGATTCCGCGCCGAGGACGCCAAGTTCGAGGCGATGCCGGACGACCTGCGCTACGCCCGGCAGGTCGCGGAGCGGTTCGGTGTCGACCTGCACGAGATCGAGATCGCACCGAACGTGCTCGACCTGCTGCCGCGGATGACGTACCACCTGGACGAGCCGATCGGCGACCCCGCCGCGATCAACACGTACCTGATCTGCTCGGCCGCCCGGGAGGCCGGGGTCAAGGTGATGCTCTCGGGTATGGGTGCCGACGAGCTGTTCGCCGGATACCGCAAGCATCTGGCCAACCTGATCGCGCTGCGCTACCAGCGCGTCCCGAGGCCCCTGCGGCGCGGACTGTCCAGGGCCGTGGACCGGCTGCCGGTCGCAACGAGCCGCCGGGGGTACCGGTCGGTGCGCTTCGCGAAGCGGTTCCTCTCCTTCGCCGATCTGCCCGAGGAGACCGCCTTCCGGCGCAGCTACACCATGTACGACCAGGACGAGCTGCTCGCCCTGGTCGATCCGGACCTCGCCGGGACGGTCGAGGACGTGCTGACCGAGCACGCGGACGTCTACCAGGACAACGACCTCGACGACTTCGTCAACCGCATGTGCCTGGGCGACGCCCGGATGTTCCTGCCGGGCCTGAACCTCGCTTATACGGACCGTTCCAGCATGGCCGCGTCGACCGAGGTGCGGGTGCCGTACGTGGACGTCGAGGTGGTCAAGGCGGCGTTCGCCGTGCCCGGCGATCGCAAGATCGCCGGACGGCAGGGCAAGGCGGTCCTCAAGGAGGCGGCCACCTCGGTCCTGCCCCGGGAGATCGTGTACCGGCCCAAGGGCCTGTTCAGCGCGCCGCTGCGGGCCTGGATGAGCCGGGATCTGGCACCGCTGGTGCGCGAGGTGATCCACGACGGCGAGCTCGTCAGCTCCGGGCTTCTGCGCCGGGACGCGCTGGCGCGCATGGCCGCAGAGGACGCCGCCGGGCAGCGGGACTTCTCCAAGCACCTGTGGCATGTGCTGACCCTCGAGTACTGGTATCGCGACGCGACCTCTGGGTCCTGCCAGAGCACTCGGTTAACGGCTTAGGAATTCAGAGGAGTTCGGGTGAAGCAGGTTGTACAGAACTACAAGAGCGGCGAGCTGGCACTGCTCGACGTGCCGGTGCCGGGGTGCAAGCCGGACGGTGTGCTGGTCCGGAGCGCCTACTCGCTGATATCCACCGGTACCGAGCTCATGAAGGTGTCCGAGGCCGGCATGTCGATGCTGGGCAAGGCCCGCTCCCGGCCGGACCAGGTGGCCAAGGTCGTGCAGAGCGTGGCCACCAACGGGGTGCCCGCCACCTACCGCAAGGTGATGGGCAAGCTGGACTCCTACACGCCGCTGGGCTACTCGCTGTGCGGGGTGGTCGAGCAGGTCGGCGCCGGGATCGACGACGTGAAGGTCGGCGACCTCGTGGCGTGTGCCGGAAACGAGCACGCGCTGCACGCCGAGCTGAACTGGGTGCCGAAGAACCTCTACACCCCGGTGCCGGACGGCCTCGCGCCGCGGCACGCGGCCTTCGGCACCGTCGGGTCGATCGCGTTGCAGGGCGTGCGCCAGGGCGGGCCACAGCTCGGCGAAGTGGCGCTGGTCATCGGCCTCGGGCTGATCGGGCAGCTGGTGGTGCAGCTGCTGGCCGCCTCGGGAGTCCGCGTCATCGGGGCCGACCCCGACCCGGTGCGCTGCGAGCTCGCCGAGCGCCTGGGCGCGGCGGCCTGCGGCGATCCCGCCTCCGCGGCCGTGGAGAACTCCGTCGCCGAACTGACCGGCGGGCACGGCGTGGACCAGGTGTACCTGGCCGCCGGCGGCGGCAGCAACCAGCCCGTCGAGCTCGCCGCCCGGATGAGCCGGGACCGCGGCCGGGTCGTCGACATCGGCAAGTGCAGCCTGGACCTGCCGTGGAACGCGTACTACGAGAAGGAGCTCGACGTCCGGTTCTCCCGCTCGTACGGCCCCGGCCGCTACGACCCGGAGTACGAGCTCGAGGGGCGGGACTACCCGATCGGCTATGTGCGCTGGACCGAGCGCCGCAACCTGGCGTGCTTCCTGGACCTCGTCGCCCGGGGTCGCGTCGACGTGGAGCCCTTGGTCTCCCACATCGCCGACTTCGACGACGCCGTGGAGACGTACCAAAGCCTCAAGGACGGCGACCTGAAGGCGGTTGCCGTGCTGTTCCGGTACCCCGGCCATCCCGGCCGGGCTGCCGAGGCGGAGGCTCCGGCGGTGGCCGTGCCCGCGGTGAAGGTGAAGCCGAGTCCGGCGCGGGCCGCCAGGACGCCGGTGCGCCTGGCGTTCGTCGGCGCGGGAAACTACGCGACGTCGATGCTGCTGCCGCACCTGGCACAGCGCGACGGCGTCGAGCTGTCCACGGTCGTCACCACGACGGCGCTGTCCGCGGCCAACGCGCAGCGGAAGTTCGGCTTCGCCCAGGCGACCACCGATCTCGACGCCGTGCTCGACGACAAGTCAATCGACGCGGTGTTCGTGGTCACCCGCCACAGCTCGCACGCCGAACTGACCCGAAGGGCGCTGCTGGCCGGCAAGGCGGTGTTCGTGGAAAAGCCGTTGGCGCTGACCGGGGACGAGCTGGCCGGCGTGCTCGCGGCGGTGGAGGAATCCGGCAACGACCGGCTGCAGGTGGGCTTCAACCGCCGGTTCGCGCCGCTGCTGCAGGAGGCCAGGAAGCGGTTCGGCGCCCGGACCGGGCCGGCGAGTCTGCGCTACCTGGTCAATGCGGGCCGACTGGAGCACGGCAGCTGGTACCTCCGACAAGGCACCGAGGGCTCGCGGTTCGCCGGCGAGGGCGGGCACTTCATCGACACGGCGAGCTGGCTGCTCGAGGCCGATCCGGTCTCGGTGTACGCGGTCACCACGCCCGGCAACGAGGATCTGCAGGTCGTCCTGCGCTACCCGGACGGGTCCACCGCCACCATCAGCTACGTCACCACCGGTGCGCCCGGCTTCCCCAAGGAGACGCTCGACCTGGTCGCCGACGGCAAGGTGCTCGGGCTCGACGACTTCGTCCGCGCCTCGGTCTACAGCCGCAAGCGATGGATCAGTTCGCGGCTGCCCAAGGCCCGGGACAAGGGACAGAACACCGAACTGGCCGCGTTCGTCAAGGCCGTGCGGACCGGCGGGCCGATGCCGGTGCCGCTTCAGTCGCTGGTCGCCACCACGGCGGCCACTCTCGCCGTGCAGGCCAGCCTGGCCGCCGGCGCGCCGGTGACCTTGGCGAGGGCCCTGTGAGCATGAGCGCGGGCTGGTACCTGCGCAGGCTGTCCCGGATGGGACCGCGGGAGGTCGGCGGCCGGGTTGGCGACGCGGTGCGCAGGCGGCGGTGGCGGTCGGCGCGGCCGCACTGCCCGAGCGTGACCGGTGCCCGGTTCACCGCGGTACTGCCCGCAGGGACGATCGCCGCGGTGCCACCGGACGCCGCGAAACGGCTCATCGCCGAGGCGGACCGGCTGATGGCAGGGCACGCCGAGTATTTCGGTGTGGACCGCGACGACCTGGCCGACCCGGACTGGTGGTACGACCCGAAGACCGGGCGCCGGGCTCCGTGGGGCTATGCCTTCGACGTGCCGTACCGCAACGAGGACGCGGTCGGGGACATCAAGCAGATCTGGGAGCCGTCCCGGCACCAGCACCTCACCCAGCTCGCCGCCGCGTATGCGATCACCGGGGACGAACGGTACGCCGAGCGCGTGGCCGAGCATCTGCGGTCGTGGTGGGCGGCCAACACGCCGCTGCGCGGAGTGCACTGGACCAGCGGCATCGAGCTGGGGATCCGGCTGCTGTCCTGGGTGTGGATCCGCCGGCTGCTCGACGGCTGGCCGGGCGCGGCCGGGCTGTTCGAGGACAACCCGGTGGCGCTGAACCAGATCTGGCACCACCAGCGCTGGCTGGCCGCCTTCCCCAGCCGGGGTTCTTCGGCCAACAACCACATCATCGCCGAGACCGCCGGGCAGTTCGCCGCGGCCTGTGCGTTCGGGTGGTTTCCCTCCTCGGCCGGTTGGCGAGCCGACGCGCTGCGGTCGCTGGAGCGGCAGCTGCGCACCAACACCTTCGGCTCCGGACTCAACCGCGAGCTGGCCACCGAGTACCACGGGCTGGTGCTGGAGCTCGGCCTGGCGGCGGTGGCCGAGGCGGATGCCGCCGGTGTGCGGGTCCCCGCGCCGATCAGGCTGGTGCTGCTGCGGATGACCGACGCGCTCGCGGCCATCGTGGACAACCGGTTACGGCCGCCACGCCAGGGGGACGCGGACGACGGGCACGGTCTGGTCGTGGACGGCGCGGGCACACACCGCTGGGCCTCGCTGCTGGCCACCGGGGACGCCGTGTTCGGCCGGCTCGACTGGTGGCCGGCGGTGACCGGCACCGATGTACGCACCCCGCTGCTGGCCGCGTTGATCCGGCCGTACGCGAAAGACGGAACCGCACCGGCCGTGTCCCGCCCGGCAAGCCGACCGGGCCATTTCGCCGACGCGGGCATGACCATCCTGCGTGGTCCGGAGGAGATCTGGTGCCGCTGCGACGGCGGTCCGCACGGATTCCTGTCCATCGCCGCGCATGCTCACGCGGACGCGCTGTCGGTGGAGGTCAGGCACGACGGGGTCGACGTGCTCGCCGACCCGGGGACGTACTGCTATCACGGGCAGCCCGAGTGGCGGCAGTACTTCCGGTCGACCCTCGGCCACAACACCCTGCAACTGGACGGCGGTGACCAGTCCGTCTCCGGCGGCCCGTTCCTGTGGACCCGGCATGCCCGCAGCCGCGTCCTGGTCGCGGACACGTCCGAGGACGGGGTGGCCCGCTGGTGCGCCGAGCACGACGGCTACCAGCACTCCGTGCACCGCCGCCGGGTGGAACTGACGGCCTCGAGCCAGGAGTTGAGGGTGGTTGACGAGGTGCGCGGCCCGCACCGGGCCGTGCGCCTTGCGTTCCACCTCGGCCCGGCGATCACCGCGGACCTGGTGGGGAACCGGGCCGTGCTCACCTGGACCCGTGACGGCGAGGACCGCTCCGCGGCGCTCGACCTGCCCGGGCAGCTGTCCTGGCGGGCGCATCGCGGCGAGAGTGACCCACCGCTGGGCTGGTACTCCCCCGGCTTCGGGCGCAAGGAACCCGCCACAACGCTGGTCGGCACCGGCTTCGCCGACGGCACCGCGCTGTTGGGGGAACTCACCACCGTACTCAGGTTCCGCGGTCAGGGGGCTTGACGCGTGGGGATCAAGTGGCGGCACTGGGCGTTGCCGGCGGCACCGCTGGCCCTGGCCCTGCTGGCGGCGACCGGCTGTGAGAGCACGCCGGGCGCGCGGCCAGAGCCGGGCGCGCAACCAAAGCCGACCGCTGCGCCATCCACGTCCGTGGCCCGGGTGTGCGCCGAGCCCGCGGCCGGGCCGGCGCAAGCGCCGGCGGGCGCGGTGACGGTCGACCCCGCGGTGGCCGGTGACCTGGCTGCGAAGACCAAGAGCAGCCCCCCGAACACCACGTTCTGGCTTCGACCGGGCACGCACAGGCTCGAGCCGGACCGCTACGCCCAGGTCATCCCCAAGGAGGGCAACAGCTATCTCGGCGCGCCGGGCGCGGTACTCGACGGCCGGAAGACCAACCAGTACGCGTTCGGCGGCACCGCCCGCAACGTCAGCATCCGCCACCTGACCGTGCAGGGTTTCGTCGCGCCGCACAACGAGGGCGTGGTCAACCACGACTCGGCCGACGGGTGGGTGATCGAGCACGCGACGATCCAGAACAACTCCGGCGCCGGGCTGATGGCCGGTGCCCGCCAGCGGGTCCGCGCCAACTGCCTGCGCGGCAACGGTCAGTACGGCATGAACGCGTACAAGACCAACGGCCGCATCAGCGGACTGGTGGTCGAGGGCAACGAGATCGTCGGTAACAACAGGGACGACTGGGAGCGGCGGCAGCCGGGCTGCGGCTGCACCGGGGGTGTCAAGTTCTGGGCCGTCGACGGCGCCGACGTACGCGGCAACTGGGTGCACGACAACCGCGGAGCCGGGTTGTGGGCGGACACCAACAACAACGACTTCCGCATCGAGGACAACGTGATCGATGCCAACGACGGTGCCGCACTGATCTACGAGACGAGCTACAACGCGGTCATCCGGAAGAACACGATCCGGCGGAACAACTGGGTCGACGGCCGCAGGCACGCCGACCGCGGCGACAACTTCCCCTTCGCGACCATCTACCTGTCCGAGTCCGGTGGCGAGCCACGGATCCGAGCCCGCACGGACAAGATCGAGATCTACCGGAACGTGCTGGAGAACAACTGGTCCGGGATCACCCTGTGGGAAAACGCCGACCGGTTCTGCAACAGCCCGGCCAACACCTCCTCCGGTGACTGCACGTTGCTGGTGAAGGACACCGGCCACTGCGCACAGCCGGCGATCGCCACCGCACCGCTCTACGCCGACTGCCGCTGGAAGACCCAGCGGGTGGACATCCACGGCAACCGCTTCGTGCTGGACACGTCCGTCGTCGAGTGCACGGTGAAATGTGACCGGATGGCGGTGCTGGCCAACTACGGCACCTATCCGGACTGGTCGCCGTACCAGGGCGAGCAGGTGGCCGAGGCGATCACCCGCAAGCAGCACAACCGCTGGCACGGCAACGTCTACATCGGACCATGGAAGTTCGTCGCCTACGACCCGAGCCGGATACTCGACTCCGGGCAGTGGCAAGGCAGGCCGTACCAACAGGACGCGGGCAGCACCTTCCGCGCACGGGACGGTGGTTGAGATGAGCACCGACCACACGTCCCGCACATCCCACACGTCGAAGATCGTCGGGACGGTCTGGGGGCTGCTGGTCCTCAACACGCTCGGCTCCGCCGGGGCGAAGACCATCGTCCCGCTGCCCCGCTCCCTCATCCAGATGGTCACCATGGGCGCGCTGGTCGCCGCGTTCGCGCTGGCGCTGGCGGTCAATCCCCGGCTGCGCATCCGGGCCAGCGCCTTCGTGCTCCTGCTCACCCTGCTGCTGGTGCCGAGCGTGATCTCCAGCGCGAACCTGGAGTCCGGGTTCGGCGCGCTGTTCCGCTGCGCCCGGCTGGCTCTCTTCGTCGGCACGCTGTGGCTGCTCAGCCGCTGGTGGGACGGCAGCCTGACGTTCGTCCGGCACCACATCCGGATGTACTTCGCGGTCCTCGGGTCGGTGGCCGCCGGCGCGGTCATCTCACCGGGCGCCGCCATGCCCGAGCTCTACGGCGGGCGGCTGGTCGGCGCGTTGTGGCCGCTCACCCCGCCGCAGATCGGACAGTACGCCGCGGTGATCAGCGGGCTCGCCGTGCTGCTCGTTCTGGGCCGCCGGACCGACAGGGGCAGCGCGGCGTTGGTCATCGTGCCGGCACTCGTCCTGCTCGCGCTGACCCATACCCGGACGGCCACGCTCGGCCTGCTCATCGGTCTGGCGCTGGCGATCGGCTCGCTCGTCCTGACCAGCGCCCCCGCCCGCCGGTTCTTCGCCTGGGCGGTGCTGTGCGCCACCGTGGCCGCGGTGGCGTTCAGCTCCGCGCTGCAGGCCTGGTTCCTGCGCGGACAGAGCCAGGAGAACCTCACCAGCCTCACCGGTCGGGCCAAGGTCTGGGACGCACTGCTGGCAGCCCCCCGGACGACCTCGGAGCAGTTGCTCGGCGCGGGACTGGGCGACAAGTCGTTCGGCGGGCTGCCGATCGACAACAGCTGGCTGGCCGTGTACCACGAGCAGGGTCTGGCCGGCGTCGCCCTGGTGGCGGCGATCATCATCGTGCTGGGCGGCGTCGCGCTGCTGCGGCCACCGTCGCTGTCGAGGGCCTGCGCGATCTTCCTGATCAGCTACTGCGCGATCGCGTCGTACACCGAGGCCGGGCTGGGCGACGCGTCGCCGTATCTGCTGCATCTGGCCGTGGCCGCCTCACTGCTGACGGCACCTGTCGAAGCCGCTCCCCTCCCGGCGCCCGAAGTCCCGCTACGACGCATCCCGCGATGGGCCCGTGGATCGGAGGTGACCTGAGCATGCACATCCTCGTGGTGCACAACCACTACGCCTCGGCGCAGCCGAGCGGGGAGAACAAGGTCGTCGACCAGGAGGTGGCACTGCTGCGCGGGGCCGGCCACCGGGTCGAGCGGTTCGAGCGGCGCAGCGACGACATCGCCGCCCGGAACCTGCTGGGCAAGGCCGCGATACCGCTGCTGGTGCCGTGGAACCCGGCGGTCCGCTCCGAGCTCGCCACCCGGCTCCGGGCCGAGCGGCCGGACGTGGTGCACATCCACAACGTCTTCCCGCTCCTGTCGCCGGCCGTGCTGGCCGCCTGCGCCGACGCCGGTGTGCCCGCCGTCGCCACGCTGCACAACTACACCCAGGTCTGCCCGCCCGGCACGCTGCAGCGGGACGGCCGGCCGTGCACCGAGTGCGTCGGGTCCGCGCCGCTGCCCGCCGTCCGGCACGGCTGCTACCGCGGCTCCCGGCTGGCGACGGTGCCACTCGCGGTCAGCATGTCGGTCAACCGGCGGCGGTGGTGGTCCGGCGTGGAGCGGTTCTTCTGCATCTCCGCGGCGCAGCGCGACGTCCTGGTGCGGGCCGGTATGCCGGCCGAACGGCTGGCGGTGAAGCACAACTTCGTGCCCGACCCGGATGCCCGCCGCTCGGGCACCGGCGAGCACGTGCTCTATCTCGGCCGGCTCGCGGAGGCCAAGGGCGTGCGGCTGCTCATGACCGCGTGGGAGGAGCTGGCCGCGGACGGCGGGGTGGGCGTGCCGCTCGTGATCGCCGGTACGGGACCGCTGGAGCAGGAGGTGACCACGTGGGCGGCGGGCCGGGACGACGTGCGATACGTCGGCCTGTACGACACGGAGGAGTGCCGGAAGGCCATCGCGCGGTCGGTCGCCGTGGTGGCTCCCTCGACGTGGCTGGAGGCGTTCGGTCTCGTGGTCGTCGAGGCGATGGCGGCGGGGGTCCCGGTTGTCGCCGCCGGTCACGGGGCTTTCGTCGAACTCGTCGAGGACGGTGTGACCGGGCTGCTGCACCGGCCGGGCGAGCCCGGCTCGCTCGCGTCCTGCATACGCCGGATCGCGGCCGGACAGGACCGCAACCGGGAGATGGGCCAGGCGGCCCGGCGCCGTTACGAGCAGGGGTTCAGCCCGGCCGTCGGCCTCGAACGCCTGGTGGAGGAGTACCGCACCGCGATCGCGGGACGGTCAGCACTGGCTCGCGGCGGGGACACCCGCGCGAACAAGGGGGATGGGGACAGTAGATGACACGATGCCGACTCTGCGGCTCGGAAGCGATGGCGAGCGTCGTCGACCTCGGCGCGACGCCACCGTGTGAGAGCTTTCTCGCCGCGGACCAACTGGACGAGCCTGAGCCTGCGTACCCGCTGCACCTGCGGGTCTGCACCGACTGCTGGCTGGCACAGATACCTCCGCTGATCACGCCGGAAGAGACGTTCAGCGAGTACGCGTACTTCTCCTCCTTCTCGACCTCCTGGGTGGAGCACGCGCGCACGTACGTCGCCGACGCCGTGCGGCGGCTGGGCCTCGGCACCGACTCCTTCGTGGTCGAGGTCGCGAGCAACGACGGGTACCTGCTGAAGCACGTGGTGGACCGCGGGATCCGCTGCCTGGGCATCGAGCCCTCGGTGAACGTCGGCGCCGCGGCACGGGACGCGGGTGTGCCCACGCGCACGGAGTTCCTGTCCCCCGACACCGGCTCGGCCGTCCGCGCCGAGCACGGCCCGGCGGACCTGGTCGTGGCCAACAACGTGTACGCGCACATCCCCGACGTGGTCGGGTTCACCCAGGGGCTGCGCGCCCTGGTCGCCGACGACGGCTGGGTCTCCATCGAGGTGCAGCACCTGCTGACCCTGATCGAGGACAACCAGTACGACACGATCTACCACGAGCACTTCCAGTACTACACGGTCGCCTCCGCGATCCGGGCGCTGGCGAGCGGCGGACTCACGCTCGTGGACGTCGAGTTGCTGCCCACGCACGGCGGTTCCATCCGGCTGTGGGCCCGGCCGGCAGAGGTGGCCGGCGAGCCGACGCAGCAGGTGGCGGACGTCCTGGCCAGGGAGAAGGCCGCAGGGCTCCAGGAGTTGTCCGGGTACACCGAGTTCTCCGCCCGGGTGGCCAAGGTGCGCCGGGACCTGCTGCGGTTCCTCATCGAGGCGGCCGAGCGCGGCGAGACGGTCGTCGGCTACGGCGCCCCGGGCAAGGGCAACACCCTGCTCAACCACTGCGGCATCCGGCCCGACCTGCTCCCGTACACGGTCGACCGCAACCCCTACAAGCACGGCAGGTACACCCCGGGCACCCGCATCCCGATCCTGCCGCCCGAGCAGATAGCCGCCGACAAGCCGGACTACGTCCTCGTCCTGCCATGGAACCTGCGGGCCGAGCTGGTCGAGCAGTTGTCCTTCGTGCACGACTGGGGCGGCCGACTGGTCTTTCCCATCCCGGAACTGAGCATTGTCGAGGTCAAGCGATGAAGGTCGTCCTGTTCTGCGGCGGTTACGGGATGCGGATGCGGAGCGGTGCCGCAGACGACGTCCCCAAGCCGATGGCGATGGTCGGCCCCAGGCCGCTGATCTGGCACGTCATGCGCTACTACGCGCACTTCGGGCACACGGAGTTCATCCTGTGTCTCGGGTACGGCGCTCACCACATCAAGGAGTTCTTCCTCAGTTACGAGGAGACGACGTCCAACGACTTCGTGCTGCGGGGCGGGCGGACCGAGCTGCTGTCCACCGATATCTCGGACTGGACGATCACGTTCGCGCAGACGGGCATCGAGTCACCGATCGGGGAGCGGCTGCGCCGGGTGCGGCACCATCTGGACGGCGACGAGATGTTCCTCGCCAACTACGCCGACGTGCTCACCGATGCCCCGCTGCCGGAGATGATCGACCGGTTCGCCCGGCGCGACGCCGGTGCGTCGATGATGGTGGTGCCGCCGCAGTCGTCCTTCCACTGCGTGGACCTGGGCGATGACGGCCTGGTGGGGGGCATCACCGCGGTGAGTGACATGCCACTGTGGGAGAACGGCGGCTACTTCGTGCTCCGCCAGGAGGTCTTCGACCACATCCCGGAGAACGGGGACCTGGTCGCCGACGGATGTGCCCAACTGGCCAAGCGTGGACGGCTGGTGGCGCACCAGCACCGCGGCTTCTGGAAGCCGACCGACACCGTGAAGGAGCGCGCCGCGCTCGACGACGCCTACGCCCGGGGCGACCGCCCGTGGGCCGTGTGGGAACGGGACGGCGCGAAGGTGGGCACGACCGGCGGAGCCCGGGCGTGATCCGGCTCGGCGCAGAGCGCCTGGACCGGATCGTCGCGGTGGGCGCACACTGCGACGACATCGCCATCGGCGCCGGCGGCACACTCCTGACGATGTGCCTCGCACGGCCGGGTCTGCGCGTCGACGCGCTGGTGCTGTCCGGCGGCGGCAGCGAGCGGGAGCAGGAGGAGCGGGCCGCGCTCGCCGCCTTCTGCCCGGGCGCCGACCTGCGCCTCACCGTGCACAAACTGCCCGACGGTCGGCTGCCCGCGCACTGGGACGAGGCCAAGGGCACGGTCGAGGAGTTGCGCGGGCAGACCGAGCCGGACCTCGTCCTGGCCCCGCGCACCGACGACGCGCACCAGGACCACCGCGGCCTGGCGAAGCTGATGACCACCGCGTTCCGCGACCACCTCGTGCTCGGCTACGAGATCGTCAAGTGGGACGGCGACCTCGGCCGTCCGGCGGTGTACCAGCCGCTGTCGCAGGAGACCGCCGAACGCAAGGTGAGCCTGCTGCAGGAGCACTACCCCTCGCAGCGGCACCGGCCCTGGTACGACCGCGAGGCCTTCCTCGGACTGGCCCGCATCCGCGGCATCGAAAGCAACGCGCGCTACGCCGAGGCGTTCGCCGTCACCAAACTCACGCTCAATCTCGGCACTTTCACTCTGGGGGAATGAACCTTGCGCGTACTGCTCACCGGACACCAGGGCTACCTGGGCACCGTCATGGCCCCCGTCCTCGCGGCCGCAGGGCACGAAGTCGTCGGCCTGGACGCCGGACTGTTCGCCGACTGCGTGCTGGGCCCGGCACCCGTCGACCCTCCCCCAGTCGGCGCTGGCGCGCCTGTGGGTGGTGCCCCCACCCCAGTCGGCGCCGGCGCGCCTGTGGGCGGTGCCCCCACGGGGCACCGGGTGGACCTGCGCGACATCACGGCCGAGCACGTGGCCGGGATCGACGCCGTGATCCACCTGGCCGCCCTCTCCAACGACCCGTTGGGATCGCTGGCGCCGGAGCTCACCTACGACATCAACCACCACGCGTCCGTGACACTGGCCCGGCTCGCCCGCGACGCCGGAGTGCGGCGCTTCCTGTACGCGTCGACGTGCTCGGTGTACGGCGCCGCCGGCGGAGACGACCTGGTGGCCGAGGACGCCCCGCTGCGCCCGGTGACGCCTTACGCGGAGTCCAAGGTGCGGGTGGAGGACGATCTGCACGCCCTGTCCGACGGCGACTTCAGCCCGGTGTACATGCGCAACGCCACCGCCTTCGGCTACTCCCCCAGGCTGCGCGCCGACATCGTGCTGAACAACCTCGTGGGCCACGCGCTCCTGTCCGGCGAGGTCCTGGTGCTGTCCGACGGCACCCCCTGGCGTCCCCTGGTGCACGCCGCCGACATCGCACGGGCCTTCACGGCCGCGCTCACCGCGCCACGGGAAGCGGTGCACGACCGGGCGTTCAACATCGGCAGCGAGATCAACAACGTCACCGTCGCCGAGATCGCCGAGCAGGTCGCCGAGGCGGTGTCCGGTTCCAAGGTGCGGATCACCGGGGAGACCGGCGCCGATCCGCGGTCCTACCGCGTGGACTTCTCCCGGTTCCGCGCGGCGATACCCGGCTTCGCATGCGAGTGGACGGTGAAACAGGGTGCGCTCGAACTCGCCGACGCGTACCGGAAACACGGCCTCACCCGGGAGGACTTCGAGCAGCGCTTCACCCGGCTCGCCGTACTGCGCTCGGCGTCCGACGCCGGCGCCGTCGACGACACCCTGCGGTGGCGCCGATGACCGCGGCCGGCGAGGAGATGTACGAACTGGTGGAGCGGTTGTACCCGCTGTGCCGGAGCATCACCGGCGACGGTGTGCGCGCCACCCTGGAGATCGTCGGCGAGTACATCCCGCTGCGGATGCACGAGGTGCCGACCGGGACCCAGGTGCTCGACTGGACAGTGCCGCAGGAGTGGAACATCCGGGACGCGTACATCGCCGACAGCGCCGGCAACCGGGTCGTCGACTTCGCCGCGTCCAGCCTGCATGTGCTCGGCTACAGCGTGCCGGTGTCGGCGACCATGCCGCTGTCCGAGCTGCGCGAACACCTGCACACCCTGCCGGACCACCCGTCCTGGGTGCCGTACCGCACCAGCTACTACAAGCCGGAGTGGGGGTTCTGCCTGGCCCAGGACACCCTGGACGCGATGCCGGACGGCGAATACGAGGTGCGCATCGACTCCACGCTCGCCGACGGCCATCTCACCTACGCCGAGCACGTGGTCCCCGGGCAGGTCGCCGACGAGGTGATCATCTCCTGCCACGTCTGCCACCCGTCGCTGGCCAACGACAACCTGGCCGGCATCGCGGTGGCGACCTTCCTGGCCCGGGCACTGGCGCAGGAGACGCCGTATTACACCTACCGGTTCATCTACGCGCCCGGCACCATCGGGGCGATCACCTGGCTCGCCCGCAACGCGGAGCGGGTGGATCATGTCAAGCACGGGCTGGTGCTGGCCTGCGCCGGCGACTCGGGCTCGCTGACGTACAAGCGGAGCAGGCGCGGCGACGCGGAGATCGACCGGGTGATGGGGCATGTGCTCCGCGCCTCCGAACGCCCGCACCACATCACCGAGTTCACTCCGTACGGCTATGACGAGCGGCAGTTCTGCTCGCCCGGGTTCGATCTCGGCGTGGGCTCGCTCAGCCGGACCCCGTACGCCGGCTACCCCGAGTACCACACCTCGGCGGACAACCTGGACTTCGTCTCCCCGGAGGCGATGGCGGACACGCTCGCCGTCTGCCGCGAGGCATTCGCCGTGCTGGACCGCAACCGGCGGTACGTCAACCTCAGCCCCTACGGCGAACCCCAGCTGGGCCGACGTGGGTTGTACGACTCGCTCGGCGGCCGCAGCGACGCCAAGCAGGCCCAGATGGCCATGCTCTGGGTGCTCAGCCTCTCCGACGGCGAGCACAGTCTGCTGGACGTCGCCGAGCGGTCCCGGCTGCCGTTCGACACCGTCGCCGCCGCGGCCGGTGCCCTGCACGGTGCCGGGCTGATCAAGGCATGACGCGGATGGCCACCGAGGGGGCGAAGGCGACGGCACCGGCGGGATCCACCCGGCGGGCCTTCGCCGGCCGGCTGTCCTGGGGGCTGGCCGACCAGGCGGCCTCCAGCATCAGCAACTTCGCGGTGGGGATCTATGTGGCCCGCTCCCTGGGGGTGACCGCGTTCGGCGTGTTCAGCCTCGCCTGGCTGACCTACGGCGTCGTGCTCAACGTCTCCCGCGGGCTGGCCACCGACCCGCTCGTGGTGCGCTTCAGCGGTGTGCCGGACACGGCCTGGCGCGCGGCGGCGGCCCGGTCGTCGGGTGCCGCCCTCGGCGTCGGTGCCGCGATCGGTGCGGTGTGTGTGGTGGTCGGCCTCGCCCTCGGCGGCCAGGTGGGGCCCGCGTTCGCCTGTCTCGGCGTCATGCTGCCGGGGCTGCTGCTCCAGGACGCCTGGCGGTTCGCGTTCTTCGCCGCGGGCACCGGGAAGAAGGCGTTCGTCAACGACCTCGTGTGGGGCGTCGCGCTCGTCCCGGCCTTGGTGGTGGCGGCCCGCGTGGGCAGCGTGGCCGCCTTCGTGCTCGCCTGGGGCGCGTCCGCCGCGGTGGCCGCGGTGTACGGCTGCCTCCAGGCCGGTATCCGGCCCCGGATGACGGGGGCGCGCGGGTGGCTTCGCGAGCAGCGCGATCTCGGCTACCGGTATCTCGTCGAGAACGTCAGCCTCAGCGGCGCGAGCCAGCTGCGTGCGTACGGACTCGGCGCGATCGTCGGCGTCGGCGCGGTGGGCGCGGTCCGGGGCGCCGAGCTGCTGCTCGGCCCGTTCCTCGCCGTGCTGATGGGCCTCTCGCTGGTCACCGTCGCGGAGGCGGCACGGGTGCTGCGGCGGGCACCACACCGCCTGGGCAGGTTCTGCCTCCTGCTGGGAGGCGGGCAGGCTGCCGCCGCACTGCTGTGGGGCGCGGCGCTGCTGCTGGTGCCGGACCGGGCCGGCGAGCTGGTGCTCGGCGGCGTCTGGCACTCCGCATCGCAACTCATCGTGCCGGCCACGCTCGGCGTCGCGGGCGCCGGCCTCGGCACCGGCGCGGCGGCCGGGCTGCGCGCGCTCGCCGCGGCCCGGCGCAGCCTGCGCTGCCAGCTGTTCGCCTCCGCCTGCTACGTCGGCGGCGGGCTCGGCGGGGCGGCCCTGGCCGGCACGGTCGGCTCGGCCTGGGGCGTCGCCGCCGCGACCCTCGCCGCCTCCGCCGTGTGGTGGCTCCAGCTGCGCTCCGCCCTGCGCGAGCACCACCAGGAATCCATTCCCGAAGTGAGGACGCCATGACCGCCCGACCCAGGCTGAGCATCGGCCTGCCCGTGTACAACGGCGAGGAGTACCTCGCCGAGTCGCTCGACGCCCTCCTCGGCCAGACCTACGAGGACTTCGAGCTGGTCATCTCCGACAACGCCTCGACCGACGGGACCGAGGAGATCTGCCGCAAGTACGTCGCGCAGGACTCGCGCATCCGCTGTCTCCGGCTGCCCCGGAACATCGGCGCCGCGCCGAACCACAACTACGTGTTCACCCAGTGCCGCGGCGAGTTGTTCAAGTGGGCATCGCACGACGACCTTTACGCCCGGGACCTGCTGCGCCGCTGTGTGGAGGCGCTGGACGAGCGGCCGGAGATCGTCCTCGCGCATTCCGACCAGGCGGTCATCGACGGCGACGGACAGGTGAAGGTCCCCTACGAGTACGGGCTCGCCACCGCCTCGCCCAACGCTCCGGAACGCTTCCGCAGTTTCCTGTTCGAGCCCGGTGGCGACGACTTCTACGGGGTGATGCGCGCCGACATGCTGCGCCGGGTGCGGCCGCACGACAGCTACCACCACGCGGACCGCACGTTCGTCGCCCAGATCGTCCTCCAGGGGCCCTTCCATCAGGTGCCGGAGCTGCTGTACTTCCGCCGCGACCACCCCACCCGCGCCGAGCGGGCGAACCCGAGCAAGCGTTCCCGGTGCGTCAATCTGGACCCGCGCCGGGCAGGCCCGCTGCACCCGACGCCCCGGTTGCTCGCCGAGTACGTCCTGGGCTTCGTCTCGGCGATCCGGCGGGCGCCGTTGTCCGCGACCGACCGACGCGCCTGCTACCGCCACCTGGGCGAGTGGATGACGAGCCGGGCCCGGCCGGGCGCCGGCGAGCGGGTCGAGGACCGCGCCCCGGTCGACCCGAGCCGGCTCACGGTCTCGGTCGACGCCCTCGTCGCCGGTCGCGAAGGTCGTGAGGCCGGTCGCGAAGGTCGTGAGGGGAGGCAGGCGTGACGACCGCGGACCAAACCCCGGTGCGGGTCGGGGTGTTCGGCCTGCTCGGCTCGGGCAACCTCGGCAACGACGGGTCGCTCGAGGCCGTGCTCGGCTACCTCCGCACCGAGCATCCGGAGGCGGTCGTGGACGCGCTGTGCGGCGGACCCGAGGTCGTCACGGCCCGGTACGGGATCCCCGCGACACGGCTGCACTGGTACCTCGGGGAGTACCGGACCGCGTCACGTGCGGGCGCGATCGCGGCGAAGGGTCTGGGCAAACTCGTCGACGCCGTCCGCACCGCCGCCTGGGTGCGCCGGCACGACGTGGTGATCGTGCCGGGCATGGGCGTCCTGGAGGCCACACTGCCGCTGCGGCCTTGGGGCTTCCCGTACGCGCTGTTCCTGCTCTGCGCGAGCGGCCGGCTGCTCGGCACCCGGGTCGCGCTGGTCGGTGTCGGTGCCGCCCCGATCGGCAACCGGCCGACCCGAACCCTGGTGCGCTGGTCGGCGCGGCTGGCCGCCTACCGGTCGTACCGGGACGCGCAGTCCCGCGACGCGATGCGGGCGATGGGCGTGGACACCGCGCGCGACGAGGTCTACCCGGACCTCGCGTTCGCCCTGCCGACGCCGCGGACGGGCGTGCTCTCAGCGCCTGTGCCGAGCCCGCCGGGCCAAGTCTGCGTCGGCGTCATGGACTTCCACGGCGGCGACGACGACCGTGCCCGGGCCGAGGAGATCCACCGGCGCTACCTCGACGGGACGACCCGCTTCGTCCGCGCGCTGGTCGAGGAGGGCAGGCCGGTCCGGCTGCTCACCGGCGACGAGTGCGATGCGCCGGTGGTCGCCGCGATCCTCGACGCGGTGGACTCGCCGCTGGTCACCGCGGCCGAAGCGGCCTCGCTGGCCGACCTGATGAAGGAGACGGCGGCTGCCGGCACCGTGGTGGCGACCCGCTACCACAACCTGATCTGCGCGCTGAAGGTCGGCACGCCGACGCTCGCACTCAGCTATGCGGCGAAGAGCGACGCGCTCATGGCTCGGATGGGGCTGGACGCGTACTGCCACCCGGCGCGCGAGGTCGACCCCGACCGACTGCTCGAGCAGTTCCGTGCGCTGGAGAAGCGTTCGGACGAGCTGCGGCTGATCCTCACCGAGCGGAACCTGGCCGCCGCCCGGCAACTCGCGCACCAGTTCACCTCCTTGACCGCGGCCCTGTTCCCCGCGGCCGACCACGCCCACACCTCGCGGAAGGCTCCATGAAGGCGACCGAAGTCCCGGAGATCACCGGCGCGTACCTGTTCGAGCCGACGCCGTACGCCGACGAGCGCGGCTTCTTCTGCCGCACCTTCGACGCCGACGTGGTCCGCTCGGTGGGCCTCGACCCGGACGCCTTCGTCCAGGACAGCCTGTCCCGCTCGGTCCGGGGCGTGCTGCGCGGCCTGCACCTGCGCTCCGGCGCCGGCGAGGCCAAGCTGGTGCGGTGCTCGTACGGGAAGGTCTTCGACGTCGTCGTGGACCTGCGGGCGGACTCACCTACCTACCGCAACGTGGCCTTCTTCGAGCTGTCCGGAGAGACGCAGGTGGCCCTGTACATCCCGGCGGGGTGCGCGCACGGCTTCCAGGCGCTGACCGAAACCGCCGACACCTCGTACCGGATCGACCGCCCGCACGATCCTGCCGAGGACGTGACGATCGCCTTCGACGACCCGGAGCTCGCCATTCCCTGGCCGCTGCCGGTCACATCGATGTCCCGGCGGGACCGGGAGGCGCCGAGCCTCGCCGAGGCCCTGAAGCAGAGAGAGAGCTGAAGTCAGCGTGGACACTGAGGAGTTCTTCCTGCCCCGGTCGCAGGCGGCGAACGAGCGGCTGCACGCCATGGTCCCCGGAGGCGCGCACACCTACGCCAAGGGCGACGACCAGTACCCCGAGAACCTGGCCCCGGTCATCAGCCACGGCCGCGGTGCCCATGTGTGGGACGTCGACGGCAACCGCTACGTCGAGTACGGCTCCGGCCTGCGGTCGGTCAGCCTCGGCCACGCCCACCCACGTGTGATCGAGGCGGTGCGGCGGGAGCTCGACCGCGGCAGCAACTTCGTCCGGCCGTCCATCGTGGAGGTCGAGGCCGCGGAACGCTTCCTGGCCACGGTGCCGACCGCCGAGATGGTGAAGTTCGCGAAGAACGGCTCCGACGCCACCACCGCGGCGGTGCGCCTCGCCCGCGCCGCCACCGGACGCCCGCGGGTGGCCATCTGTGCCGACCATCCGTTCTTCTCCACCGACGACTGGTTCATCGGCACCACGCCGATGTCCGCCGGTGTTCCGGCAGCGACCAACGAGCTCACCCTGGCGTTCCCTTACGGGGACCTGGCCGCCACGGAGGAGCTGCTCACCCGGTACCAGGACGAGGTCGCCTGCCTGATCCTCGAACCCGCCACCCACACCGAGCCTCCGCCGGGCTACCTCACTGGGCTGCGCGAACTGGCCGACCGGCACGGCTGCGTACTGATCTTCGACGAGATGATCACCGGCTTCCGCTGGTCCGAGGCGGGCGCCCAGGGGCTGTACGGCGTCGTCCCCGACCTCTCCACGTTCGGCAAGGCGCTGGGCAACGGATTCGCCGTCTCCGCGCTGGCCGGGCGCAGCGATCTGATGGAGCGGGGCGGGCTGCGGCACTCCGGCGACCGGGTGTTCCTGCTGTCCACCACGCACGGCGCGGAAACACACTCCCTGGCAGCCGCGATGGCCGTGCAGACCATGTACGCCGAGGAGGGCATCACCGCCCAACTGCACGCCCTGGGTGAGCGATTGGCCGCCGGTGTCCGCGACGCCGCGGCCGGCATGGGTGTCGGCGACCACATCGTCGTCCGTGGCCGGGCCAGCAACCTGGTCTTCGCCACCCTCGACGAGAACCTTCAGCCGTCGCAGCAGTACCGCACCCTGTTCCTGCGCCGGCTCCTCGCGGGCGGGGTGCTGGCCCCGTCGTTCGTGGTGAGCAGCGCGCTCGACGACGCCGACATCGATCACACCGTCGACGTGGTGGCGCAGGCATGTGCGGTGTACCGGAAGGCACTGGACGCCGCCGATCCCACCCCGTGGCTGGCCGGACGACCGGTGAAGCCCGTGTTCCGCCGCTTGGCATGACGTGATGCGATGTGACGTGACGTGATGCAATGTGACGTAGCGTCAGCGACCCTCCCGCCGACCGGCGTCGGCCGTCCGGTCGACAAGCCGGTCAGCCACCCGGTCGACCAGCCATGCGGTCGCCGGTATCACCACCAGCGCGGTGCACCAGCCGCCGAGCACGTCGGTCGGGTAGTGCGCGCCCAGGGCGACCTGCGCCCAGCCCATGGCGGCGCCCGCAACCAGCGCCGCGGCGAGCACGAGTGACGTGCCGGCCGTCCTGCCGAGGCCGAGCCGGCCGGTCGCGAACAGCGCCACCACGAGGGCGAGCGCGGTGAGGAAGGCGGTGTGCCCGCTCGGGTAGGACAGGTTGTCGTCACCGTGGATGGTGCGTCCCACCAGGGACTTGAGCAGCGTCGACGTCCCCACGGCCATGCCGGCGCCGGCGACGACGAGCACCGCCGCGCGAGGACGCCGAAGCAGCAGGCAGCCGGTCACAATGGACGCGACCAGCATCGCGGCTCCGGCGGGCTCCCCCAAGAAGTCCACGGCCAGGGCGATGTCCCGCCACGGCGGCCGCACGCTGTCCGCCGTCGGCTGGATGATCCGCCTGTCCACTCCGCCGGGCTCGCTGTGACCGGCGTACAGGACCCCGAGCACGACGACAACCAACGCGGCGAGGGCCGCGATCAGCCCGAGCCATACGCGCAGCGACGGGGGCAGCACCGCGAGCGCCGACCGGCCGGTCACATGCCCAGCGCGGCCGGGTCGACCTGCGGTGTCCTGCCGTGATCGGTAGATGATGTTCCCCCCGAGAACTGCCCGCTGCCGCCCGCCGGCATGGCCGGGACCGTCAGATGTACGGGCTTCCCACGGCTGAAGCCCCGATCGCCGGCCTGTCCATCAGCCTGGCCAAGGCATGGGAATCAGTCCCTGGTTGCCAGCCTAATACTGCAACCGCATGTGGCGTGACTGTCGGCGTTGTTGGTCGTTGGTGTGACTGTGTGATCAGTCGCTGACGGTTGAGCAGGTCGAGTCGTGGTCCGAGGGTGTAGCCGGGTTGCATGCCCGGTTCGCGGGACGTTTTGGCAGGTCGGAGCCGCGTGATCGGGCTCTGGACTATATGAGGGGCCTGCTGGCGCCGTTGGAGAAGAAGAACGGCTGGACGCTGGCCGAGCAGGTCGGCCAGCTCCGCCCGGATGGTGTGCAGCGTCTGCTCAACCACTCCGAGTGGGACGAGGACGCGGTCCGCGACGATGTCCGCGACTTCGTCATGGAGACCATCGGCACCAAAGACGGCGTGCTCGTCGGGGACGACACCGGCTTCCTCAAGAAGGGTGTGAAGTCAGCCGGTGTCCAGCGGCAGTACTCCGGGACCGCCGGCCGCACCGAGAACTGCCAGATCGGCACCTTCCTCGCCTACGCCTCCCCCAAGGGACGGGCGTTGATCGACCGGGAGTTATACCTGCCCGTCTCCTGGACCGATGACCGCGAGCGGTGCCGGGCGGCCGGGATCGACGACGCGGTGCCGTTCGCCACCAAGATCGAGCACCTCAAGTGGATGCTGCAGCGCGCCATCGACGCGGCCGTGCCCTTCGCCTGGGTCACCACGGACGAGGCATACGGGCAGGTCAAACACTTCCGCGTGTGGCTGGAGGAACGCAAGGTGGCGCACGTGCTGGCCACCAAGGTCAATGACACCGTCACCACCACCGACAGTCACGACGCCCGCGTCGACGAGTTGATCGCCGCGTTGCCGAAGCAGGCATGGAAGCGGATCTCGGCCGGAGCCGGCGCCCACGGCCAGCGGATCTACCACTGGGCCCGCGTGGCGATCCGGCCGTCCTGGGCGGACGGGTACGGGCACTGGGTACTGGCCCGCCGCAGCCTGGCCGACCCGACCGAGATCTCCTACCACGTCTGCTACGGCCCCGTCACCTCCCGGCTGAAAGACCTGGTCAGGACGGCCGGCGCCCGCTGGCAGGTGGAGGAATGCTTCCAGACCGCGAAGGGCGAGTGCGGGCTCGATCACTACCAGGTGCGGCTCTACCGGGCCTGGTACCGGCACATCACCCTGGCCATGGCCGCCCTCGCCTACCTCACCGCCGTCCGCGCCCAAGAAGCCGTAAAAGGGGCAGCGGATGCGGCGAGCACGACCTGATACCCCTCAGCGTCCCGGAGATCCGCCGGATGATCGGGCACCTCACTGTCACGCCCCGCTGCCATGCCAACGAGCACCGTCTGCACTGGTCACACTTCCGGCGTCGCAGCCAAGCCCGCGCCCGCCGCTGCCACTACCAACGCCGAGGCCACGACCCCCACATGCGGTTGCAGTACTTTGGAGGCCCCTTGGGAACCCCCTTTGGTGCCCGACACCCCGGGCCTGGGAAAATCCCCTGGTCAGGCGGGTAGTCGGCGTGAAATTCTCACCGTCACTCCCCTCTTCTCTACTCCTGATGTCAGTAGTGGAGGAGATCATCGGGTTCCGGGGGCCCGGACGCCCTCCTCCATGCCGGGCGCAGTCGGCAGCCAGCCGGTGACCGGTCGCGAGCAACGAGGGAGCAGAGCTGATGGCGGGGAAGCGGAAGACCAACCCGGCGGGGTCGACGAACAGTTTCCGCGGCGACGTGCTGCGCGTGCTCGGGGCGCTGAAGGTGGCCACGGCTGATCAGATCCAGCGGATCGGCGCTCCGCACCTGACCTTCCGGCACGCCGACAAGGAGACCCCGTCGAAGCAGAAGCAGGCCCGCACCGCCTCGCACACCGGGGCGCTCTCCGACATGCGCAAGCACGGCCTGTCCGAGAACGGCGGCTCCACCGAGACGGGGGACTCCCTGCGGAACCTGACCCTCAAGGGTCTGGAGGCCGCCTCCTACGAGCTGCGGCGCCCGGCGGGGGAGGATGGGCTCCACCGCGCGCGGTGCGGGCTCCAGCGGGGCCTCCCACCCGATGGCCGTCAACGAGACCGTGATCGCGATGCTGCGCCCGAAGCCGAACATGGCCAAGCTCGCCGACGACCCGGCCGAAGTCCGGGCCGCCGCCCAGGCCGCCGTCGACTCACCGGACGGGATCGGCACGATCGCCTCGTTCTGGACCGAGGTCCCGCTGCCTGCCACCGGCACCTGGAACGCGCCCGGCAAGGGCGGCGCCCAGGCAGACCTGGTTCTCACGGCACCGCAGGACCAGGTGCCGTTGCTGTTCATCGAGGTCGACAACTGTCACGAGACGGCTGAGGAGCTGGCCGCCAAGCTGGAGAAGTACGCCCGGTTCTTCCGGCGGAAGGTGAAGGACCCCGACGGCAAGGAGCGCCCGATGTGGCGCACCGCTGGACGGCACCCGCGGGCCGGATCGCGGACCTGCCGCATCCGCCCGTGCTGCTGGTGTTCAACCACATCGGCGAACGCAACCCCCAGCGCACGATCCCGCGCCTGCAAGAGCTCACCCGACACCTGTGGCAGGGGGAGCGGCAGCGCGGCGGCCACCACCTCTACGACAGGAAGATCCCGATCGTCGCGGTCGGACTGCGCAATCTCCGGGAGCACGGACCGGCCGGCGCCGTGTTCGTCCGCTTCGGCCGCGATCACCCGCAGCCGCTCCCGGAGGCGATCGGCAACCCGCGCCGCGAGGCTGCCCGACGCCCGCGAGCAAGACGAGGCCAGGGCCCGTCAGCTGGAGTACAAGGCACAGGTGCAGCGCGCGGCGCAGGAGCAGGCGGCGAGGAAAGCAGCCGAGCGTGGGGCGCGTCGTCCCGTCTGCACCAGCTGCGGGGCGAAGTTCACCGACGAACGGTGGGCGGCAGCGCAGGAGACGGACTGGGGCACCCCGAAGGACTCCCACCCACACCTGTGCGACGCCTGCAAGCACAGGGCCGTCGCCGCCGGTGGAGGCCAAGCTGCTGGTAAGCAGGAGCACCAGGAGCCGGTGCGTGGCGGGGTATGGGGGCAGGACTTCCGGCGTGAGGCCCGCCGTCCTGTCTGCACCGACTGCGGGGCGAAGTTCACCGACGAACGGTGGAAGGCCATCGAGCGCGTCGGCTGGGGTGCTTCCCCCGAGCCCCGTCCGTCTCTGTGCGGGGACTGCGACCGGCGGTTCGTCACCGACGTACAGGAAGCCTGGCCGGACGAGTACCCGCGTCAAGAGCAGGGTCAGGCCCTGCCCGCGCAGAAGGCCGGCCGCTGGTTCTCGCGCCGTGCCTGACCCGGGCAAGCCTCCCGCCGACCGTGTGGGCAAGCCCAAGGCGACCCTGGGCAAGCCCGCGTTGTCGGTGGTGGCTGGGAGGCTGGGACGCATGGACAGGGAAGAGGAGTTGCTGCGCGGCCGGGTCTACGGCACCGACCACGACCACCCAGGCCCGCTGCCGAACCGGGTCTATGCCGAACTGGTCGGCGGCCCGCTTGATGGGCTGCTGCTCGACATCACCGGCTGGACAGCGGACGAGATCCAGACCGGCGTCGCGCTGATGACCGAGCTCGGGCAGTTCGGTGCCGGCGTCCGCGCCCTGTACGACCCGCGTCCGCGCGGACCGCTACACCGACCAGGGCGACGCCGATGGAGCGCACCCGGTGCGCCAGGATGACCAGCGGGCGCACCGACCGCAGGAGCCCGGACCGCACCGCGGCCGGGAGGCCGGCCACTGAGTGGACCCGATGCCGCGCGCCCGGTGCCGTGGTGCGCACCGACGATGCGGTGGGCTCCACTCCACCGAGTGGAGCCCACCGGCCGGAGTGGAGGACACCGTGCTCGACACCCACTCCCCTGAGTGGAGCCCACTCAGTGGAGTGGACGACATCGCCGGGGACGATGCCGTGCATCCACCCGGTGCGCACCCGCCGCATTTCTCCTTGACCTCAGCCCAGGTCAAGGAGAAACGCGACGCCTCCACTCGTTCCACTCCACCGCACCCACCCGCACGGCATGCGCGCGCAGATATCGGGCTTCGGCGGACATCACGGGGGCGAGTATGCCGTCCCCGGGCGGTTGGGCCGTCAGACGGTGGTGGGCACGGGCGCCGGCCAGCAGCGGCCGGGCCCAGACAGGGACGGCATGCAAAGAGCAATACCGATGGCCGACCCCGTGGAGCTTGATGGCGGTGGGCGACCGGTTGGTCAGGAGTGGCAGTGGCTCTCGCTCTGGTGCTTGAGGTTGTTCACCCAGTTCTGGAGCGAGTTGTCCAGGGCTGCCTGCAGGGCGGCGGTGTTGGCCACGACCGGGGCGCCGGTCCAGGACTCCTCGGTGCGCACGAGCACGCCGCCCTTGACGGGGGTGAAGGTCCACACGTGGATCGCGTTGATGCCCTGGGCCGGGCCGCCCCAGGCCAGGCACCTGTTGTGTTTGACCTTCTTGACGGTGGATGTGATGTCCAGGCCCTCGGTGGCCCAGCGGAACACCGAGCCGGACCGCAGCGCACCAGGGGTGTCCTTGACCAGCGAGGTGACGTTGGGCTGCCAGGCGGGCCAGTTCTCCACGTCCGTCTGCACCTTCCAGACCGTGCTCAGGGGTGCTTTGATCACGACGGCCTTGCGGGTGATCACCGGAGCGGTCTCGTCGGGGTGCACGCCGGCGCAGGTCAGCGACTGGCTGGAGGCGGCGGAACCCAGATGGCGATCGTTCGAGTGGTTGTTGGAGTGGCCGAAGGCCATACCGGGGGCGGCGAGGACCAGGACTCCGGACAGGGCGGCGAGCGGGATGGCGTTGAAAGCGCGCATGATGCATTCCTTCGAGTGAGATCGATATGAGGACCCGGAAGTCCGGGTGAAACCGAGAGGCTGTCGCGGCGCCTGTCGCGCTGTGTCAGCTCTTTTCGGACAGGCCCAACGCGGAGTCTGGGATCCAGGAGCCGCGGATGCCGCCGGTGACTCTGCGCGGCAGGTGGACCGCTGCGATCTGTTCCAGCCCGGAGGCGTCCAGGATCAGCGGTTTGGATGTGTCCTGTTACAGGTCGGATATGACTGTCAGCAGGTACCGGCCGTCGGCGACTGGGCCCTGGTGAGCTGGCCGCCTCGTCTGGCTTCTGGTCGGTTGGTGTCTTCCATGGCTCAGAGTCTGGGAGCGATGGCTGTCCGCTTCCCAGACCATTCCGGGCCCGGCACTGTCCACCACGGTCCACCACTGTCCACACCGGCCGAGGGCACCGCGCCACCCGCCGCGAGCGACGGCGCCCTGCTGTGCTGAATGCGCTGAGGTGGGCTGGGCAGGTGTGATCGTGGGGTGGATCAAGGTGTGAGAGCCGGCCGTGGGGCTGTGCTGCCGAGGGCGTTGGTGCAAACGGCCCCTCGTACACTGGGCAAGCCCCGCAGGCTCCTGCGGGCCCCACTTTGCTAAGGGACAGCCCTTAGCCGGCAATGCGGTCGTGGGATCCCACTGTCGACGGATCCCACACAGCTGGGCTCTCCGCGCTCGCACACCCGCCGCGGGCCGGTTCGTGACCGTTCCCCAGAGCATCGTGCGACAAGCCTCGCATCCGGGAGGTGCTCACCGATCACCCTATGTGATCAGGGTGGAGATCGCGCCGTGCGGTTGTCGTCCGTCTTGCGGCACGGGATCCTGGGGGAGCACGAAGGGAAGCGGTGTCATGGATCGTTTTCCGGTTGCGGCCAACGTCGACTTCCACAGTCCCCTGGACCCCTCAAAGGCCGCCACCGCGGTGCTGGACGACCAAGGCCGCATTGTCGGGTGGGGATCCTCCGCCCAGCGCCTCCTCGGACATTCTCCCGAGGAGGCACTCGGCCGGCCGGCCGAGTGGCTGCTGGCGACGGCCTCCGGCCGGCGCCTGTCCACCCTCTGCAAGGCGCACCAGTCCCGCAACGTCGTCTTGGACCTCTGCCACCGGGACGGACGTACGGTGCGCGCGGCCGTGACGTTCAGCCCGCTGTCGCACCGGAGCGGCGCCGCGGCCGTGGTGATCGCCGCCGAACTGGAGGCGCTCCGCAGCTGGGAGGCGCAGTTGGCGATGCTGCAGGGTCTGGCGACCGAGTCTCCCGTGGGCTTGACGATCTTCGATACCGACATGCGCGTCGTGTGGGGGAACGTCTCCACCGATCTGGAGCTCGGGGGGATCGCCCAGTACACAGGCCGGCCGGCATCGGATCTCTTTCCGGAGGGCGAATTCATCTCCCGCCACCACCCCCCGGACGAGGACCAGGTGATGCATCACGTCCTGACGACCGGGGAACCGATCGTCGGCATGCACTACCGCGGACGCGCCCCCGCCGACCCGGTGCGCGAGCACGTCTGGTCCTGCTCGTACCACCGGCTGCTGGACGCCCGGGGCGAGCCG
This sequence comes from Micromonospora sp. IBHARD003, assembly GCF_056106285.1. Lineage (NCBI taxonomy): Bacteria > Bacillati > Actinomycetota > Actinomycetes > Micromonosporales > Micromonosporaceae > Micromonospora > Micromonospora sp. IBHARD003. Next base: position 6,802,504 of record NZ_JBWBBX010000001.1, on the reverse strand, counting down.
CTCGGGCTTTTCGAGGAGTCCCTCGACATCACCGCCCGCTACCGCGCCCAGGAGCGGCTGTCGCTCCTCGTGCGGGCGGGAAAGCGCGTCGGCGCCTCGCTGGACGTGCGCCGTACGGCCGCGGAACTCGCCGACGTGGCGGTACCGCAGCTGGCCGACGAAGTGCTGGTGGATCTGCATCCGGCGGTCATCGAGGGACGGCAGCCGCCGACGCGCTCGGCGCCGGGACACGGACTGCTGCGGATGCACGGCCGGACTCCGGAGGCGTTCCGTACCAGTCCCGTCTCCTACCCACCCTCGTCACGGCAGGCTCTGAGCCTCGCCACAGGCCGCTGCGTCGTCGACGCCTCCCCTCCCGAGGCACCGGGCGGGGCGGGGTCGACCGACTCGCACTCCTGCCTGTTCGTCCCCCTGCTCACCCGCGAGGCCGTCCTGGGCCTCGCCACCTTCCGGCGCAACAGCAACCCCGATCCCTTCGGCCCCGAGGAACAGACACTCGCCGTGGAGCTGGCCGAGCGGGCCGCCGTCGGCATCGACAACGCCCGCCAGTACACCAGCCAGCATGCGGCAGCCCTGGTACTGCAGCGAAGCCTGCTGCCGCGGCACCTGCCCCAACAGAGCGCGGTCGACGTCGCGTACCGCTACCTGCCTGCCGACAGCCGCGTGGGCGTGGGCGGCGACTGGTTCGACGTGATCCCGTTGTCCGGGGCCAGAGTGGGACTGACCGTGGGCGACGTGGTGGGTCACGGTATGCACGCCGCCGCGACCATGGGCCGGCTGCGCGCCACCGTACGCACCCTTGCGCTGCTGGACTTGGACCCGGCCGAGCTGCTCACACGGCTGGACGACCTGGTCGCGCAGGAATCGGAGCCCGACGCGGATGACGGGCTGAGCTGTGAAGCGATGGTGGTGACCTGCCTGTATGCGATCTACGACCCGATCAGCGGCCGGTGCGTCTGGGCCAGCGCGGGCCATCCCCCGCCGATAGTGGCCGACGCGAGCGGCTCGGTGGCCATGTCCGCGCTGACTCCGGGACCGCCCCTGGGGCTGGGCGGCCTGCCGTACGAGAACGTCGAGCTGGATCTGTCCGACGGCAGCGTGCTGGCCTTCTTCACCGACGGCGTCGTGGAGGACCGGGGCCAGGACATCGACAGCGGAATCGACCGCCTGGCCGAGGTGCTCACCTGGCAACGATGCCCACTGGAGGAACTGTGCGACCGGGCGCTGTCGGCCCTGCCGCCCGGGCCGCAGGTGGACGACGCCACGCTGCTGCTCGTCCGCACCCGGCGGCTCGAAGCCGAGCGGGTGGCGGACCTGGAGCTGCCGTCCGACCCGGCCATGGTGGCCCACGCCCGTACGCTCACCGAACGCCAACTGGGGACCTGGGGCCTGTCCGAGCTCTCGTTCACCGCCGAACTCGTGGTGAGCGAACTGCTCACCAACGGCATCCGGTACGCCTCCGGACCGGTCATGCTGAGGTTGATCCGGGATCGCTGCCTGCTGTGCGAGGTCTCCGACAGCGCGCACACCGCACCGCACCTGCGGCGAGCGCACCGGGACGACGAGGGCGGCCGCGGCCTGTTCCTCGTCGCCCACATGTCCCAGCGCTGGGGCACGCGGTACACCTCCGCCGGGAAGACGATCTGGGCCGAACTGGCCATCCCGGACAACTCCGCCGGAGGCAGGGGCAAGACGGCCTGACCGACCGGGACGGGCAGGCTCACGGCCCGCGCCGGCCAGGGCACCGGCGGCGTAGGGTGGTCGGACTGCCGCCCGGTTGATCACCGTGCGCGGGAGCGGCGCCCGGATGGTCGCCGCCCCTGTGCCGTGGATGACACGGATCCCGGTCACCGCGGCTCGGCTCATGTGACGGAGGCGAATGTGCTGATCGATGTCGCGGACGTGGAAGCCGCGGCCGAGCGGATCACCGGGCATGTCGTACGGACCCCGACGGTGCTGAGCCCCGGGCTGTCCGCGTTCCTGGGCGCGCATGTCACCGCGAAACTGGAACTACTGCAGCGCACCGGCTCCTTCAAGGCACGCGGCGCTACGGCGAAGCTGCTCACGCTCAGTGAAGCCGAACGCGCCGCCGGGGTCGTGGCGGTGAGCGGCGGCAACCACGGCATCGGGGTCGCGGTCATGGCCGGCGCACTGGACATCAAGGCGACCGTCGTCATGCCACGGTCCGCTCCCGGCCGCGCCGTGGACATCGCCGAGGCCGCCGGGGCGAACGTCATCCTCGCCGACACCATGGACGGCGCGTTCACCCTCGTCGACGAACTCCGGACCAAGGGGCTCACCCTGGTCCATCCTTTCGACGACCCCGTCGTCATCGCCGCCCAGGGCACGGTCGGCCTGGAGTTGGCGGAAGATGCCGGGGAGCTCACCGACGTACTCGTCAGCATCGGCGGCGGGGCGCTGATCTCCGGGGTCGCCACCGCGCTGCACGCGCGCCGTCCCGGTGTACGGATCTGGGGCGTGGAGACCGAAGGCGCGCGAGCCATGTCGGCGGCCCTGGCCTCCGGCGGGCCGGTGCCGGTCGAACTGTCCTCGATCGTCTCGACCCTGAGCGCCCCCAGCGCCTCACAGCTCACCTACGAGCATGTCTCGGCGCTGGTCACCGATGTGCTCACGGTGACCGACGCCGAAGCCGTGCAGGGCACCCTCGACCTGGCCGACCACGCCAAGGTCTGGGCCGAGCCCGCCGCCGGATGTCTGCTGCCCGCGGCACGCCGGGTGCTGGAGCGCGTCGGCGAGGATGCCAGGCTCGGCCTGGTGGTCTGCGGCGGCAACGCGACGACCGCCGATGTGACGGCCTGGGCCGGGCGCTTCGGGCTGCGCTGATCACGCAGACTCGGCCACGAGCATGAGGAGTCGGTGAGGGAAAGCCAGCGGTCACCAACCTTCGGTGACCATGCCCAGCCATTTCCTCAGGGGCGGGAGGGCTCCCCCAACAGCCCGGCCGATTGATCTTTCGGGTGCCAGTCCGCCTCAGACCAGTCGGACTCCACGAACTCGCCGGGAACCTGCGCGCAGGAGGCGTAGACGCTGACGAACAGAGTCGTCGTCGAGTCGTTCCACCGCACGTCAACCTGGTCGCCGCCTTCCGGGTCTTCGAATCGGAAGCCCAGTTGGCGGGAGGCTGCGCCTGCACGGTCGCCTTCGTGTGTGAGTTTCCAACCTTGCTGCACCAACTGCCGGCGCACGCGCCGCTGCGCCTCCCGGGCGGTGGCTTCGGGGACGTCGGGCACGCTCCAATCGAGACCGAAGCTGCGGACGTCGCTTCGTGCCTCGTCAATGTGGGCGATGCTCCTCAGCCCCCGGTAGTAGCAGGCGCCGGTATCGACCCTGCCCGACTCCGCGGCGTACTTTTCGGGAAGCGCGAAGCCCTCATACACCTGGTCGGACCGGGACTTGAGCCGTTGCGCGACCGCGTTGGGGTCGGCCGAAGGATACGGCGTGCCGTTCCACACGGCGTCCCCCGCCACCACGGCAGCGACCAGCAGCGCCACCATCACGAGCCCTGTGACGGCATACCAGACGGACCTCCCGGAGGCCGGGACTCTACTCGGACGGCTCTTGAACATGCATGTGACGGTAGGCGTCGGCATGACGCGACGCATGAGTAGCCGTACCCAGGAGGGTCCTGGAGCATCGCGAGGCCGGATGCCGAAACGCCGGCGGCCGCCCCCGGGCTGACGGCACCAAGGTCACGGCCGTCACGTCTCCGGGCCGGTGATCCCACCGCCACGCGGAGGGAGCCGCGCGCATGGCCGATCATCAACCGGTCGCAGTGTCACAACGGCGTTGTGTGCTTCGAGGGACGTTGTTTTCTGACGATTGCCCTGCGGGCCGGCCGACCGGATTCGCAAGGCCCTCGAAAGCCCTTCGAGAACCTGGGTCGTTCGAAAGAGGGTGCCGCTGCCCGCCGAGGTGTCATCCCGCGGGGTTGTCACGCGGGACGTCGAGGATGATGTCGGCGGCGCGGGCGATGACCGGGGCCCGGGTCTGGCCGGGGTGGTCGGCGGCGAGGAAGTGGCTGCCGATGGCCGTGCAGAAGGCGAGCAGGGCACGGGCCTCGACCTCGTCGGGGTCGGCGCAGAAGGTACCGATCGCGTCTCGCACCAATTGCATGCGCTTGTTGTCCACTCGGCGCAGGCGGTCGGCGACGGCGTGGTCGCGGCGTGCCCATTCGCGGATGGCCAGGTCGATGGGGAGCAGACGGTCGCTGGAAAAGGTGAGCTGCCCGGCCAGGCGGACCTTGTCCCGCGCGTCGCCGCCCTCCCGCTCGACCCGCTCGATGATGTCGTCGACACTCTCGCGCTCCCAGGTGTCGAGCATCTCGGCCAGCAGTGCCTCGCGGTCGGCGAAGTACCCGTAGAAGCCGCCCTTGGTCACCTTCAGCGCCTTGGCGAGCACCTCGACCCGCACCGTGTCCACCCCGCCTGCGGCCAGCGCCTGCAGCCCCGCCTCGACCCACTTCTCCCGCGGTGTACGCAATGCGCCCATCCGTGGCCCACCTCACCCTGTCAGACCTGTTGTACGGAACCGTATAACGGCACTAGCCTCACGTTGTACGGCATCGTATAACGCGAGAGGGGACACCTCATGTCATTCGGTTTCGTCGCCTTCCACTACCCCGCCCCCGAGCACCTCGACGCATTCGTTCTCGAGTGCCACCAGGTCGCCGACGCGACGCGGCGCCGGCCTGGCTTCCTGTCCGTCGGGGTCTGGATCACCCCGGACGGCGACGCCGTCGTCACCACCGGCGCGTTCGAGTCCGAGGGTGCCTTCCTGGCGGCGGCCGAGATCGGCCGTGAGATGGGCGCGACACCCGACGGCCTGAGCGATCTGGAGATCAGGCCCCGCGAGGTCCACTTCCTCGTATCCCGCGAGAAAGCCGACCAGGATCAGCACTCGGCTTCACCGCATCCGCTCAGGCGCTGACCATTGGGTTTCCTTCGCTGCCGAAGCCGGATCGCGCCACCCGTACCGCACCGCCGGTAACCGCGCCGCAGAAGCACGGTCGGTTACCGGCGGTCAGCCGGACCGCCGGCTCTCATGCCGCCCTGCTGGTCGCGGCGGGGGTCACAGGCGCACGACGATCAAGGCGATGTCGTCGCGGGAGCCGCCGGTCACGCCGAGGCGGGTCAGCAGCGTGTCGGCGAGGCGGTCGGGGGCCAGGTGGGCGTAGCCGGCCAGGACGTCAGTGAGTCGGTCCAGACTGGTGTCGATGTCTTCGCCGCGGCGCTCGACGAGCCCGTCCGTGTAGAGCACCAGGGTGTCGCCCGGGGAGTAGGGCAGGACGGCCTGGGGGCGGGAGACATGCTCGGGCCGGGCACCCAGAGGCGGATCAGTGGCCTGATCCAGCATGGTGCTGCTGCCGTCGTGGTGCAGCAGCACCGGCGGGGGGTGGCCGGCGCTGCTGTAGGTGATCCGGCGCCTGCTGGCGTCGATCACGGCCTTGACGGCAGTGGTGGCCACTGCTCCTTCCACCGAGCGGGCGTACAGACCGAGGACCTCCAGCGACCTGGCAGGTTCGTGGAGGGCACGGACAGCGGCACTCAGTGCGCTGCGGAGCATGCCCATGACAGTGGCGGCCTTGAGGCCGTGGCCCACGACGTCGCCCACCGCGACACTGAAGCACTCCCCGGGCAGGTCGACCACGTCGTACCAGTCGCCGCACACGTTCAGCGACCCGACCGCGGGCAGGTAACGCACGGCCACGTTCGGATGCCGGTCCAAGTCGGGCGAGTGCAGCATGGCTTCCTGCAGGGTGACGGCGACCTGGCGTTCGCGGGCGTGCGCCTGACGCAGTTCCTCGTTAAGCCGCTGCAGCTCCCGCGCCCGCGCGTACAGCTCGGCCTCCATCGCCTCACGCCCGCCCAGAACCCCGACCACGGGGCGTGAGAGGACGAACGCGGTCACGTCCTCGACACGGTGGATGATCCACACCACCTGGCCGTCCGGCCCGAGCACGGGAGTGTTGATCGGGGACCACCACCGCTCCTCGAACGCTCCGCGCGGGGACACGATGGGAATGTCGTACTTCTGCACCGCCATCGTGTCCGGTTCTTTCGATCGCAGGACTCGCTGCAGCGAGGCGTTCAGGTTCCTCACCCCGTCCGCGTCCGGGTCCGCCGGATTGTCGGGGAAGGCAGCGAACACGTGCTTTCCGACCAGCTCCTGCCTGCTTCTGCCGGTCGCCTTCAGATACGCGTCGTTGGCATCGACGATCATGAAGTCGGCACCGAGTATCAGGTAGGGGCTGGGTGTGCCTGCGAACAACGCCTGGTAGTCGATCTGCGTCACGACGTGCGCCGGCCTTCTGCTGCTCACGGGTGCTTTCTGCCAATTTACGAAAGTCCCGGCTTTCGCGCCCGTCCGGCCCGGTGACTGCGGGGGCGGGAGTCGCACGAGCCCTGGGGCCGCGTCCAGCGGAAGGTTCCGGTGGTGACGGGTCGCAGCTCTACCGGCCGTCTGAGAAGTTGTGCACGCCCCACCAGCCGGAGGCATCGTGGTACAGACCCACGCCCACCTCGGTGAAGGTCCGGTTGGTCTGTGCCTTGTAGTGCCCGGGGCTGTGGCGCCACATGGACTGGAACTTCTCCGCCGCCTGCTGGGCGGTCATCGACTTGTCGCTCCACCACACGATGTTCTCGCCTATCCAGGTGCGCGATCCTGTCACCAGATATCCGGTGTCGTCGTTGCCCGAGTGACCGAAACCGGATGTGCGCATGTGCTCGGACCACTTGCGGGCGAAGTCGCTCAGGTCGGCCCTGAGCCGCAGGGGCGGCAGGCCCACGGTGGCCCGTTCCGCATTGAGGAGCTTCAGCGACATGGCCTCGGCATCCCTGACGGCCTGAGTGGACAGCCGGGGACCGGGGACCTTCGGGTCCGGGCCGACCGGACCGGCACCGCGCTCCTTCGTGGGCGAGGCAGGGCGGGGCGCCTTCGACGGCTTGGAGGTGCCGGCGGTGGGAGCGTGCGCACGGGCCCGCGGGGAGGAGGCCGAGGGCGACGCGGAGACCGGCGGCGAGGACTGGGAGGCCGAAGGAGATGCCGAGCGGGGCACGCCGGAGGCCGTGCGCGCACCGGGCTGCGTGGTGCCTGCCTCGTCGGGCGGAGCCGCAGACGGCGCGGCGGCCGCGGCGTCCGTGCCGCTGGACGCACCGCCCCAGTCGTTCAGTGCGAAAGCGCCCGCAGCCACTGCGGTGACCAGCACAGCGCCGGACACCACCATGCCCACACGCTTTCCGTCGCTTTTCCGGCGTCCGCGCCGGCCGCCCGTCGCACGGGACTTGGCCCGGCGCCGGTCCATGCGGGAAGCCGTGTCATCCGGCCCCGGGGCAACGTTCCCGATCGGCGCATGGTCGTGCTCGTACATGTGGAGTGCTCCGCTTTCGTCGAGACTGCCGGTCGGTCCGGCGCAAGGGAGACTCGTGAGGACGACGGGGATAACAGTTCCTGGCACAGCAGCGTGCGTGAGACGCGTCAGACGCGGGCTCGGCGGGGATGCGAGCGCATCACCCCTCGCAAGGACTGGTCAGGCGGGCTGCCACAGCTCGACCCGGTTGCCCTCAGGGTCGGTGACCCAGCCGAACCGGCCGACGCCCTCCATGTCCTGGGTTTCTTCGGCCACGTCCGCACCCTTGGCGCGCAGTTGCGCGAGCATCGCATCCAGGTCGCGGACCCGGAAGTTGAGCATGTTCTGCTGGGCGCGGGAGCCGAAGTAGTCGGTGTCGGACTCGAACGTAGCGAAGACCGTCGGCCCGGCTCCCTGACGCCACAGGCCGTTCTCATCGGCGTCCAGTCCCAGGCAGTCGCGGTACCACGCGCTCAGGGCCACCGGGTCGGCGGCCCGCATGAAGTAGCCACCGATTCCAAGCACACGTTCCATGCCGCCATCTTGCCAGGACGGCGATCGGGCGGGACGGCACCACACCATTTCCCGCTTCCCGAGCCGTTCCACAACGGCGTGGGACGCCTTCGGCAGGACCGGGTGGACATCTGCGGACAGCGCTGGACAGGCCTCGGGCCTTGCCGGGCCTGGAAAGTGGACACCGCCTGACACGAGTGTGTCTGCCATGAACGTTGCACCCCCTCAAACGGACCGGGCAGCGCACCGATCCCCCCGGCAGGGAGCGGCCCTGCCGCTCACCGGGGCCGTCGACAACCGAAGGAGCAAGACCATGATGTCCCGCCCTCCCCGTGGCATGACCGTGCTGATCGCCGCCGCGGCCCTCTTCGCCGCCACCGCCGCCACCACCACCACGGCCTACGCCGCGCAGGATTCCGGACGGCGCACGCCGCATATCGTCACCGAGTGGGCCCGTGCATGGAACGGCACCAACCCCCAGGCACTCGGTGCCGTGTTCATCGCCAACGGCACCTACACGGACAAGGCCGTGGGCGTGACCTTCCGCGGCCGCAAGGAGATCTCCGGCTGGAAGGCCCGCGCCGACAGCCTCATCGACAACGTCCACGTCACCGTGCGCGCCACCGAGCGCGTCGCCAACCGCATCACCGTCAAGGCCGTCTACTCCGGTCACCTCAAGGGCGCACCCAAGTCCTTCGCCGTGCCGATGATCACCGTCCTCGACCTCGACAAGAACAGCTGCCGGATCGCCTCCGACGAGGACCACTACAGCCTCGCCACCGTCCTGGCCCAGTCCGGTCTGCCCGCCGACTGGACGCCGCCGCCGGCGCCCTGAGGCTGCGGTCAAAGCGCAACCCGCACGCGCCCGTCCCCCACGCCGGCCGGTCACGGATGAGCCCCGTGACCGGCCGGCCGCCGCCTCACCGACCGCGCCAGACCGATCACCGCACCCCGCCACACAGCGTCTCGCCACACCGCGTCCCGGAGCCACTGCCCCGGCCTTCACACCGCAACCCCCGGAAGAACTCAACGACTTCGCAGCAGCGAACTACACTGTGAAGTCATTTCGAGTCCCCCGGGGACCCTGGGCGAACCCGCTCCGTGTTCGACCGTCACGGAGCACCGACGGCGGCAGGTCACCGCGTGATTCGAGGAACGCAACCGCGCACAAGGGGAAGAGCGATGACGCTGGAGATGGTCTTCCGGAGCAGCGACGTACCGAAGCCCGACCGCTTCGATATCTGGCGCGAGCACCTGGCCAGGACGATCTGCCCCATGGACACCTTCAGTGAACACTCCGGTGACTTCGACGGAGAGCTGCGCCGTATCCGGTTGGGGCCGGTATCGGTCGTGCCGACGAAGGTTCAGCCGGTCACGGGGCTGCGAACGGCCAAGTTGGTACGGCAGTCCGACCCCGAGTGCTACACCCTCGCCCTCCTCCTGCGCGGAACGCTGAGAATCCGGCACGCCGGCCAGGAAGCCGTGCACGGTGCACAGCAGATGTATGTCGTCGACACCTCACAGCCCTGGGAGACCGTCGCAGGCTCAGTGGAGTCGGTGGGACTCGGGGTACCCAAGCAACTGCTGCCACTGGCCCCCAGCAGTGTCGACCGGCTCCTCGCCCGCCCCTTACCCGGGCGGGAGGGGATCGGTGCACTGCTCGCGCAGTTCCTCACGCGCCTGGCCACCGACACGACGCCCCACGGGCCCGCGGATGCCGCGCGGCTGGGCACGGTGGCCGTGGACCTGTTCACCGCCACCCTCGCCCATCATCTGGAAGCCGACGACCAGGTGGCACCCGAAACCCGGCAACGCGCTCTCACCCTGCGCATCAAGGACTTCATCCGACGGCACCTGGCCGACCCGGACCTGCGGCCCCCGATGATCGCAGCGGCCCACCACATCTCCACCAGCTACCTCCACCGCCTCTTTCTCCACGAAGAGACCAGCGTCGCGGCCTGGATCCGCCGGGAACGTCTCGAACGCGCTCGCCGCGCACTCGCCGACCCCAGCTGGGGCGCCACCCCCATCCATGCCATCGCGACCCGCTGCGGATTCCCCCGCGCAGCCGACTTCACCCGCGCCTTCCGAACCGCCTACGGCATCCCACCGAGGGACTACCGCAACGCCGCCTGTCCGCAACCGTCGGACCAGACCCTCGGGGAACGACTCTGAAGGCGCAGGGACGGAAGCGGGTACGAAGACACCGGCTGCGTCAGGAATTTGTCCATGGCGGAGCGACACGTCCACGTTGTGTACGCACACGCCAGAGGATCACCACGCGTACGCTCACGATCATGGTTGAGCATCGCATGGTCGACGTGAACGGGATCCGGCTGCACATCGCCGAGCAGGGTGAAGGCCCTCTGGTGGTGCTCCTGCATGGTTTCCCCGAGTCCTGGCACTCCTGGCGCCACCAGTTGGGTCCGCTGGCGGACACGGGCTTCCGCGTGGTCGCCCCGGACCAGCGGGGCTACGGGCGCAGCGATCATCCCGTCGACGTGGACGCGTACACCATCTTCCACCTGGTCGGCGACGTCGTCGGGCTGATCCGGGCTCTGGGAGAGGAGAAGGCGTACGTCGTCGGGCACGACTGGGGCGCCCCGGTCGCCTGGTACACCGCACTGCTGCGGCCGGACGTGGTTCGCGGGGTGGCCGGTCTCAGCGTGCCGCCCCCGTTCCGGGGGCCGGAGCCACCGCTGGCCACCATGGAGAAGCTGTTCGACGGCCGCTTCTACTGGAACTACTTCAACCGACCGGGCGTCGCCGACGCGGAGTTCGCGAAGGACACGCGCACCACGTTGCGGAAGTTCCTCTACGCGGCATCCGGCGACGCTCCCGGCAGCGTCATGCAGCCGCTGGTCGACCCGGAGCGGGGCTGGCTCGCGACCATGACCGACCCCGAGGTACTGCCGGAGTGGCTCACCGAGGACGACCTCGACGCACTCACCGCGAGCTTCTCCAAAGGCTTCACCGGAGCTCTCAACTGGTACCGCAACCTCGACCGCAACTGGGAACTGACCGCGCCGTGGCAGGGCGCCCTCGTCACACCGCCCGCTCTCTACGTCTACGGCGACCGCGACCTCGTTCCCGCGTTCCCCGGCATGCCCGAGCTCATCGAGCACCTCCCCGCCCTCATGCCCAATCTGCAGCGCACACCGCTGAAGCTCTCGGGCTGCGGACACTGGACCCAGCAGGAACGCCCGGCCGAGGTGAACGCGGCGCTCATCGCATTCCTGCACGCCTGTTCCTGACTCCGCCCGCCGCAACATCGAACCCGCAGGGCGCGGCCCGGCTGTCCGCCGGGCCGCGCCCTTGTTCCACACCCGCGTTTCACACCCGCGCTCCTCCAGGACGCCGCCTTCCGGAAGGCCTGAGCACATCGGGGGGCACGGAACGCAGCCATGGACCTTCCTCCCAAGCAACCGGCATCTGCGGTGGATAATCACATGTAGAGTTGCAAATACCAGATCAATGGTCCTACCGTGGCGCACATGCAGTCCTACACCATCGGACAGGCGGCACGGCTGCTGGGCGTCAGCCCCGACACAGCGCGCCGCTGGGCGGACGCCGGCCGGGTCGCGACCCATCGCGACGACAACGGCCGCCGCCTCATCGACGGCCGGGACCTGGCCGCCTTCTCCATCGAGGTCGCGCAGTCAGGCAGCGGCGAGGACGACCTCTCCTACACCTCCGCGCGCAATGCCTTCCCCGGCATCGTCACCGCGGTCAAGCTCGGCGACGTCGCAGCCCAGGTCGAGATCCAGGCGGGCCCGCACCGGCTCGTCTCCCTGCTGACCAGGGAGGCAGTGGAGGAACTCGGCCTCGAAGTCGGCATGCAGGCCACAGCCCGCGTGAAGTCGACCAACGTGCACATCGACCGCACCTGACTGCGGCCCGACCCGGACCTCGTGCACCACCAAGCGGCGTCGCCCGCACCGGCGCGGCTCGTCACCGTCCCGCTCGCACGGCACCAAGCCGGCCAAGTCCCCAGGGAGTTCCACCCTCATGTCGCACACCTTCACCAGACGCCGCACCGCCGCTGCCGTACTGACCGCCGCCCTCCTCGTCCCGCTCGCCGCCTGCAGCGACGGCGGGTCCCAGAAGGACGGTGGTGACACGAAGACCGCCAAGTCCGGCGCGGAAGACCCCAAGGCCGAGCTGACGGTGCTGGCGGCCTCTTCGCTGACCGATGTCTTCAAGACCGCCGGCGCCGCGTACGAGAAGGAGCACCCGGGTACGAAGATCACGTTCTCCTTCGCCGGGTCGCAGGAACTGGTCGCCCAGGTCAAGCAGGGCGCCCCGGCGGATGCGCTGGTCACCGCCGACACCAAGAGCATGGACAGCGTGAAGGCGGAAACCGGCACCCCGGCCGTCATCGCCAGGAACCGTCTCGTCATCGCTACCACCAAGGGCAATCCGCACAAGGTCGACGAGCTGAAGGACCTGGCGGACACGAAGCTGAAGGTCGTCCTCGCGGCCCCCGAGGTGCCGGCCGGCAAGTACAGCAAGAAGATCCTCGACGCCCAGAAGATCACGGTGAAGCCGGTCTCCCAGGAGCCGAACGTCCGGGCGGTGCTCAGCAAGGTCGAACTCGGCGAGGCGGACGCCGGCCTCGTCTACAAGACCGACGCGGACAGCGCCGCGGACAAGGTCGACGCGGTCGCGATCCCGGACGCGCAGAACGCCGTCGCCGCATACCCGGCCGCCGCGCTCAAGCAGTCCAAGAACGCCGAAGCCGCCGCCGCGTTCGTCGCATGGCTGTCCTCACCCCAGGGACAGAAGATCCTCCAGGACGCGGGCTTCCAGAAGCCGTAGTCCCGGCGGCTGTCCGAGGGGTTGTCCGTACCCGGGTCCGTTCCGGGAACGGGCGGCCCCCGTCCCGTCCGTCACCCCGCCCTCCAGGGATCCCCGATGAAACGAGTCCGCCGCCGCACACGGGGTCCCCGTACTCCGGTCGCCCTGGCGATCCCCGCACTGCTCGCGGTGGCGTTCCTGCTGCTGCCACTGATCGGGATCCTCGTACGGACGCCATGGGGCGAACTCGCGGACCATCTCACGACCCCCGCAACGATCGAGGCGCTGCGGCTCTCGCTGCTGGTCTCGCTCTGGGCACTCGGCCTGTCGCTGCTCCTCGGCGTGCCGCTCGCGTGGCTGCTGGCCCGGGTCCCCTTCCCCGGCAAGGCGTTCGTCCGGTCCCTCGTCCTGCTGCCCATGGTCCTGCCGCCCACGGTCGGCGGCGTGGCGCTGCTGCTCGCCTTCGGCAGGCGCGGGCTCCTCGGCCCATGGCTCGAGGACTCCTTCGGGATCACCCTGCCGTTCCACACCTCCGGCGCCGTCGTGGCCGCGACCTTCGTCGCCATGCCGTTCCTCGTCATCAGCCTCGAAGGCGCACTGGGCGGACTGCGCCCCCGCTACGAGGAGACCGCCGCGTCTCTCGGCGCCTCTCCGGTGCGGGTCTTCTTCACCGTCACCCTGCCCATGGTCGCCCCCGGTCTCATCGCCGGCGCCGCGCTCACCTGGGCCCGTGCCCTGGGCGAGTTCGGAGCCACCATCACCTTCGCCGGCAATCTCCCCGGCACCACCCAGACGCTGCCCCTGCAGGTCTATCTGCTCCTCCAGGACACGCCCGAGGCGGCCACCTCGGTGTCCCTCCTGCTGCTCGCCACCGCGATGCTCGTCCTCATCGCGCTGCGCGGCCGCTGGACGGGCACGCCCGCCGCCCGAACGCAGGTGGCCACACGCCCGGTGGACGAGCCGGAGCCGGCAACGCCACCCGCCCTCGAGACCTCCGGCGCACAGCCTGTCGGCACACAGGATGCCGAGCCGCAGGAACGCTGGTCCCTGCACGCCGACGTCACCGGTTTCAACCGGCTCACACTGGACGCCGAACCGGGCACCACCATCGCCGTCGTCGGCCCGAACGGCTCGGGCAAGACCACACTGCTGCGCGCACTCCTCGGCCTCACCCCCCGCGCACACGCCACACTCCGGCTCGGCGGCACCGACGTCACCGACCTCCCCCCGCATCACCGCCACGTCGCATGGGTCCCCCAGGACGGCGCTCTCTTCCCCCATATGAACGCCCTGGCCAACACCGCGTACGGACTGCGTGCGCACGGAGTCCCGCGCGCCGAGGCCCGGCGCAGCGCCCAGGAGTGGCTGGACAGGCTCGGCGTCGGGCACCTCGCCCACCGCAAACCGGCCCAGGTCTCCGGCGGTCAGGCCCAGCGCGTCGCGCTTGCCCGGGCGCTGGCCGCCCGACCCAGACTGCTGCTGCTCGACGAACCGCTCGCCGCGCTCGACCAGACCACCCGTGCCCATGTACGGCACACCCTGCGCCGCCATCTCGACGGCTTCGGCGGTGTGTGCCTGATCGTCACCCACGACCCGGTCGAAGCCGTCGCGCTCGCCGACCGGGTACTCGTCCTCGACGACGGACGTGCCCTGCAGGACGCCCCTCCCACCGAGGTCACCCGGCATCCCCGTTCGCCCTGGGTCGCCCGCATGCTCGGCCGCAACGCCTGGCCCGGCACCGCCACCGCCGACGGCATCCGGCTCACCGGCGGCGGCACGCTCGTCGTCGCCGAACCTCTCCCGCCCGGGACGAACGCCCTCGCGATCATCGCCCCGGAAGCCGTCGCCGTACACCGCGACAGGCCCGCCGGCAGTCCCCGCAACGTCTGGCCGGGCACGGTACGAGAGATCACCGGCAGCGGTAGCAGACTGCGCATCCTGATCACCTCGGACCAAGCCCCGGACCTCGTCGCGGAGATCACCCCGCAGGCGCTCGCCGAACTCGGCCTCACCGACGGCACTTCCGTCTGGACCAGTGTCAAGGCCACCGAGGCGACCACAGTGGTCCTCTGAAACGGCTCCGGGCTGCCCACGGGCTGTCCCGACGGGCCCCGTGCGGACCCGGCGGCTCCCCGCGGCCGGGCCACCCCGGGCGAACGGACTCACAGCCGCGGCACAGGTTCAGCACACGGGTGTGACAGCAGACTCCGAGAACGTCTGACCATGCACACGGACAACCACCACAACGCCGTGACCGGCTCACCGCCCCGGCCGGCACCGGACGGGGCAGTGAATCCCCGCCGGCACCCCCACGGCGGCTCCCGCATGGCCCGGCTGTGGCAGGGCAGGCCCGAGGACCCCCGCTGGGCGCGCCCCGCGCTGCTGGTGCTGATGCTGGTCACGGGTCTGCTCTACCTGTGGAACCTCAGCGCCTCCGGGTACGCGAACTCCTTCTACGCCGCCGCTGCCCAGGCCGGAAGCGTCAGCTGGAAGGCGTTCCTGTTCGGCTCGCTGGACGGCGCGAACTCGATCACGGTCGACAAAGCCCCGGCCTCGCTGTGGCCGATGGGTCTGTCCGTGCGACTGTTCGGGCTGAGCTCGTGGTCGATCCTCGTCCCCGAGGTGCTGACCGGCGTCGCGACCGTGGCTGTGCTCTACGCGGCCGTCAAGCGCCGCTTCGGCCCGGCGGCCGGGCTGCTCGCCGGGGTGTTCCTCGCGCTGACTCCGGTCGCCGCGCTCATGTTCCGGTTCGACAACCCCGACGCGCTGCTCGCACTGCTGCTCACGCTCAGCGTGTACCTCGTGCAGCGGGCGCTGGAGGACGGTCGTACCAAGTGGCTGGTGTGGGCGGGTGTCGCGATCGGCTTCGGCTTCCTGACCAAACAGCTTCAGGCGTTCCTGGTCCTGCCGCCGCTGGCGCTGGTGTACGCGGTGTGCGCCCCGGTGAGGCTGCGCAGGCGGCTGTGGCAGCTGCTGCTGTCCGGGCTCGCGGTGATCGTCGCGGGTGGCTGGTGGGTCGCCCTGGTCGAGCTGTGGCCCGAGTCGTCCCGCCCGTACATAGGCGGTTCGACGAACAACTCGTTCCTGGAGCTGACGTTCGGCTACAACGGGCTGAGCCGGGTCAGCGGCAACAGCGGCGGCGGCCCTGGTGGGGGCGGTCCTGGCGGCACGGACGAGACGGGAATCCTCAGACTGTTCGGCGACGGCCTCGGCGGCCAGATCTCCTGGCTGCTGCCCGCCGCGCTGATCCTGCTCGTCGCCGCACTCGTCCTCACCCGCAGGGCCGGAAGGACCGACGCGACCCGCTCGGCGTTCCTGGCCTGGGGCGGCACTCTGCTGACGACCGCATTGGTCTTCAGCTTCATGTCCGGCATCTTCCACGCGTACTACGCCGTCGCACTCGCCCCGTACATCGCCGCACTCGCCGGCATGGGGGCGGTCGTGTTGTGGCAGGAGCGCTCCACGAAGTGGGCCACACCGGTGCTCGGCGCCGCGGTCGCCACAACGGCGGTGTGGGGGTGCGTACTGCTGGGCCGCACCAGTGAGTACGGTCCGCTGAAGTGGCTGGTGCTCATCGGTGGTCTTGCCGCGGCCCTGGGACTGCAGTTCGGCACACGGCTGGGCCACCGAGCGGCTCTCGGGGTCGCCGGGCTGGCTCTCGCCGCATCACTCGCGGGCCCGTTGGCCTACACACTGACCACACTCGGCACCGTCCACACGGGCGGCATGCCGACGGCAGGACCCGCCTCGGCGAGTGTGTCCGGGAGGCCGACGGACGGCATGGGCCGGCCGCCGTCCGGAACAAGCCAGGGCGGGCGTGGCCCCGGCATGGGCCAACCGCCGTCCGGTACAGGCCAGGGCCCGGCCCAGGGCCGGAATTCGGCCCAGGGCATGCCCGGAATGGGGCAGGGCCAGGGCATGCCAGGCGGTGGCGGTGCGGGCGCGCCCGGCGGTGGCGGTGCGGCCGGCACCCAGAGCGTCGGCAGCGAGGTCCGGAAGCTGCTGGAGCAGGACGCGGACCGCTACACCTGGGTCGCCGCAGGAGTCAGCTCCCACACCACCGATGTCTACCAGCTCGCCACCGGGAGACCGGTGATGGCCGTCGGCGGATTCAACGGAACGGACCCGTCCCCGACACTCGCCCGCTTCAAGACGCTGGTGTCCCAGGGCGAGATCCACTACTTCATCGCCGGTGGCAGGGGGTTCGGAGGCGGCGGCAACTCCGGCACCGGCAGCAGCTCCGAGATCACTTCCTGGGTCACCGCGAACTTCACGAAGGTCACCGTCGGTGGTACGACCCTGTACGACCTGACCCAGAAGACGACCGCCTGAGACCCGGGCACCGAGATCCGGGGGTGCGCCTCGGGGCAGCCAACCGCCGCTGCCCCGGCACGGCACAGACCTGAACGGGCCGTTCAGAACGGCCCGTTCAGGTCTGACGGACTTCTTCAAGCACCGTCACCCGCCATGAGACTCACCCGGCGCCCGGCGTCGTCGACCGTCAGTCGGCGGCCGGGGAAATCCGGGCCCGGGAGAAGGCGGCGCACCGGTACGCAGTGCTCGCTCACCGAACGGCACGTGTGCCGTGGTGGCTGTGCGAGAACCGGATGCGACGCGCCGCCTTCGGCCTCACGAGGACGGTACGCAGATCACGTAGGCCGTGAGCGTGGCCGCGGCGTCGTCGTTGTTGGTGGCGGTCACGTCCCATTCCTCTGCCGTGCTGTCCTTGATGCTGCTCGTGACGAACAGGTTGGTAGTGGACAAGGTGTAGCCACCGGCGACGGCGATCTCACCTGTGTTGCACGTCGCGCTGGACGTCCCCGACTGTCCGGCCTGGAGGATGACCGCGGTGCCGGTCCGCTGTGTGCTGCTCACCTCCGCCGAGCCAGTGGGACCGGTCGCACCGGTGGAGCCGGTCGCGCCCGTGGCACCAGTAGCACCGGTGTCACCAGTAGCGCCCGTGGCACCCGTGTCACCAGTAGCGCCCGTGGGACCTGTGTCACCAGTAGCGCCCGTGGGACCTGTGTCGCCCGTTGCTCCGGTCGCACCGGTCACACCGTCGACTCCCGATTCACCAGTCGCGCCGGTGGGGCCGGTGGGACCGGTAGGCCCGGTCGGGCCGACGAGCTTGTCGGATCCCTCGTGGTCGGGCCGGTGGGGCCGTCCGTGGCCGTTGTGCCCGGTCGGGCCACGATCTCCCGCTACGGGTGCGGAACGGTCGGAGCAACCCATGGGTCCGTCCGGAACAAAACCGGAATCCGGGCTGGCGCACGCACTCTGAACCACCGCGGGAGCGTTCGCGCTCGCCACACCGGTGAACATGGGTATGGACAGGGCGGCGGGCGCTATCATCGCGCCTCCCGCCAGGCCCCACAGGCGCCGCCGGCGTGCCCGGTTGTAAGACTCTCTGGATCGTGTGCTCATCGCCTCGCCTCTACGAAGTGGGGAACCCGCTCCAGGTGAGGAGCGGTGATCACATCGTCACTCTCCGGAGAGAAACGCGCCCTCCGAGCGGCGCGTCAGTGCCGCCGACCAGGTGACGGCCGGTCATCCGGACACCTCGCCCAGGCACACCGCACAGACCCCGGAGTTGATCGGCACGGCCCTTGCACAGAGGGCGAGTCGGGCTCGCCCCGCCCCGCGGTCGGCACACCAGGCCCTGACAGTCGGTTCGAGACACGACAAGGGTGACGCGTTGTGCCGTTCGGGTGGCACGGTCTGCTCCGTTCGGGGGGCACACCCATGGCGTGGCGCATGCCGGGAGCTTCGAGGACGAACCTGTGGGTCGGGTGTGCGGCTCCGTCCGCGCGGATCCGGTGCCTTGCGGGCGCCCGCAAGGGCTCAACCACATGGCGCGAAGTCCGCACGCGGAACGGGCCGGACGCACCCCCGTACGCCTGACCTCTGATGAGGGGAACGGCGTTTCGGGCGCTGCCCGGGCCGCGCGGTGGATACCTTGCCGGGCCGGGCGTATGACACATCGTCACCCAACGGAGCAAGGTGCAGATGTCAGACGGAGAAGTGCAGCCGGAACCGCACACCGCCAGGCGACGACAGGAGAACCCGGGCACAGTTCACCGGGCAGGAAGGGGAGTCCGGCTCGCCACGACGGTGCTCGCCGTCACGGTGGGATGCGCGGGGCTGACATGGAGCGCGCTCGCTCTCACCCGGGAACGCACCACGATGAAGTCCGTGTCGCAGACGGTGAGATCGTGCGCCTACACCCTCAGCGACCCCGGCAAGCCGGTACCCCTGCCTCCCACCGCCGCTTCGGCGGCCGACCGTCCGTACACCGTGGAACTGAAGACCAACAGGGGCACCGTCACCTTCAAGACCCTCGGCGGCAGCGCACCCTGTGCCACGAACTCCTTCGTACACCTCGCGCGCAAGGGCTTCTACCGCGACAGCACCTGTCCGCGCGTGTCCACCCGGAACCTCTTCATCGTGGAGTGCGGAGCGCCCGCCGGGCAGGCAGCCGCCGACCCCGGGTACTACTTCGCGGACGAGGATCTGCGGGGTGCGACGTACAAGGCCGGCACCGTGGCGATGTCCAAGCTGGTCCCCGGCCGCAACGGCGCTCAGTTCTTCATCAGTTACGCCGACCCCCAGATCCGGATGCCGGAGGCGTGGACCCCGTTCGGCACCGTTGTCGACGGCCTCGACGTCCTCAGGGAGATCGGAAGCGACGAGGCCCGGAACGGGACCTCCGACGGCAGGCCCAGGACGCCCGTGATCATCGAAGCGGTGAACGTGCGTCAGTCGTCCCCGGCGGGCGAGAGCACCCTCAAGGAGGTCCCATGAAGCCGACCATCTGTCTGTGCATGATCGTCAAGAACGAGTCGAAGATCATCGAGCGCTGTCTGACCGCGGCGAAGGAGGTGATCGACACATGGGTCATCAGCGACACCGGCTCCACCGACGGAACCCAGGACATGATTCGCCTGGCACTCGAGGGGATTCCGGGCGAACTGCACGAAGAGCCCTGGGTCGACTTCGGCCACAACCGCACCCTGAACATCCGGCACGCCCTCGGCAAGGCCGACTACCTCCTGCTGGTGGACGCGGATCTCGAAGTGCGCCGTGACGCCGACATCCCCGCGCTGTCCGCCGACGCGTATTTGCTCCGGCACGACTGCGATACCTCGTACCGCATCCCCCGGCTGGTCCGCGGCGACCTGCCGTGGCGGTACGAGGGCGTCACTCACGAGTACCTCACCTGCGACCGTGACGTGCGCCGGGAGAACCTGGACGCCCTGGTGATCCGCGACCACGGCGACGGCGGGTCCAAGCACGACAAGTTCGAGCGCGACGCGCGACTGCTGAGCCTTGAGCTGCAGCGCGAACCGGACAATCCGCGCACCGTGTTCTACCTGGCCCAGACCATGCGGGACCTGGGCAGGACCGCGGAGGCGATCGATCTGTACGAGCGCCGCGCCGCCATGGGCGGATGGGAGGAGGAGGTGTACTTCTCCCAGCTCCAGGTCGGTGTCCTCACCGTGGCCCTCGGGGACTGGCCCCTCGCCATGGAATCCTTCGTCAAGGCGTGGGAAACACGACCACAACGCCTCGAAGCCTGCTACGAACTGGCCTCACGGCTCCGGAAGATGGGGCGCTATCACACCGCGCACGCCCTGCTGGTCGATGCGCTCCGCAAGCCGATGCCCACGGAGGACATCCTGTTCACCCAGCCCTGGGTGTACCGGTGGGGACTCCTCTTCGAATACTCGATCAACGCCTACTGGGTGAGGGCCTACGACCGGTCGATCGACGCCTGCGACGAATTGCTGTCCATGCCCGACCTTCCCGAGTCCATTCGCGAACAGGTCGAAAAGAACCGGGCGTTCGCCGTCGAGAAGATCAACGCCGCCCGGCGTCCGGCCGGCCAGTAGGCGGTGGTGGGGACTTGACGCGGAACGGTCGCCGCCGACGCGGCCGAATCCGAGCGAGGCCCGCCCCGGACCAGTCACCAGAGAGCAGGCATGACCATGAACGCGATCTCCTCCGACACCCTGCGGCCAGCACGGTGGACCGTGCTCCCCCAGCGGAAGTCAGCGGACACCCCGCATGACGGGACGGCCGGCATCGGATGGCGGATCTGGAGCCTGACGGCCGCACTGTTCTTCATGTACATGCTGCTGTCGCTGCGTATCCATGAGCGGATGCTGTCGAACAGTTTCGACCTGGCGATCTTCGAGCAGGTCGTCCGCTCGTACGCACACGGCAGCCTTCCCGTCTCGGAGGTCAAGGGCCCGGACTACCCCGTGCTGGGCGACCACTTCTCGCCCGTCCTCGCCCTGCTGGCTCCGTTCTACTGGCTGTGGCCCTCGGTCAAGACCCTGCTGGTGGCCCAGGCCGGGCTCGTCGCGGTGAGCGTCATCCCGCTGGCGCTGTGGGCCCGCCGGACGCTGGGGCAGACAGCCGGCCTGGCCATCGGCGCGGCGTACGGCCTGTCCTGGGGCGTCGCGAGCGCGGTCGGCTTCGATTTCCACGAAGTGGCCTTCGCGGCCCCTCTTCTGGCCTTCTCCCTGTCCGCTCTCGGCCAGGGACGGCTGCGCGCGGCGGCGTGCTGGGCTGTGCCACTGCTGCTGGTCAAAGAGGATCTGGGCCTCGCCGTATGCGTCATCGGCCTGCTGATCGCCCGAAGGGGTGATCGCAGGACCGGCCTGGTCACGACGGGGGTCGGTGTGGCCGCGGCTCTGCTGGCGGTGTTCGTGGTCCTGCCCGCGTTCAGCCCCACCGGGTCCTACACCCACTGGTCGGGGCTGGAGAACGTCGCGGGAGGAGGCGGCAGCCTGGGGGCGCTGCTGGACCTCAGTCCCCTCGACCTGATCACGCCCAGGGAGAAGGCGTCGACCCTTCTGTTCTCGCTGGCACCGACGCTGTTCCTGGCACTGCGATCACCGATGATCCTGGTCGCGGTGCCGACCTTTCTGTGGCGGTTCGCCTCCGACTACTCGTCGAACTGGGGGACGCGGTACCACTACTCCCTGGTGGTGATGGTCGTCGTCTTCGCGGCGTTCATCGATGTACTCGCCCGCCGCCGCCCGCAGCGGTCCAGCCTGCGTCGTTATCTGGCGGGCACCGCGGGGGTGGCGCTGCTTCTCCTGCCGCAGTTCCCGCTGTGGCAACTGGCGCAACCGGCCACCTGGCACGGTGACCCCCGGCTCGCTGCGGCCCGCTCCGTGATGGGCATCATTCCCGACGGCGCCACGGTCCAGGCGTCCACCTTCCTCGTGCCACAACTCGCCAACCGTACGAGTGTGAGCCTCTTCGGGTGGGCCGCCAGCCGGCCCAAGCCGCAGTGGATCATGGTGGACACCTTCGTGCCGCCCGAGCGCCGGTGGCCGCAGTCCCATATCCAGGAACGGGACGCCCTCGCCGCGGCACGCGCCCAGGGCTATGCCACCGTGGCCGACACCTACGGATATGTCCTGCTGCACCGCCGTAGCTGACGGGTGGCCGGCCACCAGGGGTGACCAGGTCGACGACTCCGGCGCCCGGGTGACACGGTGGTCCGCCTCCCCCTCGAACGGGACCCGTTTCCGCAGCCGGCTCCGGTGGCGGAAACGGGTCCTCGCGCTGTCGGGAGCACGCCGTCGCACTCGGCCGGACGCCGCGGGCTTCCCGGCAAACCTATCCGGCCACAGCACTAACGGCCGGCATTCAGGAACACCTGCTCGGCTACTCAACGGTGTAGGAGAACCGGACGGTCGTGGGGTTGTGGTCGGACAGCGTCTTGCCCTTCGAGTCGAGGAACTTGTCGTGCTCGTTGTTGTAGTACGTCGCGTCCAGCCGGAGGCCCGGCCCGCTGCGGTAGAGGATCTTGTCGATGACCTCGCAGGGATTGACGTCCTTGCAGGTGGGCGCGCCGTCCTGGATGTCCGGGGTCTTTCCGCCGTTGATCAGTTGAACCCAGGCGTCGGTCAGCCCGTTGTCGTCCCGCAGATCGCGGATGATGTCGCCGGAGCGGGTGTAGCGGCTGTTGGTGTCACCCATCACGACGACCGCGCGCCCGGCGGAGTGCTTCTGGATGTATTCCGACAGCTCCCGGGTGTTCGACCGGCGCGCGCGCAGCTCCTTCTCCGAACCGGAGCCGGCGTTCATATGGACGTTGTAGAGGTCGAGTGAGGCACCACCGGGGAGTTCCAGTCGGACGTAGCTGAAGCCCTTGGGGGTCAGGCAGTTGGTGCCGGTGCACTTGTCCCAGGCGTTCCGGTCGAGATTCCCGAGCTTGAAGCCGGACAGTGTGTTGAGGCCGTCGGAGAAGGGGACTCCGGGCACCCAGTCCGGAACGGACGGCGTCGTCCGGTAGGGGTGCTCGTCGAACTTGGTGAGATCCGCGTGGTAGGCGAAATCCTCCTGGACGTTGACGATGTCGTAGGCGTTGATCCGCTTGGAGATGATCTTCGTGTTGGTGGCCGGCTTGCTGCCGGAGAGCGGTTCGGGAAGGCCGGCCACGTTGTAGGAGAGGACGCTGAAGGTGCCGCTCGTCGCCTGGGTCGAGCCGTCGGCGTGCGCCGCCGGCACCGTCGCCATCGCGGTGGCAGCGGTGACGAGGCCGACGATGAGCGCGGCATTGTGTGGTCTTCGTTGCCCGGACACATCAAGCCCTTCTGTCGAGACGGTTGAGCGTGCGAGCAGGCGGTGCCGGTTCGCCGCCGACCTTGGCGGCGAACTGCAGTGAGACTGAAGCAATATGACGGTTCGTCGGTGCCTTGTAAACGGATCGGCAGGACATGCCGGACCGGATCGTCCCCTGTCACCACCGTGCCATACTTCGCCGATCCCGAGGCGCTGCACACCGCGGCCGCCGGGCGACAGACAGAGCGGTGGCAGGCACTGGCCGAACCGGCGCCGCCCGAGTGGACGACGGCACGTAAAGTACGCGCGCTGCTGGCCCAGCGAAGCCGGATGTACGAGGTGATGACCCCGATTCGCCAGGAAGAGCATGCAGGCGAAGACGTGGACGTGGACGCCGTGTATGTCGACAGCATCGGTCCAACTGTCGAAGTCGGCCGGGGCTGAGCTCACCGGTTCCGTCGTCGCCGATGAGCTCGGTCAGTTTCCTCGACGTGCTCGTCGGCTCCGGCCTCGGTGACGGCCCAGTGGGCGATGAGGTCGAGCCGGTGGCGGGCGTGCGAGCTCCGCGGCTCGGTCGCGGCCGGCTCCAGGTCGTCACATCGCCGAACGGCGCCCGTGCCAACTCCGTTGCCGCGCCATGCACACAATGGCCCAGTTGTGAAGGTTTGACGCCCTCAGCACGCGCCCTGCTGTTCAACCTGGCCTGCACCAGCAGCCATGACCGTCTTCGCTCAGGAGGCCCAGCGCTGCATCTGCTCACCACTTGACTACCGCGCAGCGGCAGAGTGTCCAACTTGTTACATTTAATTGATCAAGAGAGCGTTTATTATTCCCATATATGCCCCGTCAGAAACCCACGTGCGAACGGTACTTGGGGCTCATGATCATGCTCCAGAACCTTTCGTTCCGCTTTCACAGGATCAGCACGCCGTGTCGATCCTGTAAGCCTGCCCCAGGGAGAAACATGCAAGGCGCCACCACCCGCAAGGCTCGTCGCGGGCGCGCGCAGGGAAAAACACCGCAGATGTCGCGGAGTCGGCACCGCAGAGGCCGCGTATCCCCAGGTGAGGTGGCTGGTGCCGCCCTTTACGAGACCGTCGTTCTGGTCCCCGCGCGGAACGAAGAGGTCGGGATCTACACCTCACTGCGGTCGCTGGACAGCCAGAGCCGACGTCCTGACCTCATCATCGTGGTCGTCAACAACTCGACAGACCGCACCGAGGACTACGCGCGCCAGTTCGCGGACGACGAGGGCAGGCCACAGACGGTCGTTCTGAACTTCCCCGACAACCCGCACAAGAAGGCCGGCGCTCTCAACTATGGGCTCCGCTGGCTCAGGGAGGCTGTCGGTGGGCGTCTGACCCGCCAGGTCCGGCATGTCCTCGTCATGGACGCCGACACCGAGCTGCATCCGAGGTTCATCGAACGGGCCTGCAACGTCCTCGCGTCCGATCCGGAACTCGGCGGTGTCAGCGCCACCTGCTTCGGCCGCACCGGCCTGTGGCGCAATCCCTGGCAGCGGTACCTCCTCGGCATGCAGATCATCGAGTACGGGCGGGCCGCCGACGCCCGATACCGCAGGGACATCCACACCATGTCCGGAGCCGGCTCGTTCTACCGGGCCGAGGCCCTGCAGAGCCTGCTCGACTGGCGGGGCGAGGTCTTCTGGGAAGACCATGCCAATCTGGTCGAGGACTACGAGACCACACTGGCGCTCAAGGAGTCCGGCTGGAAGATCACGGCCAATCAACTCTGCATCGCGTACACCGACCTCATGCCCACGTTGCGTGAGCTGATCCAGCAGAGGGAACGGTGGAGCCGCGGCACCGTGGACACCCTGCGCGCCCGCGGCTGGACGAAGTTCACCTGGCACTCCATCAGCACCCTGATGCTTGGACTCCTCGCCGCCGCATACGTTCTGGGCTGGGGCTCGACGCAACTCGTGATGGCCGCCAAGCACGGCTTCTCCCAACAGCCGATCTTCTGGGTGCTCTTCAGTTTCTGGATCGTCTATCCCGCAATCCGGGTACGGAGTCTCGGCTGGAAAGCCATGCTCGTTGAGGCAGTGCTGATTCCAGAGCTGGTATTCACTGTGGTCCGAACCTACTGGCTTGTGTCGTCCATCGTGAAGTCCTACGTGACTCGCGTATCCACGTGGAAATGAATCAAGGAGAACGATGAACCCCCTCAAGGGATTTGGGGTCTGCGCGGTCATCGCGGGCATCGCTTATGCGCTGACCAGAGTAGAAAACATCGACCAGCTTATTCTGGGCGTCAGTCTCGCGGTCATCGCCGTATCACTGGTCACGTACCTGGCATCCATAAGAAGACGCCAGAGAGATCACCGTGTTGCCGGCGAGTAGGAATCACTGACAGATCAGCATGGTGCCGACGAGCCTTAGGGCCTGAGTCGGGTCTCTTTGGCGGAGGGTGGCGAACTCGTCGACGTTCCCGCCGGCGGGTCTCGTCGGGACGAACGGCCGGGGGTTGCTCCGGCCGGTGCCCCGGCTCGGTTCGTCACCCGTCGGTGCACCCCAGCACGCCCGCGACCACAACGCCGGAGCCTGGCCTGTCAACCGGCGGCACACCCGTCCTCGCGACAGCACGAGCTCACCGTCGGCAACGACTCACAGCATTCGACCGCACCGATTAAGCAGAATCGACCAGCCGCAATATATGAGAAACAAGGCGTGTACCAAGTACCGCCTCGTATGTTTCACCAGAGGAGTTTCCATGAGCCGTTCCCGCCGTACCGCTCCTCGTCGCGGGTGGACCGTGGTCATATCACTGTTCACCGTGGCTGCACTCACGGCCGGCGGCATCGCGCTTTATAACTCGTGGCAGACCGCCAGTCCGGGAACCATGGACCTCACGGTCCGATATCGGACCGACCCTGCGGCCACCGCCACCGTGGCCAATCCCTGGCTGGAAGTCATCAACACTTCCAAGAAGACCGTGGCACTGAGCGACGTGACCCTGCGCTACTACTTCACCGCGGAAGACACCACCAAGCACGGCTCCAATTGCGTCCAGACGAGCCTCGGCTGCTCGAACGTCACCACGAAGATCGGCACATTGACCGATCCTGGCACGGGTCGCTACCTCCAGATCGGTTTCACCGCGGCTGCGGGCAGTCTTGCGCCCGGTGAAACCAGCGAGGGGATCGGGCTCCAGCTCTATCGCCTGGACCACAAGGAGCTGAACCAGGCGAACGACCACTCGTTCAACGGCAAGAGCACCCACTACGCGCCGTCGCAACTGGTCACCGCGTACATCCGTGGTGCACTCGTCTGGGGGGAGGAGAAGAGCGGTGGCACCGCCCCCGCACCGGGGCTGGACTCGCCCTCCACGGTACCGCTGGCGGCCTCGCCACCGGCGGGGATGTTGTTCGACAACTTCCACTACAGCGGCCCCGACGACCGTGCACTCGCCACCAACGGCTGGCAGGCCCGCGTCGGGAAGGGCGGCCCGGGGATCCGCGACACCTGGTCGGCCTCAGGCATCAGCTTCCCGTCCGATGCGACCGCACAAGGGAGCCAGGTGCTCCAGTTGAGGGTCAACAGTGACGGAACCAAGCAGGGCACCTCGCAAGCCGAGTTGAACACCACCCAACCCGTTGTCTTCCAGGGGACGGTCGCCGCCAGGGTCTACTTCACGGACGAGCCCACGAAGGGTCGTGACGGCGACCACATCAACGAGTCCTTCTTCACCATCTCGCCCTCGGACAAGTCGCCGAAGTACAGCGAACTCGACTACGAATACATGCCGAACGGCGGATGGGGTGCGGCGGGTCCCCGACTCGACACCACGAGCTGGCGCAATAGCCGCAAGGGAGACCGGGTCACCAGCGCCCTGAACGAGTCCCTCAAAGGTTGGCACACCGTGATGATCACCGCTGTGAACGAGAAGGTCACCTACTCCATCGACGGCCGCACGCTGTTCACTAGCAAGAGCAAGTACTTCCCGCGCGAGAAAATGGGCATCCACTTCAGCGCGTGGCTCGTCGACCTGCCCTTTGCCGGAGCGCGCACCTGGGACATGAAGGTCAACTGGATCTACTACCGGGCTGATCGGGCCGAATCACCGGTGGAAGTCAAGAAGACCGTGGACGGCTTCTACGCCGCGAACATCAACCACATCAATACCTTGCCCAAGCGCTGACCCGATCCGCCCTCTCCGACACAGCGAATACTGGAGGGACCGGCTTCACCGGCTCTTCAGTGGCGACAGCCACGCGTTCTTCGGGGAGTTCGCCGTGGCGGGGGGTCCGGCGGCCGTTACGGAGGAGAGGGCGCCAGTGGCACGGCTGCGGGCTGCAACGGCGGGATCGTGTTCAAGCGCCACTGCACTGCCGGCTGACGCTGCGACGGCGCAGACCGCGCCCGCTGGCGGGCATAGCGCGGTGGTGCTTCGGTGGGCCTACGTGAAGTGGCTCGGTCTGCCGTCCCGGTGCACCAGCCGGCCGATCCGCTCGGCCTCGGCCCGGGGCAGGAGGCGCCAGCTGCCGTCCGACCGGCGCAGGGCGGCGGAGTGCCAGGGCGTGGTCCAGGCGTCGGGTGCGTCGAGGAGGCGTATGCCGAACTTGGCCGCTCCGGCCGGCTGCGGATGGATGGAAAGGCGTACGGACCGGGGGTGGTGTTCGGCGATCAGGTCGCCCCAGGCACGGCTGCGCTGGATGACGCCGTAGGCGCGACGCCGGCATTCGCGCTGGAGGGCGGAGCGGGTGCCGGTGAAGTCGGCGGTGTCGTCGACGAGGAAGCGGGTGATGCCGCGGTAGAGGGCGAGGGTGTGGCCGCCGGCACGGACCTCGGCCCGCAGGGCATCCAGGCCGGGGGCGTAGCGGTCGTGGACGTAGGCACGTTTCACCGAGTGGGGCAGGTCGCCGAGAACGTCCCTGAGATCGAATACGGACAGGTGGTCCAGGCCGAGTACGGAGATCAGCCGGCGCAGTTCGTCGGCGTAGGCGTCGATGTGGTGGTCGGGGACACGGATGAGGTCGCCGAAGACATGGCCGTCGGAGCAGATGATCACGCGGGCCCCTGGGCGATGGACCTCCGCGACCCTGGAGCACAGGGTGTTCAGGAAGCCGAGGGAGAGCCGTTCGCCCTGGTCGGGGAGGTGGCCGAGGACCTTGGAGCGGTTGGGGGATTTGCAGGGGAAGCCGGGCAGGGCGAAGACGATGGTCTCGCCCTGGCGTACGAAGTCCCCGATCTGGCGCAGTTGGTGGGGGAAGGCTTCGGCGGGCGCGGGACCGTCGCCGGTCGTGCGGTGGTGAGGGAGGAGCAGGTTCAGGACCGTTGTGCTGACCTCGTACACGGAACGCGTGTCCGTCGTGGTCGTCAGCTGCATGGGGGCCTCCGAGGGGGTGCGGGCATGGCGGCATGGCGCCTCGGCGCGGGTGGCCGGGCGCGATGGTCCGGGTGACCGTGGTCAGGCCGGGCGGGTCAGGTGGTGTGAGAGCCGGCCGGGCCGGTCCCGCGGGTGCGTGAGGGCACTGGCCGGGCCGGCCGTGTGGTTCCGTCCAGGCCGTCAGATGCGCCGGTCGTAGCGGACGGGCAGGTGGTTGGTACCGCGGCCCAGGACGGCCGGTATCCACTCGATGTCCTCGTCGGGGACGGCGAGGCGCAGTCCGGGCAGCCTGGCGAGGAGGGTGCCGAGCGCGATGCGGAGCTCCGCGCGGGCGAGAGCGGCACCGGGGCAGAAGTGGGCGCCGTGTCCGAAGGCCAGGTGCGGGTTGGGACTGCGGTCGAGGTCGAGTACGTCGGGCTTCTCGAAGCGCCGAGGGTCGCGGTTGGCGGCGCACAGGGAGACGATCACGGAGTCTCCCGCCGGGATCCCGGTGCCGTGCAGGTCGCTGTCCTCGGCGAAGAAGCGCCATGTGGTGAGTTCGAAGGCGCTGTCGAAGCGCAGGAGTTCCTCGACCGCGCGGGGCAGCAGTCCGGGGTCGTCCCGCAGCCGCTCGAGCTTGTCCGGGTGGCGGAAGAGGGCGATGAGCGCGGTGGTGATCTGGTTGGTGACCGGTTCCTGGCCCGCCACGAGCAGCTGGAAGATCATGGAGTCCAGCTCCTCCTGGGAGAGTTCACCGTGATCGCGGGCGACGACGAGGCGGCCGAGCAGGTCGTCGCCCCCGTGCGCGCGCTTGTGGGCGACGACGTCGGCGATATAGCTCTGCAGACCGTGCAGCCGGGCCTCGTACAGCGGCCGGCCCGGGTCGGTGGGCCCGACCGGCTGGACCACCTTGCCCCAGTCCCGGTCGAAACGTGCCGCCCACTCGGGCGGTAGGCCGATGACCTCGGCGAGTACCCGGAAGGGGAAGTGCGCGGCGAAGCCGGCGACCAGGTCCGCGGGTCCGGCATCGGGCAGCGCGTCGACGAGAGTGTCGGCGCGTTCCTGGAAGCGCGGAAGCAGCGCGTCGATACGGCGGGGGGTGAACGCGTCGGTGACGAAGCGCCGCATGTGTGTGTGCTTGGGCGGGTCCTGGTGGAGCAGGTGCACCTGGAGCTGGGAGTGCTGCGGTTCGGGCATGATCGATGCGCGGGCCCGCCAGCGGTCGTTGCCCCGGTCGTGGTTCTTGCCGAGGCGGTCGTCGTTCAGGGCGGCGTGGGCGGCCTCGTAGCCGGTGACGAGCCAGGCCCGCACCCCGCTGGGGAAGAGCACCCGGTGCACGGGTCCGGCGTCGCGCATGCGCTCGTACAGCGGATAGGGGTTGCTCTTGTACGGGCAGCCCATGAGGGGCACCGGTTCGGGGAGGGGTTCGGCGTCGTCCATGGCGGGCGGCTGTACCTGTCGGTTCATGGGGCGCTCCTCAGAGGGCGAGTTCCGGCCGGTGGTGGTCCAGCCACAGGGCGAGGTCGACGACGCGTTCGAGGCGGAGGCGGTGCCCCCACTGCAGCCGGTCGGGCGGGGTGTCGAGACAGGGCTTGACGAGGGTTTCGTCGGCCAGGGAGCGGACCTGGGGCATGGCGAGTGCGTCCCGGGCCATGTCCTGGAGTCCGCGGTTGTAGTCGGGGTGGTGGGTGGCCGGGTAGTGGTTCTTGGGCCGGTGCAGTACGGATCCGGGGGCGAGGCCGGTGCCCGCGGCGCGCAGCAGGCTCTTCTCCCGGCCGTCGTAACTCTTCGATTCCCAGGGCGTGTTGAAGGCGTACTCGACCAGCTTGTGGTCGCAGTAGGGGACACGGACCTCCAGTCCCTGAGCCATGCTGAGGCGGTCCTTGCGGTGCAGGAGCTGGCGCAGCCAGCGGGTCAGCGAAAGGTGCTGCATCTCGCGCTGCCGGTGCTCGGTGGTCGTCTCGCCCTCGGTGTGCGGTACGGCGGCCAGTGCGTCGCGGTAGGTGTCGTCGCGGAACTCGCCGATACGCAGGTCGAGTTCGGGATTGAGTGGCATGGCGGCCTCGTCACCGGTGACCAGCAGCCAGGGGAAGGTTTGCGCGGCGAGTGCGTTGGGATTGTGGAACCAGGGGTAGCCGCCGAAGACCTCGTCGGCGGCCTCGCCGGACAGTGCGACGGTGGAGTGCTCGCGTATCTCGCCGAAGAGCAGATAGAGCGAGGTGTCCATGTCGCCGACGCCGATCGGCGAGTCCCGCGCCACGACGACGGCCTTGCGGTGCTCGGGGTCGAGCAGGGAACGCGGGTCGAGGACCACGGTGCTGTGGTCGGTTCCGATGTACGCCCCGGCCTCGATGGCGTACGGGGTGTCGTGGCCGGTGCGCAGCACATCGCCGGTGAACTGCGCTGCCTGGTCGCTGTAGTCGACGGCGTACGAGCGGATGCGCGCGTCCGGTCCCTCGCGCCGGCGCAGTTCAGCGGCGAGCAGTGCGGTCAGCACGGTGGAGTCGATGCCGCCCGAGAGGAGACTGCACAGCGGGACATCGGCTTCCAGCTGGCTGTGCGCCGCTGAGGCGACCAGATGCCGGACCCGTTCGACGGTGGGGTCCCGGTCGTCGTGGTGGGGCCTGGCCTCCAGCTGCCAGTAGCGGCGTTCGCGGATGCCGCCGCGGTCCAGGACGAGGACGCCGCCCGGCTCGACCTCGCGTACGCCCGACCAGACGGTGGGTCCGGTGTTGAAGAGCAGGCTGTACGCCTCCCGCAGTCCGTCCGCGTCGACGCGTGGCCGGATCTCGGGGTGGGCGAAGAGGGCCTTGGGCTCGGAGCCGAAGGCGAGCCCGCCGTCGATCGCGGCCCAGAAGAGCGGCTTGACGCCGAGCCGGTCGCGGACCAGGAGCAGGCGCTGGGCGCGCTCGTCCCACACGGCGAAGGCGAACATGCCGTCGAGGTGCTCCGCGACGTCCTCGCCCCACTGCGCGTAGGCGCGCAGCACGACCTCGGTGTCACTGCGGGTGCGGAAGACATGGCCGAGGCCCCTGAGTTCGGTGCGCAGTTCGTGGTGGTTGTAGACCTCGCCGCTGTAGCTGAGGACGACGGCCGGGTCGTCGGGCCGGTCGGTCATCGGTTGCACTCCGCCGGCCAGGTCGATGACCGCCAGCCGGCGGTGGCCGATCGCCGCGTGCTCACCCAGCCAGACGCCGCCGGCGTCGGGGCCTCGCGGGGTGAGGGTGGCTGTCATGGCCTCGATGACGGGGGCCTTGGTGCGGGCGTCGTCGTGGAAGGACGCCCAGCCGGTGATTCCGCACATGGGCAAGCTCCTCGGTCAGTGTGGGGCGGCCGGGGCCGCGTCGGTCGTCGTCGCGGGCACTTCGGCCGTGCGACGCGGGGGCAGAGCCAGCAGGGGTACGGCGAGACAGGCGGCGGTGGCTGCCAGTACCAGCCCCGCCCGTGCGCCGTGAGCGGGTCCGGCCAGGCCCCAGACGGCGGTGGCGAGGGCGGGGCCGAGCGTGAAGCCGAGACTGCGGGCGAGCTGGACCGTCGAACCGACGGTCGCGGTCCGGTCCGCTGGGGCCGCCCCCATCACCAGGGCCTGGGTGGGGCCGCCGCCCAGACCCATGCCGACGCCGGCGAGCGCCAGGCGCCAGGCCGTGTCTCCGGGCGACCAGCCGCCCGCGAGCGGGATCAGCAGAAGCAGGCCCGCAGAGGTGATGAAAGCGCCGGTGGCCGCGACGCGCCGGGCTCCGTACCGGTCGGCGAGTCGTCCACCGAGCGGTCCGGCGAGGCCCATGCCGAGCGGGAAGGCGAGCACGGTCAGTCCGGTGGCCGTGGCGCTCACACCGTTGTCGCGCTGCAGGGTGAGGGCGACGATGTAGTGCATCGCGGCGAAGCCCGTCGCCAGGGCCAGTACGGCACCGTGCGCCCCCGGCAGTCCCGGTACACGCAGCACCGCGGTCACGGGGCCGCCGCCCTGCCCCCGGAGCCAGAGCCACAGCGGCAGTACGGCCGCCAGGCCCAGCGCCAGCCATACGGAGTCGCCGGCCGCGAGGGTGAGCGCCACAAGCAGAACCGTTACGCCTGCGGCGACCAGCGAGGCGTCGCGCAGCGCTCTCACACCGGGCAGCCGGAGCCCGCGGTCGCCCGGCATCGCCTTCCACGCCACGAGCAGCGCGAGGAGACAGAAGGGAATCTTGACCAGGAAGACCGCCCGCCAGCCGAACTGGTCCAGCAGCAGGCCGCCGACCGCGGGGCCGGTCACCGCTCCGAGCGGCCCCAGGGTGGCGGGCACGCTCATCGCCCGGCCCCGCAACTGCGGCCGCACCGCGCCGATGGCCAGTACGGGCATGAGGACGAACAGCACCGCCCCGAAGACCCCCTGGGCCAGCCGGGCGGCGATGAGCAGGCCCGCCCAGGGCGCGGCCGCGGCGAGGGCGCTGCACAGGGCGAAGCCGGCGGTCGCCGCGAGCACCGCGGACCGCGGTCCCGCCCCGTCCAGCCATCGGCCCACGGGCAGCAGCAGGGCCACAACGGGAAGCTGATAGCCGAGCACGACCCACTGGATCGTGGCGGCGGACACATGAAGGTCCCGGGAGATCCCGGCCAGTGCGACGTTGACGATGTTCATGTCGAGCATCGCCACGAACGACAGCAGTCCCGCCACGGCCACGAGGAGCCAGCGGTCCCCGCCGGCGGGTATGTGACCGGGCTCCGCCG
The DNA here is from genome assembly GCF_056106285.1 of Micromonospora sp. IBHARD003. Classification (NCBI taxonomy): domain Bacteria; kingdom Bacillati; phylum Actinomycetota; class Actinomycetes; order Micromonosporales; family Micromonosporaceae; genus Micromonospora; species Micromonospora sp. IBHARD003. The sequence continues at coordinate 6,769,212 of NZ_JBWBBX010000001.1, read as the reverse complement.
ATCCCTGGCTGTGGTGGGTCACCTTTCCGCCCTTCGCCGTCGGACGGCTGCCGGACGGCAGCCTCGTCCCACATGTCGGCGGCGCCACGGGATGAGTTCCCGGCCGGTTCCGGGAACTGGGGCCAGGCGAGGGGAGGTTGCGATGCGACAGTGCAATTTCACGCGTCACACGTGGTCGCGCATCACACGCGATCACGCGTCACACGTGGTCGCGGGAACTCCGGCGCCCCGTCGTCCGACGGCTGAAGTGACACCAGCACTCGGACGGTGCGGATGGTGCGACTGCGTCGCCGTGGCTTCGCTCCCCAGCGGAGCCACCTGAACATCCGCCCCCGTCCACGCGTACGCCGGTGCGAGCGTGCACCGCCGAAGAGCAGCGAGGAGTGGTCCCATGACCGAGAAGCCCTACTCCGAGAACCCCGAGATCCCCGAGAACTCTGAGCACTCGGAGGACTCTGAGAACTCCGAAACCTTCGAGAAGCACTACAACGTCACCGGTATGAGCTGCGGACACTGCGTGGCGAGCATCACCGAGGAGGTCCGCGAAGTGGCCGGTGTGAGCCAGGTCGTGGTCGTCCTCGCCTCCGGCACCGTGACCGTCCACGGTACGGACCTCGACGACGCGGAGCTGCGCGCCGCGATCGTCGAGGCCGGCTACGGCGTCACCGATCCGGTGCCCGCCTGATCCCCTCGGCCGCCCCCACGGCACAGCAGGGCCGGATCCCCTGACGGGGGTGGGGCAGAACGGTGGAACGTCCCGCCCCTCCCCCGTCGTCCGCTGTCGTCAGCCCGCGGGGTTCGTCTCCAGTGCCGGGGCAGGCAGACCGTCTGCGGGAGCCCGGTGGTCGAAGGCGATCAGCGGATCACCGGTGAGGGGGTGCTCGACCACGGCCGCGCGGACACCGAACACGTCCGCCATCAGATCGGGTGTGATCACCTCACGCGGCGGCCCGGAGGCGACCACCGTTCCGGCGTGCAGGACGTGCAACCGGTCACACACGGAGGCGGCCGCGTTGAGATCGTGCAGCGACACCAGGGTCGTCCGGCGCTGCGCCCGGAGCAGGGCGAGCAGCTCCACCTGGTGCCGTACGTCCAGATGGTTGGTGGGCTCGTCCAGCACCAGTACGTCCGGGTTCTGGGCGAACGCACGGGCCAGCAGCACCCGTTGGCGCTCACCCCCCGACAGTGCCGTGAAGCGCCGTCCGGCTGCCGCGTCCATCCCGACATCCGCCAGGGCCCGTGCCACGATGTCCCGGTCCGCTGCGTCGTCCCCGGCGAACGCCCGCTTGTACGGGGTGCGTCCCATGGCCACCACCTCCCGCACCGTCAGCTCGAAGTCGCTGCCCCGCTCCTGCGGCAGCGCCGCGACATGACGGGCCGAACGGGCGGGGCTCAGCTCCCGGATGTCCGTGCCGGCGAGCAGCACCCTGCCCGCGACGGGACGCAGATGCCGGTAGACGGTGCGCAGGAGCGTGGACTTGCCACTGCCGTTCGGACCGACCAGGCCGGTGATCTCGCCCTCCGCGGCGATCAGACGGGCTCCGGAGACCACCGTACGGCCCGCGTACGCGACATGCAGATCCTCGATGTCGATCCTCAACTGCCGCTCCCCAGGCGTCGGTCCAGCAGATACAGCAGGGCAGGCGCCCCGATCAGCGAGGTGACCACGCCCACCGGCAGTTCCTGGGTGTCCATCGCCGTCCGGCACACGATGTCCACCACCACCATCAGCAGCGCGCCGAACAGTGCCGAGACCGGCAGCAGACGCCGGTGGTCACCGCCGACGACCAGCCGGCAGACGTGCGGCACCATCAGGGCGACGAAGGCGATCGCGCCGGAGACGGCGACGAGTACGCCGGTCAGCACACTGGTCACCGTGAACAGCTCGCGGCGCAGCCGGGTGACGTCGACGCCGAGTCCGGCCGCTGTCTCGTCCCCCATCAGCAGCGCGTTGAGGCCGCGGCCGCGCGCCTGGAGCCACAGCAGGGCTGCGGGGACGGCGACGGCGGGCACCGCGAGCACCGGCCAACTCGCCCCGTTCAGGCTGCCCATGAGCCAGAACAGCACGCTGTGGGTCTGCTGCTCGTCACCTGCCTGGAGCACCAGGTAGCTGGTGAAACCGGACAGGAACTGTCCGATCGCCACCCCCGCGAGGACCAGCCTCAGCGGCGCGAACCCACCTCCCCGCCTCGCCACCGCCCACACCAGCGCGAAGGTGCCCAGCGCGCCGAGAAACGCGGCGCCCGACAGCCCGAGCCCGAGCGCACCGCCCGCACCGGCGCCGAGCACGATCGCGGTGACGGCGCCGAGCGAAGCCCCGTTGGAGATGCCCAGCAGATAGGGGTCGGCCAGCGGGTTGCGGACGAGGGCCTGCACCGCGGTCCCCACGAGTCCGAGGCCCGCACCGACGAGCGCGGCGAGCAGGGCCCGGGGCACCCTCAGCTGCCAGACGATCAGGTCGTTCGTGCCGGGCCTCGGTGCCTCACCGGTCAGGCGTCTGCCCACAACACTCCACACTTCGGCGGGCGGGATGGCCGTGGAACCCCAGGAGACCGCCGCCGTCAACGCCGCGACCAGCGCAACGCCGAGAACGATCGCGAGTACCCCGGCGGGCACACTCCTTGCCTCGTCCGGGGCGCCGGCGGTCTCGCGGCGGGACGTGGACAGCGTGGCCGGCACGGCTACTTGACCTTCCCGGGGTGGACGGTCCTGGCGATCTCCTCGACCACGGCGGCGTTCTCGACGCCCGCGATGGTGGTGCGCTCGGAGCCGATGCGCAGGAACCGGCCCTCCTTCACGGCCTTGAGGCCCTTGGTGGCGGGGTTGTCCTGCAGCCACCGCCGGGCCTCGTCGAACGCCTTCTCGTCGGCGGCGTCACCGCCCCGGTTGCGCACCCCGAGCTGGATCCAGTCCGGGTTCTTGGACACCACGTCCTCCCAGCTCACCGGCTTGAAGTCACCGTCGCAGTCCGCGAACGCGTTGCGGGCTCCGGCCAGGGTGATCACCGCGTGGGCGATCTGGCGGTTGCACACGGCGACGGGCTGCTTGGTACCCGCGTCGAAGTCGAAGAAGAAGTACGTAGGGCGGGCCGATTCCGGCGTTCCCCCGACCGCCTTGCGCACGCCGTCCACCTTCTGCTTCATACCGGCGACGAGCTCCTTCGCCTTCGCGCTCGTACCGGTGACGGCCCCGAGGGCGGTGATGTCACCCTCGACCGCCGACAGGTCCGTCAGCGGTCCCTTGCCCTTCGACGCGCACGCCGTGGACTTGAGGAAGATGTGCTTGATTCCGGCCGCCTCGAACTCCTCCTCGGTCGGCGCGTCGCCCATCCCGCCGCCCATGTTCCCCATGGCGGCGAAGGTGTCGATGTACAGGTCGGCGCCGGAGCCGAGGAGCTTCTCCTTGGGTATGACGGTCTTGCCGAGCACCGGTACCTTCTGCGCCTGCGCGTCCAGTTCCCCGGGCAGTGCCCCCTTGCCGGGCGGGAAGCCGGTGCCGATCACCTTGTCCCCCGCTCCCAGCCGGAGCAGGAGTTCCAAGCTGGAGGCATTGCTGGTGACGATCTTCTTCGGAGCGGCGGCGAAGGTGGTCTCGGCGCCCATGCAGTCGGTGACGGTCACCAGGGAACCACCGGCGGCGGACGTGTCCGAACCCTTGTCCTCGGTGCCCTTCCCGCCGCCGCAGCCCGCCGCGAGGAGGCCGAGCAACGCGGCCGCCGTACCGCACCACACACGAGAACGCATGAAACTCTCCAGATCCTTGGCATGGGGACAAGACGTCGTCACCCGGTCACAGCACTGGTCGGGCCGGATGCCAGGTGAGTTCCCGGAACCCGGTACCGCGCGCCCGGACCAAAGTTGGCGGCCGGGTGCCGGCGCGTGCACGCGGTACGCACCGGCACCCGGCCGCGTCAGGCCGCGAGCGCGGGCGCCGGCGCGGCGGGCTCCTCAGCCTCGGTGAGCAACTCCATCAGCGTCGCCCGGGCGCGGGCCACTCGGGAGCGCACCGTGCCGATCGGGCAGTCGCTCAGCTCGGCCGCCTCCGCGTAGGGCAGCCCCAGCATCTGGGTGAGGACGAACGCCTCCTTGCGCTCCCGGGGCAGGGCGGCGAGCAGTTCGAGCAGCGCGACGCCCTCGTCGAAGCCGGGCAGGTCGCACGGCTGAGCGAGTTCGACGGCCAGCTGCCAGTCCGGTACGTCGTGCAGCCTGGGCCTGCTGGCCGCGTACCGATAGCTGTCGATCACCGCACGGCGGGCGATGGACAGGAGCCACGCGCGGGCCGACGAGCGTCCCTCGAAACGGTGCAGACTGCCGAGCGCACGCAGGAACGTGTCCTGAGCGAGGTCGTCGGCGGACTGGGGGTCGCCGCACAGATGGGCGACATAGCGCAGGACGTCGCGGTGCAGAGCACGCACGAAGCGCTCCACGGCATCGGCGTCACCGCCACGGGCGGCGAGCGCCCAGGAGGTGATCGACTCGTCGGCCGGCGTCACCGTCTCCGTCGAGTCCCATGATGCGGACAGGGCAGTAGAGATCACCTGGTGTCCCTCTCGGGTCGTCCGGGACCGGGACCTCGGCCGGGGCCGTACGGTCCGCGCCCGGTGTGTGGGGGTCCGGCCGCACGGCGCCGCACGGGTGTAGTTCCCCGGGTGCGGGCGTACGGCCGTTGCCCGAGGGGCACTTGGGCCGCCTCGGGATTCCGGCTGTCGTCAGGCGACAGCGGACCCCACAGGCGGACCGCGGGAGACGATCGCGTAGACCAGAGGAAGGGGCCGCGCCCTATGGGACGTGCGGCGCCGGCCGCGCAGACGCGGACGGTGCGGCGGTGCCGGCAGGGCGAGCAGGAGCCTGAGCGGGGCGGTCAGCCGACTTGCGACCGCCCGGAGGATACGGAACGCGGCGCGCTCGCCGTAGGCGAGCCAGAGGCCGGTGAGCAGCGCTGCCAGCAGGTGGGCGGCGAGCATTCCCAGTGACGCCGAGTCGCCGGCCGTGATGTCCGTGTGGCCCATGGCACTCATGTGGTCCACGGAGTCCAGATGGCCCGCGCCCGGCTGCCCGATGTGCATGTGCCCCACCGGCACACCGTCCACGGCGTGCGCGTGCGCGTGCACCGGGCTCGTGCCGGCGGAGACCACGTGGTGCTGCCCCTCGTCGGCTGGCCTCATCGTGAACGGTGCCGGGCCGGCGGCCGATGACGACCCGGACTGTGCGAGGGAGAACGCCGAGTGCAGTGCCGTCTGAGCGGCGACCACCACGCCCACGACCGCGGTCCGTCCCCGCTCACGGCCTGCCAGACACCAGCCCAGCCCGCCGGTCGCACCGAGTCCGGCGGCGAGCGTCCACCACGGCACGGACTGCCCCGACATCATGACGTGCCCCAGGGCGGCGAGCGTCACGCACACGGCCGCGAACACCGCGGCACGTACCGTGCGAGAACACCACCCAGCAGTCATGGTGCCTCATCCTCGCATCCTGACGATCGTCGTCTTACATGGGTACGTGACCGGCCCCGGCCACCCACTCAAGCCGTGCCATGTGATCCAAACCACGGCAGGGGGACGGGAACTGGCGGAGCGTCCACTGCGACAAGTACCACGGGGAACCGGCTCCTGGGCAGACCGCCGTGCCGGGAACATACGTGTGCAGCACCGAACGGGGCACGGTCGACTCCCTGACGGAGAGCAACAGCTCCGCCCTCCGACCAGGGCCCGGTCGGGAACGGAGCGTGCAGGCTGGCCATCAGTCGTCGAACCGCACACCCGCGTACGGATCGGCCTCGCCCGTCCACAGGTCGATGCCTTCGTCCAGAAGGCGTTCTTCCGCACGCCAGTGCAGGAACCACCCGCCGCCCGCGTTCCACAACGTCTCGTCACTCAGCGGACAGGTTGCCCCAGTCGACACCCTCGTCCGCGCCATCGTCAGGGAGAAGCAACCGCCGCAGCGTGGCTACCGCTTCCCCTCCATCGCATTGTCCCCTCACCTCGTACTCCCAACAGAACGAGACCGCGAGCGGCGAGCTGGGCAGCACATGCCTTGAAGCAACGACCTGACACATCCGAGAACACCTGGACGCCGCAGCCAAGCCCAACGGCCGATAATGCAGAACACTCGGCCGGGGACTCCGGGCGAGCGCCTGCATAACCTTCTCGCTTGATCACATACCACGTATTGCAAGGGTCCCTGGTCCACTTGGGCCAAGCTGACCTTGGAGTGATCGGACGACAGCGTCAGATGAGCGGGCTTCCTTCGATGGACCGCCACGCCGGTGACCGCCTCGGCCAGCCTCGGGGGAGTCCCCCGTCACTGAAAAGACGCTCTACGAAGAGGGCCACACCACAGTCGTACAGTCGAATCTCCGGACACTGCCGAAACGCAACACCGACCAACCACTCGTCTCCGGCAGGAGCCGGGACCAACAGGCATACATCACCATTCCAGTCGTGATAGGCCCACGGAAGCACTCTGCCCCAGGCCGCGTCCACGGTTGCCGACTCCTTTCGCAGCTCCTCGAAAGCGGCGTGGAAGTCTCGGCGCTCTTCCTCCATGAATCGCAGAAGCGGATCGTTCCCTTCGGGGTGAGGTATGAACAGATGCCCCAAGAGGACGGCATCACCGTACCCGTTGACGAGCTCCTTGTAATCCTCCGGTAGCGAACATCCCACCCATTCCTCCACAGAGACCCATGACTCTGCACTAGCTGGTCTAAAACGCTGCCGACCACCGAGGGCCTTCGAAAACTCAGCGGACACGCGCCTCACCTCTCGTAGGTTTCGGAGGAGCAAATGGCCGACTCTGCGGTCGCCTTATTCTCGATGTGACAGTCCACATCCATACCCTTGTTTCCGACAGCGGTGATGTGAATCACGCTAGGAACCCCGGTCGGTCTGCCCGGATACACGGGAGTGACCTCGTAATGAACCGACTGACCCTGTCGGATCTGTCCGGCGATCCTGTTCTCAATCGTACTCATGGCAGGACTGTTCGCCGCACGATGCAAGGGTACGAGATTCCGCAAGTCGGTACCGGACCCACCGAACTGGCAGCCTGCAAGGTGTCCTCGGGCCCGCCCTCGACCTTCGGGTAGTGTCCAGTAGTCCGGCGGGGTCACCTGACCACTCTCGCAGTCGGCCTTCCAGGCAGTCTTGGTGCCGTCCAGCATGTCATCTGGACTCGCGAAGTCAGCGACGATTCCGGTGGCACGGCAGCCTTCTCTACCGGGCCTGAACCGCTCCCGGGGGAGGTAGACAATGTTGCCGACCCCGTTCTCACCGGCTTGATCGTCGCAATTCTCCGGATCCCGTGAATCACCGCCGCTATCGCGCGCCTCGTTCAGGAAAGGGTCCTCGAGCACTTGCGGCACGAAGACGGAGATCGCCACCAAGTCCAGCATGGCTTGAGCAGTGATGGTCGCTGTGACGCCCGTGGCCACCGTCCACGCGCCTGACGCCCACTCGGCAATTGCTGGCGGCCGCGTCGGAGCAGGAAGGGGATTGAGTCCGTTGTTCGGGTTCTGGTCAATCGGCGGCCTCGGAGGCCTGTTCGGCTTCACGTTGCAACTCTCCGCGCAGCGGTTGCCACGGCCACCACCGCCTCCGTGCCAGGTCTGGACGGGTCGTCTGCCCGGCGGGGAGGGGCGGTAGCCGGAGGAGCTGCCGCCACCACTGGTGTAGCAGTACGAGACACCGACGCACGGATTCTTGTTCTTTTGCCTCTGGTTGTAGGTGAAACAGTCCATGCCGTATCTGCCGGTGCAGGTGCCGTCGCCGATGCTGTCGCTACCGCCCCAGAAGACGGTCCAGAACACATTTGCCGGAGTCGGGTGCGCCAAGGTCAGGACGGTGTGCCAGAAGTCCCAATCGTGACCGGTCCGATCGGTCCAAATGAGTGGGCTGCCGCCGCCGTAGAGGTAGCGGTTGCCGCGGGACGAGGGGCCCGGGTCGAGCAGCCAGGTGTCCCGCGACGAGAAGCCCCCGCCGCTCGGCTCGTACCAGCGGGCCGCCATGTTGACGTCACCGCTGGCGGGGTCGGTGTAGCCGGACTGGTACCCGAGGGACGGTGTGATGCCGGTCCGAGCGGTGGGTCGGCCGAAGGGGTCGTAGGCGGTTGAGCCCGTGACCTGGCTGCCGTCGCCGGCGATACCGGCCACGACGTCGGTGTGCTGGTCGGTGATGAGGCGCTGCTTCTGCGCGCCGGTGGCTCCGGCGATCAGTGAGCCGCCCGGGTTACGGCTGTATTGCGACGTTCCGTCGCCCACGAGGTCGTTCGAGCCACCGTCGTAGCTAAAGGTGCGATCACCGCGCCGCAGCACCCGGTCGAGGGAGTCATAGGCGTAGATGACAGAACCGTCCTTGGCCTTCCTCTCGAAAGCGTCAAAGGCCAGCGTTCGGTCCGGCGTTCCTTCGTTGTGAACGGACGCGAGCGTGCCGCGGGCCGAGTAGCGGTAGCGATCGGAGCCCTGGGTCAGCAGGCGGTTCCGTTCGTCGAAGGCGGCCGAAAGGCCGCCCGCCTTGGTGCGGTTGCCTGCGGCGTCCCATTCGTACGGCGTGGTGACGGAGCCGTCGGAGGACGAGGTCAGGCGGCCTGCACGGTCGTAGGTGTATGCCTGGACACCGGCGCCGGCCGTGCCTCGGGTCTCCTTCCTGGTGAGGAGGTCGTCATCGTTGTAGCCGTAAGTCAGCTGTGTGAGCGTCCTCGTCTCGTCTCCGCTCGTGGTCTTGTCGTCGGCTATGCGACCGAGGGCGTCGTAGAAGTAGATGCGCTTCGCCTCGACCGACCACTTCTGGCCGTCTGCGGACTGGCGGGCGTGCTGCTCCTGACGGATGCGGCCGGCCGCGTCGAAGTCGGTCCAGGTCTGGGTGCCGGTGACGGGGTCATTGGTCCAGTCGAGGCGGCCCGTGCTGTCATATCCGTAGGAGGTGGTACCTGCTGCATCCGACCGCGAGGTCATGTTGCCATCGTCGTCATACGCGTAGGCCGACTTGCCGGCCGGTCCGTCGCTCTCCAGCAGAGCACCGCGGTCGTTGTACTGGTAGGTGTTCCGGCTGAGGACGTTGTCCGTGTCGGCTGCTGTAAGGCGCCCGGCCAGGTCGTACTCCAGGACACGGTTCCGGGTTTCGGCCTCGGCTCCCGTACCGGTCTCCTTGACGAGGCGGCCAAGCCCGTCATACGCACGCTGTCGCTTCACGCCGCCGGGCAGCAGCTCGGTGACCTCCTGGCCCGCGGCGTCGTACACGGTGGTCCAGGTGCGGTCGGCCGCCGCGGGGTGGGCGGTGGTCGCCGGCTCGACGGTGGACTCCGGAAGCCCCCAGGTGTTGAAGGTGTAGGTGGTGGTGTTGCCGCGTCCGTCGGTGAGACGGCTGCGGTTTCCCGCCACGTCGTAGCCGAAGGTCGTGGTGATCGACACGCCGTCCTTGACCGGTTCGGTCAGGCGGGTCATCCGGCCCAGGGCGTCGAACGTGTAGGTCGTCCGCGCGCCGGTGGCCGTCTCCGATGCCGTCATGTTGCCGTCCGCGTCGTACTCGCTCTTCCGAGACCGCAGCGGGGTGGAGGCCGTTCCGTAGTCGGCAGTCCGGGTCGGCTTGCCCAGCGCGTCGTACGCGACGGTGGTCTTGCGTCCCGTGGCGTCGGTCGACTCGGTCCGGCGGCCGAGGCCGTCGTAGCCGAAGCGGGTGACGGCGCCCGCCGGGTCGGTGACCGTCAGCGGCTCACCGGCCGGGTTGTAGGCGGCGGTGGTGGTACGTCCGGCCGGAGTGGTGGACACGGTCTGGTTGTTCGCGTCGTCCCAGGTGTAGCGGGTCGTCAGGTTCCGGAGCTGCGGATGCCGCTCGACCGTCGTGTCGGTCAGCTTCCGTCCCAGCTCGTCATAAGTCGACTCGGTGCGCGCACCGGTGGGATCCGTCTCCGACAGCCGCAGCCCGGTGGGGGACCAGGAGTACCGGGTGACACCGGCTCCGCTCAGGTCCGTGGCCGGGGGGCTGAGCGGGTTCTCGGGCTGAAGGCCCGGGGAGGTGCCGGCGGCGGGGTCGGTGCGCTGCGTCAGGTTGCCGAACTGGTCGTAGCCGTAGCGGGTGGTCCGGCCGAGCGGATCGGTCGTGGCCGTGGTGCGGCCCAGACCGTCGTACGCGGTGCGGGTGACTGCTTCGACCGGTTTCGCGGCTCCCGGAGGCGTGTAGTCCGGGAGCGTCACCGCGACGGCGCGTCCGAGCCGGTCCGTCTCGGTCCGGACGACCTGCCCGCGTGGATCGCGGGTGGCGTTGGCCTCACCGTTGGCGTTGTAGCCGGTGAGGGTGGTGGGCCGGACGGACTTCGCCGGATCGCCGTTCTCCTCCGCCTGGACCGGCGGGGCCTGCGTCTCGACCAGGCGGCCGAGGGCGTCGTAGCGGTAGGTGGTGGTGTGAGCGGACGCATCAGCTCCGGATGTGGTGCCGCGGGCGCTCACGGATGTGAGCATCAGCCCCCGTCTGTCGTAGGTGCTGGTCGTCACCCGCGGGGTCCCGGCGGCGTCGGTGAGGGTGCCGCGCACCTGGTTTCCGGCGGCGTCGTACTCGGCGGTGGCGGTCAGCTTGCGGCCGCTGCCGTCGACGGCGGTCCTCTGCTCGAGGACCCTGTTGTCGGCGTCGTAGACGACGTCGACGGTGCGTGCGAGGCCGTCCGGGTCGAGTACGCGGCTGGTCGGGCGTCCGGTCGCGTCGACGGTGAGCGTGGTGACGGTCTTGCCGCCGCCGGTCACCTGTCGGATCAGGTTTCCGGCCCCGTCGTAGGTGTCCGCCTCGACGACGATGTCACGGCGCGAACCGTCCGCCTGGGTGACCTGTCTGGCGGTCGTGTTGGCCTTCAGTCCGTCGTCGTAGTAGGCGAACGCAGTGGTGGCTCCCATCGCGTCGGTGGTGGAGGCGAGGCGGCCGGCCGGGTCGTACGCGTGGGAGAGCAGGGTGAGGTCCCGCTTTTCGCCCGACGGGTCACCGGCCCAGTCCTTGAGCACCGTCTCGGCGAGCTGCCCGCGCGAGGTGTAGCGGTGGACCTTCGTGGTGCCGGCCGCGTCCGTCTCGCTGACCACCCGGCCGTGACCGTCGAATCCGAAGGAAGTGCTGTGGCCCTCCGCGTCGGTGACGCGGTCCTGCCGGCCGTGCTCGTCGTAGTGGTGGACGGTGGTGCGCGCGGTGTCGCCGCCGGTGGTGTCCTCCGCTGTCTCGGTGAGGAGCTCGCCGTCGGCGCCGTAGGTACGGCTGATCCGCGCGGTGTGGGTGGTGCCGGTGATCTCGTTCTTGACGCCCGCGGCGGACTCGGTGGTCACCTTCGACTGAGCGTTGTACGCGTAGGTGTTGGTGACTCCGTCGGGGAAAGTGTCGGAGACCTGGGTCTCGGACACCTTGCGACCCAGCCCGTCGTAGGCGTAAGCAGTGATCAGCCCTGAGGGTGACGTGATTCGGGCCAGGTCCCCGTTCCTGTAGTAGGCGTATACCGTTTTGGCACCGCCGGGTGAGGTCTGGGTGGCAACGAGTCCGGGAGGTGCTGTCCCGCCGTCGATGGCGGGTTCGCTGCCGCTCGTATGGGTGGTGCTGGCAGTGCGGCCGTCCGCGAGCCTGGTCGAGGTGCGCAGGCCCAGTTGGTTGTACGTGTGGGTAGTGCGGTAGCGCTCGTCGCTGCTGCTGGTGGAGCGGGCGTCGGACTGGGTGAGCTCCTTGCCGTTCCGCGGGTCGAGGGGGTCGGCTGCGTTCTGGAAGTAGGTGGCGAAGGACGTCCAGCACGAGTCGGCGTCACGGCATGTGGTTCGCGAGACGGGATTGCCCGTGGTGTCGTATCCGGTGATGACGGCGTGACCATTGGGGTCAGTGACAGTGTGGGGGAATCCGCCGGTGTCGTAGGTGTAGGTGGTGATGCCGCCTTCCGCGTCAGTGGTGCGCAAGCGGCGCTTGCCGCGCAGGGCATCGTAGGTGGTGCTGGACGCCGCCCCGGTCGGGTCGGTGACGGTGACGGTGGAGGTAAGTGCCGAAGTGGTGCTGTGTTCGCGGGCGCTGTAGTGCGCGGCGACCTGTTCGGCGGTCAGGGGGTGATCGTAGAAGGCGGCTTCGTCCATGTCGCCCTGGTAGTAGGCGTGGCGGTCGGTAACGCCCATCCAGATATCGCTGCCCCAGCCCGCGCCGAGGTAGGCGTACTGATTGGGGCGCATCTGGACGGTGCCGGTGAGACTGCCGACGGGTATCCCGTCGAGGTAGAGAGTCTGTGTCTTTCCGTCGGTGCTGAGCGCCGCGTGGTGCCAGGCGTTGTCGTTGACGGCCTGGGAGGACACGATGGGCTTGCTGCCCTTGTACTCGGTCGTGAAGAACTGGCCGCGCAGCTTTCCCGCGCCGTCGATGCTCAGGTAAGGGCTGAACTGGGCGGGCTGCTGACCGATTTCAGCGTCCTGCAGGCTTGCCAGGGCGCCCCCGGTCGAGGTGGTGCGGAACCACAGTTCGACTGCCACGCTGCTGTCGCCGTCCAAGGCACCATAAGGCACGCGAACGCTGCTGGGATATGTGAAGGTCGCGGCGGGGTTGTCCCCGGTGCCGAAGACCCCCGTTCCGCCCAGCGATACCTTGCTGTAGGTGCCGTTGTTCGCCCCACCGGCGATCACACTGCGGGCAGTGGCGCTGCCGGCTGCGTCGTCGAATCGCCAGTAGGCCGCGGGCCTGTCGCTGGTGACGGAGCCCCGGTACTGTGCTCCGTCACCGCTGATCTGGCCGGTGCGCGAGCGGTAGTGGCTCATCACCGAGGCGGCGTCGAGCGGCTTGGGGTAGACAGCCACCTCGTCGATCTGGCCAGGGAAGTAGCTCACGGCGCCCGGCGAGGCGGGCCAAGGGCCGTCGGCGAACCCGCCTCCGATATAGGTGTACTTGTTCGCCTGGTGGTTCACCACGCCGTTCAGCGTTCCCTGCTTGACGCCATCCAGGTAGAGGATCTGGGTGCTTCCAGAGGCCGACACCACTGCGTGATGCCACTCGTTGTCAGTAACCGTCTCAGTGGAAGCCAGGGAGGTAGCCGTCACGGAGGATGTCGCATAGAACTTGCCGTGCAATTTGTTGTCGGAACCGACGTACAGCACGGGCGTCCGACTGCCGGACGGCGCGGTGGTTCCTTCCAACTCCGCTTCCTGATCGCCGATGAGCACGCCCGGTTTGCTGGTGCGGAACCACAGTTCGACCGCCAGGTTGGTGCTCTGGTGCATGACCTCTGCGGGGATCTCGGCATAGTTTCCCTGGCCGAATCCGGCGGAGGTGTCGTCTCCGTCGGCGAAGGCGCCCGGCAGTCCCAGATCGACTCCTCCGGTATACGAGCCGTCGGTGTCCTCTCCGGTCTGGCTGCGGGCGACACCGCCGCTACGCTCACCCAGCCGCCAGTAGCCGGCGGGCCCGGAGGCGCGTACCGCGTCGGCGTAGCTGGTCGATCCGCTGCTGTACGTCTCACCGGAGACGTTCCACACTCCGCCGTTCTCGTCGGTGGTGCGGGTCAGGCGGGCCGACCTCGAATCGTAGTCAACCGTGGCATGGATGCGGCCCGAGGGCAGGGCGACCTTGGCCATCAGGCTGGTGGCGCGGCGTGCGGCGTAGTGCTCGGCCACGGTGTGCGCGTCCAGGGCCTGGCCGTAGACGGCTACGTCGTCGATCGCGCCCTTGAAAGGGTAGGTGCCGCCGGAGACGCCCATCCATCCCTCATTGCCCCAGCCGGTACCGAGGTAGGCAGACTGGTTGTCGCGAGCCTGGACTGTTCCGGTGAGGCTGCCGACCTTCTCGCCGTCGAGGTAGAGGGTCTGCGTGGTGGCCGCGCTGGTAAGCACGACGTGGTGCCAGGCGTCATCGTTGACCGGCTTAGTCGAGACGATGGGCTTGCTGCCCTTGTGCTCGGTGGTGAAGAACTGGCCACGCAGTTTTCCCGCGCTGTCGACATTCAGGTAGGGACTGTAACGATCGGGTTCCTGGCCCGCTTCGGCGTCCTGCAGGGATGCGAGTACACCGGGCTTGGTGGTCTTGAACCACATTTCGACCGACACGAACGTCGACGTCTTCAACGTGCTGTCCGGGAGTTCGATCAGCGACTCCGGACGCTCGAACGTCGCCGAGCCGTCGGTCGTACCCGCCATGGCGGGATCGGAGCCCAAGGTGACGTCGCGATAGAGCGCTTCGTTCAAGCCTGTGCGTGAAGGAGCCTCGCTGTGCGCGACGGCTCCCTCGGTCTCGCCCAGACGCCAGTACGACAGCGGGTTGGAGTCCAGCACAGCCGCCCTGTACGGAGAACCGTCCTGGTAGCTGTAGTTGGTGCACTGCGTGGTGGAGGACGGCGGGCAGACCTTGGCCAGCCGGTCGCCACTGTAGTGATAGTTCCAGGTGAGACCGGATGTGTCCGCGTCGACCGCGCTCGTCGCGGCGGACGCGATGTGGCCGTCCTTCCAGGTGAAGGAGATGCTGCGACCCGACAGGTCGTCGACGACCTTGACCAGGGGGCCACTGCCGTCCTCATTCGCGCGGCGCAGCGTCTGGCGCCGCCCGGCCCCGTCAGTGATGTGGGACAAGTAGCCACCCGCCCCGAAGTGGTAAGCGTTTCCCGCGCGATCCTTGAGAGCCCAGCCACTGCCCTCACGGGCGAGACGGCCGGTGGACCCGAGCGGACCGGTGTAGGTGCCGCCCTGATCTTCTCCGTAACGGGCCTGCGATCCATCCGCGCCGGTGATCAGGACGGTCCGCGTCTGCGGCTCCTGGATGAGTCGCATGTCCAAGCGGGTGGTCCAGCCGGCGCCGAACGCACCGTCGGTCCGCGTGTCAAGTGAGTTGTAGGTACGCGTCACCGCGAGTTCCGGGCCGACCGTGCTGATTGCGGCGTCTGTGGCGGCAGTGTTGTAGTTGCCTGCGCGAGCGCCGAATTCACGACCGGAATCCGAGCCGCCGAGGTGGCTGGAGATCCCCGGCTGCGGCACCTGGGTCGTGAACAGCGCCGGTCCTGGCCTGGTCGACGTTGCCGCCCCGTCGTAAACGTAGGAGTACCACGCGTACGTCTTGCCCCAGCTCAGCCAACCCTCGGGGATGGCCCACTGCTGACCTGTACTCCGTGTGTTGGTACGACAGTTCTTACGGGCGTCCTTGCCCTCGACCTCGCAAACCTCGAACTGGTATTGCAGCGCGCCCGGATAGCGGTCCTGGTCTGCCCCGCTGGCCCACAGGGTCGGGGTGAGTGTGTTCTGCACAACGCCGCTGGCCGGGGATTCGCCGGTCAACTGCGGTGGGATGTTGACTGCGGAGAACCTCACTGCGGGACCGGGCACGCCTTCGCTGGTGAAGCGGGATTTCCCGACGTCGTCCATGGTCCACTGCAGGGTGTAGCTCCCCGGCACCATGGGGGCGACCTTCGCGTCAAGGCTGACGCTGCGTCCGGGGAGGATGTCAACCGGCATTGGCGTCCAACGGATCTTCGACGAGTCGGTGATCTCCTTGCCGTCCGCACCGAAGAGGTTGTATCGAAGCTTGAAGTTCCCGCCCTTCGGCCAGGTCTGCTGTCCTTGGTTGGTGACGTTGACCCGCATTGCACCTTCGGTTGTGGCCGTCACGGGGCTGAGGAAGGTGCCGAGCCCGTATGTAGCGCCGTACTTGGTCCAGGTGATGTCCAGGCTGGGCTTACCGTTCGGATAGTCGTCGGAGCCGAACTGCTTCCACGCGTTCGTGTCGGTGACGGATGCCTTGACGGCGAGGCCGTAATTCTTCTTTCGGCCATGCGTCCAGTCATCGACGAGTTGGCGCCCGGGAGACCCGAGGCCGATCGTCTCCCACGCTGCCCCGCAGGCCCAGTCCGTGGTGTTCGGCGGACGCCAGCCGTGCGCGAAGCTCTTGGAGGCAAGCGCAGAACCGGTGGCCGGACCGGGGTATTTGGTGTGGGTACTCTGCGACCAGCTCGACGTGATCGGATGCACTGTCACAGGTCGCGCCTTGCACGAGTAGGACCATGTGTTGTAGAGCGCCAGATTGGCGCTGAGCACCCATGCGTTCTTCAGTGACGATTCGACGCCACCGAAGTAGAGAAAGGAAGCAGCCTTGTGGCTTCCGCCATCGTAGGTGCCGGTCTTCAGCACTGTGTCAGTGGAGAAGTTGGTGTTGTAGGGAGACTGGACGTAGGTGGCGGCGGTGGCACCGACTCTGGTCACCGAGGGATCGACCCTCACGGGGAAGACCCGTTCCGGGTCGGCAAGCCACTGCTTGTCCAGGGACACGGTCAGGACCTGACGCCCGTTCTCCGTGGCAAGGCCATAGGTGATCTTGTCGGAGACCGCTGCCTCGTTGGCGTTCGGAATGAGCTTTGAGTCGACCATCCAACCGCGCGGCATATGGGCCCGTGCCACGCCTGCGGCGTCTGTGAACACCACCGCGCCCTCGCTGTCCAGCGCCGCGGTCAAGCCTTGGAGGATCAGGGGGAAGCGCCACTCGGCGGGTGCAGTCTTGTCCTTCAGGACCAAGATTTCCTTCACCGCGCTGTTGCCCGCACGCAGTTCGAGGTCTGCGAAGGGGCGAATACCAGGAAAGGTGAGGGCACTGTCCCGAACCTGCCCCCGGCTGTGGGTGGCGTCGCCAACCGAATAGCCGACGCTCAGCCCTTCTCCGACCTGCACGCTGGCCACCGGGGCCGCGTCGGCGTACTCACCAAACGTGATGTCCGACTGGGTCGAACGGGGCTCCCACCCGCCGTCGGCCAGGCTCATGGTGCGTGGCCCAGCAGGCTTGACGAGGGTCGTGTCGATCTTCTCCCAGTCACCCTTGGGGTGCCGGAAGTTCACAGGTTCGTTGTAGAACCTGGTTGTGAACGTACCGTCCTGGTTGAGGAAGGTGCGGGCGCTCTCTGTGCGCTGAGTCTGGACTTCCTTGCTGGTCTTCTCGTCGAAGCCCGGTCTGGGCTTCGGGGTCGTAGGAGCGGGCACCGACTCCGCGTTGCCCATGACGGGCGGCTTCGGCTTTCCGAGGTCAACACTACGGGCCGTGCCCTGCTCTGTTGGCAACTGTCCAGGGGCACTGAGGGCTCTGTCCCGACCGCCGGAGGTCGCAGCGTCGGTGCGCCCCGGTAGTGCCGAGTGGCTGCGCCCTTCGGCCGACCCCCGGCGTTGACCGGGCCGTTCACCCGCCTCGGAGACGCTCGAACGGCTCGACCAGGTCGCCGCGGCTTGGGCCGCCGACTCCGTTCCGGCGATTGTGGCCACAACGAAGGCCATGGCTACGACAACAGGACGCGCGGCGCGCACGAACCAGCCCCCCACAGTATTGATCAAGAGGAGGCAAACTAAACAATTTCTTCACATCAAACGCAACTTCTTCACACTCTATGTGAGGATGATCACGATTTGAGGTGACATCCTGTCAACTCGCTTGCTCTGCAGTGGACATGTATGGCGCACTCGGCTGACTGAGACTCGTGGCCCGGCGCCACCCAAGAAGCCTCCAGAGGGTGTTCCACGGTGTGCTACGCCAGTCCGCCCTGACCGGAGTGCCCGCGATCACCAACAGCAACCAGATACCAGGGCACGGCCATTGGTCCAGCCGATCGGCGCCTGTCTGTCACCGATGCCGGTACGACGACGTTGCATGCCGGCGTTTACCGGAGGGCAACGGGACGCGCGAGCGCGGCCGACGGACGCAGCAAGGTGTGCAGATGGCAGTGCCGTGTCACCTCAGACATGGGCCCACAACCAGGGAAACGGCGCCACATGCGACTGGCCACCAGAGCAAACGTCCAGCAGGACGACCTGGGGCGCTGGCCGCGGGCACAGCAATTCCGGCCGCTACACCCCACTCGGACCGGAGCTCGTGGGTCTGTGCTCCGATTGCAGTTCGCCATGAACTACCGGAGCACCAGTCTCACCGCCCCGGCGCGCCCGCTGTGACCACGACGGCGACCGTCCTGATCGATCCGCCGTGTTCGAAGTGCAGTATGAACGGCACGTGGTCACCGGGCCGCCACCGCGTGCCCGGACGGAAGGTGAGGCTCACGCCGTGGGGCGACATGGACAGGGCGCCCCCGGCGGGGACGGTCGCCGCATCCACCGTGTCCCGGTACGCGGCGCCCGCTTCGGTGGTGCGATGGCGGGTCACCGCGATCTCGCCGTCGGCAGCCGGTGAGACGGCACCGGTCAACCGGTCCGTCGAGCCACCGGAGTTGGCGATCTCGAAGTAGGCGGCGGTGTCCCTGTCGTCCGCGAACGGCAGGTACACCGTGCCCGTGACGACGTCGATCCGGGCCGGTGTGCCCGCGTTTCCCGTTCCCACCCAGGTGGTCAGGCCGCCCAGGGCGATGCCGCAGGCGGCGAGGGGGGCGAGTACGGCCGGCAGTGCGTCGGTGAACCGGCGGGGCAGTCGTGATTTCATCGCCGGCCGCTCCCTCCGCGGGCGGGCTGCCAGGCGCGCAGCCGCAGGCTGTTGCCCACCACCAGGAGGGAACTCACCGACATCGCCACCGCGGCGAGCATCGGATCGAGCAGCCCCACCAGTGCCAGTGGCACGGTCACGGCGTTGTAGCCGAAGGCCCAGACGAGGTTGACCCGGATCGTCGCCAGGGTGCGTCCCGCGAGCCGGACCGCGTCCGCCAGGGCTTCGATGTCACCGCGTACCAGGGTCACATCGGCCGCCCCGATGGCCACGTCGCTGCCGCTGCCCATGGCGATACCGAGGTCGGCGCCGGCCAGTGCGGCGGCGTCGTTGATGCCGTCGCCGACGACGGCGACCCGCCGGCCGTCCTCCTGCAGCCGCCGTACGAGCGCCGCCTTGTCCTCGGGAGCGCACCGGGCGTGCACCTGGGTGATGCCCAGTTCCGAGGCGACGCTCCGCGCGGGTGCCTCCCGGTCGCCCGTGGCCAGCACCGGCTCGATGCCCAGGCGTCGCAGCGTCCGCACCGCCCGGTAGCTGCCGGGCCGCATGGCGTCGCCGACCTCGATCAGAGCTTCGGGCACGCCGTTCACACGGACCAGCACCGGGGTCCGTGCGGCGGTCTCCGCCGTCAGCAGCGCGTCCGCGAGCGGCTCGGGCAAGTCGCCGTCGGGCGCGGTCACTTCGACGAGTCGACCCTCGACATGCCCCTGTACTCCCCGTCCCGCGGTGGCGGTGAAGCCGGTCATGTCCGGCAGCGGTTGTCCGGGCACCGCCCTGCGGGCGTACGAGACGACGGCCCGGCCCAGCGGGTGCTCCGAGCCGTGCTCGACCGCGCCCGCCAGCCGCAGTACCGCGGCGCGCCCCAGTCCGTCCGGGACGGCCGTGACCCGGGCGACGGTCATGTGCCCGGTGGTGAGCGTGCCGGTCTTGTCCAGCACGACGGTGTCGACGTGCCGCAGCCCCTCCAGCGCCTGAGGGCCGCTCACGAGGACGCCCAGCTGGGCCCCTCGGCCGGTGGCCGCCATCAGTGCGGTCGGGGTCGCCAGACCCAGTGCGCAGGGACAGGCCACGACCAGGACGGCCACACTCGCGGTGATCGCCGCCTGCGGGTCGGCGCCCGCGCCGAGCCAGAATCCGAGGGCCGTGGCGGCCAGGGCGAGCACGACCGGCACGAACACCCCGGAGACCGAGTCGGCCAGCCGCTGCGCCCTGGCCTTCCCGGCCTGGGCGTCGGTCACCAGTCGGGTGATCCGGGCGAGCCGGGTGTCGGTGCCGACCGCGGTGGCGCGCACCAGCAGCAGGCCGCCGGCGTTGACCGCGCCGTCGACCACAGGCGATCCCGGTGCGACCTCCGTCGGTTCACTCTCCCCCGTGATCAGGGACAGGTCCACGGCGGAGCCGCCCTCGACCACCTCGCCGTCCGCGGCGACCCGCTCTCCGGGACGCACCACGAAGACCTGGCCGACCCGCAACTCCTCGATGGGGACGAGCCGTTCGCCGGCGCCGTCACGGACCGACACCTCCTTGGCGGCGATCCGGGCCAGCGAGCGCAGCGCCTCCCCCGTTCCGCGCCGGGCCCGCCCCTCGAGGAACCGGCCCGCCATGACGAAGAGCGGCACCCCCACGACTGCTTCGAGGTACACATGCGCGACGCCGTCCGAGGCTGCGGGCAGCAGACTGAACGGCATCGTCATTCCCGGCTCGCCCGCGCCTCCCAGGAAGAGCGCGTACACCGACCACGAGAAGGACGCCGCCACGCCGAGCGACACCAAGGTGTCCATGGTGGCGGCAGAGTGCCGCAGCCCACGCACCGCCCGTACGTGAAACGGCCAAGCCCCCCACACGGCCACCGGCGCGGTGAGCGCGAAGCAGAGCCACTGCCAGTTGCGGAACTGCCAGGCCGGCACCATCGACAGCACGAGCACAGGCGTCGCGAGCAGCGCGGTGACCAGCAGCCGGTCGCGGTCCCGGCGGATGTCCTCGGCTTCGTCGCCGCCCCGAGATCCCTGCCCCTCCCGCTGCTCCCGTTGTTCCTGCCGCTCCTGTCTCCTGGGCGGCTCCGGGAGTGCGGCCGTGTAGCCGGCGCCCTCCACCGCCGCGACGAGCTCGGCCGGTGCGATGCGCGGCGGATGGCTCACCCGGGCGGTGCCGGTGGCCAGATTGACGGCCGCCGTGACACCGTCCAGCTTGCCGAGGCGTTTCTCAACCCGCCGTACACAGGCCGCACAGGTCATACCGCCCACGGTCAGATCGGTGGTGACGAGGGTCTCCGCTCCGGTGGTCATCAGTCGCGTCCTCCGTGGCCGTGGCCGGTGCCGTCGTTCGCCCCTCCGTCGTCCGCCGCACCGCCGGAGGGTGTGGCGTGCATACCGGGCGCCACGGGACCGACGGCGGCCCCGACGGCGTAGGAGGCCGTGAAGACCACGGCCAGCAGCAGGAGGAAGCCGCACAGCGCGGATGGCGGCACCGCCTTGCGGAGCACCGGTGCGGCGCCTGGCACGGCTCGTCGGGAATCGTCCATCACCGGGGGTCTCTCTGATCGCGTGCGGATGGCCTGAACGCCTGTGTACGGCGTCGGCAGGGCTCGCCGTACGCTCCAGATGTCGTACCCATGGGGGGTAAGGTTCCGAGCCGGGATTGTGACGCACGTCACAGGCAACGGTCATTCTGGGGTGAGGGCATGGCGCCGCGCCTCCCTCCTACAAGTCGGCCTTCGGCCGCTGCGAGTTCCCGGCTTTCCGCGCGGAGCCGAAGCAATGGCATCGACAGCAGGGGCACGGGCGCACACCGGCCGTATGTCGTGACCCTGTGACTCGTGTCGGTACGCGTCGCCGGGCAGCGCAGGGGGTATTCCGGGGGCAGTCCCTGCGGCTTCCGGCCGGGAATCCGGCGGTTGCCCGCACCCAGGAGGTGGAAAGCATGACCGACATCAGCGGACTGCAGCCCGTGGCCACGTTCTGCGGGAAGTGCGACTGCGGCTGCCCGCAGTTGTTCGTCGACCCGGGCGCACCCGCGGAACGCCGGATCGTCCTGACCGACGACTTCGGACAACGCGTACAGATGAGCGCCGACCAGTTCTCCTCGCTCGTCGACGACGCCAAGAGCGGGAAGCTCGACGGGATCGCCCCTGTCTGACGGCCGAGGGCCTTCACCCACCGGGAGCCGGGGCGCACCGCCCGCCCCGGCTTCCGGCCCGTCCTCCGGCCGCCTGGGCCGGTCCGGACATGCCCGGCCTGTGATCCCCCTCACCCTCATCGCCGGTTCCGGTTTCCCGTACGCGTACCCTGGACCGCGGTGGTCTCCAACCACCGTCAACTGGACCGGAGTTGGGCCGACAGCACCACCGGAGGGCCGCACGCCCCCATTCCGGACCCCCGCACGGCGCGGGTACCTTGTGCCGGTGCGCGAACCGGGGAGCTGGCCGAGGCGGACCGGGGGCGGTCTGCTCTGCGCCTGTGCCTCCCTTCTGCTGAGTGCGGCGGGACACTCGGCCGCCGGCGGCCGACTGCCGGGCGCGGGCGCTCTGCTGCTCGTCCTCGGTGTTCTGACGGTCCTCGGGACCGCACTGTTCGGGGCGCGGCGGCGCAGGTTCGACCTCACGGTGCTGGCGCTCGCCGGGCTCCAGCTGGCACTGCACACGGCCTTCCGCCTGCTGTCCGCCGGGCACTCCCCGCACCTGCACACCGGCGGTCCCGTCCCTGCGGGATACGGGTCGGTGCACAGCAGCCACCCTTCCGGGACACCGATGCAGGGCATGGGCGCGCACACGGTGTCCGGCGGCGAGGCCGCCGCCGGTGCCACAGGGCACTCCATGACCACCGCCATGACCGCCGGACATGCGCTGGCGACCGTCGGGACCGCCGTGTGCCTGGTGTTCGGAGAGCGTTTGCTGCGGCGGCTCTCGGCCCTGCTGCGATCGGGCCTGTGCCGTCTCTCCCCCGGGGTCCTGCCGCTGCCTTCCCACCGCCGCCGCCGACCGGTGCCGGCGACGGACACGCACAGCCTCATCGCGGTGCTGCTCACCCGCTGCCGTCCCCGGCGCGGCCCTCCCCTGCTGGTCCCGGCCTGACCGCCTTCGTCACCGGCGGTCACGGCCCCCGCCCCCGGGCGGGTTACCGGCCTTTCCGCTCACCGCCGGACGCGCCGCCTTACGGCGCCCAGCACTTGGGGATCCCACACATGACTTCGACCATCGACAGACAGCCGCAGGACGACGACCCACCGGTCGACGCACCGCAGCCGGCCGCCACCGGGCGTTCCTGGCAGGGCGTGCGCGCCGTGCTCGTCCGGATGCACTTCTACGCCGGGGTGTTCGTCGCCCCGTTCCTCTTCGTCGCCGCCCTGACCGGGCTTCTGTACACCTTCACGCCGCAGCTCGACCAGCTGGTCTACGGCGACAAGCTGACCGTCGCTCAGGTCGGCGAGGCGCCGCGACCGCTCGCCGAGCAGATCGTGGCCGCCCGGGCGAAGTACCCCGGGGGATCGCTCGCCTCGGTGGTCACCCCGCCGGGACCGCAGGACACCACCCGGGTGGTGCTGTCGCTGCCCGAGCTCGGCGACAACCAGCGGACCGTGTTCGTCGACCCCTACACCGCCGAGGTGCGGGGTGACCTGACCACCTGGTTCGGCTCGACCCCGCTCACCACGTGGCTCGACGATCTGCACCGCAATCTCCATCTCGGGGAGACCGGCCGGCTGTACTCGGAGGCCGCGGCCAGCTGGCTGTGGGTGGTCGTCGCCGGCGGGCTCGTCCTGTGGCTGGGCCGCAGCCGGGGCCTGCGGGCGAAGTCGATCCGCGGTGTGCTCCTTCCCGACCGGACCGCGCGCGGCGTGCGTCGCACCCGCAGCCGGCACGCGGCGACCGGGGTGTGGCTCGCCCTCGGTCTGTTCTTCCTCAGTGCCACGGGCCTGACCTGGTCCGCGTACGCGGGCGAGCGGTTCGGACAGCTTCTCGACGCGGCCAAGGGCCATGCCCCCGAGCTCGACACCGTGCTGCCGGGCGCCACACCGCCGGCGGAGGACGAGCACGCCGGCCACGAAGGACACGAGGGCGCGGCGGCCGACGGCAAGGAGGCCGACGCCGATCCGGCCGCCTTCGACGCCGCGCTCAAGGTGGCCCGCGACGCAGGTCTCGGCGGGACCGTGGAGATCACACCGCCGGCGGACGCGTCCAGCGCCTGGGTCGTGGCGCAGGACGACGACACCTGGCCGGTCCACTACGACCAGGTCGCGGTCGATGTCGGGAAGAGCGAGGTCACCGCGCACTCCCGGTGGGCCGACTACCCCCTGCTCGCGAAGCTCAGCAAGCTGGGCGTCCAGGGGCACATGGGCGTCCTGTTCGGGATCGTCAACCAGATCCTGCTCGCCGCGGTGGCGATCGGGCTGATGCTGGTGGTCTTCTGGGGCTACCGCATGTGGTGGCAGCGGCGCCCCACGCGTACGGACCGCAGGGCACGGTTCGGCAAGGCGCCCGCCCGCGGCGTCTGGAGGCAACTGCCCCTGCCGGTGCTCGTCGTCGGTGTCCCCGCCGTGGCCGCGCTCGGCTGGGCGCTGCCGGTGCTGGGGGTGTCGCTGCTGGGCTTCCTGCTCGTCGACATCGCGGTGGGACTCGTCAGGAGGCGCCGGACGGCGGTCTGACACCCCGGGGAGGGCACACGCCGTGTTCCGTGTGTCCTCCCTCGACGGGTTTCCGTCCCGGAAGGACCGGGTGTTCTGTAAAGAACCTGGTGCTGTGGCCGGATGGGTTTGCCGGCCACAGCACTAGGGGGCTTCTGATGGATCTCCGCGGCGTCGCGACGCCCGGCACTCACTCTCGCCGCACCGGCCGAAAGCCCAAGTACGTCCCGTACGAGGGCTTCCAGCCGGCACCCCGAGAGCACGCACCGGACGCCGCTCCTTCCTCCACGGAGATCCATCAGAAACCCCCTAGCCGAGGAGGCCGGCCATCCATGCCTCGACCTCGTCCGACCGGCGGGGCAGTGCCGCGGACAGGTTCTCGTTGCCGTCCTCGGTGACGAGGATGTCGTCCTCGATGCGCACGCCGATGCCCCGGTACTCCTCGGGCACCGTGAGGTCGTCCTCCTGGAAGTAGAGGCCGGGCTCCACGGTCAGGCACATGCCCGGCTCCAGGGTGCCCTCGACGTACATCTCGGTGCGGGCGGCGGCGCAGTCGTGGACGTCCATGCCCAGCATGTGGCCGGTGCCGTGCATGGTCCAGCGCCGCTGGAGTCCCAGTTCCAGGACCTTCTCCACGTCCATGTCGCCGAGCAGGCCCCATTCGACCAGCCTGGTGGCGAGTACGCGCTGCGCGGCCTTGTGGAAGTCGCGGTAGTCGGCGCCCGGTTTCACGGCCTCGATACCGGCTTGCTGGGCTTCGTACACGGCGTCGTAGATCCTGCGCTGCACGGGTGTGAAGCGGCCGTTGACGGGCAGCGTGCGGGTGACGTCCGCGGTGTAGAGGTTGCGGGTCTCCACGCCCGCGTCGAGCAGAAGCAGTTCGCCGTCGCGCACCTTGCCGTCGTTGCGTACCCAGTGGATGGTGGTGGCGTGCGGGCCGGCGGCGGCGATCGTGCCGTAGCCGACGTCGTTGCCCTCGACGCGGGCACGCAGGAAGAACGTGCCCTCGATGTAGCGCTCCGATGTGGCCCTGGCCTTGTCGAGGGAGCGGACGACGTCCTCGAAGCCGCGCGCCGTGGCCTCGCAGGCGAAGCGCAGGTCGGCGATCTCGAAGTCGTCCTTGATCCGGCGCATTTCGGAGAGGAAGACGCGGAACTCCTCGTCGCGCTCGGCGGTGACCTTGTCGGTCAGGGCCTCCTCGATGCCGGCGTCGTAGCCGCGCAGCAGGCGGACCGGGCCGGTGGCTTCCCTGAGGGTGTCGGCGAGGGTACGGACGTCCTTGCAGGGCAGGCCGAGGAGCCGCTCGTTCTCGGTGAGGCTGTTGCGGCGGCCGTCCCACAGCTCGCCCCGGCCGGAGAGCCAGAACTCGCCGTTCTCCCGGTCGGACCGGGGCAGCAGATAGGCGGTGGCCTCGTGTCCGCCGGACTTGCCGGGTTCCAGGACCAGTACGGCGTCCTCGGTCTGATCGCCGGTCAGATACGTGTAGTCGGAGGAGGGGCGGAAGCGGTAGTCCGTGTCATTGGCGCGGATCTTCAGGCCGCCCGCCGGGATCACCAAGCGCTCGCCGGGGAAGCGGGCCGAGAGGTCGGCGCGACGGCGTGCGGTGTGCGCTGCCTGGGGGATGGGGGTGAGGTCGTGCCGCTCGGTGTCGGCCCAGCCCTGCCGCATGTTCTCCGCGAGTTCGTCGCTCACCCCTCTCTCGAGGCGGTTCTTCCGCTGCTCTATGGCCTCGGCGTCGTCGCCCTCGGGGTTCTCCGGCACCTGGAGTTCCTGGTCCTTCCCCTGGCTCATGGACGTCCCCTCGGTCATCACTGCCTCCTGAAAATCGACCACGACCACCACTGGAACATATGCGGTCGGTCGCCATCGTAGGGGCGCCCGCAGCAGGGGGGAGTTTCAGCCGATGAGACACGACGGCTGCAAATCGACCCTCATCGAAGGGATGTCAGGGGTCGGCAGGTTGGCTGAAATTAGACCTTCGGCGGCGCCGCGTCCCCACCGTGTACTTCCGCACCGCGCTGCCGGATGAGGGAAACAGATCGAGTACGACCGGCGCATCACTCGAACGGCGCGATGACCATGCGCCACCCTCACCATGGCCGATCAGGGTCATTCGGAGTGCACAAGAGGCCACATACAAAACACTCACCTCGCGTCAGGTGAAACGAATTCGATGACCGTCGAGGCCCCTGTGGGCAGGCCACACCAAGCTGATTCCAAGATGGGTGTCGCGTTGCGAAGTCCCTGGTCAGCCCTTTTCTGAGGTGTATTCAAGGTATTGACACCCGATGATCGCCCGCCTAGCATGACGAGCCGCCACATAGGGCAGGGGCACGGGGGGATCGTGCAGCCGACAGAAGTCGGCCGGCTCCATTAACGTGAAGCACGACCAGATTTTGTGCCCGAGATCTTCGGGACCTTTCGAGCTGCCCATTTTTCACCGACGGGGGAAATGTGTCCGAGAGTGCGCCGGGGTTGAATTCTGGACTCGGGTCCTACTTACGGTTGCTGAGATCGCCCGGTGCCGGTGCCCTGGCCTTCTGGGGGATGATCGGCCGATTTCCGATCGCCATGCGCTCCATCGGCTGCCTCATGCTCGTCTCGGCCGTCACCGGATCACTGGGCGACGCGGGCACGGTGGCCGCCGCGATGCTCATCTCCCAGGGAATCGCCGCCCCTTTCCTCGGACGCCTGGCAGACCGGCACAGCCAGCGCAGAGTGCTGCTCACCACGTGCCTGGGGCACGCCGTGGGAATGACCCTGTTGCTGATGTCGGTCGGGCTCGAGGCCCCGCTGGGCGCGATGGTCGCCGCGGCGGTGGTCACCGGGTGCACCTCGGTCTCGTTCACCGGGTTCATGCGGGCGCGCTGGGCGGCGTTCGTGGACCAGGGGGTGCTGCGCACGGCCTATGCCATGGAGTCCATGCTGGACGACACGATCTTCCTGCTCGGGCCGCTGCTTGTCACGGCGCTGGCCTCGTCGGTTCACCCGTCCGCGGGTCTGATCGCCTGTGTCGCGCTGACCGTGACCGGCTCGGTCGTGGTGGCGACGCACCGCAAGTCCGAGCCGGCGAACGCGCCGGCACGTGGCGGCACACCCCGCCGGGCGATCACCGTACCCGGCGTCTGGGTACTGATGATCACGTACGCGGGGATGGGCTTCCTGTTCGGCGCCGTCGACGTCACGATGATCGCGTTCGCCCAGGAACGTTCGGAGTCGGGCCTCGGTGGTGTGCTGCTGGCGCTGATCGCGGTGGGCAGCCTCGTCGCCGGCGGAGTCTACGGAGCCATCAACTGGCGTCTCTCCCAGGCCAGGTTGCTCGTGGTCACCACCTGTGTGCTGACGCTCAGCGCGGTCCCGCTGGCCCTCGCGGACTCGTTCGTGCCGATGGCCTTCCTCGCCGTGGTGGCCGGGGTCGCGATCTCCCCGGCGCTGATCGCGGGCAGCACCCTTCTCGAGTCGGTCGCACCGAAGGGCGCCCTGTCGGAGGCGTTCTCCTGGCTCAACAGCTGCGGTGCACTCGGCATCGCGTCGGGTACGGCCGCCGGTGGATATCTGGCCGAGTCCGGCACGTCCGCACACGCGGCCTGGGCGGGAACCGTCGGCGGATGCCTCGCCCTGGCACTGAGTCTCGCCGGACAGCCGGCGTTCAGGAGGAGTGAGCCGGCGCGGGAGCCGGCGTCGGAATCGGAAATGGCAGCAGCAGACAAGTGAACGACGAGGACAGAGTTGTGAGTACAGCACATCCTGTGTCCGGACGGGACGGCCTCAGGGGCCTACCGGTTCCCCGGATCTCGTTCGACGAGTTCATGGCGTTCGGGCGCCAGGCCCTGATCAGGGCCGACGTCCCGGTGATCATCACACTGCCCCAGGGCACCGAGGGACTGGGCCGCGACGGTGTGGCCGAGCGCCTCGGCGACATGATGGTCACCCTGTTCACCGAGCCGAGCAACAAGCAGAACTCCCGGCGGTGGACCACGAGGGAGATCAGGCTTCGTGAGTTCTTCGAGGACGAGCGGTACATGGCCGATCCCGGTACCTGGAACCGTATCGTCTCGAACTTCCGCAACAGCCCTGCCGACGTCAACGCGATCCTCGGCTTCGACGCCGGGCGGCTCTTCGACTACCGGGGCCCGATGAACGCCGCCAACCTGTGGATCAGCCACAAGGGCGTGTTCACCCAGAGCCACTTCGACGAGCTCGAGAACTTCAACATATGCCTGGAGGGCCGCAAGCGGTTCGTCCTGGCGCCTCCCGGGTTCCGGGAGTACTACCCGAGGTCCCTGCGGCACGGGTTCGGCGACAAGTCCCGGGTCTTCGACTTCGACGAGGTGGACCGGGCGCGCTACCCGAAGCTCGCTGCGAAGCTCACCCAGCGGCGCGAACTGGTCCTGGAGCCCGGCCAGATGCTCTACCTCCCGCTCGGCTGGTGGCATCAGGCCGAATCACTGGACGACCTGAACATCAACATGAACTTCTGGCTCCGGGACGCCAAGATCTTCCGTCGGCCCTACGTCCTCGGCGTAGCGGTCTACACCGCGGTGTACCGGAAGCTCAGGGGCGTCTACAACTACGAACCGGTGGGGGCTGCCTCATGACCGAGCGCGAGACGATCACCCCCGCCCACCGCTACCGCAACAACGACAAGCTGATCGGTGTCGGCAACGCGTTCTGGGACATGTCGGAACGGAGCGGCCTGGCCGGAATCGTCGCCGACTTCGACACCGAGTCAGGTGTCCTGCGCACCGCCGAAGGCCATGAGTTCATCCCCGCGGGCCACGAGTTCGTCAACTTCAGCTGCTGCTCGTACCTGGATCTCGACTCCCATCCCCGGGTGATCGAGGGCGGCATCGACGCGATGCGCCGCTACGGCGTGCTCGACCACTGCATCGCACGCAGCCGGGTGCAGATCCCCGCCATGCGGGAACTGGAGACGTCGCTGGGCGAGCTGTTCGACTCCCAGGTCGTCTGCTCCATCGCCGCCAGCACCGCGACCTTCGGTCTGCTCCCCCTGATCGCTTCCGGCCATCTGGGGGACGGCACCCGGCCGTTGATGGTCTTCGACAAGAACGCACACGTGTCAATGGCCAACGTCAAGCCGGTCTGTGCCGACGAGACCGAGGTCGTCACCTCCCGCCACCACGACCTCGACTTCATCGAGGACATGTGCAGGAAGTACGCCCGGGTCGCCTACGTCTGCGACGGCAGCGACAGCCTGGGCGGCTATGCACCGGTCAAGGAACTCGCCGAACTCCAGGACAGATACGGCCTGCTGGTCTACTACGACGACTCGCACTCGCTCTCGGCGTACGGCGAGCGCGGCATCGGCTACGTCCGCACGCACAACCCGGTCCGGGACGCGCGCACCATCACGGTGGTCACGCTCAACAAGGCGTTCGGAACCAGCGGCGCGGCGATCGTGCTCGACGGGCAGTCGAAGGAGGCACTGCGCATCATCGAGCGTTTCGGCGGCGCACTGAACTACTCGCAGTTGCTGAACACCGCGTCCGTCGGCGCCGGACTCGCATCGGCGGAGATCCACCGGACCCCTGAACTGACCGCACTGCAGAAACGTCTCTACACCCATATCGAGCTCTTCGACTCACTGATCCACACCGAGCAGGGCGGCAGCACCTTCCCGATCCGGCTTGTCCCGATGAGCGACGCACTTGTCATCGAGTCGGGCCGCCGTGTGATCGAAGCCGGGTTCTACGTCTCGCCGGTGTTCTTCCCGATCGTCGCGCGCGGCACGGCGGGGCTGCGCGTCATGATGCGCGCGGGGCAGACCGAACAGCAGATCCGCGACCTGTGCAAGGTGCTGGCCGAGGTGGGTGCCCGGCCCGCGGGCCCGGCCGCGGACGGGGCGGGCCGGTGAACGCCACCGCCCGCGCGATCCCGCGCAGCATCCTGTACACGCCCGCGCTCTCCCTCGACCAGGTCGTCAAGGCCTGGTCGTACGACGCGGACGTGCACCTCATCGACCTCGAGGACGCGGTCCCGCCGCAGGAGAAGGCCGGGGCGCGGAAGACATGCCGGGCTGCCCTGGAGAAGGCGCCCACACCGGCGAACATCGCGGTGCGCGTCAACCAGCTGGGCAGCATCGAGGCGGTACGCGACCTCACGATGCTCTCCGGGTGCCCGGTCACACCCGGCTTCATCGTGATGACCATGGTGGAATCCGCGGTCGAGGTCACGCTGATGCGCGGCATCCTCGCATCGGCGGGAGCGCGTCCGCAGTTCTACGTGACCCTGGAGACCCCCGGGGCCGTCGCGGACGTCGACGCGATCGCGGCAGCCGCCGACGGCCTGGTGTTCGGCTCGGCCGACCTGGCCGCCACCCTGGGCGTCGAGATCACCTGGGCGGGCATGCTCGCGGCCCGGCAGGCGATGGCCATGGCCTGCGCCCGCTACGGCACGGCGTGTATCGACACCGCCAACTACCGGCTCGCCGAACCCGCCGTGCTGGGCGAGGAGATCGACCGTATCCGCGAACTCGGATTCCAGGGCAAGGCGACCGTGCACCCGGGCGAGCTCGACGTGATCAACCGTGCCCTGCGGCCCGCCCCGGAAGGGCTGCGCCAGGCCCGGCGTGTCACCGAGGCCGTCCAGGCGGCGCACGGCGGAATCGCGGTCCTGGACGGGAACATGATCGGCCCGCCCTTCGCCCGTCTGGCGCGTACGACGGTGGCGCTCGGGGACGCGTGGACGCGGCGGTTCGGCCCCGCCGACGCCTCACTCGGCGCCGACCACCCGCACCGCACGGCCGAGGAGGTAGTCCATGACCATCATTGAGGACATCACGGCGGCCGACGGGGGCATCACAGGCGTGCGCCCGGGGACCGTGCGTCCCCTCTCGGTCGCCGTCATCGGCACCGGGGTCATCGGGCAGGACCTCGTGAGCAAGGTGCACCGCTCCGACGTCCTGGAGTGCCACCTGGTGGCCGGTCGCAGCCCCGGCTCCGCGGGCCTCAGGCACGCCGCCGGGCTCGGCTGTCCGACCACGGCGGACGGGATCGACGCGGTACTCGCCGCCCCGCGGGCATTCGACGTGGTCTTCGACGCCACCAACGCCATGTCGCACGCGGAGCACTGGCGGCTGCTCGAACCGCTCGGCACACTGCTCGTCGACCTGACCCCCAGCAAGGTCGGGCAGATGGTGGTGCCGACGGTGACGGGGATGCAGCCCCCGGCCGTGCGCAACGTCAATCTGATCAGCTGCGGCGGGCAGGCGTCGGTTCCCGTCGCGCACGCGCTCGCCGGCCGGTTCGACGTGGAGTACGTCGAGGTCGTCTCCACCGTGGCCTCCACCATCGCCGGGCGGGCGACCCGGCTCAACCTCGACGAGTACGTCGCGACCACCCAGCACGCCCTGACCGCGTTCTCCGGCGTGCGCGACACCAAGGCGATCCTGAACATCAGCCCCGCCGTACCGCCTGCGACGTTCCGGACTGCCGTCCACGCGGTCGTCAAGGGAGCCGACGCCGGGGCGGTACGTACGGTGGTCGCCGAAGCGGCCGAACGGGTACGCGCGTTCCAGCCCGGCTACGAGGTCGTGGCCTGCGCGGTGCACGGCGACCGGATCGTGGTGTCGCTCGAGGTCATCGCGCACAGCGACGTACTGCCGCCGTACGCGGGGAACCTGGACATCATCAACTCGGCCGCCGTCATGGTCGCCGAGCAGCACGCGGTACGGCTCTCCCGGCTCACCCGGGCGGGGGTCGGCGGATGAGCGAGGTGGTGATCCACGACCCGACCCTGCGCGACGGGCAGCACGCGGTACGGCACCGGCTCGGCGTCGCCGCGCTGCGCGGCTACGCGGAAGCCGCCGACGCGGCGGGGATCCCGGTGGTGGAGGTGGGCCACGGCAACGGCCTTGGCGCCTCATCGATCCAGGTCGGTGAAGCGGCCGTCAGCGACGACGAGATGCTGTCGACCGTGCGGGAGGCCCTGCGCACCAGCAGGATGGGCGTCTTCATGCTGCCGGGCTGGGGTACCTCGGCCGATCTGCGCAAGGCGGTGGCACACGGCGCCGACGTCTTCCGTATCGGCGTGCACTGCACCGAGACCTCACTGGCCGAGCGCCACCTCGGGTTCCTGCGGGACGAAGGCGCCGACGTGCACTGCGTGCTGATGATGAGTCATATGGCGACGGCCGCCGAGCTGGCCGAACACGCCGCGAACGCCGTGGAGTACGGGGCGCGGGCGGTCGGCATCATGGACTCCGCCGGGCACTTCCTGCCCCGGGACGTCACCGAGCGGATCGGTGCGATCGCGGGCGCCGTCGACGTACCCGTGATCTTCCACGGGCACAACAACCTCGACCTGGCGGTCGCCAACTCCCTGGCCGCCGCCGAGGCGGGTGCCACGATCATCGACGGCTGTGCACGCGGTTTCGGTGCCGGGGCGGGCAACACCCGGCTGGAGGTGCTCGTCCCCGTCCTGGAGCGCAGCGGGTTCCGGACGGGCATCGACCTGTACGCGCTGCTGGACGCCGCCGGGTTCGCGGAGCGCGAGCTCATGCCCGCGCCACCGCTGACCGGCCCGCTGAGCATCGTCAGCGGTCTGGCCGGGGTGTTCTCGGGGTTCAGGCACCAGGTCCTCGACCGCGCGGAACGCGCCGGGGTCGACCCGAGGGACGTGTTCTTCGAGCTGGGCAGGCGCCAGGCGATCGCCGGCCAGGAGGACCTGATCGTGGACGTGGTGGCGGACCTCTGCGCCCGCGCGGAAGGCAGGCCCGGATGACGGTACCGGTGACGATCACCGCGGCGGACATGGCGGGCGAGGACCGTCTGGTGCGTGTGGTCGACGCGCTGGCCGAGGTGTTCGCCGATCTCTCCGCGGGCCGGACGGCCTCGCCGTCCCGGACCGTCGTCCGGCACGGTCCGCAGCGGGAGCTGCTCGCCGGGACGGCCGTCTGGGAGCGGCGCGGGGTGGGCAGTGTCAAAATCACCACGCTGACCCCGGACAACCCGGACCGCGGCCTCCCGTTGATCCACGGTGTGGTCGTGCTGACCGATCTGGAGACCGGCCGGGTCACGGCGCTGCTGGACGGCGCCGAGCTGACCGCCGTCCGCACCGGAGCGGTCGCGGCCCTCGCGACGCGTCTGTGCACCCCGGAGGACGCCGGGGACCTCGCCGTGGTCGGGGCCGGAGTGCAGGCACGGGCGCTGGTGAGGGCGGTGTCGGCGGTTCGCCCGGTCCGCTCGGTGCGGGTGTTCTCCCGCACCCGGGCCCGTACGGACGCCTTCGCCGCGTGGGTGCGGGAGACCACGGGCGGCGGGGTGAGGGTCACGGTGTGCGGTACGGCCCGGGAAGCCGTGGTGGGCGCCGAGATCGTCTGTACGACGACCTCGACCAGCGACAGCGCACCGCTGGTTGCGGCCGACTGGATAGCCCCCGGGGCACATGTCAACGTGATCGGCGGGACCCACGAGGACGCGGTCGAGGTCGAACCCGCCCTGCTGGCGGACGCGTTCGTCCTGGTGGAGCAGCGGGCCGCCGCGGTCGCGGAGGCGGCCGAGGTCCGTGCCGCGCTCGCCGCCGGGCTGATCGGCGAGCACC
Source organism: Micromonospora sp. IBHARD003 (assembly GCF_056106285.1). Taxonomy (NCBI): domain Bacteria; kingdom Bacillati; phylum Actinomycetota; class Actinomycetes; order Micromonosporales; family Micromonosporaceae; genus Micromonospora; species Micromonospora sp. IBHARD003. Next base: position 6,735,665 of record NZ_JBWBBX010000001.1, on the reverse strand, counting down.
ACCTCCACGAGCTGGGGGCCCTGGTGGACGGTGCGGTCCGCAGGGGCGGCCGTACGTCGGTGTTCCGCGGCGTCGGCATGGCCGTCGAGGACACGGCCGCCGCCGCTGCGCTCTACGAGGCGGTGGGGTCCTGCGGCGTCTGATGCCCCGCCTCGCGGCAGCGGACCATGAAGGAGCGTTCGAACACGATGACCGGCTCGCCGGTCGACTTGGCTCCGGTCGTCTCCACGGTGATGATCCCCTGCCCGGGGCGGGACGCGGACAGCCGCTTGTGCAGGATCCGGCTCGTCGCGTACAGCGTGTCGCCGACGTACACCGGGTCCTTCAGACGCACTTTGTCCCAGCCCAGATTGGCCACCGCCCGTGCCGACAGCGCCTGTACGGTCATGCCGCCGACCAGACACAGTGTGATCCCGCTGTTGACCAGCACCCGTCCGTACTCGGCGCCCTCCCCGTAGGCGCGGTCGAAGTGCAGGGGGTGCTGGTTCATCGTCAGGAGCGTCAGCCAGGTGTTGTCGGTCTCGGTGATGGTGCGGCCCGGCCAGTGCCGGATCACCATGCCCGGCTCGAAGTCCTCGTAGTCCCCACCGTGTTCCTCGGCGTACTCGTTCCCCTGCACATGACGCAATGTCATATGTGGTACTCCCCTGTCCGGAACGGCAGTTGGTATGCGGTCAGACCGTACGCTATTCACCTCGCGGGCCGGTCCGACCCGGGACAAAGGCCGAACCGCACCGTGTTGGGGGGTCCCAAACGGGCCGGAGAGGTCAGGGGGAATGTATGAGCGCGCTGGTGGAAATCGGTCATCAGGGGGCGACGGGCCACCCGTGGTTCGGCGGGCACCGCATCGCCCCGCCGGAGGTGCCCGCCGACACGATCCGCCGGATGCTGGACCACGAGATACGCGACACCGGATGGCCGTACCAGCGGCTGCTGCCCGCGGCGCCCTTCGTACTTCCCCGGACGTCGTACGCGGAGCTGTTCCGGGTCACCGTGGCTCTGCTCGATCTGGTGCGCCGTACCGCCCTGGAGGCGGCATCCACCACGGAGGGCAGACTGGCGGCGTACCGCATGCCGGAGAGCGAGCATCAGCTGTTCATGGCGGACCGGTTCGCCGAGGAGCGGTACGCGGACTGTGTGACGCGGCCGGACGTGGTGATCGGCCCGAACGGCCCGCAGTTCCTGGAGTTCAACGTCAGCGGGGCCCTCGGCGGGCCGGTGGAGGTGCGTTCCCGCCTGGAGGTGTGGCGCAAGCTCTACGCCGATGACCGGGGCAGCGTCCCGTTCCACAGCGAGGACCCCTTCGTCGTCCGCACCGGGATGTTCCGCGACCTGTGCGCGGAACTGGGGGCGCCACCCCGGGTGGCGATCCTCGGCAGCGCCCGCGACCAGGGCGGACTGACCCGGTACTTCGACATGCAGACCGACTACTTCAACAGCCGTGGCCTGACGGCGCGTTTCTTCGAACCCGAGGATCTGCACCAGGCCTGGGACTGCCCGCCGCAGCTGCGCTACCGGGTCGGACTGCGGGACTTCACCATTCCGGACTGGGCCGAGCTCGGCATCGGCACCGCCCCGGTGCAGGACGCCCTGGACCACGGCTGTCTGCTCGTGGGCACCCAGACTTCCACGTTCCTGTCCAGCAAACTCACCCTGGGCATGCTGTCGGAGGGCCGGCCGTGGATGAGCTCGGCCGAGAAGGCACTGGTCGAGACCTATCTGCCGTGGACGCGGGTGGTGTCCGACCGCTGGACGCACCGGGGTAACCGGAAGGTCGACCTCGTCCGGTACGCCGTGGACAACCGGGAGTCGCTGGTGCTCAAGGAAAGCATCGGGATGAGCGGCAAGCAGGTTGTCATCGGACGTGAGACGGACCAGGCACGGTGGGAGGCAGCGGTGGCCGGTGCCGCCGCCGGCGGCACCGGCATCGTCCAGGAGTTCGTGGCCCCCCGTACCTGCCGGCTGGCGATGGCCGCGGACGGCTCGGCCGAGACGTACGACGCCGATGTCGCCCCCGTACTCGGGCCGCTGCTGTTCGGCGGACGCCCGGCGGGCATCCTCGCCCGTTTCTTCGGCGACGGCAGCGCGGGCGTCGTCACCGTCCACGGCACACACAGCTATGACAACTGCGTGGTGGCGGTCTAGTGCTGTGGCCGGATAGGTTTGCCGGGAAGCTCGCGGCGTCCGGTGCGGTGTATCGCAAGGCGGAGGATCGGCCTTGTACTGGATGTACTCGGGTGATTCGACAACGCAGCGAGACGCCGTGCAGGGCGCCGCGAGCCGGTGAACCTATCCGGTCACAGCACTAGGGAGCTTCTGACGGATCTCCGCGGCGTCGCGACGCCCGGCACTCACTCTCACCGCACCGGTCGCCGCTCCTTCCTCCACGGAGATCCATCAGAAACCCCCTGGCCCGGACAGGACCTAAGGGCCGGCTCGGCGACAGCTCACTGGATCAGGTCGGTGTGCGGATGCTCCGGAGATGCCGGGCAGACATAGAGCTGCATGTTGTCGGTGCTACCGACTTGGACCGCGGTCGGCTGGTCGGGGCTCTGGCCGGCGACGCGACCGGCGGACGCTGCGGCTTGGTCCTCGTACGGTACCCAGCTGCCAGAACCGCCGTCCCATTCGAAGGAGGCGATGGTCAGTAGTGGGACCATCCGGGTGTCGCAGGTCGCGCAGAAGCGGGGATACGAGTCGGTGCGGCCCCATGGGGGCCAGCCGCCGACCTTCCAGCCGGGAGCGTCAGCCAGCTCTGCGTCGTAGAACTCCTGCGGATAGTCCGCGTACGAACTGTCCACGCCGACGTCAGCTGCCTGCCATCTGCTCCAGTCCCCGACCAGTTGCCCCAACTCCGCGCTCAGATCGAAGGAGTTGGGGTACTCGGTGATCTGTTCCGGTGCCAGCAGGCACGGCTCCGGCACATAGCAGCCTCCCCATTCCGCCTCATACGGTTCCGGCGGCACGGCGAGGACATCGCCCACCTCCGCGGCGCACCGCCAGAACAGTGCGGTCGAAGGCTTGGCATCCGGTTCGTGGTCGTGAGGGCACCACAACACCTGGAGCACGTCAGCCTGTCCGGGCGGCCGCAACAGGGGTACATCACGCACATACAGCTGAGCCACGGGCAGCATGGGTACCGGGCACTCCGCAGACGGAGGGCCGGGTCGAGTCGCTCCCTGAGCACCGCGTCGTTGCGCTCCTTGACCGCCAACTCCTCAGGCGTGTACTCAGGGCCTTCGGGATCACGGTGCAGCCGGGCCAGCCTGTGTCTTTCGAGTCGAACTGCCGCCGGGTACTCGCGGAAGCCGCTGTCCTGGTGTTGTGCGCTCTCGCAGTGCGGCCACGACTCTTCCGCGGGCCACAGCAACGGCCCCCCGACCGAGCTGTCCCGCACCGAAGGCGACCCGGCACGCGGGTGCAGCCGTATTGCGGCTCGCGCCAACGGAGCCAGCTCAGGAAACACCGCGGTGACATCGAACCGCCGCGGCGGAGTCGTGCGTACGAAAGCCATGTCGACGATCCTGCCACCCGCCACCGACAGTTCCCCCGAGGCATCCGCCGGCCAGGCCCCAAGGGATCCGGTTTGATCACTTGGCGTCCAAGGCGGCCCAGGATGCGACGGGTGACGGGCGGATCCGTCTGGGGAAATGGGCGGCTGGACCCCGTTGGTACGCGGTACGGTGCGCCGATGTCAGCGATCAAGAAGTTCCAAGTCACCTTCGACTGCGCAGAACCTGAGCGCCTAGCTCGTTTCTGGTGTGAAGTGTTGGGGTACGTGATGCCGCCGCCACCGGAGGGGTTCGCCACCTGGGACGATTTCAACCGCACCCTGCCTCCTGAGAAGCGGGGATCATGGTTCGCCTGCAGTGATCCCTCAGGCGTGGGTCCGCGCCTGCTCTTCCAGCGCGTCCCCGAAGGAAAGGTCGTCAAGAATCGGGTGCATCTCGATGTCCGGGTCGGCACCGGTCTCGTGGGGGACGAGCGCCTCGCCACACTCGAAGCCGAGTGCGCACGACTGGTCGCACTCGGCGCCACCCACGTGCGAACGCTGTATGCCGATGAGGAAAACGAGTCGTGCATCCCGATGCTGGACATCGAGGGCAACGAGTTCTGTATCGACTGACCATTCCCCGGGCCGGGAGGGTGGGGCGCCACCTTCCCTGGGCCTCTCCGGTCTTGTAGGGGGCAGGAGTTACCCCGCAAGGGCGAGGTTGTGCAGCGGGACGGTGCCGAGCATGTCGGCGTGAACGCCGTGTTGTGCTCCTCTTTCCAAGCCGTCGGTACCAGCTTGCCGAACTGCCCCGGGCTCAGCCCAGTGAACGGGGCCATCCAGGCCGGCTCCGGTGCCACCCCGGAACGGGTGAACCGCTTGCCCCGACGATGCGTAGGAACCGGGTGCGGGCCGTGAGTCCCCCGCCACTGCCCGGCATCCCGTGCCTGAGCACCGATACCACACCTGACGTCCCGGACAAGGCATCAGGGCTGTCCCGCTGTACCCGTCGAACCGAAAGCCGGGACCAGTGGCGACGTTTGACCAGAGTGCGACGACGGCTGTGCAGCAGCCAGCGGGTCGGCACGCACTTTCGGCGCGACTGTCCCGACAGGCGCATCGAGCGCACCGAGAGCCCACCGGTGCTGCGGCGGACAAGCCGGTGCTGCCCATGCCTACGGCAGCCGGCGGAACTTGCTCCGCGGTCCTGCCTCGTCATCGCCGAGGGAACTACTTCTAAGGAAATCGATGAAATATCGCAAGACAGCCTTCGCCGTCGCTCTCGGAGTGCTGTCGCTGACGGTTCCTGCCGTCGCGGCGGCGGGTACCGGTTCCACGGTGACCGCGGTCGAGGCAGCCCAGGAGGGGGTTGCGCCGCAGGTGGTGAACACGACCCTCACCGACTCAAAGGGCAAGATATCTGACGCCATGGCTACGCAGGCCGGAGCGCGGAGCGAGAAGGTCTTCACCACGGGGAAGATCACCGGGAAACGCTTCTCGTCGATCGGACTGAGCTGGAAGAAGAACGCCGTGGTCGACGGCGGGCTGACCGCGCGGGCGCGGGTCCACCGCAACGGCGCGTGGGAATCGTGGCGTCAGATTCCGCTGGAGTTGGAGGAAGGCGTCGCCGAAGAGGCCAGGAGGGCGGGAGCCCCGGCCTTCTACGTGGGCGGCGCGGACGGCGTCGAGGTCCGCTTCGTGTCGCCGAAGGGCACCCTGCCGCAGGATCTGCGGCTGTCCTACATCAATGCGTCCAAGACGACGACTGCGTCTTCCTTGCGCCGCCGGCCGCAGGCCGCGGCAGAAGCCCCGACCGTCAAGTCCCGCACGGACTGGGGCGCCGACGAGTCTCTGGCCGACCCCGGGTACAAGCTGCAGCCTTCCGTCAAGGCCGCCCTCGTCCACCACACCGTGTCAGGAAACGCCTACACCCAGGAGCAGGTGCCACAGATCATCAACGGCATCTATATCCACCACATCAAGAACCTCGGTTACGGCGACTTCCCCTACAACTTCATCGTCGACCGTTTCGGCGGCATCTGGGAAGGTCGCAAGGGTTCCACCGAAATGAAGCCGGGAAGTGCGATCCCGGGCATCCTCGGCGGCCACGCACAAGGCTTCAACACCAACACCCTCGGTGTGGCGATGCTGGGCAACTTCGAGCCCAACAACAGCGAAGGCGGCGAGGACACCGGCCCCGACCCCAGGCCCAGCGAGGCCATGGTCAAGGGCCTGGCGGACCTGCTGGCATGGAAGCTCGGTCAGTACCAGCTCGATCCCGAAGGCTCGACACAGCTTGTCTCGGCCGGAGGCGGCGGCACCAACCCGCACCCGAAGGACGCGGTGCTCGATGTGAACGTCATCTCCAGCCACAGGGATGTCAATGTGACGGCCTGCCCGGGCGGCAAGCTCTTCGAGATGCTCCCCGACCTGCGCAAGCAGGTCGCCGGACAACGCCCCTACAACTCCGTCAGGTAGCGGTGGGTTTCGGGGCCGCGCTCGGGACGGGCGCGGCCCCCATCTGATCCGGGCACGTCACCCGGCCCGCGAGGCGAGCGTCCCACCGCGTGTCCGGCAGCACCGGGCCGGGCACCCCAAGACGAAGGGGCCGAGGCGGGGTGCTGCCGAACGCGCACGATCACGGAGTGACGCGGGCCCGGCGAGATCGGCCGGACAGGACCCCATCGGTGCTGCTACCGGGAGAAGGGGGTCGACGGGCGTTCCAGAGCCCTCCCGCCGACGAAGAGGTCGACGCGCTCGTTGTAGAAGGCGACGAGCCCCGCAATGGGCAGCAGCTGGCGGGTCGGGAAGTCGTACGTCCAGGCGAGATCGTTGTGCACCTGGTCACCGATCCGGGCGGACCAGTACCCGCTGGTGGTGCCCTTGTAGGGGCAGGAGGTGACGATGTCGGTGGCGATGAGGTGTGCGAAGTCGACCTGGTTCCGGTCCAGGTAGTACCGGGTCGGCAACCCCGTCTCGAAGACCGTCACCGAGGAGGCGGACTCGGCGAGGACCACACCCTCGAGCTCGACCCGCACCGGCTGCGTCGAGCGCAGCGCGTCGACCCGCACATACGGATTGCGCGGGTGGACGAAGACCTGCTCGTCTTCCTCGAACCAGGCGTCCAGCGCGTCCCAGGTGAACCGGACGGTCCCGGCGAGCCCCGCCACCGGAGAGTCCCGGAACACCTTCGCCGCGGACGGCCGGTGAAGCCCGCCGAGGCGCAGTCCGTGCACCTCCGCGGTCCCCCGGCTGCTGTGCTGCGTACGCCCTTCGCCGATGAGCAGATCGGGCCGGATGTCGTCGATGGGGATGTGGTACTGGGGGTAGTGGCTCCACTCCCACACATATCGTGCGCGGACGGTGTCCATGACGGTCTCGCCGGCGAGCTGTGCGCGGATGCGCCGGGGCACCGGTTCCACGTGGTCGACCGGCACGATCGAGCCCGGGTAGTCGCTCATGTCAGCCTCCACGGTCGCCACTGCGCCTACGCCCATGATGCGCGGTGCAGTCCGCGTCGGCATGGCGCGATGACGCCCGGGCCGGGAAGAAGTCCTGCAGCATGGTGTGGCGGGCGACACCCCCTGGACCGCGGACCACGGACGAAGGATCACGATGACGCGTTTTCTGACGACGAGAGTTGACGAGGCACCAGAGGTCACCGCTCCGGACGGTGCGGCCGTGCGGCCGCTCTGCGTGCTGCCGGGTGCCTCGAGTTTCGCGCAGTTCGAGCTGGCGCCGGGGCAGGTGACGCAGGCGGTCTCGCATGCCACCGTGGAGGAGATCTGGTACGTCGTCTCCGGTGGTGGAGACATGTGGCGTCGGCAGGACGGGCACGAGGAGGTCACCCCACTCGTCCCGGGTGTCTGTCTGACCATTCCGCTCGGGACCGCGTTCCAGTTCCGGGGCGGCCCCGACGGCCTGCGGGTGGTGGCGGCGACGGTGCCGCCGTGGCCGGAGGACCCTGATGAGGCGAGGCCCGAACAGGGCCCCTGGTGAGCCCGACCGGGACGGCCGCCCGGATTCCAGGGCCGGATCGGGCCGTCCGGGGAAAGCACCGGGTTGATGCGTCAACCAGCGCAGGGCTAGGCTCAGCCGGTGACCGAACCCCGATGGCTTGACGATGTGGAGCAACGGGCCTGGCAGGGCTTCGTGGCCATGAGCCAGCTGCTGGAAGAGCAGGTCAACCGGGGGCTACGCCAAGCCGGCGGGCTGTCCATGGCGGACTACCGCGTACTGGCCCCGCTGTCCGGGGCCGAAGGCCACCGGCTGCGTATGCAGGATCTCGCGGCACAGGCGCGGTGGGAGAAGAGCCGGCTGTCGCACCAGGTCCGCCGGATGGAGCAGCGGGGGCTGCTCAGGCGCGAGGAGTGCCCCACCGACGCACGCGGCGCCTTCGCCGTGCTCACCCCCGAGGGGCTGGAGGCGATCCGTACGGCGGCTCCGCTGCATGCCGCCAATGTGCGCCGAGTCTTCGTCGAGGCACTCTCCCGTGAGCAGTTGAAGGAGCTCGCCGAGATCTCCGGGGCCGTGACGCGCCGGCTGCGCGGGGGCGCCGAAGCCCCGTAGGACGCCGACGACGGCCGCCCCCGCACACCCCCGAGAGCATTTGGTTGACACTTCAACCATCTGGAGTTACATTGATGGCGACAGGCAGGTTGACACATCAACCAAAAGTTGACGTGTCAACCTCAGGACGCAGGCGTCGTAAGGAGACGAAGCCATGCCGACGACGAACGGGCCGTTCAGCGAGCAGCCCGAACCCACACCCCAGCCCGACCGGCGGTCGATTCTCCGGTACTCCGCCCTCGCCGCCTCGGTACCGGCCGCGGCAGCCCTGCTCGATCCGCTGCTGCCGGCCGGGACCGCACACGCCGCCGGGCAGACGGCGGCCGGCTACGCCCCCATCCCGGCGAACGCGCGAGGTCCGCTGATCCCGAAGAAGGGCTACCTCGTCGAGGAGATCCAGGACGGGCTGTACTGGCTCACCGACGGCAGCTACCAGATGATCTTCCTGGTGACGGGCGCGGGCGTCGTGGTGGTGGACGCACCGCCGACGCTCGGCCACAACATCCTCCGGGCGATCGCCGAGGTGACGACCCAGCCGATCACCCACGTGGTCTATTCGCACCATCACGCCGACCACATCGGCGCGGCCGGGATCTACCCGGCCAAGGCGGTCCGGATCGCGCACGAGCAGACCCGCCGGCTGCTGTCCGATGCACGGGACCCGAACCGTCCGCTGCCGACGCGTGTCTTCTCCGACAAGCTGCGGCTCGAGGTCGGCAACCAAGTCCTGAAGCTGGTGTACAAGGGCCCCAACCACAGTCCGGACAACATCTTCGTGTACGCGCCGAGGCAGCGGGTGCTGATGCTCGTCGACGTCGTGTTCCCGGGCTGGGTGCCGTTCAAGAACCTCGCCATGTCCACGGACATCCCGGCATGGATCGAGGCCCACGACCAGGCGCTGGAATTCCCGTTCCACACCTACGTCGGCGGGCATCTCACCAGGCTCGGCACACGGGAGGACGTGCGGCTCCAGCGTGCCTACATGCACGATCTCGAGCGCCACACCCGGGACGCGATCGCCTCGGTGGACCCGACGCCGATGTTCGCCCAGTACCCCGACAACCCCTGGGCGGTGTTCAAGACCTACCTCGACACGGTCGCAGGGCGGGCTGGTGACGCTGTGGTGCCGGCCTGGGTGGACCGTCTGGGCGCGGCGGACGTCTTCACCGTCGACAACGCCTTCGCGATGCTCGAGTCGCTGAGGATCGACTACGGCGTCCTCGGGCCGTTCGCGGTACGCCCCTGACCGCTGCGCAGTGCCCAGGTCCGGCCGGTTCCGGCAGGTGGCGAAGTGACCGCCGGGACCGGCCGACGCCGACGCCGGCGCGACGACAACGGCTTCCCCTCCCCGTATCCCTCGTGCACGGGTGCACGAGGAGGACGTCGGCGTCATGATCGACACGGGGAGGGAAGGAGCCCACGCCCTCGACCGGTGATGAGCTCGATCCGGTGATCAGAAAGGCGCGATCATGACCGATTCCCACCCTGCCCCGGACGGCTCGGCAGTGCCGTCCCCACCCGTCGGCCGCACGGCCCTGCGGGTGTTCGTCCTCTCCGGGTCTTCCCGGACCGACTCCCTCAACGAGCGTCTGGCCACGCTCGTCGCCCGGCTCGTCGGACAGACCGGCGCCACGGTCGACCTCGCGGGTCTGCGGGACTTCGGCGTCCCTCCGTACGACGGGGACGCCGAGGAGGCGGAGGGACCGCCCCCGGGATCCACCGCCCTGCGCGAGCGCATCGAGGCGGCCCACGCGCTCGTCATCTCCTCCCCCGAGTACAACGCCTCGGTGCCGGGCACAGTGAAGAACGCCGTGGACTGGGTCTCCCGCTTCCGGCCGCAGCCGTTCAAGGACAAGCAGACGCTGCTGGTCTCGGCGTCGCCGTCCATGGTCGGCGGCAACCGGGGTCTGTGGGCCCTGCGCGTACCGCTGGAGCATCTCGGGGCCCGCGTCTACCCGAGCATGTTCAGTCTCGCCGCCGCCCACCAGGCCTTCACGGAGAGCGGCGATCTGACCGACGGCGGGCTGCAGGAGCGTCTCGCGGCCACCGTGGACTCGTTCCTGGGCCTGGTCGAGGCGGACGTCCAGTACCCGTGCCTGCAGCACCGCTGGTACGAGTTCCTCGGCGACCGCAGCAGCGCCGAGGTCACCCAGCGCGCCGAGGCCTGACCCCGGACCGCCATACCGAACCCGAACCCGACCACGAACCCGAACCCGAACCCGAACCCGAACCCGAACCCGAACCCGACCACGATCCCAAACCCGACCCACCGAAGGAGGGGAGATGACCGCCGGATTCCCCGAGGGAACAGAGCTGACCCATCTGCTGGTGGTCGCCGACGCCGCCCGGGCCCGCGACTTCTACCGCGATGTCGTCGGTGCCGAGCTCGTACGGGAGTACGGCGGCACCAGCGCGGTGATGCGGCTGTGCGGGACCTGGCTGCTGCTCGTCACCGGCGGCGGTCCCACCGCCGACAAGCCCGGAGTGACGTTCGCCGCGCCCGGTGACCCGGACCGGGTGAGTCACGAGATGACCTTCCGGGTGCCCGACTGCCGGTCCGCGTACGAGACGCTGCGCGCTCGGGGAGCGCAGTTCCTGACACCGCCGGTGGACCATGGCGTGGAGATCCGCTGCTTCTTCCGCGACCCGGACGGCCACCTGCTCGAACTGAGCGAGGCACGGCGGTGACCGGGCGAGCCGCAGCGGGTCAGCGCACCGATACGGCCGGCGGGCGCTCACGCAGCGCACCGTAGGCGAGGAAGTACGCCGGCACCCGGTTGAGCCACCGCGACGTGGTGATCAGCTCCGTCATGCGCCGGGCGCGTCCGGCGTCCTTGAAGGGCGGGCGGCCCGCCAGCACCGGCTCGATCACCCACCCGTGAGCGACCCGCTGGAGCGCCTGGGTCAGGGCCGTCGTCGGCCAGCGGCGGCGCTGGACCCCACGCACGTCCCGGAGGCCGACCGTACCGGTGCGCAGCGGCCCGACGAGATGGCGGGCGGCGGCCACGGCGTCCTCGACGGCGAGGTTGATGCCGATGCCGAAGACCGGCGACATCGCATGCGCCGCGTCACCGATACACAGCAGTCCCGGCCGGTGCCAGCGCCGGAGGCGGTCGAGCCGTACGTCGAGCAGCTTGACCTCGTCCCAGGACGACAGTGTGCCCACCCGGTCCGCGAGCCAGGGCACGGCCGTGGTGAACTCGGCCATGAAGCGCTCGAGGCCGACGGCGCGCCGCGGGCAGTCGGTGCCCTTGGGGATGAGCGCGGCGCACTGCCAGTAGTCCCCGCGGTCGATCATGGCGCTGAGGAACCGGTCGCCCGCGCCCCCTACGAGCCCGTGCGGATCGTCCTCGCGCCGGGGCAGCCGGAACCACCAGGCGTCCATCGGACAGGTGAACTGCCGCAGTCCCAGCTCGGGCAGCGAGCGGGCCAGTGAGCCCCGGCCGTCGCAGGCGACGGTCAGGGTGGCCCGCAGTTCGCCGGTGCCGCCGTCAGAGGTGCGGTAGCGCACCCCCGTGACCCGGCCCCGCTCCATCAGGAAGGCGGTCGCCTCGGTGTTCATCCGTACGGAGAAGGACGGCTCGCGGCGTGCCTCGTCGACGAGCAGATCGAGCAGGTCCCACTGCGGCACCATGGCGATGTAGTTGTATTTGCCCGGCAGTGCACCGATGTCGCCGACGGTGACGAGCGAACGGTCCGGTCCGAGCGGCAGCTGGACCGACGACACCCTGCGTTGCGGCAGACGGGCGAACCTTTCGGCCAATCCCAGATCCTCCAGCAGAGCCAGCGTGGAGGGGTGCACGGTGTCGCCGCGGAAGTCACGCAGGAAGTCGCCGTGCTTCTCCAGGACCGTGACCTTCACTCCCGCCCTGGCCAGCAGCAGGGCGAGCACCATTCCGGCAGGGCCGCCGCCCACGACACAGCACGTCGTCCGCTCGGTGGCCTTGTCCCTGGCCGCTTCCGTGGCGCTTTTCCTGGCACGTTCCATGGCCACCGCTCCCTTCGGCCCATCCCGGGTTCCGCCACACTGGCACATATACCCTCAGAATCGACCCGAACAGTCACCATCAGTAGTGGTTGGCGTCATCGTTCAGGATCGAGCGGGCCCCGCTCCCGTCGGCCGCGATCGCGCCGCAAGGCACTCCGGGAGGCACCGATGAGCCAGCAGCCCGTCCTTCTGCCCTACGCCGATCCGGCCTTCGTCGCCGACCCCTTCCCGCTCTACCGGCAGCTGCGCGAGGACGGCCCGGTGCGCCGCGCCGTCGTCGCAGGCGGTGTGGAGGCCTGGCTGGTCACGCGGTACGAGGACGGGCTGGCGGCCCTCTCGGACCCGAGGCTGAGCAGCGACGTCCGCGATGCGTCGGACCCGCGGCTGATGCAGCAGCTGCCGTCCACCGAACGCGAGTCGATGCTGAGCAACATGCTCCGTACCGACCCGCCCGACCACACCCGGCTCCGCCGGCTGGTGTCCAAGGCCTTCACCGCACGGCGGGTGGCCGAGATGCGGCCGCGTGTCCAGGAGATCACCGACCGGCTGATCGACGACTTCGCACCGGCCGGCCGGGCCGATCTGGTGGCGGACTTCGCCCTGCCCCTCCCGGTCACGGTGATCAGCGAGCTTCTCGGGGTGCCCGTCACGGACCGGCACGACTTCCAGCGCTGGACCGACGACATGATCCTGCGCAGGGCCGAGATGCCCGATCCGGCCGTGGTGGACGCGGCCTGGCAGCAGATGCGCGCCTATCTGACCAAGCTCCTGGAGACCAAGCGGGCCCGGCCGGGGGACGATCTGCTGAGCGCGCTGATCACCGCCCGGGACGAGGAACAGCGCCTGGACGAGGACGAGCTGATCGCCATGGCGTTCCTGCTGCTGGCGGCCGGATACATCACCACGGTGAACCTGATCGGCAGCGGCGTCGCGGCACTGCTCGCCAACCCCGACCAGCTGGCGCTGCTGCGGAAGGACCCCGAGCTGCTGCCGGGCGCGATCGAGGAGTTCCTGCGCTACGACGGGCCGGTCAGCCCCGGCGTCGCCCGGTTCGCGCGCGAGGACGTCACCATCGGGGGCGTGGCCGTCCCGCGTGGTGCGACGGTCGTGGTCGCCTCGGCCATCGCCGATCGCGACCCGGAGCGCTTCGCCGATCCCGACCGCCTGGACATCACCCGGGGCGACAACGCCCACCTGGCCTTCGGGCACGGGATCCACTACTGCCTGGGGGCGCCGCTCGCCCGGCTCGAGGGCCAGGTCGCCATCGGCACGGTGCTGCGCCGGCTTCCGGGCCTCGCCCTTGCGGTGCCGCCCGGCGAGGTGCGGTGGAGGCCCGGGGGCCTGCGCGGCCCGGAGCGTCTGCCCGTCACCTTCACCCCCACCGGACAGACGTGAGGGCCTCCACCCCCACCGGACAGGCGTGAGTTCGTTCCCTCACGGCCGCATCGAGCTCTACCCGGGCGAGACCGACAGGCTCTGGTGATCCGGTCGGTCCGCGCGTGCTACCCCAGGGCGAGGGACCGGTACCGGAGCCGGTTCCCCGATGTGGCCATGAACAGGCCCTGGCTGGTTCCCGCGAGGGCGGTGGCCTTCGCTGCCGTACCAACGGGGGTCCAGGGCACATCGGTCGGGCTCGGCGGCCGGCACCAGAGCCGGTCGTCGCCGGTGACGCAGTAGAGGCTGCCTGCCGCCGCGGCCATCGCCTTGACGCCGTTCGCGTGGCCGACGTCCGTCCAGTGCGTGTCCGTGAGCAGCGGCGGCCGTGACCAGAGCCGGTCGTTCCCCGTCGCACAGAACAGCGAGCCGTCGATGGCGGCCATGCCGACGACTCCGTTGGCATGGCCCACGTGGGTCCACTGCATGTCGGACGGGAGCGCCTCACGGGTCCAGAGCTTGTTCTCGGCGGTCGCGCAGAACAGGCGCCCGCCCGTGGCGGCGAGACCGGACGCTCCTGGCGCCTTGCCCGTCTGCGTCCAGTCGATGTCGTGGAGCACCGCGTCACGGATCCACAGCCCGTTGTCGGCGGTGACGGCGAACAGACGGCCGTCGGCCGCGGCCATCGAGACGACGCCGTTGGCGTGGCCGACGTCCGCCCACTCGTCGCTCGCGTCGCGGATCTTCTCCACTTGGACGAAGAGGGAGTAGACGCCCCGGAGGTACGGGTCGTCCACATACCTCACCTCGACGATCCCGTCGCCGTATCCCTGCAGGTTGTGGCTGACGAGGTACTCGGCCGTCTCGCTGTCGAGCGCGATCGTGACCGGGTTGAACAGCACTCCGTCGGGGTCGTCCGGGTTGCGGTGCATACCGACCGGCCGGCGCATCGACTTTCCGAACGGTGACCACATCCCGGCCATCGAGCCGACCGTCTGGATGCCGAGCGACACCGCGTCGAACACGGGCGACGAGACGGGCCAGATCTTTCCGAAGATGTCCTTGGCCCGCTTGCCGTACCGGTCGTCGACCTGGACCTGCCAGGCGAGCCAGCCGTCCCAGAAACCCGCGCCCGGATCCCACTCCCAGACCGTCGGCGTCAGCAGCACCATGTCCTGGCCGGGGCGCAGATCGCCTTCCCAGATGCTGTACGGGGGGACCCGCTGTGCGTTGAGCGGGCCGGAGCGCAGCCAGGGTGTGGCCGTCGGCGGGAACCGGTCGCCGGTGACGATCCCCCCGCGGTCCGATGCGGAGCCCGCCTGAACACGATTGGGCAGACGGTAGGTGTCGCCCATCAACTCGCTTTCACTGTCGAAGTTCTGGATCACCGCACCCTGTGCGTCGACCACCTTCGTATTGACATCGATGAACACCTCGTCGTGTTTTCCGTCCCAGTTGAAAGCGTCGTCCCAGGTTTCATTACGGCACCAGAAACCATTGATCGACACACGAAATCGCGGTGCGGACATGCTCGATCCCCCCAGCTGACAGCAGGTCGGGCCCCACTCAAGGGCCGGAGCACGGCAGCGTCAAGCGCGCGAAAGGGAGGACGTAACCGTGAATTCGGAAACTACGGACCAGAAATGGTGCGGCATCCGCAAACGTCGTACGCGTAACACTTTTCTCTGCGCAGGGATCTGACGTTCCGTGAGCGAACGCCGCCACTGAACCGGTGATCACCGGAAGGGCGGGAATAGCGGAGCTGCCCCATGGGGGCGCGGGAGTCGGATGAGGATCATTGCCATCGTCCCGTACGTACGGAAGCACCGGACGGAGAGGCGCACCTCCGTGCCCGTTCTCCGCTGAACATCCGGACCCGGCCCTGCGTATTGCGTGGCAGCCACTCCCGCAGGAACAGCCTTGGGAGCAAACGGAGTTACGCGATTCCGGAGGTTTGAATGAGTCATGTCAAGAAGAGGAACTGGGCCGCATAGGGATGTTCGCCGCCATCGGCGGTCTGGTCGTCGCAGGCACGGTGGTGTCGGGGGCGTTCGCCGGTGAGTCACCCGGGGCACGGTCCGACGACCGGCAGGAGGTGGTGGACGACGACACCTCCCTGCCCAACAAGGAACAGTGGCTGAGCGATGCCTCCGAAGCCCTCGCGCCCGCCCAGGACTTCCTTGCCGAGCGCCTGCGGGGCGGTGGTGAGGATGTCGCGATCGTGCTGGACATCGACAACACCTCACTGGCAACCGATTTCGACGACCAGAAGCCGATCAAGGCCACCCTCGACCTGGCGAGGTTCGCAAAGGACAAGGGGGCCCTTGTCATGTTTGTCACCAACCGGAAGGAGTCGGGGCGCGAGAGGACAGCCGCGCAGCTGGAGGACGCCGGGTTCCCGGTCGACGGCCTGTGCATGCGGAAGTCCGGCGACGACGCGTCCAAGGAGTCCGTGAAGACCGACTGCCGTCGCTCCATCGAGAACGACGGCCACACGATTGTCGCGAACATCGGCAACCGGAGCACCGACCTGGAAGGCGGGCACGCCGAGCGCACCTTCAAGCTTCCGGACTACAACGGCCAACTGCAGTAGAAGGAATGGACAGTTGACAGTCGGATTACGTCTACGCGGGTCTGGGGTGCCCTGTATCAGTTCTGCCGACCTGCGCAGGCACCCCGTATCGCGGCGCCCCCGGACGGCTCCGCTCCGGCGGCCCATCGGGCCGAACGGCGCCGCAGCAGGGGCCGGGGCTCAGCGATGGGCTCCGGCTACCCGATCACAGCTCATGACTGAGCAGTTCGTTTCGCACCGCAGCGCCTGAAGGGGCTCTGCGCCGGTCCCACAATCGGACGCGGAAGACACGGGAGTCGGGCGCGGACTCGCACACCGCGCCCCCCACGTGGCCGCTGGGGCTGCCGGGACAGCAGCGATATGACTACTCGCTACTCCGGGTGACGAAGCCCGTCACCGTGCGTATCTGCGGCAGGGCATGGGAAGTCAGCGCGTGACCGTTGACCTCCTTACGGGAAGCCGAATTGAAACGCTCCGTCCTCGCCCTTGCCGGCGTCCTCGCCGCCCTCGCCCTGACCACGGCGCCCCCACTCACCCCCTCCGCCTCCGCGTTGCCCGGGCACGTCTGCTTCTGGCCCGAGCCGGGGGAAACCGGCCCGGGAGGCGGCTGGTGCTACAACCCGTCGCCCGGCGGCTTCGCCGTGCCCGCCGACCATGTGCACCGGCATGCCAGATCCTTCGCCTCACAGGTCGACAGGACCGTGTACGCCCTGCACTTCCCCGGCAAGGGCCCCTGTCTGCAACGCACGATCTACGGCGGCGACTACTCCGAGAACTGGGAGTGGTGGGACAAGCTCGACGCCGTCGACACCTCGCCCCACGCCGACTGCGAGCCCGGGTGAGCACGAGGAAACGCGGACGTGCGCCGGCGCTGATCGCGCTGCTGCTGCCGGCCGCGCTGGCGGCCGGCCTGAGTGCCTGCGCCACGCCACACGGGCCGGCTGTCTCGCTCAGCCCGGACGACACGGTCAAGGCCGCCCAGCTCGTACTCACCGACCGCTGCCTCATCGGCCAGGGGCTCCCCCCGCCACGCCCCGGACACCCGCCCGCGGACAAGGCCGACGCCCGCCGTGTCGAACACGCGCTGTTCGGCACCGGCCCGACCGAGCTCACCCTCGCACTCCCCAGCGGGCACGTCATCGGCCACCACACCGACGGCTGCCTGGCAGCCGCCGAGCGCCGGCTCTACGGAGACCAGCGCCGCTGGTTCCGGGCCGTCACCCACGTCAACAACCTCGGCGCCAAGGCTCCGCCCGCCGATCGCGCCACCTACCGCGAACTGCGCGCCCACGCGCTCACCGAAGCGAGAGCGGTACTGACCGCCGAGCAGTCCGGGGCGAACAGCACCACGGCCGACCGGCCACACCCGAATCCGTGATCCGTGATCCGTGCATCCTCCGCACCGACGAAAGGCACCCGATATGAAGCACCCCCTGACCCTGCTGGCCGCCGCCCTGCTCACCGCCGGAGCATGTCTGGTCACCGCCACCCCCGCGTCGGCCGCGAACTGTCCGAGCGGCAACTTCTGTGTCTGGACCGAGGCCAACTTCGGCGGGCAGCGCATGAACGCCTCGGGTGACGACGAATGGTGGGAGAGCTGGATCGCCGACCAGGACTCCTCCTGGGCGAACCACGGCATCTCCGGTCCGGGCGTCAAGGACCACGTCAAGGTCTACGAGGATGCCATCCAATTCCCCTCCACCGGCGGCGACATGACGATCTGTCTGCGTCCCGGCGACGAGGTCGGCTTCAACGCGACCGCCAACGACCGCGGCGACTCCCATGTCTGGGCCATGGGCTGCTGACCGGCGTCACAAGGCCATGTCCAGGACCGCGACACCGTTGACCCGGTCCCCCGCCAGATCGTCCAGCGCCCTGTCCGCCTCCTCGAAGGGGTAGCGGGTCACCGTCGCGTGCAGACGGTGCTCGCCCGCCGCCGCCAGGAACCGGCGTCCGTCCTCCCTGGTGTTGGCGGTCACGCTGCGCACGGTCCGCTCCCGGAAGAGGTGGCGCTCATAGCCGAGTGACGGGATGTCGGTGAGATAGATGCCCGCGATGCTCAACGTCCCACCCGCGTCGAGCGCCTCGAGCGCCACCGGCACCAGATCCCCCACGGGTGCGAAGAGGACGGCCGCGTCCAGGGGCTCCGGCGGGCGATCGTACGCGTCGCCCGCCGAGGCCGCCCCGAGTTCCCTCGCGAGGGAGCGGGCGGCCTCCGACCGGGTCAGGACGTGCACCACCGCACCCTCGCCGATGGCGACCTGGACCGTCAGATGGGCGGAGCCCCCGAACCCGTAGATGCCGAGCCGCCCCCCGGGCGGGAGTTCGGCGCGGCGCAGCGCCCGGTAGCCGATGATCCCCGCGCACAGCAGGGGGGCGAGCTCCGCGTCGTCGTATCCCGGCGGCAGTTCATAGGCGTACGCGGCCGGGACGGTGACGTAGTCGGCGTATCCCCCGTCGGCGTCCCAGCCCGTGTACTGCGAGAAGGGACAGAGGTTCTCCCGTCCCCGGACGCAGTACGGGCACCGGCCGCATGTACGCCGCAGCCACGGGACGCCGACACGCGTACCGATGGTCCAGCCGTCTGATCGCGCGCCGGACGCCACGACGTCCCCGACCACCTCGTGTCCGGGGACGACGGGTGTCCGGTGCGGCGGCAGATCGCCGTCGCGTACATGCAGATCGGTGCGGCACACCCCGCAGGTGCGGACGCGGACGAGCAGTTCGTCGGGCGCGGGCGCCGGCACGGGCAGCTCCACGCGCTCGAGGCGGCCCGGAGCAGGGACCACCCACGCCCTCATCGTCGCGGGAATCCCAGGTGCCATGGGTGTCACCTCCTGGCGCCAACGTACCTCGCGCCCGTGGCCCGAGCAGCCGCCATGGGGGTGGCTCGGGCGCCACTTGCGTGGCGGGCCCGAGCCACCCCGTCCCCCGTGCACCCGGCTGGGTCGTACCCCCGTGGTCAGCCGGGCGTCCACAGGACCGCGAAGATCGCGGCCCGGTCGTGGGTCGGTCGCTCCCGTGAGGTGCCGGGCAGCCGAACCGTTCCCGGCTCCCCGCACCTCCGCAACCGACGCTTCGTACGCTAAAAGCTCCCGTGCACTGGAGGTTCAAGGGATTATGAAGCAGGTCACATGGACGATCGGGGATCTCGCGGCTCGCAGTGGCCTGCCGGTGAAGACCATCAGGTACTACTCGGACATCGGCCTGCTGTCCGTGGCCGAGCGAAGTACCGGCGGCCATCGCCGATACGGGCCGGAGGCTTTGGAGCAGCTGCGGCTGATACAGCGGCTGCGCGCCCTGGGCACCCCGATCGCCACGGTCGCCCGGGTGGCCACGGGTGAGCGCAGCCTCGCCGATCTGGTGACCGACGAACTCGCCCTGGTGCAGAAGCGGTTGACGGAGCTGCGCTGGCGCGAGGCGACCCTGCGGGCTCTGGACGACTGTTCGGGACCGGAGCGTCTGCGCCGTCTGGAGGTACTGTCGCGGGTACAGCACCTGCCCGAGGCGCATGAGGACCTGGCCCGCTCCTGGCGCCGTACGATCCCCGCTTCCATACCCGTGCGGCTCGTCGACGCCATCACCGAACAGGCCGTTCCGGACCCGCCCGACGACCCGTCGGCGCATGCCGTCCTCGCCTACGCCGAACTGCACGCACTGACCGCCCGCCCGGATTTCCCCCTGTACTGGGCATGCCCGAACGTACGGGACAAGGCTTCGCTTTACGCGGAGCTGCTCGACGCATCGGAACTGGCGGACTCCCTCGTCGAGGCCGGTCTGCCGCCGCAGCCGGGTGAGGCACTCGACCACTTCTCGGCTGCCTGCGCACGTTCCCGGGGCGAAGACGACACTCCCGGCTTCCGGGCCTTCATGGGCGCGCAGTTACGCAGCACCATCCCCCTGTTCAGCCGCTACTGGCAGCATGTCGCCCTGCTCAAGCCGGACCTGCGTCCCAATCTGGGGATCGTGCACTGCTGGCTCGTCGACGCCCTCGCCGGGTCGTCGTTGCCCGGGCGGGAGGAAGAGCCGTAAAGGTGTCCTTCGGAGCTTGCCGGGCAGGCCTGTCAGGCCTGCGGAGGAACCGGGCCGGGGCCGTCTACATCCTTCGATGCAGCGGGCTTTCGTCTTCGGCGGCGAGGAATGGCGGAGCAACGCCGCCGACGATGAGTACATGACCGACACCATGCCCGCCCCGCCCGCCGCACCGACGAGCGCCCCGGGCAGCCGGCTCCCCCTGCTGGACGTGCTGCGGGGGACCGCCATCCTGGGCACGCTGATGACCAATGTGTGGGTCTTCACCGGCCCTGGTGCGGAGTGGGGCATCCTGGAGGGCGGCAGCGGTGGGATCCGGTGGGGATCCTTGCCGGACGCCGCCGAAAGCCTCTTCCGTCTGCTCGCGGACGGCAAGTTCCTGTCGATGCTGACGATCCTGTTCGGCGTGGGCCTCGCAATCCAGTTCGATTCGGCGGCGCGGCGCGGACAGCCGTGGCCCGGCAGATACCGATGGCGGGCTCTTTTCCTCTTCGCCGAAGGGACGCTCCACTTCGTCCTCGTCTTCGCCTGGGACGTCCTCATGGGGTACGCGGTCACCGCACTGCTCGTCGCCTGGCTGCTGACGCGCTCGGACCGGGCCCGACGCCGCGTGATGTGGTGGGCGGGCGGCTGCCACCTCCTCGTGATGGGCGGACTGACCGCAGCCCTGATCGCGGTCAACGGCGAGAAGGCCGGAGACGGCGGTGGCAGCGGCGGTGGCGTCGCGCCCGAGGTCGTCGACCTCTACGCGAACGGCAGCTACGCGGACCAGATCGCCTTCCGGCTGGAGAACGCCTTCGCCCTGCGTATGGAACCGTTGATCTCGTTCGGGCTCCTCGTCTTCCTCTTCCTGCTCGGCGTCCGGCTGTTCCGGGCCGGGGCCTTCGGCTGCGACGAGACGGGCCGGCGGATCCGCGCCCGGATGCTGGGCTGGGGCCTGGGCCTCGGGGTACCGCTCACCGCCGTCACAGCCCTCGCCGGGCCGGACTTCTTCCTGCTGAGCCGGTACGGCGCCGCCCCGCTGGTGGCGCTCGGCTACATCGGTCTGATCGGCACCGTCGTCGACCGGCTGCGGCGGCCGGGCCCGTTGACGAACGGGCTCACCTCCGTCGGGCGGACGGCCCTGTCGGGATACGTGCTCCAGAACCTGCTGTGCGCGCTCGCCTCGTACGGCATCGGCCTCGGTCTCGCCGACCGGCTCGGCGACACGGCCCGGCCGTGGTGGGTGATCGGGCTGTGGGCAGCGGTGTGCTGCGTCCTGATGGCAGGTTCCACGCTGTGGCTGCGGCGGTTCTCCCACGGTCCGCTGGAGTCCGTGCAGAAGTGGGCGCTACGGCGCTGAGCCAGGGGCTTCTCCGTGTCGCGACGCCGCGGAGACCCGCCAAAAGCCCCCTACGCGCGGGCGTCGCGCTCGGCCAGTTCCTTGAGCGTCAGCAGCTGCTTGCGCATCATGACGAGATCGCCCCACGCCAGCATCCGGCGGCGCAGTCTGCGGGCCGGCGGCCCGCCGGCTTCGCCGGCGACCTTGACCAGCAGGCGGCAGCCGTCCCCGCGCGGGCTCACGTTGTAGCTGACGGCCATCTGCCCGTGCCGCTCGGCGAGCGCGGCGGGCAGTACGCCGGTGATGTGCGCGTCGGTCTCGAATTCCACGATCTCGAAGACGATAAAGGGCTGACCGATGGTCAGATCGGGTAGACCGGCCGTGAGTTCGCGAGGGCTCTTGTGTCCCCTGAAGTCGATCCAGTCGTAGCTGTACGGCGCGATGGTCAGCTGACGCAGCCAGCGGAACATCAGGCGGGGCGGCGCGGCCACGTCGACCGCGCGTGTCCAGCCGTCGACCGGGCCGTCCACGAGACGGTCGCACGGGTAGTGCGCCTGGTGTTCCAGGCGCGTGGCGCCCCAGTTCCTGCCGCTCAAGTCCATGGGCCGAGCCTACGCAAGGCGCGCACGGCGCCAGGAGGCCCCCACCAGCCACACGGCTCCGGAGCGACGAGCGCGGCAGCGGGCCCGTACGTGTGCGGGCCCGCTGCCGCGTCTCCCCCTGTGTCGCCCGGTGGTCAGCGGTCGATCCAGTAGTGCGTGATCTTTCCGGAGCCGCAGGTGGCGTACTGGTAGCGGGCGTCGGTCTCCCAGCCGCTGTAGTAGTGCCTGCCGTCGGTGCACTTCACGCCGACCCGCCACGCGGAGCCCGCGGAGCACCACCCCTGGGCGGTCCTTGTACTGATCTTCTTCGTGGAACAGGCGAGTGCACCGGTGCCGCCGTTCTCGGCGGCCTGGGCGGTGCCGGCGAGTCCGAGTCCGGCGAGTGCGCCGGACAGGGCGAGGGCGCGGGCGGCCGTAGCGATGCGCATGGTGGTCTGGTCTCCCTTCGAGGGCTGCTCGGACAGCGGCATCCTCGCCACCACGGCGGTGCACCGTCTTGAACAAAATCGCAGTGCGAAAGCCACGGAATCGCTTTCAGCCACCCCTCGAAGCGACCGGCCCGTCGGGGAGCAGCACGCTGGTGATCTGCCCGTCCACTCGGTCCTGGGCCGGCAGGCCCGTGCGCGTACGGGTCCGAGCCGTCGTACGCGCGGTCATCAGCTGCGAGGTCGTACGCCCCGTCATCCTGCGCACCTCGCGTGCCAGGTGCGCCTGGTCCGAGAAGCCGCAGTGCCACGCGGTCTCCGCCGCCGCGTGACCCCGTGAGAGCAGCCGCAGGGTCCGGCGCAGCCGCATGATGCGCGCGGTGGTCTTCGGGGTGGTCCCGATCTGCTGCCGGAAACGGTTCTCGAACTGGCGCCAGCTCCAGCCCGACTCCTCGGCGAGACGGCGGATGGGCACGGTGCCTGCCGTACGGCACAGTTCCTGCCACGCCCACATCACCTGCGGCGAACAGGCGGGGCCCGTGGCGGCCCAGCGCCCCAGCGTCTCGTCGAGGAGAGCGAAGCGGTTGCTCCAGGTCGGCAGGGCGGCCAGGGCCCCGGTCAGGTGCTCGACACGGCGGTCGGTGAGCTCCGACGGATCGACGATGCTCTCGGCCCACTCGTGCATGGCCACCCCGAGCAGGGTGAAGGCGGCCCAGGGAGCGAACACCACTTCCATGCCGTGCAGGCGACCGCTGTGCTCGCCGACGGTGGCCCTGGAGCGCACCGCGGAGACCAGCGAGGTGTGCGGCGTCGACGGCATGCGGACCGCCGCGCTCGCTCCCGCGACAGGCTCGACGACGTCCGTGAGCAGCAGCCGGCCGTGGAATCCGAGGACCAGGGTCACCACACCGGTCGGCAGTTCCAGGCGTTTTCTCGGCCGGTCCAGGGCCAGCCGGTATCCGCGGTAGCCGATGACGCCCGGGCGCAGGCGTGGGTCCGGCAGCCTCCCGGCCAGCTCCCACGCAGGCCCCGTCTCGACACGACAGTCCATGGTCCCCCCGTTCGCCTTGTGTCATCGTCGGAGGGCGAGGGCGACCTTGTCTGCCCGCATTACGGACATCCGTCGGACGGAAGGGGCGGGGTGCATGAGCGGGGCCGATGCCGGGCACACGAGGATGGGGCCGTACGAAGGGCCCAGGAGGCCCAGGACCGCGGCCGCGCACGACGGTGGCCGGTGCGGGATCTGCGGAGTGCGGCGGACGGATCCGTACGCCGCGTGAGCTGTACGGCCCGGCGGCCCCGGCCCAGGGGTTGACCGAGGCCGCCGGGTCGGGCACTCCGAGGGGAGCGGAGTGCCCAAACAGAACACCATGGGTCCGACGAGGAGGAGTGTCGTCCGGGTGCCAGGACCCCAGTAAATATATATACTGCCAAGTAAGCAAGGGTATGAAAAATTTCATTCCAGCCGATGGCTGAAAACGGCCATGCTCCATCCGGCCCGGACGGTCAGTAGTCGAGGAAGAAGTCGTGCTGCTCCGCGGCCTGCTCGTACTGCTCAAGCCGCATCTGGGTGCGCTCGGGGTCGGCGTCGGCCATGGCCTGGAGGATGGCCGCGGACAGAACACCCGGCGCCGCGTACGAGTCGAAAACCAGGCGTGATCCGGTCGCCGCGGTGAGGGCGACATCGGCCTCGTCCACGAGCGGCCCCAGCGTCAGATCGGTGATCAGAGCCGTGCGCAGGCCCGTTCTGCGGGCCGCCCGCACCGCCGCCAGCGTCTCCTTGGCATGCCGTGGCATGGCGAAGGCCAGCACCCAGGTCCCGCCGGCCTCCCTCGACTGGAGAAGGGCGTCGTACGCCACGCTCCCGCCGCGCGACACCAGCCGGACATCCGGGTGGATGCGCCGGGCCGCGTAGGCGAAGTACTCCGCCAGGGACGCGGAGATCCGCAGCCCCAGGATGGTCAGCGGAACCGACTGGGCCAGCTCACGGCCGAGGGCCAGCACCTGGTCGGTGTCGGCGAGGACACGGCGCAGGCTCTCCAGGTTCCCGATCTCGGCGTCCACCGCCGCCTGGAGCTCGTTGCGCCGGATTTCCTCCCGCGTGTCCTGGGCCCCCGCGACGGCGCTGAGGGCGATCGGCTGCAGGGCCTCGCGCAGCGCCGGGTAGCCGCTGAAGCCCAGCGAGGCCGCGAAACGCGTGACCGACGGCTGGCTCACGCCCACGCGCTCCGCCAAGTCCGTGATGGACAGGAACGCCGCCTCGGTCAAGTGGTCGGTGATGTACTGCGCGATGCGCCGCTGCCCCGGAGACAGGCGGTGACCGCCGAACAGAGCACGGACCTTGTCCGCTGGGGACGGTTCCGCGTCCGGGGTCTGCCGTCCCGGCGTGATCGCAGACGCCTGTGCGCGCGCCTGCTGCCCTGATGGCACCCTGTGCCTCCTTCTTGTCCCATTCGTGCTCAACATAGCGCCCCCGGCTCGGCCCCGGGGCCGAGCGGAAGCAGGTGATCGACATATGGACACCGCCCGGCACCCCCTCACCGCCACGGCCGGGTGACGGGCGAAGCCGCGCAGCCCGCCCCCGTCCGCTCGTGGAACCGGCCTCGGAGGAGCCCCGGCCGGGCGGCGGCCGCGCCCTGGCGGGCATGCGTCCGCCGATCGGGGGAACCCGCCAAGGATCACGACCGTGCTCCGATCCGCGCGTGGGGGGTGCGTGTCCAAGGTCGCGGGGGGAATATGGAACGCGCGCGGTCCGGTGGGGTGGGCTGGGGAGTAGGAACACGCCGTGACGGCGGGAGGAGCTGCTTGGGCATGGGTGGCACGGACGCGTTCTCCGCTGGCCCGGCCCCGGTCGGACAGGTGGAGTTCGGGCCTGCCCCGCCGGGCGGCCTGCTCGACGTCCTGCGAATGGCGGCGATCGTCCTCGACTCCGAGGGCCGGATCTCCCTGTGGAGCCCGGAGGCCGAACAGCTGCTCGGGTACACGGCCGAGGAGGCGCTGGGCGAGTACGCGGCCCGGCTGCTGGTCGCCGACGAGCACATCGATCTCGTCCTGCAACTGTTCGCCCAGGTCATGGGCAGCGGCGAAAGCTGGGCCGGAGTCTTCCCGATACGCCACAAGGACGGCGGTATCCGGTTCCTGGAGATGCGCAACATGCGTCTGCAGGACGTCCACGGCAGCTTCTACGCCCTGGGCCTGGCCACCGAGCAGTCCACGCTGCGGCGCGTCGAACGGGACCTGGCCCTGTCCGTACGTCTGGTGGACCAGTCCCCCATCGGTCTCGCCGTGCTCGACTCCGAGCTCCGCTACGTCGCCGCGAACCCGGCACTGGAACGTGTCAACGGCGTCCCGGCGGCCCAGCAGATCGGCCGTCCGGCGGGCGAGACCCTGCCCTTCCGGGACGACGGCGCCATCGAGGTCTCGATGCGCAAGGTCCTGGAGACCGGCACGCCGGTGCTGGACCGGCAGGTCGTCGGACGCACCCCGGCCGACCCCGACACCGAACGGGCCTGGTCGGTGTCCCTGTACCGGCTCGAGGACCCCGGAGGGCGCATCCTCGGACTGGCCGCATCGGTCGTGGACGTCACGGACCGCCACCAGGCCGCCAAGGCGGCCGAGCGTGCCAGGCGCAGGCTGACCGTCGTCGCCGATGCGGCGGTACGTGTCGGCACCACGCTGGACCTGCGGGAGACCGCACGGGAGCTGGCCGACATCACCGTGCCCGAGCTCGCCGACATCGCGGCCGTCGACGTGCTGGATTCCGCCGTCCAGGGCCGCCGTGCGGAGATCCCGGCGGGCGGCCGGGCGGTCATACGCGCTCTCGCCGTCACGGCGGCCGAGCCCACGCCCGCACTCCAGGCGGCCGATCCCCCCGGGGAACTCGCCCGCTACGACGCCGCCCGACTGGTCACCAAGTGCGTGCAGACGGGAAAGCCGGTCGTGGTCCCCCAGGTGGGCGAGGACGACCTGCTGAGCATCGCCCGCGACGCCGACTCCGCCGTACTGCTCGCCGAGGCGGGGGTGCACTCCTATCTCGCCGTGCCGCTGATCGCGCGGGGCGAGGTGCTCGGGGCACTCGACCTCAAGCGGTTCCGCAACGAGGTGCCCTTCGACGCGGACGACGTGCTGCTCGCCTCCGAGCTGGCCGCCCGTGCGGCCGTGTGCATCGACAACGCACGCTGGTACCAGCAGCAGCGCAACACCGCGCTGACCCTGCAGCGCAGCCTGCTGCCGCAGCAGCCGCCCCCGGTCGTCGGTCTGGACGTCGCCTCCCGCTACCAGCCGGCAGGGGCGGCGAACGAGGTCGGCGGCGACTGGTTCGACATCCTTCCGCTCAGCGGGGACCGGACCGCTCTGGTGGTCGGGGACGTCATGGGCAGCGGGATCAACGCCGCGACCGCGATGGGCCAGTTGCGCACGGCCACCCGGACCCTGTCCTCGCTGGACCTCGACCCCGCGCAGGTGCTCCGCCATCTCGACGACATCACCATCGGGCTGGAGTCGTACATCGCCACCTGTCTCTACGCGCTCTACGACCCCCGCCGGGCGCAGTGCACCATCGCGACCGCGGGGCATCTGCCGCCGGTGCTGGTACGGCCCGGCAGCCCGCCGCGGCTGCTCGAACTGCCCACCGGCGCACCGCTCGGCGTGGGCGGGGTCCCGTTCCGCGCGGTCACCGTCGATGTCGACCCGGGTGACCGGCTGGTGCTCTACACCGACGGGCTGGTCGAAACCCGTGACGAGGACATCGACGTCCGCCTGGACGTGCTGCTGAGCCTGCTCGACGACCCGCATCCGGGCCTCGAGGAAACCTGTGACCGGCTGCTCGAGGCGCTGCGCCCCGGGACCGGCCAGGACGATGTGGCGCTGCTGATCGCCCGCTTCCACGACTAGGGGGCTTCTGACGCCTCAGCGGGCCGAAGCGCGGGGCCGGGGGCGGCCAGGGCCTGTGCGGGCACGGGCCCGGACCGCCCCCGGATCAGCGCGGTTCAGCGCATCGGACCGAGGCGGGAGCGGCCGCCGCGTGCGGACGACCGGAGGGAGCGGGCGCCGGTCCCCGACGCGCCGCTCATTGCGGCCATGGCGAGCCCGAGGCAGAGCGCCAGGGCACCGACGATGACGTTGTTGACGATCGTGCGCATGGTGGAGACGTCTCCGGCGACGACCCACGGGCTGATGATCGTCCATGCTCCGATGGCGATGGCACACCAGGCCATGGCATGGGTCCGCTCGTAGGCCGAGCCGAGCCCGCTCATGCACAGGACGTAGGCGACACCGGTGATGAGATTGGATACGGCCAGCGTGGTGAAGCCGTTGAAGCCGGCTATCCACGGTGAGGCCGCCAGATAGAGACCCGTGAGCAGGGCCAGGGTTTCTATCGCCTGGGCACGTGGCGTGGCGGTCGCCCGTTCGAAGCGGGCGCGCATCTCGGCGAGGTCGGGGTGTTGCTCGATGCTCGGGTGTGTGGTCATGGTGGGCCGCCTCCTTTGGGAGCCTGGCATGGCCCTTCACCTGCAATGAAACGCTTTTTGTGCCGTCCCGGTCAACGGGTGTGCGCATGGGACTGTCAGACCCTTCTGGGAAGCTCCGAGCATGGAGACGACGCTGCAGCTGACGATCGACTGTGCCGACCCGCCGAGGCTCGTGGCCTTCTGGTGCGAGGCGCTCGGCTATGTGCCCGAGCCGCCGCCCGGCGGGTATGCCACCTGGCGGGACTACTGGGCCGGCATGGGGGTGCCCGAGGAGGAGCTGACCGACGGGGCCGGGGAGAGTCCGGAGTCGATCGTCGACCCCGGGGGCCGGGGCCCGCGGGTGTGGTTCCAGTGCGTCCCCGAGCCCAAGTCGGTCAAGAACCGGGTGCATCTCGACCTGAAGGTGGGCGGCGGCCGGGATGTGCCGCTCGCGGTCCGTACCCGGCGTGTGACGAGCACGGTGGAGCGGCTGACGAAGGCCGGCGCCACCGTGCTGCGCGTCATGGACGAGCCGGGGATGGAGTACTACGCCGTGGTGCTCCAGGACCCGGAGGGCAACGAGTTCTGCGTGGTGTGACGCCCTGCTCCGGACCGACGGAGCGTCAAGCCGTGAGCCCGCTTGTGTGGTTACCCACGGGCTCGGGGCATCGGATGGGTGTCAGGCGCCGGGAGCGGCGTGGACCCGTTCGCCTCCGACGTAGGTCAGTGCGACCGTCGTCCCGGCGATGGCCTCGGGCGGTCCCGCGTAAGGATTGCCGTCCAGGACGATCAGGTCGGCGAGCGCCCCGGTCCGTATGGCGCCGGTGTCGTCGAGGTGGTTCACATACGCCGAGCCCGCGGTGTACGCGGTGAACGCGTCGGTCAGGCCGATGCGTTCACCGGGCAGGAACACCGGGCCGGACTCACCGGGCAGCACCCGGTTGACGGCGACATGGACGCCCTGCATCGGATCGGGGCTGCTGACCGGCCAGTCGCTGCCCGCGGCGAGCGTCGCCCCCGCGCGCAGCAGCGCTCCGAACGGATACTGCTGCGCGGCGCGTCCCGGGCCGAGGAAGGGGATGGTCAGTTCGTCCATCTGCGGTTCGTGGGCGGCCCACAGGGACTGCATGTTGGCGGTGGCTCCGAGCTGGCGGAAGCGCGTGATGTCGTCGGGGTGCACGACCTGGAGATGTGCCAGATGCGGACGGGTGTCGCTGGGGCCGTTGACCTTCCTGGTGGCTTCGACCGCGTCCAGGGCGTCGCGTACGGCGCGGTCGCCGAGCGCGTGGAAGTGTGCCTGGAAGCCCAGCGCGTCCAACGCGGTGACATAGCCGCCCAGTCGGGCAGGGTCGATGAAACTGGTGCCGCGATTGGCGGTGGCACAGCCGCAGCGGTCCAGATACGGCTCGAGGAGGGCGGCGGTACCGGTCTCGGCCACACCGTCGAGCATGATCTTCACGCTGGTGGCACGGAACCGGTCGTGCGTCAACGCGCGCCTGCGTTCGACCAGTTCGGGAATCTGCTCCGCTCCCCGCTCACGGTCCCACCACAGCGCACCGACGACCCGGGCGGTGAGCAGTCCCTCCTGGGCTGCCGTCAGATAGGTGTCCGACGGATCGTCCATGCCGAGGAAGTCCCCGATGAGCGCGTCCTGCCAGGCCGTGATGCCCAGGGCGTGCAGATGGCTCTGGGCGTGGAGGAGCGCGGCGAGCCGGTCGGCGGCGGTGGCGGGCGGCGTGAGGCGGCCCACGAGTTGCATGGCCCCTTCCTGGAGCATGCCGGTGGGCTCCCCGGATGCGTCACGCTCGATCCGGCCGTCGGCGGGGTCGGGGGTGTCACGGGTGATTCCGGCGAGCCGCAGGGCGGTGCTGTTGGCCCAGGCTCCGTGGTGGTCGCGGTTGGGCAGGTAGACAGGCCGGTCCGGGACGATGGCGTCGAGCAGTTCCTTCGTCGGCAGGCCGCCGTCGAAGGCGTCCATGGACCAGCCGCCACCGGTGATCCACTCGTGGTCGGGATGCGCCGCGGCGTAGGCGCGTACGGCGTCCAGGGTGCTTTCCGCCGTCCCGGCCTCGGTCAGATCGCACTGGGTCAGCTCAAGACCTGCCGGGACCGGGTGGACATGGGCGTCCTGGAAGCCGGGCATCAGCAGCCGCCCCGCGAGGTCGACGACCTCGGTCCTGGGACCGATCAGATCCCGTACGTCGTCGTGGGAGCCGACGGCGGTGATCCGGTCGCCGGTGACGGCGACCGCGGATGTCCGCTCGTCGGGATCCGATCCGGGTGTGAGGACGGGGCCTCCGGTGAAGACGAGGTCGGCATGACGGGAGTGCATGGAGAGTTGTCCGTTTCTCTGGTCAGTGAGGTACTGGTCATCGGTCAGGAGGTGCTGGTGGTGCCGGTGGTGCCGGTCCGAGGCAGGCGGTCGCAGGACGTCCCCCGGAGTCCGCCCGGTCGGCCCCCCGTGCCCGGCCGGCCGGGCACCGGTCAGGACTGTGCGGTCGACGTGCCGGCGAGCAGCCGGGCGTCGTCGGCATCGGTACCGCGGCCCGTGCCGAAGTACGCGGACTTGCGGCCCCACTTGGCCCAGGCGGCGGCGACGAACCCGGAAGCGATCATGAGCCCCGGCACCAGCAGCATGAACCAGCCGTTGTCGGCGCTCGCCTCGAAATGGTCGGCCGAGTCGTAGAAGGACCAGGCGAGGTAGGCGCCGAGGGCGAGCAGCGCGACAGCGCTGAGCGTGGGCAGGACCACCGCGCGGACGCCCTGCCACGGCTCGTCGCGCAGCAGCGCCCGGAAGCGCACGGCCGCGGCGAAGGCGATGAGGGCGTACGAGAGGGCGACGACGATGCCGATCGCGTTGACCGCGGCCAGGATCAGATCGGCGAGCTTGGGGATGACCAGCGCCAGGACGGCGACGGAGACCGCGAGGCCGCCGATGACGAGCGTGCCGGCCGCGGGCGTCCCGTACCGCGGGCTGATCCTGGACCACACGGGTCCCACCGTGCGGTCCCGGCTCATCGCGAACATGCCCCGCGCGGCCGGGATCACCCCGGCCTGGAGTGAGGCGACGGCCGAGAACATCAGCGCCACCAGCGGCAGCGCGGCCAGCGGCTGGGAGGCGAGCCGTTCGCCGAAGAAGGCCAGCCCCTGTGCGCCGTGGCCCACGAGCTCCTCTTCGCCCAGCACCCGCTGGAAGGCCACCGAGCCGAGCAGGAACAGCGCCAGCATGGTGAACAGGGTGGTGAATCCGGCACGCGAGGCGTCACGGGGGTCCCGGACCTCCTCGTTCACGGTGAAGGCCGCCTCGAAACCCCAGTAGCAGAACACCGACAGCAGCAGTCCCTGGGCGAGCGCCGCCGGCGAGGGGATGGCGAAGGGGTTGAACCAGTCGAGGCTGAAGGCGTGCGGTCCGGTGACGATGCCGTAGCCGCAGAAGCCCAGCAGCACCAGGTACTCGAACACCAGCAGCCAGCCCTGGAACCTGGCGGCGGTGCGCACTCCGGTGACCGCGGTGAAGGTGACGGCCGCGAGGACCAGGATGCCCACCGCGGTCGACTGGGCCGTGGAGTCGGGGTCGAGCGCGACTCCCGCGACCGTACCCAGCCCGGCCTGCCCGGCCAGTTGCAGGATCGCGGATCCGGTGACCGCGGTGGTGTACGCCAGGAAGACGATCGTGGCGACGATGGCGAGCCACCCCACGAGGAAGCCGAGCCAGGGATTGAGCGAACGGCCCACCCAGACATAGCCGTTGCCGGCGTTCGGTTCGACCCGGTTGAGGCGGGAGAAGGCGCCCGCGATCCCGAGTACGGGCAGAAAGGCGACCAGCATGATCGCGGGCAGATGGAGCCCGACCACGGCGGCGGTCACACCCAGACCGATACCGATGCTGGTGGTCGCCGCCGTGCTCGAGGCGGCGATGGCGACGCCGTCGACGACGCCGAGGGACTTGCGCAGGGAGGCATGCGCGGGAGCGTCCGCGCTGTAGGAGGTTTTCGTTGTCATGGCCGACTCCGCTCACCCGGGGGGCCGTGGCGGGCCCCGGTGACCGCACATGAAACTGTCGGTGGACTTCACAGGTCAATGCCGTTGTCATAAGGTGCGGAGCCCGAGGAGAGGAGGACCCGATGAGCGAACGTGTCGTTTCCCCACAGGCGCGGCAGCGACGGCGGCCCACCAAACAGGGCGTCGTGCTGTCGGAGGAGCTGATCGTCGAGACGGCGCTGCGTCTCCTCAGGGAACACGGCGCCGACGCCCTGACGGTGCGCAGGCTCGGGCTCGCCCTCGGCGCCGACCCCAGTGCGCTGTACCGCTACTTCCGCAACACCGACGATCTGCTGCTCGCCATCGCCGACGAGCTCATCGGCCGTACGCTGCACACCTGGACGCCGACCGGCGACTGGCGGGCGGACCTGCGTACCCTCGGGCTGCGGATGCACGCCGACTACCTGGCGCATCCGCAGGCCGCGGTGCTGAGTGCCTGCCGGGTGACCGGCCGTCTCCACGAGATCCAGTCGGTGGAGACGATCATCGGGCTGCTGCGGGGCGCCGGCTTCCCGGACGCCGAGGCGGTACGGATCTACCACGCCTTCGTCGACCAGGCCCTGGCGTTCGCGGCACTGGACTCCGCGGCCATGGCACTGCCCCCGGCGGCGCAGGAGGCGGACCATGCGGTATGGCGGTCGACCTATGCCGAACTGCCCGACACGACCCACCCGAATATCGCCGCCACGGCACGGCACCTGATGGCCGACATGAATCTCAGCGCCTATCCGACGGCCCTCGACCTGCTGCTCACGGCGGCGGCTGCGCGGCTGGAGCAGGTGCGTCCTCCGCCGCGTCATCGGGAGCGACCAGGTCCTGGGTGAGCGGGATCCGGGCGAGGGCGAAGGCACCCGCCGCGATGAGCGCGAAGCCGAGCAGCTGCGGCAGCAGCCACCAGCCGGAACGGATGTGCTCCTCGTAGACGGCGACGCCCAGGGCGAGGCTTACCATCGCGTCACCCAGTGTGATCGCGGGCTGTGAGGCCACCAGCGGACCTGCCTGCATCGCGTTCTGCAGCAGGAAGAGCGCCCCCGCTCCCGCCGCGGCGAAGCTGTAGGTCTGCCAGGCGGTGAAGAAGGCCACGGCGCCCTGGTCGTCCAGGATGTGGGTCGCCTCCTTCATCAGCGCCGCCGTCAGCGCGAAGCAGATCGCGGTGGCCGTCCCCAGACACGCCGCCCGCACCCGCCCCTCGGGTCGTCGCAGCGCCACGACGGAGAGCACGACCACCGCTCCGACACAGGCGACGAGGGCGGGCAGCCAGCGGTCCAGCGGGACATGGGTGCGATTGCCGGTGGGGGCGAGCGCCGCGAGGGCGATGCCCAGGCCCAGCACCACACCGGCCACGGCGATCCAGCCGGTGCGGGCGAGATGGCGGCGCATCAGCAGCGACGCCACGATCAGTGTGAGCGGCAGTTCGAGGACGAAGAGCGGTTGAACGACCGTCAGCGGGCCGGTGTTCAGGGCCAGTGCCTGGCAGAGACCCGCGGTGATGACGGCCAGGATCCCGGCGAGCCACACGGGACGGCGCAGCAGATCGAGCATGAGCCCGGCGCGAAAGCCCTGGGAACTCGGCACGCTCGTCGCGGCCTTGCGCTGCAGCACGGTGGCGACGGCGTTGCTGAGCGCGGCGGCGAGCGCGAACAGCACGGGGACGATCATGTGCGTGCGACCTCCCGCCTCGGCATACGCCTGCTGCCATGGTGGCCCTGGCCCGGCGGTCCCCGCGATCCGGACGGGCCGTCCGGTACAGCGGGCGGCACCTGGCTCGGGGCCTTGCCGGGCTGCGGACCGGATGGCCTCGTCCCACAATGGGAGGCGTCCCGCAAAGGGATCAGGTCGCCAAGCGCGACCGGCTCACGGAGCCGGGACGCGGCGTCGGCTGAGAGGAGTCTGCCGGATGGCCGACTCCCCGAACTGATGAGGAACGTGCCCATGCGCGCTGAGTCGTCGCCGGCCGCGCGGACGGGGGATTTCATCGCGCTCACGGTCGCACGGTGGTGCATGCGGCGGTGCCGGACGCCCGTTCGAGGTCACCCGCGCGCGATCACCGCCCGTGCGGCGGCCGGGGCCGGTCCCCGTGCCGGTGCGGGGCGGGGGGCCACGGCACCGGAGGGCCTGCGGTGACCGGCGGGGCGGAGCGGACGGCGATCCTGCACCGCGCGATCCGGGTGACGGTCGCGACGAGCATCGGGTTCTACACCTTCCTCTACGGCCTGCATCAGTCCGAGCTGGCCCTGTACGCGCTCTTCGCACCCATCGCGCTGGGTGTGCTGTCCCCGATCCCCGGATCCGGGCGCCAGCGGGCGGTCGTGATGCTGAAGTGCCTGCCCGTTGCGCTGCTGCTGGTGACGCTGGGGACACTGCTTGCGGTGCACACCTGGGCGGCTGTGCTCGGGATGCTCGTCGTCGGCTTCATCCTGGCCTTCGCGGCGGTGGCGGGGCCCCTCCCCGCGGGCGCGGGCCCGGGGCTCCAGCTCTTCTACATCCTGGCCTGCTTCCCGCCGTACGCCCCCGACACGCTCGGCCTCCGGCTGGCCGGCCTCACCGTGGGAGTGCTGCTGCTGGCCGCGTGTGAGGTGTTCCTGCTTCCCGCTCCGGCGCCCGCGACCTACCGGACCCGTCTGGCGGACGCGCTCGATCTCGCGGCGGGCGCCGCCCGCGCCCCCGCGTCCGTCCCGCCCGAACAGCTCCGCGCCACGGGCCAGGAGCTGCGTTTCTCCAAACTTCCCCCGGCCGAGCTGCCCGCCGGACCGGGCCGCAGGGACCGCGGCATGTCGCAGGCCGGCAACGCGACGCGACGCCTTCTCGATCAGCTCGCCCGCTTCGCCGAGTCGGCGCACGCGCTGCCGCAGCCGGGTGCTTCGGCGGCCGCGTGCAGGGGGGCGGAGCTCGCGCACATCGCCTGTGATTCGCTCCTCGGCCGGGTCGCCGCGCTGTGCACCACGACGGCCGAGGCCCTGCGCGAGGACCGCCCTCCAGTGCGGCCCGGTGCCCTGGAGAGGGCGATCGACGACTTCCAGTCGCTGCGCATCGGGCAGGCGATAGGGCCTGCGGAGGCCGTGCCGTCCGCCCCGGTGCTGCGGCGTCAGGCGCTGGTACTGGGCGTCGCGGAGTCCGCACGGATCGTGGAGACCTCGGTGTGGGTGGGGCTCGACGGCCGGCGCACGGGACCGATCACGCCGCGGGAGCTGTTCTGGTACGCGGAGTCGAGCACTCCTGCGCTGTGGGCCAGGCGGCTGTTCGGAAACATGACCCTCCAATCGGTGCTGTTCCAGAACGCGGTGCGCACGGCACTGGGGCTGGGCGCGGCACGGCTGGTGGCCGGGTCGCTCGACCTGGCGCACGGATTCTGGGTGCTGCTGGTCGTACTGACGCTGGGGCGGACCACTGCCGGGGAGACCTGGTCGGCGATCCGCAAGGCGGTCGCGGGGAACCTCGTAGGCGCGGTCGCCGCCGGAGCGCTGCTCGCGGGGTTCGGGCAGCACTCCGAGGTGTACGCGGTCCTCCTCATCCCCGGCATGCTGGCCGGGTTCGCACTGGGGCCGATGCTGGGGATCGCCTGGGCACAGGGGCTGTTCACCCTGGTCGTGGCCTGCGCTTTCGCCCAGATCGCGCCGGCCTCGTGGCAGCTGGCCGAGCAGCGGCTCGTGGCCGTCGTGACCGGCAGCGCGATCGGACTGCTGTGCGGGCTCATCGCCTGGCCGGCGGGCGCCCGGCGTGAAGTGCGCCGGACCATGGCGGCCCTGCTCCGGTCCTTCGGCCCGCTGATCACCGGCACGGTCGAGGTGCTCCTCGCCACCCCGCCGGGCGCGAAGACCCCGCCGTCCACCCTGCCCGCGCTGCACCGGCTGCGGCTCGCGGAGACCGCGTACTCCCAGGCCCGAAGCGAGCCGATGCCCACGTCGGGGCCCCTCGCCGACTGGCACGGCCTGCTCGCGGCCGCGAACCACGTCCTGCTCGGCGCGCTGTGGCTGCCCCGGTTCGACCTGCCCGTGGTCGCCGTCCCGTCCGGCCCTGCCGGATGGGCGCGGGACTCCGCGGCACGGCTGGAGGCGACCTGCGACCGGATCGCCGCACTGGCCACCGACGACGGCGACGTCCGGCCGAGGGCTCCGGACCAGGGCCCGCTCCCGCTGCCCGCGGACGGACGTCCGCTGCCGATGCTGATCGATCTGGAGGTCTGGCTGAACAGCCTGATGGCACAGCTCGGCAGGATCGAACCGTCGGTCCGGGAGTCGATGCGCCCCGGTGCCGGTCGGGACGGGCAGGAGTCCTCCGGCCATACGGCGCCCGGGTCCGGCGACGGCGACCCTGGACCCGGCGGGAGCGGGACGCCCGGACCGGGCGGGGGCGTCCGTCCCGGCGGTGCCTGAGATGGGTGTCAGGTCCCCCGGCGATGCGCGCCGCGAGCGGTGGCGGACGGTCGTGGGCCACGGGTGGGCCTGGTGGCTGCCGTTCGTCGCCGTACTGCTCGATCTGACCGCCGAGCTCGCCGTGCGCGGCCAGGAACCCGTGAGTTTCCTGCTCATCGGCGTACCGCCGCTGACCGCGGCGACGCGCGGCCCCTGGGGCACGATGGTGTCCACCGCGGTCTGCCTCGGTCTG
Source organism: Micromonospora sp. IBHARD003 (assembly GCF_056106285.1). NCBI lineage: Bacteria > Bacillati > Actinomycetota > Actinomycetes > Micromonosporales > Micromonosporaceae > Micromonospora > Micromonospora sp. IBHARD003. The sequence continues at coordinate 6,699,193 of NZ_JBWBBX010000001.1, read as the reverse complement.
CAGATGGTGCTGGCCGCCCTGCGGCCTGGTCACTTCGCCGAACAGCACCATGTGGCCCTTTACGTCGGCACTCTGCTCATCGGGACCGCCAGCACGGCTCTCTCCTGGCAGCGCGAGCGCACCCGGCGGCATCTGATCCGCGCGCATTCGGTGGCCGAGGCGATGCAGGAGACCCTGCTGCGCCCGGTGTCGGCACGGCTGGGCCCCGTACGCGCCGCGGCCTTCTACTCGGCGGGCGAGGGCGGGACGCTGGTGGGCGGCGATCTGTACGAGGTGTGTGCGACGCCGTACGGAGTGCGGGCACTCATCGGCGATGTGCGCGGGAAGGGACTGGACGCGGTCCAGACGGTCGCCGCGGTGCTGGGCAGCTTCCGGGTGTCCGCGCACGAGTGGAAGAGTCTGAGCAGCCTCGCGGACCGGCTCGAGCTCAGCATCGCGCGCAACAGCCCGGCCGGTGACGAAGGGGATCCCGAGATGTTCGTGACCGCCCTGCTGCTGGAGTTCCCGGCCGGGGCCGACGGGGTGGTGCGCATCGTGGACCGCGGCCATCCGGCGCCCGTCGTCGTCGGCCCGCAGGGCGCACGACTCCTGGCGACCGCGCCGGCCCTTCCGCTCGGGCTCGGTGGACTGGGTCCGGGCGGGCCGGTCGAAACGACGGTGCACCGGCTGGGGCCCGGTGAGGTCATCGTCGTCCACACGGACGGGGTGAGTGAGGCGCGTGACGCACGCAGTGCGTTCTATCCGGTGCAGGAGCGGCTCGAGGAACAGTTCGGCGGTGTGCGCGGCGCACGGAACCCGGACCCGGAGACGGTCGTCGCGTTCCTGCGCTCCGACACGGAGCGCTGGTCGTCGGCTGCTGTGAACACCGACAACGACGACCAGGCGGTCCTCGCCCTGACCCTCGCCCCGGGATCTCCCGGAAGCTGAGGTCGTGTGCCGGCCGGTACGCCGAAGAGGCACCGGGCTCCGGCATGACCTGGGAGGGAGCGCCCGAGGCCGAAGGGGGTGCCGACGGCGGAGCGGTACGGATACGGGCACGCGGACCGGTGCCGCGATGCGCATTACGGTCTGGTCACATGCGCCGGGGCCTTCCGGCGCTCATAGGACCATCGTGCGGGCCGAGTGGGATCATGTACCCGTCCGGGGTGCGCCCCGGTGGGCGGAGGCCGAGCAGGATGTACCCGTCAGATGAGGCGAGTGGTGAGGCTGTGCAGCAAGCTGGGGTCACCGCCCCGTGAGGGGAGAAGGTGATCGTGTGGCGGCCGATCGCGGGGACTGGCTCCAGAACCGCCGCGGGCTCCGCACGTCCGAGGCCGAAGGCCCCGGCACCTGGGCTCTCGAGGACGTGCTGCGGGGAACCACCGCGGGATTCGCCGTCCTCGACGCGGACCTGCGCTATCTCTTCGCCAACTCCGCTTTCTGCCGGATCACCGAGGAGTCGCCCGACAAGCTCGAGGGCCGTTCGCCCAGCGCGCTCGCGGAGCAGTACCTCGGTCCCGCGGACGTGCTCGCGCAGGTACGGGACGACGGGATCACCCGCACCCGGGTGACCGGTCCCGGCGGCCACTGCCACACGACCTGTATCCGGCTGGAGGACCGCGGGGAGACGGCCGGCGTCCTGTGCATCGTCGTCGAGACCTCCGTTCCCGAGCTGTACGAAGAACTGAAGCTGACACGTGCCCGGCTCGCGGCCGCGGACGAATCCGTCGACCGGATCGGGACTTCCCTCGACGAACCGGCCACCTGCAAGGAGCTGGCGGACTTCCTCAGTCCGGGGATCGCGGACGCGGCGGCGGTCGACGTCGTCCCCGCTCCACCGCCGAAGCGTGCCCTGCGCAGAAGGCCCGTACCGGCCCGGATACGCAGGGCCGCGGTCGCGGGGCGCGGCGACCTGTTCGGCGACGGGAAGCCGGACGGCGCGGCCGGAGATGCCGCCGAGTCGGTGGCGGCACGTGCCATCGCGTCCGGCCTCCCGGCCACCGACCACACCGTGGCCACCGGCGCCGCGTTGCTCGCCGTACCGCTCGCGGAGGCGGGCGGCACGGTCACGGGTGTCGTTCTGCTGGCCCGCGCGCAGTCCGGGTTCAGCCGGAACGACATCCTCATCGCCCGCCATGCGGCGCGGCGCGCCGCCGTCGCCATCGCACACGCCAGGGAGTTCGCGGCCGAGCAGGAGACGACGGTCGAGCTGCAGCGCGCCCTGCTGACCGAGCCGGGCAAACCGCACCCCAACCTGGATCTCGCCACCCGCTATCTCCCGGTGGGCAGCCGCAGTCTGGTGGGCGGCGACTGGTTCGAGACGGTACGCCTGCACTACGGACGGACCCTGCTCGTCATGGGCGATGTGATGGGCCACGGGGTCGAGGCGGCCGTCGAGATGAACACCTACCGCGCGATGCTGCGCGACGTCGCCGCCGCCGATCTGCCGCCGCACCGGGTACTGCGGCAGCTCGACCTCGCGATAGCCGACACCAGCGCACGGCCCGCGACCTGTCTGCTGGTCCGGGTCGATCCGGCCAGGCAGCTCGCCACCTTCTCCAGCGCGGGTCATCTTCCGCCCGTGGTGTTCACCCGTGACGGGGCCGCGGAGGTGATCGACGTACCGCCGGGGCCGCCGCTCGGAACCGGCCTCGGGGGCTACGAGCCGGTCACCCGCTCGCTCACACCCGACGACACGCTGCTGCTGTACACGGACGGGCTGGTGGAGCGGCGCGGCGAGGACATCGACGAGTCACTGGCACGGCTGACCCGGGTGCGGGTGCCGTGCCGGACCCCCGTGGAGGACTTGGCCGACCTGGTGGTCAGGGAGTTGGGCGCCGAAGACGCCGAGGACGATGTGGCCCTCCTCGCGGCGCGCATCCGCCCGCGCCGTCCGGTCCTCACCGGGGAGGAGCAGACGATGGAGGGCGTCCCGAGCTGAGCCGCGTCGGGTCGCCCGGGCCTCCGGGGGGTAGTCGTAGCGGATGAACCCCCTGAAGCCCGCCACCTTGTCGTACAGAGCGCGGGCTGCGGTGTTGCCCTCCTGGGTGGTCCAGTAAAGGCGCGAGGCCCCCCGCTCCCGCGACACATCGGCCACCTTCTCGATCAGCATCCGCGCCACGCCCCGGCCGCGCGCGCTCAGTTCCTCCGCAACAGCAGCAACGCGACGTCGTCGGCACGCTCGTGCCGTTGTGCCGTGTGCCGGACCATGCTGTCGGCGAGCATCTCCAGGGGGGCGTCCCCGACCGCGGCGAGGTGGGCGCCGAGGTCGGCCAGGGCCTCGTCGAAGTCGACGTCCGGCGCCTCGATGAGCCCGTCGGTGTAGAGGGCCAGCACCGATCCCCGGGACAGCGGGAACTCCGTTGCCGGATAGGGGCATTCGGGGTCGATGCCGAGCAGCGCGCCTCCGGGTGTGTCGAGGACGTGGACGGAACCGTCCGGTTCGCGCAGCAGCGGATGCGGGTGACCGGCGCGGGCGATGCGGGCGACGTCGCCCGTCGGATCGATCTGCACGTACACACAGCTGACGAAGAGCTCGGCGTCGAGGTCGAACAGCAGCCGGTTGGTGCCGGCCATGATCTCGCCCGGCGACTGACCCACCGCCGTGAAGGCACGGACGGCGGTACGCACCTGGCCCATCAGCCCGGCCGCGGTCACGTTGTGGCCCTGGACGTCTCCGACGACCGCGGCCGTCACCGGGCCGACGCCGCCCACGAGGTCGTAGAAGTCACCGCCGATCTCCATCCCCTGTGTGGCGGGCAGATACCGTGCGGCCCGCTCCAGGCCGGGCAGTTGGGGCAGGGAGTGGGGCATCAGCGCGGCCTGCAGCCCACGGGCCAGCCGGTGCTTGGTGTCGTACAGACGGGCCCGTTCGACGGCCTGGGCGAGCAGGCTGCCCAGGCTGGTGAGCACGGCCCGGTCGTCGGTGGAGAAGTGGTGCGGCTCCGCGTAGCCGAGGACGACGGTGCCGACCGGGCGGCCGGAGGCGATCAGCGGGAGATACGCCCAGGCTGACATGCCGTCGCGGGTCGAGCCCCGGCCCGGGTACGCCTGTTCGACCTCGTCGCGGGACTCGAAGAAGGCGGGTATCCCGGTGACCAGCACCCGCGCCGCCGGGGCATGCGCGGTCAGCGGCATTCCGTGGAGCTGCTCCACGGTCTGGTGCTCGTACCCACGGTGCCCGAGCACATTCAGCCGACCGCCCTCCGCCACGAGGACGACCAGCGCCTGGCCACCGACGGCCGGCAGGAACTCGTCCCCGGCCAGGGCGATCACATCGTCGACACCGGCCGCCTCCGTCAGCCCGCCCGCCAGGCTCAGCACATGGGACATGACCGAGAGCCGGGCCTGCGCCCCCTCGCCGGCCCGCCGGCCGGAGCCGCTCTCCATGCCGGCGGGTGTGATGCGCATGGTGATACCGCTGGTGCTGGGGTGGAGCCGGAAGGAGAGCCAGTCGCCGGGCGGGCGCTGCGCCACGAACGAGGTGGGCTGCTGGCTGATCAGGGCAGCGCGGTAACGGTCCTCGTACAGCGGGTCGTTCAGCCAGGGCAGTGCGCCCCACGGCTTGCTGCCGAGCAGACGTGTGCGGTCGAGCCCGACGAGCTCGACGGCGGCGTCGTTCACGAAGGTGATCCGGCCGTTGAGGTCGAGCGAGCACAGCCCGTCCGGCACCCGGCTCACCATCCGCACCGCCTCCACGGCGCTGGACTCACCGCCCAGGGCCGGGCCTTCGAGCACATCGGGCTCGGGGTGCACGGGCCGTCCCAGCTCGGCGGCGCGCTCCAGCCGTACGGCGAGCCTGCGGCAGGCCGCGGTGAGGTGGTCCCGTTCCCAGTCGGAGAGCACCGCGGGGTGGGTTCCCGGCCAGGTCACGAACACCGCCCCGTAGACCGTCCCGGCCGTGGCCACCGGGGCCGCCGCCAGCGCGAACGGATACGGAAGCACGACGGAGACACGCGGATAGCGGGCAGCCATCTCCTCCTCGCTGCCGACCCAGACCAGCCGCCGCTCGCGCACCGCGTCGGCCACCGGCACCGGCATGGTGATGCCGACCCGCTGCCAGGGCGCCGCGAACGCCCGCGGCAGCCCGGCCATCAACGCCATCTCCAGGGTCCGTCCGTCGTCGGACAGCAGGTACACGGCACCGGCGATGGCGTCGATCTCGTCCATCATCCCGGCCAGGGCGAGCGACAGCAGCGGCTGTCTGCCGCCGCCTCCGGGGGCGGCAGGGGTCGGCGAAGCGGACGGGGGCCGGTCGGTCACGTCCGGCTCACCTCCTCCGCTGGCGGGGATGTGGCGATGTGCGAGGCGGATAGGTCCGGGCCCTCCCCGGGCGGCCCGGACGAACGGCTAGGGGGCTTCTGACCCGGGGGCACGGGCGGACGGGGAATCGGGCACGGGCCGGGATTGCGGGTTGTCCGGCTGCCGGCCCGGTATATCGGGCAGTCCGGGCGGCAGCTCGACCGGGGGTGTGATCTCGGGCGAAGTGCCCGGCTCCGTGACGTCCCCCGGCGGATGACCGGTCGAAGGGCCTTCCGTCGAAGGGCCTTCCGTGGAAGGGCTCTCCCGCCCGGGGCTTTCCCCCCCGGGGCTTTCGGGCTCCGGGCTCGTGGACGCGGGCGAGGAGGGCGGGCAGTCGTCGTTCCGGTCGCCCGGCGCGCAGCTCTCGGCCGGGGAGGTGTCCCCGGGGCTGGTGACGCGGCCGGACTTCGGCGTGTCCCCGGGCCGGATGGAGCCGTTGGTCTTCGGCGAAGCCGGGACCTCGGTCGGGGTGGTGGGGTTCTCGGGCGGCGATACCGGCTTGTCACGCGCGCCGGTGTCGGCCCGGTCGCGCGAGAAGTACGAACGATCGCCGAGGTCGAGCACCACGAAGGCATCAAGGCTACGGGGAGCGGGCTCGACGATCACGACACGCGACTGGTCGAATCCGGCCCATGTCTCGCCCTTCCGCTCGAGGCTGCGCTGGACCTCCACGGGGGGTGTGAGCGGGTTGCCGCAGGCACACCGCACCCGGGGCACCCCCCGGGCGTCGACGAGGACGGCCGTGCCGGCCTGCAGGACGGCCTGGTACGAGGTCGCCTTTCCGTCCTTGTAGCCGTGGTTGGTGACCCGGGTGTCCAGCCTCAGCCGCAGTGAGGTCATCGAGCGGAGGAAGCCGGGGACGGCGGACGCCTCGACGCCCAGGACCGCGGCGAAGGCCCGGTTCTTCTCGGGCTCGGAGGAGAGGTACGTGATCTGTTTCCCGACGTCACAGCTGGCGGCCTTGCGCGTACCGCCGTACAGGCCCGGAGTCGCTCCGTCCACACCCCGGACATAGGTGCCGGACGCCGTCGCGGTCGCGGTGGCGTTGGTGTCCGGCAGGGCGGCGGGCGGGGCGTCCGCGGTGCCGTTGGCGGTGGAGGGGGTGAAGGGGTCGGGGCCCGTCGCGTTCGCGGGCTGCATGAAGATCTCCCCCGATGCCACCGGGGTGCCGCTGGGGCGGGTGAGGACGATGGCGAGGGCGGTGGCGACGACGACCAGGGCCGTGACCGCGGCGATCTTCGGTATGGACCGGTACCACGGCTCGCCGTCGCCCGCACCCGCAGCGCCTCCCGCGCCTCCGTGCCCGCGCGGGCCGCCCCCGCCGTGCGCACCTCCGCCACCGCCACCGTCCGCGGGCCCTCCCGGTCCGCCCTGCCCTCCGCCGGACGGGCGGGGGCCGCCTCCGCTCGGCGGTCCGGCGGGCGGCCCGGACGGCGAGGGCCGCGATGTCGTGTCCCGACCCGAGAGGGGGCCGGAGGGAGGTCCTTGGGGTTGGGATGACGGCGGCTGGTCGCTCACAGGCTCTTCCTCCGGGCGCGGGCGGTCACAGGCCCTTCTGACCCCCCCTGCCCCTTACGTCTCTTCGGTCCTGCCTCCCCCTCCCCCGCCCCCGGGCCTTCCCCGACCCTCCGACCCATGGGCGTTCCCTCCCCCTTGGCATTGTTTGTCGCGCTTTCTCCTTCGACCTCATTGTGTGCTCGGGCGCGGTATGGCCCGCAAGCCGACATCACCGGCATCCGGGGCCCCGCGGCACCGGTCCCGACGGTCCCGGACCAGGGAACACACGGCGTTCCCGCCACTGCGCGCGATCAGCCCCGCCCGGCGCGCGCACCCGGTCCGCGCTGCTTAACGTGGCAGCGTGAGCGAGCACCCCGGCAGCGTGAACCAGCGGGGATCGGCCTCCCGGGGCGGTGTCGCACGCGGCGCCCGGGACTGGGCCGACGCGCTGGCCGCGGCCGTGGGGGGCCTCGTCTCCATGATCGTCGTCGCTGCTCTCGGGCTGTGGGCGGCGGGCGGCACCGGTCTCCCCGAGAACTCCATGCCGCGTGTCGTCGCCGCCGTCACCGTGATGGCGGCGGGCGGCTCCGTGGGCCTCGCCGGGGACGCCGGGGTGATCGCCGAGTCCCAGGCGGAACTCACCGTCCTGCCGCTCTCCGTCAGCCTCGCGGGCGCCCTGGTGACGGCCTGGCTGTTCCTGCGGCCGCTGCGGCACCGGGCCGTCGCGGGTACGGGCGAGCTGCTCCTGCGCTTCGGCCGGCTCGCGCTCTTCTGGCTGCTGGGCCTCGCCGGCCTCACCGCTCTGGCACGGCAGACCTTCGAGATCGGGCTCGGCGAGGACTCGCTGCTCAGCGATATCGGGGACGTTCTCGACGCGACACCCGAGGTGGGCTTCACCGCACACATCGGGCCCACCCTGGTGTTCGGTCTGCTGTGGCTGATCGGGGTGATCGCGGTGGCACTGATCGTGTCACGGCGTGCCCCGCTGCCCGCCCGGCTGGTGCGCTTCCAGGAGTCCGTGCGTCCGGCCGCGTTCGCGATGGTGGCGCTGCTGCTCACCTATGTCGTCGTCGGTCTCTGCGCCGGGCTGGTCGTCGCCGCGACACAGGGACACGCCGGCCGCACGTTCGCCGTGATCCTCCTCGCGCTGCCGAACCTGGCCTGGCTGGCGCTCACCCTCGGGCTGGGGGCGTCGTGGGACGGCACGGTGAAGGGGCCGTTCGGGCTGCCGGTGCCCGGCCTGCTGGACGAGGTGCTGCGTACGCCGGAGGGATCGACGCTGAACCTGTCCACTCTGTCCGAACGCGACGGCCGGGCATGGTGGCTGCTGGTGATCGCCGTGGTGCTGGTGATCGCCGCCGCCTTTCTGTCGGCCGCGCGGTCGCCGGCGCGGTTCCGTCCCTGGGAGCACGCCGTCCATATGGGTGTCGCGCTGGCCCTGACCGTGCTGGTGGTCTGTCTGCTCGTCCGTGTCACCGCTCGTTACGGGCTCTCGATCATCGGAATCGGCGACATCGGCGGCCTGGGCGGGGAGGTGTCGCTGCAGCCTCACTGGTGGGGTGCCGTGGGGCTGGGGCTGGTCTGGGGGCTGGCCGCCGGGTTCATCGGTTCGGCCCTCGCGGCTCCGGTGCGCCGCCGCGGCGAGGTGCCGGCCGGCCGCGAGGCCGGGCCGCACGGCCCTGGACCCGAGGACCAGGGGCGGGGCGGGGACGGCGGGGCCGCGGCGCCCTGATCGGGTTCAGCCGTCGCCGCCGCGGCCGCCGCCGCCCGAGTCACCCGAGCCACCCGAGCCACCCGAGCCACCCGAGACGCTGCGGCTTTCCGCGGCACCCGAGTTCCCGGCGGGGCCCGCCGTGCCCGGGAGCGTGCCGTCCCGGCTGACGATCCTGGTGGAAGGACCGGCCGGGGGCGCCGGTGGGCCGGCCGCCCCGTTGCCGGTGTCCGGTCGGGAATCGGAGCCCGTCCCCTCCTCGGAGCGGCCGGGGGCGCCGGCACCGGACGCGGAGTCTCCCGTCGCGAAGACGGCCAGCTGGTCGCCGTCGCAGTACACCCAGCGCTCGTGCTCCGCCTCGTACAGCCACATCGCCTCCCCGTCCACGACCATGCCCACCCGCATGCCCTGGGTGTCCCGGCGGAAGGTCTCCCCGTCGACGCGGTGCTCGGCCAGGTCCTCCACCGCGCGCCGGTAGCGGGCCAGCATCTCCCCGGCACGGGTGATCAGCGGCCGGGGGTCCGCCGTGCGCGCGGTCGGCTGTCCGGCGGGCGGCGGGGCCTGCGGCACCGGGACGAGCAGCCGTCCGTCCACCCAGGCGGACCAGCCGTTGGCGCACAGCACATGGCCCCAGTCGCCGCGCCGGTCGAGGAGCTCCACCGGCAGGAAGGGATCGAGCGGTGCGCTGGGCCGGGCGGCGTCGGGGCTCTCCCAGGTGGACAGTCCGTCACCGGGGACGACATGCGTGGGCCGGAAGCCGGGGACGGCGGCGAATTCGGTCACGTCGGCACCGCCGGCTACTTCCGCATGACCTCGGGCTCGTGGCGTCGCAGCAGCCGCGCGACGACGAACCAGAGGAAGACGCAGTACACCACCATCACGGCCATGTTCTGCAGCCACAGGCCGGTGGAGTGTTCGAACAGGGGGTCGGCGGTGTCGGGTCCCGGCACGATGCGGGCGATGTCCACGGTGTCCGCCATGGCGGCGAAGGCCCACCGGGCCGGGACCAGCCAGGCCAGTTGCTCCATGCCCAGCACACCGCTCAGCTTCAGCAGCGCGCCGCAGAAGACGATCTGGACCATGGTGAGGAGGACCAGCAGCGGCATGGTGACCTCCTCCTTGGGCACGAGCGCGGAGATCACCAGGCCCATCATCATCGAGGTGAACGACAGCAGCGCCACGGCCAGGGTGATCTCGATGAGCGGGGGCAGCATGACGCCGAGGCCCTTGGGGGTGCTGAGATCGACGCCGAGGAGACCGACCAGGGTGAGCACCACGGCCTGGGCGACCGTGATCACGCCCAGGACGACCACCTTGGACATGAGGTACGCGGATCTCGACAGCCCGACCGCGCGCTCCCGCTGGTAGATGGTCCGTTCCTTGACGAGCTCGCGGACCGCGTTCGCCGCACCGGTGAGGACTCCGCCGACGCACAGCACGAGCAGGGCGTCCAGCGCGGTCTCCTGGGTGAACTTGCTGCCGGCCAGGCCCCGGGCCATCGCGCCCATGCCGAACGGCAGCGCGATCATGATGATCAGGAAGGTGCGGTCGGCGCTGAGCACGGACGCGTAGCGCCGTATCAGGGTGCTCAGTTGGGCGAACCAGCTCTGCGACTTGGGCGGTGGCGCCACGTCGACGGACTGCCGGTCCTGGTCGGAGCGCGGCTGGGCACCGGTGGCGATGTACTGGTGGAAGTACGGGGAGGCGCGGTACTGACCCGCCCAGTCACGGGTGCGGTCGTTCTCGAACGCCTCGAAGGCGACCGGCCAGTCCTCGAAGCCGAAGAACGGCAGGGCGTCCTCGGGGGTCCCGAAGAAGGCGATCCTGCCGCCGGGCGCGAGCACCAGCAGCTTGTCGCACACATCCAGGCTGAGCACGCTGTGCGTGACGACGATGACCGTACGGCCGTCGTCGGCGAGGCCGCGCAGCATATGCATGACCGAACGGTCCATGCCGGGGTCGAGCCCGGACGTCGGTTCGTCGAGGAACAGCAGCGACGGCTTCGTCAGCAGCTCGAGGGCGACGCTGACCCGCTTGCGCTGTCCGCCCGAGAGGGTGTGGATGGGCTGGTCCGCGCGCTGTTCCAGGCCGAGTTCATGGATGACCTCGTCGACCCTGGCTTCGCGTTCGGTCTCGGCCGTGTCCTCGGGAAAACGCAGTTCGGCGGCGTAGGAGAGGGCGCGGCGCACGGTGAGCTGGAGGTGCAGGATGTCGTCCTGGGGAACGAGCCCGATGCGCCGGCGCAACTCGGCGTAGTCGCGGTAGAGGTCGCGGCCGTCGTAGAGCACGGTGCCGTGATTGGCGGGCCGCAGCCCGGTGAGTGCGTTGAGGAGCGTGGACTTTCCGGCGCCGCTCGGCCCCACGACGCCGAGCAGGCACTTCTCGCCGACGGGGAAGGAGACGTGGTCGAGCAGGACCTTCCTGCCCTCGTCCACGGAGACGGCGAGGTCCTGGACGTCCAGGGAGACTTCGCCGGAGTCGACGAACTCCTGCAGCTCGTCGCCGACGAGGCAGAAGGAGGAGTGGCCGATCCCGACGATGTCCAGGGCGGAGACGGGGGCGCGGGTGACGCGCTGGCCGTTGAGGTAGGTGCCGTTGTGGCTGCCGAGGTCGACGATCTCGAAGCCGCCGCCGGGCAGGGCGCGCAGTTCGGCGTGCCGGCGCGAGACGATGAGGTCGTCGATGACGAGGTCGCTGTCGGGCGCGCGGCCGATCCTGACGGTGCGGGTGGGCAGCGGGCGCACGGTCGTCGGCTGCCGGAAGGTGCCGGTGGCGGCGGTGATGGCGACGGCGGAGTGCCGGTTCGCGGCGGACGGAGGAGAAGGCGGCCGCGGTTCGGGCGCCGCCCTGTCCACGAGGACGGCCCGGGGGCCGTCCTGCGGGTTGCCGAACCGTATGACGCTGCCGGGGCCCACGCCCCATTCCTGGATGCGCCGGCCTTCGGTGTAGGTGCCGTTGGTGCTGTTCTCGTCCTCCAGCGTCCAGTGGTCGGACTCGGTCCGCAGGACGGCGTGGTGCCAGGACACCCGGGCGTCGTCGATGACGATCTCGCTCTGAGGATCCCTCCCGACGTGGTACACCCGGTCCGGGCTCATGAGCGTGGAGCCCCCGTCGGTTTCGATGACCAGCTCGGGCGCGGTCGGCGCTGCGGGCCGCTCAGCCATGCCCTCGATTTTAGCTTTTGCCCTGTTTGTCCGCCCGGCGGCGCAAGGCCCTACCAGGGAGTCCCCGCTATGGGTACCGCCGTTCAGGCGACGGATCCGATGACACCGATGGGGGTGCGCGGTGTGTCGTGGTGGATCGGGGTGTGCGCGCCGGTCAGCGAGACCCCGCTGCCGCCACGCCGGTCGGCGACGATCTCCGCCGCGATCGACAGGGCGGTCTCCTCGGGCGTACGGGCTCCGAGGTCGAGGCCGATCGGCGAGCGCAGCCGGGCCAGTGCCGCCTCGCCGACCCCGGCTTCGCGCAGCCGTCGGTTGCGGTCCTCGTGGGTGCGGCGCGAACCCATCGCGCCGACGTACGCGACGGGCAGCCTCAGCGCCCGTTCCAGCAGCGGCACGTCGAACTTGGCGTCATGGGTGAGGACGCACAGCGCGGTGCGGCCGTCGACGTCCGTCGATTCCAGATAGCGGTGCGGCCATGCCACGACGATCTCGTCCGCCTCGGGGAAGCGCTGCCGGGTCGCGAAGACGGGGCGGGCGTCGCACACCGTCACGTGGTAGCCCAGGAACTTCCCCGCCCTCACCAGCGCGGACGCGAAGTCGATGGCACCGAAGACGATCATGCGGGGCGGCGGCACGCTGGACTCGACGAGCAAGGTCAGCGGGTGCCCGCAGCGCGAGCCGTCCGCGCCGATGACGGCGGTGCCGGTACGGCCCGCTTCCAGCAGGGCGCGGGCCTCGCCGGCCGCGGTGCGGTCCAGCTCCGGATGGCCGCCCAGGGTGCCCTCGTACGAGCCGTCCGCACGGACCACCAGGGCGCGGCCCAGCAGATCGGCCGGTCCCGAGGTGATCCGGGCGAGGGCCGCCGTCTCCCCCCGGGCGGTCGCGGCCAGCGCATGCGCGAGGACCTCGCGGGCAGCGTCGCCCGCGCGTACCGGGGTCACCAGGATGTCGATGATCCCGCCGCAGGTCAGGCCCACGGCGAAGGCGTCCTCGTCGCTGTAGCCGAAGCGCTCGAGGACGGTCTCGCCGTCCTCGAGCGCCTGCCGGCACAGCTCGTAGACCGCGCCCTCCACACATCCGCCGGAGACCGAACCGATGGCCGTGCCCTCGCTGTCGACGGCGAGCGCGGCACCGGGCCGGCGGGGTGCGCTGCCGCCGACCGCGACCACCGTGGCCACGGCGAAGTCACGTCCCCGCCCGACCCACCGGTGCAGCTCTTCGGCGATGTCCAGCATGTCGGTCTCCTTGCGGGTCTGCGAACGGCGTTGACGGCACGGCGGGGTCAGCGGACCCCGAGCCAGCCCTCGATGGGATGGAGGGCGAAGAACACCACGAAGATCGCGGCCAGTCCCCACATGAAGGCGCCCACCTCACGGGCCCTGCCCTGGGCGGCCTTGATGGCGGCGTAGGAGATGACACCGGCGGCGACGCCCGGCGTGATGCTGTACGTGAACGGCATCAGCACCACCGTGAGGAAGACCGGGATGGCGACCGAGCGGTCGCTCCAGTCCACGTGCCGGGCGTTCTGCATCATCATGGCGCCGATGACGACCAGGGCCGCGGAGGCGACCTGGGGCGGCACGATCGCCGTGAGCGGGGTGAAGAACAGACAGGCGGCGAAGAACAGGCCGGTGACGACCGAGGCGAGACCGGTCCTGGCCCCCTCGCCGACACCCGTCGCGGACTCGACGAACACCGTCTGGCCCGAGCCGCCGGCGACACCGCCGATCGCGCCGCCGGCGCCGTCGATGAACAGCGCCTTGGACAGACCGGGCATCCGGCCCCGCTCGTCGGCGAGCTCGGCCTCGGTGCCGACACCGATGATCGTGGCCATGGCGTCGAAGAACCCGGCCAGCACCAGGGTGAAGACGATGAAACCGACGGTCATCGCGCCGACGTCGCCCCAGCCGCCGAAGTCGACCTGCCCGAAGAGCGAGAAGTCGGGCATGGAGACCGCGCCGCCGTGCAGCTCGGGCGGAGCCATGTTCCAGGCCTTGGCGTCCAGACCGGCCGTGTTGTGGACGACGACGGCGACCACGGTGCCGACGACGATGCCGATCAGGATCGCCCCGGGTACACCACGGGCCTGGAGCATGAAGATCAGCAGCAGGGTGACGCAGAAGATCAGGACGGGCCAGCCCGCGAGCTCTCCGCCGGTGCCGAGGGTGACGGGCGGGCCGAACTCCGCGCCCTTGCCGACGAAGCCGGCCTTGACGAGTCCGATCAGGGCGATGAACAGTCCGATGCCCATGGTGATGCCGTGCTTCAGGGGCAGCGGGATGGCGTTCATGACCAGCTCGCGCAGACCGGTGACCACCAGCAGGCAGATCACCACGCCGTACACCACGCACATGGCCATGGCCTGCGGCCAGGTCATTTGGGGCACGACCTGCGAGGCGATGACGCCGGAGACGCTCAGACCGGCCGCGAGGGCGAGCGGGACCTTGCCGATGAAGCCCATCAGCAGGGTGGTCGCGGCGGCGGCGAACGCGGTCGCGGTGATGAGACCCGGCTGGCCGAGGACGTTTCCGGCGGCGTCCTCGCCGTTCAGGATCAGCGGGTTGAGCAGGAGGATGTACGCCATCGCCATGAAGGTGGTGATGCCGCCGCGCACCTCGCGCGCGACCGTCGATCCTCGTTCGGAGATGTGAAAGTACCGGTCGAGCCAGGACCGCCCGGCCGGGACACGAGAGCCGTGGCCCGCGTCCTCCGCCGTGGTCCTGGACTTCACTGACGACTGGGTCATGTTTGCCTACTCCCAAGGTTCACAGGGGCACCCGCAGACCGTGTGGAGGTCTCGACGGCCTGACGGCCTGCGGGATTTGGGATATTCCGTTGGCTGCACGACCCGGGGGACGGCCCGAGACGAACGAGGTCCTGTCCGGACCTGAGGGGTGTTGCGTGTTACCGGTTGCCGCGATGGGACGCGGGTTCCCCGACCGCGGGCGGTTGCGGTGCGGGGCGCTCCGGACGGTGCGCGCACAGGGGAGTGCGACGTTCCCGGGTGGGCACGCACCGTCCGGAGAGCGGATGGGGTCAGGTACCGGTCAGATGCTCGGGACGCACCGGTGTCCTGTTCAGCTCGAGTCCGGTCGCGTTCCGGATCGCCGCGAGGACGGCCGGGGTGGACGACAGGGTCGGAGCCTCGCCGATGCCGCGCAGCCCGTACGGGGCGTGCTCATCGGCGAGTTCGAGCACATCGACGGGGATGGTCGGCGTGTCGAGGATGGTCGGGATCAGATAGTCCGTGAAGGAGGGGTTGCGCACCTTCGCGGTCTTCGGGTCGACGATGATCTCCTCCATCACCGCCATGCCCAGGCCCTGGGTGGTGCCGCCCTGGATCTGGCCGACGACGGACAGCGGGTTCAGCGCCTTGCCGACGTCCTGGGCACAGGCCAGTTCGACGACCTTGACCAGACCGAGCTCGGTGTCCACCTCGACGACCGCGCGATGGGCGGCGAAGGAGTACTGGACATGGCCGTTGCCCTGTCCGGTGCGCAGGTCGAAGGCCTCGGTGGGGCGGTGCCGCCATTCGAGGTCCGCCTCCACGGCCTCGTCCTCCAGCACGTCCACCAGATCGGCGAGCACCTCGCCGCCGTCGGTGACGACCTTGCCGCCTTCGAGCAGCAGCTCGGCGGTGGCCCAAGCGGGGTGGTACGAGCCGAACTTGCGGCGCCCGATCTCCAGGACCTTCTCGCGTACGGCCTCACAGGAGTTCTTCACCGCGCCGCCGGTGACATAGGTCTGGCGGGAGGCGGAGGTGGATCCGGCGGAGCCGACCCGGGTGTCGGCGGGGTGGATGGTCACCTGGGTGACGCCCAGTTCGGTGCGGGCGATCTGGGCGTGGACGGTGACACCGCCCTGACCGACCTCCGCCATCGCGGTGTGCACGGTCGCGACGGTCGCTCCACCCACGACCTCCATGCGCACCCTGGCGGTGGAGTAGTCGTCGAAGCCCTCGGAGAAACCGACGTTCTTGATGCCGACGGCGTAGCCGATCCCGCGGACGACGCCCTCGCCGTGCGTGGTGTTGGACAGCCCGCCGGGCAGCGCGCGGACGTCGGCGCCCTCGGTGGTCACCCACTGCTGCTCGGGCGGCAGCGGCATGGCCTTGACGCGGCGCAGCAGTTCGGCGACCGGTGCCGGGGAGTCGACCCGCTGCCCTGTCGGCAGGAGCGTGCCCTGCTTCATGGCGTTGATCTGCCGGAACTCCACCGGGTCCATGCCCAGTTCGGCCGCGACCTTGTCCATCTGGGCCTCGTAGGCGAAGCACGCCTGGACCGCGCCGAAACCGCGCATGGCGCCGCAGGGCGGGTTGTTGGTGTAGAGCGCGATCGCCTCGATGTCGACGTCGTCGACGACGTACGGGCCGACGGAGAGGGACGAGGCGTTGCCGACGACCGCCGGGGAAGCCGAGGCGTAGGCGCCGCCGTCCAGGACGATCCGGCACTTCATGTGCGTGAGCTTGCCGTCCCTGGTGGCGCCGTGCTCGTAGTACAGCTTCGCCGGGTGGCGGTGGACATGGCCGAAGAAGGACTCGAACCGGTTGTAGACGATCTTGACCGGCTTGCCGGTGCGCAGCGCCAGCAGACAGGCGTGGATCTGCATCGACAGGTCCTCACGGCCGCCGAAGGCGCCGCCGACGCCGGCGAGCGTCATCCGGACCTTGTCCTCGGGCAGGCCGAGTACGGGCGCGATCTGGCGGAGGTCCGAGTGCAGCCACTGGGTGGCGACGTACAGATCGACGCCGCCGTCCTCGGCGGGCACGGCGAGACCGGACTCGGGGCCGAGGAATGCCTGGTCCTGCATGCCGAAGACGTACTCGCCCCGGACGATCACATCCGCCCGCCCGGCGGCCTCGGCGGCATCGCCGCGGACGATCGGCTGCCGGTGGACGATGTTGGGGTGCGCGACATGGCCCGCGTGGTGGTCGGTGCGGTTCGGGTGCAGCACCGGCGCGTCGGGCGCGGTCGCGGAGGCCTCGTCGGTGACGACGGGCAGCTCCCGGTACTCGACCTTGATCTTCGCGGCGGCGCGGCGGGCCGTCTCCGGGTGGTCGGCGGCGACCAGGGCGACCGGCTCGCCGTGGTGGCGGACCACACCGTTGGCGAGGACCGGGGTGTCCTGGATCTCCAGACCGTAGTTCTTCACCTCGGTCGGCAGGTCGTCGTAGGTGAGTACGGCGTAGACGCCGGCCTGGGCGAGCGCCTCGGAGATGTCGATGGAGACGATTTCCGCGTGGGCGACGGTGGAGCGCAGGATCTGGCCCCACAGCATGTCCTCGTGCCACATGTCCGAGGAGTACGCGAACTCGCCCGTGACCTTGAGGGTGCCGTCGGGGCGCAGCGTGGACTCGCCGATGCCGCCCTTGGTCGGGGAACCCTGGGTGACCTTGGCGGGAGCCCCGGCCGGGCCGTCGGCGACTCGTGGATTCAGCGCCATGGGGCTCAGACCGCCTCTCCCTGACGCGCGGCCGCGAGACGGACCGCGTCGAGGATCTTCTCGTAACCGGTGCAGCGGCAGAGGTTGCCGGACAATGCCTCGCGGATGTCCCCGTCGGACGGGGAGTCGTTGCGCTCCAGCAGTTCGTCGGCGGCGACCAGCAGGCCCGGGGTGCAGAAGCCGCACTGCACGGCGCCGGCGTCGATGAACGCCTGCTGGATCGGGGCGAGTTCCACGCCCTCGCCGGTCTGCGAGTCGGTCCCCGAGGCGGTCCAGTGCCGGGCGTCCTGGAGGGACGTGCCCGTGCCTTCGGACGTATCCGCGTCACCGCAGGTGCCCGTGGCGCAGGAGGTGGCACGCTGCCGGGCGAAGTCCGCGAGGCCCTCGACGGTGACGACGTCGCGGCCCTCGACCTGGCCGGCGGCCACCAGGCAGGCACAGACCGGCACGCCGTCGAGACGGACCGTACAGGAGCCGCATTCGCCCTGCTCACAGGCGTTCTTGGAACCGGGGAGACCGAGGCGCTCCCGCAGCACATAGAGGAGGCTCTCGCCCTCCCAGACGTCGTCGGCTTCCTGTGGGCGGCCATTGACCGTGAAATTGACGCGCATGATCAGGCAGCTCCTTCCAGCGTGCGGCCGGTGCCGCGGTACTGCTCCCAGGTCCAGCCGAGAGTGCGGCGGGCCATGATGCCGACCGCGTGGCGGCGGTAGGTGGCGGTGCCGCGGACGTCGTCGATCGGGTTGCACGCGGCCGAGGCGAGCTCGGCGAACTGCTTGGCGATCGAGGGGGTGATGATCTTGCCGTTGTCCCAGAAGCCGCCCTCTTCCAGCGCGGCGTTCAGGAACTCCTCGGCGGCCTTGGCGCGCACCGGGGTGGGCGCGGCGGAGCCGATGCCGGTGCGCACGGTGCGGGTCCCGGGGTGCAGGGCGATACCGAAGGCGCACACGGCGATCACCATCGCGTTGCGGGTGCCGACCTTGGAGTACTGCTGGGGGCCGTCGGCCTTCTTGATGTGGATCGCCCTGATGAGCTCGTCCGGGGCGAGCGCGTTGCGCTTCACTCCGGTGTAGAACGCGTCGATCGGGATCCGCCGGGTGCCGCGCACCGACGCCACCTCGACCTCGGCGCCCGCGGCCAGCAGGGCAGGGTGGGCGTCGCCGGCCGGAGAGGCGGTGCCGAGGTTGCCCCCGACAGCTCCGCGATTGCGAATCTGCGGGGATGCGACGGTGTGCGAGGCGAGCGCCAGACCCGGCAGCTCGGCCCGGAGGTGGTCCATGATCCGTGCGTAAGGGACGGAGGCACCGAGACGGACGCTCTCCTCGCCCACTTCCCACTCGGAGAGCTCGGCGATGCGGTTCAGGTCCATCAGGTACTCCGGGCGCCGGTGGTCGAAGTTGATCTCGACCATGACGTCCGTACCACCCGCGATCGGCACGGCCATGGGGTGCTCGGCCTTGGCGGCGAGCGCCTCCTCCCAGCTGGCGGGGCGAAGGAAGTCCATGAGTGGCTCTCTTCTACGTGATTCGGTCGTTCACAGGGGCTGGGGACGGCCGGCCCTGGACTGAGTGTTCAAGTCCTGTTAACGCGGTGTGGCCCCAGTACACAAGCACCGGCCCGGCGGGTGCAGTCACCGAAACCATGAAGGAGTTGGCTGGTCGCCACCCTCGTCTTGTAGATTCGAACGAAAGGCGGGTTCCCTTTACCTCTCGGCTTTCCTCCGGAAATCCCGGGCACCCTCCTCGGCTCACTCCAACGGCAACAACGAGACAGATCGGCGGCGACGAGATGCGGCTGCGCGCACTGCTGGAAACCGATGCGCTGGGACTGCGGCTGCTCGGCGGCGACGACGAGCTGGACCGCGGCGTCCGTGGAGTGATGACGACCGACCTCCGGGACCCGAGCCGCTATCTCTCGGGCGGGGAGCTGGTCCTCACCGGGCTCGCATGGCGCCGCTCACCCGAGGATTCCGAACCTTTTGTACGCATTCTCGCAACTGCCGGGGTCTCGGGTCTCGCTGCCGGGGAGGCGGAGCTCGGGGCCGTCCCCGAGGATCTGGTCGAGGCGTGCCGGCAGCACAAGATGCCCCTCTTCGCGGTCCATGAATCCGTTGCCTTCGCAACGATCACCGAGCATGTGGTGCGGCAGGTCTCGGGCGAGCGGGCCGGGGACCTGGCCGCCGTCGTGGACCGGCACCGCCGGATGATGACCTCGGGCCCTGCGGGCGGCGGCCCCGAGGTGGTGCTCGACCTGCTGGGTTCCGACCTGGACCTTCGCGCCTGGGTCCTGTCCCCCACCGGCCGGCAGATCGCCGGCGCCGGTGATCCGCTGCCGTCCGGCGTGAGCACCGTTCTCGCCGGGGAGCACCTGGCCGCGACCCGTACCGGCCGCCGCGCCCCGCACCGGGCGACCGTCGGCGGATCCGCGTACGCGCTCTTCCCGATCCGCAACACGGGACGGGGTGCGGCTCCCGCGTCGCACGACGTCCGCGAGACCGTGCTGTCCGACTGGCTGCTCGCCGTCGAGGCCGACGCGTCGGACTGGCCCGCCGCCCGGCTCGACCTGCTGCAGGGCGTCACCCAGCTGATCGCGGTGGAGCGGGACCGGCGCGAGGCCGCACGCACGGTGCGCCGCCGGCTCGCCCAGGAGGTGCTGGAGCTGGTCCAGGCCGGCGCCGCGCCCGCCGAGATCGCCGCCCGGCTGCGGGTCGCCGCGCCCGTGCTGCTGCCCGGCCTCGGCACCGCCCCGCACTGGCAGGTCGTGGTCGCGCGGGTGGACTGGGACGAGAAGGGGGGTGCCCCCGTCGAGGCGGGTCCAGTGGCCCAGTCACTGCTCGAGGAGATCCTGGTCGACCCGGCGACGACGGGCCCGGAGTCCGCGGACCGCATCGCTGTCGCCCACACGGGGGACGAGGCCATTGCGCTGGTGCCACTGCCGGCGGTTGCCGCGACAGCGCCGTCCACCGATTCCGGGACACCCGACGATCTCGTCGAAGGCCCGGCGGCCGACGTCGGCACCAGCAGCGCGGGGCTGCATGCCGACGCGCTGCTCGCCGCCGTACGCAAGCCCCTGTCCGCCGGGCTCGACGGCGACGGCCGGCTCACCCTGGGCGTCAGCGCCGCCGTCCATTCGGCCGAAGGTCTGCGCGGCGCCCTGGAAGAGGCACGCCACGCCCGCCGCGTCGCCGCCGCCCGCCCGGGCCGGGTCTGCGCAGCCGGACACCACGAGCTGGCCTCGCACGTGCTGCTGCTCCCCTTCGTCCCCGACGACGTACGCCGCGCCTTCACGGCCCGTCTCCTGGACCCGCTGCGCGACTACGACCAGCGCCACCGGGCGGAGCTCATCCCCACGCTGGAGGCGTTCCTGGACTGCGACGGTTCCTGGACCCGCTGCGCGACGCGGCTGCATCTGCACGTGAACACGCTGCGGTACCGGGTCGGCAGGATCGAGCAGCTGACGGGGCGTGATCTGTCCCGGCTGGAGGACAAGCTGGACTTCTTCCTGGCGCTGCGGATGAGCTGAGGCACGGGGCGGGGCGGCCGCGTCCGGTGCCGACCGCAGCTGCTCTCGTCGCCGACCCCTGCGGGCACTCGACCGCCGACTGGCGAAGACGGCGCCCCATAGTCCGTCACAGCGCCACGATGCCCATCGACTCGCAGATGACTTCCGGCCAACTTGCGGGCGGAAAACAATCACTCGCGCACCCCTTCTTTACACCCCCCTCACAAGTAACCCCCGGTACGACCACGGCATTCGCGCGTGCCGCGCCGAGCGGACCGCTGCAAGTGATGCCCCGTCATGGGCTTCCGACGCCGAAATCGCCCCTTGCCGCGCCGCGTTGACCTGTGACTAAGGTGAGGCCGCGCGCCGCACGCGAGGGATCTTGACCATCCCGTCGTGATGCGCGCATGTCATAAGGCGGCCGGGGGGATCGGCGCCGCCACGGGGGAAGGACGGTTCGTCATGCCGCGATGCCGGCTTGCCGTGAACACGGCGAACGTTGTGAGCGCAGCCCTGGTCGCTGCTGTCTGCTGCCCCTGGTCCCGTATCGGGACGGCGGGCTGACCCGCGCATCTCCACCGCCTCTTCGGGCGGTCACCCCTGCCTGCACTCGTTCGCTACGAAGGATGCTGCTTTGCGCCTCAGACCGGGGTTGTTCAACCCCAGATCACGAACTTCCACCACATTCACCACAGCCGTCACGTCCGTCGCCGCCCTCGCCGTTCTCGGCGGGCTGGCCGTCCAGCCCGACGCCCTGAGCCGGATCGCCGGACAGCGCATGGCCCCGGCGAGCGACTCGTACGACGGCTACGACACCAAAGCAGCCGAACAGCTGCGCGAAGATCAGTGTGTGGCCGCCCAAGCCCTGCGCATGGGCGGACCCAGCATGTACGCCCTCGCGCAGGAGGCCATCACCCTGCCGCCCGATCAGCTCCACAAGAAGCTCGAACGGGACATCTTCAACGACAAGACCCCGCTGCACCAGGCCAACGACGCGGACAGAGGCAGCACCGACCAGTGGGTCGACAAGGTCGGCAAGCAGGGGTCCGCGTGGTCCGGCGCCGTCAGCGGCCTGGAGTCCTACCCCGACGCACCGCGGGACGCGGGCAAGATCTTCGACCAGACCGGGCTGCTCCCCTGGCTCTACCAGTCGTACTTCAATCCCGTCGAGGTGTTCTCCCCGTTCTTCGACCCGTCGCCCACCGCCGACGACAAGACGAAAGCCGCCGCGCTCGCGATCGGCGACCCGCTGTACACCACGGGAGGGACGCCGAAGGAGCGGGAGGCGTGGACGCTGTGGAAGAAGAACTCCGGGAAGATCGAACCCAACCAGTTCTTCGTTCCCCGCGTGTTCACCGATGACGCCCGTATCTTCCTCGCCGCGGGTGGATTTCCCCGTACGGCCCCGGCCCCGGACACCGCGGAGTTCCGCATCGCGGTCGAGGACCTGAAGGCACGCTTCGGGTCATGCGCGTGGCACGACCCGATCGACCCGAACCGGGTGCTCGGCAAGGAGGTGGCGCAGGCGTCCGCCGAGTGGCAGCAGGAGATCGCCTCGCAGGCCACCCAGCGTCAGCAGATCCTCGACGCCGGCCTCACCGCCACGAAGACGCTGCAGGACGGCACATTCACGCTGGGGCAGATCGTCGGCCAGTCGTGGCTCGCGGACTACTACACCCGCTGGCAGGACTACTGGTCCGCGGGCGGGCTGGGCTGGATCGGCGACAGCTATGTGACGATCGAGGTGCCCGGCGCGAAGGGCAACTGCCTGGACGTCCAGGGCGGTGGCAAGACCAATGGCACCGCGGTCCAGATCTATACCTGCAACGGCGGCGCCGCCCAGCAGTGGACGCTGGAAGGCAGCGAGGGCGACCTCCACCTCCGCAACGTCAACTCGCTCAAGTGCCTTGATGTGGCGGGGAACGCGTCGGCGAACGGCACGAAGATCCAGATCTCGGACTGCTACAAGTCCAAGGGGCAGTCGTGGAAGGGCGATGTGCGTGCCACCTCGCCGCTGAAGAGTGTCTCCACGGGCAAGTGCCTGGATCTGAGTGCCTTCACCAAGAGCACGGACGCGCGGCTGTGGGACTGCAAGGACGCCAGTGCGCAGAAGTTCCTGATCAAGCCGTCCGGCCACAAGGGCACCGACAGCCCCCTGTACCCGGAGAAGGCGCAGTTCGACAAGGCGAAGAAGGGCGTCACCGACACCCAGGCGGCGGCGAAGAAGCACCTCGCCACGCTCAAGGCCCAGCTGGAGGCCGCGAAGAAGGCAGCCGCCGCGTCGGATACCGCGGAGCAGGCCGCCTATGCGATCGCCGACAAGAACGGCGCCCCGCGAGGCCGTGGCCTGATCGTGGGTCAGCAGAAGGCGCAGGTCACCAAGGGTGCGGTGGCTGCGCTGACGGCGATGGTGAAGGCCGGTGAGACCGCCGAGGCGGCGACCCGCGCCTCGGCCGGGGACAGCGACACGATCGCGCAGCGCGCCCTGGCGCAGGCCGCGCAGGTCAACGCGGAGTTCCGTAAGGAGGCCGCGCACAAGGCGGAGTTGCAGGCGAAGGCGGCGGCGGACGCGGCCAAGCTGCACCGGGACAACGCCAAGAAGGACAAGGAGACGGCGGAGGCCAAGCTCGCGGTCGCGCTGAAGGCGGAAGCCAACGCGAAGGCGGCCGCGGCTGACGCGCACGCCAAGCGGCTTGCGGCGGAGGCCGAGGAGAAGACGGCCAAGGCGGAGAAGGAGACCGCCGCGGCCAAGCAGGCCGAGGCCAACCAGCACAAGCAGACCGCGCAGGCCGAGGCCGCGAACGCGCAGGACGCCAAGGAGAAGGCGGAAGCCGCCGAAGCCACGGCGGTCGCGCGGAAGAACGACGCGGTCAAGGCCCGTGACAACGCCCGCGACCTGAACAACGACGCGTGGGACGCCGCGCAGAAGGCCGACTCGGCCCGGGCCAAGGCCGACGCCAAGGAGGCATTCGCCCAGGCGCACGAGTCCGACGACAGCGCACAGGAGTCCAGGGCGGCAGCCAACGCGGCCGACACGTACGCCACTGATGCCGAGGCGGCCGCCGGCCGGGCTCGGTCGGCGGCGGATGCCGCGTCGCAGGCGGCGGCCGAGGCGGACGCCGCGGCCACTCGCGCGGAGGCGGCTGCCAAGCGCTCCCGTGCGAACGCGGACGCCGCCCAGGCCGCCAAGCTGCGCGCCGACGCGGCGGTGAAGACCGCGACCAGCGCGGTGGCCGATGCCATCAAGGCCTCCGAGCACGCCTCTTCGGAGGCGAAGACGGCCGTCGAATTGGCGGAAGAGGCGGAGAAGCTGGCCAAGACCGCCAAGTCCGAGGCGGACGAGGCGAGCAAGGAGGCCGGCAAGGCGCTGGTGGCTTCGGCGAAGGCCGCGGGCTTCGCCCATGTCACCGCGCAAGCCGCGGTCGACGCGGGCAACGCCGCAGCCCAGGTCGCCAAGCCCGCCAACGACGCGATCCAGCTCGGCTCCCCGTACGTGACGACCGATGCGGCCGCGAGCCTGGTCGTGCTGACCGGCCAGGCGTCCAAGTCGATCGCCGACCAGCAGCAGGCCGTCGCCGACGCCCACGCCAAGAACGCGCAGGCCGAGGCCGCTGCGGCCAAGAACCTCGCCGACCAGGCCACCGGCGACGCGAAGATCGCCTACCAGTACGCGGCCAACGCCGCCGCACACGCCGCAACGGCACGCACCTACTCCAAGGAGGCCCTGGGCTACGCGGCCGACGCCGCGGCAGCCGCCTCGAAGGCCGCTCAGTCCCTGGCCCGCACCGTCGAGTACGACCGCCAGGCCACAGCCGACGCAGCCGCCGCCGACCAGGCAGCCGGACGCGCCGAGGGCTACGCCAAGGACGCCCGTGCCTCGGCCGACCAGGCCGCGCTCGACGCCCAGGCAGCACGCGAGGCCGCAGCCGCGGCCGAACAGGCAGCCAAGGACGCCCGCGCCGCCGCCACCCGCGCCGACGCCGCAGCCACCGAAGCCGAACAGGCCGCCAAGGACGCACTCAAGTACGCCCAGCAGGCCCAGAAGGCGGTGGACGAAGCGGCCCGCAACGCCGCGAACAAGCAGGTCTCCACCGGTGCCGGTACCGGAGTCGGCGGCACCTGGTACGTCGTCAACGAAGACACCATCGAGATCACCGACACCAAGCAGCACAACCCCTGCGAGATCAAGATCGGGTTCGAAGGCTGCACGGTCACCTTCACGGTCACCTTCAGCGCGGTGGTCGACTTCTTCCTCTGCGCCAACCCCGAGGCGACGGCCACCGCCGGCGGCTGCCCGTCCGAGGACACGCTCCTCGTCGAAAGCAAGCGATTCCCAGGTCTGAAGAAGGACGTCACCAACTACTTCTCCAAGCTGGACCTGATCGAGCAGACCCTCACCTACAAAATCATCAGGGCGGTCCTGGTCCAGGACTTCATCGACTGCTACCACGGCAGCGCCAGCGGCTGCGCCTGGGCCCTGAGCAACTTCATCCCCGGCAAGGCGTTCACCAAGGTCTTCGAAGGGATCCGCGCCCTGGACGCCGCGATGAAGACCGGCATCGGCGTCGCCGACGCGTTCAAGGCCCTCAAGGTCCTGGACCTGGATCCCGCGACCCTCGCCAAGATCTCGCAGCAGGTGAACATCTACGAGGACGCGTTCACCGCCTGCAGGACGAACAGCTTCCCCGGCGCCACCCAGGTGCTGATGGCGGACGGTTCGCACCGGCCCATCAGCCAGGTGGGAGTGGGCGACCTGGTCAGGGCCACTGACCCGGTATCCGGCAAGCTGCGGGCCCGTAAGGTCACCGACACCTTCCGGCATGGCACCGAGCGGCTGGTGGACATCACCGTCGCCGGTGGAGGGAAACTGTCCAGCACCGCCGGCCACAAGTTCTATGTGGTGGGCCGTGGGTGGACACTGGTCTCCGAACTGCGCGCCGGTGACCGCCTCCGCACCCCGGACGGCTCCGTCCGCCCGGTGACCGCCCTCCGCGACCGCTCGGGCCTGGCTCCGCGCACGGTCTACGACCTCACGGTCGACGACCTGCACACGTTCTTCGTGCGCACGTCGGGTCAGCGGCCCGAAGACGTGCTCGTCCACAACTGCCTGAACCTCGTGGCCGACGAGGGCAGGGAGGGTGCACACACCATCACGCAGCACGTGGACATCAGCGGGCAGAGGCTGGAAGAAAAGATCGCCAAGGACGGCGTCGTGTCGGTCTGGGCCGATAAGGCCACCGCGATGCGCTGCACCAACGACGCGTTCCAGCAGTGGTTGCAGCGCAGCCCGAAGAACGGTGAGAAGCTCGCGAAGTGGATCACCGCACAGCGCAAGAAGCCGAAGTCGGAGATCTTCGATCCCCGCTACGACCTCTTCCCCATCGAGTGGGAGCTGCGCGGCGAGGGCTCGCTCGGCAAGATCTGGCGTGCGGGATCCCAGACACCGGTGGACGCCGGCAACAAGGTGATCATCAGGATCAAGGCAGTGCGAGGAAAGGCGCACGCCGGGGACGAGACTGCGGGCGTCCCGGACAACTTCGTCATCTTCACCAGTTACCCGAAGTAGGAGAAGCGGGCATGGCGCAGCCACACCGGCACCTCGGTGTCGATATCGGGCTCACCGGGTTGATCAAGTGGATCCGCTACCCCTTGGTCACCAGTGAGACCGCCGGCCTGGAAGTCGTCGGGAGCGTTGCCGACCGGTTCGACGGGGCGTTCGCGCACCAGCTTCTGCGGGACTGTCTCGTGCTCCTGGACTCACCTCTGTCCAGCCGGGACATCGAGATCCTGTGGCTGGCGGGGACGTTCCGGGAATTCGACCTGGAACGCCTCGGGATCGACGGCCGGGTGTGGCTGCGCCGGATCGCGGACATCTGCACCGTCAGGATCCGCCGCGACGCCCCCTCGTTCACCCCTGCTGCTGCGGCACCGGGTGTGGACGAGGTGACGAAGGAGGCGGTCGGTGCCGAGATCAGGTCGGTCGGACCTGATCTGGAGCAGGCCACGGCACACCACGCCTACAGCCCGCTCGACGGTGTCGTCCCGGCCCTGGAACAGGCGGTGGATGTCGACGCGGACCTTGGGTTCCGGCTCTTGCTCCGGGCCCTGAAGGGGTACTTCGTACCGATCAGCGAGGCCCGCTACGAGCGCTACCTCGCCATCGGCGACCGGCTCGACCTCGGGGAGGACGTCGTCGACGACCACGATTTCAACGTCCGGCCGGACCTGGTGGACTGATGGCGCGTCTGTCGGCGATCTTCCCGGACAGGGTCTCGCACCCGCTTCAGACGACGTAGACGGAGACGTCTCATTCGGCAACGACAGGTACGGGCGCCCCTCTCAAGGAGGGGCGCCCGTACCGTCGTAGGAGGCAGGCTCAGGCCCGCTCTGCGCTCCCGCAGATCGGCATGGGGTAGATCGACTCCTCGCGGACGTTCGCGCCCGTGAGGCCGCGTGGATCACCGCAGCTCCGTGTGCTGCGATCGTTCCGGCGATTTCGTGATCTTGATCGAGCGGAACCGAGCGATTGTGAACTGATTCACCAGACCACTTGGCCAGGCGTGCCTATCCATGCTGAGATTCGGTCTGTCCCCAACAGCACAATGGCGCGCTCGGGAGGGCAATGTGGCGTATACCGCCATGTCTGGATCCGGAACCACCGCAGGTGACGAGCCGCTCCAGACCGCGGTATGGCGGCTGCGATCACGCGGCTGTTGGACCGATGCTGCCGCCCTGCTCGCCCCGCATCCGTCCTCCCCCGCGCTGACGCTCCAGCGCACCGCGCTGCTGGTCGAGCGCTGTCTGTTCACAGGGACGGGCTGGGAGGACGCCGAGGACGCCCTGCGTACGGCGGAGGCCGCGGCTGCGACCGACGACGAGCGCGGCGCGGCGGCTTGTGAGCGGGGCCAACTCGCGTACGCCTCGACCGTGCTGAAGGTCCGCGACCGGACCGACGAGGCCAGCGCCGCTCTCGGCCGGGCCGCCGCCCTCCTCGCCCCGGACGCCCCGGGCCGGGCCCTCCTCGACTTCCGGCGCGGCCTTGTCGCCGAACACCTCGCGGACTCTCCGCAGTCGGCCCGAGCGGCATACCGCCGCGCCCACGCGAGCGCGGTGGCCCAGGACGACGCTCTGCTGGTGTCCTTCACCTGGCGGCACCTCGCGGCGCTGGCCCTGCGTGACGGCGAACTGGCCGAGGCCCGGCACGGGTTCAGGGAGTCGCTCCGGATCCGTGAGGAACTGGGCTATCTCATCGGCATGGCCCCCGCCCTGGCCGCGCTCGCCGACACCGAGCCGGAGCCGGAGGCGGGGCGCCTGCGGGCCGAGGCCGGGCGTCTGTTCCGGCTGCTGGGGGGCGTACCGACCTGGCTCGCCGACCAGCTGTCGCCGACTCGGCCGGCTCCGGCGGCCTGAGGCAGGCGGGTGCCCGCCGAGGCACGACCGGGGGCGGCAAGGCCACTGCGGGCCTGGGCGGTCGGCACCGTACCGGGCCCCCTACCTGCGGTGGATGCGGAGTCGTCCTGCGGTCGGACGGGAGGGGGTTCCCTGCGTACCTAATCTGTGGCGTATGACTGAGCACACGGGGGACCGGGAGCACGAGAGCACCCGGACGACCACCGTCCTGGGCGTCGCGGCAGGACTGGCAACATCGCTGGCCCTGCTCGGGTTCTGGTGGTGGCAGGGCTGGGGATTCCACTTCGCCGTCGGCTGGGTCTCCCTCAAACTGGGCGCCAAGGTGGCCGTCCTCGTCGCCGCCGGAGGGCTCGCCGCCCTGGCCGCGTGGCGCGGCAGGCGCAAGGGTCCGGCGGAGGGACGATCCGGGGAACCGGTCTGAACGACCTGCCGGACACGGCCGGAACGACTTGCCTGGCACAGTCTGAACGATCTGCCGGACACGGTTCAGGGAGAAGCAGGACCCGGACCGGGGAGGACCGGGTCCGGTTCTGCCGAAGACCCCGAAGACCGGGGCTCCAGACGGACCAGCGCCTCGTCCGTACCGATGACGACCGAGCGGTCGGCGCCGACCGCGAGCGCCCTGACCTGCTGACCGGGTCGGAATCGCCGTACTTCGCCGGTGTCCAGGTGATGGAGTTCGACGAGGCCGTCCGCCCAGGCGACACAGAGCGCGGCCCCGTGCCCCGAGAGGGCGACCACGGGACAGCGGCGCCTTACGACCGGCGTACGCCTCGGGGCCCGGCCGGGCGACCAGACGCGGACCGTGCCGTCGGCGCCCGCGCTGCAGACCAGCGGCCCTGGGTGGTGCACCACCGTCAGGGCCGTGACCCGGCCGTGGTGGGCGGCGGCCTGGTGCATCCCGTCCAGGCCGAAGGCGTGCAGCGAGCCATGGCGGTCGCCGACCAGTATGTGTGTGCCGGTGGCGGCCAGCGCCGTGGCGGGGTGCTTCTTCAGGGTGGCGACCACGGCGTCGGTCAGGGCGGTACCGCCGTAGGTGTGCAGTCGCCCCCGCTCGTCCAGCATCAGCAGTGTGCCGTCCGGCAGGGGGACCAGCACCGTGATCCGCACGGGCAGGGGAACGGAGCCGGCCGCGTGCACGGCGTCCGCCGGGTCCAGCGAGCGGATCGTGCCGCGCTGGTCCGCCACCAGCAGATGTCCCGTCCAGCGGCCCGTACCGTGGGCCAGCGCCGCCACGGGCCCCGGCCAGGGCGGGGTGAGGTCCCCGCGCACCCGGCTCCAGGCGATCCGCCACGGTGCACCGGCGGCGAGCGAGGAGAGGGCGGGACGCAGCCGCGGATCCGCGTCGTCGCCGAGCGCGGCGACCAGCACCAGGGCCCGTTCGTGCACCGTCTGGTCGCGGATCAGCGAGGGCCCGGCCCTGAACCAGGCGGCCCGCAGTCCACCGTGGCCGTCCGGAGCACCGGAGGCCTGCTCGAAGGCGGTCGTGACCCGTGACGGGTCCGCGGCGCACACGGCGGCGGGATCGTCGAGATCGAGCGGGGCGGTGTCCGGCTGCCGGAAATCCGGGCAGGGCAGGGCGTCCGCGTGCTCCCCGGTGACGATCCGGACGTTGCTCAGCTCCCTGAGCGCGCCGACCAGTTGGGCGATCCCCTCCGGCTCGTGGGCGGCCTGCAGACCGGGCAGCACGAGCCGCGCGGGACGGGCGCCGCCGGTCAGGGCGCCGACCAGTTCGGCCGGGGTGCGTGCCACCACGCCGAGATGGTTGCCCAGGGCCCACACCGTGCCCCGTACGCTCCGGCCCGCGAGTGGGATGACCGCGTCAGCCAAGGACCCGCCTAACCGGCGAAGTGCTCGCGCACCAGCGCGTTCACCACGGGCAGGTCCTGCGCGGTCAACGCGTCGAGCAGCGCGGAGTGTTCGGCGGCGTCGGCGATCAGCAGCGCCCGCGTGGGCACCTCCGCCGAGCGATCGGGGGCGGTGGCCCGTCCCGTCGTCAGGGGCCACTGGGAGCGGCGGTGCAGATCGTCGGCGACGGCGACGAGCTGCTCGTTTCCGGTGAGTGAGAGGACCGCGCGGTGGAAGGCGCGGTCCGACTCCGCGTAGGCCGCGCGGTCGCCGGTCGCGGCGGCGGCCGCGGTCGCCTCGGCGAGCGGACGCAGCTCGCCCCAGCGTGCCGCGGGCACGGTGCGGGCCAGCCGGAGCATCACCGGCACTTCGATGAGGGCGCGGACCTCGGCGAGTTCGGCGAGCTCGCGTGCACCGCGCTCGACGACCCGGAAGCCGCGATTGAGCACGACTTCGACGGCGCCTTCGGTGGCGAGCCGCTGCATCGCCTCGCGCACCGGTGTCGCCGAGACTCCGAAGCGTTCGGCGAGTGCCGGAGCGGAGTAGACCTCACCCGGGATCATCTCGCCGCTGACCAGTGCGGTGCGCAGTGCCTGGAGGATCTGGCCGCGGACGGAATGGCGGCGGACGGCGGTGGCGGGGACGGGTGCCACCGGACGCACCGGAGGGGCCGCGGCGGCGCGGGCCGGCGCGGCGAGGTGGGACCGGCCGGGGGCGGGGGGCTCACTGTGGGTGTGCTCACCGCGCGCCTGCTCAGGGACCACCGGCTGTGCGCCGGGCGCGGGCGCGGACGCCGGAGACCACGCCGCTGCCGGCCCACGGGATCTGCCCTGCTCCACTCCGGTCCTCCTCCGGCATCGTGCGAGCCCGGCTCGCGCGGCGGGAAGCCGCTGTGCACGATAGGCGGACACGCCCACACGTACGCCGTCACCGGGACCGGGGTCCCCCCAGTGTAGAGGGGCACCCGGCGATCAAATCGGGTAAGGTTAGGCTAACCTTTCCACGATCGCGATTTGGTGGTCCCCCATGGCCGTCCCCACCGTGCTTCCCGGCCCCCAGCCGCCCACTCCGGCCCCTGCCTCCTCACCCGCCTCACCCGTCACGGCCGCCTATGCGCGACTGACCGCGGTGTACGCGGGGCTGAGGATCCAGGAACGGGCGGACGGCGAGCCGGCCCCGCGGGACGGCGGCTGGGTCGCGGCGGCCGACCTCGCGGCAGGAGGCGCCGCCCTGGACGGATTCCTGGCCTGGGACAACGCCCAGGTGCTCCGCGACCACGGCCGGCAAGCCCGCAGCGACGTCATCGCCGGTCTCGGACTGCACCGCTACGCCTGGCCGGCCTGTCTGCTCATCACCGTCCCCTGGTTCCTGCACCGCCGGGTACCGCGGATGCCCGTCGAGGACGTGGCCTTCCAGCGCACCCTCGGACGGATGTCCGTCCGGGTGCGCGATGTCGCCTGCCTGCCCGGCGACCCGGTCGCCGGCCTGCCCGGGGTCCGCGTCGTCCCCGACGAGGACGCGCTGCGCGCCGAGGTGCGCGATGCCGTCGCCGCGCACCTCGGTCCCGTGCTGGAGGGCTTCGGCCCGCGGATGCGGCGCGGCCGGCGGGCCCTGTGGGGCATGGCCACCGACGAGACCGTCGAGGGCCTCTGGCACATCGCCCAGCTGCTGGGCGAGGAGCGACGGGCGATGGCGGAGCTCGAAGCCCTGCTGCCCGGCACCACGAAGCCCTACGTCGGCGGGGCGGGCTTCCGTGACCTCACCGGCCCCCGCGGCGAACCGCTGGCCACCCGCGACCGGGAGAGCTGCTGCTTCTTCTACACCCTGCGGCCCGAGGACACCTGCGCCACCTGCCCCCGCACCTGCGACGAGGAGCGCGTACGGCGGCTGAGCGCACAGCAACGGGACTGAGTACCTGACGTCAACCCTGAGCTGTGGCTGTGCCCTGCTCAGGAAGCGAACGGTCCTGGTTCCGGAGCTCGTTGGAGATGGGTGTCCCGGTGCCCGTCAGCGGGAGGGACCGCCGACCGGAGTGGGATTCCACCGACGGGCACCTATAGGCACCGACAGGCACGGGAGGCTCTCAGGGCCCGCTGTCGCCGCCGGCCGGGAAACGGAATCCGCATGCCACCGCCGCCCATGGCGTTGCCGGCGGTCGAGGCCGGCCCGGCTTCGCGGACCGGACCTGGCCGGCTGGTTCGGGTGACGTCCGGATTGCCCACCGGGCTGTCCGCTTCCTCTCTCCGCCCGGCTGTCGCACCTTTCTAGGGTCGACGACATGAACGAACAGCTCAGCGCGAGTGCGCTCCATTCATACCGCGAGGCCGGCTTCATCCTGGTCAAGGGCCTGCTCGGCAAAGAGGAGGCGAAGGTGCTGCGCGAGGAGTGCCACGCCCTCGCCGGCCGGGTCTGCGGCGGTGCCGATCCCACCTGGGCGAGCGCCCGCGAGCTGGGGGGCGAGCCCGGCGGCCGCGTCGAGCTCCGGCACTGCCATGACGTGCAGTTCCACTCGGCGGCGTTCACACGGTTGCTGACCGATCCCCGGTTCACCGACGTCGCGGCGGCTGTGCTGGACAGTCCGAATGTCCAGCTGCACCACACGAAGATGTTCATCAAGCCCCCGGAGGCCGGCTCACCGTTCCCGATGCACCAGGACCACCCTTTCTTCCCGCATCACGGACATGCCGTCGCCGCCGCGATCTTCCACCTCGACGACGCCCCGGAAGAGAAGGGATGTGTGCGCGTGGTGCCCGGTAGTCACCTCGGCGGGCCGCTGCCTCACATCGAGGACGGGAGCTGGCATCTGCCGCCGGACCCGTGGCGGCTGGACGAAGCCGTACCGTGCCCGGCCGAGGCCGGAGACGTGTTGTTCTTCAGCTATCTCACCGTCCACGGCTCGGGCCTGAACACCTCCGACGAGGCACGCACGACCTTGCTGGTGCAGTTCCGCGATCCCGCGGACCGACCCGCTGACGACCAGCACACCGGTTCGCTCGGGCAGGGCATGATGCTGCGGGGAATCGACCCCACAGGTCGGGAGGAGGCTGATCCGGCGTGACCGATCCGGCTCGGGCGGGTGCCGCCGTCCATCTGCTTTCCTCCGTGCCTCTGGAGATCGGCCTGGGCGGGAAACGGGTGGAGTTCGTCGGCTGGGGGTTCTACCCGCCCGAGCCCTGGCGCAACTACTGGCACAGCCACTCGTTCTTCGAACTCTGCTACGCGTACGCGGGCAGCGGAGTGTTTCGGATAGGGGAGTCCGAGCACTCGATCGGCCCCGGGGATCTGTTCCTGGCACGCCCAGGAGACGTCCACGAGATCGTGGCCGACCCGGACGACCCGCTCGGCATCGTGTTCTGGTCGTGGACCATGGTGCCCGAACGCAGCACAGAGCGACCGGTGGCCAGGGCGGCCGGGGCTCCGTCCGGCTCCGGCAACACCACAGACCTCCTCCTCAACGGACTGGCGACCGGCTCGCGACGGGTGGCCCCCGTCCTCGGGACGGCACTGCCCCGGCTGCTGCAGGAGCTCCTCGAGGAAGCGGCGTCCCCAGGGCCTGCCGCCGACGACCTGCTCACGATGCTCTGCTCCGCCCTGGTTCTCAGCTGCGCCCGCGCCCTTGCCGACCAGCCGCCGAGCGGCACACAGCACCCGGTGCGGCAGGACGGACGCGAGGACATGCAGACAGCCGTCATGGCCCGCTACCTGGAGGACAACTTCGACCGCCCGGTACGGGTGCGCGACGTGGCCGCGCAGGTGCACCTGAGCGAGCGGCATGCGGCCCGCCTGTTCCAGCGCACCTCAGGCCTCACCATCATGGCGTACCTCACCGACTACCGGCTCGGCATCGCAGCCCAGCGGTTGGCCGATCCGACGCGTCACTCGGCCTCGATCGCAGCGATCGCACGCTCTTGCGGCTATCCCGATGCCCGGCACTTCAGCGCGACGTTCCGGAGGCAATGGGGGATGCTGCCGACGGAGATGCGTGCGCGGAACGGAACCACCCACTTCCGCGACGGCCCGGGCGGCTGACCAAGGGCTGTGCCGCCCGGGCGGCACTCGAACTCACGCCCTGGCCACCAGAGATGCGTTCGAAAAGATCGCACCCATTTGTCTGTTATCCGCCGCCCCTGGGGCCCCCTTGGCGTTCTCTTGCCACGAAACCCCCTGCCCACCACGGGACTTCGGCCAATATGTCGCCCGAAAGGCCCTACCGCGGTGCCGTAGCAAGGATGCAAGGGACCCCCATGAGACTGACCGACATATCGCTGATGTGGTTGCTTCCGGGCGGCGTGCTGCTCGCGGCTGCCGCGGCGGCGGTGGCGGTGTTCGTCCGCGGCAGGCTCGCCGGCGGCCGTGCGGCGGCAGAAGACTCCTGGGAGCGCAGCGAGGAGCGCCGCAGGCGCAAGGAAGCCATCTACGGGACCGCCTCCTACGTGCTTCTCTTCTGCTGTGCCGCGGTCGCCGCGGCGCTCTCGTTCCACGGCCTCGTCGGCTTCGGCCGGCAGAACCTCAACCTCACCGGCGGCTGGGAGTACCTGGTTCCGTTCGGGCTCGACGGCGCCGCCATGTTCTGCTCGGTACTCGCGGTGCGCGAGGCCAGCCACGGCGACGCCGCCCTCGGATCCCGGCTGCTGGTGTGGATGTTCGCGGGCGCCGCCGCCTGGTTCAACTGGGTCCACGCACCGCGCGGCCTTGACCATGCCGGTGCCCCGCAGTTCTTCGCGGGCATGTCGCTGTCGGCCGCGGTCCTCTTCGACCGCGCCCTGAAGCAGACACGCCGGGCGGCGCTCCGCGAGCAGGGTCTCGTACCGCGTCCGCTGCCGCAGATCCGGGTCGTACGGTGGCTGCGGGCGCCCCGGGAGACCTTCGGCGCCTGGTCGCTGATGCTCCTCGAGGGTGTACGCACCCTCGACGAGGCGGTCGACGAGGTGCGGGAGGACCGCCGGGAGAAGGAGCAGAACCGGTTGCGCCGGCGTGAGCAGGACAAGCTGGACCGGGCTCGGCTGCGGGCGCTCAACCGGCAGCACCGTGCCTGGGGCCGGGCACGCGGCGGGCGGCAGGTCGACCTCCCGGCTCTGGGCGGATCGGCGAGCTCCCCTCCGGCCGCCGTGGGTTCCTCCGCGGAGCCTGCCCTATCCGAGCCAGGACAGCTGCCATCGCACTCCCGGCTCTCCCTTCAGGCCGTGAGGGGCGCTGAGACCCCCTCGGCGGTCACCGTCGACCTTACCGCGGAGGACGACACCCAGGCCCTGCCCCGTCTGGACTCACTGGAGCGCAAACTCAAGGATCTGGAACGGCAGTTCGGCTGAACCGGTCGGTCCGTCCGGCTCAGCAGGTTCGGCCGAGTGACTCTTCCCCGGCCCGGTCGGCAGCGGTACGCTGCCGACCGGGCCGGGTGTGATATCCGCCCGGCGGCCCGCCGTCGTGCCGACGCCACGTCCCTCTGCCTCCGCATCAGTCCGGAGACCCACCGCCGGACGGCCTGCTGCCTGGTCACTTCCGCTCGCCGTCCAGCTCGAACCAGACCACCTTGCCCAGGGCGTGCGCCCGCACTCCCCAGGCATCCGCGAGGTTCTGCACCAGCAGGAGTCCTCTGCCGTGCGTACTGTCGTCGGTTGCGGCCGGGACCGGCAGATGCGGTTCCTCGGGTCCCGAGGTGAAGTCCCGCACCTCCACCCGGAGTCGGGCGGGTGCCACGGTCGCGGTCACGACCGCACCGTCGTCGGTGTGCACCAGCGCGTTGGTCACCAGCTCGCTGATCAGCAGCTCCGCCACCTCGGCCGATCCAGGTCCGCCCCAGTCACCGTGACCCAATAAGTCCCGCAGTGCCCGCCTCACTTCGTGAACGGCCCGCAGATCGGCACGTCCCACTCTGCGGCGCAACTGCGCAGGTTCGGACCTTCCCTGACGTCTCGTCATCATCCCCCACCGCACGTCGGAACGGTCCCTTCGCTCTCACCCTGCTCGAAGCCCGAACAGGCACTCCGGAATGCATGCCCCGCCCCCGAGCGCCCGACGCATGCGGATTTCACACCGCGTGATGAAGTCGGCACCCTCCGCTCGTCACGTTCGGGGGAGGTTCCTCAGGGCCGCGGAAGATCCCTCAGGGCCGGGGGACGTTCCTCAGATTCGAGCGGGCCATCTGGACCATCTTTCCGACGCCCCCCTCCAGCACGATCTTGCTGGCGGAGAGAGCGAACCCGGTGACCATCTCGGCCCTGATCTTCGGCGGGATGGACAGGGCGTTGGGGTCCGTGACGATGTCCACCAGCGCCGGACCCTTGTGTGCGAAGGCGTCCCTCAGCGCGTCGGCGAGCTGCTTGGGCTTCTCGACCCGCACACCGTGGACGCCTGCGGCACGCGCGATCGCCGCGAAGTCGGGGTTGCGGTTCGTCGTCCCGTACGACGGCAGACCCGCGACCAGCATCTCCAGCTCGACCATGCTCAGCGAGGAGTTGTTGAACAGTACGACCTTCACCGGCAGGTCGTACTGGACGAGGGTGAGGAAGTCGCCCATCAGCATGGAGAATCCGCCGTCCCCGGACATCGACACGACCTGCCGGTGACGGTCGACGAACTGTGCGCCGATGGCCTGGGGCAACGCGTTGGCCATCGAACCGTGACTGAAGGAACCGATGATGCGGCGGCGGCCGTTGGGGGTGAGGTAACGGGCCGCCCACACATTGCACATGCCGGTGTCCACGGTGAACACGGCGTCGTCCGATGCGAGTTCGTCGAGGACGGACGCCACGTACTCGGGATGGATCGGCACGTGCTTTTCGACCTTGCGGGTGTACGCCTTGATGACGCCTTCCAGCGCGTCGGCATGTTTCTTCAGCATCTTGTCGAGGAAGCGGCGGTCCGTCTTGGCGCGCACCCGCGGGGTGAGACAGCGCAGCGTCTCCCGCACATCTCCCCAGACGGCGAGGTCGAGGCGGGAGCGGCGGCCGAGGCGCTCGGGCTGGACGTCGATCTGCGCGATCCTGACGTCGTCCGGGAGGAAGGCGTTGTAGGGGAAGTCCGTGCCGAGCAGGATGAGCAGATCGCACTCGTGGGTGGCCTCGTAGGCGGCGCCGTAGCCGAGGAGCCCACTCATACCGACGTCGTAGGGATTCTCGTACTGAATCCACTCCTTGCCGCGAAGCGCATGTCCGACGGGTGACTTGATGCGCTCCGCGAACTGCATGACCTCGGCGTGCGCACCGGCCGTTCCCCTACCGCAGAAGAGGGTGACCCGGTCCGCTTCGTCGATCATGCGGGCGAGGGCGTCGATCTCCGCGTCACCGGGGCGCACCGTCGGGCGGGCCGTGACCAGGGCCTGTGCGACGGGCTTGTCCGGAGCCGGCTGGGAGGCGATGTCGCCGGGCAGTGCGACGACGCTCACTCCGCTGCGGCCGATGGCGTGCTGGATCGCCGTCTGCAGCAGCCGCGGCATCTGCTTGGGGGTGGAGATCAGCTCGCTGTAGTGGCTGCACTCGCGGAACAGCTGGTCGGGATGGGTCTCCTGGAAATAGCCGAGGCCGATCTCGGAGGACGGGATGTGGGAGGCGAGCGCGAGGACCGGGGCGCTGGAACGGTGGGCGTCGTAGAGACCGTTGATGAGATGGAGGTTCCCCGGACCGCAGGAGCCGGCGCAGGCGGCGAGCCGGCCGGTGATCTGCGCCTCGGCGCCCGCGGCGAAGGCGGCGGTCTCCTCGTGGCGGACCTGGATCCAGTCGATGCCGGGATTGCGCCGAATGGCGTCGACGACGGGATTGAGGCTGTCGCCCACGACTCCGTACAGCCGTTCGACACCGGCGCGGACGAGGATGTCGACGAACTGTTCTGCGACGTTTTGCTTGGCCATGGATCCATCTATCCACGGCCGGGTCCGTCACGCCTCCCAGACCGCGCAGGCCGTACGGTCGTCGGCGTAACCCTTCACCCTGAGCTGGGTGTCCGCCAGGTAGGCGGCGAGGCCCGGGGGCTCGGGGACGGCCCAGCGCTCGGCGAGCCGGTCGGCCAGGGCGGGCTCGCCGCGCAGCGGATCGGCGAGGCCCGCGCTGCACAGCAGCAGGGTGTCGCCCGGCCGGGCGACGGAGGCACGGAAGCGGAACGGCTCGGCGGGTGGCGGGGCGGGGTCGTCGATGTGCGGCGAGGGGGGCGTGGTGACACCGAGGTCCATGGTGAGCCGGTCGCCCTCGGGGGTTTCGGACGGCGGTGAACCGTAGCCGACGACGGGTTCGCCTCCGGCGTCCTTCGGTACGGCCGGCTCGATGTCCTGCCAGGCTCCGTCCCTGAGCCGGAAGAGTCCGCCGGAGCCGACTCCGAAGAACACCCGTGTGCGGCAGGCGGGATCGGCCGGCAGCAGCAGGCAGCGCAGACTCGCGGTGAAGCCCTCGGGGTCCGAGTCGAGTTCGGCGGCGCGGGCGCGGAGCTTGCCGAAGGAGCGGTCGGTGAGACGGTGCAGCCCGGACTTGAGGTCGCCCCGGCGGCCGGTCCTGATGTCGTCGGCGAGCCGTGCGTGGCTGCGGCCGACGGCGGCGCCGATCCAGCGCGTGAGGTCCGCGGCGGCGAGATGGGCCCACCGCCCGGCGCGGGCTCCGGTGGCCACGGCGACCAGCACCAGCGCGCCCTCGCCGGTGCCGAAGCGTGCGGTGAGCAGGGCGTCGCGCCGGGGTTCGCCGCGGAAGCGCGCGGAGTCCCCGCGCACGGATGCGGCGCGCAGGGCGTACGTCCCGTACCGAGCGCCGTCGAGGACGGTGTCCGCGACGAGTTCGCCCAGGTTCTGGTGGTCAGCGGGCGGCAGCGCGGTGGGCTCGGCGTCGTAGGTGGGCGGACGGTCCCCCACATGGCTCAGCTTGGGCCGCGGGGGCGAGGCCGGGGCGGGGTCGAGACGGGGGTCGGGCACGGTCCCGGCTCCGGCGGCCCCGGCTGAGGTGGCAGCGGACCGCCCCGGGGAGGTCTCCGCGGGAGCGGTACGCGAGGGGGCGGTAGGCGGGGAGACATCCGGTCCGTCGCCCGCGGCGGCCGGCGCGGCTGCCTCCCGGGCAGGCCCCGGAGTGCCGGAAGCACCCTCGGTGGGTGACTCCCAGGGGGAACGGGCGCCGGGAAGTAGGGAGTCCCACCAGGCGTGCGGGCGCCCGCGGGAGGGCGGGACGGGATCAGCGGCAGGCTCCGGAGCGGCCGCGGGCCTGGGAACGGACGCGGAAGCGGCGGTGGGCCCCGATGGCGTGGCCGCCGCCGGTGCGGATCCGGTCTCTGTGCCGACCGTGTCCACCGCCGACTCGAATCGGTCGTCGACCGTGTCACCCGCCGAGGGAGCGGGGCCGGTGTCCGGGACGGAATCGTCGTACAGCCGGTGCCACCAGTCGTCGGCAGTGGCGGGCCTCTCCCCCTGCTGGCTCATGCCCCTATTGTCCACCGCCGGGGCTCGCCGGGGGCGGGAGAACAGGAGAATTCGTCCGCGGATAGGCGTACGCACGCGTCCTTCGGCGGCCCGAACCGTCCTGGGAAGGCCGTTCGTTGGAGATCACATGGTTCCGCGCTCGGCGTTCGCCCGTCCGTCGTCCGTCATCCGTCGTCCGTCATCCGTCATCCGTCGTCCGGTCATCGGCAACGGCCCGACGCCGCGGGCCTCGCACAACCCGCTCCGGGGCCAACCCCGTTGGATCCCCTTTCGGCGGGTAGCCGCCGCCACGGCGCAACTTGGCGGAGGGGGGCCGTATCCGGGGATGATGTACGCGGCGGGTTTACGCCGTGGCTGCTATCCGCCAAGCGACGTGCCCGCCGGCAAGGGGAACGAACAGGTCCGGGGAGGGGTCTGGGTGCTGGGAGCAATAGGTCTCGATACACGGCAGGAGGAGGCGTACCGCGCACTCGTGGCGCTCGGCGCCGCGGAGGTGACCGATCTGGCGCACCGTCTTGCGCTGCCCGAGGCGGACACGGAGGGCACCCTGCGCCGTCTGGAACGGCAGGGTCTGGCGGCGCAGTCGTCGGCCGGCACCGACCGCTGGGTGGCGGCGCCGCCCGCTGCCGCGCTGGGGGCACTGCTCACCCGGCAGCGCCATGAACTCGACCAGGCGGAGCTCGCGGCGACCCTGCTCGCCCGGGAGTACCGGACGAAGGCCGCGGAGCCCGCGGTGCACGACCTGATCGAGGTGGTGACGGGCGCGGGTGCGGTCGCACAGCGCTTTCTGCAGCTTCAACTGGGCGCCACGGAGGAGGTGTGCGCACTGGTCACCGGAAGGCCGGTCGCGGTCGCGGGGTTGGCCGGCGAGGCGGAGGAGCACGCCGCGCGGCGCGGCGTCGTCTTCCGGGTCGTGGTCGAGCGCGAGGTGCTGGCCCGGCCGACAGGGCTCGTCGAACTGACCGCGGCACTCGGCCGCGAGGAACAGGTGCGGGTCGTGGAGCGGTTACCGACCGAACTCGTCGTCGCGGACCGCTCGCTGGCGATGCTGCCGCTCACGGGCCCGACTGCCGAGCCCGCCGCCCTCGTGGTGCACGCGAGCGGGCTGCTGGAATCGCTGACGGGTCTGTTCGAGACGGTATGGCGCGAGGCGCTGCCGCTGCGGCTCGGTGAGAGCGAACGGGTGGCCGAGGGGCTGCCGCCCGGCCCCGACGCCCTGGACCTGGAGATCCTGTCGCTGCTGCTGGCCGGAATGACGGACGCGAGCGTGGCGAAGCAGCTGGATCTGGGGCTGCGCACGGTGCAGCGACGGGTGAAGGGACTGATGGAGCTCACGGGCGTGACGACCCGTCTGCAACTGGGGTGGCACGCGTACGAGCGGGGCTGGGTCGCCCGTGATCCGGAGCCGGGCACGGAACGGGGCGCGGGATCCTGATCAGCCGCGGGGCGGCGACCGGCCCGCGCCTGCCGTGCACGCACGATCTGCGGCGGCGTTGCCGGTCCTGCACCCTTGGCTGATGGAGGCATGGCAGCTCGTCCTGGTCGGCATGGTGATGCTGCTCGGCCTGTTCGGGGTGCTGGTCCCGGGGGTGCCGGGCAGTTGGCTCGTCTGGTCCGGGCTGCTGTGGTGGTCGGCGCAGGAGCGTACGGCGTCGGCCTGGTGGGTGCTGGTCGGTTCCACCGCACTGCTGCTCGTCACCCAGGTGGTCGTCTGGCAGCTGGGGCCGCGGCAGATCCGCGGGGTGGGGATCACGCCCCGGATGGCGGTGTTCGCGGGCGCGGGGGCCCTGGTCGGCTTCGTCGTGATTCCGGTCGTGGGCGCGGTGCTGGGCTTCGTCGGCGGCCTCTACGGATCCGAGCGGCTGCGGCTCGGCGGGCACGGCGAGGCGATGACCTCGACGCGTACGGTGATGCGCGCGGCGGGGACGAGCGTGCTCGTGGAGCTTCTCGCCTGTCTGCTGGTCGTGGCGGCGTGGGTGTGCGTTGTCATCGCCGGCTGAGGGGCCTATGCGGGCTCGGCGGCCGACCGTGCCGAGTTGGCCCGGTGGAGCTCGGACCGGGCGGGCCGGCGTGGCCCCGCCCGGTCCGGGGCGGCTCAGCGGATACGGCCCCGCTTGGCCTCCATCGCCGCGCGGCCCTGCGCGCCCTTCATCTTCCAGTCGCGCCGGATCTCCGCCCGCAGCCGGGCGTCGGTCTTGGCGACGATGCGCTGGTTCTCCCGCAGCAGCTTGCGGTAGCTGTCCAAACGGCGCTGCGGCACAGCGCCGTCCTCGATCGCCGCGAGTACGGCGCATCCCGGCTCCGACTCATGGGCACAGTCGTGGAAGCGGCAGTCCCCGGCCAGTTCCTCGATCTCCGAGAACGTCTGGCCGACACCCACTCCGGCGTCCCAGAGCCCCACGCCGCGCAGCCCGGGCGTGTCGATGAGCACCCCGCCGCCGGGGAGGGCGAGCAGGTTGCGGGTGGTCGTGGTGTGACGGCCCTTGCCGTCGACAT
Source organism: Micromonospora sp. IBHARD003 (assembly GCF_056106285.1). Lineage (NCBI taxonomy): Bacteria > Bacillati > Actinomycetota > Actinomycetes > Micromonosporales > Micromonosporaceae > Micromonospora > Micromonospora sp. IBHARD003. The sequence continues at coordinate 6,657,456 of NZ_JBWBBX010000001.1, read as the reverse complement.
CGCGGGCTGCCTGGACCGCCATGACGTCTTCGCCGAGCAGCGTGTTCGCCAGGGTGGACTTGCCCGCGCCGGAGACCCCGAGCAGCACACTCGTACCACTGCAGGCGACCGCCGCAAGGACATCGGTGCCCTCGCGGGTCAGCGAGCTGACGGCCAGTACCTGGACGCCGGGTGCGGCCGTCTCGACGTCGTCGACGAGATACGACCGGACCGTCTCGTCCGGCACGAGATCGGCCTTGGTCAGCACGACGAGCGGCTGGGCGCCGCTCTCCCAGGCCAGGGCGAGGAACCGCTCGATCCGGCCGAGGTCGAGCTCGGCGGCGAGCGACACCGCGATGATCGCGTGGTCGACGTTGGCGGCCAGGATCTGGCCCTCGGAACGCTCGGAGGACGTGGAGCGCACAAACGCCGTACGCCGAGGCAGATAGGCGCGCACATAGCGCGGGGTGCCGTCCGCGTCCACGGCGGCCCAGTCCCCGGTGCAGATCACCCGCAGCGGGTCGTGCGGGGTGACGAACGCGGTGTCGGCCCGGACCACCCCGTCCGGGGTGACGATGTCGCACTGGCCCCGGTCGACCCTGATGACGCGGCCCGGCACGAGGCCCTGTTCGATGTACGGAGCGAACTCCGCTTGCCACCCCTCGTCCCAGCCGTAGGGCGCGAGAGAGTGCGGGGTGGACGGAAAAGACGGTGCAGAGGAGAAAGTCAAGGGGGACCCTTCACAAGGGTGGCCCCGGCACACGCACTCAGGCGTGGGAGTAGGAGACGGGCAGAGCGAAGAGCCGTCAGCCGGTGACCACGGAGGTGGGATTGATGAACTTCTGGGTCTGGGCAGCGCCCATCGCGATGACAGCCATCGGTCACACCTCCTGTTGCACCCAGCCGGACACGGCGGCCTGACGCCGCCGGACGAATGCCCCCACCGTAGCCCGGTGATCTTGACCGCACCACCGTATTTTTCCGGTGCCGGGCGGATGGGTGTGCGGCGCTCAGCTGCCCGGCGTTCCGGCCTGCGGACGGGGCAGCGCCCGCACCCAGGCCACCTCGGTGAAGTCCTTCGCCTCGATCCGGACCTCCACACGCTCGAATCCGTTCGTCTGCAGGCCGTCGTAGCCGACCCCGACCAGATCCCGGTAGAGGGGGTCGGAGAACGCCACCACCAGATGGGCCGAAGGCGTGTGGGCGAGGGTGCGCCGCACCGGGGCCGAGTCCAGGACACGGAACAGGGCGACCACCGCGGATCCGGCGTAGCCGCTGTCGGCCTCGTGGACGATGCCCTGGTGCAGGCTGGCGCGCATCCGGATGTCTCCGGCCGGGCCGTTGGCTGCCGCGAGCCCCGTGGCCAGGCCGTCCAGCAGGCGCGGCACGACTCTGGCCTCGTCGACGCCGGGCTCCATCACCAGGAGGTAGCCGTCGCCCTGGGCCTGCCGGCCGCAGTTCGGCCATACGATGCCGGCCCGTGTGCAGGCGGTCCGCAGTGTGCGCAGCAGTACGCGCTGCAGCCGGACCATGTCCGCGTTGTCGCGGGCGCTGTACTTCTCGATGTCGACGGCGAGGCAGAGTCGCCGCAGCCCCGGAGGGAGGTCGTCAAGGTCGGCTCCGGGCAGGGCATAGCCGAGGGGGCGGCCCAGAAGTGCGCCGCCCAGGCGGTCGTGGGTGAGGTGTCCGCCTTTGGCGACCACGCCGTCGACCGCGAGCAGATCCGGGTTGGCGAGCACATCGTCGTGGTCGTGCTCGCCTTGGCCCCGGTCTCGTTCCTGATGGTGTTCGTCGTCCTGATGGCGTTCGCCGTGGTCACCGTCGGCACCCTCGTTCTGGTGGGCGTCGTCGACGCGGTACGGAGCCTCGCCGCCCGCCGGCGCACCGGTGTCGTCTCCGTGGGTCGGTCCTGTCGGGTGCATGCGCTGGTCCCCCTGGTTCCCCCCACATGGCGTGCGTCAGCCATGAGCGGTGGTTGTCGGTCGTCCGGGTGTGTTCGCCCGGTGCGTATGCGCCCGGCCGGGAAGGTCACCCGGGGCGTGTGCGGCCGGTCGGCCCGTCGGCCGGGTCCAGGAGCCGGGCGGCGCGCCGCAGGCCGGTCGTGGAGAGCACGGTCACCCGGCTGTAGCCGACCCGGATGACCCCCTGTTCGGCCAGCTCGCCGAGCACATGGTGCACCCGGCGCTCCTTCGCGCCGACCAGTCCGGCGATCTCCGCCTGGGTGAGCCGGGGGCCGATCAGGACGCCGCCGCCCTGCGGCTGTCCGTAGTCCTCGAGCAGATCGACGAGCACCCGCGCGACCCGGGTCGCCACCGGGCTGCCCCCGAAATCGCCCCTGCGCCGCACCGACCAGCGGTTCTTCCGTACGAGCATCCGGCTCACCGCCAGCGCCGCGGCAGGGTACTGATCGAGGCAGCCGAGGAAGTCCCGTTGCCCGATGCGTCGCGCGGCGACCGCGCCCGCGGCCGTGACCGTGGCCGACCGTGGCCGGTTGTCGAGGGCCGCGAACTCCCCCACCACATCGCCGCCGAGACGGACGGCCAGCAGTGCCGTGTCGCCGTTCTCCGTGACCGCGGTGACCTTGGTGACCCCGCTCAGCAACAACAGGACGAACGTCTCGTGCAGCCCCTCGGCGAGCAGGATCTCGCCGGCCGTGTACGCGCGTGCGGTGCCCAGCGAGAGCAGGTTCTTGGCGGCCTCGGACGAGTCGGACAGCTCCGCGAGCAGTGTCCCGTGCGGCCATCGGCCGACCGCACCCTCCCCGTGTATCTCCGGCATCGCCGCACCCCCGGGCTCTCGGACTTCTCCGGCGCTTGTGGCGTACGGCAGCATAGCCGCTGAGCATGGACGAACACCCCTTTTCTCACAGGTAAGTTGAGCCGTCAGGCATGGTGCGGTCGGTCTGATTCCGCACTGCTGCGGGGACGGTGCGGCCGCCGCCCGGCAGGCTGTGGGAACGGGGGTGAGCACGGGGATCCGGCCGGCCGTCGGCGGTCGGCCGGATCCCCGTCACCGGCCCCGTGGGCGTGCTCCGGTGCGGAGTTCAGCTCCCGGTCACGGGGGCGAATCGCAGATCGGGGGAACCCAGCAGGGTGAATCCCGACCAGTCCCCGGGACTTGGACAGCGGAGCCTGGTCTCCCGCACGGCTCGGCGCAGTGCCTCCCCGGTGGTGGCTCCGGCGGCGAGCCCGTGGTGGAAGGCGACCATGAGGGTGGCCGTCGCCTCGTCGTCGACCGGCCACAGCGACACCACCACGCAGTCGACACCCGCGGCCAGGAAGGTGCGGGCCAGACCGAGGTTCCCTTCCGGCGAGAGCCGCCCCCAGCCGGTCTGGCAGGCGCTGAGCACGACGAGGCGGCAGCCTGACAGGTCGAGCGGCTGGATGTCGTCCGCTCTCAGATAGGAACTGCCCGCACCTCCGCCGGTCGCAACGGCGCCGTCGCGGTCCGCGGCCGGACGCCGTGAGGTGTCCGGAGCCAGACACAGCGCTCCCGGTATGCGCAGGACGTCCTCACCGGCGAGCGCGTGGGTGGCGAAGTGGGCGAACCGCGCGGCCGGAAGCCGGTCGAGGACGGCCTGCCGGGTGGCCCGGGCACCGAGCAGGGCGTGTGTCCCGTACAGCCCCGCGACGGCGCGTGCCTCCCGCTCGGCAGCGGGCAGTGGCGGCAGCACGGGGGCGGGCAGCCCCGGAAGGAGGGGTTCCGAGGGCGGGTCGGGGTTGCCCACCACGAGCGCCTGGTGCGGGCCGACCGTCGGCGGGGCGCCGCCCCGCCGACTGCCGGGATGCAGCCGGGTGGAGGGTGCGAGGGACACGGCGTACCGCTCCACCAGTGGGGTGTCGTCCTTCAGCGGCAGCGCGGTGAACGGGATGTAGTGCAGATATCCGTCGGGCACGATGACGAGCCGGCTGGTGCCTGCCGCCGCGATGTCGTCTTCCACGGGCCGCAGGAAGGTGTCCGCGAACAGGCGCAGGCCCTCTTCCTCGACGACCGGGCCCCAGTCCCGGCCGCCGAGGGGAAGGCTGTCCCGTGTAGTGCGGTCACCGGGAGCGGTGCCCCGCGACAGCGCTCGCAGCAGCCTGGCCTCCGGCCCGGCGACGGCTGCCGCCCCTTCCCCACCGACCGGAGGCATATCGCCTGGTGTGGTGGGGAGTGCGGCCTGACGAGCTCCGGGCAGGTCGGCACGGGGTCCACGGTCCGCCGCCACGTCGGCGGTACCGGCCGCACCGGCCGAAGCGGCAGAACCGGCGGCCAGCAACTCCTCGCTGAACACGGTGAGGTCCGTGACGTCGACCTCATGGTGCCGCCGGGTGCCGTCGGGCGTGATCACCCAGATGAAAGCGGTCGTGGCGCGGCTCACCGGCGAGGGGCGCTGGGGCCCGAGGAGGCTGTAGACGAGCATGACGGTGTCGTGCTCGGCCGCCTGCTCCGAGAGCATCCGGGCCGCCCTGCCCGGAGTGTTCGCACCGGCTCCCGGTGCACCGGCCGGTCGCGGGCCGCCCACCGCGGTCGCCGTACCGGGCATGCCGGGGGCGTCACCGCTGGAGCCATCGGCGGACGTGCCGCCTGGGCCGCTTCCCCTCAGCGCGAGGATCCGCTGCTCCAGCAGCAGTCCGCGGACCCGCTCGGCCGCCTCCAGGGCGCCGTCCGTGTCGCCGCGCGCGACCCGGCAGCGCTGGAGGGAGCGGTAGACCTGGGCCTGTTCGCCCAGTAGGCCTATGTGTTCGTTCTCGTTGCGCGAGGTCGCCCTCACCCGCTCCCACAGTGTGACGGCTTCCGTCAGCCGGTTTTCGGCGGACTCGTGATCGCCCCTGAGTTGCAGTACGGCCGCGAGGGTCAGCAGCGCGGAGGCGACGAAGTGCGGTGACCCGCCCTGACGTGCCATGGCCACGGCTCGCTGCGACCAGGCGAGCGCCGTGTCCATGTCGTCCGTCGTCGTATGGGCGTTGGCGAGGTTCGCCGCCGCGGAGAACAGGAAGATGCCGTCGCCGCGCTCGGCCGCCTCCGCGTAGTTCCGCGTGAGCAGCTCCACCGCCTCCGCCGTACGCTTCGGCTCGTCGCAGAACATCAGGGAATTCGCGAGACCCTCACGCATCTGTGCGAGCGCGGTGCCGGCGTCCGGCCCGCCGGCGGTCAGCAGCAGCGCAAGGGCTTCCCGGCCCTTCGACACCGCTTCCTCGAAGCGCAGTCCGCGTCGTAGCACGACCCCCTGCAGGCTCATGGCACCGGCGAGGATCCTGACGCGATCGACCGCGGTCGACGCCCGGGCCAGCCGCTCGGCCTCGTCCGCGCAGTCCCGGGCGGTCGTGTGGTCGCCCGCCATGTTGGCGGCGAGTCCGAGGGTCACCAGCTCCTGGGCGAGCAGGATCCCGCCCCCCGCCGCGCGCGCCGTCCCGGCAGCCCTGGCGAAGGCCGTGAGGGCGCCGCCCATCTCACCCCGGAGGATGCAGGCCTGTCCGAGCCGGTGGAAGCATTCGGCCGTGAAGTCGGGGTCCTCGTCGTCGATCAGGTCGAAGACCTGCCGGACGGTGTGCTCGCCCTCGGCGAGTTGCCCGGTGTGGTAGAGCGCCTCCGTCAGAGCGAGGAGTGCCGCGATCCTGGCGCGGCGCAGCAGGGGTGTGCCCTTCTCGATGCCGTGCAGAAGGGAAAGGCTGCGCCGACTGCATTCGGCCTGTTCGGGATAGCGGGCGTGCTGCCCCGCCGCGACGGCGGCCTGCTGCCAGCCCAGGGCGGAGAGCCAGGGGTCCGACAACTCCATGGCGGCCTTGCGGTACCGCGCGTATGCCTCCGGCCAGCGCCGCTGCTCGGCCAGATGGTCCGCCTGCCTCATGTGCTCCATTGCGCGCCGGCTCATGCCCCGGCCCCCTGCCGCTGCTGCGTCGTCGTGCGCGATCGCGGCTGGGGCAGCGCATCCGCGTGCACGGTCCACAGGCGGTAGTGGAACTCCCGGCCCGTGTCGAGCAGTTGGTCCCGCACGCCCTCCCAGACCTCCTGAAGGAGCGCCCCGAGCGCGGGATCGTGTGCGCCGAAGGACCGGTCGGGGGCCTCGCGGGACGCCAGAGCCGCGAGGTCCATCGGGCGGTCGCCGAGGAGCAGATGCACGGTCTCCGTACGGGGCCCCAGCTCGGGCACGTCGGCGGGCCAGTAGACCGTCACCGACGGAGTGGTGCACATCCCGGGGCGCAGAGCGTTGCGGGGTTCGACGAGATAGCCGCCGGGCTGGTCGTTGGTGACCAGGGTGGTGCGACCGCTCAGTCCGATGCCGATCACCCACAGATACAGCGGCCTGTAGGAGTGGTTGGTGACCGTGACGCGGTAGCGGTCACCGCCGTACAGCCGCTCGCCGTCCGGTCGCATGGCGCGCCATCCGCCCTGCGGCGTCTGCCCCCTGACCTCGAACCGGACGTCCGCGGAGGCGTCCAGACGGGCTCCGCCGTGCGGGTCCCTGAGGCGTCGGACCCGGTCGCCACGGGCCAGTTCCTCCAGCAGTGCGGTCAGCCGCACCGGATCGCGGTGCGCGGTCCGCTCCGGTGCACGGAAGGCGAGCCCGTCCGGGTCGAGCACCTCGCAGGCGGCACCGCTCGGCGCGCGCACCACGGCGAAGGCGAGGCTTTCCTCCTCGGTCTCCGCCAGCCGCGGACAGCGGGCCAGTTCCTTGCGCAGGGCTTCGGCGAAGGGGCCATCGGCGTCGATGAACACCTGGCGGCGATCGTGGGTCCGCACGACCAGTGCGTACGAACCGGGCGGCGGCTGTGCGGTGAGCGGCGCCTCGGCCAGGGGCATCGGCGCGGCGGACGGCGCCGTGCGCAGCAGGGCGTCCCCCGCCTTCATCTCGTCGACGGTCGCCGGTATCAGGGTGTCGCGGCGGTGCCGGCCGCCGGGGAGTACGACGCTGACGGTGTCCTCTGGGCCGAGGCCGAATACGGCCCCGCCGGGGACGACGAAGCGGCCGTCCCGCCGCTGCAGCGGGAGCTGTTCGGGCTGGGCGGGCTCCTCCAGCGAGAACGGCAGCCGCCCCGAGGGCCCTCCGGCGTCGGGCCACTGGCGCACCTGCTGTTGCTGGATGCGGTCACGCGCCTGGGCGATGAGCACCGACCAGGGCACACGGGGGTGCCTGTGCGGGTCGAGCAACTCCGCCAGGGCCGCCGTGAACACTCCCTGTCTCCCCGCGCCGGGACGCAGTTCGGTCTCATAGGCGGAGCCGTGCCGCTGACAGGCGGTGAGCCGGACGACACCCGGAACGAGGGGGTCGCCGGGTCGCGCGAGTGCCGCCGCACGTGCGAGGCCCGCGTGCTGGGGGACGCGGGGCAGCTGCACCGACTTGAGGAACCACCTGCCCGAGGTGTACGACGCCTCGCGCACCGCCCCGCCGGAGTGGCAGGAGTCGAGGATGACCGTGACGTTGGACGTCGCCCCGGCGAGTTCGCGGACGACGGCGGTGAGCTCCTCGGCCAGGAAGCCCCGGAAGTCGGACGCGGTACCGTCGCCGATGTCCACGGGCACCAGGTACTGCAGACCGTCCAGCAGGGCACCGTGGCCCGAGTAGTAGACGACGACGCCGTCGCCCCGCCGGGTGTCCGCGACGAGACGGCCCAGCGCCCGGGTGATGCCCGCGTAGGACGCCGTACCGCCGGTGCAGGTCCGTATGTCGGTGAAGCCATGGCTTCTCAGCACTCGGTGCATCAGCTCCACATCGGTGTGCACACCGGTCAGCCCATAGGTCTGGGCACCGATCAGCACGGCTCGCAGCGTCATCTCATACCCCCACGTGGAAGAAGGACGCCCATCGGTACGGGCGCCGGTCGTCTGCGCGTTGCTCCCGGCCGGCACCGATGACGCGGCTCTCCGCGTTCTCCGCGCTCGCCGGTCGTCCGTGTTCGCCGGTTCTCCGCGTTCCCCGCGTGCTCCGGTTCCGTGTTCCTCGCCCTCCCCCGCATTCCTTCCCAGCCCTCCCAGCCGGAATATCCGCTGCCGACCGTAGCGGCGATTCGACGAAAGCCGCCACGCCTGTGGATAACGCACCCCTCTGACACATTCCGATCGGCGATCCGGTCAACAAAAGACAGAACGGAAAGCAATTATCGAGCGATTCGTATCCCGCTTCGACATCGCCGCTACCGGCGCCCCAAACGAGCACTCACATCCCAGGTGTCGCTCGACGCCGTCCCTCGTCAGGGGCCCGGTCCGCCTCACCACCCTGGATACCGCAGGGCCGTCCGACCAATTCCGCAATACGACTGGTTACCCCCTGCCGATCGATGGCATATTTCAGAACCGGCCCAGGCCCGACGGGGGGAGCACCATGGGGTTGCCGGAACATGTGGGCGGATTTTCGAAGCGTATTCGGATACGGGGCGGCGCAGCCTCCCCCGTATCCGGGAGGTCGCGGTCGCCCGGGACATCGGAGATGTCAGGGAAGCGATGCGCCGCCGGGCCCACCCATCACGAACCCGAACGCCTCGTGGCCGAGTTACGCGAGCTCGCGGACCACCCGCACTGCGCCGTGCACGCCGGCGCGCTGCGCCGACTCGCGGACGCGGTGGAGGCGGACGACAAGGACGAACTGCGTCTGTGGGCCGGTGGCCGGCTGGCCGCCGCCTACTGCGCACCGGACGCCCTGACGGCCGCGCCCGCCGCTCCTGACGGCCGGGCGCGACGGCTGCTCTCCGCTCTGCCCTCGGTGCTCGTCTTCGCCCCGCTCCTCGTCACGTGGGCCGGGCTCGGCGCCGCCGCCTACGCGTACCAGCGGATGAGCCAGTCCACCACAGGTCAGGACGGCACCACGGGATCCTCCGCGTCCTCCGCGTCCTTCCTCACCCTCTGGCAGCGCGGCTTCGACGGACATCTGTGGCCCTTCCTGCACTTCGACATGATGGTCGTCTACACCGTCGTCGCACTGCTGGCCCTCATGGGGACGACCGTCCGGGCCCGGCTCAGGGAGACCGCGGACGAGACCCAGCGCCGACTGCTCGTGCCCCGTCTGTCAGGGGCCCTCGCCCAGGTCGAGGCGCTCGCCGAGCGCGCCGCGCACGCCTCTCCCGCCCGCTTCGCCGAAGAACTCCGCGGCGCGGCCTCGGGGTTGCGGGAGCTGCTGACCCGGGCGGCCGACGTCCAGGAAAGCGCCCGCACCCTTCTGACGGAGGCCGGCACCGCGGCACAGCAGCACCTCGCGGCGGCCCGGGCACTCGAGTCGGCCGTGGCCGAACTGCTGACGGGCACGGCGGACGTTCGGGAGTCCGTACGCACCGCCACGCAGGCGGCCGGAGAAGTGGCGAGCGGCACCCGGCAGTTGACCGACGAACTGGCGAGGTCGGGCTCGGCCCTGGCCGAAGGCCTCGACCGGGCGGGGCGGCTCACGGCGGACCGCATCGGCGGTGCCGGACAAGCGACGGCAGACCGTATCGACAGGGCCGCGCTCGACGCACGCCAGCGCGAGACGGCATCGGCCGAACGCGCGGGGGCCTGGATGAGCCGGGCGGTGGAGGAAGTGACCGGGTCCCTCACCGCCGTACGGGCGTCGGCCGCCGAGTCCACCCAGGTCCTGACGGCGACGCTGAACGGCCTCGACCACACGCTCGCGGCGTTCCCCGCCGCCATCGAGGACGCGGCGAGAGAAGGCGCCGAACGCATCGGCACCGCCTACGATCTCGCGGTCACGGCGCTGGCCGTCTCCCTGCGCGACGAGGTGCGCTCGGTCACGGCCGAACTGTCCGCCCGCATCGCCGAGTCGGGCACGGCGGGCCTCGCCGCGCAGGACTCCCTGGCCGGGGCGCAGGATCTGCTGACGAAATCCGCCGACCGGCTGGCGGACGCCGTCGAGCGGCTGCATACGGCCCTGCGGTCACTCCCGAACGGCCCGGACAACCCGGGTATCCCGAGTACCCCGGACACCCGGGCGCCACAGTCGCCGCCCGGGCCGCACTCCGCGGCGCCACGGTCCGTACCGCACCCCCAGCAAGCCCACCCGCCGCAGGACCGGCCTGGGCCACTTCCGCACCAAGGCTCCCGGGGCTCCGGACACGGGCCGTCCCGCCCCGGAGCCACCGATGGCTCCCGCATCCCGCAGCCGGTCGCCGAGGGGGACCGATGAAGAGGAGCGGCATGCCGGCGACACGGCTGGCCGGATGGCTCTTCGCCGATCTGCTGCTGGTCATGGTGGTCGTGGTGCTCGGCGGCGAGACGACGCAGGGATCCGCCCAGCAGGTCCGTCCGAAGGAAGCGGGCATCCGCACCGCGCCGTCCGTGTCCGTCTCCTCGTCTCCGGCCCCGAGCAGCCGGACGCCCGCGCCGCCGGCCGAAGGGCTCGATCCGCACACCGAGTCGATCACCGTACGCACCGATCCGGACGGTCTCATCGCCGGCTCGTCGAAGGCCGTCGCGAGCCTGCGGACCCAAGTCCGCGCCAGGACACAGCAGTTCCGGGGCCGGCGTGCGGCGTTCGTAATGGTCTTCGGCAATGCCGGCCGACTGCCGGGCGGTGCCGTCGACACCGGAACCAGCACCGCGTACGCCACGTCCGTCGCGAAGCAGCTGCCGCAGGCGGCGCCGAGCTTCTTCCCGCCCTACGACGAGAAGATCATCCGCGGCTACCACAACACCGATCCCGGCGTCCCGTCCGGCACCGCGGAGATCGAGCTGTTCTTCCTGCTCGGCTGAACAGCGGCCGTGTCCCGGACCGGCAACCCGTGTCGTCCGCCCGTCACCACCCGGGGCTTCGCCACCGACCCCCGTCGACCGACCTTCCACCGCCCGGGCCGTCGTCACCGGAACCGCACCGGCACCAGCACCGGGACCACCAGCTCCCCTCGCCGCCCACACCTTGACGACCACCAGCCCCCGCACCACCGACCCGAACGACCGTGTTCCGACCGCTTACGCACTCACCGCGGAGTCGCCGTGTCCCACACATCCGCCTCAGCAGCCACAGACCCCGCCGGGGCCTCTCCCACCGCACTCGCCGATCTGCGGCAGTACGCCCAGGAGGCCCAGGCCATGCTCCAGGAGCAGGAGATACCCGACACCCCGGAGTGCCACATCGCCAGGGAACGGGTCAGGGAGGCAGCCCAGGAGCTGCTGGACCGGGCCGTGTCCCCGGTGACGATCGGCGTCGTCGGGGAGTACAGCGTCGGCAAGTCCCTGCTGCTCGGCACCCTTCTGGGCTGTCCCGATCTGCTGCCCGCCGAGGAGCGCCCCACCACTGGCAACATCACCGTGCTCGCGCTGACGGCGGGCGAGCCCGGCAGCCCCACCCGGGCCGCCGAGTACACCGAGATCCGCTATCTGACCGAAGCGCAGCTCAGCCGCTGCGTCCAGGACATCCTCTCCAGCCTGATCACCAGACTGGACAAGAGACACCCTGAGCTGGGTGCGGGCAGCGCCCTCGGCGGCTACGACCCGGTGACCGACGCCCGTGGCTGGGCTCCGTTCGACAGCTGGTACCCCTGTCTGTGGCCGGCCCAGCCGGGCGGGGGCGCCCGTCCGGTTCCCCCGGAGATCATCGACGACACCCACCGCGACACCGTGGTCGAACTGTGCCGGATCAGGGACGCGTTGCTGAGCCAGCAGGGAGAGCTGAGCGTCCTCGGCCAGAGCGTCACCGTCCGGCGGAAGGTCGTCGACAAGGCGCTGAAACTGCCGGTGGAGAACGTCACCCCCGCCACCGCGCCCAAGCTGTCCGTCAACCCCTTCAACCGGGACGGCATCCGCAAGGAGGACGGCGATGCGCTCAGCCGCAGCTTCCCGCTGATCGAGCGGGTGATCCAGGAGGTCACGGTCTCCCCCGACCACTGGGCCCTCGGTGGTCTGCCCGCCGAACACCAGGTGCGGTTCCTGGACTTTCCCGGAATCGGCGCGGCGGGCTCCTACGGCCGTGACAAGTCACTGAGCCGGCGCGCGCTCGTCGACGTGCACACGATCCTCCTGGTCATCCTCTCCGCCCGGCCGCAGTCCAAGGGGGCCTCCGAGTTCTGGGACATGCTCCTGGAGGACGGCCGTACCCCCGAAGCACTCGGCCAGGCCGCACTCGTCGCCGCCAATGTCTTCGACCGCACTCACCTTCCGTCCCTCACGGCTCCGCCGGACGCCGAACTGCCCCTCGCCCAGCTGCTGCGTCAGGCCGACGAGCTGAACGGCATCCACGTCTACGGCAGCAAGTTCGTCCGGGGGCGCCAGGACGGCATCGTGGTGACATCGCCGATCCCCGCGATCCGCCGCTACGAGCTGTCGTACACCCATCTCCCGGAGCACACCCGCGACCGCGTGCGGGCCGCCATCGGCAAGCTGCCGCCGCCCGGCGAGCGGCCGTGGGAGCCGATCGCGGCGCGCCTGGGGGCCACCGAGCCCGCCAACGTCTGGACGCCGCGGTTGCGGGCGTACGACGAGGACGGCGGAATCGCCCGTCTGCGAGCGCTGGTCGAGGACCACGTACGCAAGAACGGCGTGGCCCAGAAACTCGAGCGGGCCGAGCGCTCCCGCCGGAAACTGGACGCGGCGCTGATCGCGCTCCAGCGCCAGGTGCACCGCTCCGCCGCCGGCGAGAACGCCGCCTACCGCGAGATCACGGAGATGTTCGCCGAGCTGCGCTTTCTGCTGGACAAGCGGGTCCGCCCCGCCCTGCACGCGCTGCGCAGCCGCGGCGTGTCCGCCGGGGACCGGGCCGGGGCGAGGCCGTACTACGACGAAGGGGAGCAGGGAACGCCGGCCGGGCCGCCGAGCCTGACGTCGACCGCCGCGGCGGTGCACCGGGACGTCTTCCAGTGGACGCAGTGGCACCAGCTGCTGGAGCGCGCCGACCGTGACCAGAAGCATCTGGTCACCAAGAGCAGCCCGCCGGACGAGGATTCGAGCGTCCCCTTCGACGTCTACCCCGGCTTCGACGAGGCGGACACGGACGGAGCGGACGACGGCTTCGGCGACGGTGATCCCGCGGAGGACTCCTCCGGCGTCTTCGTGGAGAACTTCCGGCACACGGTCCAGGAGTGGAGCGGGAACGGCAACGACCGGCTCCGGGAGTGGTGCCAGGACTGGGCGGCCCACTGGCAGCAGGAGTTCGCCGCGCTCCGTGAGTGGTTCGGCGAACCGGACACCCGGGCCCTGCTCGCCGAGCTCTATACCCGCCGGCGGGGCGGAACGGCCAAGGCCCGCCGTCAGCTGGGGCAGTTGTGGACGTGCCTCGACCCCGAGAAGACGATCGGCAAGATCATGCCGAGGCTCGAATACCGGGCGTGGGACAGGGCGGAACTGGAACGCCGCTTCCCCGCCCGGCCCGGCCACGCCCTGGCCTGGCACCACCTGATGCGGGACCTCGAGGAGCACATCGAGGAGCGGGAACGGCATCCGATGCGGGTGGTGGAACTGCGCCAGCACACGGCGGATGCCGCGGCCCGCACCGTCACGGACCATCTGGACGAGCTGCTCCAGCAGGTCACCCGGCAGCTCATCCCGGTGTACGACCAGGCGTCGGCCGCCCTCCTCACGGAGAACGACGTCGTGCCGCCCCGCAAGGACCCGCCGGGCGACGGCCCCTTCGGGAGCCCCGGCGGCGACCGGCCGGGCGGCTCACCGGGAGACGGCGGCGACCGCGGCGCCGCCGGCCCCGGTCAGGGGGGTGACGACCTCGGCGCAGGCCGTGGCGAGGAGTACCGCGAGTACGTCGAGCAGCCGATCGACCGCCTCATCAGGACTTGGAGCGTCGACTGACCATGAGCAGCGAACTGGAGATCTCCTTCCGCGTCCCGGACGGTACGGCGACCGGCAACCCCGGCATGCCCCATCCGGGCGTCGTCGCACTGGGCCGCCGTCACTTCCGCGTCTTCGCCGGCCGTGACGGATTCGCCCTTCCCGAGGTGCTGGTGGAGCGCGAGCCCGGCACGTTCGGCTATGTCACCGTCCATCTGCCGCCCCGTGTCGAGGTGCGCGCCGAACCCGGGGAGCCCCTGCCGGCGGGGCTGGTCCAGGCCCTGGAGAGCGTCTGGGTCCCCCAGGACTACACCATCGTCAGCGTGGACGGGCTGCGGGTCCTGTCCACGGACGCGAGGCTGCCGGTGAGCCTGGTGCACGGAGACCCCCGTACGGCGCTCACGGGTCCCGCGTACACCGGGAAGCCGCTGCGGGTCGATGTGCACTGGTCCCTGGACTTCACGGGACCGGCGGGCAATCACACCGCATCCGGCAGTGTGACCGTGGAGTTCGCCGGTCCCGGCGAGCAGCCGCCGCCGGCGTCGGCGACGACGGCGGGATTCCCCGGATTCGCCGCCGCGGACGACGGCGAGTATCTGGCCCTGAGGCCGCCGCAGCCGGCGAGTGGCCACTTCCAGCAGTTCGTCGTCGTCGACCTGGGGTCCACGGCATCCACCGCGACGCTGTGGGACCTGAGCAGCATCACCCACCGGCTGGTCGACCCCGATCAGTCGGCGGCACTCGCCGGGCTGCTGGCCGAGCTGCTGGAACCGCCCGCCGACGCACCCGCCGACTGGCGCAAGGCGGTCGAGCAGATCCTGGCCGGCCGTCTGGTGCTGGGCCGCCGCGGCGGGCAGCGGATCACCGGCCGGGAGGCCCTGGCACGGCTCAACGACGCCGATGTGGTGGACGCCCTCATGGTGAAGGTGGAGCAGTGCCTGCACCAGGACAACCGTCCGGCGCTGCGGGACTGGCTGGTGTCGCGTCTGTACGACGGTTACGCGCGCGTGATGAGCACACCGGCGCTCGACCGCCACAAGCTGCTGCCCGTCGACTACGAAGCGCTCAGTGGGAAGCGCACGTACGCCCCGGCCAGCGCGCTGGTCGAACTTCCGTGGCCGGACGGGAAGATGACGGGTGAGCCCCCGCTGCCGCAGGACCGGCGCTTCAAACTGTCCTGGGACGGGGCCGAAGGCGCCGTCACCGGAGTCAAGCGGGCGCTGCTGGAGCATCCGCCGCGTTCCGTGGCCGGCACCGACATGAGTGCCGTCCACCTCGCCCAGCACATGTATCTGCGCCTCGTGGAGCGGGCGGAGGAACTGAGCCGCCGCCCGGCCGATGTGTCGGAGCCACGGCTGCGCACGGCCGTGGTCACCTACCCGACGAGCATCCTGCCGGAGACCAAGCTCCGGCTGGAGACCCTGGTACGCACCGGTCTCGGCATCCCGCAGGTGGTGATGGACTACGACGAGGGGCTGGCCGCCAGCCTGTTCTTCGTGATGCGCGAACTGTCCGACAACCAGAACCTGGGCCTGGAAGCGCTGCGTTCGCGCTCGCGGCACGTCGGCGACGATCCGCCGACCTGGCATCGGATCCTGCTGGCCATCGACATCGGCGGGGGCACGACGGACATCGCGCTGCTGCGGCTGGCCCTGGTGGACCAGACCCCTGAGCTGACGGAGGAGCAGGAGTTCGTCTCGGGCCGTGACTACCGGCTCGAACCCCAGCTGCTGGGCTCCACCGGGCACGGTCAGCTGGGCGGGGACCTGCTGACCCTCCAGGTCTTCTACTGGATCAAGGCGTGTTTCGTCGACCAGCTCCGCCCCGGCACCCCCGGTGCGGGATCCGGTGCCGACGCCGGTCCCGGTACGGACGGCGGTACGGGGGCAGGTGCCGGTACGAACGGTTCGGCCGCGACGCGCAGTCTCTCGACCCGTATCGCCGACCAGGCCTCCGAGATGCTCGGCACCGTCGTCGCGCCCGACGTCCACCGCATGCTCGACGAGTACCTGCCGACGCGCTGGGACGAAGTGCACGACGAAGACGAGCGCGTACAGCGAAAGCATCGCTTCCAGCTGCTGTGGCACCTGGCCGAGCAGCAGAAGCGGGCGCTGGGCAGCGGCGAGACCGGCGGCGAGGACGGGACCGGAGGGGCGGTGGTCGCCGGGACCGTGCGCACCGACCAGGTCCAGGCCGTACTCGACGCCTGCCGGCACGGGCTCGGCCCCGCGAAGGAGGTCGGGCTCGACCCGGGCGACTTCCGGAAGCTGCTGCAGCCGGTGCTGAGCCGGGCCGCGGAGATGGGCAGCGATCTCGTACGGACGGTCTTCACACGGATCCACGAGGAGAACGCCAAGCGCATCGCCAAGGGGCTGGATCCGCATCCCGCCCCGGCGCTCGACCAGGTGGTGCTCTCCGGCCGCAGCAGCGCACTGGAGCAGGTCCGGGAGAGCGTCGTCGACGTCCTCACCAAAGCCGGCACGGACGCACAGATCCCGCTGGGATGGAACCCCACCGCGCTCTCGGTGGAACGGGGCTTCATCGCCAAGCAGGCCACCTCGCTCGGCGCGGCATGGGCCCATTCCACGCATGCCCTCGCCGGTGTCCTCGGCGGACGGCGCGGCCGGCTGCGGGCCACGGACGCGGCCATCCGCCTGAGCGATCTCGACATCAGGACGCAGGGGCTGTTCTCCGCACTGCCCAGCGACTTCGGTCCGGTGACCGGCGAGGCGCGGGTGCTGCCGGTACTACGGGCCGGAACCCCGTTCATCGAGCTCGACCCACGGGGAACCAAGGGCGTACGCACCGGCTGGCAGCCGCTGAGCGATCTGATCCTGCTGTACCGGGCGGTCTCGTCCAAGGACTCGATCCAGTGGGGCAGCTTCAATCTGTTCCTGGCGGCCGACGCCGAGTCGATGAAGGAGCCGCTGGGCGAGGTCTGGCGGCGGATGGACGGCAGCGGGGTCAACTACCAGCTGGAGATGGACCACCGGCTCTTCGCTTCCGTTCTGCTCTGCAACGGCACACCGCATCTGCTGGTCAACGGACCGGGTCTGGCACTGGACGACGCGGCTGCGGGCCTCACCTTCAACGCCCCGCTCGGCCAGTGGACGCTGCCCGGCAGCATCTGTGTGTCGCTGGGCGCGCCGGAGGCGGGGCCGCCCGATCTGATCGAGGTGTTCCCGTCACCGCAGGCCGTCCCTCCCGGGACCGGTCAGAGCGCGGGCGGGCTGTACCTCGCCGACCTCTTCCACGAGACCACCGACTCCGAGGAACCACCGGTGCCCGGACGGGTCGAGGTCATCGCGCCTTCCCCGGTCCGGGGCCACTACCACTTCTATCTGCGGCGCGACGGGACGGGCGAAGCCGAGTTCCTGGGCCGGCTCACCGCCCCTGGCCAGGGTGAGCACTCGGCGACGCTGGACGCCCACGGCCGGCTGCGTGTGCACCGGGGCGCCGTCCCCTATCTGCCCGCGGAGACACTGCGCGAGGTCGAGCAGCGGCCCGGCCGGGTGCTGCACCGGCCGATGAACCGCGGTGTCAGCAACTTCAACAAGCACTGGGACCCGACGAACGGGAGCCACTGATGGCCGCAGTCAAAGGCGCCGCCGAGGAGTGGGACACGTTCGCGGCGCTCGTGAGCCGTTTCCTGGGGGCCGGCCACTCGGAGTGCCGCGCCACCGTGCTGACGGCCCTGGGCCGGTGCCTGGAGACGCTGCACGAGGTCAAGGGGTCCGAAGTGCCGTATGTCGACGACCCCGACGAGACGGTCGGCATGCTGCGCAGTGCCGCCATCGCGCTCGACTTCGCGATCCGGGAGGCCAGACGGGCTCCGTCCGGCGGCGGCTCCGAGGAGGTCGGCGGGGCGGAACACCCGGAGCGGGCATCGCGGAGGCCGACGTCCGGCGAGACCGGTACGGAGAGGGAGGGCCAGGACGACGCGGCGGCGGGGACGGGTACTCCTGACGGGGCCGTGACGGAGGCCGTGACAGAAGATGCGTCCCGGGACGAGGAGTTGGCCACCGGGGCCGGTGACGAGGCGGGGGCCGGGAACGGCAGCGAGGCCGGTGACGAGGCCGAGGCCGGGAGCGGCACCGAGGCCGGTGACGGTGCGGAGGCCGGGAGCGGAAGCGAGGCCGGGGCGGAATCGCCACCGCCATCGCCATCGGCACCGGGGGAAGTTGATTCCGGGACCGGCGCCCGGCCCCCCACCGCGAACGGCACCGACACCGCGAACGGCGTCATCACACCCGAGACGACGACCGGCGCCGCACCCCCCGGCGGAGGGTCCGCTCCGCCCGGCACCGCTCAACCCGTCGACCGGACGACCCGGTTCGTCACCCGCTTGACCGAGC
Source organism: Micromonospora sp. IBHARD003 (assembly GCF_056106285.1). Taxonomy (NCBI): domain Bacteria; kingdom Bacillati; phylum Actinomycetota; class Actinomycetes; order Micromonosporales; family Micromonosporaceae; genus Micromonospora; species Micromonospora sp. IBHARD003. The sequence goes on along the minus strand of NZ_JBWBBX010000001.1, from coordinate 6,639,445 downwards.
TGGGCGACGAACTGCACCGGACCCACGGCACATACGTCGGCACCTGGCGGCGCCGTCCGGCCGGCTCCGCTGCCGGCCGGGACACCGCCCGCGCCGCCTGGGAGTCCCTGCATCTGGCCCTGCTGCGCCTGCCCGAGAAGGAGGCCGCTGTCTGGCGGGAGCGGTTGGCCGGAGCGACGCACTTCTACGCCGGCGCCTCCGGACCGGTCGCTTCCGACGGCCACCGGGCCGGGCACATCGTGCCGGAGCTCGACGGGCTGCACGAAGGGGTGCTCGTCACGCTCGTCCTGGCGACCGACCCGGACGTGAGGCAGGCGGCCGCCGCGGCCCGCGACGGGATCCGCGAGGCCCTCGGCATCGTCGACGCCTGGTCCTGCGACGCCGACGATCCGAGGCTGCACTGGGCCGCCCGTGCCGAGCAGGCACTGCGCCTGGTGGAGTGCGACCGGGAACTGCGGGCCGTCCTGAACCCGGACGCGTTCCCCACACTGCTGAACGAGAAGAACAGGCACGCCTACCAGCCCACACTGATGATCGGCCTGAAGACCGTCGCCCATGCGCTGAGCGGCCGGGACAGCTGGACCGCCAAGGCCCGGCTGAGGTCCGCGCTGACCGTGGACCTCCTCCTGGGCGGACTGCACCATGAGCCGGCGGCCGCGCCCGAGAGCTGGTGGTGGCGGTGGCGCGGGGAGGTGTCGGGCATCCTGGCCCCCCTCGCCCGCGAGGTGGGCCATGTACCGGTCTTCGAGGACATCCGTTCCTGGCACAGTTCCGATCTCGACCAGTACACCCGCAACGGCGTCGGCGGGGACGGCCGCCGCGACTCGGCCCAGCTGGTGCAGTGGGTACTCCAGACTCCGCTGCGCCGGCGCACGGGCCGGGGGACCGAGTTCCGCGGCAGGGTGGTCCAGCGGCCCGAACCCCCGCGCTCCGGTGGGCTGTGACATGACGGATCCGACATGGAGCGCGTATGGGGCGGGGGCCGAGGCGCGGGGCGGCCCGTGGTGGGTGCGGGCGAGCGCCCTGCTGGCCGCGTCCGGGGTGGGCCGTGCCGCCGGATTGTCCCCGCAGCTCGCGGCCGATGTGGCGCTGCTCGGCGACCTGTCCGGGCCGCACGGGTCGGCGCGGACCCGCAGGCCGGAGCGGAGCGGTGGCGCGGGGCGTGTTCCGCTCAGGGTCGTGGTCCCCCGCACCGGCTGGGGGCCGGGCCTCGTGCCGTTGCTGACCGGGCTGCGCATCGCCGACCCTCCCTTCGCCACCGACCTGCTCCCCGTCTGCGTCGTGCAGAGCGCATCGGACTGCCCCGAACTACGGCTGTCCTGCGGCCAGTCGGCAGCGGCCGACCGACTTGTGCGTCTGCTGAGTGCCCGCTGTCACCCGGATGTGGTGCTTCCCGCCGCGCCCCGGACAGCGGCCTGGCTCCGCGGCCGGATCTCCGGGACCGTCGACGGGCCCCTGTTCCCGGCCGGTTGCGCGGGCGCCGAAACGGTGGCCCGCACCTGGCGCCGCTGCCAGGACCTGACCACGGCCGGCACCCTGTCGGCGGGTCTGGACGAGGCCGTGGCGTCGCTGGCTTCCGCTCCCCTTGCGGTGATACGCACCGCGTTCCCCACAAGTGCGCTGCCCTGGCCTGTGCCGGGTCCTGACGGCGGTCTGCGCGTCGAAATCGTCGACCTCCCCGTCCGGCGACCGGACGGTGCCGGGCCCCGAACCGGGCGCGCTCTGCGCAGGACGGCCCTCGATGTACTGCACGCCGCCCATCTGGTGCTGGCCGTGGTCCCCGCGGACGAACTCGGCGGGGAGGCGGAGCCCTCTGCGGCCACGGTGCTGCTCGGACGGCTGCTCGGACGGGTCCGGCGGGCGCCGCACGCACCGCCGGTGGTGCTGGTCGCCGCCGTCCGGGGTCTGCGCGGCACCCGGGGTATGGCCGCACTGGGTCGCTGGCTGCAGGGGCGCGGAAGGCGGGCTCTCGGGCCCGGGGCCGAAGGTCTGCCGGTGTACGCCGTGGCCCCGGCGGAGGCCGGACGGGCGGCCCGGCTGATGGATCCGGCGGCAAGACGGCCCGCGTATGCGGTGCGGCAGGCCGAGGCGGAGTGGGAGGCGTCGGGTCTGGTGGCGCTCGCGGAGACCGTGCTGCGTCCGCTCGTCGACGAGGCGGAGCGCAGCGTTCCGGAGCTGACGGCCGCCCGGTTGCGGGCCGCCTGCCGGGACATCCGGCTCGGCTGCCACGACATGACGGCACGTCATACACCGTCGTCCTCATCACCGTTTCCCTCACCGTCGCCGCATCCGGCTCCGGAGTCGACGCCGGAGTCGGCGCCGGAATCGCCAGTGGAATCACCGCCGGAGCCGGTCCCCGCGCCCCTTCCCGGACACGGCGCACAGGAGCTCTGGGACCGGCTCGAGGCATTCGCCGCCACCGCGCTCGCGGAACGGACCGTACGGAGGCTGGCCGCCAAGGGGGGTCCGCCGCATGGAGGTTGAGTCAGTGCTTCTCGTCACCTTGCTCGTCCTGCTCGTGATGTCACTCGCCCTGTGCGGCCGGCTCGCTCTCAAGGCCCGCCACCGGGCACCCGGCCCGCTCCCTCCCGCCCCACCGTCACCCCAGGCGCTGCACACGACTGGACTCGCAGCAGAACAAGAGCGGATGCGACGGGCCTACGAAACGCAGTTCCATGTGCTCCGTGGCGAACGGGACCAGGCGCTCGCGGACAACCGCGCGCTGCACGCCAGGCTCGCCGGAGCCGAAGCGGGTGCGCAGGCCCGGTTCGCCGAGGTGGAGGCCGGGATACGGGCCCGTGTCGAGGCCGGGATCGCGGCGCAGGTGGAGGCGCGGCTCTCCGCGGCGGTGGAGACGAGGCTGCAGGCCGAACTCGCCGCGCGGCTCGCCCGGACCGCCGCGGGGAGCGCGGACGACCCGGCCGCCCCCGGCCCACCGGGGGAACCACCGCACACCGCGGCCGTACCCCGCCGGTTGCCGCTGGGCAGGGACGCCGGAGCCGACAGCACCGTCGACGGCGCGGACCTCGGCCCGCTGGTCGTCCGTGCGGCTTCCGTGCGGGGCGAGCGGCAGCGCGAGGACGGTGAGCACCGCCGGGACTCGGTGCTGCTGGGGCTGGTGGAGGAGATCCCCTCCCCCACGCTGCTCAGTGTCGTCGCGGCGGGTGCCCCCCGCGGGCTGTGGTCGCGATCGGCCGCCGAGCGGACCTGCCGCAGCCTCGCCGCACAGCTCGGCCACTACGGCGAGCGGCTCGGCGCGGAGTTGTACCGTCCGACGCACGACGGCGCTCCGGCGGTGGACGACGACGGCGAGCTCGGTGCCCTCCTGCGGACGGCGGTGCAGGGGGTGGCTCACTCCGTCCGTCTGGTGGCACGGGCCGAAGTCGCCGGCGCGGCCCCGGTCGCCGGCAGCGACGGTGCGGCCGGCCGGGGCCGCGGGCGACGGGGCGGTCGACGTGGCGTTCGCCGGACTGCTGACCCAGCTGGGCGATCACCCGGGGCGGCGGCATACGGCCTTCGGCGTCGGTGACTGCTCCGTCCTGCGATGGAGGGACGGGCTCTGGGGCCAGGTGTTCACCGGCGCGCGTGGGGCACGTCTGCCGTCGGCGGCGTCCGAGCTGCGTTGGGCCCGGTTCGAGACCGGACCGGGGGATCTGCTGGCGGTGTGCAGTGCGCCCATGGCCGAGTTGCTGCTGCGCGAGGAACTCGGTGAGTGGTTCGCGCAGCGCTGGGCTGGCCGGAAGCCCTTCCTGACTGCCTTCTTCTCCGATGTGAACGTGCCGGTGCGCTGCCCGGGCGGCGACCGGTCCGCGGTCGCCCTGTGGGACTTCGGCGAGGCACGCCGGGTCCCGGAGCGGACCTGAGGCTCCGGTCCGCCACGGCGGGCCCGGCCTGCGGTGGCGGGGGCCCTGATTGTGTTGAAAGGTGTGAGGGAGGTGGATACCCGTGCGGGGATGCGCAGAGTGAGGTGAGCGGCCTTGACGACCACAGCGCGTGGGCTTCAGGGCACGCCCTGCTGGGTGAGTCTGAGCACGCAGGACATCCGCGCCGCGCAGGACTTCTACGGGGCCGTCTTCGGCTGGGAATTCAAGCCCGGTGTCCGCGGCCCGGGCTCGTACGCCCTCGCGCTGGCGGACGGTCTGCCGGTCGCGGGGCTGGTGGAGTCCGCTCAGGCCATGGGCGTGAAGCTGCCGGTCGTCTGGACGGCGTACCTCGCGGCCGACAGCGCGGACGCCGTGGCCTCACGCATCCGGGAGCGCGGCGGCACGGTGGCGGTGGGTCCCATCGCCTTCGGCAGGGGGCGGATGGCCTGGGCCGCCGACCCCCAGGACGCGATGTTCTGCATCTGGGAGGGGCCGGTCGACGAGGGCTGGCACGCCGGACGCCGGACGAGCGCCGTCGCCTGGCTGGAGCTGCGCACCAGGGACCCGTTCGCCTCGGCGCTGTTCTACGGCGAGGTGTTCGAATGGGACAGCAGAGCACCCGACCGCATCGATGTGCGGTACGAGCACGACCGGGTGATGCTCCTTGCCGACGGGCATCCGGTCGCCGGGATATTCGGCGGCGGCGTCGCGGAGTCGCAGGATCCGGTCGTCCGTCCGCGCTGGCACGTGCATTTCTGCCGGCCCGATGTCGACGCCGTGGTGGAGCGGGCGACGGCCGCGGGCGGCACGGTGGTCTCGGCTCCCGAGGAAACGCCGCTCGGCAGGGTGGCGACGCTGCGGGACCCTGAGGACGGGCTGTTCCATCTCACGTCCGGGGAACGGGCGCCAGAGGAGTCCCCGGGCTGAGGCCCGCTTGCGGACCGGGCCTGTTTTAGCGTTCCTGTTCCACCAGGTCGACGAGTGTGGGGACATGGCTGCCCTCGATCGCCTTGACCGAGGTGACCAGCGTGATCGGACCGCCCCTGGCCAGTTCGAGCAGCCGGTCCAGGGCCGCCGCTGCCGCTCCCTGGCGCAGTTCGTCGCGATAGCGGGAGTCGAACTCCTCATAGCGGGTCGCGTCCTTGTGGTACCAGGTGCGCAACTCGTTGGAGGGAGCCACCTCCTTGAGCCATTCGTCGACGGCCGCCCGTTCCCTGGAGACGCCCCGGGGCCAGAGCCGGTCCACGAGGACGCGGGTGCCGTCGTCCGGTTCCGGGGCGTCGTAGACCCTGCGCACGGTGATCTCATCCATCCCGCCAGCCTGGTGCGGACCGCGACGCCGCGCAAACGCGTCACCCTCCCATCCCCTTATCTCGTCATCTTGACGATAATCGAAGGAGGCAATATCGTCATCTCGACGATAAGAAGAACCACAGGGGGTTGTCCCACCATGGCCGACATCACCAGGCGCTTCGGATGGCGCCATCTCCGCTCCGCACCCACCGTCCACGTACGCCACCACTCCCGCGGCAAGCTCGTCCACGACGGGGCCGGGCTGAGCTTCTGGTACCGGGCGCTGACCGCCGCGCTCTCCGAAGTCCCGGTCGACGACCGGGAGCTGGCCATGACCTTCCACGCGAGGACCTACGACTTCCAGGACATCGCGGTACAGGCCACGGTGACCTACCGGATCGGCGATCCGGCCACCGCCGCCACACGGCTGGACTTCTCCGTGGACCCGGACACCGGTGTCTGGCGCGGCACACCGCTGGAGCAGATCGCCACCCTGCTCACCGAAACCGCCCAGCAGCACGCACTCGACGTACTGGCGCGCACTCCGCTCGCCGCGGCCCTCGCGGACGGGGTCACGGCCGTACGCGAGCGGATCTCAGACGGGCTGGGCACCGAACCCCGGCTGGCGGCCACCGGCCTCGAGGTCGTCGCCGTACGGGTGATCGCGCTGCGCCCGGAACCCGAGGTCGAGCGCGCGCTGCGCACTCCCGCACGTGAGCAGATCCAGCAGGAGGCCGACCGCGCCACCTATGAGCGGCGTGCCGTCGCCGTCGAGCGGGAACGGGCCATCGCCGAGAACGAGCTGGCGAGTAGCATCGAACTCGCGCGCAGGGAAGAGCAGTTGGTCGAGCAGAAGGGCACCAACGCCCGGCGTGAGGCGGAGGAGAGCGCCGCCGCCGATGCCGTGCTCGCCGGGGCCGAGGCGGCCCGCAGGGTCCGGCTGGCCCAGGCGGAGGCCACGGCCGCGCGCGAGACGGGCGAGGCGCGGGCCGCGGCGCAGGCGGCCTGGCTGCGGGTCCACTCCGAGACCTCGCCCGAGACGCTGCGGGCGCTCGCCGTCACCCGTCTTGCCGAAAACCTGCCCCGCATCGACAGCATCACTCTGTCGCCCGATGTCCTCACCGGACTGCTCGCCAGGCTCGGCGGCGGCCGGGGCCCGGAGGAGCGGTGAGTCTCGCCCCGCGAGCGGTCCTTGTGCACCGCACCACCGAGTACGAGGAGCTGCTCGCCCGGCACGGCAGCCATGGGCAGGCCGAGTTCTTCCTGTCCTCGCGCGGGCGCGGCATCGGGGAGGTCGTCGAGCGGCACCGGCGCACCCTGCGGGCCCTGCGCGAGGTCACCGCGGCCGTGCCGCTGCGATGGCGGCAGACCCGCGTGGAACGCGCGGATCTCGACCGGTTCCTGTTCGCCCCGCAGGACGTGGTGGTCGTGGTGGGCCAGGACGGTCTGGTCGCCAACACCGCCAAGTACCTGTCGGGCCAGCCGGTCGTGGGCATCGACACCGACCCCGGCCGCAATCCGGGGGTCCTCGTACGGCACCGGCCAGCGGACGCCGCCGGGCTGCTGCGTGCCGCCGTCGCCGGCGGGGGCACGGCCGACGAGCTCACGATGGTGGAGGCCGTCGCCGACGACACCCAGCGCATCGTCGCGCTCAACGAGATCTATCTCGGCCGGCCCGGCCACCAGACCTCCCGCTACCGTCTCGGCCTCGACCGCCGCGGCGGGCCGGCACAGCCGGACGGACCCGCGCGGACCGGTCCGCCGCAGGGAGCCGGTGCCCGGCCCGAGCCCGAGGCGCAGGCCTCGTCCGGTGTCCTCGTCGGCACCGGTACCGGGGCCTCCGGCTGGCTGCGGTCGCTCTGGCTGGAGCGGGGCCGCACCCGGCCGCTGCCCGGGCCCGCCGAGCGCCGGCTGATCTGGTACGTACGGGAGGCCTGGCCTTCGCCCGTCACGGGAACGTCCCTGGTGGAAGGCACCCTGACCGCCGCCGAACGGCTGTCGCTCACCGTGGAGTCCGACCGGCTGGTCGCCTTCGGCGACGGTATGGAGTCCGATGCCCTGGAACTGACCTGGGGGCAGACGGTCCGGCTGGGCGTGTCGGACACCTCGCTGCGGCTTCTGGTGTGACCCGGTCGGAGCAACGGCCGGGCGTTGAGAACGAACGTGTCTAGTGCTGTGGCCGGATAGGTTTGCCGGGAAGCTCGCGGCGTCCGGTGCGGTGCATCGCCAGGCGGAGAATCGGCCTTGTACTGGATGTACTCGGGTGACTCGACAACGCAGCGAGGCGCCGTGCAGGGCGCCGCGAGCCGGTGAACCTATCCGGTCACGGCACTAGGGGGCTTCTGACGGATCTCCGCGGCGTCGCGACGCCCGGCACTCACTCTCGCCGCACCGGCCGAAAGCCCAAGTACGTCCAGTACGAGGGCTCCCAGCCGGCACTCCGAGAGCACGCACCGGACGCCGCTCCTTCCTCCACGGAGATCCATCAGAAACCCCCTAGCGGTTCCCGGGGTCGAACGCCGTCACCGTCCTGTCCCGTACCCGCCAGGAGCCGCTGGGGTGCAGACCACCGCCCCAGCCGCGGTCCCAGTGCGCCCTTCGGATCCCGGCGCCGTGCGCACCGGTGCCGTCGCGATGGCCCGCCACCAGGGTCAGCACCGCCATCAGGGCAGCAAGTTCGGTGTCGTCGGGCTGCCCGTGCACGATCCATACCTCATCGATCATGGCCGCTCACCAACTCACCGGCAGCGTCTCGGGGCCGCGGATCAGCCCGCCCCGCTGCCAGACGATGTGTTCGGGCGGCACCGCGAGGGCCAGGCGCGGGAAGCGGTCCAGCAGCGTTCCGAGCATGATCTCGGACTCCATCCGGGCCAGCATCGCGCCGACACAGTGGTGGGGTCCGTAGCCGAACGACAGATGGGCCATGGGTCCGCGGCCGACGTCGAGCACGTCCGGGGCTCCGAACACCGCGGGATCGCGGTTCGCGGCGAGATACGACGAGTAGACCGCCTCGCCGCGCCGGATCCGCACGCCCCCGATCTCAAGGTCCTCGGTCGCCACCCGGGGAAGGCCGACGCCGTTGCGGTGCGGGATGTAGCGCAGCAGTTCGTCGACGGCCTGCGGAAGCAGGCCCGGGGCGGCCCGCAGCCGGGCGAGTTGCTCCGGATGGGTGAGCAGGGCGTAGACCATGTTCGCGCTGTTGTTGCGCACCGCGTGGGCTCCGCTCACCAGGATGGCCGTCGCCAGTGAGACCGCTTCGTCCTCGGTGATCTCGCCGGCGTCCGCGGCGGCGGCGAGGACGCCCGCCAGATCGTCGCCGGGCTCGGTGCGGCGCCGGCGCAGTACGCCGACGACGACGTCCCGCACCGTGCTCCGGGCCTCCCGGCTGCGTGAGGGAGCCGGGCGCGGCGTCATGATGACGTCGGCCCAGGAGGTCATCCCGGAACGCTCGTCCTGCGGTACGCCCAGCAGATCGCAGACGACGGCCAGCGGGAAGGGGCCGTGCAGATGCTCCATCAGGTCCGCCGGGGGCCCCTGCCGCTCCATCGTGTCGAGCATGCGGTCCGCCGTCCGCTGGGCCGTCGGGCGCAGCCGCTGCATGCTCCTGCCGGTGAAGGCGCGGGCGACCACGCTGCGCATGGTGGTCAGCCGGGGTGGATCCGCGTAGTTGAGTGCCGCGCGCTGCGTCGCGATGGCATGCGGTGAACCGCTCGTCACCGCACGGTCGATCAAAGCGGTCCGGCTCAGCCGGGGGTCCGACGACGCCTGCTTGACGTCCTCGTACCGGGTGGTGAGCCATGCGCTTCCCTCGCCGAACGGCAGCCGGATGCGGGCGACCGGCTCGTCCCGGAGAAGTCCGGTCAGAAACGGGTCGAAGTCGAGGGCCCGGAAGTCCTCCAGGGTCCATTCGTGGACCGTCCCGCTGTGCCGGGGACCGGCAGCGGTCAGGGGACAGCCCCCGGCAGCGGTGCCGGGTGCGGCCACCGTCTCGGGTTCGGACGTCATCGTGTTCATCTCCCGGTTTGTGAACACGCGCGCAAACACGGTCCACATGCAGTGAGCTGACAGCGCCCCCGCCAGGACCCCATCCCTTCCCGATTGCACGGCCATCGGCCCGGACACGCCCTGGGATCACCCTTTCGGCGCAACCTGGAGGGGATTCCCCGGCGAGCGCGACGGCATGTCGTCGCTGATCCTTTTGGAGGAAAGGTGAGAGAAGGGGCAGCACATCATGGCCACTCTGTGTAAACCCGCGGTGTCCGTGCCCGAGCACGTGATCACCATGGAGCAGACCCTTGATCTGGCACAATCCGTTCACGCGGACCACCCGGAACTCCAACTGGCACTGCGTCTGATCCGGAACACGGGGGTGGAGAAACGCCATCTGCTGCGGCCGATCGAAGAGACGCTGCGACATCCCGGCTTCGAGGAGCGCAACGCGTTCTACGAATCCGAGGCCAAAGCCCGCGTTCCGGCCGTCATACGGCAGGCGCTGGAGGATGCCGAGCTCCGCGCCGCGGACATCGACGTGATCATCTTCGTGTCGTGCACGGGCTTCATGATGCCGTCGCTCACCGCGTGGCTGATCAACACCATGGACTTCCGCACCGATGTCCGTCAGGTGCCCATAGCCCAGCTCGGTTGTGCCGCCGGCGGTGCCGCAATCAACCGGGCCCACGACTTCTGCACCGCCTACCCCGAGGCCAACGCCCTCATCGTGGCCTGCGAGTTCTGCTCGCTGTGCTACCAGCCCACCGATGTGAGCGTCGGCAACCTCCTGTCCAACGGGCTCTTCGGGGACGGACTCGCGGCCGCGGTGGTACGCGGCCGGGGCGGTCTCGGAGTGACGCTGGAGCGCAACGGCTCGTATCTGGTCCCGCACACCGAGGACTGGATCGCCTACGACGTCCGCGCCACCGGCTTCCACTTCAAGCTGGACAAGCGGGTACCGGGAACGATGGAGCCGCTGGCGCCGGCGCTCAAGGAACTGGCCGGCCAGCACGGTTGGGACGTCACCGCGCTGGACTTCTACATCATCCACGCGGGCGGACCCCGGATCCTGGACGACCTGAGCATGTTCCTCGGTGTGGAGCCGGAGGCCTTCCGCTTCAGCCGGGCGACGCTCACCGAGTACGGCAACATCGCGAGCGCCGTCGTCCTGGACGCCCTGCGGCGGCTGTTCGAAGAGGGAAGCACCGAGGACAAGGCGCGTGGCATCCTCGCCGGGTTCGGCCCGGGCATCACCGCGGAGATGACGCTGGGCCGCTGGACCGTCCCGGACCTTGCCGCCCCGTCGCCAGGGTTCACGGCCCGGTAGCCCCTGGTCCTCGCCCCCAGGCCCCGGCCACGGCCGGAGTCGTGCCCTCGCCCCGCGGAGGAACCGAACGATGCACGAAGAGACGACGACCACCACCGGCGACTCCCGCCCGCCGGTCCGTTTCTGGCCCGGCCAGGACCTGTCCGGTGTGGACTTCGACCCAGTGCTGTCCGATCTCATGCGGGAGGGTCCTCTGACCCGTGTCAGACTCCCCCACGGCGAGGGCTGGGCGTGGCTCGCGACGCGTCACGAGGACGTGCGGATGGTGACGAACGATCCGCGCTTCAGCCGCAAGGCGGTCGCCGAGCACGATGTCACGCGCCTGTTGCCGCACTTCATACCCGTGGCCGGGGCCGTCGGGTTCGAGGACCCACCGGACCACACGCGGCTGCGGCGCGCCGTCGCGGCGGCGTTCACCAGCCGGGGGGTGGAGCAGCTGCGGGACCGCGCCCAGAAGCTGCTCGACCAACTCGTCGACCGGGTGCTGTCCGACGGCCCGCCGGCCGACGTGACGGAGCGGATCCTCGCCCCGTTCCCGCTGGCCGTGGTCTGTGAGCTGATGGGGGTCCCGGAGTCCGACCGCCCGCGGATGCACGAGTGGACCACCAGCATCCTGTCGTCGGCCCAGGGCGCCGAGCGCAGCGAGGAGGCGAAGTCCCGCATGTGCGCGTACTTCACCGAGCAGCTGCGGCAACGGCGCGGCACGGGCGGCGACGACGTGACCGCGCTGCTCTCCTCGGCCATCGCGGAGGGCGAGATCACCGAGAAGGAGGCGGTCGGTCTCGCCCTGCTGATACAGATCGGCGGCGAGGCGGTCACCCACAACACCGGCAACATGCTCTACATCCTGCTCACCCGTCCGGAGCACCAGGACCGATTGCGCGCCGAACCGGAACTGCGGCCCACGGCCATCGACGAACTCCTGCGCTACGTCCCGCACCGCAAGTCCGTGGGACTGTCCCGGATCGCCAAGGAGGATCTGGTCGTCGCGGGGCACGAGATCAAGGCGGGCGAGGCGGTCTACGTCTCGTACCTGGCGGCGAACCGCGACCCCCGGATCTTCCCGGAGCCCGACGAGGTCGTGCTCGACCGCAGCCCGAACCCACACGTGGCCTACGGCTACGGTCCGCACTACTGCCTGGGCGGCATGCTGGCCCGGCTGGAAGCCGAACTCCTCGTGTCCACGCTGCTCGACCGCTTCCCCCCGCTGCGCCTCGCGGTCCCGGCCGAGGAGTTGGGCTGGCGTCCCGGAGCGGCCATCCGCGGGCCCGAGAGATTGCCGGTGACCTGGTGACCGCGCACATCCGGGCGTCCGTCGACGCCGAGTACGCCCGGTCTCCCGACGGCCTGCTGGTGCCCACGGGCCAGGGCCGCACGCTGAACACGGCGGCCCAGCAGGTGACGTTCAAGGTCACGGGCGAGCACTCGCGCGTGGCGTCGAGCTTCGAGGTCGTGGTCCCGCCGGGCTTCGACGTGGGGGCCCATGTGCACTCGCACAGTGAGGAACTCTTCTACGTGCTCGAAGGCGAGCTGGACGTGCTCGCCTTCGAGCCGCGCGTGCGGACACGCGACGACTGGCGCCACTGGGAGTCGCCGTCCGGACGCCGCACGGTGCGCGCGGGTCCCGGCACGGTCATCGTCGTCCCCCCGGGCTGCCCGCACGCCTTCGCCAACCGCTTGGGCGAGTCGGCGAAGATGTTCTTCCAGGCGTCGCCGCCACCCGATCACGAGCGCTATTTCGAGGAGCTCCTGGAGATCCTCGACTCGGGCGGCCCGCCCGACCACGAGGCGATCGCGGCGCTGCGGGAGCGCTATGACATCGAGCAGCTCACGCCCCTGCGGCACGACGCCTGAGACCGGCCTTGTGCAGGTCCCGCACCAGGCCGAAGAGGGCCGCCTCGTTGCCCGCGAGGCCTGCGGCGGCGAGGGCCTGATCCGCTTCTGCCATGGGGGCGGCGAGAAGCAGGGGGGCGGGCGGTTCCACGGGCCTGCGATGGCCGGAGGAGCCGGAGGGGCCGGACATGCCGGGAGGGCCGGTCGGACCGGGAGGACCGGGGTGCGGCGGGGAGCCGGGAGGGTCGGCGAGCGCCGCGCGCACGGCGCCCAGCAGCCTCAGATAGGCCTGGGCCGCGGCTCGTTCACGGTACGTCAACACGGTGGTGGCACTCATCGGTGGCCTTCCTTCCCGGGTGGTTGCGACAGCGCACGTCCACCCTGCCCCATGCCACTGACAACGGGCCTCCGAAGCAGCCACGCCGGCCGCCGGGTACCGCATACGGGCGCCAACACCTGTGCACGGAAGGGAACATGACACATCGACGAGGACGACCCACCCCGGCCTCACCGAGGAGCCGTACGGGTCGTGGCAGCGCCCGGGGCCTCCCCACACCTCTTCGCCCGGGCGAAGAGGCGGCCCCGGCGAGGGGACGGCCGCCCCGGTGGCATACGCCTCGTGGCAGCCGCCGTCAGCCCCTGACCGTCCCTGTCCACCGCAGGCGTCTCTGACCGTCCCGGTCCGCTTATCGCCGATCCCTCCGGGGACAGAACGCCTACAGCGCGGCCGGGAGCGTCACCTCGAACCGGCAGCCGCCGACCACGTTCCGTACGTCGGCACGCCCCGCGTGGGCCTCGACGATGCCGCGGACGATCGCGAGGCCGAGCCCCGCGCCCGCCGGAGGCGTCCTCGCCTGGCTGCCGCGCCAGCCGGTGTCGAAGACCCTGGGCAGGTCCTCCTCCGGGATACCGCCGCAGCCGTCGGTCACGGACAGCACCACGCTGTCCTCACGCAGCTGCGCCGCCACCGCGACCGTGCCGTCGGCCGGTGTCCGGCGGATCGCGTTGACCAGCAGATTGGCCAGCACGCGTGTCATCTCCTTGCCGTCCACCTCCACCGGTACGGGCTCGACCCCGTCCCCCACCAGCCGGACCCCGTGCTCGCGGGCGAGCGGATCGGCGCCCGCGAGTGCCTCGCCGACCAGGTCGTACAGGGAGATCCGGGTCGGTGTGAGCGCCAGTGCGCCGGCGTGGATGCGGGAGAGCTCGAAGAGGTCCCCCACCATCGTGTTGAGCCGGTCGACCTCGGTGCGGATCTGCCGGAAGTACCGCTCGGGGTCCTGGACGACACCGTCCTCCAGCGCCTCCGACATCGCGCGCAGCCCGGCGAGCGGGGTACGCAGATCGTGCGAGATCCAGGCGACCAGCTCACGCCGCGATGTCTCCAAAGCCCGTTCCCGCTCCCGGGAGGCGGCCAGCTTCTCGCTGGTCGCGGCGAGTTCACGGCTCAGCTCCTCGAGTTCGGCCGTCGCGCCGCCGCCGGGTGCGGCGAAGCTGCCCGCCTCGCCGAACGTACGGGCGGCGAGGGCCAGTTCCCGGCTGCGGGCGACGACCCAGCGGCCCAGCAGCAGTGCGGTGGCGAGTGAGACGACGGCCGCCATCGCGACCACCGTGGTGACGACGCTCAGGTCGTGCGAGGACAGGAACATCGCCTGGGCGACCGCGAGGGTCCCCGCGAGCATCGCGACGACGGTCACCGCGGCGACGACGGTCAGCGACACCGCGACCGACCGGTGTCTGAGCAGCCTCAGCGCCAAGGCTCCGGCGAGGCCGGCGAGGGCCGCGCCGAGGAACGCGAAGAGGGCGATGAGCAGGAAGTCGTTCATGGCGTCAGGCCCCTTCCACGGGTACGCCGGAGTCCCCGGGCGCGTCGGATTCCCGGGGAACGTCGAAGCGGTAACCGACGCCCCAGACGGTCTGGATCAGCCGGGGCCTCGCCGGGTCGTCCTCGATCTTGCTGCGCAGCCGCCGGACGTGCACCGTCACGGTCGACAGATCCCCGAACTCCCAGCCCCACACGTCGTGCATCAGCTGTTCCCGGCCGATCGCCTGGCCCGGGTGCCGCATCAGATGGGCGAGGAGGTCGAACTCCCGCAGCGTCAGGCCCAGTTCCCGGCCGTCCTTGGTGGCGCGGCGGGCGGCGTGGTCGAGGGTGATGCCCGCACCGGCGATCACCGGCTCGTCGCGCGGGGCCGCTGCCGCGGCACGGCTGCGGCGCAGTACGGACTCGACCCGCAGCACCAGTTCACGCGGGCTGAAGGGCTTGGTCACATAGTCGTCCGCGCCGATCTCGAGGCCCAGGATGCGGTCGTCCTCGTCCCCGCGCGCCGTGAGCATGATCACGGGCACGGGTCCCTGGCCCCGGAGTCTGCGGCACACCTCCAGCCCGTCCATCCCGGGCAGCATCAGGTCCAGGACGACCAGGTCCGGCCATGTCCGCCCCGCCGCACGCAGGGCCTGCGGGCCGTCCGCGGCACGGTATACGGCGAAGCCGGCGCGTTCCAGATAGCCGGTGACGACTTCGGCGACGGTGGGATCGTCGTCGACGACGAGGATGTTCTGCATAAGCCCAGTGTGATCCGCCCGCTTCTTCGGTAGCGCACCGGCACCCCTTACGGATCCATGACGGCGGACGGCGGTGACCGCCACCGGACACCTCACGAGGATCAAGCGCGCCGAGCACGGCACTTCGGGCGGGCCCGCCGGATGAGCGAGGCGACGCACGCGGGAAGCAGCGAGGAGAGGCGCGCGGGATGCGTCCGATTCGTACAAGACCCGCTGTCCGCCGCGCTCCTACCGTGGCCGTATGACTCCACGACTCGACGCCGTCGGCCTGGTCGTCGCCGACATGGCCGCCTCACTCGCCTTCTACCGCCGTCTCGGGCTCGACATCCCCGCCGGGGCCGACTCCGCGCCGCATACCGAGGCGACGCTGCCCAGCGGGCTGAGGGTGCTCTGGGACACGGAGGAGACCGTCAGGTCCTTCGATCCCGGCTGGACCCGGCCCACGGGCGGCGACCGTGTCGCCCTCGCCTTCCTCTGCGACAGCCCCACCGAAGTGGACACGCTGTACAAAGACCTGGTGGCGGCAGGCCATCGCGGCCACCTCGAGCCCTGGGACGCCTTCTGGGGCCAGCGCTATGCCGTCGTGCTCGACCCGGACGGCTCCGGCGTCTCGCTGTTCGCACCGAACACCCGGCCCTCAGCGGCGGATGCGGAGGCGGAGACGACGGACACGGCAGAGGACACGGCAGCCAGCTCGGCGTAGCGGCCGAGCGTGAGATCGGCCAGGTCCCGCATCTCGCGGGCGAGGTGCGCCTGGTCGGCGCAGCCCGCGGCGGCAGCCGCTGCGGCGTAGGGCGCACCGGCCCGCACCAGGGCCAGAGCCCGCTGCAGCCGCAGCACGCGGGCGAGGGTCTTGGGGCCGTAACCGAAGGCGGCCAGGGACCTGCGGTGCAACTGGCGTGCCCCGAGCCCCACCGCATCGGCCGTCGCGGCCACGGACCGCCCTGCCCGCAGGCCCGCGACGACGGCGTTCAGCAGCGGATCGGGCCGCGGGACGTCCACGGCGTGGCCCAGGGCCACCGCCTCCAGCGCCGCCGCCCGGTCGGCCGCACCCCCGATCCGTTCCGCCAGCATCCGCACCCGCGCGGCGGGCCACAGCTCGCCGAGGTCGACCCGCCGGTCCCTCAGCTCGTACGCGGGCACCCCGAAGAAGGCGGGCGCGGTACCGGGGGCAAAACGCACGCCCGCATAGCCGGTACCGGACCCGGGCGGCTGGTGCGCCCGGGTGTCGGGCCCGGCGACCAGCAGCCTGCCCTCGGTCCACAGCAGGTCCATGCACCCGTCGGGCAGGACGGGCATAGCCGGCCCCGCCCCGGACTCGCTGCGGCTCCAGACGACCGCGCCGTCCAACCGCGAGGGACGTTCTTCGTACACCCCATGAGGCTAAAGGCTGTCCGGGCGCAGGGGCCTTCGACCGCACAGGACCTCACGGCTGCTCCGAGCGATGTGCCGACCCCTATTCCTTGTGGTGCCGGTGCTCCCGCCCGGTGTGCAGCCGGGACTTCACGTCGTCCGGCGGCAGGAACTTCGACCAGCGCTCGGGGAACTCGGACGGCATGGCGCCGTCGTCGTCACCGATCCCGTCGTCCTCGTCCTCGTCGTCGTCCGCGTCGTCGCCGTCAACGTCGTCCTCGCTCTCCGCCACCGCCGCGGCACGGGCCCGTGCCACCAGCTCGGCTGCGTGGGCCGCACGTACGCGCTCGTTCGCGGCGCGGGCGGCCGCCGTGGTGACGGAGGGCCAGACCCGGTCGATGGCGGCGTTCACGGCGGCGCCGACGAGCACCGCGAAGGCGGAGATGCCGATCCAGAGCAGTACGGCGATGGGGGCGGCGAGCGAGCCGTAGATGGTGGGGCCCTCGACGGTGCTGGCGAGGTAGATCCGCAGGAGGAAGCTGCCGAGCACCCACATCGCGAGGGCGACGAGCGCGCCCGGGATGTCCTCGACCCACGGCGAACGCACCGGCACCGACACGTGGTAGAGGGTGGTGAGGAAGGCGACGGAGAGCAGGATCACCACCGGCCAGTACAGGACGCCGACGACTTCCGTGCCGAAGGGCAGGAACTCCATCACCCGGTCCGGGCCGACCACCGCGAGCGGCAGGACCACCGAGCCGATCAGCAGCGCGACGAGGTAGAGCAGGAACGCGAGCAGCCGGGTGGCCACGATGCCGCGCTGGCCGTCGAGGCCGTACATCACGGTGATGGTGTCGATGAAGACGTTCACGGCCCGCGAACCGGACCACAGGGCGATCGCGAAGCCGATGGAGATGAGGTCCGGCCGGCCGACCCGGGTGACGTCCTCCAGCAGGGGCTTGGCGATCTCGTTGACACCGCGGTCGGAGAGCACGGTCCCCGACGCGTGGAGGATGTTCTCCTGGATCGAGGCGACGGTGGTGGTGTCGGTCCAGTCGTCCACGTAGCCGAGCAGTCCCAGCATGCCGAGCATCAGCGGCGGCAGCGACAGCAGGGTGAAGAACGCCGCTTCGGCGGCGAGACCCAGGATGCGGTACTCGATGCACGAGTTGACGGTGTCCTTCAGCAGCAGCCAGGCCAGCCTCCGCTTGGATACATTGCGGTAGAGGACCCGGACCCGGTGGAGACGGCCCGCTCGGCGCCGCTCGGGTGTTTCGTTTGCTGCCTGCACCTCCTTACCGTATCGGCATGGCGACCAGCACCCACACAGTGACCAATCAGGCTCCGCCCCTGGTGGGGTACGACGTCTTCACCTCGGACCGTGCGCTGGCCGAGGCGGTGGAGCGGCATCTCGCGCCGGAGCTCCTGGATCGGGCTCTGGAGGATCTGGCGCTGCTCGGCCGGACCGCCGGTTCGTCGCAGGCGCAGCGGTGGGGTGTGCTGGCCAACGAGAATCCTCCGGTGCTGCGTACGCACGACCGGTACGGCAACCGGATCGACGAGGTCGAGTTCCATCCCGCCTGGCACCGGCTGCTGGGCAAGGCCGTCACCTCGGGGCTGACGGACGCCTGGGGGCGGCCGGGCGGACACGTACGGCGCGCGGCAGGTTTCCTCGTGTGGTCACAGGTGGAGGCCGGGCACGGCTGCCCCGTGTCGATGACGCACGCGGCGGTGCCCGCGCTGCGCACCGATCCGGCGCTCGCCGCGCAGTGGGAGCCCCTGCTCACCTCCCGGATGTACGAGGACGGGCTGCGCCCGGCCGCCGAGAAGCCCGGCGTGCTCTTCGGGATGGCGATGACGGAGAAGCAGGGCGGCAGCGACGTCCGGGCGAACACGACCCGGGCGCGCCCGCTGGCCGAGGACGGCACGTACGAGCTGACGGGGCACAAGTGGTTCTGCTCGGCGCCCATGAGCGACGGCTTCCTGATCCTGGCACAGGCGGAGGGCACGGGCGGAGCCGGCGGTCTGACCTGTTTCCTGGTGCCCCGGGTGCTGGACGACGGGACCCGGAACGTCTTCCTCATCCAGCGGCTCAAGGACAAGCTGGGCAACCGGTCGAACGCGTCGAGCGAGGTGGAGTTCGACGGCACCTGGGCGCGCCGGGTGGGCGAGGAGGGACGGGGAGTGCGCACCATCATCGAGATGGTGGCGGCGACCCGGCTCGACTGTGTGCTCGGCTCGGCGGCGCTGATGCGGCAGGCCGTCGCCCAGGCCGTACACCATGCCGCGTACCGCAACGCCTTCGGCGGTCCGCTGATCGGCAAACCGCTGATGCGCAATGTGCTGGCGGATCTGGCGCTGGAGTCGGAGGCGGCGACGACGCTCGCGATGCGGCTGGCGGCGGCCCGCGATGCCGCCGACGCGGGGAGCGAGATGGACGGGGCGCTGCTGCGGCTCGTGGTGCCCGTCGCCAAGTACTGGGTCACCAAGCGCTGTACGCCGCTCACCGCGGAGGCCCTGGAGTGCCTCGGTGGCAACGGGTATGTGGAGGAGTCCGGTATGCCCCGGCTGCTGCGCGAGTCGCCGCTCAACTCGATCTGGGAGGGCGCGGGGAACGTCCAGGCGCTGGACGTGCTGCGGGCGCTGCGGAGGGAGCCGGGCGTACTGGACGCCTATCTGCGTGAGATCGGGCAGGCCCGGGGCGCCGATCACCGGCTGGACGGCGCGATCAAGGGGGTGCTGACCGAACTGGCCGATCTGGAGACGGCGGAGGTGCGGGCGCGGCGCCTGGTGGAGCGGATGGCGCTGGTCCTGCAGGGTTCGCTGCTGGTGCGCTGGGCGCCGCCGGAGGTGGCGGACGCGTTCTGTGCCTCGCGGCTCGGCGGGGACTGGGGCGCGGCGTTCGGCACGCTGCCGCACGGGCTGGATCTGGCGGCGGTGGTGGAGCGGGCGCGCGTCGGGGTGTGAGGCCGAGCGGTGCGACGAACCGAGGGTGGTGCTGCGCCGACACGGCACCACCCTCTGCTCATGTCACTTTCATACATCGGACCGTCGTTCGCCAGAGTTGCAGACGGTTGCAGACAGTCGCGGGAGATATACGAACCGCACCTCCCGGCGGATGCGCGAGCGGCACGATGGGACCCGGAGGCGGCGGTGCGCGGCACGGGTCCCGCTCCGGTCCGTTCCGGCCGCATCAGTCGGCATGCGCCATCCGAGGCGGGGGGTAGGAATGAGGAACACGGCTCTCGACATGACACGGCTCGCCGCCATGGACGCCTTACACGCGACCCGTCTGCTCCATCAGGTGCGCGCCGCGATCCTGGCCGGCCGTCGCCCGCCGATCGCGCCCCGCCCGGTCATCGACGCTTCCTGGCAGCGGATGTTCCGGCTCGGCCTCGACCCCGACCGGGACACCAGCAGTGTGCTGCTCGCACCGGACGAGCTGGAGCACCGCCGTCGTGCGACGGTGATCGGCGAGGTGATGCACATGCTCAGCGGCGGGCTGGCCGAGATCGCCGACGCCTCCCTGCAGATCATGGTGGTGACGGACGCTCAGGGCCGGGTGCTGTGGCGCCAGGGCAACGCGGGCGTGATACGCAAGGCCGACACCATCTGGCTGGAGGAGGGTGCGGCCTGGAGCGAGGACGCCACCGGTACCAACGCCATCGGCACCGCGCTCGCCGCACGGCGTCCCGTACAGGTCCACTCGGCCGAGCATTTCGTGCACACCCTGCACAACTGGACCTGCGCGGCGGCGCCGGTGCACGATCCGCGCGACGGAACGCTGCTGGGCATCGTCGATGTCAGCGGCCCGGCGTCCAGCTTCCACCCCGCGACGCTCGCACTGGTCGCCTCGGTGGCCCGGCTGGCCGAGGCGGAACTGCGGGAGCGGCATCTGCGGACCATCGAACGGCTGCGTGCGGTCGCCGCGCCGATCCTGTGCCGGCTGCCGGGCCAGGCCCTGGCCGTGGATCCGCACGGCTGGACGGCGGCGGTGGCCGGTATCGCGCCCATGGACCGGCTGCCGCTGCCCAAGTCGTTCCGGGCCGGCCGGGTGTGGCTGCCGTCCCTCGGCATGTGCACCGTGGAGCCGCTGCCGGGCGGCTGGCTGGTGCGGCCCGACGAGGCGGAACCGGAGGAGACGGCGAGCCGGGTCGTGCTCGACCTCAGCCGTGCCCGCCGCTGGACGGTCGCCGTTTCGGGGCCGGCGGGAAGCTGGACCCAGGAGCTCAGCCCACGCCACGCCGAGCTGCTGTACGTACTGGCGACGCACCGGCAGGGCCGCACGGCGGCGGAACTGGCGGCCGACGTGTTCGGCGACGCCACGCGCACGGTGACGGTGCGCGCCGAGATGTCACGCGTGCGCCGCACCCTGTCGGGGGTGCTCGCGCACCGTCCGTACCGCTTCAGCGAGGAGGTCGAGGTGGAGGTCGTACGGCCGGCCCGTCCCGCGGATCTGCTGCCTCACTCTTGCGCGCCTGCCATCGCCGGGGCGCGGCGCTCGTCGCCGTAGCGCCACCGGGTGCGGCCCGGTGTGCGGGGCCGCGGCCTCCGCGGTCCCGGGCCGGTCGGACTTGGGGCTTGGGGCTCGGAGCCGGGCCGGGCCGGGTTGGGCGTCCTGTCGGGCCGGGGTTTGGCGGCGGGTCGCTGGCATGGTTCCCTGGCTGGCATGAGCATCGCTGTGACCACGTGGTCCCTGGAGCAGACCTCGCCCGACGATCTGCGCCCGGCCGCCGAGCCCACGGGCGATGTGCGGATCGCGCGGGCCGAGGTGCCGTCGCCCGAGTTCAGCCGTTTCCTCTACACGGCGGTCGGCGGGGACATCGCCTGGACCGATCGTCTCGGTCTGACGTACGCGCAGTGGGACGAGATGCTGGCCCGGCCGGGAGTCGAGACCTGGGTGGTGTACGAGAAGGGGACGCCCGCCGGCTATGTCGAGCTCGAGGCGCAGGCCGAGGGTGTCGTCGAGATCGTCTACTTCGGACTGATCCCGGCGTTCCGGGGGCGCCGGATCGGTGGTCATCTGCTGGCGTACGGCACCGCGCGCGCCTGGGACCTCGCCGAGCGCTGGCCGGGCCTGGGGCCGACGAAGCGGGTGTGGCTGCACACCTGCTCCAAGGACGGTCCGCACGCGATGGACAACTATCTGCGTCGCGGCTTCACCCTGTTCGACACCAAGGTCGAGGAGGAGCCGGAGACGGGGACGCCCGGGCCGTGGCCCGGTGCCGCCCGGGACTGAGGCCGGCAGGGCAGCCCTTCGGAGGGTCCTGGCCCGATAGGTCGTGCTTCGGAGGTCCGGGCCCGATAGGTCGTCCTTCGGAGGGTCCGACCCGGCAGGGCACCCCGATAAGGGTGACGGGTGACACACCGTCTCGCAGTGCGGGACAATGATGTCCATATTCTGGATACAAGTGGACTGAGTCCAAACGAGCGTGACACGCTTCCGTCATGTCTCGAGCTGGAATTGCCTTGGTGAGTCGGCGGCACGTCGACCTCGGCCGCATGTCCAGCGCCATGTGTCCGGTGCGCTGACAACACAGCCCCACCGCGATCCCGAGATATCCCCACTCCTGCGCAGCGCTGCGCCACACCCCTGATCGGTGCTGCCCGCACGCAGGTCAGAGCCGCCCTCCTGCAGTCCCGAAGGACGTATCGTCATGGCCGCCACCCCCGAGAAGCCCGCCATCGCCACGCCCCGCCGCAAGGCCGGACGCCACCGCGGCGAGGGACAGTGGGCCGTTGGCCACTTCACGCCGCTCAACGGCAACGAGCAGTTCAAGAAGGACGACGACGGTCTCAATGTGCGGACACGTATTGAGACGATCTACTCGAAGGCCGGGTTCCACTCGATCGACCCCAATGATCTGCGCGGCCGGATGCGCTGGTGGGGCCTCTACACCCAGCGCAAGCCCGGGATCGACGGCGGCAAGACCGCGATCCTCGAGCCGGAGGAGCTGGACGACGAGTACTTCATGCTGCGCGTCCGCATCGACGGCGGGCGTCTGACCACCGAGCAGCTGCGGGTCATCGGCGAGATCTCCGAGGAGTTCGCCCGGGGCACCGCCGACATCACCGACCGGC
Organism: Micromonospora sp. IBHARD003; assembly: GCF_056106285.1. Lineage (NCBI taxonomy): Bacteria > Bacillati > Actinomycetota > Actinomycetes > Micromonosporales > Micromonosporaceae > Micromonospora > Micromonospora sp. IBHARD003. The sequence goes on along the minus strand of NZ_JBWBBX010000001.1, from coordinate 6,617,140 downwards.
AGAACGTCCAGTACCACTGGATCCGGATCGAGGACGTGCCCGAGATCTGGAACCGCCTGGAGGCCGTCGGTCTGTCCACCACCGAGGCCTGCGGCGACACGCCCCGTGTGATCCTCGGCTCACCCGTCGCGGGCATCGCCGAGGACGAGATCATCGACGGCACCCCCGCCATCGACGAGATCCAGCGCCGCATCGTCGGCAACAAGGCCTTCTCCAACCTGCCCCGCAAGTTCAAGTCGGCGATCTCCGGCTCGCCGCTGCTGGACGTGGCGCACGAGATCAACGACGTCGCCTTCGTGGGTGTGAACCACCCCGAGCACGGGCCCGGCTTCGACCTCTGGGTCGGCGGCGGTCTGTCCACCAACCCCAAGATCGGTGTGCGGCTGGGCGCCTGGGTGTCGCTGGACGAGGTCCCGGACGTGTACGAGGGCGTCATCTCGATCTTCCGCGACTACGGCTACCGCCGCCTGCGCACCCGTGCCCGCCTGAAGTTCCTGGTGGCGGACTGGGGCGCGGAGAAGTTCCGCCAGGTGCTGGAGGACGAGTACCTGCGGCGGAAGCTGGCCGACGGCCCTGCGCCCGAGCAGCCCGTGCAGCAGTGGCGCGACCACGTCGGTGTGCACCGGCAGAAGGACGGCCGTTTCTACGTCGGCTTCGCACCGCGCGTCGGCCGGGTCGACGGCGCCACACTCACCAAGATCGCCGGGTTGGCGGAAGGCCACGGCTCCGGTCGCCTGCGCACCACCGCCGAGCAGAAGATGCTCGTGCTCGACGTCGAGGAGTCGCAGGTCGAGTCGCTGGTGTCCGGTCTGGAGGCCCTGGACCTTCGGGTCACCCCCTCCCCGTTCCGGCGCGGCACGATGGCCTGCACCGGTATCGAGTTCTGCAAGCTGGCCATCGTCGACACCAAGGCCCGCGGTGCCTCGCTGATCGACGAGCTGGAGCGCCGCATCCCGGAGTTCGACGTACCGATCACGATCAACATCAACGGCTGCCCGAACGCCTGCGCCCGTATCCAGGTCGCGGACATCGGTCTCAAGGGGCAGCTGGTGCTCGACGAGAACGGCGACCAGGTCGAGGGCTTCCAGGTCCATCTGGGCGGTGCGCTCGGCCTGGAGGCCGGGTTCGGCCGCAAGGTCCGCGGTCTCAAGGTCACCTCGGCCGAGCTGCCCGACTACGTCGAGCGTGTTCTGAAGCGCTTCCAGGAGGAGCGCGTGGACGGCGAGCGCTTCGCCACCTGGGCGGCGCGTGCGACGGAAGAGGCCCTCTCGTGAGCGAGCGCGCTGCCCCCTTCTACTGCCCCTACTGCGGCGACGAGGACCTGCGGCCGAGCGAACAAGGCCATGGTGCGTGGGAGTGCGCGGCGTGCAACCGGGCGTTCCAGCTGAAGTTCCTCGGGCTGCTCGCCCGGGGCGTACGGCAGGACCAGGGCGGAGGGGACGGGATATGACACCGGTTCAGACCGGAGCGGAACTCAAGGCGCTGGCCGAGCAGGCGGGTCGGGACCTCGAAGACGCCTCCGCCCTCGAGATCCTGCGCTGGGCGGCCGAGACCTTCGGCCCGCGCTTCTGCGTCACCTCCTCCATGGAGGACGCGGTCGTCGCACACCTGGCGTCCCGTGTCCTTCCCGGCGTCGATGTCGTCTTCCTGGACACCGGCTACCACTTCGAGGAGACCATCGGCACCCGGGACGCCGTGGCCGCCGTGATGGACGTCAACGTCATCACGCTCACGCCGCGGCAGACCGTGGCCGAGCAGGACGCCGAGTACGGCCCGAAGCTGCACGACCGCGACCCCGACCTGTGCTGCGCACTGCGCAAGGTGAAGCCGCTGGAGGAGGGCCTCGCCGGCTACGACTCCTGGGCGACGGGCCTGCGCCGTGACGAGTCCCCGACCCGGGCGAACACCCCGGTCGTCGGCTGGGACGAGAAGCGCCGCAAGGTCAAGGTCTCGCCGATCGCGCGCTGGACGCAGGACGACGTGGACGCGTACGTCGCCGAGCACGGCGTGCTCACCAACCCGCTGCTGATGGACGGATACGCCTCCGTCGGCTGTGCCCCCTGCACCCGCCGCGTACTGGAGGGCGAGGACGCCCGCGCCGGCCGGTGGGCGGGCCGCGGCAAGACCGAGTGCGGGCTGCACGGCTGATGACGACGACCGACCGAGAACCGACCGGGCCGACCCTCAACCACCGGGAGAAGCACGTGACTGGGGCCACCATCTGGCTCACCGGACTGCCGAGCGCGGGCAAGACCACGATCGCGTACGCGCTGGCGGACCGGCTGCGCGACGAGGGCCACCGTGTGGAGGTCCTCGACGGCGACGAGATCCGCGAGTTCCTCTCCGCGGGCCTCGGCTTCAGCCGCGAGGACCGGCACATCAACGTGCAGCGGATCGGCTTCGTCGCCGAGCTGCTCGCGTCGAACGGCGTGAAGGTCCTGGTGCCGGTGATCGCTCCGTACGCCGACAGCCGCGAGGCCGTCCGCAAACGTCACGGGGCCGAGGGCACCCCGTACGTCGAGGTGCACGTCGCCACTCCGGTCGAGGTGTGCTCGGTGCGCGATGTGAAGGGCCTGTACGCGAAGCAGGCGGCGGGCGAGATCAGCGGTCTGACCGGAGTCGACGACCCGTACGAGGAGCCGGAGTCCCCGGACCTGCGCATCGAGTCGCACACCCAGACCGTGCAGCAGTCGGCGGCGGCTCTGTACGCGCTGCTCACCGAAAGGAAGCTGGCATGACGACGAGTGTCGACACCGTGGGCGGGGCGACGGACAGCCCGTACGCGCTGACGCATCTGGACGCGCTGGAGTCCGAGGCGGTGCACATCTTCCGCGAGGTCGCGGGCGAGTTCGAACGGCCGGTGATCCTGTTCTCCGGCGGCAAGGACTCGATCGTCATGCTGCATCTCGCTCTGAAGGCGTTCGCGCCCGCCGCGATCCCGTTCTCGCTGCTGCACGTGGACACCGGGCACAACTTCCCCGAGGTCATCGAGTACCGCGACCGCACGGTCGCCCACCACGGGCTGCGGCTGCACGTGGCGTCGGTGCAGGAGTACATCGACGCGGGCAAGCTGCGCGAACGCCCCGACGGCACCCGCAATCCGCTGCAGACCGTGCCGCTGACCGAGGCCATCCAGGAGCACCGCTTCGACGCCGTCTTCGGCGGCGGGCGGCGCGACGAGGAGAAGGCCCGGGCGAAGGAGCGGGTGTTCTCGCTGCGGGACGAGTTCTCGCAGTGGGACCCGCGGCGCCAGCGCCCCGAGCTGTGGCAGCTCTACAACGGCCGGCACGCCCCCGGTGAGCACGTACGGGTGTTCCCGCTGTCCAACTGGACCGAGCTGGACGTCTGGCAGTACATCCAGCGCGAGAAGATCGAGCTGCCCGAGATCTACTTCGCGCACGAGCGCGAGGTCTTCGCCCGCAGCGGGATGTGGCTGACCGCGGGCGAGTGGGGCGGTCCGAAGGGCAGCGAGACGGTCGAGACGCGGCTGATCCGCTACCGCACCGTCGGCGACATGTCCTGCACCGGTGCCGTCGACTCCGACGCCACCACGCTGGACGACGTGATCGCCGAGATCGCCGCTTCCCGGCTCACCGAGCGGGGTGCGACCCGCGCCGACGACAAGCTGTCCGAGGCCGCGATGGAAGACCGCAAGCGCGAAGGGTACTTCTAGAGATGACCAGCTCCACCAAGCAGCTGGCCGAAGAGCTGTCGGCCACCACCCTGCTGCGCTTCGCCACCGCCGGATCGGTCGACGACGGCAAGTCCACCCTGGTGGGCCGGCTGCTGCACGACTCCAAGTCGGTGCTGGCCGACCAGCTGGAGGCCGTCGAGCACGCCTCGCGCTCCCGCGGCCAGGAGACTCCGGACCTGGCGCTGCTCACCGACGGTCTGCGGGCCGAGCGCGAGCAGGGCATCACGATCGACGTGGCCTACCGCTACTTCGCCACGCCCCGGCGCCGGTTCATCCTCGCCGACACCCCGGGCCATGTGCAGTACACCCGGAACATGGTCACGGGGGCCTCGACGGCCGAGCTGACGGTCATCCTGGTCGACGCCCGCAACGGTGTTGTCGAGCAGACCCGCCGGCACGCCGCGATCGCCGCGCTGCTGCGCGTGCCGCACGTCGTGCTCGCGGTGAACAAGATGGATCTGGTCGGCTACGAGGAGTCCGTCTTCGCCACCATCGCCGAGGAGTTCACGGCGTACGCGAGCGAGCTCGGCGTACCCGAGATCACCGCGATCCCGATCTCCGCGCTCACCGGTGACAATGTCGTGGACGCCTCGGCGAACATGAACTGGTACGGCGGCCCGACCGTGCTCGAGCACCTGGAGACCGTGCCGGTCAGCCATGATCTGACGGCCTGCCACGCCCGCTTCCCGGTGCAGTACGTGATCCGGCCGCAGACCTCCGAGCACCCCGACTACCGCGGCTACGCGGGTCAGATCGCGGCCGGTACGTTCCGGGTCGGCGAGAGCGTGACCGTGCTCCCCTCGGGCCAGACCTCCACGATCTCCGGTATCGATCTGCTGGGCACCCCGGTGGACGTCGCATGGACCCCCCAGTCGGTGACGCTCCTGCTGGAGGACGACGTCGACGTCTCGCGCGGCGACATCATCGTGCCGTCCGGTGACGCGCCGGCCACCACCCAGGACGTGGAGGCGACCGTCTGCCATGTCGCCGACCAGCCCCTGACGGTGGGCCAGCGGGTGCTGCTCAAGCACACCACGCGCACGGTCAAGGCGATCGTGAAGGACATCCCGTCGAAGCTGACGCTCGACGATCTGTCCCAGCACCCGGCGCCCGGACAGCTCGTGGCCAACGACATCGGCCTCGTGAAGGTCCGCACCGCCGAGCCGCTCGCACTCGACTCCTACGCGGACTCCCGCCGCACGGGATCGTTCCTGCTGATCGACCCGGCCGACGGCACCACCCTGGCGGCCGGCATGGCGGGCGAGTCCTTCGCCACCGCCGAGGCCGGCACCGCCGCGGACGACGAGGGCTGGGACTTCTGATGACGTCCGACATCTACTCGACCTTCGCCAAGGAAGGCGGCCGCGTCGGCAGCGGCAACCTCGGGGCGGGCACGGGCGGGGTGACGCGATGTGCGCGATGACGTACGCGCACTGCCTGCGCGCCCACACCCCCCGCACCCCGTACCACCCAAGACGCCGACATCCCGGCCACGCCCGTAGGAGGGCGTGACCGCCGGGCCTCCGAGAGGAACACCTCCCGTGCCTGCCACCCGAACCACCGCTCTGCGCCGCAGCGTCGTCGCTGCCGCCGCCCTCCCCCTGCTGGCCGTGGCGCTCACCGCCTGCGGCTACGGCTCGAAGGCCGACGACAAGAAGACCGAGGTGGCGGCCGAGGGCAAGAAGCTCTCCGCGGACACGGTGCGGATCGGCTACTTCCCCAATCTGACGCACGCCACCGCACTCGTGGGCGTCCAGGAAGGCCTGATAGCCAAGGAGCTGGGTGGCACCAAGCTGGCCACCCAGACCTTCAACGCCGGCCCCTCCGAGATCGAGGCCCTGAACGGCGGCTCGATCGACATCGGCTTCATCGGTCCCTCCCCCGCGGTCAACGGCTACGCCAAGTCCAAGGGCCAGGCCCTGCGGATCGTGTCGGGCTCCGCGTCCGGCGGGGTGAAGCTGGTGGTCAACCCGGACAAGATCAAGACCCTGGACGACGTCAAGGGCAAGAAGATCGCGACCCCGCAGCTCGGCAACACCCAGGACGTGGCGTTCCTCAACTGGATCTCCGGGAAGGGCTGGAAGGTCGACGCCCAGAGCGGCAAGGGCGATGTCTCCGTGGTCCGCACGGACAACAAGGTCACCCCCGACGCCTACGCGTCCGGCTCCATCGACGGGGCCTGGGTGCCCGAGCCGACCGCGTCCAAGCTGGTCGCCGGGGGCGGCAAGGTGCTCCTGGACGAGACCACGCTGTGGCCGGACAAGAAGTTCGTGATCACCAACGTCATCGTGTCGCAGACCTTCCTCAAGGAACACCCGGACGTGGTCGAGGCCGTGCTGCGCGGCACGGTGAAGACCAATGCCTGGATCAAGGCCAACCCGGACCGGGCCAAGGCATCGGCGAACGCCGCGCTGAAGGAACTCAGCGGCAAGGAGCTGAAGCCCGAGGTCATCGACCCGGCGTGGAAGTCCGTCCAGATCACCGACGATCCGTTGGCCGCCACGCTCCAGGCACAGGCCGACCACGCGGTCAAGGCGGGTCTGCTGGACAAGCCCGACCTGGCCGGCATCTACGACCTGACGCTGCTCAACAAGGTGCTGAAGGCCCAGGGGCAGCCCGAGGTGGCCGACGCCGGACTCGGCGCGAAGTAGCGGCGCCCGTACGACCAGCACATCCCGCATCCGCTCCCAGGAGGTGACGACCATGGCCACCACGCTCGCCAAGGCCGCCGACGGTGCCGCCGCCACGGCAGTGCCGCACGCCGCCCGTATCGCGCACGTCTCGAAGTCCTTCGCAGGACCGGCCGGACCGCAGCTCGTCCTGGACGACATCAGCCTCGATGTCGCGCCCGGCGAGTTCGTCACGCTCCTGGGGGCCTCCGGGTGCGGTAAGTCCACCCTGCTCAATCTGGTCGCGGGGCTCGACCGGCCGACCGCGGGGTCCATCGAGACCCCCGGCGGCCGGCCCGCCCTGATGTTCCAGGAGCACGCCCTCTTCCCGTGGCTGACCGCGGGCAAGAACATCGAACTCGCCCTGCGGCTGCGCGGGGTGCCCAAGAACGAGCGCCGGGACGAGGCGGAGCGGCTGCTCGGCCTGGTCCGGCTCGGCGGTGCCTACCGCAAGCGGGTGCACGAACTGTCCGGCGGTATGCGCCAGCGCGTGGCGCTGGCCAGGGCGCTGGCCCAGGACAGCGACCTGCTGCTGATGGACGAGCCGTTCGCCGCGCTCGACGCGATCACGCGCGATGTGCTGCACGAGGAGCTGACCCGCATCTGGCGCGAGACGGACGTCTCGGTCCTCTTCGTCACCCACAACGTCCGTGAGGCGGTGCGCCTCGCCCAGCGCGTGGTGCTGCTGTCGTCACGGCCCGGCAGGATCGCGCACGAGTGGCGCGTCGGCATCCCCCAGCCGCGCCGTATCGAGGACGCCGCCGTCGCCGAGCTGTCCGTCGAGATCACCGAACAACTGCGTGGGGAGATCCGCCGCCATGGCCAGCACTGAGACCACCGACGAGGTCACCGGTCCGGTCTCGAAGAACTCGAGGGACCTCAGGGACCCGAAGGACCCCAAGGACCCCAAGGACCCGAAGGCGGACGACTTCGCCGGGCTCGAGGCCGGACTCGACGCGCTCGACGCCGTCCAGGCCCATCGCACACCCGTCCGTCAGGTGCTGGTGGGCAAGGTCCTGCCGCCCGTGGTGGCGGTCGCGCTGGTGCTCGCGGTGTGGCAGCTGCTGGTGGCGCTGAAGGTCACCGACGACTACAAGCTGCCGCCGCCGTCCGCGATATGGGACAGCGTGTCCGAGATGTGGCTCCAGGGCACCCTGTTCGAGGTCATCTGGACCAGTGTCTCGCGTGGTCTGCTCGGCTTCGCCCTGGCGCTCGCCATCGGGACGCCACTCGGTCTGCTCGTGGCCCGGGTGAAGTTCGTCCGCGCCGCCATCGGCCCGATCCTGTCGGGGCTCCAGTCGCTGCCTTCGGTGGCCTGGGTGCCGCCCGCGGTCATCTGGCTGGGGCTGAACGACTCCATGATGTTCACGGTGATCCTGCTCGGCGCCGTCCCCTCCATCGCCAACGGCCTGGTGTCGGGCGTGGACCAGGTGCCGCCGCTGTTCCTGCGGGCCGGGCGGACCCTGGGTGCCACCGGCCTGCGGGGCACCTGGCACATCGTGATGCCGGCGGCGCTGCCCGGCTATCTGGCCGGTCTCAAGCAGGGCTGGGCGTTCTCCTGGCGCTCCCTGATGGCCGCCGAGATCATCGCCTCGTCGCCCGAACTCGGCCTGGGTCTTGGCCAGTTGCTGGAGAACGGCCGCAACAACTTCGACATGCCCGGGGTGTTCCTCGCGATCGTCCTCATCCTGATCGTCGGCATCGCCATCGACCTGCTGATCTTCAGCCCGCTGGAGCGGTGGGTGCTGCGCAGCCGCGGTCTGCTCGCCCGGAGCTGAACTCTCATGCACGATCCCGTACTGCTCGTCATCGCCCACGGCAGCCGCGATCCGCGGCACGCCGCGACCGTGCACGCCCTGGTGCGGCGCGTACGGTCCTTGCGGCCGCGGTTGCGGGTGTCGACCGCGTTCCTGGACTTCAACGCCCCGGCCGTACCGCAGGTGCTGGAACGGATGGCGAACGACGGCGTCCGGGACGTGGTGGCCCTGCCGCTGCTGCTGACCCGCGCCTTCCACGCGAAGACCGACATCCCGTCCGTACTCGACGAGGCCAGGGCCAGGCATCCGCGGCTGAGGATCGTCCAGGCCGACGTACTCGGCCCCTCACCGCTGCTGCTCGACGCTCTGGAGCGACGGCTGTACGAAGCCGGGCTGAGCCCGGCCGACAAACGCTCGACCGGGGTCGTCCTGGCCTCGGCGGGCTCATCCGACCCGGAGGCGATCGCAGTGATCGCTGAAATGGCGCGGGAGCTGCGGCACACCGGTTGGTGCGCCGTGCGGCCTGCGTTCGCCTCCGCCACTCTGCCGCGCACCGAGGACGCGGTGCGCGCGCTGCGCGCCGAGGGGGTGCGCCGGGTGGCGGTCGCGCCGTATGTGATCGCCCCGGGCCGCCTTCCGGACCGTATCGCCGACGGCGCCGGGAGCGCGGGCGCGGATGTCCTCGGTGATGTCCTCGGCCCCTCGCCCGAGCTGGCCCGGCTCCTGCTCCGCCGCTACGACGAGTCCCGGGCGGGGGCCCGGCTGCGCCGGCTCCCCCTGCGGACCCGTGTGCCGGCTCGCGCGGCGGGGGCCTGACACCCCCGCCGGCACAGGTCACCAGGTGTGGGCGACGTCCACGATGACCTTGTCCCCGGACTGGAGCACCCGGAACGGCAGCCTGGCGCGAACACCCAGACCGACCTGCGTCTGCCCCTCGAAGCTCGCGCCGAACTTGGTGTCCTTGAAGGTCTTGTATCCGGTGAGGTCGACGCCCGGCAGCGGCTTGCGGGCCGTGCCCGGATAGGTCGGGCGCATGTTCTCCGGGTTGTAGCTGGGCGCGGAGACGAAGATCTGGAGGATGGCGCCCCCGCTCACCGGTATGAGGTCCCCGGAACCGTCCTGGTGGAACGCGTCGACATAGCCGACGTGATAGCCGACCTTGCCGTTGGCCCCGCCGACGTCGAAGACCATGCGGTCATAGCAGGTGTGCCGGCCCGTCGTGATGTTCTTCAGCGACTTGTCGTCCGTGTCCGTGGCCGACTTGGTGCCACTGCCCCATGGCGTCGAGCATGCGGTGGCCGACGGCACCACCTCCGGGTGGGACACGGCCCCCGCCGGCCCCGCCGTGCTCACCAGCCCCGCGGTTGCGAGAACCAGCGCCGCACCCACTGTCCTTGAGCGTCCCATGACCTACTCCCGACATTGATGTGTGACAGGTACACATAGTGAGACGGGGGGACCCTGCCATAGTTGCCCGCTTCCCTGCTTTCGGCCACACAAGGGCCGGATCACGAGGGGCGGAGACGGGAAACGCGCGGCCTGACACGGGAGTACGCCGGGCGCGGCGTGAGAACCGGGCGCTGGCGAACCGGCGGCCCCGGTCCACTTCAGCGCCCGCCGTGCACAGGGCGCACCTCCACGAAGCGCCGGCGCCCCCGGCCCCGGTACACCAGGGCGTCCCAGCCCAGCGACTCCAGCACCCGGGCGCACTCGGCGAGCGCGCTCTGCTCCCCGGACGCCGCAGCGCCGCCGGGCGGTCCGAGCCATTCGACGGTGACGGCTCCGGGCTCCTCGTCCGCTGTGCGCACCCGGTATCCGGTCGCCGCGCGGCGGCCGGACCCGTCGACCGCGGACGGCGGGATTCCGGAGGCTTCCAGGGCGAGTGCGACGGCCCGGACCATCCGGCCGTGCTCCCAGGGTGCCGGGGTCGCCTCCGGTTCGGCGGCCTCGGTATTGGCCAGTCGGCGGATCTGCAGCAGCCCGTCGAACGCGACCCGCACCTCGGCCGCCCGCGCCTGCGCGGCAGCGGGGTCCTGTGGCCGCGGGGGTCCGTCGCCGTCGTCGTACATGAGGCCGAGCCTAAGTGGTCCACGCTCGAAGTCCTTCGGGGTTGCCTGTACCGCCGACCAGCGCTCGGTGCCGACCCCCGAAGGACTTCGAGAGCCGACCACCAAGCCGGGTGACCAGGCCGGGGGCAGGGCGCCCGTTCGCCGGTCCATCCGGAGGAGAACCGGGCCGCGGCCGGGAAAGGGCCGCTCCGGGCGGGGACATGTCTGCCGTGCGGTGACAGGGCCGTGGCAGAGCGGTGACAGCCGCGGTGAGTTCCCGGGGCACCATGACGGCAAGGAGGCCGATATGTCGATCTATTACCACAAGCGGATCACGATCATCCCGAAGCTGCTGCATCTCAATGTCAGCGGACGCAGCTGGTCGCTGAGCTTCGGCACGCGCCGAGCCCATGTCACTCGGCACAGCGGCGGCCACCAGAGCGCCTCCGTCAGGCTCCCCGGGGGATTCAGCTGGCACCGGAACTCCCAGCGGCGCTGAAGGACGCGCCTCGACCAGAGTGATCGGTGCGGCGTCCCCGGTGCCTATCCGGCGGACGCCTCTTCGGTCATCTCCGCCAGTCTGACGACCGTGTTCCAGTTGCGCGTCGTGGCGACGATCCCCTTGAGCAGGCTCGGTCGGGCGAGTGCCGCCGCGAGCTTGGAACGGCCCAGTCCGCCCGGGGCGTAGAGATAGAGCGCACGGTCGCCGAGCCGGTACTCCTCGGGGAGGTGGGCCTGCGCGTCGATGCCCGCGAGCCGTCCCGGGTCCACCCACTCGGAGAAGTAGGTGACATGGAGCTGCTTGCCCTCCAGTTCGGAGGCCGGGAAGGGGCAGTCGTCGACGACGGCGCGCAGATACGCCGCCCCGCGGACCAGACAGTCGACGCCGAACCCGAACCGCTCGTGAATGGCCCGTTCGATGCCGGAGGCGAGCCGCTCCTCGTCCCCCTCGGCGCTGGTGAAGACGGCGTTGCCGCTCTGCAGATGGCTGCGTACGCCACCGTGGCCCAACTCCGTCAGCAGTGTGCGGAGATCGGCCATCGGGACCTTGCGTTGTCCGCCGACGTTGATCCCGCGCAGCAGCAGCGCATACGCATTCGTCTTCGCCATGGTCACACCATAAGACGGCCGCCGTGCCCCGTGGGGGAGGGCACGGCGGCCGCCGGCTCATGGCCGGTCGACGGTCAGGCGATCACTCGACGACCTTCAGGAGCTTGTTGGGCGTGCCCTCGCTCGGGTTGCTGATCTTGTCGGGCGTGGCACCGTCCGTCAGGGCCTTGGCGACCTGCTCCGGGGTGGCGTCCTTGTGGCCCGCCAGGTAGACCGCGGCGGCGCCGACGACGTGCGGAGTCGCCATCGACGTACCGGAGATGGTCTTGGTGCCCTCGTCACTGTCGTTCCAGGCGGAGGTGATGTCCGAGCCCGGAGCGTAGATGTCCACGACGGAACCGAAGTTGGAGAAGTCGGACTGCTTGTCGTCCTTGGTCGAAGAGGCCACGGTGATGGCTTCCTTGACCCGTGACGGGGAGCCCTGGCCCGCGTCGCTGGACTCGTTGCCCGCGGCCACACCGAAGGTCACGCCGGAGGCGATGGCCTTCTGGACGGCCTCGTCGAGCGCCGGGTCGGCGCCGCCGCCGAGGCTCATGTTGGCGACCGAGGGACCCTGGTGGTTCTTGGTCACCCAGTCGATGCCGGCGACGACCTGCTCCGTGGTGCCGGAGCCGTTGTCGTCGAGGACGCGCACGGCGACGATCTTCGCCTTCTTGGCCACACCGTGCGACGCGCCGGCTATGGTGCCCGCCACGTGCGTGCCGTGGCCGTTGCCGTCGTCGGCGGTGTTGTCGTTGTCGACGGCGTCGAAGCCGTGGGTGGCACGGCCCTCGAAGTCCTTGTGGGTGATGCGGACTCCGGTGTCGATGACGTACGCCGTGACGCCCTCACCGGCGCCGTCGGGGTACGTGTACTTGCTGTCGCCGGCGGTGTCGGCCTGGTCGACACGGTCCAGACCCCAGGACGGCGGGTTCTCCTGGGTGGCGTTGATGGAGAACTTCTTGTTCTGGACGACCTTGGCCACGGCGGGGTCGGCGGCGAGACGCTTGGCCTCGGTCTCCGACAGACCGCTCGCGGAGAAGCCGTTGATCGCCGAGCTGTAGTTGCGCTGCAGCGTGCCGCCGTACTCCTCGGCCAGCTCCTGCTTGTCCGCCTTCTTGTCCAGCAGGACGATGTAGCTGCCGGTGACTGCGCCTTCGGCATTCGCGCCGTAGATCTTGCCCTCCGCGGGAGCGGTGGCGGCCCCGGCGTACGACGCACCGAGAACGGACACTCCTGCGGCGGCAGCCGCGGCGGTGATCGCCGCGGTCAGCTTGATCTTGCTTGCGCGCTTGTGAGTTGCCATGAAGAGGGATCTCCTCGTCATCTTTTGTGGGGGGAATGGCCTCTGGACGGAAAATCTCCGGGGGCCGCTTCGAAACCCTGACCGATTGATGGGCTCAGATCAAGACCTTCATGCAGCTGTGACTTACTCAACAAGTCTTCGTAATGAGAAATCCACCATGCCCCCTCATGTCGGACGCGAACCCACTCAAACCCTTTACGTGTCATGGAGATTGACTGCCACCCACCTTCCCGGCGCCGATCCGGGCCAATAGGGCACGAAATCGGGATGCTTCAACAGCCTTCCGTACGCCGGGTGTTGACGCGCATACAGAGGGTAGAAGGGGTTGTCCATTTCGCGAGACGTACGCGGCTCTGCCGCACAATTCGCCATGCGGGCGATCTGGATACAACCGGGATCGGCATGGCGAGCAGAGCACTACTGCGACGTCCCGGACGGCGATTTCCGGCACGACGAATCCACCTCGGTCCCGGTCGTGTCCGGGATTCCGCCGATTGTGTTCGGTGCGGTGACGACGGATCCGGGACCGCCACCGGACGATCCGGCCCGGGACCGGGACCGAACGGTCCGGGCCCCGATCAGAGCCTGGGCGCGGGCAGTTCCGCCTCGATGAGGTCCACGGCGCGGCTCGTACCGCCCTCCGCGGCCATCGAGCGTGCGATCTCCCCGAGGCGGCGGGCGACCTCGGGGTCGTCGACCAGAGCGAGCACCGACGCGCGCAACGCCTCCGCCGTGGCCTCCTCGACCGGCACCCGGCGGGCCACGCCCAGTGAGACGAGCATGTCCGCGTTGCCGAACTGGTCCACGGCCTGCGGGACGACGACCATCGGCGTGGCGGTGGCGAGGCCCTCCTGGCAACCGCCCGCGCCCGCATGGGTGACAAACGCGTCCGCCTGCCGGAGCACCGACAACTGCGGTACCCAGGAGCGGACTTCGACATTGGCCGCGACGGCGCCGAGTTCCGCCGGAGCCACATGCCTGCCGATCTGCAGCACCACATGCCATCCGGGCAGATCACCGAACGCCCGCACACAGGCCCGGTAGAAGTCCGGCTGCTTGGTGAAGGTCGAGCCGAGCGACACCAGCAGCACCTTCCCGGCATCGGCCGGCCGCTGCCACTCCCCCTGCTCGGCGCGGTCGCCCTGGCAGGCGCCGACGAATGAGTGCACGGACTCGTCGACTCGGTCGGCGTGTGGCTGCAGGGCCTTGGGGATGAGCACGATCGACCGCTGCGGGCGACCCACGAACGGGTCCGGGTGGGTGTCGATGCCGTTCGCTGCGAGCCAGGCCTCGAAGCGGGCGTAGTAGGCCCTGCCCCGCTCCGACGCCTTGAGCCCGGCGGTCATCGGTTCGCCGACCTCCTTCTCGTATCCCTCCCAGGCGACCAGGTTCGGCGACAGGGAGACGGCGGGCACGCCCCAGCGGTGGGCGAGCACCCGCGCCGGATACGAGGTGATGTCGTGCAGCACGAGGTCGGGCTCGTCGCCCGCGAACGCCTCGGCCAGCTGCGGCAGGGCCTGGATGGCGTCGTCCAGGAACGGCTCGATGTTGTCGATCAGTTCGGTGCCCCATGCGTCGGGGTCGTCGTCGGTCGGCAGCGTGGAGGTGTAGGGAACGGGCCGGGCACCCGTCGCGGCCACCCGTTCGGCGAAAGACGGCGGAATCGCATAGCTGACACGGTGTCCCCGAGCCACGAGCTCCCGGATGACCTCGATGCTCGGATTCACGTGCCCGGGCGCGTCAATGGAGAACATGGCGATGTGGGCGGGCTTCGGTGTGCTCATGACCGCACCGTACGCGAGACGAGACGTCTCGTGCAACGAATAGAGTCCTGACGCCCCACGGCCGGGCACCGTGCTTCGGACACCGCAAGGACCGGCGCCGGGATCGCGCGAACGCGGTACCAGGTCAGGCGAGGTGATGTGAGGTCAGAAGGGCGGGACGCGGGGCAAGCCTGGTCCGGATACCAGGACGGTGCGAACCGTGACCGCTGATGCGCGGTCTTCCGGAAGGATCTCGGCGGCAGCTGCATCAAGGGCAGCCAGCCGCTGTGCGTGACGGCGGGCGGCGTCTGACGCGCCTCCCCGCTCCCTCTCCCGGCACCTCCACACGCGTGAGGACCGGGAGCGGGCTGCGTCGGCCGTACCGCTCGCGGGCGGCAGCACCGGGGGCCGCCCGTCGCCGTGTCCGCGCCGGGGCGGACACGGTGGCATCGCCAACTTCGCGACCCGGCAGGTCACATCACCAGGTGTGCGCCACGTCCACGATGAGCCGGTCACCGGACCTCAGCACCCGGAACGGGAGCCTGGCCCGGACGCCGAGACCGACCTGTGTCCGGCCCTCGAAGCTCGCCCCGAATCTGGCGTCCCTGAACGTCTTGTACGCGCTGACGTTCACGCCCGGCAGCGGCTGCCCCGCCTTCCCCGCGTACGTCTGCCGGAGCGTCACCGGATCGCAGCTGGGCGCGGACACGAAGATCTGGAGGATGGCGCCGCCGCGGACCTTCATCCGGTCACCGGAGCCGTCCCGGTGGAACGTGTCGACATAGCCGATGTCGTAGCCGAGCCCGCCCTTGGCGCCGCCGACGGCGAAGACCATGCGGTCGTAGCAGGTGTGCCGGCCCGTCGTGATGTCCCGCAGGGGCTTCGCCGCGGCGCCGCCGGACGACTTGAGACCGCTGCCCCAGGCACTCGAGCACCCCGCGGCCGCCGGAGCCGTCCGCGGGGACACGGCCCCGGCCGTCTGCGCCGGGCCCATGAGCCCCGCTCCCGCCAGCACGAACACCGCGCCCGCTGCCCACAACCGCCGCATGGCCTACTCCCCGGCATCTGATGACGTACAGGTACGCGCAACGCGTCGGACGGGAAGCGCGACCCCTGCTCCACTTCCGGCTTTCGGCCGCATGAGGTCCGAAACCGCTTTCCGTCGCGAGCCTAGACCTCGGCTTCGCCCGCCGGCCGCCCGACGTGCACGTGTCCCCCTGCCAATGGCACGGTCGCTCCCCTATCGGCCCAACGGCCGCCCCCACCGGCCAAGCCCGCGTCCGGGCCCCGGGCCCGCGGCCGGGGAACCGGACGGGGCATCCACGACCCGGGTCCCCTTCCGACGGTCCGTCGGGCAGGCTCCTCCACCTGCGGCACTGCAAGAATCCCCACCATGGACGAGACACACGCACGGACGGTGCTGGCCGCGGCGGGAGTGCCGGGGCCGGCGGAACTGCTGGCCCTCGGGGAGAACGCGGTGTTCGCGTCCGCTGACGTGGTCGTGAAGGTGGGTCGCGACGAGGAGCTGCTGGAGCGTGCCGAGCACGAACTGGCCGTGGCGCAGTGGCTGGAGGAGGCGGGTGTGCCCGCGGTGCGGGCCGCGGAGCCGAAACCCCTGCTGGTGCGGGGCCATCCGGTGACACTGTGGCATCGGCTGCCGCCCGCGGTACGTCCCGCGGAACCACGCGATCTGGCTCCGCTGCTGCGACTGGTGCACGCCCTGCCGGCCGCCCCGTTCGCCCTGCCGCGCCGGGAGCTGCTCGGGGGTGTCGAGCGATGGCTGCGTCTGGCGGGTGACGCGATCGACCCGGCGGACGCGGACTATCTGCGGGAGCGGCGGGACGGTTTCGCCGCCACGGCCGAAGCCCTGACACCGCATCTGCCGCCGGGCCCCATCCACGGAGATGCGCTCCCCCGCAATGTCCATGTCGGACCGAACGGTCCGGTCCTGATCGACCTGGAGACGTTCTCCTCGGACCTGCGCGAGCACGACCTCGTGGTCCTGGCCCTCTCGCTCGACCGTTACGGGCTCCCTCGCAAGGCCTACGACGCGTTCACCGCGGCCTACGGCTGGGATGTGCGCGACTGGCCGGGCTGCGCGGTCCTGCGGGGTGCCCGTGAGACGGCGAGCTGTGCCTGGGTCGCCCAGCACGCCCCTTCCAGCGCCAAGGCCCGGTCGGAGTTCCGGCGCCGTGTGGCCTCGCTGCGCCAGGACGACCCGGGGGTCCGCTGGCGTCAGCTCTGAGCGGCGATCACGGCACCCGGGGTGGCCGGCGACGCCCGGGGGACCGCGTGGCGCGCCGGGTTCCCGCCGGGACTCTCACCCGCCGCGACGCCGCCCCTGGCGCCCATGTCACCGGATCAGCCGGAGACACCGGCGAGGGCCCGCAGCGGCCAGGAGCCGTCCACCACCGCGTCCGGGGTGCCCTTGCGGCGCAGGAAGTCCTGGAAGTCCGCCGCCCACTGCGCGTACCAGTGGATCTGACGGGTGTGCAGCTCGGCGGGTGCGAGCGCCGCCACCGAGGCGTGGCGCTCCGCTATCGCGCGGGCCACCCCGACCGCGGCCAGGGCGTCCGCCGATGCCTCATGGGCGTCGTCGAGCACGACCCCGTACTCGGCGCAGACCGCCTCGAGGGTGCGCTTGCCCCGGCGATAGCGGTCCACGGCGCGATCGATGGTGTACGGATCGACGACGGGGCCGACCGGTGCTCCGTCGAGCCGCTCGGACAGCGGTGGCAGGCCGTGGCGGGCCAGTTCGGCGGCCAGCAGCGTCAGATCGAACGCCGCGTTGTACGCCACGACGGGGACGCCGCTTCTCCAGTAGCCCGCCAGCGACTCGGCGACCTGCTCCGCGACCTCGCCCGCCGGACGCCCCTCGGCCGCCGCACGCTCGCTGCTGATGCCGTGGATCGCCGACGCCTGCGCGGGAATCCGGATCCCCGGGTCCGCCAGCCAGGTCTGCTGCCGTACGGGCCGGCCGTCCTCCACCGCGACGACCGCCGCGGTCACGATGCGCGCGTCCAGCGGATCGGTGCCGGTCGTCTCCAGGTCGAAGCCGACCAGCGGCTCGTGATGCCACGCCATGCGCTGCCCCCTCGTCTGTGATGCGAACGAAACTCTCGCACGTGGCACTGACAGTCAGGACACCGGTCGGGAGTCGCTCCAGACCGACTCGAATTCCTCGCGGTACGTCTGGAACAGGCCGCTCTCGCTCTCCTGACCGGATCTCACCATGGACCGGCCTGAGCCGCGCAGCACCAGCACCGGGGCCTCCATGCCCCGTGCCCGGCGCAGATACGACTGCACGACCGCCAGCCCGTCGGGCCCGTCGCCGTCCACCAGATACGCCGTGAACCGGGGAGTCTCGTCGAAGACGTGGATCTCGAACGCTCCCGGGTCGCGCAGCCTCGACCGCACGCGCCTCATGTGCAGGATGTTCATCTCGACCCCGCGGCTCAGCTCGCCCTTCTTCAGGCCCAGTTCGCGCTCGCGCCGCTTGACGGCGCTGCTCGCCGGGTTGAGGAAGAGCAGCCGGACCCGGGCTCCGGCCTCGGCGAGCCGGACCAGCCGGCGTCCCGAGAAGTTCTGCACGAGCAGGTTCAGGCCTATGCCGATGGCGTCGAGCCGCCGGGCGCCGCCGAAGAGGTCCTCGGCCGGCAGCTGACGCTGCAGCCGGACCCGGTCCGGATGGACGGAGACCACGTCCGCGTAACGGTCCCCCACCAGGTCCTCGACGGCGTCGACCGGCAGCCGGTCGGCGGACGGCACCCCGGCGCCGCTGCCGAGGATCTCCAGGATCCGGGCCGAGGCCCGTTCGGCCTGAGCCAGTACGGCCTCGTTCAGCGCCCGGTTGCGGGAGACCACGTTCCGCGCGACCTCGAGCTCGTCCAGGGCCAGCTCCACCTCGCGGCGGTCGTCGAAGTACGGCTCGAAGCAGGGCCAGTGCTGGACCATCAGCTCCCGCAGCTGCGGCAGCGTGAGGAAGCTGAGGGTGTTGTCGTCGGCCGGGTCCAGCAGATACCCCTTGCGGCGCGACACCTCCCGCACCGCCACGGCCCGCTGTACCCACTCCTGGCCCGCCGGTCCCGCGGCCGCCACGACCCAGTCGTCGCCGTGCACGGGCTCGTACACGGGTCTGAGCACGGCGGCCACCACCGCGCGCAGCCGCTGCTCGACCAGATTCAGCCAGATGTAGGCGCGTCCGGCCCGCTGGGCGCGGGTGCGTACCTCGCTCCAGGCATCCGCACTCCAGTCCAGTTCGGGTCCGATGTGAGATGTCATCTCGACCGGCCTGGCGAGCGATACCGCGCCGGGCGGGACATCGGCCGAGTCCCCCTCGTGACCTGCGTCACCGGGGGGTAGCTCCAGCCCTCCCGAGCTCACCCGCGCACCGCCTTCCCGCTCCCCTCCAACGATCAAGGAAGGGTACTCCGCCGATGGGACGCGGTGCAGCCGGATCCACCGTCTCCTTCCTCAACTCCCGGACGGATGAGTTCCGTTCCCGCTCCGTTCCGGGCGGCGAGATCGTCCGGAGTGGGCGGATTCATCGTGATTGCACCCCCGGATACGGGCCGTACATCCTGCCGGTGGACCGGATCGGCTGCCCGTTCCCGGCCCGGGCGACGCGAGGGAACGCGATGTTGACCACGGACACCGGTGGGGCGGCGCCTCTCGCCCGGACGCGACCGGGCGTGGTCCTCGGGGTCCGGCGACGGCCGGCCGCAGTGGGGTGTCGCAGCGCCTGCGTCCGACGGGCCCCGGGGCTTCGGGCCCGTGGCCGGGCCCCGGGGCGCAGGAGCGCTCATCCGGCCCCCCATTCACGCCCCTGCCGCGTCCGGAAGGGTGAAGCCTGCTCCCGGAGCGACTGTCACCGCAATGGCGGTGCCCCCTGGTCCGCCTGTCCAGGTGGCACCGCACGCGTCTGCGTACGTTTACTCGCTCTTTGACATGGTCACCCGGTAGGACGGTGGTTAAGTCCTAGGTGCTTGCCCTTCTTTCGGGGAGGATCTGGCCGAAGTGGTCCCCCGCACCCGGATCAGAAGTGGAAGAGTCTTATCTATGCAGGTCTGGCCGGGACAGGCGTATCCCCTCGGTGCCACCTACGACGGCGCCGGTACCAACTTCGCGGTCTATTCGGAAGCCGCGCACCGCATCGAGCTGTGTCTGCTGCACGACGACGGCTCGGAAACGGCGGTGGAACTGCGTGAGACGGACGCGTTCGTGCGCCATGCCTACCTCCCGGGCGTGATGCCCGGTCAGCGGTACGGCTTTCGCGTGCACGGTCCGTACGCACCGGAGCGCGGGCAGCGGTGCAACTCCGCCAAACTGCTCCTCGACCCCTACGCACGGGCCATGAGCGGACGGATCGACTGGGGCGAGGCGGTGTACGGCTACCACTTCGGCAGACCGGACTCGCGCAACGACCTCGACTCCGCCCCGCACACGATGGCCTCCGTCGTCGTGAATCCGTACTTCGACTGGGGCGACGACCGCCGGCCGCGTACCGACTACCACCGGACGGTCATCTACGAGGCCCATGTGAAGGGCCTGACGATGCTGCACCCGGCACTGCCGCAGGAACTGCGCGGGACCTATGCGGGCCTCGCCCACCCGGCCGTGATCTCCCATCTCACCGAACTCGGCGTCACAGCACTGGAGTTGATGCCGGTCCACCAGTTCGTCAACGACCACCGGCTGGTGGACACGGGGATGAACAACTACTGGGGCTACAACACCATCGGCTTCTTCGCCCCCCACAACCGCTACGCCTCCTGGGGCGACCGGGGACAGCAGGTGCTGGAGTTCAAGTCGGCGGTCAGGGCGCTGCACCAGGCGGGCATCGAGGTCATCCTCGACGTGGTGTACAACCACACGGCCGAGGGCAACCACCTCGGCCCCACGCTCTCCTTCCGCGGGCTCGACAACGCCTCGTACTACCGGCTGGCGGAGGACCGCCGCTACCACACGGACACCACGGGGACCGGGAACTCCCTGCTGATGCGCTCCCCCCACGTGCTCCAGCTGATCATGGACTCGCTGCGCTACTGGGTCACCGAGATGCATGTGGACGGCTTCCGCTTCGATCTCGCGGCGACCCTGGCGAGGCAGTTCCACGAGGTGGACCGGCTCTCCTCGTTCTTCGACCTGGTCCAGCAGGATCCGGTGGTCAGCCAGGTGAAACTGATCGCCGAGCCCTGGGACGTGGGCGAGGGCGGCTACCAGGTCGGCAACTTCCCGCCGCTGTGGACCGAGTGGAACGGCAAGTACCGCGACACGGTTCGGGACTTGTGGCGAGGGGAGCCGCGTACGCTCGCCGAGTTCGCCTCCCGGCTGACCGGGTCGTCGGACCTCTACCAGGACGACGGACGGCGCCCGCTGGCCTCGGTCAACTTCGTGACCTGCCACGACGGCTTCACCCTGCGGGACCTGGTCTCGTACAACGAGAAGCACAACGAGGCGAACGGCGAGGGCAACCGGGACGGCGAGAGCCACAACCGCTCGTGGAACTGCGGCGCGGAGGGCGACACCGACGATCCCGAGGTGGTGGAGCTGCGGGGCCGCCAGATGCGCAATTTCATCGCCACGCTGATGCTGTCCCAGGGCGTGCCGATGCTCAGCCACGGTGACGAGTTCGGCCGTACTCAGCGCGGCAACAACAACGCCTACTGCCAGGACACCGAGCTGTCCTGGGTGCACTGGCCGTCGTCGACCGAGGAGGAGCCGGGGTCGCTGCTGGCCTTCACCCGGGCGATGGTGTGGCTGCGCCGGGACCACCAGGTCTTCCGGCGCAGGCGTTTCTTCCACGGCCGCCCGGTCGAGGGCACCCACGACGAGCTCTCCGACATCGCCTGGTTCACCCCGGAGGGCGTCGAGATGACCCAGCGGGACTGGCAGGCCGCCCACGCCAGGGCCCTGACGGTCTTTCTGAACGGGAACGCGATCTCGGAGCCGGGTCCCCGCGGTGAGCGGATCTCCGACGACTCGTTCCTGCTGATGGTCAATGCGAGCGCGGAGGAGCTGGACTTCGCGGTGCCGGTCAACCACGGCAGGCAGTGGCAGGTGCTGGTGGACACCGCCCGGCCCGAGGGGGTTCCTCCTGGCCAGGGGCCGAAGGTGGCGGCCGGCGAGCGGGTCCCGATGATCGGGCGGAGCCTGGTGGTGCTGCGGAGGCCGGCGTGAGCGGGGCGGGCGAGCCGGCATGAGGGTGTGACACCGGTGTCCGGGTCCTGACCGACCCGGGCAGGGCACCCGCGGCCCGGCGGGCACGAGCCGGCGCTCGTCGTATCGGGTGAACGTCGGACGGCCCTTCCGGATCCGCTCCGGAGCCGATGACACAGAAGCCCGGGATGCGGGTACGTACGTTCGCATGACGCCCACCGCCACCTACCGGCTCCAGCTGCAGCCGGCCTTCCCCTTCCGGGCCGCCGAGGAAGCGGTGCCGTACCTCGCCGGTCTCGGGGTCTCGCATCTGCATCTGTCACCGGTGCTCGAGGCGGTGCCGGGCTCCGCGCACGGCTACGACGTCGTGGACCACTCCCGTGTACGCGCGGAACTCGGCGGCGAGGAGGGGCTGCGGTCGCTCTCCGCCACGGCACGGCGGCACGGCCTCGGACTGGTGCTGGACATCGTCCCCAACCACATGGCGGCCGTGCCCCGGTACAACCGGGCGCTGTGGGACGCCCTGCGCGAGGGGCCGGGCTCACCGTACGCGCGCTGGTTCGACATCGACTGGGACGCGGGCGGCGGCAAGGTGCTGATGCCGGTGCTGGCCGGACGCCTCGGCGACGAACTGGACGCCCTGCGGGTGCGGGGGCGCGAGCTGCACTACGAGGACCAGCGCTTCCCGCTGCGCGAGGGCACCGAGGAGCTGCCGCTGCCCGAACTGCTGGAGGCGCAGTGGTACCGGCTGGGCTGGTGGCGGCTGGCCCGCACCGAGCTCAACTACCGGCGGTTCTTCACCATCTCCGAGCTGATCGGGGTCCGCGTGGAGGACCCGGAGGTCTTCTCGGCCACCCATGCCAAGATCGTCGAGCTGGTGCGCGACGGTGTCGTCGACGGGCTGCGGATCGACCATCCGGACGGTCTCGCCGACCCCGGGGAGTACCTGGACCGGCTGGACGGGGCGACCGGCGGCTGCTGGACGGTCGTGGAGAAGATCCTCACCCGCGGCGAACGGCTGCCGTCATCCTGGCCGGTCGCCGGCACGACCGGCTATGACGCGCTGTACCGGATCGACGGGGTCTTCACCGACCCGGACGGCGCCGAGGAACTGCTGCGCGTCTACCGGGGCTTCGCCTCCCCCGGCGGGGACCGGGGAGGCTACTGGGGAGCCACGGTGCGGCGCGCCGCGTACAAGGTGCTCACACACCAGCTGGTGGCGGAGACGGAAGCCCTCGCCAGACTGGCGGAGCGGGTGTGCGCGGCCGACACCGCACTGCGCGACCACGCCCCGTGGGCTCTGCGCACGGCGATCCGGGAGCTGCTGGTGCGGATGCCGGTCTACCGGCCGTACCGCACCGGGGGCGAGGCGGTGCTCACCGCGGACACGGCCCAGCGCGCGAAGGCCGCGTTCGCCGTCGCCGAGGAGGCCGAGGCGGTGGACATCGTCCGGGATCTGGCACTCGGGCTCGGGCGCACGGGCCGGGGTCCGGCTCAGACGGCGTTCCGTGCCCGCTTCGCCCAGACGTCGTCCGCGCTGCGCGCCAAGTCCGTCGAGGACACCGCCTTCTACCGGTACGTGCCGCTGCTCTCGGCGAACGAGGTGGGCGGGGACCCCGAGCATCCGGCAGTCGGCCCCGAGGAGTTCCACGCCTACTGTGCGCGGCTCGCCCGGGACTGGCCGGCCACCGGGACGGTGCTGTCCACACACGACACCAAGCGCAGCGCGGATGTCAGGGCCCGGATCGCGGTGCTGTCCGAGTGCCCGGAGCGCTGGGAGCAGGTGCTGACCGGGCTCTCCTGGGTGACCGCTCCGGACCACCATCTGGCATGGGTGGCCTGGCAGACGGCGTTCGGGCTCGGGATCCCGCGTCCGGACCGGATCGGGCCCGCCCTGCTGAAGTCCGCGCGGGAGGCGGGTCTGCACACCAGCTGGACCGAACCGGATCCGGGATACGAGCGGGCGGTGGACGCGTTCGTGGAGGCGGGGCCTGCGGGTCCGCCTCTGTACACACTGGCGCTGTTCGCCCGTGAACTCGACGAGCACGTACGGGCCAACGCTCTGGGGGCGGCGCTCGTGCACCTCACGATGCCGGGGGTGCCCGAGCTCTACCAGGGCACCGAGCACCGGTATCTGGCCCTGGTCGACCCGGACAACCGGGAGCCGTTCCGGGAACGGCCGCCGGACGAGAAGACGGCGCTCACCCGTGCGGCGCTGCAGCTGCGGAGCCGCAGGCCCGAGGTGTTCGACGCGTCCGGCGGCTATACGCCCCTGGCGGCCTCGGGCCCGGCCGCGTCACACTGCCTGGCCTTCTGCCGCTCGGGCCAGGTGGTCACGGCCGTGACCCGGCTCTCGTTGCGGCTTGACGCGGCGGGCGGCTGGGGCGGGACGTCCTTGGGTCTTCCGCAGGGCCGCTGGGCCGATCTGCTCTCTCCGGGGCGGGAGTTCACAGGAGGCGCGGAAGGCGCGGAAGGCGTTTCGGCGGCGGAGCTGTTCGCCGAGCGGCCCGTGGCGCTGCTGGAGCGAGTGACCGGCAGCTGATCAGGGCCGGGGCGACCCGGACGGCTGTGCCCGGGCCACCCGTGCCCGGACCAGCCGCCCCGCGACCCGTTCGGCTCAGAACGGCTGCTCCCCTGTGATCGGTTCCGCGCCGCCCATCCGGTCGGCCGGGCGACGCCCCTTGGGCTGCTGCGGTTCCGGCTGGACCGGCACGGGCGGCAGTGGGAGCTCCACCGGCTCACCGGCACTCACGGTGAATGGTTCGCCGTGGTGCAGGATGCCGAGCGGTTCGCCCTCGACCAGGGTGTAGCGCGCCCCCGAGTGGCGGATGCGCACGCGCAGGGTGCGCCCCTTCACCAGCACCGTGAAGGTCACTCCTGCCAGCGCTTCGGGGAGCCGGGGAGCGAACCCCAGGTGGCCCGCCCGGCCTCCCTCCGAGTCGTGGTGGCGCAGCCCGCCGAAGCCGAGCACGAGAGCCATCCAGGTCCCCGCGAGGGACGCGATGTGCAGCCCGTCGCGGGTGTTGTGCTCCAGGTTCTCCAGGTCCATCAGGGCTGCCTCGCCCAGATAGTCGTACGCCAGCCTCAGATGGCCGGTCTCCGCCGCCATCACGGCCTGGCAGCACGCCGACAGCGAGGAGTCCCGCACCGTCAGGGCCTCGTAGTAGGCGAAGTTGCGGGTCTTCTCCTCGGCTGTGAAGGCGTCCCCGCACGTCGCCATGGCGAGGACGAGGTCCGCCTGTTTGACCACCTGTTTGCGGTAGAGGTCGAAGTAGGGGAAGTGCAGCAGCAGCGGGTACTGATCGGGGTCCGTGGACTCGAAGTCCCAGCGCTGGAACCCGGTGAATCCGGCCGACTGCTCGTGCACACCGAGCGCCTCGTTGTACGGCACGGCCATCCGGGCCGCGGCGTCGCGCCAGGTGGCGGTCTCCTCGTCGTCGACGCCCAGCTGCTCGGCCCGGTCGGCGTGGCGCCCCGCCGTCTCAGCCGCGACCAGCAGGTTCCTGCGGGCCATCAGATTGGTGTACAGGTTGTCGCGGGCGATGGCGCTGTACTCGTCGGGGCCCGTGACGCCGTCGATGTGGAAGATGCCCTCGGAGTCGTGGTGGCCGAGCGAGTGCCACAGCCGCGCGGTGTGCACCAGCAGGTCGAGGCCGGGCCCGCGCTCGAACGTCTCGTCCCCGGTGGCGTTCACATAGCGCGCCACGGCATAGGCGATGTCGGCGTTGACGTGGAACGCCGCCGTGCCCGCCGGCCAGTAGGCCGAGCACTCCGCCCCGCTGATGGTCCGCCAGGGGAACGCGGCTCCGGCCAGTCCCAGTTGATGGGCCCGGTCACGTGCGGCCGGCATGGTGGCGTGGCGCCAGCGCAGCACGGGGGCGACGGTGCCCGGCGCCGTGTACGTGAGCATCGGCAGCACGAAGGACTCCACGTCCCAGAACGAGTGCCCGTCGTAGCCGGTTCCCGTCAGGCCCTTGGCGGGGATCGCCCGCTCCTCACTGCGGGCGGCCGCCTGGAGCACATGGAACAGCCCGAAGCGCACGGCCTGCTGGATCTGCGCGTCACCGTCCACCTCGACGTCGGCGCAGGACCAGAAGTGGTCCAGAAAGTCGCGCTGTTCGGCGAGCAGCCCTTCCCAGCCGGTGCTGCGTGCGGCGGCCACCGCGCCGTCGACCTGGTCGTGGAGGGCGGGCAGCGAGCGCTCGGAGGACCAGCCGTAGCCCACGAACTTCACCAGCCGCAGCCGCCGGCCGGGGGCCAGGGTGGCGGTCACGGTGAGCCTGCTGACGTCCGGTTCGCTCTCGGACGACCAGGTCGTCCCCTCGGGGCCCTCGATGATGTGGTCGGCGGCGGCCGCCACCCGCTGCAGGCTCTTCCTGGTGCGGTGGACCAAGCGCAGCCGGGTGTCCTGGGCGAAGTCCTCCTCGGCTTCGAGGGGGGCGTCGATCGCCGCGGCGACCCGCGGGTCACCGGTGTCGTGCGGCAGCTGTTCGTTGGCGACCAGTTCGGACTGGACGGCGACGGTGGACTCGCCGTTCAGCGGCTCGATCTCGTAGGCGATCGCGGCGATGGCCCGCTGGGTGAAGGAGACCAGCCGGTGCGAGGTGATGCGTACGGCGCGCCCGGCGGGCGTGGTCCACTCGGCGGTGCGGCGCAGCACTCCGGTGCGGAAGTCGAGGACCCGCTCGTGGGAGGTCAGTTCGCCGTAGCGCAGATCGCAGGGGTGGTCGTCCACCAGCAGCCGGATGATCTTCCCGTCGGTGACGTTGATCAGTGTCTGGCCGGACTCGGGATAGCCGTAGCCGGCCTCGGCGTAGGGCAGCGGATGGAGCTCGTGCACCCCGTTGAGGTAGGAGCCGGGCAGTCCGTGCGGTTCTCCCTCGTCGAGGTTTCCGCGCCATCCGATGTGGCCGTTGGACAGCGCGAACACGGACTCGCTCTGGGCGAGGAGGTCGAAGTGCAGATCGGTCTCGCGCAGGCACCACGGTTCGACGGCGTAGCCGGAGTGGGTGATCATTGCGGCTCCAGGAGGTCGGCGAGGTCGTCCACGACGATGTCGGCGCCGTGCCGGCGTAGTTCGGTGGCCTGACCTGCCCGGTCGACACCGACGACGAACCCGAAACCCCCTGCGCGCCCGGCTTCCACGCCGGCCAGCGCGTCTTCGAAGACCGCCGCGGTCCCGGGCGTGGCTCCGAGGGCCCTGGCCGCGGCCAGATACGTGTCCGGTGCGGGTTTGCCCCGCAACTGCTGCTCGCGGGTGACGATCCCGTCGATCCGTTCCTCGAAGAGGTCCTCGATGCCGGCCGCGACGAGTACGTCGCGGCAGTTGGCGCTCGAGGAGACGACGGCCCGCCGCATTCCGGCGTCGCGGGCCGCGCGCACGAACGCCACCGAGCCCTCGTACGCCTCCACGCCCTGCTCGCGGATCTTGCGCAGGACCAGGTCGTTCTTGCGGGTGCCGAGACCGCCCACGGTCTCGCTGTCGGGCCCGTCGTCCGGCGTGCCCTCGGGAAGCTCGATGCCCCGGGATGCGAGGAAGGTGCGGACCCCGTCCTCACGCGGCCGCCCGTCCACGTATTCGTCGTAGTCGCGGACGGCGTCGAAGGGCACGAAGGGGGTTCCCTCCCGCCCTGAGCGGGTGCGCAGATAGTCGTCGAACATCTCCTTCCACGCGGCAGCGTGCACCTTCGCGGTACGGGTGAGCACGCCGTCGAGGTCGAACAGGCAGGTGCGGACGTGATCCGGAAGACCCAGCATGGGTTCGAGGCTAAGGGCTGTCCCGCCGTCACCGGCGGATCAGCGCGCGGCGGCGGATACAGCCGTGGCTGCGGCGGCGGAGCCCGCAGTGCTGCGGGCTCCGCCGTACGACCGTCCCGGGCGTGGTGGGTCAGTGACGGTCCGGCAGGCTCCAGCGGTAGGGGTCGATGAGCTCGTGGATGCTGTCGGGTCCCCAGGAGCCGGGGGCGTACGGTTCGACCGGCCGGGGGTGCTCCAGCAGCGGGGCCGACGCCTCCCAGAGGCGTTCGATGCCGTCGGACCGGGTGAACAGGGACTGGTCGCCGAGCATCGCGTCCAGGATGAGCCGCTCGTAGCCCTCGAGGGCGTACATCGCGTTGAAGGAGCCGGCGTAGTCGAAGACCATCTCGGCTTCGTCGAGACACATCGCCGGGCCGGGCTCCTTCACCAGGAAGCGGACGCAGATCCGTCCGGGATCGGCGAAATCGATCACCAGCTCGTTGTTCGGGGGGTGCTCGGAGCCGGTCCGCGCGGCGAACGGGAACATCCGCAGGGCCGGTTCCCGGAAGCCGAGGGTCACGACGTGCCGGCCCTCGGCGAGGGACTTGCCCGAGCGCAGATAGAACGGCACACCGGCCCAGCGCCAGTTGTCGAGTTCCACGCGCAGGGCGACGAAGGTCTCGGTGTCCGACCGCGGGTCGACGCCCGGCTCGTCCCGGTAGCCCTCGTACTGGCCGCGGACGACGTGCGCCGGGTCGAGCGGCCGCATCGTCTGGAAGACCTTGTTCTTCTCGTCCCGCAGGGACTTCGCGGTGAGGCTGGTGGGCGGTTCCATCGCCACGAATCCCATGAGCTGGAAGAGATGGGTGACGATCATGTCCCGGAAGGTGCCGGTGCCTTCGAAGAACTGCGCGCGGCCCTCGATGCCGATCTTCTCGGGCACGTCGATCTGCACATGACTGATGTGGTCGCGGTTCCAGACGGGCTCGAGGAAGCCGTTGGCGAAGCGCAGGGCGAGGATGTTGTCGACGGACTCCTTGCCGAGGAAGTGGTCGATGCGGAAGACCTGGGACTCGTCGAAGACGGCGTGGATCGTGGCGTTGAGTGCCCGGGCCGATGTGAGGTCCGTGCCGAACGGCTTCTCCACGATGATGCGGCCGCCCTCGGCGAGACCGGTCGCGCCCAGCATCTCGACGACGGACGGGAAGGCCTTCGGCGGCACGGCGAGGTGGAACAGACGCCGTGGGCTGCCCCCGATGGCCTGCTCGGCCGTCCGGACGGCCGCGAGGAGCGGCGCGGGGTCGTCTGGGTCCGCCGCGCCGAAGGACAGGGCGTCCTCGAACCGCTGCCAGTCCTCGCCTTCCGGTCCTTCCTGGTCCGACCGGCCGAACTCCGCGACCGCTTCGCGGGCGTGCTTGCGGAAGTCGTCGTCGCTGAGCGCCGCCTGGGCCGGGGCCGAGCCGACGATACGGTAGCGGGCGGGCATCAGTCCGGCCTTGGCGAGGTGGAAGAGCCCCGGCAGTAGCTTGCGCCGGGCCAGGTCGCCGGTGGCGCCGAACAGGACGATGACATGGTCGTCGGGGACCTGGACGCCGCCCGACGGCTGGGTGGGAGCGGACATCGTTCACCCTGCCTTCTCGGCGTGACCGCCGAACTCACCGCGCATCGCGGAGAGCACCTTGTCGGTGAACTCGCCGAGACCGCGCGACTCGTACCGCTGGATGAGCGCGGCGCTGATGACCGGGGCGGGCACGCTCTCGTCGACCGCCGCCAGCACCGTCCAGCGGCCTTCTCCGGAGTCCGAGACCCGTCCGGTGAACCGGTCGAGCCCCGGCGAGGAGGCCAGCGCGTCGGCGATGAGGTCGACCAGCCAGGAGCTGACGACGGAGCCGCGGCGCCACACCTCGGCGACCTCGGCCACGTCGATCGTGTACGGGTACGCCTCGGGCTCGCGCAGCGGCGCGGTCTCGGCGTCGACGGTACGGCTGGTCAGGCCCGCGTCCGCGTGCTTGATGATGCTGAGGCCCTCGGCGATGGCGGCCATCATCCCGTACTCGACCCCGTTGTGGACCATCTTCACGAAGTGGCCGGCGCCGTTGGGCCCGCAGTGCAGATAGCCCTCGGCGGCGGTGCCGTCGGCCCGGGTCCTGGCGGGGGTGGGTTCGGCGAGGCCCCTGCCGGGGGCGATGGTGCTGAAGACCGGGTCGAGCCGGGCCACGGCCTCGTCCTCGCCACCGATCATCAGGCAGTAGCCGCGCTCGAGGCCCCAGACACCGCCGGAGGTCCCGCAGTCGACGTAGTGGATGCCGCGGGGGGCGAGTTCCCGGGCCCGGGTCATGTCGTCCCGGTAGTACGAGTTGCCGCCGTCGATCACGGTGTCGTCGGCGTCGAGCAACCCGGCGAGCTCCTCCAGGGTCTTCTGCACCACTCCGGCCGGCAGCATCAGCCAGACGTTGCGGGGCCGCTCCAGCTTGCCCACGAAGTCCTGGAGGGACGAGGCCGCCGTGGCGCCTTCCTTCTCGAGCTCCTTGACGGCTTCGGTGTCCAGGTCGAAGACGACACAGCGGTGGCCGTCGCGCATCAGCCGGCGCACCAGATTGGCGCCCATCCGGCCGAGGCCGATCATGCCGAGCTGCATGGGTGTGTCAGTGGTCATGGCCGACCCCGTTCCTGAGAGCGCGGTAGTGACGGATGAGGGCGTTGGTGGACGAGTCGTGGCGCAGGTCCGGCTCCGGCTCCGCGGTGAGCTCCGGGATGATCTCGGCGGCCAGGACCTTGCCGAGCTCGACGCCCCACTGGTCGAAGGAGTCGATGTTCCACACGGTGCCCTGGGTGAACACGTTGTGTTCGTAGAGAGCCACCAGTCGGCCGAGGACACGGGGGGTGAGCTTCTCGGCGAGCAGCACGGTGGAGGGCCGGTTGCCCTCCATCACCCGGTGGGGCACGACTTCGGGGGCGGTGCCCTCCGCGCGGACCTCCTCCTCGGTGCGGCCGAAGGCGAGGGCCTGGGCCTGGGCGAAGATGTTGGAGGACAGGATGTCGTGGTGGTCGCCCAGCGGGTTGAGGCTCTTGCCGAAGCCGATCAGGTCGACCGGGATCAGCCGGGTGCCCTGGTGCATCAGCTGGTAGAAGCTGTGCTGGCCGTTGGTGCCCGGCTCGCCCCAGTAGACGGGCCCGGTCTCGTAGTCGACCCGGTCGCCGCCGAGGGTGACGTGCTTGCCGTTGGACTCCATGGTGAGCTGCTGGAGGTAGGCGGGGAAGCGGCTCAGATACTGCTCGTACGGCATGACGCCGACGGTCTGGGCGCCGAAGAAGTCCGCGTACCAGACGGCGAGCAGACCCATCAGCACCGGCAGGTTCCGGCTCAGCGGGGCGGTACGGAAGTGCTCGTCCATGTCGTGGAAGCCGGCGAGCATCTCCTGGAACTGCTCGGGGCCGATGGCGAGCATGGTCGACAGGCCGATGGCGGAGTCCATCGAGTAGCGGCCGCCGACCCAGTCCCAGAAGCCGAACATGTTGTCGGTGTCGATGCCGAACGCGGTGACCCGCTCGGCGTTGGTGGACACGGCGGCGAAGTGCCGGGAGACGGCCTCCTCGCCGAGCCGGCCCACCAGCCAGTCCCGTGCCGAGTGGGCGTTGGTGAGGGTCTCCAGGGTGCCGAACGTCTTGGACGAGACGATGAACAGCGTCTCGTCGGGGGACAGGTCGCGCAGGGCCTCGACGAGATCCGTGGAGTCGACGTTCGAGACGAAACGGAACGTCATGTCCCGCCGGGTGTAGTGGCGCAGTGCCTCGTACGCCATCACCGGTCCCAGATCGGAGCCGCCGATCCCGATGTTGACGACATTGCGGATCGGTCTGCCGGTCGCGCCCTTCCACTCCCCCGACCGCACCCGCTCGGTGAAGGCGGCCATCCGGTCGAGCACCTCGTGGACTTCGGGGACGACGTCCGCGCCGTCGACGACCAGCGAACTGCCGCGGGGCATCCGCAGGGCGATGTGCAGGACCCGCCGGTTCTCCGACACGTTGATGCGCTCGCCGCGGAACATCTCGTCCCGGTGGTGTTCAAGGCGGGACTCCCTGGCGAGGTCCAGCAGCAGGCTCATCGTCTCGTCGGTCACCCGGTGCTTGGAGTAGTCGAGGTAGAGCCCGGCGGCCTCGGCCCGCAGCCGCTCGCCGCGGCCCGGGTCCTCGGCGAACAGGGACCGCAGATCGCGCGCGGCGATCTCCTCCAGGTGCCGTTCCAGCGCCTGCCATGCGGGGCGCTTGCGGAGCAGGGTGGCCGTCATCGGGTCATCGCCTCCTGCCGGCGTTCGAGCACTTCGCGCGCTGCCTGGGCCACCCGCTCGGGGGTGAAGCCGAACTTGGACAGCAGTTGCTTCAGTGGCGCGGACGCGCCGAAGGTGTGCATGCCGATGAGCGCGCCGCCGTCGCCGACATAGCGGTCCCAGCCGAAAGTCGACGCCTGCTCGATGCCGACGCGTGCGGTGATGTGCGGCGGCAGCACCCGGTCGCGGTACTCCCTGGGCTGGCGGTCGAACAGCTCCCAGCAGGGCATGCTGACCACGCGCGCCCGGATGCCGTCGGCCGCCAGCTCGTCCCGGGCGGACAGCGCGAGATGTACCTCCGAGCCGGTGGCCAGCAGGATCACCTCGGGTTCGCCCGAGGGTGCGTCGGCCAGCACATAGGCTCCCCGGGTCACTCCGGTGGCGGAGGCGAGCCGCGTGCGGTCGAGGGTGGGGAGGGCCTGGCGGGAGAGGACCAGTGCGGCGGGCTCGTGGCGCAGTCCTGCGACCAGCCGCCAGGTCTCGGTGACCTCGTTGGCGTCGCAGGGGCGGAACACCAGCAGGCCCGGCATCGCCCGCAGTCCGGCGATCTGTTCGACCGGCTGATGGGTGGGGCCGTCCTCGCCGACACCGATCGAGTCATGGGTGAAGATGTGCACGACCGGGATCTCCATCAGCGCGGACAGCCTGATGGCGGCCTTGGCGTAGTCGGAGAAGATCAGGAACCCGGACCAGTACGGCCGCAGTTTGGTCAGGGCCATTCCGTTGGCCACGGCCGCCGACGCGTGTTCGCGTACGCCCAGATGGAGATTGCGCCCGTACGGTTCGTCCGGCTCGCAGTCCCCCGCCCCCTCGAAGGTGAGCCGCGTCTTGGTGGACGGCGCCAGATCGGCGGAGCCGCCGATGACCCAGGGCACCCGCTCGGCGAGGGCGTTGAGCACCTTGCCCGAGGACTCCCTGGTGGCCATGCCCTTGGGGTCGGCGGGGAACTCGGGGAGCTTGCTGTCCCAGCCGTGCGGCAGTTCACGGCGCTGCATGCGCTGGATCTCGTCGGCGAGCCCGGGCCAGGCCGCGCGATACGCCTCGAACCGCTTCTCCCAGGCGCCGCGCAGCTCGGCGCCCCGGGCGCCGATGCCCTGCTCGAAGCGCGTACGGACCTCGTCGGGCACCCAGAACTCGCGGTCCTCGGGCAGTCCGAGGAAGCGCTTGGCCGTCCGCACTCCGTCGGGTCCCAGGGGCGATCCGTGCGCCTTGGGCGAGTCCTCCACGGGTGAGCCGTAGCCGATGTGACTGTGCACCAGGATCAGCGTGGGGCGCTCGGTCTCGGTCCGGAAGGTGTGGAAGGCGCGGTCCACGGCGTCGAGGTCGTTGGCGTCGGCGACGGTGGTCACGTTCCAGCCGTACGCGAGGAACCGGGCGGCGACGTCCTCGGTGAAGGCGATGCCGGTGTGGCCCTCGATGGTCACCCGGTTCGAGTCGTAGATCCAGCACAGGTTGGACAGCTGCTGGTGCCCGGCGAGCGACGCGGCCTCCGAGGCGATGCCCTCCATCATGCAGCCGTCCCCGGCGAGTGCGTACACGTCGTAGTCGAAGAGCGGGAAGTCGTCGCGGTTGTAGCGGGCGGCGAGCCAGCGGCCCGCCATCGCCATGCCGACGGAGGTCGCGACGCCCTGTCCGAGCGGCCCGGTCGTGGTCTCGACCCCGCTGGTCCAGCGGTATTCGGGGTGCCCGGGACAGCGGGAGCCGAGCTGCCGGAACGACTTCAGGTCGTCGAGGGTGACCGAGGGTCGCCCCAGCACCTCGTAGTCCGGGTCGACCGCTCTGACCCCGGTCAGATGCAGCAGGGACCAGAGCAGCGTGGAGGCGTGTCCCTCGGAGAGCACGAAGCGGTCGCGGTTCGGCCAGATCGGGTCCGCGGGGTCGAACCGCAGGTACCGCTGCCAGAGCGTGTACGCGACGGGCGCGATGCCCATGGGGGTGCCCGGGTGCCCGGACGCGGCCTTCTCCACGGCATCCATGCACAGGCCGCGGATGGTGTTCACCGACAGCGTGTCCAGGTCGATGTCCAGGGTGGTCATATGCGCTCCCGTTTCCGGCGGTACGGCGGGTTCGGCGGGTACGTGTACGACTCGTGCTGCGGGTCCGGGGTACGGCGGGTACCCGGGTACGGCGGACCGATGCGGGGCCGACCGAGCGGGCGGGGCGCCCGCGACCCCCGTCCGGGCGCCCCGCCCGCCGCACGGCACGGGCGATCCTGGTGCCAGCCTGACCGGCGCACGCGGCTCCGGGCCTCACCCGCGACGGGTGAACAGGGACGGGTGAACAGGCGGGCTTGCTCCGCTCAGGCGTGCGGTACGACGGCCACCGGGCAGGGGGCATGGTGGATCACGGCGTGCGCGGTGGAGCCGATGTGGGAGCCCCTGGCCGCCCGGCGCCTGCCGACGACCACCAGTCCGGCTTCCGCGGCCGACTCCACGAGCCGGTCGGCCGGGCGGCCGGGGGCGGCGTCCTCGGTGACCTGGACGCGCGGGAACTTGTCCCGGTAGGGGCGTACGGCCGCCGACAGCGCCGCCTCCCGCTCACCGCGTACCTCGGCCTCCCGGTGGTGGAAGGCCGGGGCGTGCCAACCGTGCAGGATGTGCAGCGGGGCATCGTGCCTCGCCGCGAAGTCGAAGGCGAACTCCAGCAGCTCGCCGCCGTCGTCACCGTGCCCCACATCGAGACCGACGACGACCTTGCCTCGTTGGGGGCGGCCGGCTCCGAGGCCCTCTTCGCCGTAGCCCGGACGCACCAGCACCACGGGGCCCTTCGCGTCCGCCACGACCTCCTGTCCCACCGAGCCGACGATGAACCCGGAGGCGCTGCCGAGTGCGGACGACCCGAGGACCAGCAGCTCAGCGCCGGAACCGACGTCCACCAGCAGTCTGGCGGGGGCGTCCTCGATCTCCTCGGCGGAGGTGGCGATCCCCGGCCTGCGGGTGTGGGCACGCTGCTCGGCCGCGGCCAGCAGGGAGCGGTCCTCCTCGGCCTGAGCCTCGCGCGTCGGCTTCACGGCCTGAAGCCGGTGCTCCTGCCAGCGTGAGGCGTACACCAGACGCAGGTTCGTGTCCCGCACCGCGGCCTCGTCGGCCGCCCAGTCCACGGCCACCATGCTCTCGCCGGAGCCGTCCACTCCCACAGCGACGGGTAGGGACATGGTGCTCCTCCTTGCCTCGGGGCTCGTGCGCAGCGCCGTCACGAGCCACCGCGCACAGGCACGCCTCATCACGAAGCTACCGAGGTGCGGCGGGCGCCGCGATTCAGAGCGTCACGGACGGTGAGCGGGGGCCTCGGCGCAGGACACTAGGGGGTTTCTGATGGATCTCCGTGGAGGAAGGAGCGGCGTCCGGTGCGTGCTCTCGGAGTGCCGGCTGGAAGCCCTCGTACGGGACGTACTTGAGCTTTCGGCCGGTGCGGCGAGAGCGAGGGCCGGGCGTCGCGACGCCACGGAGATCCATCAGAAGCCCCCTAGTGCTGTGACCGGATAGGTTCACCGGCTCGCGGTGTCCTGCACGGCGTCTCGCTGCGTTGTCGAATCACCCGAGTACATCCAGTACAAGGCCGATTCTCCGCCTGGCGATACACCGCACCGGACGCCGCGACCTTCCCGGCAAACCTATCCGGCCACAGCACTAGGTCCCGGGTGCGGCCGGTGCACGGGAGCGCGGAGTTTCAGCGCGCGGCGAGGCGGAAGCTCATCCGCCCGAAGCCCACCATGTCCCCGGCCTGGACGACGACCGAGCCGGTCACCCGCCGGCCGTTGACCGTGGTGCCGTTGGTGGAGCCCAGGTCGCGCAGCACCCAGAGCCCGCCGCGCAGGGTCAGTTCGGCGTGCAGACGCGAGACCGTCTCATGGCTCAGC
Organism: Micromonospora sp. IBHARD003; assembly: GCF_056106285.1. Classification (NCBI taxonomy): domain Bacteria; kingdom Bacillati; phylum Actinomycetota; class Actinomycetes; order Micromonosporales; family Micromonosporaceae; genus Micromonospora; species Micromonospora sp. IBHARD003. The sequence continues at coordinate 6,581,733 of NZ_JBWBBX010000001.1, read as the reverse complement.
CTCAGCCCGTTGGACGGGTCGCGGCCGATACGCAGGGGACACGGTCCCGGCTCGGGCAGCAGCAGCGGCGGGAGCTTCTCGGCCTGCCAGGCGCGGCCGATCCGTACGGAGAACGCGGAGATCCTGCCGACGGCGCTGAACACTCTCTTGGAGAACCGGCCCTCGGTGCGCAGATCGGCCGTGAGGGACCGCAGTTCACCGGGGGTGCTCGCGGCGAGGGCGAGATCCACGCGCCGAATGAACGTGTCGTACGACAGCCTGCCCTGGACGGCGCCCTCCCGGAGTCTGTCCAGCGCACGGTCCCGGTCCGCGTCGGAGACGCGGGCGGGATATGTCTGGAACTCAAAGGAGGACGTCACAAACGTGATTGTCGGGCCGAGCGCCCCGGGGTGTCCAGAAGCACCGTCGAAGATCACTTCCGCAGCGCGTCCACCGCTCTTGAGAGTCGGGGCGGCGGTGTCCGAGGGGGTCCGCCGGTGTTCGGCAGTGTCCGCGAAAAGCACTGGACGCCCGCTCCCGGTACCGATTAGCGTGATCACGACGCCCAGGTCCGACGGAAGGAGGGGAGTGCCGTGTTTGCCGTGTGTTCCATGTTCCCGCGCTCCCGCCCCGTCCGCCCGGCGTTCTGTGTCTGACCGGGAGCGCGTCATTCACGTGTGGTCCCGGAGGACTTATCCATGACCGATCTGGTCATCCGCGCGCTCTCCTCGAGCGACGCATCGCTTTTCGCCACCCTGCCCGACCCGCTCGGCGTGGGCCGTGCCCTGGCCCGTGTCACCCACCGCCCCGAGTGGCAGCGGGTGGCCCTGCGCGACGGCAGGGTCGTGGCCCGGGCCGCCTGGTGGGGCGGCCCCGATGACACCGCCCCGATCAATCTCAACTGGTTCGACGTGGCCGAGGGTGAGGAGGAGGCGGGCAGCGAACTGCTGCGCAGCTCCCCCTACCGGGTCGAGTACGAGCTCATCCTGCCCGCCGGCTGGCGGGACGACCCGGCCGCCCGGGCCGCGGGTGAGGCCAGGCTGCGCGCCGCCCGCGCGGCGGGCATGGAGGTGCTCGTGGAGCGCTTCCAGTACCGGTGGACGCCTGAGTGTGGACTGCCGGAGCGCCCCGGCCGGCTGGAGTTCAGGCCGGAGCCCGACGACGCCGTCTTCTTCGACGTCCTGCGCCGCGTCCACTCGAAGACCCTGGACGCACATTCCCTGCGGGCCATCGCCGAAGGCGGGCTCGACCGCGCCGCCCAGGAGGAGTTGGACTTCTTCCACTGGTGCCCGTCGCCGCGCGAGTGGTGGCGGCTGGCGTACACGCCCGAAGGGGAGCTGGTCGGCCTGGAGATCCCGGCGCACAACCCGTCCGGTCCGTGCGTCGGCTTCATCGGCGTCGTCCCCGAACAGCGCGGCCACGGCTACGCCTACGACCTGCTCGCCGAGTGCACGCACTTCCTGGCCGAGCAGGGTGCCGGGTTCATCGCGGGCGCGACCGACCAGGGGAACTTCCCCATGGCGGCCAACTTCGCCAGGGCCGGGCATCCGGTGGTGCAGGAACGGATCCATCTGGTCTGAGGGCCGGACAGCCGCGTGCGCTCCGGCTGAGGCGGGCGCCTGGCGACGGTGTGCGCGGGGGACCGGTCATCGACCGGTCCCCCGTCCCCGCCTGCCCCGCACCGGGCGGGCACCGGCGCCAGGTGCCCGCCCCGTCAGCCGTCGGACGGCAGCGCCGATGCCTCCCGCTGCGCCCGGATGACCTCCCGGTACCAGGCGTAGGACGCCTTCGGCGTGCGCTCGAGAGTCTCGTAGTCGACGTGCACCAGGCCGAAGCGCTGTGACGCGCCCTCCACCCATTCGATGTTGTCCGTCAGCGACCAGACGAAGTAGCCGCGCACGTCGACGCCCTGCTCGACCGCCCGGTGCAGCGCGCGCAGATGCCCGTCGATGAAGGTGATGCGGCGGGCGTCGTCGATCCCGTCGTACGAGCAGCCGTTCTCGGTGATGTGCACCGGCGGCAGGCGGTGGCCGTAGCGCTCCTTGAGGGTGACGAGGAGTTCACTCAGTCCGTCGGGGACGACCGGCCAGCCGAAGTGGGTGCGCTCCACCCCCTCGATCTCACGCAGCCCGAAGGGGAGTTCCGCGGGCATGCCGAGTCCGGCGTACGAGTCCAGGGCGTCCGGCGCCGGCGCGCCGACGAGCATGGGGTTGTAGTAGTTGACGCCGTACCAGTCGAGGGGCTCGCAGATCACCGCGAGGTCGTCGGCGACCGGCCCCGGCATCAGGCCGTCGAACCCCTCGGGATAACGGCCCGTCAGCAGCGGGTCGGAGAACAACCGGTTGGTGAGCGTGTCGTAGAGGTCGGCGCCGGAGCGGTCCTCGTCGCTGTCGCTCGCCGCCCGCACGGGTGAGTGGGAGACCGCGAGGCCGATGTTCGAGGCACCGGCCGCGCGCAGCGCCTGGACCGCGAGACCGTGGCCGAGCAGCTGGTGATGGGCCGCGGGCAGGGCGTCGAAAAGCAGCTGCTTGCCTGGGGCGTGCTCGCCGAGCGCATAGCCGAGCATGGTGACCTCGGCAGGTTCGTTGATGGTGATCCACATGGGGACGCGGTCGGCGAGCCGTTCGGCGACGACGGCGGCGTACTCGGCGAAGCGGGCGGCGGTGTCGCGGTTCAGCCAGCCGCCCGCCTCCTCCAGCGGCAGCGGGGTGTCCCAGTGGTAGAGGGTCGGCGCCGGTGTGATGCCCTGCGCGCACAGTTCGTCGACGAGGCGGTCGTAGAAGCCGAGGCCCGCCGCGTTGACGGGCCCGCTGCCAGCGGGAATCACCCGGGGCCAGCTGATGGAGAAACGGAAGGCCCCCGCGCCGAGTCCGGCGAGCAGAGCGACGTCCTCGCGGTAACGCTCGTGGAACCCCGTACCCCGGGCGGTGTCGGCGCCGTCCTTGATGCGGCCGGGCTGTGCGGCGAATGCGTCCCAGCCGGAAGGGCCCTTGCCGTCGGTGTCGGCGGCGCCCTCGGTCTGGAACGCGGACGCGGACGCTCCCCAGAGGAATCCGGGCGGGAACACGGGCAGCGTCGCGGCGGGTGGTACGGGCGGCGGTGTCATGACCGGACCCTAAGGGCTGTCCCGCAATACCCACCAGGCGCACGACGACAGCTACGGCACTCCCCCAGCTACCGCCTGGGGGAGTTGTCGAAGCACCCGAATACGCCCAGTATGAGCGTGCCTCTCCGCCTTGCGATGCTTCCCCACGGCCCGTTGGGCCTGGGGAGGCCCCATGCATCTGACGCCGCGCGCTGGTCTGCCGGGTATTACGGGACCGCCCTTAGTACCGGTGAGTAGCACTCCTCCAGACCTCGGACTTGCCAGGATGGATGCGAGTGCCACCGATACGGAGCTGACGGACCGACACGACAGGGGATACGCCAGTGCTGTTCGAGGTGTGGGCGCCGCACGCCCGGGACGGGGTCGTGCTGTGGCTGGACGGTGCACGCCGGCCGATGCGACGCGATCCCGCGCGCGAGGGATGGTGGACGGCCGATGCGGACGCACCGGACGGCACACGCTACGGCTTTGTGCTGGACGACGGCCCGCTGCTGCCGGATCCGCGTGCGCGCCGCCAGCCCGACGGCCCCGACGGGCCGAGCGCGGTGGTCGCCCCGGACACCCATGTCTGGCGCAGCGACGACTGGCCCGGCCGGGGACTTGCCGGTGCGGTGCTGTACGAGCTGCACGTGGGCACGTACACCCGGGAGGGCACACTGGACGCCGCGGCGGCCCACCTGCCGGAACTGGCCGATCTCGGCATCACCCATGTGGAGCTGATGCCTGTGTGTCCCTTCCCGGGAACACACGGCTGGGGGTACGACGGTGTGGCGCCCTGGGCGGTGCACGAACCGTACGGCGGGCCCGGCGCGCTCAAACGCTTCGTCGACTCGGCGCACGGCCTCGGCCTCGGAGTGGTCCTGGACGTGGTGCACAACCATCTGGGGCCTTCGGGCAACCATCTGCCGTCCTTCGGGCCGTACTTCACCGACACGCACCACACACCGTGGGGCTCGGCGGTCAACCTGGATGCCCCGGGCTCGGACGAGGTGCGCTCCTTTCTGGTGGACAGCGCTCTGGCCTGGCTGCGTGACTACCGTCTGGACGGGCTGCGGCTGGACGCGATCCACGCGCTCGCCGACAGCCGTGCGCTGACGTTCCTGGAGGAACTGTCCTACGCCGTGGACGCCTTCGCCGCCGACGTACACCGGCCGGTGTTCCTGATCGCCGAGTCGGACCTGTGCGATCCGCGCACGACCACACCGCGTGAGGAGGGCGGCCTCGGACTGCACGCCCAATGGAACGACGACTTCCACCATGCCCTGCACACCGTCCTGACGGGCGAGTCCCGCGGCTACTACGCGGACTTCGCACGCGCCCCGCTGGCCGCGCTCGCCAAGACGCTCGGGCATGTCTTCTTCCACGACGGCACCTACTCGACCTTCCGCGGCCGTACGCACGGGCGCCCGGTCGACCTCACCCGCACCCCCGCGCACCGCTTCCTCGGCTACGCCCAGACCCACGACCAGATCGGCAACCGCGCCCTGGGCGACCGTCTTTCCGCACAGCTCTCCCCCGGACTGCTGGCGTGCGCGGCGGCGCTGGTGCTGACCGCACCCTTCACACCGATGCTCTTCATGGGTGAGGAGTGGGGCGCCCGTACCCCCTGGCAGTACTTCACCGACCACACCGACCCGGAGCTCGCCGAGGCCGTACGGCAGGGGCGGCGCCGGGAGTTCGCGGCATCGGGCTGGTCGGCTGACGACATCCCCGACCCGCAGGACCCGGCGACCAGGGAGCGCTCCTGCCTCGACCGCACCGAGCGCACCCGCGACCCCCACGCCCGGCTGCTGGCCTGGTACCGCGAACTGATCGCGCTGCGCCGCTCCCAGCCGGACCTCTCCGACCCCGATCTGGCCGCGGTGCGGATCGCCTACGACGAGGAGGCCCGCTGGTTCGTCTTCCGCCGCGGCGACCTGCGGGTCGCGCTCAACCTGGGCAAGGAGCGGGCCGTGATCCCACTGGGCGGGGGCGCGGCCCGGGTGCTCGCGGTGTGGGACGGGGTGCGGGCTCCCGGGCCGGACGGCACCCTGGAGCTGCCGGGCGAGTCGTGCGTGGTGCTCGCGGACGAGTGAGCACCGGCGCGGACGGGAAGGCGCGTGGGGGAAGCGGCTCTTCCCGAACGGCCCGCGGCCACCGGCAGCCGGCGCGGCCACCGGATCCGTAATTCGGTGGCACCGTCCGGCCCGGCCTGGACAATGGCGTTCATGCATATCCGTGCCGTGCACCCGGACGAGCTGCCTCGCCTCCAGGACATCGAGAGGGCCGCCGGGCAGTGCTTCCGGGACATCGGCATGCCGGAGATCGCCGACGACGAGCCGCTCCCGCTCGACGAGCTCGCCCGGTACCACCGCGCCGGGCTGGCCTGGGTCGCGGCCGACGACGCCGGCACCCCGGTCGCCTATCTGATCGCCGACCGCGTCGACGGCGGTCTCCATGTCGAGCAGGTGTCGGTGCACCCGGACAGCGCACGCCGCGGGATCGGCCGGGCCCTGCTGGACCATCTGGCCGTTCACGCCACGGGCGAGGGGGCACCCGCCCTGACCCTGACCACGTTCACCGAGGTCGTGTGGAACGCCCCGTACTACGCGCGCTGCGGGTTCCGGCTCCTGGCCGGCAGCGAGCTCACCCCCGGGCTGCGGAAGATCCGCGAACGCGAAGCGGCACACGGCCTGGACCGGTGGCCCCGGGCCTGTATGCGACGGGCCTTGTGACACCGCGGCGTGCGGCCGACCGGGGACGCGAACCCCGGGCGACCCCACGCCGCGGGCGGTCCGCGAAGGACCGCCCGGACAGGACCTACTCGACGATCGCGAGCTCGCGCGGGGTGTTGTTGAAGCGGCGTCCCCCGCTCTCCGTGACCGTGACGATGTCCTCGATCCGCACACCGAAACGGCCCGGCAGATAGATCCCCGGCTCGATCGAGAAGCACATGCCGGGCACCAACGGCCGTTCCTCGCCCTCGATCATGTACGGCGGCTCGTGGGTGGTGACGCCGATGCCATGGCCGGTGCGGTGGATGAAGTACTCGCCGTATCCGGCGGACTCGATGACCGCGCGGGCCGCCCGGTCCACGTCCTGGCAGGCGGCGCCGGGACGGACGGCGTCGAACCCGGCCTGCTGGGCGGCGAGCACCACGTTGTGGATGTGCACTTCCTCGGACGTCGGTTCGCCGACGTGGACCGTGCGGGTCGTGTCCGATCCGTAGCCGTCCTTGATACCGCCGAAGTCCAGTACGACCATGTCGCCCCGCTCGATGACGCGGTCGCCTGCCTCGTGGTGCGGGTTGGCGCCGTTCGGGCCGGAGCCGACGATGGTGAAGTCCACCTGTGAGTGGCCGAAACGCAGCAGCAGTGCGGCGAGGTCGGCCGCGACCTCGCTCTCCCTGCGGCCGGAGAAGCGGACCTTGAGGATCTCGCCGTAGGCCTCGTCGGCGGCGGCGCCCGCCGCCTCCATCCTCGCCAGCTCGGCCGTGTCCTTGACCGCGCGCAGCATGGGCAGAGCATCGGTGAGGGACACATACGAGCTGTCGGGCAGCTGTTTCTGCAGACCGATCAGGTGCATGGCCCAGGCGTTGTCGCTCACCCCGAAGCGGCCCTTGCCGTCCAGCAGCGCCCCGGTGACGGCGTACGGGTCCTGCCCGTCGGTCCAGTCACGCAGGGTGAGTGCCGGGGCGCCGGCCGCGTGCGCGGCGTCGGGAGCCTCCAGGGTGGGCACCACCAGGACGGGATCCCGGCCCTCGGCCAGCACGAGCAGGGTGAGCCGTTCGGAGGACACCGGCCGGTAGCCGGTGAGATGGGCCAGGTCGGGTCCGGGAGCCACCAGCAGCCCGCCGAGGCCGGCCTCGGCGGCGCAGCGGGCGGCGCGGGCCATCCGGGACCGGTAGTCCTCGGCGGTGAAGGGCTCGGGCGTCGTGTTCATGGCGAGCATGGGGCTCCTCTTCGGCGGCCTGGCGGACAGCGTCCGGGGCCGGACCGGCTGGTCAACCGGGCGGCCCCGCAGTGGTTTTCGCACGGCACACGAAGCGGCAAACCCACGACGCGCGGTACTCGCCCGGCGATCCCGCCGGCCTCACTCCGGGGGACGCCGTCTTCGGGACCGTGGCGGGCTCGGTCCTCCCCGGGGTCGGTCCTGCCCGGGAGTCAGGCCTCTCCGGGAGTCAGGCCTCTCCGGGGGTCAGTCCTCCCCGGGAGGTCAGTCGTCCCCGGGAGGTCAGTCGTCCCCGGGGTTACGGCCGAGGAGTCTCTCGAGCAGGTCCTGGAATTCGCTGTCGACGACGATCCGCAGCCCGTCGCCGTCCTCTCCCCGGTCGCTGAGCTGGGTGAGCGTCCCGTCGCGCCACCAGTAGACGTACGGCGTGATGGCGCCCGGCGTGTCGGCGTACCCGGAGGCGGCGAAGGCCGCCATGCCGTTCAGCGTCGGGAGGATGCCCGCGTCACGGATCACATGGAAGGCGACCTGGTGCCGGAAGGGCAGTGCGACGAGCGCGCCGTCGGCGGTGATGTGCTGCCCCGTGACCTGACGGGCGAGCGCGTCGAGCACCAGGACCCTGCTCGCGGTGTAGAAGGAGTCGCCGACGACGACATCGAAGCGCATGCCGCCGCCGTCCTCGATGGTCTCGTGGCCCTCCACCGGCAGTGCGCGCAGATTCTCCATCGCGCGCTCCCGCAGCTCCTCGATCTTCCCGAGCGGCTCCAGGGCCTCGTCGGTGAGCATCATGACGCTCTCGGGGAGATCGAGGGCGAGTACCTCGCACAGGCCGGGGGCGAGGTGCCGGGCGTAGCCGAAGGTGCTGGGATCGAGGCCTTCCGAGCCGATCACCCTCGGGTAGAGCTGGGCGCGGATCTGCTCCGGCGGCAGGGTGTCCAGTGCCGAAGGCGCGTCCATGGTGCGCAGGACCATGGCGACGTGGCCGCGGATCACCTCGGGCCACACCCGGGGGCCGCGTTCGTCGTTGTGGCAGACGGCCGCGAGGTTACCGAGCCCGAACTGCCGCCCGGAGCTGTCGGTGACCACGTCGGCGTAGACGGTGACCTCGAGGCCCTGTTCCGCGAAGGCCTCCCGGACCTGGCCGCGGAAGCGTGCGGCCTCGCGGACCGAGAAGTAGGCGAACTCCTCGTCGCGGGGCACGTCGTCCCCGTCCCGCTTGGGTCCTCGCCGGAACAGCCCCACTTCAGCCCCCGCTCATCCCGTGTGTCCTCGGTTCCCGCGTGTGCTCGGGTCTGGTCTCTTTCCCGCCGGTCCCGTCCCGCGGACCTTCCCCGCGGGCCTTCCCGGGTGTGCTCTGCATTCGAGCCTACCGACCTCCCCGCCGGGCCCGCTCTCCGGGTTCGGGCGTGCGGCAGACCCCGGCCGCCGGCCCTCGGGCGCGCGGCGCCGTGGCGCCACGGCACGGTCCGCCGACCGGGACGGACGCGGGGCTCAGCCCATCCGCACGGTCAGCCGGGCCCGGTGCCGGCCCCGCGCCACCAGAGCGGCGTTGGTCTCGTCCGAGTCCCTGACCCAGCGTTCGGCGTACGACCGTTCCTTGCCGAAGCGCACATGCCGGTCGACGAGCCGGGGTACCCGCAGCGCCTCGTCGAGTTCCAGGTACCAGACCTCGTCGAGAAGATTGCGGATACGGGCCCAGGCGCCCTCGTCGTGCAGCAGGTAGTTGCCCTCCGTGATGACGAGCGGGATGCCGGGGCCGACCGGGATGGCGCCCGCCACGGGCTCCTCGAGACTCCGGTCGAAGGCGGGTGCGTACACGGTGGTGCCGTCCCCCGGTGCCCGGAGCCGGGCGAGCAGCGCGGCGTACCCGGCGGGGTCGAAGGTGTCCGGCGCCCCCTTGCGGGCGGCCCGGCCGAGGCGCTCCAGCTCGGCCTGGGCCAGATGGAAGCCGTCCATGGGGACGAGTACGGCGAGACCGTCCAGCCGTGCCACGAGGTCTTCGGCGAGCGTCGACTTGCCGGCTCCCGGTGGTCCGGCGATGCCGAGGATCCGGCGGGCACCGGGCCGGGCCAGTCGCCGGGCCCGGTCGGTGAGCTGCTGGATCGACGGGTCCATGGCAGGCATTGTGCCCGCCCTCGGGGACACCCGGCGCCCCCGGAGCGCCCGGAGCCGGAACCACCACACGGTGCCCCCACCTCAAACGCACCGCCTCCCCTGGTGCGTCCGGCCGGGTGGCAGCTACCTCCATTCGGCCGCAGGTGTGTTGCGGGCGCGTCAGGGCTGCCGTGGGATCGGATGCTGTGGCCCGACGGACCTCCGGACGGTCATCCGACGCGGTGCCGGCGTAAGGACGAGCATGCACATACCAGGCGGGATACCGGGCCGGGGGCGTTGCGCCGCGATCGCGGTCGCGGCAGTGCTCTGCACGGCGATGCACACCCCGGCGGCCACCGCTCCCGGGCAGGCCCATACCGGCGGCCCGGTCCCGCCGGTCACCGCTCCGGCGCTGGGCTGGAGCCCCTGCCGCGAAGCTCCCGGCTTCGAGTGCGCCACCATGCAGGTGCCGCTCGACCATCGCGACCCCGGCGGACGCACGATCGAACTGGCCGTCATCAAACGGAAGGCGACCGGCCCCGGGCTCCGTATCGGCACCCTGTTCTACAACCCCGGAGGTCCCGGCGGCCCCGGCACGGTGGGTCTGCCGCTGACGTACGAGGCCTTCCCGGAGGAAGTGCGCCGCCGGTTCGACCTCGTCAGCTGGGACCCCCGGGGAGTCGGCAGCAGCACCGCCGTGCGCTGCTTCGACTCCACGCAGGAGGCTTACGACTGGGCTGCGCGGATGCCCGCCGGCTTCCCGGTCGACGAGCAGGAGAGAAGGGTCTGGTTCGACGGGTACGCGGACCTCGGCAGGCGCTGCGAGAAGCGCGACCCCGAGTTGCTGCGGCATGTCTCGACCGCCGACACGGCACGCGACCTGGACCGGCTGCGAGCGGCCGTGGGCGACCGGCGGCTCAGCTATCTGGGCGTGTCCTACGGGACGTTCCTGGGCGCCACGTACGCGAACCTCTTCCCCGACCGGGTCCGCGCCATGGTCCTGGACGCCAACATCGACCCCGAGGCGTGGGTGAACCACGGCGCGCGGAGCGAGCCCCTGCTGACCATGTTCCAGCGCACGGGCGCCGATCTGGGCGCTGCCGCGACCCTGCGGCGGTTCCTCGACCTGTGCGGGCGTGAGAGCACGGATCGCTGTGCCTTCTCCGCGGGCACTCCGCGGGCCACCCGGGCCAAGTTCGACCGGCTGATGGAGCGCCTGAAGCGGCAGCCGGTGGACGCCTGGACCTATGCCGCGGTGGCCGTCTCGGCCTTCGAGCACCTCTACACCGTCCACCCGCTGTGGACCGAACTGGCCGACGGCCTGCAGGAGCTGTGGCAGGGACGGGCCCCGCAGGAAACCCCGCCGCCTCCCGGTCTGCCGGAGTACCCGGGGTTCGAGCAGACGGAGGCGGTGCGCTGCTCCGAGAGCCCCAACCCCCGCGACCTCCCGCGCTACCCGTCCCTCGCGGACTTCGGCTACGACCGCGCCGGCGACATGGGACGCGTGGTGCCCTGGTCGACCTCGGCCTGTGCCCTGTGGCCCGCGACGGCGGCGGACCCGTACACGGGTCCCTGGAACCGGCCGACCCCACCGCTGCTCCTGGTCAACACCACCTATGACCCGGCCACTTCCTACCAGGGTGCGCTGGCCATGAAGCGGGACCTCGCCAACGCGCAGCTGCTCACCGTCGAGGGCTACGGGCACACCTCGGTGGCCAACCTCAGCAGCTGCGCCGACCATCACGAGGGCCGCTACCTCGTCGACGGTGTCCTGCCTCCCGTCGGAACCGTCTGCCCACAGGACACTCCCCCGTTCGCCCCGACCGGGCCGGAGGGCGGCGTCGACACGGGAGGCGGCGGACTGGCCGAACCGGGCGCGCGTACGGCCGCCCGGTGAACCGGCCGTAGCCGACCAACAACCTTGGGAGCGATTGAGTTCGGGGCGCGCCGGCCTGGCGGGTTGGCTGGTGCAGGGGCCGCCACTGCTTGTACTCGGCATCGGTGTGCTCCACGCAGATCCGCGCGGAGGTCTTGCGGCGTCGCTGCTCGCGCCAGGCGCGTGGTGCTCGCCCAAGTGCGCGCGGGACCCGAGACAAGGCAGGATGTGAACAGGCCGCACGGGCCCAGGTGGACCTCACAACTGACCTGACCCGTAGGGACGTTCTCATGTCACGGGCCGGTGCCACGGCACTCTTGATCGTCTTCTGAGCGGTGCCTAAGCTCTCGTGTCCATGGAGATGGGGGAACCGAACCGCAGGCGGCGGGCATGGCACGACGGGCTGGTCAGGCGTCGTGCAGCCGCAGGTCTACTGGCCGCGGCGGCGGGGCTGGTCATTCTGGGCACGGTGTTCGTCGTACTGCCGGGTGTGGTGGTCGACCACGATCTCGCCGGGGCGAGCGTCGCCGCACAGGATCGACTGAAGGCGGTGAACGATGTCCGTACGACGCTCCTGCAGGTGGTAGGCGGCCTGGTCGTGCTCTTCGGCGCGTACGCCACTTGGCGTCAACTGCGGGTGAGTCAGGACGGTTTGCGTGCCACCCAGGAGGGCTACGTCACCGACCGATTCAGCCGGGCCGTCGACCAGCTCGGCAGCGACAAGCCGGATGTGCGCATCGGCGGGTTGCACGCCCTGTGGCGGATCGCAGAGCAGTCCGCCCGCGACCGGGAGGCCATCATCTCCATCCAAGCCGCGTATCCGCGGACACACCTGCCCTGGCCACCCGCCGGGCCGGAATCACCGGCGGCAGACGTGCCCATCAACGACATCGCGCCCCTGGAGACTCGCGCCGCCGACGCCCAGGTGGCGCTGACCGCGCTCGGCGTGCTGTGCCGGCATCGGGAGCAGTCCTGGGTCAATCTCAGCATCACCGACTTGCGCCGAGCCGACTGCGACGGACTCTGGTTTCCCGAGGTCAACTTCGACCGCGCTTGCATGGAGGCCGCGGGCCTGTACCACGCCAATCTGACCCAGGCGTCCCTGGTCTCGGTCAACCTGCGGCACGCCGACCTCACGACTGCGATTCTCCGCCGTGCTCGCTGCGTTCTGGCCGACCTGCGGGCCGCGAAGCTGGTCGAAACCGACTTGCGTGACGCCGACTTCACCGAGACCGACCTGCGCGAGGCAAACCTGCGCAAGGCCGACGCCCACGGCGCGGTCTTCCACCGCGCCGACCTCCGCATGGCCGACTTGCGCGGCACCGACTTGAGCACCGCCAACCTTGTCGAAGCACGCCTGACCGGCGCCCTGGCCAGCGAGCACACCCGCTGGCCCTCCGACTTCGACCACACAGCCGCCGGAGTCGTCGACACCGATGACCCAGGCCCCGAGCCCTCACCCCTACTCCAGCCCCCGGGGATGACGTGGCAGGCACCGCCGCTGCGGTCCGCTATCTGACCAAGACGCGCCGGTCGAAGACAGCGGCGACCGCGCCAGATTTCCAACCAGCTGTGCTCGCTGCCTGGGAGCTTGAGCATTGTCTACGAGGTCAACAACGAGTAGTTGATTTCGAGTTCATGAACTCCGCAAAATCGGCGCGTTATCGGGCATGAATTCGCCGAAGCCACCGCGAGTCACTCCGACGACAGGACCCCGACCCCGGATGGATGCGCAGCCCAGGACCTCGAAGCAGATCAGAGCGCAGGGGAGAAAGGCCTGGTGATTCACGCCTGCTGGAGATCGAAAACACGCAAGAGTTGAACAGCGGCGCACCCCCCGCGCATAAATAGGCACATTCGAAGTTAACATGACAATCGCATAAATATCTGATGCCCCGAATACGCTCTGTTGGTGCCGGCATCCATCGGGTTCAATCAGACTCAGGCGAGACGGACCGCCTGGATCAACCGTTCCGTCTGGATCTCCGATCCGTCAGGATCAGACGATCCGTCGGCAATTCGCTCCGGATGGCCAGTCCTCTGCACGAGGACCAGTAGACCGTCCCAGCGAGACGCGGACCGTTCCACCGCACGGTGCCTGCCTCAAGGCCTCGTGACGCCCTACTCGCCCACCCCAACCGGCCCCGCTGCGTGCGCTCGAAACGCCGTGGCAGCCCATCGGTTCCACCACCCGGCTTCACATCCCGCCGCAAACGCCAGGGGCATGCCGTGAAGCCGCGGACCACACCACGCACGGTCAACCCCACACCTCCTGCCACGGGAGCACAACGAGCTCAAGGAGACCCGCCATGGCAACTCTCACCTCGCTGACGCCCACCCAGAGCCACAACGGCATCACCCTCACCCTCACCGGCACGGGCCTGTCGGGCACGACCAAGGTGAACTTCGGAACGAAGAAGGTCAACCCCGCCACGGTCGGCGCCACGACCGTCACCGTCGTCATCCCGGTCCTGTGCCCCGGCCAGGTCAACGTCAGTGTCACCGCGGGAACTTCGACCAGCAATTCGCTGTCGTTCTTCTATATCGATCCCCCGGCACCCACCGGCCTCAGCGCCAACAACGGTCCGGCGACGGCCACTCCCCTGAGTGTCTTCGGCAGTGGCCTGCTGACCGCGACCGGGGTGACGTTCGGTGCCGTGGGCGCCGGCACCGCGCTGACGGTCGTGTCGGACAGCGAGCTGACCGTCACCTGCCCCGCGCACGGCGCCTTCGGCGGTGCCAGCTTCGACACGGTGGACTGCACCGTCACCACCACCGGAGGCACCAGCATCTCTCTCGGAGCCCCCACCCAGTACACCTACTACGACGCCCCGACCATCACCGGCCTGGCCCCCGCCTCAGGTCCGGTCGGCTCGGACACCACTGTCACCGGAACCAACCTGGTGGATGTCAGCAGCGTGACCTTCACCCCCACGGGCGGCGGTGCCGCGGTCCAAGCCGACTTCTCGAGCTTCTCCGCCACCACGCTGGTCGCCACCGTCCCCTCGGGGCTCGCCACGGGCACGTACGACGTCCGGGCCACCACTCCGGGCGGCCAGACCGCGATCGTCGCCGGTGACGTGTTCACCGTCATCTGATCCCCCGGCCCCGCCAGCTCGGCGCCAACGGGTCGTCCGTACCTCGCCGGCCGGTCGGGCACGACCTGATGACCGCCGAACGTGAACCCGCTGCGCCCTGGTCGACACACGTCAGCCAGGGCGCAGCGTCCTGAGGAGCGCAGGAAGGAACAGGTCTCATGGCCCCGGTAGTGAGCAGTCTCAATCCCAACACGGGACCGACCGCGGGAGGAACCGCGGTGACGATCAACGGCAGCGGCTTCAGCGGGGTCACCGCCGTGAGGTTCGGAACCGTCTCAGCATCGTTCACGGTGATCAGCACCAGTCAGATCACCGCGACCTCGCCGGCGGGCTCCGGGACGGTCAACGTCACGGTCGTCGCGACGTCGGGCACGAGCAACGGCGTCGCCTACACCTACGTCGCGACCCCGGTGCTCAGCTCCCTGACACCCAGCCGGGGACCGACCTCGGGGGGAAACTCGGTCACCCTCACCGGCAGCGGCCTGTCAGGGGCCACCGCGGTGAAGTTCGACACGAGTCCGGCCGCCATCACCGGCAACACCTCCACCCAGGTCACCGTCACCGCGCCGGCGGGGCCGGCCGCCCCCGCCGACGTCACGGTCACCACGCCGGGCGGTGCCAGCAATCCCTTGCCCTACTTCTACATCCCGGCTCCGGCCATCAGCGTGGTCAGCCCGGACAAGGGCCCTCTCGCCGGCGGAAACTCCGTCACCATCACCGGCAGCAACCTGACTCTCACCAGCACCGTCCGCTTCGGAGCCAGTACGGCCACCGGTGTCAGCATCGACTCCGACAGCCAGGTCACCGCACTGGCCCCCAGCGGATCGGGCACCGTGGCCGTCACCGTCACCACCCCGGGCGGCACCAGCACCAACGGGCCGGGAAACGCCTACTACACCTACCTCGCCAACCCGTCCCTCAGCAGCCTCATCCCCTCGTCGGGTCCTGCCCTCGGCGGAACCATCGTCACCATCACCGGCAGCAACCTGACCTACGCCGACGAAGTGCGCTTCGCGGGCGTCCCGGTGCCCTTCGCCACGGTCTCCAACACCCAGGTCATCGCCATCGCCCCCGCGGGGATTCCGGGGGCGGCGACGGTTGTCGTGCGCACCCCGGCGGGCACCAGTCCAGGCATCCCGTACCAGTACGTCACCTGAACCGGCACGTCACCCGAACCACAGCCCCAAGGCCGGCACCGGCTGGACCACGGCGGCCACCGCTCAGCTGCTCTACTGCGGTGACGGCCATTCAGGTCGAAGGCGGATATGCCCGAGTCTTGGTCTTTTAATGATGGTATGCAGTGAGTGAGGCCTTTCGTGTGCCGGCCGCGGGCCCTGCACCCCGGTTCCGTCCTTCCCGCATGCCTGATGCGACGTCCGCCGGCGGGATGCTGTGAAGAGAGGTGGACCGGACATGAGTCCTGGGGTTCGGACGGATCGTCACCGGCGCCCGGTACCAGGCGTGCGGGCAGCAGCAGCCCGCACCGCGTTCGGCCTCGCGGGGCGTGCCGCGGCGGCGCTGATCGCCTTGGTCCTCGCCGCCCTCTCCCCGGCTCTGCTTCCCCAGGTCCGGGCGACGGCCGTCGAGCCCGTCCCCTCCGGGACCTATGCCTACGTCACCAACGAAGCCGACAACACCGTGTCGGTGATCGACGTCGCGAATCCGGCCGCACCCGTTGCCGGCAGCCCCGTCCCGGTCGGCCCCGGGCCCGTCAGAGTGGCAGTCACTCCCGACGGCGCCAAGGCTTACGTCACCAACCAGAACGGCAACACGGTGTCGGTGATCGAGACCGCGACCAACACAGTCAGTTCCACCATCCAGGTCGGGGCCCTCCCTGTCGGCGTCGCCGTCTCACCCGACGGCGCCAAGGTCTACGTCACCAGCGTGACCGACAGCTCCGTCTCGGTGATCAGCACGGCGACCGACCAGGTCACCGCCACCATCCCGGTCGGCGCCGGACCGCTCGCGGTCGTCGTTTCTCCGGACGGCACGAAGGCCTACGTCGTCAACTCGAACGGCGACACCGTGTCCGTGATCAACACAGCCACCAACCAGGTCACCGCCACCATCCCGGTCGGCGCGGCGCCGTTCGGAGCCGGGATCACTCCCGACGGCACGAAGCTCTACGTCACCAACTCGATCGGCGGTTCGGTGTCGGTCATCAACACCGCCACCAACCAGGTCACCACCACCATCCCGGTCGGCACCGGACCGCTCGACGTCGCGGTCACTCCCGACGGCACGAAGGCCTACGTCACCAACGGCAACGACAACACCGTGTCCGTGATCAACACCGCCACCAACCAGGTCACCGCCACCATCCCGGTCGGCACCGGACCGATCGGGGCCGCGGTCACTCCCGACGGCACGAAGGCCTACGTCACCAACGGCAACGACAACACCGTGTCGGTCATCAACACCGCCACCAACCAGGTCACCGCCACCATCCCGGTCGGCACCGGACCGCTGGACGTCGCCTTCGGCACCGTGCGCAGCGCGGCAACCCCGACCACGACCACGATCGCCTCGAATCCGCTTCCGTCCACGTGCCGTCAACAAGTGACCCTCATCGCGACCGTGTCCGGCGCCGACGGCGAAAGGCCCGCCGACGGGACCGTCACCTTCTTCGACGGCACCACGGCCCTGGGCACCGTCCCCCTCGGCGACGGCAGGGCGGCCCTCTCCATCCCCGCCCTGCCCATCGGGGACCACTTCCTGACCGCCCACTACAACGGCGGCGCGACGTACGCCGAATCCACGTCCCCCGTCCTCGTCCACACGGTCGTGCCGGGCGACGTCTGGACCGGCCACGACGGCTCCGGCGGTTGCGATGACCGTCCTGACCACCCGAGCCGTCCTGACTACTCGAACCGTCCCGACTACTCGGACCGTCCCGACTACCCGAATCACCCGGACCGTCCTGACCACCCGAACCACCCGGACCGTCCTGACCACGACCATGGGACCGGGCACGGCCCGTGGAGTTGACGCCCGCCACGAGACCGATGTCAGCCCTCGGGGTCGGAGTCCGGCTCTAGGGGGCTTCTGACGGATCTCCGCGGCGTCGCGACGCCCGGCACTCACTCTCGCCGCACCGGCCGAAAGCCCAAGTACGTCCCAGTACGAGGGCTCCCAGCCGGCACCCCGAGAGCACGCACCGGACGCCGCTCCTTCCTCCACGGAGATCCATCAGAAACCCCCTAGCCGCAGCGAGATCGAGTTGATGCAGTACCGCTGGTCCGTGGGGGTCGGGTAGCCCTCGCCCTCGAAGACATGCCCGAGGTGCGAGCCGCAGCGGGCGCAATGCACCTCGGTGCGGACCATGCCGTGTGAGCGGTCCTCGATCAGCTCCACGGCGTCCGAGTCCTTCGGGTCGTAGAAGGACGGCCAGCCGCACCATCTTCATCACCGTCGCAGCAGGAACACCTGCGGGCGAATTGCGGCATTTACGCGATCCGCGAGGCAATTCCTGACGCTCTCTTAACGCGCGCCAGGAAGGTCCGGATCACCCCGCCTCACCGGGGGCAAAGGGGTCGCGTTCGGTGCCGTAACGCATGAGTCAATGTGCGGTTTGCCCAGCTCAGAAGGGTTGCCAATACATCGGCCTATGTTCGCGGGATCTCCGTCCCGACAGCTTGAGGCGCGCTGCGGGCGCGCAAGCCGGGTGTTTCATTTCTGCTTACGCTGATCGAGTCGGCCGGGTGGACGGCCGGAATCGTTCGCCGTTGGGCAGGAGCACAGATGGCCGCACCCGCACAGGCCCGTACCAGTCGCTTCCGCGCCTGGATGTTGCAGGGTCTGTCAGACATGGCCAGGCACCAGAAGGGGGCACGCGCCGAACCGGAGCCCGCACACAAGGGGCAGCGGTGGTGGCGGGTCATGTGTCTCACCGGTGTGGACTACTTTTCCACCCTTGGCTACCAACCCGGCATCGCCGCGCTCGCGGCCGGACTGCTGTCCCCGGTGGCGACCATCGTGCTTGTCCTCGTCACCCTGGCGGGAGCGCTTCCGGTGTACCGGAGGGTGGCGGAGGAGAGCCCGCACGGGCAGGGCTCGATCGCCATGCTGGAGCGGCTGCTGTCGTTCTGGAAGGGCAAACTCTTCGTCCTGACTCTGCTCGGCTTCGCCGCCACCGACTTCCTGATCACCATCACCCTGTCGGCGGCGGACTCCTCGATCCACCTGATCGAAAACCCCCATGTGCCCCCCTGGCTCCACGGCCAGCAGCTGATCGTCACCCTGCTGCTCATCGCACTGCTCGGCGCGGTGTTCCTCAAGGGCTTCCTGGAGGCCATCGGCGTCGCCGTCGCGCTGGTCGGCGCCTACCTGGCCCTCAACGCCGTCGTCGTGGTCACCGGCCTGTGGCACCTGGCCACCGAGGCCCACGTCATCACCGACTGGACCACCGCGCTCACGGCCTCACACGGAAACGCCCTGGCCATGATCGGCGTGGCGCTGATCGTCTTTCCCAAGCTGGCGCTCGGCCTGTCCGGCTTCGAGACCGGCGTCGCGGTCATGCCGCACGTCGAGGGCAAGCCCGGCGACGCCCCGGACAGGCCCGCCGGGCGCATCCGCGGGACGAAGAAGCTGCTCACCACGGCCGCGCTCATCATGAGCGTCTTCCTGATCACCACCAGCTTCATCACCACGCTGCTCATCCCGGCGAAGGAGTTCCAGCCAGGCGGCGAAGCCAACGGGCGTGCCCTCGCCTACTTGGCGCACGAGTACCTCGGCAGTGCCTTCGGCACCGTCTACGACGTGGCTACCATCGCCATCCTCTGGTTCGCCGGAGCTTCCGCGATGGCCGGGCTTCTGAACCTGATGCCCCAGTACCTCCCGCGCTACGGGATGGCGCCTCACTGGGCCCGTGCCGTGCGCCCGATGGTGATCGTCTTCACCCTCGTGGCGTTCCTGGTCACCTGGATCTTCAACGCCGACGTCGACGCCCAGGGCGGCGCCTACGCCACCGGTGTACTCGTACTGATCTGCTCCGCGGCGATCGCCGTGACCATTGCCGCCCACCGCGCCGGGCAACGGAACTGGACGATCGCCTTCGGCGTCATCGCTGCCGTCTTCCTGTACACAACCGCCCTCAACGTCGTCGAGCGGCCCGACGGCGTGAAGATCGGCGCCTGCTTCATCGCCGGCATCATCATCGTGTCCCTGGTCTCCCGGCTCGCCCGCGCCTTCGAGCTCCGCGTCACCGGTGTGACCCTGGACCCGATGGCCGAACGCTTCGTCCGCGACATCTCGCATCGCACCGCCCGCTTCATCGCCAACGAGCCCGACCAGCGTGACGTCGCCGAGTACCGCGACAAGATCCAGCAGATCCGGAGCGACAACGACATCCCGCCGGAGGACGACCTGGTCTTCGTCGAGGTCACCGTGCGCGACCCCTCCGAGTTCGAAGCCGGCCTGAGCGTGCGGGGCGAGGTCATGCACGGCCGCTATCGCGTCCTGACACTCGAAAGCTCGTCCATTCCCAACGCCCTGGCCGCCTTCCTCCTCCACGTACGCGACACCACTGGCCAGCGCCCGCAGATCTACTTCGAATGGACCGAGGGCACCCCGTTTGCCAACTTCCTCCGGTTCTTCCTCTTCGGCCAGGGCGAGGTCGCGCCCGTCACTCGCGAGGTCCTGCGCGTCGCCGAACCCAACCGGGCGAACCGGCCCCGTGTCCACGTCGGCTGAGTGATGAGCCGGCCGTGAACTCGGCTCTGCCTCTGCCGTCGCCATCTCCGAGCGGACGCTGCTCCGCGCCTGTCATGCGTCAGAGTCGGAAGCGGAGTCTGCAGATGACCGCGTCGGTGTCCCTGCGTAGGGCGTGCGCCACGACGGCGCCGCGCTGGTTCTGCAGAACGCGCTGCCACAGGCGGCCCGGTTCGGCCTCGGGGATGAGCACCGTGATCCGCGTACCGGGAGACTCCTCGGCGGCCTTGCGGACGTACGCGGCGATCGGACGGCCGAGGGCGCGGTGGGCGGATGGGACACGCATGGCGTAGGTCTTGCCCGCGCCCGGCGCCGCGCCGAGGTAGATCCGAAGTTTTCCGCGTGCCATGGTTCCGATCTCTGCGTCGAATGACGAGGGCTTGCTCAGGGGTGAGAAGAGAGGAGTGTCCGAGGGGACTGTGGCGTGTGGTTCAGGCCTCGAAGCGGTATCCCATGCCGGGTTCGGTGATCAGGTACCGGGGGCGCGAGGGGTCCGACTCGAGTTTGCGACGCAACTGTGCCATGTAGACGCGGAGGTAGTTGGTCCTGTTCCCGACGGAGTGGCCCCACACCTCTTCCAGCAGTTGCCGCTGGCTGATGAGACGTCCGGGGTTGCGGATCAGATGCTCCAGCAGGTGCCACTCGGTCGGTGTGAGGCGTACGTCGCTGCCTGAGCGGTTCACCTTTTTCGCCGCAAGGTCGACGGTGAAGTCGTCGGTGATGACCACCCATGAATCATCGGCGACGGGCCCGGCGGTTTCCCGGCGCCGTACGGCGGCGCGCAGCCTCGCGAGCAGTTCGTCCATGCTGAACGGCTTGGTGACGTAGTCGTCGGCGCCGGCGTCCAGCGCTTCGATCTTCTCGTCGGAGGTGCGGCGGGCGGAGACCACCACGATCGGCACTCTGCTCCAGCGGCGCAGTCCCCTGATGACTTCGAGCCCATCGACGTCCGGCAGGCCCAGGTCGAGCAGGACCGCGTCCGGCGGGCCGGCGGCGGCGAGTCGCAGGGCGGCGGCGCCGTCTGTCGCAGCCTCCACGTCGTATTTGCGGGCCTTCAGATTGATCGTGAGAGCCCGGACGAGCTGGGGGTCGTCCTCGACAACGAGCACCCGGGTCATCGGCGTGCGGCCTTCCTTGTTCGCTGCGGGGGTCTGGGGACTGGTCGGGAGTCATGTGGTGGACGCGCAGGCGGGAGCCGACGGCCCGGCAGAAGTTCCCAGGCTGTTGGCTCCCGCGTGGTGCCCCATGGCTCAACCCTTGATCAGTTCTTTGAGGGTGATGTTGAGTTCGAGAACATTGACGCGAGGTTCGCCGATGAAGCCGAGGACGCGGCCCTGGGTGTGGTCGGCGACGAGCTTGTCGACCTGCGCGACGGTGAGGTGATTCTTCTCGGCGACCCGGTGGACCTGGAGCTTCGCGTAAGCGGGGGAGATGTGCGGGTCCAGGCCCGAGCCGGAGGAGGTGACGGCGTCGGCCGGCACGTCCTCGGGCTTGACCGTGTAGGTGGCGGTGGAGTTGTCCTTGACCACGGCCGCTTTGGCGGTGACGACCTGGGCACAGAGCGTGCCCTCCTCGGCGTTCTGCGGGCACTTGCCGTCGACCGCGCCGTCGTCACCGGAACGGTTGGTCGCTCCGGAAAGGATGAGCGAGTACTGGGTGTTGACGCTGTTGCTGCCGAGGCCGTTGGAGGGGCGGGGCTGGAACCACTTCAGGTCCGGGACCGCGGCCTCTTCGGCGTCGTCCGGGTTCTTCTTCGGCAGGTTGTAGGTCTGGCCGATCAGCGACGAGCCCACGACCTTGCCGTCACTCGTGATCTCGGAGCCGTTCGCCTTGTCGCGGAACAGGCCCTGGGCCACACCCGTGACCAGCAGCGGGTAGAGGACGCCGGTCACGAGGGTGAGGACGAGGAGGGCGCGCAGGCCCGCTCCGAGCAGCCGTGCCGCGTTTCCAAACGATGAGTTCATGGCGATCAGCACGCTTTCTGGTTAACGCAGCCCGGGGATGAGGGAGATGAGCAGGTCGATGAGCTTGATGCCGATGAACGGGGCGATGAGGCCGCCGAGTCCGTAGACGGCGAGGTTGCGGCGGAGCATCTTGTCCGCGCTGGTGGGCCGGTACCGCACGCCCTTGAGGGCGAGCGGCACCAGGGCGATGATGATCAGCGCGTTGAAGATGACCGCGGACAGGATCGCGGACTCCGGTGAGGACAGGGCCATGATGTTCAGCTTGTCCAGGCCCGGATAGACGACCGCGAACATCGCGGGGATGATCGCGAAGTACTTCGCCACGTCGTTGGCGATGGAGAAGGTCGTCAGGGCGCCTCGGGTGATGAGGAGTTGTTTGCCGATCTCGACGATCTCGATGAGCTTGGTCGGGTTGGAGTCGAGGTCCACCATGTTCCCGGCTTCCTTGGCGGCCGAGGTACCGGTGTTCATGGCCACACCGACGTCCGCCTGAGCCAGCGCGGGGGCGTCGTTGGTGCCGTCACCCGTCATCGCGACCAGCTTGCCGCCGGCCTGCTCCCGCTTGATGAGGGCCATCTTGTCCTCGGGAGTCGCCTCCGCGAGGAAGTCGTCGACGCCCGCCTCATCGGCGATCGCCTTGGCCGTCAGCGGGTTGTCACCCGTGATCATGACGGTTTTGATGCCCATACGGCGCAGTTCTTCGAACCGTTCGCGCATGCCGTCCTTGACGACGTCCTTGAGGTGGATGACGCCGAGTATCCGGGCGCCCTTGTCGCCGTCCTCGGATGCCACGAGGAGCGGTGTGCCGCCTGCCTCGGAGATCCGGTTCGCGATGGTGCCGGCGTCGTCGGCGATGGTGCCGCCGCGTTCCTTCACCCAGGCGATGACGGATGCGGTGGCGCCCTTGCGGACCATGTGCCCGTCCACGTCCACGCCCGACATACGGGTCTGGGCGGTGAACGGCACCCAGGTGGCCTGGGCCAGTTCGCCCTGGTGGCGCTCCCGCAGCCCGTACCTCTCCTTCGCGAGGACGACGATCGAGCGGCCTTCGGGCGTCTCGTCGGCCAGCGACGACAGCTGTGCGGCGTCGGCGAGTTCGGCGGCGGTGGCGCCCTTGACCGGAACGAACTCGGCGGCCTGGCGGTTGCCGAGGGTAATCGTGCCGGTCTTGTCCAGCAGCAGCGTGGAGACGTCACCGGCGGCCTCGACCGCGCGGCCCGACATGGCGAGCACATTGCGCTGCACGAGCCGGTCCATGCCGGCGATGCCGATCGCCGAGAGCAGTGCGCCGATGGTGGTCGGGATGAGACAGACCAGCAGCGCGACAAGCACGACCATCGTCTGCGGGGCGCCCGCGTAGGTCGCGAACGGCTGCAGCGTCACGACCGCGAACAGAAAGACGATGGTCAGTGAGGCGAGCAGGATGTTCAGCGCGATCTCGTTGGGGGTCTTCTGCCGCGCCGCGCCCTCGACGAGTCCGATCATCCGGTCGATGAAGGTCTCGCCGGGCTTGGTCGTGATCTTGATGACGATCCGGTCGGACAGCACCTTCGTACCGCCGGTGACGGCCGAGCGGTCTCCGCCGGACTCACGGATGACCGGGGCGGACTCGCCGGTGATGGCGGACTCGTCCACCGACGCCACGCCCTCGACGACGTCACCGTCGCCGGGGATGATGTCGCCGGCCTCGCAGACGACCAGGTCGCCGATGCGCAGGTCCGTGCCGGGCACTCGCTCCTCGGTCCTGCCGTCCTTGGCGAGACGGCGGGCGACGGTGTCGGTCTTGGCCTTGCGCAGGGTGTCGGCCTGGGCCTTGCCGCGACCCTCGGCCACCGCTTCCGCCAGATTCGCGAAGATCGTGGTCAGCCACAGCCAAGCGGCGATCGCCCAGCCGAACCAGTCGGTCGGGTCCATGACCGCGAACACCGTCGTCAGTACCGAGCCGATCAGGACGACGAACATCACGGGGGACTTGACCATCACCCGCGGATCGAGCTTCCTGATCGCGTCCGGGAGGGATTTGACCAGCTGCTTGGGATCGAACAGACCCCCGCCGACGCGTCCGGTCTCGGGCTTGTACCCGGTCGGCACATCGCTGTGGGGGGCCCGGGGCGGGCTCGAGGTGGCAGTGGACATGGAGCCGGGCTCCTCTTGCTTCTTCATATCGGTGGTCATGACGCCAGCCCTTCGGCGAGCGGGCCCAGCGCCAGGGCCGGGAAGTAGGTCAGACCGGTGATGATCAGGATCGTGCCGACCAGCAGACCGGCGTAGAGCGGCTTGTCCGTGCGCAGGGTGCCCGCGGTGGCGGGGACGGGCTTCTGCTCGGCGAGCGAGCCCGCCAGCGCCAGGACGAACACCATCGGCAGGAACCGGCCCAGCAGCATCGCGAGGCCGATCGTGGTGTTGAACCACTCGGTGTCGGCGTTCAGGCCCGCGAACGCGGAGCCGTTGTTGTTGGCGCCCGAGGTGTAGGCGTAGAGGATCTCGGAGAAACCGTGCGCACCGCTGTTGGTCAGGGAGTTCACCGGGGTGGGCAGCGCCATCGCCGCGGCGGTGAAGCAGAGCACCAGCGCCGGGGTGACGAGGATGTAGCAGGCCGCCAGCTTGATCTCGCGGGTGCCGATCTTCTTGCCGAGGTACTCGGGGGTGCGGCCGACCATCAGACCGGCGACGAACACCGCGATGATCGCCATGATCAGCATGCCGTAGAGGCCGGAGCCCACACCACCGGGTGCGATCTCGCCCAGCATCATGGCGAGCATCGTGATTCCGCCGCCCAGACCGGTGAACGAGGAGTGGAAGGAGTCCACCGCGCCGGTCGAGGTGAGCGTGGTGGAGACCGCGAAGATCGACGAGGCACCGATGCCGAAGCGGGTCTCCTTGCCTTCCATTGCGCCGCCTGCGGCCTCGAACGCCGGGCCGTGACCGGCGTACTCGGTCGCCCACATGAGCAGGACGAAGGCGATCCAGATGGTCACCATCGTGGCGAGGATCGCGTAGCCCTGCCTGACCGAGCCGACCATCTTGCCGAAGGTCCTCGTCAGCGAGAACGGGATCAGCAGGATCAGGAAGATCTCGAACAGGTTGGTGAAGGCGTTCGGGTTCTCGAAGGGATGGGCGGAGTTGGCGTTGAAGTATCCGCCGCCGTTGGTTCCGATCTCCTTGATGGCCTCCTGGGAGGCCACCGCACCGCCGTTCCACTGCTGGCTGCCGCCCATGAACTGGCCGACCTCGTGGATGCCGGCGAAGTTCTGGATTGCGCCCGCCGCGACCAGCACGATCGCGGCGATCACGGAGAGCGGCACCAGGATGCGGACGGTCCCGCGGACCAGGTCGGCCCAGAAGTTGCCCAGTTCACCGGTGCGGGAGCGGGCGAAGCCGCGAACGAGGGCCACCGCCACGGCTATGCCGACCGCGGCGGAGACGAAGTTCTGCACCGCCAGGCCACCGGTCTGCACGACGTGGCCCATGGCCTGTTCGCCGTAGTACGACTGCCAGTTGGTGTTCGACACGAAGGACGCGGCGGTGTTGAACGCCTGGTCCGGGTCGATGGAGGCGAAGCCGAGCGAGCCGGGCAGACTGCCCTGCACGCGCTGCAGCAGATAGAGGAAGAGGACGCTGACGGCCGAGAACGCCAGGACCCCGCGCAGATAGGCGGGCCAGCGCATCTCGGCGGAAGGGTTGGCGCCGACGGCCTTGTAGATCCACTTCTCCACCCGCAGGTGCCTGTCGGAGGAGTAGACCCGGGCCATGTAGTCCCCGAGGGGACGGTAGGCCAGTGCGAGGGCGGCGATCAGCGCGAGCAGCTGGAGCACGCCAGCAAGTTCGGGGCTCATGTCCGTGCTCAGAACCTCTCCGGCTTGACGAGGGCGAGGACGAGATAGCCCAGCAGGGCGGCGGCCACGATCAGGCCGACGATGTTCTCGGCAGTCACAGCTTCGCCACCCCCTTGGCAACGAGAGCCACCAGCGCGAAGACCGCGAGTGTGGTGACGACGAAGGCCACGTCGGCCATCGGGTGCTCCTGGATGAGATGCGGATTCTCGGACCAGACGAGGAAAGCGCGTTTCGGCCATCACGCAGCTCGCGTTAACGCCACCCTGACGCGTCGCTGCGCCGTCTTTACGGATCCCCTACGCCGGGCGAGGCCGCTGGCGGAACGATGATGATCGTCGGCACGTCCATGCCTGCTCGCCGGCATGCTCCTGAAATCCCCCAGCCTCTCGAGAGCCCGTCCCGGGGCGGTGGCGTGGGTCTCCCATCCGCAGGTCCGGGCCGTGCCGAGACCGCGTTTCAGTGTGACGTGGTGGTGACCCCATGGCCGGGCAGTCGGGGATGTGCCAGGTCTCGGCCCGCCGGTCTTCATGTACGTGAGCCAGGTGGGGCGCTGCGGTCGTCTCGTGATTCTTTGAGTCGGGCGTGCTGTTGCCGCACCATCTGGGTTACTTCAGGAACTCGAAGACCTGTCGTGCTGAGGGGAGGCATTCGAACTGGAACATGGGGGCCCACGCTCTGTGGTCGCCGTCCGGCGAGCCGATGCAGAGGTCTTTCCTCTGGCTTTGCGGCACGAAGCGGAGATGCGCTGCTCTGATGCGGAAACCTCCGCCGTGGGTGCTGACCTTTTCGAGACTGAACTGCTCAGCCTCCAGCAGTCCATGGTCTCCGCAGTACGCGAACATGGCATCTGCTCCGTCGGTGACTGCCCCTCCGGGGATCCCCAGGCAGAAGTCCGGTTCAGAGTCCTTGCCGCGAGTGGTGATCCTGTAGAGGCCGTTCTCCACCTCCAGCGTCACTTTGATGCTCTCGCTCGTCGTGCACGCCGTTTGGTAGAAGAAGCGGTCGATGCCTTGGTCGGGGTTCGCTTGGTCCTGACGTGTAGCCAGGCAGCGCCCGTCGGCTGTGCGCATTCGGTACGTCCCCGGGGAAAGCGGCAGATTGGGCGATGCAGAACGGGGGGCCGCACGCATTGACTGTGACCTCGACGGCGAAGCGTCGCCCTTGCGGCCGACTTCGGAATTGTTCAACCAGAGCGTCAGCGCGCCAATGGTAAGAGCGGCAAGGACAGTAGCCGTGCTCGCGGTGAGGACGACCTTCCTCCCAAACCGCCTGGCTGAAGGCCGGCTGACCGACGAGGAAGAGGTGTCCGGGGGGTCGAGGGTCCTGACGGGTGCCCCCTCGTCCTGATGAGTGGTCTCCGGCTCCTGGCGCTCGTTGCCGCTCGTTCTGGGACCCGCGCTGACGCTGGGATCTGGTGGCGTGTAATCAGGGGGCGACGTGAGTGATGCGCTCTCCGAGGCGGTTGTGGTCTCCGCGCCTTCGGGGGTGTGCGGGGCTTGCGCCGCTTCACCAGTGGCTGGTGTTGCGGGGTTCGTGCTCATGGCGAGGCGGCGGCGGGTTTCCACCCAGGCGTCGATGGTTGCGGGGTCGGCACCGCAGGCGCGGACGAAGGAGGTCAGGAGTTCTTCGCGGGGGAGGTCCTGGCGTGCCAGGACGCCGGACAGTGTGGTGCGCGGCAGTACGTCGCCGGCGTCCTCGGCCTTGCGTTCCAGCTGTCGGTAGCTCAGATCGGCCCAGTTGCGTAACTGGCGCATCGTGGCCACGAACTCCGCCGGTGTACGGGCGGTCTTCGGGTCCGGTCCCGTTTCCCCCATGTCCCCTCCTCGATCACACGTGTTGAGGAGAGTAGTGCTCAGGCGCGGGGAGAGCGGAACCGGCAAGGTCAGATGGCGCATGGAGGAATGCATCCTCAAGGCTAGGCCGCGGTCAGCGGGTGATGTGGCGGTAGCTGACGACGTCGGAGGCATCGGTCAGGGCCGCGATGGTGATGGTGCGGCCGGGGCGGGGGGCGTGGATGACCTTGCCGTCTCCGATGTAGAGCTGGATGTGTGCTCCGCCGCGGGTGACGACCAGGTCGCCGGGGACGAGCCGGGCGCGGGTGGTGGCCTTGCCTGCCTCGACCTGGTCCCATGTGGTGCGCGGCAGGTGCACGCCGGCCTTCTGCCAGGCCCGCATCACCAGGCCCGAGCAGTCGAACCCGCGGGGCCCGGTGCCGCCCCAGACGTAGGGCTTGCCGAGCTGCGCCCGAGCGTAGGCGACCGCTGCGGTGCTGCCCTTCTCAGGCTGCTTCGTGCCCGGAGTGCCGGTCTCCTCCGGCGCAGGCGCGGGCCGGGAGGATACGCCCTTTGACCCGTGGCCGGTGGGGCCGGGCTTGGACGGCACGCGCAGCGGGTCGCCGGCGTAGATCAGGGTCGAGCTGCCCAGGCCGTTCAGCTGCTGGAGGGCCTTGACGGTCGTGCCGTGCTTGTGGGCCAGGGCGTAGAGGGTGTCGCCGGGCAGCAGCATCACCTTCTTCACCGGCGTGGGTCTGGCGGCGTCCCGGCCGGGATGGGGCTCGGCCGGCTTGCCGGGGTTCTCCACCGGGTGCGGCAGCTGAGGCGGCTTGGGGGCGGTCGGCTCTTGAGGCTCGAGACTCGCCGGCGGCCGCGCCGCCGACGGCGCACCGTCCGGTTCGTTCACGGCCAGGCCCGCGCCGAGCAGCATGAACAGCGCGAACAGCACCGTCAGAAACGGCAACGCCCACCACACCTCCCGCTCACCGCTCCTGCGCGGAACACGGGCCCGTGGGCGCCTATGGGAAACCGGGGCCCCTTCGTGCCTCGGCGCCAGCCGCCCGGGCCTCGTCAACGTCTGCTGATCCATCACAACCTCCTTCGCAGGCCGCGGAGTTCGCGGCCCCCACAGGAGGCTCATCCGGCGTGAAGGTGTCCCGCCAGATCTTCCGGCGTCCCGGACAGTCCGGCTCCGTCCGCTGCCACCGGGCCCCTCGACATGGACAGCGAAGCCTCCCCAGGACACTGCGTCTGACCAGCACAGACAACTCCGGACTGTCCCGTCCGCCGGATCCGTTGCCCCGCCACTGTCGCCCGGGCAACGCTTATTCCACCGCCCCGCACCGCCAGGCAGCGCCCCCAGTCGAAGGCGCCGCCGCACGCTGCCGGGCCGCCCGCTGGTGTCGACGACCGCGGGCGGGCGCAACTACAGCCGAGGCCGTGAACAAACCCGGCTCATCCCGTATCAAGCCAACAGCTCAAGGGAGCATCAGCATGCGCATCACACGATCACGAAAGACCCACTCGCTGGCCGTGGCCGCTGCCGCCACCGGCCTGCTGACCGGCGGCGCAGTCGCCTCCACCGACGCCCTCACCACCGACACGGCCACCGACTCGGTCGCCCATATCGCGGCGGGGAAGGCTGCGGCGCCCGTACGCTACGTGGCGCTCGGTGACTCCGTTGCCGCGGGCATCGGGGCGGGGTCGCCGACCGCGGAGGCGAACAGCTGCTGGATCGACGAGGAAAAGCGGATCCGCGTCGCCAACTCCACGAAGGCGTACCCGCGTCGTGTCGCCGGCGCCCTCGGAGCCACGCTGGACTTCAAGGCGTTCTGTGGAGCCAACACGACAGCCGTGATCCGTGAGCAGCTCGGGACGCTGAATAGCCGGACCGATCTGGTGACCGTCCAGGTCGGCGCCAATGACTTCGGATTCACCGGGGTCCTCAAGAAGTGCATCGCGTTCAGCGATGGCAAGCTCTGCACCGATCCCATCGACAAGGTTCAGCGCGACTACGCCGAGAAACTGCCTGACCGTCTTGACAAGGTCTACAAGAAGATCCGTGACAAGGCACCCAACGCCCGGGTTCTGGCGGTCGGATACCCCAAGATCCTGCGGGATGCGCAGGACCGCTGCCGGGCGGACGGGCTGATGGGGCAGAAGACCCGACAGAAGATCAATGCTGCGGCCCAGACCCTCAACGACGTCACCGCCGACGCCGCCCAGCGTCACGGATTCGAGTTCGTCGACGCGGAGCGGGCCTTCAAGGGACATGCGGTCTGCGAGAACCCCGAGTGGGTCAACGGGCTCAGCATGCCCACCGTCGAGTCCATGCACCCGAACGCCCTCGGTCACGAGGCCTTCGGCTGGCTGATCTGGCAGAAGGTCAAGCCGTAGCCAATACGGACGTGGCTGCGCCGGAAGCCCGGAAGGGCTATCGGCACAGCCATAGATCCGGGCCCGAAGGGACCCTGCCCCCTGCCCCTGCTTGGGGCCGACGACCCCAAGCAGGGGCGACCGCAAACGAGGCCACGTCACAAGCCCGGCTCGATCACCCAACCTTCAGCTCAAGGGAGCATCAGCATGCATATTGCACGATCACGGAAGATCTGATCGCTGGCAGTGGCCATCGCTGCCGCGGGCCTGCTGACCGGCGGCATTACCGCCGGTACCACGGGCGTCGTCAGGAGCGACAACCCCACCGACACGATCGTGAACGTGGCTGCGGAACAGTCACAGAAGCAGTCCAAGTCCCGGGGCCGAAAAGCAGAACGCCGCCTGACCGATACCTCGACGTGGGAGGTCCGCAATCACTGGCTATACGGCCGGGTACGGCACGACCGGCCTTGAAATGCGGCTCCCCTTGAGGACCCAAGCCCGCCGTCAGCCCCGGCACCTTCCGATCAAGGCGGACTGCCGCTTCAGCCCTCGTCCGGCTCCAGCCGCAGCGAGATCGAGTTGATGCAGTACCGCTGGTCCGTGGGGGTCGGGTAGCCCTCGCCCTCGAAGACATGACCGAGGTGCGAGCCGCAGCGAGCACAGCGCACCTCGGTGCGGACCATGCCGTGTGAGCGGTCCTCGATCAGCTCCACGGCGTCCGAGTCCTTCGGGTCGTAGAAGGACGGCCAGCCACAGTGCGACGCGAACTTGGTCCCCGAGGTGAAGAGCTCGGCGCCGCAGGCCCGGCACGAGTAGACGCCCTTGGTCTTGGTGTCCGTGTACTCACCGCGGAACGCGGGCTCGGTGCCACCTTCGCGGAGCACGGCGTACTCCGCCGGGGTCAGCTCCGCGCGCCACTGCTCGTCCGGCTTCTCGACGTCGTACGCCATGCTCGCTCTCCCTCGCTACGGGCCGTGGACGGCCTCAGTCCGACAGGCGGGCCAGGATCAGCGGACCGAGGTCCGTGACATCGCCGGCGCCCATGGTGAGAACGAGATCACCGGGCCGGGCCATTCCCGCGATCACCCCGGGGACGGCCGCCTTGTCGTGGACCGGGGTCACCCGGGCGCCCGCGGCGGTCGCGGCGTCGGTGATCAGGGCGCTGGTGACACCCGGGATCGGGTCCTCGCGGGCGGGGTAGATGTCGAGGACCACGGAGGCGTCGGCAAGGGCGAGCGCCTGTCCCATCTCGGTGCCGAGCTCCTGGGTGCGGGAGAAGAGGTGGGGCTGGAAGACCACGAGCAGCCTGCGGTCGCCCGCGGCGGCGCGCATGGCCTCCAGGTCGGCGGTCATCTCGGTGGGGTGGTGTGCGTACGAGTCGATGACCTGGACGCCCGCGGCCTCGCCCTTGAGCTGGAGGCGGCGGCCCACACCGGTGTAGGCGGTGAGCGCGGCGGCCAGCCCGGCGGGGTCGATGCCCGTGCGGACGCCTGCGGCGAGCGCGGCGGCGGCGTTGTGGGCGTAGTGGCGGCCGGGGACGGAGACGGTGAAGGTGATCTCGCGGCCCGCCCCGGGGCTCTGGGCGAGTGAGGCCCCGGCGAGGGAGACGGTGACCTCGCTGGCCATACCGTTCGGCTTGATCTCGAGGATCCGCAGGTCGGCGGCCTCGTCCTCGCCGACCCGCACGATGGTCAGGTCCTCGCGCGCGCCGACACGGGTGGCCAGCTCCCGGGCGCCGGAGTGCTCGCCGACGACCAGGGTGCCGCCCTGCGGGATCTTGGCGACGAACGCCTCGAAGGACTCGTGGATCTCGTCCATGGAGGCGTAGTTGGCGTGGTGGTCGAGCTCGACGTTGAGGACGATCGCGACATCGGGGTCGTACTTCTGGAAGCTGCGGTCGCTCTCATCGGCCTCGGCGACGAAGAGCTCGCCCTCGCCGTGCCGGGCGTTCGTGCCGGGACCCGCGAGGTCACCGCCGATCGCGTACGAGGGGTCGAGACCCAGCTCGCTCAGCGCGACGGCCAGCATCGAGGTCGTGGTGGTCTTGCCGTGGGTGCCGGCGACGGCGATGGTGCGGGCGCCGCGCATGAGGGAGGCCAGGGCGTCGGAGCGGTGCACGACCGGCACGCCCAGCTCGGCGGCACGGGCCAGCTCGGGGTTGTCGGCGCGGATGGCGCTGGAGACGACGACGCAGGAGGCGTCGTCCGCGAGGTGCTCGGTGGCGTGTCCGATGTGAACGGTCACACCGAGTGCGCGCAGGGCTTCGGCGGTCGCCGAGTCCTTGGAGTCACTTCCCGCGACCTTCGCGCCCCGCTGGGCGAGGATCTTGGCGATCCCGGACATTCCGGCGCCGCCGATGCCGATGAAGTGCGGCCGTTCCATGGCGTGGGGGATGCCGGGTGCCATCTGTGTGTCTCCCAGAGTGCGACGTCGTACGAGGCCCCCCAGCCTATTCGCTGTGGGCGAAGAGCTTGAGCACCGGTACGCCGACCTTGTGCCGGGCCCGTGAGGCCCAGTCGCGGTGGAAGAACTCCTCCACGTAGTGCGGTGCGGTGAGCACGATCACCTCGTCGGCCCCGGACTCGTCCACGACGGTCTTCAGCTTGTCCAGCGGATGGTTTTCGACGACCTGTCCGACGGCCTCGCTGCCGGCCGCGCGCAGGGCCGCCAGCGAGCGCTCGAGTGCGAGCTCGGCGGGCTTTCTCGCCTCATTGCCCTCGGGCTCGTCCCCCTCCCGGACGGCCTCCTTGAGCTCGCCCATGGCAACGTCGTCGATGGCGCGCAGCAGCAGGTCCGCCTGGTCACCGCGCGGCTGCATGAGCACGATGAACGAGACGGCCTCGTCCCCGTGCAGGGTGGTGACGAAGTCCACGTCGACGGACGTGAGGGGCTTCTCGATCATCAATACGCTGGTGAACACGTCGGGCGCCCTTCTGCGGAAACCATCCTTCCCCGTGTATGCACGGGGTTCGTGAGTAATAGTGCCCACCCGGGGCAAACCGGAACGAACAACGCCCACCGTCTGCCACGACCGTCGGTCACACCCGACGGTAGCGGGTGAACAGATACCCGTCCTCCTCCAGTAGCGATGCCAGTCCGAAGCGTTCCGGGACGGCCACCGACGGACCTCCGGCGATCCGCTGGGCGTCGCCCGCGGTCAGCATCGGCGACACGGTCAGACAGAGCTCGTCCAGTACTCCGGACGCGACGAACTGGCCCAGCAGCCGCGGCCCGCCCTCGGTGAGCAGCCTCGTCATTCCGCGGTCGGCCAGGGCTCGCACGGCTCGGACGGGGTCGACGCCCGGACCGTCGCCCGCGATCAGCACCTCCACCCCCGCCTTCCGTGCTTCCGCGATCCGGTCGGGGGCGGCCGCGGCCCCGGTCAGCACCAGGGTCGGCGCCGGCGGAGAGACGTAGAGGGGCAGGGTGAAGTCCAGGTCGAGGCTCGCGCTGATCACGGCGATCGCCGGGGCGGGCCCCTGCCCGGCCGCGGCCCGCCGCTCGGCGAAGACGTCCCGGGCCCGGGTGGGACGGTAGCCCTCCTGGCGTACCGTTTCCGCCCCGACGACCACCGCGTCGGCCAGCGCCCGCAGGGTGCCGAAGATCCGCATGTCCGTGCCGGAGGACAGCGGCTGCGAGTGCCCCCCGTGCTGGGCCGCACCGTCCAGGGACGCGACCATGTTGGCCCGCAGCCACACCCGGTCACCGCCGGAGCACTCGCCGGGATAGGCGTAGGCGTCGGCGAGCTCGTCGAGGCTCCACTCCCGGTCGGGGGCCGTCGGGTCGGTCACAGGGAACAGGCGTCGCATGCGGTGCAGTCTGGCACGGCCCGTAGAGTGGACGACTGTGTCGACCAGCCCCATAACCCAAGCGGCTCCACTGTCCCTGTGCGCCCGGGAGCCCCACGTCCCCGCCGAGCGTCTGGTCGCGGAGATGGTGCCGCCGCCGCGCTTCGACTCGGTCCGCTTCGACACCTACGTCCCCGACCCGCGGCAGCCCAGCCAGAGCGAAGCGGTCTCGGTACTGAGCTCCTTCGCCGCGGGCCTGGGCGGTGCGCATGCCACGGGGAGCGGCCGACGGCGCTGGTTCGCGAAGAAGCCCGCGGCCCCGGTCGCGCCGCGCGGGGTCTATCTGGACGGCGGCTACGGAGTCGGCAAGACCCATCTGCTGGCCTCGCTGTGGCACGCCACCCCCGCCGAGCCGGCCCTCAAGGCCTTCGGCACCTTCGTCGAGCTGACCAACCTGGTCGGCGCGCTCGGATTCCAGCAGACGGTGAGCACCCTCGGCGGACACCGTCTGCTGTGCATCGACGAATTCGAACTGGACGACCCGGGCGACACGGTGCTGGTGTCGACCCTGCTGGGCAAGCTGGTGGACGCGGGCGTCGCGCTTGCGGCCACGTCCAACACCCTGCCCGGAAAGCTCGGCGAGGGCCGGTTCGCCGCCGTCGACTTCCTGCGCGAGATCCAGGGACTGTCGGCACACTTCAGGCCACTGCGGATCGACGGCGAGGACTATCGCCACCGCGGGCTTCCCGAAGCCCCGCCACCGTTCACGGACAAGCAGGTCACCACGGCGGCACACGCCACCCAGGGTGCCTCGCTCGACGACTTCCCCGCGCTGCTCGAGCATCTCGCACGGGTCCACCCCAGCCGCTACGGAGCGCTCACGGACGGTCTGCGCGCCGTCTGCCTCACCGATGTGCAGGCCGTACCGGACCAGTCGACGGCACTGCGGCTCGTCGTCCTCGCGGACCGGCTCTACGACCGCGAGGTGCCGGTGCTGGCATCGGGGCTCCCCTTCGACCGGCTGTTCAGTGACGACATGCTGAAGGGCGGGTACCGGAAGAAGTACTTCCGGGCCATCTCGCGGCTGACCGCGCTGGCCCGGGACGCCAAGGGCCTCGTCGACCATTAGCTTCCAGTAGGTTGGGCCCAGTTGGAACCGATTCACTGAGTTCGTTGAGAAGGGATCCACCATGGCCACCACGCGTCAGGCACACACCGTCTGGGAAGGCGAGTTGCTCAAGGGCTCGGGCGTCGTCACCTTCGACTCGTCCGGCATCGGCGACTTCCCCGTCTCGTGGCCGTCGCGCGCCGAGCAGGCGAACGGCAAGACCAGCCCCGAGGAGCTGATCGCCGGCGCCCACTCGAGTTGCTTCTCCATGGCCCTCTCCCACGGTCTCAACGGCGCGGGCACCCCGCCCACCCGCCTGGAGACCAAGGCCGAGGTCACCTTCCAGCCCGGTGAGGGCATCACCGGCATCCATCTGACGGTCACCGGCGAGGTCCCCGGCCTCGACGCGGACGGTTTCAAGGCGGCCGCCGAGGAAGCCAAGAAGAACTGCCCGGTGAGCCAGGCACTGGCCGGCACGAACATCACCCTGAGCGCCGACCTGGCGTAGGTCCTGCCCGGGGCGGAGTGGCCCGCATGTCTCCCGTGCCGCACCAGGACACGGGCCCGCATGCGGGTCACGGCTCCCGCCCCGCCCCCCAGGACCTTCGGATGACTTCTGCGATCGAATCCGGCGGTCGAGTCCGAGAAAAAGGGGCGTGTGATGGCGAGCAACGCCGACCGTGACAACGGCGGTCCGCACACCGGAAGGACGAGCGGGGACCGGCACGACAGCACGAGCGGGGACGGGCACGACACCCGGTTCCGGCTTCGCCGGCTGCTCCGCGTCGGGCCCGGTGGCACCGTGGACCTCGCCTCGTACGACACCGGGGCCACGCCGGTCGGTCCCCGGGACAAGCCCGAGGCCCGCGTGGCCGCGGCCGCTCAGGGCGAGCGGCTGGCAGCGGTGCAGGAGCGGCTCTACGCGGCGGGCACCGGCGGCGACCGGCGGCGCGTCCTGCTGGTGCTCCAGGGCATGGACACCAGCGGCAAGGGCGGCACGGTCAAGCATGTCGTCGGGCAGTTCAACCCGTCCGGCTGCCACATCAAGGCGTTCAAGGCGCCGACTCCGCAGGAGCGGGACCACCCGTTCCTCTGGCGCATCATGCGGGAGTTGCCACCGCCCGGCATGATCGGCATCTTCGACCGCTCGCACTACGAGGACGTGCTGGTCCCGCGGGTGCGTGAGCTGGCGCCGCGGGAGACCGTCCGCCGCCGCTACGACGAGATCAACGACTTCGAGAGCTCGCTCGTCGACGACGGCATCACGGTGGTGAAGGTCTTCCTCCACATCTCTTACGAGGAGCAGCGCCGGCGGCTGCTCGCCCGGCTCGACGACCCCGAGAAGCGCTGGAAGTTCCATCCGGACGACCTCGAGGACCGCGCGCTGTGGCCCGCGTACCAAAAGGCGTACGAGCGGGTACTCGAGCGCTGTTCGACCGTCGCGGCGCCCTGGTACGTCGTCCCCGCGGACCACAAGTGGTACCGGAACTGGGCGGTCGGCCGGCTGCTGCTGGAGTGTCTGGAGGAGCTGGACCCGCGGTATCCGGAACCGGACGTCGATCTGGAGAAGTTCCGCACGACGCTGCTCGAGGGCCACTGATCAGGCCGGTCCTGCCGTTGCCGACGAAAGGCTCTGCCGGCGCTCCGCGGGTACGAGGAGCGGCCCCGGTCATCCATCGATGACCGGGGCCGCTCTTCGGCCTGCTGCGCCTCAGCCGTGCTGCTGCGATGCGCCGCCGTCACCACCGGCACCGGCGTCACCACCGTCATCACCAGCACCGGCGTCACCGCCGCCACCGTGGCCGGGGTCCGCACCGGCATTGGCGTTGGCGTCGCCGTCACCGGCACCCGCGTTCGCAGCACCACCGTCACCGGCACCCGCGTTCGCAGCACCACCGTTGTCACCGCCGCCATCACCGGCACCCGCGTTCGCAGCACCACCGTCACCGGCACCCGCGTTCGCAGCACCACCGTCACCGGCACCGGCGTTCGCCGCGCCGCCGTTGTCACCGCCGCCGTTACCGGCACCGATCTGGGCGCCGACCGCCTGCAGTGCCGTGGTCACGGGCTGGAAGAAGGTCTCACCGCCCTGCTTGCAGTCACCGCTGCCGCCCGAGGTGAGCCCGATCGCGTCACCCTCCCTGGTGAACAGCGCACCACCGCTGTCCCCGGGCTCCGCGCACACATTGGTCTGGATCAGCCCGGAGACGGTGCCCTCCGGGTAGTTCACGGTCGCGTTGAGACCGGTGACCTGGCCGTCGTTCAGCCCCGTGGTGCTGCCCATGCGGATGACTTCCTGGCCGACGGCCGCGTCGGCCGCCTGCCGGATCTCCACCTGCTGGCCGTTGCCCACGTCGACCGTGCTCGGCGCCTGGGTGTTCGGGTCGTCGTAGGTGACGAGCGCGAAGTCGCCCTGACCGGGGAAGACCGCCTCCTGGACCGTGCCGATCGGCGCACCGCCCTGCTGGTCGGACCACTTCTCGGCCGCGACACCGCAGTGGCCCGCGGTGAGGAAGCCGGGCTGTCCGTTCTGGGTGGTGACGTTGAAGCCCAGCGAGCAGCGTGAACCGCCGCCGAAGATGGCGTCGCCGCCCTCGACGAAGGGCTTGAACACACCGGAGGACTTCTTGATCCGGGCCATGCCGTCGCCGAGTGAGCCGACCGCCGACTCCAGCTTGTCCCACCGTGCGCCCTTGACCGTACGGTCCGCGGTCACGAGGACCTGGTTGGTACGCGGGTCGATGGCCCAGGCCGTGCCCGGCACAGCGGCCTTCTGTGACAGCGAGTCGGTGGCCGACTTGAGCGAGGCGACGCTGTTCCGCACGCTCCTGACGACCGCTCCGGCCTTCCTGACCTTGGCGTTCGCATTGCTGTCGTCGCCCGCGACATTGACGACGAGTTGCTTCTTCCCCGCGTCGTAGTAGGCGCCGCCGTAGGACTCACCGAGCTGCTTTCCCAGCTGCTGCAGCAGCTCCGACGCGGATGCGGCGCTCATCTTCCTGGGTGCGTCCGGCTGCTCCCCCTCGCCGGACTGCGAAGCGTTGGCATTCGGCAGCAGTACAGCCGCTGCGGCGATGCCCACCGCCCCGGCTCCAGCGAGAATGGCATTCCGCTTGGGTATTCGCCTGTGACTCAACTCTTCGCCTCCTGGGGGTATTACGGACTGCGGTCGCCGAGGGGGGCGACCGGGGACGCGTCCGGCCATTCATACGGATGGAGGCAGCGGTTCCGTTCATCATCGCGTCCAGAAAATCTTTTTGACGATGCGTCAGGGTGAGCTCTTCAGGACATCGACGGTTGATCGTAGATTTTCCGCGAGTGACCGTTTTTGTACGCCGATTGAAGGCGCCTCCGAGGCGGCAGTGCTCTCGGCAGTGCTCCCCGGAACAGATGCGCCTGTGTCCGGACCCCGGCCGGGATCCGGACACAGGCGTGCTCAGACGTCGGCATCGCGTGCCTTGTCGAGGAGGGCCGGCTCCTCCCCGGTCAGGCGAAGGGCACCGGCCGCGATGACCGACCGCCCGCGGCCCGGCTCACTGGGAGGTGGGCTTGTGCGGCGCCGCTTCGCTGGGCCTGACGATCACGAATCCCTCGCCCTGGAGCATCAGCTGGACCGCCTCGCCCGAGCCGCCGCGGATCATCGAACCGAAGGACTGCGAGCGGTGCAGCGATGTGGTCAGCCTGTCGCTCCAGCCCACCACCGCGTCGGTGTCGACGTACACCGGCTGCTGCGCGGTGACCGGTATGACGATGGGGTTGCCCTCGCAGATGACGCCGAGCTTGCCGTATCCGGAGAAGACGCTGTTGAACAGGCCGCCGCCGGTCATCCCGGCACCCTTCACGGTCTTGATCTCGTAGGAGAGCGTCGAGTCGAAGCAGAGGACGTTGCGTCCGTTGATGGTGAGCGCGTCGCCCTGCTCGATGTCGACGACGAAGCAGTTCGCAGCCTCGTGTGCGAACCAGGCTTCCCCCTGACCGCGGACGGTCATCAGCGGAAGTCCCTCGCCCGTGACGGCGCGCTTGAGCATGCCGCCTATGCCCTGGCCCTTGCGTTCGAACTGGAGATCGCCGCGGAAGGCGATCATCGAACCCTGC
Organism: Micromonospora sp. IBHARD003; assembly: GCF_056106285.1. NCBI lineage: Bacteria > Bacillati > Actinomycetota > Actinomycetes > Micromonosporales > Micromonosporaceae > Micromonospora > Micromonospora sp. IBHARD003. The sequence continues at coordinate 6,542,999 of NZ_JBWBBX010000001.1, read as the reverse complement.
CTCGCCAGCATCTCCCCGCTGACCGCGTACTTGATCGATTTGGCGTTCTGGAGGCTCATCCCGGGGACGGTGGCCGGCTGCGCCAGGTACTCGCCGGCAAAGAGGTCGCTCTTCATGACGGGCATCGTGCCCCGGAGGTTCTCGTTCCGCCAAGGAGTACGGGGAGTACGTTTTCCGTGGCTGGCAAACTGGGCAAGGTGACCCGCACCGACAGTTCCTCCCCCTCCTCCGCCGGCCTCTCCGCCGGCTCCCCGGCGGACTCCGCCGACGAGCCCTCCCGCGGTTCCTCCGCCGCTTCCGCCGACAGCCCGTTCCGCCACGAGCGGACCGCGCGCGACGAGGCCCCGCAGTTCGTGCTGCCGCTGGTGGTCCGGATCGAGAAGACCGATCCTCCGTCCCGTACCGACGCGTTGGAGACCGCGGCACGCGCCGTGCTCGTGCTGCTTTCCGACGAGCGCTCGCTCGGCGACGGGGCGTGGGCACAGGCCGTGAGGGACTGGCAGGACGCCCGGATCCGCAAGGTGGTGCGCCGTGCGCGCGGCGCGGAGTGGCGCAAGGCATCGGCACTGCCCGGGATCACGGTGACGGGCGAGCACGCGGAGGTACGGGTCTTCCCGCCGGTGCCGCTGGACGGCTGGCCCAGGGAACTGGTGAAACTCCAGGTGTCCGGCACAGAGCTCGACGACCCCGAGGTCCCCGTGGATCCGGAGGTCCCCGTGCATCCGGAGGGCGCACAGGATGCGCAGGACCCGCAGGAGCCGCGCCCGGCGGAAGCGTCCGATCCAGGCCGGGCCGTGATCTGGCTCAACCCCGGGCTGCGGATGTCGACCGGCAAGGAGATGGCCCAGGTCGGTCACGGAGCCCAGCTGCTGTGGTGGGACATGGACGAGCCCGAGCGTGCGGCCTGGCACGCTGCGGGATTCCCGCTTGCCGTACGGACGGCACCGCCCGGCCGCTGGGCCGCACTCACCGCAAGCGGCCTGCCGACCGTACGCGACGCGGGTTTCACCGAGATCGCCCCGGGCTCGGTCACGGTCGTGGCCGGACATCCGGTGCGCGGGCGAAGCCCCGAAAGCTGAAGACGGTTTGAACACGGCGCCTTCCCGCTGCGTACTTCCCAGTAATGCGAAGTAGGTTGCAGCGCCGCTTCGGCCCGAGAGCCGGTGCGGCATGTGCACAACTGCTGGGGAGGAACACTTGCTGCGGCGCATCAACGGGACGGCACTCATCATCGGGGCGCTGGTCGCAACGGTGGGCGCGCTCGCGTTCCCCGTATGGTCCTACGCCGACCGCTCGGGCACGGGGCAGGCCAATCTGAACGCGTCAGCCGTGGCGACCCAGTGGGGCCCGCTGTCGGCGACCGACCGCGACTTCCTGGTCAAGGTGCGCCTGGCCGGTCTGTGGGAGCTGCCCGCCGGCCAGCAGGCCATCGAGCGCGCGCCGAGCAAGGCCATCAAGGACGCGGGTGACCATCTCGTCGTCGGCCACACCGATCTGGACCAGCGAGCCCGCGATGTCGCGGCGAAGCTCGGCGTCGAGCTGCCGAACCAGCCCAACGAGCAGCAGCAGGGCTGGCTGAAGGAGCTGTCCGCGGCGAGCGGTCAGGAGTACGAGTACAAGTTCGCGAACCTGCTGCGCAATGCGCACGGCAAGGTCTTCGCGCTGGTCGCCCAGGTCCGGCACACCACCCGCAACGTCCTGATCCGGCAGCTCGCGACCGATACCAACCAGACGGTGCTGGACCACATCACCATGCTGGAGGGCACCGGCAAGGTGGACTTCGACGCGATCGCCAACGAGGCGGCGACCGGAGTGACGGCCAGCCCGACGGGCCCGCCGCCGCCGGACGGCAACCTCCCGCCGGCTCCGTCCCCGGTCTCTCCGCAGGACCCCGGGCAGGCCACATCCCGCCCCTCGACCCAGCCCGGCGCGCCGACTGCGGTCAACACCAACCGGCCGGCACCCGGGGGCCAGCAGTAGCCCTGCGGTGGCAGGACTCGTCGGCCGGACTCGTCCGGAACCTCAAATGAAGCTCTGAACGTCCCCTCCTCTGGATTCGGCCAGGCTTGGCCGGGCCATGACCCCTGCACACGCAGAGGAGGGGACCCGTGAAAAGGATCGAAAGGCTCGGCACCGGCATCGGCTGGCGCCCGGAGATCGCCGACACCGTGGAACGACTGCCCGGAGTCGACTGGGTCGAGGTCGTGGCGGAGAACGTCTGCCCCGGGCACCTGCCGGACTCCCTCGTACGGCTGAGGGAGCGTGGTGTCACGGTCGTCCCGCACGGAGTGGCACTGGGCCTCGGCGGGGCGGAGCGGCCCGACCCGGCACGCCTGACGGCGCTCGCCGAGCGGGCCGAGGCGCTCGGGTCGCCACTGGTGACCGAGCACATCGCGTTCGTCCGCGCGGGCGGTCCGCTCACGGCCTCCCCCGGCCTGGAGGCCGGGCATCTGCTTCCCGTCCCGCGCACCCGGGACGCCCTGGCCGTGCTCTGTGAGAACGTCCGCATCGCCCAGGACGCCCTCCCGGTGCCGCTGGCGCTGGAGAACATCGCCGCGCTCATCTCGTGGCCCGACGACGAGCTGACGGAGGGCCAGTTCCTCGCCGAACTCGTCGAGCGCACAGGCGTACGGCTCCTGATCGACGTCGCCAACCTCCACACCAACCGTGTCAACCGCGGCGAGGACCCGCTGGCCGCCCTCGACCGGCTTCCCGTCGAGGCGATCGCGTACGTCCACGTCGCCGGCGGCGTGGAGCGCGACGGCGTCTGGCACGACACCCACGCCCATCCGGTGTCCCGCCCCGTCCTCGACATCCTGGCGGAGCTGCGGCGGCGCACCGACCCGCCGGGCGTGCTGCTGGAGCGTGACGACGACTTCCCGGAGGCCGGGGAGCTCGCGGCGGAGTTGACGGCGATCAGGCGCACCCTGGACGCCGCAGCTCCCTCGTCGCCGTCCGCAGCCCCGTCGTCGCCGTCTCCCGCTCTGACCGAGGGCGGTTCGTCCGCCGAAGGCACCACCGGTGCGACTGCCGGCACGGCCACCGGCACGGCCGTCGAAGGGGCCACCGGAGGTCCGGCCGAAGGGACCGGCACCGCGGCGGCGGCGCGCGAGCGGATCGCGCTGGCCCAGTCCGCGCTGCTGTCCGCACTGGTCGCGGGGACGCCCGTACCGGAAGGATTCGACGCACGGCGCCTGAGGGTGCAGAGTCGCGCGCTCGCCGCCAAGCGGGCCGACGTGGTGGCGAAGGTGGCGCCGGAGCTGCCGGAGATCCTCGGCAGCGGCTACCGGTCCTCGTTCCTGAAGTACACGCAGGGCCGGCCCATGCGGGGCGGATACCGCAGGGAGGCCCTGGACTTCGCCGAGCATCTGCTGATCGCGGGCCTGCCGCAGGATGCGGGCGCGCGCCGGCGACTGACCCAGTGGTGGCAGGACCGCGCGGGGGCCCGGCCGCCCCGCCGTGCGACCCGGATCGTACGGGCGGCCCGTGCCGCCCTCGTCAGGAGCTGATCACCGTGCTGAACATCCTTGCCCTACTGGTGAACGCCGCCGTGGCGGTCTCGTCGGTGCTGCTGATCCGGGGACTGTCGGCGGCCGGCCGCCGAGGCAGCGGCGGCGCGGCCGTGCACGACGTCATGGAGGCCGCGTTCCTCAATGGTGGACCGGCCAGGGTCGTCGACACGGCGCTGGCCGCCATGGCCTCCGACGGCCGGATCGCCGTCGGCGGTCCCGGAATCGTCGCGGTGCACCGGCCCGTGGCGCACGACCCGGTGGAGCGAGCCGTGATCCAGGAGGCCTCCGCCGCACCACACGGGGCGCTCCACACCCTGCGGCTGGGCGTGATGCGCAGCCCCGCCGTGCAGGAGATCGGTGACGGGCTCGCGGCACGGGGGCTGATGGCGGAACCCCACGTGCTGCGCACCTGGCGGCGCCGGGCCATCGCCCAGACGATCTGCTGCTTCCTGCTGCTACCGGTCTCGATCGTGCTGACGGTGGTCCAGTACATGGCCGTCGAGGGGTACGCGGACTTCTCCCTGCCCTTCTTCGTGAAGATCCTGCCCGCGTTCCTGGGGGGCTTCGTCATCGGGATCGTGTGCTCGGCACGTGCGGGCAACAAGGTGACCCCTTCGGGCAGGCGGGCCGCGTCCGAGTACCGCCGGTCCTTCGGTCACGCCAACGACGCCGCCCATCTGGTCGCGCTGAACGGTCTGCGCGCGCTGCCCGACCCCGTGCTCCAGGCACAGTTGGCGGCAGCCGCCCGGATGGTTCGCACCGGGCAGGCGCGGCCCTCCTCCACCGGCTCGCACGACGCGGCGCTGCTCCCCGCGGCCGTGATCTGGTGCGCAGGTTCGGCCGCCGACCCGGGCGGATCCGGTGGCGGGGGCTGCGGCGGGGCCGGAGGCGGTTCCTGTGGCGGAAGCGGTGGCTGCAGCGGCGGCTGCGGGGGTTCGTCGGGCGGCGGGGGCTCCGGCTGCGGAAGCAGCTCCGGCGGTGGGTCCAGCTGCGGAAGCAGTTCGAGCTGTGGCGGCGGCTCGAGTTGCGGAAGCAGTTCCAGCTGAATCCGCGCGCGCCGGCCGTGGTGGAAGGGGCTCCGACCACGGCCGGTGCGGGGGCGCCCGCCGCGCGGCCGCCGGTGATGACGCATCGGGGTCATTGACGCCGACACCGAACAGCGGTGCTTTACAAGCCCCACCCCTGCGGTGTCCCTTCGTTCCACGGCGGTACGAAGGGATACACGATGAGAGCACGCGTGTGGTGCGGAGCATTCGGCTCCCTGGTCCTGCCGGCCATCCTCGCCGCACCCGCAGGCGGAGCCACCGCCCCCGGCTCCCCTACTCCGGGCTCCCCCGCCGTGTCCCCGCTCGCCGTCGTCTCCTCGCCGGAGCACCAGGGGACGCTGGTCGCCGCCGCTCGTGCCCGTGCCGCCGGGATCCGCTTCGGTCCCTGCGCCGCCGTCGAGGACCTCCCTCAGTACGTCGAGTGCGGCACGGTCGAGGTGCCGGTCGACTACGCCGACCCTCTGGCCCGCGGGATCCGGCTCACCGTCAGCCGGGTGAAGGCCACCGGCACCCCCGCCCAGCGCCAGGGCTCACTCGTCTACAACCCCGGCGGCCCGGGCGGCTCGGCCATGTACTTCCCCAAGGCCTCCCGCTGGCCCGAGTGGAAGAAGATCGCCGAGGCCTATGACCTGGTCGGCTACGCCCCCCGCGGAGTGGGCCGGTCCGCTCCGCTGTCCTGCCAGGATCCGGCGGACTTCACCAAGGCGCCCACGCAGGCCCCCGTCGAGCCCTCCGAGTCGTACAAACTGGAGCGGATCGCCCGCGCGAAGGCCTACGCCCGGGGCTGCGCCCGTAACGGCGGCGCGTATCTGCGGCACATCCACTCCCTCAACAACGCCCGCGACCTCGAGGTGCTGCGGGCGGCGCTCCACGAGGACCGGCTGACCTACGCCGGTTCCTCGTACGGCACCTATCTGGGCTCGCTGCACGCCGTGCTCTTCCCCCGGCATGTGCGGCGCATGGTGCTCGACTCCGCCGTGGACCCCTCCCCGCACAAGATCTGGTACCACAGCAATCTCGAGCAGTCGCTGGCCTTCGAGCGCCGCTGGGCGGACTTCCGCGCGTGGGTCGCCCGGCACCACGCGGTCTACGGCCTGGGGGAGACGGCCGCGGAGGTCCAGCGGAGCTACGAGCTGGCCCGGGCCCGCCTCGCCCATGAGCCGGCGGGCGGGAAGGTGGGGCCGGGACAACTGCGTTCGGCATTTCTGCAGGCCGCCTACTTCGACGACTACTGGCCGCGGCGGGCTGCCGCGCTCGCGCAGTATCTGAAGGGCGACGCGCGTCCGCTCATCGCCCTCGCGGCGCCGGATCCCGGGGAGGCGCAGGAGGAGGAGAACGGAAACGCGGTCTACACGGCCGTCGAGTGCAACGACGCGCCCTGGCCGACGGACTGGAAGGTGTGGAACCGCGACAACACGGCGCTGGCGCGCCTGGCGCCGTTCGAGACCTGGGCCAATGTGTGGATGAACCTGCCGTGTGCGTACTGGTCCGCGCCCAGGCAGCGGCCGCTCGATGTGCGCGCGGCGCCCGGCGTGCTGCCGCCGCTGCTGATCCTGGCGGCCGAGCGGGACGCGGCGACGCCCTACCGCGGGTCACTGGAGCTGCACCGGCGGCTGGGCGGCTCGGTGCTGGTCACCGAGCGGGACGCCGGTTCGCACGGCATCGCGGGGGGCGCCAACGCCTGTGTCAACGGCCATATGGAGGCGTATCTGCTGGAGGGCAGGACGCCGGTGCGGCGCGCGTCATGCGCGCCGCACCCGCAGCCGGACCCGGTGTCTTTGGAGCAGCGGGCCGCAGAACGCGAGCGCAGTCTGCCGCCTGCTGTCTGATCTTCCGGGTCAAAGGGGGCGGGCCGTCCACACCGAAGGGGAGACGGTCCGCCCCAGGGGTTTCTGATGGATCTCCGTGGAGGAAGGAGCGGCGTCCGGTGCGTGCTCTCGGCGTGCCGGCCGGAAGCCCTCGTACTGGACGTACTTGGGCTTTCGGCCGGTGCGTCGAGAATGAGTGCCGGGCGTCGCGACGCCACGGAGATCCGTCAGAAGCCCCCTAGGTCCAGGCCGGGTCGTGGACGGCCTCAGGCCAGTCCGGCCACCAGATCCGCGACGCTCTTGCGCCGTCCGGTGTAGAAGGGGACTTCCTCACGGACGTGCATCCGGGCCTCGGAGCCGCGCAGATGGCGCATCAGATCGACGATGCGGTAGAGCTCGTCGGCCTCGAAGGCAAGGAGCCACTCGTAGTCGCCGAGGGAGAACGAGGCGACCGTGTTCGCCCGCACGTCCGGGAAACCACGGGCCATCTTGCCGTGGTCCGCGAGCATACGGCGGCGGTCCTCGTCAGGCAGCAGGTACCAGTCGTACGAGCGCACGAACGGGTACACCGAGACGTAGTTGCGCGGTGTCTCGTCGGCGAGGAACGCCGGGATGTGCGACTTGTTGAACTCCGCGGGGCGGTGCAGCGCCATGTTCGACCACACCGGCTCCAGCGCGCGGCCCAGGCGCGTACGGCGGAAGAGGTTGTACGCCTCCTGGAGCTGGTCCGCGGTCTCCGCGTGCCACCAGATCATCACATCGGCGTCGGCGCGCAGTCCGGACAGGTCGTACGTCCCGCGGACGGTGACGTCCTTGGCGGCGAGCTGGTCGAACAGCTCCTGGACCTCGTCGGCGTAACCGGCCCGGTCCTCGGGCAGTACGTCGCGCAGCCGGAAGACCGACCACAAGGTGTAGCGGATGACCTCGTTGAGGTCCTTCGCCTTCTTACCGGCGTTCGGGATCTTTTCGGGCGCAGTCATAGGCCTATTCTCGCCCGTCCCGGACAGTGCCCCGTACCAGGGGTGCCGTGGCGATGATCTCCTCCGCCGCGCGCCTGCCGCTGCCGATGCAGGCGGGGATGCCCACACCGTCGTAGACCGCCCCGCACACCCGCAGCCCGGGGAGCTCGGCCACCGCGTCGCGGATGCGGGCGACCCTGTCCAGATGCCCGACCGGGTACTGCGGCAGACCGTCGATCCAGCGGGTGACCTCGCTGGCGACCGGTCTGGCGGTCAGCCCGGTGGCCGCGCCGAGGTCGGTCAGCGAGACGTCGACGAGCTCGGAGTCCTCGCGCTGCAGCTGCTCCTCTTCTCCGTAGCGGCCCACCGAGGTGCGCAGCAGGAAGAGGTCCGGCGCCCCTTCGGTCACCCAGCTCCACTTCTGTGCCGAGAAGGTGGACGCCTTGATCGTGCGGCCGTCGACGGGCGGGACGAGGAAGCCGGACCCGTCCGGGAGCTGTCCGGCCAGGTCGGAACGGCGGAAGGCGAGGGTGACCAGCGCCATCGACGCGTACTCGACGGCGGCGAGCCCGGCGGAGGCCGCCGGGGACTCGGCGGCGAGCAGCGCGGAGGCCGCCCAGGCGGGGGCGGCGAGCACCACCGCGTCGGCCGTCAGCTGCCGGGTGTCGGTGCGGATCAGCCAGTGGTCGGTGCCGCGGGTCAGGCCGAGCACCGGGGCCTCGGTCAGGATCTCCCCTCCCCCGGCCCGTACGGCGTCGGCGACGGCGAGCGGCAGGGTGCCGATGCCGCCCTCGATGCCCATGAAGACGGGGCCGGTCTCCTCGCGCAGTGCGGCCCGGCGCTGGATCTCGCGCACACCGTCCTGCAGCGAGCCATGGGCGGCCCTGGCCGCTTCGAAGAGCTGGGGGACGGCGGCGCGCATGGAGATGCGGTACGCGTCGCCCGCGTACACCCCACCGAGGAGCGGCTCCACCAGCCGGTCCACGACCTCGCGGCCGAGACGTTCGGCGACGAAGGCGCCGACGGCCACATCGTCGGGGAGTTCGACCGGGGGCAGTCCGCGCTCGTGCTCGATCCGGGCGATTCCCTCGGTCGTGAGCAGTCCGGTCAGGGCGTCGGCGCTGCCCGGCACACCCATCACATGCCCCTTGGGCATCGGGCGCAGCGCGCCGCGTGTCCACACGGACGCGGTGGCCGTGGCCGGCGGCTGCAGACGGTCGGCGAGGCCGACCGCCCGCGCGAGGTCCACGCCCTCCGGGCGGCGGGCCAGCATCGACTCGGCGCCGAAGTCGACGGGGGCACCGGCGATCTCGCCCGCCTGGAGCTTGCCGCCGAGCTGGGAGGCCGCCTCCAGCAGGGTCACGCGGACCCCTGCGGCGATCAGCCGGTGCGCGGCGGCGAGCCCGGAGATCCCGCCGCCGATGACGACGACATGGGCCGGCTCCCCCGCACGTGTGTCCGCGTTCATGCGTCCACTCTGTCAGACCGCCCGCCACCGCCCGTAACGAGTCCTGACCGTGACCGCTTCGGGACCGGAAACCGGCAACCCCCTCCCCCGTCCGGGGCGTCGAACCGTCAGTCATCCACCACCACCCCTTGGGGGGAACGACATGCGTGTACGGCGTCATGGGTTCGCCGCGGCTCTGCTGACCGTCTCACTCGCGCTCGCGGGCTGCGGTGCGTCCGACAGCGCGTCCACAGCGGACGCGAAGTCGGCGGCCGGGGCGGGCGCGCCCGATGCGGGAGGCAGGAACGGCCCGGCGGCCGGGTCCGGATACACGGCGGAGAAGCCCGCCGGCGGCCCGCAGCAGAGCGGGGCGGCGAAAAAGCCGGTGGCCGCGGGGACTCACATCATCCGCACGGCCGAGCTGTCGGTGGAGGTGAAGGACGCCACCAAGGCGCTGGCGCGGATCCGCACGACCGTCGAGACGGCGGGTGGCCATGTCGCGGGCGAGACCACCGAGCGCATCGACGACACCCATGTGAACTCGCGCATCGTGCTGCGGGTTCCCCAGGATCGGTACGCCTCACTGCTCACCGAACTCGAGGGTTCGGGGAAGCTGCTCTCCCGCAAGGCGGACGCCAAGGACGTCACCGACCAGGTCGTCGACGTGGAGAGCCGGATCGCCACCCAGCGGGCGAGCGTGGCACGGGTGCGGGCCCTGATGGACCGGGCGGACAAGCTCGCCGATGTCGTCACGCTGGAAGGCGAGTTGAGCAGGCGCCAGTCCGAGCTGGAGTCCCTGCTGGCCCAGCAGGCGTCGCTCAAGGACCGTACGACGATGGCGACGATCACCCTGGAGCTGTCCGAACGGGAGCGCACGGCACGCGCCGAGGAGGACGACCCCGGGTTCCTGGACGCCCTCGGGGGCGGCTGGGACGCCCTGGTGTCGGCTCTGCGGTGGATCGCGCTGGTCCTCGGTGCGGTGGCGCCCTTCGCCGCCCTGATCGCGGTGCTGTACGCGCTGTGGCGGTGGCTGGTCCGGCCGCTCCGGCGGCGCGGTACCGCTCCCGCCCCGGCTCAGGCGGCCGATCCCGCTCAGGCGCCCGCCACGGCGGCCTCGGTGCCGGAGCAGCCGGCGGCGTCCGCGGGCGAGCAGCACTGAACGACCGCTCGCACGTAGCGTGTTCCCCATGGAACGACTGGTCGTCATCGGCGGCGACGCGGCAGGGATGTCGGCCGCGTCGCAGGCCCGCAGGCTCAAGGGTCCGCAGGAACTGGAGATCGTCGCCTTCGAGCGGTCCCCGTTCGCCTCGTATTCGGCGTGCGGCATTCCGTACTGGATCGGAGGTGATGTGCCCGGGCGCGACGAGCTCGTCGCGCGGACGCCCGAGGAGCACCGGGCACGCGGGATCGATCTGCGGATGCGTACCGAGGTCCTGGAGATCGACCTGCCACGACCGGGAGGCCCGGCGCAGGGCGGGGGCAGGGTTCGGTCCCGTGACGTGGAGTCGGGCGACGAGTCGTGGACGGACTTCGACAAGCTCGTCATCGCGACCGGCGCCCGGCCGGTGCGCCCGTCGCTGCCTGGTATCGACGCCGCCGGTGTGCACGGCGTTCAGACCCTCGACGACGGGCAGGCGCTGCTCGACACGCTGTCCCGCGCACCGGGCAGGCGCGCCGTGGTCGTGGGAGCCGGCTACATCGGCGTGGAGATGGCCGAGGCGCTGCTGAAGCGCGGCTTCGAGGTGACCGTCGTCAACCGCGGCGAGCAGCCCATGGCCACCCTCGACCCCGATATGGGCCGGCTGGTGCACGCGGCGATGGACGGACTCGGCATCACGACCGTCGACGGCTCCGCGGTGACCGGGATCCTCACCGGGCAGGACAGGGTGCGCGCGGTCGCCACCGAGGACGCCGAGTACCCGGCGGACGTCGTCGTGCTCGGCATCGGTGTGGAGCCGCAGACGGAGCTGGCCCTGGCGGCGGGGCTGCCGCTCGGGGTGTACGGGGGGCTGCTCACCGATCTGGCGATGCGGGTGCGCGGTTACGACAACGTCTGGGCGGGCGGCGACTGCGTCGAGGTGCTGGACCTGGTGTCGGGCCGCGAGCGGCACGTCCCGCTCGGCACGCACGCCAACAAGCACGGCCAGGTCATCGGCGCCGGCGTCGGCGGCGGATACGCGACCTTCCCCGGGGTCGTGGGGACGGCCGTGAGCAAGGTCTGCGATCTGGAGATCGCGCGCACCGGGCTGCGGGAGAAGGACGCCCGAGAAGTGGGGCTGGAGTTCGTGACCGTGACGGTCGAGTCGACGAGCCGCGCCGGCTACTTCCCCGGCGCCGCGCCCATGACGGTGAAGATGCTCGCCGAGCGCCGTACGGGACGGCTGCTCGGCGTGCAGATCGTCGGGCGCGAGGGCGCCGCGAAGCGGGTGGACATCGCGGCGGTCGCCCTCACGGCCGGGATGACGGTGGAACAGATGACGTCCCTCGACCTGGGGTACGCCCCGCCCTTCTCGCCGGTCTGGGACCCGGTCCTGGTGGCCGCGCGCAAGGCGGTGGCGGCGGTACGGAAGGCCGGGTTCTGAGCCGACCCCGGGCCGGTTCCGGCCCGGGGTCCGGGGGTCAGCGGGCCGTCGCGGTGTGAACGTGCTCCACGAGCCGGGTCAGCGCGTCCGGGTCGGTGGTGGGCAGCACACCGTGCCCCAGGTTGAAGACATGGCCCTCGAGGCCCGCGGCGGCGTCCAGCACCTCGCGGGTCTTGGCCTCGACCGCCTCGGGCGAGGAGAAGAGGACCGCGGGGTCCAGATTGCCCTGGAGCGCCTTGCCGGGGCCGACCCGCCGGGCGGCCTCGTCGAGCGGGACCCGCCAGTCGACGCCGACGACGTCCGCGCCCACCTCGCCCATCAGGCCCAGCAGTTCACCGGTACCGACACCGAAGTGGATGCGCGGCACGCCGTAGTCCTGGACCGCGCGGAACACCTTGGCGGACGCGGGCATGACCGAACGCCGGTAGTCGGCGGGGGCCAGCGCGCCGACCCAGGAGTCGAAGAGCTGCACGGCCGATGCACCGGCCTCGATCTGCACCTTCAGGAAGGCCGAGGTGATGTCGGCCAGCCGGTCGAGCAGGTCGGCCCACAACTGCGGGTCGCCGTACATCAGGGCCTTGGTGTGCTCGTGGTTGCGGGACGGACCGCCCTCGACGAGATAGCTGGCGAGGGTGAACGGCGCGCCCGCGAACCCGATGAGCGGCGTGGCGCCGAGCTCGGTGGTGAGCATGCCGATGGCCTCGGTGACGTACGCGACGTCGTCGGGGGTCAGATCGCGCAGCCGGGCCAGGTCCTCGCGGCGGCGGATGGGCTCGGCGACGACCGGGCCGACTCCCGGCTTGATGTCCAGGTCGACGCCGATGGCCTTGAGCGGGACGACGATGTCGCTGAAGTAGATCGCCGCGTCGACCTTGTGGCGGCGCACCGGCTGGAGGGTGATCTCGGTGACCAGCTCCGGCCGCATGCACGACTCGAGCATCGGGATGCCCTCGCGCACCTTCAGGTACTCGGGCAGTGACCGTCCGGCCTGCCGCATGAACCAGACGGGCGTGTGCGGCACCGGCTCACGCCTGCACGCCCTGAGGAAGGCGGAGTCGTGGGTGGCGGAGGGCCGGGGCCTGCGGTCCGCGAAGGCCTCGTCCCCGGCGCGGTCGGTACCGGAAGTCGCGGGAGTCGTGGGAAGGTCGTTGGCGCTCACGCCCAGAATCTTCGCATGTGGGCGCAAGCGGCTTGCCCGGGCCGGGTGTCCCTCCCTGCACGCGGCCTCCGTTCCGCTTACTCTTCCCCGCATGGCTGCGGCTCAGGGACAGTACTCCGACTCCTCCGATTCCTCCGACGGCGCGGACGACGCGGACGGCGGGGAGCGGAACTCCGTCCCGCGCGCGTTCCGCCTGGCGGTGGACGCGCTGGCGTCCGCCCGGCTGCGTCCGGAGATCGAGGTGGAGCGGACCCGCCCGCCGCAGCGGCTGGCGCCGCACGCGTACGCCCTGGAGGCCGCGGTCGTCGACGACGGCGAGGACCTCGCGGACGGCCGTCTCGTGCTGTTGCACGACCCATCGGGCCACGAGGCATGGAAGGGTACGTTCCGGCTGGTCACACTGGTGCGGGCCGAGCTGGAGCCGGAGATGGCGGCCGATCCTCTGCTGCCCGAGGTCTGCTGGTCGTGGCTGACCGGGTCGCTGGAGGCGAGGGGGCTGTTCCACGGCGAGGCCGGCGGCACGATCACCCGGGCCGGTTCCCACTACTTCGGGGCGCTCGCCGACCGCCGTCCGGCGACCCAGATCGAGATCCGTGCTTCCTGGACACCGCTCGAGGGCAGGGACGGGGTGCCCGACACCGCGGCACATCTGGCGGCCTGGTGCGATCTGCTGTGCCAGGTCGCGGGACTGCCGCCGTCGGGCTCCGGCGGCCCGGAGCCCACGGGCCCGGGCGCGGGCGTGGTGTCGCTGCCGCAGCGCCGCGGCCCCCACGCGCGGTAGTCCGCCCACCGCCGCCGACGCGGCGGGCCCGACGGAGCACATGGCACCGGCGAAGCACACGGCACCGGGACGGTCCCCGGAGGGCGTATTCATAGGATGATCGATCACGCGTCCGAATTGCCGGAATTGTTACTCACCAAATCGTGATCATTCTCTAAAGGCGGGTGAGATTGCTGCCGAAGAGGTGGTGACCCTTCAAGCACGGTTCGCCCCGGCTTCATCCCCGAGCCGGCTCCGTCCCCCCACCTTTCCAGGAGGCCTGGTGTCCGTTCTCCTCGAGCAGCCCGCAAGCCTGGTCGCCTACCGCCCGAACAAGCCGACGGCCATGGTCGTCGTGGCCGACCCGCGCGTCCGCTCCACCGTCACCCGCCACCTGTGGGCGCTCGGAGTACGTGACGTCATCGAGGCGTCGTCCATCGCGGAGGCCCGTCCCCGCGTCGGCAACCCGCGCGACATCTGCGTGGCCGACGTCCACCTGCCCGACGGCTCCGGGCTGACCCTGCTGTCGGAGACCCGTGCGGCAGGCTGGCCCAACGGGCTCGCGCTGTCCGCTGCCGACGACATCGGCGCCGTCCGGAACGCCCTGGCCGGCGGGGTCAAGGGCTATGTCGTCACCGGCACCCGCACCAACCTCGGCCACCCCACCCGCCCCGGCGCCGCACCCATCGGCTCGGCGGCCGCCCGGCTGCACCGCCGTCCCCCCGGCGCCCCGAGCCACCCCGGCGGCTACCGCGAGCTGTCCGGTCGCGAAGTGGAGGTGCTCAGGCTCGTCGCCGAGGGCCAGTCGAACAAGGCGATCGGCGTCTCGATGGGCCTGTCCGCCCTGACCGTGAAGAGCCACCTCGCCCGGATCGCGCGCAAGCTCGGCACCGGCGACCGCGCCGGAATGGTGGCCGTCGCGCTGCGCACCGGCATCATCCACTGACGTCCCCAGGAGCACCCCTCGCCCGTCGACGGAACGTTCCGTCGACGGGCGGCTTCCGTTCACAGATACCCTTGACAGGTGACCGACGCCCAAGAGACCGCAGCAGAGCCGGACCTGCGTACCCCCGGGGGCGGCCCCCCGGACGACGGCCTCGTATTCGACGGGGTGCCGATCCCCCTACTGGAGCCGCGTGAGGGCATTCCCCCCGTGGTCTCCACCCCCGAGGCCCTCCAGTCCGTTGTCGCCGCGTTCGCCGCCGGCAGCGGCCCCATCGCCGTGGACGCCGAGCGCGCGTCCGGCTATCGGTACGGCCAGCGCGCCTATCTCGTCCAGCTGCGCCGTGAGGGCGCCGGCACGGCACTGATCGACCCGGTCGGCTGCACCGACCTCTCCGGACTCGGCGCGGCACTCGACGGCACCGAGTGGATCCTGCACGCGGCCACCCAGGACCTGCCGTGCCTGCGCGAAATAGGCATGGTGCCGACCCGGCTCTTCGACACCGAGCTGGCCGGGCGGCTCGCGGGCTTCCCGCGGGTGGGACTCGGCGCGATGGTCGAGTCGGTGCTCGGCTTCGCGCTGGAGAAGGGCCACTCCGCCGTGGACTGGTCCACGCGGCCCCTGCCCGAGCCATGGCTGCGGTACGCGGCCCTGGACGTGGAACTCCTGGTCGATCTGCGGGACGCGCTCGAGAAGGAGCTCGACCGGCAGGGGAAGCTGGAATGGGCGCAGCAGGAGTTCGAGGCGATCGCCTCGGCTCCGCCGGCCCCGCCCCGCAAGGACCCCTGGCGGCGTACGTCGGGGATGCACAAGGTGCGCCGGCGCCGGCAGATGGCGGTCGTACGCGAGCTGTGGACGGCCCGCGACAAGGTGGCACAGCGGCGGGACGTCTCCCCGGGCAAGGTGCTGAGCGACACGGCGATCGTCGAGGCGGCGCTGGCCGTGCCCGTGAACGTACAGGCGCTGACCGTGCTGCCCGGATTCGGGCACCGGATGGGGCGGCGCCAGCTGGAGCAGTGGCAGGCCGCGGTGGACCGGGCCAGGGCGCTGCCGGACGCGGAGCTGCCGCAGCCGGGGCAGCCGGTGGCCGGTCCCCCGCCCCCGCGCTCCTGGGCGGACAAGGACCCCGCGGCGGCGGCCCGGCTCTCGGCGGCACGGGCCTCGGTGTCCGCGCTGGCGGAACGGCTGAGCCTCCCCCAGGAGAACCTGATCACTCCGGACACGGTGCGGCGGGTGTGCTGGGAGCCACCGGCTGACGGCACCCCCGACGCGGTGGCCCAGGCCCTCACGGCCCTGGGCGCCCGCGCCTGGCAGGTCGAACAGGTGACACCTTTGCTGACCCGCGCGTTGTCAGCCCTGCCATAACGCTGCGTGTGCGCTGCGCTGTGCGGTGCGCGGTACGGCTGGCGGTGCGGTGCGCGGTGCGGCTGGCGGTGCGGTGTTGCCGCCTACCGGGTTGGCGCCCGGGGTGTCCGTCCTCAATCGCCGGACGGGCTCAGGGTGATCGGGCTTGCCCTGGGCGTTGTCGGTGAGGTTGGGGGCCTCTGCGGGGCTCGTATGCGACGACGGCATGATTTACGTCGCGCAACCCCGGACCGCGAAGGCACCGCTGTCGCAGCGCGACACAAATCACGCTTTAGTGTCTCTGCACACGACCCCTCCGAGTCCCCCCTTCCCGGGCACGGTAGGCGCCCCGGGGCGGGACTGGGCAGGTTGACTCGGCCGCACATGATCCCCCTGAGGGGCCACCGGGCCCCGTCTGCGGGACAGGGGCCGTGGAGGGGTCGTGTCCGGGACACTAAAGCGTGATTTGTGGCGCGCACCGCAGGCGATGCCATCACGGCAGGGTCAAGGCGCGCCGTAAATCATGCCGTCCAGGACGCGAGCCCCGGAACGGCACCAACCCCCACCAACACAACACCGGGCACGCCCACACACCCTCAGCCCGTCCGGCACTTGAGGACGGACACACCGGGCGCCAACCCGGGCACCGCCCACCCCGCAGAGGTACCCGCACCACCGCACCGCCAAAGGCACCCGCACCGCAGCGCGACCCATGTGTGACGTTCGCCGCTCCCGCGGCAAGGGGTGGGCAACCCTGTTACCCGCAAGTAGCATGAGGGCAAGCGCGCGCTTAGCCGCGCACGTGCAGCAGTGCCATCCCGCACCCTGGAGGAGAGCCATCGTGCCTCGTACCGTCAGGGACGTCGTCTTCGTCGACGGCGTCCGCACCCCGTTCGGCAAGGCGGGCCCGAAGGGCATCTACCACGAGACCCGTGCCGACGATCTCGTCGTAAAGGCCATCCGGGAGCTGCTGCGCCGCAACCCGGACCTCGACCCCAAGAAGATCGACGAGGTCGCCATCGCCGCGACCACGCAGATCGGTGACCAGGGTCTGACCATCGGCCGCACCGCCGGCATCCTCGCGGGTCTGCCGCAGTCCGTGCCCGGCTACTCCATCGACCGCATGTGCGCCGGCGCGCTGACCGCCGTCACCTCGGTCGCGGGCAGCGTGGCCTTCGGCGCCTACGACATCGCCATCGCCGGCGGTGTCGAGCACATGGGCCGCCACCCGATGGGTGAGGGCGTCGACCCCAACCCGCGCTTCGTGTCGGAGAAGCTCGTCGACGAGTCGGCCCTGTTCATGGGGATGACCGCGGAGAACCTGCACGACCGCTACCCCACGATCACCAAGCAGCGCGCCGACGAGTACGCCGTGCGCTCGCAGGAGAAGGCCGCCAAGGCGTACGCCAACGGCAAGATCCAGCAGGACCTGGTGCCGATCTCGGTGCGCCGCACCAACCCCGAGGCCGGCGAGACCGGCTGGGGCCTGGTCACCGCCGACGAGCCGATGCGCCCGGGCACCACGTTCGAGAACCTTCAGGGCCTGAAGACTCCGTTCCGTGTCCACGGTCGCGTCACCGCCGGTAACGCCGCGGGTCTGAACGACGGCGCCACCGCCTCGCTCATCGCCTCCGAGGACTTCGCCCGCGAGAACAACCTCCCGGTCAAGATGCGCCTGGTCGCGTACTCCTTCGCCGGTGTCGAGCCCGAGGTCATGGGCTACGGCCCGATCCCGGCGACGGAGAAGGCCCTCGCCCAGGCCGGCCTGTCGATCGACGACATCGGTCTGTTCGAGATCAACGAGGCCTTCGCCGTCCAGGTCCTGGCCTTCCTCGAGCACTACGGCATCGCCGACGACGACGCCCGCGTCAACCAGTACGGCGGCGCCATCGCGTACGGCCACCCGCTCGCCTCCTCCGGCGTCCGTCTGATGACGCAGCTGGCCCGCCAGTTCGAGGAGCAGCCGGAGGTCCGCTACGGCCTCACCACGATGTGCGTCGGCTTCGGCATGGGCGCCACCGTGATCTGGGAGAACCCGCACCACAAGGACGCCGGAGGCAACAAGTGAGCACCACCGCTGAGCTCCTGAAGGGCGCGGCCGAGCTGTTCCCGGACGAGGTCGTCACCCAGGCGCACGTACGCCACCTCGACCTCCCCGGCGGCGCGGGCAAGTTCGCCCTCATCACGCTGGACAACGGCTTCGACCACACCAAGCCGACCACCTTCGGCCCGCAGTCGCTGGCCAACCTCAGCATCGCGATCGACCAGGTCGAGGCCGAGGCCGCGAACGGCGACATCGTCGGCGCCGGCATCACCGGCAAGCCGTTCATCTTCGCCGTCGGCGCCGACCTCAAGGGCGTCGAGCTGCTGAAGCAGCACTCGGACGCGCTCGCCATCGGCAAGGGCGGCCACGACGTCTTCAAGCGCCTCGCCACGCTCGCCGTCCCCACCTTCGCGTACTACAACGGTGCGGCGATGGGCGGCGGTGTCGAGGTCGGTCTGCACTGCTCGTACCGCACGGTCTCCAAGGCCCTGCCGGCCTTCTCGCTGCCCGAGGTCTTCCTCGGTCTGGTCCCGGGCTGGGGCGGCTGCACGATCCTGCCGAACCTGATCGGCGCGGACCGCGCCGTCTCGGTGATCATCGAGAACTCGCTCAACCAGAACAAGCAGCTGAAGGGCAAGCAGGTCTTCGAGCTCGGCATCGCCGACGCGATCTTCGAGGGCGCCGACTTCCTGGAGCAGTCGCTGATCTGGACCGCGTCCGTCCTCAAGGGCGAGACCGTGGTCGAGCGCGCGGAGATCGACCGCGGTGAGGCCTGGGACCAGGCCGTCGCCCGCGGCCGGTTCATCGCCGACTCCAAGGTGCACGGTGCGGCTCCGGCCGCGTACCGCGCCCTCGACATCATCGAGGCATCCAAGGACGGCGACCTGCAGAAGGGCTTCGACGCCGAGGACACCGCCCTCGCCGACCTCATCATGGGCGGCGAACTGCGCTCCGGCATCTACGCCTTCAACCTGGTGCAGAAGCGCGGCAAGCGCCCCGCCGGTGCCCCGGACAAGAGCCTGGCCCGCCCGGTCACCAAGGTCGGTGTCGTCGGCGCCGGCCTGATGGCCTCCCAGCTGGCACTGCTCTTCCTGCGCCGCCTCGAGGTCCCGGTCGTCCTCACGGACATCGACCAGGAGCGCGTCGACAAGGGTGTGGGCTACGTCCACGCCGAGATCGAGAAGCTGCTGGGCAAGGGCCGGATCAACCAGGACAAGGCCAACCGCCTCAAGGCGCTGGTGACCGGTGTCCTCGACAAGGCCGAGGGCTTCGCGGACGCGGACTTCATCATCGAGGCCGTGTTCGAGGAGATGACCGTCAAGCAGAAGGTGTTCGCGGAGGTCGAGGCCGTCGCCCCGGCGCACGCGATCCTCGCCACCAACACCTCCTCGCTGTCGGTGTCCGAGATGGCCTCCAAGCTCCAGCACCCGGAGCGCGTGGTCGGCTTCCACTTCTTCAACCCGGTCGCGATCCTGCCGCTGCTGGAGATCGTCCGCGGTGAGAAGACCGACGACGCCTCGCTGGCCACGGCCTTCGGCGTCGCCAAGAAGCTGAAGAAGACCGCGGTGCTCACCAAGGACGCCCCGGCGTTCGTCGTGAACCGCATCCTGACCCGCTTCATGGGCGAGATCCAGAACGTCATCGACGAGGGCACCCCGGTCGCCACCGCCGAGAAGGCCATCGAGCCGCTCGGTCTGCCGATGTCCCCGCTGGTGCTGCTGGAGCTGGTCGGCCCGGCCATCGGTCTCCATGTCTCCGAGACCCTGAACCGCGCCTTCCCGGAGCGCTTCAAGGTCTCCCCGAACCTGAAGGCGGTCGTCGAGGCCGGCAAGCGCGGCTTCTACACGTACGACTCGGGCAAGCCCGAGCTCGACCCCGAGGTCGCGGCGCTGCTGAAGCAGGGCGACAGCGTCCTGACGGAGGAGCAGGTCCGGGCCCGCGTCCTGGACGCGGTCGCGCAGGAGATCGGCCTGATGCTCGAGGAGGGTGTCGTCGCCGAGGCGCAGGACATCGACCTCTGCCTGATCACCGGCGCCGGCTGGCCCTTCCACCTGGGCGGCATCACGCCGTACCTGGACCGTGAGGGCGTCAGCGAGCGGGTGAACGGCAAGACGTTCCTGGCGCAGGGCGTCGCGAGCGTCCCCGCGTAAGGCGTAGTCGGCACGGCGAACGGGCCGTACGGGATGCGAGTCCCGTACGGCCCGTTCGTGCTGTACGCCGCTGTGGCCGCACGGGCCGCCGCGCCGAAGACCGTCCCGGTCATGACACGGCGGTCGTCCCCGGCTCACCGGGTACGACCGCCGTGTGCCGCGTACGGCTGCCCTACAGGCGCTTCGCGCTGCGCAGGGTCGTCGCGTAGTAGCCGTTCCCGTCCAACCGTGAAGTGCCGCCCTTGTCACCGATGGTGGGGCCGTTCACTTCCTCCCGGCTGGAGATGAAGATCTTGTGGCCGTCGCCGTCGTGGCCCAGGTACATGCCCACATGGTCGATCCGGTCCTTGGTGCGGGCGTCCAGCTTGAAGAAGACCAGGTCACCGGGCTGGAGCACATCGATGGACTTCGGCCGGTCCGTGGGTGCGACGCCCTTGAGCGGAATGACATCGGCACCCACCCTGGAGCGGGCCATACCGTTCGCGCTGCGCGGCAGACCGTCGCCGGTGGTGTCGGACGAGGCGAGGGGATATCGGGCGCGGTAGCCCCACACCAGCCGCATATAGCCCGAGCAGTCGACGGAACGGGCACGCTTGGCCTCGAACTGCTGGGTGGTGCCGTCACGGAAGGTGTACGGGATGCCGAGGTAGTCGTAGAAGTCCGACAGTTCCTCGCGCAGGTCGTTGCCCGCGCTGCCGTTCGGGTTGAGCGGGCCGAAGTTGGCGTCGCCCCGGTACGGGATGCCCTCGTCGTCCTTCTTGACGGGCACGCCCTGGACGTACTCGAAGGCCATCGCGAAGACGTCCTCCTTGTCGCTCCCGTAGTACTCCTTGAACCAGTCCTTGAACCACTGCTCCTTCTCGGCGCCCTTGCGCCAGGGCTCCGGCATCAGCCGGACCCAGTCGTCCGTCTTCACCCGTGAGGTGGTGTTGACGGACTCGGTGAAGCTACGGCTCGGGCCCTTCAGGGTCGCGGTGCGGGCCTTGTCGGTGAAGGTGGCGAGCACCTGCCCGCCCTCGCCGCGGAGCACCGAGCGCTCGGGGTTCTTCAGACGCTCCCAGGTCTGCTTGCCACTGACCTTGCCGCCGCCCGATCCGAGCACCGGGGTGTCCGTGACGGACTGGATCGCCGGTGCCTTGGCCTGCTCGTCCTTGCGCAGTTCGACGGTCAGGTACGCGCTGCTTGCGAGCAGCGCGATCACGATCGCCGCGTGCACGACGCGAGGGGTCTTCTTCTTGGCATTCATGTGTCGGCTCCGGTGGGGCGGTCAGGCGGACGGCATGACGCCGAGGAGGATCCCGGCGGTGAGGACGACATAGGCCATGAGCGTCACCGAGCCGGTGGCCAGCAGCGTCGGGCCCTTGGGCTGGCGCACCAGCTGGTAGGCGATCAGGCCGGGGACGATGAACCCGAGGGTCTGGTTGCTGTACATCAGCGGGAACTCGAGCGAGAGCACGATCATCACGGTGGCCTGGAGCATCACACCGGTGAGCACGACCGCCGCGAACAGCCGCTTGCCGTAGAGGATCACATAGCGCTGCAGCACCAGGGTGCAGACGTAGGTGAGGACCGTGACGCCGACGACCATCGCGGCGCGCTGGAGGTCTTCGACGAGGGTGAGCGCGAGCCAGCCCGGGGTGATCATGCCTCCGGGTGAGAGGTTGGTCGTCAGATAGCAGACCAGCGAGAAGAGCAGCCCGAGGGCGATGCCGACCGCGGCGATCTCGGGAGTGAGGACGGACGGGATCAACGGGGCTCTCCTGGGCTGTACCACTGGTGCGGTTCGTCGGTGGGGGGTGTCGGAGGAACGCGTGGCTCGAAGGTGCCGCGGGACTGGCCGTGGCCGTCATGGGCCTGGTCGCCGTATGCCTGGTCCCGGTACGCCTGATCCCGGTACGCCTGATCCCGGTACGCCTGATCCCGGTACGCCTGATCGCCGTACACCGGATCGCCGTACGCCTGGCCACCACCGTGCGCTCGGCCGCTGTGGGGCGCGCCGTGCTGGGGAACGCCGTACTGGGGCGCGCCGTGCTGCGGAACGCCGCCGTCGGGCATGCCACCCCGCTGCTCGGGTACATGGACGCGGTGCCCGTAGCCGGGTGCGCCACCCCGCTGCTCGGGCACGTGGGGCCGGTGGCCGTAGCGGTTCTCGTACGCCTGCGAGTACTGCTGGTACGGGTCGACGTGGGGGGCGTACATCCGCGTCGTGTCGACGTCCTGCACGACCGGGGTCGCGGGACCTTCCGCAGTGGCGGGCATGGGGGCCGCCGGCTGCGAGGAGGGGTCACCCGCCGCGCTCTCGTCGGCGGGGAGCTCGGCGAGGTGCTCCAGGAGCACCTCGCCCTGGCCGTGGATGTTGCCGATGGCGACGAGGGACGAGTCGGGGCCGAGCCTGCCGAGCAGCTCGGCCATGAACTCCTCGCTGTCGCGTCCGTCGCCGCCGAGGTCGACGGCGCGGCCACGCCATTCGGCGGGGATCGCGTCGATGGCGCTCTTGGCCGGGTGGCCGATCACGAACACCTGGTCCGGCTGCAGGTCCGGAACGATCTGGCCCATCTGGCCGTTGCGCTCGACGCGGTCGGGACGGCAGTTGATGACCACGTTGAGCGGGCGGCTGATCGCCCCCAGGTCGAGGAGCTGGTTGATGTTCATCAGCGTCGACTCGGGGTCGTTGGCCGCGAAGACATTGGCGAAGCGGAGCTTCTTGCCGTCCTCGGTGACATACCGCTCGACGGAGAGGACACCCGGGTCCGGCGGGGCGTCGTACATGCCCTGCAGCGCGGTCCCGCGGTCCACGCCCAGCAGCTCGGCGACGACCAGGGCGATCGCCACGTTCTCCTTGAAGGTGAACCAGCTGAAGCCGCGCAGCTCCTCGTCGGTGACCATCTCGGGGTCGGCGTAGACCAGCTTGCAGTCCCGCTTGTCCGCCTCTTCCTTAAGGACGTGGAAGCGCTCCTTCTCCGCGGTGACACAGATGCCGCCGTGCGGCATCGAGCGGGACAGCGAGCGGCCGATGTCGTCGAGGGTCGGGCCCATCTCGGCGACGTGGTCCTCACGGACGTTGCACAGCACGCCGATCGTGGAGCGGATCAGCTTGGACTGGTTGATCTCCTGCAGCGCCGGCATGACCGCCATGCACTCCATCACGAGCGCGTCCGGGTGGTACGCGGCGGCCCGGCGGACGATGCCGATCTGCTCGACGACGTTGGCGATGCCGAACTTGCGGTAGACCGGCTCCTCGGTGGCGTCGGGATGGATGAAGCGGGCTGCCGTCCCGGTCGTCTTGGCGACCGTGGTGAGACCGCCGCCGCGCAGCGCTCCCGCGCACAGCCGGGTGATGGAGGACTTCCCGCGGATCCCGTTGACCAGGACCCGGGTGGGTATGTGCTCGAGGTTCACGAAATGCCTGCGCTGCTCGATGATCCCCGCGACCAGCAGGATCGCGCTGCACACCACCAGCACGGTGTAGAGGAAGAGCACGGTGGTCAGTTCCTTCCGGCGGGGGACGTCGCGCCGTCCCGCTTGCGCTGCTGTCCCGGCAACTGCTGCCGGATCAGCTCGAGGCTGCGGACGACGGCGCCGACCTCGTCGTGGTGGCGCGGATAGAGAACGGTGCGGCGGTCGCCGTCCGCCAGGGCCTCCGCCTGGCCGACGAGGGCACGCAGCGGGCGTACGACGACGATGTAGAGCCAGCCCAGGCAGGCGGTGGCCGCAGTGACACCGAGCAGACCCGTGAGCACCGTGCGGTTCTGGAGGTTGTACTCGGGGATCGCGAGCCCGGACGCCGGCTGCCAGCTGACGACGGTCCACCCGAGGGACTTCGCCGCGCCACCGCCGTCGAAGGGCGCCGCGGCGGCGATCCGGACCGTGCTGCCGTCCCGGTACCGGATACCCCTGGGGTCCAGGTCCTTGTCCTTGTTCTCGCCGGACTTCACGTTGACCTGCTCCACGAGGTCGCCGAGGCGGTCGTCGGGCAGGCCCTCGAACGCGAGGAAGCCGCTGTTGCCCGCGACGACCTCGCCCTTGGAGTCGACGACCCGGACCACGCCGAGCCCCGGGCGCTTGACCAGCGAGTTCAGGAACTCGATCCGGAACTCGCCCACCACGGCGGCTCCCTTGCGGCCCGCGATCTCGGCGGTGCCGATGACCACCGGCTCCTTGCCCTGCTTGTCGAGGAGCCGGATCGGCTCCTTGACCGGGCCCTTGCCCGCGGGGCTGTGCGGATCGGCACCGGACCGGGCGACGACCTTTCCGTCGGCGTCGAGGACGTAGAGCGAGTCGTAGCGCAGATGCTCCGACATGGTGCGCTCGAGGACCTTGGTCATCTCCGACGGCGACTTGCGGTCGCCGATCAGCGCGGCGACCGAGGCGAGGTCGGCGTGGCCCTCGTTGAGGCCCCGGCGTACCCGGTCCGTGAGGGTTTCGGTGCGCTCGCGCTGGTCGTGGACGATCTGCTTCGGCACCACGACCGAGCCGCCCGCGCGGTTGAACAGCAGCATGAGCGGGACGCACCAGACGAGCAGCAGCACTCCGCAGACGGCGAGCACCGTACGGGCGCTGAGCCGGGTCCGGGAACGCGACGGTGACTCGGCGGGGTCGCCGAGGAGCTGGCGGCGCAGCCGCTCCAGCGCCGCGCCGATCCGCGCCGCCTCGCCATACCTGGGCGCGGTGACGGGACGTACGAGCTCGCCGCGGGTGAGGCGTCGGCTCTCCAGGAAGAGCCGGATCAGCGGACGCTGCACGGTGCCGATGAGCACCGCCACGGTGACACCGCCGATGAGGAGCAGCGCGCCCGCGGCGAGCAGACCGAAGGCGGGCTTGCTGACCGTGGTGGTCTCCTCGGAGACGTTGACCATGGCGACGACGCGCAGCCCGAGGCCGGTCGCGACGGTCGACTCACCGGGCTGTGCTCCGGCGAGGGTGGCGTATCCGGCGACGGAGCGGTGGCCGAGGTAGTGGCCGCCGACGAGGCTTCCGCTGATGCCGGGAAAGCCTCCGGATCCGGGTTCCTTGGCCTTGAGTGGGTGGCCGTTCGCCTTGCCGGCGGCGGACGTGGCGAACGTCTTCAGCTGCTTGCCGGAGTTGGCGATCTTCTGGCGCTGGGCCGAGGTCTTGGCCTGCTCCGGCTCGGGGATGCCGTCCTGGCTGAGCACCTGGCCCTGCTGGTCGGTGACGGCGATGGCGCGGGAGCTGCCCAGGCTGATGCCGGGCACCTTCAGTCCGCTGGAGGCGACCAGCAGCTTCTGGGGCTGGCCCGGCCAGGCCAGCACGGCGAAGGCGAGCAGCCGGGTCTCACCGTTCTGGAGGCGGACCAGGCGGGGGGTCAGACCGTACTCGTCGCCGAGCTTGGAGCGGTCGATCGCGGTCAGCGGCACGTTCTCCCCGCGGGCGGCGAGGAGCTTGCCCGAGGTGATCTCGACGACGGCGGTGCCCAGCCACTTCTGGTAGACGTTGCCGATCTTGTCGAGTACGGAGTCGGCGGGTACCGGGGCGGCGGCGTTGAAGAGTCCGGCCGTACGCGTCAGGTCGGTGACGCTCTCGTCGATGGAGGCGCGCAGGGCGATGGCGCCGTCCTCGGCGAAGTGCTGCTGGGACGTCTGAACGGCTTTCGGGACGCGCTCGTTCGAGACGCGCCCCAGGGAGAGGGCGGTGATGCCCGCCAGGGCGAGGAGCAGAACTGACAAGACGGCTATAGGGGGACGTATGCCACCCAACAGGGACATGTCAGCCCGTCGGCGGACCTTATGCCGCCGCTTCGTGGACGAAGCGGCCAAGGTGGAGCTCCTCTCCTGACAAACCATGACATCAGAGGCAACCAGCGCCTCACCTGTCACGCCTCAGGGGCGGTCGGGCACGCAGTGTTGCGCACTGCCGTGCGAACCCCACATCAGACCGGCGTCATGGCAATTGAGTTGCGCGAATACAGAGAATGTGATCGAAGCCACGAAGGACAGGGCGGGCAAATCAGTCCGGAGGCCGCTCCCGGGACCGCGCCTCACCCGTACCCTCACCCGGGCCGGACACCAGGTCCCCATGCCGCCACACCGACCGCCGCCCGAGCGCCGCACGGCCGTCGCCGCGGGCGGCGCCCACGGGCGGCTCGGGTGCGGTGCCGGGAGACGACAGCGACCGGCGCGAAAAGCGTTTCATCACCTGGATATCTTTATATAGCTATGACCATTAACCGGACAAAGACGGTAACAATTGCAACAACGGTGATCGTTGTTGCTGCCGCCGTGCTCACCGGGCTCCTGCTGAGTCTGACCCATGGCCCCGGCCCCACAGAGAGTACGGGGCCTGTCGGCGACGACACCAACCGCCATGGCAACGGGACGGTGAACCTGGAGCAACGGATCACCGAGTACACCTCCCGCTTCGGCGAGGACAGCGGCTACCGGCGCCCCTCCGGCCGTGACCGGCGGACCGTGGCCGAGGGCGTCGCCCTGCTCTTGGACGGCCGCCGTGACCAGGCCGAAAGGCAGCTGTCCGACGTGGACTTCACGATCCGCGCACTCACCGACAGCGTCTCGGGCCGGCAGTACGCGGAAGTCGCCGACCGCACCGAGGACTCGCCTGCTCCCCGGGGGTGGGGACGCGTCTACGTCGATCTCTCCGCTCCGGCCCGCTGGTCCGTACAGGTGCCGCACCCCGTGGCGGACCGGCGCACCGAGGAACTCGGCGTACGTGTGCTGCGCGGCTCACCCGGCGGTGTGCTGGTGGTTGCCGGTGCACATCGCCGGGCCGGCGAGGACGACGCCGCCGATGTGGCGCATCGCACGGACAGCGTCTTCGACGCGGTCTGCGCGGAGCTCACGGAACGCGGACTGCCCGGGATCCAACTGCACGGATACGCGGACGACTCGGCACCCGGCTACGACGTCATCGCCTCCGCGGGCAATGGTGACCTGGCCCACGCCGAAGGCCGCGCACTCGCCGACGCCCTTCGTGCCCGTCACTTCGAGGTGTGCCGGGCCTGGGCACGCAGCTGTCCGCTCGAGGGTCGCAGCAACGTCCAGGGCCGCAAGGCCGCGGAAGAGGACGTTCCCTTCCTCCACATCGAATTCAGCAACAAGGTCCGCATGTCGGCCGAGGACGCGGCCGGCGCGACAGAGGCCATCGGCACGGTCACCCGGGCCTGGTCGGAGGACACTCCGGGGCGGACACAGGGCTGAAAGAGCCGGGAAAGGCCCGGAACCGAAACGCCGGGGAGGGCGCAGGGCCGAACGAGCCGGGGGCGGTCATGAACCGGGGTCAGCCGACCGGGACCGCCGTCCACGGCTCCATCGCCAACCCCGCCTCGGCCTTCTGCCGGGCCACCCGCAGGGTGCCGTCCGCGCCGAACGCCGCCAGCACCACCCGTGCGTTCCCGTCGACCGCGAGGGCCGGCACACCGGCGCACGGTGCTCCCGTCGAGGTCCAGGTCATGCCCGCCGGCTCCTCCTCGGTCGGGCACGCGGCCATGGCGGGACGCCCGTCCTTCCCGCGCTGGGCCAGGATCGTGCAGTCGACGCCGTCGACCGGGGTGCGCAGCATCGCGACCGGCCCCGTCCCGCCTTCGCCGCCGACGGCGACCGGAGTCATTCCCTCGCGCCAGATGTGCACGGCCCCCGTGGCGGCATCGCGCCAGGCATGGCTGAGACGCTTGACCCCCGTGCGCGCGGAGCTCATCGAGCTCTCGGCGATGGCGGCTCTGACGTCCTCGGCGCGCCGGAACGCCACGCCCGGGGTGTCCTGCACCCAGCGCGCGACGACCTCCGCGGTCGGTGCGAGGACCTCCATCAGACCGCTGCCGGTGAGCGACGCCGAGGGCACGCCCACGATCGCGCTGCCCTCGAGATCCGCCCACTTGTTCCATTTGCCGTTCGGCGTCTGGGACCGGCCGCAGACGCCGCCGCCCGCGTTGCGCACGAAGACGTGCAGCGAGCCGGCGGCATCGACGACGGCCGCCGGGAGGCCCATGCGCGCGGCGAGCTCGCGGTCCTGGTACGGGCTGCCCAGGGCGTACCACTCCCGCAGGGGGCGGCCTGACTGGTACTGGATGGCCTGCACGACGTCGGTGGCGCTCTGGCCGTCCGGGAGCCGTGTGCGCCGCAGCCCGACCAGCTGGACGTAGGCGTCCGGGCCCTGGGCGATCGCCAGAAAGGGCAGGATCCCGGGTGCGGGGAAGAGCTCGGGACCGGTCCAGTCCTCGACGCCGGCCTGCTTCTCCGTCCAGCGCAGCACACCGCCGGCGCCCGGTGTGTACGCGGCGAGGCGGCCGTCCTTGCCGCGCAGCAGCCAGCCGGCGGTCGGTGGCAGGGAGGGGTCGGCCGGGAGAGCGATCGCCGTCCGGACCGTGCGAAGCGACTCCCTGGGGGGCTCCTGGGCTTCGCCCGTCCGCCGCTTGGACCTCCGCGCCGGCCTCAGTGACATCGCCCGTCGCCACCTTTCCGAGACGCCGCCCAGGCGCTCGATCGAGGTGACGATAACACCCCCGGAAGGGTCTGGTCGCGCGCTGCGGAAACGCCTGGTCCCACCCCTCTGAGCTGCGGATTCTCCATGATCGTCAGGCTTCGCCGAACTGGCCGCCGAGAGGCGGTGGCCCGTTCCTGGGCGTCCGCCTCCCGGCTCCGCGTTGCCTGTGCCCCTGTTGTCCGTACCCCTGTTGTCCGTGCCCTCCCCCGCGGCCGGGCTGCCCGGGTGCCGGCCGTCAGTACCGGGCGTCCTTGCCCAGCTGGCCGAGGCGGCTGTGCCTGCGGCCGTAGGCGAAGTACACGATCACACCGATCACCATCCACACCGCGAAGCGGAACCAGGTCTCGCCCGGCAGGTTGAGCATCAGCCACACGGTGGCGGCGACCGAGACGATGGGCAGCGCCGGCACCCACGGGGTACGGAACGCGCGGTGCAGGTCGGGACGGGTGCGGCGGAGGACGATCACACCGATGGCGACGAGGACGAAGGCGAAGAGGGTGCCGATGTTCACCAGCGTCGCGAGTTCGTTGATGCTGGTGAAGCCGGCGACGACGGCGATGATCACGCCGAGCAGGATGGTGGGCCGGTACGGGGTGCGGAACCGCGGATGGGTGATGGAGAAGAAGCGCGGCAGCAGCCCGTCACGGCTCATGGCGAAGAACACCCGGGTCTGGCCGAGCAGCAGGATCAGACAGACGGTGGTGAGGCCGACAGCGGCGCCGAAGCTGATGATGCCGGCGTAGAAGGGGTGCCCGATGGCCTTGAAGGCATCGGCCAGCGGGGCACTCACCGACAGCCGGCTGTAGTGCTGCATACCGGTCACGACGATCGAGACGGCGACGTAGAGCACGGTGCAGATGAGGAGCGAGCCGAGGATGCCACGTGGCATGTCACGTTGCGGGTGCTTGGTCTCCTCGGCGGCGGTGGCCACCACGTCGAACCCGATGAAGGCGAAGAAGACGACGGACGCGGCGGTGAAGATGCCCATCACACCGAAGTTCGTCGGCTCATAGCCGAACATGAGCTGGATCAGCGGGGCGTTCCAGCCCGAGATACCGCCCGGCGGGACCTGCGACGGCGGGATGAACGGCTTGTAGTTGTCGCCCACGATGAAGAACAGGCCCGCGATGATCACGATCATGACCACGGTCACCTTGATGGCCACGACGATCGCGGTGATCCGGGCGGACAGCTTCATGCCGATGACCAGGATCACGGTGAGTACGAGCACCAGCAGGAAGGCCAGGATGTCGAAGGTGCCGCCGGGTGCGTCCGGCCCTTCGAGTACGGCTGGTAGGTGCCAGCCCGCGTTGTCGATCAGCGAGCGCACATAGCCGGACCAGCCGACGGCCACCACCGCCGTGCCCAGGGCGAACTCCAGGACGAGGTCCCAGCCGATGATCCAGGCCACCAGCTCGCCGAGGGAGGCGTACGCGAAGGTGTACGCCGAGCCGGCCACGGGGACGGTGGAGGCGAACTCCGCGTAGCAGAGGGCGGCCAGCGCGCAGACGATACCGGCGGCGACGAAGGCGAGGGCGGTGGCGGGGCCCGCGTTCTCCTTGGCCACCTTGCCGGTGAGCACGAAGATGCCCGTGCCGATGATCACGCCGACACCGAAGACGGTCAGATCCCAGGCGGAGAGCGACTTCTTGAGCGCGTGCTCGGGTTCTTCGGTATCCCGGATCGATTGCTCGACCGACTTCGTCCGGAACAATCCGGAATCTGGCGACTTCTGATCCGTACTCACCGGCGTACCTCCGTACCCATGGCCGTAAGCCCATGATCGAGAGGGGTACGGAACCTCGCCCGCGCTGATGCTCCGTTTCACACGAAAGGGCCGGTCGGACCCCTGTGGGATGGTCCGACCGGCCCAATGCGCGGGATTCTCCGTGTGACGTCAGTCGCGGGCCGGCTCGCGGGCCTCGGCCGGTTCGTCGTCGAGACGGCCGTCGAGCCTGGCGACCAGGCCCGTGACCTGCCGGGCGATGTCCGGTGCCGTCAGGCCGATCTCCGCCATGACCTCCTTGCGGGAGGCGTGGTCGAGGAAGCGGGGCGGGATACCGAAGTCGCGCAGCGGAAGGTCGACTCCGGCGTCACGCAGGGCCTGGGACACGGCCGCGCCGACACCGCCCACCCGGATGTTGTCCTCCACGGTGACGACGACCCGGTGCTTCTCGGCGAGCGGGGCGAGCGCCTCGTCGACCGGCTTGACCCAGCGGGGGTCGACCACGGTCGTGGAGATGCCCTGCTTGTCGAGGAGGTCGGCGACCTCCAGGCACATGGGCGCGAGCGCACCGACCGAGACCAGCAGCACGTCCGGACGCTCGGCACCCGGCCGGCGCAGCACGTCCATGCCGCCGATCCGCCCGACGGCCTTGACCGCGGGGCCGACCGCGCCCTTGGAGAAGCGCACCACCGTCGGCGCGTCCTTGACCTCTACGGCCTCACGCAGCTGGGCGCGTACCTGGTCGGCGTCGCGCGGCGCTGCGATCCGCAGACCGGGGACGACCTGGAGGATCGACATGTCCCACATGCCGTTGTGCGAGGCGCCGTCGGTGCCCGTGACACCCGCGCGGTCCAGCACGAACGTCACCCCGCACTTGTGCAGGGCGACGTCCATGAGCACCTGGTCGAAGGCACGGTTGAGGAAGGTGGCGTACACCGCGAAGACCGGGTGCACTCCGCCGGTGGCGAGACCGGCCGCGGAGACCGCGCCGTGCTGCTCGGCGATGCCGACGTCGTACACCCGCTCGGGGAACGCCTTGGCGAACTTGTCCAGGCCGACGGGCTGCAGCATCGCGGCGGTGATCGCGACGATGTCCTCGCGCTCCTTGCCGAGCGCGACCATCTCCTCGCCGAAGACGGACGTCCAGTCCAGCCCGGAGCTGGCGATCGGCAGACCGGTGTCGGGGTGGATCTTGCCGACGGCGTGGAAGCGGTCCGCCTCGTCCTGGAGGGCGGGCTGGTAGCCGCGGCCCTTCTCGGTGAGGCAGTGCACGATGACCGGGCCGCCGAAGCGCTTCGCCCGGGTGAGCGCGGACTCCAGGGCGGCGATGTCATGGCCGTCGATGGGACCCACGTACTTCAGGCCCAGGTCCTCGAACATGCCCTGCGGGGCGATGAAGTCCTTGAGGCCCTTCTTGGCTCCGTGCAGGGTCTCGTAGAGGGGCTTGCCGACGACGGGGGTGCGCTCGAGGATCTCCTTGCCGCGGGCGAGGAAGCGCTCGTAGCCGTCGGTGGTGCGCAGGGTCGCCAGATGGTTGGCGAGGCCGCCGATGGTCGGGGCGTAGGAGCGCTCGTTGTCGTTGACGACGATGACGAGCGGGCGGTCCTTGGCGTCCGCGATGTTGTTCAGCGCCTCCCAGGCCATACCGCCGGTGAGGGCACCGTCGCCGATGATCGCGACGACGTGGTCGTCCTTCTTCAGGACCTCGTTGGCCTTGGCCAGTCCGTCGGCCCAGCCGAGCACCGTCGAGGCGTGGGAGTTCTCGATGACGTCGTGCTCGGACTCGGCACGCGCCGGGTAGCCGGAGAGGCCGCCCTTCATCTTGAGCCTCGAGAAGTCCTGGCGGCCGGTCAGCAGCTTGTGCACGTAGCTCTGGTGGCCCGTGTCCCAGAGGACCTTGTCCTTCGGGGACTCGAAGACCCTGTGGAGGGCGATGGTCAGTTCGACCACACCGAGGTTGGGGCCGAGGTGACCGCCGGTCTTGGACACGGCGTCCACGAGGAATGTCCGGATCTCTGCGGCCAGCTGGTCGAGCTGCTCCGGGCCGAGCCGGTCCAGATCCCGCGGTCCCTTGATACGGGTAAGCAATGCCACCCGTGCCTCCTTGCGTGTGAGCTGGTCGAGCGTGCCGATCCGCCGAGTCTAGTGTTCCGCCCCCGGCGGCAGTCATCGGGCAGTGCCTTGCGCGTCCCTCCTTTGGCGGACCCGGATCAGGGACGGGGCATCACCTACCCGCGTCCTCACAGGAACACGCAGCAGTGCCCGGCACCGGTTCCGGTGCCGGGCACTGCGTGCGCGGCGTTGGGGCCTGCCGTTCGGATCACACGGGGCTGATCCGAGCGAAGGACCTCAGGCGCGACCTGCGGTCTTCTGCGTCTTGCGGGTGACCGAGTCGATCACGACGGTGGCGAGGAGCACACCACCGGTGATCATGTACTGGATCGGCGTGGCAATGCCCTCGAGAGCCAGGCCGTACTGGATCGAGACGATCACCATCACACCGAGCAGGGCGTTCCAGGTGCGCCCGCGGCCGCCGAAGAGGCTGGTGCCACCGATGACGGCCGCCGCGATGACGTTCATCAGCAGGTCACCGGCGCCGGCGCTCTGGTTGGCCGCCGCGATCTTGGAGGCCCAGAACAGACCGCCGATGGCCGCGAAGGTGCCCGCGATGGCGAAGACCGAGATCCGGATCGCCGTGACGTTGATACCGGCGCGGCGGGACGCCTCGACGCTGCCGCCGAGGGCGAAGATCTTGCGTCCGTACGCGGTGCGCCGCAGCAGGAAGTCGGTGACCACCAGCACGACCAGGAACAGCACCAGCGCCAGCGGCAGACCCTTGTACTGGTTGAACATGTACGCGGCGGCGAAGGACGCGATCGCCAGGAGGACGGACCGGAAGAAGATGTCCCCGACCGGGCGGGAGGGGATCCCGGCGGCCTCACGGCGGCGGCTGTCGAGGAACGCCGAGAGGAAGTAGGCCACCACCGAGAACGCGGCCAGACCGTAGGCCGCGGCCACGTCGGGGAAGTAGTACGTGGTCAGCTGGCCGACGATCCCCTCGCCGTCCAGGTTGATGGTGCCCTGGTCGCCGAGCAGCTGGAGCATGAAGCCCAGCCAGAAGAGCAGGCCCGCCAGGGTGACGGCGAAGGCCGGGGCGCCGATCCGGGCGAAGAAGAAGCCGTGCAGGGCGCCGATGGCCGCTCCGCTTCCCAGGGCGACGAGCACGGCGAGCCACTCGTTCATCCCGTGGGTCACGGTCAGCACGGCGACGATCGCGCCGGACACACCGCTGACGGAACCGACGGAGAGGTCGATCTCGCCGAGCAGCAGCACGAAGATGATGCCGACGGCCATCATGCCGGTGGCGACCATCGTGACCGCGATGTTGCTCAGGTTCTGCGCTGACAGGAACTGCGAGTTCATGCTCTGGAAGATCGCGCAGATCAGGATCAGACCGATGACCACCGGGAGCGAGCCGAGGTCGCCGGCGTGCATCTTGCGCTTGAACTCGCCGATGTAGCCGGCGAAGCCCTGCTCGCGCACCAGCAGGCGGGGGTCGACCGCGGTGACCGCGTCGTGCGCCGCGTCCGGGTTCACTACCTGGTGTCCGCCGCCGATGGAGGTGGAGGTCTTGTGGGTGCTCACTTCTGCGCCTCCGAGGTGCGCGCCGCACGACGGGTCACGGCGTTGTCCGTGGCGCCCGTGATGGCGGAGATGATCTCTTCCTGCGAGGTGGACTTGACGTCGAAGACGCCGTTGTTCCGGCCGAGCCGGAGCACCGCGACCTTGTCGGCGACAGCCTTCACATCGGCCATGTTGTGGCTGATGAGGATGACCGCGTGACCGCGCTCGCGCAGCCGCTCGACGAGGTCGAGGACCTGGGCGGTCTGCTCGACGCCGAGGGCGGCCGTGGGCTCGTCGAGGATGACGAGCTTGGGCTCGCCCAGCATCGAACGGGCGATGGCGACCGTCTGCCGCTGACCGCCGGAGAGCGAGGCGATCGGGATACGGACGCTGGGGATGCGGATCGACAGCATGCTCAGCAGTTCGCGGGAGCGGCGCTCCATCTCGACCTCGTCGAGGACGCCGCGCCTGCGCAGCTCCCGGCCGAGGTAGAGGTTGCCGACGACGTCGATGTTGTCGCACAGCGCGAGGTCCTGGTAGACGGTCGCGATGCCCAGGTTCTGGGCGTCGTGCGGCTTGTGGATCGAGACGGACCTGCCCTCCCACTCGATGACGCCCTCATCGATGGGGTGCACGCCTGCGATCGTCTTGACCAGCGTGGACTTTCCGGCGCCGTTGTCGCCTACGAGAGCGACCACCTCGCCGCCGTGGACCTCAAGCTCTACGTCGGTGAGCGCCTGAACGGCACCGAACCGCTTGGAGACCCCGCGCAACGCCAGCACGGGCGTAGCGGACACGTGAACCATCTCCTTCGCCGCCTGACCGGCGGGGATCCCGCGCCCCCGGGAAGGCGCGGTGGGTCGAGCAGAATCAAGTATTCAGAAGAACCGGTTGAACCGGAGTGAAGAAGCGTTTCTGTCCGGTGCCCCGCCCCGATAGCGGGGCTGGACTGGGGCGGGGCACCGAAGCCTTTACTTCAGGCCGAGCGCGTCGCAGGCGGCCTTGTACTTCGGGGTGCAGATCTCGGCGACGGTGTAGACGCCGTCCTTGACCACGGTGTCCTTGATGTTGTTCTTGGTCAGCGAGACGACCGGGACGAGCACCGCCGGGATCCCCTTGTTGGTGGGGCTGTCGACCCGGGCGGTCTCGATACCGCCGAGCTTCTCGCCCTTGGCGAGATTCACCGCCATCTCGGCGGCCGCGGCGGCCTCCGGAGCGTACGGCTTGTAGACGCTCATGAACTGCTCACCCGCGACGATGCGCTGCACACCGGCGAGCTCGGCGTCCTGGCCGGTGACCGGCGGAAGCTTGGTGAAGCCGCCCGCCTTCAGGGCGGTGATGATGCCGCCCGCCATGCCGTCGTTCGCGGAGTAGACGCCGACGATGTTGTCCTTGCCGAGGGCCGAGATCGCGGCCTCCATGTTGGCGTTGGCGTTCTCCGGCTTCCACTCCTTGGTGTCGTACTCCTTGCCGACGGTGACCTTGCCGTCGAGCTCGGCCTTCGCACCCTTCTTGAACAGGGCGGCGTTCGGGTCGGTGATGGCACCGTTCATCATGACGATCTTGCCGGTCTTGGCCTTGTCGCCCAGCGCCTCGAGGAGCGCCTTGCCCTGGACGTGGCCGACCTCTTCGTTGTCGAAGGAGGTGTAGGCGTCGATCGGGCCCTCGGCGAGGCGGTCGAAGGCGACGACCGGGATGCCGGCCTCCTTGGCGCGCTTGACGCTGCCGGCGATGGCCTTGGAGTCGACCGAGTCGAGGATCAGCGCGTCGACCTTGTTGGTGATCATCGTGTCGACCTGCTGGCTCTGCAGAGTGGCGTCCTGCTTCGCGTTGGCGTAGACGACCTCGGCCTTGCCGCCGGTGAGCTCGCTGATCTTCTTCTCGATGAGCGGCTTGTCGAACTTCTCGTAGCGGGCGGTCTGGTTCTCCGGGAGGAGGAGACCGATCTTGAGGTCGTTGCCCTTCTTCTCGCCCGAGCCGTTGGCCTTCTCGCCGGACTCCTTGGCGCTGCCACAGGCGGCGAGGGACACGGCCATGGCGGTGGCGGCCAGAGCCACGGCGGCACGACGCATCTGCGTGTTCATTCAGAAACCTCCCTGACGAGGCCGCATCGCCGCGGCCGAGGTGGCTGGAAGTCAACTCGGCCGCCAGGCCGTCGTCAAGGAGTAAATCCTTAACGAGACGACAACGGTGCCATTCGTTATCTAAGTGAAGACAGGAGCCCCGGCGGGAGTCGAGCTGTCCAGAAGTGTCGAATCGCCCATTTCGCTCAGCACAAGGGCCAGCGCACCCAGCACTTCGGCCCTGCTGCCCAGCGCCCCGGGAAGGACGGAGAGCTGGCGGGCCGCGCTGGGAATCGCGTACCGGGAGACCGACTCCCTGATCGGTGCAAGCACCAATTCTCCCGCTTCGGCCAGGTTGCCGCCCAGTACCACCCGGGTGGGATTGAGGAGATTGCACAGATTCGCCACGCCACTGCCGACGTGCCGCCCGACGTCGGCGATCACCCGGCGGCAGCCCGGATCGCCCTCGCGGGCGAGCTGGACGACCCGTTCCATGGTCAGATCCTGGCCATGGCTGGGCTGGAGCAGCGGAAGCACATAGCGGGCCGCGGCGAAGGTCTCGAGACAACCCCGGTTGCCACAGCGGCAGACGGGACCCGACTCGTCCAGCGTGATGTGCCCGATCTCGCCGGCCGTACCGCCCGGACCCCGGTAGATCTGGCCGTCTATCACCAGCCCGGCACCCACACCGCTCGCGACCTTGATGTACGCCAGGTCCTTCACTCCGCGGCCGCTGCCCCAGACCAGCTCGCCCAGCGCTCCGAGGTTGGCGTCGTTGTCCACGTAGACGGGCACCCCGAGCCGGCGCGAGAGCTCCTCACTGGGGTTTATCCCGGTCCAGCCCGGAAGGATCGAGGTGGAGCCCAGGGTCCCGGACTCGACGTCGATCGGGCCCGGCACACCGAGGCCCACGCCGACGACCTTGTCCGTGCTGATTCCGGTGGCCGCGATCAGCCGCTTGACCAGGACTTCCGCCCGGCCGAAGCCCTCTTCGGACGAGGCGTCGACATCGAGCGGCTCGGACTCCTCGGCAAGCACCTGGTGGGCGAGATTGCCCACGGCGACCCTCAGATGGGTGTGCCCGAAGTCGACGCCGATGACGATGCCCGCGTCACCGCTCAGCGACACGCTGCGGGCCCGGCGGCCGCCTGCCGAGGTGGGGGTCACCTCGACCGTGCCGCCGTCCTTCAGTTCGCGAACGATGTTGGAGACCGTGGCGGCGGAGAGGCCGGTCGACCTCGCGATCTCGGCCTGGGTGAGCGAACCGGCCATGCGCACGGCACGGACCACCCGCTCGAGATTGGCCCGATGCAGAGATGTCTGCGACCCCGGAGTCTCCATCGACTCACACACTCCCGCTGCTAACTCCAACATGTGAACTCTAAGGGGAGCCTTTCGGGCCGCTCCCCGTCAAGACCTGAGCAAAAGCCCGGGCGCCCGCGGAAGGCCCACGGGCAGCCCTCACGGCGTCCACGGGCAGCACCAGTACCGCCCCTGGGCCACTGCCGCGGGCGGGGGCGGACGCGGGGGCGCAGCGGCGCGCAGGGCTATTTCAGGGCGCCCGCCGTGAGGCCCGCGACGACTTGTCGCTGGAAGACGACGTACGCGGCCAGCACCGGCAGCATCGCCATCACCAGGCCCGCGAACAGGCCGGACCAGTCGCCCTTGTATCCCTGGCTGACGGCGAGCTGCACCAGTCCCTGGGAGAGGACCTTCTGGTCCGGCTCGGTGTTCAGCACCGTCGGCAGCATGTACTGGTTCCACTGCCCCAGGAAGTTGAAGATCCCGACACTGATCAGACCGGGCTTGGCCATCGGCAGCATGACCTGGAAGAACGTCCGGGTGTGCGAGGCCCCGTCGATCAGCGCCGCCTCGGCCACCGAAGTGGGCAGCGTACGGAAGAAAGCGGTCAGGAAGAACACGGTGAACGGCAGCGAGTACGCGATGTACACGAGGATCAGTCCGTGGATCGTGTTCAGGAGCTGGATGTTGTTCATCACATAGAACAACGGGACCAGTGCCAGCATGATCGGGAAGCTCATCCCCCCGATGAAGAGGAAGTAAATGAAGCGGTTCCCGGGGAAGTCGAACCGGGCAAGGACGTACGCCGCCATCGAACCGAGCAGCAGAGTGCCCATGAGTGAGCCGGCGACCACCAGGACCGTGTTCAGGAAGTAGTCGCTCATATGTGCCTGGTTCCAGGCACGGGACCAGTTCTCGACATGGAGCCGGTCCGGCAGCGACCACGGCGAGCTGAAGATCGCGTTGTCGTCCTTGAAGGAGGTCATCACCGCCCACAGCAGCGGCATGACGACCATGAAGGCCCAGAGGATCAGCATGCCGTGCGAGAAGACGTTGAGGACCCTGCCGCCGCCGCGCCTGCTCCCGCGCTTCGACTTCGCACCGGGCAGCTCGGTCTTCACCACGTGCGGCAGAGGCTCCGCGGTGCCGGCGGGAGATGTTTCGGTCGTCTTCATCTCAGTACTCCAGGCGCTCGCGCCGGCCCAGTTTCATCACGACGGCCGCGAAGGCCAGGGTGACGATCAGCAGGGCGACACCGATCGTGGTCGCGTAGGCCGCCGCACCGTCACGGAACGCCGACTGGTACACGTACAGCACCATCACCGTGGTCGAGTAGTCGGGACCACCCGGTCCCGTGGTCATGATCTGCACCACCGCGAAGGACTCCGCGCCGAGGGCGAGGATGCCCATGTAGACCCAGCCGGACTGGATGGTGTCCCACAGCAGCGGCAGCGTGATCCGGAAGAACGTGGTGATCCGGCCGGCACCGTCCAGCAGCGCCGCCTCGTAGAAGTCCTTCGGGATGGACGCCATGCCCGCGGAGAAGAGGACGACGAAGAAGCCGACCGTGGACCAGACGAGGACCGCCATCACACACCACAGGGCGAGGTCCGGGTCACCGAGCCAGAGCGGCTGCACATCGTCGAGTCCGATCGCCTTGAGCGCGGAGTTGATCGCTCCGCTCTCCGGGTTGTACGCGAACTGGAAGAGCAGGGCCACGATCGCGATCGAGAGCACCTGCGGGAAGAAGTAGGCGATCTTGTAGAAGGAGGAGCCCCGCACCCCGGAGACCGCGGCCCCCCTCCGGTGCCGCCCGCCGACATTGATCATGAAGGCGAAGAACAGGGCGAGGCCGATCGTCACCACCGGGAGCACCAGCGCGAACAGCAGGCTGTGCCGGAGCGACTTCCAGAAGACGTCGTCGTCCCACAGCCGTGCGTAGTTGTCGAAGCCGACCATCGAGAAGTCCGGGCTCAGCCCGGTCCAGTCCGTGAACGAGTAGTAGATGGACTGGACGAAGGGCCAGATGACGAAAACCGCGTACAGCGCCAGGGGGGCGGCCAGAAACCCCACGATGAACCGGTACTTGCCGTGCTGCATGGTTACCGACCCCGATCGTCCCGAGTGTGCCGTCCAAGGGCTGTCCCGTGCGGTCGCCGAGGACCGGCCCGGACGGGACCCGGGTGCCGTGTGCTCCCGGGGGCGGGCCCCCGGGAGCACCGGCCGCTCACTGGTGCTTGTACTTCTTGACGGACGAGTCCTGGGCGGCCTTGTCGGCGAAGCCCTGGATCCTGCCGATCGCCTCGGCCGGGGTGAGCCGGCCGGCCATCATCTCGCCCAGACCGGCCACACCGATCTGCTCCTTCTGGAGTTTGACGTACCAGTCCTGCAGACGCGGGTTGACAACGTTCGCACCGGCCTTCTCCAGCGCGGCGACGCCCGACTTCAGACCCGGGGTCAGCTCGATGCCGTCGGTGCCGCCGTTGAACGCGGTCAGCGACTTCACCTGCTTGGTGAAGTTCATCGAGGACTCCCGGCCGAGCATG
The DNA here is from genome assembly GCF_056106285.1 of Micromonospora sp. IBHARD003. NCBI lineage: Bacteria > Bacillati > Actinomycetota > Actinomycetes > Micromonosporales > Micromonosporaceae > Micromonospora > Micromonospora sp. IBHARD003. The sequence continues at coordinate 6,503,530 of NZ_JBWBBX010000001.1, read as the reverse complement.
ATGCGCAACTGCTCCATACCTCCCTCGACGTTCTTCGCCTTCGCCGGGACGATGAAGGGCTCACCACCGGAGGCCCAGATGGTGCCGAAGGGCATCTTGTCCGAGGCGTCGAGGCCGGTCGGCGCGGCGACGGCGAGATTGAAGTCCTTGGGCATCGTGCCGGCCGCCTCGTTCTCCACCCAGGAGCCGTTGGGGATGAACAGCGCCTTGCCCTTGGTCCAGGCGGTCTGGGACTGGATGTGGTCCAGGCCCGGGGTGCCCTTGAGGATGTAGCCCTTCTTGTACAGCTCGTAGTACGCCTCGAACGCGGCCTTGACGGCCGGGTGCTTCCAGGCGTTCGGCTCCAGGTTGTCGATGGAGTCGAGGACCTCCCGGCCGCCGATCTTGGCGATGAACGGGTAGAGCGAGAACGGCAGGTAGTAGGGGTGCTTGCCCGCGTACGTCCAGCCCGCGATGCCCTGCTTCTTCGCCTTCTCGCACAGGGCGAGCATCTCGTCCCAGGTCTCGGGGTACGTCGCGTCGAGACGCTCGAGCGCGCTCTGCGAGTACCAGACGCCGTAGACGGTGTAGGCGTAGTAGAGGATCCACACGGGCGCGCCGTCGAACTGGCCCATCTCGACGATGCCGGGGCGCAGGGTGTCGCGCACTTTCTTGGTCGGGTCGTCGACCGAGGACGCGTCCAGCAGCGGGGTGAGGTCGGCGAGTTGCTTCTTGCCGACGAGCACGCCCATGTCCATCTGCTCGGCGCCGGAGTTGTCGATGAGGTCCGGCGGGGTGCCGCCGTTGAAGCGGGGCTGGAGCTCGGACTGGATCTTCTGGGTGGCCTTGTGGGTGACCTTGGGGGCCTTCGGGAAGGCCGTGTTGTACTTCTGCTCCGCGTCGATGGCGTACTGCTGGCCGAACCCGCCGTCGAAGATGACGACCTCGAGGGCGGCGCTCTCGTTGACGCCGAGCGGGTTGGTCTTGGTGACCTTGCCCTTCTCGACCTTGGGACCGCTCGCGCCGCCTCCGCCACCGGAGGCACAGGCCGACAGGAAGCCGATCGTGGGAACGGTGATGAGGCCGAGTGCCGCGGAACGCTTGATCAGATCGCGGCGGCCGAGACCGCCGTTCGGGTGGCCGGAGGTGGATCCCATGCTCAAGTCCTCGCCTTCTCCAGGACTCAGGCGGTGTACCGGTCGCCCGTCTTTGTCGCCTGAGGCGAAGGGCCCCGCCACCGCGGTCATTTACTGAAGCTGGGTCGTGCAGGGGGTCAGTGCCGTACAGCGGGAACGGAGAGCTGTCGGGGCGGCGGACGAAGACCGCGGCCGCCCGGCGTCACCCGTCCCCCGGAGCCCTTTGCGTAAACCGGGCCCCGGCTCGCCGCGCGTACGAATGGCGAACGCCGACAGGTATAGTCCACTTCCCGCCATACGGGCAAGATCGAAAACAAGGTCGGCCGCCAGTCTTTCCCGAGTTGAGACCTCGCGGATACGGGAGTACCACTCGGCACCCTCTTCCCCATTCCCGTCCATTGCTGCGCAAGAATCTCATCGAAACGGCTGATTCCTAACCTGCCACACCGTCAACACCCTTGACACCATGCGGCACTTGCCTCCCTACTGGAGCCCGTGCAATGCCCATGACAACGTTGTCCGGAATCGCTTCGGCGGGAGGAAAGGCTCGGTATGCAGCCCAGACCCAGCCCTCGGTACAGACGACTCCGCACGGCCGCCCTGGTGGCGGCCACTTCTCTGCTGGTGGTGACGGGTGAATCGGCCGCCGTCGCCGTTCCCTCCCAGCCCGCCGCCCCGGCGGCGGAATTCACCACGTCATTCGAATCCGGCGAAGCCCAGCCCGACTGGCGCAACACCGTGGAAACGGGACCCGACGGAAACAAGCGATCTTCGGGTGTCGACGGCGGCTTCGCCACCGGAATACCGGGCAATGTGACCGACAAGGTCGTCGAACTGCGCGCCAGCGACGAACACAGCGGCGCAGGCGAGGTCAAGGAGAATCTGGTCGATCTCCAGCCCTCCACCAAATGGCTGGCTTTTCGGACGTCCGCGTGGATCGAATTCGACACGGACACCCCGGTCAAGGTCGCCACCTATGCGCTGACCTCGGCGAACGACTTCGCCACCCGCGACCCCAGGGACTGGACCCTCAAGGGTTCCGCGGACGGCAAGGACTGGAAGACCCTCGACACCCGTGAGGGCGAGGCCTTCGACAAGCGCTTCCAGACGAAGACGTACGACATCGACGCCGCATCGGCGGACGCCTACCCCCACTACCGCCTGGAGATCACCCGGAACAACGGCGCAACCGAGGCCACCCAGCTGGCCGACGTCCAGTTCTCCGACGGCAGCACCGGCCCACCGGCGCCCGACGACATGCGCAGCCTGGTCGACCGGGGCCCCGGCGGCTCCCCCACGGCGAAGGCGAACGCCGGCTTCACCGGCAAGCGCGCCCTGCGGTACGCCGGAACCCACAAGGCGGAAGGGCGCGCCTACTCGTACAACAAGGTCTTCGACGTCGACACCGCCGTGCGACAGGACACCGAGCTGTCCTACCGGGTCTTCCCCTCGATGGCGGAGACGGATCTGAAGTACCCGGCCACCAACGTGGCCGTGGATCTCGCCTTCACCGACGGCACCTATCTGAGTGAACTCCGGGCGGTGGACTCGTACGGCGGTCTGCTGACGCCGCAGGGCCAGGGCGCGGCCAAGCGGCTCTACGTCAACCAGTGGAACCAGGTGACATCCCGGATCGGCTCGGTCGCGGCCGGGAAGACGGTGGACCGGATCCTGGTGGCGTACGACGCCCCCGGCGGCCCCGCGAAGTTCCAGGGCTGGATCGACGACATCCGGCTCGCCCCCAAGGCACCCGCGAAGCGGCTCGGACGTCTTTCGGACTACGTCTCCACCGTCCGCGGCACCAACTCCAGCGGCTCGTTCTCACGCGGCAACACCTTCCCGGCGACCGCGGTGCCGCACGGCTTCAACTTCTGGACACCCGTCACCAACGCGGGTTCGCTGAGCTGGCTGTACGAGTACGCACGCGCCAACAACGCGGACAACCTGCCGACCGTCCAGGCGTTCAGCGCCAGCCATGAACCCAGTCCGTGGATGGGCGACCGGCAGACCTTCCAGCTGATGCCGTCGGCGGCCGAGGGCACACCGGACACCTCGCGCACCGCCCGGGCCCTCCCCTTCCGTCATGAGAAGGAGACCGCTCGTGCGCACTACTACGGGGTGACCTTCGAGAACGGACTCAAGGCCGAGATCGCTCCGGCGGACCATGCCGCAATGATGCGATTCACCTATCCGGGTGAGAACGCGGCGGTGCTGTTCGACAATGTCACCGAGCAGGCCGGTCTCACCCTCGACCCCGCGACCAGCTCCTTCACCGGCTACTCGGACGTCAAGAGCGGGCTGTCCACGGGCGCCACCCGGCTGTTCGTGTACGGCGTCTTCGACGCGCCCGTCATCTCGTCGGCCTCACAGGGCGTCAAGGGGCATCTGCGCTTCGACGCCGGCGCCGACCGTACCGTCACCCTGCGCATCGCGACCTCGCTCATCGGCATCGACCAGGCGAAGAAGAACCTGGCCCAGGAGATCCCGGAATCGGCCGGGTTCAGCCTCATCAGGGACCGCGCGCAGGACGCCTGGGACGACATCCTCGGCCGGGTCGAGGTCGAGGGCGCCACCCACGACCAGCTGGTGACCCTCTACTCCTCGCTCTACCGGCTGTATCTGTACCCCAACTCCGGCTTCGAGAAGGTCGGCGGGAAGCACATGTACGCGAGCCCGTTCTCGCCGCAGACCGGACCCGACACTCCCACCCGCACCGGAGCGAAGATCGTCGAGGGCAGGGTCTACGTCAACAACGGTTTCTGGGACACCTACCGGACGACCTGGCCCGCGTACTCCTTCCTCACCCCGCGGAAGGCCGGCGAACTCGTCGACGGCTTCGTCCAGCAGTACCGGGACGGCGGCTGGATCTCCCGCTGGTCCTCGCCCGGCTACGCAGATCTCATGACCGGCACCTCCTCCGACGTCGCCTTCGCCGACGCGTATGTCAAGGGCGTGCGGGGCTTCGACGCCGAGACCGCTTACGAGGCGGCACTCAAGAACGCGACCGTGGCACCGCCGCACCGGGGCGTGGGTCGCAAGGGCATGGAGACCTCGCCCTTCCTCGGCTACGCGTCGACGGAGACGCACGAGGGCCTGTCCTGGTCGCTGGAGGGCTATCTGAACGACTACGGCCTGTCCCGGATGGCCGACGCCCTCTACAAGAAGACGAAGAAGCCCCGCTACCGGGACGAGTCGGCGTACTTCCTCAACCGTGCACGCAACTATGTGACATTGTTCGACTCCAGGGCGGGCTTCTTCCAGGGCCGAGACCTGAAGGGCGACTGGCGCGTCCCTTCGGACCGGTACGACCCGAGGATCTGGGGCTACGACTACACCGAGACCAACGGATACGGGTACGCGTTCACCGCTCCCCAGGATTCGCGGGGGCTGGCCAACCTGTACGGGGGCCGGGCCGCGCTCGGCAAGAAGCTCGACACCTACTTCGCCACCCCGGAAACCGCCTCGCCCGAGTTCGCGGGCTCGTACGGAAGCGTCATCCATGAGATGACGGAGGCCAGGGACGTACGGATGGGCATGTACGGCCACTCCAACCAGGTCGCCCACCACGTCACCTACATGTACAACGCGGCCTCGCAGCCCTGGAAGACGCAGGAGAAGGTGCGCGAGGTGCTCTCCCGCCTCTACACCGGAAGCGAGATCGGCCAGGGCTACCACGGCGACGAGGACAACGGCGAGCAGTCGGCCTGGTTCCTCTTCTCCGCGCTGGGCTTCTATCCGCTGGTGATGGGCAGCGGGGAGTACACGATCGGCTCACCGCTGTTCACCAAGGCGACCGTACGTCTGGACAACGGCCGTGAGCTGGTGGTGAAAGCCCCGCGGAACAGCGCCCGGAACATCTACGTCCAGGGTGTGAAGGTGAACGGTCGGTCGTGGAACTCCACCGGTCTGTCCCACGAACTGCTCGCCCTCGGCGGCACGCTGGAGTTCGCCATGGGGCCGGAGCCCTCGTCCTGGGGTACGGGACGCGACGCGGCCCCGGTCTCCGTCACCCAGGACGACAGGGTCCCCGAACCGCGGCGCGACCGGATCAGCGGCCCTGGCCCGCTCTTCGACAACACCTCCGCCACGGAGGCCTCGTTGCAGGCGTCGGCGCCCGTGGAGCTGCCGGTCACGTCGGGGACCCGTGCGGTCCAGTACACGCTCACGTCGTCGGCGAAGGGCACGGCGCCGTCGGGCTGGGTGCTGCAGGGCTCGCGTGACGGCACCGTCTGGACCGACGTCGACGAACGGTCCGGCGAGTCCTTCGCCTGGGACAGACAGACCCGGGTGTTCACCATCGCCAGGCCGGGGACGTTCGAGCGGTACCGGCTGGTGCCGGCCGCGGGTGCGTCCCTCGCGGAAATGGAGATGATCGCCTAGGTGTGTCTCCGGTTGGGGCCGCAGCTTCCCGGCTGCGGCCCATCGGCCGTTCCCGCAGGTCAAGTGGGTGCCCGCGGCCATGGGACGGCCCCGGTGCGGGATCGCCGCTCATCCGAAGGATGTACCGGGACCTACCGGGGAGATCGGTCCTGGTGCCGATCCGCCGTGCAGGGACCGCGGCCTAGCGTCGAGTGCACCGAACCCCCGACACGGAAGGCGGTCGCACCGTGCAGGACACCGAACTCGGCCCGGACGCAGGCCTCGACCCGGACACCGGACTCTGCCTGGACACCGGACTCTGCCAGGACACCGAACTCGGTCCGCTGCTCGACGAACTGGACCGGATCGCGGCACTCCCCCTGGAGCGCGGCGAGACCCTGCCGGCCCGGGCCTACACATCCCCCGCCTTCCACCGGCTGGAGCAGGAACGGATCTTCCGCGGGGAATGGCTGTGCGCGGGACACGTCGACCAGGTCGCCAGGCCCGGGGACTATCTGCGTGTCGACCTGCCGGGCGGACCACTGGTCGTCACCCGTGACGAGGACGGCGAGCTGCACGCCCTCTCCCGGGTGTGCCGGCACCGCTTCATGGACGTGCTGCCGCCCGAGACCACCTCCGAACGCGGCAACCTCAAGCGGCTGACATGCCCGTACCACACCTGGACCTACAAGCTGAACGGCGAGTACGCGGGACAGCTGCACGGCGCCCCGCTGATGAACAGGGTGGACTTCGACCGGTCCGCCTGCAGACTGCCGCACCACCGGCTCGAGGTGTGGCACGGCCTCATCATGGTGAACGACGACCCGGACGCGGAGCCCCTCGGTCCACAGCTCTCGGGCCTGGACGAGGTGCTCTCGCCCTACGGGCTCGGCGACCTTGTCGTGGCGTACACGGCCCGCTGGGACGGCGTCCCGGCGAACTGGAAGGTGGCGGTCGAGAACGGCGCCGAGAGCTATCACCACATGGGCACGCACGCGAGCACGCTGGAGCCCGTGCTGCCCGGCAAGGACACGGTGCTCCACGAGTGCGACGGCCGCTGGTTCAGCGCGTTCATGCCCTTCGCCCCCATGGCAGCGGAGGCTCTGGGCGAGGACATGACGGCGGCTCTGTCCACGACCGTCCCGGGACTGGGAGACACGGAGCTGTCCGGGATGCTGATCGCCGGCGTCTTCCCCCATGTGATCCTGGCGCTGCTGCCGACCGGCGTGACCTGCTTCCGCTGGATCCCGACCGGCCCCGGCACCCATGACGCCCTGGCCACCGTGTTCGTCCCGGCCGCCGCGAAGGAGTCGCCCGGCTTCGAGACGTATCTGCGGCTGTCCCGTGAGCAGCTGGAGCTGGTCCAGGGAGAGGACCTCGTCGCCATCCGGGGTGTTCAGCGGGGTCTGGCCACGGAGCCCGGGCCCTCCGGCGGACGGTTCTCCCATCTGGAGCGCCCGCTGTGGCAGTTCCAGCGGTATCTGGCCGGACGTCTGACGAACGGTCACCCGGGAGGGCGTTAGGGCCTTTCGTGCTCCGCATGTGCCCGGTCAGGGCGAGGCTCTCACCCGACCGGCGAGCGCCCGGTCGCCCGCACGCCGGTGGCGGCATACGTTCCGAAGCGTGGAGCTGATCATCACCCCCGGGGACGGCCTGGTCGACGTGGTGCCCGATCTCGTCGTCCAGGGGCTCGGTGCGCATGAGCAGGTGACCGTGCGGATCGACGTGACCGATGCGGCGGGGACGGCCTGGCGGTCCGTCAACCGGTATCGGGCGAACGCCCGGGGCGTCGCGGGCACGGCGGAGAACGCCCCGGTCACGGGCTCGTACACCGGCGTCGATCCCGCCGGGCCCTGGTGGTCGATGACCCCGGTGCGCCGGAACCGGCCGCCCGTGGCCTTTACGGCGTCGGACGACCGGCTCACCTGGACCGTCCGCTGCGCGGCCGATTCCGCCCGCCAGGTGAGGCGGACGGTGGTGCGCCGCTGGCGGGCCCGCGGGGTCGTCCGGCGGGAGCGGGACGACCGGAGGCTGAGGCTGGTCGAGTTCGAGCCGCGCGCCCCCGGGTGGCAGGCCGCGAAGGAGGCCAAGACACGACCGGTGGTGGTGCTCGTGCCCGGTCCCTCCGGTGCCGGTGCGGTCGCGCCGGCGGCGGCGCTGCTGGCGTCGCGCTGCGGATTCCGCTCGGTGGTCGTCGGGCCTCCGGACGCGGACGGACCGGGCGGCGCCCCGGCGGGAGTGCCGCTCGAACACTTCGCGGGGGCCGTCGGCTCGGTCGCGGCCGGCAGGCCGGTCGCCGTCGTCGCCTATTCGACAGGGACGGGTGGGGCCCTCGCGGCTCTCGCCCTGGCCTGCGTCCCGGTGCATGCGGTGGTGGTCGTGGCGCCGACGCATGTGGTCTGGCAGGCGCCGGGGCGCGGCGGGCCGGGGCGCGGCGGGCCGGGGCCGAAGACCTCCTCGTGGACGTACCGGGGTGTGCCGCTGCCGTACGTCCCCGTGCGCGGCGGAGTGCTGCTCCCCCAGCTCGCCGGCCGTGCGCTGCTGCGGCGGCTGCCGGGCGGCCCGGCGCGTTCCTCGGCGCTGCGGCTGCGCGGCGCCTACCGCACGGGGCTGCGGGACGGTGTCGCCGTGCGGAGCGCGCTGATCCCGGTCGAGGACATCACCGCGCCGCTGATGGCGATCGCCGGCACCGACGACGCCCTGTGGCCGGCGGAGGACATGGCCCGCGCGCTGCTGGCGCGGCGCCGTACCGCGCGGTCCGACGACGTGCTGCTGGTGCACCGGGGCGCCGGTCATGTCCTCCGGCCCCCGCTCGTCCCGACGACCGTCGACCGCACGGCCTCGCTCGTCTTCGGTGGCACTCCGCAGGCGACGGCCCTGGCACAGAGCGAGACCTGGGCGGCGATGACGGCGTTCCTGGAGCGCCATCTCCGCTCCGGCGAGGCGGTGCCGACTGCTGTTCCCACGGCGGACGGCCGGCGCCTGACGGCCGGCGGGTGACGCGGCGGACGCGTGAGGGCCGCGCCCCCTCTCGGGGACGCGGCCCTCGTGCGTGTGGCTCCCGGGTGTCCGAGACCCGGGCGGCACCTGCGCGCGGAGCAGGCTCCGCGGCTGGTTACTTGCGGATCAGGTTCCGCAGCACGTACTGCATGATGCCGCCGTTGCGGTAGTAGTCCGCCTCACCGGGGGTGTCGATGCGGACGACCGCGTCGAACTCGACACCGGTGTCGGTGGTGACCTTGACCGTGCGCGGCGTGGTGCCTTCGTTGAGCTCGGTGACACCGGCGAAGGAGAAGGTCTCCTCACCCGTCAGACCGAGGGCCTCGGCCGAGGCACCCTCCGGGAACTGCAGCGGCAGGACACCCATGCCGATCAGGTTCGAGCGGTGGATGCGCTCGTACGACTCGGCGATGACGGCCTTGACGCCGAGGAGCGCGGTGCCCTTGGCCGCCCAGTCACGGGACGAGCCGGAGCCGTACTCCTTGCCGGCCAGGACGACGAGCGGGATGCCCTGCTCGATGTAGTTGCGGGAGGCGTCGTAGATGAACGACACCGGCGCGTCTGCCTGGGTGAAGTCGCGGGTGTAGCCGCCCTCGGTGCCCGGCGCGATCTGGTTGCGCAGGCGGATGTTGGCGAACGTGCCGCGGATCATGACCTCGTGGTTGCCTCGGCGCGAGCCGTAGGAGTTGAAGTCACGACGCTCCACACCGTGCTCGGTGAGGTACTTGCCCGCCGGGGTGTCGGCCTTGATGGCACCGGCCGGGGAGATGTGGTCGGTGGTGACCGAGTCGCCGAGCTTGGCGAGGACGCGGGCGCCCGCGATGTCGGTGACCGGGGTCGTCTCCATCGTCATGCCCTCGAAGTACGGGGGCTTGCGGACGTAAGTCGACTCGGTGTCCCACTCGAAGGTGTTGCCGGTCGGGATCGGCAGGGCCTGCCACTGGGCGTCGCCCGCGAAGACGTCCTGGTAGGACTTGTTGAACATGTCCTCGCCGATGGCGTTGGCGACGACGTCGTTGACCTCGGCCTCGGAGGGCCAGATGTCCTTCAGGTAGACCGGGTTGCCCTCGGTGTCGATGCCGAGCGCCTCACGGGTGATGTCGACCTTCATGGAACCCGCGAGGGCGTACGCGACGACCAGCGGCGGGGACGCCAGGTAGTTCATCTTGACGTCGGGGTTGATCCGGCCCTCGAAGTTGCGGTTGCCGGAGAGCACCGAGGTCACGGCCAGGTCGTGCTCGTTGACGGCCTTGGAGACCTCCTCCGGCAGCGGGCCGGAGTTGCCGATGCAGGTGGTGCAGCCGTAACCGACCAGGTTGAACCCGACCTTGTCGAGGTACGGGGTCAGGCCCGCCTTGTCGAAGTAGTCGGTGACGACCTTGGAGCCCGGGGCGAGGGTGGTCTTGACCCACGGCTTGCGGGTCAGGCCCTTCTCGACCGCCTTCTTGGCCACCAGCGCGGCGGCGACCATGACGTACGGGTTCGAGGTGTTGGTGCAGGAGGTGATCGCGGCGACGGTGACGGCGCCGTGGTCGATCTCGTACGTCGAGCCGTCGGGGGCCGTGACCGTGGTCGGGCGGGTCGGGACACCGTTGGTGGACGCGGGAGCGTCGGAGGCCGGGAAGGACTCCTTGCCCGCCTCGTCGGCGTCGTCCACGTAGTTGCGCACGTCCAGGGCGAACTGCTGGGCGGCGTTCGCGAGGACGATACGGTCCTGCGGGCGCTTCGGGCCGGCGATCGACGGGACGACCGTGGAGAGGTCGAGCTCGAGCTTCTCGGAGAAGTCGGGCTCGGCGGCCGGGTCGAGCCAGAGGCCCTGCTCCTTGGCGTACGCCTCGACGAGGGCGACCTGCTGCTCGCTGCGGCCGGTCAGACGCAGGTAGTTCAGGGTCTCGTCGTCGATCGGGAAGATCGCGGCGGTGGAGCCGAACTCCGGCGACATGTTGCCGATGGTGGCGCGGTTCGCGAGCGAGGTGGCGGCGACGCCCTCGCCGTAGAACTCGACGAACTTGCCGACGACGCCGTGCTTGCGCAGCATCTCGGTGATCGTGAGCACGAGGTCGGTGGCGGTGGTGCCGGGCTCCAGCTCACCGGTGAGCTTGAAGCCGACGACGCGCGGGATGAGCATCGAGACCGGCTGGCCGAGCATGGCGGCCTCGGCCTCGATACCGCCGACGCCCCAGCCCAGCACACCGAGGCCGTTGACCATGGTGGTGTGCGAGTCGGTGCCGACGAGGGTGTCGGGGTAGGCCTGGCCGCCCCGGACCATGACCGTGCGGGCCAGGTGCTCGATGTTCACCTGGTGGACGATGCCGGTGCCGGGCGGGACGACCTTGAACTCGTCGAAGGCGGTCTGGCCCCAGCGCAGGAACTGGTAGCGCTCCTTGTTGCGGCCGTACTCCAGCTCCACGTTCTGCGCGAAGGAGTCCGGAGTGCCGAACTTGTCGGCGATGACGGAGTGGTCGATGACCAGCTCGGCCGGGGCCAGCGGGTTGATCTTCGCCGGGTCGCCGCCGAGCTCCTTGACGGCCTCGCGCATGGTGGCGAGGTCCACGACACAGGGCACACCGGTGAAGTCCTGCATGATCACGCGGGCCGGCGTGAACTGGATCTCCTGGCTCGGCTGCGCCTGCGAGTCCCAGCCGCCGAGCGCCCGGATGTGGTCGGCGGTGATGTTCGCGCCGTCCTCGGTGCGGAGCAGGTTCTCCAGCAGGACCTTGAGGCTGTAAGGGAGGCGCGCGGCGCCCTCGACCTTGTCCAGCCGGAAGATCTCGTAAGACTCGTCGCCCACGCGTAGCGTGCTGCGGGCGTCGAAGCTGTTCGCCGACACGACAGTCTCCTTTTTCCATGTGCGCGTACGAACCGCATCCTGCCGTCTGCAGCTGCTCCCGATCCGCTAAGGTAAGGCTTAGTTAGGGGAGCCTTACCAGCGAGCAGCACGGGAAGGTGTGCGGTACGCCTTCTCACAGATATCTCGATGTCGAGATAACTCTAATACATGACCCGCGGGACGGTCATGCCCGGACACCGGTGACCTGTCGCAGCGAAGGGCGAGCGTGCTCATCGAACATTGAGTGGTACCGCCATCAGGAGGACACGAGCAAGGCCAGCGAGGCAACGGCGGCGGCGAGGTAGAAACCGGGAAACGCGAGGCTGTAGAGCACGCGGGCGCGCAGATGGAAGGCGAGCGCGCCCAGGTAGAACAGGACGAGGCCGCAGGCCGCAGCGGCGCCCACAGGGCGCAGTGCGGCGTCGTGGAGGCCGAGAAGAAGCCCCGCCGCACCGGCCAGCTTGAGGGCGGCCAGCCGGGGCAGCCAGGCTCGGGGGACACCCACCTCCGCCGAGTTGGCCAGTACGAAGCGTGCCCCGGCGAGGTCGGCGGCGGCGATACCGACGTTGACGGCGGCGGTGAGCAGGGTGACGACGAGGAGCGCGAGCTGGGTACCGGTCATGCCTTCAGAGTCTGCGGGCGCCTTGGCACCGTCCAATACCTGCTTCTATAACCTGATGGCATGGATGTGGACACGCGCCTGCTCCGGTACTTCGTCGCAGTGGCGGAGGAGGGCAGCCTGACCGGGGCGGCCGAGAGGCTTTTCGTCTCGCAGCCTGCGTTGACCAAGCGGATCCGGCGCCTGGAGGAGGATCTCGGGGTAAAGCTCTTCGCGCGTTCGCGGTCGGGGATGGCGCTGACCGAGGCCGGCCGTGAGTTCGCCTCGCGGGTGCCCGCACTGCTGGACGGCTGGGACGAGGCGGTTCGGGCAACCGGCCGGGCGGCACGCGTACTGCGCCTGGGCTTCCTGGACGCGGGCGCGGTCGGTGCCGTCCCCGAGGTCATCGCCGAATTCCACCAGGCGCGGCCGGAGTGGCGGGTGGAACTGCGGCAGTTCGACTGGTCGGACCCCAGCGCCGGCCTGGCCCAGGGCGAGGTGGATGCGGCAGTGGTGCGTTTGCCGTTTCCGGGCCAGGAAACGTTGACAGTGCGCGAGTTGTTCGTTGAAGAGCGGGGGGTGCTGCTCCCCGCCAGTCATCCGCTGGCGGACAGCGAGACGGTGGAGTTCCGGCAGCTGTGGGACGAGCCGTTCGTCGCGGCCGGAGTCGAGACCGGAGCGTGGAGGGAGCACTGGCTGGCGGCGGAGGAGCGGGACGGACACCCCGTCCGGATCGGCGCCGTCACCAGCCGTCCTGACGAGTGGCTCGCAGCGGTAGCGGGCGGCTGCGTCGCGCTGGCCCCGGCGTCGGCGGCCCGTTTCCACTCCCGCCCAGACGTGGTGTTCCGTCCGGTCCGCAGGGTGTCTCCCAGCCGGGTGGGGCTGACTCGGCCTCGGGGACGGACGCACGAGGCGGCGCTGGACGAGCTCCTGGATGCCATCGCGCGGCGGCTGAGTCGGCGTTGACCCCGGGCCGCCGGCGCGCGGCCCCGCCAGAATGCCGACCTCACTTAGGGGGCTTCTGACGGATCTCCGCGGCGTCGCGACGCCCGGCACGCACTCTCGCCGCACCGACCGAAAGCCCAAGTACGTCCAGTACGAGGGCTTCCAACCGGCACTCCGAGAGCACGCACCGGACGCCGCTCCTTCCTCCACGGAGACCCATCAGAAACCCCCTAGCCACAAATCGGACGTCATGTGACTACGCCGAAACCCTGGGACCCGGGCTACTGGCTCTCCTGCCTGCGGCGACTGGATGGGTTGAGACTCGGCAAGATCGAAAACCTTCGCATCGCGCCGTGCCGTGCCGTGCCGCGGACGGGGGCGGCATCCCGCCGTGCGAAACCGCGCGCCCGCCGTTCGACCCAGCCCTTGTTTCACCTATCGATATTCGATAGATTCCCATCGTAGCTCGATGGAAGGTTGGGGCATGGGAAAACTGACAGTGCGCGCGCTGCGCGCCGTGCTCGTGGTGGTGCTCACCGGCACCTTGTTCGTACAGGCATTGATGGTGTGGGCGTTGGTCAGTGGGAGTGACCCGGAGGACGGGTCACTCCCGCTGACCCCGCTGCGCGTGATCACGATCCTGGGCATCGGGACGGTCCAGGTCGCCCTGGTCTGTGTATGGCGACTGGTAACAATGGTGCGACGCGGAACCGTGTTCTCCCACGCCGCCTTCCGGTACGTGGACGTCATCATCGGCGCGATCGTTGCGGCTGCTCTCGTGTGGTTCGCGGTCACGGCCCTGAATGCGCCCGGCCAGCGGGACGACCCGGGCGTCACCCTCATCATGGGCGGAATTGGCGTGGCCATCCTGGGAGTCGCGCTCATTGTGCTCGTGCTGCGGATGCTGCTCGCCCAGGCCGTCGCCCGCGACGTCGAAGCGGCGCAGATGCAGGCCGAGTTGGACGAGGTGATCTGATGCCGATCGCCGTCGACATCGACGTGATGCTGGCCAGGCGGAAGATGTCCGTGGGCGAGCTCGCGGACCGCGTAGGGATCACGCCCGCCAATCTGGCGGTACTCAAGAACGGCCGCGCCAAGGCGGTGCGCTTTGCGACGCTCGCCGCGCTCTGCGAGGTGCTCGAGTGCCAACCAGGCGACCTGCTTCGCTGGGAGGTCGAGGGCACCGCGGGCGAATGAACCGTGCCTGCCGATGCGTCATCGCCGATCCCGCTTGCCTTGACCGGCTTGAGGACATCACCGGCGAGGCTCTGCTCGCCTTCACGCGCTGGGCGTTGATGCAGATTCCGTTGAGTCCCCTTCCTGCGGAGCAGGCTTCGCTGACAACGGACACCCATGGACCGGATTCGAGGCTCCGTGCCCACTGTCCCGCCTCAACGACGTTGGTCGTCCGGGCGTCGCTGACCTGCATGGACTCGGTTCGTTGAGACAGACCACAAGTCTTATGCCTGCCGATGCACCAGGAGCCGCCCCCTTCGCATCACCTTGTGTCGAGTGTTTGACACAAGATCCCGACCAGGGCATCTTGTACCCATCACTTGATACAAGATGATCTGGGTGGTCTCCATATGCTCGACACCGTCCCGCTCCAGTCCCGGCTCCTCGACCACGCCGACTACTACGCCCGCTGGTCGGGTCTGGCCATCGGCGTCGTGACCGCACAGCAGTTGGTCACGATGGAGAGCGACGACATCACGATGCCTCTCGTGTTCGCCATCACCGCTTTCGGCCTGTGCGCGGTGGGCGGTGTCCTGCTCGGCGACGCCCTGACCCTGCGTCCCCAGGAAGCGGTACGCACCGCGCGTCTCGCCCCGCGCCTGGTCCGGGACCAAGTGCCGCCCCGTATGGCGCCCCTGCTTCTTCTGCAGGCGGCGTCCCTCGTCACCCTGCTGGTGATCGGTGCGGTCACCGCCTCCTCCGCCCCCGACCGGATAGGCAGCGCGGGGCGTGTCATGACCGTCACCTGCGAAGGGATGCGCGTTTCCCTCGGTCCCTGGCCGGGCCTGTACTACAGCGGCCCGATGTTCGCCGCCCTCACGGTCGGAACCCTCGCCTGCGTCTGGGCCCTGCGTCGTATCGCCCACGGCCCGGGCAGCGACCAGCAGCGCCGCAATCGCGCGTGGGCGACTACGGGAGCCTGGGGGCTGATGGTGTCGAGCCAGGTGCTGCTCGTCGTTCTGATGATCCTCGTCGCGCTCACGGAGAAGGACTGCGCCGGGCCGCTGGGCGCCGCCACCATCGTGGCGATCTGCCCCCTGGGCCTGCTGAGCCTGTTCACCTTCGAATGGTCCCTGGTCACCGTGGTGGCACCCCGGGCGGTCGACGACGAGGCAGCCGACGATGGGACTGTCGACGATGAGTGACTCCGCCGTCCGCGTCGACACCACCAGCCAGGTACCGCCGTACGAGCAGATCCGCGCGCAGCTGGCCGCGCTGATCCGTATTGGCCGGCTGGCCGAGGGCGAGCGCCTGCCGACCGTGCGCCAGCTCGCCGCCGACCTCGGTCTCGCGCCGGGCACAGTGGCTCGTGCCTACCACGAGCTGGAAGCCGCCGAGCTGATCCGCACCCGCCGTGGCGCGGGCACCCGGGTCGCGGCGCTCCCGTCCGAGCCTCACGCGCACGATGCCGACCAACTCGCCACTCTGGCCCGGGACTTCGCTTCCGCTGCCCGGTCACTCGGCGCCGGCACCGAGGACATCCTGACCGCCCTCCGCGACGCCCTGGACCCGGGACCCATCTCCTCTTCGGCCGCGGCCGGCAGCGGAGCGGGGGGCCCCAAGACGGCCGAGGTGTCGGCGCGCGTCACAGGCGTGAGGAACAGGCTTGAGCACCAGGCGTAAGCACCAGGCGTAAGCAACAGACGCAGGTCGCCGTAGGTGAATGAGTCGCTGTTACGTCACGGCGGCTTCCTCGTCATGGCCGATACGCGACGCGAGCGGAGTGACCGCTCCCATCCCGTTCACTCGAGCTCGCGCATCCGGCGGATCGGGCTCGCCAGGAGGATCGCCGGGCTGACGACGGAAAGCACGGCCATCAGCGCGAGGGAGGCGCGGGTCCCCCACAGGGCTGCGACGCTTCCCGCGGCCAGCGCGCCGAACGGGATGGCGCCCCAGGAGACGAAGCGGACCGTCGCCATCACGCGCGGCAGCAGTTCCGGGGGCGTGGTGGTCTGCCGGTGGGTGCGGGTCACGATGCTGGTCACCACCACGGCCCCGGCGAAGCCACCGTTTCCCAGGGCGAACAGGACGAGCGCCGCGGAGTGGCCGGACAGCGGCATCAGCGCCGCGAAGCACGGGGCGATCACCGCGGCCCGGCACAGCGCCCGGCCGCTGCCGAGGCGGGCGACGAGCCGGGGCGTGAGCGCCGCTCCGATCAGGGTGCCGAGGCCGTCGGTCGCGATGAGTATCCCGACCAGGGCAGGCGGAGCGTCGAGGGTGCGGACCAGGAAGACCGGGGTGAGCGCCATCAGGCCGCCGCAGACGAAGTTGACCGCGGTCGCGTCCGCCACACAAGGACCCATGACGGGGTGGCGGGTGACGTACCGCCAGCCCTCGCGGATCATCTCGCCCACACGGCGGCGCGGACCCTCCTGCGCGGGGTGCGCCACCCGCGGCAGGGTGCTCATGAGCGCGGCCGAGACGAGGTAGCTCACCGCGTCGACCACGATCGACATCGCCGCGCCGAGCAGCTGGACCAGCACCCCGCCGAGAGACGGACCTCCGAGCTGGGTCGCCGCGCTGGTCCCCGATGTGAGGCTGTTCCGGGCGGTGAGCTCCTCCTTGCTGACGATGGAGGGCAGGAAGGTCGAGTTGCCCACGTCGAAGACGACGGACGCCAGCCCGACCACCAGGGCCACGGCGATCAGCTGCGGCAGGCTCAGGACACCGAGTGCGGCGGCCACCGGCACCGAGACCACCGCGGCGGCCCGGATCAGATCCATCGCCACCTGCGTCCCGCGCAACGGCAGTCGGTGCACGAGGACTCCGGCCGGGAGGCCGATCAGGAGCCACGAAGCGAAGGACGCGGCCGTGATCAGGCTGACCTCGAACGCCGAGGCATGCAGCACCAGCACCGCGAGCAGCGGCAGGGCCACCGCCGTCACGGCGTCGCCTATCCCGCTCGCCGTCGACGCGGCCCAGAACCGCCAGAACGCCGCCGCCCGCGACCCACGGTCCGGCCGGTCCTCCCGGTCCCCCTTCTCTCCCCGCCCCTGTACCGCCGTCGCCATAACTGCCCCCGTGGTCCGAGTGAGTCTCTTTGGGGAACTGACTATACTCATGGATCATGCGGTACACAGAGCTCGGCGACCCGGACTGCGCGATCGCGCAGGCGCTGACGGTGGTCGGGGACCCATGGACACTGCTGCTCATCCGCGACGTCGCGGGCGGGACGCACCAGTTCGACGCGCTCCGGGACGGGCTCGGCATCAGCCGCAAGGTACTGACAGAGCGCCTGAAGGCCCTTGTCGCGGACGGGGTGCTGGAGAAGCGTCTCTACAGCCCGCGCCCTCCCCGGTACGAGTACCACCTGACGCCGGCCGGACGCGGCCTGCTCCCCGCCCTCGTCGCCCTCCAGGACTGGGGCGCCCGCCATGTCATGGGCGACGGCACCCTCTCGGCCACGAGCGCGACCGACTCCGCAGAGACCCGGCGCGTGCACGCCCTGGTGGGGCAACGGCTCCCCGGGCTCGAGCTCACCGGCCCCGGGGGCGTACCCGTCGATCCGGTGGCCACGGACCGGGCCTGGACGGTCCTTTACTGCTTCCCCGGGGCCTACGCACCCGGCGGGCACGACTACCCACCGGGCTGGGGCGAGATCCCGGGCGCCCGCGGCTGCACGCTGGAGTCGTGCACGTATCGCGACCGGATGGCGGACTTCGCGGAGCGGGGCGCGACAGTGCACGGAGTCAGCACACAGCGCCCCGACCAGCTCGCCGCCTTCGCGGAGCACGAGCGGATCGCGTTCCCGCTCCTGTCCGACGCCGAGCTGCAACTGGCCGGAACACTGCGGCTCCCCACCTTCCGCGCAGCGGGTGTGGACCGGCTCAAGCGGCTCACCCTGGTCCTCGACTCCTCCCGAAGGGTGCGCGGCGTGCTGTACCCGCTCGACGACCCGGCGGGGTCGGTCGACGACGCCCTGGCGCTCGTCGGCTCGCTGGCCGGGGCCCGGTGACGCCCCGTCCCTTCCCCCGCTCGCACAGGGGCCGCGTAGCCCACCGGGACCAGGCTGTCCACCCACCTCCTCGAAGCACACCGGCCCTTCTCGCACAATGAGCCGGTGACCACCACATCCGAAGCCCCCGGAAGCGCGACGCCGGTGCAGCGGCACGCGGACTGGCTCGAGCTCTTCTTCGACCTCGTCTTCGTCGCCTTCGCGGCACAGCTGTCCCACTCCCTGCACGGAAACCCGAGCCCGCAGGACTTCGGCGTCTTCCTGGCGCTCTACTTCCCGCCGTGGTGGATGTGGATCAACTTCACCGTCGCGGCCAACGTCTTCGCGGACGAAAGCGCCCGCCGCCGGCTGCTGATGCTCTCGGCGATGGCCTGCCTCGCCCTGATGGCGGCGGCGGTGCCCGAGGCGACCGGAGACCGGGGGCCCGCGTACGCGATCGGTTACGCCGGGACCCGGTTCGTGCTGCTGGGGCTGTGGTGGCCGGCGACCCGGCTGCCCGGGCCGACGCGGGTCCCGAAGTGGCGGCCGCTCGCCTACTGCCTCGTGTCCGGGGTGCTGTGGGTGGCCTCCGCATTCGTGCCGAGCCCCTGGCGGTACACGATGTGGGCGCTGCTCATCGTCGCGGAGGTGGTCTTGCTGCTCACCGCGCGCGGCAGCGAGATCGCGCGCCGGCTGCACACGGGACACCTCGTGGAGCGGGTCGGGCTGTTCGTGATCATCGTGCTCGGCGAGTCGGTGCTCGCGCTGATCACCTCGGCCGACCAGACCTGGACGGCGCAGGCGGGCGTCACGGCGCTGCTGGGCTTCGTACTGCTCGCCGCGCTCTGGTGGTCGTACTTCGACTACGGGACGGCCTCGGCGGAGCTGATGCTGGGAGCGGCCCGGGGACGCGAGGCCTTTCTGCTCGCCCGTGACGTCGCGGGATTCCTGCACTTCTTCGTGACCGCCTCGGTGATCTGCGTGGCGGGCGGCCTCGCCACGGCCGTGGACGACGCCGGTCACGCCCATCTCCCCGTGGGCGCGATCGTCGCCCTGGCCGGCGGGCTGGCGCTCTACCACCTCACCCATGCCTGCATCGCCCTGCGCTACCGCCGGCCGGTGACGGGCGTCGCCACCTGGGCCGTGCCGGGCGTCGGCATCCCCGTCCTGGTCGTGCTCTTCGGGCACCATCTCGCGCCCTGGCTGGTCGTGCTGATCCTGGCGGCCGAGGCGATCGCCCATCTGCTCTACGCGAGAACGATGGCCCGCCGGCGTCTCGCGGCAGGAAAGATGTGAGTCACTCGAATGGATTGCACCCTTTGCCCGAGTTGATGCAGTGAGGGAGCATCAAAACCAGGGATCACCCGCATGGTCCACCCCATTGGACGGCTCATCTCATATCTGAGATAGCCTGCCTCTATGGCAGACGACTACCTCGTACGCATCGGCAAGCTCATCCGTGACGCCAGGCAGCACCGTGGCTGGACACAGACGCAGCTCGCCGAAGCACTCGGCACCAGCCAAAGCGCTGTCAATCGCATCGAGCGCGGCAATCAGAACATCAGCCTTGAGATGATCGCCCGTATCGGTGAGGCACTCGACAGCGAAATCGTGTCGCTCGGGTACGCCGGCCCCATGCATCTCCGCGTCGTCGGGGGGCGCCGGCTCTCCGGCGCCATCGACGTCAAGACCAGCAAGAACGCCTGTGTGGCACTGCTGTGCGCCTCGCTGCTCAACAAGGGCCGCACGGTACTGCGCCGGGTCGCCCGCATCGAAGAGGTCTACCGGCTCCTGGAGGTCCTCAACTCCATCGGTGTCCGAACCCGTTGGATCAACGGCGGCACCGACCTCGAGATCGTCCCGCCCGCCACGCTCGACATGGACGCCATCGACGCCGAGGCGGCACGCCGGACCCGCTCGATCATCATGTTCCTCGGACCGCTGCTGCACCGTATGGACCGCTTCCGGATCCCGTACGCGGGCGGTTGCGACCTCGGCACCCGCACGATCGAGCCCCATATGATCGCCCTGCGCCGCTTCGGACTGGACATCACCGCCACGGAGGGCCTCTACCACGCCGTCGTCGAGCGTTCGACCGGCCCCGAGCGTCCGATCGTGCTCACCGAGCGCGGCGACACCGTGACCGAGAACGCCCTGCTCGCGGCCGCCCGCCACCCCGGCGTCACCGTGATCCGCAACGCCTCGTCGAACTACATGGTCCAGGACCTGTGCTTCTTCCTGGAGGCGCTCGGCGTACGCGTCGACGGCATCGGCACCACCACACTCACCGTGCACGGCGTGGCGGACATCGACATGGACGTCGACTACTCGCCCTCCGAGGACCCGGTCGAGGCGATGAGCCTGATCGCGGCGGCCGTCGTCACCGAGTCCCAGCTGACGGTCCGCCGGGTGCCGATCGAGTTCCTCGAGATCGAGCTCGCGGTGCTGGAGGAGATGGGCCTCGACCACGACCGCACGGCCGAGTACACCGCCGACAACGGCCGTACCAGGCTGGTGGACCTGACGGTGCGCCCGTCGAAGCTGGAAGCGCCGATCGACAAGATCCACCCGATGCCGTTCCCCGGCCTCAACATCGACAACGTGCCGTTCTTCGCAGCCATCGCCGCTGTCGCGCAGGGCCAGACCCTCATCCACGACTGGGTCTACGACAACCGTGCGATCTACCTCACCGACCTCAACCGCCTCGGCGGCCGCCTCCAGCTCCTCGACCCGCACCGCGTCCTGGTCGAGGGACCGACCCGCTGGCGCGCCGCCGAGATGATGTGCCCTCCCGCCCTGCGGCCCGCCGTGGTCGTACTGCTGGCGATGATGGCGGCCGAGGGCACTTCGGTGCTGCGCAACGTCTATGTCATCAACCGGGGGTACGAGGATCTGGCGGAGCGTCTCAACTCGGTGGGCGCGCAGATCGAGATCTTCCGGGACATCTGAACCGCGGGTAATGCCTCCCGCTTCACGCCTCCTGAACCATGTCCTTGTTCCCGTCCTTGTTCCCGTCCTTGACGGGCCAGGACAGGGTGGGCCGTGGCCCGTGCGACCGTCCCGGCGGGCGGGCTCGGCCCACGCCCCGCCGCCGGGACGGCCCCACCGTCGTTCGCCGGACCCGCTCGCCCTCCGTCCCGTCCAGGAATTGCTTGAGCAATACACGACATGTGATCATGAGCGGCGTGAACGCGGGTGGGGGCGGTGCCGGGCGGTCCGGCGGGCGGATGACACTTGCCGATCTGGTGCGGCAGGAGGCGACCGCGCGCATGTCCGATGCGGACAGGCTCGTCGCCGCACGTGCGACGCGCCTGTACTTCCAGCGCCCTGATCAGCCCGGCTTCCTGGTCTCCGAGACCGAGGCCGGCCCGCTGGTGCCGCTGTTCACGTCGGTGGAGGGTCTGGCGCACTTCGCGGGCGCGTGTGCGTGGGCGTCCACCACCGTCGCGGACGTCGTCGAGCTCCTGCCCGTCGGCATCCGGGCCCTGGTCGACCCGCTCGGCGAGCATCCTTTCCTGCTGGATGTGGAGGCGCTGCGCGAGCCGGAAACCACCGATGGCCCCAGGCAGCAGGACGACGGGGGAGAATCAGGCGTTGACCAGTCATGACGCCATGTACGGCCGCCAGAGCGGAGACGCTCCGGCGCCCGGCGAGGGCTACAGGATCGAGATCGCCTCGGTGCGGAAGATGATCGACCCGCTGGAGGAGTCGGTCGTCGCCGCACGCAACATCAAGGACCACAAGGACAGACTCGCCGCGCACCTCCAGGGCAACGCGACCTTCGAGATCCTCGATTCAGGAAAGAGCTTCCTGTCCGCCTGGGGCTTCGGCATGGGCCAGGTCGCCGACCACGCCGACGAGGTGGTGGCACGGCTGTACGAGGTGATCGCCGCCTACATCCTCGCCGACCTGCTCAACGTCGAGAACTTCTCCCCCACCCCGGACAACATCTCCAAGCTCCCCGTCGGCGACGCAGGCAAGTGGGCCTGGGAGAACGTCGGCAGGCCCACGTTCGACCCGCCGAAGAAGCTCCTGCAGGAGGAGTGGCCCCCGGACCCCACCGAGGTGAGTGCGTAGTGCTGGACGACAGGCCCTCCCCGGAGCGGATACCGGCCGGCTCCACGCCCAAGGACCTGATCTACGGCGATCCGGACAAGGTCGACGACCTGGTCATCGAACTGCGCGCGTACGCCGGAGCCTTCGACGACGGCCGCGACCAGCTCCAGGTGCTGGAGTTCAAGGAGTGGTCGGGCGAGGGCGCCAGCGCCTTCGAGCAGGCCACCGAGCGGCTCCCCAAGGAGCTCGACTCGGCCAACAAGCACTTCCTCGACGCCGCCGCGGCCCTCGACGCGTACGCGGACAAGCTCCGCTCGGTGCACAAGCGCTGCATTCCGATCATCGAGGACGCCGACGATGCCCGGGCGGCCTCCAAGCGCCACTGGAAGGACGTCGAGGCGTACAACGACGCCATCGAACGCGGCGACGATCCCCTGCCCGAGCGCCCGCCGGAGAACGATCCGGGCGCGGCCGCCATGGCCAAGTGCGTCGGGCGGCTCGACAAACTCATCGAAGAGCTCCAGACCGTCGTCGACGACTCCCAGCGCAAACTGAGCAAGGGCGCCAAGGACGCCCCGGACAAACCCAAGGGACTGGCGGCGGCGAAGGAGAACGCCGGCGACCTCTGGGGGGGCTTCACGGACGGCGTGGACAGCCTCTTCGGTCTCGTCGAGCCGCTCACCGACGGTGACGTCAACGGCTTCGCCATGCAACTCGCGGGAGTGGCCGACGGAGCCGCCTACGCCGCGCAGAATCCGAAGGAGTTCGCCAAGGCCGTCGCCAACTGGGACGAGTGGTCGCGGAACCCGTGGCGCGCCGCAGGGCAGCTGACCCCCGATGTGCTGCTCGCCCTCGCCAGCGGCGGGGGCGGCGCGGTGGTGCGCGGCGGCAGCGCGGCCAGGGCCGCCCTCAAGCGTCTGACCCACCGCCAGAAAGCACTCAGCCGCGACGGCAGTGCCGGCGGACGGGCGGACGGGGACCCGGGCAAGCACGACAAGTGCGGCAACGAGAGGTGCACCACCGGCGAGCCGATCGACGTGGCAACCGGCGAGATGGTCATGTCCGCCACCGACGTCTCGCTGCCCGGAGCCCTGCCCCTGGTCCTCGAACGCAGCTACGTCTCCGGGCACACCTGCGGAGGCTGGTTCGGCCGTACCTGGGCCGCCACCCTCGACCAGCGCCTGGAGATGGACGCCGAGGGCATCGTCTACGTCGCCGACGACGGCATGCTGCTGCGGTACCCCGTACCGCACCCCGGTGTGGAGACCCTTCCCGCCAGCGGCCCGCACTGGCCACTGCTCTGGGACGGGAAGCCCGGCGGCTCCATGACCATCCGGATGCCGGAGCGCGGACGAACCCTCCACTTCGCTCCCCTGCCGGTGACCGGGGCGACCGAACTCGCCCTCCACGCCGTCACCGACCGCAACGAACACCGCATCACCATCGCGTACAGCCCCGAAGGGCATCCGGCGGAGATCACCCACTCCGGCGGCTACCGCATCGCCGTCGACACCGATCCGACCGCGCTGCGCGTCACGGCCCTGCGGCTCCTCGGCACAGGGACCGGCACGGACACCGGACCCGGCACCGGCACCGGCACCGGCACCGGCGAACGCGGGGTGACGCTCGTCTCCTTCGGCTACAACACGGCCGGTGACCTCACCGAAGTGGTGAACTCCACGGGAGAGGCGCTGCGCTACACATACGACGGCGAACACCGCATCACCGCATGGACCGACCGCAACGGCACCTCGTTCGGCTATGTCTACGACCGGCGCGGGCGCGTTCTGCGGACCGTCGGCTCGGGCGACATGATGACCGGCCGACTCCACTACGACGACGCCGCCCGCACCACCGTCTACACCGACTCCCTCGGCAACCGGACCACGTACGTCTGCAACGAGGCGTACAAGGTGGTCGCCGAGACCGACCCGCTCGGCAACACCACCCGCACGGAATGGGACGAGACCAACCGACTGCGTCTCGCCGTGACCGACCCGCTCGGCAACACCACCCGCTACACGTACGACGGCGCCGGTCACCTCCTGCGTGTGGAGCGCCCCGACGGCACGACGGGGTCGGCCGTGTACAACGACCTGGGCCTCCCGGTGGAGGTACGGGAGCCGGACGGCGCGCTGTGGCGGTACACCTATGACGCGCGCGGCAACCGCACATCGGCCACCGACCCGGCTGGCGCCCGGACCCACTACACCTACGACGTGCACGGCCATCTCAGCACCGTCACCGATGAGCTCGGCCACAGGACCACCGTCACCGCCAACGAGGCCGGCCTTCCGATGGCGGTCACCGACCCCTTCGGCCACACCACGTCCGTCCGACGCGGCCCGCACGGGCGCATCACCGCCATGACCGATCCGCTGGGCAGCACCACCCGGCAGGGCTGGACCATCGACGGCAAGCCGGCCTGGCGGCAACGCCCGGACGGCACACGCGAGACCTGGCAGTGGGACGGCGAGGGCAACCTCGTCGAGCACACGGACTTCGCCGGCAACACGACGCGGCACACCCACACCCACTTCGGCCTTCCCGCGACCCGGACCGATCCGGACGGCGCACAGTACGACTTCGCCCACGACACCGAGCTGCGGCTGAAGCAGGTCACCAACCCCCAGGGCCTGACCTGGAACTACGAGTACGACCCAGCCGGACGTCTGATATGCGAGACCGACTTCAACGGGCGGTCCCTCGGGTACACCTACGATGCCGCCGGCCGACTGGCCTCCCGGACCAACGGGGAGGGCGAGACGCTCCGCTTCGACCGGGACGCCCTCGGCCGGACCATGTCCACGCGTACTGACGACGGCACCGAGACGGTCCGCGCCTACGACGCCGTGGGCCGCTTGATCCGGGCCGCCGGCCCGGATGCCGAAGTCCAACGCGAGTACGACGCCGCCGGCCGCCTCGTCGCCGAGTCGGTCGACGGCCGCACCAGCACCTACACCTACGACGCGCGGGGCCACAGGACGTCACGCCGCACGCCAGGCGGCGCGCTGTCCGAGTGGAGTTATGACGCCGAAGGCCGCCCGAGCAGCCTGACGACCGGCGGCAACCGGCTGGAGTTCGCGTACGACGCGGCCGGTCGCGAGATCGCCCGCACCGTCGGCGACGGGGTTGTCCTCACACAGACGTGGGACGCCGTCGACCGTCTGACGGTCCAGTCGCTCACCGCTCGTCCGGGAGACGACCAGGTCCTCCTCCAGCACCGCACCTACGCCTACCGGGCGGACGACCACATCACCGGGATCCGTGAACTGACGGGCGGGGCAAGGACCTTCGACGTCGACACGACCGGACGGGTGACGGCCGTCCACGCTCACGGCTGGAGCGAGAGGTACGCCTACGACAGCGTCGGCAACGTCGGGCACGCCACCGCTCCCGGCCATCCCTCCCCCGGTGAACGCGAGTTCGGCGGAACCCTGATCCGCCGCGCCGGGCGGACGGTGTACGGACACGACGACCAAGGCCGCCTCGTCCGCCGTAGCCGCAAGCTGCTGAACGGCCAGCAGCGCACATGGACCTTCACCTGGAACGCCGAGGACCGTCTCACCGCCGCCACCACGCCCGACGGCGAGCACTGGCAGTACATCTACGACCCCCTCGGCCGCCGCACCGCCAAACAGCGCCTCGGCGCCGACGGCGACGTCGTGGACCGCACCACCTTCACCTGGGACGGTACGCGCCTGGTCGAGGAAAGTACGAGCGACGGTCACCTCACCACCTGGGACCACGCTCCGGGTACGCATCGTCCCCTGGCCCAGAGCGACGGTCATGCCGGGGCGGAGGACGACGCCCGTTTCCACGCGATCGTCACGGACGTCGTCGGCACCCCGACGGAGCTGGTGACTCCCGACGGCCGTCTCGCCTGGCAGCACCGCACCACCGTATGGGGCACGGATCTCCCGGCCCCGCCCGGCTCGGCGGCAACCGGCTGCCCCATCCGCTTCCCGGGCCAGTACCGCGACTCGGAAACCGGCCTGGACTACAACTGCTTCCGCTACTACGACAGCGAAGTCGCCGCCTATGTCTCGGCCGACCCGCTCGGGTTGAGTGCCGCGCCCAACCACCATGCCTTCGTACCCAATCCCCTGGGCTGGTTGGACCCACTAGGACTGAAGTGCCTCGATCCCGACGACCAGGCCCGGCATGATTCGGCGCGTGCCACGGCGGTCGACGGCGACGGCAAGATGATGGGCGAGGAGGACAGCCCCGGCGTCCGCATGGTCGACGACGTGCAGTTGGAACGCATCCGTCTGGACCTGCACGCCAAACTCGGCGAGCCCGAGGTCAAGAACACGCCGAAGGGCAACATCGAAGTGTGGCAGCTGTCGGACGATCCCAAGGCGACCGTCACGTATCGCCCGTTCAGTAAGTCCGGCGGAGCGACCATCGACTACAACGGTGTGGATGGCCTCGACATGAAGCGATTCCACATCCCGCAGCACGGGAGCTGAGCCATGGTGAACCAGGACGCATACCGCCGCGAACTCGAGTATCTGGTCCAGTACGCACACGACGACTGGCTCGGTTTCTCGGTCGTCAGCGGGTCCGTGGGGAGCCTCCTCGGACGCGGCGCCTCGTTCCGGGAGCAGCTGGCGCTGCTCCTGCGGATCGTCGGCGATCTGTACGACGCCGGAGCGCGGGCGGGCGATCTGACGGAGTCGGACCAAGAGCCCTTCGTGCCGTGGCGGATGGAGAAGGCCGGGGTCCTGGAGCGGATCGCGGCGGAAGTCCGGTCGCACGAGCGGTTGCCCGACTCGGGTGACGTCTGCTGGTTCACGGTGCCGTGACGGCGTCGTGAACCGCGCTCGGTCTCCCGGTGTGCGGGAGCCGGCGCTCGGCCCGGGCGACGGCGCCGCGGGGCGTGCGGCGACGATGTGCCCCGTTCCGTCGGTCCGGGTCCGTCCGGTCGTCGCCGCCCCCGGTGGCCCGCGCCGCGGATACGCGACAGACAGCCGGTATGCCCGGTACACACCGGAGTGGGGGACGGCGCGAGGATGACGGAGACGACGGAACACCGGAGCAAGCCGCAGCAGGCACTGCGGAGTCCGGTCAAGAGCATCGTTGTGGCGGCGCTTCCGCTCTAGGTGACCATGATCGCGTCATCGGCCGGTGCGCTGGTGGACACCGCCGTGCTCGGCAGACACGGCACGACCTCGCTCGCGGCCCTCGCCATCACCCTGGCGATCTACACGCCGGCCACCGCGGCCGTCGCCGGGGCCATGCGTGGCGTGATGCCATTCGTCGCGGCGAAGGACGACGACCGCGACGCCCTTCTTCCCGTGGTGCGCGACGGCGTCCGGCTCGGCATCAGCACGGACTGCTCGGCGCCGCCGCCGGGGCGGCACTGCCGTTCATCGGCCGGGCGTCCGGTCTCCCCGGTACCACTCTCGAGCAACTGGGCGCGCTGCCTGCACTTCTCGCCTGCAGTGTGCTGGTGTCCGCCGTCGGCAATTCGGCCACGTCCACGCTCGTGGGCCTCGGGCGGTCGAGGCTGGTGATGCGCGCGGGCCTCGCAGGCACTGCGACGGCCGTGGTGCTCTCGCTCGTCCTGGTGGGCGGTGCCGGGTCGTGGAGCGGTCTGGGACGCCGGGGAACGTGATCTTCACCGCCGCCATCGCGATCGGACAGGCGCCGATCCCCCTGCTGGCACCGTTCGTGAAGAGCCGTGACGTCCGCGGGGTGCGAAGCGGGGTGACGGCGGGAGTCGGAGTGGCACTCGCGACCGTGCTGATTCTGGGTGCGGTCGCCTTCGTGCTCCGGTCCCCGGTCGTCTCGGTGTTCACCCATGACCCGAAGCCCCACGACATGGTGACCGGGGATGCTTCCGCTGGTCCTCGTTGTGGTCGTCACGGACGCCGTACAGGCGGTGCTCGGCTTCGGTCTGATCGCCATCAAGGACACGGTCCCGAGCCTTGCCGTCTTCGCCGTGTATTACGGGGCACTCGCCCTGGTGGCGATCCCCGTCGCGGCCGCAGGCGGGTTGCCGGGCCTCTGGACGGCCCTGGCGTGCGCCAACATCATGCTGGCCGCCGGACAGGCGTGGTTCTTCCACCGACGCAGCGGCAGACTGCGGGAGCGGGGCCCGGCCCCGGCGTAGACACGAGTGCCGGAATGCCTCAGGGCGTGAGGGCCTTCCGTGCGTTCGGTGGCGGTGCTTGTCGCACTCCAACCGAACCTGGAAGGCCCTCACGCCCGTTCAAGCTCCCTCGGAAGGGACCGGCGTCACCCGGCCGGTCCCGGGGCGATGTACCTAGACCGGCGTGCCCAGGTTGGAGGTGAAGCCGGGCCCGCAGAGCGAGGCGATGTTCGTGCCGTCGAGGATCGTCGTGCTCGACACGGAGCAGTCGGCCTCGTGGACCACTCCCTTGTTGTCCACCACGGTGATGTGGAGGTTGCCGGGCTCCGGGTCGCCTTCACTGACCGTCAGGGAGATGTCCTCGGCGCACCGCGGGGCGCCGGGGATCAGAGAGAGCCTGAACCAGTCCTCGGGGTCCCGGCTGTCGCTGAGGAATGCCTCTCCCTGGCGGTTCGTCGTGCCGCTGAACAGCGTCCCGAACAGAGGGCTGTCGCTGTCGTCGACGCCGACGGTGGCGATGTCGCGCTCCGAGCTGCACCCGCGGCCGCCGCCGCCGTATCCCCAGTCACCCCCGGACAGCGCCGCGATACTGGCGGCCATTTCCTCTGCCGGGGTGTCCGCGGCCATCGCGGACGGGGCGATGAGAGCGCCCGTAAGCAGGGCTCCGGACACGGCCGCAAAGCTTCTGGCCGCCCAAGTGAGCTTCTTCATTCGCGCTTTCCTCTCCATGAGCACAAGGCCGCGGGCGTACCGAAGCGTAGGCATTACATGTCATTCAGCCGAAGTGGGCACTGAATTCGCCGAGTAGATATTCGGCAGGGCTTCAGAACACATGCTGAGTAGGTGGCGATGCCATTTCGGCCCGGCTCCCGGAGCGACCTCTTCCGCCATCGAATATGTCACGGCCCGCAGTGCGCGGACCCGTGACATATTCCGGGTCGTCACTCAGGGAGAGCACGGTAGTGCCCCGAATGGTCCAGGCATCGTGCCCGGGGCCGGGGTCGCCGTCCCCTGTTCGGTCCCTAAGGGCTGTCCCCGTTGAGGCGCGCGAGGTCCGAAGGACTGACCTGGATGACCAGCAGGGCGATCAGCAGGGCGATGGCCGTGAAGACCGCGGCGAGGACGAAGGCGGATGTGGCACCGGCTGTGAGGATCGCGTCCGCGTAGGGTGTGGGAAGGGCACCTGTGCGCGCGAAGCGGATTCTCTCGGCCGGGGTGGCCCTGGCGAGGAACGCCGGCACTTGCCGCTCCGCCTCCTTGCCGGTGGCCGTGCCGTACACCGTGATGAGGAGGGACAACCCGAGGGAGCCGCCCACTTGCTGATGGGTGCTGAGGAGGCCGGAAGCCGCGCCTGACTCCCTGGAAGGGACACCGGAGAGGGCCGTCAGCGTGATCGGCACGAACAGCAGCCCCATTCCCAGGCCGAAGGCCAGCATCGGGCCGAGCACACTGCCCGGATAGGTGGAATGGGGGTCGATGTGGATCAGCCAGATCAGGGCGGCCGTCGCCAGGAGCGCACCGGTCGCCATGAAGGGCTTCGGCCCGAATCCGGGCAGAAGTCGCGAGGCCGTGGCCGCGCCCGTCGCAATGACCGCGCTGACGGGCAGAAAGGCGAATCCCGCTTGTAGTGGGCTGAATTCGAGCACGTTCTGGACGAACAGGGTGAGGAAGAAGAACATGCCGAACATCGCGGCGGCGAGGCTCAGCATCATCGCGTAGGCCCCCCGCCGGTTGCGGTCGGCGAACAGATGGAGGGGGATGATCGGCCGTACCGAGCGACGCTCGACGAGCACGCACACGCCCAGGAACAGGATCGCCCCGGCGAACGACGCGATGGTGAGGCCGTCCCGCCAGCCGTGTTGTACGGCCCGGATGAATCCGTAGACGAGTAGCACCATGCCCGCGGTGGCCGTGAGCGCGCCGGCGATGTCGAAGGTGCCGGGGTGGCGCTCGGACTCGGCGATCCAGTGCGGGGCGGCGAAGACGATGAGCAGTCCGATCGGCACATTGACGAAGAACACCCAGCGCCAGTCGAGCCATTCGACGAGGACACCGCCCGCCAGCAGACCGATGGCACCACCACCCGCCGATACGGCGGAGAACACGCCGAAAGCCCGGTTGCGCTCGGGGCCCTCTCTGAAGGTCGTACTGATCAGCGCGAGAGCGGTCGGGGACGCCACGGCACCACCGATGCCCTGGAGGGCTCGTGCGGCGAGCAGTTCGGCGGCGCTCCCGGCGAGTCCGGCCGCGGCCGAGGCGACGGCGAAGAGCACCACCCCGCAGACGAAGACCCTGCGGCGGCCGAGGATGTCTCCGGCCCGTCCGCCGAGGAGCAGCAGGCCGCCGAAGGTGAGGGTGTACGCGCTGACGACCCACGAGAGGTTCGCCGTGGAGAAGCCGAGCGAGGTCTGGATGTGGGGCAGCGCGATGTTCACGATGGTGATGTCGAGCACCACCATCAGCTGACAGGACGCGATGACGAGCAGCGCCACGGGGCTTCCATCACCCCGCTCCGGGGCGGTGGTCCGCGGTGTCGGGGCGGGTCGCGGGCTCGTCATGGCGCTGTGCCCTCGGCGGGGAGGGGCAGTGGGCCGCCAGTTCCGGTCACGGCACTAAGCCCACTCTTCGACCGTAGTCCGCGTCCGCAGACGCCGCCAGCCCGGCGGGGGCCGGGCCGGGGCGGTCCACGATCGGCCTGGGCCGGGAGCGACGGGCCGGTGCGAGCAGGGGCGGGGGCGGGCCGGGGTGGGGTGGGGGCCGGGAGAGCGTGTGCTCCGCGGGTGAAGACGTCAGCGGCTGCCGAGGCGGCGCTTCGGACGCGGCTCCACCGGTTGGTCCCTGGCCTCGGCCCACAGAGAACGGACATGACCGAGATGACGGGCCATACACGCCTCGGCGCCCGCATCGTCACCGGCCACCATCAGATCCAGCAGCTCGTGGTGTTCCTCGGCGGAGGTGACCAGCCGACCCGCTTCGTCCAGCTTCGTGAGCCCGTACAGCCGGGAGCGCTTGCGGAGATCTCCGACCGTCTCGACCAGCCGGTCGTTGCCGGCGAGTGCGAGCAGGCCGAGGTGGAATCGGCGGTCCGCGTCCAGATACCCTATGAGGTCGTGCTCCCGAGCGTGCGTCACGATCTCCTCGGCCACCGGGCGCAGCTCCTCCAGCTGCTCCACGGTGGCCAGCTGGGTCACTTTGCCGACGGTCGGTACCTCGATCAGCGCACGGAGTTCGCTGTACTGGTCCAGGTCGCGTTCGCTGACCTCGGTGATCCGGAAGCCCTTGTTGCGGACCGGCTCGACCAGGCCCTCGCGGGCGAGGTCGAGCATGGCCTCGCGCACGGGGGTGGCGGAGATGCCGAAGTCGGCGGCGAGTCCGGGCGCGGAGTAGACGTGGCCGGGCCGCAGTTCGCCCGCGACGAGTGCGGCACGCAATGCGTGGGCGACCTGGTCGCGCAGCCTCTCCTGGGCCGTGATCAGGGTGAACTGCTTCGGGTCGCCCATGGCATGCCTCCGTGAATCCGCGAGGAGCCAGCGTACAATGTCACGTTTGCTCTCCGGACTGTCCGGTCCATGCCCTGTGGACAACCGCGGCGACGACGAGGTCCTCCCAGGCCATGCCCACGCTCTTGAACAACCTCGGCTGCCCGGCTGGGGTCACGGTGACGGCTCCGGTGACGAGCTCGGCGAGCGTACCCGCAAGGTGGTCCCTGCCGATGGCGCCTTCGGTCTCCGGGACGACCAGGTCCCCCGCCTCCCGCCATACGGCCGCTCTCGATTCGGCGTACACGGCCGAGCGGCGCACCAGGGCCGTGTCGGTCTCACGTGCGTCCGGCTCGTGCGAGCCGACCGCGACCACGGTGGCATGGTCGGGCACCAGCCGTCCGTCGAAGAGCGGTTCGCGTGCGGTGGTGCAGCAGATGACGAGGTCGGCATGCGCTACATCCCGGGGGACACCGGTGCGGGCCTCGAGACCGCGCGCACGGGCGTACGCCACGAGCCGCCGCGCGGCCTCGGTTCTGCGGGCGACCACCGTGACCCGGCCAAGGGGCCGCTGTGCCGCTGCCGCCTCCAAGTGGCCGTAGGCCTGGGGTCCCGCGCCGAAGAGCACGGCGTGGTGTGCGTCGGCCACCGCGAGGTGCCGCAGGGCGACGGCCGATACCGCGGGAGTACGGACCGCCGTGAGCGCGGCCCCGTCGAGCAGGGCGAGCGGGACCAGTGTCGAGGCGTCGAGCAGCAGATAGCTCCCGGTGATCCGGGGCAGCCCGCGCTCCGGGTTCGCCGGGGCGACGCCGGCGACCTTCACGCCCGCGTACTCCCGCGCCACTGCCGGCATCACCAGCAGCTGCCCTGCCGGGACGGCGACGCCGGTGCGCTGCGGGCAGCTCTCCGGGTCCAGGCCGTCTCGCAGGGCCTGCTCCACCGCTTGTGCGGCGGCGGCGGGCGGCAGCAGCCGGGTGATGTCGTCGGCGCTGAGGAAGGGCGGTGCTGCAGGGACGGTACTCACCGCGGTCACAGCAGGAAGCCAGTGAGCAGCGGGTCGTAAGGGTCGCGGACGAAGGTGTGCTCGCCGGTGCGGTAGGCGCTTCCGGTGACCTCCGTGACCGTCCCCCCGTCCGTACATGAGACGACGCGACCGGTGAAGACCGTGCCGACCACCGACTCGTGGTGCAGCGTGTCGCCCGGCCCGAGCCTGCCGTCCTCGGCGAGCAGGGCGAGTCGGGCCGAGGTGCCGGAGCCGCAGGGTGAGCGGTCGATCTGGCCGTCGGCGAAGACGGTCACATTGGCCTGCGCGGGTCCGGCGGGGGTGTCGGGCAGCTCTTCGTAGAGGATCACGCCGTAGACGCCCGACAGCAGCGGGCTGTCGGGGTGCCAGGTGGCGGGGTGTCCGGCCAGCGCGGC
The DNA here is from genome assembly GCF_056106285.1 of Micromonospora sp. IBHARD003. Lineage (NCBI taxonomy): Bacteria > Bacillati > Actinomycetota > Actinomycetes > Micromonosporales > Micromonosporaceae > Micromonospora > Micromonospora sp. IBHARD003. The sequence continues at coordinate 6,470,462 of NZ_JBWBBX010000001.1, read as the reverse complement.
GCGGATCTCCCGCCCCGCGCGTACGAGTCGGGGCAGCGAGGGACGGTCGGCGTCGAGGCCGAGCTGGGCGGCGGGCACCGAGACGTAGCAGGCGCCTGCGTGCGCGACATCGACGTCGGCCGTGCCGAAGCTGGTCGCCACCGGGATCTTGCGGGCGGTCACCCGCGCGGGGACGTTGCGGAAGGTGACGGCGGTGGTGCGGCCCTGCTCCCGGTGGACCGTCGCGGTGACACGGCCCGAGGGAACGTCGACGACGACCCGCACGGAGCCGTCGTCGGGCGCGGCGACGCGGCCGCTGTCCACGGCCCAGGCGCCGAGCGCGAGGGTGCCGTGGCCGCAGGCGGTGGAGTAGCCGTCCTTGTGCCAGAACAGGACGCCGAAGTGAGCGCCGTCGTCGTCGGGCGGTACGACGAAGCCGCCGTACATGCCCGCGTGACCGCGCGGCTCCTGGACAAGCAGACGCCGGATGTCGTCGAGCGGCCCCGAGCGTGGCGCGGTGGCGGAGCCTCCGTCGCCGATGGCGCTCGCGCATCGCTCGGCGACGCTGTCACCGGGGACGGGAGGCAGGCCGTCGGCCACGATACGGAACGGCTCGCCGGCGGCGTGGTAGTCGACGGCGCTGACGGCCGTGGGGGGCGGGGCGGTCGGCGGGGTCACAGGAGGAAGCCTCCGGGGAACGGGTCGGACGGATCGAGGAAGTACTGCGCGGTGCCGGTGATCCAGGCCCGGCCGGTGACGGTGGGAACGACCGCGGGCAGTGCGCCGACGGTGGTCTCCCCGATCAGCCGGCCGGTGAACTCCGTTCCGATGAACGACTCGTTGACGAAGTCACGGCCGATGGGCAGCTCACCGCGGGCATGGAGCTGCGCCATCCGGGCACTGGTGCCCGTGCCGCACGGGGAGCGGTCGAACCAGCCGGGATGGATGGCCATGGCGTGCCGGGACCGGACGGGACCGGAACCGGGGGCGGCGAGGTAGACGTGCTTGACGCCGCCGATGAGGGGGTTCTCGGGGTGGACGGGGCGGTCGGCTTTGTTGATGGCGTCCATGAGGGCGAGGGAGACGGCGAGCAGTTCGTCCTTGCGCGCGCGGTCGAAGGGGAGCCCGAGGGCGTCCAGGGAGACGATGGCGTAGAAGTTGCCGCCGTATGCCATGTCATAGGTGACCGTGCCATGGCCCGGTACCTCGATCTTGCGGTCGAGCGCGAGGCAGAAGGACGGCACGTTGGTGAGGGTGACGGACAGGGCCGCACCGTCCTGGACCCGCACCTCCGCGCTCACCAGTCCGGCCGGGGTGTCGAGGCGGACCGTGGTGATCGGTTCGGTGACCTGCACCATGCCGGTCTCCACGAGCACCGTGGCGACGCCGATGGTGCCGTGACCGCACATCGGAAGCAGCCCCGACACCTCGATGAACAGCACACCGTAGTCGGCATCCGGCCGGGTCGACGGCTGCAGAATCGCTCCGCTCATCGCGGAGTGCCCGCGCGGCTCATACAGGAGCAGGGTGCGGATCTCGTCGAGGTGCTCGATGAAGTGCGTGCGGCGTTCGGCCATGGTGGCGCCGGGAATCACACCGGCACCGCCGGTGATGACACGGGTGGGCATGCCTTCGGTGTGTGAGTCGACGGCGTGGAACACGTGGCGCGTGCGCATGAGATCACCTTCTCGCTCTGCTGCGCGGCTGGTGCCCCGGGCCGGTGACCCGGCCGCGGGGGGCCTTCACGGCCGGCAGTACAGGATTGCCGGACAGGGCTGCCTGACAGGACGAACCGGACATGACGAACCGGACATGACGAACCGGACATGACGAACCGGACAGGGCTACCGGAGCCCTTCCGCGAGTGCCTTCTCGGTGGCCGCGCGCACGGCGGTCTCCTGGTCCGCCGCGAGGGGGGCACGGGGTGGGCGGGTCGGGCCTCCCGGCCGGCCCACGAGGTCCATCGACGCCTTGATGGCCTGGACGAACTCGGTCTTGGAGTCCCAGCGCAGCAGGGGGTGCAGGGCCTTGTAGAGGGGCAGTGCGGTCTCCAGGTCCGCGCTGACGGCGGCGTGGTAGAGGGCGACGCACGATTCCGGAAGTGCGTTGGGGTATCCGGCGATCCAGCCGACGGCGCCGGCCAGGGCCAGCTCGAGAAGGACGTCGTCCGCGCCGATCAACAGATCGAGCCCGGGGGCGAGTTCGGCGATCTCGTAGCCGCGCCGCACATCACCGCTGAACTCCTTGACCGCGACGATGCAGCCCTCGCCGTGGAGGCGGGCGAGTAGTGGGGGCGTGAGGTCGACCTTGGTGTCGTGCGGGTTGTTGTAGGCGACGATGGGCAGCCCGGAACGGGCGACCTCGGCGTAGTGGGCGCTCACCGACGCCTCGTCGGCACGGTAGGCGCTGGGCGGCAGCAAGAGCACCGATCCGGCGCCTGCTTCGGCGGCCTGGTCGGCCCAGCGGCGCGCCTCGGCGCTGCCGTACGCCGCGACGCCCGGCATCACACGGTCTCCGTCGCCCGCCGCCTCGACGGCGGTGCGGACCACACGGGCGCGTTCGTCGTCGCTGAGCGTCTGGTACTCGCCGAGCGAGCCGTTGGGTACGACGCCGTCGCAGCCGTTGTCGATGAGCCAGGCCACATGGTCGGCGTAGGCGTCGTAGTCGACCGAGTGGTCGTCGCGGAGGGGAAGGGCGGTGGCGACCATGATGCCGCGCCAGGGGCGGATACGTGCGAGTGCCATGTCAGCTCCTCAAGTACGATGTGACATTTTATTGGGAGGCGGGCGGCGGCCACAAGCCCTCGGCCGCACCACACAGGTCGTCAGAGCCGTTCGAAGTCAGAACGGTTCGAGGTCAGGGGATTCGCGCTCAGCGGATGCACGGTCAGGGGCTTCGCGCTCGGGGGATTCACGCTCGGGGGATTCACGGTCAGGGTGGTTCGGGCAGTTCTGCGAGATGGCGCAACGGCACGGGGCAGGACAGCGGCCGCCGGTCTTCGGCCGGCTCGTCTCCGACCAGGCAGGCCACGGCGGGCCCGCACATGCGCCCCTGGCACCAGCCCATGCCGGCGCGTGTGAGCAGCTTGACGGTACGCGCGTCGTGCGCGCCGAGTTCACCGACCGCCTCTCTGATCAGTCCGGCGGGCACCTCCTCACAACGGCACACCTCGGTGGCGTCGTCGAGCCATGCGGTCCAGCCGGCGCCGGGCCGGTGCACGGCAGCCATCGCATCGGCGAACTCCCTGAGCCTGCGGCGGCGTGCCACGAGTGCCGCCGTGCGCCTGGGCGGCGATGCAGTACCGCGCAAGGTCCGGGCGATGGACCGTGCGGCCAGTTCGCCTTCGGTGAGGGCGAGTTCCGCACCTCCGATGCCGTCGGTCTCCCCCGACGACCAGACTCCGGGCACGGAGGTACGCAGCTCGCCGTCGACTTCCAGCGCCAGGCAGCCGTCGGGTGTGCGGCGGGTGACGCAACCGAGCCCGGTCGCGAGTTCGAGCTGCGGAACCAGTCCGTGTCCGACGGCGAGCGCCTCGCAGCCGATACGGCGGTCACTGCCCGGCACGGGCCGCCAGTCCCGGTCGAGCCGGGTGACGGTGACGGCCTCCACCCGTGCCGCGCCGTGGACCGCCGTGACGGCGTGTCTGCTGAGCAGCCGCACCCCGTGCCGCAGCAGAGCACCGGTGTGCACGGCCCCTTCGGCGAGCTTCGCGGGATTGCGCAGCAGCGCGGGCAGCCGACGCACGTACGCCCCGTATGCCGCCGCCTCGACGACGAGGGGCACCCTGGCCCCTGCGGCGGCGAGCGACCCGGCGACGGCGAGCAGCAGCGGACCGCTGCCCGCCACGACCACACGCCGTCCGGGCACCACCAGGTCGGACTTCAGCATCGCCTGGGCTCCGCCGGCACCGACGACACCGGGCAAGGTCCAGCCGGGGAAGGGGAGTTGGCGCTCGTAGGCTCCGGTGGCCAGCAGCACGGCGCGGGCCCGGACCAGCACCGGTCGCTCGTCGGGGCCACCCGGCCCGGCCAGGGTGTGCAGCCGCCACTGGGGAGCATGGGGAGCACCTGGGACGTGGCCGCTTGCTTCGGGTTGCGGCTCATCGTCGTCAGGGACCACCGTCCAGACGTGGTGGGCGGGCAGATAGCGGATGCGGCCTGCCTCCCGGTGGGCGCGCAGACGTCGTTCAAGGTCGGCGAAAGCACGCCACCCGTGGTGCAGCGCGTCGGGGCGCCGGGCACGGAGGGCCGGTGCGGGATGCCGGTAGTACTGCCCGCCGGGCCTCTCCCCTGCATCGAGCAGAGTCACCGCCAGCCCGAGGTCGGCGGCTGTCACGGCGGCCGCGAGTCCCGCGGGACCCGCTCCGACGACGGCCAGTTCACAGGTGGCGGAGGAGTCGCAGGACGGAAGGGAGCCGTCCTGGGAGGGTGCACCGTCCGAAGAGCGGGAGTCATGCGAAGAAGGGGTGTCATCCGGCGAGGGGGAGTCATACGGCGAGGTCGTCACGTCCGGTGCCCTCCTGGGTGGTGATCGCGTCGCCGGGGCGCGCCGGAACCAGACAAGCACGCTGGTTGGGGCGGCCGTTGATGGTGGCCAGGCAGTCGAAGCAGGCGCCGATGCCGCAGAAGGCCCCGCGCGGCGCGCCACCGATGCGGGTGGTGCGCCAGGAGAGGATGCCCGCGGCCCAGAGGGCGGCGGCGACGGTCTGTCCCGGCAGGGCGCGGATCGGGCGCCCGTCGAAGGTGATCTCGTGGTGAGGGCCGGGCTCGGCCCGCACGAGGGACGCCGGTGTTCTGGTCACTGTGTCTCTCCCGCCTCGCCGGAGTCCGCGGATGCGGTGTCATGGTGGCCCGCCGCGGTGTCACGGGGTCCTGCCTCGTAAGAGCCGGCCTGGTCGCCGCAGCCCCGCGGTCCGGGGTGCGGCCGGCCGGAGCCCCGCTGTCCGTCACACTCCCGACTGTCGTCCCGTCGGTCGTCAGCCGACATTGGCTCGGCGAACCTTTCCGGCCTGAAGGGTCGCAGGTCCAGGGCAGGCTGACCACCGGTCAGTGTTTCGGCGACCAGCAGTCCGGTGGCCGGGGCGAGTCCGATGCCGGCTCCTTCGTGCCCGCATGCGTGGAAGAGACCGGGTACCCGCGGATCGCATCCGATGGCGGGAAGGTGATCGGGCAGGTAGGGCCTGAAGCCGTGGTACGCACGCATCACCCGCAGATCCTCGAGGACGGGGAAGAGAGCGGCGGCCTGACGGGCGAGCCGTCGCAGCGCCCCGGTCGACAGGCTCCGGTCGAAGCCGACGCGCTCGCGGGTGGCGCCGATCAGGACCGGCCCCGACGGCGTGCCCTCGACGACCGCCGAGGACTGCAGGGCCGCGGAACCGCTGGCGACGTCGGCGATGTAGTCGGCGGCGTAGACCTTGTGGCGGACGACGCGCGGCAGCGGCTCGGTGATCAGGACGAAGCCCCTGCGGGGCAGGACGGGGAGGGTGACGCCGGCGAGTGCGGCGACGTCGCCGCCCCAGGTGCCGGCCGCGTTGACGACGGCGGGGGCCGCGAGTTCGCCGCGTGTGGTGCGTACGCCCCGGATACCGCCGCCCGGCGCGGTGAGGATGTGGGTGACCTCCTCGCCGAGCCGTAGGACGGTGCCACGTTCCCGTGCCGCGCCGAGCAGCCGGGCGGCTGCCCTGGCCGGCTGGACCTGGGCGTCCTGTGGGTAGTGGAAGCCGCCGGCGAGCCCGTGTGCGAGATGGGGTTCGAGCTCCTGGAGCCGGTCGGCGGGGACTTCGAGCGCTTCGACGCCGGCCGTGCGCTGCCGCGCGGCGAAGTCCCGCAGGGCGCCCAGTGCGGTCTCGTCGGGGGCCACGACGAGACCGCCTTTGGGTTCGTACTCGGTGTCCTGCGGGAGCACCTCTGCCAGTTCGTGCCAGAGCCGGGCGGACAGCAGCGCGAGGTCGAGCTCGGGCCCCGCTTCCTTGTCGGAGACGAGCAGGTTCCCTTCCCCGGCGCCGGTGGTGCCGCCCGCGACCGAGCCCCGGTCGACGACCGCGACGGCCAGTCCGGCGCGGCTCGCGTAGTACGCGCACGCCGCTCCGACGACGCCCGCGCCGATGACGACGGCGTCCAGGGGACCGGCTGGGTTTCTGATGGACACGACAGTAATATGTCACATGTCATGCCCGCGGGGAAGGGATACGCGCAGAACCGGCGGTCAGCTTCGCAGCGGCCCCTCGCAGCGGTAAGTCGACGTGCCCGCCCGGCCGTTGGACCAGATCTCGACCTGACCGAAGGAGCAGTTCATGTCCGCCAGGTTGGTCGACGCGGGCGCGGACCGGTCGAGAAGGAAGTAGTCGACGGTCTCGGACATGTCCCGGAAGACGCGGTCCGGGCTGTTCACGTCCGAGAGGTTGGCCGTGATCCTCCCTGTGCAGATGAAGCGCCGCTTGCCCAGGTCGCCGCCCTCGGTGCAGGCCGGGTCGGAGTACGTGGCGCGGGCGAACGCCGAGCGGACCGCCGCCGCCGTGGCGTCCTTGAGCCGGTCGTTGGGTGTGTACGACGTGTTGGGCACGAACAGGTCGTCGACCTTCGCGATCTGTGCGTCCAGGAAGGCGTCGTAGGCGCGCTGGAGGGCGGAGTCGCCACCGACGCGGCTGCGCCAGGAGTCGAAGCCCGCGACGTCGTCGGCCCGGAGGTATCCGTACATCTCACGCAGCAGCGAGGGGCGTTCCGTCCACAGGAACTCGAAGAACGTGCCCGCGTAGTCGTAGAAGCGGAAACCGTCACCGTCGTAGGTGGCGTGCAGCAGCTGGTTCACGCTCATCCGCGGACCGCCCGACGCCGTGTCGTCGATGACCCCCTGGACGAGGGACTTGCGGACCGCGATGCCGTTGTCCCGGGTCGCCCCGTCGAAGAACTCCGCCGTCCCCTCGTCCATGGCGGTCGTGCGGTCGCCGTTGTACCAGGGCCCCTCTCCGAAGTAGCCGGGCACTGCCCAGCGGCCGTTGAGGTAGTGCACGTACTCGTGCCGGAAGAGTTCCTCGAGGGTGAGCGAGGAGTCCTGCGGCACCCGGCGCTGGTACGTGTAGAAGGTGGCGCCGCGCTCGATGTAGATGCCGCCGTTCTCGGTCCCCATACCGGTGAGGATCGGGTGGTAGACCTCGTAGTCGGAGCGGGAGCCGTACAGCACGATGGTGAGCACGGTGTTGGTGTCGCCGGCCAGCGGCTGCTCGGTGCCGAGCACCCGGTGGAACTGCGCCTTCACCTGCTTGCTCGCGTAGTAGAGCTGGTCGACGGTCGCGCGGTCGAGCCCGGTGCGGACCTTGATGGCCCCGTTGTCGTACGTGTAGGTGTACGGGAAGATCCGCCGCTCGATGTCGTCCTTGCAGACCCCGTACGGCTTACAGGCCCCGAAGAAGTCCAGCCAGGTGACGAGTGAGGCCCAGGGGCGGCTGCCCTGGCCGAAGTTGGCGACCGCGACGGGGAGCAGGGTGCCGAGATCGGGCACGATCCGCGCCTTGAGGGCCTCCACCTGGCCGAAGCGCCCGTATTCGCTCAGTGCGTCGCGCACCACCCACTCGTTGGGCGTCCCCTTGAGGTGGGTGTAGGCGGAGAAGGCGCGGAAGGCGGTGCGGTAGGAGGCGTTCTGCGCGACCACGTTGTGGAAGGCGGTGTCCTTGTTCCCGGGGTAGATGCCCAGATAGTTGACGGAGAGGGCGGCCAGTGCCGCGCCGCCCCAGGAGGCGTCGTCGTACTGGCCCTTGTGGTACTTGTCCATGGTCGCCAGGACCTTCTTGATGAGCCCGAGCTGACTGTGCCGCACGCCGGGCGCGCTGCCCGTGTAGAGCGCTTCGCGCAGCGTCTCGGCGTTGGTGCGGGTGACGTCGAAGGTGCGGGCCGCGGTGCCGAAGTCGTTGGTGGCGCGCCGCAGGACCTCGGTGGTCGGAGGGTCGGTGATGTCGATCTCCGGCCGCGAGAAGTCGTGGTAGGCCACGGCGTGGAGATACGTGAACATCTCCAGCAGATGCGTGCCGTTGCGGCCGTCGTGACGGGCGGCGAGTGAGGAGATCCGGCGGCCGACGGCCTGGACGTGGGCGTCGGACATGATGGGCGCGAGCCGGGAGTCCCAGGTCCAGATGAGGCCCCGGAGACAGCCGTCGGCGGTGACCGCGGGGTCGGCGAGGAAGTCGGCGAGCTGCTCGGGACCGAGGCGGGTGACACCGTCGAGGGTGCAGGGCACTCCGGCCCCGGTGCGCGTCGCCGCGGCGCGGACCCCGCCGGCGCTCTGGGCTCCCTGGCGGCCGGGGATGCGGCCTTCGGCCAGTTCACCGGGTGCGGAGGCGGCCTTGGTGATCTTCTTGGGGGCGCTGGCCAGACGCTCGACCTCGTCGAAGGGGTTCGGTGCGTGGGCGGGGCGGGCGGCCGGACTGCCGGGTCGGGCGGCGAACGCGGCGGGCACCGGGCTGCCGGTGCGCGGGGTCGACTCGGCCCCGGCTCCGTCGGCGACGGCGGCGGGGGCGAGAGGCGCAAGCAGGGCGACGGCGGCGACGGCGATGGCGCCGGAGAGCAGGGGCCTGCGCAGGGATATGGGCAGCACGGATCTGGGCTGGAACACCGGGACTCCTGTGTGGGAGGTGGCTGGGAGCGTGCGGCAGTGCGGTCACCGCGAACCGCCGTGGCATGCATGGGGATTGACCGAACCGACGAGCGCGATGTGACCCGTAACATAGTAATGTGAAATTGCACTGACAAGACTTCCGTCCAAGTCCGTTCCCAGGGAGCTCGGATGACCGAGATCGACCGCACCTCCAGCGCCACCCACCCCACGAGTCCCACCAGCCCTGCCGGGCTGTCTGGTTCGGAGCACCCTCCCGCGACGGGTCGCACCGCCGGGCGAAACGGCCCGACGACCGGTAGTCACGATCTGCCCGTATCACCCGAGTTGACGGCTTCGATGGGTACGGGTTGGGCCCCCACTCCTCTGCCCGCCGGCGCCGAAGTGGCTGCCCGCGCCGTCACGCCGGCCCGGCACTCACGGCTGTCGGCGCTGTTCCCCGGTGAGCGACTGCTGATCCCCGCCGGCGAGTTGAAGGTGCGCTCCAACGACTGCGACCACCGGTTCCGCCCCCACAGCGCCTACGCCTGGCTGACCGGGCTCACCGGGGAGGACCAGCCCGGACACATCCTGGTCCTCGAGCCGTCGGGGCCGTCCGGCCATGAGCCGGTGCTGTATCTGCGGCCGCGTTCGTCTCGGGGTCAGGGCGACGACGAGTTCTACCGCGACCGCCGCTACGGCGAGTTCTGGGTGGGCCGCCGTCCCGACCTGGCGGAGGCCGAGCGGCTGACCGGCATCCGCTGCGCGCACCTGGACGGCATCGGCGCGCTGCCGCCCGGACGCAGCGCCGCGACCGACCCCGAACTCGCCACCGCGCTCTCCGAGTTGCGCCTGGTGAAGGACACCTGGGAAGTCGAGCAGCTGCAGCTGGCGGTCGATCACACCACCGCCGCCTTCGAAGACGTCGTGCGTGCCGTGCCGCGCGCCCTCGCCGACCCCCGGGGGGAACGCCGGCTCGAGGGGGTCTTCGGGTTGCGCGCCAGGCTGGAAGGCAACGGAACCGGCTACGAGACGATCGCCGCGTCCGGCGCGCACGCCTGTGTGCTGCACTGGACGCGCAACGACGGCCGGCTCGACCCGTCCGAACTGCTCCTGTTCGACGCCGGTGTGGAGACGGACACCCTGTACACGGCCGACGTCACGCGCACCCTGCCGCTCTCCGGACGCTTCTCCCCCGTCCAGCGCCAGGTGTACGAACTCGTCCTGGCCGCCCAGGAAGCGGGCATCGCCGCGCTCCGGCCCGGAGCCGAGTTCCGCGACTTCCACCGTGCCTGTATGCGGGTGATCGCCGAGGGCCTCGCCGAGTGGGGCATCCTCAAGGATGCCGCCGGTGACCTCCATCGCCGCTACACCCTCTGCAGCAGCGGTCATATGCTCGGGCTCGATGTGCACGACTGCGCGAAGGCACGCGCTTCGGCCTATCTCGGCGGGGTGCTGGAGGAGGGGCAGGTCCTCACCGTCGAGCCCGGTCTCTATCTCCAGCCGGACGACGAGACCCTGCCTCCCGAACTGCGGGGCATCGGCGTGCGTATCGAGGACGACCTGGTCGTCACGGCGGACGGGGCCCGGCTGATGTCCGGCGCGCTGCCGCGTACGGCGGACGCCGTCGAGGAGTGGATGGGTTCGCTTCTGGACGGCTGAGGCGCGTCCGCCGTGCGGCCCGCCACGACATGACGGGCCGACGGGTGACGCATGTGGCCGGCCCCCCAGGACCGCCGGGGGGCGGCCCCGGGGGCGCCCCGCCTTCCAAGCGTGCGGCAGGCGGGGCGGGCTCCTTGCGGGTCGACCGGGGCACCTGGCCTTGCGGGTCAATACACCAACGTCCTGTCAGGGCGATCTTCTCGGGCCCGGACAGGACCTACGGCAGCACGGCGATCCCGTCCACCTCGACCAGTGCTTCCTCGTCCCAGAGCCGTACGATCCCGATCACCGCCATGGCCGGGTAGTCCCGCCCGGCCAGCCGGTGCCAGACACGTCCGAGTTCCCCGGCGTGGGCGCGGTAGTCGGCGACGTCCGTGGCGTAGACGGTGACCCGGGCCAGATCGTGCGGTGTTCCACCGGCGGCGGCGAGGGCCTCGAGGAGGTTGGACAGGGCCGTCTCGAACTGCTCGACGACCCCGGCTCCGATGATCTTGCCGCTGGCGTCGAGTGCGGTCTGGCCTGCGAGATACACCAGGCGGGAGCCGCTCGCGGCAACGGCGTGCGAGAAGCCGCTCGCCGGGGACAGCCCCGGCGGGTTGATGCGTTCAAGACTCATCGGACGTCCTTGGGGTCGGTCTGGGCTTCGCTCCGGCCGGGACCTTTACCCGTCGCGCAAGCGTCGCGCCTGGCGTACAACTCCTTCGCGATGATGCTGCGCTGGACCTCGCTCGCGCCCTCGTAGATCCGCGGTGCGCGGACCTCCCGGTAGAGATGCTCCAGGAGATGGCCGCGCTGGAGGGCCCGCGCTCCGTGCAACTGGACGGCCGTGTCCACGACGTACTGCGCGGTCTCGGTCGCGAACAGTTTGGCCATGGCGGAGCGCTGCGGCACGTCCGCCGCACCGGCGTCGTAGGCACAGGCCGCCGCGTACACCAGCAGCCGGGCCGCCTCCGTCCGGGTCGCCATCTCGGCGGCCTGGTGGGAGACGGCCTGGAGATCCTTGAGCCGACCGCCGAAGGCGGTGCGCTCCGCGGTGTGGTCGAGCGTGGCATCGAGCGCCGCCTGAGCCATGCCGACGGCGAAGGCGCCGACGCTGGGGCGGAAGAGGTTGAGGGTGTTCATGGCGACCCGGAAGCCGCCGCCGGGTTCGCCGAGCAGATCGTCGCGGGTGACGGGTACGCCGTCGAAGCGGAGGGCCCCGATCGGATGCGGGGAGAGCATCTCGAGGGGGCTGCCGGTGAGCCCGGGCCGGTCGGCGGGAACGAGGAACGCGGTGATGCCGCGTGCACCCGGGGCCTCACCCGTACGGGCGAAGACGGTGTAGAAATCCGCCTCGGGCGCGTTGGAGATCCAGCGCTTCTCGCCGGTGAGGCGCCAACCGCCGCCGTCCGGCGCGGCCTCGAGGGTGAGGGCCGCGGCATCGGAGCCCGCATCGGGCTCGCTGAGCGCGAAGGCGGCAACGGCGCGGCCCGCGATGACGCCGGGGAGCAGACGCTCGCGCTGCGCCCGGGTCCCCGCCTGGACCAGCGGATAGCTGCCGAGACCCTGCAGCGCCAGTGCCGTCTCGGCCTCCGTGCAGCCGTGGGCGAGCGACTCCCTCAGCAGACACAGGTCGAGTGCGCTCGCGTCATCGAACAGGCGTTTGAGCAGGCCCAGTTCGCCGAGGGTGGTGACGAGCGGGCGGTTGATCCTGCCCGGCTCTCCCTTCTCCGCCAGTGGGCGCAAGCGCTCCACGGCGAGGGTGCGCAGCTCGGCGCACCAGGCGGTCTGTGCAGGATCGAGCGAGAATGCGGACATCCGGTCCCCCACTTCCCTACGGCCGGGGCCCGGGGACCGCGCGGCCGCGCCGCGCCCTCGGTCGTCCCCGGATAAGGCACTTTATCGCGGACCATTGACTGTCGTCATCTTCACGATACGCTCGATGCGCGACGCCACCACGACAAGGGGGGCGAACCTTGGAGCTGTCACCCTCGGCTCACCGCGACACCTTTCCGCGCGACCATCTCCCGCCCGCGGAGCAGTGGCCCCGGCTGCTGTTCGACGCGCCCGGCCTGCGCTATCCGGAGCGGCTCAACTGCGGTACGGAGCTGCTCGACGCGACGATCGACCGCTACGGAGGCGGTCGGCCCGTCTTCCGTGACGGTACGTCCGGTGCGGTCTGGAGCTATGAGGACCTGCGCGCACGGGTGAACCGGATCGCGCACGTCCTGACCGACGAGCTGGGAGTGGTACCCGGGAACCGGGTCCTGCTGCGCGGGCCCACCACGCCCTGGCTGGCCGCCTGCTGGCTGGCGGTGATGAAGGCGGGCGCGGTCGCCGTCACCGTACTCGCCCAGCAGCGGGCCAAGGAGCTCGCGACGATATGCGAGATAGCCCGTGTGGAGCACGCGCTGTGCGACGTACGCGGGGTGGACGAGCTGGTGAAGGCCGAGGTGCCGGGCCTGCGGATCACCACGTACGGCGGGGACGCGCCCGACGACCTGCTGCGGCTGACCGAGGGGAAGCCCGAGACGTACACGGCCGTGGCGACCGCGGCCGACGACGTCGCGCTGATCGCCTTCACGAGCGGGACGACGGGCCGCCCGAAAGGGTGCATGCACTTCCACCGCGATGTGCTGGCGATCGCCGACACCTTCTCGGCCCAGGTGCTGCGGCCCACTCCGGACGACGTCTTCGCGGGCAGCCCCCCGCTCGGCTTCACCTTCGGTCTGGGCGGGCTGGTGATCTTCCCGATGCGGGCGGGTGCCTCGGCGCTGCTACTGGAGCAGGCCGGGCCCAAGCAGCTGCTCCCGGCGATCGCGGCGCACCGGGTCTCCGTGCTGTTCACGGCACCGACGGCGTACCGCGTGATGCTCGACGAACTCGGCGCGCACGAGGTGACGTCCCTGCGGCGGTGTGTGTCGGCGGGGGAGAATCTGCCCGCCGCCACATGGCGGGCCTGGCACGAGCGCACCGGGCTGCGCATCATCAACGGCATCGGGGCCACGGAACTGCTGCACATCTTCATCTCGGCGGCGGACGGGGACATCCGTCCGGGTACGACCGGGGTGCCGGTGCCCGGTTGGGAGGCGCGGGTCGTGGACGCCGCCACCGGGATGCCGGTGCCGGACGGCGAGCCCGGTCTCCTCGCGGTACGCGGGCCGGTCGGCTGCCGCTATCTGTCGGACCCACGCCAGGGCGTGTACGTCCGTGACGGCTGGAACATCACCGGGGACACCTACGTACGCGAACCGGACGGATGGTTCCGCTACGTCGCCCGCGCGGACGACATGATCATCTCGGCGGGTTACAACATCGCGGGCCCCGAGGTGGAGGACGCGCTGCTGGAGCACCCCGATGTGGCGGAGGCTGCGGTCGTCGGGCACCCCGACGAGCTCCGCGGCCAGATCGTGGCGGCCTATGTGGTGCTGCGCGACGGTGCGGAGCGCGGCGACGGCACGGCGGACGCGCTGCGTGACTTCGTCAGGACCCGCCTGGTGCCGTACAAGTGCCCGCGCGCGATCGTCTTCCGGGACGCGCTGCCCCGTACCCCCACGGGCAAGCTGCAACGCTTCCGGCTGAGGGACTGAGGGCCCCTCCGGTGGACCTCCGAGAGATCCATGCGATCCGTGGGCTCTGTGGAATCCGTGGGAACTGCGGGATCCGCGGGCGAGGGAGCGGCCTACGTTCCCTGCCCGCCGGGTCCGCTTTCCGGCGCCTGCCGCACCTGACGCCGCGAGGTTCCCGGCAAACCCTTCCGGTCCCGGCACTAGAGTGATCACGTGGCCGAACAGCACACCCCCCGCTCCCTGATCGTCACCCTGTACGGCGCGTACGGACGCGAGACCGCGGACTCGCTCGCGGTGGCGGAGCTGATCCGTCTGCTGTCGGCGGTCGGGGTGGACGCGCCGTCGGTGCGCTCCTCGGTGTCCCGGCTCAAGCGGCGCGGGCTGCTGGTGGCACAGCGCACGGCCGCCGGTGCGGCGGGGTACGCCCTCTCGGCGGACGCCCGCCAGCTGCTCGACGACGGCGACCGGCGTATCTACGACCACTCGGCGCCGAAGCTCGCGGACGGGTGGGTCCTCGCCGTCTTCTCCGTACCGGAGGCCGAGCGCAACAAGCGCCATCTGCTGCGCTCACGGCTGGCCCGGCTGGGGTTCGGCACCGCGGCCCCGGGCGTCTGGATCGCGCCGGCCCGCTTCCACGAGGAGACCGCGCACACACTGCGCCGCCTCGGACTCGACCCGTACGTCGACCTCTTCCGGGCCGAGCACCTGGGTTTCGCGGCGACTGCCGAGGCGGCGGCGCGCTGGTGGGATCTGGCGGGGATCGCCAAGCAGCACGAGGAGTTCCTGGATGCCCACGGCCCGGTGCTGCGGGCCTGGGAGGCACGTGACGACACCCCGCCCGAGGATGCCTACCGCGACTATCTGCTCGCTCTCGACTCCTGGCGCCGGCTGCCGTACGCGGACCCGGGGCTGCCGGAGGAACTGCTGCCCGACGGCTGGCCGGGCGGGCGCTCGGCCGCGGTCTTCATGGGGCTCCACACACGGCTCAGGGACGCCGGGGCGCGTTTCGTGAACCCGGGGCGCTGACACCCGGCCTCCGGCGCAGGAGCGGGCGCAAGGGTGCCGCGCCCGGCAGCTGGGCCCGTCAGGGCGCCGCAGATGCCGGGGGCGTCACGACGACGGCAGGGTGAGACGGGGTTTCGGCGCGTCGGTGCGGCCCGTCGGCGGCTTGCGGCTGCCGGCCCGGTACGGCAGCGGCCAGGGGGCGGCCGGGCCGCTGTAGTCCTGGTCCGCCGCGGCGTGCAGGGTCCAGTGCGGGTCGTACAGGTGGGGGCGGGCCACGGCGCACAGGTCGGCGCGTCCCGCGAGGAGCAGGGAGTTGACGTCGTCCCAGGAGGAGATGGCGCCGACGGCGATGACCGGGACGCGCAGGGTGTTGCGGATCCGGTCGGCGTAGGGGGTCTGGTACGAGCGGCCGTACTCGGGGCGTTCGTCGGGTACGACCTGGCCGGTGGACACGTCGACGGCGTCGGCTCCGTGCGCGGCGAACGCGCGGGCGATCTCGACCGCGTCCTCCGCCGTCGTGCCGCCGGGGGCCCAGTCGGTCGCGGAGATCCGTACGGTCATGGGCCGGTCGTCGGGCCAGACGGCCCGGACGGCGTCGAAGACCTCGAGCGGGTAACGGAGCCGTCCGGTGAGGGAACCGCCGTAGGTGTCGGTGCGCTGGTTGGTGAGCGGGGAGAGGAAGCCGGAGAGCAGATAGCCGTGGGCGCAGTGGAGTTCGAGCAGGTCGAATCCGCTGTCCGCCGCGCGCAGGGCCGCGGCGGTGAACTGCTCACGGATCTCGGTGAGACCGGCCCGGTCCAGCTGGTGCGGGATCTGGTTGACGCCGGGCCGGTATGGCAGCGGTGAGGCGGCGACCAGTGGCCAGTTGCCGTCGGCGAGCGGCTGGTCGATGCCCTCCCACATGAGCCTGGTGGAACCCTTGCGCCCGGAGTGGCCGAGCTGGACGCCGATGGCGGTGCCGGGTGAGCGGGTGTGGACGAAGTCGGTGATACGGCGCCAGGCGGTGGCCTGTTCGTCGGTGTAGAGGCCCGCGCAGCCGGGGGTGATGCGTCCCTCGGCGCTGACGCAGACCATTTCGGTCATGACGAGCCCGGCGCCGCCGAGGGCCCGCCCTCCGAGATGGACGAGGTGGAAGTCCCCCGGGACCCCGTCCTCGGCGCAGTACATGTCCATGGGCGAGACGACGACGCGGTTGCGCAGGGTGAGTCCGCGCAGCCGGAAGGGCGTGAACATCGGTGGTGTGCCGGGCGTGCAGCCGAAGTCCTCTTCGACGGACTCGGTGAAGGTGGCATCGCGCAGCCGCAGATTGTCGTGGGTGACACGGCGGCTGCGGGTGAGGAGGTTGAACGCGAACTGCCGCGGTGGCTGGCCGAGATAGGTGCCGAGTTCCTCGAACCAGCGCAGGCTGGCCGCCGCCGCGCGCTGGGTCGATTCGACGACCGGCCGGCGCTCGGCCTCGTACGCCGCGAGGGCCTCGGGGACGGTGGGCTGCTCCTCGATGCAGGCGGCGAGGGCGAGGGCGTCCTCGACGGCGAGCTTGGTGCCGGAGCCGATGGAGAAGTGCGCGGTGTGGGCGGCGTCGCCGAGCAGCACGGTGGTGCCGTGCGACCAGTGGTCGTTGACGACGGTGCGGAAGGCGATCCAGGCGGATTTGTTGCCGCGCAGCGGGCGTCCGCCGAGGGCGTCCGCGAAGATCTTCGCGCAGCGTTCGGCGGACTGCTGTTCGTCGCACTCGTGGAACCCGGCGGCCCGCCAGACCTCCTCGCGCATCTCGACGATCACGGTCGACTCCCCGGGCGAGAACGGGTAGCCGTGCAGCTGCATCACCCCGTGCTCGGTCTCGGCGATCTCGAAACGGAAGGCGTCGAAGGCGAAGTCGGCGGCGAGCCAGATGTAGCGGCAGCGGTGGGTGGTGATGCGGGGGCCGAAGGTGTCGGTGTGCGCGGCGCGGGTGAGGCTGTGCACACCGTCGGCGGCGATGACGAGATCGTGGGTGGCGGCCAGTTCGGCGGCGGGCGGCGCCTCGGCGCGGAAGCGGAGCCGTACGCCGAGCGAGGTGCAACGCTGGTGCAGGATCTCCAGCAGACGGCGCCTGCCGAGCGCGGCGAAACCGTGGCCGCCGGAGGTGAGGGTGTGGCCGCGGTGGACGACGTCGATGTCGTCCCAGCGGACGAACTCGTCCTGCAGCGCCCGGTACACCACCGGGTCGGCGTGCTCGATGCCGCCGAGGGTCTCGTCGGAGAGGACGACACCGAAGCCGAAGGTGTCGTCGGGGGCATTGCGTTCCCAGACGGTGATCTCGCGGGCGGGGTCCAGCCGTTTGAGCAGGGCTGCCGCGTAGAGTCCGCCGGGGCCGCCGCCGATGACGGCGACGCGCAGCGGGGTCCGGGAGTCGGCGGGCGCGCCCATGGTCAGCGCCCCTTCCAGTTCGGGGCGCGCTTCTCGGTGAAGGCGGCGTGGAACTCGGCGTAGTCCTCGCCGTTCATCAGCAGCGCCTGGGTGGCGGCGTCCAGCTCGACGGCGGCGGCGAGCGGCATATCGAGTTCGGCGGTGAGCAGCGCCTTGGTCTGGGCGTAGGCGAGGGCGGGGCCGTCGGCGAGGCGGCGGGCGAGGGAGGCGGCGGCCTTGTCGGCGCCTCCCTCCTCGGTGAGTTCGCTGATGAGGCCGATGCGCTCGGCTTCGACGGCCCGGACCGGTTCGCCGAGCATCAGCAGACGGGTGGCGTGCCCGAGGCCGACGACCCGCGGCAGCAGATACGCGGCACCCATGTCGCCACCGGAGAGTCCGACCTTGGTGAAGAGGAAGGAGAAGCGGGCCGTGGGGTCCGCGACACGGAAGTCGGCGGCGAGTGCGAGGACGGCGCCCGCACCCGCGGCGACGCCGTGCAGGGCGGCGATCACCGGGAAGGGGCACTCACGCAGCGCGCGGACGACCTGTCCGGTCATCCGGTTGAAGTCGAGGAGCTGGGCGGTGTCCATGGCGAGGGTGGCGCCGATGATGTCGTCGACGTCGCCCCCGGAGCAGAAGCCGCGTCCCTCGCCGCCGAGGACCAGGGCGCGCACGGAGCGTTCACGGGAGAGCTCGGCGAGTAGATCACGCAGGTCGGCGTAGGCACCGAAGGTGAGTGCGTTGAGTTTCTCGGGCCGGTCGAGTGTGACCGTGGCGACTCCGTCCTGCCTGGTCAGCCTCAGATGGCGCCAGTGCTCGGTACGGGGCGCTGAGCTGTGAAAGGGGCTCATGGAGAGGGCCTCCCTCGGGCTGCGGGGCCGGTGCCTGCCTACCCCATGAAGCTATCACTCATCCGTGACTCTCGTCATGAGGGCGCGATAAGCGACACCCGGGAGCCGCCGCTACCCCGCCCTCGGACCGTGCCGCCCACCCCTCTGGATGATCGGCGGAGGCCCCGCGGCACAGGGGGTGGCAGCCGACGCCCCGTCACACGGTCGCAACTCGGCAAAGGTCCCGTATCAGGTCAGGCACGGACATCGGGCAAAACGCCCAGAAGGTGCATGATCGCCCACTTGCCCTTCGTATGTTGACAGCTGCATCAAGCAGACCGGATGCATCAAGCAGTCCGAACCACTGCGAACGGGATCCCTGCCTTGCGTCACGCACCCGCCACCGCGGAGACCGCGGCCACCGCCTGCCGGCGGCTCGCGCTTCCGCGCTCGTCGGCCGCCGTGCCGCTGGCGCGTGCCCTGATCCGCGCGGTGCTCGCGGACCTCGACGTATCCGCGGACCGCGACACCGCGGAGCTCCTCACGGCGGAGCTGGTCGCCAACGCGGTGGAGCACACCACCGGCGACGACCCGATCGTGCTGGTCGTGGAGCTGCTGCCGACGGGCTGCCAGGTCGAGGTGCACGACTCCGACCCCGCTCCGCCCGGCGGACTGTCGGGCCCGTCGGCGGCCCGCGAGCCCGATCCGTGGCAGGAGCACGGCCGCGGCCTGTTGCTCATCCGCACCCTCAGCTCCGCCTGCGGACACCGCCCCACCGAGCACGGCAAGGCGGTCTGGTTCACCCTCCCCGCCGTTCCGGCCCCGGCCCGGCCTCCGGCCGCAGAGACGGCTACGGCTACGGCAGCCGTTCCGGCCGCCGGTACGGCCGATACGGGCTCGCCCGCGCCCGGGGTGCCGACACCGCGGGCCCCACGGGCCGAGCCCTAAGGGCCGTCCGTATATCTATTCACCACTGGTGGCGAGCGTGGCCACCAGGACCGCCTTGATGGTGTGCATCCGGTTCTCGGCCTGGTCGAACACGACCGAGTGGGAGGACTCGAAGACCTCGTCCGTGACCTCGAGCTCGGCCAGGCCGTGACGCTCGTACACCTCCCGGGCGACCTGGGTACCGAGGTCGTGGAAGGCCGGCAGGCAGTGCAGGAACTTCACCGCCGGATTGCCGGTGGCACGCAGCACGTCCATCGTCACCGCGTACGGGGCGAGTGCCTTGATCCGCTCGTCCCACACCTCCTTCGGCTCACCCATGGAGACCCAGACGTCGGTGGCGACGAAGTCCGCGCCGGCGACCCCTTCGGCGATGTCCTCGGTGAGCGTGAGCCGCGCGCCGCTGAGCTCGGCGAGGGCACGGGCCCGGGCGAGGACCGCGTCCCCGGGCCAGTAGGCCCGGGGAGCGACGATCCGTACGTCCAGGCCGAGCAGCGCGCCGGTCACCAGATAGGAGTTGCCCATGTTGAAGCGGGCGTCCCCGAGGTAGGCGAAGGCGATCTGCTCACCACGGGCGGCCTTGTCGCAGTGCTCGGACATGGTGAGCACGTCGGCGAGCATCTGGGTGGGGTGCCAGTCGTCGGTGAGTCCGTTGAAGACGGGCACCCCGGCGTGTGCGGCGAGCTCCTCGACGGTCGCCTGGCTGTCCCCGCGGTACTCGATCCCGTCGAACATCCGCCCGAGCACCCGTGCGGTGTCCTTGACGGACTCCTTGTGCCCCATCTGGGATCCGGAAGGATCGAGGTACGTCGTCGACGCACCCTGGTCCGCAGCGGCCACCTCGAAGGCACACCGGGTACGCGTCGAGGTCTTCTCGAAGATCAACGCGATGTGCTTGCCGCGCAGCCGCTGGATCTCGGTACCGGTCCGCTTGGCGGCCTTGAGCTCGGCGGCCAGCTCGACGAGGGCGCGGAACTCCTCCGCACCGAAGTCGAGCTCCTTGAGGAAGTGGCGGCCTTCGAGGTGTGTCGCCATGGTGGCTGCTCCTGGGTCACGTACGCGGGGACACTGGAAGTATATACGATCCCCTGTATCACTATACGGATTGCTGCACGGCGTCCCTTTCGATGGGGCAGCTCATACAGCGCGGTCCCCCACGGCCCCTGCCCAGCTCGGAGCCGGGAATCTCGATGACCTCGATCCCTTCCTTGCGCAGATGGGTGTTGGTGGTCACATTGCGGTCGTAGGCCACGACCACTCCCGGTTCGACGGCGAGGACGTTGCAACCGTCGTCCCACTGCTCGCGCTCCGCCGCGTGCACGTCCTGCTTGGCCGTGAGGACCCTGATGTCCTGCAGTCCCAGAGCGGCGGCGATCGCGCTGTGCATGTGCTCCGGCGGATGGTCGCTGACACGCAGACCCACGCCGTGCTCGCTCTCCGCCGGTTCGATGGTGTACGAGCGCAGCATGCCGAGGCCGGCGTACTGGGTGAACGTGTCGTGGTCGACCATCGTCATCACCGTGTCGAGGTGCATGAACGCCCGCCCCTTGGGCATGTCGAGGGCCACGATCGTCCGTGCGGAGCCCGTCGCGAAGAGCCCGCGCGCCAGCATTTCGACGGCCTGTGGGGTGGTCCGCTCGCTCATCCCGATCAGCACGGCGCCGTTGCCGATGACGAGGACGTCCCCGCCCTCGATGGTGGAGGGATAGTCGTCCTGGCCTTCGGACCAGTGGTGGAAGGGACCCGCCTCGGGGCCGGTGAACAGCGGATGGTGCTTGTAGATGGCTTCGAAGTGGACCGTCTCGCGCCGGCGGGCGGGCCAGCGCATCGCGTTGATGGAGACGCCGTCGTAGATCCAGGCAGAGGTGTCACGGGTGAAGATGTGGTTGGGCAGCGGATCCAGCAGGAAATCGTCCAGGTCCATGACGTGGAAGCGGACGGACGAGGGCTCGGAGTGGCCGGCGAGGAACTCCCGCTTGGTCATTCCGCCGATGAGCGCCTCGGTGAGGTCGGCCGTGTCCATCGCGTCGAACGCCGCGCGGAGATGGCCGGTGGCCAGCGGCCCGTACTCCTTCTCGTCGAAGACGCGGTCCAGCACCAGCTTCCGGGCCGCGGGGATCTCGAGCGACTCGCGCAGGAGGTCGCCGAAGAGATGGACCTCGACGCCTCGGTCCCGGAGCACGTCCGCGAAGCCGTCGTGTTCCTGGCGGGCGCGCCGGACCCACAGGAGGTCGTCGAAGAGCAGCGCGTCCTTGTTGGTGGGGGTGAGCCGCTTCAGCTCCAGATCGGGGCGGTGGAGTATGACCCGGCGCAGCAGCCCGGTCTCGGAGTCGACATGGAATCCCATGGAAGAAACGTTCCCAGACGGGCCCCGTCCGCGCCCACAGGGCACGTGAACTCGGGAGATTCCTGTGGATCAGGCCGGCTTTGCCGGCGCCGCGTCCGGCCCGGGACCTCGCGCGGCGGGCTCCCGGGGTGGGGGCTCTCCCCCGCCCCGGGAGCCGGGCATGCCCGGTGCCTCGGTGCCGGTCGGTGCCCGTCGGTGCCGGTCAGAGTCGGTCAGAGCCGGGGGTCGACCGGCTCCGACTCCAGCGCGAGCACCGCGAAGACCGCCTCGTGGACCCGCCACAGCGGTTCCCCGTCGGCCAGCCGGTCCAGCGCCTCCAGACCCAGCGCGTACTCACGGAGCGCCAGCGACCGCTTGTGGCCCAGGAACCTGCTGCGCAGCCGGGTCAGCTGGTCGGGGCGCGTGTACTCGGGGCCGTAGATGATCCGCAGGTACTCCCGCCCGCGCACCTTGATCCCGGGCTGCACCAGCCGGCCCTTGTCGTCGCGTACCAGCGCGCCGAGCGGCTTGACCACCATGCCTTCGCCGCCCGCCTCGGTGAGCTCCAGCCACCAGTCGGTGCCCGCTCGCAGTGACTGCTCGTCGGCGGTGTCGACGAGCAGTCGGCGGGTGCGCTGCAGCAGCCCGGATCCGGCGGCGGTGCCGGCTTCCACCAGCCGGTCCAGCCAGGCCAGTTGTCCGTCGTGCGGCACTGCGGCCAGCGAACGGCCCTGCGCGGCGAGGATCTGGAAGGGCGCGAAGCGCACACCCTCCAGGCCGTCGGTCGTCCAGCAGTAGCGGCGGTAGGCCTCCGTGAACGCGGCCGCGTCCGCGGCCCGTTCCCGCTGCCGCTCCAGGAGTCCGCCCAGCTCCACCCCGCGTGCGGAGGCCGCTTCCAGGGCGGCCGTCGCCCCGGGGAACACGGCTGCGGACGCGGCGCCGACGGCGGCGTACTGCTTGCGCAGCAGGCCGGACGCCTTGAGCGACCAGGGCATCAGCTCGCCGTCCAGCAGCAGCCAGTCGGTGTCCAGTTCCTCCCACAGTCCGGCTCCGGTGACGGCCGTGCGCAGACGCCGGAGGATCTCCTCGGTGACCTGGGGGTCGTCGAAGAAAGGCCGGCCGGTGCGGGTGTGCAGCGAACCGGTCACGCCGCGCGCGCCGAAGCGTGTCCGTGCCGCGTCCTCGTCGCGGCAGACCAGCGCGATCGCCCGGGAGCCCATGTGCTTCTCCTCGCACACCACCTGGGCGACGCCGTCCGCCCGGTACTGGGCGAACGCCTCCGCCGGATGCTCCAGGTAGCCCTCCTCCCGGGAGGTCGCGGTCGGCGCCATCGTCGGCGGCAGATAGGCGAGCAGCTGCGGGTCGACCGCGAACCGGCTCATCACCTCCAGGGCCGCCGCCGCGTTCTCCTCGCGCACCGCGACGCGGCCCATGTGACGGGTCTCCACGATGCGGCGGCCATGGACGTCGGCCAGGTCCAGGGGGCGGCCCTGGTGACCGCCGGGCGCCTCGGTGGCGAGCGGCCGGGTGGGCTCGTACCACACCTTTTCCGCGGGTACGTCGACGAGTTCACGCTCGGGCCAGCGCAGCGCGGTCAGCTTGCCGCCGAAGACGACGCCGGTGTCGAGGCAGATGGTGTTGTTCAGCCAGGACGCGGTGGGCACGGGTGTGTGGCCGTAGACCACGGCGGCCCGGCCCCGGTAGTCCTCGGCCCAGGGGTAGCGCACGGGCATCCCGAACTCGTCGGTCTCACCGGTCGTGTCGCCGTAGAGCGCGTGCGAGCGGACCCGGCCGGAGGTGCGGCCGTGGTACTTCTCGGGCAGACCGGCGTGGCAGACCACGAGCTTGCCCTCGTCGAGCACGTAGTGGCTGACGAGGCCCTCGATGAACTCCCGCGCCCGCTCACGGAACTGCGGGTCGGCGGCGTCCTCCCGCTCGAACTGCTCGATGGTCTCGGCCAGTCCGTGGGTGTGCTGGACCTGGCGGCCCTTCAGCCAGCGGCCCAGCTTGTTCTCGTGGTTCCCGGGCACGCACAGGGCGCTGCCGGAGGCCACCATGCCCATCACCCGGCGCAGCACACCCGGGCTGTCGGGCCCGCGGTCGACGAGGTCGCCGACGAACACGGCGGTGCGGCCCTCGGGGTGCGCGCCGTCCCGGTACCCCAGCTTGGCGAGCAGGGCGTCCAGCTCGGAGCGGCAGCCGTGGATGTCGCCGATGATGTCGAACGGGCCGGTCAGATGCCTCAGGTCGTTGTAGCGCTTCTCCAGCACGACCCGGGCCGCGTCGGCCTCTTCCACGCTGCGCAGGACGTGCACCTTGCGGAAGCCCTCCCGCTCGAGTCCGCGCAGCGAGCGGCGCAGTTCGCGGCGGTGGCGTGCGATGACGTGGCGGGGCATGTCCGCGCGGTCGGGGCGTGCCGCGTTGCGCTCGGCACACACGTCCTCGGGCAGGTCGAGGACGATCGCGACGGGCAGGACGTCGTGTTCCCCGGCCAGACTGACGAGCTGGCGGCGGCTCTCCTGCTGGACGCTGGTCGCGTCGACGACGGTGAGCCGGCCGGCAGCGAGGCGCTTGCCGACGATGTAGTGCAGGACGTCGAAGGCGTCGCCGCTCGCGCTCTGGTCGTTCTCGTCGTCGGCGACGAGACCCCTGCAGAAGTCCGAGGAGATCACCTCGGTGGGCTTGAAGTGCCGCCTGGCGAAGGTGGACTTGCCGGAGCCTGTGGCGCCGACGAGGACCACGAGGGAGAGGTCGGGGACGGGCAGGGTGCGGGTACTGGCGCCGGTGCCGGTGCTGGTGGTCATGCCGCCTCCTCCTTCTTCGTGGTCTGGGTGAATACGGCCATCTGGGTCGGTGCGCCCACCTCGGGGTCGTCGTCGCCGATTCCCGCGTGGGTGACGTCATAGCCATGGCGCGCGGCGACCTGTGCCGCCCACCGGCGGAACTCCTCGCGGGTCCACTCGAAGCGGTGGTCGCTGTGGCGGACGTGCCCGGCGGGCAGGCTCTCCCAGCGCACGTTGTACTCGACGTTCGGGGTCGTCACGATCACCGTGCGGGGGCGGGCGGAGCCGAAGACGGCGTACTCCAGGGCGGGCAGACGCGGCAGGTCGAGGTGCTCGATGACTTCGCTGAGCACGGCGGCGTCATGGCCCGCGAGGCGCTTGTCGGTGTAGGTCAGCGAGCCCTGCATGAGCGTGACGCGGCCGGACTGGCGCTCACCCATCCGGTCCAGCCTGAGCCGGCGCGCGGCGATGGTGAGGGCGCGCACGGACACGTCCACGCCCACGATGCCCGTGAACCGGGTGTCCTTGAGGAGGGCCTGCACCAGCTGGCCCTGTCCGCAGCCCAGGTCGAGCACGGTGGCCGCGCCCGATGCGCGCAGCGCCGCCAGGATGGCCTCCCGGCGCTGCTCGGCCAGCGGGACCGGGCGCTCGTCGGTGTCGGTGGTCTCGTCGACGGCGTTGTCGACGTCCTCGACCTCGAGGTCGTCGCTCTCGGCCAGCCGGACCAGCTCGAGACGCTCCATGGCCTGCCGGGTCAGCCCCCAGCGCCGTGACAGATAGCGGCTGGTGATCAGCTTCTGCTCGGGGTGCTCGGCGAGCCAGCCCTCCCCCGCGCGCAGCAGTTTGTCGACCTCGTCGGGCGCGACCCAGTAGTGCTTGGCGTCGTCCAGCACCGGGAGGAGGACATACAGCTGCCGCAGTGCGTCGGCGAGGCGCAACTCGCCTTCCAGCACCAGCCGTACGTAGCGTGAGTCGCCCCATTCGGGGAAGCGCTCGTCGAGCGGGACGGGCTCGGCGTCGACGGAGGCCCACCCGAGCGGGACGAACAGCTTGCGCACCAGCTCGGCGCCACCGCGCGCGGGCAGCGTGGGCACTTCGATGCGCAACGGAAGCGGTGTCCCGGCGCGTTCCGGCATGGCCTGGCACACCCCGCGCAGGGCGCTCTTGAAGACGGTGCTCATGGCGACGGAGAGCAGCGAGGACGCCGCGTACGGCCGGTCGTTGACGTACTGGGCGAGCGCCGAGTCCGGTGCGCCGCCGCGGCCCTTGCCCTTGCCGCGCCGCACCAGTGCCACGGGATCGACCTCCAGGAGCAGCGCGGCGGTGCACCGTTCGGCGGTGGCCTCGGGGTAGAGGACATGCGCCGTGCCATGGGAGGTGGAGAACGTCTGCGCCTTGTCCGGGTGCTTGTGCAGCAGGAAGCCCAGGTCGGTGGCAGGACGCTCGGGGGTACCGGTCGTGGTGATCGTCAGGAACACATGTCCGAGTATTGCCTGGGCGCCCCCTGGCCGACCAGGCGTTTTCGCGTATCGGGGCCATGGGGCACTCACGGCGGGCCGTCGTCCCGGCGCAGTACGCCGGCCAGTGCGGCGATACGGTCCGGGCCGACGCGGCAGCATCCGCCGATCAGCCGTGCACCGGCCGTCTGCCAGGCGCGGGCCCGTTCGGGGTCGAAGGTGGTGGCGCCGCGCCAGCCCCGGGCGGCGGTGTCCCAGCGCTCACCGCTGTTCGGGTAGACGACGACGGGTTTTCCCGTCATGTGTGTGGCCAGCTCCACGGCACGGTCCGTGTCGGCGGGGTCGCAGCAGTTGACGCCGACGGCGATCACCCGGTCGTCGTCGGCGGCGAGGGCGAAGGCCCCGGCGAGGTCCTGGCCGGCGCGGGTGCGCTCCCCCACCACGGTGTACGAGAGCCACAGGGGCAGTCCGGTCTCCCGCGCGGCACCGAGCAGGGCCCGGGCCTCGTCGGTGTCCGGCACGGTCTCCAGGGCGAGGACGTCGGGCCGGGCCGCGGCGAGGGCCTGGATCCGGGGCCGGTGGAAGTCCGCCAGCTCCCGCTCCGTGAGCCCGTAGCGGCCCCGGTACTCGCTGCCGTCCGCGAGCATGGCGCCGTAGGGGCCCACCGAGGCCGCCACCCACACCTCCCGGTCGGTGGACCGGGCCGCGGCGCGGGCAAGCTCCACGCTGCGGGCGAGCAGCGCGCCCGCCTCCGCCCGGCCCACGCCACGGCGGGCGAACCCCTCGAACGTCGCCTGGTAGCTGGAGGTGATGAGCACCTGTGCGCCCGCCCGCACATAGGCCGTGTGGGCGGCCTCGATCTGCTCGGGTCCGTCGGCGAGCAGGCGCGCCGACCACAGGTCGTCGGACAGATCGCAGCCCTGTGCCTTCAGCTGGTTGGACAGGCCCCCGTCGAGGACGAGTGCCTCGTCGGCGAGTGCGGCGGCGAGAGGGCGGGCGGGCTTCACGGGTACTCCGGGTGTTCGGCCCGGCCGGCCGGCTGGGCGCTCAGCTCAGCTCAGCTGGGTGCCGACCTGGGTGGAGATCAGTTCCAGATGGTCGAGGTCGTCGAGGTCGAGGACTTGGAGGTAGACGCGGGAGGAGCCGATCGCGGCATAGCGGCCGAGCTTGTCGACGACCTCGGCGGGCGACCCCGCCAGACCGTTGGCCTTGAGCTCGTCGGCCTCGCGCCCGATGGCGGCGGCGCGGCGGGCGACCTCCGCGTCGTCCTTGCCCACACAGACGACGAGGGCGTTCGAGTAGATCAGCTCGTCCGGCCCCCGCCCGGCTTCCGCGGCCGCGGCGCGCACACGCCCGAACTGCCGCTCGCTGTCCTCGACGGACGCGAAGGGGATGTTGAACTCGTCGGCGTAACGGGCGGCGAGCCGGGGGGTGCGGGTGGCACCGTGGCCTCCGATGAGCACCGGGACCTTGCTCTGGGCGGGTTTGGGCAGTGCGGGTGAGTCCTGCAGCTGGTAGTGGGTGCCCTGGTAAGTGAACGTCTTGCCGGTCTCCGTGGCCCACAGACCGGTCACGATGGCCAGCTGCTCCTCGAGCCGGGCGAACTTCTCCTTGGGGAAGGGAATGCCATAGGCCTTGTGCTCCTCCTCGAACCAGCCCGCGCCGAGTCCGAGCTCGACCCGGCCGCCCGACATCTGGTCGACCTGGGCAACCTGGATGGCAAGCACTCCCGGCAGCCGGAACGTACCCGCCGTCATGAGCGTGCCGAGCCTGATCCGCTTGGTCTCACGGGCGAAACCCGCGAGGGTGATCCAGGCGTCGGTGGGGCCGGGAAGGCCGTCGGCCGAGCCCATGCTCAGATAGTGGTCCGATCGGAAGAAGGCGTCGAAGCCGAGGTCCTCGGCGGCTTTGGCGACCGTCAGCAGGGTGTCGTAGGAGGCCCCTTGCTGGGGCTCGGTGAAGATTCGAAGATCCATGCATCCATCCTGCACCGCCGTCCGCGGTTCAACCTCTTGCCGCGGAAGCGGGCTGGCGGCTGCGGCGCCGTCACCGCGGACCGGTGGCCGCTGCACCGGTCACGGCGGACTGACGGCGGAGTCGGGGCCCACCCTCCCCCGCTCGCGCACGGAGAGTCTTCGCAGCATCGCACCCACACGGTCGCCGGACTCGTCCGTGGCGTCGATGGCCTCGATGCACTGCCAGTACAGCCCCTCCTCGTCGGTGGCGCAGGCGACTCCGACCAGGGCTATGCCGACCTCACCGAGCAGCGCGCCCAGCAGTGTCAGCGCCCGCCGGGGGTCGGAGACCTCGGTGAGCTGCGCCGCCCGGGGACTGCCGATACGCAGCAGCGGGAGGTCCGCGGGGCCGCCGACGCGCCCGGCTCCCTCGCCGAGCGCACGCGCCTCCCCCCGCAGCTCCTGGGGGCCGCACAGGGCCAGTTGGCCTCCGATCGCCTGGGCCAGGGCCTGGGCCTGCCATGCCTCCGCCACAACGTCCAGCGCGTCCCGGCACTGTGCCAGCGCGTGCCGGCCGGCCGCGATAAGTCGCTCCGCTTCCATGTGCGCCGCCCCCGTTCGTACGACTTTCCGTTCACTGACTCACTACCCAGAGTGAGGGTTCCCCAAAGGAAAAGCCAAGGGAATTCGGAAATCTGTGGACAGGAAGCCGGTTTTGGAAAGATCAGTCACTCCGTAGAGTGACGATCACGGTCTGAGGAGTCGTCCGGGCACCGCTCGGCGGCGGGGAAGCGGAGCTCGTTCCTGTCGATCTTCTCGGAGAGCGCGGCCAGCGCATCGACCCCGAGCACCTCGCAGAACTGCAGCAGATAGGCCAGGACATCCGCGACCTCGTCGGCCACCCGGTGGGCCTTGCGGGGGTCGTCCATGACCCGCGCCGACTCCTCCGGGGTCAACCACTGGAAGATCTCCACGAGTTCGGCCGCCTCGACGGTCAGTGCCACCGCCAGGTTCTTCGGGGTGTGGTAGGGCCCCCAGTCACGGGCGGCCGCGAACTCGGCCAGCCTGCGCTGCAGCGCTTTCACGTCCAGTTCCGTCACGGCACAGGTCTACCACCGTCACACCCTCCAGCTCACGCGCGTATGCGCCGTCCCCGCCCATCGCGCCCACCAGCCGCAGATGGCCGTCGGCACAGACCGACGCGGCCAGCGAGGCCAGGGCGGCCGTCTGGCGCCCGTCCAGGCAGCGGTCGAAACCGTCGGCGAGCACGGTCAGGGACTGCAGTGCCCCCGGCACCTCGGCGGCCTGGTCCACCGACAGCACACCCGGACCGGTCAGCAGGACCAGGGCCAGGGCCAGATAGCGCAGTTCACCGTCGCCCAGCCGCCCGAGCGGGGTCCCCGGGCCTCCCGCCGCCCGGCCGATCACCGCACGCAGCGTCCCGTCCGGGAGCTCCTCCACGCCCACGTCGCGGACGGTGCCCGCACAGCTCGCCCCGGCCGCCGAGGTCAGCCGCGCATGCCGGCGGACGCATTCGTGGCGGGTGCGGTGCAGCACGGCCGCGAGGTTGTCGCAGCCGGGGAGCAGCCGCCCCTCGCCCGGACGGGCGGACGCGCGCATCCTCCGGGGCTGGGGGTCGCACGGGAACACCGAGCGCAGCGCCACCACCACCTGCTCGGCCGCGGTCAGGACCTGCCGCTGACCGTCCGTCCGGCCGGCCACGTGCAACGGGAGCAGCGCGGTGGCGAGCCGGTCGTCGGGAAGGGGCTCCCGGGTGACCGCGGCCGCTCCCGCCGTGTGCCAGGCGGCCTGCACACGGGGGCGTCCGGGATCGGTCAGCGCCGTGCTCAGCAGCACGCGCTCGCCGCAGGCCAACCGCTCCCCGACGATGCGCAGTTCGGGCTCGGCCTGCACGGCGAGGTCGAGCTGCACCGGGCCGGCCGGACCCGAGACCGTGCAGCCGATCCTGAACCCGCGCCGGCCCTGGGCGTCCCCCGGCGCGCCCTCGGGGACGCAGCCCGCCGGATCCGGGAAGACCCGGTCGAGCGCGGCGCCCCCGGCGAGCCGCGCCAGCGCCTCGTGCACCTGCAGCACGGTGGACTTGCCGCTGCCGCTCGGCCCCGCGAACAGCGTCACGGGGCCGAGCGGGAACACGCCCGCGCGATGCCCGGCGAAGGCCGAGAGCCGTAGTTCGGTGACCGCAGGCCGGGTGCTGAGCAGGTCCATGCGCGGGACGCTACGCGCCGGCGCGGACGCCGAACCGTTACGCCGGACGGGGCTTCCCACGAACGGGGGACCGCACGGCAAAGGCGCAGAAGATCGCCCGGACAGGACCTGGGGGTTTCTGATGGATCTCCGTGGAGGAAGGAGCGGCGTCCGGTGCGTGCTCTCGGGGTGCCGAAGCCCTCGTACTGGACGTTCTTGAGCTTTCGGCCGGTGCGGCGAGTGGGGGTACCTCCCACGCCGTAAGGCCGTGGGGGCGGGCCGGGCGTCGCGACGCCGCGGAGATCCATCAGAAGCCCCCTAAGCGTGCGGCACGGCAGCGGCCGCGGCGCCCTCGACCTCCGTGCCGGTCGGTGCGAGCAGGAAGACATTGCGGTCGACCCGGTGCATCCCGCTCCCGAGCCCGAAGACGACGCCGCTGCTGAAGTCCAGGATGCGCTTGGCCACGTCGGGGTCCGCGCTGGTGAGGTCCAGCAGCACCGGCACCTGGGCGATGAGGTGTTCGGCGACCTCACGCGCGTCGGCGAAGACCTGCACCCGCAGCACCACCATGCGGCGCTGCTCGGCCTCCGCGGGAACGGCGTCGTAGGACTGCGAAATCGTGCGGTGGTCTGCTCGTGACGGCCACTCGTTGCGACCGCGCAGCGGAACGACCTGGGCCAGGCCCTCCCACTGCTCGTCGGTGACGTCGTACCTCTCGTACCTGCTCATGGGGACCATCCTGGCGCGCCTCACCCGTTCGGCCCAACACCGACACGGCCGACGGCCCGGATGACGGCCCCCGGTCACCGCGCCGAGCGGTCGCAGCACCCGTGGTCCGGTGCCACGATGAGGTGACGCGGAGGACGGGCGCTCATGACCACAGCCGGCAGTCGGACGAAGGCGGAGGGCCTCTTCCCACCGCGCGACCGCGCGGTCATCGCCGCGGCGGCCATCTCGATGCTGCTGGTCCAGATGGACTGGTTCGCCCTCAATCTGATGCTTCCCGTGATCGCCCGTGACTTCGGCACCCCGTCGACCGATCTCCAGTGGCTCGTCAGCGGCTACATGCTGTCCCTCGGCGCATTGATGATCACCGGTGGGCGTCTGGCGGATGTCCACGGCCGCCGCCGGATCCTCGTGGTGGGGCTCACCGGCTTCGCGGCCGTCTCCGTGCTGTGCAGTGCCGCGCAGAACGTGACCTGGCTCGTCGCCGGAAGGGTCGTCCAGGGCGCGACGGCCGCGCTCATCTTCCCGGTGGCCGTCGCCGTGGTCACCGCGTACTTCCGCGACGAACGCCAGGGCAGAGCGGTGGCGACGGTGCTCGCCTTCAGCGCCATCGGCACGGCTCTCGGGCCGTTCGTCGGCGGAGCGTTCGCCGAGCATGTGAGCTGGCGTGCGGTCTTCCTGCTGAATGTGCCGTTCTGTGTGGCGGCGGCGGTGCTGTTGCTGCGCTTCGTGCCGGAGACCCGGGACGAGCAGGCGGGCAAGCGTTTCGACATCCCCGGGGTGTGCGCCGTCGGGGCGGGACTGACCGGTCTCATGCTGGGCGTGGACCAGGGCGCCCGCTGGGGCTGGGCGTCCCCGGCCACCCTGATCTGCCTGGTCGGCGGCTGCGCTCTGCTGATGGTGTTCGTGCGCATCGAGCGGCACGCCCCGGAACCGCTGCTGGACCTCTCGCTGCTGCGCAACGTCCCTTTCGTCACCGTCACGGCGGCGGGCTCGGTGTCGAACGTCGTGTACTGCCTCGTGGCGGTGCTGTCCGCCCTGTACTTGCAGCAGGCACGCGGGCTGTCCCCACTGGAGTCGGGTCTGGTCTTCCTCTCCCTGTCGGTGGGCGCGGGCGCCGCCAGCTACTGGTCCGGACGACTCGCCCGGCTCTGGCCCGCCGAATCGCTGATGGCCACGGGAATGCTGCTGAGCGGGCTCAGCCTCTACGCCCTGACCTGGGCGAACGCACTCCCCCTGTATACGGCGGTCTTCGCGGTGGTGGGCGTGGGGGTGGGCCTCGGATGGGCCCTGACCAATGTGGCGACGCAGTCCTATGTGCCGGCCTCCCGCCTCGCCGCTGCCTCCGGACTGGTCCTCACCTCACTGGTGCTTGTCGGCGCGGTGGCCGTGGCGGTCGCCGCGACCGTCCTGGAGGAGGTGAGCGGCTCCGCGGCCCGTGCGGCTTCCGACGGACCGGCCATCGAATCGGTCCTGCGGGCGGTGTCCGTACTCGCCCTCGTGGGGGCCACCGCCCTGGCCGTGCTCCACCGCCGTACGGCGTCGCAGGCGCCGGAGCCGTCCACGCCGACGCGGTGACACCGTCCATGGTCCGTCCACGGCCCGTTCAGGAAGGATGGATCGCACCGGCGGTCGTCGTCAGCGGCGCACCGCTGCCGCCCCAGCGCAGGGCGACGATCTCCGCCGCCACGGACACCGCCACCTCTTCCGGTGTACGGGCTCCGAGGTCCAGGCCCACCGGTGAACGCAGCCGCGCCAGCTCCGGTTCGCCCAGACCGGTCTCCCGCAGCCGTTTCATCCGGTCCTCGTGGGTGCGCCTGCTCCCCATCGCCCCGATGTACGCGGCCGGGCGGCGCAGCGCCTCCTCCAGCAGCGGCACGTCGAACTTCGGATCGTGCGTCAGGACACAGATCACCGTGCGGGAGTCCGTCCCGGTGGCGCTCAGATACCGGTGCGGCCAGTCGACCACGACCTCCACGCCCTCGGGGAACCTCCTGGGGGTGGCGAAAACCGGCCGGGCGTCGCAGACCGTCACCCGGTAGCCGAGGAAGCTTCCGATACGGGCGACGGCGGCGGCGTAGTCGATCGCACCGAAGACGAGCATCCTCGGCGGAGGGGCGAACGACTGCAGGAACACGGTGACGTCGTCCTCGCGGCGCTGGCCCCGCGGCCCGTAGTGCCGGTTCCCGGTGAGGCCCTGGGCGAGCTCGCCGCGGGCATCCGCGGTGACGGCGGCGTCGAGTCCTGATGCTCCGAGTGTGCCGGTGACACCGTCCGGCCATACGGCGAGCGTGGCACCGCGCGGCGCCGGGCCGTCCGTCACCGTCGCCACCGTCACCGGCCGGTGCGCGGCTACCGAAGCGGCGACCTCGCCGAAGGCCGGATCCGTCTCGGGCGACACCCGGCGCACCAGCACGGTGATCGAGCCGCCGCAGGTGAGACCGACGGCGAAGGCGTCCTCGTCGCTGTAGCCGAAGGTCTCCAGCCGTGCCTCGCCGTCTGCGACGACGTCCTGGGCGAGCTCGAACACGGCCCCTTCCACGCATCCCCCGGACACACTTCCCACGACTTCGTCGTCCGGGCCGACGGCCATCGCCGCACCGGGTCCGCGGGGGGCGCTGCGGCTTACGGCGACGACGGTGGCCAGGCCGAAGGGCAGACCCGACGCGTACCACTGACCGAGCGTCGGCAGGATCTCACGCATCCTCCGCTCCTCCCGCAGTGCCGCGGACACGTCCCGAATGGCGCGTACGGCGCGGGACGACCCGCGCCGTACCGCGGACCGCGACCCGCTTCCATGATCCGCTCTCGGGGCGCCCGGCGCGAGTGTGCGGGCATCGGCACCATGGCCGCGGATGCGGCGGCCGCACCAACGGTCCCACTGGCCTGGGCATCCGGGACCGGCAGCGTGCGCCGGACGCGATGGAGGGGCGGCCAGTGCGGCCGCCCCTCCGGAAGTCCCCCCGCCTTACGGCTTGGGAGTGGCGTGCGGGGCGCACGTCACGTCGCGGCTCCCCACCTCGCCGCTGAGCAGGTAGGAGTCCACCCGCTCGTTGACGCACGGGTTGACCAGTCCGGTCACACCGTGCGAGCCGGCGCCCTTCTCGATGATCAGGCGCGAGCCCTTGAGACGCTTGTGGAGCTCGACTGCGCCGTCGAAGGGAGTCGCGGCGTCACGCGTGGACTGCACGATGAGCACCGGCGGGAGCCCCTTGCCGGTCCGCACCTCCACCGGGGTGTGCTGCTTGGACTGCCAGGTGGCACACGGCAGGTTCATCCAGGCGTTGGACCAGGTGAGGAAGGGGTGGTCGCGGTGCAGCCGGGTGTTGTCCCGGTCCCACTTCTTCCAGTTGGTGGGCCACTTGGCGTCCGCGCACTCGACGGCCGTGTAGACGGCGTTGCCGTTCTCCGCGGCGATGTTGCCCGCGGTGTCGGACGGGTCGGGCGCCGCCGCGTCGACGAGCGCCTTGGTGTCACCGGCGAGGTACTTGCTCCAGGCCTGGGCGACGGGAACCCAGGCTGAGTCGTAGTACGGGGCGCTCTGGAAGAAGGCGACGAGTTCGGCCGGGCCGACGACCCCGCCGAGCGGGCTCTTCTTGGCCGTCGCGCGCAGCTTGACCCACTGCTTCTCGACCTTCTGCGGGGTGTCGCCGATGTGGAAGACGGCGTCGTTCCCGGCGACCCATGCCTTCCAGTCGTTCCAGCGCTTCTGGAAGGCGACGTCCTGGTCGAGGTTCGCCTGGTACCAGATCTTCTCGCGCGAGGGGTTGACCACGCTGTCGACGACCATCCGCCGGACGTGGCCGGGGTAGAGCGTCGCATAGACCGCACCGAGGTAGGTGCCGTAGGAGACACCCAGGAAGTTGAGCTTCTTCTCGCCCAACGCGGCCCGGATGACGTCCAGGTCGCGAGCGGTGTTCGCCGTGGTCATGTGCGGCAGCATCCAGCCGCTGCGCTTCGCGCACCCGTCAGCGTAGGCGGCGGCTATGCCGCGCTGCACTCGCTTGTCGGCCTCGCTGTCCGGCACGGGGTCGGGCTTCGGCGCCTTGACGAACTCCTGCGGGTCGACACAGGAGATGGGGGTGGAGTGGCCGACACCGCGCGGGTCGAATCCGACGAAGTCGTACGCCTTCGCGGTCGTGGCCCACAGCGGGTTCTTGTTGGTGACCCTGGTGGGGAAGCGCATCCCCGAACCGCCGGGGCCTCCGGGGTTGTAGAGAAGCGCGCCCTGACGCTCGGCCTTGGTCCCGGTGTTGCCGATCCGGTCGACGGCGATCTTGATCTGCCTGCCGTCCGGCCGTGCGTAGTCGAGCGGAACGCTGACGAAACCGCACTGGACGGGCTTGGCGATGCCCCAGTCCTGTGGGCAGTCCGCCCAGGTGATGCCCTTCACGGCCGCCCTCGCCGCCGCGATCTGGGCTCCGCGTGCCTCGGACGCCGCATGGCCACGGCTTTCGGCAGAGGCCACCGGAGCCGCCATGGCGCCCACCATGAGGGTGCTGGCGACCAGGGTGCCGGCCGAGCCGAGCGCTGCTGTGCGTCTCACGTGAGAACCTCCCGCTGGTGGTGTGGAGTTGTACCGGGTGATCCTTTCGCGCCGGGCTCGGCTGGGTACAGGTCGTACTGATGTTCTTTGCCGAACCCATAACCGGTGCGTCAAGTACCGCTCAGCGGTGTGGTGTTCGCAGTCGGCTCCCGCCGGCGCTTCCTCGGTGGGATCCGGGCGGCCCGTACGGCCGCCGCGTCACCCGTATTGACCCGGTTCTCCCTGCTCACCGGCGGGATGGTGGCAGCGCGACCATGCGCGGCCATACGGAGGGGGTCCGCGCACCTCGTCGCCGGGGCCTTCGGCGTCCAGGCTGGGAGAGGCGGCCGGACGCCGCCGTGGCCGTCGGAGGGAGCGCTGTGACCACGCCACGTGCCGGGACGGGATCCGAGCGGGAGCCCGCTGCTGTACGGCTGCGGCTCATGGCCGACGGCCCTGGGCATGCGCGTGAGGCTCTGGCGACGGAGCTCGCGGCGGTGCTGTTCGCGTCGCTCGCACGCAAGGACCAGCGGCAGAAGGGCGAGCAGTATCTGCGCGGGCTGCTGAGCGCCCGGGGCCGGAAGTCCATCCGCCATATAGCCGCCCAGGTGGGCGGTTCGGCGGCCGAGCAGAGTCTGCACCACTTCATCTGCAGCTCGACCTGGGAGTGGATGCCCGTACGGGAGGCGCTCGCCTCCTGTCTGGAGGAGCTCAGCGCTCCCCAGGCCTGGGTCGTACGGTCCATGCCGATCCGCAAGGCAGGCAATCAGTCGGTGGGCGTGGACCGGATGTTCGATCCCTGTCTGGGGCTGGCGTTCCACGGTCAGCAGGCGTTCGGGGTGTGGTACGCGTCCGAGTCGTTCAGCACACCGGTGAACTGGCGGCTGCATCTGCCGGACGTCTGGGTGCGGGACGCCGGCAGGCGTCGTCGTGCGGAGATTCCGGAAGGAGTCGGATCGCAGACGGACGAGGAGTGCGCGGCGGCAGCGGTCCTGGAGTCGATGAGCTCGTGGCGGGTGCCGGTGCGCCCGGTGGTGCTGCAGGCCCACATGAGAGACCTCCCGGCCACCGTCGACCGGTTCACCAGAGCCGGGATACCGGTCATCGCACGGGCCGGCGGCAGCACCGCGCTCACGGTGCGCGCGCCCGCGCTACCGGGTTACCGGGGTGGCCCGTTGGGCGCACAGGCCATCGTGGAGTCGGTCCGGGGGATGCGCCGGCGGATCGAGTGGACCGACCCGTGGGGACCGTCGTACACACGCCGCAGCTCGCTGGCCGTCACCGTCCCGGTCGGCGAGGCGGACGCGGGCCGCGGCGGCGCAGGCGGCGTCCGCGGGCCGGCGCCGGGCCGCCGCCACGGGCACGGCCTCGGTGCCGCCCCGGGCGTCCGCACCGGCGCGGCCTACCGGACCGGTTCCCTACCGGGCACACGTCCGGGATCCCGTCCGGGGCGCGGCTTCGGACTGGGCACCGGTGAGCTGACGCTGCTCGGCGAATGGGACGACCCACTGCACGCCCCGGTGGCGATGTGGGTCACCAACATGCGCTCCGTACCGGCGGACGACCTGCTGCGGTTGACCAAGCTCGCCGAGCGGACGAGCCGGGATCTGGCCGAAGTGGGCGAGCAGGTCGGCCTGAAGGACTTCGAAGGGCGGTCCTTCCGCGGCTGGCACCGCCACATCACCCTCGCCTCGGCCGCCCATGCGGTCGCGGCACTCGCGGGCGGGGGCCACAGCCCGTCCGGCTACGTCTCCCGTTCGGCCTGAGGCCGCTCCACCGCGCCCTGCCCCTGCCTTCGGTACACGGCGCCCTGGGCGCGCCGCAGCCGCAGGGCCAGCTGGATCTCCAGGGCGTGCCCCGGCTCCTGCCAGTCGGGGCCGAGGAGTTCGGTGATGCGGTCGAGACGGCGCGAGACGGTGTTGGTGTGCACGTGCAGTTGCTGCGCCGCCCGTGTGGGGCTGCCGCCCGCGGTGAAGTACGCCTCGAGGGTGCGGACGAGTTCGGTGGACCGCCCCGTGTCGTAGGCGAGCACCGGGCCCAGGGCGGAGATGATGAAGGCGTCGGCGTCGTGGTCGTCGGAGAGCAGGAGTCCGAGGAAGCCGAGGTCCTCGGCCGATGCCGCACCGCCGGTGCGGCCGAGCGCCACCAGGGTGTCGAGGCAGCGTCGCGCCTCGAGATACACCTTGCCGACCGCCGACAGGTCCGGGGTCGGTCCCGCCGCCCCGACGGAGACGGGATGTCCCAGCAGCGGTGACAGTTCGTCGGCCGCGGCACGGGCGGCGGCCGACGGGTCCGTCCCGGGCAGGAGGAGGACGAGGCAGTCGCCGCTTACGGTCTTCAGGCCGCCGTGCCGATAGGCGTACGAGGAGGCCCACACGGCGGACTCGCCCTGCTTGCCGCCCTCGGGGCGGACGGCGAGGACGAGGTGCTCGGCGGAGGGGTCGATCCCGAGCCGGCGGACCCGTTCGGCCAGCCGGCGCGGCGACTGGGGGGTGCTGGCCAGCAGATCGTCCAGGCATTCGTCACGGGCCGGACCAGCCGCGGCCGCAGCGCTGTGACCGAGCAGCAGCACGAGGGCGAGGGTCTGGCCCGTGGCGTACAGCAGTCTCTTGTCGTCGTCGGTCAGGGAGGTACGCGACCTCAGCAGCAGGGTGCCGGGAGCCTCGACGCCGGTGGTGACATGCGTCGCCCAGACGGCCGCCGCCGTATCGCTGCCGTCCACCAGCACGGGTGCGGACGTCGCGTGGGAGTCGACGAGCGCGCGGACCACCCGCGCCGGATCGATCTCCCGGATCTCCCCGGTGGCGGCCAGCGTCCGGCCTTCGGCGTCCCTCAGGACAAGGATGCCGTCCAGGGCCTTGGCCGCCGCCTTGGTGACGTCGTGGAGCCCTCCGCCCTCGAGGACCAGGGTCGCGAGCCGGTCCCGCACCGCGGCGAAGTGGTCCGCCCTGGCCAGGGCGGAGGTGAGGCGCACGCTCCGCGACTGTGCGTCGGCCAGGGCGGACTCGATCCGGTCCGTGCGGCGGGTCGCCTCGATCGCCGACGCCGACAGGACCGCGAGCGAACGCAGCAGACTGACCTCGTCCGGCGTGAAATGGCGGATCTCCCGCGATGCTCCGTACAGCGCGCCGATGGTGGCACCACTGTGGATCAGCGGCACCACGAGTATGGCGTGCAGACCCTCCGAGCTGACGACCTCGTCGATGTTCGGGGAGTGCGGGAAGCGGTCGTCGACGAGATAGTCGGCGGTCCAGAACGGGGCCTGCTTGCTCTGGGCGTACTCGCCCAGGCCGAAGCCGCGTCCCATTTCCAGGCCGACGCTGAGCGCGGTGGTCTCGCCATCCGACTTGTGCACATACGAACCGCCGCCCGGAAGGCGCAGGCTGACATACGCCATGTCGAAGTTCAGCAGCCGTCTGGTGTGGCTCGTGATGACGTTGAGCAGGCCCTCGAAGTCGCTGTGGGAGCACATGTCCTGGGACGTGTCGACCAGTGCGACGAGTCTGGCCTCGCGCTTGCGCCGCTGCTCGGCGGTGGCGCGGACCTCCTGGGCCAGCCGCACCGCTTGTTCCAGTCGCCGTAACCGCGGTTCCGGCAGCAGCTGCTGACGCGCCGTCCGCAGCAGTTCGTCGAAACGGCTCGAGGGAGCCTCGCGGGAGAGGAGTTCGAGGACGGCCAGTGCGTCGGAGTCCATGGATCCGTCGTCCGGGTTCAACTGGCGCCCCCCACACAGAAGCCAAGATCAATCTCAAGGAGCCTAAGTTCTGCATTTGCGATGGTCAAGCGGGAGGCGAGAAGACGGTCACACATATGTGCCGGGAACACCTTTACGAGCGACCGGAGGTGTGCCGAGAGCACCTTCCGGGCGATCCCTGGCTGGGAAAGCATGGCCGGGGGTGTCGGCAAACGCGGCACCCCATCGGTCTGCAAGGGGTGGGAATGACAGAACGCACGAACTATCTGAGATCTCTGGAGCGAAGCAGGCGATCCCTGACGCGGGAGGACCGGCCCAGGACGTTCGTCATGGCCGGCAGGGAATGGGACCTTCTGGACGATGTGTTCGCGCCCCCCTTCTCGGCCACGACCGAGGTCGCGATGGAGGTCCTCGGCCTGACCGGCGACGGCGAGGTCCGCTACCGGCGCAACGGATCGTTTCTGGAGATCGGCGCCGGCACCGGCATCATCGCCGTGTCGGCCGCACTGGGCGGCTGCGACCGTGTGGTGGCGGCGGACATCAGCACGGCGGCGGTGAAGAACTCCGAGCTGAACGCCGTACGGCACGCAGTCGCCGACCGCGTCAGGGCCGTACACAGCGATCTGTTCTCGGCGCTGGACGAGGACGAACGGTTCGACACCGTGTACTGGCACTCCAACTTCGTACTGGCGCCTACCGACTACCACTACGAGACGGAGCACGAAGCCGCCTACGTCGACCCCGGCTACCAGGCGCACCGGCGTTATCTGGCAGAGGCACCGCTCTTGTTGAACGAGGGCGGCCGCGCCCTGCTGCAGTTCAGCGACCGCGGTGACATCGCCCGCCTGCACGCACTGGCCGACGAGTGCGGCCGGGAGCTGCACGTGCTGAACCGGCACCGTTTCCTCGAAGGCAGCGAGGAACTGGAGCACATTCTCTTCGAGATCCGGGCGTAGCCGTGCGCACCCTGCTGATCGACAACTACGACTCGTTCACCTACAACCTGTTCCACCAGATCACCGAGGTGAGCGGATCCGAACCGGTCGTCCTGCGCAACGACGATCCCCACTGGCATCCCGGGGCGCTCGCCTCTTTCGACAACGTCGTCATCTCGCCAGGGCCCGGAAACCCGGCGGTCGACGCCGACTTCGGGATCTGCCGTGAGATCGTCGCGCACTCGGAGATTCCGCTGCTGGGCGTCTGTCTCGGTCATCAGGGGCTGGCTCTGGCGCACGGCGCCAGGGTCGCGCGCGCCCCGGAGCCGCGTCATGGACGGGTGTCGCCGGTGCTGCACCGCGGCTCGGGTCTGTTCACGGGGCTGCCGTCGCCGTTCGACGTGGTGCGCTACCACTCGCTGGCCGTGACGGAACTGCCCGAGGAGCTGGAGGCCGTCGCCTGGACACCGGACGGTGTCCTGATGGCGGTCGAGCACCGGGAGCGGCCCATGTGGGGGCTGCAGTTCCACCCCGAGTCGATCCTCACCAGGTACGGGCACGAGCTGCTCGCCAACTTCATGCGGCTGTCCCGGTCCTGGCAGGCCGCGGGGCAGGGCGGGGGGCGGAAGCAGAGCGGTGCCGCGGCTGCCGCCGCGCCGCTTGTCGGCCGGGAGGCACGGGCGGCGGCGCTCGGCGACGTGGACGGCGGGCAGGGGGGCGGGCCGGAAGGGACGCAGCGCAACACGGCTCAGAGCACGCGTCACAACGGGCCGGACGGCGGGCTTGAGGCCGGGGAGGCCGGGGCGGCCGGGCCGGACGACAGGGTGGACGGCGGAACGCCCGCCCGTACCCTGCGTGTTCTGGCCGAGGCGTACCCCACCCGCTGGGACGACGAGGTCGTCTTCGACCACCTCTTCCGCTCGGGCCCGTACGCCTTCTGGCTCGACAGCGGCAGGACCGATGCCGACAGCGGCCGCTTCTCGGTCATGGGCGACGCATCGGGACCACTCGCCAGGGTGGCGAAGGCCGACGTGTCCAGCCGTACGGTCACCGTGCGCTCCGCGGGCGACACCGAGGTCGTCTGGGGCAGGTTCCTCGAGTGGCTCGACCGGGACCTCAGGGCCACGCGCACCGAAGTGCCGCCCCTGCCCTGCGACTTCGCCCTCGGCTGGGTCGGATACCTCGGCTATGAGCTGAAGGCCGAATGCGGAGGCGAGACGTCCCACCGGTCCGAGGACGCCGATGCCGTGATGGTGTTCGCCGACCGTGCGGTGGTCTTCGACCACGCCACGCGGACCACGCACCTCCTGGCGCTGGCCGAGGACGGCGACGAGGAGGCGGCCCGGAGCTGGCTGCGTACCACCGCGGACACCCTCGCGACGCTGGCGGGCCGGCCGGCCGCGGCACCGCCGCCCGAGCTGTCCGGGGTCCACGGAGAGCTCTCCGGGATCCGGCTGCGGCACGACCGCGAGGAGTATCTCCGGCTGATCGCCCATGCCCAGGAGGAGATCGCCGCCGGCGAGACCTACGAGGTGTGTCTGACGAACATGGCGGAGGTGCGCGGCGCGCTGGATCCCTGGGAGGGCTACCGGCTGCTGCGCCGCCACAGTCCCGCGCCGTACGGGGCGCTGCTCGGCTTCGGCTCGCTGGCGGTGCTGAGCACCTCGCCCGAACGTTTCCTCCGCGTCGGTGCGGACGGTGTGGTCGAGTCCCGGCCCATCAAGGGCACCCGGCCTCGAGGGGCGACCCCGGCGGAGGACGCCGCGCTGGTGGCGGAGCTGCTGTCGGACGAGAAGGACCGCGCCGAGAACCTGATGATCGTCGATCTGGTGCGCAACGACCTCGGGAGGTACGCCGAGAGCGGTTCGGTCGAGGCGGACGACATCTTCCGGGTGGAGACGTACGCGACTGTCCACCAACTGGTCAGCCCGGTCCGCGCCAAGCTGCGCGCCGGTCACGGCGCCGTCGACTGTGTACGCGCCTCCTTCCCTGCGGGCTCCATGACCGGGGCGCCGAAGATCCGGACGATGCGGATCATCGACGGGCTGGAGGCGGGGCCGCGTGGCGTCTACTCCGGCGCCATCGGCTACTTCTCGCTGTCGGGAGCGGCCGATCTGAGCGTGGTGATCAGGACTGCCCTGGTCACGCCCGGACGGGTGCGCTACGGGGTCGGAGGAGCGGTGATAGCGCTGTCGGACCCGGAGGCCGAGTACGAGGAGACCGCGGTGAAGGCGGCTCCGCTGCTGGCCCTGACCGGGGGCCGTTTCCCGGGCCGCCGCCCGGACTCGCTGACCGTCTGAACCCGCCGCCGACGGCGGAGGCGCGTGAAGAACGGCTGAGTGGAATGACCGGCCGGCTCGGGCTGTGGGCCGCTCCCGCACAGTCTCGGGACGGCCCGCCACCGGTCGGCACGTACCTCAGGCCCCGGGGCCGGCGAGGGCTGCTCAGTCGCCGGCCAAGGAGACCTCGGTCGACTTGATCAGCGCCACGACGGAGGAGCCCGGCGCGAGTCCGAGCTCGGTGACGGCCTCCGTGGTGATGGCCGCGGTGAGTTCACCGCCTTCGATGCTCACCTTCACCCCGGCCATGGCACCGCCGGCGGCGATGTCCGTGACGGTCCCGGGGAGCTGGTTGCGGATGCTCACTCCCTGGACCGGTCCGGTGGCGAGCGCGACCTCGGTGGACTTGATCAGTGCGCGTACGGAGGAGCCTTCGGCGAGTGCCAGTTCGCGCACGGCCTCGAGGGTGATCGTGGCGGTGATGTCCTGGCCGCCGGCCAGGCGGACCTTGACCGCGGCCATGACCTCGCCGGGGCTGACGCCCGTGACCGTTCCGGGGAGCTGGTTGCGGATGCTCAGGCTCATGGGTCAGCGCCTTCGGTCGTAGGAGGAAACCAGCGGGTTCGCAGAATCTGGTGGTAGCCGTGGCAGGAACTCGCTGGTGGGTTGTCGGTTCTGTAGTGAGAGGCGCTCGGGTTCGTGCCCGACGCGTCAGGCAAGATGAGGGCTCCAATCGGTTGGGGAGGGGCCTGGGGTGGGTTACGTACTGCAGGCGGTAATCGCAGGGGACGAGCTGCTGAGTGCCGCGGCACGGGACGTTCCGGGAGCCCGAGTGGCGCCCCTTCGGCAGGGCCTGTCGCTGATGCCGATGACGGATGAGGTCTTCGACGGCGTCACGGACGGCAGCGCCGCAGGGGATCTGGGTTTTTGGCGACTGCCAGGTGGCTTCGAGAGACTGCTCGCTCAGTGGTCGGTCTCAGGGCCGGTTGCCTATGTGGAGGCCGAGTACTTTGGTGACGTCGGCGAGCAACGAGCCGCCGTCTGGGCTGACGGGGCACTGGTGCTGGGGCCGCTGGATGTGCCAACCAAGAAGCGGTTCTCCCGAACAGTCAGCCCGATCTCCCAGTGCCTGGGGCGGCTGGGCGCGCGAAGGGGCCTGGGTGAGGACGAGTTCGAGGCCGTGGGGCTGGACCGCCACCGTGACAACGAAGGCTGGATCTCGTCCAGCGCCTGCTAGGCCGTCTCTTTCGGATCACCGACCGGCATACTGGGCGTCATCCAACGGCTGGAAGCAGACAGCGTGCAATTCGACATATTTCGCATCAGTGCAGGCCTTGCGACTGCCACCCTGACAGTTCTCGCCTCGACCGCTTGCGGGCCGAGCGGGCCGGCCCGCGTCTTTCCGGAGGCCGTGCGCCATTCCGAATTGGTCGGTCGATGGGACGGAGCGCCGGATTGCAGAGAGCCGCTTCCGGTCATTCGACTGCGTGACGATTACAGCTTCTCTGTCAAGAATTTTCCGGTCGAATGGGCCGGCCCCGGGCCGGACGACGACAAGGTGACGCGCCTTACGATCGACGGGAAATGGCATGCGGTCAACAAGGACCCTGGCCTGACACCTTATCTGGTGCTTCGTTTCGAGAAGAGGAACGACCACAGGTCTCTGGGGTTCTATGTGGAGAACGGGGAGCTGCGGATGAGCGGGAGTGTCCCGGCGTACGGGGAACCCGGCGAGTCCTACTCGTGCACCTACGGGCGCACTTCTGCCGACCCTGAGGCCTAGTACTGCAACCGCATGTGGCGTGACTGTCGGCGTTGTTGGTCGTTGGTGTGACTGTGTGATCAGTCGCTGACGGTTGAGCAGGTCGAGTCGTGGTCCGAGGGTGTAGCCGGGTTGCATGCCCGGTTCGCGGGACGTTTTGGCAGGTCGGAGCCGCGTGATCGGGCTCTGGACTATATGAGTGGCCTGCTGGCGCCGTTGGAGAAGAAGAACGGCTGGACGCTGGCCGAGCAGGTCGGCCAGCTCCGCCCGGATGGTGTGCAGCGTCTGCTCAACCACTCCGAGTGGGACGAGGACGCGGTCCGCGACGATGTCCGCGACTTCGTCATGGAGACCATCGGCACCAAAGACGGCGTGCTCGTCGGGGACGACACCGGCTTCCTCAAGAAGGGTGTGAAGTCAGCCGGTGTCCAGCGGCAGTACTCCGGGACCGCCGGCCGCACCGAGAACTGCCAGATCGGCACCTTCCTCGCCTACGCCTCCCCCAAGGGACGGGCGTTGATCGACCGGGAGTTATACCTGCCCGTCTCCTGGACCGATGACCGCGAGCGGTGCCGGGCGGCCGGGATCGACGACGCGGTGCCGTTCGCCACCAAGATCGAACACCTCAAGTGGATGCTGCAGCGCGCCATCGACGCGGCCGTGCCCTTCGCCTGGGTCACCACGGACGAGGCATACGGGCAGGTCAAACACTTCCGCGTGTGGCTGGAGGAACGCAAGGTGGCGCACGTGCTGGCCACCAAGGTCAATGACACCGTCACCACCA
This sequence comes from Micromonospora sp. IBHARD003, assembly GCF_056106285.1. Classification (NCBI taxonomy): domain Bacteria; kingdom Bacillati; phylum Actinomycetota; class Actinomycetes; order Micromonosporales; family Micromonosporaceae; genus Micromonospora; species Micromonospora sp. IBHARD003. The sequence continues at coordinate 6,426,091 of NZ_JBWBBX010000001.1, read as the reverse complement.
CCGACAGTCGCGACGCCCGCGTCGACGAGTTGATCGCCGCGTTGCCGAAGCAGGCATGGAAGCGGATCTCGGCCGGAGCCGGCGCCCACGGCCAGCGGATCTACCACTGGGCCCGCGTGGCGATCCGGCCGTCCTGGGCGGACGGGTACGGGCACTGGGTACTGGCCCGCCGCAGCCTGGCCGACCCGACCGAGATCTCCTACCACGTCTGCTACGGCCCCGTCACCTCCCGGCTGAAAGACCTGGTCAGGACGGCCGGCGCCCGCTGGCAGGTGGAGGAATGCTTCCAGACCGCGAAGGGCGAGTGCGGGCTCGATCACTACCAGGTGCGGCTCTACCGGGCCTGGTACCGGCACATCACCCTGGCCATGGCCGCCCTCGCCTACCTCACCGCCGTCCGCGCCCAAGAAGCCGTAAAAGGGGCAGCGGATGCGGCGAGCACGACCTGATACCCCTCAGCGTCCCGGAGATCCGCCGGATGATCGGGCACCTCACTGTGCGCCCCGCTGCCATGCCAACGAGCACCGTCTGCACTGGTCACACTTCCGGCGTCGCAGCCAAGCCCGCGCCCGCCGCTGCCACTACCAACGCCGAGGCCACGACCCCCACATGCGGTTGCAGTACTAGGCCTGTGTGGGGTCGATAGTGAAGCGCTCGGGATAGGCCGCGCGGACGTAGTAGATCGCCGTGTGCGAGGTAATTCCGAACAGACGCATCAGCCGGATCGGATCCGCGGTCTCGCGGGCCTCGTCGAGGAATCGATCTTGCCGGAGCTGTGTGGCGTTGATCCCGATCCGGTCCCGCAGTGTCTGGAAGTTGGAGGCGGTGACTGCGGGCTGGTCGACATGCATGGCGGTGATGGGGCTGCGATCAGGTAGGGGTTGGTGCTGTGTGGCCACCGGTGGTGACGCTCGACCAGCCAGTCTTTGACCAGCCGGAGAGCGAACTCGTCCAGGCAGACTTCGTGGTCGAGCCGGTTCGGTCTGGGGATCCGCAGGCGTCCGGTCGATCGGTTGAGATCGTCCAGCCGGATCTCTGCGACCTGCTTGGGGCGGATGGCATAGACAGCGATCAAGACGAGGGCGAGTTTGTCCTTGGCTCCGGGGACATGGTCCAAGAGCCCCCTGAGCCGGTCCGAAGGGATAGCGCGGGGGACTCTGACGGGAGCCTTGAGGTGCACGTTTCGGGCTGGGTCGCGGAAGATTCGGCGCTCGCGCCGCAGGGCTCTGAAGAGCGACCGCAGCCCTGTGAAGTAGGAGTAGTTGACGGCTGCCGTCTTCACCTCCGTCTCGGTGACTTCGTTGAGCGACGTGAAGTGGCCCCAGGTATCCAGGACGGCCACGACGTTGAGCATGTAGCCGCGGATCGTGTTCCAGGGCATTGGCAGGGAGGGCCGTTTGCCGTCGCCACGGAGCACGGCCACCCAGACCTTGAGGTCTGCCTGAAACTGCGGTGGCGCTTGCGCGGTCCAGCGCTGAACGGATGCTTCATCGGCGCCGATTGCTTGTGAGTCCAAGGCCAGAAGGCCCTTGGTCTGGAGGAACCCGGCGACACGGACGGCGTTGTAATACGGAGTCATGCGCCCGACCCCGTAGACGTCGCGTTCGAGGATCGGGGTCTGGGTGCCGAGCCAGCCCAGCAGCACCCGTAGGGTGCGAAGGCTCTTCTTGCGGGTCGCGGAGGTCCACGACTGGGCTCGGGCGAGTTGGTCGAGTTCGTCGACGATCGCCTGTGCCGCGGGGCTGATCTTCAGCAACCCGGGGTCTTTGACCTTTTTCCAGTCCCGCTCCGGAACAGGGAAGAGTTCGAGCTGGGCAGGATCGATCAGGTGCTCGGGCCAGCAGCGGCGGGCTGCCCTGGCCTGCTGAGCCTGGTGCCGTCGTGCGGTGTTGAGGTCGCGGCCGGTCCTGTTCGCGTAGATGTCGATCTCGCCGCCGAACCAGAGCTGGTCCGGGACAGGTGCACCGGCCAGGGTCTGCTCCAGGTGGACGACGCGGCAGCGCCGGCAGCGTCCCAGGGACAGCGGGAGGATGCGGTGGCAGCGCCGGCACTCACCCTGCTCGTTGAACCGCTGCCAGTTCCTGCAGGCGGAGCACAGTTTTGACGTGGTACCGGACCAGGACAGGCAGTGTCCGCAGCTGACGGCAGGCAGGTGGGGGTGGAGCGCGAGATGCCAGCGGTTGGGGCGCCGCCTCAGGAGCCCCGTGCGACGGAATAGTTCCACCAACGGCCCACGCAGTTCAGGCAGTTGCGCGATGTCCTGCTCGCGCACCAGAGTCTGGCCGGCTTCGCGGCTGGCGAGCGCGAGACGGGCCATGTGAAGGGCGAGCCTTCCCCACGCGTCGCTCAGATTCCGCTCGGACGCCATGTGCGTGACGGCCGCCGAGAGAGCCGGCAGTTCCACGAATGCGCGGTCCGCGATCCGGTGTGCATGGTCCACGGTCAGCGTCCGGGGCGGGGAGGGCCAGGCCAGCTGACCGGGCACCTGCAACGGGCAGACCCGTGGATCATCACGGACGACAGGCACGCTCGGTTCCGGTGACCACGGACGCCAATGAGAATGGGGAATGGGCAGCTCAGCGGTGAAGCGGAAGACCACCTGGCGCCAGTGCGTCATGTCCTGGATCTCAGTTGGGCGGCAGTTCGCGCAGGCCGCGGCTGGCGCCGGGTACGGGCCGGGCCGCGATCGGCCGCAGCCCCCGCCACCCGGCGCTCGCCCTGCTCCCGCGAGGAGAGATAGGACTCCGGCTCGGCCTGCATCAGGTCAGCAACGGTGCAGTCCAGCGCCGCACAGATCTTGTCCAGGTCCTCCAGCCGGACCGTGACCGGCTTGCCGCTCCACAAGGCCGCGACCTTGCTCAGGGAGGGAGTGAACCCCAGCTCGGCAAGGACTGTCTGCAGCTGCGTCGGCCGCCAGATATCGCGCTGGGCGGCGACCATCCGCAGATTCCACTTCATCGTTCATGCCTCCATACTCAGCCGGCGGACCGCCCGGCGTGCGGACTGCAGGCTGGCCAGCTCCGGGTCCGCCTGGACGGTCGAGAGATACCCGACCGTAGTGCTGGCCCAGATATGACCAAGGACCTTCTGGACGTCCCAGAGCGCCATGCCGCTCTCATTAAGATGAGTCGCCCGCGCATGCCGCAGCAGATGGGGAATCAAACAGGTCACAGGACCGGGAAGGTAGAGCTCGCCAGCAGTCCTGAGCGCCTTGCGGAACGCGTCGGGCTGCACCGGCATGCCCACGGCGATGTTCACGGCAGCCAGCGCCCGCGGCCGCCGCTCGGAAGGGAACAGCGGCGCGGCCGGGTCCGAGACGTCGTCGCTGAACGAGCCGCGGACCTCTTCGATGTACCACCACAGCAGCTCGCGTCCCTCCGCGAACAGGTAGGCCTGCCTCTCGCGCTTGCCCGAACCGCCAGCCCCCTTGCCCTGGACGACGAACCGGCCCCACTGCCCCAGCTCCCAGTGAATGTCCCCGAGACGGACCGCGCACAACTCGCTCGCACGGACCCCCGAGACATAAGCGATCTTGGCCATCACGTAGTCGCGTACGGCCACCTGGTACTTGCGCGCCGCCGGAAGCGACGCCCGCCACTGTGTGAAGCACTCCGTCAGCGCTCGTTGCGAGGGAGGGATCCGCAGTCCGAAGTCACCGCGGTGGACCGGTCTGTTGAAGGAGTCGACCGGCGACTCGACCGTCGCACCGAACCTCCGGGCGATCTCCCCGGCATAGCGCTGTTCCAGGAACGCGAAGTAGCTGTCGACCTTGACCAGCTTGCTCCGCACTGTCGAGCGGGCCCGCCGACGTTCCTGCCCGGCATAGAACCGGTCCACATGCCGCGGCGTGAGCCGCCACGGCACCAGGTCGTAGAAGGAGCACAACTCCATCACCGGCCTGACCAGCTTCTCCAAGGTAGTGGGAGCCAGTCCGGCGACGTCCCGGGCCCACAGATACTCGGACACCGTGTCCAGGTAGAAACCCTGCTCATCGACGGCATGTGTCTGTGCTGCAGCCCGGCGCTGCAGCACCTGCACGTCCCGCCAGGCCGCTGTCCTCCGGGCCGCCCGGGCCTTGCTCATCGCCGTCCTCCGGCTGCCCGGTGAGCAACGTCAGACGGCGGCGACTTCCTGAATACCGCATAGCCCCGCAAGTTACTGGCCGAACTCGCAGAATCTGCCAGTAACTCGGGAAACTCGACACGGACGGATGACGACCGCCAAGAAGGCTCACCTCCCCACTTGCACTGATCCCCGTACAAGAAGCGCTGACGAACCCGCGTGAACTCCAGTTATGTACCGATTCCCCACGGTTGTTCTCCGGGCACTGTAGCCACGGTCGTCACCACGGAGGCGGCCTCGGCACACCGTTCGCGCACAGGTACCGCCGCATACGGACGAATGCGCCACACCCTCGACGCGGTGCTGCGCAGCGCCCGCACCGCGGGCGGACTTCCCTCCGGCCGTCTCGCCGGACGTCTCCCCGGCCGTACGCAGCTCGTCCCGCTCCTCGAGCGGGCTCAGGTCAGGCCGGCTCGGATCTGACGATGACCAGGGAGCCCTCGAAGTACTCCTGTGTACGCAGAAGGCCGTAACTGCGGTCCCAGGCTCCGCTGTCCAGATCGTCCCGCAGACGCGCGGCGAACCGCTCGCACACGGCGACGTTGTCACGACCCGGCCCGCCACCAGTGCGACGAGCGCCCGCACCCGCGCTGGTTCCCGCCCTGATGGGGGCAACCTCCGTGCTTCTCCGACCAGTTCACTCGCACAGAAGCCAACGGCTCGGGAAAACGCACCGTTTCGATTCAACAGACCGGACGACCCTGTGCTGAAGTCGTGCAAGCGCGGCCGTCGTCACCATTTCAGGTGAAGTCCCGTGGCATGTGCGGGTGGCGCAGTAGATCGTCCTATTCTCACATGGCATTCAAGCGGTTTGGACAGTGTGACTCTGCCTTCTGAGCTCGCTCTCTTGGAGGATTGGCGTGACGCAGAGATGTGCTGGTGAGAAGGTTGGCTCGTTACAGAGCCCGCGGGGTGGCAGGGGGGCGTCGCTCCATGTGGGCGTCTCGGTCGCCGCCGCTCTCGCAGCGGGTATGTCCACGGCCCTGCTGCTCCCGGCCGGCATAGGGATCCCCGTAGCACACTGGGCGGCTGCCCTTTCTCTCCTCGCACGTGCCCAGAGCGCCGCAGGACAGGCATCGGCCCGCCTCAGGCTGCTTGCCGCGTCGGTCGCCGCAGGCAGTGTGCAGTACCTCGCCCTCCCCTTCCCACCGTTTTCCGGAGCGGGTGCCGGCCTGGCCCTGGTGCCCCTGTTGGCGACCGCTGGGGCCGCCGCGTGTCTGGGGCTGGGAGCCGCCGGCATGGCCCAGAGGGCGCGGTTGATCTGTCTACGGCGCCTCCTGGACAGCTGGCTGATCGCGGGAGCCCTGCTCACCTTGTGTTGGGTACTGGTGCTCCATCGAACGGACCGGAACGGTGACGTCTCACCGTCGCTGTTCGCACTGGCCCCTGTCGTACCGGACATCCTCGTCCTCGGCCTTCTGGGTGCTCTTCGCTTCTGCGTGAGACGCAATCAGCGCACCGCAGCCACCGCGGGTGTCCTCGCCCTCGTCGCCTTGTCCGCGGGCGACATGCTGCGCATCGCCGGCCCCCCTCCCGCCGTCATGGGCGGGCTCCCGCTCGCGACGGCCTGTTCGATGACCGGGGCCTTCCTCATCTGTGCCGCTCCCTGGCTGCCTGGAAGCGGCGTCGTCGTGGCAGTGGACCAGCGAACGATGCCGGTCCTCGGGGTGGTGGCGGCCTTCGTGCCCATCATCGTCTGCGCCCTCGCCTTGGCGGCCCACGCCCTGGCCGGGGGCCCCATCGATCTCGTCACAACACTTCTGGCCGGCTCGGTGCTGGTGTCACTCGGTGCCCGGCAAGGTGTCATCCATGCCCGCCACCTCAGCCTCACCCTCGACACTGCGGCCCGCGAAGCGCGCTACCGCACCTTGGTCGACGGCACCTGCGACGTCATCACCATCATCGGCCCGGACGGAGGCGTGCTCTTCGCCAGCCCGGCCGCGTACCACGTCTTCGGATACGCGCCCAAGGAGCTGGTCGGTGCTCGCGTGTCCCTCTTCTGTCACCCGGAGGACCTGCCGGCGCTGGGGCAAGCGGCCGCCGCGCTGCGTCAGGACGCCACGTCAGGTACGGGTCGTTCGGGACGGCGTGTAGCCTGCCGCGTCCGTGACACCGACGGGCGGTGGCGCCATGTCGAATCCACGGTCAGCCACCATTCTCAGGGAGTGATCGTCAGCAGCCGCGATGTGACCGACCGTGTCACCCAGCGGCAACAGCTCGAGCGTCTGGCTTTCCACGACGCGTTGACGGGGCTGCCCAACCGGGCTCTCTTCGCCGAACGAGTCGCACAGGCTCTGCACAGGCAGCCTGCCAACACGGCCCCGCCTGCGGTGTTGTTCATGGACCTGGACGGATTCAAAACCATCAACGACACCGCGGGGCATGCCGCCGGCGATGCCGTCCTCGTCCAGGCCGCGCGCCGGCTTCCGACACACCTGCGGGCGGGAGACACCGTCGCCCGATTCGGTGGCGACGAGTTCGCCGCGTTGCTGCAGCACGAGCCAGGGGACTGCCCCACACGTGCGAGGGACGTCGCCGAGAGGCTGCTCACCGCCCTGACGAAGCCCTACCGCATCGGTAACCGGTACGCGATGGTCTCGGCCTCCATCGGCATTGCCATCGCCACCCCCGGCATTACCCCCGCGGAACTCCTGCATCACGCCGACCTGGCCATGTACGAGGCCAAGGCGGCAGGCAAGAGCTGCATCCGGATGCACCTTCCACCGGCGCGCGGCAGCCTTGCCCCACCGACCAGGGCCTGAGACCGTCACAGCACATACGTCGCTCGCGCTGCGGCAACAGCGGCTCCGGACCGGCGCGCCCCGTGCGCCCGCCCCCCGTGCGTATCCGGGTACCGACGGCCCTCGGCTTCGGCAGCCGCACGCACCGTGGGTGCCACCGCTCCCGGCGCACCCGCCGCACGCCTCGAACCAACGGGAAGCTCAGCTCCGGGGCCCGAGCCGCCGCGGTGGGGTGCTCCCGCCGATCCTGCCGGTGGCGGCCGCGGAGTGAAGCGTGCGCAGGGCGAGGAGGAGCACTCCGATGTCGTCCAGGTAGACCGGGTCCGGGACCAGGTCGACCGGCGAGACGGTGTACGCCACCGCCACCCAGAACAGGGCCTTGGACCGCAGCGGGATGCCCGCGTCCAGCAGCAGTTTCCGGGCCCGGAAGACGCGCACGAGCAGGACGGCCGCGTACACGGCCATCAGGAACGCGACAACCACGGCCGCGACGAGCCACCAGGCACTGTCCATGGTGCTCTTCTACCCCGCCGTGCCCTTCCGTCCCGCTGTCGCCCGGCCGCGGCGTGTCGTCTCAGGACGGAGGCCGGAGCACCCTCCGGGGCCGTGGGCCCTTCGGCTGTGTGGTCAGGTCGACCAGACGACGCGGTCACCGTCCTTGACGACCACCTTGCCGTCCGGGCGCAGCACCAGTTTCGCACCGGGATGACCCCAGCAGTCCGCTCCCCAGATGGGCCGGTCGTTCGCGTTGTGAATCACGAGGTTGCCGTCGTCCTGGAATATCGCACGGTGGTTACGGCCGAAGGTCATGGCGGCCCAGATGGGTTTGTTCCGCTCGTTGTATACGACCAGGTTGCCGTCTTGCTGCATCGTCATGCGAATGCGGTTGGTGCTCCAGGAGGATCCGACCGTGAGGACGCTGCGTGCCGACACGGTGGTGGTGGACCACTGCGGCGCCGGGGAGACGGGCGGCGCCTTCTTGGGCGTGGCGGCGGGAGCCGGCTTCGACGGTGTGGACTTGGGCTTGCTCTCGGGCTTCGCCGACGGTGTGGCGGCCTTGGGCGCGGCGGCGGGTTCGGCCTTCTTGCTCGGCGGGGGCGGCGGGGGGCGCTCGGTGGCGTAGCTCCCGGGTGTTCCGCTGTGCTCAGGAGCCGGCCCCAGCAGTGTGTCGGAGCGCCTCTGGCTCGCGTCGACGGCCGCGCCGGTGGGTTGCTTGTCGTCCGAGGCTCCTCCGGCCAGCAGAAGCGGCACGCCGATGAGCACCGCGCCGACGATCGCGGCCCCGGCGAGCACCGGCTTGCGGGGCCGGCCGGTCCCCACTGCGGTCGTGTCGGCGTCGTCGTCCGGGGGTTGTCCCGCCGCACCGGCGGCGACCAGCGAGGAAGGAGCCTCTGCCTCGTCGCCTCCGGCGCGTGCCGATGCCTCCGCTCCGGAGGCCTGGTCGGAGCCCGGGCCGGCAGATTCCGCGGCGGCGGCCTGTGGTTCGCCGGTGGTCCGGGTCTCGGCGCGTTCTCCCTCCACGGGTCCGCGGACGCTCTGCCGCGCCGGGGGCGGCGGCGCCGGGTCCTCCGCACGGGGGGCCGCGATGGGCACGGCGGGGCTGAACGCGCCATTCGGCGGCTCGGACGGAGCCGGCAACGGGACGGCCGTTCTCACCTTCGGACCGCCCGGATCGGGTGCTGCTGCGCCCTGTTGGGGAACCATCCCGTCATTCCTCCTCGATGTAGGTCGTCTCAGGAGTTCGGCTGTCCGGATCCGTCAAGTGGTCCCTCGCATCGCTCCGGCCATGTGAACCCCGCTCCGGGGGACCGCAGCCGGCCCAGTGCGTCGTCGAGGCGCGCGAGGACGCCCCGGTCGTACTCCCCCATCTGCTCGGGCGTGGCCGTCGCCACGTCGGTCAGCTCCCGCAGCAGGACGAGCGGTGTGCCGACTCCGTCGCGCACGTCCAGTACGCGGAACGTGGTGCCGGGGGCGAAGACCACCTCGTCGTGGCAGGCCTCGCTCTCCACCGCCTGGGACATCTGCCGGACGCGGCGGCCCGTGACCGACCAGATCGCGTACCGCGCCAGCGCCGGGTCCACCGCTCCCGCGCCGCTGGACAGGGTGCTCAGCGCGGCTGGGTCGCGCAGCACGGAGCCGGGCGGGGGCGGCGGGACCTCCGCCGCGGACGCCGGGCCGGGGCCGCGCAGCGCGACGCCACGGAAGGACGGCATCCGCCGGAGGGCAGAGGACAGGCAGGCGGCGTAGGGCAGGAGCCCGGCGGAACCCGCCCGGAGTGAGCGGGACAACTCCGCGTGGCTCAGCGGGCCGTCCGGCGGGCGGAGGTAGAGCAGGAGTGCGACCAGGTCGGCACGGGCCGCCTCCTGCTCGTCCCCGCGCAGGACCGGCATCCGCGTGAAGGTGCGGGTGACCGTGGCCGCGTGGCGTTCCCATGTCTCTCCGACGAGGACGCGGAAGGCTGCCCGTTCGGCCTCCGTGCTGTGGTGGCCGGGCAGCATCGGCACGGCACGCGGCGGCCGGACGGGGGCGGTCGGCGCGCCCGTGGGGCGGGGCGCGGCGGGCGGACCTCCGTCCGGCGCCGTGGCGTCGGGGACGGTCGGCGGCAGTGTCGGAGCGGAAGGGGGCTCGTGTGCCGGTCGGTGCGCGGATACCTCACCGTTCGCGGATGTGGCTCCGGGCGAGGTGCGGCCGGAGCCGTTGTCACCCGCTGTTGCGGACGCCCCGTTGGGACCTTCGGGTTCGCTCAAGAGCGCGGCGATCCGGGAGCCGGAGGGAGCGGTCCCCGGGGCCTCCTCCTGATGCGTGGCCGGTGTGGAGGGTACGGCGGGGGGCGCGGGCCGTTCGTCGCGACCACCGGGTCCCGCCGGTGCGGCCGTGCCCTGCTCCACGTCGGCGGACGGCGCTCCGACTCCATTGGCGGGGCCGGTGGTTCCCGTCCGGCTCGCGGGCTCTCCCCCGAGCGTGGCCCTGCGGGCGGGGGCGGCGGGGGCGACCGTGTCGGGCATAGCGGGCATGGCGGGCATGGCGGGCTCCTGGCCCTCAGCGGTTCCGTTGCCCACCGGCACGGATGCCCCGGATGCGGCCGCTGCAGGAGTTGTGATGCCGCTGAGGCCGGATGGGGCGGCTCCGACTCCAGCGGCGGAGCCGGTGGTTCCCGGGTGCGGAGTCGCACCGCCGGTCGTCGGCTCGGCGGCCGCGTCGTTCCCCGCACCGTCACGACCTGCCGGGGCGGCTCCGGTGAACTGCGGCGTGGTGTGTCCGTGCGCGGCTGTGGTGCGGTCCGGCTCGGCACCGTTGGCAGCGCGGGCACTGCTGACACCCTCGGAACCTGACGCAGCCTCATCCGGCGTGCTTGTGCCGGACGTTGTGCCGATGGACAGGGTCGCGGACGCCAGCGGGGTGGTGAAGGCGCCCGGCACCGCCGGGATCGCCGCACTGGTGGCGGACACACCGGGGCGCTGTACGCCCGGGAACACCGTGCCCTGACCTTCGGTTCGACCGTCCGGGGCGGTGGTCGTCGGCGGACGGGTGCTTCCGGGAGCCTGGGGTTCGGCCGGTCCGGTGGCGGACGCGGTGCCGCTCGTGGGACGCGCCGCAGGTGCGTGGGACGTGGCTCCGGCTTCCTCTCCCGGCGCGGTCGGTGCAGGGCCCGACGGAGGACGCACGGGTGACGCGGTCGCTTCCGCCTCCGGTCCGTCCACGAGTTCGCTGAGGGAAGTCCGCGGGGTGCGGACCGGCGCCTGCGTGGCCGGAACCCCGGGGACCGCGCCCGCAGGGGCGTCCGGCGCGGGGGCCGGCGCCCCAGGACCCGGCGAGCCGACGGCCGGAGGCGCGGTTGCGGTTGCGGTGCCGGCGGACTGCCCGGCGCCGACGGCGGCGGGCCGGCCGAAGCCGGTGAAACGCACGCTTCGCAGACCGTGCTGGGCCGTCAGGCGCCGCACCTCGCGGCCGCCGTCCGTGACGGTTCCGTGCACGTCCAAGCGGGCTCTGGACCGCAGCGCGGGTGGCAACCCGCTGAGCAGCCTGGCGAGTTCGGGCCAGAGGGTGCTGTCGAGCGTCTCGCCGGGCCGCCCGACCTCGATGGCCGGTCCCTCGGCCTCCACCGGTCGTGCGGTGGGCGAGGGCACCTCGCCGTCGCGCCCCGTCACCACCAGTCCGGCCCGGGTGGCGGCCACCTGCCAGCGGTCCGAGAGGCGCACCACCCCTCGCCGCGCGTCACCGGAACCCGGCAGCGGCGGGCTCCAGCGGAGCAGGCGGGGCTCGGCCACGCCGGGAGCGCAGACCACGGCGTCGACGAAGGGCTGCCAACCGGGTGCGCCGTCCGTTCCGACGACCGTGGACCGCACGGTGTCCCGTGGTCCGGTCGCGGACTCGGGCAGCAGGGGCAGGCCGCTGTAGACGACGACCTCCGCGCCGGTGAGATCGGCGGCCTGCTGCGCGGCACGCAGGACGTCGCGACGGCCGCCCGGTGCCACGCGCAGTGCCGAACGCGCCGCCTCCGGCAGGGAGGTGACCACGTCGGCCACGTCGTCGGCGTCGATGTCCTCGCCGTCGAGCACACCGAGCACCAGGAGCGGGCCGCGACGGTCGACCGGCACCGCCCAGCACAGATCGCCCGGCCGTGGCGGAAGCGCGTCGTCCGGCCGGACGAGCACGCCGGCGGGTATCTGCTCGACGACGCAGCCGCCGCGGGTCCGTTCCGGAAGGGCGCCGGGCCGGGGCTGCCAGACGGGAGCGGGCTGGCGCGGGCCGAGGGGGACGGGATCGCCGCCGGGGGCGAAACGCCACCACCCGCGCCGGCCGCCCACTCCCGACGCGTCGGTCTCGCGGACGAACAGCCCCCCACCGGGGACGCCGAGGACAGTGCCGTCGGGTGCGACGACGTCCAGCTTCCAGGCGTCGGCGATACGGCGGGCGAGTGCGGGCCGGTCGGGCGTGTCGTCGCCCGCGCCGGACATCACGAGCCGGACGGTGGTGGTCGTGCCGTCGGCGCGCAACGTGTCCAGCACAGCGCCGAGACGGGGCCAGAGCGCGTGCGCGGACGCCTCGTCCGCCCCCGCGACGACGGTCACCGTCGCCGGGTCCTCCGCCTCCAGACAGCGCGTGAGGTCCGCGATCTCCACGGGGCCGAGCAGTTCGTCGGAAGGCTGCCGCACCAGCACGACACGGTCGTACTCCTCGACGAGGAATGCGTTGTCCTGCCCCTGCTCGTGCTCCTCGCCGGTCCTCTCAGCCGCTCGCGGTGCAGTGGCCACGGGAGGGGCGGGCCGGCGCATACGCCAGCGCTTCACCGGCGGCCCCCCGGTCGTGCGCATGCCGGACGGATATGGGAGAGCGTCACGTGGATGTCACCTGCCATGCCTACCGCGGAACGACGGCCGCGATCGCGTGCGGCCCGTTTCATGAGAACGTCCGGCGTGATTGCGCAGGGCGTCCGGCGACAGCATGTCCGTGGAGCGCCTGCGGCGCCGGGAGCGAAACGACGTCGGCCGGATCTGGCTGTCGTCCCCGTGCGGGCGCCACTGTTGTGTCGCTGTTGTTCCGCTGATGTTCCGCGCACTACCTGTCCTCTGGTGTGACAGCCTGTCGTTGATTGCACTGCGCGGGGCGCCGGACCGTCATGAGGCATTCTCCGGCAGGCAGGAGCGCTCGCCGTCGAAAAGCAGCCGCACGGTCCGTTCGGCGCCCTGGCCGAAAAGGCGGGGTCCCCGCCCGGTTCCTCAAGGGTCGGCGCGCCGCCGAACAGTCCCTCCCGCGCCGTCTGCCCCGCACTCAAGTTACCACCGGTATCTATGAGTTCGGCCCCGGGAACCGACTGGGAGCGGTCCGGCAGTCGGGCAGCGGTTTCGCTGCCGTGGACCGACAAGACTTCCTCCTCGAAAGACGGGACGAGAGCGCCGATGGCTGGATCACGCTGTTGGGTGCCCCGATCGGGCACCAGAGTGCCCGAATCTTCCCCGTCGGCAGGCCGCACGGGCGGGTGTTGTGTCTCATACCGGCCCGCCGCGACCGCACCGAGGGCGCACACCGGTGTGGTCGGTCGCCCGCCGAGCAGTGTGGACCCGGACGGTGCGGACGGCACCGGTGTGTCCGTCTCGGCGGTCACCGGGCCCTGAGAGGACGGTGTTTCGGCCATGTGGGCGGACGCGGGCCGACGTGTGGAGTGGATGTTCCTCAGTATCGGCGTATCCGTCCCCTGGTAGCGGTCGGTTCCGTTGTCGTGCACTGCGACGGACTCCGTGACTGCCTCGGACGGGTAGGTGGTCTCCACGGCGTAGTGGCTCTCCACGACGCAGCGGTCCGGCGCCGTTGGGCCCGGACCGCGGCACCGCGCCCGGACCGGAACCGGAGTCAGTCGGTTCAGTGGGTCAGGTGGCCGCGGTGCCGGTGTGCCCGGCCGAACCCTCCGTGTCGGCGGGCGGGTCGGCGGGTAGCGGCAGGATGTCGTTCAGATCGCCGTCCCAGGTCTGCTCTCCGGCCGCCTCGGCAGCGGCCACCGCCTCACGCAGGAACTCGGGCTCCACCGCCATGCTCACCGGGCCCGAGGCGTTCAAGTAGATCAGGTGGTTCTCGGGAAGCCGGTCGAGCAGTTCGGGCGCCTTCACGGGCTTGAAGGACAGCCGGCCGGCCGCCTGCAGATGTTCCGGCGAGGTGAACACCGGCACGACCGGGGTCTCGCCGTCCGGCGCGACGGCGGACAGCAAGCTGCCGCCCGGGGCGAGGAACACCGCCACCTCCGCGGTGGCCAGCGCCTCCGTCACGTCCGTGGCCGGGCCGTAGCCGGTCGCCGCGAGCTGCACTGCGGCGTCCACCGGATCGGTCGGGTCGGGCCACTCCAGCGCCCTGGGCGACGGGCGGTAGTCCTCGTTCTCCCGCCACTCCACGAGCTCGCCGTCCAGGTCCGAACGCCACTGGCCCACCACGGCCCAGTTCGGCGGTTCCCCCTCCCCCGACCAGGTCGGATCGACCATCGCGAGCCAGTGGTCGGGCGCCAGGCGGGCAGCCTCACGGATGTGGTCCGGAGCGGGCGGCATTTCCAGCGCGCCCGACGGCTCCGGATCCGTCGTCTCCGCCCGCGGTGCCGCCGCGTCCGCCGCGTCCGCCGGGTCCGCCTGCCATGACGGGACACTGCCGCCCGATGTGCCGTTCATTTCGTACTCCACCGTCAACTCGTACCGGATGTGGTCGTGGGGTCCGCCGTACAGGCGGGGCAGTCACACCGTTCGTGCGGCGCGCCGGGAACGGCTACGCGTCGTAGGCCCGGGGCGGGTTCCGGCCGGACCGGACCATCCCGGACGACCGCGGTTGCCGTCCTGCGGCTCCGGCCTCGTCCTCGGTGTGCACGAGGACCGTCGGCATGTCGCTGACGTCGTCCGCCGCCGAGCCCAACCCGCCGCCACCATACAGCGCGAGGCCGATCAGTGGGCTGTACGGGATCTCCTACTTCTCGTAGAACTTCCTCCCCCGAGGAATCGTCACCCCACGACCGTCTTTGCGGCTGGCAGGTCACGCCCGGTTCCTGACCGGCCAGGACCGGATCGCCGACACGGGTGTTGTGGAATTGGTTCGTTGTGCCGGGCCGCCGGACCGTCATGACGCGTTCTCCGAAACGTAGAAGCGCTCCCCGTCGAAAAACAGCCGTACGGTCCGTTCGGCGCCCCGGCCGAAGAAGCGCGGTTCCCGTCCCGGAGCCTCGAGGATGATCTCGATGCCCAGCCGCTGCGCCGCGGCGGCGGCAGCTGCCTCCAGCCGGTCACCAGCGGGGCCGCTACCTGTTCCGTTGGGCTGGCCGCCGGCCACGTCGGGCCGACCGAGCAGCCAGCGCAGGTGATCCAGCGGTGTGAGCCCCAGTTGCTCGACGGTCAGCGCGCCACCCAGCAAGACCGCCTGCGCGTTCTGACCGGCGCTCAGGGGCACGCCGACGGCAGCGAGTTCGGCCACCGGCACCGACTGGGAACGGTCCAGAAGCCCGGCGACCGCCGCCTGGCCGAGGGCCGCCAACACGCCCTCCTCGAAGGACGGAACGGGGACGCCATTGGCCGGACCCTGCTGTTGCGTGTCCTGATCGGGCGCCTGGGTGCCCGCGTCGTCCGTGCCGGCCTGCTGCTCGGACGGTTGCGACGCCTCGTCCGAGCCGCTCTCGGCGGCCACCGGGCCGGGCGAAGCCGACGTCGCTTCGGCCACGTTCGCGGACCCGGGATGCGCCTGCCCATCCGCCACAACAGTCACCGGCACCGGCACCGGCACCGGCTGCGACGAAGCCGGCATCGCGGTTGCCTGCGCGGACCCGGAGCCTGCCTGCTCATCCGCCACAACAGTCACCGACTGCTCCGGCGATTGCGACACCTCCTGCGAGCCGCTCTGAGCGGCCACCGAGCCGGCCGAACCCGACGTCGCTTCGGCCTCGGTCGCGGACCCGGGATGTGCCTGACCATCCACCACCGGCACCGGCACCGGCACCGGCACTGCCTGCGACGAAGCCGGTATCGCAGTCGCCTGGGCGGACCCGGAGCCTGCCTGCTCATCCGCCACAACAGTCACCGACTGCTCCGGCGATTGCGACACCTCATGCGAGCCGCTCTCGGCGGCACCTGGAGCAGGTGAAGCCGACGCTTCAGCCACATTCGCGGACCCGGGAGGTGCCTGCCCATCCGCCACAACAGTCGAAGCCGACGCTTCGGCCACATTCGCAGACGCAGAATCTGCCTGCCCACCCGCCACCACCGGCACCGGCACCGGCTGCGACGAAGCCGGCATCGCGGTCGCCTGCGGGGACGCCGTGCCAACGTGAGAGGTGGACACGTTCGTGGGGGCGGCGTCGGTCCCCTGGTAGTGGTTGGTCCCGTTGTAGTGGACCTCGACGGTCTCCCCGGCGTACTCCGGCCCGTAGGTATCTCTCACGACGTACTGATCGGTGCCTTGGGGAAGGGATGCGATATCGACCTGCACGCCGAAGGCGTGCGCCAGCAGGGGCAGGAACGTCTCGCCGTACGCCGAATCCCAGTCCCTCTCCCAGTTCTGGACGGCGTGCCGCAAACCGGCGAGTTCCTCCGATGTCGCCGGTTCCCGGCCGACCAGCGCTTCGCGCAGTTCGGTATCAGTGAGCAGGGCGAGAGTCGCCTGGTCGGCGACGCCGTACGAGGCGGCGAGAGCAAGCAGCTCCGCGCGGCCGGTGGCTGGGTCCGAAAGGGTGATCACCCGCAGCTGCCCGACGACCACAGAGGGAAGCCTGCCCTCGGCTGTTGCCCGGACGAGGTAGTCATCGACGTGGCCCCGCATGGCCTCGATGGCATTGAGCATCGGCCGGTGCGCGAGCGGGGTTTTGGTCGTCGACCAGTGCTCCGCAGCCCGCTGGAGTGTGGAACGGACGAGCGCGGGATCGGACAGCCATTGGTGGACCTCGGGAGCGGTGGCCGCAAGATTCGGCAGCCGGTCCCGGACGAGCTGCGGCGCGCCGCAGAGGAAGGCATAGAGCAGGCACTCGCCGTTGGCCACGGTGCGCACGGGGCGACCGGCGGCGGGTTTGCGCATCGACGATGGCGCGGGCTCTGCCGACGACGACTGCCCGGCCTCCGAGGGCGACGGCGCTGCGGGATCCACCTTCGCAGGCTTCGACGACGGCTGCGGAGGTAGTGGAGGTGAAGGTACCGCCGGAGACGAGGACGTTTTCACTGTCCCGGCAGTCTCAGCCGCCTTTGCCACCGGTTGCCCCGGAACGGCAGGCGTACTGGCGGCGTCGACGGACGGCGGCCCGGTTTCGGCGGGGGCCGACGGGGCGGCGGCAGCGGGAACCGGCGTCGCCGCCCCGGCGCCCGGCGGCGAGGTGGCGGGGGCTGACTGCGGATTGCCAGTGGCGGCAGGCGCGGCGGTGGCGGGCTGCTCCGGCGTCGGCTTCAGCACCGGTGCGGCCGCTGCAGGGGCCGTCGACGGTGCCGCCGCTTCAGGAGCCGTCAGCGGGGCGGCGGCCTCGGGAGCGGACACCGGCGGGGCCACTACGGCGGCAGGCACGGGCTGCGCAGCGCCGGTGACGGCAGGCGTCGCCTTTTCAGACTGCTCCGGCGTCGGCTTCAGCGCCGATTCGGCCGCTGCCGCGGTTGTTGACGCTGCCGCCGCGGTAGGGGCCGCCGGCGGTGCTGTGGCCGCTGCGGGGGCTGTCGACGCTGTGGCCGCTGCGGGAGCGGGCTCTGCGGCCGTCGGCGGAAGCTGAGGTACGGAAGCCCCCGTCGCCGGATCCGCGGCTCCCGTGATCGCCTCCTCCGGTGAAGCAGCGGCTGCACCCGGCAGGGCCGGTGTCTCGTGTGTGGGCCTCGGCGGGTTGACGGGTTTGGGCCGCAGTGGGTTGCTGCCCGGTCGGCGGGCAGGAGTTTTGGCGAGCGAGGACAGCGGAACGCTGACGAGGCCTTCGCCCGTGGCACGACGGCTGTCGTCGACTGCCCTGGCGAGGTCGGGCAGCTGCCGGAGGGCCTCGCCCTGGGCGGCGGCCTGGGCGGCCTGTTCCGCGAGGGCGGCCTTGATGGCCTCGTTGATCTCCCGGAGCCGGCCCTGTTGTGTGTCGCGGTGTGCGGTGGTCCGTTCGAGTCCTTCGGTCGCCTCGGTGAGCGCGGTGCGCGCGGAATCCGCCGCGGCGGTCGCATCGGCGAACGCCGAGTCGAGGTCGGCGAGCTCGCCGTCGGCCTTGTGGGCTGCCTGACGGACGGTGTTCAGCTCCCTCTGGAGCCGGGCCTGTTCGGCTCGGAGGTCGTCGAGCTCCCTGACGGCAGCCTCCCATCGCGCACGGGTCTGCTGCGCGTGCTCGGTGACCTCGCGGACGCGGCTCGCGGGCACGCTTCCCTGGGGCTGCCGGGCGATGTGCTCCGCGCGTGCCTCGGCTGCGCGGGATTCGCTGTCAGTGCTGGTCACGCGGGCCTGGACGCCCCGGATGCGCTCGGGGAAGGCGAGGAGTTCGTTGCGGATGCGCCGGGTCTCGGCCTCCAGGCCGGCGCGCTGTGCGCGTGCGTCGTCCAGCCGGCCCGACAAGGCGGCGGCGGCCTGCTCTGTGCTGGTCAACTCGGTTTCGGCCCTGTCGAGTTCGGCGTCCGCTGTCCTGCGCGCGTCCTCCGCCTCGGTGAGTGCCTGGTCGGCTTCGTCAAGCGGACCCTGTTGCTCCAGCTCTTCGACCAGGGCAGCGTTCTGGGCGACGACCGCGTCCGCGTGATCCGTGATGGATGTGTACAGATCCCTCCAGGCGTCCGCTTGGGCACCATCGGCGGAGTCGGCGCCGACGAGCCGGCCGGACCGGTCGAACGTCCAGTGCTGCAAGCCGTCATCGGTGCGCAGTACGAGTTCGAGCGGCCGGTCGGCGGCGACGGCGGTGCGGGCACCGGCGTAGAGAGCGCGGGCCAGACGGGAACCGTCGGGGTCCGGCCCGAGGGCCAGCCACAGCTGCGCCGCGTCCTCGTCCGGGTCGAGTCCGGCGGCCAGGACCTGGGGCAGTTCGCCGATCGGGTGGGTCGCCCAGTCGCGCAGATCGGCGGCCGACTGGTCCGCGAGGAGGGACTGGAGATCGTAGATCTGCGGGTCGGTCCGCGGGTTCTCGGTGATGCCGTAGCCGAGCACGTCGCGTTCGGAGAGCCGGGTTTCGCTGCTGCCGCTGACATAGCGGGTGCCGAGGGGCCCGGTGGCGGTGATGATGACGTCGACCATGGTCTCGTAGCTGCGGTTGCCCCGTCCCTCGGCGGGCAGGGCGTTCTTGCCGGTCTTGAGCCACTCGACGGTGGTGGCGGAGTTGGCCGACGCCCCTCCCTGGACTTGTGGCTGCTGCGCGAGCAGGGGGGCGCTGAAACCGAGGAGCTGGCTGCCGGACACCGTGAAGGCGCCCTGTCCGGTGGTGGAGAACGTCGAGCCGGTGGACCGCGTGGTGGTCGCGGACCGCGTGGTCTGACGCGCCCGGTCCCTGGCGATGTCCCCGGCGTCGGTGATGCGGCGCGGGTTGTGCAGCTCGATCTGCAGGGTGGTGGCGTTGTCCGAGTCGGAGGGGAAGGCCCCGGGGATGCTGCCGATGAAGCCCGCGGCGCGGGGGCGGTCCAGGCTGATCCGGCCTGCCTGGATCAGTTCGCCGATGCGAGCGGCGGTGGTCTCGGCGGATTCGGAGACGTTGGTCCGCCACCGGGAGCGGACGCCGGGGTCAACGTCGATGAGGGCCTCCGCGAGCTCCTCGTAGCCGTTGAACTCGGACACGGGGGTGGGGTCGGTCGGGATGAGACGCTGCCCGTCGGTGACGCTCCGGCCAAGCGGATGGGCGGTCCCGACGGCCGGCGGGAGCGGCGCCGTCGGTGTCGCCGGGTTGGCCGCCTCGGAGCCGGCGAAGCGCAGGCTGACCATGGCCGGAACGATCGCCGTGCGGGTGGGCCGGCCGTACCAGAAGACGCGCTTGAAGAAGTTGGCGAGCGACGCGTCGTCGTCGTAGAAGGCGAGCACCCCGGCCTCGACGGTGCCGCCCAACGCGTCCACCGGCCAGGACCAGACCAGTTGGGAGCTCACCGAACCGGTGTAGTGGTAATCGACGTCGTAATCGGCCACGTTCGCGGTCCGCGTCCACGTACGGTCGTCGGCGGTGATGGCGACCTTGGACGCCGTTGTCTTCGATTTCGTGTAGGTCTCGGCGAAGCCGCTGCGGTCGGGACGCGTGTCGTCGGTGGGACGGGGGTAGTTCGCGAAGGGGGTCACGGTCGTGGTGTGCTGACGGACATGGGACGCGCCCGTGACGATGTTCGCCGCGGCGTGGATGTCGGCCTGGTCCTGGCCGCTTTCCGGGGCCGGCCTGCCACGCACGGTGCGCAGTCCTGCGGTGTCCTGTGCGGGCCGGGCCCGGAGCGCGACCTCGACGAGGCGCGCACCGCCCTTGGAAACGTACAGGAAGTGGAAACGCTGGACCCCGCGGCGTCCCCTGCCGGGCAGGGCCTGCAGGTTGGTCGGTGACGTCAGGTCGGAGATCCGGGACCTGACACCTGACAGGTAGGAGCGGCGTTGGGGATCGAGGGATCCGGGCGCCTCGAGCTCGACGAGGGCTCTGAGCTCATCGCCCAGACGGTCGCGCTGCTCGGTGCGGCCGTCGGCCGCGAACTGGCGGACGGACCGGACACCCCCGAAGCCCAGCTCACCGGTCCGGGCGAAGCGGTCGGGCAGGGGCAGGGTGGCATCGGGGAGCGTGGGGATCGTCAGACCCGCGATGCCCGCGAACCATACGGCGTCCCGGGCGAGTTGTGTGTCGGTGGCGAGGAACTGCGCGAGAGGTACGTCCACAGCGACGGTGACGGGCTCGGGACCCGTGCCGTCGATGACGTTCCGCCGCCCTCGCCGGACGGTCATCAGGATGGTGGCGGTGGTGCCGATGCGGTGCTGTGTGCCGGTCTCGGTGGGAATGCGGGTGACGGAGGTGGACGCGCCGAGGGAGTGGACCTCGTCGGTGCGGCGGGTGTAGGCGTAACGGCCGGAGACGGTGACGCCCTTCGGTGCCGGCTGGGCCGCCTTCGCCGCCGCTTCCTTGGCCGCCGTGCCCTTGGCCGCTGCCTCCTTGGCTGCCGCCCCCTTGGACGGAGTCTGCTTGTACGCGCCCGAGCCCGCCACGGCGATCTGGTGACTGGCGCTGGTGGTCGACTGCTGTGTGACGGCGTCGGTGGCGGTGATGTCCGACTCCATGTACTGCTTGGCGCCGTCCCGATGGTCGGGATCGTACAAGTAGCCCTCGAGCTCGATGGAGTACTCCTGGTCCACTCCCAGGCCGGGCAGCGTCAGGCCTTCGATGACGTACTTGCCGTTGAAGATCTGGTGGGAGTGGGCCAATGTTTTGGCCGGGCCCAATGCCGTGCGCTTCGCCTTGGTGAACGTCGTGCGCTGGTCGGTGGGGTGGGCTCCGGCGAATTTGGTGGAGAGCTTGTCGGCGGTGGAGGTCACGCTGCTCGGAAGGGCGGCGGCGACGGTATCGACGGCCTTCTGGAGCCGACCGCGTTCCGGACTGCCCGGGTAGCGACCGGTCACGATCTGGTCGAAGGCCTCGTTGAGCACGGCGGATGCCGGCAGGACGTCCATGAGGGCGTCGTCGGGCAGCCGGACGACGCCGGCCAGCGGCAAGCCGTCGGGCCCGACACCTGCGAGTCGTTGCCGGTCGGTGTTGGTCACCCTCCGCACCGTGGGCTGCGCGGGGGGCTCTTGCTCCGTGCCCCGGGGCACGGTGCGGTGGTGCTCCACGGCGAGCCTGAGTCGGCCTCCCGTGGTGTGGACGGGTTCGGGCGCGGGCCGCTCGACGTCCGTGGCGAGCGAGGGCTTGGCGTCGGGATGACTGAGAGGGTCGGCGAACCGGACGATCTCGTCGTCCGGGCTCCGGTACAGGTCGAGCGCCAGCTGCGCGGGGACGTCGAAGACCTCGGTCCCCTTGTCGGTGCCGATGAACACCTGATCGCGGCTGTTCCCGGATCCGAGTGTGACTTGGCGGCCGTGCTGCTTGGTGAACGTGTAGTCGCCGCTGCCGCCGAGACTCCCCCCCTTGCCGACCGGGTCGCCCAGGGGGGCGGAGGGGCCACCGCCGAAACCGAACTGGTACTGGTACGAGTGTGCCTTGGATTCGGTACCACCGATGCCGTAGGAGGCGACGCCCAGGACCTCGACGTCGGGGAGGCTACGCACGTGTTGTGTCCGGCCGCCGGGAGCGAATCCGCGGTCACGGAAGGCACTGAGGCGCAGCTGCACCTTGTCGGAGTCCGTACCGCTCGGCCCGTCGAGCCAGATGTCGTGTCCGCCGTCCAGGATGGCGTCGCCGGCAGCACGCAGACCGACCTTGGAGCGGGCCAGGTCCAGGGTTCGCTGGTTCCGCAACTGCGCCTGGGCCTTGGTCTCGTCGATCCCGCTTTCCTGGGCCACCGGCGGGAGGTACCCCTTTGCCCGCAACCATGCCTCGGCCCGGTCGAACATCTCCTCGGTACCTTCGGCTTCCAGCAGGGCGGCGGACATCCCGAGGCCCGTGAGGTTCTCGAGCTCGGCGGGCAACTCGCGCGTTCCTTCGCCCGGGAGGTGCTCGATGCCCAGCGCCACGGACTTGGGGAGCATCCGCAGGCGCATCCCGTCGTCCCAGGGGCCCAACGAGTGGCTGACGCTGTCCCCGCGAGCCCGGACGAAAGTGAGCCGGTGCTTCACGCGTGCCGGGGTGAGGAGATTGCTGTGGCCGCTGCGCAGGGCGTGATCGATGGTGGCAGCACCACCGGAGGCGAGCGCGATGTCGGACTGGTACTTGCCACCGCCCTT
The DNA here is from genome assembly GCF_056106285.1 of Micromonospora sp. IBHARD003. Lineage (NCBI taxonomy): Bacteria > Bacillati > Actinomycetota > Actinomycetes > Micromonosporales > Micromonosporaceae > Micromonospora > Micromonospora sp. IBHARD003. The sequence goes on along the minus strand of NZ_JBWBBX010000001.1, from coordinate 6,403,952 downwards.
GCCGGAGAGGCTGCCGCCGAGGACCGAACCGGCCTTTTTGTGCCCCGCGGTGTAGTCAGCGGTGAAGGACGGACCCACGCTTCCGTCCACCCCGATGCCACTCGAGTACTTCGCGGAGCTCTCCACCTTCGAGGTCTGCATGACGTGCGCCTCGAGGTTGGACTTGCCGTCGGTCGACGCATGCGTGGGGTCGCCGAGCTCCACCTCGGTGGTCAGCTTGAACATGCCCAGAGCAGCGCCATTGGCGTCGACGAGGACCGGGGAGTAGTAGCCGCGGTCCCGCTGGAGGGGCAGCGTGGCGCGCAGCATCTCCTCCGACACGAACTGCTCCAGTTCGCCGGCCGAGGTGTCCGAGATGCCGGAGAGTTCGGTGGCGAACTTGTCGCGGATCTGCGTCAGCAGACGAACGGGATCGCCCACGGAGTCGACACTCCACAACGGCAGGTCGTCGAGGGCTGCGGGCTCCGGCACGTCCTCCTGGGGAGCCACGGCGAGATGCTCGGGGAACCACACGGTGACCGGGCCGTGCGCCTGACTGGGTCCCCATTCGGGGTCATGGGGCGAGTCCTCGACGTCCGTCCCGGGTGCGTCGGACGCCGGCGATGCCTCCAGTGCGGGCGGTGGCGAAGACGGGTCCTCGACGTCCGTCCCGGGTGAGTCGGACGCCGGCGATGCCTCCAGTGCGGCCGGTGGTGAAGCAGGGGGCGCCCCGTCGATACGGATCTGCCACCGGGTGGTGTACTCGATCGGGTGCGAAGGCTCGTCGCTGCTCTGGACGGTCCCCGTCTGGACGACGCTGCCGACAGAGGTGCTGGACGAGAACTGGTTGTGCGTCAAGGAGAGGTTCGTACTCACGTCCACCTTGGCAACCACGCCGCTGTGGGCGATCGGGAAGCTGCCCGTCCAGGGGAGTGACACCGCGCGGATGGTTCCGGAGCTCTTTGACGCCGCGGTGTCCTGGCTGCCGAAGACCCGCCGGTCCACGGTCTTGCCGGGATCCACGGCGCCGTGTTCGCCGTACCGACCCGAAGGGACCGGATCGGCGAGCCCGAGCCGCACGTCGACGGTGTACTCCTCGCCCTTGTACGTGACGGTGTAGCGCTGTCCTGCCTGGCTGTTCAGATAGGGAAAGTCCCTCGTCAGTTGCGCGGCGCTGACGTCGCTCCGGAGTTGAGCCCGCACCGGATCGGCGGCGGCGGTCGACGGGTCGATACCGAGCCCCCGGATGATCTGGGTGTGCAGGCCTTCGATCACCGGGTCGGGGAGGGTCTCGACGTTGACGAGGCCCATGTGGCCGTCGTGGTGCGCACCGTATTCGGTCACGAAGTCGGGCAGTGGGCTTTCCTGGCCGCTGGTGGCAACGGTGGTGACACCGTCCGGAGTGGTGACGGTGGGTGGGGCGGGGACGGTGACCGAGGCGGAGTCGTGGGTACCCCCCTCCTCCGGGGAATCCACGTCCTGCTGGGTACCGGAGGTCTCCCCTGCCTCCTCGGGGACGGTCACGTCCGCCGGAGGGGCGAGCGTGCTTCCGGCAGTGCTGCTGTTCGGCGCCGCGGTGATGACGGCCTTGACGGCCCGCTGCGTCTGCTGGGGATCGGCCGACGGCGACTCCACCGTCCTCAGCACCGTGTACGCGGTGCCGTCACTCGCCGTGGCCTCCTCAAGAGACCCCGGTGTGACGTCGAACGTGGCGGCGTGCGCGTAGCGCACATGACTCTCACCGGGATCGTGCGCCAGCACGGTGTGATCACGAGCCGACGAGTTCGCGACCTCGACCAGGACCCGACGCGACCCGGGCACAGGGGCCGGCAGATCCGCCAACCACCGCAACGCCTCCTCCCGGTCGAGCGTCACCCGGTGGAACTCCGGCACATTGATCCGACCCAACTCCCCGGCCGCTCCACCCTCCGGCGCGACCATCGCGTAATACACCGTGCCATCGACCGGAGGCAACGCCGCAAGACCCTCCACCGCAAGACCCCGATGGAACGAAACCAACCCACGCAACCTGTCGGCCTCGGCAGGGGCCCGCTCGTCGAGTAGCTCCTCCAGCAGCTCCTCGGCGTCGGCTTCGTAAGGTCCCGAGTTTTCCGGATCGACGGCCTCCTGAAACTGCCTGAACGTTCGTCCCAGATCCCGCGACCGCAGGAGCAGCGGCAGTTGCGAAGTCTCGCCGTTCTTCGACCGGGTCGCTGCGTCCTCGATCGCCTTGCGCACCGGATCCGTGCCCTGGCCGCTCTGGAGTGGGCCGTCTTCGAAGAACGGCCGGCTCGCGTCATGCGTGAGGAGGTACAGGGCGATGACGTGGGCCGGGTCCAGATGGTCCAGCGGTGAACCCTGGTGGCGGGCCTTCCACTCGCGCATGGCGATGCGCCTGGCATCCCAGCTGTCCTCGCCCAGCCCCGGCCTCGGGCCGGTCGGGGAGGGCGGCCGCTGGTGCTCCCCGGGGGTCGACAGCGTCCGTACCGCCTCCGTCAGGCCGCGCGGGACGCGGACACCGTCGGGGGTGTCCTCGACATACTTCATGTCCCGGGCGTAGGCCTGCCAGTGCGGCAGGCGCAGGCGGGCTGCGTCCTGGGGGGACAGACCCTCGCGGGGCGCGAACACGGCGTCGGCCAGGCCGTACAGATGAGCCCCGTTGCCGGCCAGCGCCGCGGAAAGCACCGCCTTGTTCCCACTCATCCCGGACATGTGCAGGTCGACGAAGAGCGAGGCGAGAGGGGTCTCGTTGTCCAGTCCCCACGCGAATACGGCCTTCACGAACGTGGGGAACTTTTCGCTGGGCAGGCCCTGGTCCCGGTACCACCAGTACATCGCCCGGGTGCTCGGCAACTGGTCCGGGTAGACGTGGATGCCCCGCTCTTCCTCGAGTTGCCTCTGCCTAGCCACGCTGGAGCCCTGGGAGAACGCGTGGTCGGGGTACTTCTTCGCCGCGTCGGCCCACACGGCGTCCCCGAATTGGGAAAGGGTGGCTCCCGGGGGCACGGCGGCGTTCGGCACCTTCTTGACGGCGTCCCGCATGAGCTCCAGCAACTCTTCGTCGCCGGACAACCGTTTGACGAGAGCAGCTTCGTATGCCTCCGCGTATCTCTCCCACCGCGAGTACGGCTGCGCGTAGCCCGCGGCCTGCCCGGCCAGGTACGGCGCCGCGTGACCGACCGGGCGCGCGGGCGCACCCTGCTGACCCTGCGGCTGGAACCTCAGGATCCCGGGACTGCCCGAGCCCCATGACGCCAGGAGGGAGACGGTGTTGTCTTTTTCGTTGACCCGCGCTTCCGCGGGCTGGTTGGCCGCGTAGACGTCGCGCCCCAGTGCATTGGCCAGCAGCTGCGCCAGCGCCCGCAGGTCCGGCGGCGTGGCACCCACCCAGCAGGACCACAACAGGACGGGCACGCTGCTGTCCACGTCCTTCAGCAGCACCGCGGCCTTGGCCGCGAACTGGGAAGCGCTCATGTGTCGGGGCCCGAACCGACCCCGCACGTTGATGTAGTAGAACCATCCATGCCCGCCGAGAACCACGAACCCGGGCCGCCCGGTCCCGTCGGCCGCCGCCGGCAGCGGCCAAGGCTTGGGCAGGTGCGCCCCGGTCTGGCCTTTGACTTTGATCTTGTAGTGCTTCACCTCCGCGAGATGCTCGACGTTCCACTCTCTGGAGGAAGCCCTCTCCGCGGTGCGGCTTGATCTCTGCATCTCGCGTGCGGAGAAGCTCGTAAGGCCGAACTGCGTTCCGTCCGGGGTGAACGCCTTGCGCATCAGGACGTCGTCGTTCCAGGCAATCTCGGCCGCCGGCTGGGGCTTCTCTTCGGCGAGAACTTGCAAGTAGCGCAGTCCGGTCTCCGCGTCGTACGCGTGCCGCACTTCGCGCACCGTCAGGGTCACCTCGGACGGAGAGGTCACCAGGCGCTCCGACGGCTTCCGGCTGAAGACCGACAACTCCCGCGCCGAGGACCCCACAACCTCGACCACCAGCGGAGGACGGCCCCCGGCCGCAGCACCCTTCGCCTGATCCTTCAGCCCCTTCAGCGCCACACCCAGATCCGCCGTCCCAGGACGGAACGGAGCGAACGACAACTCCTTGGCCCCAGCGGTATACGCCACGGAGTCCTGGCTCGTCACGGTATAGAGCACCGGGCCGGTGTCCGCGGGCTTCGCGGGCAGCATGTCCAACGCCTCATCCGCCATCGCCGCATGACCACGGATCTCATCCAGCAGCCCCGCATCCACGCCGTCAGCGAAACGCCCGACCACCGCCTCCACCACGGCCTTCGAAGCGTCCGAGCCGATAGCGGCGTGGATACCGGGGTCGCGCAGCATCAGCAACGGCCACGACGCCCGATCCCGCGGATCCGCCTGCCGACCGATGTCACGGATCACCTCCCGCAACCGGTCCAACGCCCCCGACCCCTCGAGCACCCCCGGCGTGAAGAACGCCGCATCGGAACCGGAAGCCAGCATCAACGCCATCGAGTACCCGGACGGCAGCTTCTGCAGCATCCTTATCGTGGCTGGGTCGGACAGCAGACCACCCAGCGCCTCCCGCCGCTCGTGCCACCACGCAGCCTCCTTCGAACCCTCCACCGCCGGGAAGTAACTCAGCCCCTGCCCGAGCACCAGGGCGGGATCGGCCCACTCGCCCAACCCGGTCACCCCGTCACTCAACAACGACGGCAAGGACTGACCGGCATCCTTCCTCATCCGCTCGGCATACGCCGCCACATGCGGCGGCACCCGCACCGCGGCCCTCAACGCGTCATCGGAACCCTTGGCCAGCCGCCCCCTCGGGTCCAGGGTGCCGTGGATCCAGCCATGCACCCGGGACAGATCCGTCCGCCAGGGATCGGGCTCCACCTGCTCGTCCCAGATCCCCGCCCGATGCGAGATGTCGAGGAACCACTCCCACGGCAACGCACCCTCACGCGACAGGAACCACCCCGCCACCGCGTCACGCAGGAGGAACGCCTCGGCCTGCGGAAGCTTCAGGTGCTTGGCCATCTGCAGCATCAACCCGATGCTCCAAGCCTGCTTCTGCTGCTCTCGCGTGACGTCGGCCGATCCCCGGTACCCGCGCTCGCGCATCGCGGCATCCCAGTCAGCGCCCCGCAGCTGGATGGCGATCGGGGGTGCCGTATAACCGTGCCGCTCCACGTAGGCGAGAACGGCCCGTTCCAGAGCTCCCATCAGTACGCCGAAATCGTCGCTCGCCAGCTGGGCTTGCACCGCTGCCGCGGGATCGCCGCCCGCCGGTGACTGCTGACCGAGGACCCGGCTCATGAACCACGCGGTCGTAGCAGCGTCGACACCGGGCCCGCTCCTGAACTGCTGGACCAGAAGTTCGAGCATCGCCCGAGCCTGTTCCTTGGGCAACGGGTCCTTGCTCAGGGCCTCGGCGGCATGACGCCCGTAGCGGTCCGAGAGATCCCGGTAGTCAGACTGCGTGAACAGCCCGGGGAACCTCGGGGCATGCAGGAAGTCCGGCAGGACCGCACCAGCCTTACCAGGCGCGTTCGGGTCCTGCGTCGCATCGGACTGCGAGGCAACAGGCGCCATCGGAACCGCACCCTGCTTCACCACCGCGTCAGGTGACACGGGACCCGTCTGCGTAACCGACGTTTCTGCGGGATGATCCGCGGCAGGTCCGGGTGTCGTGGCGTCCGAATCCGGCATCGCGGAAGAGCCGGGAACACCGCCCGCCGGGGGCCCGGAGGGAGCCAACGACATCTCCACGTCGGCGTCGTCACCGGGTGCTCCGCCCAGCAGTCCGGGCTCTTCCCGCCCCAAGGGATCGTCGTCAAGCACTCCGGCGCTCTCGGGCGGCAGCGGGGTGATCTCGTCGGCATCCCCGGGCACGCCGACGTCGTCACGCATGCCGGTGTCGCGTGCGCCGTTGTCCTCGAGCACACCGAACGGGCCCACGACTGCGCTCCCGCCCGTCTGCTCACCCGCGTAGCCGCCGGAGCCGCTGTCGGGCTGTGTCGGGGCGGGTGTGTTTCCGTCAAAGCTGCTCTTCGGCGCTGCGGTGATGACGGCCTTGACCGCCCGCTGTGTCTGCTGGGGATCGGCCGACGGCGACTCCACGGTCCGCAGCACCGTGTATGCGGTGCCGTCACTCGCCGTGGCCTCCTCAAGAGACCCCGGCGTGGCATCGAACGTGGCGGCGTGCGCGTAGCGCACATGACTCTCACCGGGATCGTGCGCCAGCACGGTGTGATCACGAGCCGACGAGTTCGCGACCTCCACCAGAACCCGACGCGACCCGGGCGCAGGGGCCGGCAGATCCGCCAACCACCGCAACGCCTCCTCCCGGTCGAGCGTCACCCGGTGGAACTCCGGCACATTGATCCGGCCCAGCTCCCCGGCAGAACCACTCTCCGGCGCGACCATCGCGTAATACACCGTGCCATCGACCGGAGGCAACGCCGCAAGACCCTCCACCGCAAGACCCCGATGGAACGAAACCAGCCTGCGCAACCTGCGGACTTCGTTGGAAGCCGACTCACCGAGCAGTTCGTCCAGCAGCTCCTGGGCCTCGAGTGCGTTGTCATCCAGAGCCGTCTGAAAGTCCGCGAACGGCTCTCGCAGGTGCTGGGACCGCAGGAGCAGCGGTAGTTGTGCGGTCTCGCCGTTCTTCGCCCGGGTGGCCGCGTCCTCGATCGCCTTGCGCACCGGATCCGGGCCCTGGCCGCTCTGGAGCGCGCCTGCGTCGAAGAACGGCCGGCTCTCATCATGCGTGAGGAGGTACAGGGCGATGACATGAGCCGGGTCCAGACGGTCCAGCGGCGACCCCTGGTAGCGGGCCTGCCACTCGCGCATCGCGATACGCCTGGCATCCCAACTGTTCTGGCCCAGCCCCGACTTCGCACCGCCCGGAGCCGACGGCTGCTGGTGCTCCCCAGGGTCCGACAGCGTCCACACCGCCTCCGTCAGGCCGCGCGGGACGTGGATTCCGTCGTCGGAGCCCTCGATATACCCCATGTCCCGGGCGTAGGCCCCCCAGTGCGGCAGACGCAGGCCGGCCGCGTCCTCGCGAGACAGCCCATCGCGGGGCGCGAACACGGCATCGGCCAGGCCGTACAGATGAGCCCCGTTGCCGGCCAGCGCCGCGGAGAGCACCGCTTTGTTCCCGCTCATCCCGGACGTGAGCAGGTCGGCGAAGAGCGAGGCGAGGGGGATCCGCTTCTCCAGTCCCCACGCGAAGACGGCCTTCACGAACGAAGGGAAGGCGTCCGCGGACAGGCCCTGGTCCCGGTACCACCAGTACATCGCCCGCGTATCCGGGACCCGGTAGCGATGTACGTGGATACCCCGCCCCTCACCGAGTTGCACCCGCGCATCCGCGTCGAAGCCCGGGGAGTACGTACTGCCGGGATACCTCTTCACCGCGTCGGCCCATACGGCGTCCCCGAGCTGGGAAAGGGAGGTCCCCGGATCCACGGCGGCGTTCGGCACCTTCTTGGCGGTGTCCCGCATCAGCTCCAGCAACTCTTCGTCGCCGGCCAGCCGTTCGCCCAAGGCGCGTTCGTAGGTCTCCGCATCCTTCTTCCACAGCGAGTGGGACTGCCTGTAGTCGGCGGCGTGGCCGGCCAGGTACGGCGCCGCGTGGCCGACCGGGCGCGCGGGCGCACCATGCTGGCCCTGCGGCTGGAACTTCAGAATCTCGGGACTGCCCGAGCCCCATGGCGCGAGGAGGTACGCGTTGTCGTCCCTGTCGTCGATCGGTGAATCCACGACCTGGTTGCCCGCGTAGAGGTCGCGTCGCTGCCACGCGTTGGCCCACCGCTGTGCCATCGACGGCAGGTCCGGCGGCGTGGCACCCGTCCAGCAGGCCCACGACAGGACGGGCACGCTGCTGTCCACGTCCTTCAGCAGCACCTCGGCCTTCGCCGCATTCTGGGAAGCACTCATGAACCGGAGGCCGAACCGACCCACCGCCTCGGAGTAGTAGCGCGACCCGTGCCAGTTGAAAACCATGAACCCAGGTTCGCCGGTTTCATCGTCCACCGCCGGCAGCGGCCAACGCGTGGCCGCGGACAACCCGCTCTCGCTTCTGATCTTGTAGTTCTTCGCCCTGGCAAGGCGCACGATTGACTCGTCGCTCTTTGCGAACCGCATATCCCGCGCACTCAGGCTTCGGTAGCCGAATTTGTGTCCCTGCGGGGTGAACACCTCGCGCATCATGACGTCGTCGTTCCAGGCAACCGCAGCCGCCGGGCGGGGCTTCTCCTCGGCCAGGACGTGCACGTACCGCAGTCCGGTCTCCGCGTCGTACGCGTACCGCACTTCACGCACCGTCAGGGTCACCGGGGACGGAGAGGTCACCAGACGCTGTGACGGCTTCCGGCTGAAGACCGACACCTCCCGCGCCGAGGACCGCAACACCTCGACCACCAGCGGAGGACGGCCCCCGGACGCGGCACCCTTCGCCTGCTCCTTCAGCCCCTTCAGCGCCACACCCAGATCCGCCGTCCCAGGACGGAACGCAGCGAACGACAACTCCTTCGCCCCAGCGGTGTACGACCCGGTGTCCTCGCCCGTCACCGTGTACAGAACCGGACCGGTCTCCGCGGGCTTCGCCGGCAGCATGTCCAACGCCTCATCGGCCATCGCCGCATGACCACGGACCTCATCCAGCAGCCCCGCATCCACGCTGGCGGCGAAACGCCCGACCGCCTCCTCCACCACGGTCGCCGGATCGGACGAAGCGATCGCAGCGCGGATACCGGGATCGCGCAGCATCAGCAACGGCCACGACGCCCGATCACCCGGATCCGCCTTCCGACCGACCTCACGGATCACCTCCCGCAACCGGTCCAACGCCTGAGGCCCCTCCTCGAGCACCCCTGGTGTGAACAACGCCGCATCAGGACCAGAAGCCAGCATCAACGCCATCGAATACCCGGACGGCAGGAATGGCAGGGCCGCCGCCATGGCCGGGTCGGCCAGCAGACCACCCAGCGCCTCACGCCGCTCGTGCCACCACGCGGCCTCCTTCGAACCCTCCACCGCCGGGAAGTGACTCAGCTCCTGCCCGAGCACCCGGGCGGGATCAGCCCACTCCCCCACCCCGGTCACCCCGTCACTCAGCAAAGACGGCGAGGACTGACCGGCATCCTTCCTCATCCGCTCGGCGTACACCGCCACATGCGGCGGCACCCGCAGCCCAGCCTTCAACGGTCTATCGGAATCCTCGGTCAGCAGTCCCCTGGGATCCAGGATGCCGTCGATCCAGCCGTGCACCCGGGACAGATCCGTCCGCCAGGGCTCGGGCTCGATCTGTGGGTCCCAGATCCCCGCCCAATGCGAGATGTCCAGGAACCACTCCCACGGCAACGCACCCTCACGCGATAGGTACCACCCGGCAACCGCGTCACGCAGGAGGAACGCGTCGGCTTTCGGAAGCTTCAGGTGCTTGGCCAGCTCCAGTATCAGCCCGATGTTCCAGGCCTGCGCCTGCTGTTCCGGCGTGAGGTCGGCCGATCCGCGGTACCCGCGCTCGCGCATCGCGGCATCCCAGGCGGCGCCTCGCGGACGGACAAAGACCGGCTTCCCGGGCGTCTTGTATCCGTCGTGCTCCGCGTAGGCGAGAACGGCCCGTTCGAGGGCTCCCATCGTCACGTCGAAATCGTCGCTCGCGAGTAGCGCTTGCACGGCAGCGTCGGTGTCGCCACCCGGCGCTGGCTGCTGACCGAGGACCCGGCTCACGAACCACGCGGTCGTAGCGGCGTCGAAGCCGGAGCCGGTCCTGAAGAACCGGATGTGATAGCCGAGCAACGACCAAACCACTCCCTTGGCCGACCGATCTTTGCTCAGGGCTTCGGCGGCAGCCCGCCCGTAGCGATCCGAGAGATCCCTGTAGTCCGACTGCGTGAACAGCCCGGGGAACCGCGGCGCGTGCAGGAAGTCCGGCATGACCGCACTGCCCGTACCAGGCGCGTCCGGGTCCTGCGTCGCATCCGACTGCGCGGCATCAGGCGCCATCGGAACTGCACCAAGCTTCACCACCGCGTCAGGTGACACGGGACCCGTCAGCGGAACCGACGTTTCTGCGGCCTGATCCGCGGCAGGCCCGGGTGTCGTGGTGTCCGATTCGGCACCGGACTCCTGCTCCGGCTCAGAGTCCGAGTCGAAAACGGATTCGGATTCTGAATCGGAATCGGAATCATCCGAACCGTCGTCCACCTCCATCGCCGAGCCGGCGTCGTACTCGGCGCCGAGTTCCTCGTCCTCCGTCATCGATTCGGAGCGGTCCGGGTCGGCTGCCACCGGTGCGGGCCGCGGGCCCAGCTCGGCCACCACGAACTCGTACGGGCTGCCGTCCGCGTCGTACATCACATGGCGTTCGGTGACGTGGACGTCCGTCTGCCACGGAAGCATCGCCAGCCGGCGGCCGTTCGCGGCGAACGAGATGTTACGGGCCTGTGTGCCGGCGATCTCCACCACGACCCGGTGACCGTCGGCTGGTGCGCCCAGCCCGCCCAAGGCGTCGGCGGGGTCGAACGCGGCTGGCTGGAACTGCGGGACGCTCAGCGAACCCAGCCCGGCCGACGGGTGTCCGTCCAGGTTTCCCGGGGCGATGTACCCGACGTACACGGGCGCGTGGGTCTCCGGCAGCGCCGCCAGGCCTTCGGCCAGCAGTCCCAGGTGCTCACCGAAGTGCTTGCCCACCCGTGCGAGCTTCGGGATCAGGGCCGTCATTTTCTCGTGGATCACACCGAACCTGGGGTCCGCCCGATCGGTGATGCTGCCGGCCTCGTCGGCCAGCGCCTTGAATCCGGAATGGTCCATCAGCAGGTGCGGGAAGTCGAGCGAGCCGGTCGTCATGGCCTCGTTGATCGTGTCACCGATCTCGGTGTCCCGGCGGTCGTTCCCGCCCCACTCCCTGGCGAGCCGCGTACCCAGCAACCGCAGGTCAGGGCTGTGGGCCGCGAGGAACAGGGCGGCTATCTGCGCGGGCAGCAGCCTGCCCACCTTCCCGGACAGATTGACGTTGATGGTCTGCGGACTGATGTCGCTCAGATACAGCTGATGATGGGGAAGCTGCCAGGCAGAGCCGAATTTGGCCTGCAGACTTCCGATGTCGCCCGGGATTCGGAAGAGATTGGAGTGCGTCCATCCATAGAGGTCCGCGGCGTCGCCGAGCAGCGCGTGCCTGAGCAGGTCGACGTCCACGCCCTTGTCATCCTGGGCGATATCGCCGTACTCGCCCAGGATCTCCGCGAGGGTGCGGCCGGCGGTCGGCAGGTGCAAGGCGAGTACGGCCCGCAGGAGTCCGTCGTGGCCGCCCTGGAACCCGATGGCCTCGTATGCATCGAACAGCGGCGCCATGCTGGGAATCGGGCCCGAGCGCACCAGCAGACCGCGCACCGTACGCATTTGGTCCCCGGCGGCGTCGTCCGCAGCAAGGGTGAACGTCCCGTCCGGATGAACCTGCCGTACTGCCTTGTGGACGGCTTTCATCATGGCCGTGGCAGTCTTCATGTCATCGGTGATGTGGACCTGATACTTCCCTGACGCGTTCAGGGCGTCGGCGAAGTCCTGCACGTAGCGCTTGGTTTGGGGCGAGATGCTGAGCATCTGCCCGACGGACTTCTCGTGCCCCCTGGCGGCCGTCTCCCAGCCCGCCCTGCGGTACATGCCCCGGTACCGCTTGCCCTGTCCGGCGAGCGGCAAGGCGGCGGTCTCCTCCCCCGCCGTCCTCGTGCCCCGGGGCCGGAAGGTCTGCCAGGTGCCCGCGGCGTTGATACGGAGCCGTGCGGACGGACTCTGGTACGGATCGGTGATCTGCGTCGCCGTGACGCTGACGGTCGGCCCGACGGTCTCGGCGGCTGCGGCGTGTTCGTCGGCGGCCGCCTGGGCGGCGGCGGGCATGCCCTGGGTGCTCCAGCCGGCATGGCAGGCGTTCAGCAGTTGCTTGGTGCCGGGGCCGAGGCCCTGCGACCTGATGAACTCCGCGCCGCTCCTGCCCGCCCACCAGCCGAGGACCTGCTTCCGGCCCTCGGGTGTCAGGACCGAGAGGGCTCCGCGTTTGCCGTGCGATCCCCAGATCGTGAACGCCGGTTTGCCGTCCGCCCGCAGGCCGGTCTCCACCGGGACCGGCAGAGGGAGGCTCGACTCGTCCAGTTGCATGGTGCCCTCCGCCATGTCGAGCAGGCGGCGGTAGCGGACGAGCCTGTTGATCCAGTCCGGGCCGGAGTGGCTGGCATTGCCGAAGGGGACTCCGCCGGGTGTGCGCACCTCACGGGTGATGACCGGCTGTTGCCAGGGCTGGGCAGGCTGATCGATCCGGTCCAGCGTGACGAGAGAGTACTCCAGACCGCCTGCGGTCGCTTTCCCCGGAGAAGCGACGAAAGGAGTCATCTGGTTCCGGACGCCTTCGTGCCCCGTGACGACGTACTTCTGCGCCCCGGGGAACACGACTTGGTGGTCCGGGAAGCGCGCGAAGGACGCATAGTCGTAGGCCGCGCCGGGGCGTTGGACCGAGTAGACGACCAGTCGTCGACCCGCGGTGTACGGTTCCTCCCGCGAGAACGCGTCCTTGACGGCGGCCTCGATGGTCGACCGCGCCTGGAAGAGCGGAGGGCGGCTGAACGTCAGCCCGCCAGCCAGTCGGTCGGCTCCTGGACCCTGCTCGTGCCACTCGGCCCAGTAGACCGGGCCGCGGCTCTCCGTCAGAAGGGTCGCCGCCTTGCCGGCCATCATCGCGTGCACGCCCAATTCCGCGATCAGGTTGTCGGTCGCCAGGGACGCGGCCACCTCTGCCAGGGCCCCGTCGGACCGCGTCTCCGGATGCTCCGCGAAGTGGCGCACTCGTGGGTCGCGCAGTACCACCAGCGGCAGGGAGGCAAGTGCGGCTTCCTGGTCCAGGCTGTTCAGCCTCTGGAGGCCTTCGAGGATGCGCTGTTCGAGCAGTTCGCGGCCCTGTACTCCGCCGTTCAGGATCCGCTCGTCCATCAGCTGTGCGTCGGGGCCGCCCAGGAGGAAGAGCGCGACACGATGACCGTCGCGGAGCTTGGTGATGTTCGTGAGGGTGCGGCGGTTCGCGAGCGCCCACTGTCGGAAGGCGTCCTGGCGGGCCCGCCAGCCGACCGTCCCCTCATGGGAGGCGTCACCCGACGGTATGCCCTCCGTCAGCTGAGCGGCGAGCCCGCTCAGTGCCATGCCGCCGGTGATGTCCGGGGCGAGCAGACCGCCGGCCCATTCGCCGTACCGGATCTCGTGCGGCAGGCGTTTCACCGCCTTCTTGAGCGCCTTGTCCCCGGCGCGGCTCGTGGGATCGAACAGGAACGGCACCAGCCCGTACAGCTGGGACGCGTCTGCCTCCACGGATGACGTGGTCCTGAAGTCCGGCTCAAGCAGGCGCGAACCGTCCCGCTCGGACACTCCGGCCCGCTGTGCGGCGCCCAGCAGCTGCGCCAGTGAGGGGGATTCGTTCTGCGACAGCATCAACCCGAACACGGCGTTACGGAAACTCAGCTGCTTGCCCTCCTGCGGAACCACGCTCCGGTAGACGCGGATGAGCGCCTCGGCCTGCTGCACGCGCTCGATGTTTCCGGCGCTCCCGTCGGCCGGATGCCCGAGCCGTTCCAGTGTGGCGCTCAGCTCGGCCAGAGTTTCCTCAGCCGGGGGTTCGGCGAGCTGTGCCCGCTCGGCGTGGGACGGGGCGGCCAGCACGAAGGCCCGCATCGCGTCGCTCAGCGAAGGCGGGTTGTCCTCGTCGAGCAGATTGGCCAGCTCGGCGTCGTAGTCGAAGCCGGGGTCCTCGGGAGAGTCGAAGAACAGGGTCTTGTCGGACAGGTGGAAGTGGAGGTGCCTGATGCCGAATTGCAAGGCCGGCAGCCATTTGGCGTCGGCTGCCATGATGTCGCCGAGCTTCTCCTCGAAGTCCCTCGCGAGGGTCCTCCAGCGTTCCGGGTCGCTGGTGTACAGCACAGCGGGCATCACGGATGAGCTGTGAGGACCGTGCGCAGCGGCCTCGGGAGGGGGCGACGACATCTCCACGTCGGCGTCGTCGCCCGGGGCTCCGCCCAGAAGTCCGGGCTCTTCCCGCTCCATGATCCCGCGCGCGATGCGCTCGGCCCGGTCGCCCCTCAGACGGGGCACCGGCCCTCGCCAGTACTTCGGCAGCTGGGCATGCCGAGCCGCCACCTCCGCCGGATCCACCGGATCGCCGGTCCAACCCATCTTCGTCAGGGCGAGGTTCACCTCATCGCCCAGCTCCGGATCCCGCCCCAAGGGGTCGTCATCCTGCACTCCGGCGCTCTCGGGCGGAAGCGGGCTGATCTCGTCGATGTCCTCGGGCACGCCGATGTCGCCACGCATGCCGATGTCGTCCTGCATGCCGCTGTCGCGCGCGCCGTCGTCCTCGGGCACGCCGGACGAGGCGACGTCTCCGCTGCCCTCCGGTCCCTTGCTCGCGTTACTGGCGGGGCCGCGGTCGGTCAGGAACGGCGTCGCGGTGATGACGGCGTTGACGGCCCGCTGCTCCTCCTGGGGATCGACCGACGGCAACTCCACGGCCCGCAGCACCGTGTACTCGTCGCCGTCGCTCGCTTCGTCCCGCCCCGTCACATCGAACGTGGCAGCGTGCGCATAGCGCACATGACTCTCACCGGGATCATGCGCCAGCACCGTGTGATCGCGAGCCGACGAGTTCGCGACCTCGACCAGGACCCGACGCGACCCGGGCACAGACGACGGCAGATCCCGCAACCACCGCAACGCCTCGTCCCGGTCCAGCGTCACCCGGTGCAACTCCGGCACATTGATCCGACCCAGATCCCCGGCCGATCCACCCTCCGGCGCGACCATCGCGTAATAGACCGTGCCACCGACCGGCGGCAACGCCGCAAGACCCTCCACCGCAAGACCCCGATGGAACGCAACCAGGTCACGGAGGCTGTCGGCCAGGGCAGGAGCAAGGCCGAGCATCTCTTCCCGAATGCTGTCGAATTCGTCGCTGTCCGGGTCGATGGTCGCAAGTTTCCTGGACTGCTGCTGGAGGCGGGGGTAGCGCAGGAGCAACGGCAGACGGGGCGCCTGGCCGTGCTCGGCCTGGTCCGCTGCCCGCGCGATCGCTGCCCATACCGTCGACTCCAGCCGTACAGGACCCTGGCTACCGGAAAGCAGGTTGGCATCGAGGAACGGACGGCTCGCCTCGTGCGTGAGCAGGTACAACGCAGTGACATGGGCGGGGTCCAGACCGGACAGCGGTGAACCCTGGTAGCGGGCCTTCCATTTTCGCGCCGCGTTGTGCCTGGCCGCCCAGCTCCGGCGGCCCAGTTCGGATTGCCTGCCGATCGGGATCGACGGGGTTTCCACGGAGTCCGACAGCGTCCGCACCGCCTCCGTCAGGCCGTTCGGGACCTGGATGCCGTCGGGAGCGTTCCCGACATGCCTCATGTCCCGGGCGTAGGTCTGCCAATGCGGCAGGCGCAGGCCGCTCGCGAGGCTATCGGAGGACACATTCGTGCGGGGCGCGAACACGGCGTCGGCCAGGCCGTACAGATGAGCCCCGTTGCCGGCCAACGCTGCCGTGAGCACCGCCTGGTTCCCGCTCATCCCGGACATATGCAGGTCGGCGAAGAGCGAGCCGAGGGGGATCTTCCTGTCCAATCCCCACGCGAAGACAGCCTTCACGAACATGGGGAACTCGTCACTGGGCAGCCTCTGGTCCCGGTACCACCGGTACATCGCCACTGTGCTCGGCACCTGGTTCCCGGGGACGTGGATGCCGCGCTCTTCCGCGAGTTGTGTCCGTGCGAGTTCACTGAGGGCCGGCCTGTACTTGATGCCGGGATACCTCGCCACCGCGGCATTCCACACGATGTCGGCCAGGTCGACCAGTTTCGCATGGATGTCGGGATGCACGGTCTCCCTCGCGACTCCCCACATGAACTCGGAGAGCGCCACGTCGTGGAAGAGCCACTCCCGCAGAGAGTCGTCGTAGGTCTCGGCGAACTCCTCCCACAACGAGTACGGCAGGGCATATCCCGCTGCCTGACCGGCGAGGTACGGCGCCGCGGCGTTGGTCGCCTGCGGAAGCGATTCGTGCTCACCACGCGGCCGGAACGTGTGGATCTCGGGACTGGGCGAGCCCCACGTCTCGATGAGATAGGCGGATGTGTCCCGTTCGTTTTTAGGCGGAGCGACGATCACGTTCGACGCGACGACGTCGCGCCGCCCGGCGTCCGCGGCCTGCTTGGCCACCGTCAGCAGGGCCGGGCGCGCGGCGCCCACGAGACAGCTCCACATCAGGAGAAGCAGCTCCCGTTTCGGGTCCTCCTCCGCCAGCCGGACGCCGAGCCAGGCTCCGGTCTGGGTGCCGCTCATATACTTGGGCCCGAACTTCCCCAGCACTTTGACGTAGTCGCTCGAGCCGTGTGCGGCGAAGAGCATGTATCCGGGCCCGAGCACGTTCCGGGTGGCTGGTTGTGGCCAGGGCTTGCGGTGATGAGGCTTGTTCTGCGCGTCGAGGATGGTGTAGTTGGTCACCGCGGGCAGACGCTCGTGCATCCCCACCCTTATGGAGTGGTCCGGTGCGGTGTAGCTCGTAAGGCCGAACTGCGTTCCGGTTCCGTCCGGAGTCAGAACTTTGCGCGCCAGGACGTCGTCGTTCCAGGCCGGCCCGGTGGCCGGCAGGGCCTTCTCCTCGGCGACGACATACACGTAGCGCAGTCCGGTCTCCGCGTCGTACGCGTACCGCACGTCGCGCACCGTCAGGGTCACGGCGGACGGTGAGGTCACCAGGCGCTGTGACGGCGTCCGGCTGAAGACGGACAGCTCGCGCGCCGAGGACCCCACGACCTCGATCACCAACGGAGGACGGCTCCCGGCCGCAGCACCCTTGGCCTGATCCTTCAGCCCCTTCAGCGCCACACCCAGATCCGCCGTCCCGGGACGGAACGGAGCGAACGACAACTCCTTGGCCCCGGCCGTGAACGACGCGGTGTCCTGGCTCGTCACGGTATAGAGCACCGGGCCGGTGTCCGCGGGCTTCGCGGGCAGCATGTCCAGCGCCTCTTCGGCCATCGCCGCATGACCACGGATCTCGTCCAGCAGCCCCGCATCCGCGCGGGCGGCGAAGCGCTCGACCGCCGCTTCCACCATGGTCTTCGAAGCGACCGGGCCGATGGCGGCACGGATACCGGGGTCGCGCAGCATCAGCAACGGCCACGCCGCCCGGTCCCGTGGATCCGCCTGCCGGCCGATGTCACGGATCACCTCCCGCACCCGGTCCAACGCCCCCGGCCCCTCCCCGAGCACCCCCGGCGTGAAGAACGCCGCATCGGGACCGGAAGCCAGCATCAACGCCATGGAGTACCCGGACGGCAGCTCTCCCAACATGCTCACCATGGCCGGGTCGGTCAGCAGACCGCCCAGCGCCTCCCGACGCTCCTGCCACCAAGCGGCCTCCTCGGAACCCTCCGCTGCCGTGAAGTGGCTCAGCCCCTTCCCGAGCACCGGGGCGGGATCGACCCAGTCGCCCAACCCGGTCACCCGGTCACTCAGCAACGACGGCAGAGGCCGGCCGACATCCTTCGCCGTCTCTTCGGCGCCCTTCGTCGTCTGACCGGCGGCCTTCGTCATCTGCTCGGCGTACGCCGTCACATGCGGCGGTACCCGCAACGCGGCCTTCAACACGTCATCGGAATCCTTGGTCAGCCGTCCCCCGGGATCCAGGGTGCCGTGGATCCAGCCGTGCACCCGGGACAGATCCGTCCGCCAGGGGTCGGGCTCCACGTCCTCGTCCCAGATCCCCGCCCGATGCGAGACGTCCAGGAACCACTCCCACGGCAACGCCCTCTCACGCGACAGATACCACCCGGCAACCGCGTCACGGAACATCAACGCGTCACCGCCCGGGACGTTGAGTTCCTGGTAGGCGTGCAGCATCAACCCGATGTTCCATGCCTGCTCCTCCTGCGCCTCCGTCAGGTCGGCCGATCCGCTGTACCCGCGCTCGCGCATCGCGGCATCCCAGGCGGCGCCCCGTTGCTCGATGCCGGTCATGCCCTGTGGCATAGCCCCGTTCTGTTCCAAGTAGTACGGAGCGATTCGTTCGAACGCAGCCATCAGCGTGTCGAACGACGGTGGGTTGCCGGTGTCCAGCAGCTTCTGGACGGCAGCGTCGGTGTCGGCGCCCTGCGGTGAGGAGATGCCGAGCAGCCGCCGCACAAAACGAGTTCTCCTGAACGAAGGCACGGTCGGCGCGCTGAAGAGCTGATCCAGGAGAACAAGAGCCTCCTGAACCTGCTTCTTCGGCATCGAATCCTTACTCAAAGCCTCGGCGGCGGCCCGCCCATAGCTGTCCGAGAGGTCCAGGTAGTCCGACTGCGTGAACAGCCCGGGGAACCTCGGGGCGTGCAGGAAGTCCGGCGTGACCGCACCGTCCGGCTCCTGCTCCGGGGAGTTGCCGATGCCGTACAGCTGGACGGTCTCGGGCGGTGCCGGGGCGAGTGTGTTTCCGGCAGAGCTGCTGCTCGGTGCGGCGGTGATGACGGCTTCGAGCACCCGCTGCGTCTGTTGGGGGTCGGCCGAAGGCAGCTCCTCGGCCCGCAGCACCGTGTAGGCGCTGCCGTCGCTCGCCGTGGCCTCCTCCATCGACCCGGGTGTGACGTCGAACGTGGCCGCGTGCGCATAACGCACATGACTCTCGCTGGGATCATGCGCCAGCACGGTGTGATCGCGAGCCGTGGAGTTCGGGATCTCGACCAGGACCCGACGCGACCCGGGCGCCGGAGCCGGGAGGTCCCGCAACCACCGCAGCGCCTCGTCCCGGTCCTGCGTCACCCGGTGGAACTCCGGCACATTGATCCGACCCAGCTCCCCCGCCGCACCACCCTCCGGCGCAACCATCGCGTAATACACCGTGCCGCCGACCGGAGGCAACGCCGCAAGCCCCTCCACCGCCAACCCCCGGTGGAACGACACCAGGCCACGCAGTCGGTCGGCCTCGGCGGGGGGACGCTCGTCGAGTAGTTCACCCCAGACTGTCTCGAGCTCGTCGGGTTCGTAGAGTCCGGAGTTGTCCGGATCGACGGCCTGCTGGAACTTCCTGAACGTACGACCCAGGTCCCGCGACCGTAGGAGTAGCGGCAGTTGCGCAGTCTCGCCGTTCTTCGCCCGGGTCGCCGCGTCCTCGATCGCCTTGCGCACCGTATGCGTGCCCTGGCCGTCCTGGAGTGAGCCGGCGTCGGAGAACGGCTGGCTTGTGTCATGCGTGAGCAGATACAGGGCGATGACGTGGGCCGGGTCCAGACGGTCAAGCGGTGAACCCGGGTAGCGGGCCATCCACTCGCGCACCGCGATGCTCCTGGCGTCCCAGCTGTCCTCGCCCAGCCCGGACTTCGCGCCGGCCGGGGCCGGCGGCTGCTGGTGCTCCCCGGGGGCCGACAGCGTCCGTATCGCCTCCGTCAGGCCGTGCGGTACCCGGATGCCGTCGGGAGTGTCCCCGATATACCGCAGGTCCCGGGCGTACGTCTGCCAGTGCGGCAGACGCAGGCGGTTCGCGCCCTCGGGGGGAAGACCCTCACGAGGCGCGAATACGGCGTCGGCGAGGCCGTACAGATGGGCCCCGTTGCCGGCCAGCGCCGTGGAGAGCACCGCTTTGTTCCCGCTCATCCCGGACATGAGCAGGTCGGCGAAGAGCGAGGCGAGGGGGATCTTCGCGTCCAGTCCCCACGCGAACACGGCCTTGACGAACGTGGGGAACCTGTCGCTGGGCAGCCCCTGGTCCCGGTACCACCAGTACATCCCCCGCGTGTCCGGGACCTCGTTACGGTGGATGTGGATGCCGCGCCCTTCCGCGAGTTGGTTCCGCATCGCATAGCGCGGGCCCTGGGAGTACCCGGCGTAGCCGGGATACTTCTTCTTCACCGCGGCGGTCCACACGTCGTTCCCGAGTTGGGAAAGGGAGGCTTGCGGGTGCACGGTGGCGTCCGGCACCGTCTTGACGGCGTCCCGCATGAGCTCCAGCAACTCTCCGTCGTCTGACAGCCGTTCGGCCAGAGCGCCTTCGTAATTCTCCGCATGGCTCTTCCATCGCGAGTACGGCTGCGTGTAGCCCGCGGCCTGGCCCGCGAGGTACGGCGCCGCGTGGCCGACTGGGAGTGTGGGCGCACTGTGCTGACTCTGCGGCTGGAACTTCAGGATGTCGGGACTGCCCGAGCCCCATGTCGTGATGAGGTAGGCAGCGTCGTCCGTGCCGTCGACCGGTGGAGCCACGAGCTGGTTGCCCGCGTAGACGTCACGCTGCAACCCATTGGCCTCCTGTTGCGCCGCCGACCGTACCTGCGGCGGTGTGGCGCCCGCCCAGCAGGACCACTGCAAGACGGGCACGCTACTGTCCACGTCTTTCAGCAGTACGGCGGCCTTGGCCGCGAACTGGCGACCGCTCATGAACCGAGGTCCGAACCGGCCCACCGTTTTGATGAAGTAGCGTGTTCCGTGTCCGGCGAGGACCACGAACCCGGGCTGGCCGGTCCCGTCGGCCGCGGTCGGCAGCGGCCAGGACTTCCGGACGGACGATCCGGTCTGGTCTTGGACCTTGTACTGCGTCACCATCGCCAGACGATCGAAGTTCCACTGCCTGCCTGAGTGGCCTGCCGCGGTGCTGCTTGTGAACTCGGTCTCGCGCGCGCTCACGCTCACGTAGCCGAAATTCCGTCCCTGCGGGGTGACCATCTTGCGCATCAGGACGTCGTCGTTCCAGGCGATCTCGGCGGCCGGCTGGTGCTTCTCTTCGGCCACGACGTGCACGTAACTCACTCCGGTCCCCGCGTCGTACGCGTACCGCACGTCGCGCACCGACAGGGTCACCGCGGTCGGCGAGGTCACCAGGCGCTCCGAGGGCTTCCGGCTGAAAACGGACAGCTCCCGCGCCGACGACCCCACGACCTCGACCACCATCGGAGGACGGCTCCCGGCCACGGCATTCTTAGCCTGCTCGTTCAGCCCCTTCAGCGCCACACCCAGATCCGCCGTCCCCGAACGGAAGGCACCGAACGACAACTCCTTGCCGTCGGGCGCGTACGACACCGGGTCCTGGCTTGTCACGGTGTAGAGCACCGGTCCACTGTCCGCAGGCTTCGCGGGCAGCGTGTCCAACGCCTCCTCGGCCATCGCCGCATGACCACGGATCTCATCCAGCAGCCCCGCATCCGCGTCGGCGGCGAAGCGCCCGACCGCCGCCTCCACCATCGCCGCCGAAGCACCCGTTCCCACCACCGCGTGAATACCCGGGTCGCGCAGCATCAACAACGGCCACGACGCCCGATCCCGCGGATCCGCCCGCCGGCCGATGTCACGAATCACCTCCCGCAACCGGTCCAACGCCCCCGGCCCCTCGAGCACCCCCGGTGTGAAGAACGCCGCGTCAGGACCGGACGCCAGCGCCAACGCCATCGAGTACCCGGACTGCAGCTCTCCCAAGATCTCCACCATGGCCGGGTCGGCCAGCAGACCACCCAGCGCCTCCCGGCGCTCCTGCCACCACGCGGCCTCCTTGGAACCCACCACTGCCGGAAAGTAACTCAGCCACTGTCCAAGCACCGGAGCAGGATCGCCCCAGTTGCCCAGTCCGGTCACACGGTCACTCAGCAAAGACGGCAAGGACTGACCGCTATCCTCCGTCATCCGCTCGGCGTACACCGCCACATGCGGCGGCACCCGCAGCCCGTCCCTCAACGCATCATCGGAGCCCTTGGTCAGCCGCCCCCTGGGATCCAGGGTGCCGTGGATCCAGCCGTGCACCCGGGACAGATCCGTCCGCCAGGGGTCAGGCTCCACCTGCTCGTCCCAGATCCCCGCCCGATGCGACCTGTCCAGGAACCACTCCCACGGCAACGCACCCTCACGGGAAAGGAACCACCCGGCAACCGCGTCACGCCACAGGGATGCCTCGACCTGCGGAAGCTTCAAGTGCTTGGCCATGTGCAGCATCAACCCGATGCTCCAGGCCTGCGCCTGCTGCCCTGGCGTGAGATCGGCCGAACCCCGGTACCCGCGCCCTCGCATCGCAGCATCCCAGTCCTCGCCGCGCGACTTGATGACGACCGGGGGTGCCTTGTGCCCCAGCCGCTCGAAGTAGGCGAGAACAGCCCGTTCCAGAGCTCCCATCAGCACGCCGAACTCGTCGCTCGCCAGCAGGCCTTGCACCGCAGCCGCAGCATCGACCCCCGCCGGAGGCTGCTGACCGAGAACCCGGCTCATGAACCACGCGGTCGTCGCGGCGTCGACGCCGGGCCCGGTCCTGAACTCCTTGACCAGAAGTTCGAGCACCACCCGAGCCTGCTCCTTGGGCAACGGGTCCTTGCTCAAGGCCTCGGCGGCCACCCGCCCGTAGCGCTCCGAGAGATCCCGGTAGTCCGACTGCGTGAACAGCCCGGGGAACCGCGGGGCATGCAGGAAATCCGGCATGCCCGCACTACCCGTACCGGGCGCACCACCCCTCAGCCCCGACGACAGCTCCCGGCCCATGATCAGGTCCGCAACGCCCTCCGCCCGTTCCTTGAGGATGTAGGGCACCGGGACGTTCCACCAGTGCTGCGGCAACTCGCGGTGCCGTTCCGCGACTTCCTCCGCACTGATCGGGCCATCTGCCCAGCCCCGTCGGGCCAGGACCCGCTTCACCTCATCGAACAGCTCCGGACGTCGCCCCAAGGGATCGTCGACCCGCACTCCGGCGCTCTCGGGCGGCAGTGACGGCAGCGGTGTGATCTCGTCGATGTCATCCTGCATGCCGATGTCGTCACGCATGCCGCTGTCGGACGCGCCGTTGCTCTCGCGCACGCCGAAGGGTTCTTCCCGGAGGGTCGTGGTCGGCTCCCCGTCCCGGAGCGGATCCGCGCTCGCCGGACCGGAGGGCGGCGCCAGTGGCGTGCCCTCGAAGCCCGGCACCTGGACCTGCTCGCCAGGACTCGACGGCATCGGGGCATGAGTCTGCGCCGTGTCGACGTCGAACCCCGCCGCACCCGGCTGGCGGGCGGCGGGAACGTCGGAGTCGGACTCGGAGTCCGAGTCGGAATCGGAATCGGAATCGGAATCGGAGTCGGAATCGGAGTCGGAGTCGTACTCGAAGGCAGCCTCGTCGTCGTCCACCTCCATCGCCGAGCCGGCACCGTGGTCGGCGCCGAAGTCCTCGTCCTCCTCCATGGATTCCGGGAGGTCCGAGATGGTCGCCCTCGGTACGGGCCGCGGGCCCAGTTCGGCGACCACGAACTCGTACGGGTGGCCGTCCGCGTCGTACCGCACATGGCGTTCGGTGACATGGACGTCCATCTGCCACGGGAGCATCGCCAGCCGGCGGCCGTTCGCGGCGAACGAGATGTCACGCGCCTGCGAACCGGCGATCTTCACCACGACCTGGTGACCACCGGCGGGTGCGCCCAGTCGGCCCAAGGTGTCCGCGGGGTCGAAGGCTGCCGGCTGGAACTGCGGGACGCTCAGCGAGCCCAGCCCGGACGACGGCTGCCCGTCCAGGTTTCCGGGGGCGACGTACCCGAAGTACACGGGCGCGTCGGTCCCCGGCAGCGCGGCCAGGCCTTCGGCCAGCAGTCCCAGGTGCTCACCGAAGTGCTTGCCCGCATAGCGGGCGACCTTCGGGACCAGGGCCGTCATCTTCTCGTGGATCGCAGCGAACCTGGGGTCCGCGCGATCGGTGATGCTCCGGGCCTCCTCGGCCAGCTCCCTGAATCCGGAGTGGTCCGTCAGCAGGTGCGGGAAGTCGAGCGAGCCGGTCGTCATGGCTTCGTCGATCGTGTTGCCGATCTCGGCTTCCCGGCGGTCGTTCCCGTCCCAGTCCCTGGCGAGCCGCGTACGCAGCAGTCGCAGGTCCGGGCCGTGGGCCGCCAGGAGCAAGGCGGACATCTGCGCGGGCAGCAGGCCCCGCATGTCCTCCGTCAGGTCGATGTCACCCATGGTCCGTGGGCTGATCTTGTGGAGATACAGCTGATGGTGCGGCAGCTGCCACGCCAGGCCGAACGTGGCGTGCAGTTCGCCGACGTCGCCCGGGATCCGCCAGAGGTCGGAGTGCGTCCATCCGTAGAGGTCCGCGGCGTCGCCGAGCAGCACGTGCTTGAGCCGGTCTACGTCCATGCCCTTGTCGTCCTCGGCGATGGCGACGTACTCGCCCAGGATCTCCGCGAGGGTGCGGGTGCCCGTCGGCAGGAGCCAGGCGAGTACGGCACGCAGGAGGCCATCGTGGCCGCCCTGGAACCCGAGGGCCTTGTACGCGTCGAACAGCGGCGCCATGCTGGAGAACGCGCCCGAGCGCACGAGCAGCCCGCGTACCGTGCGCAGTTCGTCACTGGTGCTGTTGTCCGGGGCGAGGGTGATCTTCGTGCCCGGGTGCACCTGCCATACCGCATCGCGGATCGCCTTCATCATGTCCTCGGCCGACGTCATGTCGTCCGTGATGTCGACCCGGTACTTCCCGGACGCGTTCAGCGCGTCGGCGAACTCCTTTACATAGTCCACAACTTGGGGCGCGGCATTGAGCATCTGCCCGTAGGCCTTCTCGTACCCCTTGGCTGCCGCATCCCAGTCCGCGTGGCGGTACATGGCCCGGTACCGCCTGCCCTGTCCGGCAAGCGGCAAGACTGCGGTCTCCTCCCCCGCCGTCTTCGCCGGCCGGGGCCGGAAGGTCTGCCAGCTGCCCGCGGCGTCTCCCGCGCGCTGGTTGATGCTGAGCCGCGCGGACGCGCTCTTATGCGGATCGGTGATGCGGACCGCCGTGACACTGACGTTCGGCCCGACGGTCTCGGCGCCTGCGGCGTGCTCGTCGGCCGCCGTCTGAGCGACCGCCGCCGTGCCCTGCGTGCTCCAGCCGGCGTAGCAGGCGCTCAGCAGTTGCTTGACACCGGGGCCGAGGCCCTTCGCCCTGTGGAACTCCTCGCCCTGTCTGCCTGCCCACCAGCCGAGAACCCGTTTCCGGCCCTCGGGTGTCAGGACCGAGAGGGCTCCGCGTTTGCCGTGCGAACCCCAGATCGTGTACGCCGGTTTGCCGTCCGTCCCCAAGCCGGTCTCCACGGGCACCTGCAGCGCCACGCTCGACCCGTCCGGCAGCTGAATGGCACCCACCTTCATGTCGAGCAGGCGACGGAAGCGGAGGAACCTGGCGATCCAGTCCGGGCCGGAATGGCTGGCCATGCCGAAATGGACGCCCCCGGTCGAGCGCACCTCGCGGGTGATGATCGGCTGCTGCCAGGCCCGGGCAGGCTGATCGACCCGGTCCAGGGTGACGAGCGAGTACGCCAGACCACGCTCGGTCGAGTTCCCCGCAGCAGCGACCAAGGGAGCCGCCAGGTTTAGGACGGCCTCGTGCCCTGTGACGACGTACTTCTGTGCCCCGGGAAATACGACCTGATGGGCAGGGAAACGCGCGAACGACGCGTAGTCGTAGGCCGCGCCGGGCCGTTGGACCGAGTAGACGACCAAGTGGTGATCCGCTGTGCGCGGTTCCCCGCGTGAGAACGCGTCCTTGACGGCGGCCTCGATGCTCGACCGCGCCTGGAACAGCGGAGGGCGGCTGAACGTCTGCCCGCCGGCCAGGTGGCCGGTCCCCGAACCCGGCTTGTGCCACTCAGCCCAGTAGACCGGGCCACGGCTCTCCGTCAGCAAGGCCGCCGCCTTGCCGGCCATACGCGCGTGCACGCCCAGCTCCGCGACCAGGTCGTCGGTCGCCAGGAACGCAGCCACCTCTTCCAGAGCCTCGTCCGACCGCGCTCCCGGAATGTCCACGAGGTGGCGCACCCGCGGGTCGCGCAGCACCACCAGCGGCAAGGAGTCCCGTCCAGCTTCCTGGTTCGGGCCGTTCAACCCCTTGAGCCCGCCGAGGATCCGCTCTTCGAGCAGCTCGCGGCCCTCTGCTCCGCCGCTCAGGATCCGCTCGTCCATCAGCTGGGCGTCGGGGCCGCCCAGCAGGAAGAGAGCGATGCGATAGCCGTCGGGCAACCTGGTGATGTTCTTGAAGGTGCGGCGGTTGGTGAGCACCCACTGCCGGAAAGCGTCCTGACGCCTCCGCCAGGCAACCATCCCCTCCTGGGATGCCTGACCGGACGGTAGGCCCTCCTTCAGCTGGGCGGCGAGCCCGCCGAGTGACATGCCTCCGGTGATGTCGGGGGCGAACAGTCCGTTCGCCCATTCGGCATACCGGATCTCGTGCGGCAGACGGGACACGGCCTCCTTGAGCGCCTTGTCTGCGGCGCGGCTCGCGGGATCGAACAGGAACGGCACCAGCCCGTATAGCTGGGACGCGTCTGCCTCCACGGACGACGCGGTCCTGAAGTCCGGCTCCAGCAGGCGCGAACCGTCCCGCTCGGACACTCCGGCCCGCTGCGCGGCGCCCAGCAGCTGCGCCAGTGAGGGAGATTCGTCCCGCGCCATCATCAGGCCGAACACGGCGTTGCGGAAACTCAGCTGGTTGCCCTCCTGCGGAACCAGAGCCCGGTAGACGCGGATGAGCGTCTCGGCCTGCTGCACGAGTTCGGTGCTCCGGGCCCTCCCGTCGACCGGATGCCCGAGCCGTTCCAGTGCGGTGTTCAGCTCGGCCAGAGGTTGCGCGGCGAGGGGCTCGGCGAGCCCCGCCCGCTCGGCGTGGAACGGGGCGGCCAGCACGAAGGCCCGCATCATGTCGCTCAGCGGAGGCGGGTTGCCCTCGTCGAGCAGTATCGCCAGCTCAGCGTCGTAGTCGAAGTCCGGATCCTCGGGAGAGTCGAAGAAGAGGGTCTTGTCGGACAGGTGGAACTGGAGGTGCTGGATACCGAGCCGCAGGGCCGACAGCCATTTGGCGTCGGCCGCCATGATGTCGCCGAGCCTCTCCTCGAAGTCCCTCGCAATCTCCTTCCAGCGCTGCGGGTCGCTGGTGTACAGCACATCCGGCATCACGGAAGAGACGTGAGGACCATCCGCGGCGGCGCGGGGAGGGGGCGACGACATCTCCACGTCGGCGTCGTCGCCGGGTGCTCCGCCCCGCAGCCCCGGCGACAGCTCCCGGCCCATGATCAGGTCCGCAATGCCGTCCGCCTGCTCCTTGCTCAGGTACGGCACGGGACCAGTCCGCCAGTTCTCCGGCAGCTGGGCATGCTTCGCCGCCACCTCCGCCTCGCCCACCGGATCGCCGGTCCAACCCTCACCCTTCAGGGCCATGTTCACGTCACGGACCAGGTCCGGGTACCGCCCCAAGGGATCGTCGTCAAGCACTCCGGCGCTCTCGGGCGGCAGCGGTGTGATCTCATCGACATCCTCGGGCACGCCGACGTCGGCACGCATGCCGCTGTCGCGCGCGCCGTCGCCCTCGCGCACACCAACCGGAGCGCTAGTCGTAGCGGGAGGCGAAACCGTAGCCGTGTCGCCGGTGCGAGGCTGTGTAGCACCGGAGTGTGACGCAGTGGCCTGAAGGGACGATGCCGGGGAGCCGGTCGCGGCGGAAGGTTCGTCACCGAGCAGTGTGGATGTGATGTCCGACGAGAGTGCGTTCGGAGCGGCCATTGCCGTGAGAGGTGTCACGTTCGACGTTGCGGTCCCGCCCTGCCGTGACGGGCTCGGTGTCGGAGTGGACACGCCCGGGTCCGAGTCCGACACGGTGGTGTTCGTGGGGGGTGCGGGCAGGGGCTGTCCGGACTGTGTGCCGGTCGCGGCGGGGGCCGGCTGTGTCACCGGGCCGCCGACCGGGCGGAGTCCGTGTAGTTGCCGGGCTTGGTTGTAGAGATCGAGGGACAGGCTCGCCAGGGTCTCGTGCTCCGCCAGGAGGGTTTCCTTGGTGGACGCGATCGAGGCGTAGGGCCGGGCCTCCAACCGGACCACCGCAGGCACGATCCGCGGTATCCCGTTCTCGTCCGGGTTGCTGTCCAGCGTGGCGAAGTCGGTACGGATCCGGAGTGCGTCGTACTGGCTGATGACGTGCGCAGGGTCGGCGAGGAGCAGGTTGTCGAGGTAGTGCCGGACCGTCAGTTTCGGGGCGCCCTCCTTGTGTTTCAGCGCAAGCGGCCTGTCCAGCACACTGGTCAGCTCCATGTCGGCGGCAAGGGGTCGATCGAACTCGGTCGCGAGCCAGTCGGCCTGATCCTGCAGGAACATGCGCGGCACGTCGCCCAGCGCTGCCCGGATCCCTTGGAGGGAGTCCCGGGAAGCGGCCGCAGTGAAGTCCTTCCCCCAGGCCTTCGTCGACTTGGTGTCACGTGCCGTGGCTGCGACCTGCGTATACCCAAGAGCGAGCGCGCCCGCCAACTCCTGGGCATCCCACGCCGCCGGCGCCAGGTCCGGGCGCCCGGCCAGCCACTCCCGAAACCGGGACTCGGCAGCACGACCGAACCGCACCCCTCCCTCCAGATCCTTTTTCGCAGTCTGGACCGGCAGGGACTCGACACGCATGTGCTCGCCGACATGCTCCAGGAACGGGATCACCCCGCTCAGCGGAGCCGTCGCGGTGTGATGGACGAGGATGACCCCCTGGCCATCGCCCAACACCGGCAGATCCTCCGCGTCCACCAAGACCTTGAAGCCCGCCGAGCTGGGAAAGATCTGCGACAGCTTCGCACCGTGGCGCGCCCTCTCGAGCCGATCGAGCACGTCCAGGAAAGCAGCCACCACCTCGGACCGCTCGGCTCGCCCGTCGTCCTGCCCCCGCACCAACCCACGCGCCGGAAGCGACACCACTTCCAGGACTGCCACGCCGTCCACCTTGTCAAAGGTGATCTTCAGCAGACCCGGCAGCTCCACGACCCCGCCATAGGACGCCGGATCGTCCCCGTCCTCCATCGGCACACGGAACTTGTGCAGCTCACCCTCGAAACCGCTGGACGGACCAAACCCCTCCACCTCGACCTGACGCGGCCCAGCAGAAACGGATCCCGCCATCCCGGCCTGCCCCTGAACGGCAGCCCCGGCCCGAGCAGAGGAACCGGCCTGAGCACCGCGGCCTTCTGCCTCCAGCCGGCCCAACCGGGCCTGGACGGCCCCCACCAACCGCACAACCGCCGGCCAGCGCTTACTCGACGACGCCTTGCCGCCCTTGCTGCGCTTCCACTCGTCCACAGCAGCAAGCACACGCTGCAGATCGGCCCGACCCGGATTCGTGCCCAGCCGCAGCACCGCCCCATCGACGACCAGCAGCTCCTTCGACCGCCGCCGACCACCCGAGATCTGCTCCCAATCCCGAATCGGATCCTCACCCGCCGGCATCCCCACAACTGCGGGGGCACCGCCCAGCAGCCCGGGCTCTTCCCGCCCCGTGATCCCGCGTGCGATGCGCTCGGCCCGCTCCTTCGGCAGGCGCGGCACCGGACCCCGCCAGTGCTCCGGCAACTGGGCATGCCGGGCCGCCACCTCCGCCTCGCCCACCGGATCGCCGGTCCAACCCATGTCCTCCAGGGCGATGTTCACATAGCGGACCAGGTCCGGGTGCCACCCCGAGGGATCGTCCCGCACTCCGGCACTCTCGGGCGGAAGCGGGGTGATCTCATCGATTTCGTCCTGCATGCCGGTGTCGCGCAACCCGTCGCCCTCGCGCACACCAGCTGGGGCGACGTCCCCACTGCCGTCCGAACCCTTGCCCGCGTCGCCGCCGGGGCCGCCGACCGTGCGGACGGGTTGGGCCGGGCTGGTCGCAGCGGGAGGCGAAGCCGTAGCCGTGTTGCCGGTGCGTGGCTGCGTGACTCGGCCGCTGTCGGTGGTCGTCGTCGTGGGGTCGGGTGCGGTGCCCGGTCGAGCGGCAGGCTGCACGGCGGGGCGCGCCGTGTCGGTGAGCCGACCGTCCAAAGGCCGTGCACTGTCCGCCGGCGGTGCGGTGACGGGAGCGGCGAGCAGGTCGGGACCGGTCCCGGGGCTCGTGTCGGTGTCGATGTCGGTGTCGGTGCCCGAGGTCGTTTCGGTGATGGTCGGGCGGGGCGGGGCAAGGTGCACCCCGGGCGCGGCCGGTGCCTCCTGCGAGGTCTCCTCAGCGCTCGTGTCGGTGGTTGTGTCGGCGTTCGTGTCGGTGGGTGTGTCGGTGGGTGTTTCGTCGGCGTCCCGCGCATCCTCAGCACCGTCGAACGTGTCGTCCTGCGCCGACTGACGAGGGGTGTCCCCGGGGTGGGAGTCGAGGCCAGGACGCGTACCGGCATCGCGCGAAACGCCGGACTGGGGACGAGATCCGGTCCCGCCGCTCAGGTCCGCCCCACTGTTGCCGTGCTGAACGGGATCGGCCTCTTCGGTCGGCTCCGCAGCCCCGTCGAGCGTGTCGTGACCTGCACCGTCCACGACGGTACGGGATCCTGCCGCCGAGTTCGTGGGCCCGGCCGACGGACCGGGGTGCGAACCCGCCGTGGCCCCGGAGGGTGACGTGGTGGCCGGAGGGGATGCCGCGGCCGCAGGCGCGGTGTAATCCGTCGTGTTCGAGCTGCCGGTGCCGTCCACCTCCGCGGGATCCGGCAGCGCATTGGCAAACTCGTCGGAGAGGATTCCCTCGTCCGTCGTCCCCCGCGAGGGAGAGACCCCTGCGCCTCGCGACGTTGTCGGGGAGCCGGTCGCGGCAGAGGGGTCGTCACCGAGCAGTGTGGACGTGATGTCCGAGGAGCGTGCGGACGTGTCCGAAGCGGGCGTTGCGGTGAACGGAGGCACGTTCGGCACGGGCGGTGCGGTGAACGGGGTCACGTTCAGCGCGGTCGTCCCCCCGTGTACGGACGGGCTCGGCGGGGGTGTGGAAAGGTCCGCGCCCGACTCCGTCGTGCGCGAGGTTTCGGGCGTGGTCCCCGCGCCCGGCAGGGAGTCGGGCAAGGGCGTCACCGTCGGCACCGGTGGGGGCGGTGTCAGGGCCGGCGTAGGGGTGGGGGCGGTGACCGGCGGCGGTGAAAGCGGCGCATACGTCGGCTGATCGCCGACCGTGCCGTAAGGAGTAGGCACAGGAGCGGGGAACGCCGGCGACGCGTCGCCACCGGAACCCGAGCCCCCTCCGCGCCAGAAGCCACCTGCACCGTCGTCCATCCTGTTGACGTTCGTGGAGCCGAACCGGGCCGCGACGATGATCTTGTGCACCGACACCCCGGCCGTGCCGATGGCTCCTTCCGCGATCACCTGGATGGACGAGCTCGTGGCACCGCCGACGAACGTCTCCAACTTGAACTCCCACTTGCCGTCGGTGAGGCCCCTGCCCACCCATTCACCCGACGCTTCACCGACCCCACCGGCCACACCTGCCTCAACGACGTTGTTGGTGTTGTGGAGTCCCTTGGCGAAGTTGGGATTGTTCTTCGCGAAGTTGTCGAAGTTGTCGAAGTTGTTCTTGGCCCAGTTCCGAAAGGACTGGGAGCCCTTACGAATCAGGCTGCTGAAGAATTCGGAGAAGAAGCCGATCAGCGCCGACTTCCCGACCTCGCCCCAGTCGACTCCCTTGGGCTTGAGCTCAGGCGGGTTCCCAGCAATCTGGGCGAGCTGGACGGCAAGGTTCTGGATCCCCTCCTCGAAAGCCCCCCCGAGACCCTGCGTCAGAGGGTTCTGCAGCAACCGCTGGATGATCATGAGCACAGCCAGCCGGCTCCGCGCCCTGGCGAGTGCCATCTCGGACAGCGAGGTGAAGCCGGTGATCACGGACAGCGCGGCAAGGGTGGCAAGCTCGATCAGCAGCATCGTGATCTCGGCGATGATCTCCCACTTCGCCGCCTGGATCTTGATCGCGTAATCGACCTGCCCCTGGGCGATCGCCTCGAGCTGAGCGATCATCTCGTCGAGATGGTTCACACCCCCGTCATCGACGAGCAGCGACAACGCCCCGACGTACTGCTCCGCCACGCCTTCCGGCAGAGAGGTGGCCGCCTCGGCGATGGAACGCCGGATCGCCTTGAGGAGCGCCAACAGCCCCCGGGCAAACGCGAGGTACAGCTCACGGCTCGCATAAGCGAGAGCCTCCCTCGCCTGCAGGGGCAACTCACCGATCAGGATCCAGAGCATCTTCCTGACATCGTCAGGAAAGTTGATCTCCTCCACCCGAAACTCCACTCACCATGAACCGTACGCCACGCATCGTGCTGATCAGTTGGTACGCGTCAGCGCCGTCCTCCGGCATCGCCGTCGAAGACGGACTCTTCGGTCTTGCGCTGGTGCTCGGCGATCTGGTCGTGCACATCCGCCTGGTTTCGCTCGATGTTGTCCAGGTTGGCGAGCGTCGCGCTCACCAGACCGTGCAGGGCCTCGTAGAGAGCCCTGCTCGTGCCCAGGCAGTACTGGTTGTTCTTCTCGTACTGGGGGCGGACCTCGCGAGCGAAGTCGTCGGTCCAGCCGGGCCACTCCGTGTAGTTCCGCTCCTGTTCAGTGAAGTCATCGCCCAACTTCTTCGCCATTTCGGGCAGTTGCTTCATCCGCTCCACGGCACTGCGGAGCGCTGCAGGATTCGCCTCGTAGGTGTTGCTCATGACCCGTTCCTCCTCGTGCCCTGTCCGTCGTCGGTGTCCTCGTGGATCTCGTCGTGCAGTCCGCTCGACCTGCGCCCCGGTCCCGCCCCTGCCTCTTCGAGCAACGCGGACCCGTAGATGCGCTCCCAGTCGATGTCGACGCCGCGCAGCCCCGGGGCGCCGGCGCTGGGCCGGGTGAGTGGTTCGAAGACGTCCATCACCTGCCGCGCCATCAGGGCGCGAGCGCGATCTGCCGCCTCCAGTACGGATGTCGCGAGCTGAGCAGCGTTCATCGAGCGGTACTTGTTGTCCAGGAACTTCAAGCCCGTCAGCTCGCCCTGCGGTCCCACCGTCACCTCGACCGCGCGGTCACGGGACCGTACGGTCTCGGAGGCCGTGGCCATTTGCTGCTCCGCCTTGGCCACCGCGCCCTGGACGGCTTCGAGTTCCGCCATGGCCTTGGCGATCTGCTGTTCGATGGAGTCGGTCATCGGTGATTCCTTCGTGTAGCGGGGCGGGTCATCGACCGATCACGGCGGGCGCGCCGCCCTCGTCGGTGCCCCACACGTCTTCTTCTTCCTGCACCCACGCGTCACGCGCCCGGTCCCCGCTCTGGGTCTGCGGCTGCGCGGGCGCCCCACCGCCCCCGGGCATGAACGGCGCACCGCCGGTCGTGGCCGTGGAGCGGGGCGTGGACACCCGCACGTTGTTCTCTTCATGACCCGAGCGGGCGGCGGGGATCCTGCCGTTGGCAGCACCGCGGCGACCGGCCGTCTGCCCGTCGTCGATCACATTGCGCACACGCTCCGACGAGCCCTGCCCGGAGCCTCCCGCACCCATCCCGCCCATACCACCCATGGGCATACCGCCCATGGGCATGCCTCCCGGCGGCATGCCGGTGTTCAGCGGTGTACCGGGCGTCGCCGCAGAGGCCGCGAGCGGAGAGGCCGAACCCCGCGACGTCCCCGGCTGGTACGGGGCGGCGTCGTACAACTCCTCCTCGAACGAGCCGAACGGCGACGTCCGGGGAGACGAACCCGACGACGGAATGTGGCCGCCGCCTGGAAGCTGTGGAAGATCACCGTCGCCGTTGAGCCGGCCTGAGGTGACCGTGCCGTCGGGGCGCGTGGTCGTGGCGATGCCCGTGTCCGGGTCGATCGTGGTGACCGTGCCGTCGGGCGACTCGAGGACGACGCTGCCGTCCTGGTCGATGTGGGAGACGGTGCCGTCGGGGAGCGGTTGCGGATCGCCCACGTTCAGCGGCCCGGAGACGGTCGTACCGTCAGGCCGGGTGACGGTCGAGGTGTGCAGGTCGGGGTCGATGGTGACGGAACTGCCATCGGGTTGCCGTGTGACGACCCGTCCGTTGTCGTCGACGGTGACCACGCTGCCGTCCGGCATGGTCAGAGAGTCGCCCGTGAAGTGGGGCGAGGCAGTGTTGAGCGAAGGCAGATCACCGGGGTTCAGGATGCCGGAGCGGATGTCGCCGATGTCAGGGCTGCCGGGCGTCCCAACGTCCGGAAGACTGCCGCCGTTGAGCAGGCCCTGCCGGATCTGCTGCTGCTGGGCCTCTGCCTGTTTGACGGCTTCTTGCTGACGCGCCTGGGCCTCTGCCTGCTGGGCCTCCATCTTGGCGCGCTGCTCGTTTGCCCGCTTCTCCTGCTCGGTCTGCAGTTGTTCCTGGCGCAGTTCCTGCTGCGTCCGGATCTTGTCGGCCTTCGCCTCTTGGTCCGCCCGGATCTTGTCGGCCTTCTCCTCAGCCGCGGCCTGCGCGGCCTTCGCCTCCTTCTCCTTGGCTGCGGCCTTCGCCTCCTGCTCCGCCCGGATCTGGTCAGCCTTCGCGTCAGCCTCAGCCTGCGCGGCCTTCGCCTCCTTCTCCTTGGCTGCGGCCTTCGCCTCCTGCTCCGCGCGAATCTGGTCAGCCTTCGCGTCAGCCTCAGCCTGCTTGGCCTCCTGCTTCTTGCGAGCGGTTTCCTGCTCGGCGCGGGACTGGTTGAACTGGGCGACTTGCATCTGCTGCTGCTTCGCCTGAGCCGCGGCCGCCTCCTTCTCCTTGGCTGCGGCCTTCGCCTCCTGATCCTCGCGGATCTTGTTGGCCTTCTCCTCGGCCGTGGCCGCCGCGGCCTTCGCCTCCGCGTCCTTGGCTGCGGCCTTCGCCTCCTGATCCGCCCGGATCTTGTCAGCCTTCTCCTCGGCCGCGGCCGCCGCAGCCTTCGCCTCCGCGTCCTTGGCTGCGGCCTTCGCCTCCTGATCCGCCCGGATCTTGTTGGCCCTATCCTCCGCCGCAGCCGCCGCGGCCTTCGCCTCCGCCTCCTTGGCTGCGGCCTTCTCCTCCTGCTCCTTACGGATCCGGTCGTTCTTCTCCTCCTGCTCCTTACGGATCCGGTCGTTCTTCTCCTCCTGCTCCTTACGGATCCGGTCGTTCTTCGCCTCGGCCTCGGCTTGCTTCTTCGCGTTATCTTCCGCCTGCTTCTTCTGCCAGGCCATGAAGTCGTCGGCCTTCTTGGCCGCGGCGTCGGCGGCTTTCTTTGCGTCGTCGGCTGCCTTTTCGTTCTTGTCGTTCGTGACCGAGGTGGTGAGGTCCTTGTCGCCACGCGTCCTGACGTTGCCGAGGTCGAAGGAACTCCATCCGTTGTGAACGGCCTTGAGCGCCTCGTCGGCGGCTGCCACAAGGTTGTCCTTGACGGACTTCTCCCAGTTCAGCACCGCACGTTCGCCGATCTTCTTCCAGGTGCTGAGCTCCGTGAGATCGCCGAAGTCTTCAGATGTGTTTGCCAGTCGCCTGGCGTGCTGATCGAACGCGTGCGTGGCTACGTATGCGATATCGCCCTTCGTGGCGTCTTTCTCGTCGGCTTTCCACTGGTAGTTGATCTGCCTGATGTTGTAATACCAGATGTAGTCGGTGATCTCCGAGAGCAGGTCGTGCAGCCAGCGCAAGGGGTTGCCCATGTAGAGCTGCCAGTGATCCCACGCGTTGTACAGAGCGGTGGCGGCATTCCGGAAGTCCGTTTTGGCCTGCCGGATTTTGTTGCCCTGCAGGGAGTGGTGTCCGTCGCCGGCGAGCATGTCCTTGGCATACCCGTCGTACTGCTTTCCGATGGTGTGGATGAGGTTCCAGAAGACTCCGGCCGCCTGGCCCCGCCATGCGTCGTTCTGCTCGGTGCCGACACGGCGTTCCCACTCCTGCACTTCCTTGTGCCGGTCACGAAAGAACCGCGCCGTCCGGTCGAAGGCGTTTGCGGTCGTGTCGAAGGACTTGAGGACTACGGCGTTGTGGTCAGCGACTTCCTTGCCGTTCCAGTTGAACCGGTGGGTACCGTTCTCAAGCTCCAGCATGGCACGCAGAGCGGCACCCGTACCGTAGGAGTACTGAGTGAGAGGGCCGGTGTCCCACGTGCGATTTCCCAACTTCAGGTGGTTCGACATATGGCTCTGGAACTTCCCCCCCATCACCGATCCGCCGACCGGCGCATGATCGCCGTTCTTCTGACCGAGGAGCGTGATGCGCGCCCTGTACATGTCGACGAATTCAGAATTTCCTTCGACTGCGCGCTTCGTGTAGAAGGGGATGACGAAATCAGTGTTCTGGATGTTCCCACCCGCGTTGTCGACTTTCCATGACAGGTCGTCTACGTTCACCGCCTTGGCATAGTCCTTGGTGATCTCCACCTTCATCTGAGGGATGTCCTCATTGCCCTTGAGGTTCTCGAAGAGAGTATTCCGCAGCGGTGCGTCGTATCCCGTGAACAGACCAACGACTTTCTGCCAGGAGTCGTTGTCGTCGGTGGTTATCGACTTCTTCTCTTCGACTTCCTCTGGCACGGACATACTCCATACGTATCAGGTGGGGCGCGGGTACCGGATTCGGCGACAGACTTGGACGGTCGACGGTACGCTGGGGCTACTTTGATGACGAGTCAGTCGTCCGAGTCATCCGACTTGCCACTGCCTGCCCCGAGCGACTCGTCGATGTCGGAGAAGATGTCGAGGAGTTTGTCGGCCTCGATCTTCTCGAGGTTTCCATCCTGCGTCTTGAACAGCTTCTCGATGCTGGTTCGCAGGTTGTCGTCGATGTCCTCGAAGAGATCGTGCTGGTTCTTGAAGATCTCGGCGACAGAGGTAATAGTCTCCGTGAGGCTCTCGTTCAGATACTGCCCGTTCGAAGGGGCATCTCTCCCGAGCTCCCCTAGGGTGAGGGGCTTGGAACCGCCCGGCACCAGATAGTCAGGGTGCTTGCCCTTGGGGAGGAGACTCTCGAGCGCCGGGAAGTGCTCCGTGCCCTCGTCCTTCCCATCTTTCCTGATGTTCTCGAGCTCACCGCGGAAATCCGCGACGTCGTGGTCGAGGAACGACTGGAGCCAGGCCTTGTTGAGATTGACCGGGGGGTTGCCCGCCATGCGTCCGTCTCCTGCTCGTCGGTCACTGCCGGTCGGCGGGCGCGCGGAGCCGTGGTCCACGCACGCGCCCGCCGCCCGAAGTCATGGGAGGGGTCGAGTCGGCTCAGCGGCCGATGCGCACTTCACTCCAGAGCTGGGTGAGGGTCGTCTCGCTCCGCCGGTATTTGTCCGAGACGTCCAGGAGCAGGGCCGAGTGGTTTTGCAGCAGCTGCTTCATGGCCTCGACCGCGCCGTTCCAGGCAGCCTGCTTGTCGTTGTAGACCTGCCGGTCGTCACCTTCCCAGGTCTCCTTCAGCGCCTGGAGTTCGGCGTCCAGGTTCGCCAGGATGCTGGCGATCGCCTTGGTCTGCCAGATCATGTCGTCTGCGCCATTGGTCATGTGGGCGTAGTCGACGTAGATGGTTCCGTCGGTGAAGTCGCTCATGGTGGGGCCTCGTCTCTGGGGGAAGTACGGGACAGGGGTAGCGCACGGCCTCGGCCGGGTGCCGGCCTGCCGACGGTCAGCCGTGGAGGGCGTCGAACACGCTCTGGGACTGCGTGTAGGCCTGGTTGATGTCGTCGTTGTTGGACCCCTGAGTGAGGCCCTGCTGGGTCAGCGTCTCGTTGAGGGTGTTGACCATGTCGCGGACGTTCTTGGAGATGACCTCCGCCTGGTCGTCCCAGAGCTTGAGCAGCTCCTGGAAGGCCTTGCCGTCCGACCCCTTGAGCCCCGAGGCAAGGTTGAACTTCATGTTCTCGACGTCCTGCCGGCAGTTCTGTACGCCGGTGAACGCCTGCTCCAGGGCGTTGATACCGTTCCGGGTCGCCTGTTCCTGTGACTGCTGCATCCCTGCCATGTGCCGCACCTCCTGGGGGAATGGCCGCCTGGCTCTGCCGATACGGCGAGCCGAATGCGGATTCCTGTCATCCGCTGGCGCGTCCAACAGATCTTATGCCAGAGGTGAGTTGATAACACAACACCAACAGGGAACTCGAACGGCCGGTCATACGGCGGGTCCAAGAACCGTCATAGAAAGGTAACTTGAGGGAATCCGTTCGGGCATCAATTCTGCTTTTCCTGCCCGGTCCATCGCCCGTTTCGGCGCGGAAGGGAACGTCGTCCGCTGCACCCGTCCGATTTCCTGCCTGTTTTCCTGACCCTTTTCCGAGCAAGGAGGACACGACGTCAGCTCTTGCCGCCCGGTTCCCTGCCCGTTTTGGCGCCCGTTTCGGTCGTGCAGGTGCCCGCCGTCGTGGTGCCGTGTCCCGTCGCGGCGGCCCGGGAGTTGAGGTCGGGCCCGCTCGGCAGCATCGCGAGCAGGGGTGAAGGCAGCCCCTTCACCTGTCCCGTGTGGTAGCCGAGGGCGGTGAGTGCCTCGAGGCCGGACACACGGTGCTTCACTCCGCCGTCCGTCACCAGATAGAGCGTCATTCCGACAACGCCGCCGCCCGCGCCCACGGCGCCCACCAGCGCACCGCCGCCCGGGCGGACCGTGATCCGGCCCACGGGCACACAGGCCGGGGTGAGTCCCTCCGGCGCCGGCTGCGCGGTCGGACCGAAGTCGGCCGTCCGGGACAGGGCGACGCTCACCCTGGTCCCGTCACCGGTCGGCTCGATCCTGGCGCAGGCCGCCTGGCCCGGTTCCGGCGCCACCGCGGTCGGCGGAGCCTCGGGCAGGTCGGACCGGTCCCCGTCCGGGGCCGGCGCGGTCCGGCCGGCGAGGGCGTCCGCGCCGAGCGCCACCGCGGCCGGGGTGGCCCCCGCGTACGCCGTGCGCTTGGTTTCCGGATCCCCCAGGACGAGCGCGGCCCCGGTGGCCGTCAGAGGCGCCAGGCCCTCCTTGCGGAGGAGGTAGTAGCGTGCCGCGGAGCCCGGCACGGTGACGCGGAAGACCTGTCCGAAGCGGGTCTCCCGGCCGCCGAGCGCCGGGCCCGCCTGACCGCGGTCCGGCACCTGGGGCGGGGTCAGGTCGGGCCCCTCGGGCAGGGAGTTCAGGAAGGCGGCGGACACCGGTGTGCGCGGCCGGGAGTCGTAGCCGAGGGCTTCGGCCGCCCGGTGCGCTGTGTCCAGCCGCAACCGGCTGCCGCGCCACACCAGGTAGTCCTTCTTGTCCGGGCCCGTCACCAACAGGGCCTGGGTGGTCGACAGTCCGGGCCCGTTCGCCGAAGCCCCCACGGCGAGGAGGGTGTCCGTGGGGCCTCCGTCGGCGCCCGAACACACCTGCCAGGAGCCGGAGTCGAGTGCGTCGCCGGCAGGCAGCGCGTCAGGCGCGCCGGGGATACCCACCGGTGAGCCGTGTGGGGTGCCGGCGAGCGAGCCGGACCCGACGGAGACGACCTTCATGTCCGCTCCCCCGAGCAGCCGGGCGGAGGCGTAGTTGCGCACCGGACGGAGGCGTCCGTCCAGATACAGGTAGCGCGTACCGGTGTCCTTGTTCACGACGAGGGTGCCCGGCTTGCGCCACGAGTCCTTGGTGCCCGGCTTGAACAGGCCGAAGACGAACGCTCCGGCTGACAGCAGTACCGCGATCACCACACTGATCGCGATGCCCCTGTTGGTACGGCCCTGCGGGCTCTCCGGCGCGTCCGGATCGCCGCGGAGCATCGCCGACGTCAGACGCCCCATGACGAACATGTGGGCTTGGACCTGATCACGCTTCGAGTGCACGGTGTTCTCCCGGTTCTGCCTGATCAGCCGTTGAGGCCCCGGAGGGCCCCGTAGACACCCAGCACCCACAGCACCAGCGGCAGCAGCGCGATGGCTGCCGCCGAGTGCAGCAGCTCCGCGCCCCGTCCCCAGTAGGGCACGAGGCGCCGTCCGGGCACGGTCCAGGAGGCGATGGCGAGGGCGGCGGTGACGGCCAGCAGTCCGGCCACCAGCAGCAGCCGGCCGAAGGGGCTGTAGGACTGGGCCGCCCCGAAGACCAGCAGGGCCACGCCCCAGGCCGCCGGCACGACCAGGGACAGGCGTTGCCACACGTTGCCGAGCCCCCGTGCGTGCAGGAGCAGCAGCAGCGTCAGCACGGCGGCCGTGCAGACCTCGGCGAGCGAGGGGTCGTTGCCGAGAGCGGTGAGGCATGCGACGCAGACCAGGCCGACGGCGCCGTACAACGAGGTCATCCAGCCGTCGGCCAGTACGGACCGGCTGGTGACCACATGGGTCGGATGGGGTTCGATGCCCTCTTGGAGCTGCTGGGCGTTGGACGGCAGAGGTGGCATCCGCAGGCCCGCCATGCGGAACGACAGCGAGGGTACGAAGGCACCGAGCAGCACCGCGAGGAGCGCGGCCACGGCGGCCGCGTCCTGCAGTGGCAGATCGAAGATCATCATCACGCTCGCGGTCAGCGCGCCGAAGACGGCGACGACGGCGGGCGCCAGGAAGAGCGCGGCGTAGGACGCCACGGCGGCCAGTGCCAGCACGGCCCCGCCCGCTCCTGCGGCAGAGGCCGCGAGCAGGCGCGAGGCCAGTGCCTCCTGGCCGTGGGCTCCGCTGAGCGAGCCTCCGGGCAACAGCCAGCCGGCGAGAGCGAGATAGGGGCCCACCATCATGCCGAGGGCGGCTCCGGCGCCGCCGTCGCCGACGGCCCGTCCGGCCGAGGCCGCCCCGGCGAGCAGCAGCAGTGCGGCCGCGGCGGCGCACACGGCCCGGCTGCCACCGGAGCCGCCCGGCAGGGCGAGCACCACGAAGCCCGCGAGCAGGGTGGCGACGGCCAGACCGCGCAGCAGGGCACGTCCCGCGGCGGGAGTCCAGCCGTGTGGTTGCCGGCCGAGGGCGGTGGCGATGCCGTCGACGAGGTCGTCGAGGTGCACCTCGGGCAGCGCCTCGGTGCGGGGACGCAGATGGAGGGTTTCTCCGTCGCGCAGTTCGTACGAGTCGAGCGTGCGCTCCTCGTCCATCGGCTCGCCGCCGAGGCGTTGGAGAATCCAGCCGTCGTGGTCGAGTCCCGCTTCCTCCAAGTCGTCTCCGGCGTAGCCGAGGACGGCGGGGAGCAGGTCGGCCACCGGGACGTCAGCGGGTACGGCCAGGTCGATGGTGCGGGCCGGTGCGCGTACGGTCAGCCGGCACAGCCCGGCCACCTGGGGGTCACTCATCGGTAGGACTCACGCCTTCCGGAAGCCGTTGGCAGAAACCAACGAACGTGATCGCGTGGGGGATTGCCCTTTGAAGGGCCAGGTTGGTTGTGTGATCGTAGTATCAACGGCCTGTCTAGGGCGACGCCGCCCTCGTTATGTCCGCCGTTTCCCCCACTGGAGCGGCCGCCGCGCAGGTGGCGAGCTGCTCGTGAAGGAGTCCGTACGGTGAGTGTGGTGCTGTTCCGCAGGCCGGCGCGCAGGCGCGGCCCGGAGATGCCGGATGGGGAACTGACCCTCCAGGAGCCCCCGACCCTCCCCGAGGTGGTGCCCGACTCGTCGGCGGTGTGGACGTATCTGCCCATGGCGTTGATGTCGGTGTCGATGATGCTGATGTTCATCCGGCCGGGGGCGGGCGGCGGCGGGTTCATCTACCTGGCACTCGGCCTGATGGTGATCGCGTCGGGTGCCATGATGCTGGGCCAGGTGATGCGCCGTAACAGCGAGCGCAAACAGCGGCTGAAGGGCGAACGCCGCGACTATCTGCGGTATCTCACCCAGACGCGGCGCAAGGTCCGCGGCGCCGTGGTCGACCAGCAGCAGGCGCTGGCCTGGCGCCACCCGGAACCGTCGGCCCTGTGGTCGCTGACCGGTACGACGCGCCTGTGGGAACGCCGCCCGCAGGACGAGGACTTCGCGGAGGTCCGCGTCGCCGTCGGGGAGCAGAAGCTCGGACTGCGGCTGACGCCGTCGGCCACCAGCCCCGTCGAGGACCTCGAGCCGCTCGCCGCACACGCGTTGCGCAGTTTCATCCGCGCCTACGCCACCGTCCCGGACCAGCCCATCGCCATCTATCTGAAGGTCTGGGCGCGGGTGCTGTTCCGGGGCGACGAGGAACGGATCCGTGCTCTGGCACGCGCCATCGTGGCCCAGTTGGCCACCTTCCACTCCCCCGACGACCTGTGGATCGCGTTGTGTGTGTCCGACGAGCGGCGAGCCGACTGGGAGTGGGTCAAATGGCTCCCGCACCACCTGCATCCGCAGGAGACCGACGGCGCGGGGCAGGCACGGATGGCGGGTTCGGCGTTCAACGAGCTCGAGGACCTGCTGGGTGCGGAGTTCCTGGAGCGGCCGCCGTTCGACCCTGATGCCGTCCCGGGCCGGGAGGAGCCCATGGTCGTCGTCATCGTGGACGGCGGCACCGTACCCAGTGGGCACCGCATCGACGGACAGGGGCTGCGCAACACGGTGGTGCTCGACCTGTCCGGGGCGCTCACCTGGCGTCCGGGACGCAGCACTCTCCGCTTCGACGTGACGGGCGACGCGTTCAGCCTGGTGCGCACCGACCGGGACCGCAAGGAGCAGACGAGCTTCCTGGGCCGTCCCGACTCGTTCGGCCCGCGGGGCGCGACCACACTGGCCAAACGGCTCTCGCCGTACCGCATGGGCATGGGTCCCGACAGCGCCGAGCCGCTGGCCACGGACATCGAACTGACCACCCTGCTCGGGATCAGCGATCTGCACCGTCACGACCCGGCCACACTGTGGCAGAAGGCCACCGGTACCGCGAGGCTGAAGGTCCCGATCGCGGTGGGCGCGGACGGCGCGCCCGTGGAACTCGACATCAAGGAGTCCGCACAGGGCGGCACCGGGCCGCACGGGATGCTCATCGGCGCGACCGGCTCCGGCAAGAGCGAGCTGCTGCGCACCCTCGTCCTGGGCCTGGCGCTGACGAACTCCTCGGAGACACTCAACTTCGTGCTGGTCGACTTCAAGGGTGGCGCGACCTTCCTCGGCCTGGACGGCCTGCCGCACACCTCGGCCGTGATCACCAACCTCGCGGGCGAAGCGGCCCTGGTCTCCCGTATGCAGGACGCGCTGCACGGTGAGCTGATGCGGCGCCAGGAACTGCTGAGGGCCGCCGGAAACTACACCTCGGCCCTGGAGTACGAGCGGGCGCGGGCGGCGGGGACACCGCTGGCACCGATGCCGAGCCTTTTCGTCGTGGTGGACGAGTTCAGCGAACTGCTGGCCGCGCACCGCGAGTTCATGGAACTCTTCGTGATGATCGGCCGGCTGGGACGAAGCCTCGGGGTGCATCTGCTGCTCGCCTCGCAGCGGCTGGACGAGGGCCGGATGCACCAGCTGGAGAGCCATCTGTCCTACCGCGTCGGTCTGCGCACCTTCTCCGCGATGGAGTCCCGCGGCGTGCTCGGTGTGCCGGATGCCTACGAGCTGCCGTCGGCGCCCGGCAGCGGTTTCCTGAAGTCGGGCGTGGAAGCTCTCACCCGGTTCCGCGCCGCGTATGTGTCCGGCCCGTACCGGGAGCGGCGCGGCAGCGCGAACCAGGCCCGGGTGGCGAGTCAGACGGTGCCGTGGAGCTCCGGGTACGTCGTACCGCGCAGTGTGCCCGATCCGCCCGCTCCCGAGCCGGAAGCCGAGGAGCAGACGGACGAGACGCTGCTGTCGGTCGCCGTGGACCGGATGATCGGCGCGGGGCCGCCCGCCCACCAGGTGTGGCTGCCGCCGCTGGACCTGCCGACCACACTCGACCAGGCGCTGCCGCCCCTCACCCCCCATCCGGAACTGGGTCTGACCATCGTGGGCTCACCCGGCCGGGGGCGGCTGAAGGTGCCGATCGGCATCGTCGACCGGCCCTTCGACCAGCTCCGCGATCTGCTCACCATCGACCTCTCCGGCGTCGGCGGGCACGTCGCGATCGCGGGCGGGCCGCAGAGCGGCAAGAGCACCATGGTCCGCACGATCCTGGCGTCGCTGGCCCTCACCCACACACCGCGCGAAGTGCAGTTCTACTGCCTCGACTTCGGCGGCGGCACCCTCGCCGGTCTCGACGGGCTGCCCCATATGAGCGGTGTCGCGGCGCGGCTGGACGGCGAGCGGGTGAGCAGGACGATCGCCGAAGTGAGCACCCTGCTCACGGCCCGTGAGCGCTTCTTCCTGGAGCACGGCATCGACTCGATGGCCACCTTCCGGCGCCGGCGCGCGGCCGGCGAGTTCCCCGACGAGGCCCACGGCGATGTGTTCCTCGTCATCGACGGCTGGTCGACCGTGCGGCAGGACTACGACCGACACATCCAGACG
This sequence comes from Micromonospora sp. IBHARD003, assembly GCF_056106285.1. Lineage (NCBI taxonomy): Bacteria > Bacillati > Actinomycetota > Actinomycetes > Micromonosporales > Micromonosporaceae > Micromonospora > Micromonospora sp. IBHARD003. The sequence goes on along the minus strand of NZ_JBWBBX010000001.1, from coordinate 6,360,046 downwards.
TTCAGCGCGATCGCCGCACGCGGCCTGAACTACGGGGTGCACCTCATCGTCACCACGGCACGCTGGGTCGAACTGCCCTCGGCGGTGCGCGACCAGGCCGGCACCCATCTGGAGCTGCGGATGGGCGACGCTATGGACTCGGAGATCGACATCCGGCGCGCCGCCACGGTCCCCCGGGTGCCGGGCCGCGGCCTGACCAGGGAGGGAAAGCTGCACTACCTGACGGCCCTGCCGCGCATCGACGGCGTCGAGCAGTCCGACGACCTGACCGACGGCGTCGCCGATCTGGTCGCCGCGGTGGCCGAGAGCTGGCCCGGTGCCCCCGCGCCACGGGTGCGTATGCTGCCGGCGGAGCTGCAGGTGGCCGAGCTCCCGGCCCCCGAGGGAGACTTCCGCGTCCCGCTGGGCCTGGAGGAAGAGGGGCTCACCACGGTCTGGCACGACTTCAGCGAGAACCCGCACATGATCGTGATCGGCGATACCGAGAGCGGCAAGACCAATCTGCTGCGGCTCACGGCGAAGTCCATCATGGACCGCTACTCACCCGCCGAGGCGCGGATCATGATCGTGGACTATCGGCGTGAACTCGTCGAAGCAGTACCGGACGAGTACCGCCTCGGCCACGCCGTCTCGATCGACGTCGTGCGTGACCTCGTCGACGGTGCGGCCCGGGCGGTGAAGACCCGGGCGCCGGGGCCGGAGATCACACCGGCCCGGATGCGTCTCGCCGACTGGTGGAACGGCCCGCGGCTGTTCGTTCTGGTCGACGACCACGACATGCTGGGCTCGGGCCCGATGAACGCGCCCTTCGACCCGCTCCTCGATTCGCTGGCCCTCGGCTGGGAGGTGGGTCTGCACATGGTGGTGGCCCGTTCCTCCTCGAACGCGGGACGGGCGATGGGCAGCGACCACCTCATGCGCCGCCTCCAGGAGGTCAACACCCCGACGCTGCTGCTGTCGTGCCCACCGTCCGAGGGCTATGTCATCGCCAACATCAAGGGCCGGCTCCTGCCCCCGGGGCGCGCGACCCGCATCGCCCGCCGGCGCACGGAGCAGGTCCAGACGGCGTTCCTGGGCGAACGGGAGGACTGACCGACGCGGCGGCGCGGGCCGGGTCGGCGGGCACACCCCGGGCCCGGCCGGCGCCCGCCGACCCGTCAGCGATGCGCCCGGTTCGATCGGACCGGGCGCGTCGGACGGTGCATCGGACGGGATGTCAGTCCCCCGGGCGCCAGCGCCTGGCGCGGCCACGGGGGATGACCACTGCCGCGGCGGCGACGAGCAAAACGAGGCCGCCTCCTACCGCCGCGACGACCAGCGCCCGGTTGCGCGGTCCCTCCGGCGGCGGTGCGGGCATCCGGGCTTCGGCCGGACGCGCCACGGTGCCGGAGGACCGGCTCGCCACCAGCGTCAGCGCCGCGTAAGCGTCAAGTCGCGACGGGGCGGCCGGATACGCGCTGTCCGTGAGCCGGCGGGACGTCTCGGCAGCGGTCAGTTCCGGATGGCGCGAGCGGACCAGCGCCGCCGCGCCCGCGACGACCGCGGCCGCCAGCGACGAGCCGGACCCCAGATAGTGACCCGAGCCGCTCGGGCCGGGCCCGACCACCGCGTCTCCCGGCGCCGCGAGGTCCGCGCTGCTGATCGCCGTCGGAGCGTCCTTGGGGCGCTTGCTGTCCGGGCCGAAGTCCGCGACGGACAGCACCCCCGGCGCGGCGGCCGGCCAGTACCACTGCGCGGGCACGGCCTGCCTGCCGAAGTTGCCGGAGGGCAGTGTGTCCGGGGCGAACGGGGCGACCACAAGGGCGTCATGCGCGGTGGCGTACTCCGCAGCCTCGGTGAGCTCCTTCTTGCCCGTCGCAAGTGCCCGCCCGACGTAGATCACCTTGGCGCCCTTGTCGGCGGCGGACCTGATCCCGTCGGCGAGCCGGTCGGCAGTCGCCCTGCCCTTCTCGTCGGTCCCCCGCAACGCCAGGATCCGCGCACCGGGAGCCACTCCTGCCGCACCCACGTCCGGCTGCCTCGCCGCGGCGATGAGACCGGCGGCGAAGCTGCCGTGGCCCACGCAGTCCTCGCTGCCGTCGCCCACGGACTCCACGCGTCCCGCGAGCCCCGGTGCGGACGCACTGACGCCGGTGTCGACGACCGCGACGGTCACCCCTTCCCCCGTCGACTGGGACCAGGCGCGCGGAAGGCTGAGTGCCCGCAGGGCCCACGGCTCGGCTCTCGCGACCTTCGTGGACGCCTTCGCGCAGTCCTCCTTGTCCCCCAGTTCCGTTTTCACGAAGGGAAGTTCGATGGGTGTGTCGGGTCGCGGTGCCGCGCCCGCGGGTACGGCTCCCGCGAGGCACACCAAGGCGGCGCACAGCCCCGCGGCCGTCGTACGGGCGTGGTGAGTATGGCCTCGCATGGCGCGCATCCTATGCAACACCCAACAGTGCCGGACCCGTTGCCCCATCGTCAGTGTGATCGTCCGTCATGTGCCACTCCCCGGCTGCTTCGTAGTCCCTGGAAGATGAGCCGTCACGTCACGTAGCCTGCATCCAGCGCGTCCGCCGTCCACTGGGCAGCATGCGGGCCGGAACGAGGAGGATCAAGCGTGTCACGGCAGTTGCTCACCGTCTGCCCGGATCAGCCCGACAGTTACCGGACGATCGGTGAGGCGCTGGCACAGGCCCGCAGTGGTGCGGTGGTCCGGGTACGGCCCGGACGCTACCCCGAGAACCTCACCGTCCGGACCCGCGTCACCATCGTCGCCGAGGGCGAACCCGGCAGCGTCGAGATCTGCCCCCGCTCGGGTTCCGCCGTCACACTCGTCGCGGACGCCGTGATGCTCACCGACCTGACCCTGCGCGGCGGTTCGGGGGACGTACCCGTTGTGGACGCGGCGCGCGGCCAGGTCGCCCTGGAAGGCTGCACCGTCGTCGGGGCCGGGTGGACCGCGGTGCTGGCGCGGGAGTCCGGCTCCGTCGCCATGCGCGGTTGCCGGGTGAGCAACCCGGACGGCGCGGGCGTTGTGGACACCGCTCCCACCGGCACGATGATCGCCGACTCCGTGCTCGAGAACCTTGGCACCTCCGGTGTGGTCATCACCGACGAGGGCCGGACCACGGTGCGCGGCTGCCGGATACGCGACGCCCGCGGCAACGGTGTACTGGCCGCGGGGGAATCGCAGGGCGTGATCGAGGACTGCGAGATCTCCGGCACCGAGAAGCCGGCCATCGCCCTCGAAGGCAGCAGCACCACACAGGTGCGGCGCACCACCGTCCGCGACACCGTCACGGGCGTCTACGTGACCAGTGCCTCGCGTCCGGTTCTCGAGGACGTGACGGTCACCGGCACATCCGGACCGGGCATCGTGGTCGCCTCGGGTGCCGCCCCCGAGCTGCTGCGCTGCCGCACCTCGCGTACGAAGGGCAGTGGCCTCGTCGTCACGGAGCGCTCGCGTGGGCTGTTCCGCGAGTGCGGGTTCGACGCCGCGGCAGGTCCGGCGATCCGCGTCATCGGCTCCAGCGCGCCGTCGCTGACCGACACCGAAGTGCGGGACTGCGCCGACCGGACGGGCGCGGTCGTGCTGGAGGAGGACTCGGCGGCCGAGTTCGACAGGCTCCGGATCGCGGACGCGGCCGGCACCGGTGTCCTCGTCCGCGGCGGCGGCAATCCGCTGCTGCGGCGGGTGTGGGTCGGCTCGGCGGGCGGGCACGGCGTCGAGGTCACGGGCGAGGGCCGCGGTCGGCTGGAGAACTGCGAGATCGACGGTGCCCAGGGCTGCGGTGTGAACATCACGGCGGGCGGCAACCCGCACATACGGGACACCACGGTGCGCGGCACCGCCGACGCCGGGATCCAGATCGGGCCGGAAGGCCAGGGTACGGTGCGGGACTGCCGCGTCCACGACGCGGGGGCTTCCGGTGTCATGGTGGCCAGCGGCGGTGAACTGGCCGTGCTGCGCACGGAGATCACCGGCTCCCGGGCCCACGGCGTCATGGTCGTCGACGGCGGCCGGCTCTCCCTGGAGGACTGCACGGTCACGGGAAGCCTCGGCGACGGGGTCCGCGTGGACAGCTCGCAGGAAGTCACCGTCACCGGCTGCGCCGTACGGGACAACCGGGGTGCGGGGCTGAAGCAGACTCGGGCCGGCGACCGGCTGTCGGTGGAGGAGCTGTCCAGCTCGGGCAACGGCGCGCCGGACGCATGGGGCGCGGAGGTGGCCGGGGCAGGGGCGCCGGGAGCGCAGTCCGGGCGCGGCGGAGCCGCGAGCCGGCAGCCCCAGGGGCCGCTGGAGGAACTGGAGTCGCTGATCGGGCTGGCAGACGTCAAGGACCAGGTGCGGACGCTGGTCAGCCTCAACCAGCTGGGCCAGCGGCGCGCACGGCTCGGCCTGCCCGTCCCGCCGATGAGCCGCCACCTGGTGTTCTCCGGCCCTCCCGGCACCGGCAAGACGACGGTCGCCCGCCTCTACGGCGGGATCCTGGCCGAGCTCGGCGTGCTGCGTTCGGGGCATCTGATCGAGGTGTCCCGGGCGGACCTCGTCGCGCAGGTCATCGGCGGCACGGCGATCAAGACCACGGAGGCGTTCAACGAGGCGCTCGGTGGGGTTCTCTTCCTCGACGAGGCGTACACACTGCTCTCGGACGGCAAGGGCGGCGGCGCCGACTTCGGGCGCGAGGCCATCGACACCCTGCTGAAACTGATGGAGGACCACCGCGACGACGTCGCGGTCATCGCCGCCGGTTACACCGACGAGATGGCGGGCTTCCTGAACTCCAACCCGGGGCTGGCGTCGCGCTTCACCCGAACCATCGAGTTCGCCAACTACACGGTGGACGAGCTGGTCACGATCACCGAGCGGATGTGCGAGGGGCACCACTACGAGCTGGACCCCGGCACGCTGGACTCGCTCGCACGGCACTACGGCCGGATGGAGCGCGGCGCCACGTTCGGCAACGGCCGTGCGGCACGGCGGGTGTTCGAGGAGATGGTGGACCGGCAGGCCTCCCGGCTGGGGTCGTTGACGGACCCGGCCGAGCGCGATCTGACACTGCTGCTCCCCGCGGACGTCCCCACCGACGGCGGGGGCGCGGAGGCGGAAGGCGGCGATTCCACGGAGTTGCTGGCCAGGCTGGACTCGATGGTGGGGCTCGCGGCCGTCAAGCGCGAGGTGACCGACATCGTCAACCTGCTGGCCGCGGCGAGCCGGCGGCGTGCGGCGGGGCTGCCCGTGCCGAGGATCAGCCAGCACCTGATCTTCTCGGGGCCGCCCGGCACCGGTAAGACGACCGTGGCCCGGCTGTACGCCGAACTGCTGCATTCGCTCGGCGTCCTCCCCAAGGGGCAGCTCGTGGAGGTGGCCCGTGCGGATCTGGTGGGCCGCTACGTCGGCCACACCGCCCAGTTGACCAAGGAGGTTTTCGAACGGGCCCTGGGCGGCGTGCTGTTCATCGACGAGGCGTACACCCTGACACCGGAAGGGGCGTCGTCGGACTTCGGACGCGAGGCGGTGGAGACGCTGCTGAAGCTGATGGAGGACCACCGCGACGAGATCGTCGTCATCGCCGCCGGCTACACGGCCGAGATGGGGCGCTTCCTCGACTCGAACCCCGGCCTGACGTCACGGTTCACACGCACCGTGGAGTTCGCGGACTACACCACCGATGAACTGACCGGCATCATCACCGCGCAGGCGGCCGACTCCGGCTACGACTGCCCGCCCCACACGGAGGCGGCGGTCCGCGCCTATGTCGCCGCGCTGCCGCGCGACCGGTCCTTCGGCAACGCCCGCACCGGCCGCCGCCTGGTCGAGGAGATGATGACACTCCAGGCCCGGCGGATCGGGACGATGCCCTCAGCCGGCCTGGAGGACCTGCGCCTGCTGCTGCCGGAGGACCTGCCGGCCCCACCTGCCGCGGCGGTGTGAAGGGACGGCGCTCGCCATGGGGTGAGCGCCTCGGGACCACCGCGTGGCGGGGCGTCGGGTCCTATGGCGCGGCCGCGACGCCTCGGCTCACGGTCACGGCGATTTCCCAAGGAGCGCGCAAGGACCCACAGGTCAGGAGCCCTATTTCAGCGGCTCCAGAATCGCCACTCACATGGTGCGTCATCGAGAAGGTGTCACGCCCGGAAGCCGATGAACTGGCGGGTCAGGGCCGATGCGCAACTCAGTGGACCGCGTCTTCGTTCGTACGATGCTCAGCGTTGAGGTCTCGCTGATGCCAACGACGCGCCAGGCACGTCCGATTGCTGATACGTCTTCGGACTCAACGACCTTTACGGTGTCCTCTCGCGACGCAACGGGCGCCGCGAGAGGGGTCAGAAGTCGGTAACGGGACGGGGTGTCATAGACGAAAGCCTGACCTGCCAAGTGAAGTACTACCGACGGCCCACCGGTTGAGAATAGGGCTCCGGGTCCCTCATGAACTTTCACAGGTGGCCCAGGCTCGCACTGTCCCGTTTCAGGTTGAAAACTGGCTCGCCCTTTCGCTCAACCCTGATCTTGTTGGTGAGGATTTTTCTCTCGACAATGGCGCTGACGGCCCCCAAGGGCAGCCCTTCTACAGGGACGCTCACGCATTCGAGCGTAGCTGTCTCCTGTGATACCTCAGTTCGCTCTCCACCGCCTGCCACCGCTGACACGATCCGCATGCCCCCGTAAGGAGCGTGTATCAGGCTGGATTTGTCATCCCGGCAAGTTCACGGGCGACGGCTTCCAAGCCGAGTGCGTTCGCTCCCTTCACCAGAACCACATCTCCGGGCTGCAGCTGGGAGTTGATGTGTCCGGCAAGTCCGCTGGCCACATCGGCGCTGGTGACGTCGAGGCCGCTGTTCCGGATCAGCACCAATGCCCGAAAGATCATCCAGGCACCCCGTACGCGTAGTGAGGTCGAGCGCCGCATCGAGGGACTGCGCCAAGAGGACGGGTCAATGCGGTGGAACCAGTAACAACCGAGGCGGCGACCGCCGTCGGCACCATCGGCGGTGCGGTGACCCGCCCTCGGCGGCTCGGTTTACCTCCGCAACACCCGCCGGTAGCTCCTGGCGGCCGCCAGGAGCGCGTCCGGACCGACCCAAGTTGCGGCCGGTCCGGAAACGGCCCACTACGCCGGTATCCAAGAGGCGGACAGTCGTGTCCACCGCCATATCCACGCGCAGGATCGCTCTCACAGAGGTCGATCAGCGGTGTGAGGGCCCTACGGGGTGAGAGCGGCGGGCCGGCCTTCGAGTCGTGGCTCGGCGTACCCGCCGCCGCGAGCGGCGTTGTGCTCACACGATTTGTCCGCCGGGAAGCCGATGCCCATGGCCGCGCTCAGCGCGGGGATGAACTGCCGCCCGTCCTCGAACAGCGGCCTGGTGGTCCACGTGTACGACTCGCAGTCGCGCATGGCGCGCAACGTCATGAGCGTGCCGTAGCCCACGCCTTAATTCCCCCCGTTCCGACAGTATTCCCTTACGAATTCTTCGGCGTTTGCCTCGAGTACTTCATCGATCTCGTCGAGGAGGTCGTCTACGTCCTGATTTAGGATCTCTCGCACCACGTCGTTCCTCAGGTCGCTCCTTGAGATGTTGGTGTCGAAAGCACCGTCAAGCGCGGCGCTGGCAACGCGTGCTTCCAGCCCGGGGGTTCGCAGGATGTGATTGGCGGCGCTCTGAACCTGGAGCGGACGGCCGTTCAAGAACTGCCCGGCCGTGACCAGGTCATCGTGCGAAATGAGACCATCGGACGAACGGTTGTTCGCGGCATTCTCCACACGCTCGAAGTTGTCCAAGACAACGGCGACCGCGGTGGCGTTTGCGCAGGCTGTGTTAGACGGGTTCGCAGGCGGCAATGCCGTCGTCTCGTTCTGGGACGCGAAGCCGGCACCGGTCGCCGCGGCAAAACCAGCGGTGATCACGCCGGCGCCGGCGGCCAGCAAGACGAGCTTCTTCCTGCGTGTAGCGGTCCTCTTGCGGGACATACTGAATCCTTTCTCGATCATCGTGAAATGAAGAGAGGCTGACCGTTGCCTCTCCGTATCTGATGTGGGTCTCGACCTTGCCGAGCTTTGCGGTGTGGACCGCGAGTACACCGTCCGCTTGTCGAAGTGCTCGCCGCCCCCACGCCCGGCTGGAGATCCGCTGGACGACCGTATATACGTACCGCTCTTTCCAGACACTCAGCCTCGGGAAGATTTGTGATGCGCGCCACGATGACGTACTCGGCGATGCCAAGCGAGCCGTCCGCGCCGAGCGACATGCGCCGCTGCTCGGGCCGCCGGGGTGACGTGGTGCTGCCCGGCACCTCGCCGCGGGTCTCGTTGCTCACGGCGTGGCGTCCACCACCGCGCCGAACACGTCACCGGCAGGCCCGGGTCCGTCGGGTCACCGGGCACCCAGTCCACGTAGTGTCCGGCGTCCAGGAAGCGTTCGATCATGGTGCGGGCCAGTTCCGGCTTGGTCGCGAAGACGGTGTCCTCGCCGCTCTCCGCGGCCCGGGGCGCGCGGGGCATAAAGCTCCTCGGGTGCACGGTGAGGCCAGTGGAGCTGGCTACCCAGGAACTTCCCGTCGAAGTGCTGGTAACAGAAGTCCCGGTAGTTCTTGGTGTCGAGGATGAAGACGTGGACCGCGATGTCGACGGTCCGGCCAGAGCACATCTCCAGGCCCTGGCCCCACTTCTCCATGGCGGTGATCAGGTAGGAGATGGCCGCGCCGAACAGCCGGGTCGCCATCACCTCGTCGAAGGGGCAGTCACGCATGAGGAGCTGGAACAGCACGGCAGACGCGCCGACCTGGACCTGACCCGTCACGCTGCCAAAGAGGTGGGCGTGCCGACAAATGTCCCAGCTCCGTCGCTCGGATCAACCAGCCAGCAAGCCCATGGAGTTGCGCCAGAACGCCCACGCTGTGCCGAGGAGGACCCGATGCGCCGCCGCACGCTACTCGTCGCCGCTGGCCTCGCTGCCGAGCCCCCTGGATGACACGCTCGCGAGCATGTCCGACCGGTTCCCGGGTCTCGTTCGACTCTCGGTGGGCGCCAAGCCGAGTGGAGCACGGCTGTCGTGACCGCAACGCGCCGTGCCGCATTCCGACCAGCTCGCGCCACCGCCCGGCGACCGAAGGCGACCTCAGCGACCGGTGTAGAGGAAGCGCACGTAGCGGGCGTGTGACAGCCCGCGCTGCCGGAGCCTGGCGGCGTCGACCGAGGCGCTCAGTGTCCCGTGGATCACGCTGTTCTGCTGGAGCACGACGGTCCGCCGGCCGAACTCCTGCCGCTGCTGCCGGGCTCGGTCACCCGCGAGAGTGTTCTCTCGGGTGAGCCGTTCCTGACCGTCCTCCAGCCGCTTGCGCGCCTTCGCCCGCAGATCATCGGTCTCGGACTCCACAGCCTTACGCTGAGCGGTGAGCTGGGCACGGCGCTGGCTGATGCCCTGCTCGATCGACCGCCGCTCCGAAGCGCTGAGCGCGGTCGGCTGCCGGGCTTGGGCGGACGTGAGCAGGCTTCTACGCCAGGCATCAAGAGCGGCGGCCTTGGCCTCGCCGATGCCGTGGACATCGACGACCCGGCCGTTGCTCAGCACGAGTACGGCGCCGGTGCTGTTGTAGTGGGTGTTCTGCACGGTGCGGTAGCCCTTGAAGTCAGCCGCCGTCCGGATGCCCTGTGCCGCCAGACGAGCAGCGAGTTTCGGCCCGATGCCGGGCGGCCGGGACTGGGCGATCAGCTGTCGGCTGAGCTGTTCCCGCACATGCGCGGACTGCTTGTCGGCGAGTGCCTTGCCCAGGGTCTTGCTGAGTTCCTCCGCGAGCCCGTCGATCTTCTTGTCGACATCGCGCTGCTTGCGGGCCTTGCGCTTCTCGGCCTCCTTGAGCTCGGCGTGGTACTGAGCGGTGAGCTTGTCCTGGGCTCGCGGGTAGTCGGCGGTCCGCTTCGCTTCCGCCGCGTCGAACTTCGCCCGGTCCTTGCGCAGCTTCTCGGCCGCCTTGACCGGGTCGTCCAGCTTGTCCAGTTCCTGGGTCAGCTTGGCGAGGGCGGCTCGTGACTGTGCCCGCTCCATACGGCGACTCCGGGCGTAGGCGGTGAACGCGACGGCGGCGACGACGGGCACGAGCGGCCCGATCAGGGGCGTCCAGAATCCCGTCACCAGCATGAAAGTGCTCGTTGCCACCATGAGCGGCCAGAGCACCGCCGTGACGACGTCCAGCAGCGTCCGGGTGCGGAAGCGGTCCGGTGAGGTGACGGGCTGCACGGTCGGTGGCGGCGAGGTGGTCTGCGGGGGTACGTGCCCGGTCATCCAGTCAGGCAGTCCGCCTGTACCGGACGCAGTGGCGGCAGCAGCGGCCGCGGGGCGAGCTGTCGCCGAGGGGGTCGACGCGGCGGTCCGCTGCCGGGGGACGGGCTGGGCGAGCGGAGGGAGCAGGTCCAGGGGCTGGAAGGCCAGGGATCTCACGTGGTCGGCGAGGCCGCTCACCGACCTGTCGGGGTGAGCCAGCAGGGTCTGTAGACCCGTGGAGCCGCTGGGACTCTTGAAGTCGTCCTCGGTGAGGAGCAGAAACTCACCACTCGGCGCATGCAGCCGGCTCCAGAGTGCGGGATCGGCGGCGATCACCTTGAGCGACAGGAAGATGACCCAGGCGGAGAACCGGTCCAGCGTCAGCCCGAAGTCGTCGTTCCCTCGCAGGGGCGACTGGTAGTTGCGGTGCCCCCGCTCGGTGCCGCCCAGGCCTTCCAGTGCCGGTACATACATGCCGTCGTAGTCGACCAGGCGCAGGGTGTCGTCACTTGCGACGAGCAGGTTGCCGTGCTGGAGGTCACCGTGGGCTATCTGATGGGCCGAAAGGTCCCTGATCAATGCCTCGAACCGGTCGGCCAGACGGTCGACGGCGAACCGGTCGGCGTGGTTGTCGTCAAGCCAGCTGGACATGGTGACGGCTTCGGTCCACTCCATCTTCAGGACCGGATAGCGCTTCTGCCCGACGTTGATCGCGTCAGTGAGGTACTCGAAGCCCAGATTCCACGGCTGGGAGAGCTCGGCCGGGTCCAGCTGGGCGAGCCGTGAGCTGATGGCCTGGTAGCGGCGTTCCTGGTCGGGAACGTGGCGAGTGAAGCACTTGACCGCGTACCGCTGACCCGATGCGGCCGAGGTCAGCGAGAACACGCTCGCGAAGGCGCCGGAGATGGCGCGGGGCAGACCCAGCTTGGTCAGTTCGGGCCGTGCGCCCTTGAGTTCGGGGTGCTGGAAGCACAGGTGCGTGTGCTGGAGTGCCTCCGCGTAGTCGGCACCGCTGGGGAACTTCCGCTGCGGACCGGTGGGCGAACCCACGTTCACCGCCCTTCGAAATCGATCCGTACGACCGCCACGTCGTCGTTACGCAGATGTCCGACGCGCCGCAGACCGTTCAGCCACGCCTTGAACCCGTCCAGGTCGTCCGGCCCGGAGAATTCCAGTAACTGGCGTACCGCGCTGTCCTGGTCCGGTGCCGACAGGAACCACGCGGCCAGAGCGTCGGTCATCAGGAGCAGCCGGTCGCCGGGCCGGCACCAGCCTTCGGCAAACCGTGTACGGCAGGCCAGCAGCGCCGCATCGTGGTTGCGACTACCGAAGAGGTCGGGCGTTGTGCCGAACTCCTCGACGGCAGCCACCGGGAAGGCCTGTGCCAACCGGTCGTCGTGCAGGTGGAACAGACAGCTGTCCCCCAGGGCGGCAGCCTTCCACCGCCACACTGGTTCGGTTGTGCTGTGGTGGGAACCGGAGTCCGGGTCGACGCGCACCGTGAGCAGGGTCGCGTAGGCACCGTCTGCGAGCTTGGTGTGCTCGTACCACTTCAACGGTCGCCCTTCGGCGACGCGCGCCTGTGTGTACTGCGCGAGCCAGGGATCCCACTGCGCCACCGCCGACGAGGCGAACTCCTCGAAGGCCGTTCCGCCGGCCAGTAGCTCCGGCCGCGCCAACGCGTGTTCGGCCGCCGCACGGGACAGCAGCCGGGCCCAGTCCTTGGCCAGAGCACTCTCCGTCGCGCCGTCGCAGACGCCCGCTGTGACGGGTTCGCGCAGCATGTCGTCGTGCGAGCGGTTCGGGAGCACGGCTACCGCATCCTCGCATTCGTCCTCGGTACTCCCGTGCTTGGGAGCGACGAGGTGCGTGACATACACGCAGGAGAGAGGAGTCGTCACCGCAGTTCGGTGGCTCGGGTGCCGATGTCGAGGAACTGCACGACCGTGGTGATGTCCGCGTTGTAGACGAAGCCGCGGGTGGTCTCGCTGACCCGCTGGCCCTGAGAGGCCGCGTACGAGCGCATGTGACTGGGCAGCGGGCTCGACATGGAGAAGAGTGTGCGGGCGTAGCTGTCGGGAAGACCGTCGGCACTGTCGGGGAAGGCGGTGGGGGTTCCGCCCGCGGCGGAGACATGCAGGTTGAACAGCAGCGCCGCACCATCGGCGGTGGCGTGCGAGGTGATGGCCTCAGCGGCCGCGGTGGGGTCGCCGTCGGTCGACTCGCCGTCCGTCAGATTGATGACAATGGGCGGGAAGCCGGCCGGGTAGCGCTCCGTCCAGGCGGCGACAAGGCTCTCGGCGTACTGAAGAGCCCGGTTCATCGGCGTACCCCCATGGGCGACCGGGTCCATCCACAGCGGGAAGTTGACCATGGTCTCCACCAGACCACCGGCGCCGTCGGGCACCTTCTTGCTGCGCTCGTCGACTCGGGCCGGATTGTCCGCCACCTCGCTGAGCGGGACGATGTCGCGGCCGGCGAGCGAGCCCGCGAACGCCGAGCCCACAGTGGCGCCGTATCCGACAACCGCGACGTGGAAGTAGTCCCGTACGCCTTCTTCCTTCGCGCACTTGACCGAAAGCTCGGTCAGGAGACGGTTGATGGCATCGGCAACGACGTCGGCCTTCTGCTGGGGTAATTCACCGCCGATGGGGTCACTCATGGAGGTCGACTGGTCGACGAGGAAGATGATGCTCGTCGGATTGCTGCGGCTGATCTCGGCCGTGTACGGCACGTTGCGCTCCTGGCGGCTGCGAATACGTCGGTCGTCGGAGGAGCTCACACGACATGCTGACTTTCCGTCCACCGGCGCGCACGCCGAGTCCCCCCGGTCACATCGTAGTGTGAGGATCACTGTGTGTGGGCGGTCGTCATCAAAGTACGCCTCGGCGAGCTCTGCTCTTCGGGCCACCGGAGGAACGGCCTGCAGTGGTCATAGGTCAGAGCCGATTACGGCTGCACCGAAAAGCCCTTGGCACTCGGAGCGTCAAACAGGCGTAAACGACCAACGACAAACCACATCCCTACCGAATCTCTTCAGCCAGGTCAGCCAGCAGGACATCAGCCACCAACTCCTCGACCACGGCAGTGCCATGCTCGGTCATCGCCCGGGTCAGTTCAGCGTCCCAAGGCGCCTCGGTGAGGATGCCGGGCTGAGGGCCGTGCGGTGTGCGGGCGACCGCGGCGCGGTAGTCCACCGCCGACATGCGCCAGGGGCGTGCCGGCGTCTTGTCCAGGAGATAGGCGGCGATGCGGATGCCTTCCCCGTCGAAATCGCCGTGGTAACGGATGGTGGCGCCTTGGTCCGCGAGGAGGCGGAGGAGGTGGACGGCCGCGCTGTTGGGCCAGCCGGACGTGCACACGAGAGGCGGACAGCCCGCCCCGAAGCGGCGCACAGCGAGGGCGAGGATGCTGGGGTTCTCCACCGCGTGGACCACGAGTGCGGGCTCCTCGGTGAGGGTGAACTCGCCCGGCTTTCGCAATTGGGCGAGAGTCAGGCTGGCGGCCAGTCCGTTCTCGGCACACACACGGGTCACACGGGCGAGCGGGCCGTCGCCCGACGGGCGCAGTCCGCCGACGAGAACGGTGGCGGACAGGTCGTCGTCGGCAACACCCGCACGCGTCCACAGGGCGCGCCGGTCCGCTGCGGACTGCGGCGGGGCGGTGTTGTGGAGAGCGGCAAGGGCACGCAGGACGAGGGTGGACAGGCGGGTACCGTCGTCAAGCGCGTGGGAATCGCCTTTCAGAACCCGGGCGGCGAACACGGGCAGCGGTTCCCCCCGGCCGGGGAGCTCCGCAAGCACGGTCAGCGCGTCGGTCAGCAGGTACCGGGTGCGTTCCGGCGAGCCGTCGACCAGGCCGGCGGCTCGGCAGGAGGAGGCCCAGTCGGCAAGCGCCGGCTGGGCACGCACGGTGTCGTGGCCGTCCAGCCATGTCCACAGTCCGGCACGTTCGCCATTGTGACGGCGTCGTTCGCTCGCGCGGTCGTCGAGAGGGCCGACGAGTTCGGTGACGGCTTCGCGCACCGTACGCCCGGACATCTCGGTGACGGCCTCTTCCAGCCGGGCCAGGGAGACGGAGGGGCGAGGATCCGGCAGACGGTCCAGGCCGAGGAGATCGGCGAGGGCCTCACGCTGGGCGTCGTCGAGCGGTCCGAGTCGCACCCGTGCGACGAGGCGGCCGGAGGAGAGGCGGCTGTGGACCGTGCGCCAGAGCGGGCGGAGTTCAGGGCGACGCAGGGTGCGTTCGCCGGGTGCCTGTTCCGGGCGGGTCATCCCACCTCCAGGTCGGTGCCGTTCCAGACGAAGCGTGCGCTGGTGACCGCGTCGTCGTCCCCGTCGGTGAGGAGCTGGTGGACGGCGATGCCGGGCAGTTCGCCGTAAGTGCACCACTCGTGATCGGAGGTGACCACGAGGTCCAGGTCGAGCGCGGTGAGCAGCGCGAAGACCTGTCCGCGGTTGACGGTGTCGACACCGACGAAGACCTCGTCCAGCAGGATCGGCCGGGGTGCCAGCGGCACGGCCTCGTAGTGGGCGGCCACGGCTGCGAACAGCGGCAGGTGCAGGGCGATGGCCTTCTCTCCGCCGGAGAGCGCGCCGTGCAGTTTCTTGGTCAGTGGTTGCCAGCCGGTCCCGTTCGCCCGGTCGAGGCGGACCGTGAAGCGGTGCCAGGCGGTGTAGTCGAGTACCTCGCCGAGCTGTTCCTCCCAACTCGCTGCCGTGTCACTGCCCTTGGCTTCCTCGATACGGGCCCGGAAGAAGGCGTGCAGGGCCTCCCGGTCGGTCTCGGTGACCCGGCCGGGGTCCTTGAGCAGCAGTTGGCGGGCGGTGCGTGTGCTGTCCGGCAGGTCCGGACGGACGTCCCAGACGAGTTGGACGGCGACGTTGGACGCGGTACGGACCTGCTCCAGGTGCCCGTTCATACGGTCGACGAGTTCGCCGGCCTGACGGATGCGCGCCGCGAGATGGCGGCGGATGTCACCGGTGAGGATCTGGTCGAAGAGGCGCTGCTCGGCGGCGGTGATGTCGTCACGGCTGCGGTCGCGCTCCTCGGAGAGCGTCGTGAGCAGGCCCGTCGCCCCCACGCGTAGGCCGTCCAGGGTGGCGCTGAAGAGCTGGACGTCGTCGTCCGGTTCCAGATCCAGGTCGGCACGGGCACCGAGGTGCCGGCGGGCCTCATGGACCGCTTCGGAGAGGCGGGTCGCGGCGTCGCCCAGGTTGCGTGGGGCGTGCGGGATGCCGGGCCACTTCGCCGCCGTGGCACGGGCGGCCTCCAGGGTGGCCTTGGTGCCGTCCCCGGCGTCGAGTTCCGGTGTGATGCCGGCGTCCTCGGCCAGCCCGACCAGGCACAGGTGACGGAACCGGTACGCCGCACCGTCCCGGGTCGCGACGGCCTGCTCCCGTCGTTCGGCGTCCTGACCACTGGTGGCACGCAGTCCTCCGACGCGCCCTTCCAGACGCAGCAGGAGATCGGCTGTCCGGTCGGCCTCCTCACGGCAGCGTCGCAGTTCGGCGCGTGCATCGGCGACACGTGCGACGATCTGCCGGTAGTCCTCCCCGACGGTGGCTTCCACCGCCTCCAGGCGCGCCTTCAGCCCCGCCGCAACTGCGTCGGCGGCAGCCGCGTCCTCTGCCTGTTCCTCGGCGGCCCGGCGCGAACGGTCTGCCTGCGCGGCCGTCTGACGGGCTCGGTCGGCGGCGGCGGTCGCGGTGAGGCGGGCGTCCACCCAGCTGTCGGCGGCGTCCCGGAACCTGTCGATATCAGCGGAGAGTTCACGCAACCGGTCGCGGTCGGTGGGCAGTCCGTGCTCCGCGGCCCGCCGGCTGAGCATGCGCAGAGCACCTGCCACCTCGCCCTCGCACCGCGCCAGATGTCCGGCGGCGTCGCGCACCGCGTCATCCCGGGCAGCCACCTTCTCTTCGGCTCGGTCCCAGTCGCGCCGCCGGGCGTCGAGTTCCCGGTGGTCGGGGCGGACGGCACGGTCGGCGTCCAGCCGGGCGCGGCGGGCGTCGAGGCCGCGCAGTTTGTCGTCGAGCGCGGCAAGGGCGGCGTTCGTCTCGCCGACGAGCTCGATCAGTTCACCAATCCGGCGCTGCCGGGCCCGTTGTCGCGCGAGAGCGCCGATGTACGCCGGTTCCGGCTTGCCCCAGGTCCCGGTGGCCAGTGCGAGACGCCAGGCACCGTCGGCGGAGACGGCCGCAGGGTGACCGCTGGGCAGAGTTGTGCCGTACGCGACACCGGCGAGGATGCGGGTCACGACATCGGCCGGGACGGGGATGTGCTCCTCGGGCATCAGCACATCCAGCAGACTGGGCCCCGGGGCGAGCACGGCCAGTGCCTCCTCGGCGCGGGTGTCGTGACCCGGCAGCGTCATCCCGTCGTAGGGGCTGACCCAGGCGTCCAGGAGGCCCGACGCCTCCAGTGCCGCTTCCACCGCGGCCTGAACAGGGAGCGGGACACCTTCGCGGAAGGCGACCAGCCGCCAAAGGGGTGCTCCCGCCGTCGCAGTGCGGACGGTCGTTCGGGTGGGTGGAGAGGGAGGCGGGAGTTCGGTCTCGCCGCCGAGCCGTCGTACCTCCTCGTCAAGGCGGCTCCGCTCGTCCCGCAGGCCCTGTCGTGTGGCTCGGGCGGCGGCCTCCGCCGCGCCGATCTCTTGCTCCAGCGGGCGCGCGGCGGCTTCGACCAGGGCCGTCACCTCGGCCTCGGCCCCAGCTCTGGCCATCAGTTCAGCCGGATCGGCGATATGCAGTTCCGTGCAGCCTTCGGCCCAGGCGAGCAGCCGATCCGCCTGTGCGGCGAGCGCGTCGTCCCAGGCGCGGGAGGTCTCGTCCCGCCGGGCGATCGCCTCCGCGAGTCGGGTACGGGCCTCGTCGAGCAGACCCTCGGCGGCGCCCCGGTCGCGTACCGCACGATCGTGCTCGTCGATCGCCTCGGTGGTGAGCGCGACCTGCTGTCGTCGGGCGGTGACCGCGCCGCGCAGCATCTGACGTGCCTGTCGGGCCCCGCTCTCGCCCACCGCACCCGTGACGCGGGAGCCCTCGGGCCGGCGGCCGCCCGCCGTCTCACGCCCCATGCTGTCGGGGTGGGTCACGACAAGGGCCGCGTCGATGACTGACCCGACCTCGTGATGGATGGACTCCATACCCGCTGCGCGAGCCGACCGGCGTGCTTCCTCGGCGGCTTCGCGCGCGTGCTCGTCGAGTGTGCGAGCCTGCGCCGTTGCCTCGCCGGCGTGCCGCTCGTCCTCCTCCGCCCTGGCCCGATGGCGCTGGGCGGCAGCGCGCTGCCGCTCCGCGGCTGCCGAAGTGTCTTCCGCGCGGCGGTGGAGCCGGTCGAGTTCCTCACCCTGCTTGTAGGCGTCACTCTCGCGCAGGCCTTCGACGGTCTCCTCCAGGGCATGCGCGCGCAGCTCCAGTTCCTCGCGCTGGACATGGGCCAGCTCCCGTTGTACCAGTGCTTGTTCGAGCTCCTCGGCGCTCTGGCGGGCAACGCGGGTGAGGTTGTCCATCTCGGTGGTCGCCGAGATCAGCGCGGCGGAACCGGCGCGCAATACCCGTCGCGCGTAGGCGCGCTGCCGGGACGCGACGGTCTCGGCCGCCGTCACCTCGTCGTCGAGCCGCTTGAGATGTTCACGCTGGCGATCCAGCCGCTCGAAGCCCTCGGCGAGTTCGGCGATCTCTCCCTCGCCCAATGGGGGCAGGGCGCGGGAGAGCAGGGTGGAGAGCAGAGACGGGTCGAGCCGTTCGGACAGTTTGGGCTGGCGCAGCTGGAGCAAGGCCGACAGCAATGACTCGTAGCGCTGCTCCCCCATGCCGGCGAAGAGCTCACGTCGTACGGCCGTGCGGTAGTCGGTTGCCGAGGCGTGCACGTGGCCGCGGTCACGTAGGGACTCGGCGAGTGCGGCGCGGGTCAGTGGCTGTCCCGCCTCGTTGACGAGGAGCACACCGTCGGGGTGGGCGATCCTGGCGCCGGTGGTGAAGTAGTCGGCGTGCACCCCGCTGGTGTGCACGCTCGCCTGAAGCCGCGCCCCGCAGCCGAACCAGTGCTCGGTGCCCTCGTCGCCGACACGGCGGAACTCCATCCACACGTACCCGACGCGGGTCTTTCCGGAGGCCCCTTCCCCGAGCAGGTTCCAGTGCATGGTGCGTTCCGAACCGCCGAACGTGGACAGGCGGTTGGGGCGGAGGCTGGCGTCGAACAGGAAGGGCAGCAGCAGCTCGAGGGCCTTTGACTTGCCCGAACCGTTCTGGCCGCGCAGCAGCAGGCGGCCCTGGTGGAAGGTGAAGGTCTCGTCGTAGTACCGCCAGACGTTGAGGATGCCCGCGCGGCGCGGCTGCCAGCGGCTGCGGGTGGCGTCCGCGGCTGGTGCCGGTGCCCCGGTCGGCTCGGCGGGCTCCGGCCGCCGCGGATGGGGAAGCTCCGTCACGCTCACTGCTGATCTCCTTCTGCGGCGGGATCACCGGAAGCCGTTGCGCCGGCCGTCTCACACGGGCCCCCGTCCCACTCCGTTCCGGTCTTGTCCTGCCGATCCGAACTCGTCGTCTCCGTCAGCCGGTAGCGGTACGCGGCCGGGCACGCGACGACGCGTCCCCCGGCCCGGCGAGTCAGTCCGACATCACGCAGTACGCGTATGGCGTCGTCGGCCAGCCGGGCCGCGCCGTCCTCGGACTGATACGCCTTAGCCCAGCGGGGGAAGCGACGCAGCAGGTCGGCTCCGACCTCGGCGAGCTGTTCGGGGAGCATCCCGGCAGGCGCGGCGCACAGTGGCTCCAGGAGGAGCAGCGCGGCAACACGGGCAGTGGACGTGTCGTCCGGGAAGCGGACGTCGGTGGCGATCCCGTCCGGGTCCACGAGTAGGAAACCTTCGGCTCGTTCCTCCAGGTGGAAACCGGCCTGCTCCGCCGAGCGGCGCAGGATCTGTCGTCCGGTCAGGGATGTGACGTACGCCAGCTCGTCCTCGGTGAGGTCGGCCCGGTACAGCACGGGGTCGTCGAAGAGGCGGCGCAGCACCGAGTGGCGCAGCCGCAGATTGCGCTGCGCGTCCGTGGCGGCGGCCTCTCCGTGCGTCTCTCCCCCCGTCCCCCCGACGACCACGCCGCCGTAGCGGCGTTCCCGCACCAGTCCCGTGAGGAGTTCCGCGAACCGCGCGGGTACGTCGTCCGGGGGTACGGCGAGCCGGGAGGCGCCGACTGGCGCGGCGGGCAGCCGCATCAGCAAGGTGGTGTCGACGCGGTAAAGGACCTTTGCCTCCGCGGACCGGACGTACGCTTCGGTCGCCCCGTCCACCGCGCGCAGCACGTCGTACGACTCCAGGAGCTTCAGGACGTCGACGAACGCCATCCGCTCCGGACGGTGGACCGGGTCGAACGCGGTCAGGGCCCGGTCGGCCGCCGTGGCCTGCACGACACGGTCGGCGAGCATGCCGATCGTCGTCATCGGCATCGACAGCAGCTCGGCCGCGGTCACGCACAGCAGCACATAACGCCGCCTGTCGAACGGAGCCCGGCCGGAACGGACCCTGCGGGCGGGCCGTGAGCCGTCCGGGGCGAGACGGATCTTGGTGAGGCGGGCGTAACCGCGGCGGGGCTCCACCACCAGGCTCCAGCCGCAGGTGTAGTCGAACCACTGGGCCAGCGGCTCGCGACGGCGGCGTACCAGTTCAAAGCCCACCGGGTCGGCGGCCTCGGTCAGCAGAGGGCGGGCCAGAAGGAGCCGGATGGCGCGGGCGACCTCCTCCCGTTCCGCCGCGGCCAGTTGGTTGGCGAGTGTGCTCATCCCACCGCCTCCTGCCGTGCGGCGCGGAGTGCCGGGAAGGCGATCGCTCCGCCGGCCGTCGTGATGTGGACGACGTAGTCCGGTCCGGCCAGCGCTCCTTTCGTGGTGCGCAGTACGGCGGTGCGCTCGTCGGGAGGGGGCGACAACGCGATCTCCACCCGCCCGTCCCCCGTCGTGGCGCGCCGCACCCCGCCCGCGCCGGGCCGGGTGGACAGGGCCCGGCCCAGCAGGTCGAGCAGCCGGTCGAAGACGGCGGGATCCAGTGCCCCGAAGGAGGACAGACGCACGGGCCCCTCCGTCTCCAGCACCCCCCAGGCGCGCGTGAGTTCAGCTCGCTCCAAGCAGGCCCTCTCGGCGCGCTCCGCCCTGACTCCCGCGACGTCCCGCACTCTGGCCGTACGGGTGAAGCGCTCCGTCCGTCCGCTGGTGCGCAGCAGCGCCGACACCTTGACGGGCGCGGCTTCGGACCAGGACTCGGATGAGGGGATCAACTCCGGGTCGGCGTGGGCGAGATGAGCGTGGCGCGCCGGACCGAGCCCGAAGGCCGCCGACCACAGCCGGTGCAGATCCTCGTCCGCCGGGGCGGCGGCGAACCAGCGTGCCAGCTCCCGGAAATCCTGTACGGCGCTGGAGGAGCGGCGCCGGGACTCGTTGATCCGCTCCAGAACCTGAAGGAGCGAGACGATGGCCCGCCGGGCGATGTCGTGCAGCTGCTCGATCCGCGCCCGCGCACCGTCGTCGGGCACGAACCACGCCCGCAGGCCCGCCCAGCGCGCCCGCCTGCTCTCCAGCCAGCCGGCGGCGGGATCCTCACCGGCCACCGGTGGCAGTTCAGCTCCGCGCAGGGCCCGCTCGCGCAGTACGGCGATCCCGCGTTCCTCCACCCGGGCCACAGCGCCGGCGACAGCCTGTCCACGCCGGTCCAGGTTGACCAGGAACTCCTGCAGATACGCGACGGTGGCGGCCTTGACCTCGCGGAACACCTCCAGGTCCGCGCCCTCGGCGCGCAGGAGCCGCTGCAGTTCGCCGTTGAACGCCTTGGTGTTCTCCACCAGGGCTTCCAAGTGCCCTTCCAGCTCCCGCAGCGTGCTGAAGACCCGGCGATCGGCCGAGGCGGGTTCGTCCGCCAGCAGGCACAGCTCGTCCAGCCGGTCGGCAATCGCCTCCAGTACGGCGGTCTGCAGCGCCCCCGTGGAGGCCAGTGCCTCGAGCGCGTGCCGCACCCCGGCGAGTGCGGCCTCCCCCTGGCGGGTCAGCGAGTACTGGAGGTTGCGGCGTTCGTATTCCTCGGCAGTGCGATAGTTCTCCGCATGGTTGTGCACCACGTCCAGCAGCTCCCACTGCACGAGTTTCCTCAACGTCTCGTACAGGTCGTCGTCGTCGACCGCAGCCGCCCATCCGACCCCGCGCAGCCGCTCGCGCACCGCGTCGAGCCCCAGCGCCGTCTCCAGGTGCTCGCCGGCCACTCCGAACGCTTCCAGGACAGCCCCGTACAGGTCGGACCTCTCCACCGAGGTGAACCGGAACATGTCCGGTGGAACCCTGCGCATGCCGGTCGCCTTTCCCCCTGTCGTCTCTGCGTCAGGCGGTCGAGCCCGACCGCCGTACCCCCGACCACGGCCCGCCCGGTTCGGTCACATCTGCCGCCCGAAGAGCGACGGAGTCGGCGTCCGGGGACAACAAGCGGCCGCGAAGGATGAATCACGCCCCACTCTATGAGGGGGACCGACAGCACCGTCCCATTCTCCCCGATCCGGCTGGGCACCGGGGCGGTATGCGTTGGCGCGAGTGCTGATGGCTTCGCCCCGGGCGGTCGCGCGGCCGCCTCTGCGACGTGCCCGCCGCCATCGTGGTGATGTCCGATTCGATCCCGGCCGCACTGGGACTTCCGGCGCCCCTGCCCCACGGCAGCCGCGCGTCCGGACCACTTCGACCGCATCGCACCGCATCTGACAGCGATGTACGGAACATGTCACAGGGCTCGCATCGCCGGGTGCCACCGCTTCCCCAGAGAGTCATCAGGTGGGATGTTCACCGGACGAAGCGGCCCACAGCGGGACGCGGGGAGGATCGGGGGATCACTTTGACACGCCAACAGCACCACACCGGCAACGACAGAACGACCGCAGAGTCCCGGAGAACCGTCAGGACCGGCACAGCGCGGCGCCGCCGGGCAGCGGTGACCGCCACGGCGCTCGCCCTGGCCGTGCCCCTGACGCTCGGCACCGCAGGCGACGCGGGGGCAGCGGGAGACCACCCGATCGTCTTAGCCCGCTACACCGCGGCCGCGCCCGTCGAAGACCTCTACGCGATCTCCCCCAGCGGCGGCACACCCGTCAAGCTCACCCACACCCCCACCGTCAGCGACGTGATGCCCACGTGGTCCCCGGACGGCAAGCGAGTTGCCTTCGTCCGCTACGGATCCGGTGGCGCCATCGACGGCCTCTGGACGATGAAAGCCACGGGCGGCGGCCTGAAGGCCATCCCCGGCACCAAGGGTGCCTCCCGACCCGGCGTGGTCCCCGGACGGCAAGCGGATCGCCTACGCCAAGCCGGTCGGCACCCAACGCGAGATCTACGTGGCCGACATCGACGGCACCCCGGCCACCCGGCTCACCCACAACGCGGCGGACGACCTCCATCCCACCTGGTCCCCGAGCGGCAAGTACCTGGCGTTCAACCGCGCGGACGCGGCCGGACACAGCCGGGTGATGCGGATCCGGCTGTCCACCCTGACCCAGACCGCGCTCACGGGGTCCGGCTCCCACGACTGGACACCCGACTGGTCACACGGCAACCGGATCGCCTTCAGCCGTCTGGACTCCTCGGGCTTCGCCCACCTCTACGTCATGCGTCCCGACGGCACCGGAGTGCACCGCATCACCTCGGCCCACCGCAACGACAAGAACCCCTCGTGGTCCCCGGACGGCAGCCGCGTGGTCTTCACCGGAGGCGGCACCGACGACGCCGACCCCGAACACCTTTACCTGGTACGGGCCGACGGCACCGGACTGACCCAGATCACCAAGACCGGCTCCCACGACCTTCAGGCGGACTGGCGCCCGTAGGGCCTTGTTGCACATAGGCGCGTCCCGCGCCGGAGCGAAGGCGGTCCCGGTCGGCGGTCACGCCGGAAACGCGCGGCAGGCGACGGCTGGGACCGGGGGCGCGCCAGGTCGACGCACGGGGCGAACGAGACCTTGCTACCGTGAACCGGGCTGGCTGGACGCAGCCCAGGAATGTATAATCTGGGCGAAATAGTTCGTGTGCGGAAATAGACCGCGCGAACCTCGGACGGGGAAAAGCGGGGAGTTTTGCCACATAGCGACAACCTCCCCTTGCGATTGTGGTGCCCGGTCGACGCAGCCATCTGCAGGCCGTTGTCACACAGGGCGTCGCACCCCGGGAATCGCGTCACTGAACACAGCAGCCGGTAGGACGACCATGACTGAGTTGGACACCATCGCAAATGCATCCGATCCCGCGGTGCAGCGGATCATCGATGTCACCAAGCCTTCGCGATCCAACATAAAGACAACGTTGATCGAGGACGCCGAGCCCCTCACGCACAGCATCGTGGCCGGAGTGGAGTTCATCGAGGTTTACGGTAGCGACAGCGTTCCTTTTCCATCCGAGTTGCTGGACCTGTGCAGGCGGCAGAACATCCCGGTCCGCCTCATCGACTCGTCGATCGTCAATCAGCTGTTCAAGGGGGAGAGGAAGCCCAAGACGTTCGGCATCGCCCGCGTCCCCCGCCCGGCCAGGTTCAGCGACATCGCAAGCCGGACCGGGGACGTCGTCGTTCTCGACGGGGTGAAGATCGTCGGGAACATCGGCGCGATCGTACGAACGTCGCTCGCGCTCGGAGCGTCGGGGATCATCCTGGTCGACAGCGACATCACCAGCATCGCGGACCGGCGCCTGCAAAGGGCCAGCCGAGGTTATGTCTTCTCGCTTCCCGTCGTCCTCTCCGGTCGCGAAGAGGCCATCGCCTTCATTCAGGACAGCGGGATGCGGATGATGACGCTCAGCGCAGACGGCGATATTTCCGTGAAGGACCTCGGGGACAGTCCCGATCGGCTGGCCTTGTTGTTCGGCAGCGAAAAGGGCGGGCCTTCCGACCTGTTCGAGAAGGCATCGTCCGCCACGGTTTCGATTCCCATGATCAGCTCGACCGAGTCTCTCAACGTGTCCGTCTCGCTCGGTATCGCGCTGCACGAGCGGATTCACAGAAATCTCACGGCCAAGCGCTGACCGCCTCCGTTCCCTGGACACTCGGTCCTCGACCTCGGTTTGTCAGTGGTGATCTCCTCATACGGCAGCGATCACCACTGACGAATCGAGGTCGACGGCCGTTTTCGCCAGGTCGAACCCGCAGTGTCAGAACCGCTTACGCCGATTCACCGGCAAGGTCCGTGGCGGAAGCCTCCTCGAACGCGCGGCCGACGCCCGCGAACGACTCGATCACGCTGACGCCTTCCGCGATCGCCTCGACTGCGAACACGCTTGTGGACGTCGGCGGGTAGCCGATGATGTCGATCGCCCGGCTCACCGACAGCGGATTCCCCACCTTCGCACCGTCCCAGAGGTACACCGCCCCCCAGTAGCCCTTCTCGGCGTCCCCGAACCAGGTCTTCATCCGCATCCCCTTGAGCGTGGAGAACGCCTCGACCGCGTAGTCACGGAGATACTCGCGAAGGCTTTCCACCGTGGCGTCCGACTTCTCCAAGTTCCATATGACGATGCTGATGTACATGCTGTGCCTCCGAACGCCCCAGTCCTGCCAACCGTTGTATGTCCCGTCGGGCCTTCGCCTCCGCGCTCATACCTCCCAGGCCGGCAAGGCCCAGCGCCTCAGCCGGTATGGCGCCCACCAGACGCCGCCGCCGATCCGGACCACCAGGCGCTGCTTCTCGAACGCCGACATCGCCTGGTCCGGCACGGAGTCCGCTCCGCGGTCGGCCAGCAACGACTCGATCGCGGAAACAAAGGGGCCCTCCGAGATCGTGAGCCGGCGCAAACCGGCGTGGCGCCGGTCCCGGATCTGCACGAATCCGGGTCCCCGGCGCAGGAAGCACCGCCCGATGTGGTATCTCGCCCTCCAGACGGCCAGCACCTCATCACCACGCGGGTTCTCCAGGACCGACGGAGGGAAGAGGTGGCTGAACACCCACCACTCGGGACCGTCGTGCACCAGACGCCCCCGCCAGTCCACTTCCAGGCCGTAGCTGGTGAGTTCGCGGATGAAGGAGAGCACGGGGATCATGTGCTCCGTCCCGGGCCGCCCACTGAGGTCGACAACGGGTTCGATCGACACGAACCGCGCGCCGGACTCATAGATCTGGCGAGCCTCCTCCACGACGTCCGCGCCGAGTACGCGGTCGCCGAGGTGCATGTTCGGCATCACCCGTACCGCCGCGTCACCGTGGCGCCACAGGCTGAACCGGACGTCGAACCCGCTCCCGGGAAGGGTCGCGACCTCATTCATCGCCGGCATTTTCACTCCCACCCTCACACTGCCACCGGCGCCGGAGACGGGCGATCAGACGCCGACAGTCCCCGGCCCACCTGGATCTGCATAAACCTCTGGTTGCGGTCCTTCGTGACGACGTGGATCATGCGACCGGCGTCCGTGAAGAGCAGGCCCAGAGCCATGAACCGGTCGATCACGGCGCCGACGTCCGTGTGCCCGAACCGCTTCGCGCACTCGCGCCCCAGGTACTCCATGGACCTCGGCTGGTCGAGGAGTTGGAAGAGCGTCTTCTCGACGTCGGTGGTGAGCTGGACGACGTCCCAGTCGAAGCCCGGCCGGGTGTTGGTGAGCGTGATGCCCTCGTCGGTCTCGAAGTAGGACAGCTGGCTGCGCCAGTGCTGGTTGCGCCACTCGTCCAGCCCGGCGCGCAGCTTGTACGCCATGTCGTTCCCGATGCCCTTGTGCGTCGCGTCGAAGATGTACGCGATGTCGAACAGTTCCTTCTCGGGAAGGTCGTAGGTGAGTCCGTACTGAGTGGCCGCCCACCGCTCGTGGAAGCCGAGCGAGGGGTTCTCGAAGTACGGGGCGAAGCGCTGGACCGCGAGCCGGTCGTCCCCGCCGGCCGGGCCCAGGTGATGCAGCTTCGGGAACTGCTCGATGATCTTGGTGTAGTCCTCGTCCGTCTCGCCGGGGAAACCGTAGAGGTAGGCCCAGATGACGGTCAGGCCCAGTGACTCGGCGTCCCGCAGCATGCGCACGTTCAGACAGCCGGAGACGCCCTTGTCCATGAGCTTCAGCACCTTGCTGCTCAGGCTCTCGACCCCGGGCTGAATGCAGACCACGCCGCCCTTCGAGATGATCTCGAGTTGCTCGTAGCGCAGGTTGGCCTTGATCTCGTACATCAGCCGCAGGTCGATCCCCGCCTCGGCGAGATGCGGCAGGAGCGAGTCCAGGTAGGCCATGTCCAGGATGTTGTCGACGATCATCACGTCGAGGATCCTGTGGCGCTTGGCGAGGGTCACGAGGTCGTCGATGAACTGGTCCGGCCGCTTGCTGCGGAACATCATGCTGGCGCCGTTCAGCCCGCAGAAGGTGCAGTGGTGCTTCTCGCCCCACCAGCAGCCGCGGGAACTCTCGATGACCAGCCGAGGCTCCAGCCAGAACCGGGCGTGCGACGTGGCGAACTGCTCGAAGTACTCGTCGTAGTGGGGCAGGACCATCGCGGCCGGCGGCAGCGGCTTGGTGCTCACCGCGTTGAAGACCGACGTGCCGCTCTCATCCCGCCAGCACAGGCCCGGGACAGCGTCGAAGGCCGGCTCGTCCACGCGCAGGGAGCGCAGCAGACCAGGCCAGGCCAGCTCGCCCTCGCCGCGCACCACGTAGTCGATGAAGCCGAAGTTGCGGTGCAGCGCCTCCCCCATCGGCCCTTCGCAGTTGGCGCCGCCGAACACGGTCACCGTGCGGGGCGACAGCTCCTTGAGGCGCCGCGCGACCGCGAGGGACGCGGTGAGGGTCTGGAACGTGGTGGTGAAGCCGACGACGTCGGGTTCGCCTGAGGCGATGCGCTCGGCGAGCTCGTTGGTGAACTCCTCGACGTGTTCGTGGAGCCACAGCGTTTTCTGCGTCCGGCTGTCCACGGTCGTTCCGTGGGCGAGGTCCTGCCCGGGTTCGACCGCCGCCTGGGGGCCGAACTTCTCGAGGAACTCCGGTACCTTCCACTTCGGGTCGTGGTAGAGGGCCGAGGAGAAGACCCAGTCGCCGGTGCCGATGTAGCAGCTTTCGAGGTCGTAGTACCTGTAGTCCTCGTAGTTGAAATCGGGGCGGCGCTCGGTGATCCAGTCCACGAAGTCGAGGTTTCCGTACACCACGTCGACCTGGGCGTCGGGAAATTCCTTGTGCGTAAGGCTCTTGAGCAGTCCGAGTGCCAGGGATGGAAACCCGATCGGACTCCACGGCACATTAGCGAGCACAATGTGCATGATTCTCCTCCGTTGAGGTCAATTTCGGCCGGACCATTGCGTAGCTGGAGGCGTGCGGAGCCAGATCCAGACGGATTCCGGTGACAGGGCTATTGAGTCGCGAGTTCCTTGGCGACGGCGTCAAGTCCGTCCGCCAGTTGCTGGGTCGACTTTCCTGCCAGCTCCTCGTTGGCGCGAGCGAGGAGGTAGCAGAAGAGGAACCGCTCAGCCAGGTTGAATCCCATGGTGTAGAGACAGCTGTACAGCATGCTCGTCTGGATCCGGTACGCGAGAAAATCCGGGTTCCGGTGCAGCAGGTCCGACATCTCGCGCGACAGTTCCTTCGAGTGGAAGCTGCTGCGCGACAACCCGACGCCGGGGGTTTGGTGCAAGTCGTCGAGCGTGGGCCCGTCGTGGGCGATGAGTCCGGCGCGGCATTCGTCGCGCAGGGTGCCGAAGTTCTGCCGGACGACGTCCACCCAGGCGCGAGCCGGCTGGTCGTCGGCGGCGGGCAACGGGGCTGACGCACAGTCGCCGATGAATTCCCGGGCAGCCGAGCCGAATTTATCGTAATAGGCGGCACAACGACGCTCAAAGGCATCGGGGTCCTTGGCCTGCGTGGTCTTGGCGCCTTCGTAGTGTGAGCGGTAGCTGAGCATACGGAGGCTGAGCAGTTCGCCGAAGTCGCGGGACGACATCTGCCGCTGCTCGGACTCCAGCAGGGTGGCGCCCGAATTCGCGACCATCAGGCGCAGCGCGAGCAGGTAGGCCTTGGCCGTGTCGCCGCCGATCTCCGACACGCTGCGGACGAGGACCGGCGCCACGGCGCGGTAGAGCCGCTTCGCCGCGGCGTCGAACCCGTCCCCGCCGATCCCGGAGTTCCACAGCGGGGAGGGGATCTCCTCGAAAGGGACCTCCGCCGTGGCCGGACGCAAGCCATGGCGGTCCGCCGCGCGTTGGACCCGGTCCCGCGCCTCGACCGCAGTGGCCGTATCGGACCCGAGGCTGATCTGCAGACACTCGCGTCCGGTCGTCTCGTCCCACGTGCGCACGAAGTAGAAGTCGCCCGGCCAGGCGGGCCGGGCCGGCCCGAACAGGTCCGTGAGGAAACCGCGGACCACCTGCGGCAGCGTTCTGTCGCCCCCGTCGAGGGGGATGGTCACAAAGACATGCACTATACGTACCTCCGGGTACGTCGCTGCCGCCGGGCACGCATTCGGTGAATGGCGCCCGGCGACAGCAACTATCCTCGCCGCCTTATCAAGAAGACGACGATGATGTCGCGCAGGCGGTGGCGACGCAGGACGCTGCCATGACCTGCGACAGCGTCTCGTCACTGTGGCTCAGATCGTCAATCAGATCCGAGATCTCCAGCGCGTTCAGGTCGAGCTCTTCGGCGAATTCCATGTGAGTTACCTCCCTTCGCGAAATGAGAGAGGAGGGTGAGCCCCTGTCGCCGGGCACGCATTGCGTGAATGGTGCCCGGCGGCAGCGACATGTTGAGCAGTCAGGTCAGGACGACGAGGACGACGAGGAGCTCGTCGTGCAGCCGGTCGTCGTGCACGAGGCCGCCATGACCTGCGACAGCGTCTCGTCGCTGTAGCTCGAGTCCTCAATCAGATCCGAGATCTCCAGCGCGTTCAGGTCGAGCTGCTCTACAGCATCCACTTGAATCATCTCCTTTTCTGTTTCGGTACCATTCCATCTTACCGCCATATAGCGGTAGTTGTGGTGACAAGAGCCAAGGAATCCAAAAAGTCACGATCGGATTCCTGCACTCCGGTCAAGCCCTGTGCGGCACCCGCAGTTCGGTCAGAGAACTCCGGATGACATACGCCAGGAATGCCTCCGCAGCCGGAAGAATCCCCAGGCGGTTATTGGTCGTGTGTATGTAGTTGGCCAGGCAGCCGACATACGGGGTTCCTTCGAGTGCGAGCTCCGCGAAGTGACTCCCCGTCGGCTTTTCCTGCACCGAGAGTGTGGAATTCAGCGCAGTGGCATAGATGTCGTGGAAGACGTCGGTGGCTCCGTCGCGCCAGACCGCGCCGCACAGGTTCGTCACCCTGCTCCGCGTCTTCTCGTACACGGCCGCCCATTTCTGCTCATAACCGGGCGGCACCCACCTGCGCCAGTCCTCCTCGTAAGCGCTGAGGAAATCCTGGCTCTGCTCCACGTCCAGCCCGGAGCCTTTGAGGGACATGGCCATGATGCGCATGGCCAGACCCGCCGGCGACGCCTCGAGTTCACGGTCCGACCGGTCGGCGAGGAGATCCAGCACCGCGGCCGAAGTGGAGCGGAAGAGCTCTTCGGCGATGCGGAGTCCCGTGGTCCCGCCGTACTTCGCGTACTCGGGCGAGTAGGGGGTGGGTTCGACGGTGCCCGGCGCCCTGACCTCCTCGGGCTTCGCCCCTTCGAGATCCGCCAGGCCCGGCTGGCGGGAGGACTGCTCCTCGTACTCGGCGGCCTGCTCGGCGTTGAGCGTGGGCATCGCCTCGGCCAGCATGCCGCGCACCGACTCGACGGTCTCGTCCGACGCCCGGTGGAGCCTGAGCCGGATGTGCGGACCGCCCTGCCAGTACCGCAAGTACCAGAAGCGGTCCCGCATCCCGGCGTCCCGCACGACCGGATGGATCACGTCCCGCAGGAAGGTGGGCTGGAGGGACATCGGCAGATAGACATGGAGTGGCCGCCACTCGGCGTCACGTTCAGTTCCGGTAGAGCTCAACGAAAAACTCCTCTGCCGCTGCCGGTCCTGAGCCGCCGTACTCGTCGGTCGCCGGCATGCACTCTCGAATGGACACGTGGACGTCGTCCCGCGTCAGCGCGGTCTTGGCGAAGCTGCGCACCAGATACGGATTGCGGAAGTCGACGTACATGGGCTTGTGGACACTGGCCCTGTGCAGGTGGCTGAAGTCGGTCCAGTCCCGTGGGATCTCCTCGACCAGCCCGGACAGCAGGTTGTACTCGTCCAGGCGCTGAGTCAGCACGAACGCGTGCTGGGGCAGGCCCTGTTCGATGCGCCACTGGTCGAAGCGCAGCAGCGCCGGGTACGAGTCCTTGCTCAGCTCGGACAGTTCGGGGATCTCGCGCGCGGGCACCGTCCAGGTCCTGCGGCTGGCGACGACGTCGCCGACCATCAGCCGGGGGGACGAGCCCGGGTACCCGCGGTGACCCATCGCCCGCCCGATGTCGTCCATCGGCGCGTAGTTGTACCGGATGGTCGGGCTCAGGACCTCGATGAGGTTGTAGAGGACCGGCACCACGATGGGGAGCAGGAAGTTCATGGGGGTCAGATGGACGCGCTCGTCGCGCTCGGGGTCCCAGAGGAGCAGCCCGCGCCGGGCGTGGTCGATCCGGATCATCAGCTTGTCGAGGCTGTAGGCCTTCATCTCCGGCGAGGTGGGCCAGGTGCCGGGATAGTTCAGCACCCGGTCGGTGAGCGGCGGGTGCAGGTTGAAGTTGAGCCCGGCGACCATGTTGAGGTCCGTCTGCCCGGGGAACGCCTCCCTGAGGTGTTCCCGGACGGCCGACCGGAGCGTCCAGCCCTCGGCGGCCGAGCCCTCGATGAACGAGCTGAAGCGCGAGAAGTAGACGCCGTATCCCGTCAGGACGCCGTTCACCACGACGTCGGGCGACGGGGTGCCGCCCGCCAACTGGACCCGGAAGGTGATCGAGTCGGGGTCGACGCAGTCCTCCACGCCCGCGCACGCGTCCTTGAGGGCCTCGGGGGTCATCCGGACGACGCCGTCCTCGGGTACGAGCTGCCCGCCGATGTCACGCAGGGCCTGGTCGCGCTGCGCGATGAACGTCTCCGCCGCCTGGGAGTGACGCCCCCAGAACACCGCGTCCTGCTCGGCGTCCGAGAGCTGTACGAGCTTCTCGAAGAACGTCAGGAAGGGCACGGTCTCGCGGTCGCCGAACGTGGCCGCCGCGAAGGCGTACACCCCGAGCCGCTTCGTGTGGCCGTAGTCGAGCACCGACGACAGCCGCCACAGGCTCTCCAGCGCGGGGACGCTCTCGGCCACGGATTCCCGGTTCCAGGTGGCGGGACGGTCGGGCGTCCAGAGGTCCTCGTACACCGGCGCCCGGGAGATCTCAGCGGGGGGCGCTTCCAGCCCGCAGACCTCGGCGATGCCGGTGAGGGCCTTGTCCGCGGCGCTCAGCAGCGGCCTGCGCTGCTCCGTGGGCGCGTCGGAAAGCGCCGTTTCCAGTTCCACGAGGGTGTCGAGATGACCGCTCATCGCGGATACGGGCGGGGTCGTACCGGCGCTCAGGAACCCCGCCAGCTTCTCGGAGTATCCCGGGTCCTGTTCGTCGAAGCCGGGGCTGACGTACAGCAGCTCGAGCCGCAGCATCGCCCGCAGGGCCTTCCTGCTGGCCTCCTCTTTGCCGGTCAACTCGGTCAGTGCCCGGAGCACCTCGGGCACCGACGCCGAGCCTGTGGCCAGGACGTCCAGGATGCGGTTGACGACCCTGTCGCGCTTGAGCCTGACGACCGTCTCCGAGAGGCTTTCCCCGCCGGCGTCGGGGACGGTCCCGATGAACTCGATCGTCTTGTCGTCCGCGCGCAGCGACGAGTTCAGCAGCACCTGGCAGAGGTCGATGCCACCGTCGACCCGTCGCAGTCCGGCGACCAGCCAGTTCACCAGCACCCGGTTCAGTGTCGACTTCGAGTACGTCCGGGGCTCGGACACGGCGTGCCCGGTCTCGGGAAGATCCGTGGGAAAGGCTCCGACCTCGGTGAACCGGCCGAAGGGCGACGGCTTCAGCGCGGCGCGATAGGCGAAGTTCACCAGCGTGGACTCAAGGACACGCAGCCGGCTCGGCTTGACCGACCCCATCTCGCCCGAGGTGTACCGGCGCAGGCTCTCGTAGAGCTGGTCGCCCGAGAGCTGGATGCTCCTCGCCATCGAGTCGTGCTCGAAGAGCCGGGCGAAACCGGCGCGTGCCGACTGCATCCTCGCCTCGAACAGCGACTGTGCATCGTCCTCGCAGCGCCGGGTCCGCTGAACGAGGTCGAACCACTCCCGCAGCCCGGCGACCGTGTCCTCTTCCAGATGCGGTGCCACGACGTCGATCCGCCGCGCCGCCGGTTCGGCACGCTGGTTGTAGACGTCACGGCGCAGCCGGACGAGATCGGCACGCACCGACTCGTCCACGTGCGGGACGACCCCGCCCAGACGGTCGGACACCTCTTCCGCCCGCCGCGCGCATTCCGCCCGGAGACGGCGGCTCTCCTCGATCCGCGCCCAGGTCCCGTCGAACCGGAGGTCCGCCAGTTCGGTCACCGGCAGCCGACTACGCCGGAAGAGGACGTACGGGCTGACCTTGGCGGTGGACTCAGCCGGCGGCTCCGCATGCTCATCCGATCGCACGAAAGGGCTCTCCTTCTCTTACCTGCGGGCTACGCAAAGGGGTGCGGCGGGACGTCCGCCGGGGTCTGGTCGTCGGGCAGCAGGGAGGCATAGGGGAGCCGTCCGCCGTGCAGGCGTGGCAGCCCCTCCAGACGCCGTGTGCCGTGCCCGAATGTCATTGGCAGGCATCCGGGTACGAAGCTGCGCGTGCACACCAGCCCGCGCCAGCGCAGCTCCGGCGTGGTGACATCGGCCGCGTAGACGTGACTGCCGACGGCCTCGATCTGCGTGCGCACGTAGTCGAGGTCCCCCTTGAGGGTGCCGAACTCCGGGGCCGCCGCGGCCGCCGCGCTGAGACTGATCTCGGGCCGGTCCTGCGTCGTCAGGAACGCGAACCACTCCCGGGAGGTGGGCAGCGCACCGAGCAGGCTGTGGTCGTCCATGCTGACCAGCGAGTGGAAGTCCGCCGCGAGCCGCTGCCGGTGCTCCGGGTCGTCGTCGTACACGTACCTCAGGGACGCCACGCGCGCGGCCACCTCGAAGATGGCCGACTCGGCCGCTGCCCGCGGATACAGGCTGGCCGCGGTCGACACGAGCGTGCAGGGACCCGAGTCCGCGTCGCGCTGGGCGAGTGCCAGCACGACCGGTACCTCGATGTCCAATGTCGCCCAGTACAGACGGACCCGGAATCCGGTGACCACTTCGACGCGCTCCATCAGGTCCCTGATGTCGCTGTCGGCCGGTCCCAGGGTGAGTTCGGGGAGGAGCAGTTTGCGGTACCACGTGAGCAGGAACGCGTCCCGTTCCACGATCTCGAAGAGCCCGTGCAGGGTCGCTTCCTCGTGGCTCTGGCCCAGCGCGAAGCCGTTCGACGTGTCGTAGAAGAACGGCTGCCGTGTCTCCGGGCGGCGCACCCACGACAGCGCGACCTCCGGAAGGTACCGGGCGGGTCCTTCGCCGAGCGGCGTGACCGGGACCCATTCCACCGTTTCGGCCGCGTCCAGCGGCGACCAGGGAAAGTCCTCGCGCGCGTACTGGTCGGCGGAGTGATAGCCGAGGGTGCGCGGATCGATGGCCCGTGTCCCCAGCTCCGAGAGCGAGGCCTCCACGGTGCCGTCGACCGGCTGGTAGCAGAAGCCTGCGAGACGCTCCAGGCCCTCCAGCACCGCGGTCGTCCGGCTCTTGGCGAAGCTCCGGGAGCGCCCGACCCCGGGCTCCAGCACGCCGTTGCCCAGCGGCAGGCCCACCTGCGCCGTGGGGAGGGCGCCGTCCAGATCGGCGAGCGGTTCCCTGAACAGCGCGTGCGGTCCCAGGTAGTCGGACGTCAGTGTCGGCGGCAGCGGGCGGCTGGCCCGGAGCGCACCGTCGGACTTCTCGAGCAGCTCGGGCGCGGAGCCGAAGGCGACCGTGGTCGTGGTCGTCGCCGACTGGCATGCCGGGCATTCCGTCCTCGGCGGTACGAGTCCTTGTCGCACCGCGCCGCCGGCCCGGTCCACCATGGCGAGCGTGCCGGCAGGCGAGTTCTCCCGCAGGAAGAGTGCCGCGGCCCGGGTGACGACCGTGCGCACCGCGGGACCGGCCTGCCGCCAGAGCGCGTGGCTGCGCGCGCCTGCCGCAGACTCGCTGTCGGACGCCTCCTCGAACGGCATGTCGGCAGAGTCCATGTGCCTGGTGAGGGACCATGCCAGGCACCGCGGGCATCCGCCGGCACCCTCGTCCGCCGGATCGTAGGCCAGGACGTAGACGCTGCCGCACCAGAACAACACGGCTATGCTCCGCCCCGACCCGCCTTCGTCGGCGTGGATCCGTGTGGGGTCGGTCAGCGGGCCCAGGAGTACCTCCGCGGGCGCGGCTGCGCCGGCATCGGCCAACAGAGCGGAGATCAGGTCCGCAGCAGGTGGAACGTGCGTTTCCGTACTCATGCCATCTCCACCAGTCGGACCTGTTGCCGCGCGAAGGGAACCGTCTGCGCGGTCACCTCCGTACACTGCGGCCGTGCGATGTGCCGCCATACCTCAGTCCAGGTAGCGAAGTGGGGGTTGAGCGGAACCAGGGCGCTGTCGTCGTTGACGAGCCGGAGCAACGCCGTCGACACCGCTTCCGCGTAACAGGCACCCGCGCCCTGCGTGACTGCCTTTCCGGTGGCGCGCCCCAGGACCCGGTAGATGCCGTTCGGCAGGCGGGTGCCGAACCACTGCGGCGCCTCGCAGCCACGGGTGCGCTCGACACCCCGCTGGATGTACCGGCTGAATGCGGCACATTCGTCGTGCCCCAGGTCGTCGTCGGACACCGGCACCAACTCGGCGTCGTCTGCCGGCGTCAGCATCGACTGCCTCAGCAGGGCACGGTAGATCGCCTCGTCCAGAGTCCATCCGGCGCTGAGGTTCGGCCGCGGCCCGTCCTGCTGCGCAGCGAAGAGTTCGAAGCCGTTGAGCGCTGCCTGATACAGGGCCTCCCGGGACGACAACGTAGCGGCGGTGATCTCGTGCGCCTCGGCAGGTCCGACGAGGAGGGTGGCCCGCGCTTGCCCGAACGGGACTTGGGGCAGGTCGCCCCCGTCCAGGTACCGGAAGGGGCCGACGAATTCGTCCGTCCAGCCGGCCAGGACGTCGATGATGTGCTCGTGGTCGTCGTCCAGCCGACTGTCGTCGTCGGGACTGACGATGTTCCGGCGGACCAGGGCCTCTTCTGCGTCGTCGCGCTGGTCACCGGTGGCGGGTAACACCACCGCCCGGTGGCATCGACAGCCCGCTGCCGACCACGCGGGATGCGGTTTCACCGTCGGCAGGCTCGAATCGAGGGGCATGGCCACCGCTGCTGCCGTGTGCTCACCGAGCCCGGCGGTGCGCTGGTAGATCGCGTGGATCACGGCTGCCGCAGTGAAGTCGTCCGGTGCCAATGACACGGTGCCGGCCGGAGCATCGGGCTGTTCCGTGCGACCGTATTGGCACAAGCAGGCCCAGCAACCGGTCGACTTGTCGTCGGACCAGAGGATCCAGCGGCGCCGGCCCGCCTCGCCCACGATGCCGTGCGGTACGCCGCGGTCGAGCAGGGCGTCCTGCAGTCGCACGGTGCGTTCGTACGGGAGGCTGTCCGCGTCGATGACGACCAGGCCCGCGTCCTCCCACTGCGGTACCGGGTCCTCGTCCGAGACGGTGTGGTACTCGGTCCGCAGCCCGAACAACGGTGACGTGACCAGCAGTTGGCGCAGGCGCCCGAGCCAGTCGGCGCCGCCGTACAGGTGAAGGGTGGTGGCAAGCACACGGTCCAGCGCGCGCACCGGTTCATCCGTCAGCTGTGAGAAGAAGGGAATCAGCCACTCCGCCGCGGGGCCTTTGACGGTGACCTGATGGGCGATCGGCGCGTCGAGGACAGTCACGCACCGATGGGCCACCAACGCGTCGAGCACGCGCGACACCGCCCCGCGCGCCCCGGCCGGGAATGCACCGACCAGGTCATGGCCGGTGCGACTGCCGTCCGACCGGCCCAGCAGCGTCGAGACCACGCCGAAGGCGGCCTCACCCTTGATCGTGAAGGACGCGGAGCCGACGCCGATCCATGCTCCCTGCTTCGTCCGCAGCGCGGACACGTCCGGGCGGGCGAGGACGACACCAGCCGCGTGCGACGCACCCTCGTAGGACATCAACTCACTCACTTTCGTCGCGCGGCATGTCGCGTCGCCGGCTGACCGTCGACGGGGTGGGGAACGAACGCGGCCTGACGCCGGTGGTCACGGCGCCGGGTGGGCATAGGTTGCGGCGAGCAAGGGGTGCCGGGTCACACCGTCGCTCTGGATCAGGTTCCTGACGGCCGAGCCGATGAACCCGCCGAACATGGTGCCGACGAGACCGTGCGACTGGCATCTCAGGTGGAAGTCGTAGAGGGCCATGGAGGCACGCACCGCGCAGAGACGGTAGCCGTGCGATCCCGCCCACGAGTCCGCGCGGTCGATGTTGGCGTAGACGCTGACGATCCCGCCCGCGTCGGCGAACTCGCGCTGGACGCCCAGGAGTTCGGGATCGCCGACGGCCGAGGCAGGGGCGATGAACGACAACTCCTGCGCGGTGACCCGGTAGACCCCGGCCGGCTTGCCCTCGCTGCGCAGTGCGAAGACGAATGCCTCGAGCGGGCCGGTGTCGTCATCGAGCTTCCAGCCGTCGGAATCACGCCGCAACGCGTTCTGCAACAGGCTCAGGACCAGGTCCGTGCGCACCGGGGCGTCCGCGTACTGCAAGGACGACTTGCGTGTCCGCAGTGTGGCGGACAGATCTCGGGGGTGACCGGGGGCCGCCTCCCGCTCATCGATGGCGACGGGCGTGGCATCCGCGAACGGCGTCGGTGACCGGTGTGCCGCGAGACCGTCGCTCGTACGGGCACGAGCGGCGAAGTTGTCGAGCAGCGGTTGCATCATGGACGAGTCGGATCGCATTGATTCAGCCCACTTCCATGACTGCGGCGATGGGTTCTTCGGTCGGGGAGAGGCCCAGGTACTCACTCAGCAGGTGGTCGTCCCAATCCGTGACGAGTGAATAGTCCAGGTTCAGGTGGTCGGTGACCCTCCGGGCGGTGGACAGTCCGACGCCCGCGTCGCAGAGCGAGAGCCGGAGCCCGAACGTGCCGTATTTGGCGGCGATCTTCTTGAGGTTGGAGGTGACGACCAGCAGCAGCGGCCGGTCGCCCGGCAGCTCGTCGGTGGTGAGTTGTGCGAGGGAGTGGTCCTGGTCGCGGTACGCGTACCCGCCCACGGGCAGTACGGCCTCGTCACGGCTCACCACATAGGCCGTCGCCGAGCCGATGTTCCCGCCGGCCGCGGTCCATCGTTGTACCCACCCGTCGGTCTGCTCGCGGATGCCGAACGCCATCGCGAGCAGGAGGGCGACATCGGGCCGGCCAAGGTCCGCCCGGTCTCCGGCCGGCGCTCCGGCCAACCTCGACACGTCCGCCTCGGGCAGCGCCACCCGCGGGCAGCTGGGCCAGCTCCGGAAATCCCACTGCAGCTTGATGTTCGAGGACTGGAAATGGGCCAGATGCCCTTTGGGATCCAGAAACCTGCGGAGTGGCAATGCCACCGCCGCCTCGTATGTCGCGCTGGACGGCGGCACGGGCGCCGTCGTGCCCTCGCTGAACGAGCACGTGGGACAGCCGGGGCGGGTCGCACTCGGGCGGTAGCGCGTCGACAGGGTGGTCAGGTCGATGATGCCCGCGTCGAGCGGCAGATAGGTCCGGATCGACCGCGAGAAGAGCGCGAGCACGTGGTGTGCGACGAGGCCGGCGATGAGGTCGTACGCGTGCTGCGGCGGTTCGTCCGGCAGGTCGCCCTCGCCCGACACGCCGCACTCCAGGCACGGGGTGAACGCGGGGTCCACGAACGGCCCCATGGTCATCGAGGTGCTGTCGGCCCGGACACGCAACAGGGACCGCTTCTCCAGCCAACATCGGCGCTGCAGTTCGATGAGCTCCGGCTGAGACTGCCGGGTCTCGAAGAAGACGACGAAGGCGTCGTCGGCGACCGGCAGCCGATCGATGTCGTCGACCACCTCGCATACCCCGCTCAGGCAGCTCGTCGTGGCCTCCACCAGGGGGCGGTGTCCGGCCACATGGACGGCGGCGCGACCGAGCCTCGCCGCGGCGTCGGTCCAGGACAGGTTCACTCCGGTGGAGTTGCCGAGCCGTGACAACAGGCAGGCGAGCTCGGGCGGTAACGCCGGGTGTTCGCCGATCCGGGTGCCCTCCTCCAAGGCCCCTGACGCCCACAACAGGGCCAATGCCTTGTGGACGACCGCCTCGTCGAGTCCCACCGCGGCGGCGAGATCGGCATGCGTGGCGGTACCGTCACATGCGGCAGCCAGCCGGCCGAGATGGTCGCGCGCGAACTTCCCGGTGAAAACCTGCCGTTTGTCCGCGCCGTCGAGCGTCACGGCGTCGCCGGACTGGCGCAGTCGGACGCCCTTGCGGAGAGCGGGGCGGACGGGGACAGCGATCTGCTTGTCCCGGTGCGCGACCCGTCCGAGGGTCTCTGCCCTCAGCTCAACACCCATCAGTTGCACTCCTCATCCACAGCGAAGACCTCACAGGAGACCGGCCACCGCGCCGACACGGGTCCGCTGCTCGCTCCATCGGGCACCGCACCGCGGACAGCGATCCACCGCGACCGTCGACGCGGTCGACAGCGTCCCGGCGACCAGGTCGAACGTCCTTACCGTGCCGCCGAGCCCCACTGGGCCCGTGCGCAGCTCGGCCGTGGCCAGCGTCAGCAGACCGTGCGCGATCGCGAGGTGCATGGGGCCGAAGCCCTCCGGCAGGTCCCGGGTCGCCTCCCCGTGGTCGGTCCGCGCGGGATCCTGGTGCTGCTCGACGCGTCGCAGATGGCAGGAGTAGCAGGCCGTGGCCCCGGGGACCACGGCCGGACCGCACACGATCCGCGTCGGCAGTACTTCGACCCCCACCGTCGGGACGCCCCGCTCGAACCCGAGTCGGTCAAGCGCGTCACGCAGTACCTCGTCCCGCCCGGAATGCACGGCCACGATCATCGCGGCGCGGGACAGCCGGGCATCGTCGGGAAGTTCACTGCCGGTCACCCGGCTCGATGCCGCCGTCTGGTATGCGTCGGCGTACCGCTCTCCGAACGCGTCCCTCACCAGGTACAGGCAATCCACCGAATGCTCAAACAGCACGTGCTTTATCCCCCATCTGACTCTCTACGCGGACGGCTGCGGTTCAGGCGCCTACACGGAAGGTGCAGTTCCGGCGTCTACGCGGACTGCTACAACAGCTCCGGGACCTACGCGGAAGGCTGCGGTTCGGGATTCAGCGACTCTTCGCCGTGGCTTTCGTGGCCCATCGCCGTCGGCGCGGTGTAGAGCCTGGCCGTCCCGAGGTAACGCTCGCTGTGAATGAACGACAGAGGGATGGCCTCTGGCACCAGCACCTTGACGGCGTGCATGCCGACTTGCCGCGCCTCGTCCGTGGTGATGTCGGCTACGAGTACCTCGGCCCCCCGCGCGGCCACTTGGGAAACCGCGGTCGCGAGTGGGTCCGCGTCAGCGGACAGGTCGGGCAGCTCTTCGAGACGCCGTACGTCCCGCTCCCCTTCCAGCAGGTGCCGGAAGGCGTCCCGTCGCTCGACCGAAGCGTTGTACGCCGCCGAGCCGACCACACTGACCGTCCCGTCGCCGGGTCGTTGTACCGCCTGGCCGCCCACGCGGTGACGCAGCGCCACACGCACGGAGGCGAGCTCACGGTAGATCTTGCCCAGTGCCCGCTGCGGATCGACGTCGCACGTCGCGCAGACGATCTGCGCCAGCTGGTCCTCGTTGGGCGAAAGCTGTACGGCATAGACCACGGGGATACCGAAGTCGGTCGTCGCGTCGAAGAGCCGGACGTCGAGGTGACGTGCGGTCCCGGTCGCGTGGTAGGCGCGCACGAGCGGTTCCAGAAGCTCCGGATCGACCGTCAGCTTCGGCAGCCGCAGGCGCTGTAACCACGCGAGCGAGAGCGCGTCCCGCTCCACGACCTCGAGCAACCCGCCGAGAACCGCGCTGTGGATATCGGAATGAACGGCCGCCCCCGTGGTGATTCCCCGGGTGAAGCGTTCCGACGGTGATTGCGGTGCCATGTGGAGGTACACCGCGATGGCCGGCACGAGGACCGTGCACCGCCGGGTGAGCGACCAGGCCCGAACCCATCTGATCGGGATGGCCGGGTCGTACGGGACCAGACCGCAGTCGTCACGAGCGAACTCGCGCGCAGAACACTGGGGCCACCGTGTGGGCGAGACGAACTCCTCGGTGAGTTCGTCCTCGGCCGCGACGAGGAAGTCGTCGTCGTGCCAGGAGCAGGTGGAGTACCGCTCGAGAGCTTCGGCGATCGAGACCAGTCTGGCCCGCTCGCCGGAGAGCGCGCTGCCGACACCGTCGACGTTCCCCAGGTCACCGTCGTTGCTCCAGCCCTTCAGGCTGTGCAGGACCTTCGATGGGTCACCGATGCTGGAAGCGCGGATGGCGAAGTCCGGATCACCGTCGGCGACCGGCAGGGCCGCGGTGCGGGCCACGAGGCCGTATGGAGAGGCCAAAGATGCTAATTGGCGTAACTCAGGCGTACTGACGTCCACAGGCTCTCCCCCGTTGAGAATCCCAGACTCATGACGGCTCATCGCCGTGCATTGATCGTTACCGATGGAGATCCGGGCTGTCAAGCAAGTTGCTGTCGCCCATCGCAGTTGCATACTGCCATTCCTGCTGGTCAGAGCGGTTTTCAGACGGTAGCGAATCGACAGTGAACTGACGCACTGTCAGAAAACGTGGGGTTCGCAACCCCGGGTGCGGTGTGGCATTGTGCTGGTCGCGCAAGACGATGCGCGGCCCGACGCCTGGTGCTGCGGCCGGCGGAACCGGAAGAAGTGCCGGCGCGGGCCGGTCACCGATGCGGACGGGTGAACCTCCGGCCTGCGGATGCGGGTCTGCGTGCATGGCTTGCCGGGGCCGCGGGGCATGTTGACGTGCTCCCGCGTGCGAAGTGGCTTGGAATCACCGGTACGCACGCGTACCGCGTACCGGTGGACTCACATTCGGACCGGGACCTTCCGATCAACGACGAACCCTTATCGGGCAGCTGTACCAGGCGACAGATCGCCGGAAAGGCTTTCGATGAACCGCGACCGGTCCACTGCAGGCGAAAAGGCGGTCGAAGGGAGCCGCTCACTGTGGAGTCGTCGTGAATTGGACATAAGAACGTAGCGAATGGCAACGCTTTCTGGCACAGTCTGCTGGCACGAAGTGGATCAGTCGAGTTCGCTGCCCCCATGCCGCGTCCGGTGCGCAAAGTTCGCTGCGGCGAGTAAGTTCCTGCCCGAGTCGGCTCGGGGCAGATTGACAAGGGAGAACGACGTGACCGACATGACCAAGGAGAACGAGCGGCTCCGCTTATTGTGGCAGGAATACGCGCCCCGCTACGACCGTGACATCGGGCTTCTCGAACGCATGCTGCTCGATGACGGGCGTGCCTGGGTCTCCGGCCAGGCCAGCGGAAAAGTCCTCGAAGTCGCCATTGGCACCGGCCGGAATCTGGAATTCTATCCGGCCGGGGTATCGGTGACCGGACTCGACTTGAGCCCGGCCATGCTGGACCAGGCCCGGGACCGTGCCGCCGCCTTGGGCCGTGAGGTCGAATTGCGGGAAGGACAGGCCCACGCACTGCCGTTTGACGACGGCTCGTTCGACACGGTCGTCTGCACCCTCGGGCTGTGCAGCGTGCCGGATGAGCGGGTGGTGATCGCCGAGATGCACCGCGTGCTGCGGCCTGGGGGACGGTTGCTGCTGCTCGACCATGTGGGCAGTCACCACAAGGTGATCTTTTTCGGGCAGCGCCTGCTTGAGAAGTCCATGGTGCGACAGTGTGGGGACCACCAGACCCGTAGGCCGCTCCCGCTGGTCAAGCAGGCCGGATTCGTCATCGAGTACCAGAAGCGGCTCAAGGCGGGGATCGTCGAGCGGGTCGTCGCGCGCAAGCCCGACGCGTAACGGCCGCACAGCGCTGAGGATCCGCTTGCGCGCGATCGGCTCTGCAGGTGATTTCCGGGCCCAAGCCGAAGCCCTCCGCAACAGAGCCCTGCGGATGGCTTCGCAGGAGATCAGCGCGATATTCGCGATTGCTTCCGCGCTTCCGCAAGCGGATCCATATCCACGATCTAGCAAAGGATGACGAAACATGACATCCATGGCCGACACCTGGGGAATCCACGAGGCGCAGTTCTGGCTTCGCGGCCAGGCGCCGGAAGCCCCGGTGCGCTATGACGCGGAGGCCGGGATCTGGTGCGTCTACGGCTATCAGGAGGTCCAGCACGTCCTGGCCAACACCGCGACGTTCTCCTCGAATACCCAGCGCGTCATACCCAAGGAGATGATGGAGGGCGCGGAGGAGTTCAGCGAGGGCAACCTCATTCAGATGGACGCGCTGGAGCACAAGAAGCTCCGCGGGCTGATCAGCAATGCCTTCACCCCGAAGGTGGTGGCCGATCTGGAACCACGCATCGCCGAGCTGACCCACGAGTTGCTCGACGCGGTGCCCGACGGCAACCGGATGGAGCTGGTCAACGACCTGGCCTACCCGCTCCCCGTCATCGTCATCGCCGAACTCCTCGGAGTCCCGAGCTCGGACCGGGACAAGTTCCGGGACTGGGGAAGCGCGCTGATGGAGAGCACCCAGGAGTTCTCCTTCGTCGACCGGACCGAAGCGCAGCGGAAGCAACTCCAGGACGCGATGCAGCAGGTCTCGAAGCTCGGCGACTACCTGCGCGAACACGTGGAGGACCGCAGGAGGAATCCCCGCGAGGACCTGATCACCAAGCTGGTTCAGGCCGAAGTGGACGGTGAACACCTCAGCGACAACGAAGTGGTGAACTTCTCCAACGTACTGCTGATCGCCGGCCACATCACCACCACGATGCTGCTGGGCAACTCGATCCTGTGCCTGGACACCCATCCGGAGTGGTTCGCCAGGGTCCGCGAGGACCGGAGCCTGATCCCCGCGGCGATCGAGGAAGCACTGCGGTACTACAGCCCGTTCGCGGGGACGGCGCGGGCCACCACGACCGAGACCGAACTCGGCGGCGAACGCATCCCCGCCGATTCCCTGGTGGTGACCTTTCTCGGCGTGGCGAACCGGGATCCGAAGCACTTCACCGATCCGCACACCTTCGACCCGACACGGGACCCGAACCCGCATCTGGCATTCGGCCGTGGGGCACACTTCTGCATCGGCGCGCCGCTGGCAAGGCTGGAAGGCAGGGTGGCGCTGAACATCCTGCTGGACCGCTTCCCGAACCTGCGGAGCGATCCGGACAGGCCGCCTCGGTTCCTTCCCAGCCTGAGCATGACCGGGCTCAAGGAAATGCCGTTGGTGTTCTGAGAGGGCGTTCGATCTCTCGGTGTGGACCCACGCCACTTCGCCGATGACCGCCGCCATGGGCCGGTCCTCCTGTACTCCAGCCGGTCCAGGAGGACACAGCCCCGCCGACTCTCAGTCGTCCAGCAGTTCTTTCGTGTAGGTGGTGATGACCTGCCGCACGGCGTAGGTCAGGTCGGCGGACAGGGCTTCGTCCAGCGTCAGCCAACGGGGGGCATTGCCCTCCTCGTTGACGGTGATGCTGCCCCTGTCCGGCTCCGTCAGCAGGTACACGTGCCAGACGTGTGCGTCGGATCCGCGTCGGCAGGAGTCGCCGGGGATCGGAAGCCTGGCGATGAACCGGAGCCGGTCACCGGCGGTCAGGCCGACTTCCTCACTCAGCTCGCGAGCCGCGGCGTGGGCGGGGTCCTCATCCCGCTCCACATGACCGGCCGGCACCGTCAACGCGTAGGGAAACGCGACGCGTTGGAAGAGCAGGAATCCGTCCGCCGCATCGCGCACGAAGACCGCTGCGGTCTCGTGCCAGTACTCGCCGTCGTCGGCAGACCACCAGGAGATACCGGGATCGATGACGATGGCCCGGGCACTGCGCTCACCGCAGTTGCCGCAGCGGACCTGCCTCCTGCCCCCGGCCATGGTCCATTCGACGGGGCCGCCCCGGCACAACACGCAGTACTCCGCATAGGTGTCCGGGGCCGGGCATAGCGTCTCGATGTTCATTCCGGCCTTTCGTGCCGATGGATGGAGTACGGCACCGGTCGTGGGGTGGGAGGGGGAGACGGCCCCCTCCCACCCCACGGCGCGTCAGTGCTGCCGACCGTAGGTCGTCAGCAGTTCGACATCGCCGGTCACATACGTCGTGTCGGTGACGGCGGTCTGGTCGGACGGGCCGCGGCTG
Organism: Micromonospora sp. IBHARD003; assembly: GCF_056106285.1. Taxonomy (NCBI): domain Bacteria; kingdom Bacillati; phylum Actinomycetota; class Actinomycetes; order Micromonosporales; family Micromonosporaceae; genus Micromonospora; species Micromonospora sp. IBHARD003. The sequence goes on along the minus strand of NZ_JBWBBX010000001.1, from coordinate 6,315,448 downwards.
CACATGCACATGTGCCGTCCACTCGACTCCACGCGTACGGCGCGAGCCCCGCCCGAGGACATGATCTCCTCGGCTATGTCCTTCACCAGGTGCTCCTGGATCTGGAACCGCTTGCTGAAGGCCTGTACCAAGCGCGGGAACTTGCCGAGCCCCAGAATGCGGTCCCCGGGGACGTAGGTGATGTCGACCTTGCCGTAGAAGGGCAGGAAGTGGTGGGCGCAGATCGAGTAGTAGTTGATGTCGTGTACGCGGACGACGCCCTGGTGTTCGCCCTTGACCTCGACGGTCGTCTTGAGGATCTTGGATGTGTCGATCTCGTAGCCGCTCAGCAACTGCTGGTAGGCACGGACGATGCGAGGCTCGCACTCGGGTTCGGTGTACCAGTCCAGGGCCCGCTTGTCCGTGGTGATGTTGTCCCGAAGCCACTCGGCGATCGTCATGTGTTCTCCGTTCTCGTCTCTCCAGCGAACTCGTTCGCCGGCGCCGCCGGGTCAGCTCCGGCGAAGTCTTCTTGTGGGGGGAGGCGGGGACCAGCCGCCGGCCTTTCTCAGCGGGGCGGCTCTCCACGTGCCGGGCGCGCAACGGCTCGCTCGGGAACGGTCGGTGCCCGCCGGGTGTACGGGCCCACACGCCTCCGTCGTTGAGGGCGCACTTTTCGAAGAGGCCGTCCCCGCGGTCTGGGCACTGTTCGAAATCCGGCGTCGACCACTGGGTGGGACCTCAGGAAGTCAAAGGGCAGCTGAGGCAACGCCAGTCCGAGCCTTGTGCGGTCGGGCAGTTCGAATAGTGCCTCGGGAGACACGACGGCTGCGCTGAACCGGTCACCTCTTTTCACTGGGTCGGCGAAGAAATGCCGTAAACGCGTTACGCCCTGCCGGGACCCCGGGGTCAGCACCGGGTAGCCAGTGATCTCCACCGTCGCCCCGTGCCGATACGGTCCCCGAACACCAACAGCGGACACTCGGCGAACTCCCCACGTTTGTACGGGATATCGAGCGGTCGGGATGCTCCTCTGTCAGTGCCTGCGAAGTTCACCGCCACGGGAGACCTGAAGCGCTGCGACAGTGCGTCGTCAACTCCGAAACCGAGCCCCCGATGGGGAATGCCGGCGACCGTCGTCGCATCGGATGCCAGGGCTTCGGGCACCGTCGGATCGGCCTCCGCTGCGGGATCGGGCGCGGTCGGCACCGCGGCGCCGAGCAACGAACGGTGCTGGTGGACCGATACGACCGGGTCGGTGAGCACGTCGCACGACCCTGCGGTCGAGCAGTGGAAGACCCGGGTCGGAGAGCCGGCGGAGTCCGAGCAGTGGCAGGCCGCGTCATTGCTGCGCAGGGGATACTCCACCGGGTGCTCCATCGACTCGATCGGGCAAGGTTCACGGTTTGAGCGCGGGCCGTCTCGGCGTTCTACCGATACGTTCGGCCAGCACTCTCTCCACCTGATACGAGGACTCGACACCGTCGATCGTTTTCAGCGCATCCGGCGCGGGTGCCGAATTGTTGACCGATGCGATGAGGACCGTGCCGGAAAGCGGTAGCACATCCGGTATCTGGTGCGGCGCTTCGATGAGGACCGACTTCAATCCGACGGCGCCGAAGAGTGAATTCCAGTCCAAAGCCGCCTCACGGCTGGGCAAACCACCACCGGACTCGTAGAGGCGATTGTCGATGATGGCCAGAGTGTAGTTGTCGAGTTTTGGTAATTGGTCACCCAATGCGGTGAGCACTGACAGATTCATGAGGAAACTGCCGTCCGTGTCAACGCCGACCACCGATAGTGGGGCCGCCGCCATGGCCATTCCCAAGGAGATCGCGGTGACATCACCCATGGTGTCGGTGAAGAGGGTATCGGTGGGACGAAGCGCATACATGACCTCGCTTGTCCGACCGAGTGGTGCAACCGACACCGAGTCCGCAGGGAGTCTGGCATACAGGGCTTCGAGGAACTCGGCGGTTTCTATTGCGCACTCCTCAATTCTGCCGTCAAGCCTGCGTTGGCCACCAGTGCCACGCTCCGCTGTCCTGTATCGAGCGTCGCATAAGCCTTGTGGAGGTATTCAGCCAGCTCGCCGCAAGAATTGACTTCCGCGGTTACGAGGGACAGCATCGCCGTGTGCTGGTGCATCGTTTCCTCATGCGGTATGCCCCACCAGTTCGGTTCGCCGAAGGCTCCGCGCCGGGATATCAGCAGTGCGGTGTGCAGCCGATGGCTCATGGTCAGGCGCGCCAGGGTCTCGCACGCCCGGCGCAGCCCCGAGTTCTCCATCACCACCAACGAGCGAGCGCCGGCCAGTCGGGCGCCGGCCGCCAGGCCGACCGCCGTGGCCTCGTCGTTTACTTGAACGTAGCGGATCTCGCGCCGCGACGCCGCCTCCCGGCACAGTGGTGCCAGGAGCGAGTCAGGCACCGCGTAAACGATCTCCACGCCAGACTCGACGAGGGCCTCGTACGCCGCGACAACCGACATGGGGAAGCCTCATTTGGTGGTGGCCAGTAGCTCTACGATGATGTTCGAGTAGTGGGCGTCCCCGATATTCCGCAGCAAGTGCGGCTGCCCGGCTTCGTGGTAAACGGCGTCACCGATTTTGTCGTTTCCGACGTAACTGGTGCCGTCCTGATTCACGGTCTCCGCCCGGCCGCTTTCCGTGGCGACATAGACGTAATCACAGGGATGCTGGTGGATAATCGTCTGCTCCCCCGGATCCAACTCCAGGACCCACACCCTGACGCGGTCATCCGAGTAAACGAGTTTGGTGCCGACCTGCTCGATATGCTCATGCATTTTGCACTCCGGTCCGTTCTGCCAGCCACCACTGGTGGCTTATTTCGCGTGACCGAAATCCATGGGTCCGAACGCCACCGGATCACGGCCGAGACGAGACTCTAGATGGATCTTCAATCAACAGCAACAGGCTGGAATCCCCCTTACTCGTAATGAGCCAACCTGCGGCGGTCTCGCTCGGCCACGGTGCCGGCCCGGAAGATGGATGTTTCAGCCCACCGGACTCGCTTCTGGCCAGTGATCCTTTAGCGTTCGCCCATAGTTCGAGGTCATCGGAACCATGGCTGTGCGGCAGCTGCATGACATGACCGAAATCAAGCACTGGGGATCCCTGGGCCTTGTTGTCCCCAGCCCAGTAGGTGTCCCATGAAATAAGTCAGAATGCGCTCGTGCGACTCATGAGGAGCGCCTGGTTTATCGACGTCGCGTTCGGGGAATGGCGACGAAATCGGCGCTGTCGGAAACCCGGTGGGAAGCATGTGCCCACCCCTGGGACGACCTGTTGCCGGGAGGCTGGAGCGAGCGGCCCTGAACACAGCGGCTCGCACCCGACGGCCGGCATATGAGCGGCTACGAGCCCTTCGCCAGCCTCTCCCAGCGATCGGCGAGCCCCTGCAGCATGGCCTTGAACGGTGCACGCTCGGCCTCGTCCAAGGACTCCAGGAGGACCTTGTCGAGCATCCGGGCGCGGTCATTGGCCTCCCGCAGAGCCTCACTGCCCGCGTCCGTGAGGTGAAGCAGTTTGCGGCGGCCGTCTGCGGCATCGGGACGGCGGGCGAGCAGGCCGCGGTTCTCCAGCCTGCGGGCCACGTCCGCCATGGTGGACGTGTCCAGGGACACGACTGCGGCCATGGAGCGCTGGTCGCGACCCGGATTGGCTTCGACCGCCTGCAGTACCGCGAACTGGGGACCGGTCAGCACCGGATCCACCTCGCGCGCCCACACAGCGAGATACGCCTGGTAGAGACGGCGTACTTGATAGCCGGGAGCGGCGATCAGAGCAGCGGGTATCTCCGGCATGGTCTCGGCTGGCGGGGTCCTGTCGGTCATGGGCCTACTTAAACACGCACGGCCTGCGCCGGGCATGGCTGCCCGGTCAGAAACCGGACCCGGGGTGGATCGGCCCCGTCCGGTCGGCCAGCCGGAGCCCGCTGCCCACACCCTTCAGAGCGATGATCTCGGCCGCGATGGACACGGCGGTCTCCTCCGGGGTCCGGGCGCCCAGGTCCAGGCCGATCGGGCTGGACAGCCGTTTCAGCTCGGGCTCGGTCACCCCCGCCTCGACCAGTCTGTTGCACCGGTCCTGGTGGGTGCGCCGGGAGCCCATCGCGCCGATGTAGCCGACATCGGGCAGGCGCAACGCGACCCGCAGGAGGGGTACGTCGAACTTGTGGTCGTGAGTGAGGACGCAGATGACGGTGCGTCCGTCGATCCTCCCGGCACCCGCCTCGGCCTTCAGGTAGCGGTGCGGCCACTCCACGACGATCTCGTCCGCGCCGGGCAACCGCGCGGCGGTGGCGAATACCGGGCGCGCATCGCACACCGTGACCCGATAGCCGAGGAACGAGCCCGTGCGAGCCAGAGCGGCCGCGAAGTCGATCGCACCGAAGATGATCATCCGGGGTGGCGGTGCGAAGGTCTCGACGAACACGTCCGACCCGTCGGCCGACACCTCCGGGGCTTCGCCACCCTCGTTACGGCACGGCCCGTCCGCGCCGTAGCGCAGTACAGCGGTCCGGCCGGCGTCGAGCAGACCACGGGCGTCCTGGCTCAGAAGGCTGTCCAGCCGGTTCGAGCCGGTCCCGCCCGCCACCCGTTCCGGCCACACGACCAGACGGCGGCCGAGGCGTTCCGGAGGGCCGGTGATCACGGTTGCGACGGCGACCGGTGTTCCGGCCCGCACGGTCTCTGCCACCTCCCCCAGCTGCGGGAACGTCTTCAGGTCGATCCTCTCCACGAAGACGTCGAGCGTGCCGCCGCAGGTCAGCCCGACCGTGAAGGCATCCGCGTCGGACACCCCATAGCGCTGGAGCTCCGGACGCGCCCCCGAGAGCACCTCCTGGCCCAGGTCGTAGACCGCGCTTTCGACGCAGCCGCCCGAAACGCTGCCGACCGGCTCGCCGCCGGGGCCGATCAGCATCGCTGCCCCCGGCGGACGGGGAGCGGAGTGATGTGTCGCCACAACGGTGGCCAGCGCCGACGCCCTGCCTTCGGCCCACCAGGACAGCAGCGGATCCAGAACGTCACGCATGAGTCACTCCTCTCGGTACCGGTGGATCCTGGACTGCTCGTGCCCTGAGCCGATCGCGGGGCCGGCCGCCCGTCCGCTGAGCAGGCTTCCGGCGTCGGGCACGACGGGCGGCAGACCGAGCTCCGTCAGGATGCGGAACGCCGTTGAGGTGGCCGCCGACAGCACGGGCAGCCCCGCCGCGTCCTCCACCGGCTGGATCGATGCGAGGGACGGCATCTGGACGCACGCCGACAGCACCAGGGCGTCGGCCCGGCGCAGGTCGAGGCGCCGCCAGTGCTCACGCAGATCGGCGGGGTCGAGACGGGCGACCGCCAGGTTGTCGGGCACTTCGAGGCTGAACGCGTCGACCACCTCGGTGCCGGCGTCCTCGATGTAGTCGACGACCCGGGCGGTCAGGTCCTTCATATAGGGCGTGATGATGGCGACTCGGCCGGCGCCGAGAGCACTGATGCCGCTGAGCAGGGCACCGGCGCTGGAGACCACCGGCGCCGTGGCGCCTTCGGCACGCAGCGCGGAGGTGATCTCGGCCTCCGCCACGCAGTGATGGCCCGGCCCCTGGGCCATGATGGCGACCAGGCAGGCGGTGGCGACGACGTCCGGCCGGGCGTCGGCGAGTTCGAGGGCGGCGCGCTCGGTCTGCGCGTTCATTCCGCGCAGTTCCTCGGGGGTGACGTGCTTCATCCGCATCCTGCTGCTGTGGAACACGAAACGGTCGTCGGGCTCGACGGCCTCGCGGGCGTTCAGCATCCGCGGCAGTTCGGTTTCCATCGTCAGGTTGGAGCTGGGCACGATCAGGCCGATGTGATGGTCCGTCATGGGGTGGGTTCTCCGGTTGAATGTACGGTGGCCGACGCCGGACGTGGCCGGCCGTGGGGCGTGGACGGGCTACTGCGGGCGAGGCTGGGAAAGGATGGCGCTCAGGGCCGTACGCAGGGCGGTGAGAGCGGTCGCCGGGGCGTCCCAGAAGATCATGTGCCCGGCTCCGGGGATCCGGTGCAGCGGTGCCGCCGGGTTGCTCTCGGCGACCTCCCGCGCCCCCTCGTCGGTGACGACGGGGCTGTCGGCGCCGTACAGCAGGTGTACGGGCCCGGGGACTTGCGGCCACCAGTCGAAGAATTCCTCGTGCTCGAAGCCGTGGTGCGTGGCAACGATGGCCTCCGCCGCGCAGCTGGACAGCCAGCGCGCCCGCAGTTCCTGCTCACGCCGCGGCCAGGTGGGCCAGGAGACGGCCACCTCGTCGGCGTCCGTGCCGCGCCGGGCCTCGGACAGCTGTCGCAGGAAGGCGTCACGACCCGTGGGGTACGGTCCGCGGCCCGGACCGCTCAGCGGTGGATCGGCCAGCACTGCCCCCTGGAGGGGTACCTTGGCCCGCACCGCCACGGCGGCCGCGATCCGCGCGCCCATGGAATGGCCGAGCAGCAACGGCCGGTCGAGTCCCAGGCCCGTGACGAGGGCTTCGGTGTCCTCCACGTACTCCTCCAGCCCATAGGCCTCGCCGTCGTCCGACAGTCCCCGGCCGCGGACGTCCAGCACCACGGGCCTGACCAGATCGGTCAGTTCGCGGGCGACGAAGTCCATGGTGATCGCGGGACTGGTGATGCCTGGGAGGACGACGAGCGGGGGCAGGTCGCCGCCGTAGTCGAGGGCGTGGAGCCGTAGGCCGCCGGAGCGGACCCACCGGCTGGTGGCGGGCACATCGGCGAGGTCGGCGAGCCCGGTCTGCAGGACCGATCGCGGGGGCACGGAATTCCTCCTCGAGAGCGTGCGCGGAGCGGCGTGCTGGGCGGCACGCGGGGCGGTCGGCGCCGGCGGGTTGCCGAGGTAGCGGACGGCGTCGGCGAGGCTGATGACGTCGCCGTACTTGGCCTGGATGTCGAAGAGCGCCGCCTCTGCCGGTCCTTCGGCGCGGTCACCCACACAGGCCCGGGGTACCAGGACCGAGAAGCCGGACTGGACGGCGTCGACGGCGGTCGCCCGTACGCAGCCGCTGGTGGTGGCGCCGCACACCACGACGGTGTCGCAGCCGAGTCCGGTCAGGGTGGCGGCGAGGTGGGTTCCGAAGAACGCGGAAGCGCCCTTCTTCACCACCAGCACGTCGTGTCCGGGCCGCATGGGCAGCCGGGGGTCGACGGCCACCGCGTCGCTGCCCTCGACGAGTTCGCGGAGCCCCGGGGCCTTGCGCAGCCAGGTGATCGAATCGCCGGATGCCTCGGCTTCGGTGTAGGCGATGGCGGTGAAGATCACCGGCACGTCGGCCGGGCGTCCCGCCTCGATCAGGCACGTGGTCGCGGCCACGACTTCGGTCAGGTCGGCTCCCGAGGGATACGAGTCCTCGGTGAAGCCCCGCGTCAGGTCCACCACGACGATCGCCGGGCGGCTCCCGCGCCGGACCGGGGCGCCGAAGCCGGCCTTCGTGTACGTCCGGTCGGTGCCGGCACCGTAGAGTCCCCCGGTCATCGGCGCCTGCCCAGGAGCCAGCCCTGGGAGAACCCGAACAGGAAGGCGGCGGCGACCGGCCCGTACTTCTTCAGCAGCGGGCCGGCCACCATGGAGAGTCCGTTCAGCTCGGCGGAGGGCGAGGGAGCCGGGACGGCGGACACCCCAGGGGCCGCGCCGGCGAAAGTCGTGGACGCGCCGGGGGCGGCGGTCGGGGTCGCCGCGCCGCCCTGGGCGAGGAGGAGGTTTCCGAGGTTCTGGGCGAACTGCTGGAGGATCCGGTCCGAGACGGTGGCGATGGCGCCCTTGCCGAACTGGGCGACCTTGCCGCGGATCACCAGATCGGTGGTGAGGCTCAGCTGTGCGCCTTCCGGTGCGGGGAGCACCTCCAGACGGACCTCGGCCTCGGCGTCGCCGCTGCCGTGCGTGTCGGCGCCCCTGGCGTGGACACGCAGGTACCGCTTCTCGGCGTCGACCTCCAGGAAGCGCACACTACCGGCGTAGGCGGCCGTGATCGGGCCCACCTTGACCTTGACGGCGCCGCGCCAGGCGTCGCCGTCACGGCCCTCGAGAGCAGCGCCCGGCATACAGGACGCCACTCTTTGCACGTCGCTGATCAGGGCGAACACCGCCTCGGGCGCGGCTTTGACGGGAACGGTGTTGATCAGTTGCATGGTGTCTCCTCGGTGTCCACGGCTCGCTGGGCCCGCTGGGCACGCCGGGCGCTCGCGCAGGCGTCGATCGCCTCGACGATGGTCTGGTAGCCGGTGCACCGGCACAGATTCGAGGCGACGACCTCCCGGATCTCCTCCTTGCTCGCCTCGGGCCGCTCCTCGAGGAAGCCCTGGGCGAGCATCAGGAAGCCGGGGGTGCAGAATCCGCACTGCAGGCCGTGGTTTTCGGTGAAGGCTCGCTGCAGATCGCCGAGTTCGCCGGTGCGGGGGTCGGCGAGAGACTCGACGGTGGTGATCCGCGCTCCCTCCGCCTGTGCGGCGAACATCAGGCAGGCCCTCACGGGGAGCCCGTCGACGAGCACGGTGCAGGCTCCGCAGATGCCGTGCTCGCAGCCGACGTGGGTACCGGTCAGCCGCAGCTGGTGGCGGAGCACGTCCACCAGGGTGTGGCGCGGCGCGGTAATCACCTCGTGCGACGTGCCGTTGACTTCGAGGGTGATGAGCTGGACGTCGTCACCCAGGCCGCTCGTGTCGTTCATGGTGTCTGCTCCCTTGCGGGTGAGGTCAGGGCACGGTGAACCGTCTCCGGTGTGATGGGGGTGTTGTCGAGTTCGACACCGGTGGCACGCAGCGCGTCGTTGACGGCGTTGAGCACGGCGGCCGGGGCCCCGATGGTGCCGCCCTCCCCGGCCCCCTTGGCACCGGTCTCGGTGAAGGCGCACGGGGTTTCCAGGTGGTGGATGGTGACGTCGGGGATCTCGTGGGCGGTGGGGACCTTGTAGTCCATGAAGCTGGTCGCCGACGGCTCGCCTTGCGCGTCGTACGTGATCTGCTCGAAGAGCGCTCCGGCGATGCCCTGGGCGATGCCGCCGCGGCACTGACCCTCTACGACCTGCGGGTGGATCGCCACACCGCAGTCCTCGACGCAGACATAGGCGAGAATCTCCACCTGGCCGGTGCCCTCGTGCAGTTCGACGACGGCTCCGTGGGTGGCGTTGGAGAAGGTGCCGTCGGTGTCGACGTCGAAGGCAGCGGTGGCGGTGAGGCCGGGCTCGATGTCCTTGGGCAGAAGATGGGACTTGAGGTAGGCGGTGTCGGCCAGGTGCTCGTAGCTGAGCTCCATGTCCGGTTCGTCGCGGCGGCGGACCCGGCCCCGGTCCAGTTCCGTCTCCTCCAGGGGGACGCCCCACTCGGCGGCGGCGATGGCGCGGAGCTTGTCGCCGAGCTTGGCCGCCGCCAGGCGTACGGCGCTGCCGCCGATCGTGATCGAGCGGCTGGCGAATGTGCCCCAGCCGTAGGTGATGCGGTCGGTGTCGCCCTGGTGGAGTCTGACCTTGGCGATGTCGACGGCCAGTGCGTCGGCGACGATCTGCGCCATGGTCGTCTCGTGGCTCTGCCCGTGGCTCATGGTTCCGGTGGTGACGGTGACCGCGCCGCTGGTGTCCATCCGGACCTCGGAGAGGTCGAAGCCCGGCACGACGTCCATCTTGCGCGCGGCGAAGGTGGTGGAGCCGTAGCCGGTGCGCTCGCTGAAGCAGCTGTAGCCGATCCCGATGTGCCGTCCCTCGGCCCTGGCGGCGGCCTGCCGCTTGTACCAGCCCGCCTCCTTCAGTGACTGCTCGCAGAGGTTGAGGGACTCCAGGTATGAACCGGGGTCGTAGGTGATGTTGTTGACACCGGTGTACGGGAACTCGGTGATGACGTTGCGCCGCCGGATCTCCACCGGATCCAGGTTCAGTTCGCGGGCCGCGCGTTCCATCAGCCGCTCCACGACCATCACGTACTGCGGGCGGCTCACGCCCCGGTAGGGGGCGGTGGGCGCCTTGTTGGTCGCGATCGCCCGGCCGCGCACCCGGTAGGCGGGGACCTTGTAGACGCCCGGCATCTCGCCGGCGGCCATGAGGGGCTCGATGCCGGCCGTGAAGGGGTAGCAGGAGTAAGCGCCCATGTCACACACCACATCCGCGTCGAGGCCGAGGATCCGTCCGTCGGCGTCGAAGGCCGCTCGTGCGGTGTAGTGCTGTTCGCGGGCGAGGAAGGACGCGGACAAAGCGTCCTTGCGGTCCTCGATCCACTTGACGGGCCGGCGGAGCCGCAGTGCGGCCGCTGCGGCGGCGATCTCCTCACGGCCGACGACGCATTTGAGGCCGAAGCCGCCGCCCATGTCCGGGACGATCACGCGCACCGCGCGCTCGTCGAGCCGCAGACGGCGCGAGGCGACGGTGCGCACCTGGTGCGGGATCTGGGTGCAGGTGTGCAGGACGAGCTGTTCCTCCCGGTCGTCCCATGCCGCGACAGCGCCGCGGGTCTCCATCGGCAGCGCGTTCTGCCGGCCGGTCCGCGCGTCCACGCGGACGACACAGGCAGCGTTGTCGAAGATCTCGTCGATTCCTTCGGTGGCGAACAGCGACACGTCCACCAGGGTGTTGCGCTCGGCCTCCTCATGCACCAGCGCGGCTCCGGGAGCGAGGGCCTGTTCCTCGCTCATGACCGGCGGGAGCGACTCGTACGACACCTTGGCCGCCTCCAGGCCGTCCTCGGCCGCGTACGGGTCGCGGGCGACGACCACGGCGATGGGCTCGCCGACGTAACGGACCCGGTCGTGGGCGAGGACAGGCATGGCGGTCGGCACGAACTCGCTGAGCGGACGGTCGAGTTGGGCCGTGATTTCGCCGAGCTCGAGATCGGCGGCGGAGAACGCCGCGACAACGCCCGGCACTTGGCGGACCTCTGTGAGGTCGACCGCGGTGATCAGGCCGTGAGCGACCGTGCTGCGGACGAACTGCGCGTGCAGCATGCCGGGCAGTTCGATGTCGTCGACGAAACGGCCGTGCCCGGTCAGCAGCCGGGGATCCTCGCGGCGGGCCACTGACCTGCCGACCAGCCGGTCGTCCTTGACGGACTTCATCGGGACATCGCCTCCTCGCAGGCGCGTTCGACCAGGGTGCGGATGAGGTGCTTGCGGTATCGAGTGCTGCCGTTCGCGTCGCCCGGCGGGTCCACGGCGGCCGATGCCGCTTCCGCGCAGTCGCGGAAGGAGCCACCGGCGGCCAGCACCGCCTCCGCCTCCGGGACCCGCACCGGCATCGCGGCCACACCGCCGAGGGCGACCCGGCCGCCGTGGACGGCCCGGCCGTCGGTGTCCAGGTCGACGGCGGCCGACACGATGGCGAAGTCCCCGCGGCGCTCGGCGAACTCGGTGAGCGCCGCGTGGGGCGCGGGACGCGGGAAGACGATCTCGACAAGGATCTCGTCGGGGTCCAGGGCGGTCGTGTAGTAGCCGAAGAAGAACTCCCGGCCGTGAATCCGGCGTTGTCCGCGCGGACTGCGAGCCGTGAACTCGGCGTCCAGCAGTACGGCGAGCAGACACCACTCGGCGGTCGAGTCGCCGTGGGCCATGCTGCCGCCGACCGTGCCGCGGGTGCGGATCGGCAGATGGCCGATCCACGCCATGGCGTCACGGATGACGCCGAAGCCCGCCCCCAGCCGGTCCGGAGGGGCGCTCTCCACCGTGTGGTGGGTGGTGAGTGCCCCGATACGCAGCTCGCCGCCGGTGCCGACACCGATGTGGTCGAGCTCACGCAGCCCACCGATGTCGACCAGGTGGGCCGGACGGGCCAGCCGGAAGTTCATCATCGCGACCAGGCTCTGGCCGCCGGCGATGACCTTGGCATCGTCACCCAGCTCGGCGAGGAGCGCCGTGGCGCCCTCGACGTCGCGCGCCCGGTGGTAGCGGAAGGGAGCGGGCTTCATGTCTCTCCTGTCTTACGGAGTGCGGCGGCAGATGACCCCGGTCAGGGAGGGCGAACCTCAGAGCACCACCTGACCCGGTACCGCTGCCGGGGCCGGCAGGACCTGCGGAGCTTCATCGGCGCTGTCGTCCAGTGCCCGCCCCTTGGTCTCGGGAGCCGCGACCGCCATCCAGACGACGGACACCAACACGGCCAGGGTCAGCACCGCGAAGGTCAGCGGCAGCCCCAGCAGCGGCCACATCACCGAGCCGAACAGCAGCGGGGCGAAGCCGGTCAGCACCCGGCTGAAGGAAGACGCCCAGCCGAAGCCGCTGGCTCGCAGCAACGTCGGATACAACTCGGACACGTAGGCGTACATCGCGGGAATGGTCAGCTGAATCAGGAAACCGAAGACGCCGATGGCCACGACGGATCCGGTCGGCATGTCCATCAGCACGGCGAACGCCACCAGCGCGAGCCCGGCGAGCGGCGCCGTGACACCGATGAGCCACTTCCGGCCCACCGCGTCGACCAGCGCGGTGGACACCAGGACGGCAATGATGCCGACGCCGCTCATCAGCGTGGTGCTCATGAAGGCGACCCTGTCGCCGAGGCCCTGTGCCTTGAGAATGGACGGCATCCAGCTCAGCGCCGCGTAGTACACCAGCATGACGGTGGCGAACATCAGCCAGGCGGCGGAGGTGATGCGCGCGCTGAACTTCCATATGCCGCGCAGCTGCTCGAGCGCGGCCCGGAGACCCTTCGCTCCGGCGTCGTCGACCGGGGCGGGGATGACATACGACTCGACCGGCGCTCCGGTGCGGGCCACCAGGTCGTCGATGACGACGCGTGCCTCGGTCTCCCTGCCCTTCTTGCTGAGGTAGACCGGCGACTCGGGGACGCCGCGGCGCACCCAGAACAGCAGCAGCGCCGGGATGCTCATGGTGGTGAGCATCCATCGCCAGTTGTCGTCGAGCGTCAGCATGGCCGTCGACACCAGTCCGCACAGCGTCACACCGACGGGCCACCACACGTCCAGGGCGGTCAGGATGCGCCCGCGGTACTTCCTCGGGGAGAACTCCGCCACCAGGGCGTAGTCGACGGGGATACATCCGCCGAGCCCGACGCCGGCCAGGAAGCGCAGGGCCAGGAAGAGGGGGTAGTTCGGGGCGAGGGCGCCGAGCACCGAGAACAGCGCGAAGATCAGCAGCGTGATGCTGAACGCCTTCTTCCGGCCGATGCGGTCGGCAACCGCGCCCCAGGCCACTGCGCCCACGGCCATGCCGATCAGATTGGCTGTGGCCACGAGGCCGCGCTCGGGGAGCGTGAGTTCGAAGTGCTCACCCACCAGCGGCATGAGGAAGCCGTTGAGGGCGATGTCGTAGGCGTCGAACAGGTAGCCGAGGCCGCCGATGATGAAGATCTTGCCTTGAACTCCCCATCTCCAGGGAAGTTCCTGAACAATCTGGTCGCCTGTTTTCACGTTCACTCCACGGGTGTTCGAGAGGGACGCGCCCGCACGGTGCGGACACCAGGGTGGGCAGAGTGGGGGGGTTGGCGCGGTTCGGTCAGCGGGCGAAGCGGTAGTCGTAGGCGCCCAGGTCCGGGTCGTTGAGCGGTGTGCCGCTCCACAACCAGTGGTAGGAGACGTCGGACTCGCCGTCGAATCCGCGCCTGAGCAGTTCGTCCCGGCCCTCCTGCTGGGGGCCGTCCGGGTAGTGGTAGAAGTCCTTGTTCTGCAGAGACGCGTCCTGGACCATGCCGGCGTGCTTGGCGCGCCGGTCGACGTAGCGGCGCAGCGCGGTGCCGACGCCGGCGGCGGCGACACGGCCGAGTTCCTCGGCGAGAACGGCCGCGTCCTCCATGGCCTGCGAGGCGCCCTGAGCCTGGTAGGGAAGCATGGCGTGGCAGGCGTCGCCCAGGAGGGCCACATGGCCGTCCACCCAGATCGGGTCGCGGCGGCGGTAGTGGAGAGCGAAGGCCAGAACGTCGTCCTTGGCCTTGGACAGAATCGCCGAAACACGGTCGTCCCAGTCCGAGTACGCGTTGACGAGATCGTCGGTGGTGGCGGTGACGACTCGCTCCTCGGCAACGTCGGTGCAGGGGACGCAGCCGACGATGTTGAGGTACTCACCGCCGCGGATCATGTAGTGGACGAGGTGCCGGCCGGGGCCGTACCAGATGGTGCTCTGGAAACGGTCCATCAGGAAACGGGTCGCCGGGTCCGCGGCGATGAGGTCGCCGGGGATCAGGGCCCGGAAGGCCATCTCCCCGGAGAACTCCAGGGTGTCCGGCAGGCCCATGAGGTCGCGGACGCGGGAGCGGATGCCGTCGGCGCCGATCAGTACGTCGGCTTCGAAGCGCCGGCCGTCCTCGGTCACCGCGACCGGGCGGCGGGGGTTGCCGCGGTCCAGTGCCGTGACCCGGCTCGCCGTGCGCAGTTCGACGACCGGTCCGGGACCGGCCGGGTCGATGCACGCGTCCGTGAGGACCTGGTGCAGGTCTGCGCGGTGGTAGTGCCAGTACGGCGCGTTGTAGCGCTGCTTGCAGACGTCGCCGAGCTGGGTCAGCCCGACGATGCTGCCGTCCTTCCACCTGCGCCGCACCTGTTCCTGGGGCTCGGTGCGGACGGCCTCCAGCTGCTTGCGCAGCCCCAGCCCGAGCAGGATCCGGCTCGCGTTCGGCGCGGTCTGGATGCCCGCGCCGATCTCGCCGAACTGCGGTGCCTGCTCCAGCACGGTGACCCGCAGGCCCCGGTGCCTCAGCGACAGCGCGGCGGTCATCCCACCGAGCCCGCCTCCGACGATGACGGCTTCGAATGATTGGGTAGATGCCATGTGTTCTCCGGGTGCGTGCCGCAGGCGGTATCAGTAGTCGACGAGTCGGCCGACGGTGACGACCTCCTGGTCGTCGACGGAGATGGAGCAGCCGCGCATGGCGATGTCGAGATGCGCGTACGACTCACGGCCGAGCACGGGGTGCGGACCGGTGGACCACAGGAAGTTCCCGGCAAACGCCCGCGCGTCCATGCCCATCAGCTCTTCCTTGCCGTACAGGGCGGTGGCGAACCAGTCCGCGGTCCGCATCAGGCCCCAGCCCATGTGGGACAGACTGCGCGCCCACTCGTCGTTCGCGTCCTCGAAGAACGTGTTCAGGAGCTGGGCCTCGGCCCCGCCGGACACCTTCTCGATGTGCCCGCCCGCGATCTGCAGGGTGACCGGCTGACGCACGTACTCCTTGAACGGCAGCAGGACGTCGCCCTCGGCCAGCACGATCCGGCCGTCGGAAAGCTGCGGCCAGCACAGCACCATGGTGCTCGGCCAGTGGTCCCAACGTCCGGGGTCGTCGGCGAATCCCACCTGGAACTCCGGCTTGGATCCCGGAAGTTCGACGACGAGGTCGGTGCCGGCCTCGGAGGTCACCCGCATCACGGACGCGCTCTTCAGCAGCTCCACGCCCTTGAGGACCTCCGCCTTGTCCTGCTCCTTGGGCAGGTTGCGGATGAGGACGTCCGGGGCGTCACAGACGAAGAGAATGCGGGTGCCCGTCCGCAGGATCTCCTGCTGCAGGGGGGCGTGGATGAAGCCCTCCCGCGTGAGGTCCACGACCAGGTCGGCCCCCTTGAGCAGCTCCTGCGCGGTGGAGTCGTTCAGCACCGCGCTCAGCCCGGGCCCGGCGCCGGTGCGGGTGCTGTCCGCGGGAGACGGGTTGCCGCCGGGGACGGTGGCGGCGATGACGTGCGCGCCGCACGCCTTCGCCGCACCGAAGGCGGCCGCCACGTAGTCACCGCGGCTGGTCGGCTCGGACAGGACGACGACGTGCTCGTCAGGCCTGAGCTTGCACAACTTCAGCTCCCGGGTGAACGCGTCGAGCAGATCAACGGAGGTGAGGTCGAGCATGTCTCGCTCCTAAGCGATGGAAGAGGTGAGAGACGGTGGCCGCACGGCCTGAGCATGCGACCGCAAGCATGGATCCAGCCATGCCGGTTGATGCCGACGCCCGGGGTTGCAGTGCTCCGGAACGCCGCTGACGTAATTAATCCGAGCACGTACGATCTCGATCCGGCAAGAGGTCGGAACCGGAATTGATGCCTCATCCACATGTGACGTGCGTCACATGTTGACGCTGTGTGGGCCTGGCCTGGAGCTTTATGCATGTCGATCCCAGGCCCTCGGGTGTCATATGCAGCCGGGCACTGAATGCAGGAGGCACGGAACCTTGCGCGCCGGGAGCCATGCGTGCTCGGATCTCCTTCATCCGCATCCGGACCATGCACCCGGGGCGACGCTCGATGGCCGATTCCCGACGGTGCACGCCGCCTCTGACGAATGGGTCGCTCTCCCCCGCCGGTTACCGCGCCGAAGGCGGCACGGGCACGGACTACCTGCCGAGATCACCGACACCCGGACCGGGCGGGTCTGCCACTGCTCACCCACCACGACGCACCGGCGACGCGGAGTCGGGGCGCCCGGTAGGGCCGCATGCACGGAGCCGGCCGTTTCGAGCCAATGACCAGCAGGTTTTCGGAAATTGGCGCGTCTACCGCCAGGGATCTTCGGTACGCTCCCCGGTCCGTGTGCCCGTCACACGGGAGATCTGGGGCCTTTCGTTTGGATCAGGCCGGATCAGTGAGCGGGGCCTGTTGCTGTGGATCGCAAGGCGGAGGAGGGAGTCGACGCGGTGGGGGTACCTCCCAGCGCGAGCTGGGGGACGTCGGCGACTGACGACAACGCGGCGAGGCATGGCAACAGGGCACGCGATCCCGGCAAGATCCAAACGAAAGGCCCTAGGGGGACGAAGAACGTGAGCACCACCACCGACCCGGCCGCCGCCGGCCACCGCATCGCCATCGTCGACGAGGACCCGCTGCGCGCCCGGCGCGAAGCGCGCGAGCTGCTCACCGCCCTCGCCGATGCCGATCCGCAGGCCGCGCTCGACCTCCCACGCCCCGGGCCCGAGGACGAGACCTTCAAAGGCGGCTCGGTCACCGACCTGATCGGGCTGGTATTCAGCGGGGGCTCATTCATCGCCGCCGCCATCCAGGTCTGGTTGGCCCGCATACCCCAGCGGACCATCGTCATCACCCGAGCCGACGGGGCGACGCTCCGCGTGTCCGGCAAGGAGGCCCGCGCCGACAGCGAGCTCATCGACCGGTTCCTTGCCGGCGGTACGACCGACGCCCGGGACGAGGACCGGAACGGGGACGGGAACGGGGACGGGAACGAGGACGAGGACGGCAGCGAAGCGGGGCCGGGCGCGCAGTGAGCGACAACGACCGGTACGCCATGCTCATCGGCGTATCCACGTACGACAGCGACCGCTACCACAACCTGCCGCCGGTCCGGGCCGACCTGCACTACATGCGGGCGGTGCTGGAGAGCACCGAGATCGGCATGTACAACGACTGCGCGATGGTCGCCGAGCCGACGCGCGCCGAAATGCTGTACGCCGTCGAGCAGTTCCTGGAGGAGCGGCAGTCCAGCGAGACGGCGCTGCTCTACTTCAGCGGGCACGGCCAGTTCTGCGAGGCGGACGGGCAGCTGTACTTCCTGACCCGGGACGCCGACCCGGACGACCTGCCGGGCACGGCGGTCCCGGCCCAGTTCCTGGAG
The DNA here is from genome assembly GCF_056106285.1 of Micromonospora sp. IBHARD003. Taxonomy (NCBI): domain Bacteria; kingdom Bacillati; phylum Actinomycetota; class Actinomycetes; order Micromonosporales; family Micromonosporaceae; genus Micromonospora; species Micromonospora sp. IBHARD003. Next base: position 6,297,960 of record NZ_JBWBBX010000001.1, on the reverse strand, counting down.
CGGATGCTCCAGTCCTGCCGGGCCGCGTCCAAGCTGGTGCTGCTGGACTGCTGCTCCAGCGGGTCCGTCGTTCAGGGGTGGACGGCCAAGGGCGGTACGGACTCCGGCGAACGGTCCGCGCCCAGTACGCTGCTGCACCCGACCGGCGTGTACTTCATCACCGCCTCCGACGCTCTCCAGGAGGCGTCCGCGATGGCTCCGGAAGGGTCTTCCCTCGGCACCTCCCGGTTCACCGGGGAGATCGTGGAAGGCCTGCGGAGCGGACGGATCAAGGAGGGCGGCTGGATCACCCCGGACGACCTCTTCGAGTACCTGACCGCGCAAATGGTGATCAAGGGCGTCCCCGAGGAACAGCGGCCGACCAAGTCCACGATCCGGGCCACCCGTTCACTGCCCTTCGCCCGCTCGGTCGCTCGACCGGTCCGCCTTCCCGACGCGCCGCGCGACGCCCCCCGGGCCGCCGCTCGGTCCGCAGGCTCCCCCGCCCTGCTGAAAGCGCGGCAACTGGTCGCCCACGACGCCGGAGAGGGCATCGACCCGCAGCGGCTGCTGCGGTACTACGCGCACTGCCTCGGCGCCCAGGCGGCGTCCGGCATGCTGCCCGATCGCGACGTCGGCCGGGGATCGGCGTACTTCCTGCTGGGCCAGGGCCCGGAGACGATCCAGTCCGGGCTCGGGCATTCCTTCCCCGCCCCCGGGCAGTTGCCCAAGCCGAAGAGCACCGGTGCGCGGGCCGACGGGGCCGGGCTCCAGGAGTACTGGTACGGGTATCCCGCGATCACCCTTCCCGAACGTGGGGAAGGCCGTCGGCGGGCAGCGGTGCGGATCGCGCCGCTGCTGATCCAGCCGATGGACCTCACCCCGGACGAGAACGGTCGCGACCTGCTGCGTCCGAGCGGGGTCCCGTCCCTGCACACCGGTGTGATCAGCGAGCTGCTGTCCGACGACGAGACTGCCGAGCTGCTGGCCCGCTGGCAGCCGAGCTGGCAGGAGGGCAACGGCACCCAGATGGTCAAGGCGGTGCGGGAGCTCCTGACCGAGCTCGGTGTTCCGGAGCTGGAGCCCCTCGACCTCTCCTCGCTCAGCGAGCGGTCCGTGATGGACTCGTTGCGACCCGGCGCCCACAACGCCGCCGTACTGCTGGCGCCCTCCGGCATGGAGCGGGTCGCGACCGAGGGCCTGGTCGACAACTTGCTCCAGATGTCCACGCGCGCCGGTCAGATCACGGGTACCGCGCTGGACGCCCTCCTCACCGGCGGCGACCGCGATGACGGGACGGGTCCTGACGCCGCGGCCGCGACGGTGGTCTCCCCCGGCCCGTGCAACGAGAGCCAGGAGCAGGTGATCTCCTCGGCGATGACCCGTCGGCTCACCGTCGCGACCGGCCCGCCCGGTACCGGCAAGAGCGAGGTGGTGACGGCCGTGGTCGCGACCGCCGTCGCCGCCGGGCAGTCCGTGCTCGTCGCGTCCACGAACAACGAGGCCGTCAACGTGGTGGCCGAACGGTGCGACGAGATCTCGCCCGGCCTGCTCATGCGGACCGGAAACGTGGAAGCCCGGGAAAGGGAGGCCGAGAAGCTGGCCGGGCTGCTGGCCGAGCCGGTCGCGGCCCCGGATCGGGGTGCCGCGACCGTGGCCGGTGAGCTGCGCAGCCGCCACGCGCGTACGGCCGCGCACCGGGCGGAGGCGGCAGGGCGGATCGTCGAGGAGGCGCGTCTGCTGGAGTTGGTCCGTGAGAGGGCCCGGCGGGCGGACGGGCTCGCGCTGCCCGTACGCCTGCTGGAGAGCGTCTGGGCGGCGGAGGAGCCGACTGCGCTCGCCCGCTGGGAGGACCGCGCCCGCAGGGCCGCCGGAGCCGGATGGCCGACCTTCGGCGGGTGGCGCCGCGGGCGCGCTCTTGCCGCCCTCGTGAGTTCGTCCGGCGGCGGATCCGGGGCGTGGCCGGCCTGGGCCTCGGAGCACCCGGCCTCGCCCGAGCTGCTTCGCGACCTCGCGGAGACCCTGGCCGTGGAGCGGGCTCTGCGGGAGCTCGTACCGGCACATCTGGCCTGGGACGAGGACGCGCTGAAGCAGGCCCGGCTGGAGAGCGCCGCCGCGTCCTCCGCGGTGGCGGGGGAGCTGGCGCAGTCCGTGGCCGCCGAGGCCATGGTGCGGGGCCGCTCGCTGATGAACCAGCGGCTCCAGGCGCTGCGCCGGCGCTCGGGCTTCCAGAAGAGCCAGCGCAACCTGATGACGCACCTGAAGGCGTGGGCCATCAGTACGCACTCGGTGCGCCAGCTCGAACTCACCCCGAAACTCTTCGACCTCGTGGTGATCGACGAGGCGAGCCAGTGCTCGATCCCGTCGGTGCTGCCACTGCTGTTCCGGGCGAAGCGGGCGCTGATCATCGGCGACCCGATGCAGCTCGGGCACATTCCCGGGATCAGTCCGGAGCAGGAGCGGCAGGCCCGGGTGCGGGCGGGCCTGACTGCCGCGCAGCTGGAGGACCACCGGCTCACCTACCACGTGTACGCCTCGTACCACGCGGCGGCGCAGCACGGTGAGGCGGCGTTGCTGCTCGACGAGCACTACCGGTGCCATCCGCAGATCGCGGGCGTGGTCAACGGCTACTGCTACGCGGGCCAGTTGCAGGTCCTCACCGACGTCCGCAGGCAGGTCCCGCCGGTCGATCCGGCGGGGGCGGCCGATCCGGCTCCGGTGCTCGGCTGGGTGGACGTGCCGTACGGCGAGTCCGCGGCCGGCAGCGGCGGCCGGTCCTGGCGCAACCAGGCCGAGGCGGAGCAGGTGCGGCGGACGGTGGACGAGTTGCTGGCACGGCTGCCCGAGGACGCCACGGTCGGGGTGGTGACGCCCTTCCGCGCGCAGAAGGAGGCGCTGGCCAGGGTGTGGGCCGGTGACGACCGTGTCCGGGTCGGTACGGTGCACGCGTTCCAGGGCGGTCAGCGCGACGTCATGGTCCTGAGCCCGGTGGCCACGGGCAACACCCCGCCGAAGACGACGCACTGGGTGTCGAGCCAGGTCAACCTCTGGAACGTCGCGGTCACCCGGGCGAAGTCGCAGCTGATCACCGTGGGGAGCCATCGCTTCTGGCAGGGTCAGGCGGGGCTGCCGGCCGTGCTCTCGGAGCGCTCGACGGTGCTGCGCGCGGAGGCCTCCGCAGACCGGGAGACGATCGCCGGTCCCCCGGCCTCGCCCGGATTCCGCGAAGAGCTCGCCGACCGGCTGCAGGACTATCTCGGTGCCCGTGGCATCACCGACCTGGAACGCTCGGCGGTGGTCGGCGGGCACACGGTGGACCTGCTGTTCACGGTCGACGGGGAGAACACGGCGGTGCTCATCGACACGGGCCCCCTGCCGGGGCAGGACCCCGCCCGCCATCTGCGGCTCATCCACGCACGCGGTGACCTGCTGATCGGGCTGCCCTCCGGCGGCCGGGGGGCCAAGCCCGCGCCGGTGGCCCGGGCGGTGCGGCTGCCGGCCTGGCGGGTGCCGGCCGGACAGGCGACGCTGGATCCCCTCTTCGCCTGACGATCTCGCCGTATGGCATTCCAAATGCCATACTCGTGCCATGGCTGACGAAGACACCGACTTCCCTCCCGGCGACGGCCCCAGCAGCGGTATCTCCGTCTCCCTGACCGCCGGCACTCTCCAAGCGATCCGCGAGCGGGTCGGCAAGCGCGGCGTGTCCGCCTACCTGGAGAGGGCCGCGCAACGGCAGATCGAGCGCGACAACCTGGACGAGCTGATCGCCGACTTCGACAAGACCCACGGCCCTGCCGACCCGGAGGCCGTGGCCGCCAAGCGGGCCAGGCTCACCGGCGGCACCTCTTCCGGAACCGGGGCGGCCGCGTGAGCGGCGCGCTCATCGTGGACAGCGAGGGTCTGGCCAAGGCCGTACAGCGCGACCGCGAGGTTCACGAGTGGCTCACCGCCGCCCGCGAAGCCGACCTTCCGGTGATCACTTCGGCCGCCGTACTCGTCGAGGTGATACACCCCCGGATCAACGACGCCGCCCTCAAGTGGACGCTGTCCCGGCTGCGGGTCGAGCCCGTCACCCAGGCCCTCGCCCAGTTCGCCGCCGCACTGCTGCGCACGGCCGGCCTGCACGGCCACAAGTACGCCATCGACGCCATGCTCTGCGCCACCGCCGTCGCCCAGCCGGGCCGCGTCACCATCCTGACGTCCGACGTCGAGGACATCACCATGCTCACCGCCGACCACCCCCGTGTGACCGCCGAGAAGGTCTGATCCGCGTCGCCCTGGCCTCTCATCCCGGAGCCGTCCGGGACGGGGAAGCCGGTGGTTCAGCGGGGGCCGGGCCGGTGCTCGGTGATCAGCGGGCGGCGAGCAGGCCCGAGGCGGGGTGAGCACTGCGGCCGCGATGACGGTGGCGTCCAGCCCGCGCCTTACTTCGCCGGCTCCAGAATCGCCACGCACTCCACGTGATGCGTCATCGGAAACAGGTCGAACGCCCGCAGCGTCCGCACCCTGTACCCGTTCTCCCCGAAGTATGCCAAGTCCCGCGCCAGCGCCGCCGGGTCGCATGCCACGTACGCGATACGGCGGGCGCCGAGGCCCGAGATGTACTCGACGGTGGAGCGGCCCGCGCCCGCGCGCGGGGGGTCGAGGACGACGAGGTCGGCCTCGGTGATGCCGGTGCGGGGCAGGGCGGACTCGACCTTGCCCTGTTCGATGCGGACCCGGGGCAGGTCCTGGAGGTTGTGGCGGGCGTCCTCGACCGCGCGCTTGCCCGACTCGATGCCGAGCACCGCGCCCTTCTCGCCCACGCGCTGGCCGATCGCGCCCGCGAACAGGCCGACGCCGCAGTAGAGATCGAGCGCCATGTCGCCCTTGCGGGGCAACAGGCCCTGCATCACGGCCTCGACGAGGGTCTGGGCCGCCTTCGGGTGGACCTGCCAGAAGCCGCCCATACCGACGCGGTAGGTGCGGTCGTCGGCGCGTTCGCGGACGAAGGGGCGGCCGTGGACGCGGTGGACACTGCCGTCCTTTTCGTGGATCCGCAGGACCGAGACCGGCTTGTCCAGCTCCACCAGCGGCAGCCGGGCGCCGGGACGCGGGGTGAGGACCACCTGCCGGTCGGAGGACCCGGTCGCGGCGATGGCCTCGATCGATGCCATGCCTTCCCAGGTGCGCTTCTCGATGCCGAGTTCGCTCACGCCCGGTGCGGCGATCATGCAGTGCTCGACCGGCTCGACGTCGTGGGAGCGGTGGCGGCGCAGACCCGCTTTTCCGGAGGTGGCGTCGACGGCGTACTGGACCCGGGTGCGCCAGGCGGGCACCTCGCCGGGGGGCAGCTTGTCACCCTCCGCCGGCATGACGGTGCCGTCCCAGCCGGCCTCTTCGGGAGTGAGGCCCGCGAGCCGCTTCAGCTGCTCCGCGATGACTTCGCCCTTGAGACGGCGCTGGGCGCCGGGCTTGGCGTGCTGCCAGTCGCAGCCGCCGCACTTGCCGGGGCCGGCGTACGGGCAGGGCGCCTCGACGCGGTCCTTGGACGCCTCGAGGACACGGACCGCGTCCGCACGCAGATAGCGGGAGCTCTCCTCGCCCTCGGTGACACGGGCCACGACCTTCTCGCCGGGCAGCGCGTGGCGGACGAACAGCACCCGGCCCCCGTCGGTGCGGGCGATGCAGTGCCCGCCGTGCGCGACGGGGCCGACCTCGACCTCGTACTCCTCCCCGACGAGCGAAGACTCAGGTGCGTTCTGCATGACGGGGACGGCTCCAGGGATACGAGAGGGGGCTGTCGTCCGTGCGCGGACGACAGCCCCCCAGTCTACGTGGGCGCGCGGGCCCCTCAGCCCTTGCCGCCGGGCTCACCGGACCGCTCGTTCACGGGGCCGCGGCGCACGGCGCCCGGAGCGTTCCACTCCTGGCGCTTCTTGGCCCGCAGCTTCGCGGCCTCGGAGGACTGCAGCTGGTAGGGCACCGAGGTCACCATGACCCCGGGTGTGAACAGCAGACGGCCCTTGAGGCGCAGGGCGCTCTGGTTGTGCAGCAGGTGCTCCCACCAGTGGCCGACCACGTACTCGGGGATGATCACGCTGACCGCGTCGCGCGGGCTCTCGCGCCGCAGGCTCTTCACGTATTCGATGATCGGCCGGGTGATCTCGCGGTAGGGCGAGTCGAGGATCTTCAGCGGCACATTGATGCCGCGCCGGTCCCACTCCTCCTTGAGGGCCTTGGTCTCGGCCGGGTCCACGTTGATGCTCAGCGCTTCGAGACGGTCGGAGCGCATCAGCTTGGCGTAGGCGACGGCGCGCAGTGTCGGCCGGTGGACCTTGGACACCAGGACGATGGAGTGGACCCGGGAGGGGCGCACGGTGTCGTCGGTCGGCTCGTCCGGCGCGGAGATCTCCTCCGATACGCGGTCGTAGTGCTTGCGGATCGCCGTCATCGTTCCGTAGAAGATCACCATGCCGAGCAGGGCCACCCAGGCCCCGTGGGTGAACTTGGTGACCAGGACGACGACCAGCACCAGGCCGGTGAAGAACGCGCCGAAGGCGTTGATGGCCCGGGAGCGGACCATGTGGCGGCGCTTGGCGGGGTCCCGCTCGGTCTTCAGATGACGGTTCCAGTGCCGGACCATGCCGGTCTGGCTGAGCGTGAAGGAGACGAAGACGCCGACGATGTAGAGCTGGATCAGCTTGGTGGAGTCGGCTCCGTAGACCCAGACGAGCAGGACGGCGGCCCCGGCCAGCAGCACGATGCCGTTGGAGAAGGCGAGCCGGTCACCACGGGTGTGCAGCTGGCGCGGCAGATAGCGGTCCTGGGCGAGGATCGAGCCGAGCAGCGGGAAGCCGTTGTACGCGGTGTTCGCCGCCAGGAAGAGCACGAGAGCGGTGGCGGCCGCGAGGATCACGAAGAAGAAGGTGCCGTCGCCGAAGACGGCGGCCGCGACCTGTGAGATCACCGGGTCCTGGACATAACCGGAGCCGACCGGGGCGCCGTTGTTGATCAGGTCGTGCGCGGGGTTCTCGGCCATCCTGACGTCGGTGGCCATGGCGAGGCCGATGATCCCGCAGAACATCGTGACGGCGAGCGCGCCCATGAGCAGCAGCGTCGTGGCGGCGTTCTTGCTCTTGGGCTTGCGGAAGGCGGGGACGCCGTTGCTGATGGCCTCGACACCGGTGAGCGCGGCACAGCCGGAGGAGAAGGCGCGCAGCAGCAGGAAGATGAGGGCGAAGCCGGCCAGTCCCTGTGCCTCGGGCTTGATCTCGAAGCCGGCGGTCGGCGCGCGCATGGTGTCGCCGAGGACGAGGCCCCGGAAGGCACCCCAAGCGACCATGATGAAGACGCCGGCGACGAAGACGTACGTCGGGATCGCGAAGAGCTTGCCGGACTCCTTGACGCCGCGCAGGTTCATCAGCGTCAGCAGCACGATGATGCCGATGGCGCAGAAGACCTTGTGCTCGACCACGAAGGGGATCGCGGAGCCGAGGTTCTCCACGCCGGAGGAGATCGACACGGCGACGGTGAGGACGTAGTCGACCAGCAGCGCGCTGGCGACGGTGAGTCCGGCTCTGGGGCCGAGGTTGGTGTTCGCCACCTCGTAGTCGCCGCCGCCGCTGGGGTACGCGTGGACGTTCTGCCGGTACGAGGCGACCACGGTGAACATCAGGACCACGACGGCCACGGCGATCCACGGGCTGAAGTGGTAGGCCGACACACCCGCGATCGAGAGGACCAGCAGGACTTCGCCCGGGGCGTACGCCACCGAGGACAGCGGGTCGGAGGCGAAGACGGGGAGCGCGATGCGCTTCGGCAGGAGCGTTTCCCCGAGCCTGTCGCTGCGCAGGGCCCGGCCGATCAGGATCCGTTTGGGCAGGTCGGTCAGTTTGGACACGCAGAGGATCGTAAGGGCTCCATACGGAGGACGCCCAGCCGCGGCCCTCTTCGGCCCGGATTTCCCGTTGACCGCCACGCTGCGGTGGGGTAGCGCCACGGAGGGCTACCGCACAGGCCGTCGCGTCCGCTGCGTCTTTCCGTGGCCGGAGCCTGCGTCGTCCCCGCCCGTCCGCGGCGCGTCCGCACGTGATCCACGCCGGGAACGCCCGTATCGGCACCGCGGATGAGGGCAACGTGGGCACTGCGTCATAAGCTCGTCAAGGGCAACATCGCACGCCGTTGCCCCTGTCATGGCCCGGCAGAGCCGAGAGAGAAGAGTGACCAGGGTGTTTGCGCAGGTCAGCGGGTTGACCAGGACTGCGGGGTAGATAGGTGCACATTGTCATCATGGGCTGCGGCCGGGTGGGATCGGCACTCGCGCAGACCCTGGAGCAGCAGGGGCACACGGTCGCCGTCGTCGACCAGGACCCCACGGCCTTTCGCCGACTGGGCTCCGGATTCGGGGGCCGGCGGGTCACCGGAGTCGGTTTCGACCAGGACACCCTGCGCGAGGCGGGCATCGAGGAGGCCGGCGCCTTCGCCGCGGTGAGCAGTGGGGACAACTCGAACATCATCGCCGCGCGGGTCGCCCGGGAGATGTTCGGCATCGAGAACGTGGCGGCACGGATCTACGACCCCCGGCGTGCCGAGGTCTACCAGCGCCTCGGGATCCCGACCGTGGCCACGGTCCGCTGGACCGCCGACCAGATGCTGCGGCGGCTGCTGCCGTCCGGTGCGGAGCCGCTGTGGCGGGACCCGAGCGGGGGCGTGCAGCTCGCCGAGGTCCACACGTCGCCTGCCTGGATCGGACACAAGGTCAGCAAGCTGCAGGAGGAGACCGGCGTGCGTGTCGCGTTCCTCACGCGGCTGGGCGAGGCAGTGCTGCCGACCTCGCAGACGGTCCTGCAGGAGGGCGATCTGGTCCATGTGATGATGCGCACGGACGAGATCGAGAAGGTCGAGGCGGCGTTCGCCCAGGGTCCTGAGGAGGGCGGTCACTGATGCGGGTCGCGATTGCCGGGGCCGGCGCGGTGGGACGTTCCATCGCGGGAGAGCTCCTGGAGAACGGGCACGAGGTGCTCCTGATCGACAAGGCACCCACCGCGATCTCGGTGGAGCGGGTGCCGCAGGCGGAGTGGCTGCTGGCCGACGCCTGTGAGATCACGTCGCTCGACGAGGCCGCGCTGCAGCGCTGCAACGTCGTGATCGCCGCCACCGGTGACGACAAGGTCAATCTGGTGGTGTCGCTGCTGGCGAAGACCGAGTACGGCGTACCGCGCGTGGTCGCCCGGGTGAACAACCCCAAGAACGAGTGGCTCTTCAACGAGTCCTGGGGCGTGGACGTGGCTGTCTCCACACCGCGGCTGATGTCGGCGCTGGTGGAGGAGGCGGTGAGCGTCGGCGACCTGGTCCGGCTGCTGCGCTTCAGCCACGGTGACGCGAACCTGGTCGAGCTGACGCTGCCGCCGGAGTCGGCGCTGGCCGGCACCCAGGTCGGGGACGTGGCCTGGCCGGAGGACACCTCGCTGGTGACGATCATCCGCGGTCCGCGGGTGCTGACGCCGCACGGTGAGGAGACGCTGGAGCCGGGTGACGAGCTTCTCTTCGTCGCCGCCCAGGCCCGTGAGGAGCAGCTGGAGGACCTGCTGTCGGTCCGCCGCGAGAATCCCGCGACGAGCTGACACGCGCAACGGGCGAGGGGCCCGGGACTCTCGGATCGACCGAGATTCCCGGGCCCCTCGTCTGTGCGTCATACGCCTGTGCGTCATGGGCCTGTGCGTCGTGCCGGTCGGTACGCGTGCTGTCGGACGCGCGCGGCACGCGAGCCGTCCGGGTCCCGGATCCTGCAGGATCCGGACGACAGACCTCAGACCTCGGGATCGCCCGCCGTACCGGCCCTGCGCTCCGCCTCGGCCCGCTCGGCCCGCTCCTGTTCCTCCATCTCCGCGAACACATCGATGGGCGGCGGCGCCTTCGCCAGGAAGACCCAGGTCAGATAGACCGCGAGCAGGAAGGGCGGGATCTTGAGGGCGACCAGGACCCAGCCGAACTGCGTCGTATCGGCCCACCAGTAGAGCGGGAACAGGATCGCGCACTTTGCCAGGAGGATCAGGCCCCAGGCCCAGCTGGCCTTGGCGTACGCCTTCTTGCGCCCCGGGTTGCGGGTGCGCCAGGAGAGGTTCTCCTTGAAGACCGGGCCCAGGATGAGGCCGATCAGCGGCACGCCCGCGAGTGTCGTGATGATGTACGCGAGCCCCAGGCCCAGCGTGTACAGCATGCCCGGCAGGTAGAAGTCCTTGGCGTTGCCGGTCATCATCGCGAAGACGACACCGAAGGCCACCCCGAAGACACCGCTGAACGCGTGCTTCACGGTGTCCCTGCGGATCAGCCGTACGGCGACGAGCAGCAGCGAGACCGCGAGTGCGGCGATCGCCGAGATGTGCAGGTCCTTGTTGATCGTGAAGATCGTGACGAAGAGCAGTCCGGGCAGGACCGTCTCCACCATGCCCCGGACCCCGCCGAAGGCCTCGAACAGGGCCGCTTCCGTGACGGCCTTGGCGTGCTCGTGGCCGCCGTCTTCCTGGTCCTGCGCGGTCGGCTTGTCGAGGGACGTCACCGGCTACTCCTGTCCGAGCGGTCGCAGCTCGTATTTGGGGTTGAACAGCACACGCCGGCCGTGGCTCATGGCGATCCGGCCCGAGGCGATCATCCTGCGGCCCGGTTCTATGCCCACGATCGAGCGCCGGCCCAGCCACACCACGTCGAGGGCGGCGGAGCCGTCGAACAGTTCGGCTTCGAGAGCCGGTACCCCGGCCCTCGGGCGCAGGGTGACCGTGCGCAAGGTACCAGTCACCTTCACGATCTGCCGGTCCCCGCAGTCGGAGATGCGTGTGCAGCCCGATGCCTGCGAGTCCTCCTGAAGCTCCTCGGACTCGAGGTCCTGCTGGGAGCTGGACAGACGGTCGAGCATCCGGCGGAAGCGGCCTGCCGGTTTCTCGCCATTCTCGGATCGAGATACAGCACTCATACCGAAAGCGTACCGGGGAGCTCCCAAGGTCCCGCCCACGAGCCGATCATGACTGATTCGTCGCGTTCGCACCGGTCATGGCCCGGTGACGCGCGGAGCCGCACCAGCGCGCCCGGAAGGCCCCTTCAGCGCGCGGGAGCCACGGCAGCGCGCCCGCAACGCCGCGTCAGCGCGCGGGAGCCGCGCCAGCACGCCCGGAACGCCCCTTCAGCGCTCGAAGCGGTATCCCATCCCCGGCTCCGTGAGGAAGTGCTTCGGGTGTGAGGGGTCCGCCTCGAGCTTGCGCCGCAACTGCGCCATGTAGACCCGCAGATAGTTGGTCTCCGTGCCGTACGACGGCCCCCACACCTCCTGGAGCAGCTGCTTCTGGCTGACGAGCCGCCCGGTGTTGCGCACCAGGACCTCCAGCAGATGCCATTCGGTCGGCGTGAGCCGGACGTCCTTGCCGCCGCGGTTGACCTTCTTCGCCGCCAGGTCGACGGTGAACTCCTCCGTATCGACGGTGACGATCTCGTCGTCGCCGCCCACCGGCTCGGCCCTGCGCACGGCGGCGCGCAGCCGCGCGAGCAGCTCGTCCATCCCGAAGGGCTTGGTCACATAGTCGTCGGCTCCGGCGTCCAGTGCCTCGACCTTCTCGTCGGAGGTGTGCCGGGCGGAGAGCACCAGGATCGGGACACGCGTCCAGCCGCGCAGGCCTTTGATCACCTCGACGCCGTCCATGTCCGGCAGCCCGAGGTCGAGGACGACGACGTCGGGGTGGCGCGCGGCGGCGAGCTGCAGCGCGGTCGCCCCGTCGGATGCCGCGTCGACGTCGTACTTGCGCGCCTTCAGGTTGATCACGAGGGCGCGTACGATCTGCGGCTCGTCGTCGACCACGAGCACTCGGGTCATGAGTGCCTTCCTTTCGTCTCTCTCGTCCGTGGTTCGGGCTCTGTGCGGGGAGGTCGTCCCGTGCGGGCTCTGCGCGGGAGGTCGCCCCGTGCGGGGGCTGTGCGGGCGGGGCGTAAGGGGCTGGGTGGTACGGAGGAGGCGCCCCGGTGCGTGCTCCGGGGTCCGGGTCAGGGGCGGAGTCAGACGGCGGTCCAGGCGGGGGCTTCGGAGCCGGCCGTCGTGCCGCCGTGCGCGGCCCGGAGCGTGAGGACCATCGTCAGACCGCCGCCGGGGGTGTCCTCGGCGGTCAGTGTGCCGCCCATGGCTTCGACGAAACCGCGGGCGACGGCGAGCCCGAGTCCGACCCCGGCCCCGCGGGGCGCGTCCCCGTAACGCTGGAACGCCTCGAAGATCCGCTCCTTCGCCTCGTCGGGTACACCGCGGCCGCGGTCGGCGACCCTTAGCTCGACGCGGTCGCCGAGCACGCTCGCCGACACCATGACGGGTGTCGCGTCGGGGCTGTACTTGACGGCGTTCTCGACGATGTTGGCCACGGCACGTTCCAGCAGCCCCTTGTCGACGTGGACCATCGGGAGGGTCTCGGGGATGTCCGGCTCGACGGCCGAGTCGGGGACGCCGACCAGCGCCATGGGCACCACCTCGTCGAGGTCGATGTCCCGGATGAGGGGCGTGACCGTGCCGGTCTGCAGCCGGGACATGTCCAGCAGATTGCCCACCAGGTGATCGAGCCGGTCGGCCCCCGTTTCGATGCCTTCGAGGAGCTCTGCCCGGTCCTCCTCGGACCAGTCGACGTCGTCCGAGCGCAGCGAGCTGACGGCCGCTTTGATGCCCGCGAGCGGGGTGCGCAGATCGTGGCTGACGGCGGCGAGCAGGGACGTGCGGATCTTGTTGCCCTCGGCGAGCTTACGGGCCTCCTCCGCCTTGTCGACGAGCCGCTGACGGTCCAGGACGACGACCGCCTGCGCCGCGAACGCGCCGAGGACACGGCGGTCCTCGGCGGGCAGCACCCTGCCGGACAGGGCGAGGGCCATGTGGTCGCCGACGGGCATGTCGACGTCGGCGTCGTCGGGCCGGGCGGCGGGCGTGGGGCCCACGCTGCCCGCGCACGCCCAGGGTTCCACCTCGCTGCCGCGCTCCAGGAGGGCGACCGACTCCATGCCGAAGGTCTCGCGTACCCGCTCCAGCAGCGCGTCGAGGGTGGTCTCGCCGCGCAGCACGCTGCCCGCGAGGAACGAAAGGATCTCGGACTCGGCGCGCAGCCGGGCGGCCTGGTGGGTCCTGCGGGCCGCGAGGTCGACGACCGAGGCGACCGAGATGGCGACGGAGACGAAGATCACGATCGCCACGATGTTCCTGGGGTCGGCGATCGTGAAGAGGTGCAGCGGCGGGGTGAAGTAGTAGTTCAGCAGGAGCGAGCCGACGGCGGCCGACGCCAGAGCCGGGAACAGTCCGCCGATGAGCGCGGCGGCGACGGTCAGCGACAGGAAGAGCAGCATGTCGTTGGCGAGGCCGAGCTGGACGTCGACATGGGTGAGCACCAGCGTCAGCAGGGCGGGACCCAGGATGCCGGTCAGCCATCCCGCGATGATGCGGGAGCGGCCGAGCCGGGCTCCCCTTGCCACGGGCAGGCCCCGGCCCTTGGCGGCCTCTTCGTGCGTGACGATGTGGACATCGAGGTCGGGACCCGATTCACGGGCCACGGTCGCGCCCACGCCGGGACCGAGGACGTACTGCCAGGGCTTGCGGCGCGAGGAACCGAGCACGATCTGGGTGGCGTTGACACCGCGGGCGAAGTCGAGCAGCGCGGCGGGCACGTCGTCGCCGATGACGTGGTGGAAGGTGCCGCCGAGGTCCTCGACCAGGGTGCGCTGGACCGCCAGCTCCTTCGGCGAGGCGGAGGTGAGTCCGTCACTTCGGGCGATGTAGACGGCGAGGATCTCGCTCCCCGACCCCTTCGCCGCGACCCGGGCGGCCCGGCGGATGAGGGTGCGCCCCTCCGGGCCGCCGGTGAGTCCGACGACGATGCGCTCGCGCGCCTGCCAGGTGGAACGGATGTTGTGTTCCCCGCGGTACTGCTGGAGGTACTCGTCGACCCGGTCGGCGACCCAGAGCAGGGCCAGCTCCCGCAGGGCCGTGAGGTTCCCGGGACGGAAGTAGTGGGAGAGCGACGCGTCGATCTTGTCGGGCTTGTAGATGTTGCCGTGCGCCATCCGGCGGCGCAGCGCCTGGGGCGACATGTCGACCAGTTCGATCTGGTCGGCGCGCCGGACGACCTCGTCGGGCACGGTCTCCCGCTGCCGCACGCCGGTTATCGTCTCGACGACGTCGCCGAGCGACTCCAGATGCTGGATGTTGACGGTCGAGATGACGTCGATCCCCGCGGCGAGCAGCTCCTCGACGTCCTGCCAGCGTTTGGCGTTGCGTGAGCCAGGCACATTGGTGTGGGCCAGCTCGTCCACGAGGGCGACCGTCGGCCGGCGCTCCAGGACCGCGTCCACGTCCATCTCGGTGAACGTGGTGCCGCGGTATTCGATCTGCCGGCGCGGGATCTGCTCAAGGCCGTGCAGCAGGACCTCGGTGCGCGGCCGGTCGTGGTGCTCCACGAAGCCGACGACGCAGTCGGTGCCCCGTTCGACGCGACGGTGTGCCTCGGAGAGCATCGCGTACGTCTTGCCCACGCCCGGAGCGGCACCGAGGTAGATCCGTAGCTTGCCGCGTGCCATGGCCTCATTGTCCTTCAGTAGCCGCCCGGGGCAGGTGAGTGAGCCGAAGGGGCACGGCGCACGCCAAAAGCGCCCCGGTGGGGTCCCCGGCCGAGGGTCGGGCAGTGGATCGGGCCTGAGCCGCAGCCGGATGGGACGCTTCTGTGAAGTTACCTCCACCAAATCCGGCAAAACGCGCATAAGGTGCAGGCGAGGGGCGTATTGACGGGATTCTGACGCGGCCGGACCTGCGTGCTCCCATACGACCGACGGGCCGCACACCGGAAAGGTGTGCGGCCCATCACAATCGGTCACCGGTACCGGTTGCCCGGACAGGGCCTCACGGATCGGTTCCGGTGGGTACCCGGATGCCGGCGCCGGGGGCGCCGGTGAACCTCAGCGAACCTCGGTGATCTCCGGTCCGCGCTGGAGCTGGCCCATCCCACCGGAGAAGCGGGATCCCTCCTGCTCATCCTGCTGGACGCCCTCGGGCACCATCTGGGCGTCGTTCGGCAGCTTGAGGACGATCGGGTCACGCGGTGCCATCGGGCCTTCGCCGCGGACCACGACCGTGTCCCTGAAGATCTGCTCCAGCAGACCGGCCGCCTGCGGCTGCACCGCGCCCTGCCCCGAGATCACTCCGCGCAGGAACCACCGCGGTCCGTCGACACCCACGAAGCGGACCAGCTGGACGCCGCCGGTGCCGTCCGGCAGCTGGACCGGCACCTGCGCCCGCAGCTCCCAGCCCAGCGGGCCCTCGACCTCGTCGATGACGCCGCCCTGCTGGGTGATGCCGGAGGCGATCTCCTCGCGGACCTCGCCCCAGATGCCTTCCTTCTTGGGCGCGGCGAACGCCTGCAGCTGGATCGCGCTGTCGCGCAGCACGACCGTCGCCGCGACGATCGCGTCGCCCGCGACCTCCACGCGCAGCTCCATGCCCTCGACTCCGGGCACGAAGAGCCCGCCGAGGTCCACCCGGCCGTCGCCGGGGCTGGAGACCTCGGAGACGTCCCACGGGCCGTCGGGCCGGGGCGCCGGCGGAAGGTTCACCCGGCGCGGCGCGTCTTCCTCCGCCGCGTCCTGTGTGTCGAGCTCGTCGACGACCTGCTCGGCCTCGCCCGCCACATCATCGGCGGTACCGCTCTTCTTGCGACGTCCGAACACGTCATTGTCCTTCCCGGTCGGATACGACCGAAGCGTATCGATTCCCACCCTGTACGCCGCCCACGGCTGACCCGCCCCCGGCGGTGTGACCGCCGGTGGACCCGAAGCCCCCCTCGGCCCGAGCCGAGCCGGGAAGCTCCGCCACCTCGTGGAAGCGCACCTTCTCGACCTGCTGGACGACCAGTTGGGCGATCCGGTCGAACCTCTCGAACCGCACGCTCTCGCGCGGGTCCAGATTGACCACGATCACCTTGATCTCCCCACGGTACCCGGCATCCACCGTCCCCGGGGCATTGACGAGGGCAACACCGCAGCGGGCCGCCAGCCCCGAGCGCGGATGCACGAAGGCCGCATACCCCTCCGGCAGGGCGATGGACACTCCGGTGGGGAGTACCGTGCGCTCCCCCGGTGCGAGCTCGGCGGCCTCGGTGGTCACCAGATCGGCGCCGGCATCGCCCGGATGTGCGTATGCCGGAATCGGCACCTCCGGGTCGAGACGTCGGATCAGTACGTCGACGGGATTGCGCATCAGGGGTTCACCTCGAAGGCGCGGGCGCGCCTGACCTGGTCGGGGTCGGCCATCGCGGCCTGGATCTCCTGGGGACGGCCGTTGTCGACGAAGTGGTCGATCTTGACCTCGATGAAGAGGGCTTCGGCCCGGACGGCGACCGGCCCCTCGGGGCCGCCGATCCGGCCGGTGGCCCTGGAGTAGATCTTCCGGCCGCTGACCGCGGTGACCTCGGCCTCCAGGAACAGCACGGTGTCCACGGGCACGGGACGCAGGAACTCGGTCTCCAGCCGTCCGGTCACCGCGATCACACGGAGCAGCCAGTTCAGCGAACCGAGCGTCTCGTCGAGCGCCGTGGCGAGCACGCCGCCGTGAGCCAGGCCCGGGGCGCCCTGGTGGGCGGTCGTGACCGTGAACTCGGCGGTCAGACTGACGCCTTCACCGGCCTTGGCCTCCAGGTGCAGCCCGTGGGGCTGCCCGCCGCCGCAGCCGAAGCAGTGGTCGTAGTGCGCGCCGAGCAGCTCGCCCGGGGCGGGAGCGCCGGGGTGCCGCACCGGCGCTATGGCGTCGGCGGGAGGGGTCAGTGCAGTACTCACAGGCGCAGACCTTACCCGCGCCGGTAGGCGCAGGTCGCGCCGTGCCAAGCTTGGATTCATGCAGCCTTCCGCCACCCCCTCCGGCCCGTCCTCCGCGCCGTCCTACGACGAGCGTCTCACCGCCCCCCGCTCCTGGTGGTTGATCACGGCTCTGGCGGCCCTCTCCGGCGGTCTGGTGCTGCTGCCGCTGGGGCCGGTGCCGATGCTGGCCGGGCTGATCGGGGCCGGTGCGCTGGCGGCGGCCGCGGTGAGTTCGTACGGCTCGGCCCGGATCCGGGTGGTGGCCGGCTCACTGGTCGCGGGGGATGCGCGCATCCCGGTGACCGCGCTGGGCGAGGCGGAGGTCCTGGACGCGGAGGAGGCCCGGGCCTGGCGTTCGTACAAGGCGGATCCGCGGGCGTACATGCTGCTGCGCAGCTATGTGCCGACGGCGCTGCGCGTGGCCGTCACGGACCCCGAGGACCCGACGCCGTACATCTATGTCTCGACCCGGGATCCCCGGGCGCTGGTGGCCGCCCTGGACGCCGTACGGGCACGATGAGCGGCGTGGCGCCCGGGTAGTGGCCTGAGGGTGGCGGCCGGAGGTCTCGCGCACCCCGTGACAGGTCCGGCGGGCCGGATCAGCCTTCCAGCTCCCGGCGCAGCTCGGGCGGGAGTTCGGCGGGCAGCTCCCCCGTGGGTTTCTCCAGCCGGGGCAGCTCGGGCAGCTCTGCCCAGGGGACCTGTCGTGACCGCAGGTCCTTGCGGATGTGCTCGGCGAGCTTCCTGGTGTCGCGGCGGTTCATCACGGCGCCCACGGCGGCTCCGACCATGAACGGCATCACGTTCGGCAGATTGCGGAACATGCGCTTCATGATCTGCTGGCGCAGTTCGCGCTTCATCTGGCCGCCGAGTGCGTTGTTGATCGTCGTGGGCTTGGTCACGTCGATGCCGCGCTCCTCCGACCACGAGGTCAGATAGGCGGTGGCGCGCTCTCTGGTGCTGCCCGGGGGCCGCATGCCGTAGACCTCGTGCAGCTCGGCGACGAGCTTCAGCTCGACCGCGGCGACGCAGATGATCTCGGTGGCCAGTTCGGCCGGCAGGGCGGGGGGAACGGGCAGCATCGCCGCCGCGCCGACGCCGGCGCCGACGGTCGAGCTGGCGTTGGCCGCTCCCGCGATCAGCTTGTCGGCGAGCTCCTCGGGGCCGAGGCCGGGAAATTGTGCCCGCAGGGCGGCGAGATCGCGCACCGGGACTCGAGGCGCGATGTCGATCACCCTGTCGGTGATCAGGCTGACGAGGGCCTTGCCTGCCTCGCCGGTCCTGCGGACGCCGCCCATGACCGCGTCCAGCCGCCGGGCTCTGGCCGGCGACCCCGGCAGTGCCTCGAGCGAGGCCGGGAGGCCTCGCTCGTCGTCACGTGCACCGTCCGGAGGAGGCGGGTGACCGGCATGCCCGTGCCCTGCTCCGTGGGGCGCCTCAGCGCCGTCCCACGGCCCCGGGGCGCCCTCGGGGGCCTGAGGACCCGGAGAACCCTTCCGCCGGAAGCGGCGCCTCTTGGAGGGCTGCTCCGGCGGTGTCTCGCCTGCCACTGCGACCGGACCTCAGTCGCAGTCGCGGCAGATCGGCTGGCCGTTCTTCTCGCGGGCCAGCTGGCTCCGGTGGTGCACGAGGAAGCAGCTCATGCAGGTGAACTCATCGGCCTGCTTGGGCAGGACCCGGACGGCCAGCTCCTCGTTGGAGAGGTCTGCGCCGGGCAGCTCCAGGCCTTCCGCCGCCTCGAACTCGTCGACGTCGACGGTCGACGTCGTCTTGTCGTTCCGACGGGCCTTGAGTTCTTCGATGCTGTCTTCGTTGAGGTCGTCATCGGTCTTACGTGGGGTGTCGTAATCGGTTGCCATGTCGCTCTCCCCCTCTGGGTGTCTGCGGTGTCTCCAGCGCACGTAACGCGTGAGAGGCCGGACTTGTGCCCGACCCGAGGCGGAGATTTTGCCGCACATCAAGGTCTGTTACTCAATCGACACCCGACCGGACCCCTCGAGAGTGATCGGGTTGGATGGCGATCGGGACCGTACACGGTCCGAATGTCGCACTACACGGGCGCCACCCCGTGTACTTCCCGTGATACGGACACCTGAAAACCCGGACTTTTACCGGCTTTCCGTAGGGTTTCCGATCACGGAGAGTAGAGGGCCGGAAATCCGCCGCTGTGATCGATCACACACGGACTTCCCGGGGTCGAGTCCCGAAAATTCCGCGTAAAGCGAACAGAAGCATTTTCCCGGCAACGAGGGCGGACCCCCGTCGGATTTGCCTGCCGGACCGGTGTCAGACCGGCAGTGTCACCCGCATCACGAGGCCGCCGCCCTCGCGCGGCTCCGCGATGATACGGCCACCGTGGGCCCGCGCAACGGACCGGGCGATCGACAGGCCGAGACCGACTCCCTTGTCGCTGCCCGTCCGCTCCTGGCGCAGCCGCCGGAACGGCTCGAAGAGGTTGTCGATCTCGTACGCCGGGACCACCGGGCCCGTGTTGGACACCACAAGGACCGCCTGACCGTGTCCCGACTCGGTGGCGACCTCCACCCAGCCGCCCTCCGGAACGTTGTACCGCACGGCGTTCTGGACGAGGTTCAGGGCGATCCGCTCCAGCAGGACGCCATTGCCCTGGACGAGGGCCGGCGCCCGCCGCCCGCGGAACTCCACGCCCTTGGCCTCGGCCTCGCTCCGCGCCTGGTCGACGGCCCGGGTGGCCACCTCGGCGAGATCGACAGGCTTGCGCTCGACGATCTGGTTGTCGCTGCGGGCGAGCAGCAGCAGGCCCTCCACCAGTTGCTCGCTGCGCTCGTTGGTCGCCAGGAGCGTCTTGCCGAGCTGCCTGATGTCGTCGGACGCTCCGGGATCGGAGAGATGCACCTCGAGCAGGGTGCGGTTGATCGCCAGCGGTGTGCGCAGCTCGTGCGAGGCGTTCGCGACGAACCGCTGCTGCGCCGTGAAGGCCCGCTCCAGGCGCTCCAGCATCTCGTCGAACGTGTCGGCGAGCTCCTTCAGCTCATCGTCGGGGCCGTCCAGCTCGATACGCCGGGCCAGGTCGGACCCCACCACGCGGCGGGCGGTGCGGGTGATCTGCCCGAGCGGGGACAGCACCCGGCCCGCCATCGCGTATCCGAAGGCGAACGCGATCACGCTCAGACCGACCAGAGCGAACAAAGACCGGGTGAGGAGCTCGTCGAGGGCGTGCTTGCGCTGCTCGGTCACACAGGCGTTCATGACCTGGTTGAACTCGGCGGGCGGTGCCTTGTCCGGGAAGTTGCACACCTCGCTGGTCACACTGCCGTCGACGATCTTGAACGGCAGCTGGCTGCCCACCTGCACGGCCTGCGCGGCCAGCAGGTAGATGATCGAGAGCAGCAGGATCCCGGCGATCAGGAACATGCCGCCGTAGAGCAGTGTGAGCCGTATCCGGATCGTCGGCCGGAACCAGGGGCGGACGGGCTCACCGGGAGCCCAGGTGGGTTTCGGGGGCGCCGTGGGAGGCGCGGGTGCTGCTGCCACGGGATCAGATCCGGTAGCCGGAGCCGGGGACCGTGACGATCACGGGCGGCTCGCCGAGCTTGCGGCGCAGGGTCATGACGGTGACCCGTACGACGTTGGTGAAGGGGTCGGTGTTCTCGTCCCAGGCCTTCTCCAGCAGCTGCTCGGCCGAGACGACCGCTCCCTCGCTGCGCATGAGCACCTCCAGCACGGCGAACTCCTTGGGGGCCAGCTGGATCTCCCTGCCCTCGCGGAAGACCTCGCGGCGGTTCGGGTCCAGCTTGATGCCGGCACGCTCCAGGACCGGCGGCAGTGGCACCGTCGTGCGGCGGCCGAGCGCACGGACGCGGGCGGTCAGCTCGGTGAACGCGAACGGCTTGGGAAGGTAGTCGTCGGCGCCCAGCTCCAGACCCTCCACACGGTCGCTGACGTCACCGGACGCGGTGAGCATGAGCACGCGGGTCGGCATGCCCAGCTCCACGACCTTTCGGCAGACGTCGTCGCCGTGGACGAGCGGGAGATCGCGGTCGAGCACGACGACGTCGTAGTCGTTCACCCCGATGCGCTCGAGGGCCGCGGCGCCGTCGTACACAACGTCGACCGCCATCGCCTCCCGGCGCAGTCCGGTGGCCACCGCATCGGCGAGCAGCTGCTCGTCCTCGACCACGAGTACGCGCACGTGGCTGGTCCTTCCTCTGGTGTTTGTGATTCCCGATGTGCTGTGGTGGTGCTGTCCGCAGTGCCCGCCGCCGTGCCGGGACCACCCCGTGACCAGGGCACGCCGTGTGTTGCGGCGGCATCACCGTGTGCCTCCATCCTGCCCCTTACGCGCGTAAACCGGAGGTAAGTCACGGTGCCCCCCTGGAGGGCGCGCTCAGGTCGCCGGGAATTCACGGGATTACCGGAAGAGTTGAGGTTTCTCACCGGAAGGGCTTGGGCAGGACGACTGCACACCCGCGATCACGCCATGTATGTGGCTTGCCACACCCCGCTCTCTGTCCCCCAGGGAGGGGGGCGTGATCAACCCGCCGTAGGCACACCCCCGTGCCATCGACCCACGACGAGGGGGCGCAACCATGGACGCATTCACCGCAGGACTCCTGCAGCGCATCAAGGCCACGGAAACCGACCTCACGCGGGCTCGTGAGACGGGCGACGACTTCCTGGCGGACGTCGAGCAGGCCGAGCTGGACGACCTGCATCGCCTCGCCGCCGAGCACGGTGTGGAGGTCGGCGCCGCACACGCCTGACAATCGCAGAAGCACGCCCGACAGTCGCAGAAGGCTGCACGAGGGCCCGGCGCCGTCCCGCGGCGCCGGGCCCTCGTGTGTGCCGGTGTCAGTCGTGCCAGGCGCCCAGTTCGTCGAGCAGGCGCTGCAGCGGCTCGAACACCCCTGGGGTGCCCGCGACCGCCAGGTCGCCGGACGGCCGCTGCCCCGGGCGGGCGCCGGTGAGGGCGCCCGCCTCGCGGGCGATCAGATCGCCCGCGGCGAGGTCCCAGCGGTGGAGCCCGCGCTCGTAGTAACCGTCCAGCCGGCCGGCGGCGACATCGCAGAGATCGACGGCCGCCGAGCCGCCGCGGCGGATGTCCCTGAGGCGCGGGATCAGCTCACGGGCGACGTCGGCCTGGTGGCTGCGGACGGATTGGACGTAGTTGAAGCCGGTCGACACCAGCGCCTGGTCGAGCGGCGGGGCCGGCCGGCAGCGCAGCCGCCGCTCGCCGCAGAAGGCTCCGCGGCCGAGCACCGCGTGGTACGTCTCGCCCCTCATCGGCACCTCGACCACCCCGACCACGGCCTCGCCGTCCCGCTCGGCGGCGATGGACACGGCCCAGGTGGGCAGGCCGTACAGATAGTTGACCGTGCCGTCGAGAGGGTCGACCACCCAGCGCACTCCGCTGGTGCCGTGCGTGGACCCGCCCTCCTCGCCGAGGAAGCCGTCCTCGGGACGCCGCTCGGCGAGGCACCCCGTGATGAGCTTCTCCGCCGCGATGTCCATCTCGGTGACGACGTCGATCGGGCTGGACTTGGTCGCGGCGACGGCCAGGTCGTCCGGCCTGCCGTCACGCAGCAGTGCGCCGGCCCGCCGCCCGGCCTCCAGGGCCAGGGACAGCAGTTCGTCGAGCAGGGGGTCGGTCACGAGGTGCTCCCTCTTCGGGTACGAGGTCGTCGGGCACGGCGGCACGGTGTCGTGCGCGCCGGGGGCTCATGCGTACGGGCTGTCGGCCCCGGCCGCCGCGGGCCGCTCCGACCGGGCCGGGCAGCAGCCGATCGGGCACAGGTCGTGCGACGGTCCGAGCGCGCCCAGCGCACACCGCTCGACCACCGTGGCCCGCTCGGTGGCCGCCCGCTCGAGCACCAGCTCCCGTACCGCCGCGGCGAACCGGGGATCCGCACCGACCGTGGCCGAACGGCGCACGGGCAGGCCCATCTCGGCGGCCTTGGCCGTGGCCTCGGTGTCCAGGTCGTACAGGACCTCCATGTGGTCCGAGACGAACCCGATCGGCACCATGACCACCGCGGGCGCCCCGGCCCCGTGGACCTCCTCCAGGTGGTCGCAGATGTCCGGCTCCAGCCAGGGGATGTGCGGTGCCCCGCTGCGTGACTGGTAGACCAGCCGCCACGGATGCCCGGTCCCCGTCTCGTCCCGTACGGCATCGGCGATCACGCGCGCCACATCGAGGTGCTGCTTCACATACGCCCCGCCCTCACCGTGCTCCCACGCCGGACCCGAGGCATCGGCGGCGGCGTCCGGGATGGAGTGGGTCGTGAAGGCGAGGTGCGCCCCGGCGCGCGACTCCTCGGGGAGGTCGGCCAGGGACGCCAGTACGCCCTCGACCATGGGGCCGATGAATCCGGGGTGGTTGAAGTAGTGCCGCAGCTTGTCCACCCGGGGCAGCGGCAGCCCTTCCGCCTCCAGCGTGGCGAGCGCGTCGGCCAGGTTCTCCCGGTACTGGCGGCAGCCCGAGTACGAGGCGTAGGCACTGGTCGCGAGCACCGCCACCCGCCTGCGTCCGTCGAGCACCATCTCCCGCAGGGTGTCGGTCAGATACGGCGCCCAGTTGCGATTGCCCCAGTAAACCGGCAGATCGAGGCCCACGGCCGCGAAGTCCTTGCGGAGTGCGTCGAGCAGGGCCCGGTTCTGGCCATTGATCGGGCTGACGCCGCCGAAGAGGAAATAGTGCTGCCCGACCTCCTTCAGCCGCTCCTTGGGGATTCCGCGGCCTCGCGTCACGTTCTCCAGGAACGGGACCACGTCGTCCGGGCCTTCCGGGCCACCGAAGGAGAGCAGCAGCAGGGCGTCGTAGGGGGACGGGTCGGGCGGAGCGGTGTCGAGCTGTTCGGCCATGGTGCGATCCTCCCACCCTTCTCCCCGGCCCTACGGGTCCGGTGAGCCTTGCCGCCTGCGGCGGGGAGACCCCTGACTTCTGTGACGGGAAGGCCGGGACCGAGATCACGGGTCCGGAACCCCACTGGAGTAAGGGTTACCTAACCCGTAAGCTGTACCAGCCGCCCACACGCCTTACGGAGCGCTCCTGCGCCCGTCCGCCCACGCCCACGACGGAGCGCCCCTTGCCCAGTCCCTACCGCGCGATATTCGCCGCTCCCGGCGCCTTGGCGTTCTCCGCCGCCGGTTTCTTCGGCCGTATGCCGCTGTCCATGATGGGCGTCGGCATCGTGACCATGGTCTCCCAGCTGACCGGGCGCTACGCGCTCGCCGGGGCTCTGTCCGCGACGCTCGCCCTCTCGGCGGCCGTACTCGGCCCGCAGGTCTCCCGGCTGGTCGACCTGCACGGCCAGCGCCGGGTGCTGCGTCCCGCCCTGCTGATCTCGATCGCCGCGGTGGCCGGTCTGCTCCTCGGCGCCCGGGAAGGGGCTCCCGACTGGGTCTACTTCGTATTCACCGCCTGCGCGGGCTGCATCCCCGCCGTCGGCGCCATGACCCGGGCCCGCTGGGCGGCGATCCACGAGGGGGTGCCGGAACGCCTGCACACGGCCTATGCCTTCGAGTCGATCGTCGACGAACTGTGCTTCATCGTCGGCCCGATCATCTCCATCGGTCTGTCCACGATCTGGTTCCCGGAGGCGGGTCCGCTGCTCGCCGCCGCCTTCCTCGCGGTCGGCGTCCTCTGGCTGACGGCGCAGCGCGCGACCGAGCCCGCGGTGCGCCCGCGCGAGGAGCACACCCGCGGCTCCGCACTGCGCTCCCCCGGGCTGCAGGTGCTCGTGGCTACGTTCGTGGCGACGGGCGCCATCTTCGGCTCGGTGGACGTGGTGACGGTGGCCTTCGCCGACGAGCAGGGCAGCAAGGCCGCGTCCAGTCTGGTCCTCGCGGTCTACGCACTGGGCTCCTGTCTCGCGGGAGCCGTCTTCGGACTGCTCCGCCTCAAGGGCGAACCGTCCCGCAGGTGGGTGCTGGGAGTCTGTGCGATG
Organism: Micromonospora sp. IBHARD003; assembly: GCF_056106285.1. NCBI lineage: Bacteria > Bacillati > Actinomycetota > Actinomycetes > Micromonosporales > Micromonosporaceae > Micromonospora > Micromonospora sp. IBHARD003. The sequence continues at coordinate 6,273,220 of NZ_JBWBBX010000001.1, read as the reverse complement.
TCCGTGAGTATGATCCCCCTCCAACTGGCCGGGAATCTCGCGACCCTGGCCGTGTCGCTCTTTGTCGCGGGCCTTGCCATCGCACCGACGATGGTGACCACGATGGCCCTCGTCGAAGCACACGTACCGCGCACCAAGCTGACCGAGGGCATGTCCTGGACGGGCACCGGGCTCGCGGTCGGCGTGGCACTCGGCTTGTCGGCCTCGGGGTGGATGGTGGACGAGTACGGGGCCGGTGCCGCGTACGCGGTGCCCGCGGTTGCGGGAGTGCTCGCGGTCGTGATCGCGATCCTGGGGTACCGCCGGCTGAGGAAGCCGGTGCCGACGCGGGAGGGGCAGGATGACGAGCACATCCAGGACCAGGACGGGGAACGCGTGGCGTAACTGGGCGGGGACGGTGACCTCCCGCCCGGTACGGGAGGTCACCCCGGCCACCTCCGACGAACTGGCCGCGGCCGTGCGCGCCGCGGCCGAGGACGGCCTGCGGGTGAAGACGGTCGGCACGGGCCACTCGTTCACGGCCATCGCCGCGACCGACGGGGTGCTGATACGGCCCGATCTGCTGACCGGCATCCGCGAGATCGACCGCACGGCGATGACGGTGACGGTCGAGGCGGGTACGCCGCTGAAGCGGCTCAACGCCGCGCTCGCCCGTGAGGACCTCTCCCTCACGAACATGGGCGACATCATGGAGCAGACCGTCGCGGGCGCGACCAGCACCGGCACGCACGGCACCGGCCGGGATTCGGGTTCGATCGCCGCGCAGATCAGGGGACTCGAGCTGATCACGGCGGACGGGTCGGTGCTGCGCTGCTCCGAGAAGGAGAACCCGGAGGTCTTCGCCGCGGCCCGGCTCGGGCTCGGCGCCCTCGGCGTGATCAGCGCGATCACCTTCGCCGTGGAGCCGCTCTTCCTGCTGCGGGCACGCGAGGAGCCGATGGAATTCGACCGCGTCACAGCCGAGTTCGACCAACTGCACACCGAGAACGAGCACTTCGAGTTCTACTGGTTCCCCCACACGGGCAACTGCAACACGAAGCGAAACAACCGCAGCGCCGGGCCCGCCGCGCCCCCCGGAACGGTGAGCGGCTGGATCGAGGACGAGCTGCTCTCCAACGGGCTCTTCCAGGTGGCCAATTCCCTCGGCAGGGCGGTGCCGGCGACGATCCCGGCGATCGCCAGGGTTTCCAGCCGGGCCCTGTCCGCCCGCACGTACACGGACATCCCCTACAAGGTCTTCACGAGCCCGCGCCGGGTGCGCTTCGTGGAGATGGAGTACGCGCTGCCGCGTGAGGCCGTGGTCCCGGCGCTGCGCGAGGTCAAGGCGATGATCGAGCGTTCCTCCTTGAGGATCAGCTTCCCGGTGGAGGTGCGGACCGCTCCCGCGGACGACATCACGTTGTCGACGGCGTCGGGGCGCGACAGTGCGTACATCGCCGTGCACATGTACAAGGGCACGCCGTACCGGGCGTACTTCACCGCGGTCGAGCAGATCATGACGGCGCACGCCGGCCGCCCGCACTGGGGCAAGGTGCACACGCGCGATGCGGAGTACCTCGAAGGCGTGTATCCGCGGTTCGGCGAGTTCACCGCGCTACGGGACCGGCTGGACCCTGGGCGGGTGTTCGGCAACGACTATCTGCGGCGGGTACTGGGCGACTGACGGCGACCGCCCCGCAGGACCGGTCTGCCCCGCGCTTCGCCGCACTTCGCCGCGAAGGACGCGGGGCACCAGGGCCGATGACGGCCACGGCGAGCGCCGCGAGGATGCTTCCCGCGACCTGGGGGACGCTCAGATCGAGCCGCTGCCCCTTGCGTTGCTCCGTCGTCCGCTCTTCGCCACCCGGCTCGAACTCCTCTTCAGCCTCTGCTTGCCCATCTATCCCATCACGCACCAGAAAGGGACATAACTACGGAGTGGATGATTCCGTTTCAGGGGATTCCGTGAAGATTGACACTCCTCGATTCCGGGACGAGGACTCAACTCCCACCCCCCGCCATAAGTTCGGCGGCGCGCCGGTCCACCCCCGTGGCCCGAATGGAGTACTGTGGCGAGCCCTGGGACCGGTCCCCTCACGGGCGTCCGGACTCGCGGAAGGGGGCCGAAAGCGGCACTCGAACCGTGCGGCGCCGCGGCACTGCACGGTTGCCTGCTGCCCAGCGTAACGACGTCCGTCACGCTGCGTGGCAAACAGGTAACCGTGCCATAACGGCGATCCAGGGCCCGTGCCCGACACGCCGGGCAACTCGGCAAGGTTGTGGCAGGCTGCACCCGGGCAGGCCACACTCGACTAGCGGAAGCAGCGACGCAGGTGACGTCGGCAGGCACCACCCGGGAGGTCCCCATGCCCGAACTGCGTGTCGTGGCCGTCTCCAACGACGGCACACGACTGGTGCTGAAGGCTGCGGACAGCACGGAGTACACGCTTCCGATTGACGAGCGGCTGCGCGCCGCCGTCCGCAATGACCGCGCCCGTCTCGGCCAGATCGAGATCGAGGTGGAGAGCCATCTCCGCCCGCGCGACATCCAGGCCCGCATACGGGCCGGTGCCTCCGCCGAAGAGGTCGCCCAGCTCGCCGGCATCCCGGTCGACCGCGTGCGGCGCTTCGAGGGGCCCGTGCTGGCCGAGCGCGCGTTCATGGCGGAGCGGGCCCGCAAGACGCCCGTACGCCGCCCCGGCGAGAACACCGGACCCCAGCTCGGCGAGGCGGTGCAGGAGCGGCTGCTGCTGCGCGGTGCCGAGAAGGACAGCGTGCAGTGGGACTCCTGGCGTCGTGACGACGGCACCTGGGAGGTGCTGCTCGTCTACCGGGTGGCGGGCGAGCCGCACTCGGCGAGCTGGACGTACGACCCGCCCCGGCGCCTCGTCCAGGCCGTCGACGACGAGGCACGCTCGCTGATCGGTGAGACGGACGACTCGATCGCCCAGGAGCCGAGCTTCCCGTTCGTCCCGCGTATCGCGCGCCTGCCGCGCGATCGGCCGCTGGACCGCACCCTGGACCGGCCCACACCGGTCCCGGCCGGCGAGACCGAGGACAGCGAGCGCGACTCCCTGACGAGCCTCCTGGAAGCGGTCCCGAACTTCCGTGGCGACATGGTCGTGCCCGAACGTCCGGCCGCTGTCGACGCACCCGCCGCCGAGGCGGCCGAAGCGGTCGAGGCTGAGGAACCCCCGGCCTCTGCCGCGTCCGCGGGCGCCGGCTCTGCCTACGCCGACGTCCTCATGCCCCGTTCGGTGAGCGGTCACCGCGACCGCCTCACCGGCACCACCGACCGCCAGGCGGAGGCCGACGGTGTCCGCCCCGGTCGGCGCGCGGCGGTACCGAGCTGGGACGAGATCGTGTTCGGGACGCGGAGGAAGAAGCAGGAGTAGCGCACCCCGCGCCACCCGATGGGCCCGTACGGCAGTCCGTACGGGCCCTTGTGCTGCCTGCGAGGCCGGGCCGGCCCTCCGGCCCCACCGTGACGGGCCGGCGGCCTCACGGCGGCGCCTGGATGCCGCGGCCCGGTCCGCCGATGCCCGTTCGCCGGGGTCGCGCCGACGGCTGCGCCGTGAGCGCCGTCGCTACTGCGGGTCCGGGCCCGTGGCCACCGGCCGGGTCTCGTCGGAGGACCACTCCGACCAGGAGCCCGCGTACAGCGCGGCCGGGATGCCTGCGATCTCCAGGGCCAGGACCTCATGGGCGCCGGAGACCCCGGAGCCGCAGTAGACACCCACCTCGGCGGCATCGGCCGCGCCGAGGCGCTTGAAGTGGACGGCGAGCTCCTGCGCGGGGCGGAAGGTCGTGGCGCCCGGGGTGACGGTCTCGGTCGTCGGGGCGGACACAGCGCCGGGGATATGACCGCCGACCCGGTCGATGGGCTCGACGTCGCCGCGGTAGCGTTCGGCCGCCCGCGCGTCCAGCAACAGCCCGGAGCGGGCCAGCGCCGCCGCCCCGTCCGCGTCGAGCAGCGGGACGGCACCCGGTGCCGGGGTGAAGTCTCCCGGCTCGGGTGCGGGGACCTCCGTCGTCAGCGGGCCGTCCCAGGCCTCCAGCCCACCGTCCAGGACCCGTACGTTCCCGTGGCCCGTCCACCGCAGCAGCCACCACGCACGTGCCGCCGCCCAGCCCTGGCCCCCGTCGTAGACCACGACCGGTGCGGACCCCGACACGCCCGCGCATCGCATGGCCGCGCCGAAGGCCGCGACGTCCGGGAGCGGGTGCCGGCCGCGGCCCACCCCGGGCGGGCCCGCCAGCTCGGCGTCGAGATCGACGTAGACGGCACCGGGGATGTGCCCGGCCCCGTAGGCGGCCCGCCCGTCGAACGGAGCGGCACCCGCAGCCTTGGCCAGTGACAGCTGCCAGCGGACGTCGAGGAGGACGGGAGGTCGGGGACCGGCCGACTCGCTCAGCAGTTCTGATGCGGTGATGATGGGGTTCATACGAGCCATCCTCGCGCAGGGCACGGCGTGCCCTCAGGCCAACGGAGGGGATGGGCCATGTCAGAACGGGCATCCTCCTGGGAGATCCCCCGAAAAGCGGCGCGGCCGGGACACGCCGCGCGCCGGGGGGTGCAAGCATCTGCAGGGGGCACCGGGCTGCTGCCCGGCAGGGCCCGCGCCCGGCCCCCCGCCGCACGGCCACGACGATGGTCCGAGGAGAGAGTGACGATGACGACCGAGGCGACTCGGCGCACGCCCGGCACGCCCTGCTGGGTGAGCCTGATGGTGCACGGGCTTTCCGCGACGCAGGACTTCTACCGGGATCTGTTCGGATGGGACTTCATCCCCGGACCGCAGCACTTCGGGCCGTACGTCCGCGCGCTGATCGACGGCAAGGAGGTCGCCGGCATCGGCCAGCTCCCCCTCGACCGCCATCTGCCGATCGCCTGGACGCCCTACATGGCCACCGACGACGCCGACGAGACCGCCGAGCAGATCAAGTCCTGCGGTGGCACCGTCGGCGTCGGCCCGCTGGACGTGGCCGACGCGGGCCGGATGGCGATCGCCTCGGACCCGGAAGGGGGCGTGTTCGGCATCTGGCAGGCCGCCGCGCACACCGGGACCGCCCTGTTCGGCACGCATGGAACACCCGTCTGGAACGAACTGGTCACCAGAGAGACGTCAGCGGTCAGCAAGTTCTACCAGTTCGTCTTCGGCTATGACGCGGAGCCGGTGGTCTCGGCCGAATTCGACTACATGACGCTGCACTTGGAAGGCCGCGCGGTGGCCTCCCTGCACGGCGTGGGGTCCGCCCTGCCTCGTGACCGCGGCTCGCACTGGATGACGTACTTCGAGGTCGAGGACACCGACGAGACCGCGGCCCGGGTGCAGGACCTCGGCGGCCATGTCCTGCACGCCCCGCGTGAGGGCACCAGCGGCCGGCTCGCGACGGTCGCGGATCCGGAGGGCGCGGTCTTCACGATCGTCCGGAGCGCGACGCGCGAGTGACGGCCGGGCTTCCCCAGCCCCTTCAGGCCGCCGTCCCCGCCCAGGCCGCCGTCCTCGGTCAGACGGGCGGGACGGGGAGTACGTCCGGCGACAGCGCGCCCGCGTGAGCGCTCGCACTGGTCATACGGCGCCGGTGGTGGCGCCGGCACAGCACTTCGTAGCCGATCACGTCCGCCGACCGGTTCACATCGCCGACGACCACCTGCGCACCCTCGACCACCATCTCCCCGTGAACCGTACGGGCGTTGTGGGTGGCACGGGCTCCGCACCAGCACAGGGCCTCGACCTGCAGCACCTCGACGCGGTCGGCCAGCTCCACCAGTCGCTGGGAACCGGGGAACAGCTTGGAGCGGAAGTCGGTCGTGATCCCGAAGGCGAAGACGTCGATGCCGAGATCGTCGACGACACGCGCGAGTTGGTCGATCTGCTCGGGGGCGAGGAACTGGGCCTCGTCGGCGATGACGTAGTCGCAGCGGCTCCCCTGGGACAGCCGGCCGACCAGATACGCGTAGAAGTCGAAGCCCTCGGCAGCCTCGATCGCGTCGGTCACCAGGCCGAGCCGTGAGGAGAGTTTGCCCTCGCCCGCCCTGTCGTCACGGGTGAATATCATGCCCTGGAGCCCGCGTGCGGACCTGTTGTGCTCGATCTGAAGAGCGAGGGTGCTCTTTCCGCAGTCCATCGTTCCGGAGAAGAACACCAGCTCGGGCATGAGGAAGTGACGGCCTTTCGGTTTCTCGCCGGGTGCGGACACCCGGGTGGGCACGCGGTCCGGAGTCTGGTTCCGGGGTCTGGTTGACGGGGCGGTCAGGTCTGGGGCTCGAGGGTGCCCGGGCGTCGGTGGGCTCCGATCGCTCGGGTCAGCGGGTCAGCTGCGTACCTCGATGAGCGGGACGAGTTGTTCCACCGGCGTCATGGAACCATGCATGCCGACCATGGCCGACTCCCGGGGTTCGCTCACCGAAGCGGTGATCACGACATCGGCGTGCGCCGCGGCGACCACGTCGCCGATGCGCCCGTGGACGCGGTCGTCGACCTGGGCGCCGAACCAGCCCGCGGCGATCGCCTCGTCACGGCTCGCGACCCAGAAGCGGTCCCCCAGCACCTCGCGCCAGACGGCGAGCACATCGGCCTCGGCCCCCGGCACGGCGTACACATGCCGGGCCCGGCCCTCACCGCCCAGCAGGGCGACGCCGGCCCGCAGTTCCCAGTCCTCGTCGAAGTCGATGCGCGACTCCTCGTCGAACGGGATGTCGATCATGCCGTGGTCGGCGGTCAGATAGAGCGCCGTGCGCGGAGGCAGCTGCTCGGCGAGGCGCTGGACCAGGCGGTCGACGTACATGAGCTGGCCGCGCCAGGCGTCGGAGTCCACACCGAAGCGATGGCCCTTGCCGTCGAGCTCGCTGTAGTACGTGTAGACGAGCGAACGGTCGGCGGCCGCCAGCTGCTCGGCCGCGAAGTCCATGCGCTCCTCACCGCTGAGGCGCCCGTGGAACGTCCCACCGCTCAACGCGATCTTGGTGAGCGGGGTGTCCTGGAAGGCCGGTGACGAGACCTGCGCGGTGTGCACGCCTGCCTCGTCGGCGAGCTGGAAGACGGTGGGATACGGCTGCCAGACGCGCGGGGAGGTCCATGGCGTCCAGCGCAGCTGGTTCATCAGCTCACCGGTCTCCGGGTTGCGGGCGGTGTAGCCCGGCAGACCGTGCGCGCCGGGCGGCAGTCCGGTGCCGAAGGAGGCCAGCGAGGTGGCGGTGGTGCTGGGGAAGCCGACGGTGATCGGTTCACCGGTGCCGCCCCGTGAGGAGCCCAGCAGCGAGGTCAGGAAAGGCGCCTCGTCGGGGTGCGCCCTCAGCTGCTCCCAGCCGAGGCCGTCGACCAGGAAGACGCAGTTGCGGTCGGCGGGCTTGAGTTCGGTGAGCGTGGCAGGCACACCGGGCACCCCCTGGCCCGCGGCGATGGTCGGCAGCAGGTCCGCCAGCGACCCGGAGCCGTACGCCGGTACGGCCGCGCTGTCGAGTGCGAGCGGAGCGGGCTCGCCGGGCCAGAAGTCCCCGTACGGGCCGGAGTCAGGCCGGGTCATCAGCGTCCGGCCGTCGTGGCGGCCGTGGCCTCGGAGAGCGCCTGTGCGAAGGCGAGCGTCTGGCGGACCGCGTCCGGGCCGTCACCGGCCTCGCTGACGCGCAGGCTGAGGTCGTCGGCGGTGGAGCTGCCGGTGTAGCCGTGGTCCGCGTCGCAGTTGGGGTCCCCGCAGGCGGCGGGCTCCAGGTCGATGCGGGAGACGGCACCCCAGCCGATGGTGAGCACGACCTCGCGGGGCAGGGTGCCCGGCTTGTACGACTCCGGGTTGGCGACGACCCGGCTGACGACGACGGACGAGATCCGGCCCAGCTTGACCGACTCGGTGGAGGTGGTGGCGTACGGCGTCGGGGAGCTGCTGTCGGCGGCCTGCTCGTCGGTGTGGCTCACGACGAAGCGGGTGGCGGTCAGCACCAGGACCGTGACGTGGCGCCGGACCTCGTTGGCGTCGAACGTGGTCTCCTGGTGGACCAGGTACGACGCGATCTGCTCGCCGCCGACGGCGGCTTCCACCGCCTCGGCCACGAGAGCCGGGTAGTAGCCGCTGCGCTCGATCGCCGCGCGCAGCCCCTGGGTCGTCGTACCGGTCTTCGCCATGGGCTCCATCCTACGGGGCCCGGGGACCCGGGAGTGCGCTCAGTAAAGGGGGAGCGTCCGGGGACCGAGGTCGGTGCGGGGCGGCGGCGGGGCGAGCCGGACGGTCGCCCCGAGCACGGAGAGTCCGTGCTGGGCGACGACGACCGGTTCCAGGCCGATCGCGACCACCTCCGGGTGGTCGTCGACCAGTCGTGACACCCGTAGCAGCAGCTCTTCGAGCGCATCGCCGTCCACGGGGGCGGAGCCCCGCCAGCCGAAGAGGATGGGGGCGGTCCGGATGGAGCGGATCAGTTCCGCGGCGTCACGGTCGGTGGCCGGGACCAGGCGGTGGCCCGTGTCGCCGAGCAGATCCGTCGCGGGTCCCGCGAGCCCGAACGACAGCACGGCGCCCACGGCGGGATCGACGGTGGCGCGTACGACGGTGTCCACTCCCCGGGGGACCATGGCCTGCACGACCGGCCTCAGCTCGGCGGGCCCGCCGAGCGTCTCGGCCAACTCGGCGTACGCCTGGCGGACTTGCTGCTCGTCGGCGAGGTCGAGACGCACTCCCCCGAGGTCCGCGCAGTGCCGCAGGTGAGGTGCCATGGTCTTCAGCGCCACGGGGTAGCCCAGCTGTGCAGCGGCGCGGACGGCGGCGTCAGGGCTCGGCGCGGGGACGGTGGCCCGTACGTCGATCCCGTAGCGCGCGAGCAGTGCGCGGGTGTCGTGGTCGGTGAGAGTGACGCCGTGTGCGCCGCGGGTCTGCTCCATCACACGGCCGACGAACGCCGCGGCCCCGGCCTCGTCGATGTCGTCGAACTCCGGCACCCTGCCGGGGCGGGCGGCATCACGCCGCCACTGCGCGTACCGCACGGCCTCGGCGAGGGCGCGTACGGCGCGCTCCGCGGCCGGGTAGGCGGGGATGCGCGGCGCGGCCGGGAGCGCGGGTGGGACGCCCTGGCCCGGGGCGGCGTCTTCGGGCCGTCCGGCCGGTGGCTGCGGGGACAGCGGTCCGCGGGGCGGGGCGGGCGGACCGACCGGCGGGCGATCGCCGGGAGCCGCGTCGGCCGCGGGCGCGGCGACTGCCCCGGACCTTTGCGGGGCCGAACTCGTCGCCGCCGCCAGCGCGTCCGCCAGCCCTCCCAGTTCCACATGGACGACGAGGACCGGTTTGGCAGGGCCGGATTCCGCCGCCCGGCGCAGCGCCGCCGCGAGCACCTCGCCGTCGCCCGACTCGGTGACACCGCCCTCCCCCACCCAGGGGATGGCGTTGACGACGACCGCGTCGCACGCCTCGTCCTTCAGCGCCTCGGCCAGGGCGTCGCAGAAGTCCTGCGGTGTCGCCGCCGTCGTCAGGTCGCGCGGCGGCAGCGGCCGCAGGCCCTCCGCGAGGCAGGCGTCGTAGGTGAGCAGCCCGAGCGACTCGGAGTTCCCGAGGATTCCCACCCGGGGCCCCACGGGCAGGGGCTGCCCGGCGAGCAGCAGCCCCACGTCGACGAGTTCCGTGACGGTGCCGACGCGGATCACTCCCGCCTGGGCGAGCAGCTCCGAGACCGTGGCGTACGGAACCCGCGTGATCGGCACCGCGTGCCCCGGGGGCGCGCTTCCGCTGTGCCGTGCGCCGCGCACGACCACCACGGGCTTGACCGCCGCCGTGCGCCGGGCGAGCCGGGTGAACTTCCGCGGATTGCCGAGGGATTCCAGGTACATCAGGACCACGTCGGTGTCGGGGTCCTCGTAGCAGTACTGGAGGAAGTCGTTGCCCGAGACGTCCGCCCTGTTGCCCGAGGAGATGAACGACGACAGCCCGGCACCGCGTCGGTGCAGCCCGCTGAGGAGCGCGATACCGATGGCACCGGACTGGGTGAAGAGTCCGATCGGGCCGCGGGCCGGTGACTCCGGGGCGAGCGACGCGTTCAGCCGGACCCGGTCCGCGGTGTTGATGACGCCGAAGGCGTTCGGCCCGATGATCCTCATCCCGTACGTGCGCGCCTGCCGCACGAGTTCGCGCTGGCGCTCCCGTCCGCGGGCACCGCTCTCCGCGTATCCGGCGGCCAGGACGACCAGCCCCTGCACGCCGTGCTCACCGCAGTCCGCGACCACGTCGGGCACGCGTTCGGCGGGTACCGCCACGACCGCCAGGTCGACCGGCTCCCCGATCTCCCCGACCGAGCGGTGGGCGGGCACGCCGTCCAGGTCCCGCTCCTCGGGCCCCAGGGCGAGGTTCACCGCGTACAGCCGCCCGGTGTAACCCGAGGCCACGAGATTGCGCAGCGCGGCTCGTCCCACTCCGCCCGGGGACCGGCCGGCTCCGATGACCGCCACCGACCCGGGCGCGAGCAGGCGCTGCACGGACCGTGCCTCCGCCCGCTGTTCCCGGGCCCGCTGGACGGCGAGGGACTGGGCGGTCGGCTCCAGCTCCAGCGTCAGCCGGACGGCGCCGTCCTCGAAGCTGCGCTTCTGGGTGTAGCCGGCGTCCGTGAACACCTTGATCATCTTGTTGTTCGCCGGCAGCACCTCCGCAGCGAACCGCCGGATGCCCCGCTCGCGGGCGACCGCCGTGATGTGCTCGAGCAGCGCGGAGGCGACGCCCCGGCCCTGGTGGGCGTCCTGGACCAGGAAGGCGACCTCCGCCTCGTCGGCGGGTGAGGACGCCGGCATGCCGGCGGCGTCGATGCGGTCGTAGCGGACGGTCGCGATGAACTCGCCGCCCACGGTCGCGGCCAGGCCCACCCGGTCCACGTAGTCGTGGTGGGTGAACCGGCGGACGTCCTTCGCGGACAGCCGGGGGTAGGGCGCGAAGAAGCGGTAGTACTTGGACTCGTCCGAGACCTGCTCGTAGAAGCTGACGAGCCGCTCGGCGTCCTGTGTGGTGATGGGCCGGATGCGCGCGGTGCCACCGTCGCGCAGCACCACGTCGGCTTCCCAGTGGTCGGGGTAGGCGTGATCCGACGGGGTCTGCATGGGCCAAGACTACGGGCCGGGCCCCGGTCGCGAAGCCCGGAACGCGGGTGCAGGCTGAGGTCACCCGGGCGCCCGGGACCGGCGTCTCCCGCGGGCCCGGGAAAGGGACATCGGGTCGGCGCCCGGCTGCCGGGCACTCCGCACATCATGAGAGACTGGTCTAGACAACCGCTAGGACTTGAAGGGCATCACCATGGCTGAGCGCCGCGTCAACGTCGGCTGGGCCGAGGGCCTGCACGCCCGCCCCGCTTCCATCTTCGTCCGTGCCGCCACGGCCTCCGGCATCCCGGTGACCATCGCCAAGGCCGACGGCACCCCGGTCAACGCCGCTTCGATGCTGGCGGTGCTCGGCCTCGGCGCGGAGGGTGGCGAGGAGATCGTGATCGCCTCCGACGCGGACGGCGCCGAGGTGGCGCTGGACCGGCTGGCGAAGCTGGTCGCCGAAGGGCTCGAGGAGCTCCCGGAAACCGTCTGACCGGCCGGCCGCGGCCGGTGCGGCCACGCGCACCGGCATCGCGGCGCACTGCCGGAAACCGGGACATCAGAAAAATCGGCGGCGCCCCGCGTAATTCATGGCAGGCGATTCACCGCGATAACCCTCATGATCCTCATGGACCTGAATTTTCCACGGCGCAATCTCGCCGCATTTCCATGGCGGGCACTTTCAGGGTTGGTCAGGATCACCGCACCCAGGCGGCCTTCTTTGTATACGGCGCCTTTGTTAACAGCGGACACTCGCCGTGTTTACGGCTTGTTGCGAACCCTTCACGGCCCTGCGCGGCGGAATACGCAATCGGTGCGCCCCGGTCGTCCGCTCGGCGTGCAGCGCGGTCAGCGCACGCGCCCGCTCCACGTCACCCCGGGCCACCGCGTCCACGATCGCGCCGTGCTCGGACCAGCACTCCACCGGCTGCGCCGGCTGCTCCACCACATACATCCAGGCGATCTTGTGCCGGAGCTGGGTGAGCAGCGAGACGAGGGCGGGGCTGTCGGACGCCTGCACCAGCGTCTCGTGGAACCAGCCGCCCAGCGACCGCAGATCCTCTCCCTGACCCCGGCGGGCCCGCTCCTGGCCGAGTCTGACCAGGCCGCGCAGCACCTTGAGATGGGCCTGCGTCCGCCGCTGCGCGGCCCGGGCCGCGCCCAGAGGCTCCAGGATCATGCGGACTTCCAGGAGATCCGCGGCCTCCTGTTCGGTGGGCTCGGCGACACACGCGCCGGCATGCCGCCGCGACACCACGAAGCCCTCCGACTCCAGGGTGCGCAGCGCCTCGCGGACGGGGACGCGTGAGACGCCGTAGCGGCCCGCCAGCTGCTCCTCGGCGAGCCGGCTGCCGCGCTCGAAGACACCGGACACGATGTCGTCGCGGATTGCCGTGCACACCGAACGCGCAGGAATGCGCATACCGAACCTCCGCTTTAATCCGCACGAAACCCGATCGGACGACGTCTGTCCGGTGACTCTATTCCAATGGGCCGGAATTTCCGATGGCCTCCACCACTTCATGGATATCTTTTGGCCGGAAAATGCCGAAGGCCCCGCCGGTAAGATGACCGGCGGGACCTTCAACCGCTATTGCTGCGGGCCGTGCGAGTGCGTCAGACCTTGACTCCGTGGCCGCGCAGATACGCGACCGGGTCGATGTCCGATCCGTAGTCGGCGCTCGTGCGGGCCTCGAAGTGGAGGTGGGGGCCCGTGGTGTTGCCGGTCGAGCCGGACAGGCCGATCTGCTGGCCCGGGGTGACGCGCTGACCGACGGAGACGCCGATGGACGACAGATGGCCGTACTGGGTGTACGTGCCGTCGTGCATCTTGATCACGACGTTGTTGCCGTAGGCACCGCCCCAGCCCGCCTCGACCACGGTGCCCGTGCCGACCGCGACGACCGAAGTGCCGGACGCGGCGTGGAAGTCGATGCCGGTGTGGCTGCCGGAGGACCAGACGGCACCGCCCGCGTGGTAGTCGGTGCTGACGTACGACCCGGCGACGGGCAGGTTGTAGGTCATCAGGCGCTTGCGCTCGGCCTCACGGGCGGCGCGCTCCTGGGCGTCACGGGCGGCCTGGACCCGGATCTCCGCCTTGCGCTTCGCCTCGGCCTCGGCCCTGGCCTGCTCGGCGGCCAGATTGGCCTCTTCCTGCTGGACGTCGGCCTGGGCGCCGACCTGCTCGGCGAGGGTGTCATCGGCCACGATCACCTGGTTGAGACCGGTGTCCTCGACCGAGACGCTGTCCGTGTCGGCCGCGAGGGCCGGCGAGGCGAGAGCGCCGACGACGCCGGTGGTGGCGATGGCCGCGGCTCCGGCGATACCCGCACGCTTGCGCAACAGCCGGCTCGGACCACGATGCTTCCCGGTGGCACGGGTGAACGCCATGTAGTGGCTTGTCCTTTCCTTCCTTCTCGCCTACCGGGTTAGCTGACGGGTTCGGAGCAGGAAGGTCTCCTACGGATCCCCTCCACGCGTGAGCGCGAAGGCGTTCCGATTCACCCCAGGGGACATATGGGTCCCCGGCTCCCCAGGCTCGCGCCCGACGGGGACTCGGCGATGACTGTCCGATGCCGCGGGTGCGGCAGATGCATCCAACGGACAGCGCAGAAGACGCTAAGCCGATCTTCTTCCAATCACCAAACGGACACGCGTTTTTGTCGCGCATGCCACAGGTCAGACGGGTAGCCTCACCAACAAAACGGACATACGAAAGGGCCCCGTTGACACATCGCCAACGAGGCCCTTCCCGGGCACCTCACCGCTCGGGCGGTCAATCAGCCTGTGACAACCGTCACTTCACCGATCCCGAGGGCCCTGACCGGCTCTTCGATCTCGGCCGCGTCCCCCACGAGCACCGTGACAAGCCGGTCCACCGGGAAGGCGTTGACGACCGCGGCCGTCGCCTCGACGGTGCCCGTCTCGGCCAGCCGGGCGTACAGCAGCCCCTGGAAGTCGTCCGGCAGGTCCTGCTCGACCTGGTCGGCCAGCGTGCCCGCGACCGACGCCGCGGTCTCGAACTTCAGCGGGGCCACACCGACCAGGTTCTGTACGGCGACGTCCCGCTCCGCGTCCGTCAGCCCCTCGGCGGCGAGGGTGCGCAGCACGGTGAACAGGTCATCGAGGGCGGGGCCGGTGTGCGGGGTGTCCACCGAGCCGCTGATCGCGAGCGTCGCCGCGCCCGTGGCGCCGCCCGGGGCCGAGGGGGCGGCGGAGCGCAGCACCTGCGCGAAGGCGCGGACACCGTAGGTGTAGCCCTTCTCCTCGCGCAGGACGCGGTCCAGGCGCGAGGTGAGCGTCCCGCCCAGGCAGTACGTGCCGAGGACCTGGGCCGGCCAGACGCTGTCGTGGCGGTCCGGACCGATACGGCCGATGAGCAGCTGGGTCTGGACCGCACCGGGACGGTCGACGATGACCACACGGCCCGTGTCGTCCGCGGTGATCGGCGCCATGGGACGGTGCTCGCCCGCGCCGCCGGTCCAGGCCCCGAGCGTGTCGGCCAGCACGGCGTCCACGTCGACACCGGTGAGATCCCCGACGATCACGGCGGTGGCCGATGCGGGCCGGACATGGGCCTCGTAGAAGGCCCTGACGGCCGCGGAATCGATGCGCTCCACGGTCTCCTCGCTGCCCTGACGGGGCCGCGACATGCGCGACGACGCCGGGAACAGCTGCCTGGAGAGCTCCTTGGCGGCCCGGCGGGCGGGATTCGCCGTCTCGTGCGGGATCTCGTCCAGGCGGTTGCGCACCAGCCGCTCGACCTCGCTGTCCGCGAACAGCGGCGCCCGCAGGGCCTCCGCCAGCAGACCGAGGGCCTTGAGCAGCCGGGAGACCGGCACCTCGAGGGAGACACGGACGCCGGGGTGGTCGGCGTGCGAGTCGAGCGTCGCACCGCAGCGCTCCAGCTCCGCGGCGAACTCCTCCGCCGTGTGCTTGTCGGTGCCCTCGGAGAACGCCCGGGCCATGATCGTGGCAACGCCGTCGAGGTCCTCGGGCTCCGCCTCCAGCGGAGCGTCGATGAACACCTCGACGGCCACGACCTGCTGACCGGGCCGGTGGCAGCGCAGCACGGTCAGCCCGTTGCCGAGCGTGCCGCGCCCTGGCGCGGGGAACGCCCACGGCCGGGCCTGCCCGGGCTGCGGCTGCGGGTGGAAGTCCATGGTCACGGCAGCCTCGGTCACTGTCCGGCCCCCTCTGCGTCCTGTGCGTCGTCGTCGTTGTCGTCGGCGTCCTCTGAGGCTGCTGCGGCCCCGATGGGCTCGTACACCAGCACCGCGCGGTTGTCCGGGCGCAGCCGGGCCTGCGCGACGTCCTGCACCTCCTCGGCGGTGATGTCGAGGACCCTAGAGACGGCGCTGAACGCCAGCTGGGGGTCGCCGAACAGCACGGCGAACCGGCACAGTTCGTCGGCACGGCCCGCGACGGTGCCGAGCCGGTCCAGCCACTCGCGCTCCAGCTGGGCCTGGGCGCGCTCCATCTCCTCGGGCGTCGGGCCCTCGGCGGCGAACCGGGCGAGCTCCTCGTCGACGGCGGCCTCGATGGCGGGCACCTCGACACCGCCGGACGTCTTCACGTCCAGCCAGCCCATCGACGGAGCCCCGGCGAGCCGCAGCAGGCCGAAGCCCGCGGCGACGGCCGTGCGGTCGCGGCGCACCAGACGGTTGTGCAGACGGGACGACTCCCCGCCGCCGAGGACGGTGAGCGCCAGGTCGACGGCGTCGCACTCCCGTGTGCCGTCCTGTGGCAACCGGTAGGCGGCCATCAGCGCGCGTGCGGGGACCTCCTCGACGAGCTCCTCGCGCAGCTGCTCGCCGATGGTGTCGGGCAGCGAGCCGTCGCGCGGCGGCTGCTTGCCGTCGTGGGTCGGGATGGAGCCGAAGTACTTCTCGATCCAGGCGAGGGTCTGCTGCGGGTCGATGTCGCCGACGACCGACAGCACCGCGTTGTTGGGCGCGTAGTACGTCCGGAAGAAGTTCCGCGCGTCCTCGAGCGTCGCCGCGTCCAGGTCGGCCATCGAGCCGATCGGCGTGTGGTGGTAGGGGTGGCCCTCGGGGTAGGCGAGGGCGGTCAGCTTCTCGAAGGCGGTGCCGTAGGGAACGTTGTCGTAGCGCTGGCGGCGCTCGTTCTTGACGACGTCCCGCTGGTTCTCCATGGACTCGTCGTCCAGCGCGGTGAGCAGCGAGCCCATACGGTCGGCCTCCAGCCAGAGCGCGAGCTCCAGCTGGTGGGCGGGCATGGTCTCGAAGTAGTTGGTGCGCTCGAAGCTGGTGGTGCCGTTGAGCGAGCCGCCCGCCCCCTGCACCAGCTCGAAGTGCCCGTTGCCGGAGACCTGTGCGGATCCCTGGAACATCAGGTGCTCGAAAAGGTGAGCCAGGCCGGTACGTCCCTTGACCTCGTGGCGCGAGCCGACGTCGTACCAGAGGCAGACCGCGGCGACCGGGGTCAGGTGGTCCTCCGAGAGCACCACGCGCAGGCCGTTGGCCAGGCGGTGCTCGGTCGCTGTGAGGCCGCCGGAGCCGGCCTGCGCTGTGGCCGTGTGACCCATGGGCATGTGGTCCCTTCGATCGCGTTTCAGGTGTCCTGCCACTGTATGCAAGGCCGCCGACAGTCGGCGAAGTTCCGGCGGGTTCCGTCGCGGCTACGGGACGTGGTCACGTCACGTGCCGCGGACCGTGGTTCGGCGTCCGGGTCCGGGTCGCGGTCGGCGTTGTCGGCGGCACGGTCCACAATGGTCCGCGTCAGATCCCGTTCATGGTTCATGTTGGTGAAGGAGCCGCAGCAGCGATGGCCCGCCGCAGCACGAAGACGCCGCCGCCCGACGACTTCGAGGAGAGGATCCTCGATATCGACGTCGTCGACGAAATGCAGGGCTCCTTCCTCGAGTACGCGTACTCGGTGATCTACTCCCGGGCCCTGCCGGACGCACGGGACGGCATGAAGCCCGTACACCGCCGGATCGTCTACCAGATGAACGAGATGGGGCTGCGTCCCGACCGGGGCTATGTGAAGTGCGCCCGGGTCGTCGGCGAAGTCATGGGCAAGCTCCATCCGCACGGTGACGCGTCGATCTACGACGCCCTGGTGCGGATGGCCCAACCCTTCTCGATGCGGCTGCCGCTCGTCGACGGCCACGGGAACTTCGGCTCGCTCGGCAATGACGACCCGCCCGCCGCGATGCGGTACACGGAATGCCGGATGGCCGACGCGTCCGGCCTGATGACCGAGTCGATCGACGAGGACACGGTCGATTTCGCACCGAACTACGACGGGCAGGAGCGGGAGCCGGTGGCGCTCCCGGCCGCCTTCCCGAACCTGCTGGTCAACGGCGCCTCGGGCATCGCGGTCGGTATGGCGACGAACATGCCGCCGCACAATCTCGTCGAGGTGATCTCCGCCGCGCGCCATCTGATCAGGCACCCCGGCGCCGACCTCGAGACCCTGATGCGGTACGTCCCGGGTCCCGATCTGCCGACCGGTGGCCGGATCGTGGGCCTGTCCGGGATCAGGGACGCCTACGAGACGGGCCGGGGCACCTTCAAGATCCGTGCCACGGTGGCGGTCGAGAACGTCACGGCACGGCGCAAGGGCCTCGTCGTCACCGAACTCCCCTTCACCGTGGGCCCGGAGAAGGTGATCGCGAAGATCAAGGACCTGGTCGGCGCGAAGAAGCTGCAGGGCATCGCGGACGTGAAGGACCTCACCGACCGTGAGCACGGACTGCGCCTGGTGATCGAGATCAAGAACGGCTTCATCCCCGAGGCCGTCCTGGAGCAGCTCTACAAGCTGACCCCGATGGAGGAGTCCTTCGGCATCAACAACGTGGCGCTGGTCGACGGCCAGCCGCTGACGCTGGGCCTCAAGGAGCTCCTCGAGGTCTACCTCGACCACCGCTTCGACGTGGTGCGGCGCCGCAGCGAGTTCCGCCGCGGCAAGAAGCGCGACCGGCTGCACCTCGTCGAGGGCCTGCTCGTCGCGCTCCTCGACATCGACGAGGTCATCCGCCTCATCCGCTCCAGTGAGAACTCCGCACAGGCGAAGGAGCGCCTGATCGCGCACTTCTCACTCAGCGAGGTCCAGACGCAGTACATCCTGGACACGCCCCTGCGCCGTCTGACCAAGTTCGACCGGATCGAGCTGGAGAGCGAGCGCGACAGGCTGACCGCGGAGATCGCGGAGCTGACCCGGATCCTGGATTCGGACGCGGAGCTGCGCAAGCTGGTCTCCGGGGAACTGGCGGCGGTGGCCAAGAAGTTCGGCACCGAGCGGCGCACGGTGCTGCTGGAGTCCGCGGGCGCGCCGGCTACCGCTCCCGCTTCGCTGCAGGTCGCCGACGACCCCTGCCGGGTGCTGCTCTCGTCGACGGGACTGCTCGCCCGTACGGTCACCGCCGAGCCGCTGCCACAGGGCGACGGCAGGCGCACCAAGCACGATCTGATCGTCTCCGCGGTCTCCGCGACGGCGCGTGGCGAGGTGGGTGCGGTCACGTCGGCCGGGCGGCTGCTGAGGCTCTCGGTGATCGACCTCCCCCAGCTGCCCGACTCGGCGGCCGCGCCGAATCTGTCGGGCGGGGCGCAGCTGTCGGAGTTCCTGTCCCTGGAATCGGACGAGTCGGTGATCTGTCTGACCACCCTCGACGAGGCCTCACCCGGCCTGGCGCTCGGCACACGCCAGGGTGTGGTCAAGCGCGTGGTGCCGGACTACCCGACCAACAAGGAAGAGCTCGAGGTCATCTCCCTGAAGGAGGGCGACCGGATCGTCGGCGGCGTCGAGCTGCGTACGGGCGATGAGGACCTGGTCTTCATCACCTCCGACGCCCAGTTGCTGCGCTTCCAGGCGGCACAGGTCAGGCCGCAGGGCCGGCCGGCGGCCGGTATGGCGGGCATCAAGCTCGCCGAGGGCGCCGAGGTGCTCTCGTTCTCCGCGGTGGACCCGGCGGCCGACGCGATGGTCTTCACGGCGGCGGGCTCCACGGACACGCTGGACGACTCGATCACGACGGTGAAGCTGACACCGTTCGACCAGTACCCGCGTAAGGGCCGTGCGACCGGCGGTGTGCGATGCCAGCGCTTCCTCAAGGGTGAGGACGTGCTGGTGATGGCCTGGGCCGGTGCGGCACCCGCCCGTGCGGCGCAGCAGAACGGAGTGCCGTCCGAACTGCCGGAGACCGACCCGCGGCGCGACGGTTCGGGAATCCCGCCGACCAAGCCGGTGGCGGCGCTGGCCGGTCCCGTGTCGTAGGGCTGTCCCGCACTACGCGCCTGGCGGGTACTGCGGGACAGCCCTTGGGCGCGGAAGGCCGGAGGGCGCGGAAGGCCGGCGGGAGCGGTCCGGGTCCGCCCGGACGCCCCCGGCCAGCCCGGTTGCTTGGCTCGGTGAAGCGCGCCCGCCCCACGGCGGGCGCGCTTCGTCAGTCGTCCGGTTCGCCCTGTTCGCTCTCGGACGCGGCCACGGGCCTGGGCACATACCGCAGCACGCCCCACATGGTGTGCTCCTCGGGGGCGTCCTGGGGGCCGCCCACCCGGGCGGCACCGAGCTCCTCGAGCAGGACTGCCGTGTCGATGCCGGAGCCGATGAGAACCAACTGGGTGCACCGCTCGGCTGTTTCGGTTTCCTGCCAGGGCTCCGGGTAGAAACGCAGGAACCTGCCGACGGAGTGGACGGTGTAGCGGTTGGCGGGGTCGGCGGCGCCGAAGTCCACGAAGCCCTTGATCCGGTAGAGCCCATCGGGCCGGGAGTCGAGGAAGTCCAGCAGCCTGCGGGGGTGGAGGGGCTCGGCCGCGGTGAAGGAGGCGGTCTCGTAGGCGGCGTGGAGATGGCCGTCGTGGCCGTGAAGGCCGTGTTCTGAACCGTCGTCGTGCATGTCGCCGTACGTGTCATCGTGCATGTCGTCGAACGACAACTGCCCCACGCGTTCCCCGCGTGGGCGGCACTCGAAGAGCAGTGCGGGATCGATACGGCCGTAGACCGCGGGGATCACCGCCGCCCCCTCGGCAACGCCGGTGATCCACTCCCGCAGCCGCTCCCCCGCCTCGTCGCCGACCCGGTCCGCCTTGTTGAGCACGATCAGATCGGCGATGGCCAGATGCCGCTCGACCTCGGGGTGCTTCTCGCGCGTCGCCTCGAACTCGGCCGCGTCGACGACTTCGACCAGACCTCCGTACACGATCCGCTCGTTCTCGCTGGCCAGGACCATGCGGACCAGTTCCTGCGGTTCGGCGAGACCGCTCGCCTCGATCACGATCACATCGATGCGGGCAGCGGGTCCGGTGAGTTTCTCCAGGAACACGTCGAGCTCGCTCGCGTCGACCGCGCAGCACAGACAGCCGTTGCCGAGAGAGACGGTGGAGTCACCGAGCTGGCCCGCCACCGTCATGGCATCGATCTCGATCGACCCGAAGTCGTTGACGATCGCGCCGATCCTCGTCCCGCCGCTCGCTCTCAGCAGATGGTTGAGCAGCGTGGTCTTGCCGGATCCCAGAAATCCCGCGAGGACGACGACGGGGATCTGAGGCTGGCTCAACGCGGCTCCCAAGGGGCTTTCGTACGTGGTCGAGCCTCCCAGGATAGGTCCGCGGTCCATGAGTGACGGCCGGCAGGGGGTATCCCGGACCTGCGCTCTACGAGGACCGTGGACACCCGCCGATCAACACTGCCTGCCACCGTGCTTACACCGCACCCGCGCCGGTCAGCGACCGTACTTCCGTCTCCGCGTGTTTGGTCTCGTTCGGCGGTTCGGACGAGGTCACCGTGCCGATCCAGCCCGACAGGAAGCCCAGGGGGATGGAGACCACTCCCGGATTCTGCAGCGGGAAGACCCGGAAGTCCGCGTCCGGGAAGAGCGCCTCGGGGCTGCCGGACACCACCGGCGACAGCAGCACCAGCAGCACGGCGGGGATCAGCCCGCCGTAGACCGACCAGACGGCGCCGCGGGTGGTGAAGTTCCGCCAGAACAGCGAATAGAGCAGGACCGGCAGATTGGCCGAGGCGGCGACAGCGAAGGCGAGGCCCACCAGGAACGCCACGTTCAGATCGCGGGCGATCAGTCCGAGCGCGATCGCGGCCGCGCCGATACCCGCAGCCGCGAGACGGGCCACCGCGACCTCACTGTGCCGCTTCGCCCCGCGCCGCCGGAGCGAGGCATACAGGTCGTGCGCGACCGATGCCGACGAGGCGAGTGTGATTCCCGCGACGACGGCCAGGATCGTCGCGAAGGCGATCGCCGCCACCACGGCGAACAGCACCGTGCCTCCGGTGGAACCGGCGCCACCGCCGAGGTCGAGGGCGAGCAGCGGAACGGCCGTGTTGCCCGAGCCGTTCGAGGCCCGTACCCGCTCGGTGCCGAGGATGGCGGCGGCGCCGAAGCCGAGCACGATCGTCATCAGGTAGAAGCTGCCGATCAGTCCGATGGACCAGACGACGGAACGGCGCGCCGCACGCGCCGTGGGGACGGTGTAGAAACGGGACAGGATGTGCGGCAGTCCCGCGGTCCCCAGGACCAGGGCGAGTCCCAGGCTGATGAAGTCGGCACGCGCCGTCCAGTCCCCGCCGTAACGCAGCCCGGGCGCCAGGAAGTCCCTGCCGTGGCCGCTCTGCCGTGCGGCGGAGTCGAGCAGCGCGTTGAAGTCCCCGTGGAAGCGCGTCAGCACGAGCACGGTCAGCGCCGTCGCACCCGCCATCAGCAGCACGGCCTTGACGATCTGGATCCAGGTGGTGGCCCGCATCCCGCCGAGGGACACATAGATCACCATCAGGGCGCCGACCCCGATGACGGTCCAGGAGCGCGCGGTGTCGCTCGTCCCGCCGAGGAGCAGGGCGACCAGGCTGCCCGCTCCCACCATCTGCGCCACCAGGTAGAGCACGGACACCGTGACCGAGGACGCGCCCGCCGCGATACGCACCGGCCGTTCCCGCATCCGGGCCGCGACGACGTCGGCCAGTGTGAACCGGCCGCAGTTGCGGACGAGTTCGGCGACCAGGAGCAGCACGATGAGCCAGGCCACCAGGAAGCCGACGGAATAGAGCATCCCGTCGTAGCCGTAGAGGGCGATGAGGCCGGAGATGCCAAGGAACGAGGCTGCCGACATGTAGTCACCGGCAATGGCGAAACCGTTCTCCATCGGAGAGAACAGCCGCCCGCCCGCGTAGAACTCCTCCGCCGAACCCTGCCGGTTGCGGCTCACCCAGGTGGTGATGGCCAGGGTGACCGCGATGAAGGCGCTGAACAGCAAGAGCGCCAGGGTCTGGTGGTCGCCGGTCAACTCTCGTCCCCCCAGCCCGGGTCGACGTTCCGTGCCGCCTGCCTCGCCCCCGTGTGCCCGGACTCCCGCGTCTGGTCGAAGACCGTCCACCGCAGATCCAGCGCCACGCGGTCCCTGCGCAGCCGAGCGTGCCGCGCGTAGGCCCAGGTGAGCAGAAAGGTGCTGAGGAACTGCCCGAGCCCCGCCACCATCGCCACATTGACGGCGCCGGCCACGGGCCTTGCCATCAGACCGGGTGCGGCGGTGGCGGCGACGACGTACGCCACGTACCAGGTGAAGAAGGTGAGCGTCGCCGGGACGACGAACCGCCTGTAGCGGCTGCGCACCTCCTGGAAGGCCGCACTGCGCTGTACATCCCGATAGATGTCGGCCGGTCGGTGCCGGTACTCCGGGTACGCGGCCCCCGGGAGCGCGGCCGGTGCGGGCATACCCGTCCCGTCCAGCTCGCCCCACCCGAAGGCCAGCGCGTCGTACCACGGGTCGTCGATGCGCAACGCACCGGCGTCCCGGCAATCCTGCTTCTCCACGCTCAGCTCTCTCCCTGTCAGCGAACCATTGCGGTCGCTTGCCCCAGAATGGACAGAACGGGGAGATCCCTGACTCTTCTCTCTTCCTCTTCACCCCATTAGGTGACGGATGCCGCGATTCAGCTGGGAACGCGGGTATAAGGCACCGTCGGGGCGGTCGGCGTCAGGCGTCGATGCGCGAGCGGTCGAGTGTCGCCGCACTGCTCGTGATGAACTCCTTGCGCGGGGCGACCTCGTTGCCCATCAGCAGGTCGAAGACCTGCTCGGCCGCTTCCAGGTCGCCGATGTTGATCCGGCGCAGCGTACGGTGGCGCGGATCCATGGTGGTCTCCGCCAGCTGGTCGGCGTCCATCTCGCCCAGACCCTTGTAGCGCTGGATCGAGTCCTTGAAGCGGATGCCCTTGCGCTGGAACTCGAGCAAGGTCGAACGGAGTTCGTTGTCCGAGTACGTGTACACGTACTTGTCCTGGCCCTTTTTGGGCTGGACGAGCTCGATCCGGTGGAGCGGGGGTACGGCGGCGAAGACCCGGCCGGCTTCGACCATGGGCCGCATGTAGCGCTGGAAGAGGGTCAGCAGCAGGCAGCGGATGTGGGCACCGTCGACGTCCGCGTCGACCAGGAGGACGATCTTGCCGTAGCGGGCGGCGTCGATGTCGAAGGTGCGGCCGGAGCCCGCTCCTATGACCTGGATGATCGCTCCGCACTCGGCGTTCTTGAGCATGTCGGAGACGGAGGACTTCTGGACGTTGAGGATCTTGCCCCGGATCGGGAGCAGCGCCTGGAACTCCGAGTTCCGGGCGAGCTTGGCCGTCCCGAGCGCGGAGTCGCCCTCGACGATGAAGAGCTCGCTGCGGTCGACGTCGTCACTGCGGCAGTCGGCGAGCTTGGCCGGCAGGGAGGACGACTCGAGGGCCGTCTTACGCCGCTGGGCCTCCTTGTGCTGGCGGGCCGCGATACGCGTACGGGCGGCGGCGACGGCCTTCTCCAGGACCGCCCTGGCCTGCGCCTTGGCGTCGCGCTTGGTCGACGTCAGAAAGGCCTTGAGCTCCTTGGCGACCACGTTGGCCACGATCCGGTTCGCGGCGGAGGTGCCGAGAACCTCCTTGGTCTGGCCTTCGAACTGCGGCTCCGCGAGCCGCACGGTCACGACCGCGGTGAGACCCTCGAGTGCGTCGTCCTTGACGATGTCGTCCTCGGCCACCCTCAGCAGCTTGGCGGAGCGCAGCACCTCGTTGACCGTCTTGGTGACGGAGCGCTCGAAGCCGGTGACGTGGGTGCCGCCCTTGGGCGTGGCGATGATGTTGACGAAGGACTTGACCGAGGTGTCGTAGCCGGTGCCCCAGCGCAGGGCGATGTCGACTGCGAGATCGCGGGTGACCTCGGTCGGGGTCATGTGGCCGCGGTCGTCGAGCACCGGCACGGTCTCCTTGAAGCTGCCGTGGCCGGTCAGCCGCAGGACGTCGCAGACGCCCTTGTCCTGGGCGAGGTACTCGCAGAACTCGCTGATACCGCCGTCGAAGCGGAAGATCTCCTGCGACTTGCCCTCGCCCTCCAGGTCGCGCTCGTCGCGGACGACGATCGTCAGGCCCGGGACGAGGAAGGCGGTCTGGCGGGCGCGCTGGTGCAGCGTCTCGAGGGAGAGCTTGGCGTCCTTGAGGAAGATCTGGCGGTCGGCCCAGTAGCGCACACGGGTGCCGGTGCGGGTCCGGGGCACCCGCTTGCCCTTGATCAGCCCGTTGGCCGGATCGAACGGTGAGTCCGGGCCGGACTCGGTGAAGATGCCCGGGACGCCGCGGCGGAAGCTGATCGCATGCGTCGCGCTGCTCCGGTCCACCTCGACGTCGAGGCGGGACGAGAGCGCGTTCACGACCGAGGCGCCCACGCCGTGCAGACCGCCGGACGCCGCGTAGGAGCCGCCGCCGAACTTCCCTCCGGCGTGCAGCTTGGTCATGACGACCTCGACCCCCGACAGACCGGTCTTCGGCTCGACGTCGACGGGGATGCCCCGTCCGTTGTCCCGGACCTCGACGGATCCGTCCTCGTGGAGGATCACCTCGATGTGGTCGCAGTACCCGCCCAGGGCCTCGTCCACCGAGTTGTCGATGATCTCCCAGAGGCAGTGCATAAGCCCGCGGCTGTCGGTCGACCCGATGTACATGCCGGGCCGCTTGCGGACCGCCTCGAGCCCTTCGAGAACCAGCAAGTGCCGCGCGGTGTAGTTGGAACCGTCACGGTCTGCGGTCAGCAGCGCACTGGACGGCACGGACGTTTCGGCGGTCACGCGGTTCGCTCCTCGCTGAATTTGGATCTGGCCTCTGTGGGGTAAAGGCCCCGGCGTCGGTCGCCGGTCAGAGGGTACCGAGGCCTGATAGAGCCGATGTAACGCCACCCTCGTGCGCGTTCATGCTAGTCCACGGTCGCATACACGTTCGATCCCTCGATCGAGTGACGCGCACATCACGTTCCCTTCGGCGCATGAACCATTTAGGCTCCGGGCACGTCCTCATGAACAACCGGCAAGCCAGCCGGGAGGACGCCGAGACAACAAGCAAGCAAGCGAAACCGTAAAGCGAAGCAATACGGCACATTCGCCGCCAGCCGTCGGCAGCCAGCCGCCTTGAAGCAGCTCGAAGAAGAAGTTTCGAGGAAAAGGCCCGAGCGGGAACGTTTTCGGCCTGGTTGGATGTTGACCCTGGTACGACAGCTCGTCGAGCTAGAGAAGAGGCGACGTGACTACTGTTCTGACCCCCGCGAGCCCGCTGACGGCCGCTGACCGTTGCGACCGCTGCGGCGCCCAGGCGTACCTGCGCGTCGTCCTGACCAGCGGTGGTGAGCTGCTCTTCTGTGCTCACCACGGGCGCAAGTTCGAGCCGGAACTCAAGAAGATCGCCGTTGAGATACAGGACGAGACGGAGCGGCTGACGGCTGTACAGGCCAGCTCCGGCGAAGAAGACGAGCGCTGACTCTCGCGTCCTACGACGAGCCAAGGGCCGGTCCAGGACCGGCTGATGGGCGACCGCCCCCCTCCCAAGGGGGCGGTCGCCCGTTCTCATGGCCCCTTGCGCACGGCCGACGACGGTCCGCATCCGGTACGGCCGCCGGCGCGGATGACATGGGGGCGGCGTGCGGCAGCGCGCGCACCGCAGACGGCCAGGGACGCAAACGCCCCGCAGGCCACCGCTGGACCCAGGCGGGCCACAGGCTTCCTGCTCCCGTGCGTCACAGGTAGGCGGCGACCGAATCCAGCACCGCGGAGACCCGGGTGTAGACGCCGGGACTGTCCGCCCGGCCGCATCCGCTGCCCCAGGACACCAGCCCGATCAGACGGCCGTTCGCCACGAGAGGCCCTCCGCTGTCTCCCTGACACGCATCGTGACCGCCCTTCGCGTCCCCCGCACACAGCATCGTGGTGGGCTCGTAGCGGCCGACAGGGACGCCCGGATACGCCGTTCGGCATGCCTCGTCCGCCAGCACCTGCACCGGCGCGGCATGCAGCGCGGACGCATAGGCGCCTGCACCCGTGGTGTCACCCCAGCCGTAGACCAGGGCCGCGGTGCCCACCGTGTACGCCGCATCGCCGGCTCGCGCCAAGGCAATCACTTGCGCGGCGGGAAGCGCCTTCGAAAGCGTCAGTACAGCCATGTCGGAAGTGTTCGACACCGGGTCGTAAGCGGGGGCGATCCGCGTCTCCCGCACCGCGATCTCCTGCCCGCCCGAGCCGAGAAGCTCGTCCCGTCCGACGATGACCCGAAGGTCCTTGATCTGCTCCACGGGTGCCCCCAGTACTTCCCGGGAGAGACAGTGGGCCGCCGTGAGCACCTTCGTCGGCGCGACCACCGCACCACCGCAGAACTGACCCGCCCGGATACCGCCGAACCGGTTACGGCTGGACAGGGCGACGACCCACGGGTTGTCCACCGACCGCGCCGCACTACCGCCGATGATCACACTGTCGGCGGAGGCGGAGGCAGGATGGGCGAGCGGCACCAGCACCGCTGCCGCCGCCAGGGCCAGGTGTCGTGTCAGTGCTCGGGCGATGGGGCGACGCATACCGTCTCCAGACTCTCCGGTGAATGTCCGTCCACTCAGAGTCAGCCACGCCGCGAGGGCCCGCACCCGGTGTGCCACGCCGAAGGGCCCGGCTCCCTGTTCGGGGAGCCGGGCCCTTGGTACCGCTGTTTCGGCGGACGACGCGCGTCCGGACTAGTCGAGGTAGTCCCGCAGCACCTGCGAACGCGACGGGTGCCGCAGCTTCGACATCGTCTTGGACTCGATCTGACGGATCCGCTCACGCGTGACGCCGTAAACCTTGCCGATCTCGTCGAGGGTCTTCGGCTGGCCGTCGGTGAGGCCGAAGCGCATGGAGACGACGCCCGCCTCGCGCTCCGACAGGGTGTCGAGCACCGAGTGCAGCTGCTCCTGGAGGAGTGTGAAGCTGACCGCGTCGGCCGGGACGACGGCCTCGGAGTCCTCGATCAGATCACCGAACTCGCTGTCGCCGTCCTCACCCAGCGGGGTGTGCAGGGAGATCGGCTCACGGCCGTACTTCTGGACCTCGATGACCTTCTCCGGGGTCATGTCGAGTTCCTTGGCCAGCTCCTCCGGGGTGGGCTCACGGCCCAGGTCCTGGAGCATCTGCCGCTGCACACGCGCGAGCTTGTTGATGACCTCGACCATGTGCACCGGGATACGGATGGTGCGGGCCTGGTCGGCCATGGCACGGGTGATCGCCTGCCGGATCCACCAGGTGGCGTACGTGGAGAACTTGTAGCCCTTGGTGTAGTCGAACTTCTCGACGGCACGGATCAGACCCAGGTTGCCTTCCTGGATGAGGTCCAGGAAGAGCATGCCGCGGCCGGTGTAGCGCTTGGCGAGCGAGACGACCAGACGGAGGTTGGCCTCGAGGAGGTGGTTCTTGGCGCGGCGGCCGTCCTCGGCGATGATCTCCAGCTCTCGCTTGAGCTTCGGCGCGAGCTTGTCGGAGTTGGCCAGCTTGTCCTCTGCGAACAGACCCGCCTCGATGCGCTTGGCAAGCTCGACCTCCTGCTCCGCGTTGAGGAGGGGAACCTTGCCGATCTGCTTGAGGTAGTCCTTGACCGGGTCGGCGGTGGCGCCGGCCGCGGCGACCTGCTGCGCGGGCGCGTCGTCCTCGTCCTCGTCGGAGAGTACGAAGCCGGCGCTCTCGGCGCCCTCGGGCTCGTCCGCGCCGCCCTTGCCGGGCTGCACGTCGTCGAGAACCTCTTCGCCCTCGACGAGCTCGTCGGCGTCCTTCTTGGCGGTGGTCTTCTTGGCCGCCGTCGTCTTCTTGGCCGCGGTCTTCTTGGCCGCAGTCGTCTTCTTGGCCGCGGTCTTCTTGGCCGCAGTCGTCTTCGCGGACGCCGCCGCCTCGTCGGCCGGCATCTCGTCGGCTCCGGCGGTGGCCGCCGGAGCCGCGGTGGCGGCGGCGACGGTCTTCGCCGTGGTCGTCTTGGCCGCGACGGTCTTGGTGGCGGTGCGCTTCGCCGGGCTCTTAGCTGCGACGCTCTTTCGGGTGCGCTTGGGCTCCGCGGCACTGACCATCAGCGTCACACCCTCTTCCTCGAGGATCTGGTTGAGGCTGCGCAGAACATTCTTCCACTGGGTTGGCGGAATCTGGTCAGCCTCGAAGGCCCGACGCACGTCATCGCCGGCGATCTGCCCATCAGCCTTTCCCCGCTCGATGAGCGCCATCACAGACTCGGACTCGACGATCTCCGGCGGGAGCGTACGGGATGTGCTGGCCGACACGAACAACCTCTCGGAACGATGGAAAACGGCTTCCGGCCCCGCCCACGTTCGGACCGGAGCCGACGACCGCCGGTTTGGGGATGTACCGACGGCGCGGGCTGTACCTCGGAGGTGAACAGCGCCGTGAACGGCGTCTGCATTCCCTCCTCGGCTGTCACCTCTTAGGTCATCGCACTGTTTCGACGAGCGTTACGCCCATTACGCGTGGCCCGAGTCACACCTCATTTACGACAAAACGACCAGAAAGGAACATTGCCCCGCATTTACCTGCTCGGTCGCCTCGCGGGGGACTTCTGCCACCTTCCCGCCAACCGGCCCGGGCAATCATCCGGACGGTCTCGTACGCGATCGCTTTCCGACCTGTCCACGATCACGGCCACGATCGTGTCGCCGGACCCGAAGGTCCGGCGACACACGATCCGGTGACGCACGACGGAGTGCGCCCCCGGGCGCCGCTGCGGCCGCGCGGTCAGTGCTCGCGCGGGGCGGGTACGACGCGGTCAACCTCGGGGTGGGCGGTGAGCAGTTGACGCATGGCCGCCTCGGCGCCGTTCGGGTCGCCGGCGGCGAGAGCGTCGACGATCCGGGCGTGGTGGGCCAGGGACGCCTCGGAGGGGCGGTCGCATCCGGCGGCGGGACCCCCCGAGACCTGGAGCGCGGCGCCGACGATGCCGGAAAGGTGCTCCAGCATGCGGTTGCCCGCGATCTGGATCAGAAGGGAGTGGAACTCGGCGTCGGCACGCGTGAAGGTGATCCCGTCACCCTGGGTGAACGCGTGATTCATGATCTCGACCATGTCCGCCAGGCGCTGCTGCACATCCTCGCGGCCGTGACCGGCGGCAAGGCGGGCGGCGAGCGGTTCGATCGTCCAGCGGAGCTCGGTGAGCTCGCGCCGCTGATCGTCGCGCTGCGGACCGAAGGCGCGCCACTCGATGATGTCGGGGTCCAGCAGATTCCAGTCGCTGACCGGACGGACCCGGGTGCCGACGTTGGGGCGGGCGCTGACGAGGCCCTTGGCCTCGAGGACGCGGAGCGACTCCCGGACGACCGTCCTGGAGACCTCGAAGCGCTGGCCGATCTCCTCGGGAACGAGGGGCCGGTCGGCGCCGAGGTCACCGGAGACGATCATCTGGCCCAACTGCTGGACGAGTTGACCGTGGAGGCCACGGCCCCGGCTGCCCGCCGCGCGGCGGCCGACCGCACGGCCCAGCTCGGCGTCCGAAGTGTCCCAGGCCGGGGGGCCCACGCGGCCCGCCCGGTCGACACCGGGTGCCTCCGGGTAGGGATATCGGTCGAGTTCGCCCGGGCCGACGAGGCCGGACTCGGCGGGGCGGGCGGCGGTCATCATGGTGTGCGCAAGGGTACTCACGCATCCTTTGTCGGCGTCGTCCGCGCAGCCCTTGAGGTCTTTGGTGAAAAGCACACGAAAGGGTGATCACCGCCCTCACCACAATTGACGACTTATCAGGAATAAACGGTCACTCGGCGGGGAGTTGCGAAGGCATATGACCGTGCGGGCCGGTATGCGTCACCTTCGGGCCCGGCTCCGAAGGTCGCCTGACAGGCTCCGCCCGGCGACTCCGCGCGTGACAACGCCGCTGACCGCTGCCGGAGTTGACGGAGGACGCGAGTCGGCCGCACCACCCCGCGACTACCCGCAACCGCCCACGAAACAGACACCCCGAAGCACTCCCCGTTCACGGTCCGGCAGGGCACCGCAGAGACCGGGACGCACCAACTCCAGCGCGCATCCGGAGGGTTCGCGCCGGGTGCGAGCCAACTCATGGGCACCGATGCCGCCATGTGCGCCGAGGCGGCCATGCGGACACGACCCGCGGCCGACGAAGGGGCGCGACCCGCACGCCATCAGCCGTCACCGGGCCCAGCAGAAGCCGGCCCTCATCGCACCGTCGCCCCTCGTCAGACCTCGGGCCGCAGCATGGGCGGATTGAGCAAGGTCGCCCCACCGGCCCGGAACAACTGCGCGGGACGGCCGCCCTGGCGGGTCGTGGTCCCGCCCTCCGGCACGAGAAAGCCCGGAGTGCCTGTGACCTTCCGGTGGAAGTTCCGTGGGTCCAGCACGACACCCCACACCGCCTCGTACACCCGCCTCAGCTCTCCCACCGTGAACGCAGGGGGGCAGAAGGCCGTGGCCAGCGAGGAGTACTCGATCTTGGACCTGGCCCGCTCGACACCGTCCGAGAGGATCTGCGCATGATCGAAGGCGAGCTGAGCCGAGGGGTCCTCCTCCCGTCCCCCGTTCTCCGGGCTCAGCAGCGACTCGACGGGCGCCCAGCGCGCGCTGTTCGCGTCTCCGCCCGCACGCGGTGCCGGCAAGTCCGGGGAGAGCGCGAGATGGGCGACGCTCACCACACGCATACGGGGATCGCGCTTCGGGTCGCCGTACGTGGCCAGTTGCTCCAGGTGCGCACCGTTGCCGGGGGCGGGCGAATCCGGATCGTGGACGCACAGACCGGTCTCCTCGACGAGCTCCCGAGCCGCTGCCGCGGCAAGATCCTCGTCGGCCCGCACAAACCCCCCGGGCAGCGCCCAGCGCCCCTGGAACGGAGGCTCCCCGCGACGTACCACCAGTGCGCAGAGTGCATGGCGGCGTACGGTGAGCACGACCAGGTCGACGGTGACGGCGAACGGCGGGAAAGCCGACGGGTCGTAGGGTGACATGCCGCGATCATAGTCGTCTTCCTGACGATAAACACTCCCTTCGTGATCGGGAACCGACGACTTCTCCCATGCCTCCTTCGTGCTCGGGTGCCTGACTCCCCCGTCCGGCACCGTGTCCCGTCGTCCTCCTACGGCGGCGTGCCGTCTCCGTCGCACACTCGGTGCAGCAGGTCCCGGACCCTGCTGCACGCCCGAGCACTCGGCGGAGGTCTCCACCCCTTCGCGCCCCACCGGCGCCCGGAAAGCCCGCGCCCGGTTGCGCGGTCAGCCTCCGTCGTGGCCTGCGTCCGAACGCCGCCGCGGGCGCCGGTCCGGCATACGCGGCCGGGACCGGCTCCCTGCCTCCGGACGACCCCGGCCGGAAACGGGCCGACGCATGGAAAGGGAAGGGGAAGCCGCTGCGGATGAACGGCCCGCAGGCACGCCCCGCCTCCGAACGCCCTGGGATCCCCGGCCCCCGGACCCCGCACGCGGCTCGCTTCCCGGCGGCTTCTGCTCTGCTCCTTCTTGCACCTCCGTGGCCGTAACCGTCGGAGGCAGCGGATGGGGCAGGGCAGACCGAGCGGCCAGAGCTTCCCCGGCGCCGGCGGCCGCGGGGGCACAGTCCGGCCCGGACTTCGCCGTATCCGGTGCCGCTTGCTCGCGAAGGCAGCGGCGGAGCTCCTCCGGGTCCAGTCCGTCGTTGCACGCCTGGTGCAGCAGTCTCGCGAAGAGATACTCCGGGTCGGCCATCAGCGCGAGGCCCAGCGCGACCCTCGCCGCGGGCTCGTCGCCGGTCGACCAGGAGACCCACCCCGCGAGCGCGAGCGGCGCCGCGGCATGCTCCCCGTACGACCCGACACAGCGGCGTGACAGCGCCCGCCAGAGTCGCAGGGCGTCGTCGGCTGCCGGGCCCTCCATCCATGCCGCGGCCGTGTCCCTGGTGTGCCGGTCCTGCAGCCCGAGAATCACCGCCGCCGCCTCGTCGTGCGTGATCAGCCGGTCATCGCGGGCGTCATCCTCGGACCAGCCGGCGCTTGCGGCCATCCGCTCCGACAGCCGCGTCATAAGCCGCCGGGCGAGTCGCAGCGTCTCCGCACCAACCTGCTCCCGGCCTCCGTGATCGGCGATCCTCGGCACCAGCGCCGAGGCCGCCCGGTCCAGGGCTCTCTCCTGCTCCACCACCGTGGATGTCCGCAGCGGTTCCAGCCGAGCCTCAAGGTCCCGCAAAGACCCCCTTACCTGGATCCCCGCATACGCGGCCGCCGCTGCCATCACTGACGTACCCGGCATGACCATGGCTGTCCCCTCCGCCGGACAGCACCGAAGATCCGGGCAGCAGTAGGACCAGAAGCGACCGTCGGAAATGCACAGCGCCTCGTACACCGGCACATCGAATGAGCCGCAGGCCGTCCGCAGCCCCTGGGCGAGGGGACGCAGCCGCTCCATCACCTCGCGGCCCGTCTCTCCGGCCGAAGGGTCCTGGCACAGGAAGACGATGATGCCGTCCGGCTCCGCCCGGCGCCGGCGGCAGGCCTCGATCAGGCACTCGGCGAGCTGCTCGGCCATCGGAGGCCACTCGCTCGGCGGGGCGGGGATGCCGACTCTCAGCCTGCCGCCGAAGCGTCCCCGCGTGCCGTGGAGTGCGACCATGACCACCGAATCCGTCGGGTGAAATCCCATCAGGTACGGCAGGGCATCGGCGAGCTCGGCCGGGCTGCGCAGGGTGATGGACTGCTGGTCCGCCGACTCCGCAGACTCCCGCTGCGGCGCCTCGGACTCCTCTTCTCCTTCCTTCGCGGGGAACCCGTCCGGCAAGCCGGCTGATTCCTCGAGCGCGTCGGCGGATGTCCCCGCCGGGACGGGGAACTCGGCCTCCTCGGCCCAGAGCTCGACGGGCTGGGGCTCCGCCGAACGGATCTCGGGATCGGCATCCGGTGGCTGTGGCGTGCCGACATGATCGTGGGGTGCAGGACGTTCTTGCGACTGCTGGTGTTCGTTGCTCTCTCGCATGCCTCGACGGTCCCGCGATCAAGCCGTCCCCGCCAGCCCTGTGGATAACGTTGTCCACAGGCTCGATCTCAGTTGCCCAGGACAAGGCGAGCACCACGATCACGAACACCTTCTGAACCGATTGTCTGGCGCCCGAGCCTCAACACCGGTGTTCGCACGAGTCGCTGACGTGCTCTCAATTCGATGTCGTCCGACGGCCGAATCGCTGTCTGCGCGGTTCGGCCGTGAGTGAACACCGTTTCCCTCCCGGGCTCCCCGGACAGCCTGCGGACATGGTCGACCACCACACCCTGCACGTCGGAGGGATCCGGCTGGCCTGTCAGATCTCCGGCCCGCCGGGGGCTCGGCCGCTGGTCCTGCTGCACGCACTGGGCAAGGACTCAACGGACTGGGACGACGTGACGCCCGTCCTCTCCCGGCACCGGCGCGTGCACGCGCTCGACCTCCGGGGGCACGGCCGCAGCGACTGGCCCGGGTCCTACTCGCTGGAGGCCATGCGCGACGACGTCCTCGGCTGCCTCGACGCGCTCGGGCTGGAAGGGGTGGATGTCATCGGCCACTCCATGGGCGGCTTGGTCGCCTACCTGCTCGCCCAGGAGCATCCGCAGCGCGTGGATCGTCTCGTACTGGAGGACGTTCCGGCGCCACGGCCCCGGAAGCGCACCTCCGCGACCCGGCCGGAGGGGGAGTTGACCTTCGACTGGGAGATGGTCAGGGCCGTCAGGGCGCAGATCGACACGCCCGATCCGGCGTGGCTCGAGCGGCTCGACGACGTCACCGCCGAGACACTCGTCATGGCCGGCGGACCGCAGAGCCATGTGACCCAGGACGGGGTGGCCGAGCTTGCCTCCCGGATTACGCGCGGGCGGCTCGCTGTCGTGCCCGTGGGGCATCTGATCCATGAGGCGGCCCCGCAGGCATTCGTGGACCTCGTCCTGCCGTTCCTGCGGGAGGGCACATGACGCCCGCAGCCGCACACATGACGACCCGGACGCACCATCCTCCCTTCGGTTTCCGGCCGTTCCGGCGGCCGGGTCGGCGGGATTCGCCTACCCGCCCAGGGCGAGGACGAGCGGGAGCACCCTCTCGGCACCGGCCTGGCGCAGCAGGCGTGCGCCGACGGCCAAGGTCCAGCCGGAGTCGGTGTAGTCGTCGACGAGAAGGACCGGGCCAGGAGTGCCGGCCAGGGCGGCGGCGAGTTCGTCGGGCACGACGAACGAGTCGGCCAGGGCACGCAGCCGTTGGGCGGAGTTGCTGCGGTGTGCCCCATGCCCGTCGGCCTGCGCGGAGTAGGCCAGGCTCCCCAGCAGCGGGAGCCTGCCGACCCGGGCCAGGCCCCCGGCCAGGGAGGAGACCAGCTGCGGGCGGGTACGGGACGGCATGGCCACGATCCCGACCGGACGCGCCGCCGCGTCGGGGCCACCTCCGGCCCAGCCGCCCGGGGAGCGCGCCCAGTCGGCCACCACCGTCACGACGGCGGCCATCACATCGTCCGGGACCGGCCCGTCCGGCGCCTGTTCCGACAGCAGCGGACGCAGGCGGTTGCCCCAGCCGATGTCCGACAGCCGGCCCAGCGCACGCCCGGTCGCCGCCTGCTGGCCTTCGGGGATCCGGCCCTTGAGGTCGATTCCGACCGCGGGCATGCCCGACGGCCACATCCGGCGCGGCTCCACCTCTGCCCCGGGGCGCTCCAGCTCACCGGTCGCCGCAGCGAGAGCGGCGGGCGCGACGGCGGCATCGAGCCAGGAGCCGGCGCAGGAGTCGCAGCGACCGCACGGAGCCGCCTTCTCGTCGTCGAGCTGCCGCTGCAAGAACTCCATCCGGCACCCGGTGGTCGCGACGTAGTCCCGCATGGCCTGCTGCTCCGCCTTGCGCTGCCGGGCCACCCACGCATAACGGTCCGCGTCGTAGACCCACGGCTGCCCGGTGGCGGTCCAGCCCCCCTTGACGCGTGCGACCGCTCCGTCGACGTCCAGGACCTTCAGCATCGTCTCCAGGCGGGACCGCCGGAGATCCACCAACGGCTCAAGCGCCGGCAGCGACAGCGGACGCCCCGCCTGTTCCAGAGCCGCCAGTGTGCGCCTCACCTGCTCCTCGGGAGGGAAGCCGACCGAGGCGAAGTACGCCCAGATCGCCTCGTCCTCACGCCCTGGCAGCAGCAGTACGTCCGCATGGTCCACCCCGCGCCCCGCACGTCCCACCTGCTGGTAGTACGCGATCGGGGACGAGGGCGACCCCAGGTGCACCACGAACCCCAGATCGGGCTTGTCGAAGCCCATCCCCAGTGCGGAAGTAGCCACCAGCGCCTTCACCCGGTTCGCCAGCAGATCCTCCTCCGCCTGCAACCGGTCGGCGTTCTCTGTCTTCCCCGTGTAGGAGGCCACCGGATACCCGCGCTGCCGCAGAAACGCCGCGACCTCCTCGGCCGCCGCCACCGTCAGCGTGTAGACGATTCCCGAGCCCGGCAGATCCCCCAGGTGCTCCGCCAGCCACGCCAGCCGGTGCGCCGCATCCGGCAGCTCGAGCACCCCCAGCCGCAGACTCTCCCGATTCAGCGGGCCCCGCAGCACCAGGGCCTCGGCGCCGCCGGTGCCCAGCTGCTCGGCCACATCCGCGGTGACCCGCGCATTGGCCGTGGCGGTGGTCGCCAGGACCGGTACGCCGGGGGCGAGCTCGGCAAGCATCGCCCGCAGCCGGCGGTAGTCGGGGCGGAAATCGTGTCCCCAGTCGGAGATGCAGTGAGCCTCGTCGACCACCAGCAGTCCGGTCGTGGCCGCAAGCTTGGGCAGAACTTGATCCCGGAAGTCCACAGAGTTCAGACGCTCCGGACTTACCAGGAGAACATCGATCTCGCCGTTCTCGACCTCTTCATGGATGGAGTCCCACTCCTCCGGGTTGGCCGAGTTGATGGTGCGTGCCCGGATACCGGCCCGCGCCGCCGACTCGACCTGGTTGCGCATCAGCGCCAGCAAGGGGGAGATGATCACCGTGGGACCCGAACCGCGTCGGCGCAGCAGAGCGGTGGCCACGAAGTACACCGCCGACTTGCCCCAGCCGGTGCGCTGCACCACCAGAGCACGCCGACGCTCCTCCACCAGCGCCGACACCGCCCGCCACTGGTCTTCCCGCAGCCGTACGGAACCCTCACGGTCACCGACCAGTTCGGCGAGGATGGCATCGGCTTCGGCACGGAGCTCCAGAACGTCCATGCCTCCATGCAACCCGATGGCACTGACAACGGGCCAGTTCACCCCGCGTGACCGGCAAGACTCGGACAGTCCACGGGCAGGCGCCCGTCAGACAGCGCACATCGCCGGACGACGTCCCGGCATCTTCGGCCAGGACTCATCGACGATCTTCCGGACTGCGGCCGGCTCCTCGCATTCGCGGAGCGGCTGTCGCGCCGCGCCGAAGCCGAGAGGGTGTTCCCGCTGGTCCCGGCCACATCCGCATGAGAGGCACCAAGCGCGGGAAGGGCAAGGAAATGAGCGTCATACCTGCCTATTCCAGTCAGCGGGCTCAATTGCTCGTTGCCGCCCGCCCGTAGGCCCGCAAGAATTGGAACCGCCCCCGCACGGCCCGTTCGTGGTCCGGAAGGGCTGTGTCGCGGCGCGCCTCACCCACCCCTGCCCGCACTGTGGGCGCGTATGCGAAGGGAGGAACGTGACCTTCGGATTCGCCTCGTCCACAGCCGCCTCGGTCAAGGGCGCGGCCGGCTCGACCAGTCGCCTGGCCCGGATGCTGGAGCCCGCCGAATGGGCCGCCGCCGGGATACCTCTGCTGCGTAACCCCCGTGAAGTGGTCAGCGGTCTGCACACCCGTCACCGGCCCGGCCCGTCGACGGCCGTCGTGGCCGTGCTCGACCATGAGGAGAGACTCGCGGCCAGCGCCTCGTTCGCCCGGCGCTCCGTTCCCGCGGACGGCTGGGACTTCCGCAATGCTTTGCTGGCTCATCTGCGCCGGGTGATTCCGCACGACCTGCGCCGGCGCACCCCGGCCCGAACCGCCGTGCTGCTCTACTGCCGTGAAGGCGACGAGCGCTGGACGGAGGAGGACGGGGCGTGGATGTGGGGCCTGCGTGACGCCTGTACCCTGCACGGCCTGCGCTGCGGCGCGTACATCACGCTGACGCGCGGTGGATGGCAGGTACTGGGAGAGGGTCGCGGCGGCCGCCGACCCAACTCCGAGTCCTCGCCGGACGATTGGGGCATCGCCGCCGCACCGGGAGTGGCCCCGTTGCGCGCCGCGAGCGGAGCTGCCGAGATTCTCCGCCGCACGGCGGCCCGCTGAGACTTCGGGAGCAGCCCGAAAGAGCAGGGCCACCAGGCTGATACCGGCACGGCCCCGCCGGATCGGGCACGTCGAAGCGACCGGCCGCGATAAACACGGCCGGTCTGACGAGCACACGCGACCGCGTGGTCCGCCGCCGCCGACCCGGCGCGGGCTCAGACGCCCGCGCCGAGCACGGTGTTGATGCGCTCTGGATCGCCGCAGACGATGAGCAGCGCTCCCGCCCGGCTCACGGCGACGGGCAGGGCACGGACGGCTTCGTCGTCGCTGCTGCCGTTGACGGCGAGGACGACCACCGGCCGGGAGGCTGCCCGGTCCGCCGAGGCGGCGTCCGCGTAGAAGACGTCGTCACGGGCTTCGTGCTGTGCCCAGTAGGCACTCTCACCGAACGACAGCTCGTGCGCGGCCCAAGGGTGCTGATCGCCGGTGGTGAGGACCAGGATGTCGCCGGGCGCCCGACCGGAGTCGAGCAGCAGGTCGACCGCCTCGCCCGCGGCGTCCAGCGCGCCCGCGGCCGGGGCCGGGATCAGCTGGATCTGCGGTCCGGAACGATTCTCCGGCCGGGGCGAAGGGATCTGCCCCGCCGGACTGTGGGTGCGCTGTGCGGGTGGAGCGGGCCGGGCCGGGCCGGGTACCGGGCGTCCGGGACGGGGCGTGGCCACGGTACGCGGGCCGGGTACGGGACGAGGGGTCGGCGCGGTGCGGCCGGCGGCCGCAGCAGTGCGGGGACCCTGGGCAGTCTCGTGAATCTGAGGCTCCTCGGGGATGAGAGGCATGAGTGGATATCTATCAAACGCCGGCGCGTCTGGCATCGGCGGGTGGGTACATGAGTGCGATCTGTTACGTAGGTCGCCTCACACAACGGCCTGGAGGCCGGTCTGGATCAGAAGTCGAAGCCGAGTTGGCCCTCGCTCTCCAGCACGGCGGCCACCGCGGGGACGCGCACCTTCTTGAGGTGCCGCCACTGCGGCAGACCGTCGAGGAACGCCCACGACAGCCGGTGGTACGGAGTGGGACCGAGCTCCTCCAGCGCCGCCTTGTGCACGGGCGCGGGATAGCCCGCGTTGTCGGCGAAGCCGAAGGCCTCGCACGCCGGCTCCAGCCCCAGTTCGGCCATGAGCGCATCCCTGCGCACCTTGGCCATCACCGAGGCCGCCGCCACCGCGACGCAGGACTGATCCCCCTTGACGACCGTACGGACGCGCCAGGGCAGACCCAGGTAGTCGTGCTTGCCGTCGAGGATGACCGCGTCGGGCCGCACCGGCAGTCCGTCGAGGGCGCGCACGGCGGCCAGCCGGAGCGCGGCGGTCATTCCGAGTTCGTCGATCTCCTCCGGGGTGGCATGCCCCAGCGCGTGCGCCGTCACCCACTGCTCCAGCTGCTCAGCCAGCTCCGTGCGGCGCTTGGGGCTGATCAGCTTGGAGTCGGTGAGGCCTGCGGGAGGTCTGCGCAGACCCGTGACGGCGGCGCATACCGTGACCGGTCCGGCCCAGGCCCCGCGCCCGACCTCGTCGACTCCCGCGATGATCTTGGCGCCGGTGGTAGCCCGGAGGGAGCGCTCAACGGTGTGGGTGGGTGGTTCGTACGGCATGGCGCCAGTCAGGGTACGCCGCTCCGGCGGCCCGCGACACCCCGGTTATCGGTCAAGGCCCCCATCCCGGTCGTGCCGCCCGCCGGGAACCGGATCCGGCAGGTCCTCGGAACGGAGTTCAGCCGTTCCGAGCGCCCGGATCCGGCTCGGCCCGGCGATGTTCAGCCGACCGCGGGCCGCAGCAGCGGGACCATGATCTGGTCGATCATCTCGGCGATCTCCACGTCCCGCCATTCGCTTCCGCACATCTTCGTGCGGTACATCATGACTGCCGGGATCACATCGACGACCAGCCCCCCGACGGCGTCCGGGCGGACGTCACCACGCTGTACACCCCGGGAGACGATCTCCTCGAAGAGACGGTTCGCAGGCTCGGTGACCTCGCGGAGGATCAGGGCACGGAAGCGCTCCGCAGCGCGTCCACCGTCGCACTCGTGAAGCACAGAGCGAAGAGCGCAGCCGGGCTTCGAGTACATGGCCTCGCGGATCCGCAGGCAGAGCTGATAGAGGTCCTCACGGACGCTGCCGTGGTCGGGAGCGTCACCCACACTGGGGAGACCGACCCTCAGAGCCTCCACGACGAGTTCCTCCTTTGACGGCCAGCGGCGGTAGACCGCGGCCTTGCCGGTCTGGGCCCCGGCGGCGACACCCTCCATGGTGAGTCCGCTCCAGCCCACCGTGCTCAGCTGGTCGAGCGCGGCGTTGAGGATCGCCTGTTCGAGCACGGAACCGCGGCGGCGCGGTGCCACCGGCTGCGGCCGAGCGGAGGCCGCAGAGCGTGAAGTAACCATCGACAACTCTCCATCGAAACGGGGTCGGTAGCGTTCAGAGAACGCTTGCGTTCCCTGTCGGGGACTCACTACCTTTGACGAGCGAGTGAACGGCTCCGTTCACTGACTCTTGCATGGGGGACCCATAGTGACGACCTCTCAGCTCAGAGACCAACGCAAGCCGGGCACGGCCCGCCGGGAGGGGCGTCCGGGAATCGCCCTCGCCGTCATCGCCGCCTGCCAACTCATGGTGGTACTCGACGCGACGATTGTGAACATCGCGCTTCCGCACATCCAGGACGCGCTGCACTTCTCCACCACCGATCTGTCCTGGGTGCTCAGCGCCTACACCCTGACGTTCGGCGGTCTGCTCCTCCTCGGCGGCCGCGCGGGCGACATCCTGGGCCGGCGCCGTGTGTTCATGGCCGGCATCCTGATCTTCACCCTCGCCTCGCTGCTCGGCGGGCTCGCTCAGGAGCCGTGGCAACTGCTCGCCGCACGAGCGCTACAGGGCGTCGGCGGGGCGATCGCCTCGCCCACGTCGCTGGCGCTGATCACGACGACGTTCCCCGAAGGGCCTGAGCGGAACAGGGCGTTCGGGGTGTTCGCCGCCGTATCGGCCGGCGGCGGCGCCATCGGTCTGCTGGCAGGCGGCATGCTCACCCAGTGGCTCGACTGGCGCTGGGTGCTCTTCGTCAACGTCCCGATCGGCATCCTGATCGCCTTCCTCGCCCCTCGCTACATAGGCGAGTCGGAGCGCCACCCCGGCCGCTTCGACATAGCGGGCGCTCTGACCTCCACAGCCGGTATGGCCTCGCTGGTGTACGGATTCATCCGGGCCTCGGAAGAGGGCTGGCGGGATCCGCTCACGCTCGGATCGTTCGTCGCGGCGGTCATCCTGCTCGGCGCCTTCGCGCTGGTCGAGTCCCGGGCCAGGGAGCCGATCACCCCGCTCAGGATGTTCGCCGACCGCAACCGCTCGGGTTCTTACCTCGTCATGCTGAGCCTGGCCGCGGCGATGTTCGGCATGTTCTTCTTCATCGTGCTGTTCGTGCAGAACGTGCTCGGCTACACCCCGATCAAGGCCGGTCTGGCGTTCCTTCCCGTCACCGTCGCGATCGTCACCGGTGCAGCGCTTTCCCAGCGTCTGCTTCCGGTTCTGGGTCCCAAGCCGTTCATGGTCGCGGGTTCCGCGATCACCGGCACCGGCCTGCTCTGGCTGACGCTCATCAGCTCGGAGAGCTCGTATGTGAGTGGTGTTCTGGGCCCGATGGTGCTCTTCGGCTTCGGCATGGGTCTCAACTTCGTGACCCTCACGCTGACCGCCGTCTCGGGCGTCGCGCCGCACGAGGCCGGCGCCGCTTCCGGGCTGCTCAACGCGACACAGCAGGTGGGCGGCTCGCTCGGGCTGTCCATCCTGGTCACCGTGTTCGGCACCGCGAGCCGGGACGAGGCGCAGACGCAGGTGCCGCTGTTCATGGCCCAGTCGTCTCCGGAGCAGAAGGCGCAGTTCGCCAAGACGAGTGAGCTGCCCGCACCTTGGGGTCACGAGGTGCTGACCGAAGGCATCGCGACGTCCTTCGTGGCGGCTGTGGGAATGGTGCTGATCGCTCTGATCACGGCGTCCGTGGTGGTACGCGTCCGCAAGAGCGACCTGGAGGCGCTGAGCGGCGCGGCCGGCCCCGGGCCTGCCGCCTAGCCGCGAGACATCGAGGAGCGCGATATGAGGTCCGCCGGTTGCGGCGGACCTTCGCGGACCGGGCTCCGGCAAGCCGGGCCCACGCCGCCGCTCGGCACACGACGGCCTTCGACGGATCGGCCTGAGCACTGCTCCGGCCAATCCGCCCAGGCCCCGGGGACGGTAGGGCCGGGATCAGTCCATTCCGGTGCCCGGGTCGTACTCGTCGGAGCCGGTGCTCCCCCTGTCATCGGGGGCGTCGCCATCTCCGTACGGGTCGCGCTCGTCACCGGTCCGCCGGTCACCGGAGCCAGGGCAGTGGGAGACCCCGGTATCGACCGGCCGGTCCTTGAGGATCGACCTGGCTCTGGCACGGCCCCAACTGGTCGCGTACCAAGGCTCGTCCGCCTTGTCGAGGTCACGGGCGATCTGCTTCATCGCACACGACCGGAAGGGCTCAGGCAACCGGTCGAGGGCGGGCACGGCGTCTGCGGAGAGCTTCCGCAGATAGACGAGGTCGATCTTCCCGCTCTTCTCGTGGCGCTGCACGTTCCGCTCGGCGATCAGTGCGTCCGGTGACACGAGCCCGAACGCCAGCACGGCTACCGTGGCGCTGCCCACGACGGCTCTCGGCAGCCATCGGCTCCCGAGGAGCCCCGCGGCGACAATGAGAACGATCACCAGGCCGAGCCACAGTTCCATCGCGGCCACCGAGACCCGCAGCCGGGTCAGCCCGTACGCGTCCACGTACAGATCCATCCTGCGCAGCGCGGATGCCACCACGACCAGGGTGAGCAGACACAACGAGCCCAGCACCGCACGGACCAGGGTGCGGTCGCGGGCGCCGTCGCGCGGCGCCCAGCGCAGCGCGAGCCCGATCACGAGCAGGGTGAGCAGGGTGGCCCAGAGCAACTGCCAGAACCCCTGGCGCGCGTACTCGGCATAGGTCAGCCCCGTCTCGCTGAGCACCTTCTCGTATCCGCCGAAGAGGACGGCGAGCTGGACGGCGATGAAGGCGGCGAAGAGAAGATCGAGGACCAGCAGCGGAAGCGCCCACTCGAGTCGGCCCCGCGGCTTGCCGCTCCGGAGCATGAGCCGGTCCCAGCGGATCGGGGCGGCCGCCGTGCGGGCCATGGCGAGTGCACCGAGAAGGCCGACGACGAAGAGGAAGAACCGCCAGGGGGCTTCGCCGACCGGGACGTCGGGGATCAGTTCGCCGAGCAGATCGGCGAAAGCCGCGTCCGCGCCGGCAAACAGCGCGCCGAACACGATCAGCAGCCCGGCCGCCACCGCGGTGGTCCGGAACACGGGACCCCAGCGGCCGTGGGACCCGTCGGCTCGCTCACGCAGCCCCCGCCAGCCCCAGGCGGCACCGGTGGCCAGCGAGTCGAGGAGTCCGGCCGGTGCGAGCAGTACTCCCGTCCAGCTGCGGCCGCCGTGCAGGGCGAGCGCACCGACGGCCAGCGCCGATACGACGGCCAGAAAAGAAGGCCACCCCGCGTCGCGCAGTACGGGTACGGCCAGCAGGGCCAGCGAGCCGAGGGCCCATACGGCCGTCCAGGGACGGAGCACGCGACCGGCTCCCTGGGCGGCGAAGAACGCGGCGAGTGCGGCGGGCACGGTCACGATCAGCAGGTTCACGCCCAGACCGTCGCCCATCAGCAGTGCGCTCAGCAGCGCGGTGGCGAGGACGCTCCAGAGCGTGGCGGCGCGTACCGGAGCGGGCGGCACCGGACGCAGATCACCGAGCAGCGGCTTCGGTCGTCGTACCGGGGGCGGCCACGGCTGCCCTGGTGGGGGCCAGGGAGAAGGAGGGACGCGGCCGGGAGCGGACGGGTACGGGGTTCCCGGTGCGGACGACAGCGGTGCGGACGACAGCGGCTGCGGATTGCGCGGCGCCGCTGCAGGGAACGCGGCAGCAGTCTGTGGAGGCGATGCCGCGGCGGTGTCCCGAGGTACGTCGGCAGGCTGCTGCTCGCCCGGTTCCGCGCCCTGTCGCTGTTGCGGACTCCGGCTTCGGCCGCCCTCCTGTGCCTCGTCTCCTACCCGGTCCTCGGGCTCCGGCTCGCCGCCGAGCGGGCTGGACGTTATCTCTGACACGGGACCCCCTCCCCACCGAGCCCCTCGCTCGCCACTGTTGCGGCGCGAGCGGTCCCGGTACTTCGTCGGCGCACCGGTCATGATCTACGCGGCGGCGTGGCGAAAGGGTAGCGGCAGGCGGCACC
The DNA here is from genome assembly GCF_056106285.1 of Micromonospora sp. IBHARD003. Classification (NCBI taxonomy): domain Bacteria; kingdom Bacillati; phylum Actinomycetota; class Actinomycetes; order Micromonosporales; family Micromonosporaceae; genus Micromonospora; species Micromonospora sp. IBHARD003. Next base: position 6,229,411 of record NZ_JBWBBX010000001.1, on the reverse strand, counting down.
ATACGGTCATCCACGGTCACGCTGTGGCAGGACCGTGACACTCAGGTCGGGGACGAGTTCGTGATCGACGGTGGCCGGCGTGCGGTTCCCCTTCCGCGCGAGACCGGAACAGGGGGACAGTCCTCAGTCCTGTCCGGTAGAGCCCGACGGCAGCCAGGAGGGCAAGGTCTCCGTCCGGTCCAGCCACTCGGCCGGCGGGGATCCCCCAGCGGCCGCCGCGACGACCCCGCCGACGATGGCGCAGGTGGTGTCCACGTCCCCGCCCACCTGTGCGGTCTCCCAGAACGCCTTCTCGAAGTCGCCGAGTGCCCGGGCCGCCGACCAGAGGGCGAACGGCACCGTGTCATGGGCGCTCGTACGCCGACCGTTGCCGAGAACAGCGGCGACCGTCGTCGCGTCGCCGTAGTCGAGCATGTCACGAGCACGCCGAAGCCCTGCTCCGACCGCGCTGCGCGGCACCAGCGCGATCACCTTGTCGAGCAGCTCGCCGGGCGTGGGCGGCCCCGACGGGGAGGCCACGAGCGCAGCGGCCGCCGCGACGGCCATGCTGCCGACCACAGCCTCGCGATGCTGGTGCGTCGTGTACGACGAGATCTCCGCCTGATGGGTGGCCTGCTCAGGATCACCGGCGTACCAGGCACCGAGGGGAGCGATGCGCATCGCCGAACCATTACCCCAGGAGCCCTGGCCGTTGAACAAGGCCGCGGCGAGTTCACGCCAGTCGCCGCCCTCGCGGATCAGCCGGAGCATACGGTTGACCGCCGGCCCGTAGCCGCGGTCGAAGTCGTGGTGCTCCGCGAACGAGCGGGCGAGTGCGTCCTGGTCGATCCGGTGATGGGAGAGGAGCACCGCCAGTACGGAGCACGCCATCTCCGTGTCGTCGGTCCACTGCCAGGGGCCGGCCGGCAGCTCGCGCCGCTTCAGCAGCGGATAGTTCGAGGGCACGAAGAACTGGGAGCCCAGGGCGTCACCGACGGACAGCCCTCGCAGGCTGGCCAGGGCACGGGTCCAGCGCCGGTCGGCGGAACCGGCCGGGTCGGACGCGGCGGTGTCGGGGGCAGCGCCCGCTCCGCCGTTCTCGCTGGGGCCGCTGTCCGCGACGGTATCGGCGATGCCGGAATTGCCGGATCTATCAGAGTTTTCGCAGGTGCCGGAGGAGGATTCAGAGCTCATCGCATGACTACTCTATCCGGTGGTCTCCGTACGACTCGGGGGTGCACCAGCGCTCGAAGGGCCTGTCCAGTGTGTAGCGCCCGTCGTCACCGAGCAGCAGCATGCGGGTCGCGCCGTTCTCCGGATTGGACAGTGACTCGAATTCGGCCACCGTCCAGTGGAACCAGCGCATACAGAACAGCCGCATGGTCAGCCCGTGGGTGACGATCAGCACATTGGGTGGATGGTCGGGTGCTTCGAAGCTCCGGTAGAGGCTCTCCAGGAACGCCCCCACCCTGTCGTAGACGTCGGCACCCGACTCGCCCTGGGGCAACCGGTAGAAGAAATGCCCGTAAGCGTCGCGGTGGGCCTTCTGCAGCCGCACGTCATCCCGGTCCTGCCAGTTTCCCCAGTCCTGCTCGCGCAGTCTGGGCTCCTCCCTGACCCGCACGAGCGCCGGATCGAGATGGAATGCCTTGTAGGTCTGATGGGTGCGGCGGTACGGCGAGACATAGACGCTGACCCGCTCCTGCCCGAAGAGCTCCCGCAGCCGCTTTCCCGTCTCCTCCGCCTGGCGCCATCCGCGCTCCGTGAGCCGCAGGGCGTGGTCGGGCTCGCGCTCGTACACCGAGTCGTCGGCGTTTCCCTCCGACTCTCCGTGCCGGACCAGAACGATGCGCCGCGGACGTGCCATAGGACAAACAGTAGATCGACCGGCGACCGGCCGAGTCATCGACCGGGCCGGGGCCACGCGTTCATCAGCCGTGTCCGGGCCCTGCCGACGCGTCCCGGCCCGGCCCGGTCACGGCGCCCGGGTGCCCAGGACCCGCACCCGCCGGCCACCGTGCGTCCCCGTTCAGACCGTCCAGGAAGCCTCGAGGTTCACGACGTCTCCCGCGAGGGCCGCGATGTCCGCCTCCGTCTGCGCGCGCAAGGAGAGCCGTTCCACCCGTTCCACGCGGTACTTGCCGTGCTCGGCCGCCGACTGCCACATGGACAGCACGAGGAACTCGTTCCCCGGTGCCTCCCCGAACAGCCCGCGCACCATCCCCGGCGACCCCGCCATCGCCGGGTTCCACACCTTCTCCTGCATCAGCGAGAAGTGCTCCACGCGGTGCTCGTGCACCCTGCAATGGGCGACGCGGACCACGTCGGCTTCGGTGAAGCGGGGCTCGAAGCCCGTCTTCACATCGAAGCGGTGGTCGAAGAGTTTGACCTGCCCGTCCTTGTACGTGCCCGACTGCGCCGCCGCCAGCCGGTCGTGCGAGCGCGCCATGAAGGAGTCGTAGAACGCACGTGTCTCCCAGAACGCGAACACATGGGCGACATCCGGCCGCCTACGGCTCCATCCTCCGCCCTGCCCCCGGAATCCCGGCTCACCCAGCAGCCCCGCCCATTTCCGCTGCCCCCGCTCGAACCCCCGACGGTCCACCACGGTGCAGCGAATCCACTTGACCAGCACCGCGCCATCGTACGGCGCGCGGCGTGGCGCTGGTCACTGTCTGCCGGAAGGAGACCTCCGCGGCCGCCCGGCTCCGACGAGAATGATCTCCGTGCGACCCCTCCATGTGAATCCGCCGTTCGCCCGCCTGGACTCGGCCGAGCGCGTGCTCGTCGCGGGCGCAGGCGCGGGCGGCGGCTTCGACATCCACACGGGACTGCCGGTGGCGCTCTCGCTGTGGCACCAGGGCAAGGACGTGCTTCTGGCCCATCTGTCCTTCAGCGCCATCGAGGCCTCCCGGGACGGGGTCGTACGGCAGCGGCCGCTGCGCCGTATCCCCCACTGAGCATCGCACCGCCGGCCGGCCGGGCGACCGAAAGTGTCCGGACCGGCACCGGTCGGCGTGACAACATGGGCGTGTGCAAAGGGTGTTGACACCCGCGGCGGCCGTTCACAACGGAAGGGAAGCAGGGTGAGCAGTCTCAGCAAGGGGCTCCGCAAGGTTCAGGTGACGCTCCAGTGGGATCCGAGTCCCCTCGGCGCTCAGCCGATCGATCTGGACATCGTCGCGGCCACCTACAAGGAGGACGACCCGCACGGTTCGCCCGCGTACCTCGTGTATTTCGGAAGCCGGTCCCCCGACGGCACCATCACCCTCAACAGGGACAGCACGACCGGTCAGGGCTTCGGCCCGGACGAGGTCATGACGCTGGAACTCGACCGTCTGGCCGCCGAGTACACGCGGGTCGTGGTGGGGGTGGTCATTCAGCAGCGCGGCGGTGGGACGGTGTTCGCCGACATCAGGAACACCGGCGTACGGATACTCGAAGGCCATGTCGAGCTCGCCGGCGACGATCTCTCCGGCGTCCCGGAAGCCACGGCCGCGACCATCGCGGAGTTCGCCCGGAACGACACGGGCGAGTGGCACCTGCACACCTCCGTCCGTGGCTTCGTCGCCGACCCGGCGGAGTTCGCGGCGCTGATGGGCGCGGCGCATGCCTGAGCGCCCGTCGCCACGGGGTGTCCCATCCCGGGCCCGGCGGTCGCCACGGGGTGTCTCAGAGCGCGCGCGGTGATCCCGGCGGCAGTTGCGCCAGCTCAGCAGCGAGGCGGAGCACGTCGACGAGCATGCCGAAGGTGAGCCGGCCCGTGAAGGTGTTGCGCTGGCTCGGGTGATAGCTCCCGATGAGGTGCAGATCAGGCCGCGCGTCCCTGGCCGGCAGGACGACGTGTGCGCCGTGTGCGAACGCCGGACGGGGGCGCGGCGCCTGCCAGCCGGTGGTGCCGAGCGCCGTCAGGAACGCCTGCCAGCCGAAGCCGCCGAGTGCGACCACGGCACGCAGTCGTGGACTGAGCAGTTCCAGTTCGGCCGACAGCCATGGCCGGCAGGTGTCCCGTTCCCGAGGGGTGGGGCTGTTCTGCGGCGGAGCGCAGTGCACCGGTGCGGTCAGCCGCACACCGTGCAGCGTGAGCCCGTCCCCGCGGTGTGCGGACACCGGCTGCGAGGCCAGTCCGACCTCGTGCAGCGCGGCGTAGAGGAAGTCACCGGAGGCGTCCCCGGTGAACATCCGCCCCGTCCGGTTGGCTCCGTGCGCGGCGGGGGCGAGCCCGACCACGGCCAGTGGCGCGTCCTTCGGCCCGAATCCGGGGACCGGTCGTGCCCAGTAGTCCCAGTCCCGGAACGCCGCGCGCCTGACGCGGGCCACCTCCTCGCGCCACGCCACCAGCCGGGGGCACGCCCTGCACCGGGTCACCAGGGCGTCCAGCTCGTCGAGCCCTCCGCAGCGGGCGGCGTGACGGGCCGGGAAGGCCGCTTCGTCGGCGGCCGGAACGCCTGCGTCCTCGTCCGGTCCGGCCATGAACCCACCTTACTGACGCCCATCGCGGCCGGCGCGTGCTCGGCCGGACGCGTCCCCCTGCAGACGCCCGAGGCCGCGCCGACCACGCCGTCACACACACGGCGGAGGGGACCGGCGCCGGCCGGTCCCCTCCTGACGTGCGCTCTGATCCTGACGTGCGCTCTGACGTGCGTCAACCCCGGGTGCTCAGGTGCCAGGGAACGCTCCCCGGAATCAGCTGCAGCCGCTGGTCGAGCCGCAGCCCTCGCAGATGTAGCAGGAGCCCGCCCGCTGCATCTTCGTACCGCAGGAGAAGCACAGCGGGGCGTCCGCGCTGATGCCGAGCTGCATCTCGACCAGTTCCGCAGAGGTGTGCGCCTGCTTGGGGGCCGGCACCTCGGCCTTCGGGGGTGCCACGGCCTTCAGCGTGTCCTGCTGGCGCGGGGCGGACTGGGCCAGGCCCTCGACGTCGACCTCGTCGTCGGACGGCTCGTACGAACCGGTCTCCAGATGACGCTGGCGCTCCTCGGCGGAGTGGATGCCGAGCGCCGAGCGGGTCTCGAAGGGCAGGAAGTCGAGCGCCAGACGGCGGAAGATGTAGTCGACGATCGACTGTGCCATCCGCACGTCCGGGTCGTCCGTCATGCCCGCCGGCTCGAAGCGCATGTTGGTGAACTTCGAGACGTAGGTCTCCAGCGGCACGCCGTACTGGAGACCGACCGAGACGGCGATCGAGAAGGCGTCCATCATGCCCGCGAGGGTCGAGCCCTGCTTGGACATCTTCAGGAAGACCTCGCCGAGACCGTCGTCCGGGTAGGAGTTGGCGGTCATGTAGCCCTCGGCACCGCCGACCGTGAAGGAGGTGGTGATGCCGGGCCGGCCCTTCGGGAGGCGCTTGCGGACGGGGCGGTACTCGACGACCTTCTCGACCGCGGTGCGGATGGTCTCCTCGGCCTTCGCCGCGATCTCGGCCTTCTTCGCGTCGCCCGTGTCCTTCTTCTTCGCGGAGAGCGGCTGGCCGACCTTGCAGTTGTCGCGGTAGATCGCGAGCGCCTTGACGCCCATCTTCCAGGCCTCGAAGTAGACCTCTTCCACGTCCTCGACGGTGGCCGTCTCAGGGAGGTTGACGGTCTTGGAGAGCGCGCCGGAGATCCACGGCTGGATGGCCGCCATCATGCGGACGTGGCCCATCGCGGAGATGGAGCGCTCGCCCATGGCGCAGTCGAAGACCTCGTAGTGCTCGGTCTTCAGGCCGGGGGCGTCGATGACGTTTCCGTGCTCGGAGATGTGGGCGACGATCGCCTCGACCTGCTCCGGCTGGTAGCCCAGACGGCGAAGGGCCTGCGGCACGGTGCCGTTGACGATCTGCATGGAGCCGCCGCCGACCAGCTTCTTGAACTTGACCAGCGCCAGGTCCGGCTCGAGGCCGGTGGTGTCGCAGGACATCGCAAGACCGATGGTGCCGGTCGGGGCGATGACGGACGCCTGGGAGTTGCGGAAACCGTTCTTCGCGCCGAGGCGGATCACGTCCTGCCAGGCCTCGGTGGCTGCGGCCCAGATCGGCGTGTCCAGGTCGTCCATGCGGACGGCCACGGTGTTGGCGTCGGCGTGCTGCTTCATGACCCGCTGGTGCGGCTCGGCGTTACGGGCGTAGCCGTCGTACGCGCCGACGACCGCGGCGAGCTCGGCGGAGCGCCGGTAGGAAGCGCCGGTCATCAGGGAGGTGATGGCGCCGGCGAGGGCGCGGCCGCCGTCGGAGTCGTAAGCGTGGCCGGTCGCCATCAGCAGCGCGCCGAGGTTGGCGTAGCCGATGCCCAGCTGGCGGAAGGCCCGGGTGTTCTCACCGATCTTCTGCGTCGGGAAGTCGGCGAAGCAGATGGAGATGTCCATCGCCGTGATGACCAGCTCGACGACCTTGGTGAAGCGCTCGACGTCGAAGGACTGGCTGCCCGCGCCGTCGTCCTTGAGGAACTTCATCAGGTTCAACGAGGCCAGGTTGCAGGACGTGTTGTCCAGGTGCATGTACTCGCTGCACGGGTTCGAGCCGTTGATCCGGCCGGACTCGGGGCAGGTGTGCCAGTGGTTGATGGTGTCGTCGTACTGAATGCCCGGGTCGGCGCACGCCCAGGCGGCCTCTGCCATCTTGCGGAAGAGGGTCTTGGCGTCGACGTCTTCGATGACCTCACCGGTCATACGAGCGCGCAGTCCGAAGGTGCCGCCCGACTCGACGGCCTTCATGAACTCGTCGTTCACCCGCACCGAGTTGTTGGCGTTCTGGTACTGGACCGAGGTGATGTCGTCCCCACCGAGGTCCATGTCGAAGCCCGCGTCGCGCAGCGCGCGGATCTTCTCCTCTTCCTTGACCTTGGTCTCGATGAAGTCCTCGATGTCGGGGTGGTCGACGTCCAGGATGACCATCTTGGCCGCGCGGCGTGTGGCGCCGCCGGACTTGATGGTTCCCGCGGAGGCGTCGGCGCCGCGCATGAAGGAGACCGGGCCGGACGCGTTGCCGCCGGAGGACAGCAGCTCCTTGGAGGAGCGGATGCGGGACAGGTTCAGACCGGCGCCGGAACCGCCCTTGAAGATCATGCCCTCTTCCTTGTACCAGTCGAGGATCGACTCCATGGAGTCGTCGACGGACAGGATGAAGCAGGCGGAGACCTGCTGGGGCTGGGGTGTGCCGACGTTGAACCACACCGGCGAGTTGAAGCTGAAGATCTGGTGCAGGAGGGCGTAGGCCAGCTCGTGCTCGAAGATCTCCGCGTCGGCGGGCGAGGCGAAGTACGTGTAGTCCTCGCCGGCCTTGCGGTAGGTCTTCACGATCCGGTCGATGAGCTGCTTCAGACCGGTCTCGCGCTGCGGCGTGCCCACCGCACCGCGGAAGTACTTGCTGGTGACGATGTTGACCGCGTTCACCGACCAGAAGTCGGGGAACTCGACGCCACGCTGCTCGAAGTTCACCGAGCCGTCGCGCCAGTTGGTCATGACGACGTCACGGCGCTCCCAGACGACCTCGTCGTACGGATGCACGCCGGGGGTCGTGTGGACTCGCTCGATACGCAGACCCTGCCGGGCTGCCGCGGCCTTGGCGCCCTTGGCTCGGGAGCCCCGTGCCGGGCCGCTCGTCGTCTCTGTCATGCCGCCTCCCATATACGGGCGTAAACGCCCTGAAGTGCCCAGATCTTCCCGTGGCACAGTTTCTGTCTGATGCTCCGGACGTCGCGCCGCGCACAGCGTCCAGGGCAGGTTTCATGCCGCTTCCACAGCCGATCGCCGGCCTCTCCCCGGGCCGGTCCGGTCGATCGGTCAGTCGGCGGCCGCGACGGGCACCGGGACCTCGGTGGGGGAACCGGGCCCGCGTTCGTCTGCGGGCGGCCGCTGCTCGCGGAGCTCCGCGATGGCGGCCTCGAAGTCTTCGAGCGAGTCGAACGCTCGGTACACGGACGCGAAACGCAGGTACGCGACGAGGTCGAGCTCCTGCAGGGGACCGAGTATGGCCAGTCCCACGTCGTGGGTGGTCAGCTCGGCGCTGCCGGTGGCACGCACCGCCTCCTCGACACGCTGGCCGAGCTGGGCGAGGGCGTCCTCGGTGACCGGCCGTCCCTGGCATGCCTTGCGCACACCGGAGATGACCTTGGTACGGCTGAAGGGTTCGGTCACCCCGCTGCGCTTGATCACCATGAGCGAGGCGGTCTCGACCGTCGTGAACCGGCGGGAGCAGTCGGGGCACTGGCGGCGACGCCGGATGGACGTCCCGTCGTCGGTGGTCCGGCTGTCGACGACCCGGCTGTCAGGGTGCCTGCAGAAGGGGCAGTGCATGGTCCCAACCCTCCTTCACAGCACGACTGAATAGCCCGACAGGGCCGGCCGGCCCCCTCGAAGCAGCCACAAGCATAGGCGATCTCCCGACCCCTGGATGCCCGGGGACCACAACTTCTGGGTGGCCGCCACAATCCAACCACTAGATCTGGGGTTTGGGCGCCCGACACCCTCCAGAGCGTGTCGCGCGGCGCCGCACTGCGGACACAGCCGCCCGAGGCCGCATGACGTCCGAAAGGAAGGGCTGAACCCGCCCGCGACGAGCCTACGGGAGACACGCGGCTACCCGGATTCGGGGGCCGCGGATGACACACTGGAAGCACATACGGGTCCACCCGTGCGGCTCCACGCCGGACCGCGAGGGCCGGTGACGGTCATCGACCACCAGCCGCCGTCGCAGCCCGCCATATACACCTGGCCACGCGAAAACGTCCGGTCAATTGCGATTTTTCACTCGAACGTGTGTTTGGCGCAACCTTTCGAAAGCAACTACCGTTGTCCAGCTAGGGAGACCATCTCGAGAGGGGCCGACGTGACCACCACCGCAGACAGTGCCGCCATCACTGCCCAGGACCGCTCCCAGAACCGATTCGAGCCGGTGCATGCCATGAACGACGCAGCCACGACCCCCGAAGGGGCGGAACCCTCACGACCTACGCGTTCGCTGCCCGGTCGGCCCCCAGGGATTCGCGCGGACAGCTCCGGACTCACGGACCGGCAGCGCCGGGTCATCGAGGTCATTCGCGACTCCGTGCAGCGCCGCGGTTACCCGCCGTCGATGCGTGAGATCGGCCAGGCGGTGGGCCTGTCCAGCACGTCGTCCGTCGCTCACCAGCTGATGGCTCTGGAGCGCAAGGGATTCCTCCGCCGCGACCCCCACCGTCCCCGCGCCTACGAGGTACGGGGATCCGACCAGCCCGCCACTCAGCCGACGGACACCACCGGCAAGCCCGCCGCTTCCTATGTGCCACTGGTCGGACGGATCGCCGCCGGCGGGCCGATCCTCGCGGAGGAGTCGGTCGAAGACGTCTTCCCCCTCCCCCGGCAGCTCGTCGGTGACGGTGAGCTGTTCGTGCTGAAGGTCGTCGGCGACTCGATGATCGAGGCCGCGATCTGCGACGGCGACTGGGTGACCGTACGCCGTCAGCCGGTCGCGGAGAACGGTGACATCGTCGCGGCCATGCTGGACGGAGAGGCGACGGTCAAGCGCTTCAAGCGGGAGGACGGCCATGTCTGGCTGCTTCCGCACAATGCGGCCTACCAGCCGATCCCCGGCGACGAGGCCACGATCCTCGGCAAAGTGGTGGCGGTGCTTCGGCGGGTGTGATCCCACTCGTCGGCTCTGACCGGCCCCGGGACCCACTGCGCCGGTCCCGGGGCCCAACTGTGTACGGCTGCCATGTACGCGTGCCTCGTTATGCGCGCGCACTTTCGCCTGCGTACGTACGCCTCAACGACCGGCGGGGCCGATACTCCCGCCGGTCAGCGATGTGTGAGCTCGGGCCTCTTCGACCGCGGCGGCGGGCGACCTCCCGGCCCCCTACCGGCTCTCCGCTGTCGCCGCCTTATCGATGGCGGCAAGCGAACGACGCACCTGGTTACGGTCCGTCGTGTACCAGAAGTCGGGCAGTGAGGCACGCAGATAGCTTCCGTACCGTGCGGTGGCAAGACGCGGATCGAGCACCGCCACGACCCCACGATCCCCCGTCGCACGGACCAGTCGGCCCGCTCCCTGCGCCATCAGCAGCGCCGCATGCGTGGCCGCGACAGCCATGAAGCCATTACCGCCGCCCTCCTCCACGGCCTTCTGGCGAGCGCTCATGAGCGGATCGTCAGGGCGGGGGAAGGGGATGCGGTCCATCACCACCAGCTGACAGCTCGGCCCGGGAACGTCGACGCCCTGCCACAGCGAGAGGGTGCCGAACAGACAGGTCTCCGGGTCCGCGGCGAAGTTCTTGATCAGCTCACCGAGCGTCTCCTCGCCCTGGAGAAGGATGGGCTTGTCGAGCCGGCCGCGGAGCTCCTCCGCCGCCGCCTGGGCCGCCCGCATCGACGAGAACAGCCCGAGGGTCCGGCCACCGGCCGCCTCCACCAGCTCCGCCAGCTCCTCGAGCATGTCGCCCCGGCTGCCCTCGCGGCCCGGCGTGGCCAGATGACGGGCGACATACAGAATCCCCTGCTTCGGATAGTCGAAGGGAGAGCCGACATCGAGGCCCTTCCACACGGGAACGTCCTCGCCTCCCGTCCCCTCCGGGGCCAGTCCGAGCGAGGCTCCGACCCCGTTGAAGTCCCCGCCCAGTTTGAGCGTCGCCGAGGTCAGGACCACCGACCGGTCGGCGAAGAGCTTCTCGCGGAGCAGCCCGGACACCGAGAGCGGAGCGACGCGCAGGGAGGCACCGAAGCGGTCATGGCGCTCGTACCAGACGACGTCGTACTCGGAGCCGTTGGTGATGCGCTCGGCGACATCATGGATCGTCTCGACCGAGGCGAGTGCCTGCTTGCGCACGGCGTCCTCGTCCTGCACGGACTTGTCCCGGGTGGCCCCGAGCGCGGAGATGACCGTGCGAGCGGCGTCACGCAACGCCATCAGCGCATATCCGAGGTCCTCCGGGATTTCCTCGATGCGGCCGGGAAGCGCGAGCTCCATCAGTCGCTCGAACCCTTCGGCCGCTGTCTGCAGCTGGTCGGCCGCCTTCTCGTTGACCAGCTTGGCCGCCCGGCGGACGGCGCGGTTGACCTGGCCCGGAGTGAGCTCGCCCGTGGCGACGCCCGTCACCCGGGACACCAGCTCATGCGCCTCGTCGACGATCAGGACCTCATGCTGCGGCAGCACCGGAGCGCCCTCGATCGCGTCGATGGCGAGCAGCGCATGATTCGTCACCACGACATCGGCGAGCTTGGCGCGCTCCCTCGCCATCTCGGCGAAGCATTCGGCGCCGTAGGCGCACTTGCTCGCGCCCAGGCACTCACGCGAGGAAACGGACACCTGCGACCAGGCGCGGTCGGAAACACCCGGAGTGAGATCGTCGCGATCCCCCGTCTCGGTCTCGTCCGACCAGTCCCTGAGGCGCAGCAGATCCTGGCCCAGCTTGCTCGAGGGCCCGGCCGAGGCGGTGCCCGCCGCGGTGTGGGCCTCGAAGGGGTCGAAGAGCCCTTCCCCGTCGTCCTGCGGCACGCCCTCGTGCAGCCGGTGCAGGCACAGATAGTTGGACCGTCCCTTGAGCATCGCGAACTCCGGACGGCGACGAAGCAGCGGATGCAGGGCGTCCACCGTCCTGGGGAGATCGCGCTCCACGAGCTGTCGCTGCAGCGCGAGTGTCGCCGTGGCGATCACCACCCGCTCCCCGTGGGCGAGCGCCGGCACCAGGTAGCCGAGGGACTTTCCGGTGCCCGTGCCGGCCTGGACGAGCAGGTGGGAGCTGTCGTCGACAGCTGCGGCCACGGACTCGGCCATGGCGACCTGGCCAGGCCGCTCCACCCCGCCGACGGCGGTGACAGCGGCGTGGAGGAGCTCGGAGAGGGATGGCTTCGTCATAGACCGTCCACCCTACGGTGCACCACTGACACCCCGCTCATGTAGTCCTTCATCGCAAGGCCGGCGACCTGTCGGAGTCTGCGGAGGCGGAGGACCGCGGCACGGGGACACCTCGCATGGGAACCGATGCGGAGCGAGTGGTGTATCGAATGCAGCGGGTCGTCGTTCACAGCAGCGCGCCCAGTGTGCGTTCGCGAACCATGAGCGCGGCTCGCTTGCCGGGGAGTTCGACCTCGGCCGAGAAGCGGAAGCCTGCGCTCAGGAAGGCGGAGACAGATGGGCTGTTGCGCAGATCAGGTTCGGCCACGACCCGTGCACAGCGGGGGCGGTTGTCGAGGACGAGTCCGGCAACGGCCCGGAGCAGTGCCGTGCCCACACCGCGTCCTCGGTCGCCGACGCCTCCGATCAGCAGATGCACACCGGTGTCGTGCGGACGGGCGGGATAGTGGCGGGCGAGGGTGTCGAGATCGGCTCGGTAGATCTCGAAGTAGCTCATGGGCGCGCCGTCGAGGACACCGAGACAGGGGATGCTGCGGCCGTCACCCTCCAGCTGGGAGCGAAGGTGGGCACGGGTGACCGCTTCCGGACCGGCCAGTTCCCAGAAGGCCGCGACGGCGGGGTCGTTCATCCAGTGACTGATCAGGCGTAGGTCGCGCTCGATGTGGACGGGCAGGAGACGGAACGGGCCGAACGGCGTGCCGGCGGTCCCCCAGTCGTGCAGATCGTCGAGCAGATGCTCACAGTGGTGCGCCCCCAGCGCGGGGGGCACACCATTGCGTGCGTCGGGGGGCCATGCGCCGTTGCATGCGTCCGGCGCGTCCGGGGGCTTCGTATCGGGCCGGTCTGTCCCAAGGAGGGACAGGAGTTCCTCGGGCAGCCGCAGATCGAGGGTGTCCTCGGGCCCCCCGCCGGTGTGTGGAGCGGGGGGACCCGGGTCGCCGACAGGTCCGGTGCCGGTGCTCGATTCGGTGGGAGGCATGGGGCTCTCCTCTCGGCGATGCGCCCCGGCGGTCCCGGCCGCCGCGGACCGAACGGGTGCGGCGGGCGGCTCTGGGGTGCGGGACGGGCGAAGTCCTTCAGGAGTGGAGGGGGTTGGCGATGGTGACGTAGACGGACTGGGTGTCCACGGGACCGACGAGCTCGTCGAGGCCGTGGAGGCGGGTGAGCAGATTCGCCTTGCAGCGCAGGGTGCGGGCTTCCAGTAGCAGGGCCGGCAGGGGCGAGCCGAGGCCCCTGGCAGAGCCGAGGAACCGGCGGAAGGCGGCCATGAGGACGCGTTCCTCGGCGAGGCCCTGTGCTCCGAAGGCGCCGATCAGACCGAGGACGTTGTTGATGCCCAGGTAGTAGGCGAAGCGTTCGTCGGTGACGTCGTCGCTGACGAAGGTGTCGCTCGCCTCGCCGATGCCGGGAAGTCTGTGCTGCAGTGCTGCGCGGTGGGACTCGCGGAAGTAGTAGCCCTGGTTGTCCCGGTAGCGGCCGCCGACCGGCCAGCCTTCGGGGTCGACGATCACCAGCGTGTTCTGCTGGTGGGCTTCGAGGGCGATGCCCGCCGTGCCGTCCAGCCAGAGCACCGGACGTACGACGTACTGGAGATAACGCAGGAACCACTCGGCGCACACAGCGCCGACGGGCCTGCCCGAGCGGGCGGACAGCCGGTGCACGATGTCGGCGAGTCGCGAGCGCATCCGTGATCGGCCGGGCCAGGGCCGTGGTGCGGTGAGTCCGGCGACGCAGACGGCGTCGTCACCTGGACCGAAGGGGTTGTGTCGCAGCACCACGTCGAGCCCGGGGACAGCTTCGCCGTCCTGGCCGTCGACGGCCAGCCAGGCCGGATCGCGGACGATGTCGAAGCCGGGGTGGACGGTGCGCCACTGATCGGCCAGTCCGCTGCGCAGGAGGCGGTGGACCTCCACTCCGCGGTGGAGCTCCTTGCGGAGGTTCTCCCTGCGGGAGTTGGTGATCCGTACCCCGAGGGACAGCTTGAGCATGGCCGGTGCGCCCGAGCGGTGGACGGTCCGTACCGACGAGGTGGGGTGCCAGGCCTCGCCAAGGGCCCCGAGATCGTGCAGCAGACCGGCCTCGAGGAGCGCGGCGACGGCGGGCCGCCCGGTCACCTCGCGTGCCTGCCATGGATGGAGTGGCAACGGGACCGTGCCCGGGGGCAGTGGGAACTCGCCGGCGAGCCGGGCGAGGAGCTGCTCGGCCGCGACGATGCGGCCGTGCTCGGTCCAGGCGGAGTCGGTGGCCAGGATGCTGCGGTCGACGGCCATCCAGTGGAGCGGGAAGGAGCCGTGCAGCTCGGGCGAGTAGAGGCGGTTCTCGGCTTCCGAGAGACCTTCCCGGCTCTTGGGCGTGGGGTGCAGTGGGTGGCCGAGGACCAGCGACTGTTCGGCGGTGAGGAACGCGTCGGCATCGGGCTGGGGGCCGGGACGCAGCCTGCGGTCGGCGATGAAGTCGGCGGTACGGCGCAGGGAGTCGGCGACCCTGCCGACGAGATCGGCTCCTTCGGAGCGGCGGGCCGCGCCGCGCGGGAGGCGGTCGGTGCCCGGGTGGTGCGGGGGCTCTTCCGTGGCGCTCCCGCCCTGCTCCCGGGTGAGCAGCGCTGCCACGGTGACGGCGTCCGCCGGGGGCGCGTCGCGGGGCGCGCCGGCCAGGTCCGGGGCGCCGAAGCGGTGCCAGCCCGTAGCCGACCAGTAGCGCACGGGGACGAGCAGTGCGGTACCGCTCGCGGGGAGGGGGATGCACAGCATGTCGCCGTCGGGGCGTGGAAGATCGTTCTCCCTGACCCAGCAGCGCAGCAGGTTCTCGGTCGCGGCCGCATCGGCGGCGGCAGCCGGGGCGGGGTGGTCCAGCGGATCGGACTCGCCCGACGGACCGGCGTCACGCCCCGCCTCGGTTTCGCCCCACCGATCGGCCGCGGACGACGGAGCCCCCGCGGCCGGTTCGTCTGTCCCCGTCGGTGCTTCCCCGTCGCGCAGCAGGCTGGGGCAGCCGAGTGCGCCGGGTGCGGCGACACCGGCCCGGAGCACACCGGGGGGTGCCTCCGCGGCCACGGATGTGTGGGGATCCAGCTGTAGCCCCCCGGGCTGCCGGGGCAGGCCGCAGGGCTCGGCCGAGAGGGAATCGTGTGTCCCGCCCTGTGCTCCTGTTCGGGCGACGGCCGGGCCGTCGGGCTCGGAAGCGCCGGAAGCGCCTGGGGCGACGGGGGTGGGGTTCACAGAGGACTTCCTTGTGCTGTCGTCGTGCTGTCGTCCGGGATCAGTGAGACGGCTCGGTGTCGTAACGCCGGTGGAGGGAGCCTTCGGCCGCGGTCAGGGCGTCGGCGAAGCGGTCGAGTACCGCGGCGGCCTGTTCGTCGGTGAGGGTGAGCGGAGGCAGCAGCCGGACGACGCCCGCGTGACGCCCGCCGAGTTCCACGATGAGTCCGCGGCGCAGGCATTCCTGCTGGACCGCGGCGGCGAGCCCGGGAGCGGGCGGCGGAGTGTCGGCGCCCGGGTCGTCGGTGTCCGGCTCGACGAGCTCCACGCCGATCATCAGGCCTCGGCCGCGTACGTCACCGATACAGCGGTGTGTCGCCGCCAGCCCCTGGAGCTGCCCGAGCATCCGCGCTCCGAGTGTGGCGGCGCGTTCGGCGAGACCGTGCTCGCGGACGTAGGCGAGTGTGGCCGCGCCCGCCGCCATGGCGAGCTGGTTGCCGCGGAACGTACCGGCGTGCGCTCCCGGCTGCCAGGCGTCGAGGTCGCGGTGGTACACGATCACGGCCAGCGGGAGCGAGCCGCCGATGGCCTTGGACAGCACCATCACGTCGGGGGTGATTCCGCTGTGCTCGACGGCCCAGAAGGCGCCGGTACGTCCGACGCCGGTCTGCACCTCGTCGGCGATCAGCGGGATGGAACGGCGGGCGGTGATGTCCCGCATGCGCCGCATCCAGGCGTCCGGCGCGGGGATGACCCCGCCCTCGCCCTGCACCGGCTCGAGAATCAGACCGGCCGGAGCGGGGACGCCTCCCTTGGGGTCGTCGAGCAGGCTCTCGGTCCAGCGGGCCGACAGTTCGGCGCCCCGCTCACCGCCGATCCCGAACGGGCAGCGGTAGTTCTGCGGGTACGGAAGCCGGGTCACGCGAGCCTCGGTCGCGCCGCCCGAGGCGTCGAGCGCTCCTGCGGTCATGCCGTGGTACGCGCCGGTGAAGGCGAGCAATCCCGAACGGCCGGTCGCGGTGCGGACCAGCTTGATGGCCGCTTCGACCGCGTCGCTGCCCGCCGGCCCGCAGAACTGGATGCGGGCGTTGTCGGCGAGCCGGCGCGGCAGGGTGGCGAACAGCTCGGTGATGAACGCGTCCTTGACGGGGGTGGCGAGGTCGAGCACATGGAGCGGCGCTCCCGAGTCCAGCACCTTCCTGATGGCTTCCAGGACGACGGGATGGTTGTGGCCGAGGGCGAGAGTGCCGGCACCGGAGAGGCAGTCCAGGTAGCGGCGGCCGTCCGCGCCCTCGATCGTCAGTCCCCTGGCCCGTACGGGAACGATGGGGAGCGAGCGCGCATACGTACGGGCCGCGGATTCCCGGAGCGACTGCCGACGCAGGATCCCCTCGTGCGCGGCGGGCTGCGCCGCCGGGGCTGGTTCGCTCACGGCCACGTCCAAGGGTCCTCCTGCTGTCACGGTTGCGGCCACACCGGTGCGGAGCTCCTCCACCGCGCGCCGCGGGGCTGCCCGACCTCGCCTCCCCCGCCCGTACCAACGACGGCGAAACGCATGGATCACGGTCATTTGGAAGATCATTGCGGTCGGGAACCGGGCCCCCGCTCCCTGCCGTCCCCATGGGCACCGGCATAGTGGGGGCCGCACTCGGCTGGCACGGCTATCGCCTTGACGTGCTACGGAAGTTCGTCCCGGCAACCACGCAACTCATGAAGTCCCAGGGGGATCACGACATGCGACTCAATCGCCCGACCTTCGCAGAACGCCGTGGGAGGAGCGCCGGTCGCAGAACTCCGGTGCTGGCGGCGGCCGCTCTCGCGGCGTCGGTCGCACTCACGGCCACGGCCTGCGGCCCGAGCGAGGACAACACGGGTGGCAGCCCCACCGCCGCCGCCTCTTCCAACGGCAAGATCACCATCCCGGACGATCTCAAGGACCGGCTCAAGGAGCACGGGATCGACCTGGACAAGTGGAAGAACGGCGAGTGGAAGAACTGGGACAAGGAGACCTGGCTGCGCGAGGCCAAGGACTACGTCAACCCCATCATCGAGGGCCTCTGGGACGCGGACCGGATGCGGGACGCCGAACAGCCCGACAAGCCGGTCGGGGAGGATGTCTCCGGTGACGACGGGAAGACCGACCCGACGCCGGACCCCGTTCGCGCGCGCCCGGTGAGCACCCCGTACCACGAGAACGTCCCCGAGGCGGGCAAGGTCCTGTTCGACGGCCCCCAGGGGACGATGGTCTGTTCCGCCACCGTCGTGAAGGACCCGGCCAACCCCGGCAAGTCCAACATGGTGTGGACCGCGGGCCACTGTGTGCACGCGGGCAAGGACGGCGGCTGGTACCGCAACATCGTCTTCGTCCCGTCGTACAACAACAAGGCCAAGGCGGCCGGTGCCACGCGCAAGGAGATCGCTCCCTACGGTGTGTGGTGGGGTGACTGGGCCCAGACCAGCGACCAGTGGCTCTCGCAGGGCGCGGCAACCGGCGGCAAGGGCGCCCCGTACGACTTCGCGGTGATCCATGTGACGCCGGAGAAGGGCGGGAACGGCAAGTCCCTTGAGGAGACGGTCGGTTCGGCGCTCCCGGTCGACTTCAACGCCCCGGCCGTGTCCAAGATCGCCGATATGACGGCGACGGGCTACCCGGCGGCACCTCCGTTCGACGGTGAACGGATGTTCCAGTGCAAGGACAAGCCGGGCCGGCTGTCGATCGAGGCTCGGCAGCCGACGATGTACCGCATAGGGTGCACGATGACCGGCGGTTCCTCGGGCGGTGGCTGGGTCGCCAAGGGCCGGGACGGCAAGCCCGCCCTGGTGTCGAACACCTCCATAGGCCCGGTGTCTGCCGGGTGGCTGGCCGGCCCCCGTCTGGGTCCGGAGGCCAAGGGCGTCTACGAGGCGGTCAGCAAGAAGTTCGCGGGCCGCTAGAACGAAAGGCCTACGGGCCTGTCCGGGCGACATCGCATGATGAAGGCCCGCCCTCCTGGGCGGGCCTTCATCGTTGCGAACCTCGTCCGAAGCCGCTGCGCGATGGTGTCCGCGCCGTGCGCCCGGGCCGCCTGACTGGGGTCAGCGCGTCGCGGGAGCGTACGGCCCCAGGGCCGCCGCCAGTTCCTCGTGGACGCGTGCCTTGAGCAGGGTGCCCTCGAAGGTGTGCTCCTCGGAGATCACCTCACCGTCGGCGTGGACCCGAGAGACCAGCGCACCTTGTGTGTACGGCACCAGGGCCTCGATCTCGACCTTGGGCCGGGGCAGTTCGGCGTCGATCAGCTCCAGCAGCTCGCCGATTCCCCTTCCGGTGCGGGCCGACACCGCGAGTGCGTGCCGCTCGATCCGCATCAGGCGCTGGAGGACCAGCGGATCGGCGGCGTCCGCCTTGTTGATCACCACGATCTCGGGCACGTCGACGGCGCCGACCTCGCGGATGACCTCGCGCACTGCGGCGAGCTGCTCCTCCGGGGCGGGATGCGAACCGTCCACCACATGCAGGATCAGATCGGACTGGCCGACCTCCTCCATGGTCGAACGGAACGCCTCGACGAGGTGGTGGGGCAGATGCCGGACGAATCCCACGGTGTCCGCCAGCGTATACAGCCTGCCGCTCGGGGTCTCGGCCCGTCGCACGGTCGGGTCCAGCGTGGCGAACAGGGCGTTCTCCACCAGGACACCGGCGCCGGTGAGCCGGTTGAGCAGGGACGACTTGCCTGCGTTGGTGTACCCGGCGATCGCGACGGAGGGCACCTTGTTGCGCCGGCGCTCCTGGCGCTTGATCTCGCGGCCGGTCTTCATCTCCGCGATCTCCCGGCGCATCTTCGCCATCTTCTCGCGGATCCGGCGCCGGTCCGTTTCGATCTTGGTCTCACCGGGGCCTCGGGTGGCCATACCGCCACTGCCGCCGCCCATCTGCCGGGAAAGCGACTGGCCCCAGCCTCGCAGCCTGGGCAGCATGTACTGCATCTGGGCCAGGGCCACCTGCGCCTTGCCCTCCCGGGACTTGGCGTGCTGGGCGAAGATGTCCAGGATCAGGGCGGTGCGGTCGACCACCTTGACCTTGACGACATCCTCGAGATGGATCAGCTGGCCCGGGCTGAGCTCACCGTCGCAGATGACGGTGTCGGCTCCGGTTTCGAGGACGATGTCCCGCAGTTCGCTCGCCTTGCCCGAGCCGATGTAGGTGGCCGGGTCCGGCTTGTCGCGGCGCTGGATGACGCCGTCGAGCACGAGCGCACCCGCCGTCTCGGCGAGCGCCGCGAGCTCCGCCAGGGAGTTCTCCGCGTCCTGTACGGTCCCCGAGGTCCAGACGCCGACGAGCACCACGCGCTCCATCCGGAGCTGGCGGTACTCGACCTCGGTGACGTCCTCGAGCTCGGTGGAGAGGCCGGCCACTCGCCGCAGTGCCGCACGGTCGGAGCGGTCGAACTGGTCGCCGTCCCTTGCTCCGTCGATCTCGTGGCTCCAGGCGACGTCCTCTTCCATCAGGGCATCGGCCCGAAGGCTCTCGGTGCGGTGGGTGTCCGCGAAGCTCTGTGCGTCAGTGGAAGGGGATGAAGAGGAGGTCATTGGATCCTTAACGTCGATGAGAAACGATGAGCAACAGCGTACGGAACGTACGCCCCGCATCCGTCACAACACGTGACCGCCGGGATCAATTCCCGAAGGGAACCGGGGCGAGCCCCGGACCCGCACGGGTCCAGGAGGTCACGCTGGGGCTTCCGGTCGGCGCCACCGCCGACCTGTCGATAGTCGCACGGTGCCGCCGCGGCCGTCACCCCGGTTTCCGGGCGATCGGCACCGTTCCCACCGGCTTCCGGCGGGCCGTACCGATCGCTCGGCCCCCCGGCCCGCCCCGGGCTACCGTGCCGGTTTCGGGGCATCGCTGCGCCAGTCGGGGTGGCCGGGCATGGCCGGTGTCTTCTCGCCGTAGAGCCATTCCGTGAAGAAGGCGGACAGATCGCGGCCCGAGATCTGCGACGCCAGCCGCACGAAGTCCGACGTCGTCGCGTTGCCGTCCCGGTAGCGGGCCACCCATGCGCGCTCCAGCAGCTCGAACGCGGTGGTGCCGATCTCCTGCCTCAGTGCGTACAGCACCAGCGCGCTGCCGTTGTAGACGACCGGACGGAAGATCCCCAGCTGCTGGTCCGGGTTCCCTGGCTTGGGCGCCGCCGGGGGACCACCCGCCGCGCGCCAGCCGTCCGAGCGGGTGTAGGCCAGACGCATCCGCTGCTCCAGCGACTGTTTGCCGCGCTCTTCGGCGTGCAGGGCCTCGTACCAGGTGGCATGCCCCTCGTTCAGCCAGAGATCCGCCCAGCGTACGGGGGTGACGCTGTCCCCGAACCACTGGTGGGCCAGCTCGTGAACCATGATCGATTCGACGTACCACTCGGGGCGGTCACGGCGAGTGAACAGCGACCGCTCGAACAGGGACAGGGTCTGGGTCTCGAGCTCGAACCCGGTGTCGGCTCCGGCGATCAGCAGTCCGTACGTCTCGAACGGGTAGGGCCCGACCTTGCTCTCCATCCACTCGATGTGCCCCGGAGTCCGCTCGAGCCAGGGTTCGAGCAGTGTCCGGTCGGCCGTCGGTACGACGTCCCGCAGGCGCAGACCGTGCGGCCCGGGACGGTCGACGACCGTCGAGGAGCCGATGGCGACCTGGGCGAGTTCGGTCGCCATCGGGTGCCGGGAGCGGTAGGTCCAGGTCGTGTTCTCACCGGTGGCGGTCTTCGACACCAGTAGTCCGTTGGCCACGGCCGTCAGCTCGGACGGGGCGGTGACACGGAAGGTGAATCGCGCCTTGTCGGCCGGGTGGTCGTTGCAGGGGAAGACCCGGTGGGCGGCGTCGGCCTGATTGGCCATCGCCAGCCCGTCGGAAGTCCTGAGCCAGCCGCCCACCCCCTTCTTGCCGTTCGGGTCACTCGTATGGGTCACGGTGATGTCCAGCCGGCGTCCCGCCGCCACCGGATGCGCCGGGGTGACCACGAGGTCCTCGCCTGCGGTCGTGAACTCGGCGCTGCTGCCGTTGACTCGTACCTTCGTGACGGTGCCGTGGGTGAAGTCGAGGTTGATCCGTTCCAGGCGCTCGGTGGT
Organism: Micromonospora sp. IBHARD003; assembly: GCF_056106285.1. NCBI lineage: Bacteria > Bacillati > Actinomycetota > Actinomycetes > Micromonosporales > Micromonosporaceae > Micromonospora > Micromonospora sp. IBHARD003. Next base: position 6,208,339 of record NZ_JBWBBX010000001.1, on the reverse strand, counting down.
ACGGGCGTCGATCTTCGTGACGGCGTCCAGCGGAGTGCTGTTCGAGCCGCCGTAGCTGAACGCGAGATCGTAGGCGAGCACGTCGTACCCGGGGTTGCCCAGGTGCGGGAAGAGCGGGTCACCGATGCCGAGCGGCACGGGTGCGGGTGGGGCGGATGCCAGCAGGGTGGCCGAGGCCGCGGCGAGCAGCACGGCCCGCAGGCGTCGTGAGGTGTGCAGCATGCACCACCGCTACCAGCGCGGTGTGCCCGCGGTGTGCGTGTACGGCGACGGCGCGCGCCGTACCCACTCGAACGGACTTCGGTGTGGGTGCCGGGGGCCCGGTCCTAGGGGGTTTCTGATGGATCTCCGTGGAGGAAGGAGCGGCGTCCGGTGCGTGCTCTCGGCGTGCCGGCCAGCCCTCGTACTGGACGTACTTGGGCTTTCGGCCGGTGCGGCGAGAGTGAGTGCCGGGCGTCGCGACGCCACGGAGATCCGTCAGAAGCCCCCTAGTGCTGTGGCTCGCTCAGGTGGCCGCGGGGTGCTGGGCCCGGTTCACGTCGTACACCCCGGCGACATCGCGCATGGCCCGCATCAGTGCGGGAAGTCCCGCGGCGTCCGGGAGCTGCAGCGTGTAGGTGTGCCGTACCCGCTGCTCGCTCGGCGGCTCCACGACGGCGGAGACGATCGCGGCGCCGGCCGTCGCGATGACCTCGGTGAGATCCGCGAGCAGCCGTGGCCGTCCGAAGGATTCGACGACGAGAGTGACCCGGCATTCCCCGGCGTCGCCCCAGCGCACTCCTACGGGCTCCCGCCCGAGGCCGCGCATCCGGACCACGGCCGGGCACTCGGACCGGTGGACGGTGACCGTGCCGCCGCGCACCGTGAATCCGGTGACCGCATCGGGTGGTACGGGGGTGCAGCAGCCCGCGAGGCGTACCGGCGCCTCGGGCAGGTCGGTCACGGCGTTTGCTGCGGCGCGGCGGCCGGCGGTGACGGCGGCAGGCGCCCGGGGGGCCGAGGCCGTGGGTTTCGCGCCCTCCGGGTGGTCGGCGACCCAGCTGGTGATCGCGATCCGGGCGGCCGGAGTGCGGGCGTGGTCGAGCCAGTCGGGCGAGGGCCCGGACGCGGCGTCCTGGGCGAGCAGCAGCTGCACGGTGTCACCGTCGCCGAGCTTCGTACCGAGGGTGGCGAGCCGGCCGTTGACGCGGGCGCCGATGCAGGCGTGTGCCTCCTCCCCGTACTGCGCGTACGCGGCGTCCACGCAGCTCGCCCCGGCGGGCAGGCCCAGGGTGCCGCCGTCGGCGCGGAAGACGGTGATCTCACGGTCCTCTGCCAGATCCGCCTGGAGTGAGGTCCAGAAGGTGTCCGCGTCGGGGGCGGACTCCTGCCATTCGAGCAGCCGGGACAGCCAGCCGGGGCGCGTGGGGTCGGCACGCTCGCCGTCGGTCTGGTCGGAGGGGTCCGTCTGCCGAGCGGCGTCCGTCTCGGGGCCGTCGGCAGGCGCCGCGTAGGGGTTCCCGAGGGCGATGACTCCCGCCTCGGCGACGTTGTGCATCTGGTGGGTGCGGATGAGGATTTCCGCCACGGCTCCCCCGGGCCCGGCGACCGCGGTGTGCAGCGACTGGTACAGGTTGAACTTGGGGGCGGCGATGAAGTCCTTGAACTCCGAGATCAGCGGCGTGAAGCAGGTGTGCAGCTCGCCGAGTACGGCATAGCAGTCGGCGTCCTCGCCGACGAGCACGAGAAGCCGGCCGAAGTCCGTGCCGCGCAGTTCGCCGCGCTTGAGGCGGACGCGGTGCACGGAGACGAAGTGCCGTGGTCTGATGAGGACTTCGGAGGGGATACCGGCTTCGCGCAGCACGGTGCGCACCCGTTCGGCGATGGCGTCAAGGGCGTCGACGGCATCGGCGTTGTCGGCGATGAGGGCGCGGGTGCGTTCGTACTCGTCGGGATGGAGGATGGCGAAGACCAGGTCCTCCAGCTCGGTCTTGAGGGCCTGTACACCGAGCCTCTCGGCGAGCGGGATCAGTACGTCCCGGGTCACCCGTGCGATACGGGCCTGCTTGTCGGGGCGCATGACGCCAAGGGTGCGCATGTTGTGCAACCGGTCGGCCAGTTTGATCGACATGACCCGCACGTCGCTTCCAGTGGCGACGAGCATCTTGCGGAAGGTCTCGGGTTCGGCCGCGGCCCCGTAGTCGACCTTCTCCAGTTTGGTGACGCCGTCCACGAGATAGCAGACCTCGTCGCCGAACTCGGCCCGTACCTGCTCGAGTGTCACCTCGGTGTCCTCGACGGTGTCGTGGAGCAGGGAAGCCGTCAGGGTCGTGGTCTCCGCGCCCAGTTCGGCGAGGATCAGGGTCACGGCCAGCGGATGGGTGATGTACGGCTCGCCGCTCTTGCGGAGCTGGCCGCGGTGCGAGGACTCGGCGAGGACGTATGCCTTGCGCAGGATGGCGAGGTCGGCGTCGGGGTGGTGGGCGCGGTGGGCTTCGGCGACATGGCTGATCGCGTCGGGCAGCCGGTCCCGCGCCGTCGGGCCGAGCAGTGCGGCACGGCCCAGCCGACGAAGGTCGAGTCTGGGGCCGCGGCGCCGGCGACTGGGGGCACCAGGGCCCGGGGCCTCTGCGCTCATGGGGCACCTCCGGCAACGTCGACCGGCGGTGGGACGGGCAGGCTTGCCCTCCGGGCCGGTGCTTGATGCTACCGAGCCCACCACGTGGCGGAGTCGAGCTCTCGCCGAGCGTGAAACGGATCACCCATTCGAGCGAAGCTCGGTAGGACTGCCGTTTGTGTCGCACCACCCGCGCGTGCGCCGGCGGTGCGTGGCACCAGGAGGTGCCGTCAGTCGCCGGTCAGCAGGGCGGGGGCGATGCGCCCCTCGGCGACGATCACCGCGGGGCCGGTCATCTCGATCTCGCCGTCCGCGCGCTCGGTGATCACCAGGGTGCCGCCCGGGACGTCGACGGTGTACGTCACGGACGCGCCGGTCCCGGCGGGGTCGACGCCGTCGCGCCGAGCCGCGGCCACGGCGACCGCGCACGCGCCGGTACCGCAGGAGCGGGTCTCCGCCGCGCCCCGCTCGTGGACACGCATCGCGACGTGCCGCGGGCCGCGGTCCACCACGAACTCGATGTTCACTCCGTCCGGATACACGCCCGCGGGGGCGAACGGCGGGGGCGAGAACAGAGGGCCGGCGTGGTCGAGGTCCTCCACGAACACCACGGCGTGCGGATTGCCCATGTTCACATTGCGGGCCGGCCAGCTGCGGCCGTCCACGCTGACCGTGACCCCGTCCTCGGGGAGCCGGGCGCGGCCCATGGCGACGGTGATGTCCCCCGGGCTGTCGCTGCCGGGCTCCGCCTTGGCGAGGTGGACCTGCTTGACTCCGGAGCGGGTGGCGACCGGGACGTCCCCCGCGGTCACCAGACCGGCGTGCTCCAGATAGCGGACGAAGACGCGGACGCCGTTGCCGCACATCTCGGCGACGGATCCGTCGGCGTTGCGGTAGTCCATGAACCACTCGGCCCGGTCGGCCATCGCACGAGCCTCGGGATGAGAGGCGGAGCGCACGACCCTCAGCAGCCCGTCCCCGCCGATCCCGGCCCGGCGGTCGCACAGTCGGGCAACGGTGGCCGGGGACAGGTCGATGACGCCGTCGGGATCGGGAACGATCACGAAGTCGTTCTCGGTGCCGTGGCCCTTGAGGAATACGGGCGACGTCACGTTTGGGCTGGTCTGTGCTGAGCTCACGGGGTCAATCGTACGGTCCGGGTACGACATCGCGACCGGCGGTTCTGGCAGAACCTCCGTCCGGCAGCCCGGCAGCCGGCGGCCCGGCCGCGGATCCCGTCAGCGGAGCCGGGCCACCCGCCACACCGCGAGCACGACCAAGGCGGCCGTGACGGCGGCGTAGAGCGCGACCATCCGCCAGTCGGGCCGGTCTCCCGAGCCCCGCTGGGGGAGCCCCGGCCAGGTGTGCCCGACCCGGCGGGCGGCCATCAGACCCCAGCCGGCGGCGCAGCTGCTGATCAGCAGGCCGAGCATGGCGACGACCGCACCACCGTCACCGGAACCGAAGGCGAGCGGGAAGGCGAACATCAGAGAACCGACCGCGGCGAGTCCCACGATGGGCGCGAGCTGCCAGATCCGCAGTCTGCGCTGCGGTCGCAGCTCGACCTCGACCTCGGCGCCGACCACGACCCCCACCGACGAGTCGTCCACGGGCACGTCCAGGACGCCGTCCAGAGAGTCATCAGGACCGTCCGGACTCAGGCCTGCCACACCTTCCCGGGGCCCCTGATCACTTTCGCGAGGGCCGGCCTCCATCGCCACGCGCCCTCCCAACTCGGACTCCACTGGTGGATCGATGATTGATGATGGCACGGTCCCGGGCATCGGAATGACGGGCAGCGCGTCCCGATGCCATCACGTGATCAGGCTGTGACCGCTCGTTCGACCAACGCCAGGGCGCGGCCCCAGAGTTCTCCCCGGTCGACGGCGGCGCCGCTCAGCCAGTGGACGCGCGGGTCGCGGCGGAACCAGGAGTCCTGGCGGCGCGCGAAGCGTTTGGTGGCGCGCACGGTCTCGGCGCGCGCCTCCTCTTCGGTGCACTCCCCCGCCAGGGCGTCGAGCACCTGCTGGTAGCCGAGCGCCCGGGATGCCGTGCGTCCCTCGCGCAGCCCCTGCTCCTCCAGGGTGCGCACCTCGTCGACGAGCCCCGCCTCCCACATGCGGTCCACCCGCACGGTGATGCGCTCGTCGAGTTCGGGGCGGCCGACGTCGACGCCGATCTGGACGGTGTCGTACACGGAGTCGTGCCCGGGGAGGTTGGCCGTGAAGGGCTTACCGGTGATCTCGATGACCTCCAGGGCCCGGACGATCCGGCGGCCGTTGCCGGGGAGGATGGCACGGGCCGCGTCCGGGTCGGCCGCGGCCAGTCGCGCGTGCAGGACGCCCGGGCCCCGCTGCGCCAGCTCTTCCTCGAGCCGGGCACGTACGCCCGGATCGGTGCCGGGGAACTCGAGGGCGTCGATCGCTCCCCTGACGTACAGCCCCGAGCCTCCCACGAGGACGGGCGTGCGGCCTTCGGCGAGCAGCCGGTCGATCTCCGCACGCGCGAGCCTTTGGTACTCGGCGACGCTCGCCGTCTCGGTGACGTCCCACACGTCGAGGAGGTGGTGCGGGACGCCGCCGCGCTCCCCGGGGGTCAGCTTGGCGGTGCCGATGTCCATCCCGCGGTAGAGCTGCATCGAATCGGCGTTGACGACCTCGCCGTCGAGCTGCTGGGCCAGATGGACGCCCAGGTCGGACTTTCCGGCCGCGGTGGGACCGACGACGGCGATGACCCGCGGTGCGGGAGCTGCACTTCTCACCGGCCCAGTCTCGCAAACATCACGGGGCCTCCCCGAACGAGTTACGTGACGACACCTCCTCGCGGTCGTTTCCCGTTGCGAGGTCCCGCGCGCCGGTTTTCCGAACCGGCGCTTCCCGGGGGCGCAATGGGACGTCCCGGGCAGCGCGGAATTCCACTCACCCGAGTACCCTATGGAGAAGATATGGGCGTTTTTGCAAGGTTTCGTCGGAAGGACAAGGGAGCTGCCGGGGCGTCAACCGAGGAGGGCGCGGCCTGCACTCCGGTGGCCGAATCCGACACCGGAACCGAGGGCCGTACCGGAACCGAGTCCGGGTCCGGCACGGAGCCCGGTTCCGGAGCGCAGTCATCGGATCCGGCCTGCGCTTCGGAGGCGACGGGGGTGTCCCCCGAGGCGGCGACGGTCTCGGACGCGGCTTCCGGTGAGCCGCAGGCCCCGGTCGCGGAGAGCGTGGAGATCCCCAAGCAGCAGTCCGCCGACGAGGCCGCCGACAACGAGGCCGGCGAAGGCGCCCGTAAGTAGTCCCCCACGAGCGAAGGTGACCCATGGGCATCCTGGACACGCTGAAGGCCAAGCTCGCCCCGGCCAAGGACAAGGTCTCCGACTTCGCGCACCAGCACGAGGACAAGATCGACAAGATCGAGCACGGCCTGGAGAGGGCCGCGGCGAAGGTCGACCACCGGACCAAGGGCAAGTACCACGACAAGATCGAGTCGGGCACCGGCAAGGCCAAGGAGGCACTGGACCGCCTCGCCCACAAGGACGGCAGCGCGGGCCACAAGGACGAGGGCACCATGCCGCCTGCTCCCTGAGCACACGGCGTCCACGCCTCGTTCGCGCGGCGAGGAACGCGGAAGGACAACGGCGGACGGCCGCGGAGCGAGATCGGCTCCGCGGCCGTCCGCTTTGGCCCGCCGGCGGCATGGTGGCACTCTCCGGCCCCGGCCCCGGCCCCGGCTCCCGGCTCCCGGCTCCCGGCTCCCGGCTCCCGGCTCCCGGCTCCCGGACGCGGAACGAGGGACGCGGGTGGCGCTCCGACCAGGCGGCCACGAAATACCCGACCCCGTAGGGGGCGTCCTCGTAGAGCAGCCGACCGGCCGGACGCGGGCCCTCCGCGGCGGCCGCGAGCACCCGCCAGGACGCGAGGCCGGCGACCATGAGCTCGTGCGCGAGCGAGGCGTCGATCCCGGCGAGCGCCTCGGTGTCCGCCGCACCCAGGGCGCGGGCGACCTCGGCGTCGAACCCGGCGGCACGCCCGTCCAGATAGCCGGGCGCCTTCACTGTGCGGCAGGCACTGCCATCACCCATGACCAGCAGGGCGACCCGCGGTGCGCGGGCCGCCAGCTCACGGCCGGTCTCCGCGCAGCGCTCCCGTGCCAGGAGCGGATCGATGCCGAGCCCTTCGACGGGGGCGGTGGTCCACCGGGCCCGGTCGAGCAGCCACGCGGCGACGGCGAGCGACGAGGGAAGCAGCCGTGCGGACACATCGACGGGGCCTGAGCCGGCGGACGCACCGAGGCGGACGCCCACGTCGACGCCGTAGCCCCCGAAGGACCCTCGTGCACCCTGCGCGTACGTCCCGGTCTCGCCCGGACCCGCGGGTCCGACGACGACCAGCAGGTCGGGGTCCGCCAGGGCCAGAACGTCCAGCGCCTGTACGCACGCGGCCCGCGCCGGGTCGAGTTCGGGCGCCGCGCCGGCGGCCACCTCGGGCACCAGAAGCGGGGGGCAGGGGCAGACGGCGGCCGCGACAAGCATGATCTGCAGCCTAAGGGCTGTCCCGCAATACCCGCGAGTGCGGGACCTCTGTGCGGGCACGGATCCCCGGCAGCACCGCCGACGACGCCGGGCAAGCCCTGCGCCGGACCGTCAGCCGGCCGGGCACCCGCCCGTCGCGGCCGGAAGCGGCTCGGGCACACCGATCGCCGGGATCCCCAGCAGCACGCCCGCCGGCTGGGCGGGGGCGGCCTGGCGCTTCTCCCAGGCGTCGCCCGCCCGTGTGCGCCGCACCGCGGTGGTCGGGCCCTCGGCGAGCAGGTGGTGCGGAGCCGCATAGGTGATCTCGACGGTGACGACGTCGCCCGGGCGCACCTCCGCCTCGGGCTTCGAGAAGTGGACGAGACGGTTGTCCGCAGCACGGCCCGACAGCCGGTGGGTGGCGCCGTCCTTGCGGCCCTCACCCTCCGCGACCATCACCTCGAGGGTCCGGCCGACCTGCTTCTTGTTCTCCTCCCAGGAGATCTCCTCCTGCAGCGCGACCAGACGCTCGTAGCGGGCCTGGACGACCTGCTTGGGGATCTGGCCCTCCATCTCGGCCGCCGGGGTCCCGGGGCGCTTGGAGTACTGGAAGGTGAAGGCCTGCGCGAAGCGCGCCTCGCGTACGACCTGGAGGGTCTGCTCGAAGTCCTCCTCGGTCTCGCCCGGGAAGCCCACGATGATGTCCGTCGAGATCGCGGCGTGCGGGATCGCGGCGCGGACGTTCTCGATGATGCCGAGGTAGCGGTCCTGCCGGTACGAGCGGCGCATCGCCTTGAGCACGGTGTCGGATCCCGACTGCAGGGGCATGTGCAGCTGTGGCATCACGTTCGGGGTCTCCGCCATGGCGGCGATCACGTCGTCCGTGAAGTCGCGGGGGTGCGGCGAGGTGAAGCGGACCCGCTCCAGCCCCTCGATCTTTCCGCAGGCCCGCAGCAGTTTGGAGAACGCCTCACGGTCGCCGATGTCGGAGCCGTAGGCGTTGACGTTCTGGCCGAGCAGGGTGATCTCCGAGACACCCTCGGCGACCAGTGCCTCCACCTCGGCCAGGATGTCGCCGGGGCGGCGGTCCTTCTCCTTGCCGCGCAGCGCGGGCACGATGCAGAAGGTGCAGGTGTTGTTGCACCCGACGGAGATGGAGACCCAGGCGGCGTAGGCGCTCTCGCGGCGCGTGGGCAGCGTGGAGGGGAACGCCTCGAGCGACTCGGCGATCTCGACCTGCGCCTCTTCCAGGACCCTGGCCCGCTCCAGCAGCACCGGCAGCTTGCCGATGTTGTGCGTACCGAAGACGACGTCGACCCACGGCGCCTTGGACACGATGGTGTCGCGGTCCTTCTGGGCCAGGCAGCCACCGACGGCGATCTGCATCCCGGGGTGTGCCGCCTTGATCGGGGCGAGCCGTCCGAGATTGCCGTACAGCCTGTTGTCGGCGTTCTCCCGTACCGCGCAGGTGTTGAAGACGACGACGTCGGCCTCGCCCGCACCCTCGGGCGCCCGCACATATCCCGCTTCCTCCAGCAGACCGGAAAGACGCTCGGAATCATGGACGTTCATCTGGCACCCGTAGGTGCGGATCTCGTAGCTTCGCTTGACGTCCACTGCCTGGCTCCGGTCGCTGCTGGTCATGCATCAAGAGTAGGCGGTTGCGCGGACCTCCCCGGACCCGGATCCCGGGCCCCTGGGACACCACCGGTGATGTGCCGCATCGGTCCGGCTTCCATGGCGGCCCTCCGGCGCCCCCATGGGCGGCCGGGCTCAACTTGACTGCGCCTTCCGCCCGTTCGCCCTGCCCCGGCGACCGCCCGCACTCTCGCGGGGGCGAAGCCGTTCACCTGATGGAACACCCGGTTGCACCCGAAATGTACCGGTATCAGCATGGAGTGGTAGCTGCCCGGGAGGGAGCGTATGCCTGAACGTGGCTCTTTCGTCACCGAACGTGGCCATACTCTGGAAGAGCGCGGTCCCGGCCCGTCCGAGGTCGTTCTCCGCATCAACGGCACCGAGCACGCGATGGAGATCGAGCCACGCGTGAGTCTGCTCGACGCCCTCCGTGAGCACCTGTATCTGACCGGGGCCAAGAAGGGCTGCGACCAGGGGACCTGCGGAGCCTGCACGGTGTGGGTCGACGGCCGGCGCGTACTGGCCTGCCTCACGCTGGCGATGGCCTGCGAGGGCCACCGGATCACCACGGTCGAAGCACTCGCGGAGAAGGACGAACTGCATGCCATGCAGCAGGCGTTCATCGCCGAGGACGCCTTCCAGTGCGGTTTCTGCACCCCGGGTCAGATCATGTCGGCCGTGGCCCTCCTGAAGGAGGGGCACGCCGGCGACGACACCGAGATCGCCGAGTGGATGAGCGGCAACATCTGCCGCTGCGCGGCGTACCCGCGGATCCGGGCCGCGATCCGTGCCGTCCGTGACGGAGCCGAACAGGCCGAGCGGGCGGACCAGGAGCCCCGGACCGGCCGGACCGAGTAGGCCCGCAACAACGCGAACACCGGACATCGACCGAGCCCAGGGAGCCCGCCGTGCGGTCCATCTCCTACTCCCGCGCCCCCGACGCGGCCAGCGCGGTCGCGGCCGTCAGCTCAGACCCCACCAGCGACTTCCTCGCAGGCGGCACCACAGAGGTCGACCTCCTGCGGCAGAACGTCATCAATCCGCGCCGCCTCGTCGACATCAACGACCTCCCGCTCACCGGCATCGACACCACGCCCGACGGCGGTCTGCGCATCGGTGCGCTGGCCAGGATGAGTGAGGTCGCCGCCTCTCCCGTGGTGCGCGAGCGCTATCCCGTGATCGCCCGGGCACTGGAGCTCGGGGCGTCCGCGCAGCTGCGCCACATGGCCTCCATGGGCGGCAACCTGCTGCAGCGCGTGCGGTGTTCGTACTTCCGGGACGCCGAGTCACCGTGCAACAAGCGCGAGCCCGGCACCGGCTGCTCGGCGATCGAGGGGTTCAGCCGCGGTCACGCCGTGCTGGGCACCAGCGAGCACTGCATCGCCACGCACCCCTCCGATGTGGCAGTGGCCCTCGTGGCCCTGGACGCGCGCGTGCGCATCCAGGGCGCGGACGGCGACCATGTCCACCCGATCGACGACTTCTTCCTGCTCCCCGGCCACACCCCGCACCGTGAGCACCCCATGGCTCACGGTGAGCTGATCACTGCCATCGAGGTCCCCCCAGTACCCGTCGCCCGCAACTCCCTGTATCTGAAGGTCCGCGACCGCCAGTCCTACGAGTTCGCCCTGGCCTCCGTGGCCGTGGCGCTCTCGCTCGTGGACCACACCGTGGCGGATGTACGGATGGCCCTCGGCGGAGTGGCCACCAAACCCTGGCGGGCCCGGCACGCCGAGGACTTCCTGATCGGGCTGCCGCGGAGCGGGCGAACTTCGCGCAGGCGGCACGGGTGGAGCTCGCCGACGCCCGGCCCACCACGATGAACGCCTTCAAGGTCGAACTCGCTCAGCGCGCGATCATCCGCGCGCTGGAGTCCCTCGCAGCCGACGGGAGCCCGACATGACCACCGCAACCCCGGCGATCGGTCAGTCCCTCGACCGCGTCGACGGCCGCGCCAAGGTCACCGGAGCGGCGCGGTACTCCGCCGACATCCCGATCCCGGGCCTGGCGTACGCCCATGTCGTCGGCGCCCGTATCGCCTGCGGGCGCATCACGTCCATCGACGCGGCCGCCGCCCTGGCCGAGGACGGTGTACTCGCCGTGCTGACCCACCGCAACCTGCCGCGGATCGCGGAGCAGCCGCCGCTCGTCCCGTCGCTGGCCGGGACGGCCGCGCCGGGCCAGACGTTCTTCCCGATGCAGGACGACGCCATCCACTACGCCGGTCAGCAGGTCGCGCTCGTGGTCGCGGACACCCACGAGCGGGCCCGGCACGCGGCGAGTCTGCTCCGCGTCGGTTACGAGGAATCCCCCTCCCTCACCACGATCGGCCAGGGGCGCGAGCAGGCCTACGAGCCGGAGGCGATCTTCGGCGGGTTCCTGCCCGGCCGGGTGGAGCGCGGGAACGTCGAGGCGGGCCTCGCGCGGGCGGACGTCACGGTGGAGGCCGGATACACGTATGCGGCGAACAACCACAACCCGATCGAGCCCTCGACCACGACCGCCGAATGGCAGGGCGACGAGCTGGTGCTGTACGACGCGACCCAGGGCGTCAACGCCACCCAGATCACGGTCGCCCGGCTGCTCGGCATCCCCTTGTCGAAGATCCGCGTCATCGGACACTTCACCGGCGGGAGCTTCGGCTCCAAAGCCATGATCCACAACCATTGCGCGCTGGCGGCGATGGCCGCCCGTGAGGTGGGGCGCCCCGTCAAACTGGTCCTCACCCGGGAACAGATGTTCACCTCGGTCGGCCACCGGGAGGAGCAGGAGCAACACGTCACCCTGGGCGCCACCCGTGACGGCCGGCTGACCGCCGTACGCCACCACAAGCTCTCGGTCACCTCGCACTTCGACGACTGGGCGGAGCCGTCCCTGGGAGTGTCGTCGCAGCTCTATGCCTGCCCTCACTACGAAGGGGTCTACCGGCTGATCCGCGGCAACACCATGACACCCACGTTCATGCGCGCACCGGGCGAGGCGTCCGGGATGTTCGCCCTCGAGTGCGCGATGGACGAACTCGCGGAGAGGCTGGACCTGGATCCGATCGAGCTGCGTCTGCGCAACCACGGCGACCACGACCCGAACACCGGTCTGCCCTGGTCGAGCAGTGGGCTCGGTGAGTGCTACGAGCGCGGCGCCGCGCGCTTCGGCTGGGGCCGGCGCAGCAGCTCTCCGGGCACCCTGCGCGATGGGCCCTGGCTGATCGGGACGGGCATGGCGGCCGCGGCGTACCCGGTCGCCCCGCCCAGCAACCCGCAGCGTGCCCGAGCCCGGATCTACGCCGACGGCACCGCCGTCGTGCAGGCCGCGACGCCCGAGTTCGGCACCGGTGTGGCGACGGTCATGACCCAGGTCGCCGCCGACGCCCTGGGGATGCCCTACGAGCGCTGCCGCTTCGAGCACGGCGACACCGACCTGCCCAGCATCGCGGCCGCGGTCGGCTCCGCGGGCGCGGCGATGATCAGCGCCGCGGTGCACAGCGCGGCCACCGCGCTGCGCAACCAGATGATCGCCCGGGCCGTCGCCGACAGGGGCTCTCCCCTTCACGGCCACAACCCGGTCGACGTCGTCGTCCGGGACGGGGTCATGACCGCGGGCACGTCGGAGGAGTCGTACGCCGGGCTGCTGCAGCGTTCCTTCCAGCCGGATGCGGAAGCCACCGGGTCCTGGAGCCCTCCCGGTGCGGACGCGGAGTACGCCATGCTCACGTTCGGTGCACAGTTCGCCGAGGTCGCCGTCGATCCCGAGCTCGGTGTGATCCGGGTGCGCCGGATGACGGGCGCCTTCGCCCCCGGCCGGGTGCTCAACCCGAAGACGGCGACCAGCCAGCTCATGGGCGGGATGCTCTGGGGTCTGGGGCAGGCCCTGCTGGAGGCCAATTACATGCAGCCGGGCACCGGCCGCTGGGCGAACTCGAATCTGGGCGAGTACCTCGTCGCGGTCAACGCCGACGCTCCCGATGTGGAGGTGGAGCTCGTCGAGGTCGAAGACCCCGTCGTGAACCCACTCGGGGTGAAGGGCGTGGGCGAGATCGGTCAGGTGGGTGCGGCCGCCGCCATAGCCAACGCGGTGCACAACGCCACCGGACGCAGGATCCGCAAGCTGCCGATCACCATCGAGGACGTCCTCTGATCCCGGGTGCCGTATCCCCGCGGCGGGCGGGCCTGGCCATCATGGCCGGTGACCTGGCAGGATCGCGCTCATGCCCCGAGCCTTCCCCCGCCTCACCCGGCGCCGCGCCCTCCAGGGGTCCGCGGCGCTGGCCGTGGTGTGCGGGCTCCTGCTGTGGTGGCTGCTGCCTCTCAGGGAGAGCACCCCGAGCGGTCGGATCACCTTCAGCACCGGGGTGACAAGCGGTGTCTACCACCGGTACGGCGAGCTCCTCGAAGGCGCACTGGCCCACGATCTGCCCCAGGTCTCGATAGACCTGCGGACCAGCGAGGGATCCCAGCAGAACCTCTCCCGGGTGGCGACGGGCAGGGCCGACTTCACCATCGCCACCGCCGACGCCGTGGCGAAGTACCAGGGGGACGAACGGGTCGGCGCGGAGCGGCTGCGCGGCTGCGCGCGGTTGTACGACGACTACGTGCAGCTCGTGGTACGCCAGGGGTCCCCGGTGGACACTCCCGCCCAGCTGCGCGGTAAGCGGGTGGGCGTCGGCCAGCCCGGCTCGGGTGTGCGGCTGATCGCCGACCGGGTCCTGTCGGCGGCCGGTCTCGACCCGGCGAAGGACATCGCGCCGGTCTCCGCGGGGATCGACGCCATGCCGGACCTGCTGGCACGGGGCGATCTGGACGCCTTCTTCTGGTCGGGTGGGCTGCCCACCAACGCGGTGCAGAAGCTGTCCGAGCGCATGCCCATCCGGCTGCTTCCGCTCGACCAGCGTCTCGTCGACCGGCTGCACAACACAGGCTCCCCGGCGCGGTACTACCGCTCGGCAGTGGTGCCCGCCGATGCGTATCCGCGGATCCGCGGCGGATCCGTGCAGACCGTCGCGGTAACGAATCTGCTGGTCACGACCACGGCTGCGGACCTCGAGCTGACCGAGCGGATCACCCGCACGGTGATCAACAGCCGGGACCGGATCGGGCACAACGTACATGCGGCCCAGCTCGTCGACCTCAGGACCGCGATCTACACCGACCCGCTGCCCCTGCACGAAGGCGCCCGGCGGTACTACCTCTCGGCGAAGCCGTAGGTCCTTTCGCAAGGCCCCGGACATGCCGTGCGAGGTCCTCACTCGCTCACTGCTCGCCGAACACCATCCACTTCTCCGGCGTCGCCAGCGGGGCGAAGCCCACCTTGGCGTAGACCGTGTGCGCGTCGGCGGTCGCGAGCAGCACCCGCCGCACTCCGTACGGAGCGAGGTGGTCGCGGACGGCGGCGACCAGGGCGTTCCCCAGGCCCTTCCCGCGTACGTCGGGCGCGATGTAGACGTCGCACAGCCAGGCGAAGGTGGCCTGGTCGGTGACCACACGGGCGTAGCCGACCTGGGTGCGCGAAGAGACGTCGTAGACACCGAAGTTGAGGGATCCGGCGATGGCGGTGTCCTGCTTCTCCCGGCTCCGCCCGAGCGCCCAGTAGGCGTCCTGCGACAACCATGCGTGGATCAGCGGGCGGTCGAGCCGGTCGGGATCGGCGGATATCTCGTAGCCGGCGGGAAGATCGGTGCTCATGGCGGCATCCAAACAGCCCGCGTCGCGAGCGGTCCACCGATTACCGGCTCGGCCACCGGTCACGGGCTCGCAGCCTCGGGCTCGGCTATGGGCTCGTCCTCGGTCACGGGCTCTCGGCCTCGGTGACGGGCTCGGAATCCGGCTCAGGCCGCTGCTGCCGGGTTCACGAGTCGGTGCCCTTGGGACTGGGGCCCGTACGCGGCACCGTGAGCGTCACGCGCAGGCCGTACGGCTCGCTGTGCGCGTACGCGATCGATCCCCCGGCGGCCGCGAGGAGGGCGCGGCATATGGAGAGGCCGAGCCCCGAACCCTTGATGTTCTGGTGGTGGCTGCTGCGCCAGAAGCGGTCGCCGACCCTCCCGAGCTCCTCGTCGGTCAGGCCCGGACCCCGGTCGGTGATCACGATGGTGGACGACTCACCGTCCGCCGAGACCTCCACGGTGACCTCCTCCCCTCCGGGCGTGAACTTCAGCGCGTTGTCGATCACGGCGTCCAGGGCACTGGAGAGGGCCACGGGATCGGCCCAGGCCGTGACCGCCCGGCCGTGGCCGACGAGCCGTACGCCCTTCTCCTCGGCGAGCGGACGCCAGGCCGCGACCCGCTCGGACGCCAGCTCACCGATGTCGGTGAGCCGCAGGTCCGCGGAGGCGTGCTCGGCCAGTGCCAGATCCAGCAGATCGTCGAGGACCTGGGCGAGCCGCTTGCCCTCGGTGCGCACGGAGGCGATCTCCTCGTTGCCCTCGGGCAGCTCGAGCGCGAGCAGTTCGATCCGCAGCAGGAGCGCGGCGAGCGGATTGCGCAGCTGGTGGGATGCGTCGGCGACGAAGGCGCGCTGCTGCTCCAGCACCTCTTCGACGTTGTCCGCCATCTCGTTGAACGAACGTGCCAGCCGCCGCAGTTCGGGCGGACCGCCGGATGCCGCGACCCTCGAGTTCATCCTGCCGGTGGCGATGTCGTGGGTGGCCGCGTCCAGGACGCGTACCGGGCGCAGCACCCAGCCCGTGAGCCGCACCGCCGCACCCAGGGCGAGGAGCATCGCCCCCGACTCACCGGCGGCGATCACCAGCCATCCGGCCAGGATCCGGGAACGCAGCTGTCCCGTGGGAGAGTCGGTGACGACGACCGCCACGACATCGCCCTCCCTGACCACCGGTGAGGCGACGACCAGCCTGGCGTTCTCCTGCCACGGCCACACCTGCGGCGGATCGTGGCTGCGCCGTCCGAGCAACGCCTCCCGGAAGGCCCGGCGTCCCTCGCCCTCCCGGGGGATCTCCCAGCGCACGGGCGCACGGGCCATGGCCGCCTCGCTGCGGTAGAAGACGCCGGTCTGTATCCCGTACACATCGTGGTAGCGGCTCAACTCCTCCACGAGCCGCTCACGGCGCTCGTCCTGACCGGAGATCCCGTCGGTGACGAACTGGGCCTGGGCGGCGAAGCGCGCGGTGTCGTCCAGCCGGTCGACGACGACGTTCTGCTGCTCGGCCGCGGCGAGGCTGACGGCGAGCGGAAAGCCGAGGGCGAGCAGCACGCCCGCCATGAGGACGATGAGGAGCGGAAGAAGACGGGTACGCAAGGGGAGCGGCAGCCTCTACGCGGCGGGCGTGACGAGGCGGTACCCGACGCCACGCACGGTCTCGATCAGAGCGGGCATCCGGAGTTTGGAACGCAGCGACGCGACATGCACCTCGAGCGTGCGCCCGGTGCCCTCCCAACTCGTGTGCCACACCTCGCTGATGATCTGCTCGCGCCGGAAGACCACCCCGGGGCGCTGGGCGAGCAGCGCGAGCAGGTCGAACTCCTTGCGGGTCAACTGCACGACCGCGCCTTCGACACTGACGCGGCGGGTGGGCAGTTCGATCGAGACGGAACCGAGCAGGACGGCGTCCCCGTCGCCCGCCGCGGCGGCTTCCTCGCCCGGAACATTGCGCCGGCTGACGGCGTGGATGCGCGCGAGCAACTCGCCCGTGTCGTACGGCTTGACGACGTAGTCGTCCGCGCCGAGGTTGAGCCCGTGGATCCGCGAGCGGACGTCGGAGCGCGCGGTGACCATGATGACGGGGGTGGACGTGATCTTCCGGAGTTTTCCGCAGACCTGGTAGCCGTCCTGGTCGGGCAGGCCGAGGTCGAGCAGGATCACGCCGAACGGCGGCTTGTCGCCGGCCGTCACGGGCAGCACCGCCTGCAGTGCCTCCTCGCCGCTACGGGCGTGGACGACGGAGAAGCCGTGCCTGGCGAGCACCGCGGACAGGGCAGCGGCCACATGATCGTCGTCCTCGACGAGCAGAAGTCTCAACGGCCCCCCTCCGGGGTCGCGGCCCGATGTGTCCGGATCAGGCCCTAGCTCTGGCGTGTGTACATCGCATGAACGCCGATTGCCGCCCCATGAGTCAAGAGGCAACCGCTTGCTCCGGGGGTTCCGTTATCCACCCGGTACGACGCCCGCAGCATCGCTCACCCTGAGTGTCCGACCGAAGCCGTATCGTTATGCTCAATTTCAGCTCAGATGTACTGACGCTGGTCTCACCGGGTGCTTAGGGTCCTCTCCAACCGAGGAGGACGGAGCAAGAAGCCGATGAGCGGAGTGTCAGTGACCAAGGGCGCGCAGGACGCGGTACCGACGGCTGCGGACCTGGTCGTTCTGAGCAACGTCAACAAGCACTTCGGCGCGCTGCACGTGCTCCAGGACATCGACCTGAAGATCCAGCGCGGCGAGGTCGTCGTGGTGATCGGGCCCTCCGGGTCCGGCAAGTCAACGCTGTGCCGCACCATCAACCGGCTGGAGACGATCGACTCCGGCGACATCACCATCGACGGGAAGCCGCTGCCCCAGGAGGGCAAGGAACTCGCCCGGCTGCGCGCCGACGTGGGCATGGTCTTCCAATCGTTCAATCTCTTCGCACACAAGACCGTGCTGGAGAACGTCATGCTGGGCCAGATCAAGGTCCGCAAGGCGGACAAGAAGGCCGCCGAGGAGAAGGCACGCTCCCTGCTCGACCGGGTGGGTGTGGGCACCCAGGCCGACAAGTACCCGGCTCAGCTCTCCGGCGGTCAGCAGCAACGCGTGGCGATCGCGCGGGCGCTGGCCATGGGGCCGAAGGTGATGCTCTTCGACGAGCCCACCTCCGCCCTCGACCCCGAGATGATCAACGAGGTGCTCGAGGTCATGCAGCAGCTCGCGCGGGACGGAATGACCATGGTCGTCGTCACGCACGAGATGGGCTTCGCACGGTCGGCCGCAAACCGCGTGGTGTTCATGGCCGACGGAAAGATCGTCGAAGAGGCGTCGCCCGAGGAGTTCTTCAGCAACCCCCGCAGCGACCGCGCCAAGGACTTCCTGTCGAAGATCCTGCATCACTGAGTCAGTCCCGGATCAACTGATCACCTCATCGCTTCACATCCAAGGGAAGTCACCATGAACGTTCGCAAGGTCACCGCCGCTTCGGCCGTCGTCCTCTCGCTCGCCCTGACCGCCACCGCCTGCGGCGGCGGCAAGAAGGACTCCGCCGGTGGCGGCGGCGGCGACAAGGGCGGCAAGATCACGATCGGCATCAAGGTCGACCAGCCGGGCATCGGCCTGAAGACCCCGGACGGCAAGTACACCGGCTTCGACGTCGACGTGGCCAAGTACGTCGCCAAGGAGCTCGGCTACGAAGAGGGCGACATCGTCTTCAAGGAGACCAAGAGCGCCGACCGCGAGACCGCCATCGAGCGCGGCGACGTCAAGTTCATCGTCGCCTCCTACTCGATCAACGACAAGCGCCTGGCCAAGGTCGACTTCGCCGGTCCGTACCTGCTGGCCCACCAAGACATCCTGATCCGCGCCGACGACAACACGATCGCCAAGCCCGAGGACCTGAACAAGAAGAAGCTCTGCTCGGTCACCGGCTCGACCTCCGCGACCAACGTCAAGGAGAAGATCGCGCCGAACGCGCAGCTGCAGCAGCTCGGCGGCTACTCCCAGTGCCTGACCGGCCTGGAGAACAAGGTCCTCGACGCCGTGACCACCGACGACTCCATCCTTGCCGGGTACGCCGGGCAGGAATCGTTCAAGGGCAAGTTCAAGCTCGCCGGCTTCAAGCTCAGCAACGAGAACTACGGCATCGGCCTGAAGAAGGGCGACACCGAGCTCAAGGACAAGATCAACAAGGCGCTGGAGAAGATGGTCCAGGACAAGTCCTGGCAGAAGGCCGTCGACGCCAACTTCGGCCCGGCCGGCTACAAGAACGAGCCCGCGCCGAAGATCGGCAACATCGTCAAGTGACTTCGGGGGCCACAGAGCGCGCCGCTGCTGAGTGCGGCGGCGCGCCCGGCCCTTCCCACACGCATACGCGGAAGCGCGGGAGATCGTGTTCGACTTTCTTGATATGGACCAGCTTCTGGGGGCCTTCTGGGTGACGGTGCAGCTCACCGTCTACTCCGCCCTCGGCTCCCTGATATGGGGCACTTTGCTCGCCGGCATGCGGGTCAGCCCAGTCCCGCTCATGCGGGGCTTCGGAACCACCTATGTGAACGTGGTCCGCAATATCCCGCTCACTGTGATCATCCTGTTCACATCACTGGGACTCTTCCAGACGCTCGGTGTCAGCCTCGGAGCAGCGAACGACTTCGACCAGCTCAACTTCCGGCTGGCCGTGCTCGGTCTGATCGCCTACACATCCGCGTTCGTGTGCGAGGCGCTGCGGTCCGGGATCAACACCGTGCCGGTCGGCCAGGCCGAGGCCGCGCGTGCCCTGGGCCTGAGCTTCACCCAGGTCATGCGACTCATCGTCCTTCCGCAGGCCTTCCGTTCGGTGGTCAACCCACTGGCCAATGTGCTGATCGCGCTGACCAAGAACACCACCGTCGCCTCGGTCATCGGCGTCGCGGAAGCCGCACTGCTGATGAAGAAGTGGATCGAGGACTACGCCGCTCTCCTGCCGATCGTCACCATCTTCGCGCTCGGCTTCATCTGCCTCACGCTGCCGACCGGACTGATCCTCGGCTGGGTGAGCAAGAAGGTGGCGGTGAAGCGATGAGTTCTGTTCTCTACGACGCCCAAGGACCCCGCGCCAAGCGGCGAAACGTCCTCTACACGCTGGTCTTCGTGGTCGCAGTCGCAGCCCTCCTGTGGTGGGTGTACGACGGCCTGAACTCCAAGGGCCAGCTCGACTGGATCAAGTGGGAGCCGTTCTTCTCGAGTTCCCAGCCGTACACCACCTACATCTGGCCCGGCCTTCAGAACACCTTGATCGCCGCGAGCCTCTCGCTCGTCATCGCACTGCCGCTCGGTGCGGTCTTCGGTATCGCCCGGCTCTCCGACCACCGGTGGGTCAGGGGCGTCGCCGGCACGGTCGTGGAGTTCTTCCGCGCCATCCCGGTACTGATCCTGATGCTGTTCGCCAACCAGGCGTACTCCGACTTCACCGATATCGACAGTGAGGTCCGCCCGCTGTACGCGGTGGTCACCGGACTGGTGCTCTACAACGCCTCGGTCCTCGCGGAGATCGTCCGGGCCGGCATCCTGTCCCTGCCCAGGGGGCAGACGGACGCGGCCAAGGCGATCGGCATGCGCAAGGGCCAGACGATGCGGTACGTGCTGCTGCCGCAGTCGGTGACGGCCATGCTGCCGGCGATCGTCAGCCAGATGGTGGTCATCGTGAAGGACACCGCCCTCGGCGGTGCGATGCTGAGCTTCTCGGAACTGCTTGCGTCGGTCAGCACGATGAGCGCCAACTACGGCGCAAACGTCATCGCCAGCTTCACCGTCGTCTCCATCATCTACGTCATCCTGAACTTTGCTCTCACTTCAGCGGCGAGCCTGCTCGAGCGCAAGCTGCGGCGCGGCAAGAAGAGCACGGGCGCGGTCGTCCACGCCGGCCCCGGAGGGGGTCTGGAGACCGTCGGCCCGGCCAAGAACGACGTCGAGAACGGCCGCGCGGTCTGATCAGTCGTCAGGGACGTGGCACGAGGGGCGGTGACCGGATGGTCACCGCCCCTCGCCGCGTCCCGCCGTCGCTTGACGGGGACACCGGCAGTGGGTTGCATACGTTCTGTGATCGCGCACCGGGCTTCGGCCAGCCCCTCCCCGTTGTTCCCTCCGTCCCGGCTCGCCACAGGAGCAGCGCCGTGGACCCGGTGATCATCGTGGGTGCGGGCCCGGTGGGGCTTGCGCTGTCCCTGGCACTCGCTGCGCAGGGGGTGCCTTCGGTCGTCCTCGACGAGAGCGCGGGCAAGGACGAGCCGCGCGCGGCCCGTACGGTCGTGCTGCGCGCCGACACCGCGGCGCTGCTGGAACGTCTCGGCTGCGCCACGATCCGTGACGAGGGCATCCGCTGGACCGGCTGGCGCTCCCGGCGGCGCAAGCAGGAGCTGCAGGCACTGGAACTCGGCGGGGAAGACGTGCCCGCACCGGTGCATATTCCGCAGCATGCGCTGATGCGCGGTCTGCGGGACGCCATCACGGAGGCGCATCCGGTCACGATCGCCACCCACAGCCGGCTCGACACGCTGGAGCAGGACGACACCGGTGTCACCGCGCACACGCGCGGGCCCGGGTCGACCTGGTGGCGCGGCAGTTATCTGGTGGGCTGCGACGGCGCCCGGTCGACGGTGCGCAAGCTCCTCGGCATCCGCTTCCCCGGGCGTACGTCCGTTGAGCGGCACGCCGTCGCCGTGCTGCGCGCCGAACTGCCCTGGCCCCGCGAAGCGGTACTGCACCGGCTGCCGCCGTGGCGCTCGGGCGGCGAGGAGGTGACGGCCAGGCCCCTGCCGGACGGAGTATGGCGACTGGACTGGCTGCTGCCGGCCAGGGGCGAGCTGGTGACCCCGGAGGCACTGGTGTCGCGGGTACGGGACACCCTGGCGGGCTGGTGCGACGGCCCCCCGCAGTACGACCTCCTCGACACCGGCGTCTACACCCTGCACCACCGTCTCGCCCGCAGCTGGCGCGTAGGGCGGGCCTTCCTCGCCGGTGACGCGGCCCATCTGCTGGGCGCGATCGGCACCCAGGGTCTCGACGAGGGGCTGCGGGACATCGACAACCTGGCCTGGAAGCTGGCGCTCGCCTGGCATCACGGAGTGTCCGACACCCTTCTCGACAGCTATCAGGCGGAGCGTCGCACCGCCGTCGCCGCGCGGCTGCGCGCCGCCGACCAGTCCCTGCCGATACTGCGGGGCAGCGGCGGCCTGCGGACCTATCTGCCGGGTGCGGCGCGCGGCAACGACACCCTGCTGATGGACGGGCATCTGGGGCTCGGGCGGCTGGGCGCGCCCCCCGCGTACCCGCACTCGCCTCTCGCGCCCTCACCCGCCGATGCGCACACCACCGTCGGTACCCCGTTCGGAGCACCGGTCGCCGACGCCCGAGTCACGGCCCCGGACGGCACGACCGTATGGCTGAGGGACCGGCTGGGGATGGGCAGGATGCTGGTGGTGCTGGTGGCGCCCGG
Organism: Micromonospora sp. IBHARD003; assembly: GCF_056106285.1. Taxonomy (NCBI): domain Bacteria; kingdom Bacillati; phylum Actinomycetota; class Actinomycetes; order Micromonosporales; family Micromonosporaceae; genus Micromonospora; species Micromonospora sp. IBHARD003. The sequence goes on along the minus strand of NZ_JBWBBX010000001.1, from coordinate 6,186,502 downwards.
CACGGGCGTGTGGGACCGGCGGCACTGGATGAGCGCGGGCGTGATGCCACGGCTGGACTCCGCCGTGGAGGAGCTTCCGGTACGGGCCGAGCTGCTGGTCGCCGAAAGCTATCCGGGGGCCTCCGCGCACACCGTGCTGCTGGTGCGGCCGGACGGGCATCTGGTGGCGGCCTTCGGCGGGGTGCAGCCGGACGCGCTGCACGCGGCGGCCGACGCGGTGCGAGGCGGAGCGCCTGAGCCCTCACCGGCGCACGCGGGGAGTGCTTCCGGCCGCAGTGACCGCACTGCGGACGTCAATTGACCGGCTTGGGCGCACATGGTGTACTCCGGAACATGACCGACACCGATGTGCGCCTGTGGCGGAGGGTCCATATGGACCTGGTCCGCTATGCGGGCTGCGTGTGTCGTCCGTCCTGCTGAACTCGCTTCCCCTTCCCGCTGCACGGCCGCGTCCGCTCTTTGCGCTGTCCGGCTGCGTGCATCGTCGCGAACTTCCAGGACGGTTGTCGTGCTTCGCTCTCTTCCCGCATCCACTTCCGCAATCACCACTTCCGCAATCACCACTTCCGGATCGGCCCTCGGATCGGCGTCCGCCACCTCGGCGCCGACCGTGCCCACCGCGGCCGATCTACTCGACTTCGCCCGGCACACCGCCGCCGACGCGGATCTGATCGCCTCGCTGCCACTGGACCCCGAGGGCCGCACATGGGTACGGCTCGACGGCCCCGGAGGCAGTGAGGCATGGCTGATCGGATGGCCGCCGGGCACCGGAACGGGCTGGCACGACCACCACGAATCGGTCGGTGCCTTCGTCACGGCCTCCGGCGAGCTGACGGAGAACGCACTGGCGGTACGTCTTCCGGCCGACGGCTGGAAGACCCTGGAGCTGGCCGAGGGAGTGGACCGAGAGCGGCGTCTGGGCCCCGGCCAAGGGCGGTCGTTCGGACGGCACCATGTGCACGAGGTGTTGAACACGTCGGAGACGGAGCATGCGGTTTCGGTCCATGCGTACTATCCGCCGCTGCCGCTGCTCCGGCGGTTCAGCAGGTCGGGAGCGGTGCTCCGGCTCGAGCAGGTCGAACGCCCGGAGGACTGGCAGTGAGCGAGGAGCCGGTGGACGCTCGGGACGAACAGCCCGTAGGCATCGACGCGTTGCTGGACTTGGTCCGCAGTGGTCTGGACCGGATCGGGCCGCATGATGCCTTCGCTGCCGCGTCGGACGGCGCACTGCTGGTGGACATCCGCTACGCGGCACTGCGCGACCGGGACGGTTTGATTCCCGGCGCTCTGGTGGTGGAGCGCAATGAACTTGAATGGCGCCTCGATCCGTCGGGCAGCCATCGCGCGCCCGAGGCCACTGGTCACGATCTACGGATCGTGGTGGTCTGCAACGAGGGCTACGCGTCATCGCTCGCGGCGGCCTCGCTGCGGCAGCTGGGTCTGCACCGGGCGACCGATCTGGTGGGTGGCTTCCAGGCCTGGCGGGCGGCGGGGCTTCCGGTGCGGGTGCCGGGAGCTTAGGTCCTTCTGACGGACCTCCGCGGCGCCCGGCATCCCTCCCCTACCGGACGTCGCGACCTTTCCCACCTGCCGGTCACAGCACTGGACGCCCCCGTGCACCGTCATACGGGCCCCTGCTCCCGGACCTGCGGCCGGAGTCGGTACGGCCTCCCCCCGCGGGGCCGTACCGACGGTATGGGCGTGGTATGGGCGTGGTCCTGTATGGCTTCTCGGTCCGAGCGGATCAGTACGGCTCGTCGCCGGGGGCCTCGCCCAAGTCCCCGGTGTCCTCGCCCTCTTCCTCCATGGCCTGGCGGACCACCCGTAGCGCCATGCCCTCCGGATATCCCTTGCGGGCGAGCATGCCCGCAAGGCGCCTCAGTCTTCGGTCACGGTCGAGGCCGCGCGTGGACCGCAGCTTACGGGCGACCAGTTCCCGGGCGGTCGCCTCCTCCTGATCCGGGTCGAGTCGGCCGACGGCCTCGTCGATCAGCGTCGAGTCGACGCCTTTGGTGCGCAGTTCACGCGCAAGGGCGCGGCGGGCCAGGCCACGCCCATGATGCCGGGACTCCACCCAGGCGCTCGCGAACACCGCGTCGTCGATGAGGCCGACGTCCTCGAAACGGGACAGGACCTCCTCGATGACGTCTTCCGGGATGTCTCTCTTGTGGAGCGCGTCGCGAAGCTGCTTCCGCGTGCGCGGGGTTCCGGTGAGCAGGCGCAGGCAGATGGCCCGCGCCCGCTCAGCCGGATCCTGGGGCGACAGCTCCTTCTCGGCCCTCGACGATTCGGGGCTGTCGCCCGGCCAATCGGTACGCCGGGTCACGGGCGGGCTCAGCTCTTGGCCGAGGCAGCCGCCTTGGTGGCCTTGGTCGCCTTGGCTGCGGGCGCGGGCACCGACTTCGCGGGCTCATCGCCAGCAGCCGCGGCGCCCGCCGCGTCCGCCCCCGGTTCGGCCGACGGAGCCGCCGGCCTGACGCCAACGCCCAGCTTCTCCTTGATCTTCTTCTCGATCTCGTTGGCCAGGTCGGGGTTGTCCTTCAGGAAGTTCCGCGCGTTCTCCTTGCCCTGGCCCAGCTGATCGCCCTCGTAGGTGTACCAGGCACCTGCCTTGCGGACGAAGCCGTGCTCCACTCCCATGTCGATCAGGCCGCCCTCGCGGCTGATGCCCTGGCCGTAGAGGATGTCGAACTCGGCCTGCTTGAAGGGGGGCGCGACCTTGTTCTTCACGACCTTGCAGCGGGTGCGGTTGCCGACCGCCTCCGTGCCGTCCTTGAGGGTCTCGATGCGGCGGATGTCGATGCGCACCGACGCGTAGAACTTGAGCGCACGGCCACCGGTCGTGGTCTCGGGCGAGCCGAACATCACGCCGATCTTCTCGCGCAGCTGGTTGATGAAGATCGCGGTGGTCTTGGACTGGTTGAGCGCGCTGGTGATCTTCCGCAGCGCCTGGCTCATCAGCCGGGCCTGGAGACCCACGTGCGAGTCACCCATCTCGCCCTCGATCTCCGCGCGGGGGACCAGCGCGGCGACGGAGTCGATCACGATCAGGTCGAGGGCGCCGGAGCGGACCAGCATGTCGACGATCTCGAGCGCCTGCTCACCGTTGTCGGGCTGGGAGAGGATCAGATTGTCGATGTCGACGCCGAGCTTCTTCGCGTACTCGGGGTCGAGGGCGTGCTCGGCATCCACGAAGGCGACCTGACCGCCGGCCTTCTGGGCGTTGGCCACGGCATGCAGGGTCAGGGTCGTCTTACCGGAGGACTCCGGGCCGTAGATCTCCACCACACGGCCGCGGGGCAGGCCACCGACGCCGAGCGCGACGTCGAGCGCGGTCGAGCCGGTCGGGATCACCTCGATGGGCTCCATCGACCGCTCGCCCATGCGCATCACGGCGCCCTTGCCGAATTGCCGTTCAATCTGTGCGAGCGCGGCGTCGAGCGCCTTCTCGCGGTCGGTTCCTGCCATGGGTTCCACCCGGGGTGCTTGAGTCGATCGCTTCACGTCACAGACGCTATCCCTTGCCACTGACAATGCGCCCCGACGTCCGTCCAGCCTGTGGATAACCCGGCGAAAACCCCGGGGTTCCAAGCCGGAAGTCCATAAGAATGGATGTTCGATTTTAGTGTCAAGCGGGCCACCCGCCCTCCGGACACGGTGCTGTCCCGTGCCGTCGAACCCTGCACGTGTGCACGTGTGCCATCGAAGTCCGACCGGTGTGCCCGGGGCGCCGCAGTGCGCCGAGGCCGGACCTGGCCACAAGGCGGCTCTCCCCCGGCTCCGCGGGGAGCCTCAGGCCTCGTCCCTCGGCGCCGGCGGCTGCTCCCTCTTGGCGCTCAGGGCACGCTGCAGCCTGGCCACCACCGCCTCGCCATGGCGCCGGTGACCGTGGACACGCGGGTCGTCCGTGACGTCGTACCGTTTCACGTAGGCGCCGAGGAAGGCCTGCAGCGTCGCGACCGCGGGAATCGCGATCAGTGCGCCGACCGCCCCGAGCAGGGCCGTGCCCGCGATGACCGACCCGAATGCGACAGCCGGATGGATGTCCACGGTCTTCGCGGTGAGCTTGGGCTGCAGCACGTAGTTCTCGAACTGCTGGTAGACGAGGACGAAGCCGAGTACCCACACCGCGTACCAGGGGTTGACCGTGAACGCGATCAGCATCGGCAGGGCTCCCGCCAGGTACGTGCCGATCGTGGGTATGAACTGGGAGACCAGGCCCACCCAGACCGCCAGTGCCGGGGCGTACGGGACCCCGAGCAGCGCCAGCAGGATGTAGTGCGCGATGCCGGAGATCAGGGCCATGAGGCCGCGCGAGTACAGATAGCCACCGGTCTTGTCGACGGCGATCTCCCAGGCGCGCAGCACCTCGGTCTGCTTCGCCGGCGGCAGCACCGAGCACAGCGCCCGGCGCAGCCGGGGCCCGTCCGCCGCGAAGTAGAAGGAGAACAGGAAGATCGTCAGCAGCTTGAACAGTCCGCCGAGCACGGTCGCGGAGACGTCGAGCACACCGCTCGCACTGTTCTGGACGTACTTCTTCAACCAGTCCGAGCGCAGCAGGCTGTCCTGGATCGCCACGCGGGACAGCTCCGTGCGGAACGTCGCGTTGATCCAGTGGATCACCTGGTCGAGGTACTTGGGGAAGTCTTCGACCATGTCGACTATCTGGCCCGCGAGCATCGAGCCGAGCAGCACGACGAAGCCGATTCCGGCGATCATCACCGCGAAGAAGACGAGGAAGGTGGCGAGACCGCGGCGCATGCCGCGTGCCGCCATGCGGCCCACCGCGGGCTCGATCGCCAGCGCGAGGAAGAAGGCGATCAGGATGTTGATCAGCAGTCCGACCAGCTGGTGGAAGGCCCAGCTGCCGAACTGGAAACAGGCGTAGAGAGTGAGCGCCAGGATCATGGCCCTGGGCAGCCAGCGAGGCATCCGGGCGGTGCCGGGACCCGCGGGCCCCACCGCCATGCCTCTTCCGGGGACGGCTCCTACGGCCGTCCCCTCGCTCTGCTCCGCTGTGCTGGAGCTGGTCTTTGTGCCACCGGTGCCCGACGAGGCGGTCGGCGGCTCTTCGTCCCGGACGGTCTCGTCAGTCGATGCCACGGGACAAGTTTTGCGTACGAACACGACAACCGGGCCACGGGCTGTGGAAAACCGCGGCACACGCCGCTGTCCGGTGATCGACTCACCGCTTGTCGGCCGGTATCCCCACGGCCGCGCAGACCCCGCGCCAGACGTCCTTCGTCTCCCAGCCGGCGGCCAGTGCCTCGTGCACGGTCCGTCCGCCGAGCTCGGCCATCACGTGGTCGCGTGCGAAGGAGTCGGCGTAGGCCGCACCGAAGTGCTCCGCCATCCGCTCCCAGAAAATCGTCAACCGCATGCGCCCAGTATCCCGCCCCTGAGAGTGCAGCCGTGGCCGTCCGCCATACCGGAGGCCGCTCGCGCCCTACGGTCGGAACATGGCTGGAACACCCCTCGCACGGGCCGAGCGCTTCATCTGGCTCACGGCCCGCGTGCTCGAACAGCGGCGGTTCGCGTATCACTTCCTGGGCGCGGGCGCGGATCCCGTGGAGGCCGCGCTGAGCGCCCATCTCAACGAGGACGGCGGATACGGGCACGCCCTCGAGCCCGATCTGCGCGGACCCGTCAGCCAGCCGCAGCACACGGCGCACGCTCTGGGCATCCTCGACTCGATCGGACGCTGCGGAGGGCTGCGGGTCGAGCGGATGTGCCGCTATCTGACGGCCGTGGCCACCAGGGACGGCGCACTGCCCGCGGTCCACCCCTCGCAGCGGGGGTATCCCACCGCCCCGTTCATCCCCTTGCCGGACGAACCCCCGAGCGAGCTGGTGGTGACGGGGCCGGTGGTCGGGCTGCTGCACCGCAACCAGGTGTGGCACGCCTGGCTGTTCCGGGCGACCGACTTCTGCTGGGCGGCGGTGGACGCCCTGGTGAAGCCCGATCCGTACGAGATCCGGGCGGCGGTCGCCTTCCTGGACGGCGCCCCGGACCGGTCCCGTGCCGAGGCGGCCGCGGACCGCCTCGGCCGTCTTGTGCGCGAGCAGCGGCTCGTGGTGCTCGACCCGGACCGGCCGGATCCCCGACCGGCTCCCGCCGGCCACGCCCCACACGATCGCCACTACCCGCACGACTACGCGCGCCTGCCGGGCTCCCTGGCGCGCCGGTGGTTCACGGACGAGGAGTTGGAACGGTCACTGGACCATCTCGCCGGCCGTCAGCAGGCCGACGGCGGCTGGCCGGTCCACCGGCGCGCGTGGGCGCCCGGAAGCGCTCTCGAGTGGCGCCCCATCCTGACGATCGAGGCACTGCGCATGCTGAGGGCGCACGGGCGCGCAGTGCGGTGAGACGGCGCGAGCCAGGCCGCGCCGTGCGCGGATCCGGACGCGCGGGGCCGGGGTCCGGGGCTGATTCCCCGTGCTCATCGGCCGTCTGGGGTGTCCTCAGCCGCCGATCGCCCTCACACCGGCGGTCACCAGCACGGCCACCGCCACAACGACGAGGAACGGCGCCCGCAGGACCAGGGCGACCGCCGCCGCCCCCAGCCCCGCCGCCCTGGCGTCGACGACCAGTGAGCTTCCGGCACTGAACGTCTGCTGCGCCGTGAGCGCGGCCAGCAGGGCGACCGGCAGCAGCGCGGAGAGCCGCTGCACCAGCGGTCGCTCCAGCGTTGCGGCCGGGACCAGGAGACCGGCCAGTTTCATCAGGTAGCAGGCGACAGCCGTGGCCCCGATCGCGATCCAGACGTTCATCGGTCCGCGTCCTTCCTGTTGGCGGCCCTGCGGCCGTTGAACCAGAGCACGGCAGGTGCGGCGAGTGCGGCGACGAGCACGGGCACCCCCGCGGGGAGCAGGGGCAGCAGTCCCAGCCCCAGGACGACCGCGAGTCCGGCGACTGCCCGCTCCGTCGTGGTGCGCAGCATCGGAGCGAGCAGGGCGAGGAACACGGCGGGCCCTGCGGCGTCCAGCCCCCAGGCACTGGTGTCGCCGATCGCCTCCGCGCCCAACGCCCCGAGCAGCGTGGTGAGGTTCCACAGCACATACAGCGTGAGTCCCGTGACGGTGAACCCCAGGCGTGCGGTGCGCCGCGTGGGCTGTGCCAGGGAGACGGCCGCGGTCTCGTCGATGACCCAGTGGGCGGCGAAGGGGCGTACGAACCGCGGCAGGGCGAGCAGCTGGGACAACCTGAGGCCGTAGAACGCGTTGCGGGTGCCGAGGAAGAAGGCACCCGCGGCGGCGGTGAACGGATTGCCGCCCGCGGCGAGCGCGCCGACCAGCGCGAACTGTGAGGCGCCGGTGAAGACGAGCAGACTGAGGGCGCAGATCTGCAGCAGCCCGAGCCCCGCGCCCGCCGCTGTCACGCCGAAGGCGAATCCGGAGAGACCCACGGCGAAGCCCACGCCGAGGGCGTCCCGCACGGCTGCGGAGTCGGCCTTCAAAAGCGCTGCGGGCACGTCGCGCCGCGGGGGCTCGTACGCGGCCACGGAGGATTCGCCTCCGACGGGTATGTCCGGGGGTGCTGTCGGTTCTGCCACGCAGCGGACGCTACGCGGGTGGGACGCCGCCGGTCTTGTACGTTCTTGCGGGCTCCGGTCGCAGGGCTCCCGGCTGCACCGGCCGTCCCCGCTGGTACGCGCCGGGCGGTACCCCGACGATCCTCGCGAAATGGCGGTTCAGATGCGGCTGGTCGGTGAAACCGACCGTGACGGCCGCCTCGGCCGGACCGACGCCTGCGTCGAGCAGTCGGCGCGCGCGGCGGACCCGCGCGTCCGTGAGCCAGGTGTGCGGCGGCATGCCGTAGCTGTCGCGGAAGGCCCGGAGCAGGGCGAACGGGCCGGTGCCGAGCTCTGCCGCCAGAGCCTCCAGCGTCGGCGGGTCGTCCATGTGCTCCTCGAGGAGGGACCGGGCTCGCGCGGCGTTGCGCGCACCCGCCGAGCGCGGCTCGTGCACGGGAAGCGCCGTCCCGTAGACCCGTACCAGCCGGGAGACCAGGATCCTCAGCATGCTGTCGGCGGCCAGGGCGTTGCCCTCCTCGGCCGCACGGTGCACCTCGCGGATGAGCGTGGCCGCCTCGTGATCGACCACATGGGTCTCGGTGAAACCGACGGTGCCACGCATCGATGTCGCCTCGGCCACGATCTCCGCGACGGCGGCCGCCGACGGGTACAGCGTCGAGTACACCCAGCCCTCGGGTGCTCCGGCCCGCGCGCTGTGCGGCACCTCCGGGTTGACCATGACCACGGTGCCGGGCCCGGCGTGCACCACGCCGCCCGGCAGGCCTATGTCCTCGACCCCGCCCGTGATGGCGGCCAGGACGTATCCCTCGTGGCTGTGGCGCGGGAAGGTGTGGCGGACGTAGTGGGCCCGGAGCAGATCGATGCCCGGCAGTCGCTCGTGCTGCCAGTACCGCGCCCACTCCTCCTTGGCCATACCGCCATTGTGTCAGCTCGAGCGGGACGCTGAATCCGGTGTTGTCGCAGGTCAGGCAGGTTGTCAGTGTCCGGGTGCAGGATGGGGGCATGTCCAGGACCGCGCTCGACGACTTCTCCCCCGCGACCCGCGGATGGTTCACGAGGGCGTTCAGCGCGCCCACCGCGGCCCAGGAAGGCGCCTGGCGCGCCATCGGTGAGGGGTCCGACGTCCTGGTCGTGGCCCCGACCGGTTCCGGCAAGACGCTCGCGGCATTCTTGGCGGCCCTCGACCGTCTCGCGTCCGGCCCGCCGCCGGCGGACGCGAAGAAGCGCTGCCGTGTCCTGTACGTGTCGCCCCTGAAGGCGCTCGCCGTGGACGTCGAGCGCAATCTGCGCAGTCCGCTGACCGGTATCCGCCAGGAGTCGGTGCGGCTCGGGCTGCCCGAGCCCGAGGTGCGGGTCGGCATCCGCTCGGGGGACACGCCGGCCGCCGAGCGCAGGGCGCTGGCGACCCGGCCCCCGGACATCCTGATCACCACGCCGGAGTCGCTCTTCCTGATGCTCACGTCGTCCACGCGTGAGGCTCTGACCGGCATCGAGACGGTGATCCTGGACGAGGTGCACGCGGTGGCGGGCACCAAGAGGGGGGCCCATCTCGCCCTGTCGCTGGAGCGGCTCGACGAGGTGCTGCCCCGCCCCGCCCGGCGGATCGGTCTGTCCGCGACCGTCCGGCCGGTGGACGAGGTGGCGCGCTATCTCTCGCCGCAGCGCAGGGTGGAGATCGTCCAGCCACCGTCCGGCAAGGAATTCGACCTCTCCGTGGTCGTCCCTGTCGAGGATCTCGGTGAACTGGGCGGATCGCCCGCCTCGGAGCCCGATGCCGCCGGGGAGAAGCCGTCCATCTGGCCGCACGTCGAAGAGCGCATCGCCGATCTCGTCCAGGCCCACCGCTCGACGATCGTCTTCGCCAACTCCCGCCGTCTCGCCGAGCGGTTGTGCAACAGGCTCAACGAGATCGCCTATGAGCGCGCCGTGGGGGAGGCCCTTCCCGAGGGCGCTCCCCCGGCCGAGATCATGGCGCAGTCGGGTGCCGCCCTGGGCGCGCCGCCGCTGCTGGCCCGTGCCCACCACGGTTCGGTCTCCAAGGAGCAGCGCGCCTTGGTCGAGGAGGACCTCAAGGCGGGCAGGCTGCCCGCGGTCGTCGCCACTTCCAGTCTCGAGCTGGGTATCGACATGGGCGCGGTGGATCTGGTCGTCCAGGTCGAGTCGCCGCCGTCCGTCGCCTCGGGTCTGCAGCGCGTGGGCCGGGCCGGCCACCAGGTGGGCGCGGTCTCCACCGGTGTGGTCTTTCCCAAGTACCGCGGTGACCTGGTCCAGGCAGCGGTGGTCACGGAGCGGATGCGCGGCGGCTCCATCGAGGCCCTGCGGATCCCCGCCAACCCGCTGGACGTGCTGGCCCAGCAGCTCGTCGCGATGGTGGCGCTGGACACCTGGCAGGTGGATGACCTGCTGGCCGTGGTGCGCCGGGCCGCGCCGTTCGCCTCGCTTCCGGAGTCGGCGTTCACGGCGGTGCTCGACATGCTCGCCGGGCGCTACCCGTCGGACGCGTTCGCGGAGCTGCGCCCGCGGGTGGTGTGGGACCGGGTCGCCGGGACGGTCACGGGGCGTCCCGGCTCCCAGCGCCTCGCGGTCACCTCGGGAGGCACCATCCCCGACCGCGGGCTGTTCGGTGTCTTCCTCGCCGGAGCCGACCCGAAGAAGGGCGGCGGCCGGGTCGGCGAGCTCGACGAGGAGATGGTGTACGAGTCCCGGGTGGGGGACGTCTTCACGCTCGGCACCACGTCCTGGCGGATCGAGGACATCACACGCGACCGGGTGCTGGTCTCGCCCGCTCCCGGGGTGCCGGGCCGGCTGCCGTTCTGGAAGGGCGATCAGCTGGGCCGTCCACTCGAACTGGGCCGCGCGGTGGGCGCGTTCCTCCGCGAGATCGGCTCGCTCTCCGAAGAGGACGCCAGGCTGCGGCTGCTCGCCGCCGGGCTCGACGCCTGGGCGGCCGGCAATGTGCTCGCCTACCTCGACGAGCAGCGCCGTGCCTGCGGTCATGTGCCAGACGACCGCACGATCCTTGTGGAGCGGTTCCGCGACGAGCTGGGCGACTGGCGGGTCGTGGTCCACTCCCCCTTCGGGGCCCAGGTCCACGCCCCGTGGGCGCTCGCGCTCGGTGCCCGGCTCGCGGAGCGATACGGCCTGGACGCACAGGTGATGCATGCCGACGACGGCATCGTGCTGCGCCTGCCGGATGCCGACCTCATGGGTCTGGACCTCCTCGACCTGGACCCGGTGCATCTCGACACGTCCTACGACAGCGACCAGGCACCGGTCGGCGCTGCCGACACCGTTTTCGACAAGGGCGAGATCAGCCAGATCGTCACCGACCAGGTGGGAGGCTCGGCGCTGTTCGCCTCGCGGTTCCGCGAGTGCGCGGCACGTGCCCTCCTGCTGCCGCGCCGCAGTCCCGGCAAGCGCACCCCGCTGTGGCAGCAGCGGCAGCGTGCGGCTCAGCTGCTGCAGGTGGCGAGCGAGTTCGGCTCGTTCCCGATCGTCCTGGAGGCGGTACGCGAGTGCCTCCAGGACGTCTTCGACGTCCCCGGGCTGACGGAGCTGATGGGCGACATCGAGTCCCGCCGGGTCCGGCTGGTCGAGGTGACCACGCCGGAGCCGTCCCCCTTCGCCCGCTCGCTCCTCTTCGGCTACGTGGCGCAGTTCCTGTACGAGGGGGACTCACCGCTGGCGGAGCGGCGCGCCGCGGCCCTTTCTCTGGACTCCCGTCTGCTCGCCGAGCTGCTCGGCCAGGCGGAGCTGCGCGAGCTGCTCGACGCGGACGTCCTGAGCGAGCTCGAGCAGGAGCTGCAGTGGCTGACGGACGACCGCAGGGTGAAGGACGCCGAGGGCGTTGCCGATGCGCTGCGCGTGCTCGGCCCGCTGACGACCGCGGAGCTGGGCGAGCGCGGCGCCGATCCGCGCTGGCCCGAGGAGCTCACCGCGGCCCGCCGTGCCATCCGGGTCCGCATCGCAGGCGCCGACCACTGGGCGGCGGTCGAGGACGCCGGGCGGCTGCGGGACGCCCTGGGCACCGCGCTCCCGGTGGGCGTCCCCGAGGCGTTCACGGAGCCTGTCAAGGATCCGCTGGGCGATCTGCTGGCCCGCTTCGCCCGCACCCACGGCCCGTTCACGTCGTCCCAGGCCGCCGCCCGGTTCGGGCTGGGCGCGGCCGTCACCGACGGGGCGCTGCAGCGTCTGGCCGCGACCGGTCGTGTCGTACAGGGCGAATTCCATCCCTCCGGCATCGGCCAGGAGTGGTGCGACGCGGCCGTGCTGCGGCGGTTGCGGCGCCGCTCGCTCGCGGCGCTTCGCCAGGAGCTGGAGCCGGTCTCCCCGGCGGCGCTCGCGACGTTCCTCCCCCAGTGGCAGCACCTGGAGAACAACAGTCTGCGCGGTATCGACGGACTGGCGCGCGCCGTCGAGCAGCTGCAGGGCGCCCCGGTGCCCGCCTCCGCGCTGGAGAAGCTGATCCTGCCGTCCCGGGTGATGGGCTACTCCCCCGCTCTGCTCGACGAGCTGACGACGACCGGTGAAGTGCTGTGGGCCGGTGCGGGCGCACTGCCCGGCAAGGACGGCTGGGTCTCCCTCTACCTCGCCGACGCCGCCCCGCTGCTGCTCCCTCCGCCGCACCCACTGGAGCCGACTGCACTCCACGAGTCCGTGCTGACGGCCCTCTCCGGCGGATACGGTCTGTTCTTCCGGCAGATCGCCGACCAGGTGCGTGCCACCACACATCCCGACGCCACCGATCCCCAACTGGCCGACACCCTCTGGGAACTGGCCTGGTCGGGGCGTCTGACGAATGACACCCTGGCACCGCTGCGCTCACTCCTGGGTTCGGGCCGCACTGCCGGATCCACGGCGCACCGGGCCAAGCGCACGGTCCCGCGCGGGCGCTACGGTTCGCTCACGGCGGCCGCGCGCACCGCGTCGCGCACGGGGCCGCCGACCGTCTCCGGGCGCTGGTCCCTGCTCCCCGCACCCGAGCCGGATCCCACCCACCGTGCCCATGCCCTGGCCCGCACACTGCTGGACCGCCATGGCGTGGTCACCCGTGGTGCGGTCGCGGCCGAAGGGGTCGAGGGCGGATTCTCGGCGACGTACCGCATCCTGTCCGCCTTCGAGGACAGCGGGCAGGCCCGTCGCGGCTATGTCGTGGAGGGGCTGGGCGCGGCCCAGTTCGCCATGGACGGGGCCGTGGACCGGCTGCGCACAGCGGCCACCGCCCGTGACCGCGCCGACGCGCACACCGTGACCCGCGCGGTGGTGCTTGCGGCTGCCGACCCGGCCAACGCCTACGGGGCTGCCCTGTCCTGGCCCGAGCCGCCGACCGGTGCGGGCCACAAGCCCGGCCGCAAGGCGGGCTCCCTGGTGGTGCTGGTCGACGGCGAGCTCACGCTCTACCTGGAACGCGGTGGCAAGACCCTGCTGTCCTGGGCCACGGAACCGGACGCCCCGGAGTTGCGGGCCGCGTCCGAGGCTCTTGCGACCGCGGCGCAGGCGGGGTCGCTCGGTACGGTCACGGTCGAACGCATCAACGGCGCCACGGCACTGACCTCCACGCTGGCCCGTCCGTTCGAGGAAGCCGGCTTCCACGCCACCCCGCGAGGACTGCGGCTGCGTCCATGATCCGGCCGGTTCTCCCGGGGCGATCCCTCCGGTTCGCCCCGGGCGCGGGTCCGCCGGGCGCGACAGGACGACGCGGGGCCCGTCCCGCATCATGGGTGCCATGCCCGAAGGAGACACCGTCTGGCTGACCGCCCGGAAGCTGCACGACGCCCTGGCCGGCCGCACCCTCACCGTCTCCGATCTGAGGGTCCCGCGGTTCGCCACCGCCGATCTCACCGGGCGAGAGGTCCTGGACGTCACTCCGCGCGGCAAGCACCTTCTCACCCGCGTCGAGGGCGGGCTCACCCTGCACTCGCATCTGCGGATGGACGGTTCCTGGCGGGTGTTCACAGCCGGGGAACGCTGGCGCGGCGGCCCCGGCCACCAGATCAGGGCGGTCCTCGGGAACACCGAGTACACCGCGGTGGGCTATCGCCTCCCGGTGCTCGAGCTGCTGCGCACCCAGGACGAGCAGCGGGTCGTCGGGCACCTCGGCCCGGATCTGCTGGGACCCGACTGGGATCCGGGCACCGCTCTGCGCAACCTGCTCGCCGACCCGGCACGGCCGCTCGGCGAGGCCCTGCTCGACCAGCGCAATCTGGCCGGCATCGGCAATGTGTACAAGTCGGAGCTGGCCTTCATGGCCGGGGTCACGCCGTGGCTCCCGGTCGGCGAGGTCCCCTCCGGCCTGCCCGAGCGACTCGTCAGCACCGCGCACCGGCTGCTGGAGGCGAACAAGAACCGCTTCTACCGGCGCACCACACCCGGCGAACGCCGTGTGGAACAGCGCCTGTTCGTGTACGGCCGTGAGGGCCGGCCGTGTCTGCGCTGCGGCACACCGATCAGCAAGTCGGAGCAGGACGACCGGGTGACGTACTGGTGCCCGCGCTGTCAGTCGGGTCCCGTCGGCTGACGGCGGTATCCGCGGTCCCCCGCAGTTTGGTTGACGGACCGTCAGATACGGTCGTACGTTCACGTTCATGGCCCTCACGGCGTACGACCTCAGCGGCCGCACCGCGTTCGTCACCGGTGCGGCGAGCGGCATCGGCCGCGCGACCGCCGTCCTCCTCGCCCAGGCGGGCGCCACGGTGCACTGCGCCGACGTGGAGGAGAAGGGTCTCCACGAGACCCTGGCTCTGATCGCGGACAGCGCGTCCGGACCCGGCCGCACAGCCCAGGCCCATGCCGTCGACGTCAGCGACCGGCACGCGCTCCACGAGGCGGTCCGCGCCGCCGGCCCGCTGCACATCATGGCCGCGATCGCCGGGATCATGCATACGAGCACGGTCCTCGAGACACGCGAGGAGGACCTCGACCGAATCCTCGCGGTGAACTTCAAAGGGGTGCTCTACGCCTGCCAGGCAGCCGCTCGCAGCATGATCGACGCGGGTATCGCCGGATCCCTGATCACCATGGCTTCGGGCGCGGTCGACACCGGCAGCCCCGGACTGCTCTGCTACGGCGTCGCCAAGGCGGCCGTCGTACAACTCACCAGGACCCTGGCATCGGAACTCGGGCCTTACGCCATCCGGGTGAACGCGGTCGCCCCGGGCTGGGTACGCAGCCCCATGACCGACCGTCATGACGAGAGCCTCCAGCACAAGACGGAGGCCGCCATGGTCCGGCTCTCACCGCTCGGCCGGGTCGGCGAGCCCGAGGACATCGCTCATGCGGTCCTCCACCTCGCCTCCGACGCGTCGTCGTTCACGACGGGTCAGATCCTCCGGCCGAACGGGGGCGTCGCGATGCCGTGGTAGCCGTCGTTCCCCCGGCTCCCTCGGCGTCCGCGGCTCGCGACGCCACATGCACCGGCAACAGGCTGAGCCCCCACCCGCCTGCCGCCACTGCCCCCTCGACGAGCCCCGCTTGCTCCGGCACCAACGCCAGCCGCAGTACGGCCCACCACCACAGCGCGCCCAGTGCAAGCGCCGGCAGCAGGACCCATCGCCTTACCATGGCCGCCTCCTCCGGTCGACGCTAGACCGGACCGATCACTCGGCGGGAGGGCGCACCGGTTGCACACCGGGCGCGTCCGCAGCGTATGTGCCAGGCGCCCCAGGGGTTCACGCACCGGGCTATGCGCCCGCGCACGCCTCCACCGTTCACACCGGCGGACCCTGCGCACGACCGTGCGCCTGCTGCCGGCGAAGGAGCTCCGCCGGCAGCAGGCGCATCCGCGGCCTCCGGCACCCCGACGGGCGTGCACACCCCGGGCGCACCGGTGGACCGGGGGCTTCTGACGGATCTCCGCGACGTCGCGACGTCCGGCACGCTCCCCCGAGCTCTTCGAGCAGGGGGTACCCCCAGAGCACGCACCGGACGCCCTCCTTTTCCACGGCGATCCATCAGAAGCCCCTAGGCGCTCTCCGCCTGGAACATCCAGGCATGCTTTTCCAGGTCGGCCGTGAGCTGGATCAGGATGTCCTGGCTCACCGGGTCGGGATCGTCCGTCACCTCGATGCGCTCCCGCATCTTGCCGATCACGGACTCGAGCACCTTCACCATCGTGCGCACCACGTCGGTGTCCTGGATCCAGCCTTCCGGTACCTTCCCGACGGCGCTGGACGACGCCACGGTGCCGGCCCTGCCGTCGGGCGGAACACCGATCGCCGATGCACGCTCCGCCACCGTGTCGGAATGCGTCCGCGCCGTCGCGACGACCTCGTCCAGCTGCAGATGCACCGAACGGAATCGCGGCCCGACGACGTTCCAGTGAACCTGCTTGGCCACCAGCGCCAGGTCGACGAGGTCCACCAGTGCGCCCTGAAGGGCTTCTCCGGTGACTTTGCGGTCCTGCGACGACAACGAGCCCTTCACCACAGACATATGCGACCTCCCACAAGACGACACCGCTCTCCACCATGGCACACATGGAACAAAACGGTCATTTAATGGAAAAGTGAAGCCCCGTTCGATTACCCATTCGAACGGGGCTCACACGTGGAGGTCAGCGTGCGGACGCGCGCCTGTCGCCGTCAGGCGGCGACGACGTCCACCGCCTCCGCGGGCGCCTTGATCGTCACCCGCTCCGTCGGCACGCCCGCCACCGACGTCACGGACACGGAATTGAGCATCGGGCGCACCGGCGCGTGCACCGGCTCGCTCGCCGCTGCCGACTCGGCCAGCTCGGCCAGCGACAGCTCGTCGCTCACTTCACGCATGAGCTCGGACATCCGTACGTCAAGCGCGTCGCAGATCGCGGAGAGCAGCTCGGAGGATGCCTCCTTCTGCCCCCGCTCCACCTCGGAGAGATAGCCGAGCGAGACTCGGGCGGACGAGGAGACTTCGCGCAGAGTACGGCCCTGGCGCTGGCGCTGCCGACGCAGCACGTCACCCAGCAGGCGACGGAGCAGAATCATCGGTGGCTCCCTCCTCGGACCGCGTAGCCGCATCCTTCACGCCCCACCGTACCGCCTCGCGCTGCGGCCGTGCGGGGAGCGATGACGTGTTCACTCAGGGCTGCAAACATCAAGTCCCCCCGTTCTGTTCCGTATCCTGTGCCCGCCCGTTCCCCGAGAGTTCTCCGGCGAGCAGCTCCAGCACGCTCCGTACACTCTCTCTACGAATTTCCGCACGGTCGCCGTTCAACCTCAGTGCGGTCACTTTCCGCGATCCACCGGGCCCCGCGACAGCCACGTAGACCGTCCCCACGGGCTGCCCGTCCTGGGGTTCGGGCCCCGCGACACCGGTGGTCGCGATGCCCCAGCCGGCCCCCAGTCTGGCTCGCGCTCCTTGGGCCATCTGCGTCGCGACGTCCGGATCCACCGCGCCGCGCGCGGCGAGCAGGGCGGCGTCCACTCCCAGGACGTCCTGCTTCACGGCCGTCGCGTACGCCGTGACGGACCCGCGGAAGGACTGCGAGGCGCCCGGGACCGCTGTGAGCTCCGCGGCCACCAGACCGCCCGTCAGCGACTCCGCGACGGCCAGGGTCTCGCCACGCTCGGCGAGCAGCGCCAGCACCGCGGCGGCGTCACCGCGAGCGGCGTTCATCGCGTGGACTCCGCGGTGTCCTGCCCGGCGGTCCGCGCCGCCTCACGCTCGGCGGCGAGCCCCCTGCGCCGCAGGACCACCGCCTGCCGTACATAGTCCAGCCCGGTGACCACGGTCAGCACGACCGCCACGGCCATCACCCACCAGCGCAGCGTGGCCAGCGGACCGGTCAGCGCGAGCACGTACATCCCGACCGCCGTGCCCTGCGCGAGCGTCTTCATCTTTCCGCCGCGGCTGGCCGGGATGACCCCGTGCCGGATCACCCAGAAGCGCATCAGCGTGATCCCGAGCTCACGGAAGAGGATCACTCCCGTGACCCACCAGGGCAGGTCGCCGAGTGCCGAGAGGCAGATCAGACCGGCCGCCATGATCGCCTTGTCGGCGATCGGGTCGGCGATCTTGCCGAAGTCCGTGACCAGGTTGTACGTCCGGGCCAGATGGCCGTCGAACAGGTCGGTGATCATGGCGACGGCGAAAGCGGCCCAGGCCCAGGCCCGCCAGGCCGGGTCGTATCCGCCGTTCTGGAGCAGCAGGACCACAAAGCCGGGCACCAGCAGCAGCCGCACCATGGTGAGGAGGTTGGCGATGTTCCACAGGCTGGCCTGGTTGACGGCCGCAGCGCCCAGCTTGCCGCCGGGCGAAGCCGGCCTGCCGGTCCCGCCCGCCGCGGACGCCGGGACTCCCGTCATCTGACTGCCTCCTCACACCGCTCGGTGACGACCTCGGCCACCAGGTCGACGCCCTCGGTGCCCACCACCTTGGCTTCGACCAGACGTCCGGGCACCAGCCCCTCGGCGGCCGTGAAGATCACCTGGCCGTCGGTCTCGGGCGCCTGGTGCGAGGCCCGGCCGACAGCGGCGTACTCGTCCTCGTCCAGGGCGTCGGCCGGATCCTCGCTCCCGCCTCCGTCGAACACGGACTCGACCAGTACCTCCAGGGTCTCCCCGATCCGCTCGTCCGCGCGCTGGGCGGTCAGCTCCTCAGCCAGCCGGGACAGATGCGCCAGCCGCTCGTCCACGACGTCCTGGTCGAGCTTGGTCTCGTAGGTGGCGGCCTCGGTGCCCTCCTCGTCGGAGTAGCCGAAGACGCCGATGGCATCCAGCCGGGCGGCCGTGAGGAAGCGCTCCAGCTCGGCGAAGTCCTCTTCGGTCTCACCGGGGAAGCCCACGATGAAGTTCGAGCGCACACCGGCCGCCGGCGCCTTGGACCTGATCGTCTCGAGCAGTTCGAGGAACCGCTCGGTATCGCCGAAGCGCCGCATGGCGCGCAGCACACCCGGTGCGCTGTGCTGGAAGGAGAGGTCGAAGTACGGGGCGACCTTCTCCGTGGACGTCAGCACGTCGATCAGACCCGGACGCATCTCTGCGGGCTGCAGATAGCTGACGCGGACCCGTTCGATTCCGTCGACGGACGCCAGCTCCGGGAGCAGGGTCTCCAGCAGCCGGATGTCGCCGAGGTCCTTGCCGTACGAGGTGTTGTTCTCGGAGACCAGCATGATCTCCTTGACGCCCTGCTCGGCGAGCCAGCGCGTCTCGCCGAGGACGTCGCTTGGACGCCGCGAGATGAAGGAGCCGCGGAAGGACGGGATCGCGCAGAAGGAGCAGCGCCGGTCGCAGCCCGAGGCGAGCTTCACCGAGGCAACGGGGCTCGTGTCCAGACGCCGGCGCAGCGGAGCACGCGGCCCGGAGGCGGGCGCGAGGCCCTCCGGCAGGTCCTCCGGCACGCTCTCGGGCTCCGGAGCCTGGGCGTGCCCGGGCAGGGCGACTGCGGCAGTCTGCCGCTCCGCCGGGCTGATCGGCAGCAGCTTGCGGCGGTCGCGCGGGGTGTGAGAGGCGTGGACGCCGCCGCTGAGGATGGTCTGGAGCCGGTCGGAGATGTCGGCGTAGTCGTCGAATCCGAGCACACCGTCCGCCTCGGGCAGTGCCTCGGCGAGCTCCTTGCCGTACCGCTCCGCCATACAGCCGACGGCGACCACGGCCTGGGTTCTGCCGTGGTCCTTCAGATCGTTCGCTTCGAGGAGCGCGTCGACGGAGTCCTTCTTGGCGGCTTCGACGAAGCCGCACGTGTTGACGACCGCCACGTCGGCTTCGGCGGCCTCTTCGACGAGCTCCCAGCCGTCCGCTGCCAAGCGGCCTGCGAGCTCCTCCGAGTCCACCTCGTTACGGGCGCAGCCAAGAGTGACAAGGGCGACGGTACGGCGTTCGGGCATGGGCTCAAGACTACTTCGTCCCGGCACGCACCTGATCCGCGAGGCTCCCCGGCGGCACGAGCCCCGCGGCGGCCGCCCGCCGGACCGTGGCCGGCCGGTCCTGCCAGGTCCTGTCCGGGCGATCCTTGAGGGTCAGCCGGCGGCGTCAGACGCATGGGGTCTTCCCAAGCCCTCCGGGGCCGAGGGGAAGCATCGCAAGGCGGTGGGGGTACCCCCGGCCGGAGGCTGGGGAAGATCGTCCTCGTACTGGACGTACTCGGACGACTCCGACACGCGGCGTGGGAATACCTCCCAGCAGCTCGGGGAGGGCCGCAGCTGTCGTCGCGGGCTCGAGAAGATCGCCCGGACAGGACCTAAGGACCGGCCGCGGCCGGTCAGCCGGCCTCGGGGTCACCCTTCGTGTAGGAGAGCCGCTCGACCTGTCCCGGCTCGAACTCGTCTTCGACCTTCTTGCCGTTCACGAACAGCTCGATCGCCCCGGCGTTGCCCAGGATCAGGTCCAGCCGCTCGTCGTCCTGGAACGTCTTGGACTGGCCCTTGTCGAGCAGCCCGTCGAAGAGCAGCTTCCCACTGGCGGACTTCGCGGAGATCCAGCTCTTGTCGTCGACGGCGATCAGCTTGACCGTGACCTTGTCCTGCGGGACGGCGGCGATCGCGCTCTCCGAGGGGTCCGGCTTGGCGGGCTGGGGCTGCTGCGGCTGCGCCGGCTGCTGGCTCGCGGGCGGCTTCGGACTGCTCTTGGCCGGGGCGGCGCCCTCGGCGACGTTCTTGGTGGTCGTGGCCGTCTCATTGCCGCTGAACAGCGTGAAGGCGGCAAAACCGATCACGGCGACGATCGCCGCGACCATCGCGGCGGTCCAGTTGGGGCGCCTGGGCTCTGGGCGGATACGTTCCGCCTCGAAGAGCGGCGCGGCGGGCGTGGGCGACGGCCGGCCACCGTGCTCGGCGTCGTACTGCGCCACGAGCGGGGCCGGATCCAGTCCTACGGCACGGGCGAGCGTCCCGATGTGGCCGCGTGCGTACACGTCGCCACCGCAGCGGGAGAAGTCGTCCTGCTCGATCGCCTGAACGATGGGGATGCGAACACGGGTGGAGGAACTGACCTCGTCAATGGTCAGACCTGCCGCGCAGCGAGCCTGCTGCAGCGCGGCACCGATCGAAGGCCGGTCATCTTCGAACGAAGACCGGTCTTCCGCAGTCGAAGGCCGGTCATCTTCGGGGAAGTTGCCGATGGACACGAGTGCGCCTTTCGAGCGTGTAGCCACCTGCTGGAGGTTCAGTCTAGGGGTGGTACGAAAGGGTGGGGCAACCGGGCGGATGCCGTTTGTACGCCATCAGAATGGCCCGACAGCGGGGAGGGTGGAACACGTTCCCGGCCCTCTCTCCAAGTTGACGTATGACCAAGGGAAACGGTTGCCCCCTTTTCCTCACGGGTGAGCCTCCCCCCGTATCACCGCCAGCACTCCATCCAGCTCATCGGGTTTCACGAGCACGTCACGCGCCTTCGACCCCTCGCTGGGCCCCACGATGTTCCTGGACTCCATGAGATCCATGAGGCGGCCCGCCTTCGCGAAGCCGACCCGCAGCTTGCGCTGGAGCATCGACGTCGATCCGAACTGGGTGGACACCACCAGCTCGGCGGCCTGGCACAGCAGGTCGAGGTCGTCGCCGATGTCCTCGTCGATCTCCTTCTTCTGCTTCGTCCCGACCACCACGTCGTCCCGGAAGACCGGGGTCATCTGGTCCTTGCAGTGCCGGACGACCGCGGCGACCTCGTCCTCGGTCACATACGCGCCCTGCATCCGGGTCGGCTTGCTCGCGCCCATCGGCAGGAACAGCCCGTCGCCCTTGCCGATCAGTTTCTCGGCGCCGGGCTGGTCGAGGATCACCCGGCTGTCGGCGAGCGAGGAGGTGGCGAAGGCCAGCCGGGAGGGCACATTGGCCTTGATGAGGCCCGTGACGACGTCCACGGACGGGCGCTGGGTGGCCAGTACCAGATGGATCCCGGCCGCGCGCGCCAGCTGGGTGATACGGACGATGGCGTCCTCGACGTCACGGGGAGCGACCATCATCAGATCCGCGAGCTCGTCGACGATCACCAGCAGATAGGGATACGGCTGCAGCTCGCGCTCGCTGCCCTCGGGCGGAGTGACCTTGCCGCTGCGCACCGCCTGATTGAAGTCGTCGATGTGCCGGAAGCCGTAGGCCGCGAGGTCGTCGTAGCGCAGGTCCATCTCGCGTACCACCCACTGCAGCGCCTCGGCGGCCCGCTTGGGGTTGGTGATGATCGGCGTGATCAGGTGCGGAATGCCCTCGTACGCGGTCAGCTCGACCCGCTTGGGGTCGACGAGGACCATCCGTACGTCCTCCGGGGTCGCACGGAGCATCACGGAGGTGATCAGGCAGTTGATGCAGGACGACTTTCCGGAGCCGGTCGCGCCGGCGACAAGGATGTGCGGCATCTTCGCGAGATTGGCCATGACATAGCCGCCCTCCACGTCCTTGCCGAGCGCGACCAGCATGGGGTGGTCGTCACCGGCGGCGTCGGCGAGACGCAGCACATCGCCGAGGTTGACCATCTCGCGGTCGGAGTTGGGGATCTCGATGCCGACGGCCGACTTCCCCGGGATCGGGGAGATGATCCGTACATCCGGGCTCGCCACGGCGTACGCGATGTTCTTGGTCAGAGCCGTGATCCGCTCGACCTTCACCGCGGGGCCGAGCTCGACCTCGTAACGAGTGACCGTCGGCCCGCGGGTGAAACCGGTGACGGCGGCGTCGACCTTGAACTCCGCGAAGACGTTGGTCAACGACGCGACGATCGCGTCGTTCGCCGCACTGCGCGTCTTGCCTGGGCCGCCACGCTCCAGCAGGTCGAGTGCGGGCAGCCCATAGGTGATGTCGCCGGACAGCTGGAGCTGCTCCGCCCGAGGCGGAAGGGGCGCCGACTGCTCGGGGGCCGGCTTGGTCAGGTCGGGTACGGACTCGCGCGGCGCGGACGGCTGCTCGGTACGGGCGCCCGGGAGCGGACGGACGGCGCGCTCGCGGTCGATGCCGAGGTCCCGGGTCAGATCGGCGACGACCGGCGAGGGCGGCATTCCGTTGAGCACGGCACCGTCGAGCGCCGCCGCGGCTGCCGCGGCGACGTCGACCGCATCCATCGGACGGTCCGAGGCCGGTGGTGCCGGGGAACGGCGCGACCGCCGACGCCGTGACAGCGCCGCTTCCTCGGCCTGTTCGGCGTCGTGGTCGCCGGGCCCCGCGCCGGCAGGGGCGCGACGGCGCACGGGCTTCGCCGGCGGCTCGTCCCGCCAGTGGTCGTCGTAGCGCTCGTCGTCCTCGCTCTCGTCGGCGCCGTGCGGCGGGTCCAGGAGTCCGAGCTTGACGCCGAGCGCACGCAGCCGCCGGGGGATGGCGTTGACCGGGGTGGCGGTGACGACCAGCAGACCGAAGACCGTGAGCAGCACCAGCAGGGGGACGGCGAGGACCTCGCCCATGGCGAAGACCAGGGGTTTGGAGATGCCCCAGCCGATCAGCCCGCCGGCATCCTGCATCGCTTCCGAGCCCTCGTCGCGGCCCGGCGAGCCGCACGCGATGTGGACCTGGCCGAGCACACCGACGACCAGCGCGGACATGCCGATGACGATCCGCCCGTTGGCTTCCGGCTTCTCCGGGTACAGGATCAGCCTCACGGCGATCGCCGTGAGGAGTATCGGCACGAGCAGATCGAGCCGGCCGAAGGCGCCGGTGACGAGCATCGCGACGAGGTCCCCGACGGGGCCGCGCAGATGGGACCAGGTGCCCGCGGCGACGATCAGGGCCAGTCCGAGCAACAGCAGGGCGAGACCGTCCTTGCGGTGGGCCGGGTCGAGGCCCTTGGCACCGCGCCCTATGCCCCGCAGCATCGCACCGACGGCATGCGCGAGGCCCATCCACACCGCGCGCAGAAGCCAGATGACACCGCCGGTGGGATTCGGGGCGGGTTTGGGCGCGGCCTTCTTGGCCGGTGCCTTCTTCGCCGGCGCCGGCTTCCTGGCGGCGGGCTTCTTCGCTGCAGGCTTCTTGGCAGGCGCCGCTTTCTTCGCGGCACCGGCGGTACGGCCGGCACGCGGCTTCGCGGTGCCCGCCGTGCCCTGGGAACCCTTGCCGGACGTACGAGAGGCCATGATGGTGAGGTTACCGGTGTGAACGGCGGTGGACACGCGTGCCTACCGCTTCACCCTTTTGTGTCGCCCTGTCGTGTACGGAAGCTGACGCCCGTTCAAATGAAATACGGACGAACTGCGCAGTGTGGACCGGCGACTCGACCCACGGAAGGCCCGGCCGGACGTCTCCCCGTCAGCTCTCAGCTCTCAGCTCTGCGAAGGAAGCGTGGCAGTGCCGGTACCGGTGCCCGGTTCCAGGGCGTCCAACGCCCTGCGCAACCCGGTGAGCTTGCGCTCGAGATGCGCTGCGGTGGCCACGGCCGCGGCGTCCGCCGACTCGTCGTCGAGTTGCTTGGACAGGGCCTCCGCCTGCTCCTCAACGGCCGCCAGCCGCGCGGAGAGTTCGGCGAGCAGCCCCGCCGGCTCCTTGCTGTCGCCGGCGCCGACATGGCCGCCCTCCAACTGGAGCCGCAGCAGCGCGGCCTGCTCACGCAGCTGGCAGTTCTTCATGTAGAGCTCGACGAAGACGGACACCTTCGCGCGCAGCACCCATGGGTCGAACGGCTTGGAGATGTAGTCCACGGCGCCCGCCGCGTAGCCACGGAAGGTGTGATGCGGGCCATGGTTGATCGCGGTCAGGAAGATGATCGGGATGTCCCGGGTCCGTTCCCGTCGCTTGATGTGCGCGGCGGTCTCGAATCCGTCCATTCCTGGCATCTGAACGTCCAGGAGGATGACCGCGAAGTCATCCGTCAGAAGCGCTTTGAGCGCCTCCTCTCCTGACGATGCCCGTACCAGTGTCTGATCGAGCGCAGAGAGGATGGCCTCCAGCGCCAGCAGATTCTCCGGCCGGTCATCGACCAGGAGGATCTTGGCCTTCTGCACCATGCCTCGCCCTCCTCGCCCGGCTTGGGATCACCCCAGCCCGAAGAGCCAGGGTAAACACCGGGCGCCGCCCCAGGGGGCGACTCCCGTATGCCGCCCGTCCTTGTGCCGGTCATCGTAGCTGCACCCCGCCCGTCGCCACACCCTGTCACCGTGATGTCACTGTGTACGTAACGGAAACTCGGCGCGAGACCAGAAGGTTCCCCGATTGCCGTCCCCTCACACACTCCCGGACACAGTCCGTCAGCGATCCGAAGAGAACCGCACAAGGTGCAACCGGACCGTGATACGCCCGCAACCGGACGTCGTCACTTTCCGCGCATCCACTGCTCCATGACCGAGAGCAGATGATCGGGGTCGACCGGCTTGGTGACGTAGTCGGAAGCACCGGACTCGATGGCCTTCTCGCGGTCTCCCTTCATCGCCTTCGCGGTGAGCGCGATGATGGGCAGACCGGCGAACTGGGGCATTCTGCGGATCGCCGTCGTCGTGGCGTAGCCGTCCATCTCGGGCATCATGATGTCCATCAGTACGACCGTCACATCATCATGCTGTTCCAGGACTTCGATGCCTTCGCGTCCGTTCTCCGCATACAGGACGGACAGACCGTGCTGCTCCAGCACGCTCGTCAGTGCGAAGACGTTGCGGATGTCGTCGTCGACGATGAGCACCTTCTCGCTGTGGAACTCGAAAGTGCGGCGCGGCTCGGACGAACCGTCCTGCGCATGGTGGCCGTTCCACGACTCCTGTCCAGCGCCCGGCGCCCCGTCCGTCTGTCCGGGCAGTGCCGCCCGCAGATCCGTGGTGCCCAAAGCCTTGCGGCGGCGCCTGAAGAGGACCGCAGGACCTGACTGCGGGTCACCGCCCGCCACGGGCTGACCGCCCGGCTGAGGAGCCCGCGCGCCCGTCTCGTATCCGGTCGGGTCGTCCGAAGCGGCCGGCTGCGCGTCGGCACCGGGACCGAGCTGCGGGTAGCCCTGCGGGGGCAGCTCGCTCGGGTGCAGCGGCAGATAGAGCGTGAACGTGGACCCACGGCCCGGTTCGCTCGCCGCATGGATCTCACCACCGAGCAGCCGGGCGATCTCCCGGCTGATGGACAGGCCCAGACCCGTGCCGCCGTACTTGCGGCTGGTCGTGCCGTCCGCCTGCTTGAACGCCTCGAAGATCACCCGCATCTTGCTGGCCGCGATCCCGATACCGGTGTCGGTCACCGAGAACGCGATCAGATCGCCGTCCGGGTCACGCAGCGAGCCCGCCTCCAGCAGCTGCTCCCGGATCGACTGCGGCACATCGCTGTTGGCCGGCCGGATCACCAGCTCGACCGCTCCCGTGTCGGTGAACTTCACCGCGTTCGACAGCAGATTGCGCAGCACCTGCAGCAGCCGCTGTTCGTCCGTGTGCAGCGTCGCCGGCAGTTCGGGCGACACCCGCACCGAGAAGTCCAGCCCCTTCTCCGCCGTGAGCGGCCTGAACGTGGCCTCGACGTAGTCCACCAGCTGCACCAGGGCGATACGGGTGGGACTGACGTCCATCTTGCCCGCCTCGACCTTCGACAGATCGAGGATGTCGTTGATGAGCTGCAGCAGATCGGACCCCGCCCCGTGGATCGTCTCGGCGAACTCCACCTGCTTCGGGGTGAGATTGCTGTCGGCGTTGTCGGCCAGCAGCTTGGCGAGGATCAGCAGCGAGTTGAGCGGCGTGCGCAGCTCGTGCGACATGTTCGCCAGGAACTCGGACTTGTAGCGCATGGAGACGGCGAGCTGCTCGGCCCGCTCCTCCAGCACCTGCCGCGCCTCCTCGATCTCGGTGTTCTTCACCTCGATGTCGCGGTTCTGCTGGGCGAGCAGCTCGGCCTTGTCCTCCAGCTCGGCGTTGGAGGACTGCAGCGCCTTCTGCCGGTTCTCCAGCTCCGCGGAACGCTCACGCAGCTGCTCCGTCAGCTCCTGGGACTGCTTGAGCAGCAGCTCGGTCTTGGTGTTGACGCTGATCGTGTTGACGCTCGTCGCGATCATCTCGGCGATCTGGTTGAGGAAGTCGCGCTGGATGTGGGCGAACGGCTGGAACGACGCCAGCTCGATCACACCGAGGACCTTCCCCTCGAACAGGACCGGCAGCACGATCACATACGCGGGCGGCGCCTCGCCCAGCCCCGACGAGACCTTCAGATAACCCGGCGGCACATTGACCTGGATCGTCCGCTTCTCCTCGGCCGCCGTCCCGATCAGCGTCTCCCCCGGCCGGAACGACGTCGGCATCGCACCCGCCGAGTAGCCGTAACTGCCGCGCATCACCAGCTCGTACGCACCGCCCTCGCCCTCCGCGCCGAGGTCGCCGCCGCCCGTCGGCATCGCCAGGAAGAACGCGCCGTGCTGCGCCGAGACCACCGGCGTCAGCTCGCTCATGATGAGCGACGCGACGTCGTCGAGATCCCGGCGGCCCTGCATCAGACCGGAGATCCGGGCCAGGTTGCCCTTGAGCCAGTCCTGCTCCTCGTTGGCGAGCGTGGTGTCACGCAGGTTGGCGATCATCGTGTTGATGTTGTCCTGGAGGACCTGGATCTCGCCGGCCGCGTCCACGTCGATCTTCAGATTGAGGTCACCGCGGGTCACGGCGGTGGCGACGGCCGCGATCGCGCGCACCTGCCGGGTCAGGTTCCCCGCCATCTCGTTCACCGACTCGGTCAGATCCCGCCAGGTGCCGTCGACATCCCGCACCCGCGCCTGGCCGCCGAGCATCCCGTCCGTGCCCACCTCACGGGCCACCCGGGTGACCTCTTGGGCGAACGACGACAGCTGGTCGACCATCGTGTTGATGGTGTTCTTCAACTCCTGGATCTCACCGCGCGCGTCGATGTCGATCTTCTTGGTGAGATCGCCCTTGGCGATGGCGGTGGTGACCGCGGCGATCTGGCGCACCTGACCCGTCAGGTTGGACGCCATCGAGTTCACGGACTCCGTGAGGTCCTTCCACGTCCCGGACACGCCGGGCACCCGTGCCTGTCCGCCCAGCTCGCCCTCCGTCCCCACCTCACGGGCGACCCGCGTCACCTGCTCCGCGAACGCCGACAGAGTCGTCACCATCGTGTTCACGGTGTCGGCGAGCTCGGCGACCTCGCCACGCGCCTCGACGGTCACCTTCTTCGTCAGATCGCCGTTGGCGACCGCCGACGACACCCGGGAGATGTTCCGCACCTGGCTGGTCAGATTCGCCGCCATGGTGTTGACGTTGTCGCTGAGGTCCTTCCAGATACCCGTGGCGCCACGCACCCGCGCCTGGCCGCCGAGGATGCCCTCCGTACCCACCTCGCGGGCGACCCGCGTCACCTCGTCGGCGAAGTTCGAGAGCTGGTCCACCATCGTGTTGACGGTCGTCACCAGCTCGAGGATCTCGCCCTTGGCATCGACCGTGATCTTCTTCGACAGATCGCCCTTGGCGACCGCCTTCGTGACCTCGGCGATGTTGCGCACCTGCGAGGTGAGGTTGTTCGCCATGAAGTTGACGGACTGGGTGAGGTCCTTCCAGGTGCCGGAGACGCCCTGGACCTCGGCCTGGCCGCCGAGGATGCCCTCGGTACCCACCTCCCGGGCCACCCGGGTCACCTGCTCCGCGAAACTGGAGAGCTGGTCCACCATCGTGTTGAGGGTGTTCTTCAGCTCCAGGATCTCGCCACGCGCGTCCACGTCGATCTTCTGCGACAGATCACCACGCGCCACCGCCGTGGCGACCTGGGCGATGTTGCGGACCTGGGCCGTGAGATTCCCCGCCATGCCGTTCACGGAATCCGTCAGGTCGCGCCAGACGCCCGCGACGCCGGGCACCTGCGCCTGACCGCCCAGCCGGCCGTCCGTACCCACTTCACGGGCCACCCGGGTCACCTGCTCGGCGAACGCCGACAGCTGGTCGACCATCGTGTTGATGGTGTTCTTCAACTCCAGGATCTCGCCACGCGCGTCCACGTCGATCTTCTGCGACAGATCACCACGCGCCACCGCCGTCGTCACCTGCGCGATCTGCCGCACCTGTGAAGTCAGGTTCCCCGCCATGAAGTTGACGGAGTCCGTGAGCTCCTTCCAGGTACCGGAGACGCCGGGCACGCGCGCCTGACCGCCGAGCCGGCCCTCGGTGCCCACGTCCCGGGCCATCCGCGTCACCTGGTCCGCGAACGACGACAGCTGCGCCACCATCGTGTTGACGGTGTTCTTCAACTCCAGCATCTCGCCGGCCACATCCACCGTGACCTTCTGCGACAGATCACCGTTCGCGACCGCCGTCGTCACCTGGGCGATGTCCCGCACCTGACCGGTGAGGTTACGGAAGGCCGTGTTCACCGAATCGGTCAGGTCCTTCCACGTCCCGGCCGCACCCGGCACCTCGGCCTGGCCGCCCAGCCGCCCTTCGACACCGACCTCGCGGGCGACCCGGGTCACTTCCGAACCGAACGACTGAAGCTGGTCCACCATCGTGTTGACGGTGTTCTTCAACTCCAGCATCTCGCCGGCCACATCCACCGTGACCTTCTGCGACAGATCACCGCTCGCGACCGCCGTCGTCACCTGGGCGATGTCCCGCACCTGTGTGGTGAGGTTGCGGAACACGGTGTTGACCGAGTCCGTGAGGTCCTTCCACGTCCCGGCGGCCCCGGGCACCTGCGCCTGGCCGCCCAGCAGGCCCTCGGCACCGACCTCGCTGGCCACCCGGGTCACCTCGTCCGCGAAGGTACGAAGCGTCTCCGTCATCTGGTTGATCGTCTCGGCCAGCTGCGCCACCTCGCCGCGCGCGCTCACCGTGACCTTCTGCGACAGATCGCCGTTGGCGACCGCCGTGGTGACCTCCGCGATGCCACGCACCTGAGATGTGAGGTTGCCCGCCATCGTGTTGACGGAGTCGGTGAGGTCCTTCCATACGCCGGCGACTCCCGGCACAACCGCCTGACCGCCGAGCTCGCCCTCCGTACCCACCTCGCGCGCGACCCGCGTCACCTCGGACGAGAACGAGGACAGCTGGTCCACCATCGTGTTGACGGTGTTCTTCAGCTGGAGCATCTCACCGGCCACATGGACGGTGACCTTCCGCGACAGATCGCCCTTGGCGACCGCCGTGGTGACGAGAGCAATGTCACGCACCTGGGCCGTCAGCCGGTACGCCATCGTGTTCACCGAATCCGTGAGGTCTTTCCACGAACCGGACATACCTCGCACTTGGGCCTGGCCGCCGAGCTTGCCCTCGGTGCCGACCTCCAGTGCGACCCGTGTCACCTCGTCGGTGAACGCCGACAGCTGATCCACGAGGCTGTTGACCGTGCGCGCGACCTTCAGGAACTCGCCGCGCAGCGGCCGCACCGCCCCCTCGGTGCCCTCGGCGGCGTGCGAGCGCAGCTCCATGCGCTGCTCCAGATCGCCCTCCGCGACGGCCGACAGCACCCGGCTGACCTCGGAGACCGGCCGGGCGAGATCGTCCACGAGCGCGTTGGACGCGTCGATCGCGGCCGCCCAGGACCCCTCGCAGGCACCGGGCTCCAGCCGTTCCGTGAGTTTTCCCTCACGCCCGACGACACGCCGGACGCGCGCCAGCTCGCCGGTGAGATGGAGATTGCGGTCGGCGACCTCGTTGAAGACGGCCGCGATCTCGGACATGACTCCGTCGCCGGAGACCGTCAGGCGCTTGCGGAAGTTCCCGTCACGCATGGAGACGAGCGCCGCGAGAAGCCGGTTCAGAGCCGCGGTGTCCACCGCTGTCGTTCCGCCCCGGGGTTGATTCTTCCGGGACTGTCCGCCTTGTGCGCGCGTGCTCGTGCCTCGCGCCGCTGCACCAGACTCCACCGTGTCCCTCCCGCAGGGGTTACGTCATGCTCGGGCTGTCTCAGGAATCGTTCCCAGTGTTTCACCGCAGCCGAACCAGGCCATAACAGTTCGGCAGCTTCGCATAGCGTCCCCACACCCGGAGGGCGGAAACGACCCCGACCGGCATCCGCTCGGACAGCGAAGGTAAGTAACCTGGCATCCGGCTGTCCAACCGCCCCGGTCGCCCGGCAGGGGTAGTGCGGCGCAAGGACCACGACCGGGCACTGGGAGGGGCAGGCACCGACCATGGCAGAGCCGGGCGTCGAGACGCGTACCAGGAGTTCCGTGATCACCGCGCGGGCGGCTGCCAGCTTCGACCCCGTGGGGAGATCTGTCGCCACGGCCCGCGCCTTCGTCCGGGACACACTCCAGGGCTGGGGATACGCCGAGGTCGTCGACGACGCGGTGGTCCTCACCAGCGAACTCGTCACCAACGCGGTGATCCACGCCGGCACCGCGGCCGATGTGCTCTGCCTGCGGACACCGGACGGCGTACGGGTCGAGGTCGGCGACCGCTATCCCGAGCGTGAGATCCCCCTCCAGGGCGGCGGCAGATCCCTCCCCCACCCGGACCGCGAGAACGGCCGCGGTCTCCTGCTCTGCGCCGCTCTGGCCACACGGTGGGGCGTCGAGTACTCGGCCACGACCAAACAGGTCTGGTTCCAGCTCGACCTGCCGCAGCGTCCCGTCGGCACCCGTTCGGCGGGCCCCGTACTCCCCATCGACCTCCTCCCGGTCGCCGACGAGCGGGTCCGGGTGGCCGTCCTCCAGATCGACCGCAACGGCGCCATCAGCTCCTGGAACGACGACGCCGAGCACCTCTTCGGATACGCGGGGGACCAGGTGCTCGGAAAACCGCTGGGCGACCTCGCGGCCTGGCCCCACACACCCGGCATCGGCACCGGCATCGCCGAGGCGCTGCAACTGTCCCGCTGGGAAGGCAGCTACGGCATCCGGGACACCGACGGCCGGGTCGTCCCCGTCTACGCCTCCCACCTCCGGGTCCGCGACACCCACGGCGAAGCCTCCACCGTGTGCCTGCTCGTCCGTGACTACGAGCGTGCGGTGCTGCAGTCGCCCGTACGCGTGCCGTCCGCCGACACCACGGGTCCCGAGAACCGCAGCGCGGATCCCTTCGAGGTGTTCATCGGCTCTCCCGCCCCCGACGACCTCGACGGGCTGCTCCAGCGCACGGTCGAGCGCGCCCGCGACATGCTCGACGGCGATTCCGCCTTCCTGCTGCTGGCCACTGACGACGAGACAGAGCTCGAGGTGCGCGCCACCACCGGACTCCCGTCCGCGCGGCAGCGCTTCGCCCGGGTTCCCGTCGAGGCCGGCACGGGCCGCTACGGCTCCGCCAGGATGCCCGCCGTACACGAGGACCTCACCGCCGTACCCGGCGCGGTGCCCCTGCTCGACGGCACGGGAATGCGTTCCGTCGTGACCGTGCCCCTGAAGGTCGAGGGACGGCTCACCGGTTCCCTCGGGGTCGCCACGGAATCGGGCGGCCGTTACTCCAACGAGGAGGCATTGCGCCTCCAGTTCGCCGCCGACCGCATCGCCCTCGCCGTCGAGTCCGCACGACTCGGCGAGCTGGAGAGGCTGCGTCGCGGCTCTCTGAGCTTCCTGGTCGAGGCGTCGGATCTGCTGGCGGGCACGCTCGACCGCGACCAGACCCTGGCCCTCATGGCGCAGATGACCGTCCCCACGCTCGCGACGTGGTGTGCCGTCTACACCATCGCGGACCAGTCCTCCGAGCCGGACCTCTCCTATGTACTCCACGAGGACGAGGATCGTATCGACGGCCTCAAGGCCCTGCTCTCCAGGATTGCGCCGCCCGACCCGGTACCCACGCCCGGTGCCCGTGTCTGGAGTGCGCCGGCCGAAGCCGCGCACCAGGCGGCGCTGCGCACGTCCATGCGCGAACTGGGCATGGCGTCCGCCCCCTTGTCCTCCGGTATCGGCACCACCTTGGCCACCGCCTCCGCGGTCGGCGGCGAGACCGTCGTCCTTCCGCTCGTCGCACGCAACCGTGTCATCGGGATGCTCACCCTCGGCAAGCCCTCCGACGACCACTTCCGTCAGGAGATCCTGGAACTCGCCGAAGACCTCTCCCGTCGTGCGGCACTGGCTCTCGACAACGCCCGGCTCTATTCCGAGCGCACGGCCATCAGCCAGTCGCTCCAGCGCAGCCTCCTTCCCCCCAGCCGCCCCGAGGTGCCGGGTGTGGAGGTCGAGGTCATCTACCGTGCCGCGGGCGAAGGGAACGAGGTCGGCGGCGACTTCTACGACCTCTTCCCCATCCGCGACGGCGTCTACGGCTTCGCGATCGGCGACGTCTGCGGTACGGGACCGGAAGCCGCCGCGGTCACCGGACTCGCCCGCCACGCCCTCCGTCTGCTGGCCCGCGAGGGTTTCG
Source organism: Micromonospora sp. IBHARD003 (assembly GCF_056106285.1). NCBI lineage: Bacteria > Bacillati > Actinomycetota > Actinomycetes > Micromonosporales > Micromonosporaceae > Micromonospora > Micromonospora sp. IBHARD003. The sequence continues at coordinate 6,153,876 of NZ_JBWBBX010000001.1, read as the reverse complement.
GCGGCCCGGCGGTGCTCGAGCGACTGAACGCGGCCATCCTGGACGAGGGTGCCCGCAGCCGCTTTCTCACTCTTCTCTACGGGGAGTTGTGGCCCCAGGAGGACGGCTCGGCGACCCTCAAGGTCGTCTGCGCCGGCCACCCGCTTCCCTTGCGGCTCCGCCAGGACGGCACCGTGGAGCCCGCGGCGGAACCGCAGCCGCTGCTGGGCGTGATGGACGACCTGGAGCTGTACGAGCAGACCATCACGCTCGACCCGGGCGATGTCCTGCTGTGCGTGACGGACGGTGTCACGGAACGCCGTGAGGGCACGCGCATGCTCGGCGACGACGGTCTCATGGATGTGCTGACGACGTGCACGGGGCTGACGGCGGGCGCAGTGGCGGCACGCATCCTGCGAGCGGTCGAGCGCTTTGCCGCTGAACCGGCGTCGGACGACATGGCGATCCTGGCCATGCGTGTCCCTGAGCCGCAGAAGGGTTGAGTACGGGGACACTGAGTACGGAGACATGAAGAAGGCCCCCGCCGTGAGGCGAGGGCCTTCTTTGTTGTGGAGCCCCCAAACGGAATCGAACCGTTGACCTTCTCCTTACCATGGAGACGCTCTACCGACTGAGCTATAGGGGCCTGTCACCTGCGGTCTCCCGCAGCAACGAACAGAATCATACCCTGAACTGGGGAATGCTCAGAACCGCCCGTCTCGCTGGATACGCTGCTTCCTCCCACCACATCAGCCTCGTTGCCACGACGAGCCCACGTCGCCTGCTCGAGGGTAGACGGCGATTCGGTGGCCGGCCGACCGGGCCCGCACTCCGTCCGAATATGGATGCAGAAATGCCTCAACCCCCGGACAAAGTCCGGGGGTTGAGGCTACAAATTGTTCGGCGGCGTCCTACTCTCCCACAGGGTCCCCCCTGCAGTACCATCGGCGCTGAAAGGCTTAGCTTCCGGGTTCGAAATGTAACCGGGCGTTTCCCTAACGCTATGACCACCGAAACACTATGAAGAAATCAAACACCACCGGCATAAACGGGGGCGTGTTCGTTACTTCAGAACTAACACAGTGGACGCGAGCAACTGAGGACAAGCCCTCGGCCTATTAGTACCGGTCAACTTCACACGTTACCGTGCTTCCATATCCGGCCTATCAACCCAGTCGTCTACTGGGAGCCTTACCCCATCAAGTGGGTGGGAGTCCTCATCTCGAAGCAGGCTTCCCGCTTAGATGCTTTCAGCGGTTATCCCTCCCGAACGTAGCCAACCAGCCATGCCCTTGGCAGAACAACTGGCACACCAGAGGTTCGTCCGTCCCGGTCCTCTCGTACTAGGGACAGCCCTTCTCAAGACTCCTGCGCGCGCAGCGGATAGGGACCGAACTGTCTCACGACGTTCTAAACCCAGCTCGCGTACCGCTTTAATGGGCGAACAGCCCAACCCTTGGGACCGACTCCAGCCCCAGGATGCGACGAGCCGACATCGAGGTGCCAAACCATCCCGTCGATATGGACTCTTGGGGAAGATCAGCCTGTTATCCCCGGGGTACCTTTTATCCGTTGAGCGACGGCGCTTCCACAAGCCACCGCCGGATCACTAGTCCCGACTTTCGTCCCTGCTCGACCCGTCGGTCTCACAGTCAAGCTCCCTTGTGCACTTACACTCAACACCTGATTGCCAACCAGGCTGAGGGAACCTTTGGGCGCCTCCGTTACTCTTTAGGAGGCAACCGCCCCAGTTAAACTACCCATCAGACACTGTCCCTGATCCGGATCACGGACCCAGGTTAGACATCCAGCACGACCAGAGTGGTATTTCAACGACGACTCCACAACCACTGGCGTGGCCGCTTCAAAGTCTCCCACCTATCCTACACAAGCCGAACCGAACACCAATATCAAACTGTAGTAAAGGTCCCGGGGTCTTTCCGTCCTGCTGCGCGAAACGAGCATCTTTACTCGTAGTGCAATTTCACCGGGCCTATGGTTGAGACAGTCGAGAAGTCGTTACGCCATTCGTGCAGGTCGGAACTTACCCGACAAGGAATTTCGCTACCTTAGGATGGTTATAGTTACCACCGCCGTTTACTGGCGCTTAAGTTCTCAGCTTCGCCCCACCGAAATGGAGCTAACCGGTCCCCTTAACGTTCCAGCACCGGGCAGGCGTCAGTCCGTATACATCGCCTTACGGCTTCGCACGGACCTGTGTTTTTAGTAAACAGTCGCTTCTCGCTGGTCTCTGCGGCCACCCCCAGCTCACCGAGTAAATCGGATCACCAGACGTGGCCCCCCTTCTCCCGAAGTTACGGGGGCATTTTGCCGAGTTCCTTAACCATAGTTCACCCGAACGCCTCGGTATTCTCTACCTGACCACCTGAGTCGGTTTAGGGTACGGGCCGCCATGAAACTCGCTAGAGGCTTTTCTCGACAGCATAGGATCATCCACTTCACCACAATCGGCTCGGCATCAGGTCTCACCCTGTATGAGAGACGGATTTACCTATCTCTCGGGCTACACCCTTACCCCGGGACAACCACCGCCCGGGCTGGACTACCTTCCTGCGTCACCCCATCACTTACCTACTACCACCTTGGATCAGCGGCTCCACCACTCCCCCTCACTCCGAAGAGATCAAGGGCGGCTTCACGGCCTTAGCATTAATGGATTCGATATTGGGCGCTTCAAAGCGGGTACCGGAATATCAACCGGTTGTCCATCGACTACGCCTGTCGGCCTCGCCTTAGGTCCCGACTTACCCTGGGCAGATCAGCTTGACCCAGGAACCCTTAGTCAATCGGCGCACACGTTTCCCACGTGTGTATCGCTACTCATGCCTGCATTCTCACTCGTGAACCGTCCACAACTCGCTTCCGCGGCTGCTTCACCCGGCACACGACGCTCCCCTACCCATCACAGTCCCCGTTGGGGGTACATACTGCAATGACACGACTTCGGCGGTACGCTTGAGCCCCGCTACATTGTCGGCGCGGAATCACTTGACCAGTGAGCTATTACGCACTCTTTCAAGGGTGGCTGCTTCTAAGCCAACCTCCTGGTTGTCTCTGCGACTCCACATCCTTTCCCACTTAGCGTACGCTTAGGGGCCTTAGTCGATGCTCTGGGCTGTTTCCCTCTCGACCATGGAGCTTATCCCCCACAGTCTCACTGCCGCGCTCTCACTTACCGGCATTCGGAGTTTGGCTAAGGTCAGTAACCCGGTAGGGCCCATCGCCTATCCAGTGCTCTACCTCCGGCAAGAAACACACGACGCTGCACCTAAATGCATTTCGGGGAGAACCAGCTATCACGGAGTTTGATTGGCCTTTCACCCCTAACCACAGGTCATCCCCCAGGTTTTCAACCCTGGTGGGTTCGGTCCTCCACGAAGTCTTACCTCCGCTTCAACCTGCCCATGGCTAGATCACTCCGCTTCGGGTCTAGAGCGTGCAACTCAATCGCCCTATTCGGACTCGCTTTCGCTACGGCTTCCCCACACGGGTTAACCTCGCTACACACCGCTAACTCGCAGGCTCATTCTTCAAAAGGCACGCAGTCACGACACAGAGACAAGTCTCTGTGCGACGCTCCCACGGCTTGTAGGCACACGGTTTCAGGTACTATTTCACTCCGCTCCCGCGGTACTTTTCACCATTCCCTCACGGTACTATCCGCTATCGGTCACCAGGGAATATTTAGGCTTAGCGGGTGGTCCCGCCAGATTCACACGGGATTTCTCGGGCCCCGTGCTACTTGGGAATAACTCAAACGAGCCGCTGATGTTTCAGCTACGGGGGTCTTACCCTCTACGCCGGGCCTTTCGCATGCCCTTCGCCTACATCAACGGTTTCTGACTCGTCTCATCGCCGGCAGACGATGAAAGAGAAATCCCACAACCCCCACGACGCAACCCCTGCCGGGTCTCACACGTCATAGGTTTAGCCTCATCCAGTTTCGCTCGCCACTACTCCCGGAATCACGGTTGTTTTCTCTTCCTGAGGGTACTGAGATGTTTCACTTCCCCTCGTTCCCTCCACACTGCCTATGTGTTCAGCAGCGGGTGACAGCCCATGACGACTGCCGGGTTTCCCCATTCGGAAACCCCCGGATCAAAGCCTGGTTGACGGCTCCCCGGGGACTATCGTGGCCTCCCACGTCCTTCATCGGTTCCTGGTGCCAAGGCATCCACCGTGCGCCCTTAAAAACTTGGCCACAGATGCTCGCGTCCACTGTGCAGTTCTCAAACAACGACCAGCCACCCATCACCCCATCCTTCAACAGGACGAGTTCACTGGGGCCGGCAACCCGAAGACACAAGCTCACGCTCGTACCCTCAGACACCCAACAGCGCGCCCGACACGATCAGTTGAGACTCTGCGTTCCACGCCGAAGCAGTACTAACAGTCTCTCATCCTGAATCGTGCCGAATAATCAACGTTCCACCCATGAGCTACCAGCACCGGACATTCGCCGATGTTCTGGCCTCTGACCAACCGAAGCTGGTGAGAAGTGCTCCTTAGAAAGGAGGTGATCCAGCCGCACCTTCCGGTACGGCTACCTTGTTACGACTTCGTCCCAATCGCCAGTCCCACCTTCGACAGCTCCCTCCCACAAGGGGTTGGGCCACCGGCTTCGGGTGTTACCGACTTTCGTGACGTGACGGGCGGTGTGTACAAGGCCCGGGAACGTATTCACCGCAGCAATGCTGATCTGCGATTACTAGCAACTCCGACTTCATGGGGTCGAGTTGCAGACCCCAATCCGAACTGAGACCGGCTTTTTGAGATTCGCTCTGCCTCGCGGCTTCGCAGCTCTTTGTACCGGCCATTGTAGCACGTGTGCAGCCCAAGACATAAGGGGCATGATGACTTGACGTCGTCCCCACCTTCCTCCGAGTTGACCCCGGCAGTCTCCTGTGAGTCCCCATCACCCCGAAGGGCATGCTGGCAACACAGAACAAGGGTTGCGCTCGTTGCGGGACTTAACCCAACATCTCACGACACGAGCTGACGACAGCCATGCACCACCTGTATACCGACCACAAGGGGGCGACCATCTCTGGCCGTTTCCGGTATATGTCAAGCCTTGGTAAGGTTCTTCGCGTTGCGTCGAATTAAGCCACATGCTCCGCTGCTTGTGCGGGCCCCCGTCAATTCCTTTGAGTTTTAGCCTTGCGGCCGTACTCCCCAGGCGGGGAACTTAATGCGTTAGCTGCGGCACCGACGACGTGGAATGTCGCCAACACCTAGTTCCCAACGTTTACGGCGTGGACTACCAGGGTATCTAATCCTGTTCGCTCCCCACGCTTTCGCTCCTCAGCGTCAGTAATGGCCCAGAGATCCGCCTTCGCCACCGGTGTTCCTCCTGATATCTGCGCATTTCACCGCTACACCAGGAATTCCGATCTCCCCTACCACACTCTAGCCTGCCCGTATCGAATGCAGACCCGGGGTTAAGCCCCGGGCTTTCACATCCGACGTGACAAGCCGCCTACGAGCTCTTTACGCCCAATAATTCCGGACAACGCTTGCGCCCTACGTATTACCGCGGCTGCTGGCACGTAGTTAGCCGGCGCTTCTTCTGCAGGTACCGTCACTTTCGCTTCTTCCCTGCTGAAAGAGGTTTACAACCCGAAGGCCGTCATCCCTCACGCGGCGTCGCTGCATCAGGCTTTCGCCCATTGTGCAATATTCCCCACTGCTGCCTCCCGTAGGAGTCTGGGCCGTGTCTCAGTCCCAGTGTGGCCGGTCGCCCTCTCAGGCCGGCTACCCGTCGTCGCCTTGGTAGGCCATCACCCCACCAACAAGCTGATAGGCCGCGGGCTCATCCTTCACCGCCGGAGCTTTCAACCCTCCCCCATGCGGAAGAGAGTGGTATCCGGTATTAGACCCCGTTTCCAGGGCTTGTCCCAGAGTGAAGGGCAGATTGCCCACGTGTTACTCACCCGTTCGCCACTAATCCACCCCGAAAGGCTTCATCGTTCGACTTGCATGTGTTAAGCACGCCGCCAGCGTTCGTCCTGAGCCAGGATCAAACTCTCCGTGAATGCTTACCCGACTGCGCTTAACAAAAAGCTGCGGGCTGACACCACGAGAGCGGTGCGACCAGGAGGAATAATCCCGATCGCACACAGCGTCCTCGCTGTGTATCGCCTACCCACCACAAGTGGCCGGTAGGACTTTTCAAAGGAACCTCATCTCCACGATGGGAGACGGGGTATCAACTAATCTGGCGTTGATTTTTGGCACGCTGTTGAGTTCTCAAGGAACGGACGCTTCCTTCGTACTCACCCTCTCGGGCTTTCCTCCGGGCGCTTCCCTTCGGTGTTTCCAACCTTACCAGATTCTTTTTCCGTTCCGTTCCCGGTTCGGATTCTGAATTCCGGTGGCCGTTGGAGGGCCTTTTGCCTTTCGGCTGATCCGACTTTATCAGAGGATCTGAGTCGGAATTCCCACCCTCTTCGGGAGGCCTTGGGCCCGCACACACGTGTGCGCCGCAGGCTTCCCTTGGGTGGAGCCGTAAACGTACTGGAGCGGAGCGGTCGATGCAAATCGAGGGCCGCTCCGCTCCAGGGTCGTCCGACGAAGTGTCAGACCTCCACGACCACAGGGAGGATCATCGGACGCCGACGGTAGGTGTCGGAGACCCACTTGCCGATGGTGCGCCGGATGAGTTGCTGCAGCTGATGGGGCTCGGCGACGCCGTCCGCCGCGGACTTGTTGAGGGCTTCCTCGATCTTCGGGATGACAGCGTCGAACACCTTGTCCTCGATACCGGAGCCGCGCGCATGAATGTTCGGGCCGCCGACGATCTTTCCGGTCGTCGAGTCGACCACGACGAAGACGGAGATGATGCCCTCGTCGCCGAGGATGCGACGGTCCTTGAGCGAGGACTCCGTGACATCGCCGACCGAAAGGCCGTCGACGTAGACGTACCCCGCCTGGACCTTGCCGGAGATCTTGGCCTTGCCGTCGATCAGGTCGACGACCACACCGTCCTCCGCGATGACGATGCGGTCCTTCGGGACGCCCGTCATGGCTCCCAGCTCGGCGTTGGCCCGGAGGTGCCGCCACTCACCGTGGACCGGCATCAGGTTCCTCGGCCTGCAGATGTTGTAGAAGTACAGCAGCTCGCCGGCCGAGGCGTGGCCCGAGACATGGACGCGGGCGTTGCCCTTGTGGACGACGTTCGCTCCCCACCGCGTCAGACCGTTGATCACGCGGTAGACCGCGTTCTCGTTGCCCGGGATGAGCGAGGACGCCAGGATCACGGTGTCGCCCTGGACGATGCGGATCTGGTGGTCGCGGTTGGCCATCCGCGAGAGGGCGGCCATCGGCTCGCCCTGGGAGCCCGTACAGACGAGTACGACTTTCTCGTCCGGCAGGTCGTCCAGCGTCTTGACGTCCACGACGAGACCCGCCGGGACCTTCAGATAGCCCAGATCCCGGGCGATGCCCATGTTGCGGACCATCGAACGGCCGACGAACGCGACTCGGCGGCCGTACTCGTGTGCGGCGTCCAGGATCTGCTGGATGCGGTGGACGTGGCTGGCGAAGCTGGCCACGATGATGCGCTTACTCGCCCCTGCGAAGACACCACGCAGCACATTGGAGATGTCGCGCTCGGCGGGGACGAATCCGGGAACCTCCGCATTGGTGGAGTCCACCAGCAGGAGGTCGATTCCCTCTTCGCTCAGCCGGGCGAACGCGTGCAGGTCGGTGAGGCGGCCGTCCAGCGGGAGCTGGTCCATCTTGAAGTCGCCGGTGTGGACGACCATGCCCGCGGGGGTGCGGATGGCGACGGCCAGCGCGTCCGGGATGGAGTGGTTGACCGCGATGAACTCGCAGTCGAAGGGGCCGACGCGCTCGCGGTCCCCTTCGGCCACCTCGAGGGTGTACGGGCGGATGCGGTGTTCCTGGAGCTTGGCCTCGATGAGAGCGAGGGTCAGCTTGGAGCCGATCAGCGGAATGTCCGGCTTGAGCCGGAGCAGGAAAGGAACGCCACCGATGTGGTCCTCGTGTCCGTGCGTGAGCACGATGCCCTCGACGTCGTCGAGGCGGTCCTTGATCGCGTTGAAGTCCGGCAGGATCAGATCGACACCGGGCTGCTCCTCCTCGGGGAAGAGGACGCCGCAGTCGACGATCAGGAGTCGGCCGTCGTACTCGAAGACCGTCATGTTTCGGCCGATCTCACCGAGACCGCCGAGCGGGGTGACGCGAAGGCCGCCCGGGGGGAGCTTCGGCGGAGCGCCGAGTTCAGGATGCGGATGACTCAAAAGACTCTCCTCACCACGCGCGCCACGTACCGCGTGGGCACGTGGCGCGCGTGACATTCGTGCACTTGCTGTTGTCGTCGATGTGATGTGTGTTCAGTTGTTTCATATTCAGTTGTGAAGTCTGTGGCTACAGCTGTACCCCGCCTGCGGCGAGATCGAGCTTGAGCTGCGCGGTCTCGGTCTCGCTGAGCTCGATCAGCGGCAGGCGGAGCGGACCGGCGGGCAGACCCTGGAGCGCGAGCGCCGCCTTCGTGGTGATGACGCCCTGGGTCCGGAACATGCCGGTGAACACCGGGAGCAGCTTCTGGTGGATCTCGGTGGCCTTCTGCACGTCACCCGCGGTGTACGCGTCGACGAGGGCTCGCAGCTCGGGGGTGACCACATGGCCGACCACCGAGACGAAGCCGACGGCGCCGACGGACAGGAGCGGGAGATTGAGCATGTCGTCGCCCGAGTACCAGGCGAGGCCGCTCTGGGCGATGGCCCAGCTGGCACGGCCCAGGTCGCCCTTGGCGTCCTTGTTGGCCACGATCCGCGGGTGCTGCGCGAGTCGCACGATCGTTTCGGTGTCGATCGGCACACCGCTGCGGCCGGGGATGTCGTACAGCATGACGGGCAGACCCGTGCTGTCGGCGATGGTCGAGAAGTGCCGGTACAGCCCCTCCTGTGGGGGCTTGTTGTAGTACGGCGTGACTGCGAGCAGGCCGTGCGCGCCGGCGCTCTCGGCAGCGCGGGCGAGCTCGATGCTGTGGCGGGTGTCGTTGGTGCCGATTCCTGCGACCACATGGGCCCGGTCGCCGACCGCTTCGAGGACCGCCCTCACGAGCTGGTCTTTCTCCGCATCGCTGGTGGTCGGGGACTCGCCGGTGGTGCCGTTCACGATCAGGCCGTCGTTGCCTGCGTCCACCAGGTGGGCGGCGAGCCGCTGCGCGCCGTCGAGATCGAGTGCGCCGTCCGCCGCGAACGGCGTGACCATAGCGGTGAGGACCCGTCCGAAGGGGGTCTGCGGAGTGGAGATCGGAGCCATGGGTAACACGCTACTCGCTGCTTGGCGGGTAGGGCTCCCTCGGGGGACGTGACGTATGCCGTGACCGGTGGAGCCCGGCACTGCCTGCTCGGGGGTTCAGGCAGTGCCGGGTCCGTTTGATCAGCCTAGATGAACTTCTCGAAACGCCGCAATACGGACACCGAGTAAGGCTGAACCGTACATCTGTCCCTTAAGGAGCGATGCGCCCGTTCGCGTTGAACGCGGCATAGGTGAGCGGCATGAGCCTGGCCCAGTGTTCCTCCATCTTCTCGCCGACCATCTCGATCTCCCGCTGTGGGAAGGAGGGCACCTTGGCGAGTTCGTGCTGCGTACGCAGACCGAGGAAGTGCATCAGCGAACGGGCGTTGCACGTGGCGTACATCGACGAGTAGAGGCCCACGGGCAGCACCGAGCGGGCGACCTCGCGGGCGACCCCGGCCGCCAGCATCTCCTGGTACGCCTCGTACGCGTGTCGGTACGAGTCCTCCATCACGCGCCCCGTCAGCTCCTGCTGCGCCTGCGTGCCCTCGACGAAGACGTACTTGCCCGGGCGGCCCTCCTGGACCAGCTTGCGCGACTCGTCCGGGACGTAGAAGACGGGCTGCAGCTCCCGGTAGCGCCCCGACTCCTCGTTGTACGACCAGCCGACCCGGTGCCGCATGAACTCCCGGAAGACGAAGATCGGTGCGCTGATGAAGAAGGTCATCGAGTTGTGCTCGAAGGGGCTGCCGTGGCGGTCCCGCATCAGATAGTTGATCAGGCCTTTCGAGCGCTCGGGGTCCCTGGAGAGCTCTTCCAGGGACTGCTCGCCCGCAGTGGAGACCCGGGCCGCCCACAGCACGTCCGAGTCGCCGGCGGTGTGCTTCACCAGCTCGACGGTCACATCGCTGCGGAAGCCGGGTTTGATGTCGGCGGGGCTCTCGGTCACCGGTGGGTGTCCTTCCAGTTGCGTCGCTCGTGCGGCGCCCATTCTCTACGGCTCGGCACTGACAACGACGGCCGGGGCGGGTCGTCTCGATTTTTCTCGGCCAATTCACCGGAATCGGGCACCATGTGGTCGTTCCGTGCGTCTGTACCGGTAACCACACCCTTCACAGCCAAGGAGGCTCGTTCAGATGTCCCTCCCCCAGCCCTCGCTGGGCGGTACCACCAGGCGCGAGGCCGTACCGTTCGCCTTCGTCGCCGACGCCGACCGATTTCGCAGCAATGTCGCTCCCCCGCCCAGGACCCGGCCGAGCACGGGGCAGATCCTCGGCCGTGCGCTGATCGGGCTGACCGTCGTGGCCGGCCTGGCCGGATCGCTGCTCTTCGGGATGCCTGCGCTCGAGGCCCCGCAGAAGGCTCCGTCGCAGGCTCAGCGGTCCGGCTCGGGCCAGAGTCGCTGACTCTTTCGGACCCCCTGGGGTGGTCCGGGGTTGACCGCATCGGTAGCCTCACCCGTCACAGCCCGTTGTGCGCAATGAGTGAGGTTCAGCCGTGCCCCTGCCCTTTCTGACGGCCGACCGCGCCTTCGACACGTCGGCGCCGGATGACGATGTCGCACTGCCGCTCGACGACCATGACGAGTGGCGGCGACCCTACCGTCCGGGCCCCTGGCGGGTGGCGGCGGCTGCCCTTCTCCTGCTGTTCGCGTCGTTCGTGCTCATGGCAGCAGTGATCATCGCGTTCGCGGGCGCGCTGCCGGGTGCGGGGCTGTGCTTCGGATTCGCCGTGCTGGTGATCGTCGCGGCGCTGCGGCTGCTGCGCATGGGCACCTGGGTGAGCAGGCATGGTCTGCGCTGCGTCAGCTTCTTCTCGACGTCCACCGTCGGCTGGGGGCACGTCACGGGACTGCGGACGGCGCAGCAGCCGGTGCGCTGGCTGGGACTGCCGCGCACGGTTCAGGGGCAGTCGCTGATGCTGATCCGCGGCGGCAGCAAGGACCCGCTGCCGCTGCTCACCGATCACAATGCCGACTTCCTGTCCCGGATGGAGGCGTTCGACCGGGCCGCGGACACGATCGAGGCCTGGGGCGCCCAGTACGGCCAGGGTCTTGCTGCCGCTCCCGCCGCCCGCGGGCAGTGAGGGGCTGACCGGACGATCAGGCCGGTCTCCGAGCAGGCCCTGACCACGGGACGACCGGGTCAGGGCCCGAGGAACTCCTCGGCCGGATCAGATCCGGCACGCACCGTGCCGCAGAGTCCGGCACACACCCTGCGAGCTCAGACCCGGACGGGCTTGCCGTCGTGCAACGCGATCGCACGCTGCATGGCCTTGCGGGCACGTGGCGTGTCCCGCGCGTCGTGATAGGCCACGGCCAGCCGGAACCAGCAGCGCCAGTCTCCGGGCGACTCCTCGGCCTCCGTCCGGCGCCTGGCGAAGACGGCGTCGGCCGATTCGCGGTCGATACGGCCACCCGGGGTCCGCACCAGCTCGTCGACCGGCAGTCCGCCCTCAGCGTCCAACTCGTCCGCGAGGGCATTGGCCTTCTTGACGAACTGGGTGTTCTTCCACAGGAACCACAGGCCGATCCCCGGCAGGATGAGCACGGCCACACCGAACGAGACGGTCAGCGCGGTGCCCTGCCGGACGAGCAGTACACCCCGGCTGCCGACCAGGACGAAGTAGACGACCAGGACGGCAGCCGTGACGAGGTAGGTGATCTTCGCGCGCATGGGGTCGATCCTCAGTCCAGGTCGAGGAAGTGCTCAAGGCCGAAGGTGAGCCCCGGTGTGCTCACCACGCCCCTCACCCCGAGCAGGATGCCCGGCATGAAGCTGCTGTGGTGCAGCGAGTCGTGCCGGATCGTGAGGGTCTCGCCCTCACCTCCCAGCAGGACCTCCTGGTGGGCGAGCAGTCCCCGCAGCCGTACGGCGTGTACGGGCACCCCGTCGACGTCCGCACCCCGCGCACCCTCCAGCGCCGTGACCGTGGCATCGGGCTGAGGGGCGCAGCCGGCTTCGGCGCGGGCCGCGGCGATCAGCTGGGCGGTGCGCGTCGCCGTACCGGAGGGTGCATCCGCCTTGTTCGGGTGGTGCAGCTCGACGACCTCGACCGACTCGAAGTAGCGAGCGGCCTGGGCGGCGAACTTCATGGTGAGCACGGCGCCGATGGAGAAGTTGGGCGCGATGAGCACACCGGTGTCCGGGGAAGCGTCCAGCGAGGTACGCAGATGCGCGAGCCGCTCGTCGGTCCAGCCGGTGGTACCGACCACCGCGTGCATGCCGTGGCGTACGCAGAAGTCGAGGTTGCCCATCACCGAGGCGGGCGTGGTCAGTTCGACCACGGCCTGCGCGCCCTTCTCGGCGAGGGTCTCCAGCTTGTCGCCCCGGCCGAGCGCGGCGACCAGTTCCATGTCGTCGGCGGCTTCGACCGCCCGGACCGCCTCGGATCCGATACGGCCCCGGGCTCCGAGGACGGCCACACGCAGCTTGCTCATTGCTTGTGCTCTCTCTACGAATCGGAAACTACGGGCTCTGCGGGCTCTATGAGACGGACTCGTGCAGCCGGTCCGCCTGCTTGTCCTTCAGCGGACCGATCACCGCGAGCGAGGGGCGCTGTCCGAGGACGTCGCGGGCGACCGCCCTGACGTCGTCGGGGGTCACCGCGGCTATGTTGGCCAGCATGTCGTCGACCGACATCTGGGCACCCCAGCACAGCTCGCTCTTGCCGATGCGGTTCATCAGCGCACCGGTGTCCTCGAGTCCGAGGACCGTGGAACCGGAGAGCTGGCCGATGGCACGGCCGATCTCGTCGTCGGACAGACCTTCGGAGGCCACGCGGTCCAGCTCGCCACGGCAGATCTTCAGTACGTCGTGGACCTGGCTGGGCCTGCAGCCCGCGTACACGCCGAACAGTCCGCAGTCGGCGAAGCCCGACGTGTACGAGTACACGCTGTAGGCGAGGCCCCGCTTCTCGCGCACCTCCTGGAAGAGGCGCGACGACATACCGCCGCCGAGTGCCGTGTTCAGTACTCCGAGGGCCCACCGGCGCTCGTCGGTGCGGGCCAGTCCTGGCATGCCGAGGACCACATGGGCCTGCTCGGTCTTGCGGCCGAGGACGTCGAGCCTGCCGGCGGCCTTGATCGTCCGGCGGCCGTCGCGCGGGGCGATCGGCCGGGCATCCGTCCGGGTCAGCGCTCCGGCCCGCTCGAAAGCCCTGCGGACCTGGCGGACGACCGTGCCGTGGTCGATGTTGCCCGCGGCGGCGACGACCAGGTGCGTGGGGTCGTAGTGCTTCTTGTAGAAGCGGGTGATCTGCGAGCGGCCGAGGGCGTTGATCGTGTCGACCGTGCCGAGGACCGGACGGCCCAGCGGGGTGTCACCGAACATGGTCTGCGCGAAGAGGTCGTGGACGACGTCACCCGGGTCGTCCTCGGTCATCGCGATTTCCTCGAGGATGACACCGCGCTCGGCGTCGACGTCCTCGTCGAGGATCAGGGAGCCGGTGAGCATGTCGCAGACGACGTCGATCGCCAGTGGCAGGTCGGTGTCGAGCACCCGCGCGTAGTAGCAGGTGTATTCCTTCGCCGTGAACGCGTTCATCTCGCCGCCGACCGCGTCGATGGCGGCGGAGATGTCCAGGGCGGAGCGGCGCTCGGTGCCCTTGAAGAGCAGGTGCTCCAGATAGTGCGTGGCGCCGTTGAGCGAAGGGGTCTCGTCGCGTGATCCGACGTGTGCCCAGATACCGAAGGTGGCCGAGCGCACGGAGGGGAGGGTCTCGGTGACGATGCGCAGCCCGCCGGGCAGGACCGTGCGGCGGACCGTGCCGATGCCGTGCTCGCCCTTGAGGAGCGTTTGGGTACGGGCGACGGCCCGCGCCTCCGAGGAGGTGCGGGCCGTCGTCCTGGAACTACGGGACGTCACTTGGCAGCGTCGTCCTTCTCGCCATCGGCGTCGTTCTCGCCCTCGCCCTCGCCCTCGATCACGGGGATGAGGGAGAGCTTGCCGCGCTGGTCGATCTCGGCGATCTCGACCTGGACCTTCTGGCCCACGCCGACCACGTCCTCGACGTTCTCCACGCGCTTGCCGCCGGCGAGCTTGCGGATCTGCGAGATGTGCAGCAGACCGTCCTTGCCGGGCATCAGGGAGACGAAGGCACCGAAGGTGGTGGTCTTGACGACCGTACCCAGGTAACGCTCGCCGACCTCCGGCATGGTCGGGTTGGCGATCGAGTTGATCGTGGCACGGGCGGCCTCGGCGGCCGGGCCCTCGGAGGCACCGATGTAGATGGTGCCGTCGTCCTCGATCGTGATCTCGGCGCCGGTGTCCTCCTGGATCTGGTTGATCATCTTGCCCTTGGGGCCGATGACCTCACCGATCTTGTCCACGGGGATCTTGACGGTGATGATCCGCGGGGCGTTCGGGGACATCTCGTCCGGGGTGTCGATCGCTTCCATCATCACGTCGAGGATGTGGAGGCGGGCGTCGCGGGCCTGCTTGAGGGCCGCGGCCAGGACGGAGGCCGGGATGCCGTCCAGCTTGGTGTCGAGCTGGAGGGCGGTGACGAACTCCTTCGTACCGGCGACCTTGAAGTCCATGTCGCCGAAGGCGTCCTCCGCACCGAGGATGTCGGTGAGGGCGACGTAGTGCGTCTGGCCGTCGATCTCCTGGGAGATCAGGCCCATGGCGATACCGGCGACGGGGGCCTTCAGCGGCACACCGGCGTTCAGCAGCGACATGGTGGAGGCGCAAACCGATCCCATGGACGTCGAACCGTTGGAGCCGAGAGCCTCGGACACCTGACGGATCGCGTACGGGAACTCCTCGCGGGTCGGCAGCACCGGCACGATGGCGCGCTCGGCCAGGGCGCCGTGGCCGATCTCGCGGCGCTTCGGCGAGCCGACACGGCCGGTCTCACCGACGGAGTACGGCGGGAAGTTGTAGTTGTGCATGTAGCGCTTGCGGGTCACCGGGGAAAGGGTGTCCAGCTGCTGCTCCATACGGAGCATGTTGAGGGTGGTGACGCCCAGGATCTGGGTCTCGCCACGCTCGAACAGGGCGGAACCGTGCACCCGCGGGATGGCCTCGACCTCGGCGGCGAGCGTACGGATGTCCGTGACGCCACGGCCGTCGATGCGCGTCTTCTCCTTGATCACGCGCGCACGGACCAGGGACTTGGTCAGCGAGCGGTACGCGGCGGAGATCTCCTTCTCGCGGCCCTCGAACTCCGGAAGGAGCTTCTCGGCGGCGAGCGCCTTGACGCGGTCGAGCTCGGCCTCGCGCTCCTGCTTGCCGGGGATGGTGAGCGCCTGGGAGAGCTCGCTCTTGACCGCGGCGGTGAGCGCCTCCAGGACGTCGTCCTGGTACTCGAGGAAGACGGGGAACTCACCGGTCGGCTTGGCAGCCTTCGCGGCGAGGTCCGCCTGCGCCTTGCACAGGACCTTGATGAAGGGCTTCGCGGCCTCGAGACCGGCGGCGACGACCTCCTCGGTCGGAGCCTCGGCACCACCCTTGACCAGCTCGATGGTCTTCTCGGTGGCCTCGGCCTCGACCATCATGATCGCGACGTCGCCGTCCTCCAGGACGCGGCCCGCGACCACCATGTCGAAGACGGCGTCCTCGAGCTCGGTGTGGGTCGGGAACGCCACCCACTGGCCCTTGATCAGCGCGACACGCGTGCCGCCGATCGGACCGGAGAAGGGCAGGCCGGCCAGCTGCGTGGAGCAGGAGGCGGCGTTGATCGCGACCACGTCGTACAGGTGGTCGGGGTTGAGCGCCATGATCGTCTCGACGATCTGGATCTCGTTGCGCAGGCCCTTCTTGAAGGAGGGGCGCAGCGGCCGGTCGATCAGGCGGCAGGTCAGGACCGCGTCCTCGGACGGGCGGCCTTCACGGCGGAAGAAGGAGCCGGGGATCTTGCCCGCGGCGTACATCCGCTCCTCGACGTCGACCGTCAGGGGGAAGAAGTCCAGCTGGTCCTTGGGGTTCTTGGACGCGGTGGTGGCCGACAGCACCATGGTGTCGTCGTCCAGGTACGCCACGGCGGAACCGGCGGCCTGCTTGGCCAGGCGGCCCGTCTCGAAGCGGATGGTACGGGTGCCGAAGGAACCGTTGTCGATCACGGCTTCGGCGTAGTGGGTCTCGTTCTCCACCAGCGATATCTCCTCGTCTGCGTCCCCCGGCCCGTGTGGCCCGGGGACGATGGCGGAGAAGCGCGCCTTGTGTGCGGGCCGGTCTTCGATCGAAGCACCCGGGATATGGGTTCCGGGGGCCACTACCGAGGACCGGCGGCGGAGGGGCGCTCCTCCTCGTTCGGTATTGCGTTTTCTGTACGGCTCTGCCGTATTTTCCGGTACTGCGTTACCACCAGGTTACTGAGGTTCGCCGCAGGACCGCATGTACAGCAAAAGGAGCGGCTCCCTAGGTCTGGGAACCGCTCCCTTCACGGCGTCTTACTTCGCGCCCGCCGCACCACGGCGGATGCCGAGGCGGTCGACCAGCGTACGGAAGCGCTGGATGTCCTTCTTGGCCAGGTACTGCAGCAGACGGCGGCGCTGGCCGACCAGGATCAGCAGACCACGGCGCGAGTGGTGGTCGTGCTTGTGGGTCTTGAGGTGCTCGGTCAGGTCGGAGATGCGGCGCGACAGCATCGCGACCTGGACCTCCGGGGAGCCGGTGTCGCCCTCCTTGGTGCCGAACTCGGACATGATCTGCTTCTTCGTAGCGGCGTCGAGAGACACGCGGTACTCCTCTTTCGAATTCGTGCGCCTGCGAGTGCCCCTGGTCTTGGTCTCAGGGGAGCTTCCGTGACTCGAAGGCGAAGGCGCGATGGGCGCTGCTCCCAGCTGTGCGAAGCCGAGGCTGGGGGCGCGTACACATACGGCCGTCACACAGCGTACCAGCCTCGGTGTCCTGATCCGACCGGGCCCCGGACGCCGACGAAACGTCCGCGGGGCCCGGTGCGACGGGTCGGTCAGCTGGTCAGGGACCTGGCGGCGTCGAAGACGTCGAGGACGGCCAGACACAGCGGGATCAGGGCGAGCAGCACCAGGCCCTCGGTGAGGTCCAGCAGCCGGCCCCAGAACGGCGAGAGACCCTTCTTCGGAATGATCAGACCGATCGCGGTGATCAGGGCCGCTCCGCCGGCGACGGCAGCGGCGAGCCACATCGTACGGAGGTCCAGACCGCCTCGGTCCCCGAAGATCAGCAGTTCCTTGACCAGATCGACGGGCGGATTCAGGGAGAGCCCGAGGACGAGCAGGGCGATCGCGGCGATGCCCGCCACCAGGGCGCAGGCGACCTGTGAGGTGTAGCGGAAGAGACGCGCGCGCAGCAGCATCGCCAGACCGGCGGCCAGGGCAAGGAAGTGGCCCCACACGTTGCCGGCGAAGCCGAGGACGGCCGCGGAGCCGATCACGACGGCCGCACAGCCTCCGACCAGTCCGAGCAGCATCTCGTGCCCCCGGCGGGCCTGGGCGGCGATGCGGTCCGCGTCGACGGGCTGGGCCTCGGGGAGCTCGTGCGGTGCGGCGTGGAATTCGTCGTCCGCGGCGCTGCGCGGCGACGAGTAACCGATGGGCAGGCGGGCGAAGCGGGCCGACAGCCCGGGCAGGAAGGCGACAAGGCCGATGGCGACCGGGGCACAGACGGCGGCGGTCGCGGTGGGCGACGCCTCGGTGAGGACCGCGGCGAACGTGGCGAGGGTGCCGACCACGGCCAGGAAGGTGGCGGCGACGAACGGGGCGTCACCACTCGGGGTGAGGGCGACCAGGGCGACCGAGGCGACGAGGACGGTCACACACCCGAGCAGGAACTGCAGCCGCCCGGGGCCGTGGCCCTCCGCCGGAGCGATGATCCCGGAGCCCGCGATGAGCAGCAGCGGGAGTGCGCCGAGCCCGAGTGCGACGGCGGTGGCCCGGTCGGCGTACACCCGGGCCCGCACGCCGGCGAAAGCGGTCAGCAGCAGGCCTGCCGCGCCCGCGATGACGCCGGGGAGGCTGTGCATGTCGTGGCGTACCGGATCGGCGAACCAGAGCACGAAGCCCATGAGGACCAGCAGCAGCACCCCGCCGGCGAGTCCGGCCCCGCGCAGCAGTTCGTCGCTCCACAGGTGGCGGTCACGCGTGACGGCCGCGGCGACGGCGTCTGACACATCGTCGAAGACCGCGGGCGGCAGCGACTGGGCGAACGGACGCAGGCTGAGCACCTCGCCGTCGAGCACCTGCTGGGCGGCGAGCGAGCGGGCGCCGTCGAGCACGGTGCCGTCGCGGCGGACCAGGTGGTACCCCGTGGGTGTGCCGACGGCCTGCGTCTGACCGGTGAGCCGAAGGATCTCCGGGTAGACGTCGGCGACGGCGATGTCCTCGGGGAGGGCGACGTCGATCCGGCTGTCGGGCGCCACGACAGTGACGCGGCAGAAGCCGGTCGCTGCGGTCGTACTCACGTGTCTGGACCCCCTGAATGGCGATGGCGCACAAGCTGATTCGCGGTTGCGCACGGTGCCGGGCCACCCTACCGGGAGGCAGTGTCACTGACTGCAAGTAGGATCACCGTCGCGCGGAGCGAGTCTGCGCAGCATTGGCAGCGACGGGGGCGCCGGTGCGGAATCCAGGCATCGCCGGACCTCCGACTTCCGTCCGTATCGAGGGATTGATGTTCCGGTGAGCCAGATCGTCGTCAAACGCCCGCCGCGCTCGCTTCCGCCGGAAGTGCCCACGGATGAGCTGACGCTGGAGGCTCCACCGGAGCTGCCGCGTGGTCAGCAGGAGTCCATGCTGATGCAGCTTCTGCCGATGCTCGGCATGGGTTCGTCGGTGGTCTTCTTCTTCATGCCGAACGCCCATCCGTTCATGCGGATCATGGGTGTTCTGATGCTGGTCTCGACGGCAGGGATGGCGATCGCCCAGCTCGTCAGATTCCGCAAGGGTACGCAGGGGCAAATGGCCGATGTGCGGCGCGACTACCTCAAATACCTTGCACAGACACGGCGTGCGGTCCGCAGGACCGGTCGGGCTCAGCGCGACGCGCAGTTCTATCTCCATCCCTCTCCCGAGCAGCTGTGGTCGGTGGTGGCCGAGGGCTCGCGGGTGTGGGAACGGCGGGTCGGCGACAAGGACTTCGGGCAGGTGCGCGTCGGCCTCGGTGCCCAGCAGCTGTCGACGCCGCTGATCGCGCCGGACACGGCGCCGGTGGACGAGCTGGAGCCGCTGTGCGCGGGTGCGATGCAGCAGTTCCTGGCGGTGCACGGCTCGTTGGACGGTCTGCCGATGGCCGTGTCGATGCGGGCGTTCTACCACATGACGGTGTCCGGCGATCCGGAGTCCGCCCAGTCCACGGCCCGTGCGCTGGTCGCGCAGCTGGTGACGCTGCAGTCGCCCGACGACCTGATGGTCGCGGTGGTGGCGGGGCCCGGTGCGGTGGCGCGCTGGGACTGGACGAAGTGGCTCCCGCACACCCAGGTGCCGGGACAGATCGACGGGGCCGGGACGAAGCGTCTGTTCGGCGACGACCTGGCCGAGCTGGAGCAGTTGCTGCGCAGCAGGCTGGACGGCCGGCCGCGGTTCGGCAGGGACAGCCAGCCGGTGCTGGACCAGCCGCACATCGTGGTGGTGCTGGACGGTGGGATGGTGCCGCCGGACTCCCTGTTCGCGGCGGCCGAGGGGCTGCAGGGTGTGACCGTCGTCGAAGTGGTCTCCGGTGAACTGGACGAGCCGAGGGGCGGGTTGTCGGTCGTCGTACGGCCCGGTCGGCTGAGGCTGGAGTCGGGCGCCGGATTCGCCTACGAGGGGGTCCCCGACGTGATGTCGCTGCCGGCCGCCGAGGCGCTGGCGCGGCAGCTCGCGCCGCTGCGCATGGGCGGGGGCGACGATGACGAACCGCTGCTGGCGAACCTGGACTTCACTGATCTGCTGAACCTGGGCGACGCGGCATCGGTGGACGTGGCACGCACCTGGCGGCCCCGTTCGACGGCGGAGCGGCTGCGCGTGCCGATCGGGGTCGGCGAGGACGGCCAGCCCGTCATGCTGGACCTGAAGGAGGCTGCGCAGGAGGGCATGGGCCCGCACGGGCTGTGTGTCGGCGCCACCGGTTCCGGCAAGTCGGAGCTGCTGCGGACGCTGGTACTCGGCCTTGCGGTGACGCACTCGTCCGAGACGCTGAACTTTGTACTCGCCGACTTCAAGGGCGGTGCGACCTTCGCGGGCATGTCACAGATGCCCCATGTGGCTGCGGTGATCACCAACCTGGCGGACGATCTCACCCTCGTCGACCGCATGGGAGACGCGATCCGGGGTGAACTGCAGCGCCGTCAGGAGCTGCTGCGCTCGGCGGGCAACTACGCCAACATCCACGACTACGAGAAGGCCCGTGCGGCGGGTGCCCCCCTGGAGCCGCTCGCCTCGCTGGTCCTGGTCATCGACGAGTTCTCCGAACTGCTCACCGCGAAGCCGGACTTCATCGACATGTTCATCCAGATCGGCCGTATCGGCCGGTCGCTGGGTGTGCATCTGCTGCTCGCCTCGCAGCGCCTCGAGGAGGGCAAGCTGCGCGGCCTTGACACCTATCTGTCCTACCGGATCGGTCTGCGCACCTTCTCGGCGGCCGAGTCGCGCACCGCGATCGGCGTGCCCGACGCCTATCACCTTCCTTCGGTGCCGGGTTCCGGCTATCTGAAGTTCGGCACGGACGAGATGACCCGCTTCAAGGCGGCCTACGTCTCGGGCACGTACCGCATCGGCGGCGAACACATCTCCACCGGGCCGCTGCCGATCGAGCGGCGTCCCGCGGTCTTCACCGCGGCTCCGGTCCCGGTCGTGTACGCGGCGCCCGACCCGGCGCACCTCACCGCGTCCGGCGACGGCGAGGACGACGCGCTCGCGGACACCGTGCTCGACGTCATCGTGCGCCGCCTGGAGGGTCAGGGCGTGCCCGCCCACCAGGTGTGGCTGCCGCCGCTCGACCAGGCACCGCCGCTGGACCAGCTGCTGCCGGGGCTCGCGCGGACCGCGGACCGCGGGCTGACGGCGACCGAGTACGCGCGCCCCGGTGGTCTGGTGATCCCCCTCGGCCTGATCGACAAGCCGTTCGAGCAGCGCCGTGAGGTGCTGTACCGGGACTTCTCGGGCGCGGCGGGCCACATGATGGTGGTGGGCGGGCCGCAGTCCGGCAAGTCGACGCTGATGCGGACGCTGATCTCGTCGTTCGCGGTCACCCACACTCCGCTCGAAGTGCAGTTCTACGCACTCGACTTCGGTGGTGGCGGGCTCGCGTCACTGGCCGACCTGCCGCATGTCGGCGGGGTCGCGTCACGGCTGGACCCGGAGCGGGTGCGGCGCACCATCTCGGAGGTCGCGGGCGTACTGAAGCGGCGCGAGGAGTTCTTCCGGGCGAACGGCATCGACTCCATGGCCACGTACCGGCGCAGGCGGGCCGCGGGCGACCTCTCCGGCGAGCCCTGGGGCGATGTGTTCCTGATCATCGACGGCTGGGGCGGCTTCAAGAACGAGTACGAGATGCTCGATCCGGTCGTCGCGGACCTCGCGGCCCGTGGCCTCGGCTACGGCATCCACGTCGTCATCACCGCCGCGCGGTACATGGAGGTGCGCGCGGCGCTGAAGGACCAGATGCTGGGGCGGCTCGAGCTCCGCCTCGGTGACGTCATGGACTCCGAGTTCGACCGCAAGGTCGCGGCCAATGTGCCGACGGGTGTGCCGGGACGGGGTCAGGTACCGGAGAAGCTGCACTTCATGGGCGCTCTGCCGAGGATCGACGGTTCGAGCAGCGCATCGGACCTGGCGGAGGGCACGGCTGCCTTCGTCGACGCGGTACGGAGCAGCTGGACGGGCTCCTCGGCGCCGGCCGTGCGCCTCCTGCCCCACAAGCTGCGGTCCGACCAGCTGCCCAAGGGCTTCGAGTTCCCGCAGCACGGCATCGCGATCGGCATCGAAGAGACCAGCCTCGAGCCCGTGTACGTCGACTTCGAGTCCGACCCGTTCCTCCTGGTCTTCGGCGAGAGCGAGTCGGGCAAGACGAACCTGCTGCGTCTGATCGCCAAGCAGATCTCGGAGCGCTACTCGCCGGACGAGGCGAAGCTGGTCGTCGGAGACTACCGGCGGTCCCTGCTCGGCTCCCTGCCCGAGGAGCATCTGCTCGAGTACGCGCCGATGCCGAATTCCCTGCAGACCCATATGGAGGCGCTGGGCGGTGTGTTCGCGCGCCGGCAGCCGCCCGAGAACGTCACGCCCCAGCAGCTGCGCGACCGCAGCTGGTGGTCGGGGCCGCAGGTGTTCATCATCATCGACGACTACGACCTGGTCTCGACGAGCAGCGGCAACCCGCTCGCCCCGCTGGCGGAGTACCTTCCCTTCGCCCGGGACACCGGCGTCCGGTTCATCATCGCCCGCAACTCCGCGGGAGCGTCGCGCTCCATGTACGAGGCGTTCATGCAGCGCATCAAGGAACTGGGCGCGCAGGGCGTGGTCCTGTCCGGCGATCCCCAGGAGGGCGACCTCGTCGGCAACGTACGCCCGCATCCGATGCCGCAGGGGCGGGGGTACTTCGTGTCGCGGCGGGGCGGGGCTTCGCTGGTGCAGACGGGCCTGATGCCGCAGCTGTGACAAGTGCTGTGAATGCCGTCAGTCACCGCGGTGCTTCGGTGCCGCGAACCTCGCCGTAATCCAGCAGGGGGAATCAATGTCGTTCAATGACGAATGGGCTCAGCACAAGACCAGTACGAACGAGCGTCAGTCGACAAGCACGCGGCTCAACCAGCTCCCCGTCGATCCCGGAGGCAGCGGCGGCGGCAACACGGACCTGGCGACATCACCCGCCAGGAAGAAGAAGGCCGCCAACACCATCGAGACCCACATCGAACCGGACGTGAAATCGGCGGCGGACGCGGCGGACGAGCCCACCAGCTCGGCCGTCACCGAGTTCAAGGGGTGGGACACGGCGGCAGGGCTCAAGAAGGCCCATGAGCACTGGGACAGCCAGGTGAAGCGTCTGATGGCCCGGCTGCACTCGGAGAAGACCGCCTTGCGGGGAACGTCGACACTGTTCACGGGCAACGATCTTGAGACGAGGGCGAGCTTCGGGCAGGCGCAGTCCAAGGTCTCGGGACTCTAAGGGGAAAGCCGATGCCGACGTACCAAGAGTTAATGCAGACCTCCCTCGGCAAGCTGAACACCGCCGCCGACGGCTGGAAGAGCATGGCGGAGAAGTTCAAGAAGGTCGAGGACCTGTACGAGAAAGAAGTCCAGAGCGTCGCTTCGGGGGGGGCCGTTGTGGACGGGCCAGAGCCAACAGGTCGGCGCGACGAACTTCGCCATCACTCGCAACGAACTCGACGCGGCGCAGAAGGAAGCGCTGGCGATGGAGTCTCTGCTGCGTGATGCCCACAATCAGTTCACCGAGCTCAAGGGCAGGGTGAAGTCCGCGGTCGACGAGGCCATCACCGCGGGAATGAAGGTCTCCGAATATGGCATCGCGAGCTTCGACTTCTCCAAGGTGGATGCCAGCGAAGCTAAAGCCATCCGCCATGACCCGGACCTGCGGGAAGTGGAGAACTCGTATACGCGGAAGATCAGTGACGCCGTCAAGGCGATCACGGATTTCGACCACGACGTCAAGGTCGCTCTGCTGAACGCGTCCGGGGCAGACGGTACGGCCCCCCTGGGCTTCAACACGAAGCCCGTGAACGATGTCGAAGCCGTCGAGGCCTTGGCCCTCGCGGAGAAGGTCAGCTCCGGCGAAGCGTCGAAGAAGGAACTGGAGCAGTACCGCGACCTGCTGAAGGAGAACTCCAAGGACAAGCACTTCAGCGAGGCGTATCTGAACGGCCTCGGGGCGAAGGACACACTGAAGATCGCCGACCAGATGAACCTGGCGGCGAACGAGCGGGGCATCTCGGCCGAGGACAAGAAGCTCTACAACTCGATCAACTCGGCCCTCGCGGACACGGTGGCGTCGGGGACGAAGGACCCGAGCAGTTACGCCTACCGGCCGTTCGTGAACGAGCTGAAGGCCCTGGGCGACGACAACCTCACGGGCAATCTCAGGCCGACGCAAGGCTACCAGCTCCTCGTCACGCTGATGGGTCAGGGAAACCCGGACGGCTACGGCAAGGAGTTCCTCAACGACATCGGCGGCGGAATCATCAAGGCCGAGCAGGAGACACCCAACAACTGGACTCACTACTACGACGGACAGCGCCCGAACATCGTCGCCGACCCGCTGGACGGCCTGCTCGACATCATGAGCAAGGACCCCGCCGACGCGCAGTACTTCCTCGACCCCAAGGCGCCCGGGAACGAGAACAACCACCTGGAGTACCTGCTCACGAAGCGGGAATGGAACGATTCCTGGACCTCCGGGCCCGGTCTCGTCATGGGAATGGAGAACTCCTACAAGGCCACGGGGCTGGGCAATGCCATCGAGGCGGCGGCGACCGGCCACGAGCCGGGCGAGAAGCCCGGCCCGATCGGCCCGCACACCGAGGGCCAGGCGCGGGTGATGCACCACGCCATCCAGTACCTCGACTCGGACAAGGGCGGCGACGAGTTCCCCGAAGACCTCAAGAACATCCAGAAACCGATGGCGCGGGCGCTCGCGGACTATGTCGCAGACACCCATGTGATGCTCACCGGTGAGGACGCCGGATACGGCGGGAGCGAGGGCAAGGCCTCCAGTATCGGATCGGGCGACAACGCGCACATTGCCGTGGGCCAAGCGAGCCTCATCCGTGTCATGCGCGGTGTCGCCGACGACAGCGAGGCCTTCGCCCTGCTCTATGAGTCGGAGCGCGCGTACTCCGCTCAGCAGCTTGCTGAGGCCCCGCCGTTCACGGGCGATGCAACGCACGGCCAGAGTGCCGACTGGGACCACCGGTCTCGCAAAGTGGGCATGGCGTTGGGTGCCCTCAACGGCATCGGAGCCGACGTCTACATCGATAAGGAGGACGACAAGGTCAAGTGGGCCGAGTCGACGGCGGAGTACTCAGCGAACGGCGTCAACAGTGTGGTCGGTGAGATCCCATTCGCAGGATCGGCCGCCGGCGCCATCGTTGACACCGCCAAGTTCGACTGGGTCCAGGACGTCACTGACGCGGCGGAGGAGCAGGGAAAGAAGGATTCAAGCAGCAACTTTACGGCCGGCAAGGACGGCACGAACGACCTCTTCAACGCGTGGGGGAAGCGGGAAGGAATTCTGAACAATGGCGCGTACGATTCGGCGAAGGATTCTGCGAATGGTGGCTACGAGGACGGACGTTCGGCCGCGGCGGCACACCTGGGGAACTGATCATACGCTGACTCTCGGGCGCTCCAGCGCCGCTGTGGCGCTCGCCCTTACGGCGACGGCCTGCTCGGGCGGAGGCTCGGACGCCCAGGTCGAGGGTCTGTGCGGTCAGCCCGCCGAGTCGAGCGCCGGACGGTCGCTGCGTGAAGTGCTGGGGACGGACGATTTCACAACGAAAGTGATCAGAACGGATCAGAGCTTCGCGAAGCGGTTCAAGGAGCACTTGCGGGAATGGCGGGGTGGCAGGTTCTCAACCCCTCCCAGCTATCTGTGCACATTCCTTCCCGAGGGCAGTAAGGAACGAGTAGTTCTCAGTTTCGCATGGTCCCCTGCAAACGAGCCGAGCGCAAGCCGCACACAAGACGGCACGTTCTACGACCTGAATGGAGCCACCGGGAAGATCGGCAGTCTTTCTTCAGCGCTCTATCTGAAATGCACCATGGGTGGCGACTTGAGGGATCTTTCGAACAAGGTCGTCCTCCGCGCCGACGCCGCACTCACGGTCAACCGGGGCAGGAAGGTTGACCAGGAGAGAGAAGCAAGCCAGCTCTCCTTCCTCTACTTCATGGCGCGCGAGGTCACGGAAGTGCTGGGGTGCGAGAACCAACCGTTGGTGAAGGAGCCCGTCGTGAAGCCGTACTCCGCGCACTAGCCTCGCCGTTTCGGTTGGGATGAGTCCGGGCGTGGGGCGGAAGTACGAAAGTGCCTTCTGAGCTGGAACGATGAACCTTGTCGAGGGGTTATGTCGGTCCAAGCGGAAGGCACTTTCTGCGTGAAGGGTATCGGTTCTCGTCCCAAGCTCCATGTCTCCGCTGACGGTTCGGGTGTGGTCGGGCATGCCGGGGCACGGATGCTGGCTGATCTTGCCGATGCCACCGGGCTGACCAGTGCGTACTCCACCGCGCTCAGGCCGCTTCGGCCGCGCGGGACCGGGCATGATCCGGGCCGGATCGCCACCGATCTCGCGGTGATGCTCGCCGATGGCGGCGAGGCCATCACGGATCTGGCCGTGCTGCGGGACCAGGCCGAGATGTTCGGCCCGGTGGCCTCCACGCCCACGGCCTGGCGGCTGCTCGCCGACATGGACGAGGCCGTACTCGCTTCGATGCGAGCGGCCCGCACTTCGGCTCGGGAGGTCGCCTGGCTGCAAGCCGCCGAGACCCGTGAGGGCATACCCGCAGTGACCGCCGCAGCGCGCGAACTGCCCGGCCTGGTCCTGGACCTCGACGCCACACTGGTCGCCTGCCACTCCGAGAAAGAAGCGGCCGCACCCACCTACAAAGGCGGCTTCGGGTTCCACCCGCTGGTGTGCTTCCTGGCCAACACCGGCGAGGCCATGTCGGCGCGACTGCGGCCTGGCAACGCCGGAGCCAACACCGCCGCCGATCACATCGCGGTCCTCGACCAGGCCCTCGCGCAGATCCCCGACGCTCACCGGCACGGAACCCAGATCCTGGTCCGCGCCGACAGCGCAGGATCCGCGAAAGCCTTCCTCGCCCACATCCGTCACCTGCGCGAGCACGGGCTGGACCTGCGGTTCTCCGCCGGATACGCGGTCACTGAGCCGGTCCGCCGCGCGATCCGCTCGGTGCCCGACCGCCTCTGGCATCCCGCCCTGGACCAGAACGGAACACTGCGAGAGGGAGCCGAGGTCGCCGAGCTGACCGGCATGGTCGACCTGGCTGGCTTTCCGCCCGGCACCCGCATCATCGTGCGCCGTGAACGACCGCACCCCGGAGCCCAGCTGTCCCTGTTCGACCAGGACGAGGGCCTGCGCCATCAGGTGTTCCTCACCGACACCCCCTACTGCGGCGGTGGCTCCGCCCAGTTCCTGGAGGTCCGCCACCGCGGGCATGCCACCGTCGAAGACCACATCCGGTGCGGCAAGACCACCGGCTTCGGCCGCTTCCCCTCCCGCCACTTCGCCATCAATGCCGTCTGGCTCGAACTCAGCCTCGCCGCGATCGACCTACTGGCCTGGACCCGCATCCTGCTCCTGGACGGGGAGCTGGCCACCGCCGAGCCGAAGAAGCTCCGCTACCGGCTGCTGCACGTCGCCGCCCGCCTCACCCGCGGCGGCCGACGCCTGCGCTTGCGGATATCGGCGACCTGGCCCTGGAGACACGAACTGGCCACGGCCTTCCACCGCCTCGCCGCACTGCCCCGTCCCGCCAGCTGATCAACAACCACCCAGACCGCCCACGACCCGAAAGACCCCGGAGAACCCGACCACCGCGCCGGGACTCAGCCATCCCCAAAAGGCGGAATCGCCCTCCCCGCCCGACAGCTGACGATCAGCAACGTCTCATCACCCCAACCGAAACGGCGAGGCTAGGGAACGATCGTGAATCACAAGAAACGACACAAGATCGCCGCTGCGGCCTGCGCCGTCCTTGTGTCCACCCTCGTCGCCTGCCAGAGCGGCGGGGCCGACGCCGGCAGCGGGAATGCCTTGACAGCGGACCGGGTGGTCGCGCTCGCGGGCCAGGTCGGTCCCCACGGGGCCGGCGACTGCCCGCTTCCCTACGACGTAGACGAGGCCGCCGAGACGGTCAAGCTGGGCAAGAGCATCGAGCCCGGTTCCGCCTCGCGGCCTGACGAGCCCGTCGCCACGGCGGAGGACGGGAAGAAGGCGCAGCCGAGCGAGGAGTGGACGCTCATCAGTTGCTCCTTCCATGTCGGCGCGGAGGATCTGAAGATCCACACCCTCGGCTCGGAGAAGCAGGAAGCGGCCTACGTTCTGGCGCCCGTCATGCAGCTCGCCGGGGGAATGGACATCTCCGGCGAGTTGCAGCCCTATACGACAGCAGTCGCGAAGGCGGATCCCGGACAAGCAGTGCCGAGCAAGGGCGGGAACGTGGTGGCGGTCCGGCTCAGCCCCGCCGACGAGAGCGACGTCACGCTTCTCCTGACTGCCGGTGAGTCCGGAAAGAGTGCGCTGAAGCCTCGGCAGGTGCTGGAGCTGGCACGGACCTTCGCGTCCCAGGCGAGGTGATTCTGTCCGTCCGTATGACAGCGGACGTGTCGGGCACCGATCATTGACCTGCGACGACGTTCGCGTTCCACCCGCGCCGCAAGAAGGAGCTAAGCCCCATGGGCACTCAGCAGGAGAAGGAAGAGCTGTACGCGCTCGACATCAGTGAGGTCGAGTGGCACGGCGCCCCGGGAACGAGCCCCGACGAGGAGCGCGTGGAGATCGCCTACCTGCCCGGGGGCGCCGTGGCGATGCGGTCGTCGATGGATCCGGAGACCGTGCTGCGCTACACCGAGGCGGAGTGGCGTGCGTTCGTCCTGGGCGCCCGGGACGGGGAGTTCGACCTGCGGTGAGTCCCGGCGGAGGCTCAGGACGGGGAAGGGGCCCGCTCCACGGAGCGGGCCCCTTCCCGTATCCCGGGGGCGTACCCCCGAAGGGATAGCTGCGTCAGAAGGCCTCGGAGAACAGGCGGGACGACTTGATGTCCGTGCCGCGGTAGTTGTCCTTGCCGTTCTCCACCAGCCTTGCCACGACCTCCAGGCGGTTACGCATGTCCTCCGCCTTGCCCTTGTACTGCCCCTGGAGCTTGACGTACGCGGCGTGGGCCTCACCGTCCCAGGTACCGGTGACGACCTTCAGTGCCGAGTCCATCTCCTCGAGGTCCTTGATGATGTTCTGCGATACGACGCGGATACGGTTCGCGATCTCCTGAACGCTGTCGTACCGGACCCGGGTACCGCCCTGGTCAATGCCGGACATGCTCTTCTCCTTGGGGTTCAGACGTGGTTCAGGCCGGACGGGGGCGGGGTGGAGCCCTGAGCCTGGAGCTTGGCGAACTCGGCCCTCACCTCGTCGTCGTTGGCGTTGCTCAGGTTCTTGGTCTCGGCCACGGCGTTGTAGAGAACGCGCAGCATCCGGCGGATCTCGTCATGGTCGGTGTTGACCACGGTCTGGGCGGACTTGAAGCCGCTCGCACCCACACCGGACCAGCCGGCGCTGACCGTCTCGAGGATGTCGGCCAGCTCGCGGGCCTGCTTGGTGACCTCCTCGCCGGTGGTCTGGATCTTGAGCTTTGCCTTGGTTACCGGATCATCGGCGAGTCCGAACCCGCCAGCGGGGTTGCTCATATGGAGCTCCTCATTGTCGATTCCCTCACCCTGCGACCGGCGGTCGGCCAGGTGATTCTCTCCGTGGGCGTGGCTGCTCTCTCCTGCTGCGTACGCCCACCGCTACAACGGCACCGGCGACGGCCACCGTGGTGGCGGTCGACACGACGGACCGTGGCGGAGTGCGCCCCGGTCGAACCGGCAGTGACAGCAGGCCCGTTGAGGGCCTCGCCGACGGCGCCGGTGCCGTTCATCCCCGTGTTCTCAGGAGAGGGGGAAGTCTTCGTGATGGAACTGCGGGGATCCGTCATGGTGTTCAGGCACTCGAGCACCGTGGAGGCCAACACCTCACCTACTCGGGTGAGTTCGCGGGCCCCGGCGAAGCCGATCGGCGCGTGCCCGGCCCCGGGTGGTCCGTGACGCCGCACAGGAGCCGTACCCATAGCCGATGGTGGTCTCGTTGCCGAGAAATAAAGGCTCCGCCACTTCAACATCCCCCGTCACACTAGTGAAGCCGCAACGCAGTCTACTCAATGCATCCGACAACGGCTTGTGCAGAAGCACGCTCCCCTGTCCTGACACCCGTCTCATTCATCGCGTACCGCCGCGTCGTCCTCGCCCGAAGTCCCTGATCACCGTCGCGGTGCCGGCGACGACCGCCACGAGCACTCCGCCGACGCCCAGCGCGTAGGTCGCGAAGCGTTCATCGCGTTCCTGCGCGGTCTCCGAGAGCGCGAGGCGCGCGGGCTCGGGCGCCGGGGGCTTCGCCATGGGCGCGTCCGGGACCGGCGCCGGGCGCCGGACGTCGTCATCGCGGAGCGCGCGGACCGGGTCGACGACGCCCCAGCCCACGAAGTTGTCACGGCCGTTGACGCTGCGCTCGGCGGTCTGCTCGATCTGGGCGACGATCTCCGCGACCGACCAGTCGGGGTGCTTCGCCCGGAGCAGGGCGGCGACGCCCGCCACGTACGGAGCGGAGAAACTCGTCCCGTTGTCGACGCACTGGCCACCTCCGGGAACGGTGGAGACGATGTCCACACCCGGCGCCGCGACCCCCACGAACTCGCCCGCCTGGGAGAACGCGGCGCGTTCGTTGTTGCGGTCCGACGCGGCGACGGCGAGGACGCCGTCGAAGGCCGCCGGATAGGTGCTCTTGAGCTTGCCGTCCATGCCGTCGTTGCCCGCCGAGGCGACCACGACAATCCCTGCCCTGATGGCCCGTGTCACCGCCTGGCCGAGTTTCGACTGCGGGGTCAGCGCCCGGGTGGTGTCCTGCGAGATGTTGATGACGTTGGCCTTCTTGGCGATCGCATGGTCGATCGCCTGTGCCATGGTGAGGTCGTTGCCGCTGCTCTTCTCGTCGTTCTGGCGGATCGGAATGATCGTCGCTTCGGGCGCGAGCCCGACGAAGCCCGTGCCCTTACGGGGACGGGCCGCGATGATCCCGGCGGCCTTCGTGCCGTGCCCCACCTCGTCGACGGTGCCGTCCGTCTTGCCCCGCCGACTGTCCCTGTCGTCCTTGTCGGGCTTGAGCAAGTCCTTGCCCGCGCTCACGTCGACGGCGGACTTGAGCTGCGGATTGACGTTGTCGACACCGGTGTCGATGACGGCGACGCGAACGCCCTTCCCCTTGGTGTCCTGCCACAGCTCGTCGAGGAGCACCCGCTGGAGGGACCAGGGCACGCTGGCGATCTGCTTCTTCATCGGGAAGGTGCACTCGCCGCTGCCGTCGAGGCCCAGGGGTGCGGGGAGTTCGGACGCCCCAGCCGCCGGTGGCAGCGCGACGAGGAACGTGAGCGCCGCCGAGGCGATCAGTGCGGAGTTTCGGTACGTCACCCGTCCTCCTCACGAACCCTGCGGCTGGCGTGCGCTGTTGACGTCCAGACGCGGGCCCTTGGACAGGAACTCCGACCAGGCGATGGGCACGAGCGTGGGGGTGACCTTCTCGTAGCCCAGGTGGCGCTGCGCCTCACTGGGCTCGGGCCGGCCATCCTGCTGCTTCTCCTTCTTGTCACCGGCACCGATCTCGGAACGGTCGGCGTCACTGTCTCCGTTCGCCTGGACGGCGTAGCGCAGACCGGTGTCCGTCACCAGGAAGAGCGAACCGTCGGGGCGGGTCTGCTTGCCCTGGATCTGGGTGTAGAGCAGACCGCTGCCCGGTGTGACGTACGTGCTGGTGCCCCCCGCGGTGATCTCCGCCGGATACTCCGTGCCCGCCCAGGTGGACAGCGTCGTATGTCCCTTGCGGTCCACATCGCGAAGCACGCTGCACACGGTGTCCCGCGCATCGTCCCCTCGCGTGGAGTTGACCTGCTTGACGCGCTGTGTCGGCCAGCGCCGGCTCTTCCCGAAGGTTTCGGCGCCCGGGTCGATCGCCGCGGCGTCCACGGTGGTCGCCTCGCCGTCCATGCCGAGTCCCACGGACTTCGGGGAGTTGATGAGGAGCCAGGCCATGAAATCCGAGACCGGCTTCACCTTGCCGGGGAGTACGACGTAGTACTGCGGCCCGGAACCGGTCTGCGCCTTCAGGACCATGCCGACCCGGTCCTCTTTCTCGCTGAGCCCTCCGCCGACACCGGCGTCGGCGGAGACCCGGCCGTCGATGTCGGGGAACTCGATGGGGCTGCCGGTGTGCAGCGTGGCCAGCCAGCCGTCCGTGACGGACTGCGGCTTCTTGGTGCGGACGAGGACCCGGGTCAGATACGACTCCTCCGACTTCTTGCCCGCGATGAGGTACTTGTTCCCCTCGTCGTCCACCAGATAGCGGTCGCCGTTCTGCCCCACGACATAGAGCACTTCTCCACCGGTCAGCCGGTTGCGGCCCTCGGTCTTGGGGAAGTCGCGGTCGGCGAGGACGAACGTCGCCTTCTGCACGCTCGCGCCCGCTCCGGCGCCGGGCTGCACGCAGACCGCCCAGCGCTTGGCCTTGGCCGCCTCCGCTTCGCTGGGCAGGCGGTCGGGTGCGTACGGAATGCCGATGATGGGGCCGCGCGGTGGACGGCCGCCGTCGAGGACGTCGTCGCCGACCTGGATCACCTCGAACTTCCCGGGGTCCAGGAGAAGCCGGGCGGAGGCCAGGTTGAGCACGGGGTGCAGCAGCTTCTTCTTGCCGGTCATCAGCACCACATAACGGGTCGTGGACTCCTTGCCCACGATCACCTTGGTGGCGGGCTTGTCCCAGTCCTTGGGCGCCTTGGGCTTGAACATTCCCCAGGCACCGAAACCGGCGAGAACCAGCGCGCCGACGACGAGACTCGGGACGACCGCGCGCAGCGGACGCGGTGCCCCCTCTTCCGTACCCGAGGGTGACGGTTGGAGGAACGCCGCAACCGTGCGCTTCTTCGCGAAGGTGTACGCGTTGAGCTCATCCCGCCGAGATGCCATGGATCCCCATTGGTCGAAAGCCGCAGTGCTCGCCGCCGGTCAGGTGCGAGCACTCCCCTCATGCCGGTTGTCAGACCGGCCCCCTACTATGCCTGTTGATCGACGGGGCTTGCGGGGCGGGTAGGGTGATGCCGCCGCCAACGCCCTGGCAGGCCAGGGTGATCGGGATGAATTGGGGGGTTTCTCCGTCATGGCTTCCGCGACGCGCACCCGGGCGGCCGCGCCCGCGCCGCCCACCGCATCTTCGTCGGCGGCGGGCCCCGGTTCGCCCTCGCGGTCCCGCTCCGGCGGACCGTCGACAACGGCCCCGGGGGTGGCAGCGCCACGACTCAAGGCCCGTGCGGGACAGTTCGGTTCATTCCGATTGCAACAGTTCGTGCTGGTCGAGTGTGCGGCCGCGTTGCTCCTCGTCGCGTGGGTGACCGATCCGCTGCTGCTCGTCCCCGCCGGGGTCGCGGCTGCGCTGCTGGTACTGCTGGCCGTGCTCCGACGGCACCGTCGCTCGCTCCCGGAGTGGCTCGCCACGGCTTTCGCGCTGCGGTCCCGGATCCGCAAGGCGGCAACCCTGGTCCCTCCACCCGGGACGGAGCCGGGACTCGCGCCCGTGGTCGAGTGCGATCCCGCGCTGCGGACGTATGCGTACAGCGACCGTGAGCGGCGGCCGGTCGGCATGATCGGCGACGGTACGTTCCTGACGGCCGTGGTCCAGGTCGAGTCCGACGCTACGGCGCTGCGCCCGGACCGGGGCGCCCGCCCGCTGCCGTTGACCCTGGTGCGGGACGTGCTGGACGTGGACGGAATCCGGCTGGAGTCGGCGCAGATCGTGCAGCACACGCAGCCCGCCCCGGCACCGCATCTGCCGCAGCAGTCGGTGGCCGCGCGCAATTACGCACCGCTGCAGGCGCAGACGGGGTCTCCCGCGGTCCGTATCACCTGGATCGCGCTGAAGCTCGATCCCGAGCTCTGCCCGGAGGCCGTCGAGGCACGGGGCGGCGGACTGACCGGTGCACAGAAGTGCGTGGTCCGGGTGGCGGACCAGCTGGCAAGCCGGCTGGCCGGTGCCGGATTCCGCGCGACGGTACTGACCGAGCAGGAGCTCATAGGGGCGATCGCGACCTCGACCTGCGCGAATCCCCTGGCGATAGCGCAGGCGAGCCGTGCCGACGTGCCCGGGCGCCGCACCGAGGAGACTTCCCGTACCTGGCGCTGTGACGACCGCCGGCACACGACGTACTGGATGGGGCGCTGGCCCCAGCTGAACCGCGGCGATGCCTCGGGAGGTGCGTCGATGCCCCAGCTGGTCGCACTGCTCACCTCGCTGCCCGCGCTCGCCACGACGTTCAGCCTGACCCTGGGCCGCGGCGAGCGGCAGGAAGTGACGATGACGGGGCATGTACGGATCACCGGGCGCAGCGACGAGGAACTGGTGAGCGCCCGTCATGAACTGGAGCGTGTGGCGCGCGGAGTGAAGACCGGGCTGGTGCGGCTGGACCGTGAACAGCTGCCGGGCATGCTGGCCACACTGCCGCTCGGGGGTGCGCGCTGATGTCCATGCCTTCTTCCATGCCGCCTTCGTCCGTGCCGCCTGTTTCCTCCCTGCCTTCCTCCCGGCCTTCGGCGGTGCCGCGTGCCGTGCCGCCGTCCGCATCCGCGGCGCATCCCGCGCCGGACGGGAGGGGTGCACGGGGCGCGGCACGCGGGAGCAGGCTGCGGACCGGCTTCGGGCTCATCGGACCGCGGCGCGACCGGCATGCCATACCTCTGGAGCAACTGGAGGCTCTGGCGCTGCCGGTCGGCGACGACGGCATGGTGATAGGGGTGGACTCCGAGGGGCGCCCCGCGGTGCTCGGCATCAACCGGCCCACCCCGTACGACATCACTCTGATCGGCGGTCTGTGGACGGCTCAGGTCATGGCGCTGCGAGCCGCCGCCACGGGAGCGCGGATCGCCGTGGAAACCGGACGGGCCCCCGCCTGGACGAACCTCGCGCAGGCAGCGGGCGGCGGCCAGCCGTGCATCACCCTGCACGATGTCGGCAGGGTGCCGCCCCAGGGAGCCTCGGCCGGCAGTCCGGTGGTCGTCGTGCGCGACTGCGGGATGCGGCCACCCCGTGGCCGGGTGGCGTCGGCTCCCTGGCAGTCGGTGATGACGCTGCTGCCCTATCTGAGCCCGGTGGCACCCCGGCTGATGGAGAAGTCGACCCTGGTCGGCGTCCAGCGGGTCTCTCCGGACGAGGCCGTGCAGATCGGCCGCATCATGCATCTGTCCCAGGGTGAGACGGAGGCGCTCTCCACTCTTGCCGATGGTGTGACGTTGTGGTGTACACCAGGTGACCGGCAGTTCGTCATGACGCAGGCGACGGACGCGGAGACCGGCCTCCTGGGCGCGGCGCGGCGGATGGACTGACCCGCTTCCATGGGATTTTGACCGGTTCACCTCCCGCGTCATGTCGTATCGGGTGGCGCTGCCCGGCTACTTGAGTCGGGGCGTGACGCGCGGGACAGTCGGCTGCGGTCGATCCGGCCTGCCGCATTGACCGTGGCGGCGATTAGGGTGGGAGTGGGCGCGGCACGAACCTGCGGACAGGTGCGCGGCGCCACCAGGGGGAGAGCCGGCGGCGGATCGAGCGACGGTTACGGCCGCCCCCACCCATCACGGCACAAGGGTGCTCGACCACAGGAGGCAAAGTGAACGGCGATCGGGACGAGATCCGCGGGGGCTGGAACACACCCGTCGACGATCAGTCCGACGCGGAGCCCGCAGACATGACGGGTGAGTTCACCATCGACTACACCCCGCCGGCCTGGTACACGCAGAACGCCTCGGCGGATTCGGGTGCCGCGGGCACGGCTGCCGGCACGGGCGCGGGCACGCCCGGAGCGACGCCTCCCCCGCCGTCCGGGGCGCCGGTGGCGGTGCCGGGGCTGCCCACGGGCAGCGGCTTCGAGCCCAACTGGCCTCCGGTGCAGCAGGCACCCGCCCCCGCGGCCCCCGCTCAGCCGGATGTGGCCGCGCCGAAGGCCGCCGCGCCGGCGGCAGCGCCGTCAACGCCGTCAGCGCCGGACGGTTCACAGGGCGGCGCACCGCGGCCGTTCGGCAACGGGGACGTGGAGAGCGGAGCCACCATGCGCTTCTCTCCCGCTGCGCTGAAGCGCGAGATCGCGGAGCGTGAAGCCACTGCCTCAGCGCTGACCGGCGCGACCGGTGCGACCGGTGCGACCGGTGCGACCGGCGAAGGGAACGCCGCGGCGGCGCAGTCCGGCACGGATTCCGACGGTCCCGGCGCCATGGCCGCGCCCGGTGCCGAACACGGCGGGGGCAGCGGCGACGAGGCCGAAGAGCCGGCTGTCCACGTGGCGGCCGACACCGTCGACCGCCCGGCCGGCCAGGACGGCGACGCGCCCGAGAGCAGCTCCGACGACCAGGCATCCGACGGGCCCGCGGAAGCGGAGTCCGCCCCTCGGGACGCGGTGACGGACAAGGCCGTGGACACAGCCGGTGCCGCGACCGCCGGACCGGACGAGGGGCCGGCCGACTCGGTGCCCGCAGACGCACCTGTGGGCACTCCCGCGGACGCCCCGCCGCACGACGCCACTTCGCACGACGCCACTTCGCAAGGCACCGCCGCGCAGGGAGCCGCTCCGCAGGACGCCGTTCCTCAGGACACTGCCGCGCAGGCAGCCACTCCGCAGGATTCCGTACCCCGGGACACTCCGCCCGCTCCGGCACCCGCCCAGCCCTGGGCGCCCCCGCCGGTCCCCCAGGGGACCGGACTGCCTCCCCTGCCTCCAGCGTTCCAGCCGGCTACTCCCGGGACCGCGCCGCAGTGGAGCCCGCAGTCCTCCGAGACCGACCCCCGGGATACCGGCCACCCGCAGGTGCCCGCCCAGCAGGGGTACGGCTTCCCCCCGCCGGGCCGCCCCACCGGCCACCCGGCGCCGGCCACCCCCAACATCCCGGCCCAGCAAACCGGATACGGCTTCCCCCAACCCGGCCAGCCCACCGGCCACCCCGCGCCGGCCACCCCCAACATCCCCGCCCAGCAGGGATACGGCTTCCCCCAGCCTGGCCAGCCCACCGGCCCCGTACAGCCCGGCACCCCGGCACCGGCACCGGCACCGGCACCGGCACCGGCACAGCCGTACGCGCCGCATCAGCCACAGCCGGGTGCCCCGATGCCACCCGCAGCGCCCGGGCCCTAC
Source organism: Micromonospora sp. IBHARD003 (assembly GCF_056106285.1). NCBI lineage: Bacteria > Bacillati > Actinomycetota > Actinomycetes > Micromonosporales > Micromonosporaceae > Micromonospora > Micromonospora sp. IBHARD003. Next base: position 6,116,708 of record NZ_JBWBBX010000001.1, on the reverse strand, counting down.
CCGCAGCCGCAGCCGCAGCCCGGCGTACCGCCTCAGCAGGGGGCCGGACAGCCGCAACCGCAGCAGGGAGCCGGGCAACCGCAGCCGCCGGCCGGGCCCGTCGACCCGCGGACCGGTGCCGCCTGGCCCACGCCCGTGACACACGACCAGCGTGAGCGTTCCGTGCCGGGTGCGCCGCTCGGGTACACCGCGGCCGTGGAACTGTCCTCGGACCGGCTTCTGCGCAACACCAAGCAGAAGGCCAAGTCGAGCCGGACTCCGGGCGGAGGCCGCTTCAAGCTCGGCGGCAAGAGGGAGGAGGCCGAGCGGCAGCGCAAGCTCGAGCTGATCCGCACGCCGGTCCTCTCCTGCTACCGGATCGCGGTCATCAGCCTGAAGGGCGGTGTCGGCAAGACCACGACCACCACCGCGCTCGGTTCCACTCTCGCCTCCGAACGACAGGACAAGATCCTCGCGATCGACGCCAACCCGGACGCGGGCACGCTCGGCCGCCGGGTGCGCCGTGAGACCGGGGCGACCATCCGCGACCTGGTCCAGCAGATCCCCTATCTGAACTCGTACATGGACATCCGCCGCTTCACCTCGCAGGCGCCCTCCGGACTGGAGATCATCGCCAATGACGTGGACCCGGCGGTCTCCACGACGTTCAACGACGAGGACTACCGGCGCGCGATCGATGTGCTGGGCAAGCAGTACCCGATCATCCTCACCGACTCCGGTACCGGCCTGCTCTACAGCGCCATGCGCGGAGTGCTCGACCTCGCCGACCAGCTGATCATCATCTCCACCCCGTCCGTCGACGGGGCGAGCAGCGCGAGCACGACGCTCGACTGGCTCTCGGCTCACGGCTATGCCGAGCTGGTCCAGCGTTCGATCACGGTGATCTCCGGGGTCCGGGAGACCGGCAAGATGATCAAGGTCGAGGACATCGTGCAGCACTTCGAGACACGCTGCCGCGGTGTCGTGGTCGTTCCGTTCGACGAGCATCTCGCGGCGGGTGCCGAGGTCGATCTGGACATGATGCGCCCGAAGACGCGCGAGGCGTACTTCAACCTCTCCGCGATGGTGGCCGAGGACTTCGTGCGAGCACAGCAGGCACAGGGCCTGTGGACCTCGGAAGGTCAGGGCCACCAGCCACCCCACATGGCGCCGCCGGTGCCGGGCCAGCAGATGCCCGGACAGCCCTACCCCGGACAGCCCTATCCCGGCCAGCCGATGCCAGGCCAGCCGGTGCCGGGTCAGCCGTACGCCCCGAACCCGCAGCAGCCCTACCCGGGCCCCGCCCCGCACGAGGGCCATCCCCCGTACGGCGGACCGCAGCCGTACCCTCCGCAGCCCGGTGTGCAGCAGCCCTGGCAGCAGTCCCTGCCCTCCCAGGCGCAGTCCGTGCCGAGCCCGGCCGGCCCGCCTCCCGGGCAGCCGCAGCATCCGTCACCTCAGCAGCCGCAGGAGTCCGCACGGCCGCCCTTCCCGCAGCAGCCGTTCCCCGGACAGCCGGGACAGGCTCCGGCTCCGGGTCAGCCGCCCGGTATGCCGGCGCCACAGGGTCAGCCCGACTTCCAGGGCCCGGTCCCACCGCAGGGATACGGCTACCCCCAGCAGCCTCCGCAGGCGCCGCCAGCCCCTCAGCAGTAGGGCGGCACAGGTAAAGACCAATGAGGGCCCGCACCGTCCACGACGGTGCGGGCCCTCGGCCATTCCCGCAGCCCACAGGGCTTTTGACGCCCCGTCGGGCATCGTTGACACGTCTAGACCGCGCTGATACATCTCGCTTCACCAGTGGGCGGCACAGAAGATCCACGTGCCTTCTCCGAGCGAGCAACGATCGCGAGGTCAACGTCTCATGGTCACCAACGCCCCATCGCCCGGCACACGCCGACACCCGTTCGTCCGTATGCTCCTCGCTTCCGGCCTCGTCGCCGCCTCCGCCATGGTGGCCGTCCCACGGCCCGTGCAGGCCGCCGACAGCGGCGGGGGCGACGGCAAGAACGGCGGGAAGTACGTGCTCACCGTCGCCGTCTCACAAAGCGTGGACTCCCTCAGCCCGTTCCTGGCGCAGCGGCTCATCTCCACCAGCCTGCACCGGCTGACGTACGAGTACCTGACGAACTACGACGTCAAGGACGCGCACCCGATCCCGGGATTCGCCACCGAGTGGAAGACGTCCCCGGACAAGCTCACCTGGACCTACAAGATCCGCAAGAACTCCAAGTGGTCCGACGGCAGGCCCGCCACCGCCGAGGACGCCGCCTGGACGTTCAACAAGATGCTGACGGACGACAATGCCGCCACCGCCAACGGCAGCTTCACCGCCAACTTCAGGAAGGTCTCGGCCCCGGACCCCGAGACGCTGGTCATAGAGCTGAAGAAGCCGCAGGCCACCATGGCGGCACTCGACGTCCCGATCGTGCCCAAGCACATCTGGGAGAAGGTCGGGGACTTCTCGGCGTTCAACAACGACAAGGCCTTCCCGTTGGTCGGCAACGGGCCGTACATCCTGACCGACTTCAAGGTGGACCAGTACGTCAAGCTGAAGCCGAACAAGGACTTCTGGCGGGGCGTACCCCTGTTCGACGAGCTGGTGTTCAAGTACTACAAGGACGGGGACGCCGCCGTCGCCGCTCTGCGCAAGGGCGAGGTGTCCTTCGTCTCCGGACTCACACCCGCTCAGGCCGCCTCGCTCCGGGCCGCCGAGAACGTCAAGGTCAACGACGCCCCCGGACGCCGCTTCTTCGCTCTCGCGACCAATCCCGGGGCGCGGTCGAAGGACGGCAGGACTTTCGGCAGCGGCCACGCGGCGCTCCTGGATCCGACGGTGCGCAGGGCGCTCTTCCATGCCGTCGACCGCAAGGCCATCGTCGACAAGGTGTTCCAGGGCCACGCCGTGGAGGGCGAAGGCTACATCCCACCGCGCTTCGCCCCCTACTTCTGGAAGCCAGTCGCCACACAGAAGGTCGGCTACGACCCCGCCAAGGCGGCGGCGCTGCTCGACCGGGCCGGATACCGGAAGAACAGCAGCGGACAGCGCGTCGGCAAGGACGGCAAGTCATTGGACTTCAGGATCCTGTGCCATGCCACCGAACCGAACGACAAGGCGATCGGCAAGTACCTCCAGGAATGGTGGGGCAAGCTCGGCATCACCCTGAAGGTCGAATGCCTCGACAATGTCTCCGACCCCTGGGTCAAGGGGGACTACGATCTGGCGTTCGACGGCTGGTCCGTGAACCCCGACCCCGACTTCGTGCTCTCCATCCACACCTGCTCCGCGCTGCCCGCCACTCCGAAGGACACCGGCGCCACGGACAACTTCATCTGCGACAAGACGTACGACGAGCTGTACGAGAAGCAGGCCGCGGAATACGACCCGGCCAGGCGCGCCGAACTGGTCAGGCAAATGCAGTCCCGGCTGTACGACATCGGGTACATGAATGTCATGGCGTATCCGAACGCCGTCGAGGCGTACCGAACGGACCAGATCAAGAACATCACGACCATGCCGCAGAGCGGCGGCAACATCTACGGCCAGGACGGTTACTGGAGCTGGTGGTCCGCCCAGCCGGCCGGCGCCGCGGCACACGGCGGTGCGGGGAAGGACGCCTCCCGCACCCCGTTGGCCCTCGGCGTCGGCATCGGCGTCGTCGTGCTCGTCGCCATCGGCCTGCTCACCGCCCGGCGCCGCCGGGCCACGGCGGACGATCGTGAATAGCCGATGAGCAGCGTGGGAGGCACGACCCCGGCCTCCGTCCCGACGACGGGGGCATCCGGACCGCCGCGGCCCCGCGTCGCGCGCGACGCGGACGTGACCGCCTATCCGCGGTATGCGGCGGGCAAGCTGGCCGGGGCGGCGGTGTCGCTGTTCGCCGTCCTGGTCACCAGCTTCTTCCTCTTCAGGATCATCCCCGGCGACCCCGTAAAGGCGATGACGCACGGGATGCCGACCACGGCCGGGCAGCTGGCCACGCTGCGGCACCAGTTCGGTCTCGACCTGCCGTTGTGGCGGCAGTTCACGGACTACTGCGCGGGTGCGCTGACCGGGGATCTCGGAATGTCGTACCAGTTCCACGCGCCCGTGGGCGGCCTCATCGCGCAGAAGTTCCCGGCCACCCTGCTGCTGACGGGCGTGGCCGTGGTCATCTACTCGGCGCTGGGACTGTGGCTCGGCACCCGGTCGGCCTGGCGGCACGGCCGTCTCGGGGACCGCCTCAACACCGGTGTGGCGCTGACGCTCTGGTCGGTGCCCTCGTTCTGGCTGGGTCTGCTGCTGATCATCGTGTTCGCGGTGGGGCTCGGCCCCGTGCCTGGCCTGTTCCCCACCGGAGGCATGGAGTCGGGCAGCGAGACGGGCTTCGCGTACGCGCTCGATGTGGCCCATCACATGGTGCTGCCGGTCCTCACCCTGGTGGCGGTGGGCTACGCCCAGACGCTCCTGGTGATGCGCTCCTCACTGCTCGACGAGATGGGCGGCGACTATCTCACGACGGCCCGGGCGAAAGGGCTCCGGGACGACGAGGTACGGCGCCGCCATGCCGTGCCCAACGCCCTGCTGCCGACCGTGACGATGGTCTTCATCAACCTCGGTCATGTGGCCGCCGGTTCGATCCTGGTGGAGACGGTGTTCTCCTGGCCGGGTCTGGGCGGACTGTTCTACCAGGCGCTGAGCGTTCCCGACCTGCCGCTCGTCCAGGGGCTGTTCGTCGTCTTCGCAGGAGCCATGATCATGATGAATCTGCTCGCCGATCTGCTCTATCCGCTGCTCGATCCGAGGGTGGGCCGATGAACGGCTCACTCGTGTGGACGCGCCGCCGGGAGTCGGTGACCCGCTTCTGGCGGCACTACCGTACGCACCGGGCGGGGCTCGTGGGCCTGTCAGGGCTCGCCCTCCTCGTCGCGGTCGCGCTGGCCGCGCCGCTGCTCGTCGGCAGCGGTGTCCAGAGCGTCACCGACGCACAAGGCGGGGCGCTCGAGTCTCCGAGTGCCTCCTTCCCGCTCGGCACCGACCAGTTCGGGCGCTCCTTGCTGGGGCTGCTGATCTGGGGAGCGCGGATCTCGCTCACGGTGGGGCTGCTGGCCGCCGCGCTCTCGGTCGCCATCGGCACGCTCGTCGGGGTCGTCGCCGGCCACTACGGCGGCTGGTTCTCCACGGTCGTCATGCGGATCACCGACTGGTTCCTGGTGATGCCGACCCTGGTGCTGGCGATCGTGCTGGCCACGGTGCTCTCACGCAGCGTCTGGACCGTGGTCCTGGCGATCGGTGTCACATCCTGGCCGACCACCGCGCGGCTGGTACGTGCGCAGACGATCGCGGTCGAATCGCGCCCCTACATCGAACGGGCGACGGCACTCGGCGGCGGACACGGGCACGTCATGGCCCGCCATGTGCTCCCGAACGTGATGCCGCTGGTGCTGGCGCAGACGACCCTCGGCATCTCCAGCGCGATCCTGACCGAGGCGACGCTCGCCTTCCTCGGACTCGGCGATCCGACGGTGGTGTCCTGGGGCGGCATGCTCCAGGACGCCAGGGAGGCGGGTGCGGTGTCCTCCGGCCACTGGTGGTACCTGGCCCCGCCAGGGATCGCGATCGCGCTGGTCGCGCTGGCGTTCACCCTGTGCGGACGTGCGGTCGAGTCCGTGCTCAACCCGAAGCTGGGGGTGTCCCGATGACCACCCTGCCCATGCCGTCGGCGCTGCCGGAACAGCCGGAGCAGCCGGAGCGGAGCCTCCTGGAGGTCAGGGACCTGTGGGTGACGTACGGATCGGGGGCGGGTGCCGTCCCCGCCGTCCGGGGGGTGGACCTGACGGTCGCCGCGGGCGGCAAGCTGGGCATCGCGGGTGAGTCGGGGTGCGGGAAGTCGACGGTGGCTCTGGCGCTGCTGAGGCTGCTCCCCGCGTCGGCGCGGGTATCGGGCGAGATCTCGCTCGACGGTGAGGACGTCCTCACCATGAAGTGGGGGCGCCTGCGGGCGGTGCGCTGGGCGGGTGCGTCGATCGTCTTCCAGGGCGCGATGCACTCGTTGAACGCGGTGCACCGGATCGGGGAGCAGATCGGCGAACCTCTGCTGGTCCACGGGCGGGCGACACCGGGCGCTGCGAGAAGGCACGTCGGCGCCCTGCTCGAGCAGGTGGGGTTGCCGGCCTCCCGGGCGCAGGCGTATCCGCACGAGCTGTCGGGCGGCCAGCGCCAGCGAGTGATGATCGCGATGGCGCTCGCCTGTGAGCCGAGGCTGATCGTCGCCGACGAACCGACGACGGCACTGGATGTGATGATCCAGGCCCAGATCCTGCGGCTGATCGAGGAGCTGGTCGCATCGCAGGACATCGGATTGCTGATGATCAGTCACGATCTGGCGGTGCTGGCGGACACCTGTGACCGGCTCGCGGTGATGTACGCGGGCCGGGTGGTGGAAGAGGGCCCGGCCCGGGACGTGTACGACGCGGCCGGGCACCCCTACGGGCGGGCTCTGGCGGCGGCGTTCCCCCGGATCGGTGATGCGGCGTCCCGGCGCGCGCCGAGGGGGCTGCCCGGTGATCCTCCGGATCCGTCCGCGCTGCCGGGGGGATGCGCGTTCCATCCGCGGTGTCCGGTGGCCCTTGAGGTCTGCGCTCGGGACGACGTCGTGCTGCGCGAGACGAGCCGGGGACGCTGGGCCGCGTGCGTCCACCCCGGGGCGGGGGTGGACGCATGACCAGCGTCGAGGAGTCCGCCGTGACCACGGCTCCCCTGCTTCTCGCCGCCGGGCTCGGCGTCACGTTTCCCGGGCGCCGTGGCGCGGCCGCCGTACGGGCCGTCGATGGCGTGAACCTGGACATCGGCCCCGGGGAGATCGTCGCGCTCGTCGGCGAGTCCGGCTGCGGCAAGACCTCACTCGCCCGGACGCTGCTCGGGCTCGTCGAACCGACGGCCGGCCGGGTGGAGTTCGAGGGGGCGCCTCTGTCGTACGGGGCGCGGGCACTGAAGGCCTACCGCAAACGGGTCCAGCTGGTGCTCCAGGACCCGAGCGGCTCGCTCAACCCCCGGCACACCGTGTACGAGGCGGTGGCGGAGGGCTTGCGGATCCACCGTGCCCCGGGGGACGAACGGGAAGCCGTGGCCGGGGCGCTGGCGCGGGCGGGGCTCAGACCGCCGGAGCGGTTCTTCCTCCGCTACCCCCACGAGCTGTCGGGCGGACAGCGCCAGCGCGTCGTGATCGCCGGTGCGCTCGTGCTCGGGCCGGAGCTCATCGTGGCCGACGAGCCGGTGGCGTCGCTGGACGCCTCCGTACGGGGCGAGATCCTGGCACTGCTGCTACGGCTGAGGGACGAGTTGGGCCTTTCGGCGCTGGTGGTGACCCATGATCTGGGCCTGGCCTGGAACATCGCCGACCGGGTCGCCGTGATGTACCTGGGCAGGATCGTGGAGACGGGCCCGGTGGAGCAGGTCCTGACGGCGCCCCGGCATCCGTACACACGGGCGCTGTTGTCGGTACTGCCCGAGTCCTCGGGCCCTGCGGTCGTGCTCACGGGCGAGCCGCCCGATCCCTCGCGCATCCCGGCGGGCTGCCGCTTCCACGCCCGGTGCCCGGTGCTGGCCTCCGGCGAGGCGGAGACGGCGGGCGTCGCCGCCCGCTGCCGCGGTGAGGACCCGCCGATTCTCCCGGGTTCGGGGGCGGGCGGGGTGGCGTGCCACTGGGCGCGCGGCGGTGCGGGGTGACGAAAAGCCCTCAGCAGCCGGCCGTAAGCTCCCGCGCGCGCTTCACGTCCGCGGCGATGGCGTCGAGCAGCGCCTCGATCGACGCGAACTTCTCCTGGCCCCGGACGTACGCCAGGAAGTCGACCGCCACGTGCAGCCCGTACAGGTCGAGGCCGACGCGGTCGATCGCGTACGCCTCCACGGTGCGCTCGGTGCCGTCGAACTGGGGGTTGGTACCGACGGAGATGGCGGCGGGCATGCGCTCGCCGTCCGCCGTGAGCCAGCCCGCGTATACACCGTCCGCGGGGATCGCGGTGTGCGGGAGGGTCTCCACGTTCGCGGTCGGGTAGCCGAGCTCGCGCCCGCGCTGGGCGCCGCGCACCACGATGCCCTCGACCCGGTGGGGGCGGCCGAGGATTTCCGCCGCGCCCCCGACGTCGCCCTCGGCGACCAGGCGCCGTGTGAGGGTCGACGAGAAGGCTTCGCCTCCGCCCGCTTCCCCGCGCACATACAGGTCGACCACCTCGACCTCGTAGTCGTAGCTGCTGCCCAGCTCGGCCAGGAAGGCGACGTTCCCGGCCGCCTTGTGGCCGAAGCGGAAGTTCGGGCCCTCGATCACCGCACGGGCGTGCAGCTTGTCGACGAGCACCTTCACGATGAAGTCCGCGGGCGACAGCTGTGAGAACTCCGCGGTGAAGGGGAGAACGAGGACCGCGTCCACGCCGAGTTCCGCCATCAGTTCCGCACGCCTGTGGTGCGGGGCCAGCAGCGGCGGGTGGCTGCCCGGGCGCACGACCTCGCTCGGGTGGGGGTCGAAGGTGACGACGACCGAGCGCCCACCGAGCTCACGGGCCCGCTCCACGGTCCGCCCGATGATCAGCTGGTGTCCTCGGTGCACCCCGTCGTAGGAGCCGATGGTGACGACGCTGCGCCCCCAGTCCTGGGGAATGTCCTCCAAGCCACGCCAGCGCTGCACTGTGACCGCTCCTCGCCCGAGGCCGGCCCGAAACCGAACCGAACCTGTGTACGTGATTACCGATTGCGCAGCTCTAAGACTGCCATGCCCACGGTCGTGGTTCGGCATCGGCACCTGGCTGGGCCCCGCTGTGCGCTGGTGCCGGGAGGGGACGGCCGCCCTGGGCCGGTCCGAAATGGTCTGAACCGGACTTCTTCGGCCCGGCTTGATCACCGTGCCGGCAGCGGGGGCGAATGCGCCCCCACATGCTCCCTCGACTCACTCCGAGCGCCTGCCCGTGGGGGTGAATCCGTCAGGAGCGACGGACAGATCCCTTCCGAGGGGGATCGTGGAGCGGGCAGCGGGCAGGCCCGCTCCACGATGGTCCCCCGCCCTTCACCCGGACGTGAGGTCCGAGGGGCGTGAGACCGCCGGCGTCGGCGTCGACCGGCCTCAGCCGAAGACGGCGAGGCTCTTCGCCTTCCCCCGGTGCTGCTCGACGAGGGCGAGGAACTGCTCCTCCGGCCCGAAGACGGCGACCGGACCCGTCGTGTCGTACTCCGGCATGTCCAGTCGTACGCCGTTGAGCAGCAGCCGGGCCCGCTTCGCGTCGACGTCCCAGCGAGGGAACGCCGCCGCTGCGGCCTGGCCGATCGGCATGACCGTCAGCTCCTCCTGGAGCTGGTCCAGCGTCTTCGCCGCGTCCAGCTTGTACGGGCCGACTCGGGTGCGGCGCAGCGCGGTCAGATGGCCGCCCACCCCGAGCCCGGCGCCCAGGTCGCGGGCGAGGGCACGGATGTACGTACCGGAGGAGCAGACGACGGAGACGACCAGGTCGACGACGGGCGTCCCGTCGTCGGCGACGGCGTCACGGACGTCGTACACCGTGAACTGCGAAACGGTCACCGGACGGGCCGGGATGTCGAAGTCCTCGCCGCCGCGCACCCGTGCGTACGAGCGCTTGCCGTCGATCTTGATGGCGCTGACCTTGGACGGCACCTGCATGATCTCGCCCGTCAGCTCGGCGACACCGGCGTCGATGCCCTCCCGGGTCACCCCGGAGGCGTCCGTCGACGCGGTGATCTCGCCCTCGGCGTCGTCCGTGATCGTGGTCTGGCCGAGCCTGATGGTGCCGAGGTACTCCTTCTCGGTCAGTGCGAGGTGGCCGAGGAGCTTGGTGGCCTTCTCGACACCGAGGACGAGCACCCCGGTGGCCATCGGGTCGAGGGTGCCCGCATGCCCGACCCGGCGGGTCCTGGCGATCCCACGCATCTTCGCGACCACGTCGTGCGAGGTGAAGCCGGACGGCTTGTCGACGATGACCAGGCCGTCCCGAGGGCCCCTCCCGGCGGCGGGAGGGGTCTTGTCGTGCTGTGTCATTCGGAGGCTTCGTCCCCACCCGTGGCCGGCATGTCCTCGTTCTCCGCCTTGCGGTACGGGTCCGCTTCGCCCGCGTAGGTCTTGCCCGTGGAAGCCTCGCGGACCTCCTCGTCCTTGGCCCGCGCCCGGTCGAGCAGATCGTCGATCGTGCGCGCGTTGTCGGGCAGGGCGTCGGGGACGAACGTCAGGGTCGGCGTGAAGCGGACCCCGGTCTGCTTGCCGACCTCGGAGCGGAGGACGCCCTTGGCGCTCTCCAGCGCCGCGGCGGACGCGGCACGCTCCTCGTCGTCCCCGTAGACCGTGTAGAAGACCGTGGCCTCCCGCAGGTCGCCGGTGACCCGGGCGTCCGTGATCGTGACGAAGCCCAGCCGCGGATCCTTGATTCGCCGGTCCAGGGTCTCCGCGACCACGACCTGGATGCGATCGGCCAGCTTGCGGGCCCGCGCGTTGTCGGCCACCGGTCCTTCTCCTCTTCCTGCTTATGGTCAATCGTCGTCGCCGTGCAGCCGTCGTCGTACCGACAGCAGCTCGACTTCGGGCCGGGCGGCGACGAGACGCTCGCACCGGTCCAGTACTTCTGTGAGGTGTCCCGGGTCCCCCGAGACCACCGCGAGACCGATCTCGGCCCTGCGATGAAGATCCTGCCCTCCCACTTCGGCCACGCTCACCGCGTACTTGCGCTGGAGCTCGGCAACGATCGGGCGGACGACGGAGCGTTTCTCCTTCAACGAACGAACGTCGCCGAGGAGCAGATCGAAGGACAGCGTCCCCACATACATGTATGTCCGGATGTCCCGCCGGTACGGGTTCGGAAATGTGCCCTGCCCGCTCTTGGCAGGGACATCAAGAACCGTACACGCAACGGCCGGGGCCGATCGACGGGATTACGTCCCGCCGACCGGCCCCGAACCGGCTGTTGTGCGTCAGCGCGCTGTGTCAGCCGCGGGGCTTCTCACGCATCTCGTACGTCGCGATGACGTCATCGATCTTGATGTCGTTGAAGTTTCCGAGGTTGATACCGCCCTCGAAGCCTTCGCGGATCTCGGTGACGTCGTCCTTGAAGCGACGCAGACCGTCGATGTTGAGGTTCTCCGCGACCACCTTGCCGTCGCGGATGAGGCGCGCCTTGGTGTTCCGCCTGACCTCGCCGGAGCGGATGAGAACACCCGCGATGTTGCCCAGCTTGGACGAGCGGAAGACCTCGCGGATCTCCGCCGTACCCAGCTCGACCTCTTCGAACTCCGGCTTGAGCATGCCCTTGAGGGCCGCCTCGATCTCCTCGATCGCCTGGTAGATGACCGAGTAGTAGCGGACGTCCACACCCTCGCGCTCGGCCATCTGCGTGGCACGCCCTGCGGCGCGCACGTTGAAGCCGATCACGATGGCGTCGGAGCCGGTCGCCAGGTCGATGTCCGACTCGGTGACCGCACCGACACCGCGGTGCAGCACGCGGATGTCGACCTCTTCGCCGACGTCCAGCTGGAGCAGCGAGGACTCGAGGGCCTCGACCGAACCGGACGCGTCGCCCTTGATGATGAGGTTGAGCTGCTGGACCTCGCCCGCCTTGAGCACCTTGTCGAGGTCCTCGAGGGACACCCGGCGGGTGCGCTTGGCGAACGCGGCGTTGCGCTCACGGGCGGCGCGCTTCTCGGCGATCTGGCGGGCCGTGCGGTCCTCGTCGACGACCAGGAAGTTGTCGCCGGCGCCCGGGACGTTGGTGAGACCCAGGACCAGGACCGGAGTCGACGGGGTCGCCTCCTCGACGTTGTTGCCCTTGTCGTCGAGCATCGCGCGGACACGGCCGTAGGCGTCGCCGACGACCATCGTGTCACCGATGCGCAGCGTGCCTCGCTGGACCAGGACCGTCGAGACGGCACCGCGGCCGCGGTCGAGGTGGGACTCGATCGCGATGCCCTGTGCGTCCTGATCCGGGTTGGCCCGCAGGTCCAGGGCGGCGTCCGCCGTCAGGACCACGGCCTCCAGCAGGCTGTCGATGTTCAGACCCTGCTTGGCGGAGATGTCGACGAACATGGTCTCGCCGCCGTACTCCTCGGCCACCAGGCCGAACTCGGTCAGCTGACCGCGCACCTTCGTCGGGTCCGCGCCCTCGACGTCGATCTTGTTGACCGCGACCACGATCGGCACGTCGGCCGCCTTGGCGTGGTTCAGCGCCTCGATCGTCTGGGGCATCACACCGTCGTTGGCCGCCACCACGAGGATCGCGATGTCGGTCGACTTGGCACCACGGGCACGCATGGCGGTGAACGCCTCGTGACCCGGGGTGTCGATGAAGGTGATGCGCCGCTCTTCGTCGTTGACCTCGGTGGAGACCTGGTATGCACCGATGTGCTGGGTGATACCGCCGGCCTCGCCCGCGACGACGTTGGTCTTGCGGATGGCGTCCAGCAGTCGGGTCTTACCGTGGTCGACGTGACCCATGACGGTCACCACCGGCGGACGCGCGACCAGGAACTCCTCGCCGCCCTCGTCCTCGCCGAACTCGATGTCGAAGGACTCGAGCAGCTCGCGGTCCTCCTCCTCCGGGCTGACGATCTGAACCGTGTAGTTCATCTCGCCGGCAAGGAGGTGAAGGGTCTCATCGGAGACGGACTGCGTCGCCGTGACCATCTCGCCGAGGTTCATCATCACGGCGACGAGCGACGCCGGGTTGGCGTTGATCTTCTCCGCGAAGTCGGTGAGGGAGGCACCGCGCGACAGACGGACGGTCTCGCCGCCGCCACGCGGCAGCATCACACCGCCGACGGACGGGGCCTGCATGGCCTCGTACTCCTGGCGCCTCTGCCGCTTCGACTTGCGGCCACGCCGTGCCGGACCGCCGGGACGGCCGAAGGCGCCCTGCGTGCCACCACGGCCGCCGGGACCACCCGGACGTCCGCCGAAGCCGGGACGGCCACCGCCGCCACCGCCGCCGAAGCCGCCACCGCCGCCACCACCGGGGCGCGGGCCGCCGAAGCCGCCGCCACCACCGCCGGGACGACCGCCGCCGCCAGGACCGGCCGGACGGCCGGCGAAACCGCCGCCGCCGGGACGACCGGCACCGCCGGGACGACCAGCGCCACCGCCACCGGGGCCGCGACCGCCGCCGCCACCACCGGGACCGGGACGCGGGCCGGCAGCGGGACGCTGCGGCATCATGCCCGGGTTCGGACGGTTACCGCCGGGGCCACCGGCTCCGCGAGGAGCCTGCGGACGAGGCATACCGCCCGGAGTCGGACGAGGACCGCCGGGACCCGCCTGCGGACGGGGACCGCCCTGGCCGGCGCCCTGCGGACGCGGGCCACCGGGGGCACCGGCGCCGCCGGGACGGGGGGCACCACCCGGACGGGGCGCCTGCGGGCGCGCCATACCGGTCGAGCCACCGGAGGTGAAGGGGTTGTTGCCCGGACGCGGACCCGCGGGACGGGCACCCGGACGGGGAGCCTGACGGTCGCCACCGGGGCGCGGAGCACCGGGACGGGAGCCACCGCCCTGGGCACCCTGGCCCGGACGGGCCGCCGGGCGCGGGCCGGGAGTGGCACCGGACCGGGGACCGGCAGCCGGGGCGGCCGGAGGCGCGGTGAACTCAGGCGCGGCCGGAGCGGCCGGAGCCGGCTTCGGGGCCGCCGCGGGCTTGGGACCCGGGGTCGGCCGGGGGCCGGGAGTCGGGGCCGAGGGAACGGCCTTGGGGGCCTCGGCTGCGACCGGCTTGGGGGCCGGTCCACCGGGCTTGGGGGCAGCGGGACGCGCCTGCGCCGGGGTGGGCGCGGGGGCACCGGCCGCTCGGCCCTCCGCCGCTGCGGGGGCGGGCTTCGCGGGGGTCGCCTTGCGCGGCGCCGCGGGCTTCCCGGCAGCGCGCTTCGCGGGGGAGGCCCCGGAGCCCTGCTGGAAAGCATCAGTCAGTTTGCGTACAACCGGCGCCTCGATCGTCGAAGACGCCGAACGGACGAATTCACCGAGTTCTTGGAGCTTGGCCATGACGACCTTGCTCTCCACACCGAACTCCTTGGCGAGTTCGTATACCCGGACCTTAGCCACTTCGCTCCTTTTAGGTCCGGGTTACCGCCGGACCGTTGCTACTTCATGGGCGTACTCATCGCGTACTCATCGAGTGCTCATCGCAATCTCGACCTACTTCCAACTCGCGAGGTACCTGACCGCATGGGGATCCGTGCGGTACTGCTTCTTTCTTCTTACGGTGCTGCCTGCGCCGCTGTCTTCTCGACGACCCGGCGTATGTCCGCGGTTTCGAGCGTTCCCTGGACCCTGAGGGCCCTGGGGAACGCCCGGCGGCGGACCGCGAGGTCGAGACAGACCGAGGCGGGGTGCATATACGCACCCCGGCCGGGCAGCGTACCGCGATGATCGGGGACACATGCGCCCTCGACCGCCACGATGCGCAGCAGATCGCTCTTGGCCGCTCGCTCCCGGCACCCCACACAGGTGCGTTCAGGGCATGCACGGGCTTGCGTCCGGCCAGACACGACTAAGTCTACCTCCCCGTACCGACCTCACCCCTTTGGGGCAAGAATCGAACAGTTGATGGCTCAAAACTCATGGACAACCTGCCCGTATCCGAACGGATACGGGCCGTGAGCTATTCCCGTGCCCGGTTTGTCCCGGACACCGGGCCCCGTCAGCTCTGCTCGGGCGCCTGCGTCTGCTCGGTGTCCGGGCGGATGTCGATGCGCCAGCCGGTGAGGCGCGCGGCGAGGCGGGCGTTCTGGCCCTCCTTGCCGATCGCCAGGGACAGCTGGTAGTCCGGCACGGTCACCCGGGCGGAACGGGCGCCGAGGTCGACGATCTCGACCTTGGAGACCCGGGCCGGGGACAGCGCGTTGGCGACCATCTCGGCCGGGTCGTCCGACCAGTCCACGATGTCGATCTTCTCGCCGTGCAGCTCTGCCATCACATTGCGCACCCGGCCGCCCATCGGGCCGATGCACGCGCCCTTGGCGTTCAGGCCGCTGCGCGTCGAACGCACGGCGATCTTGGTACGGTGCCCGGCCTCGCGGGCGATGGCCGCGATCTCGACCGAGCCGTCGGCGATCTCGGGAACCTCGAGCGCGAAGAGCTTCTTCACCAGATTGGGGTGCGTCCTCGACAGGGTGACGGACGGACCGCGCACTCCCTTGGCCACCCGGACGACGTACGTGCGCAGCCGCAGACCGTGGGTGTACTCCTCACCCGGTACCTGCTCCTGCACCGGCAGAATGGCCTCGAGCTTGTCGTCCAGACGGACCAGGACGTTCTTGGGGTCCTTGCCCTGCTGGACCTGGCCGGCCACGACATCGCCCTCGCGGCGCGCGTACTCGCCGAAGGTCACGTCGTTCTCCGCGTCCCGCAGCCGCTGCTGGATGACCTGGCGGGCCGTGGAAGCGGCGATCCGGCCGAAATCGTGCGGGGTGTCGTCGAACTCGCGGGCCTCCTGGCCCTCCTCGAGCTCGGACGGGTCTTCCTTCGCCCACACGGTCACGTGCCCGTTCTCACGGTTGAGCACGACGCGGGCGTGCCGGCGGCTGTCCGGGGTGCGGTGGTAGGCGATGAGGAGGGCCGACTCGATCGCCTCGACCAGCAGGTCGAACGCGATCTCCTTCTCCTGTGCCAAGCCCCTCAGGAGCTTCACGTCGATGTCCACGGCTACGCCTCCTCCTCTTTCTGAATGCCCTTGTCGTCCTTGCGGCTGAACTCGATCTCCACCCGTGCCTTCGCGATCTCGTCGAAGGAGATCCGGCGGGAGGTGGGCTTGCGCCCCTTCACTCCCGGCACCTCGGCATCGAGGCCGTCATCGTCCACGTCGAGGATCCGCGCGACCAGTTCACCCGCCGGCTGCCCCTCCGGGGAGGTCAGCTGGAATCTGGCCAGCCGGCCCTTGGCGCGTACGTAGTGGCGGTGTTCCTTGAGCGAACGCTCGGCACCGGGCGAGGTCACCTCGAGCTGGTACTCGCCCTCGCCCATGGCGTCGGTCTCGTCGAGCTTGTCGGAGATGACACGGCTGAGCTCGGCGCAGGCGTCGAGATCGACGCCGTCCTCGGAATCCACGACGACCCGGAGCACACGGCGGCGGCCGGCCCGGGACAGTTCGATCTCTTCCAGATCCAGATCCGCGGCGCTGACGAGCGGTTCGAGCAGTCCGCGCAGCCTCTCGCTCTGGGTGGTGCTCATCCGGGTGACTCCTCGGCCGCGTGTGCTGTTGTGGGTTTCGTCGCGTGTCAGCACAAAGGGTATCCGGTCGCGAGGGGTGTTGCCGTCCACCGCCGACTGACCCGCAGGTACGCTCGCCTGCGGCGATCACAGCAGGGGCCCGGCGTACGGGTCCGCGGCCCGAGGAGAGACGCATGGAGCGCACGGGAACGACGCGCAGACGTGCGCTCGTGGCGACGGGAGCGACGGCCGCGGCCGCGCTCACGGGGTGCACATCGCAGGCTCCCGACGTGCGGCCGCGCAAGGCGCCGGACGGTGTCACGGCCGAGACCGCGCTGCGACGGCGCAGTGCCGCGCTCAGCGGGGCGCTGCTCGGGCGGTACGACGCGGCCCTGCTCGCCCATCCGGAGCTCGCGGCGCGGCTCGCACCGCTGCGGGCGGCGGCGGCCCGGCATGTGGAGGCACTCTCCCCGGTGCCGCCCGCGGCGGCCCCTTCACCGTCCGCGTCACGCCGGGTGCCCGCCGGATCGGGCGCGTCGCCCACGCCGTCGCAGGCCCCCGCGGACGCGGACGCAGCGCTGCGGGAACTTGCCTCCGTCGAACGGAGCACCGCCGACGCACACACGGCCGCACTGGTCGGGGCACCGCCCGAGTACGCCCGGCTGCTGGCCTCCGTCGCGGCGGCCGGAGCCGCACACGCCTATCTGCTGACGAAGGGGGTCCGCGGATGACCGCCCTGGACGCGGCGCAGGCAGCGCTCGCCGCCGAGCACGCGGCCGTGTACGGGTACGGCGTCGTCGGCGGACGGGTGGCCAAGGAGCGACAAGCCGAGGCGACGGAGGCCTACGCCGCCCACCGGGCCCGGCGTGACGCGCTGGAGCGGACCGTGCGGGACCTCGGGGCGGTACCGGTCGTGGCGGACGCCGCGTACTCACTGCCGTTCCCGGTGCCGGACGCGGCGGCCGCCGTACGCCTCGCCGCCCTTCTGGAGGACCGGATCGCGGGCGTGTACTCCGATCTGGTCCGGGCCGCCGGGGGCCCGCTGCGGCGCGAGGCGGCGGGCGCGCTGCGTGACGCAGCCGTGCGGGCCGTTCGCTGGCGGGGCACGGGCGTAGCCTTTCCGGGGCTCGCCGAGCGGGCGACGAGGCAGTGAAGGGGAACAACGCACAGATGGGTTTCGAACCGCCCCAGCGTCTGGTGCGGGCGCTCGGCGACAGCGAATGGCTGGGACGGCTGTCCGGGCTCCTCGAAGAGGCGATCGCCCGGCACGGGCTGGCCGTCGAGAGGGTGGTGGTACCCGGCGGGCGCAGCAGCCTGGTCGTGCTGGTACGCGGGCCCGGGGGCTCACCGGCCGCGCTGAAACTGGTCCCGCCCTCGGCGGGGGCGGACAGCGAACGTGCGGCGCTCGAGCACTGGAACGGGTTCGGTGTGGTCCGGCTGCTGGACGCGTCCGAGGGGACGCTGGTGCTGGAGCGGCTGCATCCGGAGCTGTCGGTGCGCTCGCTGCCGGGCGCGAAGGCACTGCTGGAGGCGGCGGGTACGGTGCGCAGGCTGTGGACCGAGCCGCCGCAGGGCCACGCCTTCGAGACGGTGGCCGAGCGTACGGCCAGGCAGGCCGCCGCGCTGTCGGAGCGGGGCGGCGACGTCCCGTCCGCCATCGTGGCCACGGCACTGGCCGCGTGGGAGGAGCTGATGGCGAACCCCTCCCCCGAAGTCCACCTGCTGCACGGCAACTTCCGGCAGAGCAAGGTTCTCGGGGGCGACCGCTCGCCGTGGCTCGCGGTCGGCCCCGAGCCGGTCGTCGGGGAGCGGGCGTACGACCTCGCCCGCCTGGCCCGCGACCGTGTGGAGGACCTGGTCGCCTCGTCGTCCGGCCCCTCCTCGGCGCGACGCCGGGTGAGCCGTCTCGCGGACTCGCTGGAGGTGGATCCGGAGCGGCTGCGCGGCTGGACGCTCTTCCGCGCGGTGGAGTCGGGCGCGCGGGCGATGGCCTCGGGCCGCGTGGGCGAGGCGGAGGTGGCGCTGGAGTTCGCGGCGTGGCTCTGAGGCGGGGGCCTCTGGCGGTGCGGTGACGCTGCGCTGGGCGGTTCGGGGTGGGTTGCCGCTGCCCGGGTTGGCGCCCGGTGTGTCCGTCCTCAATCGCCGGACGGGCTTGGGGGGGGTGGGCTTGCCCGGTGTTGTGTTGTTGGGGGTTGGTGCCGTTCCGGGGCTCGCGTCCTGGACGGCATGATTTACGGCGCGCTTCACCCCTGCCGTGACTGCGCCGCTCGCGTTGCGCGCCACAAATCACGCTCTAGTGTCCCGGACACGACCCCTCCACGGCCCCTGTCCCGCAGACGGGCCCCGGTCACCCTCAGGGGGCATCAAATGCAGCCCGAGCCAACCTGCCCAGTCCCGCCCCGGGGCGCCTGCCGTGCCCGGGACAGGGGGACTCGGAGGGGTCGTGTGCAGAGACACTAAAGCTCCCCCAGACTTCGCCCGGGGGGACCCCCATTGCGTCGCGCTACGACAGCGGCGCCTTCTTGGTCCGGGTGGGCGCGACGTAAATCATGCCGTCGTCGCATACGAGCCCCGCAGAGGCCCCCAACGGCACCGCATCGTCTCCGGGCAAGCCCCGCACCCCCAAGCCCGTCCGGCAATTGAGGACGGACACACCGGGCGCCAACCCGGTACCGAGTACACCGATGCTCACACGGGGGCGGGGCGAGCCCAGCAAGCCCACCCCGCCCCCCGCCGGAGGTTCAGGCGAGCACGCGAGCAATCGCCTCCGCCACCGGCAGCTCCTCGCGCTCGCCCGTGCGGCGGTCCTTCAGCTCGACGACGCCCTCGCCGGACCTGCGCCCCGCGACCAGGATCGTCGGCACACCGATCAGTTCCGCGTCGGTGAACTTCACACCCGGGGAGACCCCGGCGCGGTCGTCCACCAGGACGCGGACACCCGCCGCACCCAGCTTTTCCGCGACGTCCAGCGCCAGCTCGGTCTGGAGCGCCTTGCCCGCGGCGACGACGTGCACGTCGGCCGGGGCGATCTCGCGCGGCCAGCACAGGCCCTGCTCGTCGGCGTGCTGCTCGGCCAGGGCCGCGACCGCCCGGGAGACACCGATGCCGTACGAGCCCATGGTGACCCGCACCGGCTTGCCGTTCTGGCCGAGTACGTCCAGCTGGAAGGCGTCCGCGTACTTGCGGCCCAGCTGGAAGATGTGACCGATCTCGATCGCGCGGTCGAGCTTGAGCCCGGTGCCGCAGGACGGGCACGGGTCGCCGTCCTCGACCACGACGACGTCGAGGTGGTCGTCGACCTCGAAGTCACGGCCGCAGACGACGTTCTTCGCGTGCGTGTCGGGCTTGTTGGCACCGGTGATCCAGGCCGTTCCCGGCGCGATGCGCGGGTCGGCGATGTAGCGGACCTTGTCCAGGCCCTGGGGGCCGACGTAGCCGCGGACGAGGTCCGGCCGGCCCTCGAAGTCGTCCGCCGTGACCAGCTCGACCACGGCCGGGGCGAGGTGGTCGGTGAGCTTGCCGAGGTCGACCTCACGGTCGCCGGGTACGCCGACCGCGACGATCTCGCCGTCGACCTTGACCAGCAGGTTCTTGAGCGTGGCGGAGGCGGGGACGCCGAGGTGCTCGGCGAGGGTCTCGATGGTCGGGGTGTCGGGGGTGTCGAGCTCCTCGACCGGGCCGTGCTCCACGGCCTTCACGGCCGGCGCCTTGAAGGTGACCGCCTCGGTGTTGGCGGCGTAGTCGCAGGAGGGGCAGTACACGAAGGTGTCCTCGCCCGCGGGCGCCGGGGCGAGGAACTCCTCGGACGCCGAGCCGCCCATCGCGCCGGAGACGGCGGAGACGATGCGGTGCTCCAGACCGAGCCGCCGGAAGATCTTGATGTAGGCCTCGCGGTGGAGCCGGTACGACTCCGCCAGCCCCTCGTCGGAGGTGTCGAAGGAGTACGAGTCCTTCATCTGGAACTCACGGCCGCGCAGGATGCCCGAGCGCGGACGCGCCTCGTCGCGGTACTTCGTCTGGATCTGGTAGAGGATGACCGGCAGGTCCTTGTACGAGCTGCACTGGTCCTTGACCAGCTGGGTGAAGATCTCCTCGTGCGTGGGGCCGAGCAGGTAGTCCGCGCCCTTGCGGTCCTGGAGGCGGAAGAGCTCGGCGCCGTACTCGTTCCAGCGCCCGGTCGCCTCGTAGGGCTCCTTGGGCAGCAGCGCGGGCAGCAGCACCTCCTGCGCGCCGATCGCGTCCATCTCCTCACGGACCACGCGGGCGACGTTCTCGAGCACGCGCATGCCAAGCGGCAGCCAGCTCCAGATGCCGGCGGCGTTGCGTCGGACGTAGCCCGCGCGGACCAGGAGCTTGTGGCTGAGCGTCTCCGCGTCGGCCGGGTCGTCGCGCAATGTCTTGACCATCAGACGGGACATGCGCTGGACCTGGGCTGCCATGGGAATTCTCCTGCGTACAAGAAAGGGTGGTGTGCAGGAGGTTAGCCGGGCGGTCCCGGAGGGCGGAAATCAGATCCCGCGCGAAGGTGCGCGCGGCAGGCAGGACGGCTCGGGGAGCGACGTCGCCCGGTCTATCGGCGCGGCCCTTTGAGCGGGAGCGGCGCTCCCATGACGGCGTACGGCTTGGGCGCGCTGGGGAAGAGGACCTGGCGCGCCAGGTCCTGGTAGCCCAGGTCCCGGTAGAGCCCGCGCGCCGGGCTCTCGGTGTCGATCGCCGACAGGATCGACCGGGGCTGCTCGGCGGTGTCCGTGATGGTGGTGATCAAGGTGCGGCCGAGGCCCCGGCCCTGGTAGGCGGGGTGGACATGGAGTTCGGTGATCACGAAGGAGTCGTCGAGCCAGTGGTCGTAACCGCCCCTGCGCAGATACGGCTCGACGACGGTGGACCACCAGTGGGTGCGGTCGTTGGGCATTCCGTAGACGAAGCCGACGAGGCGGCCGCCGGGCGTGATGGCGCCGTACGCCCGGGCGCCCGGGTAGCGCAGGTGGCGCAGCACGATGTGGCGGCGGATCGCGACCTCGTCCTCGCTGAGCCCGAAGGCGAGGGCCTGCACGGCGAGCGCGTCGTCCACGCGCGCGGCGAGGTCGAGGGGTCCGACGACGGCATCGTGTTCCATGCCGGGCACCCTACTTGGCGGTGATCCGGTCAGAACAGCACGCTCATGAAGGCGCCCACCTCGCGGAACCCGACGCGGCGATAGGCGGCCCGGGCGGCGGTGTTGAAGTCGTTGACGTAGAGGCTGACGACGGGTGCGACGTCCTGGAGGGCGAAGCGCAGGACCGCGGCCATACCGGTCTCGGAGAGCCTGCGGCCGCGGAATCCGGGGGCGACCCAGACGCCCTGGATCTGGCAGGCGTGGGACGTGGCGGCGC
The DNA here is from genome assembly GCF_056106285.1 of Micromonospora sp. IBHARD003. Taxonomy (NCBI): domain Bacteria; kingdom Bacillati; phylum Actinomycetota; class Actinomycetes; order Micromonosporales; family Micromonosporaceae; genus Micromonospora; species Micromonospora sp. IBHARD003. The sequence continues at coordinate 6,095,194 of NZ_JBWBBX010000001.1, read as the reverse complement.
CGATCTCCGCCTTGAAGACGACCTTGCCGTCGTCGATGCGGGCAAACGAACGCCCGGAGCCGACGAGCTCGGCCACACGTGCCTGGTAGAGCAGCCCGCCGTCGCCCGCGAGCGGGGAGACCCCGACCTCCTCGGTGAACATGGCCACGCAGGCGGGCATGATCACCTCCATCTCGTCCTTGCCGATGCGCCGGACGTACGGGTCGGGGGCGATGTCCGCCGGCATGGACTCGGTGATCATCAGCGGCTGGTGGGAGCGGATCTCCCGGGCCGGACCCCAGCTGGGCTCGAGCAGCTGCCAGAGCTGGGCGGTGGGCTCGGCGGGGCCGACGATGGAGGAGCAGCGGCGGCCGCTCCTGCGGGCGCGTTCGGCGAAGGCCCGGACAGCATCAGGGGTGGCGCAGACGGGAACCAGATTGGCACCGGAGTAGCACAGCGAGCGGAGCCTGCCTTCGTCGTACCAGCCCCACATCTCGCCGCCGAGGCGCCAGGGGTCGAGCCCCGCCACCTGGACGCGGGAGGTGACGAACGCGTTGTGCACGGGTTCGCTCTCCAGGAGGGCGAGCGCGTCACCGAGGTCGTCGGGTTCGAGGACCCGGGTGGTGGTCTGCGTCAACAAGGGGGCTGCTCCAACGCTCCTTCGGGGCAACTTCTCATCCTGCCCGCGTCGCCGCGTGCCAGCTCGGGCACAGGTAACGGCCTGGTCAGCCGGTCTCCGCACTGTACCTGGACTTTCTCCGCGGCACCGCATGCGAAAGGACCGGACCCCTGCTCGGGGGCCGGTCCTTTGCGGTGCCGGGACGGTCTGCTCGGTGCCCGGACGGTGTGCGCCGGATCAGCTCACGGAGACCTCGGGCTCGCCGGAGGCGACGCCGTCCTTCTCCATCTGCTCGGCGATCTTCATAGCCTCTTCGATGAGGGTCTCGACGATCTTCGACTCGGGGACCGTCTTGATGACCTCGCCCTTGACGAAGATCTGGCCCTTGCCGTTGCCGGAGGCGACACCCAGATCGGCCTCACGGGCCTCACCGGGGCCGTTGACGACACAGCCCATGACGGCGACGCGCAGCGGGACCTCCATGCCCTCGAGCCCGGCGGTGACCTCGTCGGCCAGCTTGTAGACGTCGACCTGGGCGCGGCCGCAGGACGGGCAGGACACGATCTCGAGCCGGCGCTGACGCAGGTTGAGCGACTCCAGGATCTGGATGCCGACCTTGACCTCTTCGGCGGGCGGCGCCGAGAGCGAGACCCGGATGGTGTCGCCGATGCCTTCGCTGAGGAGGGCGCCGAAGGCGACGGCGGACTTGATGGTGCCCTGGAAGGCGGGACCGGCCTCGGTCACACCGAGGTGCAGCGGGTAGTCGCACTGGGCGGCGAGCTGGCGGTAGGCGTTGACCATGACCACCGGGTCGTTGTGCTTGACCGAGATCTTGATGTCGCGGAAGTCGTGCTCCTCGAAGAGCGAGGCCTCCCACAGGGCCGACTCGACGAGCGCCTCGGGCGTGGCCTTGCCGTACTTCTGGAGCAGCCGGCGGTCCAACGAGCCCGCGTTCACACCGATACGGATCGGGGTGCCGGCGTCCTTGGCCGCCTTGGCGATCTCCTTGACCTTGTCGTCGAACTCCTTGATGTTGCCCGGGTTGACCCGGACCGCGGCGCAGCCCGCGTCGATGGCGGCGAAGACGTACTTGGGCTGGAAGTGGATGTCGGCGATGACGGGGATCTGCGACTTCTTGGCGATCGTCGCGAGCGCGTCGGCGTCGTCCTGGGTGGGGCAGGCGACCCGGACGATCTGGCAGCCGGACGCGGTCAGCTCGGCGATCTGCTGCAGGGTGGCGCCGATGTCGGAGGTCCGTGTGGTCGTCATCGACTGCACGGACACGGGAGCGTCTCCGCCGACGGAGACCGAGCCGACCTGGATCTTGCGGCTGACCCTGCGGTCGGCGAGCTTGGTCGGAACGGACGGGATTCCGAGAGAAATCGCGGTCATCTGCTGTGCAACCCCAAGGTGTGGATCGAGGTCCCGAGATCGGCGGGCTCCAGCCTTTGAGGTTACGCCACGGCCCTCGCGCCGGGCACACCGCGCCGCACCCGGCTTCGAAAGAGTGAGTGGCCGGGCACCGCTGTGCCCGGCCACTCGGAAGTAGGTGCCGGATCGTGTCCAGGACCTAAGAGATCTTCACCGGATTGACTATGTCGGCGACCAGCACGAGCAGGGTGAAGCAGATGAAGATCCCGGCCACGACATAGGCGACCGGCATGAGCTTCGCGACGTCGAACGGACCGGGGTCGGGCCGGCGCAGCAGCCGCGCGACATGACGCCGCAGGGACTCCCACAGCGCGCCCGCGATGTGGCCGCCGTCCAGCGGAAGCAGCGGCAGCATGTTGAACAGGAAGAGGGAGAGGTTGAAGCCGGCGAGCAGCAGCAGGAACGTGGCGATGATGTTCGGCGTGGGAGCGTCCAGATTCAGCACCTCCCCGCTGATACGGGCGGCACCGACCACTCCGACCGGTGAGTCGCCCTTGCGCTCGCCGTCGCCGAAGGCCGCGGCCCACAGGTCGGGGACCTTGGAGGGGAGCGAGATGATCGACTCGACGCCGTTCTCCATCATGTCGCCCATGCGGTCCACGGACTGGCCGAAGGTCTGCGGCACGATCTCGGTCCGGGCGGCGAAGCCGAGATAACCGGCGCGGACGTACTCGTCGGGGATGACCTGTCCGTCGGCGTCCTTCTTGGCCACCATGTTCTCGCGCAGGGTGGCCTGGAGGACCGTCTCCTGTCCGCCGCGTTCGACGGTGATGGTCGCCGGGCCGATGGTGTCCCGGATGCGGTTGGACAGGTCGGCCCAGTCCTTGACCGGTACGCCGTTGAAGGCCGTGATCCGGTCGCCCTTCAGCAGGCCGGCCGCCGCGCCGGGCGACTGGGGGTCGCTCTTCCCGCAGGTGTCGCGGTCCTCGCTCTGCGGGATCACGCACTGCTGGACCCCGGCGACCGTGGTGGTCTGGGTCTGGAAACCGAACGCCATCGAGACGCCGAGGAAGATCGCGACGGCGAGCACCAGGTTCATGAACGGGCCCGCGAACATGACGATGACGCGCTTCCACGGCGCGCGGGTGTAGAAGAGCCGGTTCTCGTCGCCGGGCTTCAGCTCCTCGAAGGCGGCCGTACGGGCGTCCTCGATCATTCCGCGCCACGGCGAGGTGGAACGCGCCTCGACGCGGCCGTCCGGGCCCGGCGGGAACATGCCGATCATGCGGATGTAGCCGCCCGCGGGGATGGCCTTGATCCCGTACTCCGTCTCGCCCTTGTACCGCGACCAGATGGTGGGACCGAAGCCGACCATGTACTGGGGCACGCGGATGCCGAACAGCTTGGCGGTCGAGAGATGGCCGAGCTCGTGCCAGGCGATGGAGAAGAGCAGCCCGACAGCGAACAGCGCTATCCCGAGGACCGTCAACAGAATCGTCATGCGCGAGCCTCCGCTGTCGCCTTCTCTGTCTGTCCGGCCTGAGCGGCCAGTTCCCGGGCGCGGGCACGCGCCCAGGTCTCCGCTTGCAGGACGTCCGGCACCGTCAGCGAGGTTCCCCTGGCCGGGGTCCCGTGTTCGCCGACGACTGCCGTGACCGTATCCATGATTCCGTTGAACGGCAGCCGTCCCGCGAGAAACGCGTCCACGCATTCCTCGTTCGCGGCATTGAACACCGCCGGGGCCGTGCCGCCCAATTCCCCGACGTGCCGGGCGAGCGCAACGGAGGGGAACGCCTCGGTGTCCAGCGGGAAGAATTCCCAGCTGGAGGCCTTGGTCCAGTCGAACGCGGGCGCGGCGTCCGGCACCCGCTCGGGCCAGCCGAGGCCGATCGCGATCGGGCCCCGCATGTCCGGAGGGGTGGCCTGGGCCAGGGTCGAGCCATCCGTGAATTCCACCATCGAGTGGACATACGACTGCGGGTGTACGACCACCTCAATGCGGTCGAACGGAATGTCGTACAGCAGATGCGCCTCGATGACCTCGAGCCCCTTGTTGACGAGGGTCGCGCTGTTGACCGTGATCACCGGGCCCATGGCCCAGGTCGGGTGGGCGAGGGCGTCCTGCGGGGTGACGTCCGCCAGCTCGGCCTTGGTACGGCCGCGGAAGGGGCCGCCGGAGGCGGTGACGACGAGCTTGCGGACGTCGGCGCGGGTGCCGGCGGCCAGCGCCTGGAAGAGCGCGGCGTGCTCGGAGTCGACGGGGATGATCTGGCCGGGCTTGGCCAGCGCCTTGACCAGAGGGCCGCCGACGATCAGCGACTCCTTGTTGGCGAGGGCGAGGGTGCGGCCGACTTCCAGGGCGGCCAGGGTGGGTGCGAGTCCGATGGAGCCGGTGATGCCGTTGAGCACGGTGTGGCAGTCGGACGCGGCCACCTCCGTGGCCGCGTCGGGTCCGGCGAGGATCTCCGGGAGCGGCTCTCCGGCCCCGTACCGCGTCCGCAGCGCTTCCTCGAGCGCGGGAACGGCGTCCTCGCGCGCGACCGCGACCGTGCGCACCCGCAGCCGGTGCGCCTGCTCGGCAAGCAGTTCGACCCGTCCTCCGGCCGCCGAAAGGGCCGTGACACGGAAACGGTCGGGATTGCGCAGGACGAGGTCGATCGCCTGGGTGCCGATGGACCCGGTCGAGCCGAGGACGACGACGTCCCGGCGGCCTGCGGCCGGGTCGAAGACGATGTGCGGGTCGGCGAGGGGGGATGGGCTGTCGCTCATGCCCCCATTGTGGCCGCACCGGCTGTGCGCCAGGACAGGGCGTCCCCCCGTGCACCTGTGCGCCGCGGGTGCGCCCCGCGGGAACGCCCCTGGGCCGGACCTGCGTCACGGTACGGGGATCCCGGACCGTGACGCGGCGATCGGGACCGGCAGGCGGCTGTGCCCGCCGTCCGCGGATACGGAGGGCGGGCACAGCGCGGCAGGCCGGCGCCGGCGGACCGGGCCGGTCAGCGGATCGGGCGGTGGACGTTCTCCCGTTTCGCAGGCCCGGGCGAGGCCTCCGCGATCCAGGGACCGTCGCCGCTCGGATCGACGACGCCCTCCTCGAGCCAGGTGTAGCTCCCGGCCAGCACGCCGTTCACCATCTTCCGGTCGAGGTCGTCCGTGTTGGCCCACAGCCGGCCGAAGAGCTCCTCGACGCGGATCCGGGACTGCCGGCAGAAGGCGTCGGCCAGCTGGTAGGCCTCGCGGCCGTGCGAGCCGGTCAGCCGCAGGTGTTCGGCCCGTACACATGCCGCGCTCATGGCGAAGAGCTCGGCGCCGATGTCCACGACCCGCCCGAGGAAGCCCTGTTTGGTCTCCATCCGGCCCTGCCACCGGGACATGCCGTAGAACGTGGAGCGGGCGAGTTTGCGCGCGGAGCGCTCCACATACCGCAGATGGGCGGAGAGGTCGGCATGGCCGGAGCGCTTGAACTCGGCGTACGAGCCCGGCAGCTGACCGGGACCTGCGACGAGTTTCGGCAGCCAGCGGGCGTAGAACGCGGTGGCCTGTGCGCCGGCCTTCGCCTTGTCGCCGAGCGACTTGTCCGGGTCGATGATGTCCCCGGCGACCGAGAGGTGCGCGTCGACCGCCTCACGGGCGATCAGCAGATGCATGATCTCGGTCGAGCCCTCGAAGATGCGGTTGATCCGCAGATCGCGCAGCATCTGCTCGGCGGGCACCGCACGCTCACCGCGCGCGGCGAGCGACTCCGCCGTCTCGAAGCCGCGGCCGCCGCGGATCTGGATCAGCTCGTCCGCCATCAGCCAGGACATCTCCGAGCCGTACAGCTTGGCGAGCGCGGCCTCGATCCGGATGTCGTTGCGGTCCTCGTCGGCCATCTGGGACGACAGGTCGACGATCGCCTCCAGCGCGAAGGTGGTCGCCGCGATGAAGGAGATCTTCGAGCCGACGGCCTCGTGCCTGGCGACCGGCTTCCCCCACTGCTCCCGCACGGACGACCATTCGCGCGCGATCTTCAGACACCATTTGCCCGCACCCACGCACATCGCCGGCAGTGACAGACGCCCGGTGTTGAGCGTGGTCAGCGCGATCTTGAGACCCGAGCCCTCGGGGCCGATGCGGTTGGCGCCGGGTACCCGGACCTGGTGGAAGCGGGTCACGCCGTTCTCGATGCCGCGCAGCCCCATGAAGGCGTTGCGGTTCTCGACCGTGATGCCGGGTGAGGTCGCCTCGACGACGAAGGCGGTGATGCCGCCCTTGTGGCCCTCGGACTTCGGCACGCGTGCCATGACGACGAGGAGGTCGGCGACGACCCCGTTGGTGGTCCACAGCTTGACCCCGTCGAGCACGTAGTCGTCGCCGTCGGGCACGGCCGTGGTGGCAAGACGGGCGGGATCCGAGCCCACGTCCGGCTCGGTGAGCAGGAACGCGGAGATGTCCGTGCGGGCGCAGCGGGGCAGGAACGTGTCCTTCTGCTCCTGGGTGCCGAAGAGCTTCAGCGGTTGCGGTACGCCGATGGACTGATGGGCGGAGAGCAGGGCACCGACGGCCGGGCTGGCGGAGCCGACCAGGGCGAGCGCCTTGTTGTAGTACACCTGCGTCAGCCCGAGACCGCCGTACTTGGGGTCGATCTTCATGCCGAGCGCACCGAGCTCCTTGAGCCCGCCGACGACCTCGTCGGGGATCCGCGCCTCGCGCTCGATCCGCGCGCTGTCGACCTTCGTCTCGCAGAAGTCGCGCAGTTTGGCGAGGAACTGCTCGCCTCGCTGGACCTCTTCGGGCGAGGGCATCGGATGGGGATGGATCAGATCGAGCCGGAAGCGGCCCAGGAACAGTTCCTTGGCGAAACTGGGCTTTCGCCAGCCCTGCTCGCGTGCTGCCTCGGCAACCTGCCGGGCTTCGCGCTCGGAGACCTTGGGCGTGGTTTGCGGTGTGGATGGGGCGGACATGAGGGACTCACCTCGCCGCTTCGTCGGGGGCGGCCGTGCGGAGCTACCGCACGGTGCTACTCGTCCGTATCTACCCGATGCGGGACCACCTCACCAGTCCTGCGGGGCACCCGGGTGTATCGGATGCCATCGTGATCATCCAGGCGTCGCCCCGGTGTCCCCAGGCTTCTCCCGGGTGTCTCCGGAGGCGTAATCCGACGTGCCCGCGAGGCGCGTCCGACCTGTCATCCGCGGTGCCTCCGGGCACGGCAGGACGGCCGGAGCCCCCGCACAGTCGGGCTCCGGCCGTCGGCTCCGGGACGGTCCTACAGGGCCAGTCCGGTGAGGACGAGCACCCGCTCGTAGGTGTAGTCGTCCATCGCGTACCTGACGCCCTCGCGGCCCACGCCGGACTGCTTGGCACCGCCGTACGGCATCTGGTCGGCGCGGTACGAGGGGACGTCGCCGATGATCACGCCGCCGACCTCGAGTGCGCGATGGGCGCGGAAGGCGGTCTGCACGTCACGCGTGAACACACCGGTCTGCAGGCCGAACTTGGAGTTGTTGGCCTCGGCGAAGGCCTCCACCTCGCCGTCGACCCGGTGCAGGGTGAGGACCGGCCCGAAGACCTCCTCGCAGGCGAGGGCCACATCGGCGGGCAGGTCCGCGATCACGGTCGGGGCGTAGGCGGCTCCGTCGCGCTTGCCGCCCGTGAGCAGCTTGGCGCCGCCGGACACGGCTTCCTCGACCCAGGACTCGACGCGCTTGGCCGCGTCCTCGCTGACGAGCGGGCCGACGTCGGTCGCGTCGTCCGACGGGTCGCCGGTGCCCTGCTGCTCGACCGCGGCGACCACCTTGGGGACGAGGCGGTCGTAGACCGACGCGTCGGCGATGACGCGCTGCACGGAGATGCAGGACTGGCCGCCCTGGTAGTTGGAGAAGGTGGCGATACGGGTCGCGGCCCAGTCCAGATCCTCCTCGGACGACCAGTCGCCGAGGACGACGGCCGCGGCGTTGCCGCCGAGCTCCAGGGTGCAGTGCTTGTGGGGCACGGACTCCTGGATGGCGTAGCCGACCTTGTCCGAGCCGGTGAAGGAGATCACCGGCAGACGCTCGTCCTTGACCAGGGCGGGCATGGACTCGTTGAGCACCGGCAGGACGGACCAGGAGCCGGCGGGCAGCTCGGTCTCGGCCAGCAGCTCACCGATGACGAGACCGGAGAGCGGGGTCGCGGGCGCCGGCTTGAGGATGATCGGCGCGCCGACGGCGATGGCCGGGGCGATCTTGTGGGCGCACAGGTTCAGCGGGAAGTTGAACGGCGCGATGCCGAGGACGGCGCCCTTGGGGAAGCGGCGGGTGAGCGCGAGGCGGCCCTGGCCGCCGGCGTCGGTGTCGAGGCGCTGGGCCTCGCCGCCGTTGAAGCGGCGCGCCTCCTCGGCGGCGAAGCGGAAGACGGAGACGGCACGGCCGACCTCGCCGCGGGCCCACTTGACGGGCTTGCCGTTCTCGGCGGAGATCAGCTGCGCGATCTCCTCCGCGCGCTCCGCGAGGCGCTTGGAGACATGGTCGAGGGCCGCTGCGCGGACATGCGCGGGGGTCGCCGCGAACTCGTCCACGACGGCGTGCGCGGCGGCGACGGCCTCCTCGACCTGGGCGTCGGTCGGCACCGAGACGGTGCCGACGACCCGCCCGTCCCAGGGGGACGTGACGTCGAAGGTCGTCTCACCGGTGGCCTGGCGGCCGGCGAGCCAGAAGGCGTGGGTGGAAGTCATGTGTCCCGGCCCTTCGGAAGTAGTGCGGAGGTCTTCACTCCAAACGGTAGGGCGATTCGGCCGGGATGGCGTTTGTCCGGGGTGGAGTGGTCGGCGTGGCGCTCCCTGCCGCTTTGGCACGTCCGTGGCGCGCCGCCCGTGCGTACGCGCCGCCTGTAAGCCCGGGGGCGCGCAGGCGGACGGCTCAGCGGCGGCGTTCCGTGCTGACGATGAGGCCGACGCCCGCCACCACGACGGCACCGCCGACGCCGATCGACCAGGTCAGCTCCTCGTGAAGGATGAGGGCACCGAGCAGGACGGCGACGACCGGGTTGACGTACGCGTAGGTGGCGACAAGCGACAGCGGCGCCGTCTGGAGCAGCCAGGCGTAGGCGGTGAACGCGATCAGTGAGCCGAAGACCACGAGGTAGGCGAGCGCGGTCCAGGAGCGGGCGGACACCTCGGCGAGCGCGAAGCCGTGCTGTTCGCCCCTGCCGAGGCCGACCAGCAGACAGCCGATACCGGCCGCCGTCATCTCGTAGGCGCTCGCGGTGAAGGGGTTGGCGGGCATCGGGATGCGCGAGGAGGAGAACGAACCGACCGACCACATCAAGGTCCCCGCGACCACCGTGAGTACGCCCCAGAGGCGTACGTCGCCGCTGAGTCCGGGCAGGGTGAGCACGGCGAGACCGGCGAGACCGAGGACGACACCGGTGTAGGCACCGAGGCCCGGCCGTTCGCCGGAGGCCCTGCGCAGCACGACGACCCACGCGGGGACGACGGCGACGAGGAGGGCGGCGAGCCCGGAGGGCACGGCGGTCTCTGCGAGGACCACCAGGCTGTTGCCGCCGAGCAGGAGCAGCAGCCCGACGATCGCGGCGGAGGCGAACTGGGCGCGGGTGACCTTCAGCGCCGCGGGCCCCTGCCGCCAGGCGATGATCGCGGCGAGGACGATCCCCGCGGTGATGAAGCGCGCGCTGGTGGACAGGAACGGCGGCATCGTCTCGACGACGACGCGGATGCCGAGGTACGTCGACCCCCACACGACGTAGACGATGGCGAGCGCACCCCAGACGGCTCCGGATATGCGGCGGCGCCCGGGCTCGTCGTCGAGCGGCGGGGTGACGGTGGCGTCGGCCGCGGGGCCGCCGGGAGCGGGTCGTGTCATCGGGCCTTCTCGTCCTTGTCTCGCTGTCTCGCTGTCTCGCTGTCTCGCCGAGAGGCGGCGGGTGCCTCCCCTTCACCGCGATCACGAGGCAGGACTTTAAGCACCTCGACAGCCAAACTCCAGGAATCCTGCCCGGATTCGGGCAGGGAGAAGCAAAAACGAGGCAGTGAGTAGTCGCGGGGAGCGGGAGAAGGCTCGGCGGTGCCGTGGCCTCCGCTACTCGGACGCGGGGTGCTCCGGCGCGGCGTCCGGCAGGCTGTCCGGTCCACCGGCGCCGGCCGTGTCTCCGATGGCCTTGAGCGCCAGCCACAGCTCCATACGGACGTCCGGATCGTCCAGCGAACGGCCGAGGATCTCCTCGACCCGGCGCATGCGGTAGCGCAGGGTGTGACGGTGGACGCCCAGATCGGCGGCCGCGGCGTCCCACTGGCCGTGCCGGGAGAGCCAGGCCCGCAAGGAGGCCACCAGGTCGCCGCGGCCGGTCGCGTCGTGCTCGTACAGGGCGCGCAGCATTCCGTCGGCGAAGGCCCGTACGGCGTCGTCGGCGAGGAGCGGAAGGACGGATCCGGCGGCGAGCTCCTCGTGCTCGACGAGGGCGCGGCCACGCCGCCGGGCGACCGAGAGTGCCTGCTCGGCCTGCTTGTACGCCCCCGCGGCCGCGATCGGGCCTGCCGGGGCCGACAGACCGATGACGATGCCGGACTCCTCGGCCTCGCGCTCGGCGTACGACTCGCATCCGCGCACGACCGCTCCCCCATCGGTGGCGAGGACGACGAGCCGGCCGTCGCCCTCGGGGACGGTCAGCACCGTCTCGCCGGACCGTGCGGCTTCGGATTCCAGCATTTCGGCGAGCACCTGCAGTGGGGGCTCGGCCGAGGGATCCGGCTCGCCGACCCGCTCGGCGATCAGAAGCCGGAAGGGGGCGTCGAGGAGCTCCCCGTACAGGTCCCCGGCCACCGCCCGGGCATGGTCCTGCTGCCCCGAGAGCATCAGCCGCAGCACGGCGGCGCCGAGCCGCTGCTCGGCGGCCTGCAGTGAGCGCGAGCGTTCCGTGCTGAGCGTCAGCAGGGCGACCGCGGAGTGCACGGCGTACCGCGCCGCCGTACCGAGCGGAGCGCCCGTACCGACGGCGAGCACTCCCCGGACGCGCCGTCCGGTCCCGAGGGACTGGAGCTCCACCCGGTCTTCCGTGCCCCCGACGACGGCGCTGGCGGGGGCGGGGCGCTCACGCAGCCGCATGACGTCGCCGGCCAGGCGGGCCGCACGCCGGGCGGACCAGTCGGGGGCTGCGGCGACGACCGAGCCGGACGCGTCGTAGAGCGCGGCCCAGCCGTCGATGTAGGAGGCCAGCCTGGCCAGCAGGGCGGTGGGGCCCTCGGAGAGGGCGGCGCGGGTCAGCTCCCGCTGGGCCTCGAAGCCCGCCGTGACGGCGCGGTACTGGTCGGCGGCGATGGCCGCCGACACGGCCTTGCTGATGGCGAGGAACGGAGTGCGGCGGGGCACTTCGAGCAGCGGGAAGTCCTCGGCCTCCGCCGCCCGCACCAACGCGTCCGGGATGTCGTCGTAGTTGACCCCGACGGCGAACCCGAGCCCGATGACACCCGCCCCGTTCAGCCGCCGCACATAGCGGCGCATGGCCTCCTCGTCCGCGGCGTCCAGGGTCATCGCGGTGACGAGGAGCAGCTCGCCGCCCTCCATATAGGGCACGGGGTCGGCGAGCTCGCTGACGTGCGCCCAGCGCACGGGCGTTTCGAGACGGTCCTCACCGGCGCGTACGGTCAGTTTCAGCGCGGTGTGCTGGACGAGCGAGGCAAGAGTGACCGGCATGGGACCGCGTGCTTTCGGCAGGAGGAGTTTTTCGCCGTCCCGTATGAACGGCACAGCTCGATTCTGCCAGGGCGTATGAGTGCGTGGGGCCGGTGTGTGTGTCAGGTGCGCAGATCCACCAGCACCGGTGGCGCATGCTCCCCGTGCACCGAGGTGAGCGACAGTACCGCGTGCCCGGCGGGCACCGAGTGCGCCAGCTCGGACGCCGACCAGCGCTGCCGTTCGACCTCACGGACGGTGACCGCTTCGGCGGTGGCGTTCTTCCCCGTCACAAGACGCCGCATGAAGTGCAGCACCTTGGTGAGCGGCTCGTCCGAGATGATCTGCCGGTTGGTGACGTCCCTGGTCTTGACCCACTCGGTACCCCAGGCCTCGGCGAAGCGCCCTCCGTCCCAGGGGCCGAGCCCGGCGAAGGCCATCCGGCAGCCGACCGCCCCGAGCAGCGGCCCCCGCAAGGTCTCGGGCACGTCCTCCAGGGTCCGCAGGGCGAGCACCACTCCGGCGTTCGCCGACCGCAGCCGCTGCACCGCCCTGACCGCGTCGGCCGTGAGGGTGTGGGTGGCGTCGTCGAGGACCAGACAGGCGAAGAGCGAGCGGTCCGCCCGGCCGAGTGCGGCCTCGGTGAACTGGGCGAGGACCAGGCGGGCGATGATCCGGGACGCCTCGGCGTGGCCGCGCTCGGGCAGGTCGACGCGGACCCGCAGTGGGTGCTCTATGGCCCTCAGCGAGAACTGCCGGTCCTGCTCGCGCGTGCGGAAGAACGAAGCGAAGGCCGGGCGGTCGAGGAAGGCGATCCGGTCGGCGAGCAGCCCGCCGATGTCGTCGGCGCGCTCGGACTGGCGCTCGCGCGCGTCGAGTTCACGCAGCTGGGACACCTCACCGGCGGTCTCGAGGGCGATTCGCAGGGCGCGGATGGCCTCGGGGGAACCGCTGACGAGGTCGCGCAGCTCCGGTACGGCCGGGAAATGGCCGTGGACGCTCCGGTAGGGCCCGATCAGCCGGGCGAGCGCGGTGGCGGCCCGGCGGCTGTCGACGGCCAGATCGCCGACGAGCGCCTCGGCGAGGACACGGGCGGCCTCGTCGGGGTCGTCGGCGCCGCCGTAGAGATCGAGGTCATGGGTGGAATCGGCCATGCCGGGGGCGATGACCAGGTCGAAGGACTCGTCGGGCCCGAGTGCCGTGCCCTGCGCCGCGACGGCCACCACGGCGGCCCGGTTGGCGAGCGCCTGCAGGCACATCGCCTCGGCCACGGGCCGCACCAGCCGTACGGTCTTGCCGGACCCCGAGGGCCCGACGGCGAGCAGAGAGGTGCCGAGGACGGCCGGGTCCAGCGCGACACCCGTGGTGCGGCGGGCGTAGGGGTTGCGGGCGTGGTCCGCGGCAGTGCCGATCCTGACCTGATGGGCGAACAGATCGTGCCGTGCGGTGCGCACGGGCAGTTCACGCACCCCCGAGGGGTGGGTGAAGGCGGCGGCGCCACGGCGCAGTGCGGTGTCCGTGAAGGCGCCCAGCCGTGACGGGTCGGCCTGGACGGAGTGCCAGGCGCGGCGGATCCGGGTGTAGTCGACGTCGTTCATCCGGCCGGCCCCGATCTCCTCCGCGAGCCGGTCGGCGACGGCCTGCTGTCCCGCACCGCGCAGTTCGGGCCATTCACCGGGGTCGGCGTCCCGCTTCCCGGCCACGGAGTCGCGCACGGTGCCGGGCTCCCGGGGCGGGCGCAGGGCGGTGAGCACGGGGAGCAGATAGCGGCGGCCCAGCTCGGGCCAGTGACCGAGCCGGCCGAAGAAGACGACCAGGCCGGCGATCAGCACGGCGTCGATGACCCTGACGATGATCCCCTTGACCACCGCGTTGTCGGACAGTTTGACCAGCGCTCCCGCCCAGTAGTGCGGGTCCAGCCAGTACGGGATGTAGTAGTTGTCGTAGAGGGACCAGAGCAGCAGCGCGCAGAGCAGCGAGATCAACGCACCGGCGAAGAGCCTGGTGGCCGGGATCGGCTCGGGCTCCTGCTCGGGGCGCGGCCGGTGGCCGAAGCGCCACACGCCGGGCCCCGCCTGCGGTCGGGGCGTGCGCAGCCACTCGGCGAGCGATCCCCCGATGGCCGGGGCGGGAGCGTGTGCGGGGGCGGGCGGCACGGAGGGCATCGGCGGCGGCCCTGCGGGGCGCGGCACGGAGTGGGGGCCGGGGTGCGAGCCCCCCGTCCGTGTGCCGCGTGCGTCGTATGTGCCGTCGGTGTCCATGAACCCTGCCCCCTGACCAGCCAGGACCGTGTCTGTGCCACCGTCAATCTAGTGCCAGGCGCAGGGGAGTTCAGCGAACCGGGGCAGGATCCGCGGGTACGCCGCTGGCCGGCCGCGCTCTGACGGCGCCGGCGGGGCGGCGGTGTCCGGTCCCGCGGCCGCCGGGGATCGGCGATGACACGGGCCCGGGAACTGCGGATGCACGGCGCCTGCGGCCACTCCCCCGCACGCGCGCCGCCCCGGGTGTCAGGGGCATCACCGCGGGCGGCGCCCGGATCCGCCCCGGCCCCGGTGTGCTCTATGTCCGTGACGGACAACGACACACCTGCACCACTCCCGAACGGAGCATGCCGGACCCCCTGGGCCGGATCTAGCCTGCGAAGAAAGCAGAAGTGCGTCCGAAAGACACCCCCAGGAGCCCTCATGACCGACATCCCGCAGGAGCGCCGCGTCGTCACCGCCATTCCCGGCCCGAAGTCGCAGGAGCTGCAGGCCCGTCGTCTCGCCGCGGTCGCCGGCGGCGTGGGCTCCGTGCTGCCGGTGTTCACCATCCGCGTCGGCGGCGGCATCATCGAGGACGTCGACGGCAACCGTCTGATCGACTTCGGCTCCGGTATCGCCGTGACCTCCGTGGGCGCGTCCGCCGAGGCCGTCGTACGCCGCGCGTCGGCCCAGCTGCAGGACTTCACCCACACCTGTTTCATGGTCACCCCGTACGAGGGCTACGTGGAGGTCTGCGAGGCCCTCGCCGAGCTGACGCCGGGCGACCACGCCAAGAAGTCCGCCCTGTTCAACTCGGGCGCCGAGGCCGTCGAGAACGCCGTCAAGATCGCCCGCTCGTACACCAAGCGCCAGGCCGTCGTCGTCTTCGACCACGGCTACCACGGCCGCACCAACCTCACGATGGCGCTGACCGCCAAGAACATGCCGTACAAGCACGGCTTCGGTCCGTTCGCGCCCGAGGTCTACCGCGTCCCGGTCGCCTACGGCTACCGCTGGCCCACCGGCCCCGAGAACTGCGGCCCCGAGGCCGCCGCGCAGGCCATCGACCAGATCACCAAGCAGATCGGCGCCGAGAACGTCGCCGCGATCATCATCGAGCCGCTGCTCGGCGAGGGCGGCTTCATCGAGCCGGCCAAGGGCTTCCTCCCGGCCCTGGTGAAGTTCGCCAACGACAACGGCATCGTCTTCGTCGCCGACGAGATCCAGTCGGGCTTCTGCCGCACCGGCCAGTGGTTCGCCTGCGAGGACGAAGGCGTCGTCCCGGACCTGATCACCACCGCCAAGGGCATCGCCGGCGGTCTGCCGCTCGCCGCCGTCACCGGCCGCGCCGAGATCATGGACGCCGCTCACGCGGGCGGCCTGGGTGGTACATACGGCGGAAACCCGGTGGCCTGCGCCGGTGCGCTCGGCGCCATCGAGACCATGCGCGAGCAGGACCTCAACGGCAAGGCCAAGCGCATCGAGGAGGTCATGAAGGGCCGCCTCGCCGCGATGCAGGAGAAGTACGAGATCATCGGCGACATCCGCGGCCGCGGCGCCATGATCGCCATCGAGCTGGTGAAGGACCCGGCCACCAAGGAGCCGAACCCGGAGGCCGCGGGCGCGCTCGCCAAGGCCTGCCACGCCGAGGGACTCGTCGTCCTCACCTGCGGCACCTACGGCAACGTGCTCCGCTTCCTGCCCCCGCTGGTGATCGGCGAGGACCTGCTGGGCGAGGGCCTGGACATCATCGAGGCGGCTTTCGCCGGGGTCTGAAAACCGATTCCTGGGAGTAACCCCCAGTAATCGCGCGCTCCCTGTGAAGAACGTGTGGGGGGCCAATGGCGGGATGGAATTCCGGCTGTTGGTCCCCCCTCCTGCTGCCGTACGGTTTCCGCAGATGAGAGAAACACCCCGCTCGCAGGGGACTGCGAGCGATCCCGGGCCGGAGCCTCCCCAGCCCCTGCCTGGCCGTGCCCTCGCGCACACCACCGGAGCCATCGGTTCCGGAACTCCTCACCGATCGGATGGCCGCCCGCCCCAAACCCCCCGGGGCGCGCGGTACACCGGTCAGGGCGGCCGCCTCGGAACCACCCCCCCTGTTCCGGGGCGGTCGGCTGTTCCTCTCGCACTCCCGGGGGTAATCCTCGCGCTCTTCGCGCTGATCACCTGGCAGATCGCTGCACACGGCCCGCTGCGCACCCTGGACGAGCGCCTGGACCGGGCGCTCGTGGGCGAAGGTCCGGCCGGGCTCACCGAATTCCTCGCCGATCTCGGCAATATGGCGGTCGCGTTGCCCGTGCTCGCCGTCTCGGCCGCCTACGCGGTGTACCGCCACCGGCGCGCCGAAGCCCTGGCCGCCGTGTTCGCGATGGCGCTCGTCCCGGCCCTGGTCGCTCCGCTCAAGGCGCTGACCGGCCGCCCGGGGCCGCTCACCGCGGAGACCGGCTACTACCCGTCGGGCCATGCGGCGACGGCGTTGGTGGCGTACGGCGCCGCGGCCCTGCTGCTGGCCGGGCGCCCGCGGACCGCGGCTCTGGCCGCCGCGGCCCTCGCCACCCTCGGCAACCGGTGCCGGCCTCGTCCTGCGGGGATACCACTGGCCGCTGGACGTACTCGGCAGCTGGTGCCTGGGCGCGCTGCTGCTCCTCGCGGCGGCGTGGGTGCCTAGGGCATGGGGAACGCGTCACCGGTAGCAGTCCCGGCGTCCGGACGCCCGGCACCGCCGTCGAGCGCAGGACGCTGGTGCCGCCGACGGCCGTGGTGGTGACGCCTAGCCGTGACCGGATAGGTTCACCGGCTCGAGGCGCCCTGCACGGCGCCTCGCTGCGTTGTCGAGTCACCCGAGTACATCCAGTACAAGGGCGACCTCCCCCAGCCTCCGGCCGGGGGTACCCCCACCGCCTTGCGATCCACCGCACCGGACGCCGCGAGCTTCCCGGCAAACCTATCCGGCCACAGCACTAGGGGGTTTCTGATGGATCTCCGTGGAGGAAGGAGCGGCGTCCGGTGCGTGCTCTCGGGGTGCCGAAGCCCTCGTACGGGACGTACTTGGGCTTTCGGCCGGTGCGGCGAGTGGGGGTACCTCCCACGCCGTAAGGCCGTGGGGGCGTGCCGGGCGACGCGACGCCGCGGAGATCCATCAGAAGCCCCCTAGCCGGCGTTCGCCCGGCTCCATCCCGTGACGTCGTCCCCGGCCGGTCGTTGAGCAGACCGGTCAAGCGAAGTGCAGAAGTGCGCGTGCCCCCGGGGAATGCTCTCCCCCGGGGGCACGTCTGTGCCCGGCGGCTCAACCCCGCGTGTACGCATGGCAGTTGGCGCGACGCCCCGGCTGCCCGTGGCACGGGCGCCGGCGCGGAAGGCAGGAACTGCCCGCAGAGGTGCGGCCGCTCGCCACGCAGGTCGCCGACGCGGCGGCCGGACTCAGCTGTCGAAGCCCAGCCCCAGCCGGTCCATCGCCCGCAGCCACAGATTGCGCCTGCCGCCATGGGCATCCGCGCGGGCCAGCGACCACTTGGTGATGCCGATGCCCGCCCAGGCGACCGGCTCCGGCGGGAACGGCATGGGCTTGCGCCGCACCATCTCCAGCTCGGTGCGCTCGGTGCGCTCGCCCGCGAGGAGGTCCAGCATCACCTCGGCACCGAAGCGTGTCGCGCCCACACCGAGTCCGGTGTACCCGGCGGCGTACGCGACCTTCCCGCCGTGCGCCGCGCCGAAGAAGGCGGAGAAGCGGGAACAGGTGTCGATCGCGCCGCCCCAGGCATGGGTGAAGCGCAGCCCCTCCAGCTGCGGGAAGCAGGTGAAGAACTGCCCCGCCAGCTTCAGATAGGTCTCGGGCCGGTGGTCCAACTCGGCGCTGACGCGTCCGCCGAAGGGATAGATCGCGTCGTAGCCGCCCCACAGGATGCGGTGGTCGGCGGTGATACGGAAGTAGTGGAACTGGTTGGCGCTGTCCCCGAGCCCCTGGCGCCGCTGCCAGCCGATCGCCTCGCGCTGGGCGGCCGACAGCGGCTCGGTCATCAGCGCGTAGTCGTAGACCGGGACGGTGTAGGACCGGACACGCTTGACCAGGGACGGGAAGACGTTCGTGCCCAGGGCGACGCGCCGGGCGAAGACCCGGCCGTACGGGGTGCGGACGGCCATCGCCGCTCCGGACGAGGACAGCCGGAGCGCACGGGTGTTCTCGTAGATCCGTACACCGAGATCGAGGCAGGCCTGCTTGAGACCCCAGGCGAGCTTCGCGGGATGCAGCATCGCGACGCCGTCCCGGTCCCACAGCCCGCCGAGGAAGGTCGGCGAGTCGACCTCGGAACGCACCGCGTCCTGGTCCAGGATCTCCATGCCGTCCGTGACGCCGAGACCCTCGGCCACCTCGTACAGCTCGCGGAGTTCCTCGAGCTGGTACGGCTCGGTCGCGACGTCGATCTCGCCGGTGCGCTCGAAGTCGCAGTCGATGCCGTAGGCGGCCACGGTGTTCTCGATGGCGTCGAGATTGCGCGCGCCGAGCTCCTCGAGTCTGGCCATGTCGTCCGGCCAGCGGGCGAGCCCGTTGCCGAGACCGTGGGTGAGCGAGGCGGCGCAGAAGCCGCCGTTACGGCCCGAGGCGGCCCAGCCCACCTCACGGCCTTCGATCAGCACGACATCCCGTCCGGGGTCCCGCTCCTTGGCGAGGAGCGCGGTCCACAGTCCGCTGTATCCGCCACCGATGACGAGCAGATCGGTCCGCTCGTCGCCGGTGAGCGCGGGCAGCGCGGGGGGCTTGCCGGGGTCTTCCAGCCAGAAGGGGACGGGCTGGGCGTCGGAGAGTGATGAGGCAAAGGTCATGGCAGCTGGGGCCATGGTTTCCACTCCTTCGGAGCTCGCCCGGGGGCCACTGGGGTCCCCGGGCCTCGGGTGCTACCTGGTCAGCGCGGTCTTCTTCCGCCGGCTGGAGACGATCTGGCCGGCGAGCACGATGACGACGGCGATGAGGAACATGGCCGTACCGATGACGTTGATCTGGACGGGCGTACCGCGCTGGGCCGAGCCCCACACGAACATGGGGAAGGTGACGGTGTTGCCCGAGTTGAAGTTGGTGATGATGAAGTCGTCGAAGGACAGCGCGAACGACAGCATCGCTCCCGCGGCGATACCGGGCGCCGCGATCGGCAGGGTGACGCGCAGGAAGGTCTGCACGGGGCCGGCGTAGAGGTCCTTGGCGGCCTCCTCCAGCCTCGGGTCCATCGACAGCACGCGCGCCTTGACCGCCACCACCACGAAGCTGAGGCAGAACATGGTGTGCGCGATGAGGATGGTCGTCGGGCCGAGCTCCGCCCCCAGGTTGAGGAAGAGGGTCAGCAGCGACGCCGCCATGACGACCTCGGGCATCGCCATCGGCAGGAAGATCAGCGAGTTGATCGCGCCACGCGCCCGGAAGCGGTAGCGG
The DNA here is from genome assembly GCF_056106285.1 of Micromonospora sp. IBHARD003. Classification (NCBI taxonomy): domain Bacteria; kingdom Bacillati; phylum Actinomycetota; class Actinomycetes; order Micromonosporales; family Micromonosporaceae; genus Micromonospora; species Micromonospora sp. IBHARD003. Next base: position 6,075,910 of record NZ_JBWBBX010000001.1, on the reverse strand, counting down.
ACCAGCGCGAAGGCGATCATCGAGCCGAGGACGGTGGCGCCGACGGTGGCCCAGAGGGCGATCCACAGGGAGAGGCTGAGCGAGTCGCACATGTCGGCGACACCGCACGGGTCCTTCCAGGCGTCGGTGGAGAACTCCCGCCAGGAGTAGTTGAAGCGCCCGGCCGGCTTGTTGAACGAGAACACCATCACGATGATGTTCGGCAGGATCAGATAGGCCAGCGTGAGCAGGCCCGCGATCACGACGAGATTGCGCCGAATCCAGTTCATCAGACGAGGTCCTCCGTCCCTGCCCGGCGGATGTAGACGGTCACCATGATCAGCACGACCGCCATGAGAATGAACGACAGCGCAGCCGCGGTCGGATAGTCGAGCACCCGCAGGAACTGCGACTGGATGACGTTGCCGACCATGCGGGTGTCGGTGGACCCGAGCAGCTCGGCGTTGACGTAGTCACCGCTGGCCGGAATGAAGGTCAGCAGAGTGCCGGAGACGACACCGGGCATCGACAGCGGGAAGGTCACCTTCCGGAAGACCGTCGAGGGCTTCGCGTACAGGTCACCGGCCGCCTCGTGGAGCCGCGGGTCGATCCGCTCCAGCGAGGTGTAGAGCGGCAGGATCATGAACGGCAGGAAGTTGTACGTCAGACCGGTAACGACCGCGAGCGGCGTGGCCAGGACCCGGTTGCCCTCGGTCATCCCGAGCCAGCTGGTGACGTCCAGGAAGCCGATGGTGTTCAGCACGTCCACCACCGGTCCGCCGTCGGCGAGGATCGTCTTCCAGGCGAGCGTACGGATCAGGAAGCTGGTGAAGAACGGCGCGATGACCAGGACCAGCAGCAGATTGCGCCAGCGTCCGGCCCGGAAGGCGATGAGGTACGCCAGCGGATAGCCGAGCAGCAGACACAGGATCGTGGCCGTGCCGGCGTAGAGCACGGAGCGCAGGAACTGCGGGTAGTACTCGGACAACGCGTCCCAGTAGGTCTGGAAGTGCCAGGTGACCTGGAAGCCCTGCTCCAGGGACCCGGTCTGCACCGAGGTCGACGCCTGGTAGACCAGCGGCAGGGCGAAGAAGACGAGCAGCCAGAGGATGCCCGGCAGCAGCAGCCAGTACGGCACCAGCGTCCGGCGCAGCGAGGGCTTGCGCACGACGGGTGCCGGCTGCGGCTCGGGGGGCGCCGCGGTGGCCTCGGAGACGGTCGTCATGCTGCCTCCTCCACCGTCTCCACACCGGCGTCGATGTCCTGTGCGGCGTCGAGGCCGAAGGTGTGCTCGGGGTTCCAGTGCAGGACGACCTCGGCGCCGGGCGTGAAGCGCCCGTCCCGCTCGACGTTCTGCACGTACACCTCCAGCTCCGGGCAGACCGGGCTGTCGATGACGAACTGGGTGGAGACACCGATGAAGCTGGAGTCGGCGATCTTCCCGGTGAAGCGGTTGCGGCCCTCGGGGATGCTGTCCGCGTCATCGGCGTGCACGAGCGATATCTTCTCGGGCCGCACGCCCACCAGGAGCTTCCCGCCGGTGCGCGGCTGGGTGGCGACCCGTGCGGCCGGCAGCCGCAGCCTGGCGTCCGGGGCGCTGACCAGGATGTCACTGCCGCCGGCCTCGACGACCTCGGCCTCGATGAGGTTCGACGTGCCGAGGAAGTTGGCCACGAAGGTGGTCTGCGGGTTCTCGTAGAGCTCGGCGGGCGCGCCCAGCTGCTCGACCCGTCCGCCGTTCATCACCGCGACGGTGTCGGCCATCGTCATGGCCTCCTCCTGGTCGTGGGTGACGTGGACGAAGGTGATGCCGACCTCGGTCTGGATGCGCTTCAGTTCGAGCTGCATCTGGCGGCGCAGCTTGAGGTCGAGGGCGCCGAGCGGCTCGTCGAGGAGCAGCACCTGCGGGTGGTTGATGAGGGCCCTGGCGACGGCGACGCGCTGCTGCTGGCCGCCGGAGAGCTGGTGCGGCTTGTGCTTGGCCTTGTCGCCGAGCTGGACGAGCTCGAGCATGTCGTCGACCTGCTTCTTCACGGACTTGACTCCGCGGCGGCGCAGACCGAAGGCGACGTTCTCGTAGATGCTCAGGTGCGGGAAGAGCGCGTAGCTCTGGAAGACGGTGTTGACCGGGCGCTTGTACGGGGGGAGGTCGGTGACGTCACGGTCACCGAGGTACACGGTCCCGGCGGTGGGGTCCTCCAGTCCGGCGATCATCCGCAGCGTGGTCGTCTTGCCACAGCCGGATGCGCCGAGCAGGGCGAAGAAGGAGCCCTGGGGCACGGTCAGGTCGAGCGGGTGCACGGCGGTGAAGGAGCCGTAGGTCTTGCTGATCCCGGAGAGTCGGACGTCGCCGCCCGCGGTCTTGTCTGTCATGGGTCGCGATCCCGGTGGTCTAGGCGAGCAGGGTGCAGGAACGATCAGGCGCCGATGAGCTTGGCGAACTTCTCTTCGTACGCCGTCTCTTCCTTGCTGCTCAGCGAGCGGAAGGAGTGGGACTTGGCGGCCATGGCCTTGTCCGGGAGGATCAGCGTGTTCTTGGCGAGCGCCGGGTCGATCTTCGTGAGCTCGGGACCCACGCCCTCGACCGGGCACACGTAGTTGATGTAGGCGGCGAGCTGGGCCGCGACCGGGAGCTCGTAGTAGTAGTCGATGAGCTTCTCGGCGTTGGTCTTGTGCCGCGCCTTGGCCGGGACCAGCAGATTGTCGCTGGAGGTCATGTAGCCCGCGTCGGGGATGACGAACTGGATGTCGGGGTTGTCGGCCCGCAGCTGGACGAGGTCGCCGGCCCAGGCCAGACAGGCCGCGATGTCGCCCTTGTCGAGGTCCGAGGTGTAGTCGTTGCCCGTGAAGCGGCGGATCTGCTTCTTGTCGACGGCCTTCTGTACCCGCGCGATCGCCGCGTCGTAGTCGTCGTCCGTGACCTTGGCGGGGTCCTTGCCCATGTCGAGCAGGGTCATGCCGATGGTGTCGCGCATCTCGGACAGGCACGCGACCCTGCCCTTGAGGGCCGGGTCGTCGAACAGCTGCGAGACGCTCTCGATCTTGCGGCCGCCGGTCGCCTTGGCGTTGTACGCGATGACGGTCGAGATACCGGTCCAGGGGTACGAGTAGGCCCGCCCCGGGTCCCAGTCCGGACTGCGGAACTGCGGCGACAGATGGGCGTAGGCGTTGGGCAGGTTGGAGGGGTCGAGCTTCTGCGCCCAGCCGAGCCGGATCATACGGGCGGCGAGCCAGTCGGTGACGCAGATCAGATCGCGTCCGGTCGCCTGGCCGGCCGCGAGCTGGGGCCTGATCTTGCCGAAGAACTCGACGTTGTCGTTGATGTCCTCGGTGTACTTGACCTGGATCCCGGTGCGCTTGGTGAACGCCTCCAGCGTGGGACGGCTCTTCTCGTCGTCGCTGATGTCGATGTACTGCGTCCAGTTGGAGAAGCTGAGCTGCTTCTCCTTCGCCGAGTGGTCGTCGGACGCCGCGGCCCCTTGGCCCTCACGCTTCGCCGGCGGGATCCCGCAGGCACTCAGCGCGCTCATGCCACCGATGGTGAGCGCGCCGACGCCGGACGCACGCAGCAGGGAACGACGGGATAGGGCGCCCCGGCCGTTCGTCATGCTGCGCCGTATCGCGGCCTCCTGGGCCGCCGAGAGGTGCTCGGGCTGGTACTGCTTCATGCGCTGTGCCCTTTCGGGGGTTCATTCGCCGCCGAAGCTGCGGCGGGGGCCACGCGGCGGGAGCCGCTGATCGTTACCGGTCTCCGAAGATCGTGCGGTGCCAGTCCTTCCTGGCGACCGCGGTGTTGTCGTACATCACATGCTTGACCTGCGTGTACTCCTCGAAGGAGTACATCGACATGTCCTTGCCGAACCCGCTGGCCTTGTAGCCGCCGTGGGGCATCTCGCTGATGATCGGGATGTGGTCGTTGACCCAGACGCAGCCCGCCTTGATCTCGCGGGTCGCACGGCCCGTGCGGAACACGTCCCGGCTCCAGGCCGAGGCGGCGAGGCCGTAGGGGGTGTCGTTGGCCAGTGCGATGCCCTCGTCGTCGGAGTCGAAGGGCAGCACGACCAGTACCGGCCCGAAGAGCTCGGACTGGACGACCTCGCTGTCCTGGGCGGCTCCGGCGATCAGCGTCGGGAGGTAGTACGCCCCCTTCTCCAGGTCTCCGCCGGGGGCCCGGCCCCCGGACACGACGGTGGCGTACGAACGGGCCCGGTCCACGAATCCGGCGACCCGGTCGCGCTGGGTGTGCGAGACCAGCGGGCCGAGGTCGGTGGACGGGTCGAAGGGATCGCCGAGCCGTACGGTCGCCATCAGTTCGGCGACTCCGCTGACGAAGGCGTCGTAGAGGGGGCGCTGGACGTAGGCGCGGGTCGCGGCGGTGCAGTCCTGACCGCTGTTGATCAGCGCGCCCGCGACGGCGCCGTGCACCGCGGCTTCGAGGTCGGCGTCGTCGAACACCACGAAGGGCGCCTTGCCACCGAGCTCCAGGTGGAGCCGCTTGACGGTGGCCGTGGCGATCTCGGCGACGCGCTTGCCGACGGGGGTCGAGCCGGTGAACGAGGTCATGGCCACGTCCGGGTGCCCGACCAGGTGCTCGCCCGCCTCCCGGCCCGCGCCGGTGACGATGTTGACGACGCCGTCGGGGATACCGGCCTCGGCCGCGGCCTGGGCGAACATCAGCGAGGTCAGCGGGGTGATCTCGGCGGGCTTGAGGACGATGGTGTTGCCCGCGGCGACGGCGGGGAGGACCTTCCAGGCGGCCATCTGCAGCGGGTAGTTCCAGGGCGCGATGGAGCCGACGACACCGATCGGCTCACGGCGTACGTAGGACGTGTGGTCACCGCTGTACTCGCCGGCCGACTGGCCCTGCAGATGGCGCGCGGCTCCGGCGAAGAACGCGGTGTTGTCCACCGTGCCCGGCACGTCGAACTCACGGGTCAGCTTGATCGGCTTGCCGCACTGCAGCGATTCGGCCTGGGCGAGGTCCTCCGCCTGCTCGGCCAGCACGGAGGCGAAGCGGTGCAGGGCGTCGGAGCGCTCTCCCGGGGTGGCCCCGGCCCAGGCGGGGAACGCCTCCCGCGCGGCGGCGACGGCGGCGTCGACGTCCGCCGTGCCGGCCAGTTGGTACTCGAGGACCTGCTCTCCGGTGGCGGGATCGACGATTGCGTGATTATGTCCCGAAGTGCCCGGACGCAGTCGGCCGCCGATGTACTGCACGCCGTCTGCGAAGCGGTCCTGTGCCTGGAAGCGGTTGCCCATGACGCTCTCCGTTGTTCCAGCTCGAATTGAGTGCCGATCCTGACAGAGGGATGGTTCTCCAACAAGTGATTCCGTAGTTGCCTTTTGGTTACGCGACGGATTCGGTCGACCATGTGTCGCGTCACAGTGCCCATCCCGGTACGGAGTGTCAGTGGTGGGTGTCACACTCGCGTGCATGGGGATGACCAGCACGACCGCTGAGGCCCTGATCGAGCGGATCAGGACCGGTGAGCGGATGAAGTTTCTGTACTTCTGGGGGCATACACCGCGCCGTGACGGTGAGATCGGGCCCGCCTGTCTGAGTCAGTGGTGGCCGGCGCCGTTCACCGTGGACGGAACCGCGTATGCGACCGCCGAGCACTGGATGATGGCCGGGAAGGCGCGGCTTTTCGGCGACGCGGAGGCCGAGCGCCAGGCGCTCATGGCACCGAACCCCGCCCTGGCGAAGAAGGCGGGCCGACTGGTGCGCGGCTTCGGCGAGGAGATATGGCAGCGCGAGCGCTTCGCGATCGTGGTCGCGGGCAGCGTGCACAAGTTCTCGCAGGACCCGCGGCTGCGGAGCTATCTGCTGTCGACCGGTGACCGCGTGCTGGTGGAGGCGAGCCCGGTGGACCGGGTCTGGGGTATCGGCCTCGCCTCGGACGACGAGCGGGTCCGTGATCCGGCGCAGTGGCGCGGGCTGAATCTGCTGGGTTTCGCGCTGATGGAGGCGCGTGAGCGACTGCGTGCCCAGGGAGTGGAGGCCGGGGCGGTCCCGGCGAGCTGAACGGGGGGCGCGGACGGGGCAGGAAGCGGGACGGCCGGGCGGCGCGGGGAGCCGCCCGGATGGCCCGTCCCGTCAGCGTGGAGCGGCGGAGACGATCAGGGTCGTCGCCCAGGGGTCCGTGTCGGCCTTCCTGTCATCCCATCGGTCGACGTTCATGAACAACCACACGAAGAACGCGATGATGGAGATCCCCAGCACGATCCCGATGGACCCGAGGATGATCCCCGCGAGGGCCTGGCCCTTGTTGGTCGCCTCGCCCCGCTGGTACCGCTTGCGGCCCAGGATGCCGAAGATCAGGGCAAGGACGCCCAGGATCAGGCTGGGGATGCCGTACAGGCAGAAGAGGCACACGGCGAGGATGCCGAGGACCATCGCGGCGACGCCCATGCCGTTCTGCGGCGGGGCGCCCATTCCCCAGGAGCCGGAGTACCCGGGATATCCGGGGTAGCCGTACCCCGGTGCGGCGGATGCCGGCGCCGCCGGGTAGCCGTACGGTCCGGGAGGCGTCTGCGTGGGCCCACCCGGGGACGCCGGCGGCGGCGGTACGGCGCCTGCTCCCCCGCCCGTGTCCGCGGGCGGGGTACCGGGCGCGGCGCCCGGTTCCATCCCCGGCATCGATGTCAGGGTCGGCTGGTCGTGCACGCCACGGCCGGCCGGCGGCGCATCCGGGACGGGCTGGTGCGGGGGCTGCCCGGCCTTGCCGAGGCTCACCCCGCCGTGCGGTTCCTGTCCGCCCTGGGTCGTGCGCCGCTCCGGCGGGGCCCAGGGGTCGTTCGGCTCCCGCCCCGTCGGCTGGTCGCGCTGATCCGGCATATGTGGTCCTCCCCCATCGAGAAATGGTCATGCTACGGGCCGCGTACAGGACCGCAGCCACCGCGCCTACGATGATCCATGACCGGGACGGCCCAGCACACGGAGGACCCGATGACCGATCTGAGCCCCTTCATCGCGGGACTGCCCAAGGCAGAGCTGCACGTCCACCACGTCGGCTCGGCGTCACCGCGCATCGTGTCCGAGCTGGCCGCCCGGCACCCGGACTCCAAGGTACCCACCGACCCGGCCGCCCTCGCCGACTACTTCACCTTCACCGACTTCGCCCATTTCATCGAGGTCTATCTGTCCGTCGTCGATCTGATCCGCACTCCCGAGGACGTCCGGCTGCTGACCTTCGAGGTCGCCCGTGACATGGCCCGGCAGAACATCCGGTACGCCGAGCTGACGATCACCCCGTTCAGCTCGACCCGCCGGGGCATCCCCGACCAGGGCTTCATGGAGGCGATCGAGGACGCCCGCAAGGCCGCCGAGGCGGAGCTCGGGGTCGTGCTCCGCTGGTGCTTCGACATCCCGGGCGAGGCGGGGCTCGACGCGGCCGAGGAGACCACCCGGCTCGCGGTCGACCTGCGCCCGGACGGGCTGGTCTCGTTCGGGCTCGGCGGACCCGAAATCGGGGTGCCCCGGCCGCAGTTCAAGCCGTACTTCGACCGTGCGATCGCCGCCGGACTGCACTCCGTCCCGCACGCCGGTGAGACGACGGGCCCCGGCACGATCTGGGACGCGCTGATCGATCTGCGCGCCGAGCGGATCGGACACGGCACCAGCGCCCCGCAGGACCCCGCGCTGCTGGCGCACCTCGCGGAGCGGCGGATCGCGCTCGAGGTCTGCCCCACCTCGAACATCGCGACGCGCGCCGTCACGAACCTCGACGAGCACCCCGTCAAGAAGATGGTCGAGGCCGGTGTGCTGGTGACCGTCAACAGCGACGACCCGCCGATGTTCGGCACCGACCTCAACAACGAGTACGCCGTCGCGGCCCGGCTCCTCGACCTCGACGAGCGCGGGATCGCCGCGCTCGCCAAGAACGCCGTCGAGACGTCCTTCCTCGACGGTGCCGGGAAGGCGCGCATCGCCTCCGAGATCGACGCCTTCACCGAGAAGTGGCTGGCGAAGTGAGGCCGGCGCCATGCGCACCGTCACGCTGGTAGGGCATCGCGGTGATCCGTACACCGCGCGGGAGAACACCGTCGCGTCACTGCGCGCCGCCGTGGAGCACGGCGCGGACGCCGTGGAGATCGACGTCAGGCTGACCCGTGACGGCGTGCCCGTGCTGCTGCACGACGACACCCTGAAACGGCTGTGGGGCCATGACCGCCTGCTCGACTGGCTCTCCCACACACAGCTGACCGAGCTGACGTCCGGCGGAGTACCCACCCTGCGCGAGGCACTCACCGCGGTGGCCGACCGCCGGCTGATGCTCGATCTGCCCGGTGCCGACGAGGCCGCGGTGCGCGCCGTCGTCGCCGCGGTACGGGACGTCGGCGCGGACGGCCGTGTCTACTACTGCGGCGGGCTGGACGCGATGGTCGCCGTCCGGGCCGCCGACCCGGGCGCCGAGATCGCCCTGACCTGGACGACCCTGGCACCGCCGCGGCCGGTCCTGCTGGACGTGGTGCGGCCGCGCTGGCTCAACTACCGTTTCGGGCTGGTGAGCCGGGAACTCGCCGACCGCGTCCATGCGGACGGCTGTCTGCTCTCCGCCTGGACGGCGGACACCCGCCGTACGATGCGCAGGCTCGTGAACCGGGGAGTCGACTCGATCACGACCAACCGGGTCGCGACCCTCGCCGCCGTGCTCCGCGCGTCCCGCGCCGGGACCGCCGCGGGACGGGACGGGGCCTGACCCCGGGCGCCGGCAGGCACCGCGCGGGTCAGGCCCCGTGACCCTGCCGGGCTCGCGCCCGGCGGTGCGGGTCAGCCCTCGTCCTTCTTGCGGAACGTACGGCACCCGCCGACGGCGGCGACGGCCACGCCCGCGAAGACGCCGAAGGGGATCGCGTCGACCGGAGGACCGGTGAACAGCCGGGCGGTGCCGACGGCGATGAGCACGACCGCGAGCACCACGAAGACGGCGGTGAGGGCATCGATGGCGTAACGCCTGTGCCTCGCCCGGCGGTTGGCCAGCTCCTCGGCGACGACCGCCCGCACGCTCTCGGGCGCGGACTTCGATTCCGGGGGGTTGCGCTGCGCGGGCTCGGTGCCGTCGCCCGGCGAGGGGAGCACGACGGGCGGCATCGTGACCGGCGCGAGCGGCGCCGACGCGGACCTGGCCGCCTTCTTCCGCGTGTAGGCGGGCCTCGACGTCCCACGCTGCGAGGGGCGGCCCACGGACGGGGACGAGTTCCGTACTGCGCCTGACTGCGCTTGGCATCGTGTGCGACGCTTACCCATGGGTGCCCCATTTCGGATGGTTCGGATTTCACTGACGGGAATTCGGACGGTCCGTGACCGGTGCCGGCAATGGCCGCCGGACTCTTGGCCTGGTAACCCGGGTCCGGCGGCCACCTGACTACGCCCTGATGGGGCGTCGGTGAGTGGTTTTGTTGCCGCGTCGCCATGCGGGAGCCGTCGCGCACACCACGACGATGAGCAACAGCATCATGCCGACGATGCCCAGGCTGGCCACGCAGGCCACGGCCGTGGCGGCGGCGATCACCAGGAGACGCCCGAGATGCTGGTCCCAGCCGGTCGCCGGTTCGCTCCGCGTCACGAGGACCTTCCTCGTCGAGTACGGATACGCCGTGGCGTTGCACGGGTGCGCACCGAGCGGCTCCCACTGGGCCGACCAGTCGTCAGGGCGGTACGGTCCGGCGTCGACCAGGACCGGAGGTGTCCCTCGCCCGGTACGCTCGCTGAACTCGCCGGTGTTGCCGCGGCGTTTGACATCGCGTGGCTTCTGGGCTCCTGGATGTCCGTCCACCGAGCCCTCCCGGGCCCGGCGAGCGGCACGCTCCTCGATTTCCGAGCGGACTCCCAGATAGATCTGCCAGTTGGCGTCGAGCCGTCCTTCACGCGTGGCCGGACCCGCTGGATACACCACATGCCGGACGCGGTGCCTGCGGACGAACAGCCGCAGCACCGCCTCCAGCAGCGCGGAGATTGCGTTCATTCAACCCATCCCATCTGTTCGGTGTCGCGGAGGAAGCTCTCCAGCTCCTCCACCGGGACGCCGGCGGCTGCCAGCCCTTGACGCGCGCGTCGGAGAGCGCCACGGCCCCCCGATCCGGACAGCGGGTTCATGCTCGACCAGCTGCGCAGGAGTTTCGTGCTCTCCTTGCTGCTGAGCCCGCATACGGCCATGCAGATGAAGGCCCACTTCTGCTTGTCCCGGAGTTCGTCGACCTGCTTCAGGAAGGCCATGAGCGCCGCGCTCTCGCGGGCGAACATGTCCTGGAGCGAGAACCAGTGCGGAGGAAGTGCCGGGTCATCGGTGTCGACCTCGACGGCGAGGCGCACCGCACGGTCCACCAGGTCGTCGACGACCTCCTCGAGGCCCTTGTCGATGAGATCCGTGCCGACTTCCGGCAGCCCCAGCACGAGCGCCCGGCTGGTGATCGCCGTGTAGTCGATGCGTGGATGCCGAATGGAACGGAACGTCCGCTCCCGGATGACGTGCAGATAGTGCTGGCCGATGTAGTCCCGGGGGTTGCCGGGCACAGGTTGCCCGGGGCCGTTCCCGCAGGGCGAGGGCGGTTCCCCGATCGGCAACCAGATGCGGTCCGGCTCCCGTCCGCCAGGGGCGGGCGTACCGGACCGGTCGTGCTCAGGTGTCGGAACACAGTTGCTCATCGGGGCCCTCTCGATGCCTTGTTGTCGCGCGCCGGCATCTCGGTGCAAGTTCCGAGAACTCCAGCTTGCGTCCAGAGTGAGGCATGTTCTGAAAGGGTGTTTCATTTCAACAGATGGTCAATTCTGCTGCGTTTGATCTTAGTTATTGCTTTTGATCACTATCGACCGATCTTGCTCATGAAGCCTGACGGCCCGTTCGCCGCTGACACTACGGACGCCCCGAAGAGGGTGTTGCATTCGCCGCCCTCCCCCCGCAGAGCGGGGCCCGGTGGACGGCAACGGCCCGTGGCGGTGCGGCTGTCGCCGCGGCCACGGGCCGAGGAAAAGAGGAGTGCGGGAAAACGGGAGTACGGGAGTACGGGAGAAGCGGACCGGCTCGGACCCGGATGTGCCGTATGGATGGGGCGCGCGGTCAAACGGCCGCCGGTACGCGCACGGGCTCGCTCAGCGCCTCCAGCCGCTTGATCAGGCGCCGCACGAACAGCAGCGGGATCACCCCGAAGACCCCGAAGGACATGTCGATGACGCTCCACCAGAACGGGATGCCCCGGATCGGGCCGCAGATCAGCGCCAGCGGGATGATGCCGCCGCAGGCGATCATGCCGAACTCGACGACCCAGACGTTGCGCACCGGGTCCCGGTACGGGCCGTAGAAGGCCACGGCGATGACGAGGTGCGCGAAGGCCAGCCAGTCGGTGCCGTACAGCAGGAAGGGGTAGTCCGCGTCGGCGGTGTCGAGTCCGTGGCGGACGCGGGCGATCCACTCCAGCAGCCCCGGGAAGACATCGGCCACGGGCGAAGCCCAGGACGTCAGCGCGGAGTGGACGGCGTGCAGCTCGGTGACGAGGGGGAAAGCCGTCGCCCCACTCAGCACCAGGCAGACGATGAAGACGGCCAACCACACGCGTATGCGGCGCAGAAGCGCTCTTCGCTCGCTCATGTCCGCAGCGTACGCCCGGGTTTACGGGCCCTTTACCGGGCCCCGGTGACCTTCCGGGCGACGGCGTGCGAGACGATGACGGCACCTGTGGCCGTTGCCAGGCCGGTGAGCACGTCACGCTTGCGGGTGGGCCGCAGCACGCCCGCCTTGCGCAGCCTGCCCCGTGCCCAGAGCGTGAAGGGAACCACCAGCAGCGGGGACGTGACGGAGCCCGGGGTGTATCCGCGGAACGCGGCGGCCTGGGCCAGGTGGACGAGTCCGTGGAGTCCGAAGCCGTTCAGCGCCCCCTGGAAGAAACCGGACCGGCCGCCCGAGCGCTGCCCTGCCACGGTGGCGGCGCCGACGATCGTGGCCATGGCCCCCACCGCGACGGTGAACTCGCGCTCGTCGACGGATTCCAGGATCTTCCAGAGACCTTCGGGCGCGCCGGGGAACCGCTTGCGCAGCACCGGGACGTTCTCCCGTACCCAGCGCGGCCCGGTGACCAACTCCTCGGCGTCGTGGACGGCCCAGGCGGCCAACAGCCCATAGGTGACGAGCGAGTTCACTCCTTCCCTGCGATGACTCACGGCGGAGCCTCCACGCCCGACGGCGTCACGTAAACCGGACAAGAGGTGGCCCTCGATCTCGTTGACGATCATGGATTGGTGTCGGGTCCGTCCTCGCCGCGGACGAAGCCGACCGCCTCCGCTCGGGTCGGCCCCGGGGCGTGAGGCAGGATGCCGTTCAGGATGATCCGGAGCATCTCGCGGAGTTCGAAGTGGAGCGACGGCCGGTCGTCCGGACTCTGTGACCAGCGGTAGAGCAGACCGAGGTAGGAGTCCCGCAGGATATTGCCGACGCGCAACGGGTCGATGCCGTTGGCCACTTCGCCCCGGCGGCGGCCGGCCTCGATGATCTGGGCGAAGAGTCGTCCGGCGTTCTTCTCCTCCAGCAGCGGGCCGCCTGTCCTGACCCATGCCTGGAGCATGGTCGCGGTCAGCTCGCGGTCCTCCTCGTTGAACTTGGCCAGGGCCGCCACGCACCGCTCGAGATGGACGGTCACGTCGTCGCTGCGCGACTCCATCACCTCGTCCATGAAGTTTTCCAGGCGCCGCTTTCGAGCGTCGGCCCAGTTGATGATGAGGTCTTCCTTGCGCTGGAAGTAGTTGAAGAACGTGCCCCGGGCTACGTCCGCACGCTCCGCGATCTGATCGATGGTGGTGCGCTCATAGCCCTGCTCGGCGAAGAGGGAGAGAGCGGAGGAGTAGATGGCGTCCCTGACCCGCTGCTTGCTGCGTTCGCGACGGCTCATGGGGCGACTGGTCTCGGCGGTCAAGGCTCCCTTGCCACTTCTCTCTTTGTGTCTTCGCAGACTTCTCGAGTGGAAAATTGGATACTACGGTACATCTATGGGCCCGAGTACACAACGGGCGGTGGGCGCCATCGGAGTCGACGGCCCGGGCAGCGTGCACACCGGACCACGGGCCATTCAACTCACCTTCTCGGCCAGTGCGTTGGCAAGCTCGTCCACGGATTCTCCTCGTCCTGGTGGCGTCGCAGGAGCGCGACCGCGGTGGCGGGCACACCGTGCTCCTCGAGAGTGGAGCAGACGGACCGGACGAGGACCGGATGCGGGCTGACCTCGACATAGACCGTGTCCTCCTTCGCAGTCGCGCGCACGGAGTCGGCGAACCGGACGCGTTCGCGCAGGTTCTCCATCCGGTAAGCGGCGTCGAGCGAGGCGTTCTCGACGGGAGCGCAGCGCGTCGAGGAGAACATCGCGGTCGTGGGGCGCATCGGGGTCAGGTCGCTCAGCGCCGCCGGAAGGTCCGCGCGCAGCGCGTCCATGGCCGGCGAGTGTGATGCCACATTCACCTTGACCGGGCGACTGGACACACCGTCGGCTTCCAGGCGCCGGGCCACCTCGTCCACCGCGTCGACGTCACCGGCCAGCACCGTGACGCGCGGAGCGTTCTCCGCCGCCACGCACACCGCGCCGTCGTAGGGTGCGACGACCTCGCGGGCTTCGTCCGCCCCCAGTTCGACGGCGAGCATCAGGCCTTGCCCGGCCAGTCGCTGCATCAGCGTGCTGCGGCGGCAGATCACCGCTGCCGCGTCCCGCAGGGACAGGGCCCCGGACACATACGCGGCGGCGGCCTCGCCCATGCTGTGGCCCATGCACAGATCGGGTTCGACGCCCCGGTCCCGCAGCATTTCGGCCAGGGCCACCTCCATCGCCCACAGCACCGGCTGCACGACGGCGGCGTCCGGGGCGAGCTTGGGGCGGTCGTCGGTGAGCACGTCGAGCACGGACCAGCCCGTCTCCTCACGCACGGCCTCGTCGCACGCGGTCAGGGTTCGTCGGAACGCGGCGTCCGTGACGTGCAGGCGGCGGCCCATCCCGAGCCACTGCGAGCCCTGGCCGGGGAAGACGTACGCGATCATGCGACCGGTGGTCGAACCGGTGTCGGCGAGGCCGCCGTCCGGGCTCTCCTCGCCCGCGGCCAACGTCCGCAGGGTGCCGGCGAGTTCGTCGTGGTTGCGACCGATCGCCCACAAGCGGCACGGCATGGCGTCGCGCCGGGCCGCGCTTGTGTGGCAGATGTCCCGCAGCGGGACGTCGCGGCACGCGCCTCCCTCCTCCAGGAACGCGGCATGGCGCTCGGCGAGTGCGCGCAGGGAGGTCATCGACCGGGCGCTGAGGACGAGCAGTTCGGGCCGTACGCATGCGCCGACGCGGCGGGCACCGGTGCCGTGACGGCGTCGGGCCGGTACTCGCCGATGACGACGTGGGCGTTGGTGCCGGACAGGCCGAAGGAGCTGACGCCCAGGAGCGCGGTGGGTCCTGCGGGCCGGAGTTCCCGGTTGTGGGCACGGCCTCCAGCGGGCCGCCCTCGGCCAGGAGGGGGTGGGGGTCACGCAGGTGCAGCGAGGCGGGGAGGGTCCGGTGCCGGGCGATCAGCACCGTCTTGATCAGACTGGCGATGCCCGCGGCGGCCTCGGCATGGCCGATGTTGGTCTTGACCGAGCCGACCGGCAGCGGCCGTGCGCACGGCTCCTCGGCCTCCAAGGCCTCGGTCAGGGCGCGCAGTTCGACGCCGTCACCAACGGTCGTCCCGGTGCCGTGCGCCTCGACGTAATCGAGTTGAGCGGGCGTGACACCGGCGCTGCGGCAGGCCTCGCGCACCATCTGCGTCTGACCGGACACGGCGGGCCGGAGCAGCAGTCCGCTGCCGGCGCCGTCGTTGGTCACCGCGCTGCCGCGCAGCACGCCGAGGACCCGGTCGCCGTCGCACAGGGCGTCGGACAGGCGCTTGAGCAGCACCGCCCCGACTCCCTCGCTGCGTACGAAGCCGTCCCGTGACGTCCGCCGTGATGCCGAGCAGTCCCTCGGGCGGTTCGCCGGAGCGGTGGCAGACGGCGACCTTGTCGCCGTCCGCCGCGAAGGCTCTGGCCACGGCGAGTCCGATGCCCCGGCTGGCGCCGGTGACGAAGACCGAACGGTTCATGGTGGTGCTGCTCCTTGTCCCGGCGCCCCGCCGTGGGGCGCCGTGTGGTCAGGCCCGGGTGAAGACGAGGGCCGCGTTGTGCCCGCCGAAGCCGAGCGATGTGCTCAGCGCTGCGTCGACCCCGCAAGGCCGGGCGCAGGTCCGGGTCCGCTCACGGGTCACTTCAAGCCGTTCACGGGCGGTGTCCGCTGCTATTCGCGCCCTGGCCTGCTGCGGATCGCCCCGTGACCGGCAAGGTTCGCGTACCGGCGGCACACGGCGTACGCCCGTCAGAGCCCGACGATCGCGTTCCACCGTTTCGTGAATTCCGCGCGCTCCCGTGCCGTGATGTCCCGGGCGATCGCGAGCCGTTCGCGCATCGCGTCGTCGGGGAAGATCAGCGGGTCCTCGGCGAGTGCGGCGAGCTCCTCGTCCTTGGAGCCGGCGAGCACGTCGCGGGCGGCGGGCACGGGGCACACGTAGTTGACCCAGGAGGCGAGTTCGGCCGCGGCCTCGGGCTCGTAGTAGTAGTCGACGAGCGCCTCGGCGTTGCGCTTGTGCCGGGCGAGGTTGGGGATCATCAGCGACTCGGCCCAGAGCTCGGCGCCCTCCTCGGGAACCACGAACGCGATGTCGGGGTTGTCCGCCTGGAGCTGGATGACGTCGCCCGAGTACGCCTGGCAGGCGAGGACATCGCCCGTGGAGAGGTCCTTGATGTAGTCGTTTCCGGTGAAGCGGCGGATGTGCTTCTGCCGCACCAGCTTCTCCACCCGGTCGCAGACGGCGTGGAAGTCGTCGGCGGTCCAGCGGGTGATGTCGACACCGTCGCCCTGCATCAGCAGCGCGAACGACTCGTCCAGCCCGGAGAGCAGGGTGACCCTGCCCTTCAGATCGCCCGCCCACAGGTCCCCTGTGTGCTTGATCTCCCGGCCCAGCTTCCTGCGGTTGTACGCGATGCCGGTGATCCCGGACTGCCAGGGGACGCTGTGCCTGCGGCCCTTGTCGAAGTCGGGCGAACGCAGCTGGGGGTCGAGGTACTTGGCGACGTTGGGCTGCCGCTCGCGGTCCATCTCCTGGACCCAGCCGAGCCGTACGAACCGGGCCGCCATCCAGTCGCTCACGACGACGAGGTCCCGGCCGGTTTCCTGATGGTTCATCAGTGACGGGCTGATCTTGCCGAAGAACTCGTCGTTGTCGTTGATCTCCTCGGTGTAGCGGACGGAGATCCCGGTGCGCTCCGTGAAGGCGTCGAGGGTGGGGCGCTTGGACGTGTCCTCGTCGTCGGTGTCGATGTAGAGCGGCCAGTTGGCGAAGTCGAGGGTCTTGTCGCGGCCCGAGAGGTCCCGCCCGGCTCGATCGGCGGGCTCGACATAGGCCGCGGGAACACCGCAGCCGGTGAGGGCGAGGCCCGCGGCTCCGGCGCCCGCGGCTCCGAGCGCGCGCAGCAGGGAGCGGCGGGACAGGTCGGGGTGCTTCGGGGTCGCTGGCACGGAGGCAGGATGCCGGGCGGTCGGTACGAGGAGCAATGGACGGTGCGTCGAACGGGAACCTTCTGCGCCGACACCTTGTCGATCACGGACACCTGTCTATACTTACTGGACAGTTGTCCAAGAAAGGGAGGCGTCATGACGGCGACCGCGAACATACTGGTCGGCCTCGTGGCCGCACTGCACGTCTACTTCCTGGTCCTGGAGATGTTCCTGTGGGAGCGGGCCCCCGGGCGCGGGCTGACGGGGTTCGACGCGGACATGGCGCGCTCGACGGCGACGCTGGCGGCCAACCAGGGGCTCTACAACGGGTTCCTCGCCGCGGGGCTGGTGTGGGGACTGATCGCGGACGACCCGACGGGGTTCCAGGTGCGGGTGTTCTTCCTCTGCTGCGTGGTGGTCGCCGGGCTGTACGGCGGTGCCACCTCAAGCCGGCGCATCTTCGGCGCCCAGGCCCTGCCGGGCGCGCTTGCGCTGGCCGCGGTGCTGGCGGCCGGATGACCGAGGACCCGCGCGCGGAGCGCACCCGGCAGCGGCTGCGTCGTGCGCTGCTCGAGGAGTGCGCCGAACGGCCGTTGACGGAGACCAGCGTGTCGGCCCTGGTCCGGCGGGCGGGCCTGGGCCGCGCCACGTTCTATCTGCACTACCCGGACCTGGACGCCCTCGCGGTGGACGCCTGCGCCGAGATCGTCCGCGACGCGGTGGAGGCCCTGCACGCGTGGCGCGGCAGGGCCGACCCGGCGGCCCCGCCTGATGCGCTGACGGCCTTCTTCACCGATATCGAACCCCACGCGCGGCTCTACCGGTCGCTGCTGCGTGAGGGCGGCGGGGGCCCGCTGGGCAACCTCCTCCACCGTGAACTGCGCGAACGCAGCCGCCGGGAACGCGAACTGGCGGGCGCCCCGGAGCCCGACCTGATCGCCTCGGCGGTGGCGGCGGCGTTCACGGGGATCCTGGCCGACTGGGTCCACGAACGCGTCCCCGCTTCACCGCAGGAGATCGCGTCGCATGTCTGGCGGCTGCTGATCGCGCTGCACACGACACCCCTGCGATGAGGCGTGCGTGGTGGCCGCGGGATGCGCGGTACCGGGCCGGCCCGGCCGGCCGACCCGGTACCCGCCGGAGGCGTTAGGCGTCGAGGGACGTCATCACGTGCTTGATGCGCGTGTAGTCGTCGAAGCCGTAGGCCGACAGGTCCTTGCCGTATCCCGACTTCTTGAAGCCGCCGTGCGGCATCTCCGCCACCAGCGGGATGTGGGTGTTGATCCACACACAGCCGAAGTCCAGCGCCTTGGACATACGCATCGCGCGCGCGTGGTCCTTCGTCCAGACCGAGGACGCCAGCGCGAACTCCACGCCGTTCGCGTACTCGACCGCCTGCTCCTCGTCGCGGAACGGCTGGACGGTGATGACCGGGCCGAACACCTCGTTCTGGACGATCTCGTCGTCCTGCTTCAGGCCGGAGACCACGGTCGGGGCGTAGAAGTAGCCCTTGTCGCCCACCTGGTGGCCACCCGCCTCCACCTTCGCGTGAGCCGGCAGCCGGTCGATGAAGCCGGAGACCTGCTTGAGCTGGTTGGCGTTGTTGAGCGGGCCGTACAGCACGTCCTCGTCGTCCGGCTGCCCGGTCTTCGTGTCCTTGGCCGCCTTGGCGAGCGCCGCCACGAACTCGTCGTGGATCGACTCGTGCACCAGCACGCGCGTCGCCGCCGTGCAGTCCTGGCCGGCGTTGAAGTAGCCCGCGACCGAGATGTCCTCGACGGCCTTCGCGATGTCGGTGTCCTCGAAGACGACGACCGGCGCCTTGCCGCCCAGCTCCAGGTGGACGCGCTTGACGTCCTTGGCCGCCGACTCCGCGACCTGCATGCCGGCCCGTACCGAGCCGGTGATGGAGGCCATCGCGGGGGTCGCGTGCTCGACCATCATGCGGCCGGTGTCACGGTCGCCGCACAGGACGTTGAAGACGCCCTTGGGCACGATCGAGCCGATGATCTCGGCGATCAGCACGGTGGACGCCGGGGTGGTGTCCGAGGGCTTGAGGACGACCGTGTTGCCGGCGGCCAGCGCCGGGGCGAACTTCCAGACGGCCATCATCATGGGGTAGTTCCACGGCGCGACCTGCGCGCAGACGCCGACGGGCTCACGGCGGACGATGGAGGTCATCCCCTCCATGTACTCACCGGCCGAGCGGCCCTCGAGCATCCGGGCCGCACCCGCGAAGAAGCGGATCTGGTCGACCATGGGCGGGATCTCTTCGGTGCGGGTGAGCTCCAGCGGCTTGCCGGTGTTCTCCGACTCGGCCGCGATCAGCTCCTCGGCGCGCTCCTCGAAGGCATCCGCGATCTTCAGCAGTACCTTCTGGCGCTCCGCCGGAGTGGTGTCACGCCAGGCCGGGAAGGCGGCGGCCGCAGCGGTCATGGCGGCGTCGACGTCCGCCTGGCCGGACAGCGGCGAGGTCGCGTACGCCTCGCCGGTGGCCGGGTTGACCACCTCGATGGTCCGCCCGTCCGCGGCGTCCCGGAACTCTCCGTCGATGTAGTTGCGCAGACGACGCAGTTCGGTGGTCACAGCCACTCCTCCTGTCAGATGTCCAATGGGTGAGACACCCCAACTCACCCCAACCATACGTCCTCGAGGCTAGTCCGCCAGGTGACGCTTTCGACAGGCCCGACGCCCGACAACTTCGAAATCGGTGAGATTTCGAACCGTGAACAACGAATTTCATCGCTGATGGGTTGCGGGATCGATGACTCCGGTGCACAGTGTGCTCGTGGCCAGCAGAAGCGCAGAGTCCAGGACCGGTAGCAGTTCGTCTCCGACGATCGATGCCGTCTCCCTGGCGATCATCGAGCAGTTGCAGGAAGACGGGCGCCGCCCGTACGCCGCGATAGGCAAGGCCGTGGGCCTGTCCGAAGCGGCGGTCCGGCAGCGCGTCCAGAAGCTGCTCGACCAGGGCGTCATGCAGATCGTCGCCGTCACGGACCCGCTCACCGTGGGGCTGCGGCGCCAGGCGATGGTCGGGATCAACGTCGAGGGCGACCTGGAACCCGTGGCCGAAGCGCTGACCGGCATGTCCGAGTGCGAGTACGTCGTGATGACGGCGGGCTCGTTCGACCTACTGGTGGAGATCGTCTGCGAGGACGACGACCACCTGCTGGAAGTGATCAACCGGCGCATCCGCACCCTCCCCGGTGTGCGCTCCACCCAGAGCTTCGTCTATCTCAAGCTCAAGAAGCAGACCTATATGTGGGGAACCCGATAGCCGTGAGCAAGGACCGCAGCGACCTCTCCAAGTCCGCCTACGACCACCTGTGGATGCACTTCACCCGCATGTCGTCGTACGAGAACTCCCCCGTTCCCACCATCGTGCGTGGTGAGGGCACCTACATCTACGACGACAAGGGCAAGCGCTACCTCGACGGTCTCGCCGGGCTGTTCGTGGTCCAGGCGGGCCACGGCCGCAGGGAACTCGCCGAGGTCGCCGCCAAGCAGGCGCAGGAGCTCGCCTTCTTCCCCGTGTGGTCGTACGCCCACCCGAAGGCCATCGAGCTGGCCGAGCGGCTCGCGGGCGAGGCCCCCGGCGACCTGAACAAGGTCTTCTTCACCACCGGCGGCGGCGAGGCGGTCGAGACCGCCTGGAAGCTCGCGAAGCAGTACTTCAAGCTCGTGGGCAAGCCGACCAAGTACAAGGTCATCTCGCGCGCCGTCGCCTACCACGGCACCCCGCAGGGCGCCCTGTCCATCACCGGACTGCCGGGCCTCAAGGCACCGTTCGAGCCGCTGGTACCCGGCGCGCACAAGGTGCCCAACACCAACATCTACCGCGCGCCGCTGCACGGCGACGACCCGGAGGCCTTCGGCCGCTGGGCCGCCGACCAGATCGAGCAGGAGATCCTCTTCGAGGGTCCGGACACCGTCGCCGCGGTCTTCCTGGAGCCGGTCCAGAACGCGGGCGGCTGCTTCCCGCCGCCCCCCGGGTACTTCCAGCGGGTCCGCGAGATCTGCGACCAGTACGACGTGCTGCTGGTGTCGGACGAGGTCATCTGCGCCTTCGGCCGCCTCGGCAAGACGTTCGCCTGTGACAAGTTCGGCTACGTACCGGACATGATCACCTGCGCCAAGGGCATGACCTCGGGGTACTCCCCGATCGGTGCCTGCATCGTCTCGGACCGCCTGGCCGAGCCGTTCTACAAGGGCGACAACACCTTCCTGCACGGTTACACGTTCGGTGGCCACCCGGTCTCCGCGGCCGTCGGCCTCGCCAACCTCGACCTGTTCGAGCGCGAGAAGCTCAACCAGCACGTCCTCGACAACGAGGGCGCCTTCCTGAGCACCCTGCAGAAGCTGCACGACCTGCCGATCGTCGGCGACGTCCGCGGCAACGGCTTCTTCTACGGCATCGAGCTGGTGAAGGACAAGGCCACCAAGGAGAGCTTCAACGAGGAGGAGACCGAGCGCGTCCTGTACGGCTTCCTCTCCAAGGCGCTCTTCGACGCCGGTCTGTACTGCCGCGCGGACGACCGCGGTGACCCGGTCGTCCAGCTGGCGCCGCCGCTGATCTCCGACCAGTCGACCTTCGACGAGATCGAGCAGATCCTGCGCTCGGTCCTCACGGAGGCCTGGACCAAGCTGTAATCCCCATCGACATCTGGGATTGTCGGCTTTTCGCGGCCCGGATGCGCCCGTTCGAGTGAGAACGGGCGCATCCGGGCCGCGTGCCGTCCGCACACCCGGTTCCGAGTCCCTACGGTGCTGTGACCGATCGGCCTCGACGTCGTTCCCCCGGACGGGGGAACGGAACAACGGATCTGAACCGAGGTGTACGCCATGGTGGCCCCGCCGGACAACGATGTGCTCTGGGCGCGCTCCCTGCACCACTCCCTCGGCGGCTCGCCCGCCCTGAGCGGAGTCTCGCTCGGCGTGCGCGACGGCGAGATCCTGTGCGTGAACGGCCCGCGGGGCAGCGGAAAGACCACCCTGCTGCGCTGTCTGTCGGGCCAGCTCGTCCCGAAGGAGGGCGAGGTGTGGTTCAACAGCACCCCCGTCCACACCATGAGTGCGCTCGCCCGCGAACGGCTGCGCCGGGACCGCTTCGGCTGGCTCGGCCCCGAACCCCAGCTGGTCCCCGAGCTCAATGCCTGGGAGAACGCCGCGCTGCCGCTGCTGCTGCGCGGCTGCTCGCACCGCAAGGCCAAGGGCGCAGCCATGGAGTGGCTTGAGCGGCTCGACCTCGGGATGTACGCACGCAAGCGGCCCCGCGCGCTGCTGCACGCCCAGCGCCAGCGGATCGCCCTCGTGCGCGCCCTCGTCGCCACGCCCACGGTGCTGTTCGCCGACGACCCCACGGCCGCCCTTCACCTCACCGACCGCGCCCAGGTCCTGCGCACACTCACCACCGCCGCACGCTCACACCGCATCACCCTCGTCCTCGCCACCCACGACATCGAGGTGACGACCCTGGCCGACCGCACGGTGTCGCTGATCGACGGCCGCCGTGTCAGGCCCGCCGACGGCACCGGCACGGAAGGCCGGGCGGCGTGCTCACTCTCCGTCTAGCCCGCGGCGCCCACTCCCTGGTCCAGCTACGACGTCTGCTCGTCGCTGCGGCCTCGGGCGGAGTGGGCTTCCTGCTGCTGTGCACCCTGGCTGACGCGGCGACCCGCCCGGAACCTTCCCCCGAACCGCTGGCACGGCTGCTGTGGTGTCTGCTGCCACTGGCCGCGACGGTGCAGTTCGCGGTGGCGGTGGCGCGTACGGATCCCAGCATCCGCCCACGGCCGGGACTGTCCGCGCTCGGGCTGGGTCCCGTACGGCTCACCGCGCTCGCCGCGGTGTCGACCGCCGTCTCCTGCACGCTCGGCAGCTCGCTGGCACTGCTGCTCTTCCTGCATCTGCGGGGCGATCTGACGGGGCTTCCGTTCGACGGCGCCGCCGGCCCGCTGCTCTACGCCGGCCGGCCGTTGCCGCTGGGAGCGGCTCTCGTCCTGCTCGCCCTCGTACCGGTCGCGGCCTCGATCGCGGCGGCGCTCGCGCTGCGCCCGCGCGGCACGAAGCGCGAGGAGAGCTTCGAACTCGAGGGCGGGGAGCCGCGCGTCGAGGCCACACCGGCCGGACTGCCCTGGGGCGTCGCCCTCACCGCGGCCGGGCTCGCGCTGCGGTCCTACTCGGGCCCGGTGGTCATCGTCGACGCCGGGGCGCACGCTCCGCCCGGGGTCCTGACCGGCTGGGCCCTGACCGTCCTCGGCCTCGCGGTCGCGGGCCCGGGGATCGTGTACGTGTGCGGGAGCGCAGTCCAGTCGGTGCGGCCCGGCGCGGTGCGGATGCTCGCGGGGCGGACCCTGATGGCCGACGCGGTCCGCATCGGACGTCCGCTCGGGGTGCTGTCCGCGGTGACCTCCGCCATGATCGCCGCGACCGTGCTGGCGGGCGGCGGCAGCGGGCCCCGGCCGTTCGGCGAACTGACCGGGCTCGGGGCCGCGCTCGTCCTCGCGTGCACGGCCGCGACCCTGCTCACCTCGGCCCTGGAAGCCAAGCACGCCCGCGCGATCGTCAGGACCGGACTCCTGCGTCTGGGAGCCCGTACGTCCACGCTGCGGGCATCGGCCGTGCTCAGGACGGCGGTCCTGCTGATGGTCTTCGCGCCGCTCACCTGGGTGGTGGCCCAGCTGGCGGCGATGCCGCTGCGGCCCTGACCCCGCCCGGGGCCGCAGCAGGGCGGCGTCCTATCGTGGGCGGATGGCGCAGGGACACAGGCACGGACTGGGGTCGTCCTACGACGACGACCACGAGATAGAGACCATCGAGGAGTTCGACCAGGTGGTCGGGCGCGGGACCCTCGCGGGCCGGCGTGTCCAGTCCGTCGATCTGACGGCGCGCACCTTCGCCCTCCTCTCCTCCGACACCACCGGAGCCGTGTTCCTCGGCTGCGCCATGGAGCCCGACGCGGCCGTCAAGGTCCGCGGCGACGGCGCCCTCGTCTTCCCGCCGATCCCCGATCTGCCCTTCGACCCGTACCGCGGGCTGCTGTACTCGCCCGAGGAACTGTTCGCGGACCTCGGCCACACCGGCTACGAGGGCACCCCCGACGCCCTCGCCTACGAGTGGTTCCAGCAGACCAAGGACGACCGCGACATCCATGCGTCGATGCTGCGGGCGATCCACGACGACGCCGTCTCCGACGCCCTCGACGAGCTCCTCGCCGACGTCCCGGTCGTCGGGGTGATGGGCGGGCACGCGATGCGCCGCGGCACGGACGCCTACGCGGGCGCGGCCCGGCTCGGCCGCGCGCTGTCCCGGTCCGGGCTGCTGGTCGCCACCGGCGGCGGACCGGGCGCGATGGAGGCGGCGAACCTGGGCGGGTACGCGGCGCCGTTCGCGGACGAGATGCTCGACGAGGCCCTGGAACTCCTCGCCAAGGCACCGTCCTTCACCCCGTCCGTCACCGAGTGGGCGTCCGCCGCCTTCGAGGTCCGCTCGCGCTGGCCGCGGGGCGGCGACTCGGTCGGCATCCCCACCTGGTTCTACGGCCATGAGCCGCCGAACCCCTTCGCCGGTCACATCGCCAAGTACTTCGCCAACGCCACCCGCGAGGACGGGCTCCTCGCCCGCTCCACCGCCGGCGTGGTCTTCCTCCCCGGCGCGGCCGGCACCCTGCAGGAGATCTTCGACAACGCCACCCCGAACTACTACGAGTCCCGCGGCGAACCGACGCCCATGGTGCTGGTGGACCGCACCCACTGGACGGAGAAGCTCCCCGCCTGGCCGCTGCTGCGGTCGCTGGCCGCGGGCCGTTCGATGGAGTCCCGGATCGCCCTGGTCGACTCGGTGGACGAGGTCCCCGACACCCTGGCCGCCATGCGGGCCTGACGGCCGGAAGCAACTTCCGGGCGCTGACTCACGTCTGGTAATCGGAACGAACGGGGCCGAACCCCGCCGACCAGCGTGAAGGGAGCCCTTGGTGCTCATAGGACTGCTGACCGCCGTGGCGGCATCGATCTGCTACGGAACGGGGTCGGTGCTGCAGGCCGTGGGATCCCGTAAGTCCGCCCGCCGGGATGCCGCTGACGACAGCGTCACCCAGCACGGCGGGCCCAGTCTGTCGTCGACCGCGAAGGCCGCGATGACCTGGGAGTTCATCGTCGGGACGATTCTCGACTTCGTCGGGTTCGGACTGGGCGTGCTGGCGGCCCGGTTGCTGCCGCTGTTCCTGTCGCAGACGATCATCAGCGCCAATCTGGTGATCACGGCGGTGCTGAGCATCAAGCTGCTCGGTATCCGGCTGACACGCCCCGAGTGGGCGTCGATCGGGGTGGTCTGCTCCGCGCTGATCCTGCTGGCCACGGCGGCGGGCCCGGAGGGCAGCGGGCACACCCCCATGGCCACGCACTGGTGGCTGCTGGCGATCTCGGTGCTGCTGATCGTCGGTGGCACCGTCGTGGTGCGGCTGCTCGGCTCCCGGGCCGCGATCCTGGCCGGTCTGCTGTCGGGTCTCGGCTTCGGCGCCCTCGGCGTCGGTGTGCGGATCCTGAACGGGATCGAACCGTTCGACCCGGTCGCCCTCATCAGCGACCCGGCTCTCTACGCGGTCCTGATCGCGGGCACGGGCGGGATGTATCTGCACACGGTGGCCCTCCAGATCGGCTCGGTCAACGGTGCGACGGCCGCCCTCGTCGTGGGCGAGACCGTGCTGCCGGGCGCGATCGGTGTGCTGTGGCTGGGCGACACGTCCCGGGCGGGATTCGGCTGGCTCGCCGTCGCCGGCTTCGTCCTCGCCGTCGCGGGAGCGGTGGCGGTGGCCTGGTTCGGGCAGCCCGAGACCGAGGAGCCGGCGCCCGCGCGCCTTCCCGAACGGGAACCCGCCGGCATCGGCTGAGCCTCCTCAGGGGACGGCCGGCCCGGGTGCCGGCAGGAGCACCACCTCGTCCGCGAGGAAGGCCGCGCCGACCCGGGTGCCCGGCTCGGGGGCGTCGGCGAGCCGGCACTCGGCCTCCAGCGAAGGCCCGCTCTCCGGCCGCAGCCGTACGGTGGCGTGCGCGCCCCGGAAGGTACGCGAGACCACGTCGCACGCCAGGCCGTCCTCGGGAGCGTCCAGGCGGACACCCGCCGGGCGGACCAGCAGCTCGCACGGGCCCTGCGGGGAGCCGTCCGGCACCGGGATCCTGCCCCAGGGGGTGTCGGCGGCCCGGCCGTTCACCTCCCCGGACACCACGTTGTCGAAGCCGAGGAAGCGGGCGACGAACGCGGAGGCCGGGCGCTGCCACACCTCGTGCGGGGTTCCGCACTGGGCGATCGCGCCGTCCCTCATGACCACGACCCGGTCGGCGAGCGCGAAGGCCTCGCCCTGGTCGTGCGTCACGGCGAGCACGGTGGTGCCCAAGCTCTCGAAGAGGCCGCGCAGTTCCACGACCAGCCGTTCCCTGAGCGTACGGTCGAGCTGCCCGAGGGGCTCGTCGAGCATCAGCAGCCTGGGGCGGGGGGCGAGCGCCCGGGCCAGGGCGACGCGCTGCTGTTCGCCGCCGGACAGGGACGCCACCGCCCGCCTGCCCGCGCCGGGGAGGCCGACCAGGTCGAGCAGCTCCGCCACCCGGCGCTGCTGCTCCGCCCTGGACACACCGTGCATGCGCAGCCCGAAGGCGACGTTGCCGGCGACGTCGCGCTGCGGGAAGAGCTGATGGTCCTGGAACATCAGGCCGACTCCGCGCCGGTGCACCGGCACGTCCGTCTGGTCCGCTCCGCCGAGCAGGACCCGGCCGCCCGACAGCGGCTGGAGTCCGGCGACGGCGCGCAGCAGCGTGGACTTGCCGCTGCCGCTCGGGCCGAGGACGCAGACGATCTCGTGGTCGGCGACCTCGAGGTCCACCGTGTCGAGTGCCGCCCGCTGCCCGAACCATACGGTCGCGGCCTTGAGCGTCAGCATCAGAACTCTCCTGCGGAACGGTCGGGCCGGATGTGTTCGAGCAGCAGCAGGGCCACCGCACAGACCAGCATGAGGATGGTGGACAGCGCCATCGCCTGCCCGTAGTTGAGCTCGCCCGGGCGGCCCAGCAGCCGCGCCACGGCCACGGGGAGGGTGGGGTTGTCGGGCCGGGCGATGAAGACGGTCGCCCCGAACTCGCCGAGCGAGACCGCGAAGGCGAAGCCCGCGGCAACGAGCAACGCCCGGCGCACCAGGGGCAGATCGACCTCGCGCCAGGCGCGCAGCGGTGAGGCACCGAGGACGGTCGCCGCCTCCCGCAGCCGGACGTCGACGGCACGCAGCACGGGCAGCATCGTCCGCACCACGAACGGCACGCCGACCAGGGCCTGCGCGAGCGGCACCAGGATCCACGAGGTCCGCAGATCGAGCGGCGGTTCGTCGAGCGTGATCAGGAAGCCGAAGCCGACGGTGACGGCGGAGACTCCGAGCGGCAGCATCAGCAGGGCGTCGAAACCGCGGACCAGCCGTCCGGCCTTCCGGGTCAGGGCGGCAGCCGCCAGTCCGCCGATCAGCAGGGCGACGGCCGTGGCGGCGAGCGCGTAGCTCAGGGAGTTCCACACCGCCTCCAGTGGTGGTACGAGGAAGGTGCCGCCGCTGGACTCCACGGACCGGAGGGCGACGTAGAAGTCGAAGCCGTAGCCGCCGGGGCCGTCGAAGGACCGCTCGACCAGTACGCCCAGCGGCGTCAGGATCAGCAGGACGACGGTGATGAGCACGGCGGCGAGCAGCGCCCACTGGCCTGCTCCGCGCGGCCGGTGAGCGGTGTGCGCCGGATCGACGAGCGTCAGGGCGGTCTCACGCCGTCGTACGGTCCAGGCGTGCACGGCGAGGATCGCGCCGACGGCGGCGAACTGCAGGAGCGTCAGCACGGCGGCGGTCGTGAGGTCGAGCCGGTCGGCGGTCTGCCGGTAGATCTCCACCTCGATCGTCGAGTAGGCCGGACCGCCCAGGATCTGGACGACACCGAAGGAGGTGAAGGTGAACAGGAACACCATCAGGGCGGCGGCGGCCACCGCCGGGGTCAGCGCGGGAAGCGTGACGCTCCGCCAGGCGGCGAACCGGCCGGCTCCGAGCACACGCGCGGCTTCCTCCTGGCGCGGGTCGAGCTGCGACCACAGTCCGCCGACGGTCCGTACGCCGACCGCGTAGTTGAAGAAGACATGCGCGAGGAGGATCGCCCAGACGGTGGTGTCGAGGCGTACCCCCCACAGTTCGTCGAGCATCCCGCCACGCCCGAGCAGTGCCAGGAAGGCGGTGCCGGCGACCACCGTCGGCAGCACGAACGGCACGGTGACGACGGCGCGCAGCAGCTGTCTGCCCGGGAAGGCGAAGCGGGCGAAGACATAGGCCGCGGGCAGTGCCAGCAGCAGGGTGAGTCCGGTGGAAGCCAGCGCCTGCCAGAACGTGAACCAGAGGACGTCCAGGATGTCCGGGCGGCTCAGCACCTCGCCGATCCGGCCGAACCGCCACACGCCGTCCGCCCTGAGCCCGCGGCCGACGATGCCGGCCACGGGGTAGGCGAAGAAGACCGCGAAGAACGCGACGGGCACGGCCATGAGGGCGAGCCGCGCCGCGTTTCCGCCTCGTCTCCGGGGTGAGCCGGGTGTTCTGGGGCGCTTGCCTACTTCAGGACGAGTGAGGACCACGACTGGATCCACTGGTCACGGTTGTCGGCGATCTTCTGGGGCGCCATGGTCTGCGGCTTGTCGACCACCGCGCCGAACCGGGTGAAGAGCGCGGGAACCTTGGCGTCCTTGACCACCGGGTTGACGAACATGTTGAGCGGCATGTCCTCCTGGAACCTCTTGCTGATCAGGAAGTCCAGCAGGGCCTTGCCCCCGGCCTCGTTCTTCGCGCCCTTGAGCAGACCCGCGGCCTCGGTCTGGCGGAAGCAGGTGCCGGTGGCGACTCCGGTGGGTGCCTCCTGGGGCTGCGGCTTCGCGAAGAGGACCTCCACCGGCGGGCTGGAGGCGTACGAGACGACGAGCGGCCGGTCGCCCTTGGCCTTCTTGCCTCCCGCGGAACCGGAGAACTCCTGGTTGTAGGCGAGCTCCCAGCTGTCGACGACCTTGACGCCGTTGGCCTTGAGCTTCGTCCAGTAGTCCTGCCATCCCTTGTCCCCGTACGCGGCGGCGGTACCGAGGAGGAAGCCCAGACCCGGCGAGGAGCGCTCGGCGTTCTCGACCACGAGGAGGTTCTTGTACGCCGGCTTCGCCAGGTCCTCGAAGGTCTGCGGCGGGGCCAGCTTCTTGTCCGCGAAGTACTTCTTGTCGTAGTTGACGCAGATGTCGCCGCTGTCGATGGGCGTGACCCGGTGCTCGGACTTGTCGAGCCGGAGGTCCGCGGGGATGCGCTCCAGGCCCTTGGCCTCGTACGGCGTGAAGATGCCGTTGTCGAGGGCCCTGGAGAGGGTGGTGTTGTCGACGCCGAAGAACACGTCGCCCTGCGGGGAGCCCTTGGTGAGGATCTCCTTGTTGAGGGCCTCGACGGCGTCACCGCTCTTCAGCACCTTGACCGTGTAGCCGGTCTGCTTGGTGAACTCCTCGAGCACCGCGGGGGTGGCCGCGAAGGAGTCGTGGCTGACGAGCGTCACGGTCTTGGACCCGGCGCCGGAGCCGCTGTCCTTGGTCTGCGAGCCGCAGGCCGCGAGCGTGGTGACGCCGAGGGCCGCGGCCAGCGCGGTGACCGTGATCTTCTTGGTGGTGCTCACTGAGCTTCCTCCTGGAGTGACCAGGAAGAGACGCGGCCCTGCCCGGTGCGCGGATCCGGTGGATCCGTGCACCGGGCAGGGCGCAACAGCTTGAGTCTCGTCCGAACTTCCTACCCGGAATGACCCGGGCGAGGTTCAGAGGGTCTGCGGTCTGACGGTCACCGCACTCTCAGCGCTGTGGCGCTCCCCTGTCGGAATATGCGAATGTTCGGGGCCCAGATTACATGGGGGCTCCCGCGCCCCTCCGGGTGCGTTCGTTCAGCGCTCGGAGGCGGCGAGCTGCCCGCAGGCTCCGTCGATCTCCTGCCCCCGGGTGTCGCGCACGGTGACCGGCACCCCGTGGGCGGCGATGGCTTCGACGAACGCCTTCTCGTCCTCCGGGCGGGAGGCCGTCCACTTCGATCCCGGCGTCGGATTGAGCGGGATCAGGTTGACGTGGACCCGCTTGCCCTTGAGCAGCCGTCCGAGGAGGTCACCGCGCCATGCCTGGTCGTTGATGTCGCGGATGAGGGCGTACTCGATGGAGATCCGGCGGCCGGACCTCTCCGCGTACTCCCAGGCGGCGTCCAGCACCTCCCGTACCTTCCAGCGGGTGTTCACCGGGACGAGGGTGTCGCGCAGCTCGTCGTCGGGAGCGTGCAAGGAGACGGCGAGACGGCATTTGAAGCCCTCGTCGGCGAAGCGCAGCATGGCGGGGACGAGGCCGACCGTGGAGACGGTGATACCGCGCTGCGAGAGACCGAGGCCGTCCGGCTCGGCGTCGGTGAGCCGGCGGATGGCGCCGACGACCCGGTTGTAGTTGGCGAGCGGCTCGCCCATGCCCATGAAGACGATGTTGCTGAGCCGGGCGGGCCCTCCCGGGACCTCACCGTCGCGCAGCGCACGCATGCCGTCGACGATCTGGTGGACGATCTCGGCGGTCGACAGATTACGGTCGAGCCCGGCCTGGCCGGTGGCACAGAACGGACAGTTCATCCCGCAGCCGGCCTGCGACGAGATGCACATGGTGACGCGGTCCGGGTAGCGCATCAGCACCGACTCGACCAGCGTGCCGTCGTGCAGCCGCCACAGCGTCTTGCGGGTGGTGTCGTCGTCACAGGAGATGTGTCGCACGACGGACATCAAATCGGGCAGCAGTTCCGCGGCGAGCCGCTCGCGCGAGGCCGCGGGGATGTCGGTCCACTGGCCGGGGTCGTGTGCGTAGCGCGCGAAGTAGTGCTGTGACAGCTGCTTCGCACGGAACGGCTTCTCGCCGATGGCGGCCACCGCTTCCTTGCGCTCGGCGGGCGAGAGGTCGGCGAGGTGGCGCGGTGGCTTCTTGGCTCCACGGGGCGCGACGAAAGTGAGTTCTCCGGGCTTAGGCATGGCCGTACCAGTGTCGCAGATCAAATTCCGTGCCCCGGGGCTGCCGGCCGTGGACGGTGATCGCGGCTATCCGGTGGCCACTGGCCGGGCTTACGGCCGGAAGGCCCGTCCTGCTGCCCGGATGCCCCGCGCCTCTCTTTGACAGCGAACGAACCGGAGAGGAGGGTAGAAAATGCTGAAAAGCATAAAAATCCGATAATCAAGCAGGCTCGGAGGTGCAGGGGAATGCGCCGCAAGATCGTAGCCGCGCTCTCGGCAGCGGCAGCAGGGCTGGCACTGGGTGTGATGCCGGCGACCACGGCGTTCGCCGCGAGCGACCACAGGAACGACGACTACTGCTCCCACCGGAGCGACTGGCGCGACGGCCGCCACTGCGACTTCGCGAACGACTTCGACCACAGGGACTTCGTGGACAACGTTGTGATCATCTTCGTCGCCGTGACATAGCGCCCCGTCCTCCCCCCCATGGTCCCGGTCCGGGTCGGCAACGGCGAAAAGCGAACCGACCACCACCATCACCTGGGGCGGCCTGTCGCCGGCGCTCGGTCGAGCCGAGTCCCGACGACAGGCCGCCCCATTCACATGCCCGGGCATGTCCCTGATGCCGTGACCGGCCACGCCCCCGCCGCTGTCGCGCATTCCCGGCTCCGGAGTCAGGCTGGAATTCCGCAGGTCGCAGTCCGAGGGGTGCGCCCATGAACACCGTGGCCGATTCCGCAGCGGGCAAGTGGCTGGCGGGTGCGCTCGAGAGTCCCGTCGTGGGCATGGCCCCGTGGATCATCTTCGCCCTGCTCTCCGGCGCCGGGCGCTTCGAGTTCTCGGTGGCGACCGCTCTGGCGGTGTCGCTCTTCATGGTCGTCGCGGGCCGGGTCCTGCACCCCGGAACCTCGCTCAAGATCCTTGAAGTGGCCGACGTCGCCTTCTTCGCGGTGCTCGCGATCATCGGAGCGATCGCCGACGAGGGCACTCACCTCTGGCTGGAGAACTACGCGGACGAGGTCGCGAGCGTCGCCCTGGTGCTCATCGCGTTCGGCTCCATGGCGGTGCGGGTGCCGTTCACCCTGCAGTACGCGCGGGAACGGGTGGATCCGGTCTACTGGAACACCCCGGCCTTCAAGCACACCAACTACGTGATCACCGGTGTCTGGGGGCTCGCCTTCCTGGCCGCGGCCGCCGCCGGTGCCTTCGGCGATCTCGTGCTCCGCAACCCGGACAACATCTGGACGCAATGGATCATCCCGATCCTGGCGATCATCGTGGCCCTCCAGTTCAGCGCGTGGTACCCGGACTACGCGCGGGCGAAGGCGCGCGGCGAGCGAACGCCGCCGATCAGCGGGTTCCTGCTGCCCCTGGCAGGGCTGCTCGTCCCGCTGGGCATCGCCCTCCTGATCTTCGAGGACTCGGCCACCTGGGCCGGCATCGCCCTGATCGTGGTGGGCGTGCTCGCGACCAAGTTCCTCAGCGACGACAGCAAACAGGCTTCGGCAGGGGCGGGGCCCCAGGACCACTGAGCGCTCGGAAACAGGACCGCCGACCTGGGGAAAGCGCAGGAAAACGGATGGGCCCACCGCCGAAGCAGTGGGCCCATGAGCCTGTGAGCACCTCATCCGGGAGGCCGTCGGCGGCAAACCGTCGTCCCAGCTCCGTGAGCGGTCGTCAGCCCGCCCCCACGAACACCACGAACAACAGCCAGGCGACCGGTGCCGTGGGCAGCAGCGAGTCCAGCCGGTCCATGATTCCGCCGTGGCCCGGCAGCAGCGTGCCCATGTCCTTGATGCCGAGGTCCCGCTTGATCATCGACTCGCCCAGGTCGCCCAGGGTCGCGCTGACCGCAATCGCGAGCCCGAGCAGCAGCCCCTGCCACCAGGTGCCCCCGTCGATCAGCAGGGGCATGCCGAGGGCACCCGCCGCCATCCCGAAGGCCACTGCCCCGAACAGTCCCTCACGGGTCTTCCCGGGGCTGATGCGGGGTGCCAGCTTGTGCTTGCCGAAGCGCCAGCCGATCGCGTACGCGCCGGTGTCACTGACCACGGTCAGCAGCAGGAACATGAACACCCGCTGCGCCCCGTCGCCCGCGGTGAGCATCATCGCCACGAACGTCGCCAGGAATGGCACGTAGAACGTGGCGAACAGGCCCGCCGTCACATCCCTGAGGTAGCCCTCGGGCGGCTCGGTCATCCGCCAGACCAGCACGGCCAGCGCGGTGAACGCCGTGGCCACCCACGCGCCCTCCGCGCCTCGCACATATCCGGCCACGACCATCCACGCCCCGCCCACCGCAAGCGGAACCAGGGGAGCCTTGATGCCCTTGCGCTCGCTGAGGCGCGAGGTCAGCTCCCACAGGCCGACGACGACGGCGATCACGACCACACCGACGAAGACGGCCTTGACGACGAAGAGAGTAGCGATGATCACCGCACCGAGCCCGACGCCGACGCCTATGGCCGCCCGCAGATCCCGGCCGGCGCGCTTCTTCTGCGGCGGCTGCGGAGGCTGCGGCGGCTCGGAGGCCGCAGACGGCGGGGGGATGGGCATGGGCTCCTGCGGCATCTCGTCGCGGACCGGGGGGCCGCTCCATCGAGCAGCCCCCCGGCGGCGGTCGTCGCGGTCTTCTGCGTCTCTACCTGCGTCGGGAACGCCCGGTACGACGGGCATGGGCCGGGTATGCCGGGCGTCATGCACATCGTATGCGGGACCCGCCGGGGCGGCCCGCTGGTCGGGCGGCCCCCAGTAGCCGGGGCTGTAGCCCGCACTCGGCGGGGCTCCCCAGGAAGAGTCGTTCATCAGACCTCGAGCAGCTCGGCTTCCTTGTGCTTGAGCAGCTCGTCCACCTGCGCCACGTACTTCGCGGTGGTGTCGTCGAGCTCCTTCTCCGCCCGGCGGCCCTCGTCCTCCCCGACCTCGCCGTCCTTGATCAGCTTGTCGATGGCTTCCTTGGCCTTGCGGCGCACGGAACGGATCGAGATCTTGGAGTCCTCGGCCTTGCCCTTGGCGACCTTGATGAACTCACGGCGGCGCTGCTCGGTCAGCTCCGGGAACACCACCCGGATGATGTTGCCGTCGTTGCTGGGGTTGACGCCCAGGTCGGAGTCCCGGATCGCCTGCTCGATGTTGCGCAGCGCGCTCTTGTCGAACGGGGTCACCACCGCCATGCGCGGCTCGGGCACCGAGAACGAGGCCAGCTGGTTGATCGGCGTCAGCGCACCGTAGTAGTCGGCCACGATCTTGTTGAACATCGCCGGGTGCGCACGCCCGGTGCGGATCGCGGCGAAGTCCTCCTTGGCGACCACGACGGCCTTCTCCATCTTCTCCTCGGCCTCGAGGAGGGTCTCTTCGATCACCACTTGCTCCTGCGTGTCTTGAGTCGGCCCGGCGTGTACGTGTGACGGTTCACTTTACGAACCCGTGTGACTGCTGTGCCCGCGAGTCCGGTTTGCGAGTGCGCGTTACGTGTACGAGGCCGGAGGAAACTTGGCGTCGCGTTCCCCTGCACGGTGTCCGACCGGCAGGGCTTTGTCCATCCCCTCTCGGGGCGTCGGACCGGGTCAGCCCCGGGTGCCCTGGTCGCTCACCAGCGTGCCGATCTTCTCACCCCGGACGGCCCGCGCGATATTGCCGGCCGCGAGCAGTTCGAAGACGAGGATGGGCAGCGAGTTGTCGCGGCAGAGGGTGATGGCGGTGGCGTCGGCGACCTTGAGGTCCCGGGCGAGCACCTCGCCGTACTCCAGAGCGTCGAACTTCACCGCGTCCGGGTTGCTCTTGGGGTCGGAGTCGTAGACACCGTCGACGCCGTTCTTGCCCATGAGCAGCGCCTCGGCGTCGATCTCCAGGGCCCGCTGTGCCGCGGTGGTGTCGGTGGAGAAGTACGGCATGCCCATACCGGCGCCGAAGATCACGACGCGCCCCTTCTCCAGGTGGCGCACGGCCCGCAGCGGGATGTACGGCTCCGCGACCTGGCCCATGGTGATGGCGGTCTGGACGCGGGAGTCGATTCCCTCCTTCTCCAGGAAGTCCTGGAGGGCGAGGCAGTTCATGACCGTGCCGAGCATGCCCATGTAGTCGGACCGGGCCCGGTCCATGCCGCGCTGCTGCAGCTCCGCGCCGCGGAAGAAATTGCCACCGCCGATAACGACCGCGATCTCTGCGCCGTCACGGACGACCGCGGCGATCTCCCGTGCGATGGCGTGTACGACGTCGGGGTCGACGCCCAGACCGGTTCCGCCCGAGAAGGCTTCACCGGACAGCTTCAGCATGAAGCGGCCGGCTTTGTTGCCGGTGTGGTCGCTCTTGTCGTCGGCAGCCTGGTTGGCGTCCGCGCCCTTGTTCATGGAGATCTCCTCGTGCACATACGAAGAAGGCCACTGCCGATGGGTGCTGGTGTCCCTGCGGCAATGGCCTCCTCGTCAGATCTGCGGTCGTCCGGCTTCTACGCGGCCTACGACTGCTGGGAAAACCCTATCGGGCCCCGTGTCGCTCGCGTACCGGCTCAGATGCCGACCTTGATGCGCGCGAAGCGCTTCAGGGCGACACCGGCCTCGTCCAGGATCTGCTGGACGGACTTCTTGTTGTCGAGCGCGTAGGGCTGGCCCAGGAGGGTGGCGTCCTTGAAGAAGCCGTTGAGGCGACCCTCGACGATCTTCGGCAGGGCGGCCTCGGGCTTGCCCTCGGCGCGGGTGGTCTCCTCGGCGACACGGCGCTCGGACTCGACGACCTCGGCCGGGACGTCCTCACGGGAGAGGTACTTCGGCGCGAAGGCGGCGATGTGCTGCGCGACGCCCTTGGCGACCTCGGCGTTCGGCTTGTCGAGCTCGACGAGCACACCGATCTGCGGGGGCAGGTCGGGCATGGTGCGGTGCATGTACGCGGTGACGTACGCACCGGAGAACTCGGCGAAGCGGTCCAGGACGATCTTCTCGCCGAGGTTGGCGTTGGCCTCGTCGACGTACGCCTGGACGGTCTTGCCGGGCTCGATCTCGGAGGCGAGGAGCGCCTCGATGTCGGCCGGGTTCGTGGCGGCGACGTGGGCGGCCAGCGCGTTCGCGACGGCCAGGAACTTCTCGCCCTTGGCAACGAAGTCCGTCTCGCACTTGAGCTCGACGATGACGCCGGAGGCGTTGTCGTCGGCGATCAGGGAGACGACGGCACCGTTCTCGGCGGAGCGGCCCTCGCGCTTGGCGACGCCCTTCTGACCCTTGATGCGCAGTGCCTCGACGGCCTTGTCGACGTTACCGTCGGCCTCGTCGAGCGCCTTCTTGCAGTCCATCATGCCCGCGCCGGTGAGCTCGCGGAGCTTCTTTACGTCAGCGGCGGTGTAGTTCGCCATGTCTGTGAATCTCTCTGCAGTCGAAGAGTCGAACGATCTACGGGTCGACGGCGGGGGCTTTGTAAGCCCCCGCCGTCACTTCCGAACCTGTGGGTGTCAGGCCTGCTCGGCGTCCGCGGCCGGAGCCTCGGCAGCGTCCGTGGCCGGAGCCTCGGCAGCGGCCTCGGCCGGCTTCTCGGCCTCGGCGGCCGGGGTCTCGGCGGCCGGGGTCTCGGAGACCGGGGTCTCGTCGGCCTTCTTCTCACCCTCGAGCAGGTCGCGCTCCCACTCGGCCAGCGGCTCGCCCGCAGCCTTGTCGCCCGGCTTCGAGTCACCGGTGGCCACGCCGGAGCGGGCGATGAGGCCCTCGGCGACGGCGTCGGCGATCACGCGGGTGAGCAGGGTGACGGAGCGGATCGCGTCGTCGTTGCCCGGGATCTTGTAGTCGACCTCGTCGGGGTCGCAGTTGGTGTCGAGGATCGCGACGACCGGGATGTGGAGCTTGCGCGCCTCACCGACGGCGATGTGCTCCTTCTTGGTGTCGACGATCCAGACGGCGCTCGGCACCTTCTGCATCTCGCGGATGCCGCCGAGGGTCTTCTCCAGCTTGGCCTTCTCGCGGGAGAGGACCAGGAGCTCCTTCTTGGTGAGGCCGGAGGCGGCCACGTCCTCGAAGTCGATCGCCTCAAGCTCCTTCAGACGCTGAAGGCGCTTGTAGACGGTGGAGAAGTTGGTGAGCATGCCGCCCAGCCAGCGCTGGTTGACGTAGGGCATCCCGACACGGGTCGCCTGCTCGGCGATGGCCTCCTGGGCCTGCTTCTTGGTGCCCACGAACATGATGGAGCCGCCGTGCGCGACGGTCTCCTTGACGAACTCGTAGGCGCGGTCGATGTACGACAGCGACTGGAGCAGGTCGATGATGTAGATGCCGTTGCGCTCGGTGAAGATGAAGCGCTTCATCTTCGGGTTCCAGCGACGGGTCTGGTGACCGAAGTGGACGCCGCTCTCCAGCAGCTCCCGCATCGTGACGACGGCCATGGCCGTATCTCCTTGAGTTTTCTCGGTTGTGTTCCTGACGCCCCGGCGCGCCGTGCCGCGAAGGACCGAGAGGCGCGGCCACCGACCGCTGAAGAGCGTGGTGGCGGGGCGTGCGAAGTCGACCCGGTGACCCGGATCGCCAGAAGAAGTGTACGGGACCGGCGCGGTGCCGGGTGACGGTGCTGTCCACAACGGGCCGGTTGTCCACAGATCCGGTCCATGATCAGCGAGGACGGCCGCGGGTGCGGGACGGTCGGGGCATGAAACACGTATGGGGGACGACGGGGCCGAGGGCCCCGGTGGCGCCGGTGTGGCGGGCTTGGGTGGCGCGGCTGTGGGTCCTCGCCATGGTGGCGTCGCTGTGGGCCGGCCTGGGAGGAACCGCCTGGGCCGTGCCGGTCGGCACATGGCCGGTGGGGCCGCCACGGCCGGTGGTGGTCCGCGGCTGGGAACCTCCGGCCGGCCCATACGGACCGGGACACCGCGGTGTCGATCTCGCCGCACCGCCTGGCACCGAGGTACGGGCTGCTGCGGCGGGGCGGGTGTCGTTCGCCGGGGCGGTGGCCGGCCGCGGGGTGCTCTCGATCGACTTGACGGGCACGGGCGAGCCCGCGCTGCGGACGACGTACGAGCCGGTGCGGGCGCTGGTCCCGCAGGGCACCGAGGTCGCCAAGGGCCAGGTGGTGGCGGTCCGGACCGAGGGGCCCTCGCACTGTCCGCAGGGATGTCTGCACTGGGGACTGCGGCGCGGCGCGGCGTATCTGGACCCACTGTCACTGCTGCCCGCGTCGGAGCTGCGGCGCGGTCCTTCGCGGCTGCTGCCGGTGCTCGGGGTGCCGCTGCCGGGGGAGTCGGCGCGCACGGTGGTGACGGCGCGTACGGCGGCGCGTGCCGGAGCTGATGCGCTCGATGCGCTGACGTGGGCCGTGGTGGCGATCTGGTCGCGCTCCCCCTGGTGGAGCCTGCCCCTGCGGTGTGGGAGAGCGCGAGCCGCACCGCGGGTGACGCCGCCATGCCCGGGGCGCGCGGCCGTAAAGACGGCGGCAAATGGTGCATTCCCTCCGCCGTGAAGTCGACGGCGGCCCTTGCGGTGGCGGTCAGCCCTGGACGCCCCGGAGCGCCATCGACACCGCGGCTTCGGCGATCGACGACGGCTCCTCGGCGGCGCCGAGCTCGATACGGCGGACTGCGGCGTCCACGATGCCCTGGAGCAGCATCGCGGCCAGCCGGGGCTGCTCGTGGCCGAGCTCTTCGAGGGCCTGCACGATCATGGCGACGAGACCGCCGTGCGCCGCGCGGATCTTCTCGCGGGCGCCGTCGTCGAGCTCGCTCGCGGAGATCGCGACGACGGCACGGTGACGCCGGTCGCCGACCAGGTCGAGCTGGCGGCGTACATACGCCTCGACCTTGGCCGCGGGCGTCGCGGCGCCCGCCATGGCCACCTCCACCTCGGCGGCCCAGAGCGGGAAGTCGACGGCGCACAGCTCTTCGACGACGGCGGCTCGCGACCGGAAGTACTCGTACACCGACGACCTGGCAAGACCCGTGCGCTCGGCGAGGGCGGGAAAGGTCAGTGCGTCCGTACCGCCTTCGGACAGCAGGGATCGCGCGGCATCCAGCAGGGCGCCGCGCTGCATGGTCCGGTGCTCGGCCACGGAGGCCGCTCGAATCCTGGGCACGAAACCACTGTAAGGGCGGGACCGCCCCGGCGGACGTGGACTGCGGCGAATCGGCCGGGGCCACGTGTCAACGGCCGACGTCCGCGAGCTTCGCCCGGAGCTGGAGCACCGACTTGGTGTGGATCTGGCTGACGCGGCTCTCGGTGACTCCGAGGACGTTGCCGATCTCGGCGAGGGTGAGGCCTTCGTAGTAGTAGAGCGTGACGACGGTCTTCTCCCGGTCGGGAAGCGTGTTGATCGCCCGCGCGAGGAGCCGCCGCAGTTCCCGGCCCTCCGCCACCTCGACCGGGTTGTCCGCGGCGGTGTCCTCCAGGGTGTCCATCAGGCTGAGCCGGTCGCCGCCCTCCCCTCCGACATGCAGCAGTTCCTCCAGAGCCACCACATTGGCGAGGGACAACTGGCTGAACACGGAGTGCAGTTCCTCCAGCCCGATGCCCATCTCCTCGGCGACCTCGCTCTCGGAGGGAGTGCGCCGCAGCTGCGCCTCCAGTGTGGCGTAGGCGCGCTCGACGGCCCGGGCCTTCTGCCGCACGGAACGGGGGATCCAGTCCAGCGCCCGGAGCTCGTCGATCATCGCTCCCCTGATGCGGGTGATCGCATACGTCTCGAACTTGATCGAACGCTCGATGTCGAACTTCTCGATGGCGTCGATGAGCCCGAAGACTCCGGAGGAGACGAAGTCGGCCTGCTCCACGTTGGACGGCAGCCCGACGCTCACCCGGCCGGCGACGTACTTCACCAGGGGTGAGTAGTGCAGGATCAGTTGCTCCCGCAGCCGTCCGTCGCCGGTGGTCTTGTACGACCGCCACAACTCGTCGAGCGACGAGGGCGCGGGCGGCCGCACGGCGCCACGGGCAGCGGGGGGCACTGCCGCGCGGTCAGACCCGGAGGTGTGCTGGGGCATGCGTTGCCTTGAGCCGTTCTGCTGTGGGGAGTGAGGGGACGTGTTTTCTGGGGCGGATGGCCGGTGGGGGAACCTGGAGCGTAGCGTGACTGGACGGTTGCGGTGCGCGAAGGGCGGCGGATCGCGCCTGTGGGGGTGGGGGCGTCGGCCAGACCTTCGAACCGGGCGTACCGGCGGAAGCTGCTGCGTCTGGCGGCCCGGGACCACGGTGAAGGTCGTCGGCATCACCTTTTCACCCGAATGCCCCAGGTCAAGCACCGCCTCGCCGAGTGTTCGACCGGTCCGTCCCCTGCCGCGTCAACTGCCAGCCGGCGCCCTGCCGTTCGACGAAGCCGAGCGACTGCAGTTCGTACAGCCTGGCGAGAGCCTCGTCCGTGGTGGTCCCCGCGCTGAGGGCGACGTCCCGTCCTTCGAGTGCGCCCCGCGCCGGCAGCGCCTCCAGGACTCTGGTCTCGGAGGGCCCGAGGAGATCGCGCGCCAGCACCGGGCCGCGGCGTGCCGGCGCCAGCTCACCGATGTCCCCCACGATCTCGACCACTTCGTCGGCATCGGTCACCAGCACGGCTTCCGTACGCAGGAGTTCATGCACGCCCGCCGAGAGTCCGCTGGTCACCGGGCCGGGAACGCCCATGGTGCAGCGCCCGAGCCGCCCAGCGGCGCGGGCCGTGACCAGCGAGCCGCTGCGGTATTCGGCCTCCACGACCACGGTGCCCCGGGTGAGAGCGGCGATCACGCGGTTACGCATCACGAACCTGCTGCGCGTCGGATGGGCACCAGGTGGCAACTCGGCGATCACCAGCCCCTGTCCGGCGATGCGGCCGATCAACTCTGCGTGCGAGCGGGGATAGGCGACATCGACTCCGCACGCGAGCACCGCGACGGTCGCTCCCCCGGCCGCAAGAGCCCCTCGGTGGACGGCGCCGTCGATTCCGTGCGCGGCGCCGGAGACCACGACCCAGCCTCGTTCGGCAAGCCCCGAGCCGAGGCTCGCCGCGATATGGGCGCCGTACGGCGTGCATGCTCGTGCGCCGACCACGGCGACCGAGCGCAGGGCCCATTTTCGCAGGTCGGGGCCGCCTCGTAGCCACAGTCCCACGGGCCTCGCGTCCCCGAGGTCGTCGAGCTGGCTCGGCCACTCCGCATCGCCGGGACAGACGAAGCGCGCTCCGCTCGCCGCTGCTGTCTCGAGGTCCCGCTCCGGACCGGCCGCGTTGGCCCGTATCCGGTAGCCCTCGATCCGCCGGCCTCCGGCACCCGGGAACGCCGCTTCGGTGTACACCGGTCCGGTGAGCCGCTCCATGAGCTCCAGCGCCCCGTACCGGCGCAGCCATCGCCCGGCGCATTCATCACCCGGTTCGACCACCCGCGTCAACGCGGCGCGCGCCAGGCGCTCCTCGTCGCTCACCCGGGCGCTCATCCGCCGCTCCCCGGACATCGGCTCGACGACCGGCCGTGGTCGTGCGCGCGCCCTCCGCGCAGCGCGTCGGTGGCGGTCACCGTGCCCGTCCGAAGGCTGCCGCGCCCCGTGCGATGCCCGTACGCAGCTGGAGAGCCAGGGCGATGTCTTCGGTGACGGGACGGTCGTGGCCGGCGAGGTCGGCGACGGTCCACGCGACCCGCAGGACGCGGTCCATCCCCCGGGCCGTGAGGAGCCCCCGCTCCATGTCCCGCTCGGCCGCTGCGAGCGCGCCGGGAGCCACCTGCCAGCGGGTGCGCAGCTCAGGTCCTGGCACTTCGCTGTTGACGGTCCAGGGCGTGCCCTCCAGCCGCGCCGCCGCCCTGGCCCTGGCCTCCCGGACCCGGTCGGCGACGGTCTCGCTGGTCTCACCGCGGCCCGAGTGCCCCAGCAGATCGGACCGGCTGACCGCTTCCACCTCCACGCGAAGGTCGACCCGGTCGAGCAGCGGCCCCGACAGCCGGGCCTGATAGCGGCGGATCACCGCGGGCGGACATTCGCAGCCGCTGCCCAGCAGGGTGTGCCGTCCGCACGGACATGGGTTGGCGGCGAGCAGCATCAGGAAGCGGGCGGGCAGCCGCACCACCCCGGCACTGCGCGCCACGACGACGTGTCCGGACTCGAGCGGCTGACGCAGAGCGTCGAGCGCTTTGGCTGAGAATTCGGGGGCCTCGTCCAGGAACAGCACGCCTCGGTGCGCCAGGGACACGGCCCCGGGTCGCGGCATGCCCTGCCCGCCCCCCACCAGAGACTGCATGGTCGCCGAGTGATGCGGCGCGCAGTACGGCGGCATGCGTACCAGGGGCTCACCCGGTGGCAGGATGCCCGCGACCGAGTGGACCCCCGTGACCTCGAGTGATTCCTGGGTCGTGAGCGGAGGAAGCAGCCCGGGCAGCCGCTCCGCCAGCATGGTCTTGCCCGCGCCCGGCGGACCCTGGAGCAGTAAGTGGTGCGCTCCGGCGGCCGCGATCTCCAGAGCGGTGCGTGCGGAGTGCTGGCCGGCTACTTCGGCCAGGTCCGGCGTATGCCCTCCACCGCCGCGCCCGCCGCTCACCAGTCCTGTGCCGATACCGGCCCCGGGCACAAGCATCCCGGCGAGCATCGCTTCCGGCCGCCCTCCGGCGTCGGGCTCCTCCAGTGGCACCGGCTCGTCGTTCAGCACGGCGATCAGCTGGCGGAGGCTGCGCACACCGAGCACGGAGACACCCGGCACCAGCGAGGCCTCACCCGCGGTCTGCTCGGGGACGACCACCTGCCGGTAGCCTGCGTCGGCCGCCGCCAGGACCGCGGGCAGCACCCCGCGCACCGGCCGGGCCCTGCCGTCGAGCCCCAGCTCCCCGATGAGCACGAGATCGGCGATCACCGCCGGGTCGATGCGCTCCGCCGCCGCGAGTACTGCGCACGCGACGGCGAGATCGAAGCCGCTGCCGCTCTTGGGCACGGAGGCGGGGCTGAGCCCCACCGTGAGCTTCTTCTGCGGCCATTCCGCGTCGGAGTTCACCACCGCGGCCCTGACCCGGTCCCGGCTTTCCACGAGGCTCTTGTCGGGGAGGCCGACCAGAGTGAAGGCCGCAACGCCCGGCTCCAGATCTGCCTGGACCTCGACGACCACCCCTTCGACCCCGACCAGGGCGACCGAGCATGTGCGAGCGAATCCCATCAGGCCACCCCTCGCGCATGCTCGACGAGCGGAGCACCGCGCCTGGGGACCAGCACGCCGACGAGATCGATACGCACGCCGCCCGTCGGCGGCCCGCTCTGACGGTCCAGCCAGCAGGCCGCGAGCCGTCTGAGCCGCTCAGCCTTGGCCGGTGTGACCGCGGCCATCGGATGCTCGAAGGGTCCTCTGCCCCCAAGGGCTCCCCTGCGGGTCTTGACCTCGCAGACGACCGTCACATCGCCGTCCCGGGCGACGATGTCGATCTCACCGGCCCGTCCGCACCGCCAGTTCCTCGCCAGCACGATCATGCCGGCGTCGGAGAGCCGGCGTGCCGCCAGCTCTTCGCCGTACCGTCCCAGTGCCCCCGTCGCGTTCATTCGGCACCACCTCCGGCACCGACTCTGACGCGTCACACCCCAGCTGTTGGATCTTGGTGGACAACCCGCCGGTTGTGGATAACTCAGCCACCCGGAAGTTCGAGGTCGCTCTTGTTCAGCTCCTCGATGTTCACGTCCTTGAACGTGAGGACCCGGACCTGCTTGACGAACCGAGCCGGCCGGTACATGTCCCAGACCCAGGCGTCCGCCATCGAGACCTCGAAGAAGACCTCACCCTGGACCGAGTGCACCTGCATCTCGTAGTCATTGGTGAGGTAGAAACGCCTCTCGGTCTCGATCACGTATTTGAACAGACCGACGACGTCGCGGTACTCCCGGTAGAGCTTCAGCTCCATCTCGGTCTCGTACTTCTCGAGGTCCTCGGCGCTCATGGCATGTTCCCCTTCAGCCGTGCGTCCCCCTATTGTGCGCCAGGCTCCCTCGCCCCTAGGCACTTTCCGGGGCCAGGATCACCGGCGCATCCGGGGGACCCTCGTCGAGCAGCGTGCGCAGCAGCCCGGCGAGCCTGGTCGGGTACACCGTCTCATGCGCCGCCGACAGTTCCTCGGAGGTCCACCACCGCAGACCCGCGACACTGCGCCGCTC
Organism: Micromonospora sp. IBHARD003; assembly: GCF_056106285.1. Classification (NCBI taxonomy): domain Bacteria; kingdom Bacillati; phylum Actinomycetota; class Actinomycetes; order Micromonosporales; family Micromonosporaceae; genus Micromonospora; species Micromonospora sp. IBHARD003. The sequence goes on along the minus strand of NZ_JBWBBX010000001.1, from coordinate 6,032,316 downwards.
GAGCCCGGTGAGACCGGTCAGACTGGTCGCGGTCTGCCCGGTGCGGGCGAGGTAGTACCACTCGTCCTGGTACCAGCGACGGCCGTCGAACGGGAACGAGCAGACGCGCTGCCACAGCACCGGCCCGAGTTCGACGTCGGTGATCCCGGTCTCCTCGGCGAGCTCGCGCAGCGCGGCCTCCTCCCGGGTCTCGTCGCCCTCGACACCGCCGCCCGGGGTGAACCACCAGGTGTCGGAGGGGTCGTCCGGCTCGTAGCCGTGGATCAGCAGAACGCGGTCCTGCGGGTCGAGCAGGATCACCCGGGCGACCCTGCGCGGCTCGTCTTCCGATCCCGTCCCGGGACCGGGCGGGGCCGCGTCACCGGACAGTTCCCCGGGCGCCCGCCGCCCGGGTGCGTCCTCAGGCACGCGCAGCCGCCTTGTCGCGCGTCGGCGGCGTCTTCTTCCGGCCGAGGAACCGGGTGACGGGCCCGTGGGCCGCGCCACCCAGCACGAGCAGCGCACCGAGCACCACGGACCCGAGGACCAGCCTCACCGGCCCCGGCTGCGACACTCCGCCCGGCAGTGCCGCGAAGCCCTGCGGCCGCTCCACGAATCCGCCGGACAGCGGCCAGGCGACCGCGTCCACCCGGGCGTTGACATCGTTCTGGGACACCGCCCCGTGGCCCGCGTCCTGCAGATGCTTGCGGGAGTCCAGGGAGCCCAAGCGCTCGTCTCCGAGGAGGAAGAGCTTCCCTTCGGGCACCTCGGCGCTGAAGGCCTCGGGCGAACCCTCGCCCTTGCTGTGCAGATACGGTTCGTCGATCGGCTTGCCGTTGATGCTGAGCCTGCCCGCCGCGTCACAGCATGCGACGGTGTCACCGCCCACGGCGACGGCCCGCTTCACCATCGGTGTATCGCCCCAGGTCTTGTCGGTGAAGACCACGACATCGCCGCGCTTCACCTCGGAGCCGTCGATGCGCTGGGCCAGCACGCGGTCGCCGGGGTGGACGGTCGGCGACATGGAGTCGGTCGGCACGGTGTAGGGCTGGTACTCGAAGGCTCCCCAGACGAATCCCCCGAGGAAGAGCACACAGCCGACGGCCACGGCGAGCCCCGACAGCACGCTGCCGAGCCGGCCGCTGCCCTGTGCCGTACGTCCTGTTCCGCTCATACCGGCACTCCCACCTCGGAGGTCGACGCTCGTTGGTCCGAGCGGAACCCTACCGGCCGGTCGGGTCACGGGTCAGCCCTCTGTCCACAGGTCAGACCGGTCTCACAGGACAGCTCCGGTGCATACGACCCGCTCGGCCGGACGCGGACGGTGGTCGCGAGCCGCGGATGCCCCGGCCCGCGACCGGACCCTCATCCTTCTTCGCGTGATCCCACGGCTGCCCGCACCGGGGCGCCCGCACCGGCCTGCCGCCGCCTGCGCAGCACCAGGACCGCCGGCACCGCGCCCACGAACCCGAGGGCGGGGGGCGCCACCGCGGCCGCCGCGTTCAGCCCCGGCTGGTCGAAGGTGCCGGGCACGGGCAGCGTGGCCCAGCGTCCGAGCGGCCAGGCCACCACGACCGCCCGACCCACGACGTCGTCGACCGGGACCGTGCCGTTGAACGGGAGCTCCTGGTGCCAGCGGGAGTCCAGCGAGTTCTGCCGGTTGTCGCCCATCACCCAGATACGGCCATCGGGCACCTTGATCGGCCCGAACGGCTTGTCGTCGCAGGGGGTGCTGCCGGGGCGGATGTACGAGGTCTCGTCCAGTGCCTTGCCGTTGACCGTGACCTTGCCGCCCTGCTTGCACTCGACCGTGTCACCGCCGACCGCGATGACCCGCTTGATCAGGTCCTTCTCCTCGGACGACGGCATCAGGCCGATGAAGCTGAGGAACTGCTGCACGGCGTTGGGCTGGGGGGTCTCCGTGTTCTCCAGCCAGCCGCCCGGGTCGTGGAAGACCACGACCTCACCGCGCTCGGGTTCGGAGCCGAACCAGGGGGTGAGCTTGTCGACCAGGACCCGGTCACCCCGCTGCAGGGTGTCCATCATCGAGTCCGAGGGGATCGAGAACGCCTGCACCAGGAACGTCTTGATCAGCAGCGCGAGCAGCAGGGCGATACCGATCAGCAGCGGCAGTTCCTTGAGGAAGGGCCGCTGCTTCCGGGGCGCCGTATCACTTGCCGAAGAGCCGGGGTCGCCCGAGTCGTCGCCGCCGGAGTGCCCGGAGCCACCGGCTCCCGGGCCGCCGCCCGAGGCGCCGCCGCCGGGTGTGGGGCCAGGGCCCCCTTCGCGGCCCCGCGGGCCTCCGTCAGCGTCCCGGGAAGCGCCACCGGATCCGCCGGAGCCGCCCGACGCTCCGGGGCCGCCGGGACCAGGACCGGGGGATGGCGCAGTACGCCGCTCGGGCCGCTCCTCCGGCTCGCCGTGTCCGGATCGTGCGCCGACCGCCAAGTCCCCCACATCCACTCCTCACTCCGTGCGACTGCCCGCGCCGGAGGCGGCGCAGGCCCATTACTCCCATAACGAGCGGGAGTTCCGCAGGGCTCGGGAGCAGGACCGTTCCGTTGAGATCCTGGGAGGACACCCTATGCGACGAACCGTGTGCGGTAGCCGTCCCGGCACGCGCGTCCGGCACCGACGCATATGTCCCCCGCTCCTCCAGTTTGCTCCAGTGGTCGAAGGGCCACGCGATGACGACCGCCCGTCCGACGACCTCTTCCTCGGAAACGGTCCCCCGGTACTGCTCGTCGAGGTGGAAGCGCGAGTCGGCCGAGTTGGACCGGTGGTCGCCCATCACGAAGATCCGTCCGTCCGGGACCTGCACGTCGAAGGGGATCGTCGACGGCTTGTTGCCCGGATGGAGATACGCCTCGCTCAGCGGGACGCCGTTGACCGTGACCCTGCCGTTGGTGTCGCAGCACTTGACGGTGTCGCCGCCGACGGCGACCACCCGCTTGATCAGGTCCTGCTCGTCCTCGGAGGGCAGCAGGCCGATGAAGGTCAGCACCTGCTTGCCCTGCTTGATGACGACCGGGTCCTCCTTGACGGGCGTCTGCTCCTGCTGGAGCCAGCCGCCCGGGTCCCTGAAGACCACGACGTCACCGCGTTCGGGCTTGGAGCCGAACCACGGCGTCAGCTTGTCGACCAGCACCCGGTCGTCGATCTGGATCGTCTGCTCCATGGATCCCGAGGGGATCACGAACGCCTGCACCAGGAACGTCTTGAGTCCGAGCGCGATCATCAGCGCGACCACGATCAGGAGGGGTATCTCCTTGACCGCCGAGCGACGGCGCCGGGCCTTCACCTTGCGCGCGAGCCTGCGCCGTTCCGCACGTCCCGGGAGGGTCCGGGTCCCGTTGGTGGGGCGGGTGCCGGTAGGCAGCCGGGTGTCGGCCCGGTGGCTCCCGCTTCGTCCGCGGTTACCCATGGGCGCCGCCGGGTGCGGGCACGGCGTCGAAGGCCGTGGTCGGCCCCAGTGCCGACCAGCGGCCGGCCGGCCAGCCGATCCAGTCGGCCCGGCCGATCACCGCGTCCAGCGGCACCATGCCGCCCCCGGGCCCACCGAGATGGTCCCGGGAGTCGCTGGACTTGCTGCGGTGATCCCCCATGACGAACAGGGTGCCCTGCGGCACGGCGACGTCGAAAGGCACCCGGGACGGAGCGTCACCGACGCGGACGTACGGTTCGTCCACCGGGACTCCGTTCACCGAGATCCTTCCTCTCTTGTCACAGCACATGACGCGGTCGCCGCCGACTCCGACCACGCGCTTCACGAAATCGGTCTCGTCCGGCGCGGCCAGACCGAGGGCGGCCGCTGCCCCTTGCACCAGCCCGGCGACCGTGTTCGTGCCGGATCCCTCCGGTACGAAGGTCCCCGTGCCGTCGAACACGACGACGTCCCCGCGCCGCGGTCCGGAACCGAAGCCGTAGGCCAGTTTGTTCACGAGCACCCGGTCACCGGTCTGCAGGGCCGGCTCCATCGAGGTGCTGGGGATCAGGAAGGGCTGCAGTGCGAAGTGGCTCAGCAGCAGCAAGAAAACTCCGCCGAGAACACCGAGCGCGGCGGCGCGGCGCAGTGTGAGCCGCCGCAGAATGCCGGGAGCACGCGCGAAGCGCGACCTCTCCTCCGGTGGGGTGGCATCGGTCCCCGGGGCGGAGGAGCGGTCGCGCTCCGTGTGCTGTGCTTCGGTGTCCATCGGTGCCAGATGCTATCCGGCCTCCGTAAGAACCGTATGAGTCCTCAGCGTTGCGTGAGTGTGAGCCGGAGCTCAGTTCTCGCGCTTCTCCTTGATCTTCGCGGCCTTGCCGCGCAGGTCACGCAGGTAGTAGAGCTTCGCACGGCGGACGTCACCACGGGTGACGAGCTCGATCTTCTCGAAGATCGGGCTGTGCACCGGGAAGGTGCGCTCGACACCGACGGAGAACGAGACCTTGCGGACCGTGAACGTCTCGCTGACGCCCGAGCCCTGGCGGCGGATGACGACACCCTTGAACTGCTGGATACGGGAGCGGTTGCCCTCGATGACGCGAACGTGGACGTTCACGGTGTCACCGGGACGGAAGGCCGGGACGTCGGTCCGCAGCGAGGCGGCGTTGACGGCGTCGAGCACATGCGACATGTTCGTCTGCTTTCTTCGCCGATGCCACAGGTCATCGACGGTATAGGGAGTTGAGATGGGGCCGCGGCGTCGGAGCGGGCGTCGTGTCCCCCTGTGGCAGGGGACGCACGTCGGACGTACGGCAGCGGCCTATTCTTCCACGCCCTGCGGCCTGCGCCAAAATCGGCCGTCGGGCACGGGCGACCAGCCCAGGATGGAGAGGATTTCCCGGTCCTTCTTGTCGAACAGCGACGGATCGCAGCGTTCGATCAGGTCCGGCCGGTTCTGGGCGGTGCGCCGGAACGCCTCGTCCCGGCGCCAGCGCGCGATCTTCCCGTGGTGTCCGCTGAGCAGGACGTCCGGGATGCCACGGCCGCGCCACTCGGGCGGCTTGGTGTAGACGGGCCCCTCCAGCAGGTTGGCCATGTCACCGGGCGCGAAGGAGTCGTCCCGGTGGGACTCGGCGTTGCCGAGGACACCGGGCAGCAGCCTCGCGACCGCCTCCGTGATGACGAGGACGGCCGCCTCACCGCCTGCCAGGACGTAGTCGCCGATGGAGACTTCGAGCACCGGTATGCGGGTGGCGTACTCGTCCATGACCCGGCGGTCGATGCCCTCGTAGCGGGCCGGAGTGAAGATCAGCCACGGCCGCTCCGAGAGGGCGACGGCGAGTTCCTGGGTGAAGGGGCGGCCGCTGGGGGTGGGGACGACCATGACGGGACCGTGCGCCCCGGCCTCGAAGCCGTCGGCGAGGATCTCGTCGAGGGCTTCTCCCCATGGACCGGTCTGCATCACCATGCCCGGGCCGCCGCCGTAGGGGGTGTCGTCGACCGTGCTGTGCCGGTCGTACGTCCACGTCCGCAGGTCGTGCACATGGACGTCGAGCCGTCCGCGGGCCCGCGCCTTGCCGACCAGCGAGACGTTCAGCGGCTCCAGGTACTCGGGGAAGATCGTGACGACGTCGAGCCGCATCAGGCCCCGCCCTCGTCCCTGCTCGAAGCGATCTCGGCGCGGTCGTCGATCAGCCCCGGGGGCGGCGCGACAACGGCCTTCTGGGCCTCGAGGTCGATCTCGGTGACGATCTCCTCGACGAACGGGATCATCACCTCGGTGCCGTCGGGCCGTTCGACGATGAAGAGGTCCTGCGAGGGCAGATGGGAGATCTCGGTGATCCGGCCGATCCCGGTGCCGTCGGCAAGCACGACGTCGAGGTCGATCAGCTGGTGGTCGTAGTACTCGTCGGGCTCGTCCGGGTGTTCGTCGGGGTCGACTTCGGCGATGAGCAGGGTGTTGCGCAGCGCCTCGGCGCCGTTGCGGTCCCTTACCCCTTCGAAACGCAGCAGCAGCCGGCCGCTGTGCACCCGTCCCGTCTCGATGGTCAGCGGCCCCGCCGAGGCCGGGTCGGTGCTCAGTACGGCTCCGGGCGCGAGCCTCAGTTCCGGCTCGTCGGTGCGGACTTCGACGGTGACTTCGCCCTTGATGCCATGGGCACGGCCGATCCGTGCGACTACCAGCTGCACGCTCACTGCTCCTGTCATACGACGACGGGCCGGGGCGGGCCCGTAAGCCCTCCCCGGCCCGCGCCGGTGATCAACTAATCAGCGGACCTGGTCCACGTCGACGAGGTCGACACGGACACCACGGCCGCCGATGGCGCCCACGACGGTGCGCAGGGCGCGCGCGGTGCGGCCGTTGCGGCCGATCACCTTACCGAGATCGTCGGGGTGCACCCGGACCTCGAGCACCCGCCCGCGACGCAGGTTGCGCGAGGCGACCTGCACATCGTCCGGGTTGTCGACGATGCCCTTCACGAGGTGCTCGAGAGCCTCCTCGAGCATGCTCAGGCCTCGGTCGACTCGGCGGGGGCCTCAGCCTCGTCCGCCTTCTTCTCGGACTTCTTGGCCTTCTGCGTGATGGCCTCGCCCTTGGTGTCGTCACCCTCGATCGCCTTGGCGAACTCGTCGAAGGAGCGACGCTTCTCTTCCTTCGTCGCCGGGACGAGCAGCGGCTTCTCCGGGGCCGGCAGGCCCTTGTGCTTCTGCCAGTCGCCGGTGAGCTTCAGGATCGCGAGGACCGGCTCGGTCGGCTGGGCGCCGACGGACAGCCAGTACTGCGCACGCTCCGAGTCGACCTCGATGCGCGACGGGTTGTACGTCGGGTGGTACAGACCGATCTCCTCGATGGCCCGGCCGTCACGGCGGGTCCGGGAGTCGGCGACGACGATGCGGTAGTGAGGCGAACGGATCTTGCCCAGACGCTTCAGCTTGATCTTGACTGCCACGGGAGTGGGTTCTCCTGGTTTTGACGTGGTTGGGCACAGCGAGATGCCGCGTGGGGTTGCGGTACCCGATGGCCCGATGGACGCGTCAGCCGGAGGAGAGAGGGGTCCTATGCGACTGTCGAGTACAGCTTGCCATTGTGCCACACGGACGGCACAGGGCAGACCGCAGGCCGGACCGGCCTGCGGGACACCGGGAAGTCGGTCCGCCGCCGCGCAGGCGGACAACGGTGTCAGCTCGCCGCGGCCACCGGTTCGGGGATGCGGAACGGCTTGCCGCAGCCGCCGCAGACGATCGGGGCCTGGGCAAGGACCGACGGCACCACTCTGACGTTGCGGCCGCAGTCGCACACGGCCTTGACCCGTACGCCGCCGCCGGACGAGCCGTGCCGGGCGGCCGGACCGCGGAAGGTCCGCTTGGTGTCGGATGCCGTCGCGACCGTGTGCGCGGCAAGGGCGCGCTGCAGCCGCTCGATCGTCGGGCGGTACCGCCGCTTCGCCTCCGCGTTGAGCGTGACCAGGGAGAAACCGCTGCTCGGATGCGGCTCCTCCGGGTGGTCCAGGCCCATCTCCTCGGCGATCGCCAGGAACCGGCGGTTGTGATAGCGGCCGGCGCGCGAGGTGTCGCGGACACCTCGGGCGGCGGCGATGCCGTGGACTGCCTCATGGAGGAGTCGCTCGAAGGAGAGCTCGTGGCCGCACGCCGACGACGACTCTCCGATCAGGGATTCGGGCGCGGCTAGATCCGGCAGCTCGGGGTGGTGACGCTGAATGTCGGCCCACGCCTGCGCCAGCTCTGCGGCGAGTACAGGTGGTGTCGTGCTCACGTCGTGACAACGAGCCGGGGGCCCCTCGGGTTCCATTCCGGGGCATCCCAAATATTTTGCACTTACCCGTCAGTTGGCATTGATGCGTCCCGACGAGGGCGGGTGCGCCGAACTGCGGAGAAGCCTCGCAGCTCGCAACAAGGCGGTACGTAGTGGCGCGTCGGCGAGATACATACCGAAGACGCCTGCCACGGCACGTAGCCGGACTGCGTCCCCGGCGCACGGGAGCGGGCGAGGGGCTCTGACCGGGGCCGGGCGCCCCTTGGATCCCGTCCCGGCGCCGCCCCGGCGGACACCGGTGTCTGAGGGAGCGCGTCAGTAGGCGCGCGCGACGACCGCGAGCGTACCCGGGGCGTCGTCGGCCTCCGGCACCGACCCGTCCTCCGCGACCAGACACCGTACGGACACCGCCTGATCGGCGAGCAGCGCCTCGCCGTCGGTGCCGAGGGCCGCCCAGGGAATGCGGGCCCAGCCGCCCGCGGCCGCGGCCTCGGCGGCCTCGGCGAGCGTCGTCACATCCGCGGTCCGGGACTCGCGGCGTTCACGCGACTGGCTCAGCAGGAGCATCTGGTCCTCCTCGAGCACCTTGGGCAGCAGACCCGCGAGCGCGTCGAGCGCGACGGGCTCCTTGCCTCCGGGGATGCGCCGGGCGAGCATCGCCGTACCGCTCTCCAGATCACGCGGTCCGACCTCGATGCGTACCGGCACTCCCTTGAGCTCCCAGTCCACGGCCCGCCGGCCGAAGGGGGTGTCGGTGCGGTCGTCGACGTGGACCCGGATACCGGCGGCCTTCAGCCGGTCGCCGATGTCGCGGACCTTGGCGAGCACGGCCTCGTCGCCCTTGATGGCCAGGACGACCGCCTGGACCGGCGCGAGCCGGGGCGGCACACGCAGCCCGCTGTCGTCACCGTGCGACATGATCAGGCCGCCGACCATCCGGGTGGAGCAGCCCCAGGAGGTCTGCCAGGCCAGCTCCTGCTTGCCGTCCTTCGACAGGTACGTGGTGTTGAAGGCCTTGGAGAAGTTGGTGCCGAGCTCGTGGCTCGTGCCCATCTGCAGGGCCTTGCCATCGCCCATCATGCCTTCGAGCGTCAGGGTGTTGATGGCGCCGGCGAAGCGCTCGCGGGGGGTCTTGCGGCCCAGCACCACGTCGATGCCGAGGACGTTCACCATGAAGTCGGCGTAGACCTCGCGGTGGATGTGGGCGGCGTAGTCCCGCGCCTCCTCGTAGGTGGCGTGTGCCGTGTGGCCCTCCTGCCAGAGGAACTCGGTCGTGCGCAGGAAGACCCGCGGGCGCATCTCCCAGCGGACCACGTTCGCCCACTGGTTGATGAGCAGCGGCAGATCGCGGTAGCTCTGCACCCACTTGGAGAAGTAGTCGTTGATGATCGTCTCGGAGGTGGGGCGGACGACGACCGGCTCCTCCAGCTCCTTGCCCCCGCCGTGGGTGACGACCGCGAGTTCGGGTGCGAAGCCCTCGACGTGCTCGGCTTCCCTCGTCAGATACGACTGCGGGATGAAGAGCGGGAAGTACGCGTTGGAGGCCCCGGCCTCCTTGATGCGGACGTCCATTTCCTGCTGCATCCGCTCCCAGAGACCGTAGCCGTACGGACGGATCACCATCGTGCCCCGCACCGGGCCGTTGTCGGCGAGCTCGGCCTTGTTGATCAGGTCCTGGTACCAGCGGGGGAAGTCCTCGGCCTGCGGCGTGAGGACGGGTGCCTTTGCCATGGCGGGAATCGTACGGCGGCTGCACGCTGGATGGGGAATCGTTCCGGGCGCGGGGGCGCACGACCGGAGCGCGCCGAGGCTTTGCGGCGCGACCTCTGGACGTACGGACGGATGCGGAGTTCCCTGGCATACGGGGGGAGCAGGAGCGCACGCACACGGGGGACTGTCAATCAGGCACGGGTGACCTCTCGGTGGATTGGGGCGCTTTCGATGGGACAGACGCTCGTCCGGCACCACCCCCGCACAGCCTCCGCGCCCCCGGCCGCCGACGCGGCGCGGGCCCGGGACTGGGCGGAGATCCAGGAGCGGATGCTGGTGCCTCTCTACGAGGCCGCGTACGAGCATCTGGAGGTCGGCGGGCGCTCCCGGGTGCTGGGGCTCGGCTGCGGCTCGGGCCTCGCCCTGCTGATGGCCGCGGCGCGCGGGGCGAGCGTCACCGGCGTGGACGCCGACCGGGCGCGCATCGCGCTGGCTCGTGCGCGGCTCACGCCGGAGCCCGACCACGCCCCCCTGTCCGCAATGTCCCCGGACGCGGTCCGCAAGGCGGGGATACGCCTGGTGGAAGGCGGTCCCGAGGACGTGGCGGACGCCGGCGGCGCGCGGTTCGGCGTGATCACCGCTTTTCAGCCGATCGGGTGTACGGCGGGCGACTCCGAAGGACTCGGGCCTGCCCTGGAGGCAGCCGTTCCGCTCGCCGAGCGGGGCGCCGCCGTCGTCCTCGCCGGCTGGGGCCCTCCGGAGCGGTGTGCCACAGCCGCGGTGCTGAAGGTCGCGAGCCGGCTGGCCGAACGGCTGCGGACGGCCGGCGGCTGGCGGCCGACCCGGCGCGACGATCTGGAGGACGTGGCGACGAGGGCGGGGCTGCGGCCCGACGGCTCGGGCCGGGTCGCCTGCCCCTTCGGCTACGCGGACCAGGACAGCGCGGTGCGCGGACTGCTGTCGACCGGGCTGTTCGAGGGGGCGATCCGTGCGACGGACCAGGCACAGGTCGAGAAGGAGATCGCTGAGGCGCTGCACCCGCACGTCCGGGCCGACGGGACGGTGTGGATGCCCAATGTGTTCCGGTATCTGATCGCCCGGATCTGACGGACCGCCCACGGCCCGGTCCCGGGTTCGGGAGCCCGCCCGGAGCGTGCGCGACGTTGCGGGGCTCCCCTGATAGGTGCTCATCACCAGCGATTCACCCGTACGGCCTACTTGGCCCCATTGATCCTCGCAGGTCGGGGCATCCCCGCGGCCCGGTACGCCTCGTCCTCCTCCAGGGTCTCGTTGCTCAGCAGAGCCTCCGCGAGCGCGTCCAGCCGGTCGCGGTGGTCGCGCAGCTGCCGGCAGGCGCTCTCGTAGCACTCGTCCGCGATCCGGCGCATCTCGTGGTCCACCGCGTCCAGCGTCGCCGGGGCGGCCGTGAGTCCGTAGGCCTCCTGAACGTCCCCCGGAATCGCGGTGAAGCGCCCCACGCGTTCGCTCATGCCCCAGCGGCCGACCATGCCCCGCACCAGCCGGGTGACCTGGTCGAGATCGCTCTCCGAGCCGGTCGTGACCACCCCGAAGACGACGTGTTCGGCCGCCATGCCGCCCAGGGCGCCGATGATGCGCCCGCGCAGATACTCCTCCGTGTAGGCGTAGCGGTCGGCTTCCGGCGTGGACAGGGTGACGCCCAGCGCACGGCCGCGGGGCACGATCGTGATCTTGCGGACCGGGTCGGCGCCGGGCTGGAGCATGCCGAGCAGCGCATGGCCGCTCTCGTGGTACGCGGTCCTGCGGCGCTCGTCCTCGGGCATCACGAGCGGCCGTTCCGCGCCGAGCTGGACCTTCTCCAGCGCGGTCGACAGATCTGCCTGGGTCACCTCACGCTGCCGCCGCTTGACCGCGAGCAACGCGGCCTCGTTGGCGAGGTTGGCGAGTTCCGCACCCGTCATTCCCGGTGTCGTACGCGCCACTTGGCCGAGATCGACGCCGTCGGCCAGCGGGATCTCCCGGGTGTGGATCCGCAGGATGGCCTCCCGTCCGCGCCGGTCGGGCGGGCTGACCTGGACGATCCGGTCGAAGCGGCCCGGGCGGGTGAGGGCCGGGTCGAGGACGTCGGCGCGGTTGGTGGCGGCGAGCACGACCACTCCCTCAGAGCCGGTGAAACCGTCCATCTCGGTCAGGATCTGGTTGAGCGTCTGCTCGCGCTCGTCGTGGCCGCCGATTCCCCCGCCCGTGGAGCGCACCCGGCCGATGGTGTCGATCTCGTCGATGAAGACGATGGCCGGAGCGACCTTCCGGGCCTGGGCGAACAGCTCCCGTACCCGCGACGCGCCCACGCCCACGATCATCTCGATGAACTCGGACGCGGACGCGGAGAAGAACGGCACCCCGGCCTCACCCGCCACGGCCCGCGCGAGCAGGGTCTTGCCGGTGCCGGGCGGCCCGGCGAGCAGAACGCCGCCGGGCATCCGGGCACCCATGTCCCGGAAGGCCTGGGGGTTCTTGAGGAAGTCGACGACGTCGTCCAGCTCGCCCGCGACCTCGTCGATCCCGGCCACGTCCTCGAAGGTGGTGCGTCTGCCCGCGGTCACCTCGACCGGCCTGGGCGGTGCCTTGCGGCCGAACGGTCCGCCGAGCCCCGTGCCGAGCCGCCGTGCGACGACGACCCACAGCACGACGAGCACCAGGATCGGAGCGAGTGAGATCAGCAGGTTGACGAGGAATCCGCGCTGGGCGACGACGGGCTCCGCCGTCACGGTCACACCCTTTTTGGTGAGCTCCTGCCAGAGGTCGTCGTCGGCGAACGAGGGCCGCTGGGTGGTGAACTTGGTGTAGTCGCCCTCGCCGTCGGGGATCTTCCGGGGCTTCTTCAGCTCGCCCTGGATGGCATCGCCCTTCGCGTAGATCCTGGCGACATTGCCGTCGGTGACCTGCTTGCCGAACTCGGTGTACGCGATGGTGGGCTCGTCCTCCTCCCCGACGAAGGTCAGCACGAGGAAGGCGGCGGCGAAGACGACGAGCGCGGCCAGCGCGAGCCCGAGCCAGCCCCCCGGCATCCGCCGCTTCGGCGCCGGCGGCGGAGCGCCCTCGGAGCGCCAGGGCTGGTCGGTGCGGTCGCGCGGGGGTACGGAATTGGCCACGCGCCTGCCCTCCCGTCGTGTCGGGGCTCGGTTCGCCTCCGGGGAGCTGGTGGCGTGCGCCGGTGGTCGGCCGTGCACCCCTTCGGCTCGCTCGCGGTGATCCCGGGGATCTTGAGCCCATGACCGCACGGTGCCGGGGTCCCTGCCACCGGGAGGCGGCACATGGCCGAGGGCACGCCCGCCCGGGCCCCGGCGCCCGACGGGGACGTATACGGGCACATGACAGAGGCCCCGCGGTCGTCGACCGCGGGGCCCTGTGTCGCCATTCACCGCCGGTGCGGCGGCCGGGCGTCAGCCCATGAACTTCTTGAACTCGTCCGGGAGCTCGAAGTCCTTGCCTGCGCCGCCGGCCGGGAGACCGAACGCACCGCCCTGGGCGGCCTGTTCGCGACGGGCGGCGGCGGCCTCCTCCTCGGCCTTGCGCTTCATCGGGTTGCCGCTCTTGCGCTTGCCCTTGGCCTGCTTCTGCTGCTTCTTCTGCCGACCGGGGCCGCCGCCCATGCCGGGGATCCCCGGCATGCCCGGCATACCGCCGCCCTGAGCCATCCGGGACATCATCTTGCGGGCCTCGAAGAACCGCTCGACCAGGCCCTTCACCGCGCTGACGTCGACACCCGAACCCTTGGCGACTCGGGCCCGGCGCGAGCCGTTGATGATCGTCGGGTCCTGGCGCTCGGCAGGGGTCATCGACTTGATGATCGCGGCCATCCGGTCCACGTCGCGCTCGTCGATGTTGTTGATCTGCTCCTTGATCTGGCCCATGCCGGGCAGCATCCCGAGCAGCTTCGAGATGGAGCCCATCTTCCTGACCTGCTCCATCTGGGCCAGGAAGTCGTCGAGGGTGAAGTCCTTGCCCTTGCTGCTCGCCAGCTTGGAGGCCATTTTGGCGGCCTCTTCCTGGCTGAAGGTCTGCTCGGCCTTCTCGATCAGCGACAGGACATCGCCCATGCCGAGGATGCGGGACGCCATGCGGTCCGGGTGGAACGCGTCGAAGTCGTCCAGCTTCTCGCCGTTGGAGGCGAACATGATCTGCTTGCCGGTGACGTGGGCGATGGAGAGCGCGGCACCACCGCGGGCGTCGCCGTCCAGCTTGGAGAGCACGACACCGTCGAAGCCGACGCCGTCGCGGAAGGCCTCGGCGGTGTTGACCGCGTCCTGACCGATCATCGCGTCGACGACGAAGAGGACCTCGTCGGGGCTGACCGCGTCCCGGATGTCCGCGGCCTGCTGCATCATCTCGTGGTCGATGCCGAGGCGGCCGGCGGTGTCGACGATGACGATGTCGTGGACCTTCGACTTCGCGTAGTCGATCGACTCCTTGGCGACCTGCACCGGGTCGCCGACCCCGTTGCCCGGCTGGGGCGCGAACACGGCGACGCCGGCCCGGTCCGCGACCACGGACAGCTGGTTCACGGCGTTGGGGCGCTGGAGGTCACAGGCGACGAGCAGCGGCGAATGGCCCTGGGCCTTGAGCCAGAGACCGAGCTTTCCGGCGAGGGTCGTCTTACCGGCACCCTGGAGACCCGCGAGCATGATCACGGTCGGCGGCTGCTTGGCGAACCGCAGCCGGCGGGTCTCACCGCCGAGGATCCCGATGAGCTCCTCGTTGACGATCTTGATGACCTGCTGGGCCGGGTTCAGCGCCTGGGACACCTCGGAGCCCAGCCCACGTTCCTTGACGTGCGAGATGAAGGAGCGGACGACGGGCAGCGCCACATCGGCCTCGAGCAGCGCGATACGGATCTCGCGCGCGGTGGCGTCGATGTCCGCCTCGGACAGGCGGCCCTTGCCCCGGAGGTTCTTGAATGTCGCGGCAAGGCGGTCGGAGAGGGTATCGAACACGGCGGTCGCGGATCCTCGGGTCTCGGGGGCAAGCGGGCAGATGTGCCCCAAGGGTATCCGGACGTGCGGGCTGGGGTCTGCCCCCTGCCCACGCTCCGCCGTCGTCCGGCCACGGCGGCCGGGTGCCTCCCGGGGGACGCCCTGGAGACGTCCCCCGGAAACCGGTCATCCGCGCAGCGCGGCCTCCAGCGTCCGGGCCACCTCCGCGGCCTCCTCCGCGGGCAGCGGGGCGCCCTCGGGTCCTGTGACGTAGAACGCGTCGACGGCGTTGGCGCCCAGCGTCGACACATGGGCACTGCGCACCCGCACCGCCGCCGACTCCAGCGCATGACCGATGCGGTGCAGCAGCCCCGGCGCGTCCTGCGCACGGACCTCGATCACGGTGGCGAGCCGGGACGCCGCCGGCGCGACGGTGACCCGCGCGGGCGGCGCCGTGACGCCCCGCCGGCGCGGATACGCCGCCTCGCGTTCGGCCAGCCGGGCCGGGATGTCCAGCGATCCGTCCAGGGCCCGTACGAGATCGGCGCGGAGCCGGGTGGCCTGCGGCAGGGATCCGTAGGCGGCCGCGACCCGCCAGTCGAGGACGAGCACGGTGCCCTGGCCCACCTCGGTCGGCAGCTCGACCGCCCTCAGATCCGCGGCGCGCACGGTGAGCCGGTGCAGGGCGAGGACGCCCGCGGCGGCGGGGAGCACTCCCGGCCGGTCCGGCAGGGCGATCAGCAGCTCGACACCCACCGGCTCCGGCTCACCGTCCTGCTGAGGGGTCTCGGCTTGGGCGTGCAGGGCCAGTACGGGGCCGCCGGTGCGCAGTGCCTCCACGGCCAGCCGCTCCTGCTCGGCGGTGGGCGCGGCGGGCTCCGGCTCGGCGGGTGCCTCGCCCGCGAGGACCCCGGCGACCCGTTTCACCAGGTCCGCGACGAGCGAGCCACGCCATGCCGACCAGGCCGCGGGCCCGGTGGCGAGGGCGTCGGCCTCGGTGAGCGCGTGCAGCAGTTCCAGGGTGCCCGGCGAGCCGACGGCGTCGGCGACCGCCCGTACGGTCGCGGGGTCGTCCAGGTCGCGCCGGGTGGCGGTATCGATGAGCAGCAGATGGTGGCGTACGAGGGCGGCGACGACCGCCACGTCCTGCCGGTCGAAGCCGATCCGGGTGGCGACGTCACGGGCGATGGTCTCGCCGGCCACCGAGTGGTCTCCCGGCCAGCCCTTGCCGATGTCGTGCAGCAGTGCGGCGACCAGGAGCAGGTCGGGACGGCCGACGCGGCGGGTGAGGGCCGAGGCGCGCACGGCGGTCTCGACCAGATGGCGGTCGACGGTCCAGGTGTGCACGGCGTTGCGCTGCGGCCGGCAGCGCACCCGCTCCCAGTCCGGCAGCAGCCGGGTGATGAGCCCCTCGGCCTCCAGGGCCTCCCACACGGCGACGGTGGACTCGCCCGCGCCGAGCAGCGTGACCAGTTCCTCGCGTGCCTCGGCCGGCCAGGGCACCGGGAGCGGAGCCGCGGCCGTGGCGAGGTGGCGTACGGCGTGCCGGGACAGCGGCAGCCCCGACTGGGCCGCGGCGGCGGCGGCCCGCAGCGGCAGCACCGGGTCGCGTTCCGGCTTGGCGGTGCGGGCGAGGACGACCTCGCCGTCCATTTCGACCACGCCTTCGGCGAGGGGGGTGCGCTCGGGCTCGGGCCGCCTCCCGCCGAAGACGGCGCGCAGCCGGGGCCGCGCCGAACGGGCCTTGAGCACGCGGTTCACCTCGCGCCAGGTGACGTCCGACGCGTACGAGACGGTCCGTGCGGCCTCGTAGACCTGGCGCAGCAGGGCGTCGGCGTCGAGCAGGCCGAGCTCCTGCGCCACCTGGTCCTGTTCCTGGAGGGCGAGCCGGTCGGTGGCGCGCCCGGTGGTGAGGTGGAGGGAGTCCCGGGCATCGAGGAGGGCCCGGCGTGCCTCGGCGAGGCCTTCGCGGGGCGCGTCGGCGAGCCAGGATGCGGCGACGGCGCGCAGGGCGGTGGCGTCGCGCAGTCCTCCGCGGGCCTCCTTGAGATCGGGTTCCAGCAGGTACTGGAGCTCGCCCTGGCGCTCGGCCCGCTCGCGGCAGAGCTCGTCGAGCTCGGGCAGCCGCTTCGGGGCCTGGTTGCGCCAGTCGGCGAGCACGGAGGTGCGCAGCCCGGCGACCAGACCCAGGTCTCCGCCCACCCCCCGGGCGTCGAGCAGCCCGAGCTGCACCTTGAGGTCGTCGCCGGCGGTCTTGCGGGCCTCCCCCGGGGTGCGCACGGAGTGGTCGAGGGCGAGTCCGAGGTCCCAGACCGGGTACCAGATGCGGTCGGCCAGGGAGGCGATCGCACCGGCGTCGGCACTGCCGTCGTGCAGCAGCAGCAGATCGAGATCGCTGCGCGGGGACAGCTCGCCCCGTCCGTAGCCGCCGACGGCGACGAGGGCGGCGCCGCGTACCCCCGTGCTCTCTGCCGCGGCGGCGAACAGCGCCGCGAGCCAGTCGTCGGTGAGCCGGGCCAGGGCGGAACGGCGCGGCGGCCCGGACTGCGCCTTCTCCTGGAGGAGGCGCAGCCGGGCCGCCGCGTAGCCGCTGGGTCCCGAGTCTTCTGTTTCGGTGGTCACATCGAGGCTCGTCACCCGGCAACTCCTGTCTACAGCGCGTCCGGGCCGCGTTCGCCGGTCCGTACCCGGACCGCCGTCTCGACCGGGACGCTCCACACCTTGCCGTCTCCGATCTTGCCGGTCCTTGCGGCCTTCACCACCACGTCGATGAGCTGTTCGGCGTCGTCGTCCTCGGCCAGCACCTCGATGCGGATCTTGGGGACGAGGTCGACGGTGTACTCGGCACCACGGTAGACCTCGGTGTGGCCCCGCTGCCGTCCGTAGCCGCTGGCCTCGGTGACGGTGAGCCCCTGGACTCCGAAGGCCTGGAGGGCCTCCTTGATCTCGTCCAGCCGGTGCGGCTTCACGACTGCGGTGATGAGCTTCATGCGTCCACCTTCTTGGTCTGCGGTGCGGCTGCCACGGCGTCGACGGGTGCGGGGGCGCTCCTGCGTGAACCGGCCCCGCCGCCCGCTCCGCTGAAGTCGTACGCGGTCTCGGCGTGCTCGACCTGGTCGACGCCGGAGATCTCGTCGTCCTCGGTGACCCGCATGCCGATCGTCTTGTCGAGGACGAAGGCGAGGATCGCGGAGACGATCAGAGAGTAGGCCAGGACCGAGAAGACTCCGATGGCCTGCTTGCCCAGCTGGTCGAAGCCGCCGCCGTAGAAGAGGCCCTTGGCGTCGGACTGGACGCCGCCGGTGGCGAAGAAGCCCACGAGCAGGGAACCGATGACACCGCCGACGAGGTGGACGCCGACCACGTCGAGGGAGTCGTCGTAGCCGAACTTGTACTTCAGGCCGACGGCCATGGCGCACACCAGGCCGGCGATGGCGCCGATGCCGATCGCGCCGAGCGGGGAGCAGGAGCCGCCGGACGGGGTGATGGCGACAAGACCCGCGACCGCGCCGGACGCGGCGCCGAGGGTGGTGAAGGAGCCGTGGCGGACCTTCTCGTAGCCGAGCCAGGCGAGCATCGCGGCGGCGGTGGCGACCTGGGTGTTGACGAACATCACCGCGCCGACGCCGTCGTCGTTGCCGAGCCAGGAGCCGGCGTTGAAGCCGAACCAGCCGAACCAGAGGAGACCTGCGCCGAGCATCACCAGCGGGAGGCTGTGCGGACGCATCGGGTCCTTCTTGAAGCCGACGCGCTTGCCGATCACGAGGATCACGCCGAGTGCCGCGGCGCCCGCGTTGATGTGGACGGCGGTACCGCCGGCGAAGTCGATCACGCCCAGCTCGAACAGCCAGCCGCCGGCGCCCCAGACCCAGTGCGCCACCGGGAAGTAGACGACGGTGACCCACAGGGTGATGAACAGGGCCCAGGCGGTGAACTTCACCCGGTCCGCGAGCGCACCGCTGATCAGGGCGGGGGTGATGATCGCGAACATCAGCTGGAAGACGGCGAAGACGTACACCGGGATGGTGTAGCCGTCCCACAGCTCGGTGAGTCCGATCCCGCTCAGTCCGACGTAGTCGGAGGACCAGCCGATCAGGGAACCCGAGTCGGTCCCGAAGGCCAGGCTGAAGCCGAACAGCACCCACAGGATCGTGACGATCCCGAGGCTGATGAAGCTCATCATCAGCATGTTGAGGGTGCTCTTGACCCGGACCATGCCTCCGTAGAAGAAGGCCAGGCCCGGCGTCATGAGCATCACCAGAGCGGAGCAGATGAGCATGAACCCGGTGTTGGCGGCAGACAGCTGGGGGGCGTCTGCGGCAAGCGTGATGCCTGGGGGCATCGGCGTCTCCTCGTCGTCGTACGGCCTGTGCGGGCGGTGCCTGGGCGGCTGGACAACCGATGGCCGGGTGTCCGGTGCGGCTGCCTGGGAGTCGGCCGGTTATGCGCCATGAGGTTGGCGCGCCGCGGTTTCCGCCGATGCCGCTCGATGTTTCGCCGCAGTGACGAAGCGGTCGGACGTGTTACACGCCGATGAACTGGAGGGTCACGGGAACATCACGGGCGTACCCTCCCCGGGCGGCGGGACGGGGCGCCGGGGAGCATGCCGACCGGCCGCGACGACACCCGTTTGACCTGGCGTGGGGGGCCGAGTCGGGCAGTTCTGGGTGGCCGTCGCGGCCGGGGTTCTGGGGTGTGCCCGGTCAGACCGCCTCGGCGGTCTCGGGCAGCTGGGCGGTGAGCAGATCGGTGAGTCGGGCGACTTCGGCGACGTCGCCGAAGTCCCTGGCAGCGGTGTCGACGGTCTTGCGCAGCCGTGTGTTGACCCGCTCGGAGCGGATCCGCTTGGCGATGGGCAGGGCCTGCTCGGCGAGCCGTGTGGACTGCTCCGGCTCCCTCTTCAGCAGATGGACCGTGGCCATGCCGATCAGGTTCAGTGCATACGAGCGCTGGTGCTCGTCGTCCCTGCCGAAGAGCTCGACGGCACGCTCCATGACGGGCTCGGCGAGCGAGGCGTAGCTGGGACTGCGGCCGGCAACGTAGGCGAGGTCGCGGTACGAGTGGGCGTTCTCGCCGTTGAGCTCGGCCTCGGAGAAGAAGCGGATCCAGTCGGGCTCGGACTCCGGGAACTCGAGCGCGTCGGCGAAGGTGTCCTCGGCCATGCGGACGGCCCGCTTGGTCTTGCTGGGCTGGCCCATGTTGGCGTAGGCGCGGGCCTCCATCGCATACAGCATCGCCTGGGTGCGCGGGGTCGCGCAGTCACGGCTGCCGTATTGGGCGAGGTGGATCAGTTCCAGGGCGTCGTCGGCCCGGCCCAGGTGGATCATCTGGCGGCTCATGGAGGAGAGGACGTACGAGCCGAGCGGCTTGTCCCCGGCTTCCTTCGCCGCGTGTAACGCCAGGACGAAGTACTTCTGGGCGGTGGGCTGGAGCCCGATGTCGTAGCTCATCCAGCCGGCCAGCTCGGCCAGCTCGGCGGCGCAGCGGAACAGCCGCTTCGCGGTCGCCTCGGGGTGGGGCTCCTGAAGCAGATCGGTCACCTCGTGGAGCTGGCCGACGACCGCCTTGCGGCGCAGGCCGCCTCCGCACTGCGCGTCCCACTGGCGGAACATCGCCGTGGTGGACTCCAGCAGGTCGAGCTCCGGGCCGGAGAGCCGGGAGGGCCGCCGGGCGGACATCGCCGGGGCCGCGGCTCCGGGCTCGGCGGGCGGACTGGGGACCAGCCAGCGCTGCATGGGCTCGATGAGGGCGGGGCCGGCCGAGAGGGCGAGCGAGGTGCCGAGGAAGCCCCGGCGGGCCAGCATCAGGTCGCTGCGCGAGAACTCGTTGAGCAGGGTGACGGTCTGGGGGCCGGCCCAGGGCAGGTCGACGCCGGACACGGAGGGCGACTGGTGGGCCGTGCGCAGGCCCAGGTCCTCGATGGCGACCACTCTGCCGAACCGCTCGGAGAAGAGCTCGGAGAGGATGCGCGGGATCGGCTCACGCGGCTGTTCGCCGTCGAGCCAGCGGCGCACACGCGAGGTGTCGGTGCTGATGTGGTGGGCGCCCATCTGGCGCGCCCGGCGGTTCACCTGCCGGGCCAGCTCGCCCTTCGACCAGCCGCTGCGCACGAACCACGAGCTCAGCTGCTCGTTCGGGCGCTTGCCGGTGGTTGTACCGTCTGCGCCGCTGCCGCCGCTCACTGGAACGCCGCCCCCATCCGAATCCGATGCCGCTGTCGTTTGTCGCGCGAACCCGTATCAGAATGCCGTGGATCGCTGTCCTCCGTCCGGAGGTTGCACCCTTCGAACGGGAAGCCGACTTGCCTCCGGCATACCCGCGGCTGCACCGGCTCCCGCAGGGTTCGTGCACTCAAAGTAATCCTACGATCACGGGCTCGGCCATGGCGATTTCAGAAACGCCACCATTCGCCACCCCTTCGAATGAACCCGCCGGAGGCCAGGCGCGATTGACTTGACATGCGACAACCGGGAGCGGGCGGAGCGTTGCACGGCAGGGCGCACGGGCCGGGACGCACCACCCCCGCTGCCGCGGAGCGCCGCGGGATCCGGGCATCGGCCCGAGGCCGGCCCAACGAATCGGCGACCGTGAGTCACCGGGGCACTCCATCACGTAACCGTCGGCGCGTTCGACCCGTTGGAGGGGGCATGGGCTTCACGATCGGCGGCAGCCGGGTGGTCAGGGAGATCCGGCCTGGGGGTCCCTCCGGCCGAAAGCCGGGGGGCGCGTGGCGCCGCGGGCGCACGAGCGAGTGCACCGCCGCGGCGGAGTACACGGGGCTGTGGGGCTGGGACGTGATCCCGGGCGCACGGGCATCGGCCGGGCGCTGCTCCTGCGGCGATCCGTCGTGTGCGGCTCCGGGAGCGCATCCCCTGGGTTTCGGCCCGGAGATCCCCGCGGGAGCGACGCTCGACGAGGTCACCAAGGCCTGGGCCGAGGTGCCCGGGGCGACGGTCCTGCTGCCCGCGGGGCGGACGTTCGACGTGCTGGACGTCGCGCTCACCGCGGGGCAGCACGCCCTGGTCCGTCTCGAGCGCATGGGCCTCCCCCTCGGACCGGTGTGCGCGACTCCGGCCGGCCGAGCCTGGTTCTTCGTGGCCCCCGGCGCGGCGTCCGAGCTTCCCGGTCTCCTCTACCGCATGGGCTGGGACGACGCGGATCTCGACCTCCGCTGCCTGAGCACGGGAAGCTTCATCACGGCCCCTCCGTCGGACCACGCCGGACTGGGACCCGTGCGCTGGCTGCGCGCGCCCTCCCTGGACACCACGGCCACGCCGCCCCAGGCCCTCCTCCTCCTCGGCACCCTGGCGTACGTGTGCCACCGCTCCGCGGTGGCCTGAACGCCGGACGAGCGGCCGGCCACGCGTACGACGGCCCCGCGCCACGGGATGACGCGGGGCCGGGGTGAGGGGGAACCGTGCAGGGCGCCGCGAGCCGGTGAATCCTAGTCGCCGATCAGCGCGTCGACGAACGCCTCCGGCTCGAAGGGAGCGAGGTCGTCCGGGCCCTCGCCGAGTCCGACGAGCTTGACCGGCACACCCAGCTCACGCTGGACGGCGACGACGATGCCGCCCTTGGCCGTGCCGTCCAGCTTGGTGAGCACGATGCCGGTGATGTCGACCACCTCGGCGAAGACGCGCGCCTGCACCAGACCGTTCTGCCCGGTGGTCGCGTCGAGGACGAGCAGCACCTCGTCCAGCGGCGCGTGCTTCTCCACGACACGCTTGACCTTGCCGAGCTCGTCCATGAGACCGGTCTTGGTGTGCAGCCGGCCCGCCGTGTCGATCAGAACGACGTCCGCGCCCTCGGCGATACCCTCCTTGACCGCGTCGTAGGCGATCGACGCCGGGTCGCCGCCCTCCGGTCCGCGCACCGTGCGCGCGCCGACCCGCTCGCCCCAGGTCTGCAGCTGATCCGCCGCCGCCGCACGGAACGTGTCCGCGGCACCGAGCACGACCGAGCGTCCGTCGGCCACCAGCACCCGCGCCAGCTTGCCCGTCGTGGTGGTCTTGCCGGTGCCGTTGACGCCGACGACCATCACGATGCCCGGGGTGTCGAGGCCGCTCTCGGTATGCACCGTGCGGTCGAAGTCCGTGTCCAACAGATTCAGGAGCTCATCGCGGAGCAGTCCGCGCAGCTCGTCGGGCGTGCGGGTGCCCAGGACCTTCACCCGCTCGCGCAGGTGCTCGACCAGCTCCTGCGTCGGCGCGACGCCGACGTCGGCCGTCAGGAGGGTGTCCTCGATCTCCTCCCACGTTTCCTCGTCGAGGTGCTCGCGCGACAGCAGGGTCAGCAGCCCCTTGCCGAGCGCATTCTGCGAACGGGCCAGCCGGGCCCGCAGACGTACGAGACGGCCCGCCGTCGGCTCCGGGACCTCGATCTCCGGGGCGGCCGGGGCCTCCGGCTCGGCCTCGGTGACGGGGGCCTCGGCGGCGGGAGCCTCCGGGAGGCCGACCTCCTCGATGGTGCGACGGGGTTCCTCCCGCGGAGTCTCCGCCTCCTCGCCGACATGCGGCTCGGCGGGCGGAGCTGTGATGGTCGGCGTGCTGGACGGCGCCGAGGGCGGCAGCTGCTTCTTCTTGCGGCTGCTGACCACGAGCCCGCTGATCACGCCGACCGCGACCAGAGCGATGACTACAGCAAGGATGACGATTTCCATAACGCGTCCAGTATGGCGTGACCTGCCGCCTGACCTTTTGTTCTCCTGGCGGGGGTCGCCGACCCCCGCCAGGCCGGGCTGGTCCGTCGCCCGGCCTTGTGCCGGCGAGAAGCCCGTGAGGGCGGAGTCACAACCCACCCGGTATCGGGAAAAAAGACGGTCGGGTCTGACGCACACAGCGCACCCAGGGTCGGCTCAGCCCATGCCGTGGGCCGAGCCGACCCTTGTTGACGCGCGGACGGCGACGATCGTCGCCGCGGCGGCGCTGCATACCGTGCTGCCGCGGTCGAAGGCCACGGCAGCCGTTACCGAGCCCGCGTAAGAGCACGGGCCCGCGACTGTTTCCATCTGACGTCACGTCAGCTAACGTCCCCCTCCGCTACCGGCACCCTTGCGAAGGGGACGTCCCGTCATGGCCTTCACCGTCGTACGGTTCAACCTCGTCGACCCCGCGGCGACCCCCGAGTCCCTCGCCGCCCGCTACCGGGCGGCGCTGGAGATGGCCGCGTACGCCGACGACCGGGGAATCGACACCATCCAGACCGAGGAGCACCACGGCGCCGCGAACAACTGGCTGCCGTCCCCCTTCGCCTTCGCGGGCGCGGTGTTCGGCGCGACCCGGCGAATCGCGGTCACCGTCTCGGCCGTCATCGGGCCGCTCCACGACCCGCTGCGGCTGGCCGAGGAGATCGCCGTACTGGACCTGCTGAGCCGGGGGCGCCTGGTCACGGTCGCCGGCATCGGATACCGGCCCGAGGAGTACGCGGCCCACGGCGTCGACTGGAAGCGGCGGGGCGCCCTCCAGGACGAGCTGCTGGACACACTGCTGGCGGCATGGACCGGCGAGGAGTTCGTATACCGGGGCCGGTCCGTACGGGTCACCCCGCGCCCGTACACACAACCGCATCCGATGCTGCTGGTGGGTGGCTCCTCGAGGCCGGCGGCGCGGCGCGCGGCCCGGCTGGGGCTGCCGTTCTTCCCGAGCGCGCATCTGCCCGAACTGGAGGCGTACTACCACCGGCTGCGCGAGGAGTACGGGACGGACGGCTTCTGCATGATGCCCGCGGCGCAGACACCACTGCTGCATCTCGCCGAGGATCCGGACGAGACGTGGGCCAGCTGTGGGGAGCACTTCCTGCACGAGGCGCGCACCTATGCGTCCTGGCAGTCCCGGGACATCCGGTCGGCGGTGAGGTCCACGGCGACGACGGTCGAGGAGCTGCGGGCGGAGGGGGTGTACCGGGTGGTGACGCCGGACGAGTGCGCCGCGCTCGGCGGCGACAGTCTGGTGCTGCATCCGCTGTGCGGCGGAATGCCGGTGGACGAGGGCTGGCGCAGTGTCCAGCTGTTCTGCGAACAGGTGCTGCCCCGGCTCAAGGGCTGAGCCGGGACAGCACCGCGTTCCGAGGAGAGGGGCAGCGGGGATTAGCCCATCTCCTCCAACGCCTTGCCCTTCGTTTCCGGCACCCACTTGAGGATGAACGGGATCGAGAGCAGAGCGAAGAATGTGTAGATCATGTAGGCGCCCGAGAGGTTCCAGTCCGAGAGGGTCGGGAACGTCACGGTGATCAGCCAGTTGGCGATCCACTGGGCCGATGCGGCGACGCCCAGCGCCGCGGCGCGGATCCGGCCCGGGAACATCTCGCCGAGCAGCACCCACACCACCACGCCCCAGGAGAGGGCGAAGAACAGGACGAAGAAGTTGGCGGCGATCAGGGCGACCGTGCCCTGGAGGCTCGGCAGTGAGACGGCGTCACCCGCCCCGGTCTTGTACGAGAAGGCCCAGGCGGCGCATCCGAGCGAGACCGCCATACCGGCGGAGCCGATGAGCGCGAGCGGCTTCCGGCCGATTCGGTCGACGCAGAGCATCGCGATTACGGTGCCGATGATGTTCACGATGGAGGTCTCGAACGCGTAGAGGAACGAGCTCTCCGGGTTGATGCCGACGGACTGCCACAGCGATGAGCTGTAGTAGAAGATCACGTTGATGCCGACGAGCTGCTGGAAGACGGACAGTCCGATACCGATCCAGACGATCGGCAGGAAACCGAAGCGGCCGCCCAGCAGGTCCTTGAAGGTCGACTTGCGCTCGTGCCGCATGTTCCGCTCGATCTCGGCGACCCGGACATCGAGGTTCACTTCCTTGCCCTCGACGTCGAGGAGGACCTTGCGGGCCTTCTCCTTGCGGCCGACCGAGATCAGGAAACGCGGCGACTCGGGAATGACGAACGACAGCAGCCCGTAGAGCACCGAGGGGATCACCATCACGCCGAGCATCCACTGCCAGGCTTCGAGGCCCGCGATGTGGCCGCGCTGCTCGCCGCCGGCGAAGCTCAGGATGGCCCAGTTGACCAGCTGCGAGACGGCGATGCCGGTGACGATGGCGGCCTGCTGGAACGAGGCGAGCCGGCCGCGGTAGGCGGGCGGGGAGACCTCGGCGATATAGGCGGGGCCGATGACCGAGGCCATACCGATGGCGATACCGCCGAGGACACGCCACATGGCGAGATCCCAGAGGGCGAACGGCAGGGCCGAGCCGATCGCGCTGATGGTGAACAGGGTCGCGGCGATCCGCATGACCGGGATGCGGCCGATGCGGTCCGCGATACGGCCGGCGGTCGCGGCGCCGATGGCGCAGCCGATCAGCGCGGCGGCGATGACCTGGGCGAGAGCCTCGGAGCCGACGTCGAAGCGGTCCCGGATGGCGACAACGGCTCCGTTGATCACCGAGCTGTCGTAACCGAACAGGAAGCCACCCATCGCGGCCGATGCCGCGATGAAAATGACATGGCCGAGATGCTCCGGTCGGGCTTTGCGGCCTTCGGGCGACTGAGCCTGCGAGGTGCTGGTCACGGGGTACTCCTGGGGCCGCCCGGCGGCGTCGCCGGACGTGGGGGGGGCGAGCACTTCAAGTGGCGCACAAGTTCACATCGCCCACCACTTGAAGGCAAGAGCAACGCTGCAGAGACTATTCGTTCAAGTCTCGAAGTCAATACTTGGGTCTGTTGGCAATACGACTACCCGGCGGATTGCGTTGCATTCAAGATTTGAAGATTGAGTGGAGGTCCCGTGACCGTGGCACGGGCGGACGGACCCGCGCAGGGCCGCACACAGGCGTCCTCCGGGACGAGAGGGCCAGGTCTTGTCCGGGGTCTAACGCAGGCGCTGGCTGATGACCTTGGAGACGCCGTCACCCTGCATGGAGACGCCGTACAGCGCGTCCGCGACCTCCATCGTCCGCTTCTGATGGGTGATCACGATCAGCTGGGAGCTCTCCTGGAGCTCCTGCATGATGCGGATCAGCCGCTGGAGGTTGGTGTCGTCCAGGGCCGCCTCGACCTCGTCCATGACATAGAACGGACTCGGCCTGGCCTTGAAGATGGACACCAGCATCGCCACCGCGGTCAGCGAACGCTCGCCACCCGAGAGCAGCGACAGCCGCTTGACCTTCTTGCCCGGAGGGCGGGCTTCCACATCGACGCCCGTCGTCAGCATGTTGTCGGGGTCGGTCAGGATGAGCCGCCCCTCACCTCCGGGGAACAGCCGCGAGAAGACGCCTTCGAACTCCCGCGCGGTGTCCCGGTACGCCTCCGTGAACACCTGCTCGACGCGCTCGTCGACCTCCTTGACGACCTGGAGCAGATCGGCGCGGGTCTTCTTCAGGTCTTCGAGCTGCTCGGACAGGAACTTGTGCCGTTCTTCCAGCGCCGCGAACTCCTCGAGTGCGAGCGGATTCACCTTTCCGAGCTGCTGGTACGCCCGTTCGGCGGACTTGAGCCGCTTCTCCTGCTCCGCGCGGACGAACGGCCTCGGCTGGTTGCGCGGATGCTCCGGGTCGTCCGGAAGCTCCTCTCCCTCGGCCGGCAGGGACGGGGGTACGAGCTGGTCGGGGCCGTACTCGGACACCAGGCCCGCCGGCTCGACCCCGAGCTCCTCCAGCGCCTTGGTCTCCAGCTGCTCGATGCGCAGGCGTTTCTCGGCGCCGAGCACTTCGCCGCGGTGCACCGAATCGGTGAGCTTGTCGAGCTCGCCCTTGAGGTCCCTGCCCTCGGCCCGGGCCGCCGTCAGCTCCTGCTCGCGGGCCGCCTTGGCGGCTTCGGCCGCCGCCCGCTCCCGCTCGGCACGCACCACGGAGACCTCGACATGGGCGAGGAGCTGGCGGGCACCGGAGGCCACCGCCTCGGCGACAGCCACCTCATGGCGGAGGCGCGCTCGGCGCTGCTCCGCACGCGCCCGGGCCTCACGCTCGGCACGGGCCGCACGGTCGAGCGAGTCGGCGCGGCCCGCGAGCCCCTTGACCCGCTCCTCGTGGGTGCGGACCTGGAGCCGCGCCTCCATCTCGGTCTGACGGGCGTTCGCACCGTCGGCCGCCAGCCGGTCCCTCACGGAGGTGTCCGGTTCCTCCTGGATCGGGGTCTCTTCGGCGACCTCCAAGCGCTCGGCGAGCTCCTCGGCCTCGTACAGCGCCTTCTCCAGCGCCTCCTCTGCTCGGGCGGCGGCTGCTGCCGTGCGCTCTGCCTCGCCCGCGGCGCCGCGGGCCTGCCCGGCGAGCCGTCCGAGCTGCTGGGCGACCCCTGCCTTCTCCTTCTCGGCCGCACGCCGCCGCTCGCCGAGTTCCTCGACCCGGCGGGCCGATTCCTTGCGCAGCTCCCCGGCCTGCTGATGCCGCGCTGTCAGTTCTCCGCACCGTACGGCGAGTTCCTCCAGCTCGGCCGCGGCCTCGTCCACGGAGGCCTGGACCTCCAGCAGACTCGGCGCTCCGGCGGAGCCGCCGTGCGCGAAGTGCGCCGCGAGCACATCTCCCTCGGCCGTCACGGCGGTCAGCCCGGGGCGCACCCGGACCAGGTGCTCGGCCTCGTCCAGCGTCCCGACGACCACCATGTCCCGTACGAGGTGCTCCACGGCGGGCATCAGCTCGGCCGGCCCGCGGACCAGCTCGGCGACCCGCGGCGGCGCATGGCCCGTCGCCTGGGCCGGAACCAGCCCTTCCGCGTGTGGCGCGCCGTCCTGCGCGCTCCGGGGCGCCACCAGCGCCTCCCGGGGCACCGGTCCCCCGGCGGCGGCGACCGGACCTGCCTGCGGCCCATCGTCCTGGAGTGCGTGCGTGTCCGCCGACGGAAGGTGGGCACCCGCTGCCGGCTCGTTCGCGGCGATCTGTCCGGTAACGGGCGTGGCGCCTGCCGACGTCGGGGCCGCCGCGCGCTGGTCCGGCACCGACAGCAGCAGCGCCGCCCGTCCCGCGTCCTGTTTGCGCAGAAGGCGAATCGCTTCGGCAGCGGTGGC
Source organism: Micromonospora sp. IBHARD003 (assembly GCF_056106285.1). Classification (NCBI taxonomy): domain Bacteria; kingdom Bacillati; phylum Actinomycetota; class Actinomycetes; order Micromonosporales; family Micromonosporaceae; genus Micromonospora; species Micromonospora sp. IBHARD003. Next base: position 6,004,033 of record NZ_JBWBBX010000001.1, on the reverse strand, counting down.
GGGGTCCCGGACAGCGATGGCGTCAGCGGCCGCGCCGAGGGCGGCGGCGACCGGGACCTCGTAGCCCGGGGCGACCGTGAGGAGCTCCGCGGCCGGGCCGAGGAGTCCGGAAAGGCTGTCGCCTGCCGAGAGCAGGGCGCCGGTGCCGTCCTTGCGGCGCAGGCCCTGCGCGAGTGCCTCGTGGCGGGCGGCCAGTGCGGCATGCGCCCGGTCCGCCGAGGTGGAGTCTTCTCGTGCCGCGGACAACGCCGCCTCGGCCTCCGCCAACTCCCGCTTGGCGGAATCGTGCTGGTCCGCCAGGACCGAGTCGTCCGCGTCCAGACCCTCGACCTCGGCCTTGAGCTGCTCGTACTCCTCCTGGGCCGCCGCCGACCGCTCCCCCGCCTCGTCACGGGCGACCGCCAGCCGGTCGATCTCCGCCTGCGCGGATGCCGCACGCGAACGAGCCGCGTTGACCTGGCCGTTCAGCCGTGCGAGACCCTCACGCCGGTCGGCGATCGCCCGTGCCACGTCCTTCAGCCGGCGTTCCTCGACCGCCAGCTCGCGCTCCAGTTCGGCACGGTGGGCGACGGTGTCGTCGAGCGCGTGCTCGGCGGCCTCGAGCGCGGCTTCCAGCTCGGCTTCCTGCTCACGGATCCGGGCCGCCTCACGCTCCATGTCCTCCGGCTCACGGCCGCGGCGCTCCTCCGCCGGGGCCGAGGTGGCGCTCTTCACGCGTGCGTCGGCCAGCGACACCGTGCCCCGTACGCGCTCCGCCAGCTGAGAGAGCTCGTACCAGGTCTGCTGGGCTCGCTGCAGACGCGGTGTCAGCCGCCGTACCTCGTCCTCCAGCTCCGCCTCACGCGCCTGGGCGGCCCGCAGTTCGCGCTCCGCCGCCTCCTTGCGCTCCTTCAGCGCGGCCTCGTCGGCGACCTCCGACTTCAGCGCCTTACGCATCCGCACGAGATCGTCGGCGAGCAGCCGCAGCCGGGCATCGCGCAGGTCGGCCTGGATGACCGCGGCCCGGCGTGCCACCGCCGCCTGCCGCCCGAGCGGCTTGAGCTGGCGCCGCAGCTCGTCGGTCAGATCCTGTACGCGCGCGAGGTTGGCCTGCATCGCGTCCAGCTTCCGCAGCGCCTTCTCCTTGCGCTTGCGGTGCTTGAGGACACCCGCGGCCTCTTCGATGAACGCCCGCCGCCCCATCGGATCCGCGTGCAGCACCGAGTCGAGCTGGCCCTGACCGACGATCACATGCATCTCGCGGCCGATGCCGGAGTCGGAGAGCAGCTCCTGGATGTCCAGGAGGCGGCAGGTGTCGCCGTTGATCTGGTACTCGCTGCCGCCGTTGCGGAACATGATCCGCGTGATGGTGACCTCGGCGTACTCGATCGGAAGGGCCCCGTCGGAGTTGTCGATCGTCAGCGAGACCTCGGCCCGGCCGAGCGGCGGCCGCCCGGTGGTCCCGGCGAAGATGACGTCCTCCATCTTGCCGCCGCGCAGCGACTTCGCACCCTGCTCACCCATGACCCAGGACAGCGCGTCCACCACATTGGACTTGCCGGAACCGTTCGGCCCCACCACGCAGGTGATGCCCGGTTCAAAGCGCAGCGTCGTGGCAGAGGCGAAGGATTTGAATCCGCGCAGGGTCAGGGCCTTGAGGTGCACGCCCGGGGACTCTACCTTTCGGTCACGGTTTCACCTATGAAGGTGCAGGGCAGATCAGACGGTAAAGCACGGTGAACACGGACCGAAGGCGGGGGGCACGGAGTCTGACGGCGGGGGGCCAAAGAAGAAGGGACGCCGAAGCGTCCCTTGCGTACCTACGTGCGAGAGTGTTTCTCACCTGATCCCGGCGGTGGCTGATTCATCCCGACGGGGGCTGACATCAGGTGAGTGCCGGCTCGCCCTTGGGTACGTCGATGTCGATGCCTTCGAGCAGCGACTCGCCATGGTGCTGTGCGGCGGCAGCACTCAGCGCGTCGTTCTCGGTCTGGATCCGTACGAGCTCGGATTCCAGATCCTGGACGCGCTGCTGAAGCCGTCGCATCTCGGCGAGAAGTCGCGGGTCGGAACCGCCGACGTAACCGAGAAGCGCCTTTGCCATGATGGATGGTCCTCCACACTGAGTGACCGACCGATGCGGTGTGGGTCGTGAGGGAATCGCACCCGCGGTGCTCGGCAGCGCTTGTATCACTGCGGTTCGTACTGCCAAACAGCTAAGGTGCGCGGGGCTTCCAGCGTCTCACCAAAAAGTTTGACGGTCAACACGATCACACCCCGCATCAGTGGACATCCCGGGGGCAGACGGCCGCCTGCATCGCGACCGCAGCTCTCCAGCGGGGCCCTGGGGGCGTGGAGATCATCCTTACTGCGGCAGCCTGGCACGGGGAGGCCGTTTTTGGCAACCACCAGGCTCTTTCGTTCGAACACATGCGCTGTCGGCAGCGATATGAACACACCGTGTGGCCTTCTCTCCGCCCCCGCTTCACCCCTCCTTCAGCGGATCGCGAATCCGTCGTAACCGCCGCGCGGAACACCCCAGATCTCCGTCACGCCGTCGACCTTCCCGGGCGTGTCGGACGAACGGAGCCAGTCCAGGAGAAGGTGGCAATTCTCACGCGGACCTTCCGCCACGACCTGCACCCTGCCGTCGTCGAGATTCAGGGCAAAGCCCTGGAGAGCGCCGATCGCCAGGGCGTTTTCCCTGGTGAACCAGCGGAAGCCCACTCTCTGCACCCGGCCGCGCACCCAGGCCGTGAGCCGCGCATGTTCATTCATGCACGCAAGCTAGCCGGTCAATGGTTCGTGCATCACATCGCCCGACGTCCGTATTGACGTACATTGCCACGCATTGACATCACTCGTACGGGTGAGTCGGGTGAGCCTGCCGCCCCGGACCACAGGGGATCACAGGTACGGGCCGCCCCCGGATCCCGCGCATCACGCGCAGAAAGAAAGGGCGAACGGATGGGACGCCACCGCCGGAAGAAGTGGGCTGCGGTCCCCGTACGCACCGGGCTGCTCGCGGCGGCCGCTGCCGTGGCGGTGGCCACCGTGGCCGCAGCCGCCGGTGTGCTGCCGGGCGGCGAGCAGTTCATCCTGGGCGAGAACAGCTCCAGCAGCCGGCAGGCGCACACGCCGGAGCCGGGGAAGCCGGACGCCCAGGGCGGCGCCAAGGCCACTGCGGACCGGGGCGATTCCGCCGGTGCGGGCCAGGGCGCGCGGCAGGGTCACGGCGCATCCAGGGGTGCGTCGTCGACGTCCGGCAAGGCGTCCCCCGGCCCCACCACACCCCAGCCGAAGCCCTCCGACGCGGAAAAGCCTGCGGCGAAGAAGCCCGGGGCGGTCAAGGCGGAAGCGGACAAGGCGGAGGCGAAGAAGCCCGGGGCGAAGGAAACCGCCGCCCCGCGGCAGGCCGCGCCCAAGCCGGCCGCCCCCGAGAAGGCCGCTCCGTCGAAGACGGCGGCACCACAGCAGGCCGCACCGGAGAAGGCCGCTCCGCAGGCTTCGCCCGAGGCTCCTGCGAAGCCGCAGACCAAGGCTCCCGAGCAGACGGTCGCCCCTGCGCCTGCCCAGCCGTCCCGGTCCGCGGCGCAGACCGGCGAGGCGGCGGAGGAAGCCGCCGTCCTCACGCTCGTCAACGAGGAGCGCGCTCAGGTGGGCTGCAGCCCGCTGAGCGCGGACGCGTCGCTCGGTGCGCTGGCCGGCCGGTTCAGCGAGGACATGGCGGCACGCGGCTTCTTCGACCACGTCGATCCGGACGGCAACGACCCGTGGAAGCGGGCAGCGGCCAAGGGCGTCGGCGGCCTGGGAGCCGAGAACATCGCCCGTGGCCCGGGTGACGCCGAGACGGTCGTGCGTCTGTGGATGAAGGACGACGCCGACCGCGCGAACATCCTGAACTGCGGCTACCGGACGATGGGCGTGGGCGTGTCCTTCGCGGACGGCGGCCCCTGGTGGGTACAGGACTTCGGTCTCTGAGACCCCCGCAGGTCAGTGGTCCGAGCCCGGTGCCCGTACGGCCCCACGGCCGCACTGGGCACCGGGTTTCCGGGTCCGCGCCGTTCGACGGCACTCCCCTGCGGTGAGCGCGGTGGCCAGGCGAGCACCTGTCGATTCGCAGGCGCAGGCGTAGGGTGAGTGTCGTGGACGACGACCTCGCTTTCGATGTGTTCAGCCGGCAGTGTCCGTCCCGCGGCACGCTGGAGCATGTGACGGGACGGTGGGGCAGCCTGACGCTCGGCGCCCTGTACCAATCCCGCTGCCGGTTCAACGAGTTGCGCCGCCGCGTCGACGGCGTGAGCGAGAAGATGCTCTCCCAGACCCTGCACGCGCTGGAGCGGGACGGACTGGTGCACCGGGAGGCGCAGCCGACGAACCCGCCCCGGGTCGACTACGAGCTCACCCCGCTCGGCCGGGATGTGGCCGAGCAGCTGATGGTGCTGATCCGGCTCGTGGAGGGCCGGATGCCCGAGGTGCTGAGGGCGCGCGAGCGCTACGACACGACGCGCGGCGGGCGCTGACAGCGCGGGCAGAAGTAGCTCGAGCGGTTCATCCAGGGGCGCCTGCGCAGGGGGGTTCCGCAGCGCCGGCAGGGCTCCCCCGCACGGCCGTAGGCGTCGAGGGAGCGGTCGAAGTACCCCGACTCGCCGTTCACGTTGACGTAGAGGCTGTCGAAGCTGGTGCCGCCGACGGCGAGAGCGGCATTCATGACGTCCCTCACGTGCCCGAGGAGCTCGAGGCAGCGGGGGCGGGTCAGGCTCATCGTCGGCCGGTCGTAGTGCAGTCTGGCGCGCCACAGGGCCTCGTCGGCGTAGATGTTGCCGACCCCGCTGATCAGTGACTGGTCGAGCAGGGCGCGCTTGACCGTGGTGCGGCGGCGGCGCAGGGCGGTGACGAACGCGGTGTCGTCGAAGTCGGCGTCCAGCGGGTCCCTCGCGATATGGGCGATGACGTCCGGCAGCCCCTCCGGGCTGGTGTCGTGCAGCGACAGCCCGCCGAAGGTGCGCTGGTCGACGAAACGGAGCTCGGTACCGAGATCGTCGTCGAAACGGACACGGATCCGCAGGTGCTTCTCGTCCACCGCGTCCTCGGGCTGGACCAGCAGCTGCCCGCTCATCCCCAGATGTCCGAGCACCGCCTCACCGCTGTCCTCCAGCGGGAGCCAGAGGTACTTGCCCCGGCGGCGGGCCACACCGATCCGCTGCCCCTTCAGGCGCGTGGCGAAATCCTCACCACCGCCGAAATGGCGCCGGACGGACCGGGGGTGGAGCACCTCGACGTCCGCGACGACCCGTCCGGAGACCCAGGCCTCCAGCCCCCGCCGTACGACTTCGACCTCGGGCAACTCGGGCACGGGACGCTCCTCCTCCGGAGGTCTTCAGGACGACGCCCGCAGCGTACCTCCGGCCTGGAGCGCGGATTTCCCTGGCCCTCGGCGGGTGCTACCGCCCGGGTCCTCATGGGCCGGTCAGCAGGTACGGGTCGCTCGTTCGGGCTCGTCGCAGCCGGAGCGCGACGGGAACGGCAAAGGCCTCCGTCGCGCCGGGACGCGACGGAGGCCGAAAGGGGCAGTCAGGCCGTGGCCTGAGCCGATGGAGCGCCGCCGGACCCGTCGGCCTCCGACGCACCCTGTGCTCCGGAAGGCCCCTGAGTCCCGGAAGACTCCCCGTCCTCGGAAGGCCCTTCTGTTCCGGAGGCGGACTTCTCGGCGGCGGCACGCTCGTCCGCGGCGGCGCGGATCGCGCGCCACGCGGACTCCGCCGCCTGCTGTTCCGCTTCCTTCTTGCTGCGGCCGGTGCCGGTGCCGTACGAGACACCACCGACGCGGGCGGCAGCGGTGAAGGTCTTCTCGTGGTCCGGCCCGGTCTCGGTGACCAGGTATTCGGGCACGCCAAGACCCTCGGCCGCGGTCAGCTCCTGGAGGCTGGTCTTCCAGTCCAGGCCGGCGCCGAGGTTGGAGGACTTCTCGATCAGCGGGTCGAAGAGCCGGTGCACCAGCTCGGAGGCCGCGTCGAGGCCCTGGTCGAGATAGACCGCGCCGATCACCGCTTCAAGGGTGTCGGCGAGGATGGATGCCTTGTCCCTGCCGCCCGTGCCCTCTTCACCGCGGCCGAGCCGGATGAAGGAACCCAGGTCCAGGCCACGCCCGACTTCCGCGAGCGCACGCGAATTCACCACCGCGGCCCGCAGCTTGGCCAGCTGGCCTTCGGGCAGATCGGGGTGGGTCCGGTAGAGCGTGTCCGTGACCACCAGTCCGAGCACCGAGTCCCCAAGGAACTCGAGCCGCTCGTTGGTGGGCAGGCCGCCGTTCTCGTACGCGTACGAACGATGGGTCAGTGCACGCACCAGAAGGGCGGACTCGAGCCGATACCCGAGCCGCCCTTCCAGAAGCGTGTGGGGCGAGGCTGCGCTTGTGTTGTCCGCCTGCTTACCGGCGTCAGACATGGAGCCTCTCACCAGCCGCTCAGACCTCGAGGACCTGGCGCTTGTTGTAGGTGCCGCAGCTCGGGCACGCGATGTGCTGCTGCTTCGGCTCCTGGCAACGCTCGCACGAAACCAGGGTGGGGACCGCAGCCTTCCACTGCGACCGGCGGTGGCGCGTGTTGCTGCGCGACATCTTCCGCTTCGGAACAGCCACGGCTACTTCTCCTGCTTCTCGGCGGCGCGTGCTGATCGAGGCGCGTCGCCGCTCATCTTGTCCTTCTCACCGGTTCCCAGCGAATCGGCGAGTCCCTGCAGTGCCGCCCAACGGATGTCGACGGCATCGTGATGGTGGTCCGGTTCGTCGTTGAGGCTGACCCCGCACTGGGGGCACAGTCCCGCACAGTCCTCCCGGCACACCGGCTGCATCGGCAGTGCGAGCACCACCGCGTCGCGCAGCACGGGCTCGAGGTCGAACAGGCCGTCCTCGAGGAAGAGCATGCCCTCGTCCTCGGCGTCGTCGCCCGGATCCGCAGGCTTGCTGCGGCCCCGGTCGTCGGCGTCAGGGTACGAGAACATCTCCTGGAAGTCCGCCGCGACCTCCTGGTGCAGCGGCTCCAGACACCTTACGCACTCGCCCTCGGCCCGGGCACGGGCGGTGCCCGTGACGAGCACCCCCTCCATGACGGACTCGAGGCGGAGCTCAAGCTCCACCGGAGCGCCCGAGGGCACCCCGATCACATCTTCGATGCCGAAGACCGGCGCACCGGGCGCGTCGACCGTGCGGGTCAGCCGCTGGAGCGCACCAGGACGCCGACCCAGCTCGTGTGTGTCGAACACGAGTGGGTTGCGATGGTCCAGGCGGGCGTTCAGGGCTGTTCCTGCTTTCGGATCGAATGGATCGAGTGAGGGGGATCGCGATATCAGCGCAGCATCGACTGCACGCACGCGCGACCGAAGAGCCAGGATACTGGACTGTTCGCTGTTGGCCCAATCCGGTCGGTGGGCGTATCAACGCCCCTGTTCGTAGCGGCGCAGCTGCTCCATGTCGATCATGCTCGTGTCGAAGAAGCTCGTCTCGTCGAGCTGCGACTGGTCACCGGCCTGCTGGTGCGACTGCTGGTGCGGCGCCTGAGTCTGCTGGGGGTACTGCTGCTGGTCGTACGCGGCGTACTGCTGGGCGTAGCCCTGGTCGTACGTCTGCGCGTAGCCCTGCTCCCCGTATGCGTACGCGTTCTGCTGGTAGGCGTAGGCGTCCTGCTGCTGGACCTGGTGCTGTCCCCCGTAGGTCCCGGAGTGGGACGCGTCCTCGCCGTAGCCTCCCGTGTGCGAGGCGGCCGGGGCGTACGGGTCGGCCTGGGCGGGGATCTGGACCGGCATCCCGGAGGGCTGCTGGGCGGTACCCGGCTGCTGCGGGGCCGCCGACTGCGCCGGGTCCGAAAGCTCCGCGAGGCCGGCGAGATAGTCCGCATCGCTCGTGGTCTGCGTCCCCGCGGCGTCCTGGGCGGCCATATGGGCACCCAGTTCGTCGGTGGCGATCCGGCCGTGCAGCTTCTGCCGGCCGCGGCCGACGGCCTCCAGCGTCTTGCTGAGCACCGCCTCGAACGCGCCGAGCTTGGCGTCGACGTACTCGTCCGCGCGCTGGATCAGGGTCTGCGGGTCCGCGCTGTACTCGGGGGCGTCGTCCTCGGCCGGATCCAGGTAGCCCTGGTCACCGGGCGCGGGCGCACGGCCGAGGAGCTTCTCCCGGCCACGGTCGACCGAGCCGATGGTCTTGTTGAGCACGACCTCGAAGTTCGCGAGCTTGGAGTCCACGTACTCGTCGGCCTCGGCACGGATCTCCTCGGCCTCCCGGCGGGCCTCGGCGAGGATGCGGTCGGCCTCCTCCTGGGACTGCCGGGCGATCTGGGTGTCGGAGACCAGCGAACCGCGCTCGTTGTGCGCGGCCTCGATGATCCGCTGGGCCTCCTGGCGGGCCTGGGCGACCAGGTGCTCCCGGTCCCCGATGAGCTCCTGGGCGTGCGCGAGCGACCCGGGCAGGGCCTCGCGCACCTCCTCGAGCATGGCGAGCAGCTCGGCGCGGTTGACCACGCACGAGGCCGACATGGGCATGGACCGGGCGTTCCCGACCACCTCGACGATGTCGTCGAGCTTCTTCTGGACGTCCACCGTGTGCTCGCCACTCTCCACAGTCACTACAGCCGATGGCCGGTTCGCGGCCGGACGGAACGACTGTACGGGCATCGGCCGCCCCGCCCCCACCCCTGGGGTGGAGAACCCCGGACCGGGTGACGGCCGGTCAGGGCCCGGTGCCCGGCGTCACTTCTTCGGGAGGCGCTCGGTCAGCGCGGCCAGCACCACGGGCGGCACCAGATGGGACACATCGCCGCCCCAGGCCGCGACCTCCTTGACCAGGGAGGACGACAGGAAGCTGTAGGTCGGGCTGGTGGGCACGAAGAGCGTCTCGACGCCCGAGAGGCCGTTGTTCATCTGGGCCATCTGCAGCTCGTAGTCGAAGTCGCTGACGGCGCGCAGGCCCTTGACGATGGCGGGGATGTCCCGCTCCTTGCAGTAGTCGACGAGCAGGCCGTGGTAGGCCTCCACCTCGACGTTCCCGTACTCGGCGGTGACCTCGCGGATCAGCCCGATCCGCTCGTCCACGGTGAACAGGCCCTGCTTGGCCTGGTTGATCATCACCACGACGTGCACCACGTCGTACAGCTTGGAAGCGCGGGCGATGATGTCGAGGTGTCCATTGGTGATGGGGTCGAACGACCCCGGACAGACGGCGCGGCGCAACTGAAGTCCCTCGCTCTCCGGTCCGGTCATGGTGCGTCTTCGCACGTAGAGGCGGCGCGACCGTACCAAAGCGTTCCTTCGCCGTAACGGCGGGCCCGCAGTGGCTCGATGCCCTCCGGCCACACGAACTCGCCGCCTCTGGTGCTGCGCTCCACGGTGACGACGGCGTCCGGCGCGAGCCAGCCCCCCGTGCGGAGTGTGAGGAGAATCTCGCGAAGATCATCGTCCGTGACGGCGTACGGGGGGTCAAGGAACACGATGTCGTACGGGTCGGCCGGCGCCGGCCCCTGCACGATCTGCTCGGCCCGGCCGCCGCGGACCTCGGCGCCGGGCAGTGCGAGCGTCCGCACGTTGTCCCTGACCGTGCGGGCGGCGCGGCTGTCGGCCTCGACGAGGAGGGCATGAGAGGCGCCACGCGACAGCGCTTCGAGCCCCACCGCGCCCGAGCCGGCGTAGAGGTCGGCGACCCGCAGGCCCCGAAGGGTGCCCAGCAGCGACTCCCAGGTGGAGAACAGGCCTTCGCGCGCACGGTCGGAGGTCGGGCGGGTGCCATTGCCCGGCGGCACGGCCAGGCGACGTCCGCCGGCCGCACCGGCGATCACGCGGGTCATCTGGGTCCTTCTCGGCGCTCGTTTCGGTCCGGTCTCCTCCACGATATGGGCTCGCGGAGGGCCGGACGGCCCCCGGCCCCGCCGCAGCGGGCAGCCGGGCCGTGCCCGGAGCCCCGGCCCCTCAGCCTTTGTCCAGGTACTGCTCGCGGTCCGCGTCCAGCAGTGCGTCGAGCGCGGTACGCAGCTCCGGCAGCCGTTCCAGCTCCGGGTCGGCGGTGACCACCGCCACGGCCTCGTCGCGGGCGGCGGCGATGACCTCCTCGTCGTCGATGACCGCGAGCACCCGCAGCGAGGACCTCGCGCCGGACTGGGCCTGGCCCAGCACATCGCCCTCCCGGCGCTGCTCGAGATCGATACGGGACAGTTCGAAGCCGTCCAGCGTGGCCGCGACCGCGCCGAGCCGGGCACGGGCGGGGCTCGCCTCCGGCATCTCGGTGACGAGCAGACACAGCCCGGGGGCCGAACCGCGGCCGACGCGGCCGCGCAGCTGATGGAGCTGGGAGACACCGAAGCGGTCGGCGTCCATGATCACCATCGCCGTCGCGTTCGGAACGTTCACCCCGACTTCGATGACGGTCGTGGCCACCAGGACGTCCACCTCGCCCGCGGCGAAGCGGCGCATGACGTCGTCCTTGTCGTCGGGTGCCATCCGGCCGTGGAGCACCTCCACCCGAAGCCCTTGCAGCGGACCCGCGGTCAGCTGCCCGGCCACGTCCAGCACGGCAAGCGGCGGCCGCTTCTCGGCCTCGTCCTCCGGCGACTGCTTCTTCTTCCCGGCCTCGTCCTCCACGGAGTCGCCGATCCTCGGGCAGACGACGTAGGCCTGGTGCCCGCCGTCGACCTCCTCGCGCACCCGCTCCCAGGCACGCGCGAGGAAGTGCGGCTTGTCCGCCGCCGGGACCACATGGGTGGCGATGGGTGAGCGCCCCGCGGGCAGCTGGTCCAGCACGGACGTCTCCAGGTCTCCGAAGACCGTCATGGCGACGGTGCGGGGAATGGGGGTGGCCGTCATGACCAGCAGATGGGGCGGTTGCCTGCCCTTGCCCCGGAGGGCGTCCCGCTGCTCCACGCCGAAGCGGTGCTGTTCGTCGACCACGACGAGCCCCAGGTCGTGGAACTGCACAGCGTCCTCGATCAGCGCATGGGTGCCGATGACGATGCCCGCCTCGCCCGTGACCAGGTCGAGCAGGGCATGGCGGCGAGCCGCCGCCCCCATGGAGCCGGTGAGCAGCACGACTTTGGTCGCGTGCTCGGCGCCTCCGAGCATCCCGCCCTCGGCGAGGTCGCCCATCATCTCGACGACCGAGCGGTGGTGCTGCTGGGCGAGGACTTCGGTGGGGGCGAGCATCGCGGCCTGGCCGCCGGAGTCGACGACGGCGAGCATGGCGCGCAGGGCCACCATCGTCTTGCCCGAGCCGACCTCCCCCTGCAGCAGCCGGTGCATGGGGTGTTCGGTGGCCAGATCACCGAAGATCTCGGCGGACACCTTCTGCTGGCCTTCGGTGAGGGTGAACGGCAGCCGGGTGTCGAAGGCGGCGAGCAGCCCGTCGGCGGCGGGCGTACGGGCGACCGCGGGGAGCTGGGTGTCCGCGTGGCGCCGGCGGGCGAGGGCGACTTGGAGCACGAACGCCTCGTCCCACTTGAGGCGCTCCCTGGCCTCCTCGACGTCCGCCTTGCCGCCCGGGCGGTGGATCTTGAGCAGGGCCTCGTGGAGGGAGACGAAGCCGCGGCCCTCGCGCAACGCGGGCGGGAGCGGGTCGACGGCGTGGCGCGCCTGGGGCAGCACCGCGTCGACGGCTTTGGCGATCTTCCAGGACTCCAGGCCCTTGCAGGCGGGATAGATCGGGATGAGCTTCCCCGCGAACGCGCTGACCGTGCCTTCGCCGCCGTCCGTGCCATCGGAGGACAGCCGCTCGTAGCTGGGATGGGCCAGCTGCAGTCTGCGGTTGAACATCGACACCTTGCCGGCGAACATGGCGCGGCTGCCCGGCAGCAGGTCCTTGTGCGGTTTGTGGATGCCGCGCCCGAAGAAGACCAGCTGGAGCCGCCCGCTGCCGTCGGTGATGGTGATCTCCAGGCGCTGGCCCCGCCCGCCGTTGAACGTGTGCACACGGGCGTCCGCGACCTGGGCCACGACCGTGACGTGCTCGTCCAGCGGGAGGTCGGCGAGCCGGGTCAGCTGGCCGCGCTCCTCGTAGCGCCGCGGATAGTGGTGCAGCAGATCTCCGACAGTGCGCAGGCCGAGGTTCTCGGCCATGACCTTCGCGGTCGCCGGGCCGAGGCTGGTTTTCAGTGGTTCATCCAGTGCGGACACGCGATCCATTGCACACCACGGCACCGACAGCCGTCGCACACCGGTCGATAACCGCTGGTCGCGACGGTGCCGCTCCCCCTAGGATGACGATCTCTTCCCCCCGCTTCCGCCCCCGCCTGCCCCCTCTTGCCAGGTTTTGCCAGGTTCGCGATCACCGACCACGGGATCGCCCTACCCGCGCCGCCACTCGGCCCCCACCGGCGCAGCGACGATGACTTCTGAGACTTCCGAGATTTCCGCGACGCCCGAGACCGCACCGCACACCTTCCAGGTCGATCTGCGCGGCCTGGTGGACCTGCTCTCCCACCACCTGTACTCCAGTCCCAGGGTCTATCTGCGCGAGCTGCTGCAGAACGCCGTGGACGCGATCACCGCGCGCCGCGCCGAGCAGCCGGACGCGCCGGCCCGGGTGCGGCTGTACGCCGGAGAGGGCAGGCTGCGGGTCGAGGACAGCGGTATCGGCCTGACCGAGGCGGACGTGCACGGTCTGCTCGCCACCATCGGCCGCAGCTCCAAGCGGGACGGCGGGCTGGAATCGGCCAGGGCCGAGTTCCTGGGCCAGTTCGGCATCGGCCTGCTCGCCTGTTTCGTCGTCGCCGCGGAGATCCGCGTGGTGAGCCGCTCCGCGCGGAACCCGGACGCCGCACCGGTCGAGTGGGCGGCGCGCGACGACGGTTCGTACACCGTGCGCACCCTCCCGGACGACGCCCGCGCCGAGCCCGGCACCACCGTGTACCTCACCGCCCGCCCCGGCAGCGGCGAATGGCTCACGGAGGGCCGGGTACGGGACCTCGCACGGGACTTCGGCTCCCTGCTTCCCTACGACGTGCGCGTCGGCGAGGAGCCCGTCACCGATCTCCCGGCTCCCTGGGACCGCTCCTACCCCACCCCGGCCGCGCGGCGGGTCGCGCTCGCGGGCCACTGCCACGAGCTCTTCGGCTTCTCCCCGCTCGACTCGATCGACCTCGATCTGCCCCTGGTGGGCGTGCGCGGTGTCGCCTACGTCCTGCCGTCGGCGGTGAGTCCCGCCCAGCGCGCCGGACACCGGGTGCACCTCAAGGGCATGCTGCTCACCGACCGTGCTGACGAACTCCTGCCCGACTGGGCCTTCTTCGTGCGCTGCGTCCTGGACACCGACAGCCTGCGCCCCACGGCGTCGCGCGAATCGCTGTACGCGGACGAGACCCTCGCCGCCGTGCGCGACGCGCTCGGGGCCCGGGTACGGGACTGGCTGACCGGACTCGCGGCGGGCGACCCCGAACGGCTCGCCCAGTTCCTCTCGGTGCACCACCTGGGAGTGAAGTCACTCGCCCGGCACGACGACGACATGCTGCGCACGATGCTGCCGTGGCTGCCGTTCGAGACCACCGACGGCCGGCTGTCCCTGGAGGAGTTCGCCCAGCGGCACCGCATGGTGCACTTCACCCGGACCGTGGAGGAATACCGCCAGGTCGCACCCATCGCGTCCGCCCAGGGCATAGGCGTCGTCAACGGCGGCTACACCTACGACTCCGAACTGGTCGAACGGCTGCCGTCGGTACGCCCCGGCACGGCGGTCGCCGAACTCGACGCGGACACCGTCACCGCGCACCTCGACGCGGTCGACCCGGCCGACGAACTGGCACTCGCCGGCTTCCTGTCAGTGGCGCGTGCGACGCTGGATCCGCTCGGCTGTGACGTCTCCCTGCGCTCCTTCCACCCCCTGACCGTGCCCGCACTGCACCTCGACGACCGGGCGGCCCGCCATGAGCAGGCCCGCGCGCAGGCCGAGGAGCAGGCCGACGACCTGTGGGCGGGCATCCTCGGTTCGCTGCGCGGCAGTGCGCCGAGGGCCCGTCTCGTGCTGACCACCTCAACCCCCTGGTCCGCCGGATCAGCACCCTGGGCGACCCCGCGCTCGCCGGCACCGCCGTCGAATCGCTCTACGGGCAGGCCCTGCTGATGGCACAGCGCCCGCTGCGCCCCGCCGACTCGGCGCTGCTCAACCGCGCGTTCGCCGGGCTGCTCGAATGGGCCACCCACACCGCCGCGGACCCGAAGGAGGACGGCCGATGAGCCCGCACACCGACACGGCCGCGATACGGCAGGCCCTGTACGAGAACTACCAGTCGCCCGAGGGCGCCGCGCGCAACGCCCGCGCCGAGCGGCTGCTCGCCGAGGCCGAGCCGACCGGCGACACCCCGCTGGTCATCGAGGCCCTCGCGCATCTGCTCCAGGCGTACAACTACAGCTCGGAGAAGGACAAGCTGTTCGTCCCCTTCGCGCGGCTCCTGAAGATGTGGGACGAACGGCCCGGGGACTTCGACGCCCAGGCGGCGCACTGGCTGCACTGGTACTTCAAATGGGTGTCCACGGACATGCTCGACCAGCCGCACATCCCGCTCGCTTCCATCGAGAAGTGGCTGGGCGAGATGGAGCACCGCTACCGGCTGGCGGGCCATTCCGAACGGGCGGTACGGCAGGGTGAATTCCTGCTGGCCCGGCACATCGGCGACCTGGGTCGGGCCGAACGCGCCCACGCCGCATGGCTGGCCGCCGACCGCGACCGGATGGCCGACTGCCACGCCTGCGAGCTGCACGACCAGGGCTCGTGGCACGCCCGGCTGGGCCGTGACGAGCAGGCGCTCGAGCTGTGGCGCCCGGTGCTGGAGGGCGAGTACACCTGCTCGCACGAGCCGCACGCGGTCCTCGCGGCCTCCCTGCTGCCGCTCCTGCGCCTCGGCCGGGTGGAAGAAGCGCGTGCCCATCATCTGCGCGGCTACCGCATGGTGCGCCCGCTGGAGAGCATGCGCAGCTGGGTGGCCATGCACGTCGAGTTCTGTGCGCTGAGCGGCAACGAGGCACGGGGCCTGGAGATCCTCTCGGACCGGCCCGCGTACTTCACGGACAGCGGCGACCCCGATTCCCTGATGGACCATCTCACCGTCACCGCGCTGCTGATGGACCGGCTCGTCGGTCTCGGGCACGGCGATCAGGACGTACCGGGGCCGTCCGGGCAGTCGTGGACGGCTCGCGGACTTGCCGACCACGCACGCCGGCAGGCGCTGGCGCTCGCCGCACGCTTCGACGAGCGCAACGGCACGGCTGCCGTGAGCACCCTGGTCCGGACGCGGCTCGACCGGAAGCCGCTGGTGGAGCGCCTTCCGCTGGGTGTACGGGCCGTACGGCCGGCTCCTGCCGCAGCGGTGGACCGGCCCGCTCCCCCGGCCGCGGCCCCCGCCCCGACGACGGGTGTGGAGGAGTTGCTCGACGAGGCGCGCCGGCTGAGCGAGGCCCGGCACCCGGACGCGGGCGCCGCATGGGAGGCCGTCGCGGCGGCGGCCGGTGACTGCGCGGACACCGAGCTGGACGAACGGGCGCTGGCCGAGATCGACGACCACCGTGCCATGGGCCTGCGGACCGAGGCGTCCGAGGCGGTGCGGCTCTTCCAGGCCGCCGCCGGGCACTACGAGGCCGCGGGCGACCCCGGCGAGGCGGCGGCAGCGCTGGCCCGGGGCGCCTGCGCGATCGCACGCGGCGGTGACCCCGAGGCGGCCCTCGCAGCCGTAGAGGAGGCCATCGCACGCGCCCTCGCGCTGTACGCGGAAGGCAGGACCGGCGCCGGCCAGGTGGCCTCGGCACTGATCAACCGGGTGCGGATCCGGCTAGTACTGCAGGACGACGAGAACGACGAAAGCGACGTGAGCGCCGGGAGCGAGGCGGAGTCCGGCCGGCGGGCCGAGGCGCTCGAGCGGTCCGTGACCGAGCTGCTCGATTTCTGCGACCGCACCGCGCGGACCACTCCGTCGCCGAGCGCATCGCCGAGGCACGGTCCGTGCTCGGCGACGTCGCGGCGTACCGGGGCGAGGCCGCGGCGGCGGCCGAGCTGTACGCGGACGCGGCCGGGCTGTTCCTCGAGGCCGGACAGCCGTGGTACGCGGTCGAGCCCGAGGCCCGCCAGGCCGCCCTGGCACAGCATCAGGGCGACCCGGAGACCGCGGAACGCGCCGCCCGCTCCGCCCTGGAGCACGGAGCCCCCTACGTCACCGCGCCCGGGCACGCCCGGCTGCATCTGCGGCTCGCCGAAATCCTCGGCGCCCAGGGCCGGTTCGCCGAGGCCGCCGACCATGCGCTGGAGGCCGCGCACTGGGCCGACGAGGCCGCCGAGAGCATGGGAATGGGCGCGTACGCCCGGCACCAGCTGGGTGGCTGGCTGCTGCGCGCCGGGCGCGTGGAGGAGGCGGCGGCCGTGCTGGAGGCCGTCCTGCCCGATCTGACGGTCGAGGACCACGGTGACGGGATGGTCGTCCAGACCCTGTGGTGGCTCGGCGACTGTCTGACCGAGCTCAAGGACCCGCGCGCCGCGGCCGAGCACTGGCTCAAGGCGGCCGACATCGCCCGGGACTGGCCCGAGCAGCGCGACCACGCGATGCTCGCCACCCTCGCGGGCCAGGCGCTGTACCGGGCGGAGCTCAACACGGAGGCGGACCGTGCCTACGAGCGCTCGGGCGCGCTCTGGCGTGATCTGGGGGACGTGCACGCGGTGGTGCGCGCGCTGCGGGTGCGGGCGTGGATCGCGATCCGGGAGGGGCAGGCCGGGGCGGAGGCGGCCGAAGCCCTTATGGCGGAGGCGGCGGCGGAGTGCGAGCGGGCGCTCCTCACCGCGGACGACGCGACCGTCTCCGCCCGTCTGCGCGCGGAACTGGCCGACACCCATCGGCAGACCGGTGAGCTGATCGCCCAGCAGAGCGAGCGGGCGGAGACGTACGCGCGGGCTCTGACGTTCGTCGAGCGGGCGATCGCCGGGTTCGACGAGGCCGGCGAGGGCTTCACGGACCTTCGGACGGCCGCGGAGCTGCTGGCCGCGTGGCTCGAGGCGGACATGGGCGCGAAGGCCGCGGCGATCCGCCGGGCGGAGGCGGTGCGGTCCGCGTACGAGGACGTCCCGGGCGAGACGGCGCAGGCACGGCGGGCGGAGGCGGACTCGGTCCTGGAGTACGTCTCCTGACCACGCTGTGCGGTGGCCTCCGGCGGGGTGGGGTGCTGTCGGGCTTGTCCGGGGCGGGGCGCTGCGCGCTGCGGTGGGCTGCGCGGGGCCGGTGCGGTTGTTGGGCTTGACCGGTGCGGATGATGGGCTTGGCCGGTGCGGGGTTGGCGCCCGGGCAAGCGGAACGGGGCCCGCCCGCCCCGTACCCCCACCCCGGAGGGGACCTACTCCACCCCGATCATCAGACGCGCCCCCCGCCCGCCCCGGTGCACCACCGTGTCCACCGCCAGGTACCCCCGGCGGACGTGGGTCTCCAGGCGGTCCGCCAGGCCCGCCGGGGCGTCGTCCGGGAGGACCAGGGTGACGAGTTCGCCGCCGGCCGAGAGCATGCGGTCCAGCACTGTCTCCGTCGTCTCCGCGAGGTCTGTGCCGATCACCGCCACATCGCCGTCGATCAGGCCGAGTACGTCGCCCGCCTGACAGACACCCGCAGACGTGAAGGACTGCCGCTCGGCGACGGCCAGTTCGCCGTAGCGGGTCGCGCCCGCGGCCGAGGTCATCGCGACGACGTCCTCGTCGAAACGCCGGTCCGGCGCGTGGACCGCGAGCGCCGCGATGCCCTGGACCGCGGAGCGGGTGGGGATGAGGGCGATCCTGACGCCCTCGGTGCGGGCCTGCTCCGCGGCCGCCGCCGCGGTGTGCCGCAGCTCCGGGTCGTTCGGCAGGAGCACGACCTCGCGTGCGTGCGCGCGCCTGATCGCCTCGACGAGTTCGCCGCTCGCGGGGGGCTCCCCTGGCCGCGCCAGCACGGTGGTCGCGCCGGCCGCCTCGCAGAGGGCGGCGAGCCCCTCGCCCGGCACCACGGCGACGACCGCCCGCTGGACCGGTTCACGCGGCTCGTCGGCCGAGGCGGCCTGGTCGAAGTGGGTGATCCGGATCCGGTAGGGCCGCCCCGCCTCGACGCCCGCCTCCACGGCCGCTCCGGCATCGTCGACGTGTACATGGACGTTCCACAGTCCGTCGCCGCCGACGACGACCAGTGAGTCGCCGAGAGCGTCGAGCCGGTCCCTGAGCCGGGCCACCGCGGGGTCCTCGGCTTCCAGGAGGTAGATCACCTCGAAGGCGGGGCCGCCCGCTGCGCACGACCGTGCGTCGGGGGTGACGGCGGGGTGAGAACGGGCAGCCGGGCGCCGCTCGGGCACCTCCCCCGTCAGTGCCTCGGCCAGCGCCCCGAGCACGGCGAGCAGGCCCTGGCCGCCCGCGTCCACGACGCCCGCCCTCCCGAGGACCTCGAGCTGCCCGGGAGTCTCCTCCAGTGCCGTACGGGCATGCGTGTACGCGGCCACCACTGCGGCCACGTCGTCACGGTGGGCGTCGGCGTGGCCCACGGGGAGGGCGGTGTCCCCCGCCGCGTCCGCCGCCGCCGACGCCACGCTCAGGATCGTCCCTTCCACGGGATGCGCGACCGCCTCCCGCGCGGACCGTGCGGCGCACCTCAGCGCGGCGGC
The DNA here is from genome assembly GCF_056106285.1 of Micromonospora sp. IBHARD003. Classification (NCBI taxonomy): domain Bacteria; kingdom Bacillati; phylum Actinomycetota; class Actinomycetes; order Micromonosporales; family Micromonosporaceae; genus Micromonospora; species Micromonospora sp. IBHARD003. Next base: position 5,985,433 of record NZ_JBWBBX010000001.1, on the reverse strand, counting down.
CAGAGCGCCGCCCGGCTCGGCGAGCACCTCGGCCATACCCCGCAGCAGCTGCGCCAGGATGGTCCCGGAATTCCCCCGCGCCCCGATCAGTGCCCCGTGTGCCATGGCTCGCACGGTGTCCGCGAGGGCCGGTTCCCCGGGGTCGGGTTCCCCGGTCTCGTACGCGGCGAAGACCGCTTCCACGGCCCGGGACGCGGATTCGAGGGTGAAATAGAGATTGGTGCCGGTGTCCCCGTCCGCGACCGGATAGACGTTGATCGCGTCGAGCTCCTCACGCTCGCGTCCCAGCGCCTCCAGTGCCAGTGAGCACCAGGTGCGTACCGCGAGTGCGTCGAGGGCCCGCCCGTCTCCCGCAGCCGTCCCCTTACGGGGCCCCGCGGGCCGCCCCTCCTGCTTCGGCAACTGTTGTCCTCCTTGAGCGGCCGGCTGCACCGCAGGGTAGACCCGGGCCCGGTCCGCGGCCGGGGCGGGGGGCGGAGGAAGCCATGGTAGTTTCGTTGTACGGGTGCAGTCGTTGTATGCTGCTCCGGTTGCCCGATGAGAATCGGGCCATTCCCCCGGCAAGCCACTTCAGACATCTGATTCCGGCACGCCGGATTTCACTGTAAGTGCATCTGAAGTCTTTGGAGTGACCCGTGGCTGCCAACTGCGACGTCTGCGGCAAGGGGCCGGGCTTCGGCAACAACATTTCGCACTCGCACCGCCGTACGTCCCGTCGCTGGAACCCGAACATCCAGCGCGTGCGTGCCGTGGTCGGTCGGACGCCGAAGCGGCTCAACGTCTGCACCTCGTGCATCAAGGCCGGCAAGGTCTCGCGCTAACCGCGACGTTTGTCGTAGCGCAGCCCTATCCGGTTGCCTGAAAAGCCGGTCCACCTCGGTGGACCGGCTTTTTGCCGTCTCCGCACGCCTCGTGTGCCCGGAACCGGTCGAACCGCAGCCGGAAGATCCCGTTCCGGTGATCACGTCTGCCGGAAACGCCAGCCGTGGTCGACCGGGCCGATTCCGCCGCCCAGCGCGTATCCCGCGGCGATGGCCCCCGTGACGTAGTCCTTGGCGAGGTGCACGGCCTCGGGCACCGTGAGCCCCTTGGCGAGGCCCGACGCGATCGCCGATGCCAGCGTGCAGCCGGTGCCGTGCGTATGCCGGTTGTCGTGACGCGGCGCACGCAGCCGGTACTCGTCGGTGCCGTCGGTGAGCAGGTCCACGGCGTCGCCCGCGAGGTGCCCGCCCTTGATCAGGACCCAGCGCGGGCCGAAGCCCAGCACCGCGTCGGCCGCGCGCCGTAGATCGGACTCGCTCTCCACCCGGAATCCGGTGAGCTGGGCGACCTCGTCCGTGTTCGGGGTGGCGACGGTCGCGGCCGGCAGCAGCCGCGTCCGCACCGAGTCCAGCGCGGACTCGGCGAGCAGCGGGTCCCCGTGCTTGGAGACGCCGACCGGATCGACGACCACGGGTGCGTCCGTGCCGGCGAGCAGTTCGGCGACCGTCTCGACGAGTTCGGCCGACGCCAGCATCCCGGTCTTGACGGCGCTCACACCGATGTCGTCGACGACGCTGCGGTACTGGGCGCGTACCGCAGCCGCCGGAAGCTCCCAGGCTCCCTGTACCCCGAGCGAGTTCTGGGCGGTGACGGCCGTGATCACGCTCATGCCGTGGACGCCGAGGGCCAGCATCGTCTTGAGGTCGGCCTGGATGCCGGCGCCGCCGCCGGAGTCGGATCCGGCGACGGTGAGCACCAGTGGCGGCGCCTGTGCCATCGCCCTCACACCTCTCCGAAGTGGTCCCAGCCGCCCTTGTTCGTCCAGGGTGCCCCGTCCACTGTCACCTGGGGCAGCGCGGAAGGGTTGAGCACCTCGCCGATGACCTTCCAGCGGGCCGGCAGTTTCGCGTCCGCGGGGAAGGTCGCGACGATCGCGTGGTCCTCGCCGCCGCTCAGCACCCACTGCAGCGGGTCGACGCCGACGGCCTGGCCGATGTCGTTCATCTGCGTGGGAATGTCGATGAGTCCGGAGCGCAGGTCGATACGGACCTTGCTGGCCTCGGCGATATGGCCGAGGTCGGCCACCAGCCCGTCACTGACATCGGTCATGGCGGTGGCGCCGAGCCCGGCCGCGGCGGGGCCGGCGTGGTACGGCGGTTCGGGGCGGCGATGGGCCTCGACGAAGGCGCGGGGTGAGCGGAAGCCGCGCGAGAGGACCGCGTGCCCGGCTGCGGACCAGCCCAACCAGCCCGTGTAGGCGACGACATCGCCGGGCTGGGCGCCGGCACGGGTCACCGGATCGTGGTTGCGCAGATCGCCGAGAGCCGTGATCGCGATCGTGATGGTGTCGCCGCGTACGACATCGCCGCCGACCACCGCGGCGCCCGCGACCTGGCATTCGTCGCGGATGCCGTCCATCAGCTCGGTGGCCCAGGTGACGGGCAGATCGGCGGGGACGACGAGGCCGAGCAGCAGCGCGGTGGGAACGGCACCCATCGCCGCGATGTCGGCGAGATTCTGCGCGGCGGCCTTGCGGCCCACGTCGTAGGCCGTCGACCAGTCGCGCCGGAAGTGCCGTCCCTCCAGCAGCAGGTCGGTGCTGGCCACCACCCTGCGGTCGGGCGCGGCCACCACCGCGGCGTCGTCGCCGGGTCCGAGTCGTACGGCGGGGGTGGAGGTGAGCCGGGAGGTGAGCTCCCTGATGAGCCCGAACTCCCCCAGTTCGCCCACGGTGCCCTTCATTCCTGTGCTCCTTCTGCCCCAGTGCGGTTGCGGTAGCGAGCCGTCACTGCTGTCGGTACGGTCGAGTAGGCCGAGCAGCCGGTCAACTTCTGTGCTTCGTGCGCCACGCTGCGCACATCACGGAGCGCGCAGGTCTCCCCGCGGCCCGCGGCGACGCGATACCGTGGCGTCCCTTCTCCCCACATGATCCTCGTGGCCGCCCTGGAGGTTCCGTGGTACAGGCGTACATCCTTATTCAGACCGAGGTGGGCAAGGCGTCGACCGTCGCCGACACCATCTCCAAGATCCCGGGGGTGATCCAGGCCGAGGACGTGACAGGTCCCTACGACGTGATCGTGCGCGCCCAGGCCGACACGGTCGACGATCTCGGCCGCATGGTGGTTGCCAAGGTCCAGCAGGTGGACGGCATCACGCGAACCCTGACCTGCCCGGTCGTGCACCTGTAGCCCCCGTCTACCCTTGGCCGGTGATGTCCTTTCACCGGCTTGCCTCCCTGCCCGCCGCGGCCGTGGTGCTCCTGGCCGTCGCGGGCTGCTCCGCGGACGCGCCGGTCACGGTCGCGGCTCCCACTCCCCCTCCCCAGGAGAAGGCCCTGTGCCGTGCGCTGCACGAGGCGCTCCCGCAATCCGTGGCCGGAGTGGACCGCCGGGACCCCGAGCCGCGCTCCGAGCTGACCGCCGGGTGGGGGGACGCCGCGATCGTACTGCGCTGCGGTGTCCCCCGGCCCGCGGGGATGAGTGATCCCGGGGCACAGGCGGTCGAGGTCAACGGCGTCAACTGGCTCGTGGACGAGCGGGACGACAACGGCCCCCGCCTCACGACCGCGTCCCGCAAGACCTATGTCGAGGTCACGCTGTCGCAGCGGTACGCGCACGACCTCGGTCCGCTGACGGACCTGGCGGGAGCGGTCGCGAAGACCGTCCCGCCCCTCTTCGACGGCAATCCCTGAGCCTGCCCCGGCTCAGCGCAGTCCGGTCGATCGCCTGAGAGCCGCCTGGATCAGCCGGTCGACGAGGTCCGGGTAGCTGATCCCGCTCTCCTGCCACATCCGCGGGTACATGGAGATCGGTGTGAAGCCGGGCATGGTGTTGATCTCGTTGATCACGAACTCGCCGTCCTCGGTGAGGAAGAAGTCCGCGCGGACCAGCCCCTCGCAGGACGCCGCCTCGAACGCCTCGACGGCCAGCCGCTGTACCTCGGCGGTCTGCTCCTCGGTGAGCGGGGCGGGCACCAGGCCGGTGGCCGAGTCGATGTACTTGGCTTCGAAGTCGTAGAAGTCGTGCGCGGAGACCGGTGGGATCTCGGCGGGCACGCTGGCGCGGGGGCCGTCCTCGAACTCCAGCACCCCGCACTCGATCTCGCGGCCGCGCAGCAGCGACTCGACGAGGATCTTGGGGTCGTGCCGCTGGGCTTCCTCGATCGCCTCGTCGAGCCCGGAGATGTCGTCGACCTTGGTGATGCCGATCGAGGATCCCGCGCGCGCGGGCTTCACGAACAGCGGCCAGCCGTGCTCGCCCGCGAAGTCGACGATCTTCTTACGCGCGGCGGAAGGATCCTGTGCCCACTCGCGCGGCCGGATGACCACATAGGGGCCGACCGGCAGTCCGAAGGAGGCGAAAACCCGCTTCATGTACTCCTTGTCCTGGCCGACGGCGGAGGCCAGAACGCCCGAGCCGACGTACGGGACGCCGGAGAGCTCCAGCAGGCCCTGCAGAGTGCCGTCCTCGCCGTAGGGTCCGTGCAGCATCGGGAAGACGACGTCGACCTCACCGAGGGCCTTGGGCACCGAGCCGGGCTCGCTGTAGACCACCTCGCGGTTGGCCGGGTCGACGGAGAGGACGACACCGCCCTCGGTGGACTCGGCGAGCGCGGCGACCGACGGCATCTTCCGGTCGGTGATGGCCATCCGGTCCGGCTCGTCGGCGGTCAGCGCCCAGCGGCCGTCGCCGGTGATGCCGATGGGCAGCACGTCGTACTTGGTGCGGTCGATGGAGCGCAGCACGGCACCGGCCGTCACGACGGAGATCGCGTGCTCGGAGCTGCGGCCGCCGAAGACGACCGCGACACGCGGCTTGCGGTGCGCCTCACCTTGCGTAGGGGCGAGGTCGGGGCTGTGGTACGGGTTCTCGCTCATATCGCGACGAGACTACCTTGCGCCTTCACCCGGGCGGCAGGCCCGCGCCGCAGCACGCCGACGGCGTCACTCAGCGGTAGTGAACGGTGGCGCTCGGGACTCGACAACGTCCTGGGCCAACGTGGGGAGGCACAGGAAAGCACGGGAAAGCGCGGGATATCACGGGCCAGCAGCCGTACGAGCGCAAGCACTGCCGGGGAATCCCGCGTCCCGGCGTCCCACGGGATCCCATGGGACGTCCTGGGATCCCGTGCGATCCCGTGTCAGTGCCGTTCGGGCTTCGCGCTGCGCGACATCAGCTCCTTGAGGGCGACGACCGGTGGCTTGCCCTCGTGGACGATCGACACGACGGTCTCGGTGATGGGCATATCGACACCGTGCCGCCTGGCCAGATCCAGGACGGACTCGCAGGACTTGACGCCCTCAGCCGTCTGCTTGGTGGCGGCGATGGTCTCCTGCAGGGTCATCCCCCGCCCGAGATTGGTCCCGAAGGTGTGGTTACGGGACAGTGGGGACGAGCAGGTGGCGACGAGGTCACCGAGTCCGGCGAGGCCGGCGAAGGTCATCGGGTCCGCGCCCATGGAGAGGCCGAGGCGGGTGGTCTCGGCGAGGCCGCGGGTGATGAGAGTGGCCTTGGAGTTGTCACCGAGCCCCATGCCGTCCGCGATACCCACGGCGAGACCGATGACGTTCTTGACCGCTCCCCCGAGTTCGCACCCGACGACGTCGGTATTGGTGTAGGCACGGAAGTACGGGGTCATGCAGGCGGACTGGAGCCGCTGGGCGACCGTCTCGTCGGCGCAGGCCACCACGGCCGCCGCGGGCTGGCGGTCGGCGATCTCCCTCGCGAGGTTGGGCCCGGTGAGGACCGCCACCCTCCGGCTGACGTCCTCGGGGGTACCCCCGCCCGGCGCCTCGGCGACGACTTCCGCGATGACCTCGCTCATCCGCTTGGCGGTGCCGAGCTCCACGCCCTTCATCAGGGAGACGAGGACGGTGTCGGACGCCAGTTTCGGCGCCCATTCGGCCAGGTTGGCGCGCAGGGTCTGGGAGGGCACGACCAGGACCGTGAAGTCGGCGGCGTCGGCGGCCTCCGCGGCGTCCGTGGTGGCCCGTACGTTCTCGGGAAGCCTGACTCCCGGCAGGTAGTCCGGGTTGGTCCGGGTGGTGTTGATGGCGTCGACCGGTTCGGCGCGGCGGCCCCAGAGGGTCACCTCGCATCCGGCGTCGGCGAGGATCATCGAGAAGGCGGTGCCCCAGGAACCGGTGCCGAACACGGCGGCCTTGGCGGGACGGGTCACTTCATTCCCCCCTCGGCGGCCTTGCGCCGCTGGTCCGCCCGTACCCTGCGGTGGTCGAACAGCTCGCGGGGCGCCTTCTCACCGCGTACTTCCTCGAGGAGCCCGGTGATGGCGGCCATGATCGTCTCGGTCGCCTCGCGCAGCACCTCGGGCGTGGGCTCCTGGCCGTAGAACCGGGAGAGGTCGACCGGCGGCCCCGCCTGCACGATCAGGGTCTTGCGCGGGAACAGCTGCAGCTTGTTCTCCTTGGCGTACGGCGGCATCGCCAGATTCGCGCCCCACTGGGCGACCGGGATGACCGGGGCCTTGGTGAGCAGTGCGACACGGGCGGCACCGGTCTTGCCCGCCATGGGCCACATCCCGGGGTCGCGGGTGAGCGTGCCCTCCGGGTAGAACGCGACGCACTCGCCGCGTTCGATCGCGTCGACGGCGGCACGGAAGGCGTCCAGCGCGTTGGTCGTCTCGCGGTAGACGGGGATCTGGCCGGTTCCGTGCAGGATCGTGCCGACGAACGTGGCCTTGAAGAGGGCGGCCTTCGCCAGGAACCTGGGAACGCGTCCCGTGTTGTACTGGTAGTGGGCGTAGGACAGCGGGTCCAGATACGAGTTGTGGTTCACGGCGGTGATGAATCCGCCGTCGGCCGGGATGTGCTCCATTCCGCGCCAGTCCCGCTTGAACAGAACCACCAACGGCGGTTTCGCGATGACCGCCGCCAGGCGGTACCAGAAGCCGATTCTGCGGCGGGACACTCGGACACCTTCCTCTATAGACCTGGCTGCTGTCTCTGCGGCCTGGCTGCTGGGGGTCAAGTGTCGCCCCACGCCCCCTGTCTGTCGAGAACACCGTACGCCTCGGGGGGCGGCGAGTACGCCCTGTCCGCCTTGCGGGCAGGTCACAATGAGGCCGTGCACTGGTCACTCGTCGTTCCGCTGAAACCCCTCGCCCTGGCCAAGAGCAGGCTGGCCGAAGCCGCCGGCGAACCACTGCGCCCGCGTTTCGCACTGGCCTTCGCCCTGGACACGGTGGCGGCGGCGCTGTCGTGCCACGCCGTCGGGGATGTGGCCGTCGTCACGGACGATCCGCTGGCCGCGGCGGAGCTGGCCGCACTCGGTGCGCGGATCGTGCCGGACACACCGGCGGCCGGTCTCAATGCGGCGCTGGCGCACGGCGCCGAGGTGGTCCGTGCGGCCCGTCCCGGCGCGGCGGTGGCGGCTCTCAACGCGGATCTGCCCGCACTGCGGGCCACGGAATTGGCACTGGTGCTCGCGGCGGCCGAGCAATTTCCCCGGGCTTTCCTGGCGGACTCGGCGGGAATTGGCACGACTTTTCTCTCGGCTGCTCCCGGTTGGGAATTGCGTCCCGCATTCGGCGGGCGTTCCCGAAACCGGCATTTGCGGTCCGGGGCGGCGGAAATTGCGGTGGAGAGCGCCGACTCGGTGCGCCGGGACGTCGACACCGCCGATGACCTTCGGGCCGCACTGGCTCTGGGGGTGGGTCCGCGTACCTCGGAGCGCTGCGCCGCGCTGCCGGTATTGCGGCGGGAACCCGCCCCTGCCGGGCCGGTACGCGCGGAGGGGGCGCGGGCCCAGGGCACTTACGGTGCCGGATACGCTCTGGGCATGCAGGCGACCGCGTACACCTACGACTCAGAGACCCGCAGCGGCAGTGTGCTGCTCGACGACGGGACTCCGGTGGACTTCGACACCGCGGCGTTCGACGCCGGCGGGCTGCGCCTGCTGCGGCCGGGGCAGCGGGTCCGTATCGAGACCGAGGGCGAGGGCGAAACCCTGCGGATCACTCTGGTGACGCTGCAGACGCTCTGATCGGACGCCCTGAGCGGATCACCGTGCGGGCGCGCCCACCGGGCAGCGCCTCGGGAAACGCCGAAGGGCCGACGAAATGCCGCGGGCCGGGCTCCCCCGGGGGAGTCCGGCCCGTCGCGTGAGTGGCCCTGTGGTGCTGCGCCGCTTACTTCTTGCGGACGGTGGTCTTCTTGGCGGCGGTCGTGCGCGCCGTGGCCTTCTTGGCCGGCGCCTTCTTGGCGACCGCCTTCTTCGCGGGAGCGGTCTTCTTGGCCGCGGCCTTCTTCGCCGTCGTCTTCTTCGCCGCGGTCTTCTTCGCTGCCGCGGTGGTCTTCTTGGCGGCGGTGGTCTTCTTCACCGCGGTCTTCTTCGCGGCAGCCGTCGTCTTCCTGGCTGCGGTGGTCTTCTTCACCGCGGCCTTCTTGGCGGTCGCCTTCTTCGCGGCGGCCTTCTTCGCGACGGTGCCGACCTGGAGGCTGCCCTTGGGGGCCTTCTTGACGGCGACTTCGCCACCCCTGGGGAGCTTCTTCGTGCCGCTGACCAGGTCCTTGAAGCCCTGGCCGGCGCGGAACCGCGGCACCGAGGTCTTCTTGACCCGCACGCGCTCACCCGTCTGAGGGTTACGGGCGTAACGGGCGGGGCGGTCAACCTTCTCGAACGAACCGAAGCCGGTGACCGAAACCCGGTCCCCGCCGACAACCGCGCGGACGATCGCGTCGAGGACCGCGTCGACCGCCTCGGCAGCCTGCTGGCGGCCGCCCATCTTGTCGGCAATCGCTTCTACGAGCTGCGCCTTGTTCACTTCTTCCCCTTCGGAGACATAGCCGGAACGAAAGTGTTCAAGCTTTTTCGCACGTTAGGCAGATATATACCGCAAATCAAACACGAAACGGGCTAATCACCCTAGTGCCGCAACGAAGTCGACCGTCGCGGCCACGCGGCGGAGCCGCAAATCGACCCGCCGCCGGGCGGTCAGTCACCTTGGGGGAAACGACCTTCATCGAGGTCGTTCATCAACCGGTCCAGGCGCCTTGCGGCGTCTGCGAGATCGTGCTTGGCCACGGCCGTCACGGCCAGCAGCTTCCGGGACAGCGCCATCCTTACGCCCTCCGGGACTTGCAGTTCGCGCACACGCGTGTGCGCCTCCTTCAGTCGGTCCGCGACTGCCTGGTAGAGCTCGAGTTGGCTGTCGCGTTCCATGCACCGATTGTGCCATCTGGGGCGAGTTGTCGCCCCATAGGGTCTCAACAAGCGACTGCGCCCTCCACCGTCAGGTGGAGGGCGCAGTCGGGGAAAAGCGCTGCTCAGACCTCAATTGTACGAGGCTTGAAGGCCGGCCTCGACGCCTCGTAGGAAGAGACGTCGGCTTCGTTCTGAAGGGTGAGGCTGATGTCGTCGAGTCCGTTCAGCAGCCGCCAGCGGGCGTTCTCGTCCAGCTCGAAGTCGGCGGTGACGCCTGCCGCACGGACCTGCCGCTGCTCCAAGTCAACAGTAATTTCGGCCATCGGGTCTGACTCGATCAGCTCCCAGAGCCGGTCCACGGTCTCCTGCGGCAGAACCACGGTCAGCAGACCGTTCTTGAGCGAGTTGCCACGGAAGATGTCGGCGAAGCGGGACGAGATGACGGCCTTGAACCCGTAGTTCTGCAGCGCCCAGACGGCGTGCTCGCGCGAGGAGCCGGTACCGAAGTCGGGGCCCGCGACCAGGACCGTGGCGCCCTGGCGCTCAGGCTGGTTGAGGACGAAGTCGTCGTTCTTGCGCCAGGCCTCGAACAGTCCGTCCTCGAAACCGTCGCGGGTGACCTTCTTCAGCCAGTGCGCCGGGATGATCTGGTCGGTGTCGACATTGCTGCGGCGCAGCGGGACGGCACGACCGGTGTGTGTGGTGAAAGCTTCCATGGCGGTCAGACTCCGGCGGGCGTACGAGGGGCGGACAGGTCGGTCAGATCGGCGGGTGACGCCAGATGGCCGACGACGGCCGTTGCGGCGGCGACCTGCGGCGAGACCAGATGGGTCCGGCCGCCCTTGCCCTGCCGGCCCTCGAAGTTGCGGTTGGAGGTGGAGGCGGAACGCTCCCCCGGAGCCAGCTGGTCGGGGTTCATGCCCAGGCACATCGAACAGCCCGCGTGCCGCCATTCGGCGCCGGCCTCCTTGAAGACCTTGTCCAGACCCTCCTCGACGGCCTGCAGCGCGACCCGCACCGAACCGGGTACCACCAGCATCCGTACGCCGTCGGCGACTTTGCGGCCTTCGAGGACCGAGGCCGCGTTGCGCAGGTCCTCGATACGGCCGTTGGTGCAGGAGCCTACGAAGACGGTGTCGACCTTGATGTCGCGCAGTGCCTGCCCGGCGGTCAACCCCATGTACTCCAGGGCCTTTTCGGCGGCGAGCCGCTCCGAAGCGTCCTCGTACGAAGCCGGGTCGGGGACGCTGGCCGACAGGGGCGCGCCCTGGCCGGGGTTGGTTCCCCAGGTGACGAACGGGGAGAGCTCCGCCGCATCGATGAAGACCTCGGCGTCGAAGACCGCGTCGTCGTCGGTGCGCAGGGTCTTCCAGTACGCGACCGCAGCGTCCCAGTCCTCGCCCTGGGGGGCGTGGTCACGGCCCAGCAGATAGTCGAACGTCGTCTGGTCCGGGGCGATCATGCCGGCCCGGGCGCCGGCCTCGATCGACATGTTGCAGATGGTCATCCGGGCTTCCATCGAGAGCTTCTCGATGGCGGAGCCTCGGTACTCCAGGATGTAGCCCTGGCCACCGCCGGTACCGATCCTGGCGATGATCGCCAGGATGAGGTCCTTGGCGGTGACGCCGTCGGGCAGCTCACCCTCGACGGTGATCGCCATGGTCTTGGGCCGGGCCAGCGGCAGCGTCTGGGTGGCCAGCACATGCTCGACCTGCGAGGTGCCGATGCCGAAGGCCAGCGCGCCGAAGGCGCCGTGGGTGGAGGTGTGGGAGTCACCGCAGACGACGGTGGTTCCGGGCTGGGTGAGGCCCAGCTGCGGTCCCACGACGTGGACGACGCCCTGCTCGACGTCACCGAGGGGATGCAGCCGGACACCGAACTCGGCGCAGTTCTTGCGCAGTGTCTCCAGCTGGGCGCGGGAGACCGGGTCGGCGATCGGCTTGTCGATGTCGAGGGTCGGCGTGTTGTGATCCTCGGTGGCGATGGTGAGGTCGAGCCGCCGCACCCGGCGTCCGTTCTGGCGGAGGCCGTCGAAAGCCTGCGGGCTGGTCACCTCGTGCAGGAGGTGCAGGTCGATGTAGAGGAGGTCGGGCTCGCCCTCGGCGCGCCGGACGACGTGGTCGTCCCAGACCTTCTCCGCGAGTGTCCTACCCATCGCTTTCCCTCCGGCCCGGCAGCGCTGCCGGGCCCAACTAGAGATCAATTGCGCGGCCGTCCGCACCCTTGGTGGCGGCCGGGGACGCGGGCCCTCGTGTGGCCGTACATCCAGGTTCGCAACTTCTCGAGGAAATTGAACTTGCGTTTCACAGAGTGAGACGCGAGTATCGTTGCATGGACAACTCTAGTGGCGTCGGTGTTCTCGACAAGGCAGCTCTGGTACTGAGCGCGCTGGAGTCCGGTCCGGCCACCCTCGCCGGGCTGGTCGCGGCGACAGGGCTTGCGCGGCCCACGGCACATCGTCTTGCCGTGGCACTGGAGCACCACCGGATGGTGGCGCGGGACATGCAGGGCCGGTTCATACTGGGCCCCAGGCTGGCGGAGCTGGCCGCGGCGGCCGGCGAGGACCGGCTGCTGGCCACGGCCGGGCCGGTGCTGACTCATCTGCGCGATGTCACCGGCGAGAGCGCGCAGCTCTACCGCCGGCAGGGAGACATGCGCATCTGCGTGGCGGCAGCCGAGCGGCTGTCCGGACTGCGGGACACGGTGCCCGTGGGCTCGACCCTCACGATGAAGGCCGGCTCCTCGGCCCAGATCCTGATGGCCTGGGAGGAGCCGGAGCGGCTGCACCGAGGTCTGCAGGGTGCCCGTTTCACGGCGACGGCCCTGTCGGGTGTACGGCGCCGGGGCTGGGCCCAGTCGATCGGCGAGCGCGAGCCGGGAGTCGCCTCGGTATCGGCCCCCGTGCGCGGGCCGTCGAACCGGGTCGTGGCCGCCGTCTCGGTGTCCGGACCGATCGAGCGGCTGACCCGCCACCCGGGCCGTATGCACGCCCAGGCCGTGATCGACGCCGCGGCCCGACTGTCGGACGCCCTTCGCCGGACGGGGTAGCGCCCGGCTCCTCAGGATCTTCTTTCCGCTCTCCCCCGGCCGCCGCTCCGACGCCGCGGCGGCCGGGATGCCCGTGGTGCTGTTCGGTTCGTTTCGGCCGGCCCGCGGGCCTGGCTCAGGGCTGTCCGGGCGGACAGGACCTACGCGGCCTTGAGACGGTCGGCCGCGCGGTCTCCGCGGCGACCGACCGGGATGACACCGGTCGCCTCGCCCAGGCCGAACTCCGGCATGTTGATGTAGACGGACTCATAGGAGCCGGCCGGGACGACGTACGTCTCGTGCCAGAAGCCGACCTTGCCCTTGCCCTCGCGCACCCTGCGGTTGAAGGCGGCCCATGCGGGCCGGTGCTCCCCGTCCCGGTCGGACGCGTAGGCCAGGAGCTTCTCCTTCGACTCCCAGTACTGGACCAGATAGAACAGCCGGGGGCCGCCCAGCAGGTACTGGCAGCCCAACAGACCGCGCTCCTTCTCCCGGGAGAGTTCGGCGACCATCCTCGGCATGACCTTGGCCACCGGCAGCCAACTGCGCAGTGCCCGGAAGTTGTTGATCCGCATCCCGATGAGGAAGACGGTCACACCGTCCTGCGACTGTGCCGTCATGCGCCCCTGAATCGTCCGCTTGCCCATCGCGGCCTCCTTGGCGAGCTTCTTTGGATAGTGGAACTATCTATAGTTGGATAGTGTCACTCCCCAAGGAAAGGCGCAAGCGAAATGAGGCTGGCGGAGCTCAGCGAGCGCAGTGGCGTCCCCACCGCGACGATCAAGTACTACCTGCGTGAAGAGCTGCTGCCGGCCGGGCGGCGGATCAGCGCCACCCAGGCCGAGTACGGCGAGGACCATCTGCGCCGGCTCCGGCTGGTCCGCGCGCTGATCCAGGTGGGCCGGATACCGGTGGCCGTCGCACGGGAGGTCCTGGCCGCCATCGGGGACGACTCCCTCGATCACCACATGCGACTCGGCGCCGCCGTGTGGTCCCTGCCGCACGGACCGGAGCCGGACCAGGACGATCCCGCGATCGACTCGGCCCGCCACACCGCCGACGCCCTGCTGGAACGGCTCGGCTGGCAATTCGGCCGCGAGACGGGGGCCGCATCACCCGCGTACCGGATGCTGGTCGCCTCGGTCGCCACGATGAGCCGGCTGGGCTACCCCTGCGATGTGGAGCAGCTCCTCCCGTACGCGCGCAGCGCGGGCGAACTGGCCGTCGCCGACCTGGACTTGGTGGAGCGGTACGAGGACGAAGAGACGCAGGTGGAGGCCGCGGTGGCCTGCACGGTGCTGTACGAGCCGGTGTTGCTGAGCCTGCGCAGAATGGCCGAGGCGGAGGAGTCGTACCGCCGCTTCGGCTGAGAGACGCGAGAAGGCCCTCCCCGTACGGGGAGGGCCTTCTCGATACGTACCCCCGACCGGATTCGAACCGGCGCTACTGCCTTGAGAGGGCAGCGTGCTAGGCCGCTACACAACGGGGGCCTTGCAGATGAGCTCTGCGAGCTGGCCTACCTGGACTCGAACCAAGACTAACTGAACCAGAATCAGTCGTGCTGCCAATTACACCATAGGCCATGGTGTAGACCAGTACCCCCGACCGGATTCGAACCGGCGCTACCGCCTTGAGAGGGCGGCGTGCTAGGCCGCTACACAACGGGGGCCCTAGCGATCCCGTCCGGCAGAGCCGGACGATGTCACCACAAGATCACCGGGAGCTACCCGGGTGATCAGCGGGATGGATCTGTACCCCCGACCGGATTCGAACCGGCGCTACTGCCTTGAGAGGGCAGCGTGCTAGGCCGCTACACAACGGGGGCCTTGCAGATGAGCTCTGCGAGCTGGCCTACCTGGACTCGAACCAAGACTAACTGAACCAGAATCAGTCGTGCTGCCAATTACACCATAGGCCACCAAAACTCAACCCCCCTACGGGGGTTTCGTTCGGGTTATGCGCTTCCGGTCCTTGGCTTTCGGCCCGCTTCCCTCGGCGCAGGAAGAACATTACCTGAAGGTGGACGGCGCTCCAAAACGGGTATCCGCCCGCAGCAGACCGGGAAGCTCGGCCAGGCCCGTGATCCGGATCAGCTCCGGTCTGCCGCCTCTGTCACCACGGTCCAGCCAGATGCCGGTCAGACCGGCCGCGGTCGCGCCACGGGCGTCGATGTCGGGGTGATCACCGACGTACGCGACGTCCTGCGGCGGCAGCCCCAGCGCATCGCACCCGGCGAGAAAGGCGGCTGCCTCCGGCTTGGAGACGCCCAGCTCGGCGGCACACAGCACGGCCTCGAAGCGGTCCCGCACCCCGAGGGCGCGCAGTTTGCGGTCCTGGTTGTGGATCGACGAGTTCGACAGCACGGCATGCCGGTACGCACCGCTCAGCAGGTCGAGCGCGGGCAGGAAGTCCGGGAAGAGCGACCAGGCGGCCTCGTAGTACACGACGTGGCGCCCGAACCAGTCGTCCGCCTCCGCGTCGCTCAGCCCTCTGCCCAGGAAGTCGCGGACCCGGTCGCGGCGCTGCCCCTGGAAGTCCGTCTCTCCGGCGGAGAAGCGCGCCCAATGGCGATCGGTGAGTTCCCGCCAGCGCCCGAGGGCCTGCTCCACGGACGGGTGGCCGTCGGGCAGCCCCTCGTCCCTCAGCATCCGCCGCAGCCCCGCGCGGTCGGCCGTGGTGTAGTCGAAGATCGTGTCGTCGATGTCCCAGAGGACGGCGCGGATCGGCATACGGCGACCCTATGACCGTACGGCGGCCTCGGTGGGAACGACGAAGAAGTCGGTGACGAAGCAGGTGACCTCGCCCGCGGAGTCGCGGCCCACCCAGGTCGGGTAGGCGCCGTCGCCCCAGCCGGACATGAAGGCGATCACGTTGTGGCCGGTGGACGGGTCCACCACCGAGTGCGGGCCGAGGTAGGTGCCGTCCGCGTCGAAGGCGTCCCACAGGGGTCCTTCGTCGCCCTGGCAGTCGGGGAAGGAGTCGTCGCAGTCCGCGTCGTAGAAGCAGCCGGTGCCCGCGTCCACGCCGTAGCCGAAGAACTCGTCGTCGGACAGCTCCGAGAGGTCCTGGCCGGCCTGGACGCCGAGTTCCCAGGCCTCCGTGGGGGTGTCTTTGATCACGAGGCGGGCCGCCGCGATCCGCAGGTGCGGAATGTCGGAGGGCGGTTCGTCCGGCCGGGTGAGCGTGGCGACAGCACACTCCACCGGGTAGCGCCCCGGCGAAACCACCGCGGTGAACGGCTCGGCCTCACCGGATCCCAGGGAGAGGAAGGGATCGCAGGCCACGACACGGCCCGAGGGCAGCCACAGTTCGCCTGCGGCGACCAGGGACATCGTTCCGGTGAGGCCGCTCTCCTCCCGGAATTCGCTGCCGGGCGTGAAGTGCCGGGTGAAGTCGGGCGCGGGCATGGGCATGGCTGGTCCCCCAGGGCCGGAATGATCACGTCGAGCGGTCCCGAGCAGGCTCGAGCGGAGCCGGTCAGGACAGCCGAACACTAGCGGGGGCCACCGACAGCGCCCGAGGGGCGGCAGCCTCAACGGCTGCCGCCCCTCGGGCGTTCTGCGGGCGGGTCCTGGACTCAGGCGCCCAGCTTCTCCAGGGCCCGGTCGATCCGGCCCAGCGTGCGCTCCTTGCCCAGGATCTCCAGCGACTCGAAGAGCGGGAGACCCACCGTGCGGCCGGTCACCGCGACGCGGACCGGGGCCTGCGCCTTGCCGAGCTTGAGGCCGTGCTCCTCACCGGCGGCCAGCACCGCGTCCTTCAGCGACTCGGGGCTGGACCAGTCGGCGGCGGCCAGCTTCTCGCGGGCCGTGCGCAGCAGTGCGTCCGAGCCCTCCTTCATCGCCTTCTGCCAGGACGCCTCGTCCTCGACCGGCTCGTCGCGGAACAGGAAGTCGACATTGGCGGTGATGTCGGAGAGCACCGTGAGGCGGGTCTGCGCGTACGGCGCGATCGCCTCCCAGGCGGCCCGGTCGAAGTTCTCCGGCGCCCAGTTGGCGTGCGGTGCCTGCAGCCAGGGCTCACACGCGTCGGTGAAGGCCTTCACATCGAGCCGGCGGACGTGGTCCGCGTTGATCGCCTCGGCCTTCTTGAGGTCGAAGCGCGCCGGGTTGGCGTTCACGTCCGCGATCTCGAACTTCTCGATCATCTCGGCGATGGAGAAGACGTCCTGGTCCGCGGAGAACGACCAGCCCAGCAGGGAGAGGTAGTTGAGCAGCCCCCCGGGCAGGAAGCCGCGCTCGCGGTACAGGTTGAGCGAGGACTGCGGGTCGCGCTTGGAGAGCTTCTTGTTGCCCTCGCCCATGACGTACGGGAGGTGGCCGAAGGCCGGGATCTCCTTGGCGATGCCGAGTTCGATCAGGGCCTTGTAGAGGGCGATCTGGCGCGGGGTCGACGACAGCAGGTCCTCGCCGCGCAGCACGTGCGTGATCTCCATCAGCGCGTCGTCGACCGGGTTGACGAGGGTGTAGAGCGGTGCGCCGCTGGCCCGGACGATGCCGTAGTCCGGAACGTTCTCCGGGGTGAAGGTGAGCTCGCCGCGGACCAGGTCGGTGAAGGTGATCGGCTCGTCGGGCATCCGGAAGCGGACGATGGCCTCGCGGCCCTCGCGCTCGTACACGGCCTTCTGCTCATCGGTCAGCTCGCGGCAGTGGCCGTCGTAGCCGGAGGGCTTGCCCGCGGCGCGGGCGGCCTCGCGGCGCTCGTCGAGCTCGGTGACCGTGCAGTAGCAGCGGTAGGCGTGGCCGCCGGCAAGGAGCTTGTCCGCGACTTCCTTGTAGATGTCCATGCGCTGCGACTGGCGGTACGGGGCGTGCGGGCCGCCCTTCTCCGGGCCCTCGTCCCAGTCGAGGCCGAGCCAGCGCAGGGAGTCGAGCAGCTGGTCGTACGACTCCTCGGAGTCGCGGGCCGCGTCGGTGTCCTCGATGCGGAAGACCATGGTGCCCTGGTGGTGCCGGGCGAAGGCCCAGTTGAACAGGGCGGTGCGGACCAGGCCCACATGGGGGTTGCCGGTCGGCGAGGGACAGAAACGTACGCGGATCGCGTTAGCCACGCTTGATCACCTTGTTGGTGAGAGTGCCGATGCCTTCGATGGTGACGGCGACCTCGTCGCCGACGTTGAGGGGGCCGACCCCGGCGGGGGTGCCGGTGAGGATGACGTCGCCGGGGAGCAGCGTCATGGCCTCGGTGATGTGGACGACCAGGTCCTCGATGGAGCGGATCATGTCGCTCGTGCGACCCAGCTGGCGTTGTTCGCCGTTGACCGTGCACTGGATGGTGAGATCGCCCGCGGCGGCCAGGTCGATGCCGGTCTCCACCCAGGGGCCCAGCGGGCAGGCGGTGTCGAAGCCCTTGGCGCGGGCCCACTGCTTCTCGCGCTTCTGGACGTCGCGCGCGGTGACGTCGTTGGCGCAGGTGTAGCCGAAGACGACGTCCTTGACCCGCTCGCGCGGGACGTCTCGGCACATCCGGCCGATGACCACGGCGAGTTCCGCCTCGTGGTGCAGTTCCCGGGAGAACGAGGGGTACTCGATGGCGTCGCCGGAGCCGATCACCGAGGTGGTGGGCTTGAAGAAGGCGATGGGTACGTCCGGGACCTCGTTGCCGAGCTCCGCCGCGTGCTCCGCGTAGTTGCGGCCGATGGCCACGACCTTGTTGGGGAGTACGGGCGGCAGCAGCCGGACCTTGCTCAGCGGGACCTTGGTACCGGAGAGCTCGAAGTCGGCGTAGGGGATGCCCTTGATGATGTCCAGGACGAGGCCGGCGGGGTCACCGGTCCCGTCGCCCTCGACCGCGCCGAAGGCGACATTGCCGTCGATGGAGAATCTCGCGATGCGCACGGGAAGCCTGCGCCCCTTACGTTTCCGCTGGCTGGAGTCTGACGCTCCAGGCTAACGCGGCGCAGGCACCCGACCTGCCGGATTACTGCGCCACCGGGGCGGTCATCAGGATCGTGCGGCGGGGGTTGGCCGTCTGCGCGGGAAGGTCGACCGAATGCTCCGGCTGGGTCTGGGGCTGCAGCTCGCCGGCGTCCTGGAGGTGCACCAGAGTCGTACGCCGGGGGTTGGCTATGTTGCGGAACAGCATGGTCTTCATCGCGTGTATCGGCCCTTGTCGGTTTGGACGTTCGTGTAAACCGAAAGGCTAGACACCTGTTTCCCCGCGAAAGCTTGGATACAGCAACAGGTTACGTGTGAGTTTGCTCACCACCCGACCGGAAAATCCGTCATTCCGGACAGCAAAATCACGCCACAGAAACGGACATTGCGTAGCTGAATCGACCATTCCGCTCCTGATCATCTCGACTGGGACACCCCCCACCCGTAAGCGACTCGTAAGGAAAAGTCCTTTTCCTCCGTGATCGCATTCTACGGCTCGTGACGCACCGGCTACATCGCGTCACCCGGGTCACAGCCCGATACACGGCCCTTGTTGGAGATCCGGCACTGTGCTGGAATTCCACGCACCGCCGCGGTTTCGGGCCGGCGCACGAGGGCGCAAAGATGCGTCGAGCTGCGGCGGGGAAGGGGAAAAGCGCCGGTCACACCACCGACCCATCAATGGGGCGCGTCAAGCGCCCCGTCACGCCGACACCGCCCCGCCGTCATGCGGAGGGGCGCCTGGTCCAGAGGTTGCGACGCTAGTGCAGGGACGTTTCAAGAGGGATGGCATGGCGCGTCCCCAGGCCCGTCAGGGCCAAGGGGAAGCTGCAGCTGAACAGGAGCCGCGCGGCGGGAACGACCGCGGTTCCTCGCCCCAGCACACCCACAACCAGGCCCAGCCCCCGACAGGTGACGGCGGCGGTGACCGCAGTGTTCGCTCCGGCCCGGCACAGGGCGGCCCCGAGCCTGCCCCGCCGAAGTCCAAGGGGAACGACACCGGCTCGCGCATAGCCCTGCGCAACTGGCGCATCAGCACGCGGCTGGTCTCCCTCCTCACCCTCCCCGTCGTCGCGGCGACCACCCTCGGTGGACTCCGTATCAACGAGTCCATGAACGACATGCAGCAGCTGGAGCACATGCAGCTGCTGACCAGGCTCACCCGTGACGCGACGGGCCTCGCCGAGGCTCTGCAGAACGAGCGCGACCACGCGGCCGGCCCGCTGATGAACAACCGCAAGGAGACCGACTTCCAGGTCGCCCAGCCGCGGAAGGTCACCGACCAGCGCAAGACCGCGTTCCTCAACTCCATCTCGGACATCGGCGACACCACGGGCGACGAAGCGCTGGAGAGCATCCGCTCCAACGTCTCCCAGATCGCCGCCCAGGTGCACCGCATCACCGACATCCGGAAGACCGCGTACCAGAACGACGACTCGGTCGCCCAGACGATCAGCGGCTACAGCCGTCTGATCAGCTCCCTCCTCAGCCTGTCCGAGGACATGGCCCAGGCGACGAGCAACACGGACATGATCAAGCGCACGCGTGCGCTTGCCGCGTTCTCCTCCGCCAAGGAGTACGCGTCGATCCAGCGTGCCGTGATCGCCGCCGCGCTCCCCCCGAGCGCCAGCGGCGTGCCCAGCATGACCGAGAACGACCGCCAGCTGGGTGACGACGCCAGAAGGAACGAGGACAGCGAGCTCAAGGCGTTCAGCGCCATCTACGAGTCGGTCGGCGGTGACTCCGGCGGGCTGACCGCACCGCTGGAGAGCGGCAACTCGGAGATCGACAACGCCGACAAGTACGCGGAGCGGGTGCTGCGCAGCACCGTCGCCCTGCGCGGAGAGCCCCGCGGTTACCTGGACTGGACCGACAAGGCCGACACCAAGCTCCAGACCATGAACACCATCGAGGAGACCCTCCTCGGTGAGATGGAGAGCCGGGCCCGTGAGCTGAAGCGCGAGTCGCAGCAGGAAGCGATCATCAACGGTGCGCTGATCCTGCTCGTCCTCGGCGTCTCGCTCGTCGGTGCCTTCGTCGTGGCCCGCTCCATGATCCGCTCGCTGCGCCGGCTGCAGGACACCGCCACCAAGGTCGCCCAGGACCGTCTGCCCCAGCTCGTCAAGCAGCTCTCGGAGTCCGACCCGCAGGACGTCGACACCACGGTCGAGTCCGTCGGTGTGCACTCCCGGGACGAGATCGGCAAGGTGGCCGCGGCCTTCGACGACGTGCACCGCGAAGCGGTCCGGCTCGCCGCCGAGCAGGCCCTGCTGCGGGGCAACGTCAACGCGATGTTCACCAACCTCTCGCGCCGTTCGCAGGGTCTCATCCAGCGTCAGCTGTCCCTGATCTCCGAGCTGGAGTCCCGCGAGGCCGACCCGGACCAGCTGTCCTCCCTCTTCAAGCTGGACCACCTCGCGACCCGTATGCGCCGTAACGGCGAGAACCTCCTCGTCCTCGCGGGCGAGGAGCCGGGCCGCCGCTGGACCCGGCCCGTCCCGCTCGTCGACGTGCTCCGTGCCGCGGCCTCCGAGGTGGAGCAGTACGAGCGCATCGAGCTCGCCTCCGTGCCCACGACCGAGGTCGCCGGCCGGGTCGTCAACGACCTCGTGCACCTGCTCGCCGAGCTGCTGGAGAACGCGACGTCGTTCTCCTCGCCCCAGACCAAGGTCCGGGTCACCGGTCACGCGCTGCCCGACGGCCGTGTCCTGGTCGAGATCCACGACACCGGCATCGGTCTGTCCCCCGAGGACCTCGCCGCGATCAACGAGCGGCTCGCGTCGCCTCCGACCGTGGACGTCTCGGTGTCCCGCCGCATGGGTCTGTTCGTGGTCGGCCGCCTGTCCCTGCGGCACGGCATCCGGATCCAGCTGCGTCCCTCCGACTCCGGTGGCACGACCGCGCTGGTCATGCTCCCCGTCGATGTCGCCCACGGCGGCAAGAAGGCCCCGGCCAAGCCCGGTGCCGGCGCGCAGGGCGGTGCCCCCCAGGGTGCCGGCGGCGGTCGTCCGGCAGCTGGTCGTCCGGGCGGCGGCAGCGCGCCCGGCGGGCGGCTCGGTGCCCTCACCCCGCGCGGTCAGGTGGGCGGGGCCGCAGGCGCGGCATCGCGTGCCGCGCTGCCGGGGCGTGACGGCGGACCGATCCAGGGCGGCCCGCAGCAGGGCGGCTCGCAGCCGGACCCCTCGCGTCAGAGCGGCGCCCCCGTGGGTTCCTTCGCCGACGGCGGCCGCGGCCGGGGCAACGGCCAGGACCGGGGCGACTCCCGTCAGGGCGGCCGCCCCGAGCAGGGTGGCTTCGCCGGCCAGGGCTCCGGTCCCGGCGTGGGCGTCCGGGGTGGCTTCCAGCAGGGCGGTCAGGCGGCGGGAGGCGACCCCGGCCGGCAACTGCCGACGACGGGCGGCCCGCGCGCCGAGCTGCCGGGCTCGCAGCCGTCGCGCCAGCAGGCCGCGGGCTGGGGCGGCGAGCAGCCGTCCGGACCGCAGCGTCCCCCGCTGGACGCTCCGCGCGGCCATGAGGAGCACGAGACCACCGGGCAGTACGCACGGCCGGACGTCCCCCAGCAGCGCCCGGCCGCCCAGGACCCGGCAGCCACGGGACAGTTCGCCCGACCGGACTTCCCGCAGCAGCGCCCCGGCGCCCAGGACCCGGCAGCCACCGAGCAGTTCGCCCGACCGGACTTCTCCCAGCAGCGTCCGCCGGCCCAGCGGCCGCAGGGCCCCGGCCAGCAGAACCAGGGCGCGCCGCCGCGCGGTCGCGACAACTCCGGCTTCGCCGGGCCGCGTCACCCGGCCGCGAGCCTGCCCGCTCAGCCGCAGCCCGAGGCCCTGCCTCCGGCGACCGGCCCGGGTGACGGTCGTACTCCGCTGTACGACACGCTGGAGACCAACTGGTTCCACGGTGCGCAGGCCGCCCAGAACGGTCAGCAGGACGGCACCGGCCGGCAGCCGGTGGTACCGCAGCAGTCGACCGGGCGTCCTGACCCTTCCGTGCCGCCGCGCCGTCCGGCTCCCGAGCCGGCCAGGCCGTCGGAGCAGACCGGGCAGCACCATGTGAACGGCGCCTGGCGCTCTTCTCCCAACGACGACCTGGTGCGCCAGGCCGAGCGGGTCCGCAAGCCCGCGGCCGGCGGTGTCACCACGTCGGGTCTGCCCCGGCGGGTGCCGCGCGCCAATCTGGTGCCGGGTACCGCGCAGGAGCAGAGCCACCAGTCCGGTCCGCAGGTCTCCCGCGCCCCCGACGATGTGCGGGGCCGTCTGACCAATCTCCGCCGGGGTATCCAACAGGGTCGGCAGGCGGGTGGCTCCGGTACCACCGGTAGCTTCGACTTCGGCCCCACTCACCAGCAGGAGCGTTAGTTGAGCCCCATGAGCCAGGCGGCGCAGAATCTGAACTGGTTGATCACCAACTTCGTGGACAACACCCCCGGGGTGTCCCACACCGTGGTGGTCTCCGCCGACGGACTCCTGCTGGCGATGTCCGAGGGTTTCCCGCGTGACCGTGCCGACCAGCTGGCAGCCGTCGCGTCCGGACTGACCTCGCTGACCGCGGGCGCCTCCCGCATCTTCGAGGGCGGCCCGGTCAACCAGACCGTGGTGGAGATGGAACGCGGGTTCCTCTTCATCATGTCCGTCTCCGACGGCTCGTCGCTGGCCGTCCTCGCCCACCCCGAGTGCGACATCGGTCTCGTGGGCTACGAGATGGCCCTCCTGGTCGACCGCGCGGGAACGGTCCTCACGCCGGACCTGCGTGCCGAACTCCAGGGAAGCCTTCTGCACTAGCAGCCCGGAGGCCACGGGGGTGTGCGCCCCAGGTACACCCCCGACCGACCTCACAACCGCCTACAGCCACCGTCAGGCCGCACCGGCCCCCCACCGGCCCTTTCAGACGGCACAGCCGACCACTTGCTGTCACGCCCGGAGGATCCATGACCCCGCCCCCCGCCTCTCAAGATCCGTACGGTGCCCCCGTGGACACCGACTACGGGTTCGAGGGCGACCAGCCGCTGGTGCGTCCGTATGCGATGACCGGTGGCCGGACCCGGCCGCGCTACCAGCTCGCCATCGAGGCCCTGGTCAGCACCACGGCCGACCCGGCACACCTCGCGACGCTCCTGCCCGAGCACCAGCGGATCTGCCATCTGTGCCGTGAGGTCAAGTCGGTGGCCGAGGTGTCGGCGCTGCTGTCGATGCCCCTCGGTGTGGCCCGGATCCTCGTGGCGGACCTGGCGGAGGCGGGCATGGTGGCGATCCACCAGCCGGGCAACGGAGAGGCCGGCGGTACGCCGGACGTGACACTGCTCGAAAGGGTGCTCAGTGGACTTCGCAAGCTCTAGCGGCGGTGCAGCCCGCTCAACCACCAGCGCGAAGATCGTGGTGGCGGGCGGCTTCGGCGTGGGCAAGACCACGTTCGTCGGCGCCGTCTCGGAGATCAACCCGCTGCGTACCGAGGCCGTCATGACGTCCGCGTCCGCGGGCATCGACGACCTCACCCACACCGGCGACAAGACCACCACCACGGTGGCCATGGACTTCGGCCGCATCACCCTCGACCAAGACCTGATCCTGTACCTCTTCGGCACCCCCGGACAGGACCGCTTCTGGTTCATGTGGGACGACCTCGTCCGCGGCGCCATCGGCGCCGTCGTCCTCGTCGACACCCGCAGACTCGCCGACTGCTTCCCCGCAGTCGACTACTTCGAAAACAGCGGCCTCCCCTTCGTCATCACCCTCAACGGCTTCGACGGACACCAGCCCTACAACCCCGACGAAGTCCGCGAAGCCCTCCAGATCGGCCCCGACACCCCCATCATCACCACCGACGCACGCCACCGCGCCGACGCCAAAAGCGCACTCATCACCCTCGTCGAACACGCACTCATGGCACGACTTAAGTAGTCATGTGTATACGACGGTTGTCGTAGAGCGACGAAGGCGGGCTGTGTCGTTTGACACGGTCCGCCTGCGTGTTCATAACGTTTCGACAGAGAATTGCGTGGGTTCGGACACCCGATGCATCCAGCCGGTACCGCTGCGCTCACCTAAGCCCCGCTATTTGCCGGGGCTTCGCTCTTTATGCCCGATTTATCAGACGCCCGCGTCCGCCCGAAGTGACCCTCCACAATGTTTGGAACGGACCCGGTTGGCGTGCTGAAATCGACGAACTCGTGAGTAGTACGGCCCTGAACAATTATCGGCACAACACAGGTGCCGACGCCGAGAGGTTGTTGGTCGAGTGAGGCGAAGCAAAACAAGCTCCGCAGAGCAGGCGCGGGGCAACTTCACCCCGCCCCCGCGCACAGCGGCGTCGCCCGCGGATGTGCAGCCCGTCGCGCCCCCCACCACCGGTGGCAGCACCAGCAGGCTGTCCCCGCGCAACTGGCGCGTGCCCACCCGGCTGAACGCGATCCTCCTGATCCCCGCGCTGGTCGGCCTCGTCATGGGCGGCTTCCAGGTGAAGGGATCGGTCGACACCTGGAACGAGGCACAGGACGCCGAGAAGACGGCCCTCATCGTGCGTGCCGCCTCGGAGTACGGCCAGGCACTGCTCAACGAGCGTGACCTCACGGCCCAGCCGCTGCTCCAGGGCAAGCGCAACGACCCGAGCGTCCAGCAGATCTACGCCGTCACCGACGCCGCGAAGAAGAAGTTCGACGCGGCGGTCGCGGACCTGCCCGAGAAGCAGGGTCTTGAGCGCCGTCTCAAGCTCTTCCGCTCGGAGGAGCCGAAGCTGCAGCTGCTTCGCCAGACCGCCTACACGGCGGCCGTCGAAAGCGCCGCCAAGGACAGCGAGCGGGGCCAGGGCGGCCCGGTCGCAACCGAAGAGGGATACGTGCTGGTCCAGCACTCCCTCATGGAGTTCTCCAACGAGCTCGGCTTCGGAACCGGAAACATCACGAGCTACGGCCGGATGGTCTACGCGATCCAGCTGGCCAAGGCCGCCGAGTCGCTCCAGCGCTCCATCGGCACCCATCTGCTGGTCCGCCCGAGCAAGAAGGCGGACGTCAGGGCGGGCCAGACCATCGCCTTCTCCTCGTACGCCTACCTGGAGGGCATCGCCCTCGGGGAGTACGTCTCCGGCGGCAGCGCCGAGGACACCGAGAAGCTGAAGACGGTCATGGGCGAGAAGTCGCAGGCGGGCCGCAAGAAGCTCGCCGACGCCGCGAAGGCCTCGGCGGCCGCCGGTGTCGAGTTCACTCCCCCGCCGGTATCCCGCGACGGTTCCGTGTACGACGGCATGGTCGCAGCCATCAGCACCGGTGACGACCCCGACAAGCTCGCCGAGAAGGGCGTGACGCCGCAGGTCTGGATAGCCGCCGCCACCGCCAAGTTCGACGGTTACGCCGAGATCGAGAACGGTCTCGTGGACAAGTCCGTGACCGAGGCCTCCCGGATCGCCGACGAGGCCAAGACCGACGCCATCATCAACGGTCTGATCGTCGTCATCGCGCTGCTGGCCGCCTTCATCCTGGCCGGCCTCGTGGCCCGCCAGATGAGCCGCTCGATGCGCGAGCTGCGCACCGCCGCCTTCGGTATCGCCGAGCAGCGTCTGCCGATGCTGGTCGACCAGCTGTCGCGCACCGAGCCCGGCCGCGTCGACACCCGGGTGCAGCCGATCCCGATCGACACCCAGGACGAGATCGGCGAGGTCGCGCGGGCCTTCGACCAGGTCCACCGTGAGGCCGTCCGGCTCGCCGCCGAGCAGGCCATGCTGCGGGGCAACGTCAACGCGATCTTCACCAACCTCTCGCGCCGCAACCAGTCGCTGATCGAGGGCCAGCTGACCCTGATCACCGACCTGGAGAACAACGAGGCGGACCCGGACCAGCTGGAGAACCTCTTCAAGCTGGACCACCTCGCGACCCGTATGCGCCGTAACGGCGAGAACCTCCTCGTCCTCGCCGGCGAGGAGCCCGGCCGCCGCTGGAACCAGCCGGTGCCGCTGGTGGACGTGCTGCGCGCCGCCTCCTCCGAGGTGGAGTCGTACGAGCGCATCGAGCTCACCGGCGTCCCCGAGAGCGAGATCCACGGCCAGGCCGTGACCGACCTCGTGCACCTGCTCGCCGAGCTGCTGGAGAACGCCACGACGTTCTCCTCGCCGCAGACCAAGGTCCGGGTCACCGCGACGCGGCTGCCCGACGGCCGGGTCATGATCGAGATCCACGACAAGGGCATCGGTCTCACCGCCGAGGACTTCGCCGACATCAACCACAAGCTGGCCAATCCGCCGACGGTGGACGCCGCGGTCTCGCAGCGCATGGGCCTCTTCGTGGTCGGCCGCCTCGCCGACCGGCACGGCATCCGTGTGCAGCTGCGCCCCTCGGGCGAGCAGGCCGGTACGACCTCGCTGGTGATGCTCCCGGACGCCATCACCCACGGTGGCGGTGGCGCACCGGTCCAGGACGACAGCTTCACCGTCTCGCAGATCATCCCGACGCAGCAGGCCTCTTTTACGCCCACGACCATGCGCACCGCCGCCGAGCTGGGCTTCGACGACTCCCGCTACGAGGACGCGTCGGCGGGCAACGGCAGCCAGCTGGACGCGGTGGGCCGTTCCCTGGTCCGCGGGGAGCGCCGTGCGGCGCTCGAGGCACAGGTCCAGGGCAGCGACCGCCCGCTGTTCCGCGACGAGGTCCAGTCGGAGCAGTACGCCGACGGCCCGTACGAGGGCCAGTACCAGGACGGCCAGTACGCCGAGGCTCAGTACGACGGCGGGTACCAGGACGGCCAGTACGCCGACGCCTCGTACGAGCAGGGCTTCGCCCCCCAGGAGGCACAGACCGCGTACGACGGTTACGGCTACGAGAACACGGGCGAGTACCAGGTTCCCGGCGGTTACAGCGAAAATGCCGAACAGGCATATGCGGAAGCTTCGTACGATGCTCCGCAGGACCACGGGCAGCAGTACGACGCCGCCTACGCACAGGGCTCCCACCTGGGAGACTGGACTGATCAGGGTGCGTACCAGGGTGCGTATGAGCCGGAGTACCGGACGGATGCGGAATCTGCTCCCGGCGCTCCCGCGAACGCTCCCGAACGCGTAGGCTTCGAACGTCCGGGTCCCACCCCCAGCAACGGCCACCAGCTGACCAACGCCGGTCTGCCGCGTCGCGGCAGCAGCCAGCAGCCGAAGGCGCAGTGGTCGTCCGGCGGCGCCGACAACGGCCCGGGGCAGACGGCCCAGGCCGCTCGGTCCCCCGAGGCGTCCGAGGCGCCGTCCAAGGCACCGCAGAGCGGGCAGACGGATGCCGAAGGCTCCGACGACTGGCGTTCGAAGAACGACGAGCGCTGGCAGCGGGCCGAGAAGCTCCGTGAGCCCAAGGCGGGCGGAGTCACCTCGTCCGGCCTGCCCCGGCGGGTTCCCAAGGCCAATCTCATCGAGGGAACGGCCGAGCAGACCCCGCAGGGCGGCCCCCAGGTCTCCCGTGCCCCCGAAGACGTGCGCGGCAGGCTGAGCAACCTGCGTCGCGGCGTGCAGAAGGGCCGCAGCGCGGGAACGGACACGAACGGATCGGGCTTCGGCCCGGGTAGCACCTACAACCAGGAGCGTTAGTGTGAGCCCGATGAGCCAGGCGGCGCAGAATCTGAACTGGTTGATCACCAACTTCGTGGACAACACCCCTGGGGTGTCCCACACCGTGGTGGTCTCCGCCGACGGACTCCTGCTGGCGATGTCCGAGGGATTCCCGCGTGACCGTGCCGATCAGCTGGCAGCCGTCGCGTCCGGACTGACCTCGCTGACCGCGGGCGCCTCCCGCATCTTCGAGGGCGGCGCGGTCAACCAGACCGTGGTGGAGATGGAACGCGGGTTCCTCTTCATCATGTCCGTCTCCGACGGTTCCTCGCTGGCCGTCCTCGCCCACCCGGAGGCCGACATCGGTCTCGTGGGCTACGAGATGGCCCTCCTGGTCGACCGCGCGGGAACGGTCCTCACCCCGGATCTCCGCGCCGAACTGCAGGGCAGTCTTCTCAACTAGCTGATAGGCAGTGCGTTTCGGGCCACCGCACCGTAAGGTGCGGTGGCGCGGCTCCACAGGGACTTGGAACCGGGCGTACGGCGCGGAGGAGGAATCAGAAGTGGCAACACCGCCAGGCGGACACCCATATGACGGTGCTCACCGATCTCAGGGTGAGCAGGGTCCGAACCGCTTCAACTTTCCCTCCTCGCCCAGCAGAGGCAACGGCCCCCAGCCCTACCAGCGGCCGCAGCAGCCGTACGATCCGTCGTACGGCCAGCCGCAGGGGCCCCGGATCCAGCCGGTGGCACCCCGCCGGCCCCAGGAACCCGCGCCGGCAAGCAACCACAACCCGTTGGTGCGCCCGTACGCGATGACCGGCGGCCGGACCCGCCCGCGCTATCAGCTCGCCATCGAGGCGCTGGTCAGCACCACGGCCGATGCGTCGAGGCTGCAAGGGCAGCTGCCCGAGCACCAGCGGATCTGCCGACTGTGCTTCGAGATCAAATCGGTGGCCGAGATCTCGGCACTTCTCACCATTCCCCTCGGCGTTGCCCGGATCCTCGTCGCCGACCTGGCGGAGGCCGGACTTGTCGCCATCCACCAGCCCGGCGGCGACGAGTCCGCCGGCGGCCAGCCAGACGTGACACTGCTCGAAAGGGTGCTCAGTGGACTTCGCAAGCTCTAGCGGCGGTGCAGCCCGCTCAACCACCAGCGCGAAGATCGTGGTGGCGGGCGGCTTCGGCGTGGGCAAGACCACGTTCGTCGGCGCCGTCTCGGAGATCAACCCGCTGCGTACCGAGGCCGTCATGACGTCCGCGTCCGCGGGCATCGACGACCTCACCCACACCGGCGACAAGACCACCACCACGGTGGCCATGGACTTCGGCCGCATCACCCTCGACCAAGACCTGATCCTGTACCTCTTCGGCACCCCCGGACAGGACCGCTTCTGGTTCATGTGGGACGACCTCGTCCGCGGCGCCATCGGCGCCGTCGTCCTCGTCGACACCCGCAGACTCGCCGACTGCTTCCCCGCAGTCGACTACTTCGAAAACAGCGGCCTCCCCTTCGTCATCGCCCTCAACGGCTTCGACGGACACCAGCCCTACAACCCCGACGAAGTCCGCGAAGCCCTCCAGATCGGCCCCGACACCCCCATCATCACCACCGACGCACGCCACCGCGCCGACGCCAAAAGCGCACTCATCACCCTCGTCGAACACGCACTCATGGCACGACTTCGGTAGGACGCCTCCGGCGCCTGTCCGGTCCTTCCGCGAGCGGGGCCCGCACTCTCCCTGGGGTGCGGGCCCCGCTCGCGTCGTTCGGCCCGTCGTCGCCGGTGCGCTCACCCTGTTCGTTCCGCGCATTCCCTCGGCCTGCTCGTTTCCCTCGGCCTGCTCGTGCCACCCGGTCTTCGGGCCCGTCGTGGCACAGGGCTTGACAGCGGAAAAGTGTGAGTGGTTAATTACTCACATGGCAACGACATCCACCCGCCGGCTTTCCACGGCGGACGCACGGCGCAGCGAGGTACTGGCCACGGCGGCCAGGGCCTTCGCGGCGCGCGGGTACTACGGCACCTCCACCACCGAGGTGGCCAAGGGAGCGGGGATCTCGCAGTCGTACCTGTACCGGCTCTTCCCCGACAAGGAGTCGCTGTTCGTCGCCGTCGTCGAGGACTGCTCGCGGATCATCCGGGAGCGGCTGGCGGAAGCGGCCGTCGAGGTCGGCAGCGCGGAGCCGGAAGCGGTGCTGGACGCGATGTCGGTGGCCTACGCCCACCTCATCGCCGACCGGGACGATCTACTGCGGGTCCTGATGCACGCGAACTGCGCGGCGAGCGAGCCGGCCATCAGGGAGGCCGTACAGCGGCTGTACGCCCGCCTGGTGGAGTACGTACGGTCCACGTCGGGCGCCACCGACCGACCTATCCAGGAGTTCTTCGCCAGGGGCTTCCTGTGCGACGTGACGGTCTCCATCGGCGCGACCGAGGTGGACGCCCCCTGGACGAGGACCCTGCTGGCCGGCATCCGGCACTTCTGACACCGAGCGGACGGCCGCACCGATGTGCGGCCGTTCCTTTGACCCAAACAGTGAGTGATCGACCACTCTTTCTTGAGGAGGCGAGATGGCGACCATGACGCAGCACCCATCGCACACACCACCGCAGGCGCAGCCGCCGGGTGCGGCGGTACGGCCGCCGGCACCTCACACGGAGCGCAACCGCCGGGGCCCGGTTCTCGCGGCTCTCGCCACGGCGCAGTTCCTCGTCGTGCTGAGCACCTCGATCGTCAATGTGGCCCTGCCGTCGATCAGCACGGGACTCCAGCTGCCGCCCGCCGCACAGTCGTGGGTGGTCAATGCGTACGTCCTCGCCTTCGGTGCCCTGCTGCTGGTCGGCGGGCGGCTCTCCGACGTGTTCGGCAGCCGCCGGATGTTCGCCACCGGGATGACGGTCTTCGCGCTGGCCTCGCTCGCCTCGGGGTTCGCCCCGTCGGCCGTGCCGCTGATCGCGGCCCGCGCCGTCCAGGGCATGGGCGCCGCCCTCCTCGCGCCGGCCGCGCTCGCCCTGCTGCTGGGTGCCTTCCCGCCGGGGCCGGCCCGGGCCAGGGCTCTCGGGATCTGGGGCGCGGTATCGGGTGCGGGCGGAGCGGTGGGCGTGCTGCTGAGCGGTCTGCTCACGGAGCTGTACGGCTGGCCCGCCGTGTTCCTGGTCCAGGTACCCGTCGCCGCGCTCTCCCTGGCCGCGACGCTCGTGTTCGTCCCGGCCGGACGGCCCTCCGGAGGAGAGGTCGACGTCCTGGGCGCGATCGTCTCGGCCGTCTCCCTCACCGCGCTCGTCTACGCCCTGACGGCCAAGGACGTCGTCACCGGTGCCGTGGGGCTGCTGCTGCTCGTCCTCTTCGTCCTGCGGCAGAGCAGGGCGCGCACCCCGCTCGTTCCCCCGCGCCTGCTGCGCACCGGCAAGGTCGCCGCGGCGAACCTCGCCATGACCCTGCTGGGCGCCGTCTTCGTCGGCCTCTTCTCCTTCCTGCCGCTCTACCAGCAGCGGGTACTCGGGTATGGCCCGCTGGCCGCGGGCCTGACCCAGCTCCCCCTCGCTCTCGCCGTCGTCGCCGGCTCGGTGCTCGCCTCCCGGCTGCCTGCCCGTACGGGCACCGTGGGAGCCCTCGCCGCGATCACCACGGGCCTGGTGTGGCTCTCCCTGGGCCCCGACCACGGCCCGTTCACGGTCCAGTCGTTCGCCGCGCATCTGGTCGGGCCCTCGCTGCTCATCGGCGCGGGCCTCGGCATCGCCTTCGTACGCCTCACCGCACTGTCCACCGACGGCGTGCCGGCCGCCGACTCGGGTCTGGCAGGTGGCCTGATCAACACGAGCCGGCAGCTCGGCGGGGCACTGGGCCTCGCCCTGATGACCGCCGTCGCACCGGCGGCCGCCGACTACGGCACCGCCTTCCTGACCGCGGCGGTCCTCGCCGCACTGACCACCGTCACCGCCCTCTTCGCCCTCTCCGGAAGGAAGCAGTCATGAACACCGGGACCGCCACCACCCCCGCCACCACGCAGACCACGAAGCCCTACGTGTCCGGCCACTACACCCCCGTCGCCGACGAGATCACGGCCCACGAGCTGACCGTCCACGGCACCATCCCCCGGGAGCTCAGCGGCCGCTACTTCCGCAACGGGCACAATCCCAAGCCCGGTGTCACCCCCACCCACTGGTTCAAGGGCAGCGGCATGATCCACGGGCTGCGGCTGCGGGACGGCCGCGCCGAGTGGTACCGCAACCGCTGGGTCCGCACCCCCGCGCTCGACGGTGTCCCGTACATGGGCGCCGACGGGATCCCCAACCTCGAGGCCAGCGACGCCGCCACGCATGTCATCGAGCACGCGGGCCGCATCCTCGCGCTGCAGGAGGTGAACCTGCCGTACGAGATGACCCCGGAGCTGGACACCGTCGGCGCCTTCGACTTCGGCGGCACGCTGAAGACCGCGATGACCGCCCATCCCAAGCCCGACCCGGTCACCGGTGAGCTGCACTTCTTCGGCTACGGCCCCTTCCCGCCCCATCTGACCTACTACGTGGCCGACGCCAAGGGAGGCATCGTGCGCGCCGAGGTCGTGGACGGGGCCGGCCCGTCCCTGATGCACGACTTCGGCATCACCCGGCACCACGTCGTCTGGCTCGACCTGCCGGTCGTCTTCAACCCGGCCGAGCGGTCCGGCATCCCGTACCGCTGGAGCGACACCTACACCCCGCGCATCGGGGTCATGCCCCGCACAGGTGCCGCGAAGGTGCAGTGGTTCGAGGTCGATCCGGGCGCCCTGCTGCACGTGGCGAACGCCTACGAGGACGAGCGCGGCCGGATCGTGCTGACCGGCCCGCGCTACGACCGCGGTTCCTGGGAGCAGACCTGGAAGTGGTGGGTCGGCGCGCCCGGTTACGCCGCGGAGCCGCTGGTCGGCGCCACGCCGCACCGCTGGATTCTCGACCCGGCGACGGGCAGGGCGACGGAGGAGCCGGTCGACGATCTCGTCACCGAGTTCCCGACCATCAACGAGGACCTGACCGGTCTCCCCCACCGCTTCGGCTACTCGGTCGCCTTCCCCGGCTCCGGTCTCGGCGAGTACGCGATCGTCAAGCACGACCACGCCACCGGCGTCCGGGAACTGGTGCCGATGGGCCGTGACCGGATGCCCGGCGAGGCGGTCTTCGTACCCGCCGAGGGCGGGAGCCGCGAGGACGACGGGTATCTGCTCACCGTCGTCAGCGATCTGGAACAGGACGCCTCGCAGCTGCTGATCCTCGACGCGTCGGCGCCGGCGGGAGCGCCGGTCGCCACGGTGGAGCTCCCCCGCCGGGTCCCGTCCGGTATCCACGGCTCGTGGATCGCCGACGCCGATCTCGCCCACGCCGACCTCGCCGCCGGGGACGAGTTCCAGGGCGGTGCGGCGTGATCACCACCCGCCACGAGATCACCGTCGACGCACCGGTCGGGACGGTCTGGCGCCTGCACACCGACATCGCCGGCTGGCCCGCCTGGAACTCCGGTATCGACAGGGCCGAGCTCTCCGGCGAGCTGACGGTCGGAGCCTCGTTCCGCTGGCTCACCCACGGGCTGGACATCACGTCCACGGTCTCGGCGCTGGAACCCTTCCGGCACATCGCCTGGGGTGGTCCCACCTCCGGCATCGACGGGGTCCACCACTGGATCCTGGAGCCCGCGGCGAACGGCGGTACGCGGGTCGTCACGGAGGAATCCTGGTCGGGCGCGCCCGTCGACGCGGACCCTGAGGGCATGCGCACGGCCCTGGACCAGTCGCTGGTCGCCTGGCTCAGGGACCTCAAGCAGGCGGCGGAGGCAGCGGCATAGCCCACGGCCCACAGCGAAGCCGGCGGCCGGCACCGGAGAGTTCCGGTGCCGGCCGCCGTCGTGGTGCACGCGGAGACGCCGGGCCGTGTCGGCCCGGCGGCCGGGAATGGCGCGAGGCCCCCGCTCGCGGTGGGCGAGCGGAGGCCTCGATGCGATGCCGGCGGGTGTCAGCCCTGCCAGCTGTGCGGGGCGCGGAAGCCGGACTGGCGCTCCAGACGGCGCCAGCCGGCCGTGCTGCGACCGCGTCGCGCCGGGGCGTCCGGCTGCGCGGCAGCACGGGCGAGGAGGACGGCCGTGATCGCGGCCAGCTCCTCGGGGTCGGCGTGGCCCTTCTCGACGCGGAGCAGGGACTCGGCGGGCATGGTCATGTGCAGTGTTCTCCTCGTGGGTTACTGCGGGGGGTTGCCGTGCTTGCGGGAGGGCAGGTCGGCGTGCTTGGTGCGGAGCATGGCGAGGGAGCGGATGAGCACCTCGCGGGTCTCGGCCGGGTCGATGACGTCGTCGACCAGTCCGCGCTCCGCGGCGTAGTAGGGGTGCATGAGCTCGGCCTTGTACTCCTTGACCATGCGGGCGCGCATGGCATCGGGGTCCTCGGCGTCGGCGATCTGGCGGCGGAAGATGACGTTCGCCGCGCCTTCGGCGCCCATCACCGCGATCTCGTTGGTGGGCCAGGCGTAGGTGAGGTCGGCGCCGATGGACTGGGAGTCCATGACGATGTACGCACCGCCGTAGGCCTTGCGCAGGATCAGCGAGATCCGGGGCACGGTCGCGTTGCAGTACGCGTACAGCAGCTTGGCGCCGTGCCGGATGATGCCGCCGTGCTCCTGGTCGACACCGGGCAGGAAGCCCGGCACGTCCAGCAGCGTCACGATCGGGATGTTGAACGCGTCGCACATCTGGACGAAGCGCGCGGACTTCTCGGACGCCTCGATGTCGAGCACACCCGCGAGCGTCTGGGGCTGGTTGGCGATGATGCCGACGACCTGGCCGTCGAGTCGCGCCAGCGCGCAGATGATGTTGCGCGCCCAGCGCTCGTGGACCTCGAGGTACTCGCCGTCGTCGACGATCTCCTCGATGACCTTGTGCATGTCGTAGGGGCGGTTGCCGTCCGCGGGGACCAGGTCCAGCAGCACCTCGGAGCGGCGGTCGGCCGGGTCGTCGGTGCTGACGTGCGGAGGGTTCTCGCGGTTGTTCTGCGGCAGCATCGACAGCAGGTACCGCACCTCGGCGATGCAGGTCTCCTCGTCGTCGTACGCGAAGTGCGCCACACCGCTCGTCTCGGCGTGCACGTCCGCGCCGCCCAGCCCGTTCTGGGTGATCTCCTCACCGGTGACCGCCTTGACGACGTCCGGTCCGGTGATGAACATCTGCGAGGTCTCACGGACCATGAACACGAAGTCGGTCAGTGCCGGAGAGTACGCCGCACCGCCCGCGCACGGGCCGAGCATCACCGAGATCTGCGGGATGACGCCGGATGCCCGGGTGTTGCGCTGGAAGATGCCGCCGTAGCCCGCGAGGGCGGAGACGCCCTCCTGGATACGGGCGCCCGCACCGTCGTTGAGGGAGACCAGCGGCGCACCCGCGGCGATGGCCATGTCCATGATCTTGTGGATCTTGGTGGCATGGGCCTCGCCCAGCGCACCGCCGAAGATCCGGAAGTCGTGTGCGTAGACGAAGACCGTCCGG
Organism: Micromonospora sp. IBHARD003; assembly: GCF_056106285.1. Classification (NCBI taxonomy): domain Bacteria; kingdom Bacillati; phylum Actinomycetota; class Actinomycetes; order Micromonosporales; family Micromonosporaceae; genus Micromonospora; species Micromonospora sp. IBHARD003. The sequence goes on along the minus strand of NZ_JBWBBX010000001.1, from coordinate 5,950,371 downwards.
CCCTCGACCGTGCCCCAACCGGTGATCACACCGTCGGTGTACGGCTTCTTCGCCTCGAGACCGAAACCGGACGCACGGTGCCGCCGCAGCTGCTCGACCTCACGGAACGAACCCGCGTCCAGCAGCAGCTCGATCCGCTCACGCGCGGTCAGCTTGCCCTTGGCGTGCTGCGCCTCCGTCGCCCGGTCACTCGGGCCACGACGGGCCTCCTCGCGCAGGGCGTGCAGCTCGGCCACGCGCCCGCGTGCGTCGGTGGGCGTGTCGGCGGTCTCGTCCAAAACGGTCATGTAACGACCCTACGGACCCGGACAACGAAATCCTGCCGTTGACTCCGTACAGTCTCGCGACCGATCTCCTGTCACCCCCGGACAGAACCGCTGCACGGCGCAGCCCTAGTGCCAGCCCGGGACTGCCCCGGATTGTCGGAGTCCGACAAAGACGTCATCCCCGTGTCAGCCTGTGGCCACTTCACACCGATGGGCGGCGCACGACCTCCCGGGGGTGATGCGCAGTCGCAGCTCACGCCCGGTCGCCAGTACCTCCACCGACGGATCACGGGCGAGGACCCGGTCCACCCGGCGGTGCCAGGCCAGCTCCAGCGGTTGCCCGGTGCGTGGGGGCTCGCCGAGATGGAGGGCGGCCGTCCGGCACGTCCCCCGCCCCTCCGTCCGCAGCAGGACGCTCGCGGGGGCGGTCACGGTCAGCCCGGCCACCGTACCGGCCCGCCAGAAGTTCACGGCGGTCAGGCCGAGGGACGGAAGGACGACCGCCTGACGCTCGGCGGTGTTGTCGAGGATCTCCAGCCGGAGGGGGTCGGCCGCGAAGGCCTCGACGGCCCTGCGGGAGGCTCCGGGCAGCAGAACATAGGCGTACGTGTCATTCACCGGATCGGCCCCATGGTCGAGCCACAGGGTCCGGTAGCGGCGGGTGCGCCGCTCGGCGGCGCCGTTGGCGTTGATGTCGCTCCAGGCGCCGGTGCGGGCCTCGCACAGGGTGCGCAGGGCCGTCGTTCCGCCCGGGAAGACCCAGCCTCCGTGGCCTTCGAGATGCACCCAGCGGCCGTGCCGGCCGACGGTGAACGCCTGCCCGCCGTCCGCTCCGATGCGGCGGTTGTCCACGATCGTCTCGACGGGCACCCCGTCGGCGCAGCTGATCCCGGCGCCGAGGCAGACGACGCAGTCGGCCGCGAAGAACCAGGACTTGCGGGCCCGGAGGGTGGAGCCGAGCCCTTCGAGGTGCTGGCCGACGGCGGCGAACTCACCGTCGCTCACGCCCCCGACCCAGCTCGCGCGAGGCCTCGGAGCACCCCACTCGCCGCCCTCGTTGTCGGCGAGTCGTTTCATCGACACGGTCGTGCCGGGCAGCCGGTACCAGTCGACGGTCGGCCAGAACCAGTCCGTGTACTGGTCGTCGTGGTCCGCGCCGGGCCACCAGCAGAGCATTCCGGCGCCGGTGTGCCAGCCGCGGGGATTCTCGCCGTTGCCGCATTCGTACGACGAGATCCGGTCCGATGCCATCGCGAGGCTCGCGACCCAGCCCGCCCGCCGGTGCACGGCTCGGTCCATCGAGGCGAACAGCCTGTGCCCGACGGGTGCCGGCGCGGCCGGCAGGGGTTGGGCGGCGACGGCGTGCAGCCGGGCGAGGTCGGCCACGCCGAACCGCTTCCCGGTCAGGACCGGCTCGACGGCGTCCCGATCGATCCAGCCCTTGACCATGGCGTGCCAGCGGGTGCGTTCGGCGGCGGGGGCGCCGTCGGCGAGCAGCGCGATCGCGGCGATGACGCCATGACCGTGGAAGTGGTCGCCGCGCACGACCGCGCGTCCCTCGCCGGCCTGGAGACCGCGGCTGATGGCACGCCCGTTGACGGCGTCCATCATCAGTCCGTTGTGGATCAGGGGCGCGAAGGCGTTCTCGACGCTGTCGGCGACGTTCCGCGCCCCCGGGTCGGTGACGGCCCAGCGGGAGCCCGCGAGCAGGGCGAACAGCCGCGCGAGGCCGTCGAGCAGGCTCTGACCGTATGTGCCGGTGTACGGGACCGAGGTGTGCTGCACGAACGAGCCGTCGGCGTAGAAGCCGTCGCCGCCACCGACGTACGGGAACACGGGTGACAGGGCGTCACGGGCAAGGGCGATCTTCCCCGGCGCCCGGCCGGCGACACCGCGCAGCGCCACGGAGCGGCACAGGTCCACACGGTTGGCGCCGGTACTGGCCCCCGCGTAGGAGCCGAGCAGGGTGTCGGGGACGAAGTGGTCGACGGCGGCGCAGGCGGCCAGGCGCCGTACGTCGTCCAGGTGGTCGTGGAGGGCGGTGACGATGTCCATGAGAAGGCGGGGGCTGCCGATCCGCCACTCCCACCAGTTGCCGTAGCAGGTGACGGAGGGGCTGTAGGCGGTGGCCGCGAGATGGTCGAGACCACGGATCACGTCGGCGATCAGGGACGGGTCGCCGCTGAGTCCGGTGCCCGGCTGAAGGCAGGCCCGGGCCATGGTCCACAGCCGCGCGTAGCTCGCGGTGATACCCGAGGGCGGATCGAAGGGACGGTCGGGCCACAGGGCGCGGGCGGATGGCGCCATGGTGATACGGAAGCGACGGGCCAGCTCGCCCGTTTCGGCGAGACGGCCGGCGAAGGGCTCGGCGGTGGGGTCGTATCCGGTGCCGAGCTGGAGGTCGAGCCAGCGCTGTCGCAGGGCTGCGTACTCCTCGTCCCCGACGGGGGCCCGGGTACTGCTCGGACGGCCGAGGGTGAGGGCGCACGCTCCCGATGCGGCGAGGAACTGGCGGCGGGACCGGACGGACGGCAGGGGCACAGGACCTCCCGGGGGCGGAGGGTGACCGGGCGTGGATGTCCCCTGCTCACGGCACTCGCACCGGGAGAGGACGGGTTCTCCGGCAGCAGCCATGCCCCGGGGGGCGGGGATCAGACTCGCCGGAACGGAGGAATCTCGACCAGAAAGGTTGAAAGTTAAACGGGAATTGTTCTACAGTGGAGCTCGTTGAAGGTTCAACGAGTGGCTGGACAGGTCACTCGCTCACCCGCCCACCACGTCCCCGAGGAGCAACCATGGGCCTGTTCAACCGCAAGAGCAACGAGACCGACGTCGCCACCGCCCCCCGTGCGGTGGACCCCGCACTGGCCGGGCTGACCGGCACGTACACCATCGACCCGGCCCACAGCAGCATCGGCTTCACCGTGCGCCACGCCATGGTCACCAACGTCCGCGGCACCTTCGGCGAGCACGAGGGCGCGCTGAAACTGGACGGTTCCGACCCCGCCTCCTCGACCGCCACCATCGACGTGAAGATCGGGAGCATCGACACCGGCATCGCGGACCGCGACAACCACCTGCGCAGCGGCGACTTCTTCGACGCCGAGCAGTTCCCGCTGATGAGCTTCCGCTCCAGCAAGGCCGAGCAGCTCGGCGACGACACGTACCGCATCACCGGCGACCTCACCATCAAGGACGTCACCCGCCCGCTCTCCATCGACCTGGAGTTCAACGGCTCCGCGACCGACGTGTACGGCGCCGAGCGCGTCGGATTCGAGGGCAGCGCCGAGATTCTGCGCTCCGAGTGGGGTCTGACCTGGAACGCCGCTCTGGAGACCGGCGGAGTCATGGTCAGCGACAAGGTGAAGCTGAACTTCGACATCTCCGCGGTCAAGGCCGCGGCCTGACCTGACCCCCACATGCCGGGGCCGGGTCCCGGCAGCCCACGAGCGCGCCCGCCACTCCGACTCCCCTGCGGAGGGGCGGGCGCTCGGGCGAGCAGGTCCTGTCCGGGCGGCCGCCTCGCAGTGGAGCCGTCGAGCCGCGCACACCTCGGCGCGAGGTGCGCGACCAAGGAGGTCCGCCCCACCGGCAGGGGCCTACTCCCGCAGCCGGACCACCCGCTCCCCCGTCCGCGTCTCGATCTCCGCCGCCACCTCGTGCAGCAGCTCATGGGAGACCCCGCCCAGCGCCCGCGCGACGGCGAGTTCATCACCGATGTGGGGGATGTCCCGGTCGTTGCGATTACGGTGGGCCGAACCCTCACCGACGATCAGCTCGGAGTTCTGCCCACGCAGCCGGGCCTCGGCCACCGTCGTCCGCTCGCTCTCCGTGATCACGATCTCGACGTTCCACTTCTTGGTACGCATCAGAAGCCTCCGCCTGCGTCGAAGCCACCGCCACCGCCCCAGTCACCACCCCCGAAGTCCCCACCGGAGAAGTCGGAGGCGCTGAAGTCGCCGCCCGAGAAGTCCCCGCCGGAGAAGTCGTCACCGCCGTACTCGGCCGCGTACGCGGGAGTGGACAGAGCACTGCCCAGCACAGTGCCCACGAGGAGGCCCGGCAGAAGGCCGCCGCCGAAGTAGCCGCCGGCCCAGGGTCCGTAGGCCGGGCCCGCGTCCCAGTACGGGCGGGGGCCGGACTCCGTCGCGACCTGGCGGGCCATCGGGTCCTCGCCGTCCTCCAGCCGAGCCGCGTCCGCGGCGCAGACCGGCACCCTGCGTGCGGCCCCTGCCGCCGGGGCCCAGGTCATATCGGTCGTGGACGGCCCGTGCCGCGGGTCGAAGAAGCAGGGCGCACGGCGTTCGGGCAGCGGGGCACCCATGCGGCGGGCGGCGAGGACGGCGAGCGAGAAGCGGCCTTCCTCCAGGGCCTGGGTGACCGGGCGGACGTCGTGCGGTCGCTCGGCCGCCGCCATGGCGGACTTGGCGTCCTCGTAGGCGTCGAGGGCGCGCTCGTAGTCGGCGCGCATCGCGTCGTCGGCGCCCGGCTCGGACGGGTGGAAGTCGAGCCGGTCCAGTGCCTCGCCGTACGCCGTGACGTCCTCGTCGACCACGACCCTCAGCTTCTCCAGCGCGGCCCGCTCCTCCTCGGCCCGGCGGCGGCGCCCCCGTCGCACGACGGTGTACGCGCCCGCTCCTCCCGCGACGAGGACCACACCGAGCGCGATGAGCGCGCTCGCGGAGACGCCGCGATCCGCGCCCTTGCCCCAGGTGGCGGGAGCGGAGCCGCGCACCGTCGGCAGTGCCTGGTCGACGAAGTTGTCGAGCTGGGTGGCGGCGTCGACGCCGGGGGTCTTCACTCCGGCCACGATGTTCTGCACCGCGTTGTGGGACATCACCGCGCGGTCGGCGCCGGCGTCGAAGCCGTCACCGAGGCGGACCCCGTACAGCCCGGTGATCCCGGTCGCGGTGCGCAGATCTCTCAGGACACTGTCCGGCGGGAAGGCCGGGCTCTGCGGCAGGACGGCGATGAAGACCGGCTTGTCCGCGTCCTTGATCTTCTGCGCGAGAGCCTTCGCGTCGGCCTCGGAGAGCTGGGAGCGGGCGCCCGGGTCCACGTAGACGGGGCCCTGCTTCAGCGCACGGGCCGCATCCGATACACCCGTGACGCGGGCAGTCGACATGTCCGTGACGCGGGCAGTCGATACGTCCGTGACTCCGGCGCTCGCGCCGGGAGCCACGGCCAGCAGCAGGACGAGTGCCGGCCCGGTGAGGGCCGACAACAGCGTGGACGGCCTGATCCTCATAGTCCGACGCTACCCGAGCGCGACAATTTAGGACATATGTCCCGGTGCCCCGGGGATCCGCGGCCACCGGCGTCCGCAGAACCCCGCGTGCGCAGGGTGCCGGCGGGCGGCGACCGGCCGCCGGCAGGTCCGGTCTATTCCGCCGGCTCCACTCCCGCCCGGAGCAGCCCGTAGGCGTACGCGTCCTCGAGCGCCTCCCAGGACGCGGAGATCACGTTGTCGGCGACGCCGACCGTCGACCACTCGCCGCTGCCGTCGCTCGTCGTGACGAGGACACGGGTCGTGGACTCGGTGCCGTGGCGGCCCTCGAGGATCCGGACCTTGTAGTCCACCAGCTCCAGCTTGGCGAGCTGCGGATAGATCCGCTCCAGACCGACCCGCATCGCCCGGTCCAGGGCGTTGACGGGGCCGTTGCCCTCCGCGGTCGCGACGATTCGCTCACCCTTGGCCCAGAGTTTGACCGTGGCCTCGTTGGCGTGGGTGCCGTCGGGGCGGTCCTCGACGATCGCGCGCCACGACTCCGTACGGAAGTACGTGTGCTGACGGCCCACCTCCTCCCCCCGCAGCTCCTGCCGCAGCAGCAGCTCGAAGGAGGCGTCGGCGGCCTCGTATGTGTAGCCCTTGAGCTCGCGCTCCTTGACGCGGTCGACGACACGGCCGACGAGCTCGCGGTCATCGCCGAGGTCGACACCGAGTTCCTTGCCCTTGAGCTCGATCGACGCGCGGCCCGCCATGTCGGAGACGAGCATCCGCATGGTGTTGCCGACCCGCTCGGGGTCGATGTGCTGGTACAGGTCCGGGTCGACCTTGATGGCCGAGGCGTGCAGGCCGGCCTTGTGGGCGAAGGCGGAGACACCCACATAGGGCTGGTGGGTGGACGGCGTCAGATTGACGACCTCGGCGATGGCGTGCGAGATCCGGGTCATCTCCTGGAGCGCGCCCTCGGGCAGCACCCGCTTGCCGTACTTCAGCTCGAGAGCGGCGACGACCGGGAACAGGTTGGCGTTGCCGACGCGCTCGCCGTATCCGTTGGCGGTGCACTGGACATGTGTGGCGCCCGCGTCCACGGCGGCCAGGGTGTTGGCGACGGCGCAGCCGGTGTCGTCCTGGGCGTGGATGCCCAGCCGCGCGCCGGTGTCCGCGCGCACCGTGGCGACGACGGCCTGGACCTGGGCGGGCAGCATGCCCCCGTTGGTGTCGCAGAGGATCACCACGTCGGCGCCCGCCTCGGCGGCCGCGCGGACGACGGCCTTCGCGTACTCCGGATTCGCCTTGTAGCCGTCGAAGAAGTGCTCGCAGTCGACGAAGACCCGGCGGCCTTGCCCGCGCAGATACGAGACGGTGTCCCGGACCATCGCGACGTTCTCGTCGAGAGTGGTGCGCAGGGCGAGCTCGACATGCCGGTCGTGGGACTTGGCGACCAGGGTGATGACGGGTGCGCCGGAGTCGAGGAGCGCCTTGACCTGCGGATCCTCCGCGGCAGAGCCTCCGGCGCGGCGTGTGGCCCCGAAGGCGACGAGCTGGGCGTGTCTGAACTGGATCTCGTCGCGGGCCCGGGCGAAGAACTCGGTGTCCCTGGGGTTGGCCCCGGGCCAGCCGCCCTCGATGAAGCCGACGCCGAAGTCGTCCAGGTGCCGGGCGATGGTCAGCTTGTCCGCGACCGTCAGGTTGATGCCCTCGCGCTGGGCGCCGTCGCGCAGGGTGGTATCGAAGACATGGAAGCTGTCATCGGGCCTGGCATCGAGGCTGGTGCCTGTCGTGGTCATGGCGGTAGTGACTCCTGTCGGAAGAGTGGCTCCGGAACTTCTGGCTCCACTTGCTCCATCGTCGCGCGCGTTCCGCCCTCGGCCGGGGTGATGGCCGGAAAACGAAAAAACCCCTCGCGGGTGCGAGAGGTCTGCGCGCGGGTCTGAAGCACGGTGCCACTGCCGCGGGGGTTGCTGCCCTGGTCAGTGATCACTGCGGACCGGCGCGCTGCTGCCGATAATCATGGCGAATGCGAGCACGGTGGCAGTCTGCCATAAACGGGCGATTCCGTGGACACGGGTCTCATGATGCGGGCGGCGGCGTGCCGTGCCGGCCGCAGGGCCTTGCGATTGGATCAGGCGGGGCGGTCACAGCAGAGCCTCCTCGACGAACTCGCTCACATGGGCGAGGACCTGGGCCCGGTCGGTGCCCGGAATGCCGACGGCGACATGCACGCTGAGACCATCGAGGAGTGCGCGCAGCCGGGTGGCGACACGGTCCACGTCCACGGCCCGGAACTCACCGCGTGAGACACCCTCGGCGAGCAGCGCCACGAGATCGCGGTGCCAGGCCCGCTCGATCGTGCCCTGCCGGACACGGGCGTCGGCCCCGGCCTTCTGCGTGCGGTTCCAGACCTCGAGCCACAACGTCCAGTGCGGGTCGCGGGGGCCTTCGGGCACATAGAGGTCCACATACGCATCCAGCCGCTCCCCGGCCGGCCCCGGCCGGGACAGCAGCGAGCTGCGCTCGGCTCCGAGACGGCCCTCGCTCCACTCCAGGGTCTGCAGCAGCAGCTCGTCCTTGGAGCGGAAGTAGTAGAGCAGATGCCCGCTGCTCATCCCGACCTCGCGGCCGAGCCCGGCCATGGTCAGTCCGTCGAGCCCGTGCTCGGCGATGGTCGCCATCGCCGCGGCGAGTACCTCTTCACGGGGCGGGGCGGTGTTGCGTCGGCGGGCCGCGGGGGTCATCGGGACTTCTCCGGGGGCAGTCGTCTCACTCGTACGTTCTATCCGATGCGGCTGGGTCTCCGCCGTCTGCGCCGGCGGCTCCCCCTGGGCCCTCACCGGGCCTTCGGGCACGCGGTTTCCGGTCCCCCAGCCGGGGGGGTGCGCCGCCCCCGGCTGGAGGGGTCAGACCTTCGGCTGCTGCTGGGTGACGCAGTGGATGCCCCCGCCGCCCGCGAAGATCGCACGCGCGTCCACGAGGGTCACGGTGCGTTCCGGGAAGAGCCTGCGGAAGATGTCCGCCGCGACCTCGTCGTTGGGGTCGTCGAACGCGCAGAGCACCACGCCGTCGTTGCAGAGGTAGTGGTTGATGTAGGAGTAGTCGACCCAGTCGCCCTCCTCGTCCTTCAGCACGGTCGGCGCCGGGACCTCGACGACCTCGAGGGTCCGTCCCCGGGCGTCGGTCCGGCTCCGCAGGAGCTCGGTGTACGTACGCGAGCGCTCGTGGTCGGGGTGGGCCGGGTCCTGCTGGCTGTGGACGAGGACGACGCCCGGGCGGGCGAAGGCCGCGACGATGTCGACGTGGCCCTGGGTGCCGTACAGGCCGTAGTCGCCGCTGAGTCCGTGGGGCAGCCAGATCGCCTTCTCGGTACCGAGCCTGGCGTGGATCTCCGCCTCGACCTGGTCCCGCGTCCAGCCGGGATTGCGGCCGGCGCCGAGCTGGACCGTGTCGGTCAGCAGGACCGTGCCCTCGCCGTCGACATGGATGGCGCCGCCCTCGTTGACCAGGCCTGACGAGTGGACGGGCACGCCCACCAGGTCGGCGACATGACGGGCGATCTTGGAATCGTGCTCCCAGCGGGCCCAGTCCTGGCCGCCCCAGCCGTTGAAGACCCAGTCCACGGCGGCGAGGCCGCCGAGGCCGTCGGTGACGAAGGTGGGGCCGATGTCGCGCATCCACGCGTCGTCCAGCTCGAGCTCGACGATGTCGATCCCGGGGCCGAGGAGCGTCCGGGCGCCCGCCGTCTGCCCGGGGCCGACGACGACGGTGACCGGCTCGAAGCGGCGCACGGCGCGGGCGACCTCCGCCCAGGCGGTACGGGCCTCGGCGAGCTCCTCGTCGTTCGTGAACGTCGGGTTGGGGCCGGGCCAGGCCATCCAGGTGCGCTCGTGGGGGGCCCACTCGGGCGGCATGCGGAACGTCATCACGGGTCCTTGTGTACGGAGTTCGCGGGAGGCGTCAGAGGAAGTACAGGCGGTTGAGCGACATCGACTCGACCGGGTCCGAACGGACCGGCTCGCCGTCGAGGGTGACGAGTCCGCTGTGCGGATCCACGGCCACGTCACCGACGCGGGTGTTGAGCAGCAGGTCCTTCGGCCCGATGCCGCGGGTGCCGCGTACGGCGACGCGGCGGCGGCGGGTGGGCATCCCGTCGCCTCCGAGCGCGGCAGCGGCCCCGGAGACGAAAGCCACGGAGAGGTCCGCCGGAGCCGCGCCGTGGGCGCCGAACTGCGGGCCCAGGACGAGGGGTTCGCAGGTGTCGGTCGCGGCGTTCGGGTCGCCGGTGACGCCGTACGCCGGGAAGCCCGCCTTCAGGACCAGTTGGGGTTTCGCGCCGAAGAACTGCGGCTGCCACAGCACGATGTCGGCGAGCTTGCCGGTCTCGATGGAGCCGATCTCGTGGGAAAGCCCGTGGGCGATGGCGGGATTGATGGTCAGCTTGGCGACGTAACGCAGCACGCGTGCGTTGTCGTCGTGCGCCCCGTCGCCCTCCATCGGGCCGAGTTCGGCCTTCATCTTCCCTGCCATGGCGAAGGTGCGGCGGACGGTCTCGCCCGCACGTCCCATGCCCTGGGCGTCGGAGGAGGTGATGCCGATCGCGCCCAGGTCGTGCAGGACGTCCTCCGCGCCCATCGTCCCGGCGCGGATACGGTCGCGGGCCATGGCCGCGTCGCCGGGCAAATCGGTCTTGAGGTCGTGGACGGAGACGATCATGCCGTAGTGCTCGGCCACCGCGTCCCGGCCGAAGGGCAGGGTCGGGTTGGTCGAGGAGCCGATGACGTTCGGTACGCCCGCCATCTTCAGGACGTTGGGTACGTGCCCGCCGCCGCACCCCTCGATGTGGAAGGCATGGATGGTTCGTCCGTCCAGGACCCTGAGGGTGTCCTCCACCGAGAGGCACTCGTTGAGGCCGTCGCTGTGCAGGGCGACCTGCACGTCGTGGTCCTCGGCGACCCGCAAGGCGGTGTCGAGCGCGCGCGTGTGCGCCCCCATGTCCTCGTGGACCTTGAAGCCGCAGGCGCCGCCTTCGGCCAGCGCCTCGACGAGGGGTGCGTCGCCGGAGGACGAACCGCGGGCGAGGAAGCCGATGTTGACGGGCCAGGCGTCGAAGGCGCTGAAGGCGTGCCGAAGGGCCCATGGCGAGTTGACGCCAACCCCCCAGACAGGACCGAATTCCTGACCGATGATCGTGGTGACGCCTGACGAGAGGGAGGCTTCCATGATGCGGGGCGACAGCAGGTGGACATGGGTGTCGACGGCGCCTGCGGTGGCGATGAGGCCCTCACCGGAGACGATGGACGTGCCGGTGCCGACGACGACGTCCACACCGTCGAGGGTGTCCGGGTTGCCCGCACGGCCGATTCCGGCGATCCGCCCTTCGCGAATACCGACGGAGGCCTTGCGGATGCCCTGAACGGCATCGACGACCAGGACGTTGCTGATGACGACGTCGCAGGTCTCGCGCACGGCGGCGGCCTTGAGGTGAAGCCCGTCGCGGGCGGTCTTGCCGAAGCCGGCGAGGAACTCGTCGCCGGGCTTCTGGGAGTCGGACTCGACACGGACGACGAGGCCGCTGTCACCGAGTACCACACGGTCTCCGGCCCGCGGGCCGTGCACGCTCGCGTACTCGTGTGGATCGATGCCGGTCATACCCCCTCCCCCCGGGTGGTCCGCGCCGACCGGGGGCCCTGTGCGCCGAGATAGCCGCAGGCGGCTGCCCGGCGCAGGGCCTCCGTCTTCGCGCCGGGAGCGTCCAGCGGGCCGTCGACCAGTCCCGCGAAGCCGATGGCGATGCGGTCGCCGCCGATCGGCACCAGGCCGACCTCGGCCTCCCCGCCCGGGTCGAAGCGGACGGAGGAACCGGCGGGGATGCTGAGCCGCATTCCGTAGGCGGCGGGCCGGTCGAAGTGGAGCCGCGGATTGGCCTCGAAGAAGTGGAAGTGGGAGGTGACGCTGACAGGGACGGGTGCGGTGTTGTGGACGACCAGCCGGACCGCCGGTTCCACCTCGGGGTCGCCGGGCACCGGGAGCACGGCTCCGGGGGCCTTGTCGCCGAGGCCTCCGCCACTGATCGGGTCGGAGACGACCGCGAGCCGTGTTCCGTCGTCGAAGACGGCCTCGACATGGACCTCGGTGACGATGTCGGCGACGCCGGGGAGGACGTCATCGGGGCCGAGGACGGCACGCGCCTCCGCGATGGCCTCGGCCAGCCTGCGCCCGTCACGGGCGGCCTCACAGAGGGTGTCGGCAATCAGTGCGGTCGCCTCGGGGACGTTCAGCTTCAGCCCGCGGGCACGCCGCGCCCGCGCGAGTTCGGCGGCTCCGAACAGCAGCAGCCGGTCGCGTTCGGTCGGGGTCAGTCGCACGTCACCACACCTCCTTGTGGCACACCCGTACCGGAACACCCTCGTCCGATCCCGGATGTTTGAGCGACACTCTAACCTTGACCCTCCCCGCTTGGAAGCACTGTCGACAGCCCATGACTCAATTCACATAGAGCGCCACTCAAATCGTCGTCGACGAACCGACCAGGGATCGCCCGACGCCTTCCGAAGAGCGTGGAGTCGACACGGCTCGGTCAACCGACAGCTCGATCGTGTACCCACCAAAGCGAAGGCCCTCACCGCTTCGCGCGGTGAGGGCCTTCGTCACAGGTGACGGGCGTCAGCCGATCACATGCATCCAGCCATGGGGGTCCTCGGCGGCACCCGTCTGGATGTCGAGGAGCGCCGTGCGCAGTTCCATCGTGACCTTGCCGGGCCGGCCGTCCGCCTGCGCCCACTCCGCCCCGGCGGACTTGACCTGACCGACGGGGGTGATGACCGCGGCCGTACCGCAGGCGAAGACCTCGTTGAGCGTGCCGTTCTCGCTGTCGCGCCGCCAGTCGTCGATGGAGATCCTGCCCTCCTCGGCCTCGTAGCCGAGGTCGCGGGCGAGTTTGAGCAGTGAGTCACGGGTGACGCCCGCGAGGAGCGAGCCGGTGAGCTCAGGCGTGACGATCTTGTTGCCGTACACGAAGTACAGGTTCATACCGCCCAGTTCCTCGACCCACTTGTGCTCCACCGCGTCGAGGTAGGCGACCTGCTCGCAGCCCTTCGCGGCCGCCTCGGCCTGGGCGAGCAGGGAGGCGGCGTAGTTGCCGCCGGTCTTGGCGAAGCCGATGCCGCCGGGCACGGCGCGGACACGGTCCTCGGAGAGCCAGATGGAGACCGGCTTCACGCCACCGGGGAAGTACGGGCCCGCCGGGGAGGCGATGACCAGGAAGAGGTACTCGTTGGCAGGGCGCACACCGAGGCCGACCTCGGTCGCGATCATGAACGGGCGCAGATAGAGCGAAGCCTCGCCGCCGTGCGGCGGGACCCAGTCCTTGTCCTGCTGGACGAGGGCGTCACAGGCCGCGATGAAGGTCTCGACCGGCAGCTCCGGCATCGCCATCCGGTGGGCGGAGAGCTGGAAGCGCTTGGCGTTGGCGTCCGGGCGGAAGGTGGCGACGGAGCCGTCGGGCCTGCGGTAGGCCTTGAGCCCTTCGAAGATCTCCTGGGCGTAGTGCAGAGTCATGTTCGCCGGGTCGATCGACAGCGGCGCGTACGGCGTGAGCTGCGCGTCATGCCAGCCGCGTCCCTCGGTCCACTTGATCGTCACCATGTGGTCGGTGAAGTGGCGGCCGAATCCGGGGTTGGCCAGGATCGCCTCGCGCTCCGCGGCCGACAGGGGATTCGAGGAGGGCTTGAGTTCGATCGTGGTCGTCGTCATGTCTGCGTGTCCTTCACCGTGTGTATGTGACGGACCGCCTGCATGTCCGCCCGGAGCACCCCCGGCCGGTACGTCTTGTACCGTGCCGGGCCGTCCGAGCTTCCCCGCGCCATGCGGCCCCACGCTCGATTATCGCAGTGCGCGGGAAGCCGGGTCGGAGTGCCTTGCTTGCGGCCCATGGCTTGATGGTGGCACCCGGAGGCCGCACAGGAGAAGCCGCCGGGTTTTGTGCGACCCGGCGGCTTCGAGGTTTCGGGAGCCTGGGGGTCCCCCCAGGCTCTTCCGCTCTGGAGGAGGATCAGCCCGCTACTCGTACGGCGAGCGCGTCGCCGATCTCGTCGGTGGTGCGAGCGCTTCCGTCCCGGGCCGCCAGGTCCGCGGCGACGGCCTCCTCGATACGCACGGCCTCGGGCTCGAAACCGAGGTGGCGCAGGAGAAGGGCGACGGACAGGATCGTGGCCGTCGGGTCGGCCTTGCCCTGGCCCGCGATGTCGGGTGCGGACCCGTGGACGGGCTCGAACATGGACGGGAACGCACCGGTCGGGTTGATGTTGCCGGATGCGGCCAGGCCGATACCGCCGGTCACGGCTGCGGCGAGGTCGGTGAGGATGTCGCCGAAGAGGTTGTCGGTGACGATGACGTCGAAGCGCTCCGGCTGGGTGACGAAGAAGATCGTGGCGGCGTCGACGTGCAGATAGTCGGTGGTGACCTCGGGGTACTCCCGGCCGACCCGGTCGAAGACGCTCTTCCACATGTGGCCCGCGTAGACGAGCACGTTGTTCTTGTGGACCAGCGTCAGCTTCTTGCGGGGGCGGGAATTGGCCCGCTCGTAGGCGTCACGGATCACCCGTTCGACACCGTAGGCGGTGTTGACGCTGACCTCCGTGGCGATCTCGGCGGGCGTGCCGGTGCGCAGGGAGCCGCCGTTGCCGGTGTACGGGCCTTCGGTGCCTTCGCGCACGACGACGAAGTCGATGTCGGGACGGCCGGCGAGCGGGGTCGCGGTGTTCGGGAAAAGCTTCGACGGACGCAGGTTGACGTAGTGGTCGAAGGCGAAGCGGAGCTTGAGCAGCAATCCGCGCTCCAGAACGCCGGACGGTACGGACGGATCGCCGATCGCACCGAGCAGGATCGCGTCGTGCTGCTTGAGGTCCTCGAGCTGCGCGTCCGGAAGGGTCTCCCCGGTGCGGTGCCAGCGCTGGGCGCCGAGGTCGTACTCCCTGGTCTCCAGCTTCACGTCCTCAGGGAGTACGGCCGAGAGGACCTTGAGGCCCTGGGACACGACCTCCTGGCCGATACCGTCGCCGGGAATCACTGCGAGATTGAGGCTGCGAGACATACCGGCACCGTACTCCCCCGTCCCAGCTCCTGACACGCACTGTCCATCATGCGGACGAAGGTTTTATGGAGGCACTCACTCCGTCCCGCAAGTTTTCGTTGAAATTCGTTCATCCGCAGTCTGGCCGGGGGTCGTAAGTTACTGGCAAGTTTTCTCGCATGACCGAAAACACCCCACGGGTCGGGATCCCCGACCAGCTTGCACATGGCATGAGCATGCCCGAGCAGCACGAGTATCTGCGCGCCCGGCACGCCCGCCCCAGGGTCTCCCGGCGCGGGGCACTGACCGGCGGCCTCGCGGGAGGTCTCGCCGCTGCCGGCGGCGGGCTGCTGGCCGGCCGGGCGAGCGCGGCCACCGCCTCCCCCACACTGGTCACAGCCGCCGCCACGGCCGGGGTCGACGGCTCGCTCGTGGCTCCGTTCGGCCGCCACCTGGCCTTCGGTGCCGACCCGAAGACGCAGATGCGGATCTCCTGGCAGGTGCCGTTCGCGGTGCGCAGGCCCTATGTGCGGGTCGGGCTGAAGCCGTGGGAGCTCAGCCGGAAGATCGAGGCCGAGCTCCGCCCGCTGCACACGCCGTCGCTGTCGCGCAAACTGCCCGCGGTCGACCAGTACTACCTCCACGTGGGGCTCGACGGACTGAAGCCGGGCACGACGTACTACTACGGCGTCGGTCACGACGGCTTCGATCCCGCGGACGCCTCACGCATGTCGACCATCGGCACATTCCGCACGGCGCCGGCGACGCCGGGGAAGTTCGTCTTCACCGCGTTCGGCGACCAGGGAGTGAGCTATGACGCCCTGGCCAACGACCAGTTGATCCTCGGCCAGAACCCCTCCTTCCATCTGCACGCGGGAGACATCTGCTACGCCGACAGCAGCGGACAGGGCAAGGAGTCGGACACCTACGACGCCCGGGTGTGGGACCAGTTCCTGGCACAGACGGAGAGCGTCGCCTCACGAGTGCCGTGGATGGTCACCACCGGCAATCACGACATGGAAGCCTGGTACTCCCCGAACGGCTACGGCGGCCAGTCGGCGCGCTGGTCGCTCCCGGACAACGGCCCCGACGCCGAGAAGGCCCCGGGCGTGTACTCGTTCACGTACGGCAACGTGGCTGTCGTCGCCCTGGACGCCAATGACGTCTCGTACGAGATCCCGGCCAACAAGGGCTACACGGACGGTGCGCAGACGGCGTGGCTGGACAAGCGGCTCGGCGAACTGCGCGCCCGGCCGGAGATCGACTTCGTGGTCGTCTTCTTCCACCACTGCATGTACTCGACGTCGACGCACGCCTCGGACGGCGGCCCACGGGACGCCTGGCTGCCGTTGTTCACCAAGCACCAGGTGGACCTGGTCATCAACGGCCACAACCATGTGTACGAGCGCACGGACGCCGTCAAGGGCGGCGAGGTCGGCAAGCCCGTGCCGATCGGCGCGACGACCGACCCGACGCGTGACGGCATCGTGTACGTCACGGCGGGCGGCGCGGGGGCCGGCCTGTACGGCTTCGGCCCCGGGGTGAAGGACAGCTATGAGGGCCATGTGCACGACCACGACCACATCGTGACGTTCCACTGGACGAAGCTGAGGCTGCCCGACCCGGACCTGGTCGAGTGGTCGCGCGTGCGCTACACCGGCTTCTCCTTCCTCGCGGTCGAGGCGGAAGCCGGTGCAGCGCCGAAACTGAAGGTGTCCGCACTCGCCGAAAGCGGCGAGCGCATCGACTACTTCGAGGTCAGGCGCTCTGCCTGATGGTCTGGTGACCGGTCTCGCCGCCGTTGTCCCTGCGGTCAAGGGCTCGCTGCAGGGCGGCGGCGGCGTTCTTGCGGTCGGCTTCGCTCACACGCGGGGTGTGGCGGACACGACGGCGGAGGGTCGTCTCGGACATGGTGATCGACTCCTTGAGATCAAGAGCCGTGCGGAAACCGCGCGGCATATCTGCGAGGGGCCGGAAGGGGCGGGGAGCGGGCCGCAGGGGTTGCCTGCCTCGGGCACCGGCTCACGACCGCCATTCGCTTGATCGAGCGAGACGTTCGGCTTCTACAAAAGTAAGGGAGCAGGGACGCTGTGTCTCTACAATTAGTCGGACTTCCTACTATCTGAGACGCGATCTTGGAACATCGCTGGTGGAAGCCCTGAGGGTGGATGCACCCGGGGGTATCGCCGCAGGCCCGTGACGAACCGGGCGCTCAGAGAACGTCTCCCTCGCGCCAGTCGAACAGCAGCGCGCCGGTGGCTGGATCCGGGAGGGGCCGGGCGCTCGACCGCCGGAGATACGTCGAGCCCTCCTCATCAGGCAGCGGGATCAGTCCCTGAGGCCCCATCGCCTCGATACGGCCCCGCCACAACCGCCAGCCGCGAGCGTCGTAGAGCGCGGCGCCGTCGTCCGACGCGGACAGGGCCCCGAGGTCGTACGCCCCGTCGATCACTGCCTCCAGAGCCGCCATCACCCGTCCACCCAGCCCCTGACGGCGCCGGTCGGACCGGACCGCGACCGCCTCGACATAGCCGACACGGTACGAACGCCGCCCGTGCGCCACTCGGCGCATGACGACGCTGCCATGGGCGGCCAGCCCCTCGCGGTCACGAACGAGGGCATGGATGCCGCCGAGTCCGTGCTCCCAGTCCTGGTCGTCGAAGTCGCCGTCGAAGGCGGCGTCGAGCAACGCACGGATCTCACCGAGCGCCGCCTCGGAGAGCTGATGGGTGTGCACGGTGCACAGCGATGCGCTCATGGCCCCACTCTGACAGGCCGCTTGGGCGGCGCCGCCGTCCGGGCGGCGACAGGTGCCGCGGGCCGCTGCCGTCGCTCGCACCCCATCCGCCGATCCGTCACGCCCCGCCCGACGAGATCTTCGTCCCGGCAGGGGCAGAGGCGTTCCGCCGTGACCTTCCGGACGCCGAGATCCATCTCCTCCCGACCGGCCACTTCGCGCTGGAGACGCACGCACCCGAGATCGCCGCACTCGTCGACGGCTTCCTGAACAGGAGGGTGCCCCGCGTATGACCGCACGTCCGGTGCGGCTGCGGGCGCCGCGGTCCTTCGCCCGGCCGGACCTCGGGTGCGCTGGACGGGCCTCAGCCGGCGGTGACCTTCTCGAGGTATCCGGCCACACGCCCCACCCACCCGGTGAACTCGTCCCGGCTGTGCGCTTCATGGCTGCACAACGCCGCGACCTGCGGATCCGTGAGCCGGTTCGGTCCCGCCTCGTCCAGCAGCCGGTGCAGTTCCCTCATGACGGACGCGAGCCGCTGCGCATCGGTGTGGTCGATGCTGTCGACCCCGTGACCGGGGCCGAGAGTCGTGGATCCGGGCATGGCGTGCCTCCTCGGCGCGGCCCCCCTTCTCCTCTCAGCAGCCTAAGCCAGCGGAACGTGAGCCGCCCCCGGCCGGGCTGGGGTGGCCGGCGGGGGGCGGGGTCACGGGGCGGGCCCTCGGGGCCCTGCGGGCGTCAGCCCATGTGCGGGTAGCGGTAGTCGGTCGGCGGGACCAGGGTCTCCTTGATCGCGCGGGTCAGCGTCCAGCGCATCAGGTTCTGCGGGGCGCCGGCCTTGTCGTTCGTGCCGGAGGCACGGCCGCCGCCGAAGGGCTGCTGGCCGACGACGGCACCGGTCGACTTGTCGTTGATGTAGAAGTTGCCCGCGGCATAGCGGAGCTTCTCCATCGCGTCGGCCGCGGCCGCACGGTCACCGGCGATGATCGAACCGGTCAGCGCGTACGCCGAGACGGACTCCATCTGCGCCAGCATCTCCTCGTACTTCTCGTCCTCGTAGACGTGGACGGCGAGGATCGGGCCGAAGTACTCGGTGGTGAAGACCTCGTTCTCCGGGTCCGTGCACTCGATGACGGTCGGACGGACGTAGTAGCCGACCGAGTCGTCGTACGTACCGCCCGCGACGACCGTGCAGCTCGAGTCGGCCTTCGCACGGTCGATCGCGGCCTTGTTCTTGGCGAAGGCCCGCTCGTCGATGACGGCGCCGATGAAGTTGGTCAGATCGGTGACGTCGCCCATCTTGATGGCGTCGACCTCGGCGGCGAACTCCTCCTTGAAGCCCGAGTTCCAGATGGAGGCCGGGACGTACGCGCGCGAGGACGCGGAGCACTTCTGGCCCTGGAACTCGAAGGAGCCGCGGGTCAGCGCGGTCTTCAGGACGGCGCGGTCGGCGCTCGGGTGGGCGACGACGAAGTCCTTGCCGCCCGTCTCACCGACGATGCGCGGGTAGGAGCGGTACTTCTCGATGTTGTTGCCGACGGTCTTCCACAGGTGCTGGAAGGTCCTGGTCGAGCCGGTGAAGTGGATGCCGGCGAGGTCCGGGTGGTTCAGCGCCACCTCGGACACGGCGATGCCGTCGCCCGTCACCAGGTTGATCACACCCTTGGGCAGACCGGCCTCCTCCAGCAGCTGCATCAGCAGCACGGCCGCGTGGGTCTGCGTCGGGGACGGCTTCCAGATCACCACATTGCCCATGAGAGCCGGGGCGGTGGGCAGATTGCCGGCGATCGCGGTGAAGTTGAACGGGGTGATCGCGTAGACGAAGCCCTCCAGCGGACGGTGGTCCAGCCGGTTCCACACACCCGGGGAGTTGGCCGGGGGCTGCTCGGCCAGGATCTGGCGGGCATAGGCGACGTTGAAGCGCCAGAAGTCGACGAGCTCGCACGGGGTGTCGATCTCGGCCTGCTGGGCGGTCTTCGACTGGCCCAGCATCGTGGAGGCGGCCATCGTCTCGCGCCAGGGACCGGCCAGCAGCTCCGCGGCGCGCAGGATGATCGCGGCGCGGTCGTCGAAGGACATCGCGCGCCACGCCGGAGCGGCGGCCAGCGCGGCATCGATCGCGTCCTGCGCGTCCTGCTGGGTGGCACCCCGGAAGGTGCCGATGACGGCCTGGTGGTTGTGCGGCTGGACGACCTTGAACTCCTCGCCGCCACCCATGCGCTTCACGCCGTTGATGGTCATCGGGAGGTCGATCGGGTTCTCGGCCAGCTCCTTGAGCTTGGCCTCGAGCCGCGTGCGCTCGGCCGAACCGGGGGCGTAGCCCTGGATCGGCTCGTTGACCGGGGCGGGGACCTGGGTCACAGCGTCCATGAGTTCCTTGGCTCCTTTTGCGAGGGGTGGAAGGGCTTGGTCCTGGGCCCTCTGGTCAGTTCTTGGTGATCATCGAGCGCACGAAGAACAGCAGGTTGGCCGGCTTCTCGGCCAGGCGGCGCATGAAGTAGCCGTACCAGTCGGTGCCGTACGCCGTGTAGACGCGCATCCGGTGGCCCTCGGCCGCCAGCCGGAGGTGCTCGTCGCTGCGGATGCCGTACAGCATCTGGAACTCGTACTCGTCCATCTTGCGCCCGGCACGCCGCGCGAGCTCCTGTGCGATGGAGATCAGCCGGGGATCGTGGGACCCGATCATCGGGTACCCCTGTCCCTCCATCAGAATCTTCAGGATCCGGACGTACGCCTTGTCGATCTCCGACTTGTCCTGGTAGGCGACGGTCGCGGGCTCCTTGTAGGCGCCCTTCACGAGCCGGACGCGGCTGCCGGCTGCGGCGAGCCGCCGGGCGTCGGCCTCGGTGCGGAAGAGGTAGGCCTGGATGACACAGCCCGTCTGCGGGAAGTCCTTCCGCAGCCCCTCGTGGATCGCGAACATCGAGTCGAGGGTGGTGTGGTCCTCGGCGTCCAGGGTGACGGTGGTGCCGATCGCCGCGGCGGCCTCGACGACCGGGCGGATGTTGGCGAGCGCCAGCTCATGGCCGCCTTCGAGGGACTGTCCGAACATCGACAGCTTCACCGACATCTCGGCCCTGGCCCCGAGGCCGAGGGCCTCGAGTCGCCCGATCAGCTCCAGGTAGGCGTCGCGGGCGGCCGTGGCCTGCTCGCGGGTGGTGATGTCCTCGCCCACCACGTCCAGCGTGACCTCGAGCCCGCGGCTCGTCAGGTCCGCGACGATCGGGATGACCTGGTCGACCGTCTCGCCGGGGATGAACCGGTTGACCACGGGCTTGGTCACCGGGGCCGCAGACACCAGACGGCGCATCTTGTCGCTGCGCGACGCGGCAAGGATCACGGGACCCAGCACGGGCACCTCCACGGAACGGGGTCGATGACGGCCGGAACCGGGCGGACCGGGTACGGCACGGGGAACCACCGTGAAACCTAAATATCGCTCCGATGCTCGGCCATCGACAGCTGTCACGCATCCGCGCCCCCGAGTTCATACATTTGTCTGAAGCGACGTCCGTCCGGTGCGAGAATGTCCGGGTGAAGGGCGATTACCAAGACCTGGTGGACGAGATCTCGGGGCTGCTGGGTGCCCCCGCGACCCTGGAGAACCGGGACTTCGGACTGATCGCCTTCGGTGCGCACGACAGTGAGGACGACAGCGCGATGGACCCGGTCCGTACGCGCTCGATCCTGACCAGAAAGTCCACCCCGGCCGTGCGTGCCTGGTTCGAAGGGTTCGGCATCGCCCGGGCGACCGGGCCGGTGCGGATTCCGGCGGCCCCCGAGGCGGGGGTCAACCGCGGCCGGATCTGTCTGCCCGTCCGCCACCGCGGGATCGCGCTCGGCTATGTCTGGCTCCTCGACGCGGACCCGGGCCCCACCCAGGACCAGTTGGGCGCGGCCATGGAGGTGACCGAGCGGATCGGCGTGCTGCTCGCGGACGAGGAGAGGGCCGGTTCGGATCTGTCGCGGGAGTTCCGTGCGGTGCTCACGGCCGAGCGCGGCTGGCAGTACGGCATGGCCCTGGCGACGCTGCGTACCGCCCTCGGCTCCGCGGCCGACGGACTCCACACGGTGGTGTGCGTGGCGCCGCGGCCCGCGGTGGACGTGCCCCCGCCGCGTAGCGTTCCGGGCGCGACGGCCCTCTGCCCGGTTCCGTGGGACGGTCCAGGGGGCACCGATCGCCCGGAGGGGTCCTCCGTTGCCCCGGAGCCTGTGGCCCAGGCGCTCGCGGTGCTCGTGCGGCTCCGTTCGGCCGACGCCCTCGGCCCCGCGCACTCGGCGGCGGCCCGGCTCGGCGGCACCGCCGGTGTCGCACTCCCCCGCCGCGGTATCACCGAGCTCGACCGCTCCTGGCGGGAGGCGAACTCCGCGGCGCGCGCCGCACTGGCCCAGCCCCGGCTCGGCACGGTCGCCGACTGGTCCGCCATCGGGCCGTACCGACTGCTGACGGCGCTGCCACCGGCGATGGCCCCCGACCCCGCGGTGAGTCCCCTGCTGGTCCCCGCGCACACCGAGCTGGCCCGGACCGCCGAGGTGTTCCTGGACTGTGCGGGACAGGCGGGACGCGCCGCGGCGGAGCTCGGCATCCACCGTCAGACGCTGTACTACCGCCTCTCACGGGTGGAGCAGCTGACCGGACTCGACCTGGACGAGGGCGAGGACCGGCTGCTGCTGCACATGGCGCTCAAGTCGGACGGGCTCCGGGGCCGGCCCACGCAGGGCTCGTGAGCACGCAGCGCACCCGCCGCTCGACCGCTCGTACGGGACGAGCGGTCGAGGGCGGGTGCGCGGAATGCTGTGCGGCTCCGGTTCGGTCGGCCGGGTTCGCTCAGTCGACCAGGTTGACCGAACGGGCGGAGGTCGCGCCGATCTCCTCGGCGATCTCGTTCAGCACGTTCTGCGGGACGGTGTCGTCGACGGTGAGGACGACCAGCGCCTCGCCGCCCTCCGACTGACGCGCGACCTGCATGCCCGCGATGTTGAGCCCGGCCTCGCCGAGGATCCGGCCGACGGTGCCGACGACACCCGGGCGGTCCTCGTAGCGGGCCACGACCATGTGGTCGGCCAGGGCCAGGTCGATGTCGTAGTCACCGACGGCGACGATCTTCTGGAGGTGCTTCGGACCGGCCAGCGTGCCGGAGACGGCGACCTCTTCGCCGCCGGACAGCGTGCCACGCACGGTGACCACGTTGCGGTGGTCGGGGCATTCGGAGCTGGTGGTGAGACGGACCTCCACACCGCGCTCCTGGGCGAACAGGGGTGCGTTCACATACGACACGGTCTCGTCGACCACGTCCTCGAACACGCCCTTCAGCGCGGACAGCTCGAGCACCTTCACATCGTGCTGGGTGATCTCGCCGTACACCTCGACATCCAGCCTGACCGCGACCTCGCCCGCCAGCGCGGTGAAGATCCGGCCCAGCTTCTCGGCGAGCGGCAGGCCCGGGCGCACGTCCTCGGCGATCACACCGCCCTGGACGTTGACGGCGTCGGGCACCAGCTCACCGGCGAGGGCGAGCCGCACCGACTTGGCGACCGCGATACCGGCCTTCTCCTGGGCCTCGTCCGTGGACGCGCCGAGGTGCGGGGTGCAGACGACCTGGTCGAACTGGAAGAGCGGGGAGTCCGTGCAGGGCTCCTTCGCGTACACGTCGAGGCCCGCGCCCGCGACCCGGCCCTCCTTGAGGGCGCTGGCCAGCGCCTCCTCGTCAATGATTCCGCCGCGCGCGGCGTTCACGATGCGGACGGTCGGCTTGACCTTGTGCAGCGCCTCGTCGCCGATCAGGCCGACGGTCTCCGGGGTCTTCGGGAGGTGGACGGTGATGAAGTCCGACACCTCGAGCAGCTCGTCCAGCGAGAGCAGCTTGACGCCCATCTGGGCGGCGCGCGCGGGCTGTACGTAGGGGTCGAAGGCGACGATCTTCATGCCGAAGGCGGACATCCGCTGGGCGACCAGCACGCCGATACGGCCGAGGCCGACGACACCCAGCGTCTTCTCGCTGAGCTCGACGCCCGTGTACTTCGAGCGCTTCCACTCGCCGTTCTTCAGGGCCGTGTTGGCCTGCGGGATGTTGCGCGCGGTGGCGACGATCAGACCGCAGGCGAGCTCGGCGGCGGTCACGATGTTGGACGTCGGGGCGTTGACGACCATCACACCGGCCTTGGTGGCGGCGGAGACGTCCACGTTGTCCAGGCCGACACCGGCGCGGGCGATGACCTTCAGCCTGCGCGCGGCGGCGATGGCCTCGGCGTCGACCTTGGTGGCGGAGCGTACGAGAATCGCGTCGACGTCGGCGATGGCAGGAAGCAGCTGGGCGCGGTCCGCGCCGGTGCACTTCCGGATTTCGAAGTCCGGGCCGAGTGCGTCGACTGTCGCGGGCGACAGCTCTTCGGCGATGAGTACGACGGGTTTACGAGGCGCAGTGCTCACGTGTGTCCTCACTGGTCCTGGGAGCACCCCCGTGCTCGAAGAGCCACGAGGGAGGACGGCCGTCCCGACGGCCGCCTGGCGGTGGAGGGGCTAGCCGCGTGGAAGACGCACGACGCTGTGGGCCTGACCTGACGCGTATGTGTTGACCACTCTAGTGGTCATGGGGTGCCGGTTTTCCGCCTTGGCGGAAGGATCACCCGTCCGTGTTGGACCGCTTGTCCAACGACGTGCGGCGGGCCCTTCCGGACCCGCCGCACGGAGGCTTACGCCTCCTCGTTGTCGACCCAGCTCATGAGCTTGCGCAGCTCCTTGCCGGTGGTCTCCAGCAGGTGGTTCTCGTCCTGCGTCTTGTACTCGTTGTACTTCTTCAGACCGCCGTGGTACTCGTCCATCCAGTTCTTGGCGAACGTGCCGTCCTGGATCTCGGAGAGGACCTTCTTCATCTCGGCCTTGGTCTGGTCGGTGATGATGCGGGGGCCGGTGACGTAGTCGCCCCACTCGGCGGTCTCGGAGACCGACCAGCGCATCTTCTCCAGGCCGCCCTCGTACATCAGGTCCACGATCAGCTTCAGCTCGTGGAGGCACTCGAAGTACGCGATCTCCGGCTGGTAGCCGGCCTCGACCAGGGTCTCGAAGCCCGCCTTGACCAGCGCGGCGGTTCCGCCGCACAGCACGGCCTGCTCGCCGAAGAGGTCGGTCTCGGTCTCCTCGGTGAAGGTGGTCTTGATGACGCCTGCGCGCGTGCCGCCGATGCCCTTGGCGTACGAGAGCGCGAGCGGGAACGCGTTGCCGGTCGCGTCCTGCTCGACGCCCGCGATGCACGGGACGCCGCGGCCCTCCTCGTACTGGCGGCGGACCAGGTGACCCGGGCCCTTGGGGGCGACGAGCGCGACGTCGACACCGGCCGGGGGCTTGATGAAGCCGTAGCGGATGTTGAGGCCGTGGCCGAAGAAGAGGGCGTCGCCGTCCTTCAGATTGTCCTTGACGGACTCCTCGTACACCTGGGCCTGGATCGGGTCCGGGACCAGGATCATGATGACGTCGGCCTCGGCGGCGGCCTCCGACGGCGTCACCACGCGCAGGCCCTGCTCCTCGGCCTTGGCCTTGGACTTGGACCCCTCGTGCAGACCGACGCGGACGTCCACACCGGAGTCACGGAGCGACAGCGCGTGGGCGTGCCCCTGGCTGCCGTAGCCGATGACCGCGACCTTGCGGCCCTGGATGATGGACAGGTCGGCGTCGTCGTCGTAGAACAGCTCGGCCACTGGGTTTCTCCTTGGATGTTCCTGTGTTGCGTCCCACCGTACGGCGGTGAGGGACGAGGTGGACTTCGAGTCTCGCCATCCGGGCGGCCGGGGCCGCCCGGACCTCGGCGGAAGCGTTACGCGCTGCGGTCGAGGGCCCGCAGACTGCGGTCCGTGATGGAGCGGGCGCCCCGCCCTATGGCGATCGTGCCCGACTGGACGAGTTCCTTGATGCCGAACTGCTCCAGCATCTTCAGCATGGCCTCGAGCTTGTCACTCGATCCGGTGGCCTCGATGGTGACGGCCTCGGGCGAGACGTCCACCGTCTTGGCCCGGAACAGCTGGACGATCTCGACGATCTGGGAGCGGGTCTCATTGTCGGCGCGGACCTTCACCAGGACCAGCTCGCGCTGGACCGCTGCGCTGGGCTCCAGCTCGACGATCTTCAGAACGTTGACGAGCTTGTTGAGCTGCTTGGTCACCTGCTCCAGCGGGAGGTCCTCCACATTGACCACGATGGTGATGCGGGAGATGTCCGGGTGCTCGGTGACGCCGACGGCGAGCGAGTCGATGTTGAAGCCGCGGCGGGAGAACAGCGCGGCGATCCTGGCCAGGATGCCCGGCGTGTTCTCCACCAGGACGGAGAGCGTGTGCTTGGACATGATCGTTGTGTCTCTCTCTACTCTCGCCGGTCGCTCAGTCGTCTTCGTTGTCGCCGAAGTCGGGGCGGACCCCGCGCGCGGCCATGACTTCGTCGTTGGAGGTGCCGGCGGCGACCATCGGCCACACCATGGCGTCCTCGTGGACGATGAAGTCGACCACGACGGGGCGGTCGTTGATCGCGTTGGCCTCGGCGATGACCTTGTCGAGGTCGGCCGGGTCCTCGCAGCGCAGGGCGACGCATCCCATCGCCTCGGACAGCTTGACGAAGTCCGGGACCCTGGTGCCCTTGCGGGGCGAGGTGGACGCGCCGAGCTGGGAGCCGGTGGTGTGGTGGCCCGTCTCGTCAGCGTGCAGCACGGTGCTCGAGTAGCGCTCGTTGTAGAACAGGGTCTGCCACTGGCGGACCATGCCCAGGGCCCCGTTGTTGATGATCGCGACCTTGATCGGGATGCCGTTCAGCGCGCAGGTGACCAGTTCCTGGTTGGTCATCTGGAAGCAGCCGTCGCCGTCGACCGCCCAGACCGTACGATCCGGCATCCCCGCCTTGGCACCCATGGCCGCCGGGACCGCGTAGCCCATGGTCCCCGCACCGCCGCTGTTCAGCCAGGTCGCCGGCTTCTCGTAGTCGATGAAGTGGGCCGCCCACATCTGGTGCTGGCCGACACCGGCCGCGAAGATCGTGTCCTGCGGGGCCAGCTGCCCGATGCGCTGGATGACCTGCTGCGGCGAGAGGCTGCCGTCGTCCGGCAGGTCGTAGCCGAGCGGATAGGTCTCGCGCCACCGGCTGAGGTCCTGCCACCAGGCGCTGTAGTCGCCGGTGTTGCCCTCGTTGTGCTCGGCCTGGACGGCCTGGACGAGATCCGCGATGACCTCGCGGGCGTCTCCGACGATCGGGACGTCGGCGGCGCGGTTCTTGCCGATCTCGGCCGGGTCGATGTCGGCGTGGACGATCTTGGCGAACGGGGCGAAGCTGTCCAGCTTGCCGGTGACGCGGTCATCGAAGCGGGCGCCGAGGGCGATGATCAGATCGGCCTTCTGCAGCGCGGTGACGGCGGTGACCGAACCGTGCATGCCCGGCATTCCCACGTGCAGCGGGTGGCTGTCGGGGAATGCGCCCAGCGCCATCAGGGTGGTGGTGACGGGGACGTTGGTGAGCTCCGCGAGGACCTTGAGCTCGGCGGTGGCGCGGGCCTTGAGGACGCCGCCGCCGACGTACAGGACGGGCCGCTTGGCCTGGGTGATCAGCTTCGCCGCCTCGCGGATCTGCTTGGCGTGCGGCTTGGTGACCGGCCGGTAGCCGGGCAGGTCGGTCTGCGGCGGCCAGCTGAAGGTCGTCTGGGCCTGCAGGGCGTCCTTGGCGATGTCGACGAGGACCGGCCCGGGACGGCCCGTGGAGGCGATGTGGAAGGCCTCGGCGATCGTCTTCGGAATGTCCTCGGCCTTGGTGACCAGGAAGTTGTGCTTGGTGATCGGCATCGTGATGCCGCAGATGTCCGCCTCCTGGAAGGCGTCCGTCCCGATGGACTTACTCGCCACCTGGCCGGTGATCGCGACCAGCGGGACGGAGTCCATGTGGGCGTCGGCGATCGGCGTCACCAGATTGGTGGCGCCCGGTCCCGAGGTGGCCATGCACACGCCCACCTTGCCGGTGGCCTGTGCGTAGCCCGTCGCGGCGTGGCCCGCGCCCTGCTCGTGGCGGACCAGGATGTGGCGGACCCGGGAGGAGTCCATCAGCGGGTCGTACGCGGGGAGGATGGCACCGCCGGGGATACCGAACACGGTGTCGGCCCCGACTTCCTCGAGAGAGCGGATGAGGGACTGCGCGCCCGTGACGTGCGTGACGCCGGCGGAGGTCTGTCCGCTCGTACGGGCCCGCGGCTGCGGATGGTGGGCCCCGGTGGCCTGTTCGGTCATCGGCATTCTCTTCTCGAAGCTGAGGGTTTTTGCGGGGAATGTGCGGGTTGGGTGCCAGTGCCAGTGCAACAAAAAACCCCCCGTGCCGGTAGGCAAGCGAGGGGAGCGCGTCGGTGCGATGGACAGACCCGTGCAGGGGACTGCTAGCCGACGCGCTTTCCAAGTACGAGAATTCGGGTGCGCATGGCACTGACCCTCCCCCCGACGCACCGTCACTGTCAAGTGGGTGGGACGGGCGTCTCATTATTTGAGCGCATTGGCTGACGTCCGATGATGTCGGGGGTCGGGGCCGGGGAACGGTGTACCGGAAGGCAGCCGCCGCTGAGCACGCGCCATGCGCCGGGAACCACCGGCCCCGGCACCGGATACTCCGCACGCACCAGGGCGCGGCGCAGCCGGTACTCGTCCAGGGGGCCCGAGAATGCCATCCCCTGGCCGTGGGTGCAGCCCATGGCCCGCAGGGCGAGCACCTGCTCCGGCTCGTCCACGCCGTCCGCCACGGACTGCATCCCGAGGTCGCAGGCGATCCTCAGCAGCCCCGCGGTGATCTTGTGCAGCCGGGCGGACTCGACGACGCCCTCGACCAGCCCGCGGTCGAGCTTGAGGACGTCGACGGGGAGCCGCCGTAGCGCGTTGATCGCGGCGTAGCCGCTCCCGAAGCCGTCCAGCGCGATACGGACGCCGAGCCGGCGCAGGGCGACCAGGCGCTGCTCCAGCTCGTCGAACGAGATCCGGGGGTCGCTGTCGGCGAGCTCGAGCACGAGGGCGCCCGAGGGCAGACCGTGCCGGGTGAGCAGTGCCTCGACGGAGCCGAGCGGAATCGACCGGTCCAGCAGCCGGCGCGCGGACAGCCGGACCGAGACCGGGACCTCGTGGCCGAGACGGCTGCGCTCCGCGGCCTGCTCGACAGCCTCCTCGAGGAGTCTGCGGCCGAGCTCGGTGGTGCGGCTGTCGTCCTCGGCGAGCCGCTGGAACTCGGCGGGGGTGAAGAGGATGCCCTGAGCGGATCTCCAGCGGCCCTGCGCGGCGACGGAGGCGATCCTTCCGCTGCTGAGACTGACGACCGGCTGGTGCAGCAGCGCGAACTCACCGTCGTGGACGGCGGTGCGCGTCCGGTTCCCCGCTTCGGGGCGATGGCCGGTCTCGGGCTGCATCTGGGGGACGTACAGCTCGACCCGGTCCTTGCCGCCCGCCTTGGCGCGGTACATCGCGAGATCGGCGTTGCGGAGCAGGCTGCCGGCGCTGATACCGGGCTCCGCGAAGGCGACGCCGATGGACGCGGCGACCCGCACCTCGTTGCCGTCCACCCGGTAGGGCTGGGACAGGGTCAGGCGCAGCCGGTCGGCGATCTCGTGCACCTGGTCCCGGTGCACGCTGAGGTCGCGGGTGCCCTGGCCGAGGATGAGGGCGGCGAACTCGTCCCCGCCGAGCCTGGCCGCGGTGTCCCCGGCCCTTACGGAGTCCTGGAGCCGGCGGGCGGCCTGGATCAGCAGCTCGTCCCCGGCCTGGTGGCCGAAGCGGTCGTTCACCGCCTTGAAACCGTCCAGGTCGATGAAGAGCACGGCCGTCCCGGGATCGCCGGCCCGGCGTCCGCCGAGTGCCTGGCGGACCCGCTCGGTGAACAGCGCGCGGTTGGGCAGGTCGGTGAGCGGGTCGTGTTCGGCGTTGTGCTGCAGCTGGGCCTGGAGGCGCACCCGCTCGGTGACGTCCCGGCTGTTGAAGATCAGCCCGCCCTCGTGGCGTTTGACCGTGGACTCGACATTGAGCCACTGGCCGGTTCCGGACCGGAAGCGGCATTCGATACGGGTCGTGGGCTCCTCGGAGGGAGGAGCGGCCAGGAACCGGCGCACCTCGTGGACCACACGCCCCAGATCCTCGGGATGGATCAGTGACGCCAGCTCGGACCCGATGAGCTCGTCCGCGTCCCGCCCGTACACCCCTGCGGCGGCGGGGCTGACGTAGCGGAGCACACCGGTCGGTGCGGCGATCATGATGACATCGCTCGAGCCCTGCACGAGGGAGCGGAAGTGGTTCTCCTTCTGCGCCAGTTCATGGGTGAGGGCGATGTTGTCCAGCAGCATGATGCCCTGCCGGACGACGAGCGCGAGGACGACGGTGCATCCGGTGAAGAGGACCACCCGGTCGACACGGCGGCCCTCGGTGACGTTGTAGAGGATCCCGAGGGTGCAGACGGCGGCCGCCAGATAGGGCGTGAGGGCGGCGAGCGAACCCGTGACGGGCCGGCTGAAGGCCGGATGGGCCACCGGGCGGGGGCCGCGCTGCGGGGCCCCCGCCTCCATCCTGCGCACTCCCCAGGGCGCGTAGGCGAGCAGGAGCGAGCCGGTGAACCATCCGGCGTCGAGCAGCTGGCCCGAGCGGTAGCTCTCCCGCAGCAGCGGCGAGGTGAACAGCGCGTCGCACAGCACGGTGAGGGCCAGGGCCGCGATCGCGGTGTTGATGGCCGGGCGGCTGGTGCTGGACCGCCGGAAGTGCAGCGCGAGGACCATGCTCACGAGGACGATGTCCAGCAGCGGGTAGGCGAGCGACAGCGCCGCCTCGGACACGCTCTCGCCCTGGGAGTGCGCGGTGTGGGCGAGTGCGAGGCTCCACGACAGGGTGAGCAGGGAGCCGCCGATCAGCCAGGAGTCGAGGGCGAGGCAGACCCAGCCGGCGCGTGTCACCGGCCGCTTGGCGAGGACGAGCAGCCCGACGATGGCCGGTGGCGCGAAGCAGAGGAAGAACACGTCCGCGACGGACGGGCTCGGCACCTCGCGGCCGAGGATCACCTCGTACCAGCCCCATACGGCGTTTCCGCACGCGGCCATGGCCGAGGAGATCGAGAACAGCAGCCAGGCGGGACGAAACCGGACGCCCCGTGTACGGGCGTGCAGAAAGCAGGACACGGAGGCGAGCAGGGCCGCGACGCTCAGGCCGAAGTCACCCATGATCTGGGCCAGTTGCTCGGACCCCCAGCCCAGCGCGGCGCCTGCGGCATAGCCGCCGCTGGCCAGCGTGAGCAGGACCTGAGGAAGCCGTCCCGGACTGCCCTCGGAAACCGAAGGGCGCGCCAGGAGGGCCCCGTCGGCAATCACCGCGCCGCCCCTGACAGTTTCATCCGGCTCCGCCCCCGGTCCCGGAGGCGGCACTTCGGTGCACGTCTCGGGGCGCGCCTCGGTGTGCGCGAGACCGGCGTGCGCAAGAGTGGTCGGCGGCACTTCCGCCGCGTCGGATCGTTGGTCCATTGGCCGTGCATCGCCCGTCGCCCCCCTCGAAGTCCTGAACACTCCGGTAGCGCCGCCCCGTGTACGACGCAGCCCCCAAGTCGGGACGATACACCAGTCTCGTCACTCAGGGACAGGGGTTCTCTACTCTCAGTGACGAACTTGCGGCACGTCCGACACGCGGCGCATCCGGATGACTCCATTGAGTGTCCGCCGGATGCGGTCGCTCGTCCACAGGGCAGTGGGGAGCGGCCGCGCCGCGGGCCCCCCGCCGCGGGCCTGGCCCGCCCCCGTCACCGGCCCGCGCGAAGGCGCCTCACCGTGTCGTGAGAACCACGTTGCACAGCGGGTCCCCGGCAGAGAACCGGCGCAGCTGCCCGGCCAGCAGCCGCTTCGCGCGCGGCAGGAACGCCGAAGTGGATCCGCCGACATGAGGGCTGATCAGCACGCCGGGCGCATGCCAGAGAGGGTGCCCTGCGGGCAGCGGCTCGGGGTCGGTCACGTCGAGGGCGGCCGTGATCCGGCCGGTCGCCGTCTCCTCGAGGAGCGCCGCGGTGTCCACCACCGGTCCGCGCGCGACGTTCACCAGCAGGGCGCCGTCCTTCATCGAGGCCAGGAAGCCGGCGTCCACGAGGCGGTGGGTCGCGGCGGTGAGCGGTGTCGAGAGGATCACCACATCCGTTTCGGGGAGCAGCGTGGGGAGTTCGGAGAGTGGGTGCACCTCGCCGCGCTCCGTTGCGCGTGCGGAGCGCGCGACGCGCGCCACCCGCGCGCACTCGAAGGGTACGAGCCGGTCCTCGATGGCCGCGCCGATCGATCCGTACCCGACGATGAGCACGGACTTGTCGGCGAGCGCCGGATAGAAGCCGCTGCGCCACTGCTCCTCGCGCTGGCCCTCCACGAATCGGGGGATGCCGCGCAGGGACGCCAGGACGAGGGCGAGGGCCAGCTCCGCGGTGCTCGCCTCGTGAACCCCCTTGGCGTTGCAGAGGCGTACGCCGGCAGGGAGCGCGCCGAGCCCCGGCTCCACGTGGTCGATACCGGCCGACAGGGTCTGGACGACCTGAACGGACCTCATGGCCGCGAGGGGCCGCACCACGATCTCGGTGCCCTTCATATAGGGGACGGCGTAGAAGACGCAGTCGGCCGGATCGGCGGGAAAGTCCTCACCGCCGTCCCAGTAGCGGTAGTTGAGCCCCGAGGCACCGGAATCGGGGAGGCCGCCGATCTCGCCGGCCGCGATGGGGAGCCATACGTCGCGTGCGTTCATGGTCGGGAGGCTATGCGAAGCCGGGTGCCTGCCAGAGGTTAGTTTGGGTGCGGCACAAGGAGGGGTACGGGCAGGTGGAGCGCAGGACAATCGGCGCGGCAGCTCTCGAAGTGGGCGCGATCGGCCTCGGCTGTATGCCGATGAGTTGGGCCTACACCGCCTCGCAGCGGCGGGGCGACCGCTCGCTGCGTACGGTGCACGCGGCGCTCGACGCCGGTGTCACTCTGCTCGACACGGCCGACATGTACGGCCCCTTCACCAATGAGCTGCTGCTCGGCCGTGTGCTGAGGGAGCGGCGGGCGGACGCGTTCGTGTCCACCAAGGTGGGCCTGCTGGTGGGCGGCGATCAGCACATCGTGGCCAACGGGCGCCCGGAGTACATACGGCGGGCCTGCGACGCGTCGCTGCGGCGACTCGGCACCGGTGTGATCGACCTCTACCAGCTCCACCGGGCGGATCCCGAGGTTCCGGTGGAGGAGACCTGGGGTGCGATGGCGGAGCTGGTCCGGGCCGGCAAGGTACGGGCGCTCGGACTCTGCGCGGTCGGTGCAACGACGAAGCGCAGGCCCGGGACGGTGCGGGCGGGTGCGGCGGGAACGGGCGGGCATCGGAGCGGGCCCTACGAGGGAACGATTCGTCAACTGGAGCGGATCCAGCAGGTTTTCCCGGTCAGCGCTGTCGAGGCGGAGCTGTCGGTGTGGTCGCCCGAGGCCCTCGGGGATCTGCTGCCCTGGTGCGAGGCCCGCGGTGTGGGTTTCCTGGCGGCCATGCCGCTGGGCAGCGGCTTCCTCACGGGGACGCTGACGCCTGGCGAAGGCTTCGAGCCGGACGATCCGCGGGCGCGGCATCCGCGGTTCACGGCGGAGATGATGGCGGCGAACCAGCCGCTGGTGGCGGGGCTGCGCCGGATCGCCGAACGGCACGGCGACGGGGCCACTCCGGCGCAGGTGGCGCTCGCGTGGGTACGAGGACGGGGACGGCACGTGGTGCCGGTGCCGGGTGCCAAGCGGGAGAGCTGGGCCGTGGAGAACGCGGCGGCCGCCGCGCTCGACCTGACCGCGCGGGACACCGCCGAGATCGCGGGACTGCCTCCGGCCAGGGGATCCTGGGACTGGTAGTGCCCCCGTGAATCGTCCGGGCCTTCCGAAGGATCTGCGGGGCATCACGGAACCGGCCCCGGGCGCCCTGGTGCGGGGTGCTCGTCCTTGTGATCCTTGGGGCGGACCCGGAACCACGAGGGTGCCGCCGGTGTATGAAGGGTGGGGTGCGGCGCACCGAGCCGGCCCGTCCGCATCCCGGCGAAGGGACTCGACAGTGCATCGTCCAGCCACGGCGGCCGTACTCACCGCCGCAGCCGTGCTGCTCGCCGCCGGCTGCTCGTCCGGCGGTACCGGCGCGGATCACGAGGACGGCCGCAAGGGCACGCCGTCCCGTGCGGCTGCCCCGTCCGCGACGGGCGACGCGGCCGCCCAGGCGCCTCCGGCGAAGGGCTCGGTGAAGGTGGCGGCGACGCTGACCGGGGACCTGAAGTCGCCCTGGGGACTGGCCGCCCTGCCCGACGGCGATCTGCTGGTGTCGTCCCGTGACGAGGGCACGATCACCCGCGTCGACACCGACACCGGCAGGAAGACCCTGATCGGCTCGGTGCCCGGGGTCGCCCCCGCGGGGGAGGGCGGGCTGATGGGACTCGCCGTCTCTCCGTCCTTCGCGTCCGACCGTCAGGTGTACGCCTACTTCACGACGGAGTCGGACAACCGCATCGCTCGCATGCTGTACGACGAGAAGAAGCCGGCCGGGCAGCAGCTCGGTGCTCCCGACACGGTCCTGCGGGGCATCCCGAAGGGGATCGTCCACAACGGCGGAAGGATCGCCTTCGGCCCGGACCGGATGCTGTACGCCGGCACGGGAGAGACGGGCGACCGGGGCCTCGCGCAGGACCGGAAGTCGCTGGGCGGCAAGATCCTCCGGATGACCCCGGACGGGCAGCCGGTGCACGGCAATCCCTGGCCCGACTCCGTGGTGTATTCGTACGGACACCGCAATGTCCAGGGGCTCGCCTGGGACTCCCGGAAGCGGCTGTGGGCCTCCGAGTTCGGGCAGGACACCTGGGACGAGCTGAACCTCATCGAGCCCGGCAAGAACTACGGCTGGCCGGAGGTGGAGGGCAGAGGAGGAAAATCCGGCTTCGTCGACCCGGTGGCGCAGTGGCGGACGGACGAGGCCTCACCGAGCGGGATCGCCTTTGCCGCGGGGTCGATCTGGATGGCGGGTCTGAAGGGCGAGCGGCTGTGGCGGATCCCGCTGTCCGGAGCCGCGGCGACTGCCGGCGGGGCCGGTGCGGAACCTTCCGCCGCACCCCAGGCGTTCCTCCGGGGAGAGTACGGCCGGCTGCGCACGGTCCTCCCGGTCGGCGGAGCCGGTGGCGGTTCCGGCATCTGGCTGGTCACCAGCGAGACGGACAACAGGGGCACACCCGGGCCGGGGGACGACAGGATCCTACGGCTCACGGTCAAATGACGCTCGGACGGTCGGATGAGAGGCGGGCGGTCGTGTTCAACCTCATCGAGGAGCTCTTCGCACCCGGCCGCAGGCACTCCGACGAGGAACGCAACCGGCTGCAGCTGACACGGGTGGACGTCGGCGACGGCGATCCGGGGCACGGCGAGATCGACCTGGCATCCGGGAAGGTCGTCATACGGCCCCGGCGTGGGGCACCCGGAAGCTGACCGCCCCCTGCACCCTCGGCGGCGCGGGCTCGCCGGGGGCTCAGGCGCTCGCCGGGAAGAGCCGCAGGCGGTGGGCCAGGGCGGCGGCCTCACCCCGCCCGGCCACGCCCAGCTTGGCCAGGATGTTGGAGACGTGCACGCTCGCGGTCTTGGGCGAGATGTACAGCTCCTCGGCTATCTGACGGTTGGTACGGCCGATCGCCACCAGACGCAGCACGTCCCGCTCCCGGGGAGTCAGCCCGAGGTCCTCTGCCGGGGCGGGCGCACGGGACGCTTCGCCCGGTACTCCCGGCTCGGTGAGCTGCAGCCGGGCCCGCTGGGCAAGCAGTTGGACGGCTTCCGCGAGCGGCCGGGCGCCGAGGCGCTCCGCCGTTCCACACGCCTGGCGCAGCAGCGCACGGGCGTGCTCGCGCTCCCCCGCGGCGAGCAGCGACTCGGCCAGGCGGTGGCGGACACGAGCCACGTCGTAGGGGCGGTCGACCGTGGCGAAGGCCTCCGACACCCCGGCCCAGGTGTCGGGGTCGTCCCGCCCTTCCGCTCGCCGGAGCTCGGCGCAGACCCATCGCTCGTAGGCGGTCCACACGGGCACCGCCGTGGGCAGGCCCCTGGTGGACCGCCGGATGCGGTCGAGCGCCTCGGCCCGGCCCTCTTCGGCCGACGGGAGGCCCCGGACGTCGGCCTCGGCGGTGGCGGCGGCGAGCAGCAGCGGCCAGGCGTAGCGCTGGGTGCCGGGCGGGAAGCCGGCGCCGGCGATCCGGGCCAGCTCGGCGCGGGCGTCGTGGATGCGCCCCGCTCCCCCGGCGATGCCGACCGCGATCCGGGCCAGGGGTATCGACTGCTGCGGCATGGGGTCGTGTGTGCCGTAGTGGCCGCGTGCGGCTTCGAGCCGGCGGGTCGCCTCGGCCATGTCGCCGCGGGCGAGCGCGAGGTAGGCGAGCCTGGTGGCCGCGGCGCCGCGCGGCTTGGCGCTGTGCCCGACCCGCTCGGCATGTCCGGCCGCCTCGGCCGCATCGTCCCAGCGGCCGAGGGCGTAGAAGGTCTCGGACAGATTGCTCCACACCCACGCCTCGGCATCCAGCAGCCCGTATTTCCGGGACAGTTCGAGACCCTCCCGGAGGATGCCGACGGCTTCGGCGTCGCGGCCGATGCTTTCCAGGGCGGAGGGGAGGTTCACATGGCTGCGGCCGACCAGGGCGGCGAGGCCCAGGTCGGTGACCTGCCGCCTGACGTCGTACATCTCGGCGAGTCCCGCCTCCACGTCGCCCGCTTCGACCATGAGGCCACCGAGGGTGATCCGGGCGTTCATCTCGATCTCCACGGCACCGACCATCCGTGCGTACTCGACGGCACGTTCGGCGGCCGCGAGGGCTTCGGGTCCGGGCTCGTGCAGCATGCACCAGCCGGCGACCGCGGCGAGCACCTCGGCGTGCACCTCGGACGGCGGGAGGCCGCGCACCAGGTCCTGTGCGGTGGCGAGCTCCTTCCAGCCGTCGCCGCGCGCCTGGCTCTGCACCAGCCGGGACCGCTGGGACCAGAACCACGCGGCCCGCAGCGGGTCCTTCTCCTCCTCCAGCAGCCGCAGCGCCCGCTTGATGGCTTTCAGCGCGCGGTCACGCTCGCCGCTGAGCCGGCCCGCGACAGCGGCCTCGGCCAGGAGGTCGGGATAGCGCAGCGGGGTGGCGGCCGTCCTGCACCGGCCGGGGCTCTCGTCGCCGCAGGCCAGGGGTGGATACACCTCGGCGTGGTCTACGGGGCGCAGTCCGGCCCGTACCTCCTCGGGCGCGTCGTCCCACAGTTCCATCGCCCTTTCCAGCAGCTCCAGTTGCTCGGCGTAGGCATGGCGGCGGCGGGCCTCCACGGAGGCGTCCAGGACGGCGGGCAGGGTTTTGGCCGCGTCATGGGCGTGGTACCAGTAGCTGGCCAGCCGGGCGGCCCGCTGGTCGGCGGGGACGAGCGCCGGGTCCGCCTCGAGTGCCTCGGCATAGCGGCGGTTGAGCCGGGAGCGCTCGCCGGGGAGCAGGTCGTCGCTCACGGCCTCACGGACCAGCGAATGGCGGAAGCAGTAGCCGTCCCCGTCGGGCGTGGCGAGCAGGATGTTGGCGCCGACCGCCGCGCGCAGGGCGTCGATCAGCTCGTCCTCGCCGAGCCCGGCGACGGCGGCGAGCAGCGGGTACTCGATGGTGGAGCCGCCTTCCGCGGCGATCCTGGCGACCCTCTGGGCGTGCTCGGGCAGGCTTTCGACGCGTACGAGCAGGAGGTCGCGCAACGAGTCGGTCAGTCCGGAGCAGCAGCCTTCACCGGCGGCGACGGCGAGTTCCTCGACGAAGAAGGCATTGCCGTCGGAGCGCTCGAAGATGTCGTCGACGAGGGCCGGCTCGGGCTCACCGGCCATGATTCCGGCCATCTGGCAGCCCACTTCGTCGCGGCTGAACCGGGGCACCTCGACGCGCTGGACGCTGCGCATCCGGTCGAGTTCGGCGAGCAGGGGCCGCAGCGGATGGCGACGGTGGATGTCGTCCGCCCGGTAGGTGGCGATGACGACGAGGCGGCCGCGTCGCAGCGTGCGGAAGACATAGGCGAGCAGATGGCGGGTGGAGGCGTCGGCCCAGTGGAGGTCCTCCAGCACGACGACGAGCGCCCGGTCGGCCGCCAGGCGTTCCAGAAGACGGACGGTGAGGTCGAAGAGCCGGGCCCTGCTCTCCTCGTCGTGCCGGACCTGCCGGCGTGAGGTGTCCCCCAACTCGGGCAGCAGCCGGGCGAGTTCCTCCTCCTGGCCGGCGGCAGCCGCGGCGAATTCGTCGGGCAGCTGCCGACGCAGACTGCGCAGGGCCGCGGAGAACGGCGCGAACGGCAGTCCGTCCGCGCCGATCTCGACACAGCCGCCGATGGCACAGACGGCCCCCCGGGCGCGGGCCTCGTTCCTGAACTCCTCGATCAGCCGGGTCTTGCCCACACCCGCCTCGCCGCCGACAAGGACCGCCTGCGGCTCCCCGGCGCCGGAACCGTGCGAGGTGCCCCCGGCGGTGGCTCGGGCGAGCGCGCCGGTGAGGGCGGCGAGTTCGTCGGAGCGGCCGACGAACACCGGGCTGACTGACCTGGTCTCCACGCTGCCGAGCATCGCACAGCAGCCCGGTGGGACGGCATCGGATATCGGGGCGGCCGTCATCGGTGCGACCGGTGGGGCACGCTCACGCGGCCCGCTCGAACCGGCTCCGACCGCTCACCCGCCTCTCGGGGGCGTGGCCGCCGGACCCGCGTACGGAACGGA
The DNA here is from genome assembly GCF_056106285.1 of Micromonospora sp. IBHARD003. Taxonomy (NCBI): domain Bacteria; kingdom Bacillati; phylum Actinomycetota; class Actinomycetes; order Micromonosporales; family Micromonosporaceae; genus Micromonospora; species Micromonospora sp. IBHARD003. The sequence goes on along the minus strand of NZ_JBWBBX010000001.1, from coordinate 5,912,341 downwards.
GGGCCCGGAGCGCCTGGAGCGCGAGCCGCTCGGTCTCGGCCCGGCGGAGCAGCTCGGCGTGGTTCAACTTGTGGAGCTCGTACTCGAACATGGACTTCTCCTGGGTACCTGGTGTCGGCGGCTCGTGTGAGCCTTCGCTGTCCGCGATGCCTCGACTCTCGTTTCCCAGGGGGTGCTGCCGCATCGGGAGGGTGCCGCATCTTCGCCGCTCGGGGGGCCTTAGGCGGCCGACCCGCCGTCGTCGGCGGGGCCTTAGAGCTCCTGATCCGAACGAACAGCCCGAGGCGCCGGACTGTGCTCGGCGGGCCCCGGCGGTCAGGGGCCTACGGGAGTGGGCGGGAGCAGACAGGGATGGACAGTTCACGCCCCCTGCCCAACCTGGATAGTGGACACCACCCCGCATGAGGCTGTGCGCCATGAACCTCAAGGACATGCCTGTGACACCGGCGCCGCCCGCCCGTAAGCCGGGAGCTGTGCTCGCGGCGCTCGCCGCGGGCCAGTTCATCATCATGGTCGCCACCTCAATCGTGAACGTGGCGCTTCCGCACATCCGCGCCGAGGTGGGTCTGTCGGACAGCGGCACCACCTGGGTGATCAACGCCTACAGCCTGGCGTTCGGGGCTCTGCTGCTGGCGGGAGGGAGGGCGGCCGACCTACTTGGCCGCCGCCGGGTGCTGATCGCCGGTCTCGCGCTCTTCGCGGGTTCCTCGCTGGCGGCGGGGCTGGCCGTCTCCTCCGGCATGCTGATCGCCGCCAGAGTCGTCCAGGGTCTCGGCGCCGCCGCCATCGCCCCGGCCGCACTTGCCCTGGCCATGGATCTGTACCCGTCCGGCCCCGGGCGGGGCAAGGCACTGGGGGTGTGGGGCGCGGTCTCCGGCGCGGGAGGAGCGTTCGGTGTCCTGCTGGGCGGTGTCCTCACCCAGGCGTGGGGCTGGCCCTGGATCTTCCATGCCACTGCCCTTGGGACCGTACTGGTGCTGGCCGGCGTGGTGGTCCTGGTGCCACGGACGGCCGGCCGGGAGTCCGGGCGGTTCGATCTGCTGGGTACCGCGACGGTCAGCCTTGCCCTGACCTGCCTGGTCTGGGGGGTGACCACCGTACGCGGCACCGGCTGGACGGACGCCCGTGTGCTGGGCGCCCTCTTCGGCGCGGCCGTGCTGCTCGGGGCCTTTGTCGTGATCGAGCGTCGTCGGCCGAACGCGCTGGTACCGCCGCGCCTGTTCGGCACCGGCCGGGTCGCCGCGGGCAATGTGCTGATGGCGCTGATGGGATCCGTGTGGATCGTCCTGTTCGCCTTCCTGTCGCTCTACCAGCAGCAGGTCCTGGGAATGACCGCCCTGGCCACGGGCTTGGGCCAACTCCCCTTCGCCATCAGCAACATGCTCGGCGCCTCGATGGCGCCGCGGATCTCCCGGCGGATCGGGGCCAGAACGACCGTGACCGCGGCCCTGCTCACCGAGGCCGGCGGAATGCTGTGGCTGTCCCGGATCAGCGCCGACGGCAGCTACCTCACCGACGTCCTCGGCCCCGTCAGCCTGATCGGCCTGGGTCTGAGCATCGCCTTCGTCCAGCTGACCGCCCTGTCCGTCGAGGGCGTCCCGCCGCAGGACGCGGGGCTGGCCGGCGCACTGGTCAACACCACCCGCCAGGTCAGCGGCGTGATCGGCCTTGCCGCTCTGACCACCCTGGCCGGCTCCGTCACCGCCGCCGGCCACCAGCCCGTACTCGAGGCCGTCACCGCCGGCTACCGCACCGCCTTCGCCGCCGCCGCCGCGATCCTCACCGTCACCGCGCTCCTCGCCCTGACGCTCACCCGCCGGAGCCGGACCGGCGACGCCCTCCCGTCCACCGGCGACACCCTCATGACGCCTGCCCAACAGGGCCGGGCAATCGGCCACACCACCGCGGCCCGGCCACGAGGTCGGCACCGACTCCTGACCCGGCAGCCGTAATAACGCCCACCCGGTCCGAGAGAACAGTGGGCGGCACGGTCCGCGCCGCCCACTGCGACCACCCGCGCGGCGCGCCCTGGAAGGGCGCGCCGCACGGCGTCTCAGACGCGGCCCGTGTGCGCGCGCCGTGCGCGCCAGTCGGGGGCGAGCACGGACCAGACCTCCATGTCATGGCGGACGCCCTGCCAGGGGAAACTCTCGCGCAGCACGCCGTCGCGGGTCAGGCCGAGCCGCTCGGCTGCCCGCAGGGAGCGGTCGTTCTTCGACGATGCGAGCCATTCGATCCGGTGCATGCCCCGCTGGTCGACGGCCCAGTCGACGACGTGCTCCACGGCGCGGGTGATCAGTCCCCGGCCGGCCGCGGAGGGTTCCAGCCACACACCGACCTCGCAGGAGTCGGTCGCGGTGTCGAAGATCCGGAAGAGCACTCCCCCGACGAGGGTGCCGTCGAGCCGGATCCCATAGATCCTGCCGGTGTCGGCGGCCTGCTTGTCGGCGTAGCTCTGGAGGAGCGAGCGGGCGGAATCGAGGTCGGTCACCTTCACGGTGAAGGGCACCCACGGTCCCGTGTACTCGCGCGCCCGGTCGACATGGGCCAGGAACTCCTCGGCCTGCCACGGTTCGAGGGGCTGCAGTTCGGCACCGTCTCCCAAGGGTATGGAGAACATTCCGCTCCTATGCGATGTATCGGGCAACCGTCTGGGCGGGCCGTCCCGCCCGGGCATCCGTCCCGGATCCTCGCACGCGCACGGACGCGGCTCCCAGGAGTTTTCCGCCGTACTCCGGGGGCGGCCACGGTCCCGCCGATGGGCTCACCGATGGGCTCACGGGAGCCGACGCGGGAGGCGGCGGTGCCGGGGCCCGCGCACCGGTGAACCGATTCACCGGGCCGTCCGTAAGGACCGGATGCCGGGCCGCGTCCCGTGGCACGCCCGGCATCCCTTGTCCGACCACGGGTGGGGCGCCGCGGCGGCTGCCGGCTCGAGACCGATCGAACCAACGGCGGTTCTCATGCGTAGCCACCTACGCACCCCCGATGTAAGTCTGAGCGACGCGCCGACTCACTGCTGCATCACCGTCGTGATCGCAGCTGGTCAACCGTCGCCACAGAGCCCGGCTTCCAGTGCGTCCGGGTCAGGGGTGGACACACCGGAAGCCGACACGGGCGGCGGCGGGCGGGATCGAGCCCGCCGCCGCCCACCACTGATCGGCCGGAAACGCCGGGCCGCTCGTTCTCGATGGGCCCCATCAGGCGACCGCGGAAGCCGTCGTCGCCTTCCGCGGTCGCCTCGACGTCGTACCGGCCGTGCGCGTCGGCGGCGGGGGGAGAACGGTGCGGCATCGGCCGTTGGCTGCGGGAAGGCTCAGGGACGGCAGCGGAACGAACGTCGAAGCGGTGGAGGGGACTCCAGTCGAGATCGCGCCAAATGCTCGTATCCGTCGGCCGGAGATGGGGAATTGGCAGCGTTGTCAGCATCGGCTGGCAGCATGGAACGCATGACCAATACGGGGGTATCGAAGACAGTCGTCGTCAGTTCACCCGGGGAGGCGGCCGGGTTCGCCCGGCAGCTGTACGACGGGCCGGAGGGATATCTCGGCCTTCCGCCGGTTCCGGTTGTGTCCTACGGCCCGGGTGCGCCCGCGCTCGCGCGGCGTGAGGCATTCCGCGTGGTGTACGAGGCGATCGTGGCCCGCATCGGCGAGCCGACCCTGTTAGGGGGTTCGGCCCGCGGCCCGAACATCCGCTGGCGCAACGACCGCAGGCTGGTGCTGCTGTCCGGGGACTACTTCGGTGCCCGGCTCTCGGTGCACCAGCCGGAGGACCTCGAGGAGGAGGAGCACCGGAGCTTCGCCTGGGGCGGCGTCTGGTCGTCGGCCGATCCGCACGACTTCGATCTGCTGCCGTACAGCTGGCAGCTGCACCGGAGCGGTCCGGGCGAGCGTCCGGTCACCTGTCCCGGCGTGCGCGTCGCCGCGTGCTGGGAGCATCTGCAGATCGCCCTGGAGCTGATGCTGGCCGCGTGGTCCGAGCAGCTCCCGGTGCAGGTACCGGGTGAATGGGCGGGCTTCGCGATTCTGTCCGGCCGGGACCCGGGGCGTCAGCTCGTCGTCTCCTACAGCCCGGACGAGGGCCTGGGTGTGGCCGTCGACGACCGGGATGCCGAGCAGGGGCCGGAGCGGGTACGCCAGATGCGGGGGCGTGGCTGGCAGACCAGGGACCGGGGGTGGTGGCAGTCCGCCTTCCCCGAGGTGTACGAGAACGCGGCGCGGGCGGCCGCCCGGCTGACGGTCACCGAGCTGCGGGCACGCGGAGCGGTGTCACCGGACGATCTGCTGGCGCGGGACGTGGGTGTCAACGGCCGGGGTGAGCTGTGGCTTCCGGGGCTGGGGATACGCATCGACCAGGCCTGGTGACACGGCCGGGCCCACCGCGTGCCGAGGGTGGGGGCCGACGGGATCTCTCCGTCCGCTCTCACCCGCTCCGCCGCGCCTTGTGCCGCTGATTCAGGGGCCGTTAGATTCTGCTCGCCCTGACCCCTCCTGATGTGATCGCCTCGCGCGGCCGTGCTGCCGCGTGCCCTGGCGTCCCCGAGGCACGGTGGGAGCAACGCGATGCAGACGCACGGGAAGTCCGGCGGCACGGCGTTACGCCGACTCCTGCTCGCCCAGTCGCTCAGCCAGTGGGGATTCTGGCTGATGAGCCTGGCGATGCCGCTGGTCGCGGCGACCACCCTCGCGGGGCCGCCGCTCGCGGTGAGCGCGGTGGCGGCCAGTCAGACGGTGGCATTCCTGCTGCTCGGGCTGCCGGTGGGGGCCTGGGTGGACCGGATGCGCAAACGGCCGGTGATGATCGTGGCCGACCTCGGCCGGGCCCTGGTACTGGGCAGTGTGCCCGTGGTCTGGGCTCTCGGCGGCCTGTCCATCGGCTACCTCTGTGCCGTCGCGCTCGCGACCGGTGTGCTCACCGTGTTCTTCGACATAGCGGACCAGAGCCTTCTGCCCCATCTCGTCGCCCCCCGCGAGCTGGTGTCGGCGAACGCCAAGCTCGTCGGTGTCGAGCAGGTGGCGGCGGTGGCGGGCCCCGGCACGGGAGGGGTGGTCATCCAGTTCGCCACGGCTCCGCTGGCGTTGATCGGCACGGCCTTCGGCTATCTGTGGTCCGCGGTGTGCCTGATGTGCGTCAGGGACCATGAGCCCGCCCCGGTGCGTCGTCGGGACGCTCGTCTGTACCGGGATGTCGCCGACGGTGTGCGCTATGTGTTCCGGGACCGGTTCCTGCGTCCGCTGGTCTGCTGCTCGACGACGATGACGCTGTTCTGGAGCATGGGGTACGCGATGCTCCTCGTCCTGCTGGCCCGGGAACTGGGCGTGGCGGCAGGCACCATCGGGCTGCTGTTCACCCTGAGCAGCCTCGGGGGTCTCGGAGCCACGTTCGTGGCCCGCCGGGTCATCGACGCACTCGGCGACAGCACCACGATCAAGCTCAGCGTCGCACTCGCCGCCCCCTGCACCCTGCTCTCCGCCCTGGTCCAGCCCGGCTGGCGGCTGGGGCTGGTCAGCCTGTCGGGCTTCGCCTTCGGCGCGGGGCTGGTGTTCTACAACGTCGCGCAGGTGAGCTTCCGTCAGCGCAGCGTGCCGGCGGCCCTGCTGGGCCGGGTCAACGCGACGGTGCGCTTCTTCGCCTGGGGTGCCCGGCCGGTGGGTGCGCTGTGCGGCGGGGCGATAGCCGAGTTCGCCGGCGTCCGCCAGGCCGTCTGGGCCGGGGCTGCCGGTACGTCGCTGGCGGTCGTCTGGCTTCTCCTCTCCCCGCTGCGCGGTCTGCGCACCCTGCCCGTCGGCGCCGCGGACGACGTCACGGGCGCGGACGACGTCACGGGCGCGGACGGCCGCACAGGGGCGGACGGCCTCACGGGAGCCGATCTCACCGACAAGGAGCGAACATGACCGAGCTCGTCTGGATCACCTGCCCCGACAACTACGACCCCGTCGTTCAGGAACGGCTCAGGCGCGCGGGTTCGGAACGGGTCGACATGCTCAGGTCCCGGGGCTTCGACCTCACCGTGGTGCACGCCAACGAGATCGTTCCCGCCTGGAGCGACGGTCCCCGGCTGTGGCGGGGCGACAGCGATCTGCTGAGCAAGGACCGGGGGTTCCTGATGTCCTCGTGGACCTGGGACGCGGGTGCGGGACGGCATCTCCAGGCGATCGCCCGCACGATCCGGGCGTCCGGCAGCGTGTTGCTCAACGACGGCATCCGGGACCCGGAGACGCTCGGCAACGACAAACTGGCCATGTGCCATCACGCGGGGGCGCTCGGTGTCCCCGTACTGCCGACGGTGGCCGTCCCCTTCGGCCGCTACGCGCGCCGGGCCCTCGCCACGGTCTCGGCCCGGCTCGACGGTTCCGGCGGCTATCTCGTGAAGCCGCGTGAGATGGCCATGGGGTTCGGCGTCCTCAAGGCCGACACCTTCGAGCAGCTGACGGCGGCCGTGGACCTGCTCACTCCGGGCGCGCTCGGCTGCGTCATCCAGCCCTTCCGCAGGAACACGGGCGATGTGCGGGTCTACGTCCACAACGGCGCCTACGTCGCGGCCCTCCTGCGAGAACCGGCCGATGGCAGCTATCTGGCCAACGTCAGCGAGGGCGGCACGGGTTCGGCGCCGCCCGCCGACGTACCCGCCGGGGTGGCCGTGCTGAGTGAGCGGCTCGCGCGCAGTCTGGACGCGCCCTATCTGTGCGTGGACTGGCTGCTCACCTGCGACGGCCCGGTGTTCAACGAGTGGATGACGGTCTCTGCCGCGTACGAGGATCTGCCCGAGCCGGATCGCTCCCGGGTCGCGGACGCCCTCGTCGCCTATGTCTGCGACCGGTTGCGGGGGCTCGGTGAGCCGTCCGGCGGCTAGGTCCCGTCCGGGTGTGACCGTGAACGCCCGAGGGCGGGACACCGCTCCCGGTGTCCCGCCCTCGTATGCGTACCGCTGAGGATCAGCCCTCGGTAACCCCGAGCTTCTCCAGGATCAGCTCCTTCACCCGGGCCGCGTCGGCCTGACCGCGCGTGGCCTTCATGACCGCGCCGACCAGTGCGCCGACCGCCGCGACCTTGCCGCCGCGGATCTTGTCCGCGATGGCTGCGTTGCCGGCGATCGCCTCGTCGACGGCCGTGCCGAGCGCACCCTCGTCGGAGACGACCTTGAGGCCGCGCTTCTCGACGACGGTGTCCGGGTCGCCCTCGCCCGCGAGCACGCCCTCGATGACCTGGCGGGCCAGCTTGTCGTTGAGCGAGCCGTCGGCGACCAGAGCGGTCACCCGGGCGACCTGCTCGGGGGTGATGGGCAGTTCCTCGAGCGCCCGGCCCGACTCGTTGGCGTTCCGGGCGAGCTCGCCCATCCACCACTTGCGGGCCGAAGCGGAGTCGGCGCCCGCCTCGACGGTGGCCACGATCAGATCGACCGCGCCCGCGTTGAGGATCGACTGCATGTCCTGCTCGGCGACGCCCCACTCCTCGCGCAGCCGGTTGCGGCGCACGCGCGGAAGTTCGGGCAGCACCGCCCGCAGCTCCTCGACCCACGCGCGGGACGGGGCGACGGGCACCAGGTCGGGCTCCGGGAAGTACCGGTAGTCCTCGGCCTCTTCCTTGATGCGCCCGGACGTCGTCGAACCGTCCTCCTCGTGGAAGTGGCGGGTCTCCTGGATGATCTTGCCGCCGCCGCCCAGCACGGCGGCGTGGCGCTGGATCTCGAAGCGCGCCGCACGCTCCACGCTGCGCAGCGAGTTGACGTTCTTGGTCTCGCTGCGGGTGCCGAACCGCGTGCTGCCCTTGGGCATCAGCGACAGGTTCACGTCGCAGCGCATCTGGCCCATTTCCATCCGGGCCTCGGACACCCCGAGCGCCTTGATGAGTTCGCGCAGCTCGGCGACGTACGCCTTGGCGACCTCGGGGGCCCGGTCACCGGCGCCGACGATGGGCTTGGTGACGATCTCGATCAGCGGGATGCCGGCGCGGTTGTAGTCGAGCAGCGAGTGGGACGCGCCGTGGATTCGGCCGGTTGCGCCGCCGACGTGCGTCGACTTGCCCGTGTCCTCCTCCATGTGCGCGCGCTCGATCTCCACGCGGAAGATCTCGCCGTCCTCCAGCTGGACGTCCAGATAGCCGTTGAAGGCGATCGGCTCGTCGTACTGCGAGGTCTGGAAGTTCTTCGGCATGTCCGGATAGAAGTAGTTCTTCCGGGCGAAGCGGCACCACTCGGCGATCTCGCAGTTCAGCGCGAGACCGATCTTGATGGCGGACTCGACGCCGACGGCGTTCATCACCGGCAGGGAGCCGGGCAGGCCGAGGCAGGTGGGGCAGGTCTGCGAGTTGGGCTCGGCGCCCAGCTCGGTCGAACAGCCGCAGAACATCTTGGTCTTGGTGCCCAGCTCGACGTGGACCTCAAGGCCCATGACGGGGTCGTAGGCCGCGAGGGCGTCCTCGTACGGCACCAGGTCGGTCGTGACGGTCACGGTGAAACTTTCCCTCTCAGCCGAACAGGACGTCGTCGTCGCCCAGGCGCTTGAGCTCCCGGTAGAGGATCGCCAGTCCGGTGACGATGGCGGCGGCGGACACGGCCGCGTCGATCAGGCGGAGCGTGTCGTGCTCGAGACGCGCCTTCTTGGCCTGCTTGGCGACGCTGATGGCGCCGAACGCGGTGGTGGCCATGGACACATACGTGCCGGTCCTGGACTTCTTGAAGCCCTTGGCCTTCTGCAGCGTGCTCACAGTGACGGTGCCTCCTCCAGCAGCGGGTGACCCCACTTTTCCACGAAGGCGGCCTCGACGGCGGAGCCCACCTTGTAGAGGCGGTCGTCCTTCATGGCGGGGGCGATGATCTGCAGTCCGACCGGGAGGTTGTCCTCCGGCGCCAGGCCGCAGGGCAGCGACATCGCCGCGTTGCCGGCCAGGTTGGTCGGGATGGTGCACAGGTCGGCGAGGTACATCGCCATCGGGTCGTCGGCGCGCTCACCGATCGGGAAGGCCGTGGTCGGGGTCGTCGGGGAGACGATCACGTCGACCTGCTCGAAGGCCTTCTCGAAGTCGCGGGTGATGAGCGTGCGGACCTTCTGGGCGCTGCCGTAGTACGCGTCGTAGTAACCGGAAGACAGCGCGTAGGTGCCCAGCATGATGCGGCGCTTGACCTCGTCGCCGAAGCCGGCCTCACGGGTGAGGGCGGTGACGTCCTCGGCGGAGTTCGTGCCGTCGTCACCGACCCGCATGCCGTAACGCATGGCGTCGAAGCGGGCGAGGTTGGAGGAGCACTCGGACGGGGCGATCAGGTAGTACGCAGAGAGCGCCAGGTCGAAGGACGGGCAGTCCAGCTCGACGATCTCGGCGCCCAGTTCTCGCAGCAGCTCGACGGACTCGTCGAAGCGCTGCACCACACCGGCCTGGTAGCCCTCGCCGCGGAACTGCTTGACCACGCCGATACGCATCCCGGCGACCGAGCCGTTGCGGGCGGCCTCGACGACCGGCGGGACCGGGGCGTCGATGGAGGTGGAGTCCAGCGGGTCGTGCCCGGCGATGACCTCGTGCAGCAGCGCCGCGTCGAGGACGGTGCGCGCGCAGGGGCCGCCCTGGTCCAGGGAGGACGAGAACGCGACCATGCCGTAGCGGGACACCGCACCGTAGGTGGGCTTGACGCCGACGGTGCCGGTGACGGAGGCGGGCTGGCGGATCGATCCACCGGTGTCCGTGCCGATCGCGAGCGGGGCCTCGTAGGAGGCGAGGGCGGCGGAGGAGCCACCGCCGGAGCCGCCGGGGATCCGGGTCAGGTCCCAAGGGTTGCCGGTCGGGCCGTACGCGCTGTTCTCGGTGGAGGACCCCATGGCGAACTCGTCCATGTTGGTCTTGCCGAGGATGACCACGTCGGCGGCCTTCAGCCGCTTGGTGAGCGTGGCGTCGTACGGCGGGATCCAGCCCTCGAGGATCTTGGAACCGACCGTGGTCGGGATGCCCGCGGTGGTGAAGATGTCCTTGAGCGCCAGCGGTACGCCGGCCAGCGCGCCGAGCTTCTCGCCGCGCTCACGCTTCTCGTCGACGGCCCGGGCCTGTGCGAGGGCGCCCTCGCGGTCGACGTGCAGGAAGGCGTGCACCTTCTCGTCGACGGCCTCGATACGGGCCAGGTGGGCCTCGGTGACCTCGACGGCCGTCAGCTCGCCGGAGGCGATCTTCGCGGCGATCCCGGCCGCGGTGAGCTTGATGATGGAGCTGTCCGTCATGACTCTTAGTCCTCCCCCAGGATCTGCGGCACCTTGAAACGCTGCTGCTCCTGCGCGGGGGCGCCGGAGAGCGCCTGCTCGGGGGTGAGCGACGGACGGACCTCGTCCGCGCGCATGACGTTGGTCAGCGGCAGCGGGTGAGACGTCGGCGGGACGTCTTGGTCGGCGACCTCGGAGACGCGGGCCACCGCGCCGATGATGTCGTCCAGCTGTCCGGCGAAGTGGTCGAGCTCTTCGGCCTTCAGCTCCAGACGCGCCAGCCGGGCGAGGTGGGCGACCTCCTCGCGCGTGATGCCAGGCATGCAGCGATCCTCAGGGTGAGTGTTCGGGTTTTGGCCCAATCCTATGGGGCCGCCGCCCGTCCCCGCGAAACGCTTTGCCCGCACGCCGGTTCCGGCTCCGCTCCGGCCCTGACGCAGGCCCGGCCGGGACCCGCGCCGAAGCCCCGTTCCGATGCTCTCCGGCTGGCGGTCATGTCCCGTTCATGTCGAGTGCGCCGATGCCTGGCTGACTGTTCCAAGTTGTCCAAACAACTTCTGGGCACCCGGGGCGTCCCGGGGCGGAGAGGACCTTCAGTCCGGTGTCCCCACTCAGTTCTGCCGCGCTCACGTCTGTCGCGCTCACTTCTTCCGCACCCACGTCTGCCGCACCCACGTCTTCCGCACCCACGTCTGCCGGGTCCGGCAGCACCCTGTCGCTGATCTCACCCACGAGCCCCCGCGAAGGCGACCGGCTGACCTTCCGCTGGTCCACCGACGCGCCCCACGCCAAGAACTGGATCGGCCTCTACGACGGCGACCGCAAGCCCGGCACCGGCTCCTCGCTGGTCTGGTCATACGTCACCACCGCGTCCGGCGAGGCCACCCTCGACACCAGCGGCCTCGGCGAAGGCGTCTACACCGCCTATCTGCTGGCCAAGGACGGCTACGGCATCCTCGCCAGGACCGACCCCTTCACCGTCACGCTCAGGCCCCCGGTGACACCCCCGCACTGCGCCGTCGACTCCTTCACGGCGGGCGCCGTCGCACCGGGCGCCCGTGTCTCGCTCGCGCTGGGCCCGCTGTGGATCCGCCCGGCGGGCAACGCGACGGGCACCCCGTCCTTCCGGAGGCTCTCCGGCGACTCCTGGCTCGGTGTGTCGTCCGACGGCAGGATCAGCGGCACCGCGCCCACCAGGCCGGGGGCGCACCCGGCCCGGATCACGGTGGCCGTGAGGGACAGCGCCGGGGGCAGCGAGACCGTGACCGTCCAGGTGCCGGTGAGATCCGCGGCCGCACGGGCCCGGCTGACGGTCGGCTCGCTGAACCTGTGGGAGGCGGGCGGGAACGTCCAGGACGGCCACGAGAAGGTGCTCCGGTTGATCCTCGCGCAGGGGCTGGACGCGGTCGCGCTCCAGGAGACGGCGGGCACCGCCGCGAAGACGCTCGCCGACGCACTGGGGTGGCACGCCCACGACACGGCCGCCGGTGTCGGGCTGATCAGCCGCTTCCCGCTGGAGGACCTCTCCGCCCCGTTCACCGACCTACCCGCGGTCGCGGCCACCCTGCGGCTTCCGGGCAACCGTGCCGTACGGCTGTGGGGCGCCCAGCTCGACGAGTCCGCCTACGGACCGGCGGCCCTCGCCGAAGGCCGCACTCCCGCCGAGGTCGAGGCAGCAGAGCTGAGCAGCCTCCGCTACCGGCAGGCGGGGATGCTGCTCGCCGCCATGAAGTCCGGCATCAAAGCGGCGCGCACCACTCCGGTGATCCTCGCGGCGGGCCTCGCGTCGCCCTCGCACCTGGACCGCACGGGCAAGGGCACGGTCCGCTGGCCGGTCACGGTGGCGCTCCGCAAGGCAGGGCTCGACGACGCCTTCCGTGACGAGCACCCCGGGACCACCCGCCACCCGGGCATCACCTGGTCGCCGGTGCGCCCGGATCAGCCGCAGGACCGCATCGACCAGGTGCAGTACGCGGGACCGCTGCGGGTGGAGAGCGCGTACGTGCTGTGCACCGGCTGGCCGAAGCCCGTGCCGGACGCCGCCGGGAACGGCTGGCCGTCCGACCACGCGGCTCCCGCCGTCACGTTCTCGCTCCGCTGAGCGGCCACCGCCGGACCCCCGCCGGGCAGCCGCAAGCGCCCTCGCAGCACGCTCCCGCTTTCGCCTCGCACCGAAGGGCTTCCCCACCATGACCCCACTCAGCCGACGCGCCTTCGTGGGCGCGTCCGCCGCCACCGCGGCCGCTGCCGCCGTCGGTCTTCCCGAGGCGGACGCCTCGGCCGCCCCCCGCCCCCGCGGGTCCGTCAAGGACGTGAAGCACGTGGTGATCCTCATGCAGGAGAACCGCAGCTTCGACCACTACTTCGGCACCCTGAGCGGCGTCCGGGGCTTCGACGACCGCCAGGCCCTGACCTTCCCGGGCGGCGACTCCGTCTTCAAGCAGCCGGCCCCCGGGCGCGGTGACGGCTTCATGCTCCCGTACCGCATGGACACCACCAAGTACAACGCCCAGAACGCCTCCGGCCTCCCGCACGACTGGGGCACCGGCCACACCGCCGTCAACGGCGGCGCGATGAACAAGTGGGTGGCCGCCAAGGGCGAGCGCACCATGGGCTACTTCACCCGGGAGGACATCCCCTACCAGTACGCCCTCGCCGACGCGTTCACGCTCTGCGACGCCTACTTCTGCTCGCAGGCGGGCCCGACCGACCCCAACCGCCTGTATCTGTGGTCCGGCAGCTGCGGACCGGGCAAGGACGGCACCACCGGCCCCTGGACGGACAACACCCCGGTCACCGACAACCCCGTGGCGGACTGGACCACCTACGCCGAGCGGCTGGAGGAAGCGGGCGTCGGCTGGCGCGTGTACCACAACCCGTCGAAGGACGAGCGGTACGGGGACTACGACGACAACGGGCTGTCGTACTTCGGGCAGTTCCACAAGTTCCCCAAGGACGACCCGCGTTACGTCAACGCGATGACCAAGTTCGATCTGACCGCCTTCGACGAGCACTGCAGGAACGGCACCCTGCCGACGGTCTCCTGGCTGGTGGCCCCGTACCTGTTCTGCGAGCACCCCGAGGCGGGCCCGAACTACGGCGCGCACTGGGTGAACACGGCACTCCAGTCGCTGTTCGCCAACCCGGACGTCTGGAAGCACACCGTCTTCCTGCTGATGTACGACGAGAACGACGGCTACTTCGACCATGTCCTGCCGCCGTTCCCGGAACCGGGCACCCCGGAGGAGTTCGCGGGCGGGCGACCGATCGGACTGGGCAACCGCGTCCCGCTGTGGGCCATATCGCCCTGGTCGCGCGGTGGTTACGTCAACTCCCAGGTCTTCGACCACACATCGGTGCTGCGGTTCCTGGAGGTCGTGACCGGGGTGCGGGAGCCGAACATCTCGGACTGGCGCCGGGCCGTCTGCGGCGATCTGACCACCTGCTTCGACTTCGGCCGCCCGGACTACTCGATCCCGCGGCTGCCGGACACGAACGAGCTGATGGCCGAGGCGGACGCGGCGAAGGCCCTGCCCGCGGTGAAGCTCCCGCCCAGCGGCGGCCAGTCCATGGCCACCCAGGAGCCCGGCACACGGCCACACCGCCCGCTGCCGTACCGGCCGTGGGCGGATGTGACGGTCGACCGGGAGACCGGCAAGGTCGTCTGCACCCTGGCCAACCAGGGCACGGAGACCTTCCACTTCACCGTGCTGCCCCATGTGATCAAGCCGTTCACGGGCACCCCGTTCACCGTGGCCCCCGGCGCGTCGAAGACGTACACCTGGGACACATCGGAGACCGACGGGCGGTACGACTTCACGGTGATGGGCGCGGACGGTTTCGTGCGCCGCTTCTCCGGCAGCGTGGTCCGCACGGGCCACGAGGCGGGCGCGCCGGTGCCGTCGGTGAAGGCGTCCCTGCACGGGCGGCGTCCCGGGCACGCGACCGTCGAGCTGAAACTGGCCAACGCCGGTGCCACGGAAGTGTCGTTCACGGTCACCCCGGACGGCGACACCAAGGCGGCCCGCACGGTGTGGGTGGCCGCGGGCGGGCGCTCCTCGCTCATCTGTGAGGTGCGCGACGGCCGCTACGACCTCGAGGTGACGGCGGCGAACGGATCCCGCTTCGTACGGCGTTACGCGGGCACGGTGCATCCCACGGCCTGACATCCGCCACGCCGGCCGGCGCACACCAGCCCTGGGGCGGCTCTCACGGCAGATCCCGACGAGAGGCCGGATGCGGGCAGACCACCGGATGACGCCCTGAGCACTCCGTGGACGGCGCGGCACGTGAGGTGAGTGCGGGGCCCGTGAGCAGCCGGGGGCCGAGTGCGGTGAGCAGTACCGCACAGAGGGCGAGGAGAGCGCCCCCGGTCGTGGGGACCCTGCGGCCGGATCGGAGAGTGGGCACCACGAGGAGCAGCAGGACGGCCGTGGCGCCCAGGAGGGCCGGTTGCACGAGAAGGTACGCAGGGTCGTAGGAGGAGCCGAGCCGGGAGAACGTCGCACCACCGAGGGAGAGGAGGCCGGACTCGGCGCCGTCCCCAGGGGCGGGGTAGACCCAGAGATAGCTCGCACCGCACGCGGCGGCCGCCGCTGTCACGCCGGCCACCACGGGGGGCGTGAAGCGTCCGATGACGGATCCGACGGCCGCGTACCAGCCGAGTGCCAGGCACTGCACGAGGACGGCGGCGGCGGCCAACACCGGTGAACTCTCACCGGGGAACCCGCCGAAGAGCAGGGCTGGGACGGCCGTCAGCAGATGGACGGCGACGGCCGGCGCGACACACCAGGACACCACGCGGAGGTACGGGACCCCCGGAGCGGGGGTCGTCGCGATCAGATGGAAGTGCTCCGCTCGCGACAGACGCGAGGAATCGATGGCGGCGGCGGCGCAGATCACGGTGCCCGTGACGAAGAGAACGAGCGCGAACCAGTCGTTCGACGACACCGTCTCCCCGCGCCACGGCATGCCCTGGACGAAGAAGTTGATGATCTCCACAGGCGCCACGATCACGGTCGTCCATGGGCCCAGCAGTGTCCTGAGCGCGTATCCGAGTGCAGGTCGCGTCATCCTGCGGCCCTCGTCAACGATGCGATCCCCTTCTCCAGGAGGTTCCGCCCCGGAGTGCCGTCGATCGCGAGCGTTTCCAGTGCGGAAACGTCGCCGTGGAACGCCAGCGTGCCCTGATCGAGGACGAGGACGCGGTGGGCGAGGCTTCGGATGTCCTCCGCGAGTCGGGTGGAGACGATCACGATGCGGTCGGCTCTGCTCGCCCATATCAGTTCACGCAACGACCGGCGCTGCTCGACGTCGAGGCCGGCGGTCGGCTCGTCCAGGAGGAGGACGTCAGGGTCGTTGATCAGGGCGGTGGAAACACCGAGACGCCGTCGCATTTCCACGGGAAGGGATCCCACCAAGTGGGTACGCATATCCGTCAGACCGACACTTCGAAGCGCCGCCAGAACGGCAGCCGATCTTCGCTCAACCGGGATTCTGTGAGCCCATGCGACATATTTGAGGAATTCTTCGCAGGTGACCTTGGGCGGCATTTTCACCTGATGCGGAAGGAAACCGATGCGCCGATTGGCAACGACCTTGCCGTATTCCGTCAGACGAACTCTTCCCGTGGTCGCCTTCTCCATCCCGGCGGTTATTTTGAGAAGGGTCGTCTTCCCCGCCCCTTCGGGCCCGACAAGGCAGGTGACTCCGGGTTCGAGCGACGCGCACAGCGGCCCCAGAGCGAAGCCGCCTCCATATTTCCTGGACACGTGCTCATAGTTCAGCGACACACTTTCCCGCATATGAGGTGCCTTCCTGATGCCTGCGAGTGCGACCGACTCGGAGAAACGCGACCGCCGGCGACGAAGGAATACCCCTTCCGCGCGATTGCGACGCGTGGAATCTAGCAGCCGGGCCGGAAACCTCAATCAGGTTTGAGCTACTTCTGAGCCTTGCCGGGTCAGAAAGCGCGAGCTGATTCCGTTCGGGCGTGAAATCAGCTTTCCCCGCCCGCTTTCGCGCCCGTTTCTTGACATTGTCCGGGCAGCGCAGCCCACGTCCCGCCGCTGCGAGGGAGAACGCGTCCCGTGCGCACAGACCCATGGTCCCCGCCCATCTGAACGCGGTCGGCCGTCTCCACTCGGCCGACCACACACTGCGCACGACGGGCCTGGGTGAACTCGGCGATCCGTAGCGGTGCGAGGACGGGCGACACCCGAGGGCCGGGGCGGAAATGCCCTGTGTCCTCCGGCTCAATCTCGTCGTTGTTTGCAGCAACCTCCGTCAGAAGCCGGGCAGTTGGGCTTCAGAATGATCCACACCGTGAACAGCGGATTGGCCGGCATCAGAGCCCGAAGAGCAACGCTTCTCCCCCGGCCGGACACAGGGGCGGCAGCGGCATGAGCCGTATGCATGGTGGCCACGGCGCGGAAACGGCCGCGCTGTGATAACTCCTGAGTAGCCCCGGCAACAGGAGAAGGGACAGGCCAACGGCACCAAACCGAGCAAGAGGCCGAAACCTTGGGTGAGTTGTGTGCCGACCGCCGCCCGGGAAGGGCGAGTCGGTGGACAGCTGCGGGAGTTGATGGAGGGACAGCCCTTAGCCTCGTTCATGAGTCCCCGTCGGTGTGCTGACGGGGACTCTGCGTCTTTGTGGTGAGGGTCTTTTCGGGCTGGGGCAGGTTGAGGGCCCGGCTTTCGCGCCGGGTTCCACTTCGCCGGTCTGGTGATGCGGGTTGTCGGGATGGTCGAAGTGGCTGCTCAGACGGGGTTCGGGAGGCTGCGGAGCCTGGCGGTCGCGTGGGTGATGATGTCGGTCCAGGGCCATCGGGCGGTGAAGCGGAGCCAGTGGCGGCGTCCGGTGTTCACGAGCTGGGCGGCGGCGGAGAACAGTCGAAGGCGGAGCCCGCGTTGCCCGGCCGCAACAGGGCGGCCACCGGCTCCCCGGACCCGGCCAGGCCGTGGTCGACGAACGCGACGAGCGGGTAATGGCCGAAAGTTTTCCTCCGGGTCGCGATGGCGTCCTGCTTCTCGGAGTGCGCGAGGACCAGCACCCCGTCAATATCCACGGTCACGCTGCCGTCGGCGGCCGGACTGTCTTCACCGGCCAGTTCCCAGACCCGCGTGCGTACTTCGGCTCGCGCCGTGCGGATCGCGGTGAGCGCCTTCGGCCCGGCTGCGGCGAGGACGCCGATGAGCCGGGAGACCGTGGGGTCTGATGCCACCGGGCCAAACACGTCCGGCTCGGCTCGCAGCATGGCGGCATCGGCGAGGCCGTCGCCGCCCAGAGCCGTCGCGAGCGCGACATCCAGCAGGACCTTGCCCGGGTCGTGCACTGCCCGCGGCTTGCGCCACGGCGCCAGCGCTGCCGATATCGCGGTGTCCGGGCCGGACTTGCGAATCGTGTCGACCAGCAGCACCGACCCGGCCTGCGAGGCCACCCCGCGGCCGCCGCTCTCGGCACGGACACGCGGGTACAGCCCGATACGCTTGCTCACCTGGAGAGTGCCTCTTTCTGTGCAGCCAACAGGACCCTAGACAAGTCCCATCGTTGCAGGTCAGCAGCACTCTCCGCCTATCTAATGAAGACCCGCACAAGCCCGCTCGTGAAAGCGCGAGGTTAGTTCACGGCATGACCCGACGGGCTGTCCGCCTCCGCCGGTGCCGCGGCGGGCAGTTCGCCCACCGGTCGGCGCCAGCCGTGCTCACCGCGGGCGCGCAGCCAGGCCGTGGTCTCCTGCGGGGGCATCGCCGCGGCGACGAGCCAGCCCTGGACCGCGTCGCAGCCCAGATCCCGCAGCCGTTCCCAGGTCTCGTCGTCCTCGACGCCCTCCGCCACCACGAGCAGGCCGAGTGAGTGGGCGAGATCGACGGTGCAGCGGACGATCTCCGCGTCCTGCGCGTCGATCGCGAGGCGGGCCACGAAGGAACGGTCGATCTTCAGCTCGCTCACCGGGAGACGGCGCAGATGGACCAGTGAGGAGTATCCGGTGCCGAAGTCGTCGAGCGACATCTTCACCCCGTGGCCCGCGAGCCCGGCCAGGGTGTCGGCCGCGCGCTCCGGGTCCTCCAGCAGGACGTGCTCGGTGATCTCCAGCTGGAGTGCTCCCGCCGGAACTCCGTGCCGGGCGAGCCGGGCGGCGACGGCCCCCGCGAATCCGGGGGTGTGGACGTCGCGCGGCGACACATTGACGGCGACGGGGACGTCGAGCCCCTGGGCGCGCCACCGGGCGACCTGGCACAGCGCGGTCTCCAGGACGTACTCCGTCAGATGGGGCATCAGCCCGGAGGACTCGGCGATGGCGATGAACTCGTCGGGAGGGACCCGGCCGCGGTCCGGATGGACCCAGCGCACCAGTGCCTCGAGCCCCACCACCTGCCCGTCGAAACCCACCTTGGGCTGGTAGTGCAGCTCGACCTCGCCCGCGTCCAGTGCCCGGCGCAGATCGCCGAGCAGACCGAGCCGGTCCGGTGTGTTCGAATCCCTTTTGGATTCGTACACCTCGACGCCCGTGCGGTCGCGCTTCGCCTGGTACATCGCCACATCCGCACGCATGAGCAGCCCTTCGGCGTCCAGCGCGTGGTCGGGGAAGACGGCGAGTCCCGCGCTCGCCTCCAGCACGAGGGTGAGCCCGTCGAGGTCGAGCGGCGAGGAGAGCCGGCCCACCAGCTGGCGGGCGATGCGCTGGGCGCTGGTGGTGGAGTCCGCGGTGGGCAGCAGTACGGCGAACTCGTCGCCGCCGAGCCGCGCCGCCTCCGCGCCGCGCGGCAGCGCGACCCGCAGCCGTTCGGCTATCTGGAGAAGCAGCCGGTCACCGGCCAGATGGCCCAGGGTGTCGTTGACCGAACGGAACCGGTCGAGATCGATGAGTACGAGCGCCGAGCGGGCGCCGACGCCTTCGGCCTCCTCGAGCGCCGCCCAGGTGCGCTCCAGCAGCCACTGCCGGTTGGGCAGGCCCGTGAGCGGGTCGCGCAGTTGCTCCTCGGCGCGGGCCCGGGCGATCCACAGAGTGGAGTCGAGGGCGATCAGCGGCACGGCGAACAGCGGCAGCAGGACCGGCATTGCGGTCGCCACCACACAGATCAGCGGGGCGATACCCAGCAGGGCCACCGCGACGAGACCTTGGCGCAGCAGGGCGGTGCGGGCGACGCTGGGCAACCCGCCGCACTGCGGTGCCAGCGTGTACCACAGCATCGTCCGGGTGACGGCGAGATAGGCCGCCGCGGCAAGCACCACTTCGGGCACGGCCGACGGCCCCCACTCCAGCGGGGCCCAGGGCTGATCGACGGTGGGCACGTCCCCGAACGCGGCCAGCACCAGGGCCGCCGCCCCGACGCCCAGGATGTCCGCCGCACCGTGCAGCACCCCCGGTCGCCGGCGGTGCCGGCGGGTCGAGCCGCCCAGCAGCACGACGGCCAGGCTGACCAGGCCCGCAGGCACCCAGCCGTAGAGCAGCAGCACGGCGAGGATGAGGGTGGCGCCCGAGCCCGTGCCGCCCCACCAGCGGTCACGTCCCAGTGCGGCCAAATGGCTGACGATGATTCCGGTGAGCACGGCGAGGGACCAGCCTTCGATCCCGCCGGGAAACAGCGCATGACCGTCCCGGACGGCTACGGCGATTCCCGCGCCCAGCACAACGGCGGCGAGCCCCACGACCACGACGGGCATCCTCGCGGCGATGCCCCCAAACCCCGCGAATCCCCGCGGCCGTGAGACCGGGGCGGCGCTCTCGGTCGGTTCCATTCCCGTCCCTCTCACAGCCGGCGGTGCCGATGCCACGCGATGGCTCCCCTGTCATGCCATCACGGCGGGAGCCTCTTCACGCAGCCGTGCACGACGGGCGCACATCTCAACAGTAGGCTGCGGAAGGCTCTGACGGGCAGCGCTCTACAGCTCTTGCCCGAATGCGGCCCAGCCACCCTTATCCGTCTGATATGCGCCGAACGAGTGACCCACATCAGGCTTAACGCTCGATCACATGTCCTACTCCTCGACGGGTACCGCGGCTTCACGGGCCGCGTCCGGCCCCTGTTCGAGCAGAACGGCGAAGCCCTCCTCGTCGAGCACCGGTACCTTCAGCTGCATGGCCTTGTCGTACTTGGAACCGGGGTTGTCGCCGACGACGACGAACGAGGTCTTCTTGGAGACCGAGCCCGTCACCTTGGCCCCGAGGGCCTGGAGGGCTTCCTTCGCGCCGTCCCTGGTGTGGCTCTGCAACGTGCCCGTGACGACGACCGTGAGGCCCTCGAGCGGTCGCGGACCCTGGTCCTCACCCGCTCCCTCCTCCTCCATCCGGACACCCGCGGCCCGCCACTTGCGCAGGATCTCGCGGTGCCAGTCCTCCTCGAACCACTGCTTGAGCGAGGCGGCGATGGTCGGCCCCACACCCTCGACGGCTGCCAGCTCCTCCTCGGTGGCCTGTTCGATGCGATCGAGGGAGCGGAACTCACGGGCGAGTGCCTCGGCGGCGACAGGGCCCACATGGCGGATGGACAGCCCCGTGATGATGCGGGCCAGCGGGCGCTCCTTGGCCGCCGCGATGTTCTCCAGCATCGCCAGTGTGTTCTTCTTCGGCTCGCCCTGCTGGTTGGCGAAGACGGTGACGATCTTCTCCTCGCCGGTCTTCGGGTCCCTCTTGGGCAGCCCGCTGTCCTGGTCCAGGACATAGGCCTTGATCGGCAGCAGCTGCTCGACCGTCAGGTCGAACAGCTCACCCTCGTCGACCAGGGGTGGGTCGGACGGCTCCAGGGGCTTGGTAAGCGCCGCCGCCGCGACATAGCCGAACGCCTCGATATCGAGGCACTTGCGCCCGCCGAGATAGAACAGCCGCTCACGCAACTGGGCCGGACAGGTACGGCTGTTGGGGCAGCGGAGGTCGATGTCGCCCTCCTTCATGGGCCGCAGTGCCGTGCCGCACTCCGGGCATTCGGCGGGCATCACGAACTCGCGCTCGCTGCCGTCCCGCAGGTCCACCACCGGCCCGAGGATCTCGGGGATGACATCACCCGCCTTGCGCAGCACGACGGTGTCGCCGATGAGCACGCCCTTGGCCTTCACCACCTCCTGGTTGTGGAGCGTGGCGAACTCGACCTCGGAACCGGCGACCTTGACCGGCTCCACCTGCGCGTACGGAGTGACCCGGCCCGTGCGGCCCACACCCACGCGGATGTTGACCAGCTTGGTGTTGACCTCCTCCGGCGCGTACTTCCACGCGATGGCCCAGCGCGGGGCCCGCGACGTCGAGCCGAAACGCCCCTGCAGCGGGATCTCGTCGAGCTTGACGACCACTCCATCGATCTCGTGCTCGACGGAATGGCGGTGGTCGCCGTAGTACGTGATGAACTCGCGGACCTCGTCCAGGGAGCCGACCACCTTGTTGTGCCGGGCCGTCGGCAGACCCCACTCGTGCAGCAGCTCGTACGCCTGCGACAGACGCGTGATCTCGAGACCGTCGCGCGCGCCGATGCCGTGCACCACCATGTGCAGCGGGAGCGTCGCGGTCACCTTGGGGTCCTTCTGGCGCAGCGAACCCGACGCGGAGTTGCGGGGGTTGGCGTACGGCTGCTCGCCCGCTGCCACACGCCGGGCGTTGAGCTCTTCGAAGGCCTCCATCGGGAAGTAGACCTCACCGCGGATCTCGACCAGATCCGGGATGCGATCGCCCTTCAGCCGCTCCGGGATGTCCCCGATCGTCCGCACGTTCGGCGTGATGTCCTCGCCGGTGCGGCCGTCACCGCGGGTCGCCGCCCGCGTCAGCCGGCCCTTCTCGTACGTCAGGTTGACCGCGAGGCCGTCCACCTTCAGCTCGCACAGGAAGTGGTACGCGGACGTCCCGAGCTCCTTGGCGATCCGGTCCGCCCACGCCGCCAGCTCCGCGTCGTCGAAGGCGTTGTCCAGCGAGAGCATGCGCTCGCGGTGCTCGACGGCCGTGAACTCCGTCGCGTACGCTCCCGCGACCTTCTGGGTCGGCGAGTCCGGAGTGCGCAGCTCCGGATACTCCTCCTCCAGCGCCTCCAGCGTCCGCATCAGCTTGTCGAACTCGGTGTCGCTGATGACCGGCTGGTCCTTCACGTAGTACCGGAAGCGGTGCTCCTCGACCTGCTCGGCCAGCTGGGCGTGGTTCTCCCGTGCCTCGGCGGGCACCGTCCCCTGCTGTTCGACAGCCACCGTGATGTCCTCCCGTTACCTCAGCCCCGAGTCCATTACTCAGGGTTGTCCGCGAGCGATCTCGCCGCCCTGACACAGTGCGCGAGAGCCGCACGCGCGTAGGCGGGCGAAGCGCCCGCCAGCCCGCACGAAGGAGTGATTACCACAGACCCCTCAAGGGTCCCCGGACTCAGCCCCAGCCTGCGCCACAGCGTCCTGACACCCATGACGCTACCGGCAGGGTCTGACAACGGACCGTCCGTGGACGCGACCACCCCGGCGAGGAGCTTCGTCCCGCCTTCGACCGCCTCGCCGATCACCTCGTCATCACGCTCGGTGAGCAGGCTGAAATCGAACGAGACACCCGTGGCCCCGGCCCGGCGCAGCAGCGCGAACGGCACGTCCGGGGCGCAGGAGTGCACCACCACCGGCCCGTCCGTGACGGCTCGCACCTCGCGCAGCGCGCTCTCCACGATCTGCCGGTCCACCGCCCGGTGCGTCCGGTAGCCGCTGGCGGTCTTGATGTGGCCACGCAGCACGGCGGTCAGCGACGGCTCGTCCAGCTGAAGCAGCACCCGCGCCCCCGGAACACGCCGCCGCACCTCCGCGAGGTGCGCCCGCAGCCCTTCCGCGAGCGAGGCGGTGAGATCACGGCAGGCGCCCGGATCGGCCAGCGCCGCCTCGCCGTTCCTGAGCTCCAGGGCGGCCGCAAGCGTCCACGGCCCGACGGCCTGGACCTTCAGCGGGCCCTCGTAGCCCTGGGTGAACTCCTCCAGCGCGTCCAAGTCCTCGCCGAGCCAGGACCTGGCCCGCCGGGTGTCGCGGCCGGGCCGGTCGCTGACCCGCCAGCCGCTGGGCTCGACATGCCCGTACATCTCCACCAGCAGGCCGATCGTCCGCCCGATCATGTCCGCGCCGGGGCCACGGGTGGGCAGTTCGGGCAGATACGGGAAGTCCTCGAACGAACCGGTGACGGTCTTGGCGGCCTCGCGGGCGTCGCCTCCCGGCATGGAGCCGACTCCCGTGGCTCTGCCCCAGACGAAGGCTCCCTCGGTCTCGTGGCTCATCGCCCCGGCCGCACCGTCAGATCGTTGACCTCCGCGTCGCGCGGCAGATCGAGGGCGGTGAGGATCGTCGTGGCGACCGACTCGGGGCTGATCCACTGGTCCGGGTCGTACTCCTTGCCCTCCTGCTGGTGCACCTTGGCCTGCATGGGGCTGGCGGTGCGCCCCGGGTAGACGGAGCTGACCCGGACGCCATGGGGCTTCTCCTCATGGCGCAGCGAGTCGGCGAGCGCCTTGAGACCGTGCTTGGAGGCGGCGTACGCACCCCATGCGGCATGGGCGTTGAGCCCCGCGCCCGAGTTCACGAAGATCACGGTGCCCTGGGCGGCCCGCAGCTGGGGCAGCATCAGCCGGGTCAGCTCGGCGGGCCCGACCAGGTTCACATCGAGCTGGGCGTGCCAGGTCTTCGTCGAGAGCTCACCGATCGGGCCCAGGTCGACGACGCCCGCGATGTGCAGCAGTGAGTCGAGGCGCTCGGGCATGGTCTGGTGGGAGAACGCCCAGGAGAGCCGGTCGGGCGCGGCGAGGTCGCCGACGAGGGTGCGGGCGCCCGGGTATGCCTGTGCGAGCTCCTTGGCGCGCCCCGCGTCGCGTGCCAGCAGCACGATCTCGTCGCCGCGCTCGTGCAGCCGGCGCGCGACGGCGGCGCCGATGCCGGAGCCCGCTCCGGTGATCAGATGGGTAGTCATGCAGGCAATGCTCGCATCACCGCACGCCCGTGGACTCCTCGAGGTAGGCGAGCGCGCCGACGGCTTCCTCGGCGAAGAACACCAGATCGGTGAGGGGAACGGGCAGGAAGCCCTCGGCCTCCATCCGCAGGAACTGCTGCTTCAGTCCGTCGTAGAACCCCGCGGTGTTGAGCAGCACCACCGGCTTGGTCTGGTGCCCGTGCTTCTTCAGCTCCAGGATCTCGGTGGCCTCGTCCAGCGTGCCCGTACCGCCGACCATGATCACAACTGCGTCCGACTTGGCCAGCATCAGCGCCTTCCGCTCGGCGAGATCGCGGGCGACCACCATCTCGTCGGCGACGGGCCTGGCCTTGTCCTGCAGAAACTCCACCGAGACCCCGACCAGACGGCCGCCGGCCTCGTGCACCCCGTCCGCGACGACCTTCATCAGACCGACGTCCGAGCCGCCCCAGACCAGCGTGTGGCCACCCTTGCCGAGCAGCTCGGCAAATTCGCGTGCGGGTCCGGTGTAGCGCTCGTCGAGGTCGGCGGCGGAGAGGAAGACACAGATGTTCATGCGGTCCACGGTACGGGGCGCCCGCAGCTGCCGGTCCCGGGCATTCGGGCCGAAGCCGCCCGCACCGGCTCCCGCAAACACCGTCCGGCGGGGATGAGTTCGGCCCCGCCGCGGTCCGTCCCGCCGACCGCCGCCGACGCGCATGGCGGCGGAGCAGGTGCCGGAAGGCGTTTCACCGCATGGTGCTGTGACCGGTCGGGTGGCCGGATCAGACCACCGCGCCCGCCCGCCGCACCGTCGTCGCGATCGTCGCCGAACCGACCACGCGGGTGCCGTCGTACAGCACGATCGCCTGGCCGGGAGCCACCCCGCGCACCGGCTCGGTGAAGGTGACACGCAGCTGGTCGTCGACGAGCTCGGCCGAGACCTCCGTCTCACCTCCGTGGGCGCGCAGCTGGGCCGTGTAGACACCCGGGCCCTCCGGTGCGGTGCCGCACCAGCGGGGCTTGATCGCCGTCAGGGCGCTGACGTCGAGCGCCGCTGCCGGGCCCACGGTGACCGTGTTGTCGACGGGCGAGATGTCCAGGACGTACCGCGGCTTGCCGTCGGGCGCCGGGTGGCCGATGCGCAGGCCCTTGCGCTGACCGATGGTGAAGCCGTAGGCGCCCTCGTGCGTGCCCAGCCTCGTACCGGACTCGTCGACGATGTCGCCCTCCGCCGTGCCGAGGCGGGAGGCGAGGAAGCCCTGGGTGTCCCCGTCGGCGATGAAGCAGATGTCGTGGCTGTCGGGCTTCTTCGCCACCGCGAGGCCGCGCCGCTCGGCCTCCGCGCGGATCTCGTCCTTGGTGGTCAGGGTGTCACCGAGCGGGAACATCGCGTGCGCGAGCTGCTTCTCGTCGAGCACGCCGAGCACATAGGACTGGTCCTTGGCCATGTCGCTCGCCCTGTGCAGCTCACGGGTGCCGTCCTCCTGGACGATCACCGTGGCGTAGTGGCCCGTGCACACGGCGTCGAACCCGAGCGCCAGCGCCTTGTCCAGCAGCGCGGCGAACTTGATCTTCTCGTTGCAGCGCAGGCACGGGTTGGGGGTGCGGCCCGCCTCGTACTCCGCGATGAAGTCCTCGACGACGTCCTCGCGGAAGCGCTCGGCGAGGTCCCACACATAGAAGGGGATGCCGATGACGTCGGCGGCACGGCGGGCGTCGCGCGAGTCCTCGATGGTGCAGCAGCCGCGCGCGCCGGTGCGGAAGGACTGCGGATTCGCGGAGAGCGCGAGGTGCACACCGGTGACGTCGTGCCCGGCTTCGGTGGCGCGGGCGGCGGCGACGGCGGAGTCCACACCGCCGGACATGGCGGCGAGGACACGGAGCGGGCGAGCAGGGATCTGAGTCATAGCCCTACCAGGGTACGGGGCCCGCGGGAACCTCCGACTCGTATGCGAACGTTCGTGTGGTTGACAGAGACTCGAAGCGGGGGCACAGGGTGGGGCGGCATGAGCGGTGGGGACGCGCGGCGCGGTATCAGCCGCAGGGCGATGCTGATCGGCGGCGGGGCCGTGGTCGTCGGCGCGGGGGTCGCGGGTGTGGCTGCCCGTGACGGCCTCGGCCACTACTGGTGGCGGATGCCCGGCGTCGAGAAGGACCGGGTGGAGGGCGAGCTGGACCACCCGGGGGCGCTGTGGACGGCGGCGGCCCGGGCGAACTGGCGGCAGGCGGACCGACCCTCCGACTACACGATCGACCGGGTCGTGATCCATGTCGTCCAGGGCAGCTACGCGAGCGCACTGAAGGTCTTCCAGGACCCCGGGCACCGCGCGGCCGCGCACTATGTGGTGGGCAAGGAGGGGCGGATAGCCCAGATGATCCGCGAGCTCGATGTCGCGTTCCACGCCGGGAACCGCGGTATGAACGAGCGGAGCATCGGTATCGAGCACGAGGGGTTCGTCGACCGGCCGCAGGACTTCACGGACGAGATGTACGAGGCGTCGGCGCGGCTGACGGCCAGGATCTGCCGGCGGTACGGGATCCCCGTGGACCGCAAGCACATCATCGGCCATGCGGAGGTGCCCGGCACGGACCACACGGACCCCGGTCCGCACTGGAACTGGGACCGCTATCTGCGGCTCGTACGCTCGGTGGCGGCGCCCAGCGGTTCGCCGGCCCCCGCCCCGGCCGCTTCCAGGTCTAGTGCTGTGGCCGGATAGGTTTGCCGGGAAGCTCGCGGCGTCCGGTGCGGTGGATCGCCAGGCGGAGGGTCGCCCTTGTACTGGATGTACTCGGGTGACTCGACAACGCAGCGAGGCGCCGTGCAGGGCGCCTCGAGCCGGTGAACCTATCCGGTCACAGCACTAGCTGAGTCCGGCCGAACGCGCCCGTTCGACCACCGGGCCGATGGCCTTCGCGACGGCCTCCACATCGTGCTGGGTGGAGGTGTGGCCGAGGCTGAAGCGGAGCGTGCCGCGGGCCAGGTCCGGGTCCGTGCCGGTCGCGAGCAGGACGTGGCTGGGCTGGGCGATGCCTGCCGTGCAGGCGGAGCCGGTGGAGCACTCGATGCCCTGGGCGTCGAGCAACAGCAGCAGGGAGTCGCCCTCACAGCCGGGGAAGGTGAAGTGGGCGTTGGCCGGCAGGCGGTTCTCGGGGTCGCCGCCGAGGATGGCGTCCGGTACGGCCGTACGCACGGCCTCGATGAGCCGGTCCCGCAGGGTGCCGATCTCCCGGGCGAAGCCGGCACGGCGCTCTGCGGCCAGCCGGCCTGCCACGGCGAAGGCGGCCACGGCCGGCACGTCGAGGGTGCCCGAGCGCACATGGCGCTCCTGGCCACCGCCGTGCAGGACGGGTACGGGGGTGTACTCCCGGCCGAGCAGGAGCGCGCCGATGCCGTAAGGGCCGCCGATCTTGTGGGAGCTCACGGTCATCGCGGCAAGGCCCGAGGCCCCGAAGTCCACGTCGAGCTGCCCGAAGGCCTGAACGGCGTCGGAATGCAGGGGGACGCCGAACTCGGCCGCGGTGTCGGCGAGTTCGCGGATCGGCAGGACCGTGCCGATCTCGTTGTTGGCCCACATCACGGTGGCGAGGGCGACATCGCCGGGTTCGCGCTCGATCGCCTCGCGCAGCGCATCGGGGTGCACCCGGCCCTGGCGGTCGACGGGCAGGTACTCGACGGTGGCGCCCTCGTGCTCGCCGAGCCAGTGTACGGCGTCGAGCACGGCGTGGTGTTCGACGGGGCTGGACAGGACCCGGGTACGGCGGGGGTCGGCGTTCCGGCGCGCCCAGTACAGGCCCTTCACGGCGAGATTGTCGGCCTCGGTGCCCCCGGAGGTGAGGACGACTTCACTGGGACGTGCCCCGAGTGCGTCGGCGAGTGCCTCCCTGGCCTCCTCGACGGTACGGCGGGCCTGACGGCCCGCGGCGTGCAACGACGAGGCGTTTCCTGTGACGGCGAGCTGGGCGGTCATCGCCTCGATCGCCTCCGGAAGCATCGGGGTGGTCGCGGCGTGGTCGAGGTAAGCCATGGTGCCCACGATTCTACGAGCCGCGGGAGGGCCGGCTGCCCCGGCCGGGTGCACGACAGGGGGTGCCGGGGCGCACCGCGGGTGCATCCGCGGCGCGGGCACGCGGCCGGGTGCCGGATGGTGCGCCCCGGCACCCGGTCGGACGTCGTCGCGTGTCAGCCGCCGAGGTTCCAGACGACGGTGCCGCTGCTTTCGAGGAGCACGACGAGGACGACCAGGTCGGCGATGCCGAGACCGAGGCCCAGCAGGGCGCGCCCGCGGCGGGCGGTGCCGCGCAGCAGGGCGAGTCCGGCGAGGACGATCGCGGAGGGGCCGAGGATCACGTTCATCACGAGCAGACCGAGCAGGCCGAGCACGAACGAGGCGACGGCCATACCGTCGGCGTCACGCCTGGTGCCGGTGAACCGTCGGGCGGTAGGGGCGAGTTCCATGGTCCGTCTCCCTGGGCTCAGTGGGTGCGGCGGCGCGTGTGGCGCTCGCGTACGGCGAAGACGAGCAGCCAGACGCCGATGAGGGCGGCGGCGGCTGCGGACACGGGAAGCGGGATCTGTGCCACGGCTCCCAGGAGGACTCCCAGCAGGAGCAGCGCGGCAACAAGGGCGATCATGATCAGCCTTTCACTGAACGAAATCGAGTACAACTGTTCACCGACTTCTCAGTCTAGTATTCCCAGCACCAGAGAACACATGTTTACTGAATGGCATGAGTCACACCGTCGGCATCCGCCGGACCCAGAAGCTGAAGACCCGCCAGGCACTGCTGGACGCGGCCCTGCAGCTCCTGGAGCACCAGAGCCTGAGCAGCCTCGGCCTGCGCGAGGTGACCAGGGCGGTCGGAGTGGCGCCCGCCGCGTTCTACCGGCACTTCACGGATCTCGCGGAGCTCGGCGTCGCACTGGTGGAGGAGGCCCTGGGCAGCCTGCACGGGCTGATCTCCGAACTCCTCAAGGAGACGGGGGACGCGGAAGTACGGATCACCCGCACGGTGGACCTCATCGCACGCCACGTCCGGGACCAGCCCGCCCACTTCCGCTTCGTCGCGCGCGAGCGGCACGGTGGGGTCGGACCGGTCCGCGCGGCCATCGCGGCCCAGCTCGAGGCGTTCACCGACGAGGTGGCCGGGGCGTTCGCAAGGGAACCGACCTCCCGGGGCTGGACGGACGAGGACCTGCACATGCTGGCGGGGCTCTACGTCGAACACATGGTGCTCACCGCGTCGGCGTTCCTGTCGGTGCACGAGACGGAGCACGCCGGGGAGCGCGGCGCGCCCGACGAGCGGGAAGTGGCCCGGATCGCGCGCAATCGCCTCCGGATCGTCTCGCTCGGCCGCCGCTACTGGCTGGAGGACGACACCCTCGGGGCCCGCCGCGACTGAACGGCAGCTCGCCCTCACCCTCGCCGGGCAGGGCGGGTCCGCCCAGGCTCAGTCCCCGTCGTCGGCGGGCCGCCCCACGCCCGCCATGAACCGCCACACCAGCCCGTGCCCCAGCAGCACCAGCAAGATCAGCAGTACGGCTTCGGCCTGGAGACCCGAGAGACCGACGACACGGGCGACCCCGGGCGCCGCGCCGACCACGGCGATCAGCACATAGAAGACCGCGGCCGCCCCCATGGCCGGGGTGAGGACAGCGGACCTTGCGTCCTGGCGGCCGCGCGCGAGGAGCCGCAGCGTCGACGCACAGCCGAGCAGCGCGAGCACGACGAAGCTCGCCCGCCAGACACCGGGCGTCCCCCGACCTCCGACCTGGGCGAACAGCCCCATCGCCGCGGGAAGCAGAAAGGAGAGATAGACGCCGCCGACGATCCGGCGCAGCGGCGGCTGACGCATCCAGTCGGCGTGCCCCTGCACCACGTTCCACCAGAGGCCGACCAGCGTGAAGCAGGTGGCCGCGAAGAGCGCGTAGAACGTGCTGACATCCATCAGGCCTCCCGCTTCGGCATACCGGCGGTGACGCGGGGCCCGGCCGGCGCAGTGGCGAGCGTCGCACGAGGACGCCGCCGCTCCACGGGAACGACACGCACCCGGCCAGGTGCCAGACCGGGCCCGGCAGTGCTGGTATCACAGCACCGCCGGGCCCGGACCGAATGCCTAATGCGCCGTCAGCGGCGCCTTCGCCAGCTGTCGGGACTGGGCGACCAGGCGGTCGGCGCTGTCCCAGACCTCGGCGTCCTCCTCGAGGAAGCCGCCGGCGAGATTGCGGGTGGTGATCGCGACGCGCAGCGGACCGGGGGCCGGGCGGCACCGGATGTGGGTGGTGAGCTCGACGGTCGGGGTCCAGCCCTGGATGCCCAGCTCGAAGGCGGTCGGTGGCAGCGCGTCGACCGTCAGCAGCAGCGAGAGCGGGTCGGCGTCGCGGCCGTCGGCGAGCCCGAACCAGCCGCGCATCTCACCCTTGCCGGAGGGCGCCCCCACGACCCAGCCGACGGTGGCGGGGTCGAGCTTGATGTTCAGCCGCCCGGTGATCGCGGAGGAGCCGGGAATGGCCTCGGACGCGGGCCCGTCGCCCGGGCCGAGGCAGTGCTCGTACGGCGGGATGGCCGGCGGCTTCGCGGTCGTACGCACATCGTCGGGCAGCCGGTCCAGGTCGCCGTAGGTGGCGAGGACACGGATGCGCTCGACCTCGGTGCCGTCCTCCGCGTACTGGAAAAGGGAGGCCTGCCCCGTGGACAGGGTCCGTCCGGTACGGATGATCTCCGTGCGGATCACCGCGGGGCCGGGCTCGGACGGGCTGAGGTAATGCGCGGAGAACGTGAACGGGTCGGGGTGGGGCAGGGCGTCACCGAGGGCCCGCCCGAGCATCGCCTGGAGATAGCCGCCGTTGACGGCCTGGATGATCGTCCAGCCTGCGGAGAGCTCCGCGCTGTACACGCCCGGGACATGGGAGTCTCGCAGGGTGACAGCGGTGTCGCGGTCGAACTCGCTGTTCCCCATGGTTGCCTGTGCCACCTGTGCCATGTCTGCACCGTACAGCAGGAAACTACTAAGCGGTAGCTTTGCCCCCCGTCTCCTCCGTCTCAGTGGCCGCCGACCTGCGGTTCCATGCGCGGGGCGCCCGCCAGTGGTAGCGCATGGCGAGCAGCCGCAGGACGAACGCCGTCACCACGGCGAGACCGCTGGTGGCGGCGTTCAGCGCATCGAAACGAATACATAGCGCCACCATCGTGGCGCCGACCATCGCGGGGACGGCGTACAGGTCCCGGTCCCAGCGCAGCAGCGAAGGCACCTCGTTCGCGAGGACGTCACGCAGCACACCACCGCCGACGGCGGTGGCGAGGCCGAGCACGGCGGACGAGGTGAGGGAAAGGCCGTACTCGTACGCCTTCGTCGTCCCCGTGACACAGAAGAGCCCGAGACCGGCGGCGTCGAAGACATTGACCGAGCCCTGGATGCGCTCGACCTCCGGGTGCAGGAAGAAGACGAGCGCGGCGGCGACGAGCGGCATCAGGAAGTAGCCGAGATCGGTGAAGGCGGCCGGTACCGCCCCGATGACCAGGTCCCGGAAGAGCCCGCCACCCAGCGCGGTGCTCTCGGCGAGGACGGCGATGCCGAAGACGTCGAAGTTCTTGCGTACGGCGAGCAGGGCGCCGGAGATCGCGAAGACGAAGATGCCGGCGAGGTCGAGCGCGTGTTGAACGGAGGGGGTGAACAGTTCATGGAGCACGCCCCCAATTGTGCGGGGCGCGACTGCCTGGCTTGCCGGTGTGTGGTG
Organism: Micromonospora sp. IBHARD003; assembly: GCF_056106285.1. NCBI lineage: Bacteria > Bacillati > Actinomycetota > Actinomycetes > Micromonosporales > Micromonosporaceae > Micromonospora > Micromonospora sp. IBHARD003. The sequence goes on along the minus strand of NZ_JBWBBX010000001.1, from coordinate 5,880,540 downwards.
GTGCGTGACGACTGCCACACCGTCCACCACCTGTGACCGGCACCACAACGGCGATGAACTCCTTTGCGGGGAAAAGTCGTTGACCGTAGGGTCCTGATCAGCTCGAACTGACAACCGGGCCCGGGCGCCTCTGTCTGACTCACAGATGCGCCTCTCACTTCACGGGGGATTCATGCGGATCATTCTCAGGCCATCGGCGACGCATACCGGATCTTCGGCGTTCGCCGGGTCAAGCGCACTGCCGGGCTGAGCCAAGAGCGGCTTCACCTCGCGCGCTCCCCGCAGGAGGACCGCCGGGAGCGCCCCGTGCGGCGGGATTCGCCGCACCTTTCGCATGCCGTGGAACGTTCCACCGGCCGGCCCTTTGTTCATACCCATGTACATGAAAGGCATTTGTGCGCTTCTCTCGTTTAGCCAGACTCACAGCGATGTGTATCGGTGCCGGAATTCTGGGTGTGTCGGCGACGACCGCGTCTGCGGCCGCTCCGGCCGCACCCACCGGACCGACCGCGACGACCACGCCGACGAGCCCGGCCGGACCGGCGGAACCCGAACCGGCGAACGACACCGACGACAACTGGGACAGTGAGGACGCCGCGGCCTTCTGGACCGAGGAACGCATGGCGTCCGCCGCACCCGAGAGCAATCCGGAAAGCAAGGCCGAGAGCAAGGCCAGGGCCGAGGCCAAGGGGGAGCCGATTCCGCAGGAGTCGGCTTCCGGGCAGGCGGCCCGCCGGGCCGGCAGAGCTCCGCGGGCAGCGATGGAGGATCCGTTCTACGAAGGCGTTCCCACCGTCGGCATGATCTACTACGTCGGCAGCGACCTGGCCACGCACAGCTGTACGGCGAGCGTGGTCCACAGCCCCCACGGCAATCTGCTGCTGACCGCCGCACACTGCGCGCTGGACAGCAAGCGGGCGTTCGTGCCCCAGTACCGCAGCAACAAGCCCGCCTCCCGGCAGCCGCACGGTATCTGGGCGATCGGCAAGGTCTTCAGGGACCCCCGGCGCACGAGGTTCGGCCCGGGATCAGACCTGGACTTCGCCTTCGTCACGGTGAAACCGGACAGGCTGGGCCGGCAGATCGAGTCGATCACCGGGGCCAACCGGCTCACCCGCACCCCCGGTTACGCAACCTGGGTCACCGTCATCGGCTATCCCAACAGCGTGAGCTCCCCCAAGGACCAGGCGGTCAAGTGCAAGACGAAGACCACCCGCCTGCCCGGGTACCGGCAACTGCGCATGGAGTGCGGCGGATTCTACGGCGGCACCTCCGGCAGCCCCTGGATCGCCAACTTCGACGAGAAGACCAAGACCGGCGAAGTGGTCGGCAACCTCGGCGGCTGGAACGGAGGCGGTCTGCTCAACGACAGCGACCGGATCTCCTTCAGCCCCTACTACGACGACGAGGTCTTCAGGCTCTACGACGACGCGGTGAACAACCGCACGCCGACGCGTTCCCCGCTGCCCTACTCGCCGTACACGGCCGGCGGCGGCGAACTGTGGGAGCACGCCCGGCTCATGGCCTCCGGCGACTACACCGGTGACGGCAAGGCGGACACCATCGTGGTGTGGACCGACGGCGAGGTCACCCTCTACCGCGGCAACGGTCAGGGCGGCTACGGCGGAGAGACCCAGCTCCTCTCGAAGAACGACCTCTGGAAGCACGCCACCGTGATCACCGGCGGCGACTTCACCGGTTCCGGCACCGCCGACCTGATCGTGCGCTGGTCCGACGGCGAGGTCAGCCTCTATGCCGATGTGACCGCCACCGCGAAGTTCTCCAAGGAGACGAAGCTGGCGGCGAAGAACTCGGTCTGGAAGAACGCCACACAGGTGATCGCGGGCCGGTACAGCGCCAACAAGTGGACCGACGACGTACTGGTGCGCTGGAAGGACGGCGAGGTCTCGCTCTACACGGACGTGAGCGACAGTGTGAAGTTCGGCAAGGAGAAGCAACTCCGCAAGCCGGAGGCGCTCTGGGAGCACGCGACGCTGCTGGCGAGCGGGGACTTCACCGGGAACGACAACTGGGACGTCCTGATCCGCTGGAGCGACGGGGAGCGGACCCTGTACACGGACGTGAGCGACGCCGGCCTCGGCAAGGAGGTGCAGATGCAGGCCCCGAATCCGCTGTGGAAGCACTCCGAAGTCCTGACCGCGGGTAACTACAACGGCAACGGCCACCCCGACGACCTCATCGTCCGCTGGAGCGACGGCGAGGTCACCCTGTACGCGGACACGGGCACCGCTCTGGGCGCCGAACGCAATCTGGTGCCCCCCAAGGTGCAGTAACAGGCGCCGGCTGAACCACAGCCGCCAGGCCACACGAGCGGAGACCAATCGACCATGTCGTTCATAGGTGCCACCACATATCTGGGCCTGAGCGTGGCCACGCTCGCCCTCGCGGCCTCTCCTTCGGCGGCTCCTGACGAGTCCGGCCTCGAGGTCAACGGGAACCGTCCCGCCCAGCGCGGGGCGGAGATCAAGATCGTCGCGACACTGGATCCGTTCACCCTCACCGACAGCGACTCCATCACCGTCGACTCACCGGTCTTCGTCGCCCCGGTGGAGATCCGGATGGGAAGGGCCTACTCGCACGGAAAGGCGAGGGTGCGCTGTGCCGTCCCACCCGGTTCCTACACGGTGAAGACGGTCGGGGAACAGGCCAAGACGGCGCAGGAGAAGTACGGGGTCGGGTGGACCACGCTGAAGGTGACGGCGGACGTGGATCCCGCCAACCGCGACTATTGCGCCAGCGCCCGCGGCAAGGAGGAAGTCCTCGGGACCCGGGCTGCCGACGACGGCGGAATCGGCACGACGACGGTGATCGTTGTGTCAGGGGCGCTGGCCCTCACGGCTGTCGCAGTCGGCGGGTTCGTCCTCCATCGCCGGCGCACGCGACAGCGGTAGCCCGCAGGCCGCAGGGACCGGCCGGAGCCGGTCCCTGCGGTTGCGCTCGAAGCCGGTTGTCCGCCGCCAGGCGGCATGGGGCCCGGCCACGGGGCCGGATACCGTGCGACGGGCGCTCAGTGGGTGCGGTTTCCACGGCGACGTGCGTATGTGGCGAGCAGCACTGCCGCGGCAACCCCCACAAGTCCGCCGACCGCGAGCATCGCCGTCCGGGTGCCCCCGCCGTCCTGGGAGTCCGGCCGCGACGTGCCGATGGTGATGCGGGCGGTCGCCTCTCGTTTGACGCATCCACTCACCAGGGTCAGTCGTGCTGTCCACGTACCGTCCGGCAGCCGCCGGTCGAGGGTGGCCTTCGCCCGCGTCGAGTCGCCCGGGCCGACGGTGCCCGCCTTGACGTTGAAGGGGCCTGCGGACAGCCCGCCCGGCCCGTCCGACAGGCTGAGCCTGCCCGTCGGGTCGAGGGCCCGCCCCCCGGTGTTCCTCACTCGAGCCGTGACCTTCGGTACGCCGGCCGCGGTGCGGACGCAGGTCAGGTTGTGGACGGAGAAGTCCGACCGCGGTTCCCCGCCTGGTCCTACGGACAGGTATATGCGCACTCCGGCGCGGGCCACGTTGCGTACCTGCTGTGAGCGGTCGGGCTTGGGACTGATCTCCGCCCAGATGACACCGTAGTGTTCGCCGCCGGTCGCGTCGCTCGCCACGGTGATCTCGGTCCACGCCGTCCTGGTCTCGTCGGGCGCCAGGACGACTTCCCTGGGCTCGACCGTCACCCACTCGGTGAGCTCGTTGCCGGCACGGCCGTGGTCGAAGACGAAGCCGTCCTTGCGGTGGACGGCGGCGGCCGCGGGGTAGAGCTGTACGCGGTGCCGCCGGTCCGACAGATTGGTGACGGCGATCCGTCTGCGAATCTGCTCTTTCGGTTGGACGTGGTCGATGATGTAGCGGTGGGCCCGTTCGTCGTCGCGGCGGCTGAGCGGCGCGTCGACGAGCCGGATGCCCACACTGACGTCATCGGACGCCGCCTGCCGCGGTACCTGCGCGGCCACGGGCGCGACCGACCCGCCGAGCAGTGACACCGCAAGTAGCAGCCCCCCCCCCCCCCCCCCACGGGTTCACGCCACGGAATGGGTCACCGTCCCGCTGTAGAGACCGCCCACGGCGTCGGGCGGAATGGTGATCTCCAGGGTCGGGTTCCAGCTCGCGCTGTTGTTTCCACTGCCCGAGGTCTTGGAGAACGCGGTGCGGGGGCTGCTCAGGGTGACCCGGTCGGCACGCGTGGGCTGGCCCGGCACGAAGGTACCGGTGCCGGTGGTGGCGGTCGCCGGCCCGGACCAGTAGGCCACCAGGTTCGGCAGGATGACTTCGGTGGCGTCGTCCGTCCCGGTGTCGAACTGCGTCGAGATCACCGACGCCGTCCACGTGGCGTTCGCGGCGGCCCGTCCGTCCTCCACCGTCACGGTGCCGAGCTGACCGCTGATCGTCTGCCCCGGGAACCCGGACCCCAGATGGTCCGAGGCGGGCACCTCGATCGTGAGGTTCGACGTCGACACGGTGAAGGTTACGGTCGTGTCGCCCGATGGTTGGGCGACTGCGGGCAGGGATGTCGCGCTGAGAAAGGCGACGACGGAGGAAAGCAATACTCTACCTGCGCACGGGGTCACCATAGTTCGGCATGTAAAGAAATCTCGGTATTCGTCCTGGATCATGCGACTGAGTGGGTGATCGTCCCGGTGTAGGTGCCGCCCAGAGCGGTCGTCGGCACCGCCACGATGAGCGTCGGCTGCCAGGCGGTGGTGTTGGCTCCGCTGCCCGACGTCTTGGTGAAAGCCGTACGCGGGACGCTGAGGCTCTGCGCCTGGGCACTCGTGGCCTGGCCCGGAACTCGGGTGCCAGGGCCGTTGGTTCTCGTGGTCTGGCCCGACCAGTAGGAGAACCGGCTCCTGGGGATCTGCCGGGCGGCGCCGCCACCGGGCGTGGTGAAGTCGCCCGCCGCCACCGTCGCCGTCCAGACCGTGTTCTGCCCGGCGCGCTTGTCCGTCACCTGGACCTCACCGAGCTGTCGGCTGATGGTCGCGCCGGGGAAGGTCGAGCCGAGATTCACCGAGGCCGGCACGGTGATCGTCAGTAGGTGGGGCTGTCGCGCGGTGCGTATCACGTCCTGACTCGCCACCGGCGCTCCTGCGCCGGGCAACGCCGTTACCACGACCGCCGATCCGACGCCCATCAGCGTCCACAGCATTTGCACGCCGCGACTATAGGGACTTGCGCGGCGACTTTGAGCCCATCGTCACCCGTTCGGACGGTTTCCTGGCAGCTTTGACCGGTTGGCGTTGCTCGACCGGATTCACCGATCCGCATCCCTCGGCGGATCTTCGCCCAGAAGCCCCATGCGTAACTCCGCACGCACAGTGGCGTACACCGTCCTCGCCCTGGCCCTCGCCGCCTCCGCCAGCCCCGCCCAGTCCACGCCGACGCACCACGGCGGCACAGGATCAACCCCGTTGGCCAGTGCCGGCGACAACCGCCTGAACGAAGACGGCCGTTCGACGTCGAGTCCGATCCATCCGAAGCCCACGCTGATCCGGCTTCGCACACGCACCTTCGATCCGACCACACCGGAGGGGGAACGCACCCGGCCGAAGGGCAACCTCCGGTCGAAGGACGGCAGCGCGTACCTCGTCCAGTTCGCGACCGCGCCACTCGACAGCCACCGCGCCGCACTCGAGGCACTCGGCGCACGGATCGGCTCGTACATCCCCGACTCGGCGTACGTGGTGCACATGGACAAGAAGACCCGGCGGCGCGTCGCCGAGCTGCCGTACGTGCGATGGGTCGGCCCGTACGACCCCGGCGACAAGTTCGACGGCGGGGCCGTACCGCCGAACACCCGCCGGTATCTCATCACGCTCGTGGAACCGGACGCCGACGCCCAACGAAACGTGGTCAAGCGGATCGCGAAGCACGGTGGCACCGTGCATGTCGCGTCGGCGAGCCGGCAACTGATCGACGCGACCCTTACGCAGGCGCAGGCACGCGCGGTGGCGCACCTCGACGCGGTGCTCGCGCTCGACGTCTGGTCGGCCCCCGAAGAGGACATGGACAAGGCCCGCGTCGCGGGCGGCGCCGACACACTCGAGACCGCGCAGGGCTATCTCGGCCAGGGCGTGCGTGGTGAGTTGATGGACGCCGGGGTACGCACCACACACCAGGAGTTCGCGGCGACCCCGCCGATCATGCACACCGCCAACACCGCCAGCACGAGCCACGGCACCTCCACGTACGGGCAGATCTTCGCCTCGGGAGTCTCCGCCAGCGCCCGCGGTCTGCTCCCCCAGGCGCAGCCCATCTTCGCCGCCAGCAGTCTGGTGACCGACCGGTGGGCGCATACCGCGCAGCTCGTCGACCCGGCGGGCTCGTACCGTGCGGTGTTCCAGTCGAACAGCTGGGGCAGTGCGCTGACATTCGGCTACAACACGACGTCGGCGGCGATGGACGACATCGTCTTCGACCACGACATCCTGATCTGCCAGTCCCAGGGCAACACCGGTAACCGATCGGCCCGCCCCCAGGCGTGGGCGAAGAACGTGCTGTCCGTCGGCGGCGTCTTCCACTACGACACCCTCTCCCGTACCGACGACGCATGGAACGGCGGCTCGGGAATCGGACCGGCCGCCGACGGGCGGATCAAACCCGACCTGTCGAACTACTACGACGCGGTCCGCACCGCCGCGAGCGGCAGCGACACCGCGTACACCGACACGTTCAACGGCACCAGCGCTTCCGCCCCGATCACCTGCGGCTACGCGGGTCTCGTCTTCCAGATGTGGGCCGACGGGGTCTTCGACGGCGGCCCCGGTCTGGACCGCGACGTCTTCGCGTCCCGGCCGCACGCCTCCACCGCGAAGGCGCTGCTGGTCAACTCGGCCGACCAGTACGCCTTCACGGGCGATTCCCACGACCTCGCGCGTATGAAGCAGGGCTGGGGTACGGCCAGCGCCGGCAACCTGTACCAGCAGGCGCAGGACGGCAACTGGCACCTGCCGATCCTGGTCGACGAGAGCAACGTGATCACGCAGGGCCAGACCGCGACGTACACGATGACCACCGACGGCAGCCGGCCCCTGAAGGCGACGATGGTCTACACCGACCCGATGGGCTCGCCGTCGGCGGCCCAGGCACGGGTCAACGACCTGACCCTGAAGGTCACCGCCCCGGACGGCACCGTGTACTGGGGCAACAACGGACTCGCGGCAGGGAACTGGTCGACGTCGGGCGGCTCGGCGAACACACTCGACACCGTGGAGAACGTGTTCATCCAGAACCCGGCCACCGGCACCTGGACGATCGAGGTCGTCGCCAGCCAGGTCAACGCGGACGGGCACGTGGAGACCCAGGCGACCGACGCCGACTTCGCACTGGTCGCCACCGGATAGGTCACCGGCTGACCACCCACAGGACCGCCCCCACGCACTGGTCAGGACCGGGCCGGTGCCTGCCGGCCAGTCCGCGCGAACGCGGAGGGCGGGCCCTGGATTCCAGGGCCCGCCCTCCGTGTTCACCGCCCGGGGTGCGGGGTCGGGTACCCCGCACCCCGAGGGGTTACTTGCTCGCAGGCGTCTCCGAGGCCCCGTCCGCTTCGGGAGCCTCGTCACGGGGCTCCGGGACGGCACCCGGAACCACGTCGGCATCCGCCGCCTGGACGTCTTCTGCGGCTTCCGCGGCTTCCGCGGCTTCCGCCGCTTCCGCGACCTCCCCCGCCGTCCCCACGACCGGATCCACGTCCTCCACGCCCTCGCGCACCGCCGAGACGACCTCGCCCGAGGTGCGGGCGAGCTCGCCCGAAGCGATCTCCGCCGTGAAGTGGCACGCCACCTTGTGACCGTCGCCGAGGTCGGTCAGCTCGGGCCGCTCCTTCGCACAGCGGTCCTGCGCCCAGGGGCAGCGCGTGTGGAACCGGCACCCCGCCGGCGGATTCGCCGGCGAAGGCAGGTCACCGTGGAGCAGGATGCGCTCCCGGCGGTCCTCGACCTCCGGGTCCGGCACCGGCACCGCCGACATCAGGGCCTTGGTGTACGGGTGCCTGGGCTCCGCGTACAGCGCGTCGCTCGGGGCCTCCTCCACCAGCGAGCCGAGGTACATGACCCCGATGACGTCCGAGATGTGCCGGACGACCGCGAGGTCATGTGCGATGACCAGGTACGTCAGGCCCATCGACTGCTGGAGTTCCTCCAGCAGATTGATGACCTGCGCCTGGATCGACACGTCCAGGGCCGACACCGGCTCGTCGCAGATGATGACGTCCGGTTCGAGCACCAGAGCCCGGGCGATCCCGATGCGCTGGCGCTGACCGCCGGAGAACTCGTGCGGGTAGCGGGACAGGGCGTTCGCCGGAAGCCCCACCTTCGCCAGGATCTCCTTGATCTTCTCCCGGCGCTCGTCCTGGTTCGCGCCGATGCCGTGCGCGGCCATGCCCTCGGACAGGATCGACTCGATGTTCTGCCGGGGGTTGAGGCTGCCCAGCGGGTCCTGGAAGACCATCTGGAGCCGCCGCCGGAAGGAGCGCAGCTCCCTCTCGGGGAGCTTGGCCACATCCGTGCCGTCGAGCACGACCTTGCCGTCGGTGATGTCGACGAGCCGCAGCACCGCACGCCCGAGCGTGGTCTTGCCGCAGCCCGACTCGCCGACCAGACCGTAGGTCTGGCCCGCCTCGACCGACAGCGAGATCCCGTCGACGGCGTAGACGTGGCCGACCGTGCGGTCGAAGAGAATGCCCTTCTTGACGGGGAAGTGGACCTTCACTCCGTCCAGTTCGAGCAGGCTCATGCCGGGACCTCCGTGGTGGCCAGGACCGGGTTGACGCAGCGGGCCTGGTGTCCGGCCTCGCGTGGTTCGGTCAGCTCGGGCGTGCCGGTCAGGCAGCCCATCTCGTAGCGGTCGCAGCGGGGCGCGAAGGCGCAGCCCTCGGCCCAGGCGATCTGGTCGTTGATGGACCCCCGGATGGGGCTGAGCGGCTCGCCACGCGGTGCGTCGAGGCGCGGGATGGAGCCGAGCAGTCCGTGGGTGTACGGATGCGTCGGGTGCGCGAACAGCTCACGCCGGCCCGACGACTCGACCACCTTGCCCGCGTACAGCACGTTGACCTGGTCGCACAGCCCGGCGACGACCCCCAGATCGTGGGTGATCATCAGCAGTGCGGTGCCTTCCTGGTCCACCAGTTCCTTGAGCAGTTCGAGGATCTGGGCCTGGATGGTCACGTCGAGCGCGGTGGTCGGCTCGTCGGCGATGAGCAGCCTCGGCGCACAGGCCACCGCCATGGCGATCAGGGCGCGCTGCCGCATACCGCCGGAGAGCTGGTGCGGGTACTCCTTGAGCCGCCGGCTCGGGTCGGGGATGCCGACCCGGTCCAGCAGGTGCGCGGCCTCCTTGCGGGCGGCCTCGCCCTTCAGGCCCCGGTGGCGCTGCAGGATCTCGGTGACCTGCACCCCGATCGGGACGACCGGGTTGAGCGACGACAGCGGGTCCTGGAAGATCATCGCCAGCTTGCTGCCGCGCATGTCCCGCATCTTGGCGGGGCTGAGCGACAGCAGGTCCGCGCCCTCGAAGTCGGCGTTCCCGCCGAGGGTGACGCCCTTGCGCGGGAGCAGGCCCATCAGGGCGAGCGAGGTGACGGACTTGCCGCAGCCCGACTCGCCGACCAGGCCCACGACCTGGCCCTGGTCCACGGAGAAGGACACTCCGTTGACGGCCCTGACGTCCCCCCGGCCGCGTCCGCCGAAGGTGACGGTGAGTTCGTCCACATTGAGCAGTGGCATGACATCAACCTCGCAGCTTCGGGTCGAGGGCTTCGCGCATGGCCTCGCCGAGCAGCGTGAAGCCGAGGGCCGTGATGATGATGGCCACCGCCGGATACATCGACATCATCGGCTCGTTGTCGAAGAAACGCTGGGCCTGGGAGAGCATCACGCCCCACTCCGGGACGGCCGGGTCGGGGTTGCCGAGACCGAGGTACGACAGCGCCGCGGCCTCGATGATGGCGGTGGCGAGGCTGAGGGTCGCCTGGACGATCACCGGGCTCAGCGAGTTGGGCATGATCTGCGTGACCACGATGCGCCGCTTGCGGATGCCGAGGGCACGCGCGGCCAGGACGTAGTCACTACCGCCCTGCGCCAGCATCGAACCGCGCAGCAGCCGGGCGAAGATGGGCACCTGCACCACACCGACGGCGATCATCACGGTGGTCAGCGACTGTCCCATCACCGCGGCGATGGAGACGGCCAGCAGCAGCGAGGGCAGCGCCAGCATGATGTCGGTGACGCGCATGACAACGTCGTCGACGCGCTGTCCGGCGCGTCCGCCGAGCGTGACAGCGGCGCCCGAGGCGGCGCCGATCACGGCGCCGATGACCAGGCCGATCAGCATGGAGACCACGCCGACGAGCAGGGTCTGCCGGGCTCCGACGAGCATCCGGGAGAACAGGTCGCGGCCGAGGTGGTCGAGTCCGAACCAGTTTCCGGCGCGGGCGCCGACGAACTTGCCCTGGTTCTGGAAGACCTCACCGCGCCAGGTCTGCTCGGTGGGGCCGTAGGGAGCGACCCACGGGCCGACGATCGCGACCAGGACGAACAGCGCGATGATCACCGCACCGATGATCGCCATCTTGCTGGCGCGCAGCCGTCGGAACGCCTCGCGCCACAGGCTGGCGCCGCTGGACGTCTCGGTCTTCGCGGTGAGTTCGGCGAGCCGGTCGATCTTCGAGGTCTTGGTAGTTGCCAGGCTCATCAGTGCACCCGCACCCTCGGATCAATGACGCTGTAGGCGAGATCGACCAGCAGGTTGATCAGGACGTACATCGTCGCGATGAACATGATGAAGCCGACGAGCACCGGATAGTCGCGGGCATCGATGGCGGTACGGATGAAGGAGCCGATACCGCCGAAGGAGAACACCGACTCGGTGAGCACCGCGCCCGACAGCAGGCTGCCGGTGAGCAGGCCGACCGTGGTGACCACGGGCAGCAGCGCGTTGCGCATGATGTGCCGGCCGCGGACGACCCGGCGCTCGAGGCCCTTGGACTCGGCGGTACGGATGTAGTCCTCGCCGAGCACCTCCAGCACGCTGGCGCGGGTCATACGCACGATGACGGCGAGCGGAATGGAGGAGAGGGCCAGCGCCGGCAGCACCAGATGCATGAGCGCGTCCCAGGAGGCGTCGAACTCACCGGTGAGAACGCCGTCGAAGACGGCGAAGCCGGTGATGTCGGTGGCGTCGATACCGGTGGACAGACGGCCGTAGCTGGGGAAGATGTGCAGGTTGACCGCGAAAATGCCCTTGAGCAGCAGGGCGAGGAAGAAGACCGGGATACAGATCCCGACGAGCGATCCGGACACCGAGGCCACGTCCAGCCAGCCTCCGCGCTTGCGCGCCGCGAGGTAGCCGAGCGGAATGCCGGCCACGACGGCGATGATCATCGCGGCGACGCTGAGTTCGACGGTCGCGGGGAAACGCAGGACGAACTCGTCCCACACCGGCTGTCCGGTCTGGGTCGAGGTGCCGAGGTCGAGTTCGAGGATGCGCTTGAGGAAGCGGCCGTACTGGACGTACAGCGGCTGGTCGAGCCCGAGCGCCCGGTTGATGCGTGCCACTTCGGCTTCGGTCGCCCGCTCGCCCAGGATCGCTGAGGCGGGTCCGCCGGGCAGCCGGTTCAGCCAGATGAACAGCAGAACCGACAGGCCGAGCAGGGTGGGTATCAGCTGGAGCAGTCGTCGTACGACGAGTCGCAACACCCCGCATGCCCCTTTCTTGCGTGTGTTGTACGAGTGGTACGGGAATGGGATGCGAGTCCGCCCGGCCGACGGAGTTCATCGGCCGGGCGGACCCTCATGCGGTGTGTTACTTGAAGGAGACCTCGGCGAAGTTCTCCTGCGTCAGCGGGGAGACCTTCGGCGGGTTGACGTTCTTGCCGAAGGCGATGGCCGGCGGCGACGAGGACAGCGGGACACCCGGCAGGTACTCCATGATGGCCTCGTTGGCCTTCTTGTAGAGCTCCACGCGCTTGGTCTGGTCGGCCTCGACGGAACCGGCCTTCACCGCGGCGAAGACCTTCGGGTCCTTGAAGCCCCACTGCTTGTCGTACTCGGCGAACCAGGTGCCGATGAAGTTGTAGCCGTCGTTGAAGTCACCGGTCCAGCCCAGCATGTGCAGGGCGCAGGAGCCGGCCTCGGTGGCGTCCAGGTAGTCCGGGGCCCACTTCATCGGCTTCGGGGTGACCTTGATGCCGGCCTTCTCCAGGTCGGCCTTGATCAGCTCGAAGATGTCCTGCGGCGAGGGCATGTACGGGCGGGTGACCTCGGTCGGGTAGCAGAACTCGACGGAGAGGCTGGGCTCCTTCGCTGCCGCCAGCAGCGACTTGGCCTTGGCCGTGTCGAAGGCGTACTTCTTCACGTTCTCCGAGTAGCCGGCGACCGTGTCGGGCATGAACTGGGTCGCGACCTTGCCGCCCTCGGGCAGCTGGGTCTTGACGAGGTTCTCGCGGTCGATGGCGTGCGCGATGGCCTGGCGGACCTCGGGCTTCTTCAGCGCCGGGTTCTTCTCCTGGGACATACCGAGGTAGAAGAGGTTGAAGACGTCACGGGTCGGCACCTTGAAGCCGGCGCTCTCCAGCGTCTTGATGTCGGCGGGCGCGACCAGGTCGTAGCCGTCGATGTCACCGGCCTGAAGGGCCTGACGACGGCCGTCCTCGGTGTCGAGGGTGCGGAAGACGAGGTTCTTCACCTTCGCCTTGTCGCCCCAGTAGTCGTCGAAGCGCTCGAGGGTGACTTCCTTGTTGCCCTTGTTCCACTTCGCGATCTTGTACGGGCCGGTACCGGCGACCGTGCCGGCCTCCTGGCTGTACTTGGGGTACGTGATGGCGTCGCCCTTGGCGCTCGCCTGCTGCTTCTCGTACTCCTTGATCGCCTTCGGCGAGTGGATGGCGAGGGCCTGGAGCGAGAAACCGCCGGGCAGGTTGGCCGAGGTCTCGTTGACCTCGATGACCGCGGTGTTCTCGTCCTTGGCGGTGCAGGACTTGTAGTTCGCCTTCGGCGTCTCCTTGTCCTCGTTCTTCTTGAACCCGCCCATGATGGTCTGCCAGTAGTACGAGACCGCGCTCGACTGGTACGTGCCCGTCCAGTTGAACCAGTGGTCGTAGTTGGCACAGACCGCGGCCGCGTTGAACGCCTCGCCGTCGTGGAACTTCACGCCCTTGCGCAGGTTGAACGTCCAGACCTTGCCGGCCGGGTCGCTGGACCACTTCTCGGCCAGCCCGCCCACGAGCTTGCTGCCGCCGGGCTCGTGCTCCAGCAGAGCCTCGAACGCCTGACGGGTGACCCGGAAGGTCTCACCGTCGCTCGCGAGGGCCGGGTCGAGAGAACCCGGGTCACCCGGAGCACCGAAGACGAAGGTGTCCTCCCCGCCCTTGCCACTGTCCTTGCCACGCTCGCTCGTGCATCCGGTGGCGATCAGGCCGACCGCAAGGACCGCCGTCACCGCCCGTACAGCCCGGGACTTCATTATTCGCATGGGTCCACCCCTGGTCGCCATGTGTGGTCTTGACCGGCCGAACACTACTCACGCATGTCAAGGCAGAGAACAGTCCGCATAGCGGTGATACCGAGCTGAGACCCGGACACTCACCAAATCGGGTGCTTGCGGGACATCACGACGCTTCGGTTAACTTCCCGGACACCGGACGGCGTTGGGCGGATGACCTGCAGATGGCGGCAGGAGACGCCGGCGGACCCTCGCTCAGCGGTACTGCGCAGTGGACGCCCCGCCCATGAAACCGGGTGGCGGATAGCCGTAACCGGGCCGGCCGGGCTGGTCGGGCGCGCCGTGCGCCTCGCGGTCGTAGAAGGGGCGGCCGTTGGCCCGCAGCCACAGAGTCACCGGGTCGTACTCGTCGGACATGGCCACGGTGGAGACGGGAAGTCCGTCCGGGACGGCGGCGATCGACTGCTGCATCATCGCCCGCACGCTCTCGACGGACTGCTGCCCCGTGTCGTACAGGTCCAGGCCGATGGCGAGGTACGGGGCGCCCAGCGCGGGCTGCACCCAGACCCTGCGCAGCGTGCGGATGGCGGGGGTGCGGTGGGCGTTCTGCGTGAGCAGCGCGTAGAACTGGGGCAGCTCGATGGCGGGCTCGGTCAGCCGCAGCGGTCCCGCGGGCATCCGGTCGAGCCCGGTGGCGATACGGCGCAGATCGGGCCAGGGGATGCCGACTCCGCCGCCGGGGGCGTGCGGGTTGAGCCAGATGCCGTACCGGTCGGGGAAGAGGGCGCGCGCGATGTCGGTGGCGCCGATGACCTCGTGGGCCCGGTTCCATCCGGAGGCGGCGAGCTCCTGGGCGGAGGTGACACAGGGGGCGTAGAGCTGGCCGTCCACCTCCATGTTCCCGTACTGGGCGTCGGGTGAGCCGGACTGGCCGTGCCACAGCAGCATCCAGAGGTGGCCTGCCGAGGGGTCGGCGAGTGCGTGGAGCAGCGCCTCGTAGGCGTCATAGCGCCCGGGCGTCACCTGGCGCAGCATGTGCTCGACCTGCCCGGCCGCCGCGGTGCCTGACGCACTCACTTGGGTCCCGCCCCTCTTCGATCCGCCATGGTGTGAGCGGCCGCACCGGGCAGTGCGGCGGCCTCGTCATCAAACCAGCTTATGCGGCCGTGCTGACACCGACTTGACGACTACACGTGCGACGACGGGTATTGCCGGGTGTAGAAGGGCCGCACCCGGTTCAGCATCCAGTCGCCGACGGGGTCCTGGGCGACGTCCAGCAGGACCAGGTTGACCGGCCACTTCACGGGGACCCGGCCGAGTGCGCGACCGAGTGCGTCCATGGGAGCGGTGCGGTGCTGCCCCTCCCATGCGGACATCTGGACGCCGATGAACAGCGTCGGCGCGTCACCCTCGATGCTCGCCAGGACACGACGGGCGGTCTGGACGACGCCGGTCTCCTCGAACTCCCCGGCCGCGGCGGCGAGGAAGTCGATCGGCTCCTCCTGCCAGTCCGGCTCGAACAGCCGCACCCGGCCTCCGCTCGCCGGGCCGTCCAGCGGTGTGCGGCCGACCCGGCACAGCTCGGCGACGGCGAGCGGCGGCAGCGGTACGCCGACGGCGCCCCCGGGGTTCACGGCCATGCCCAGCTGGGGCGGCAGCCCGCGCGCGAACTCGACCGCCGGAGCCACGGTCCCGGACATGTGCTCGCCCACGCACTGCAGAAACTGCTGGTGGGAGCTGAAGACGGGGACGTAGGGCGCCCCGTCTATCTCCAGCGTGGGCAGATCGAGGCTCGGGCTGTCCGGTCCGCCTCCGTTGGGCAGAGGCACCCAGACGTGGCTGCGGCCGAGCACCTCGACGATCCGGGCGCCCGCACCGGGCGTCCCGACGGATGCGGCCAGCACCTGTTCCAGTTCATTGGCGGGCCATGTCGTGTCCACTGCGTTCCCTGCTTCCCCGTCCGCCCCTGCCGGGCGCCGTCTCCCTGCGTCAGCAGGGTAGCCGGAAGGGAGTACGGCAGGTCGCCCGAACAGGCACGGCAGGGGGTGTCCGCCTAGGTCCTGTCCGGGCGATCTTTGAGGACCAGCCCGCGGCGTCAGATGCGGTGCATCGCAAGGCGAAGGATCGTCCCCGTACTGGACGTACTCGGACGACTCCGACAACGCAGCGAGGCGCCGCAGCTGTCGTCCGGGCCCGAGAAGATCGCCCGGACAGGACCTAAGGCCTCGCGCCGAACCCGATCCGTCCGAGGGCGGTCGCCGCCTCCCGGTCCAGCAGGACCGCGGAGGCGCACCCCCGCGGGAGGCGGCCGCGCTCGGCGTCCCGCACCAGCCGGGTGACGGCGCGCAGGTGCCTCCGGAAGGCGTACGGGGAGACGCCGCGTCCTCGCTCGCGCTGGCCGGCGCGGGCGACGGCCGGGGTGACGTCCAGGAGGAGCAGATGGAGGGACCGGCCGCGGCGGCGGGCCTCGCGGGCCAGCCAGCGCCGGACCCAGGACTGGGTGCCGCAGTCATGGACGATCACCCCGGAACCGGAGCGCAGCGCGCGCCGCAGCCCCGCGTAGTGGGCGACACGGACCAGCGGGCGGTACACCGCGTACGGCAGCAGCCGCGGCATCCGGGCGTCCCAGCGGTCGCGGGTGTCCTGGGAGTCGATCCCACCGCCGGCGGCGGCGCGCCGGATCAGCGTGGACTTGCCGCTCCCGGGCAGGCCGGAGATCACGACCACGTCCCCCTCGGCGAACTCCAGGGCCCGCGGACCGCGCCCGGCGCGTTCCCGCAGGTCACGCACCACGGGCTGGGACACGGGCGTGTGGGCGCCCAGGAATCCGCGTACGGATGCCCGGGACCCGGCGGGCACCGCGGCTCTCGTCGTCATCGAGGCACCTGACTGCTCCAACGTCATCGCTCTCCCCCTTGTCGGGTCTGAGAGACCCTGCCCAGGAAGCCTAAAGAAAAGGTAATGGCCATCAAGTGATTTGCCGATCGTGGCACCCGTGCAATGATGAGCGCGCCAACTGCATACCGGCCGTTTGAATCCGCGCGGGAGAGTCCCGGTCACTGTGTGTTCCGGGCGCCGAAGGAGCAAGTCCCTCCCTTGAATCTCTCAGGCCCCGTACCGCGAGGATGAGGCAGATCTGAAAAGCGGGCCGCAACTCAGCGGCTCCACCCAAGGTGCAAGTCATGCCCTGTGCGTACGCCGTGTACGTCTGGCCGTGATGAACCTCTCAGGTTTCGATGACAGATGGGGAGGATCGTCCTCACCAGTCATGCCCTGGGAGTCCTATCCAATGAGCACCACCCCCCGTCTCACAGCCCTCGATGCGCTGCATCGCTCGCTCGGCGCGACCATGACCGACTTCGCCGGCTGGGACATGCCGCTGCGGTACGCGAGCGAGCGCGACGAGCACAACGCCGTACGCACCAAGGCCGGCCTCTTCGACCTCTCCCACATGGGCGAGATCACCGTGACCGGACCGCAGGCCGCCGCCCTTCTGGACTACGCGCTGGTCGGCAACATCGGCGGGGTCGGGGTCGGCCGGGCCCGCTACACGATGATCTGCCGGCAGGACGGCGGGATCCTCGACGACCTGATCGTCTACCGCCTCGGCGACCAGGAGTACATGGTCGTCGCCAACGCCTCGAACGCGCAGGTCGTGCTGGACGCCCTGACCGAGCGCGCCGGGGCCTTCGACGCCGAGGTACGCGACGACCGCGACGCCTATGCGCTCATCGCCGTCCAGGGCCCCGAGTCCCCCGGCATCCTGAAGTCGCTCACCGACGCCGATCTGGACGGGCTGAAGTACTACGCGGGCCTGCCCGGCACCGTCGCCGGTGTCCCCGCGCTGATCGCCCGCACCGGCTACACCGGTGAGGACGGCTTCGAGCTCTTCGTCGAGCCGCAGTACGCAGAGAAGCTGTGGCAGGCGCTGACCGAGGCGGGAGCACCTGCCGGCCTCGTCCCCTGTGGTCTGTCCTGCCGCGACACGCTGCGCCTGGAGGCGGGCATGCCGCTGTACGGGCACGAGCTGACCACTTCGCTCACCCCGTTCGACGCGGGCCTGGGCCGGGTCGTGAAGTTCGAGAAGGAGGGTGACTTCGTGGGCCGCGGCGCCCTCGAGGCCGCCGCCGAGCGTGCCGCGGCGAACCCGCCGCGGAAGCTGGTCGGACTGATCGCCGAGGGCCGCCGGGTGCCGCGGGCCGGGATGTCCGTGGTCGTGGGCGGCGAGGTCGTCGGCGAGGTCACCTCCGGCGCACCTTCCCCGACCCTGGGCAAGCCGATCGCCATGGCGTACGTGGACGCGACGCACGCCGCCCCCGGCAGCGCGGGTGTGGGTGTCGACATCCGCGGTACGCATGAGCCGTACGAGGTCGTCGCGCTCCCCTTCTACAAGCGCCAGAAGTAGTCCCCGCCGCCACCCGGCGACCCCCATCAGCAGCACTCCCCCGCGTACAGGAGAATTCAGGCCATGAGCAACCCCCAGCAGCTGCGCTACAGCAAGGAGCACGAGTGGCTGTCGGCCGCCGAGGACGGCGTGTCGACGGTCGGCATCACGGAGCACGCGGCGAACGCCCTCGGCGACGTCGTGTACGTGCAGCTCCCCGAGGTCGGTGACACGGTGACCGCGGGTGAGACCTGCGGTGAGCTGGAGTCGACCAAGTCGGTCAGCGATCTGTACTCCCCGGTGTCCGGCGAGGTCACCGCGGTCAACGACGACGTCGTGAACGACCCGTCGCTGGTGAACACCGCTCCGTTCGAGGGCGGCTGGCTGTTCAAGGTGCGTGTCGCGGAGGAGCCGGCCGACCTGCTCTCCGCCGACGAGTACACCGACTTCGCCGGCTGACCTCCGTCTGACCACCGACCACAGGCCACAAGGGATCGCGTGATGTCGCTTCTGAACACTCCCCTGCACGAGCTCGACCCGGACGTCGCCGCCGCCGTCGACGCCGAGCTCCACCGTCAGCAGTCCACCCTGGAAATGATCGCCTCGGAGAACTTCGCTCCGGTCGCCGTCATGGAGGCCCAGGGCTCCGTCCTGACCAACAAGTACGCCGAGGGCTACCCGGGCCGCCGCTACTACGGCGGCTGCGAGCACGTCGACGTGGTCGAGCAGATCGCCATCGACCGCATCAAGGCGCTGTTCGGCGCCGAGCACGCCAACGTGCAGCCGCACTCGGGCGCCCAGGCCAACGCGGCCGCGATGTTCGCGCTGCTGAAGCCGGGCGACACGATCATGGGTCTGAACCTCGCGCACGGCGGGCACCTGACCCACGGAATGAAGATCAACTTCTCCGGCAAGCTCTACAACGTGGTCGCGTACCACGTGGACGACGCCACCGGCCAGGTCGACATGGCCGAGGTCGAGCGACTCGCCAAGGAGACCAAGCCCAAGCTGATCGTGGCCGGCTGGTCGGCCTACCCGCGTCAGCTGGACTTCGCCGCCTTCCGCCGGATCGCGGACGAGGTCGGCGCGTACCTGATGGTCGACATGGCCCACTTCGCGGGCCTGGTGGCCGCGGGTCTGCACCCGAACCCGGTGCCGCACGCGCATGTCGTGACCACGACCACGCACAAGACGCTGGGCGGCCCGCGCGGCGGAGTGATCCTCTGCACGTCCGAGCTGGCCAAGAAGATCAACTCCGCGGTCTTCCCCGGTCAGCAGGGCGGTCCGCTGGAGCATGTGATCGCGGCCAAGGCCGTCTCCTTCAAGGTCGCGGCTTCCGAGGACTTCAAGGAGCGCCAGCAGCGCACCCTGGACGGCGCGCGGATCCTCGCCGACCGCCTGGTCCAGGACGATGTCAAGGAGGTCGGCGTCTCGGTCCTCTCCGGCGGCACTGACGTGCACCTCGTCCTCGTCGACCTGCGGAACTCCGAGCTCGACGGCCAGCAGGCCGAGGACCGCCTCCACGAGGTCGGCATCACGGTCAACCGGAACGCCATCCCGAACGACCCCCGGCCGCCGATGGTCACCTCGGGTCTGCGCATCGGTACGCCGGCGCTCGCGACCCGCGGTTTCCAGGCCGAGGACTTCCGCGAGGTGGCGGACATCATCGCCGAGACGCTGAAGCCGTCCTACGACGCCGAGGCGCTGCGCGGACGGGTGACGGCACTCGCCGCGAAGCACCCGCTTTACCCTGGGCTGTAACAGCCGGAGCGAAAAGCCGGACGGGGCACCGCACACACCTCCGGTGCATGCGGTGCCCCGCACCACGCACCCGCGCCATGCGCCCGCCCGACGGCGCTACGCGCTCTCATGTTCTCTGCACGACCCCGGCAGACGACGACGTCTACCACCGCCCAAGGAGTACCCCGTGGCCATCTCGGTCTTCGACCTGTTCTCGATCGGCATAGGCCCGTCCAGCTCCCACACGGTCGGCCCGATGCGCGCGGCCGCCCTGTTCGCCCGCCGGCTGAAGAACGAGGGCCTGCTGGCCCACACCACCAAGGTCCGCGGTGAGCTGTACGGCTCGCTCGGCGCGACCGGCCACGGCCACGGCACCCCGAAGGCCGTCCTGCTCGGCCTGGAGGGCCAGTCGCCCCGCACCGTCGACGTCGAGACGGCCGACGAGCGGGTCGAGGAGATCAAGAGCGCCGGGCGGATCGGCCTCCTCGGGGTGCACGAGATCGACTTCGACTTCGACGAGGACCTGGTCCTGCACCGCCGCAAGGCGCTCCCCTACCACGCCAACGGCATGACGCTGTGGGCCTACGACGCCCGGGGCGCCACGCTGCTGGAGAAGACCTACTACTCGGTGGGCGGCGGCTTCGTCGTGGACGAGGACGCGGTCGGCGAGGACCGGATCAAGCTCGACGACACCGTGCTGAAGTACCCGTTCCGCACCGGTGACGAGCTGCTGCGGCTGTCCCGTGAGACGGGCCTGTCGATCTCCTCGCTGATGCTGGAGAACGAGAAGTCCTGGCGCACCGAGGACGAGATCCGCGGGGGGCTGCTGGACATCTGGCGGGTGATGCAGGCCTGCGTCTCGCGCGGGATGTCCCGCGAAGGCATCCTGCCCGGCGGCCTCAAGGTGCGCCGGCGGGCCGCGACGACCGCGCGCAAGCTGCGCTCCGAGGGTGACCTGCAGGCCCTCGCGATGGAGTGGATCACGCTCTACGCGATGGCCGTGAACGAGGAGAACGCGGCCGGTGGCCGCGTCGTCACCGCCCCGACGAACGGCGCCGCGGGCATCATCCCGGCGGTGCTGCACTACTACATGAACTTCGTGCCGGGGGCGGACGAGGAAGGCGTCGTCCGCTTCCTGCTCGCCGCGGGCGCGATCGGCATGCTCTTCAAGGAGAACGCCTCCATCTCGGGCGCCGAGGTCGGCTGCCAGGGCGAGGTCGGATCGGCCTGTTCCATGGCGGCGGGGGCGCTCGCCGAGGTGCTGGGCGGCTCCCCCGAGCAGGTGGAGAACGCCGCGGAGATCGGTATGGAGCACAACCTCGGCCTGACCTGCGACCCGGTCGGCGGTCTGGTGCAGATCCCGTGCATCGAGCGCAACGGCATGGCCGCGGTGAAGGCGGTCACCGCGGCCCGGATGGCGATGCGCGGCGACGGCAGTCACAAGGTCTCGCTGGACAAGGTCATCAAGACCATGAAGGAGACCGGCGCGGACATGTCGGTCAAGTACAAGGAGACCGCGCGCGGCGGTCTTGCGGTCAACATCATCGAGTGCTGAGGCCGCTAGGGGGCTTCTGACGGATCTCCGCGGCGTCGGGCGGTGGGGCCATCAGCGCCTGAGCAGCACTGCACGGCCCCCGGCATGCGCCGGGGGCCGTCGTCGTGCGCCGGAAGCGTCAGTCCTTGTCGAGCGACGCCCAGAACTCGTCGAAGGTCAGCAGGCCGTCACCGTTGCCGTCCTTCGACTTGATGACGGCCTCGGCCACGGTCTCGGTCACATGGAAGTCGCCGAGCTGCGCCATCACGCTCTTGTACTCGGCGGCCGAGATCAGCCCGTCGCCGTTCAGGTCGTATCGATCGAAGGCCTTGCGCGCCGACTCGATGTCCGCCACTGGTCCACCCCTTCTTGGTGCATTACTGATGGAGGCAGAGTATCGGCGGGGCCCGGTGCCGCCCGAGGGGGGAGGTCAGGACCACCCGCTCGGGCCCCCAGGGGGAGACCATGGGGATATGAGCGATGCGCTGGCGAGGATCCTGGCAGAGGCGGAGCGGGGCGTCTTCCCGCCACCCGACGGCATGACCACCGTGGTTCCCCAGCCCAGTGCACGGGACGCGGGTGTGCTGGCCTTCACCGCGCACACGGTGGTGTTCACGGACGAGGACCCGGAATGGGTCCGTGAGGCCCTCGCGGCGGTCTCGAGCGATCCGCTCGCGGCGAGCATGCATCCGGGCTTCCTGAGCGCGCTGATGGCGCGGACCGGGCGCACCATGAACACGATCGATCTGCTCTCCGTCGCCCCATGGCGGCAGGGTCCGCCGGAGCTCGCGCTCCGTGAGATCGAGGACCCGGAGCATCCGCGGGTGGCGAGGGCCCTGCAGTTCCGTGACGACGTGCGGGTGTGGGCCGCCCACGGCGGGGTTCTGGTCCTCGGCCGCGGAGTCGCCGGCCGCTGGGAGGCGGCGATCGAAGTGGAGCTGGAGGCGCGCGGCGCCGGGCTCGGGCCACGGCTCGCGGACGCCGCGCGCCATCTGGTCCCGGACGGTGCGTACGTCTGGGCCCAGAAGTCGCCGGGCAACGCGCGCAGTGTGCGGACGTTCCAGCTGGCGGGGTTCCGTCCGGTCGGCTCCGAGGCGCTGCTGCTGACCGGTTGAGGCATCGCCCCGGGAGGGGTGCGACGGGCAAAAGGTAACGATTCGCCTACGTCCGGATCGACAGGGGTCCCACCCTCCAGCGCCGATCGAAGACGCGTTGGATCGAAGAATCACGCACGACGGTCGATGTCTCTTCGCCGTTTGCAAGGAGGGTGCCTTATTTCACCTTAGATTCACTTTGAGAATGTCCAAGAATGGGCGAATTTGACCCAGGGGGCACTTTTGGCGACGTGGCCCCCATCTGACATAGTCGGTGCCACGACCCCCATTGACCCGGGCCAGGTCGTTACAGCGGTCGTGGATCCCACCCCTCCTGTCCACGACCGCACGCATGAAGCCCCCTCCGGCGCCACGCCCGGCAGCAGGGGGCCTTCGTGCGCCAAGGGCGACGGGGGCCGCGCCCGCCGGGGCACGTCCAGGCCCGACGCCTCAGCGGTCGGACACCCGCATCTCGAACCACGTCGTCTTGCCGCGCGGCAGCAGATCGACCCCCCAGCGGTCGGAGAGCTTGTCGACGAGAAAGAGGCCGCGGCCGCTGGTGTCCAGCTCGCGCACCGGCATCAGACACGGCAGCCCCCGGGAGGGATCCCGCACCTCCACCCGGATCCAGCCACGCCGGCGCAGCATGCGCAGACCGAAGACCCGCGCACCGGTGTGGCGAACCGCATTGCCGACCAGCTCGGACACCAGGAGGATCGCGTGCTCGGCGATCTGCGGGGAGAGCGCCCAGTGACGCAGCACCACACACTGCGTCAGTCTGCGAGCGGTCGCCGCCGACTCGGGGAGGGACGGCAGCTCGACCTCGTCATCGGCGGGATTGCCGCACAACTCAAGTGCCCTCAGGGCCTGTTCGTCGTCCACGGCCGGCATCCACCGCTCGGCGGTCGCACCGCCGCGCCGCCGTGGTTGCTCCACACCCTCCAGCCCCGCCATACCCCCATCATGGCCGCCCAGAAGGCCCCCGGGGGCCGTTCCGGAGGAATCGGCACCCCGGGGCGGATGGCCCCGGGGTACCGGATCGGCATATGACGCTGGCAGCGATGAACCGCCCTGAGGTCCCTGACCAGCCATGACACAGCGCTTACGAATGATCGCGAAGCGCTGCGACCGCGCCACGCCTTAGGGCTCCCTTAAGGTTCCCTTAAGCCGCCTCCCGCGCCGACGCACCTGACCCGGCGTCAACCAGGAAGAGCTTCAGGGCATCTCACGGTGTCTCAGAGGAACTTGGCCTTGCCGGGTCCCTCCTCGACGAAGCTCCGCATCCCGCGCTCCCGGTCCTCGGTCGCGAACAGGCCGGCAAACCAGTTCCGTTCGATCGCCAGGCCGGTGTCGATGTCCGTCTCCAGACCCGCGTCCACGGACTCCTTGGCCGCGCGCAGCGCCAACGCGGGCCCCTGGGCGAGCTTCGTGGCCCAGGCGTGCGCCTGCTCGTAGACCTCGGCCGCCGGGACCACCCGGTCGACCAGGCCGATCGTCAGCGCCTCGTCGGCCCTCACATGGCGGCCCGTGAAGATGAGGTCCTTGGCCTTGGACGGGCCGACCAGCCGGGCGAGCCGCTGGGTGCCGCCCGCACCCGGGATCAGTCCGAGCAGGATCTCGGGCTGGCCGAGCTTCGCGTTGTCGGCGGCGATCCGGTAGTCCGCACAGAGCGCCAGCTCGCAGCCGCCGCCCAGGGCGTAACCCGTGACAGCCGCGACCACGGGCTTGGGGATACGGGCGACGGCGGTGAACGCGTCCTGCAGGCCCTTGGACCGCTTCACCATCGCGGCGTGGTCCATCACCTGCATCTCCTTGATGTCCGCGCCGGCCGCGAACACCTTCTCGCCGCCGTAGAGGATCACTGCCCGGACGTCGTCGCGGTCGCTCGCCTCGCTGGCGAGCTCGCGCAGCCGGTCCTGGGTGGCGATGTCCAGGGCGTTCATCGGCGGACGGTCCAGGCGGATGGTGCCCACGCCTTCGGAGACTTCGAGAGTGACTGTCATACGGGGAGGTTAGCCCCCGTTAACGGACACGGGCCCGGTGCTGTCCGTCACAGCACCGGGCCCGTGTCCGCTCACGCGTCGTACGCACTGTGGACCTACTTGGTCCACTCGGCCCAGGGAAGGTTCCAGCCGTTCAGACCGTTGCTCGGGGCGATCTGCTTGTCCTTGGAGTTCTTCACGATCACCACGTCACCGATGATCGAGTTCTCGTACATCCAGGCAGCCGGGACCTTCTTGTCCCAGCCGCCCCGCACATCGCGCAGCCCGACGCAGCCGTGGCTGACGTTGGCCGAGCCGAAGGTGTCCGACGGGGCCCAGTAGTTGCCGTGGAGGAAGGTGCCCGAGTCGGACAGGCGCATCGCGTGCGGCACGTCCTTGATGTCGTACTCGCCGCCGAAGCCGACGGTGGCGCCGTTCATCCGGGTCACCTCGTACTTCTCGCTGATGACCATCTGCCCGTTGTACGTCGTCGTCGCCGGCGCGCCCGCGGTGATCGGGACGGTCTTGACGACCTTGCCGTCCCGCACGACCTCCATGGTGTGCTCGCGGGCGTCCACGGTGGAGACCTGGCTGCGGCCGATGGTGAACTTCACCGTCTTGGACTGCTCGCCGTACACCCCGGGCCGGCCCTCGACACCGTCCAGGTTGAGCTTGACCGTCACCTTGGTGCCCGCGGCCCAGTACTTCTCGGGACGGAAGTCCAGCCGGTCGTTGCCGAACCAGTGGCCCTCGACGGGGACCGAGGGCTCGGCCGTCACCTTGACGGCCTTCTCGACGGCCTCGGGGTTGGTGATGCCCCGGGTGAAGCGGATGGAGACGGGCATGCCGACGCCGACGGTGGCGCCGTCCTCGGGCGTGTAGTGGCCGATAAAGGTGTTCTTGGGGACGAGTGTGGTGAAGGTGGTGTCCTTCGCGGACTCGCGGCCTTCCCCGTCCTTGGCGACCGCGTGCACCTTGTACTTGGTGGCGGCCGCCAGATGGGTGAGCGGCTCCCAGGCGGCGCCGTCGGCCGCGAGCTTCCCCTCCACCGCGTTGCCCTTGTCGTCCTTGACGGTGACCGCGGTCAGCTTGCCCTTGTCGGCGGTCACCTTGAGGGCGCCGCTGGTGGCGACCGAGGCGGCGCCGTCCTTGGGTGCGATGGTCACGACGGCCTGCGAGGCGGCGGTGGCGGCCCGGCCCGCGTCCTGCTTGGGCGCGCCGTCACCACCCTTGTCCGGCTCTCCGCCCCCGCATGCCGTCACCAGCAGCAACAACGCACCCAGCAGCAGGGCCTGAAGACCCCGTCCGGCTCGTCCGCGCCCGCTGTACGCCCCTGCCGATGCCCCCGATATCGGCTGCCCGTTCACGATTGGTCTTCTCCCCTCACACGGCCTGGCCTCGCCACGGCCCGTGGATCCCGGCCTCGCGCCGGACTGCTACCCCCACGCGCACCGACTGCGCGCATCTGGCGATAGATAATCACACCGCGAGCCGTGGTAACTCCCCACGGATGTCACCGTTCAGTCCCAACATGTCCAGGACCGGTGCGGGCCATGCCGGTGCGGCGGGGTCAGCCGGTCGCGGAACCGGCCCTCCACTCCTCCCAGTCCATGTTCCAGCCGCTCAGACCGTTCCACGGGTCGACCTCGCGGTCGGGAGAGTTGATCACTTCCACCACGTCCCCGATGAGACTCCGGTCGAAGAACCAGCCGGCCGGGGTGCTCTGGCTGCCGCCCTTCTCGTCCCGTAGTCCCACACAGCCGTGACTGGTGTTCAGCGAACCGAACACCGAAGCGTCGGCCCAGTAGTTCCCGTGCAGGAAGGTGCCCGACGTGGTGAGGCGCATCGCGTGCGGTACGTCCTTGATGTCGTATTCGCTCTTGCCCGTCTCGTTGCGGAAGCCGACCGTCGCGCCGTCCATGCGGGTGACGTCGAACATCTCGCTCACCACCATCTTGCCGTTGTACGTCGACGTCTCCCTCGCTCCGGCCGTCACCGGAAGGGTCGCCACCAGCCGGTCGCCGCGCCGTACCTCCATCGTGTGGCTGCGCACGTCGACCGTGGAGATCTGCGAGCGGCCCACGGTGAACCCCGTGGTCTTGCGCTGGATCCCGTAGACGCCCGGCGCGCCCTCCACATCGCGCAGCTTCAGATCGACGGTGACCTTGGTGCCCGGTCGCCAGTACACGCGCGGACGGAAGTCGAGCCGCTGTCCGTCGAACCAGTGCCCCACGACCTCCACCGGTGGCTGCGCCGTGATGCGGATGGCCCGCTGGACGGCCGCACGGTCCTTGATCTGCCGGTTGAAGACGAACGAGACGA
The DNA here is from genome assembly GCF_056106285.1 of Micromonospora sp. IBHARD003. Lineage (NCBI taxonomy): Bacteria > Bacillati > Actinomycetota > Actinomycetes > Micromonosporales > Micromonosporaceae > Micromonospora > Micromonospora sp. IBHARD003. The sequence goes on along the minus strand of NZ_JBWBBX010000001.1, from coordinate 5,854,045 downwards.
TCATTCCGGTGCCGACGGTGGAGCGGTCCTCCGGGTTGAAGTACCCGATGAAATGGTGCTCGGGCACGAGCGTGGTGAAGGTGGTGTGCCGGGCCGAGCGCCGGCCGTGCGCGTCGAGCCCCACCGCGTCGACCTGGTACTTGGCCGCGAGGGCGAGTCGGGTGCCGGCGCGCGGCCGCCAGCGCAGCCCGTCCTCCGAGATCGCGCCGGGGACCTCGACGGGCTGGGCGTCCCCGGTCTGGGTCACCCGGACCCGCTCCAGCCGCCCGCTGGGCAGCCTCACTTCCAGTTTGCCGTCCGCCGCCACGCCCTTGGCCCCGTCCTCGGGGGTGACCCGGATGGTGTCGGCGCGGGACCGCGGTTTGTTGCCGAGTTCCACCTCGGCTCCGGTACCACCGGTACCACCGGTACCACCGGTACAGCCGGTCAGGGCGGCCAGCAGTCCGGTCCATACGAGGACGGCCGCCAGCGTGGCCCTCGTCCGCCTCACCGCGTTGCTCACAGAGTCCACCTCGTCGGGTCGCAGAGACACAGCACGCCCCGCCCAACGACCGGCCCCCTCGCAGGGGTACGTGAGCCCGGGCATGTTGGGAGGAGCACAGCGCGGGCAGAACAGGTGGGAGGACCACGCGCAGGCCCTGTCCGGTCGGTCCGGCCCGACGACCGGACGGGGTCGCGACAGCCGCGGCCGGGACGCCGCGCGCGGCGCGCCGTGGGCCCGACGAGCCGCGGGAGGCCGACAGGTGTCGAGCGCAGCCGAGCAGGAGGCAGTGCGGGAAGGGGAGCAGCCGTCCCCTGATGTGCGGCGTCGCGCGACGCTGAACGGGCTCGGCCGGCGGCCCGGGGACGGCCGGGGCGACACGGCCGGGGTCTGGCCGGGTTCGCCCACCCCGCTCGGAGCACGGTTCCGTACCGGCCCCGACGGCGTCGCGGGGACGAACTTCGCGCTGTGGGCTGCGGGAGCCGAGGCCGTCGAGCTGTGTCTGTTCGACGAGGCGGGCGGCGAGACCAGGCTCCCGCTGACCGAGCTGACCCATGAGATCTGGCACGGGTTCGTGCCCGGGGTGGGGCCCGGCCGGCGCTACGGCTTCCGGGTGCACGGCCGCTGGGACCCGTGGACCGGCGCCCGCTGGAACCCGGCGAAGCTGCTGCTCGACCCGTACGCACGCGCCGTGGACGGTGACTTCGGGGAATCGGGGCGTGCGCCGGAGGTCTACGGCCATGTGCGCGACTGGCTCCAGCAGCATGTCGCCGACACCGTGCGCGACGACCGCGACTCCGCCCCGTTCGTACCCAAAGGGGTGGTCGTCCACGACGACGCACCCGGCGACGAGTGGGCCGACGACCGCCGTCCCAAGACACCGTGGGCCGAGTCGGTCATCTACGAGCTGCACGTCCGCGGCTTCACCAAGCTGCACCCGGAGATTCCCGAGGAGCTGCGCGGCACGTACGCCGGCCTCGCCCATCCGGCCGCGATCGCCCATCTCGTACGGCTGGGTGTGACCGCGGTGGAACTGCTGCCGGTGCACCAGTTCGCGCACGAGGACCATCTGCTGCGGCGCGGGCTGCGGAACTACTGGGGCTACAACTCGATCGGCTACTTCGCCCCGCACGCCGCCTACAGCTCGTCGGGGACGGCAGGGCAGCAGGTGGGCGAGTTCAAGCGGATGGTGCGGGCGCTGCACGCGGCGGGCATCGAGGTCATCCTCGACGTCGTCTACAACCACACGGCAGAGGCGGGTGAGCTGGGCCCGACCCTCAGTCTCAAGGGCATCGACAACCGCGGCTACTACCGCCTCCAGGCCGACGCCCGCCGCTACGCCGACTACACCGGCTGCGGCAACACCCTGCACGTCGTCCAGCCCCAGGTGCTGCGGCTGATCACCGATTCGCTGCGCTACTGGGTCACGGAGATGGGCGTCGACGGCTTCCGCTTCGACCTCGCCGCGGCGCTCGCCCGCTCGATGCACGACGTCGACATGCTCTCGCCCTTCCTCGCCGTGATCGCCCAGGACCCGGTGCTGCGCCGGGTGAAGCTGATCGCCGAGCCGTGGGACGTCGGCAGCGGCGGCTACCAGGTGGGCGCCTTCCCCCCGCTGTGGACCGAGTGGAACGACCGCTACCGGGACGCGGTACGCGACTTCTGGCGCGGCGCGCTGCCCGATGTGCGGGACCTCGGCTACCGGCTCTCCGGCTCCAGCGATCTGTACGCCTGGGGCGGCCGGCGCCCGTACGCCTCGGTCAACTTCCTCACCGCCCACGACGGCTTCACCCTGCGCGACCTCGTCACGTACGAGCGCAAGCACAACGAGGCGAACGGGGAGGGCAACCGGGACGGCACACACGACAACCGTGCCTGGAACTGCGGAGCGGAGGGCGAGACCGACGAACCGGGGATCAACGCCCTGCGCCGCAGGCAGATCCGCAATCTGCTCACGACCCTGCTGCTGTCCACCGGGGTGCCGATGCTGGTGGCGGGTGACGAGATGGGCCGTACGCAGCACGGCAACAACAACGCCTACTGCCAGGACAACGAGGTCAGCTGGGTCGACTGGTCGCTGCGGGACGAGCCCGGGCCGGCCGGGCTGCTGGAGCTGACGTCCCGGCTGCTGGCGCTGCGCGGGGCACATCCGGTGCTGCGCCGTAAGGCGTTCTTCTCGGGCCGCCCGCAGACCGCGGACGGACTGCGGGACCTGGCGTGGTTCACCCCGCACGGAACGGAGATGACCGAGCAGGACTGGTACGCGCCGGCGTCGACGGTCGCGCTCTATCTCTCCGGCCGGGACATCCCGGGCCGGGACGCGCGGGGGGCGCAGGTCACGGACGACAGCTTTCTGGCGGTGCTGCACGCGGGCAGCCGGCCGCTGGCGTTCCAGCTGCCGGGCCCTCCGTGGGCAGAGGAGTACGAGCTGGTGGTCGACACCTCGCTGGAGGACCAGTCGGCCACGCCGGACACGGTGCACCGGGGCGGCGAGACGGTGACGGTGCCGGCGCGGGCGGTGTGGCTGCTCCGGGTGATCAGCGGCTGACGTGGCCGGTGATTCGGGCGGGACTGTGTGTGAACGCCCGGAGGGGGGAAACTCCTTTCGATTCCCGGCCCTTGTGTGCCCGTTGGCCTTCCGCTCCTGGTGGGGTGAGCCCGGAGGAAAACTCAGTGGGCGGGTGTCAGTGGTGAAACGTAGGCTCGCACCTGATGCCCACAACACATTCAGTCACCGACTCCGTCGCCGAGGACAACCGGTCCACCATCCGCTCGCTGCTGCGGCTGTGGCCATATGTACGGCCCGTACGGGCCCGGCTCTTCAGTGCGGCGGTCGTCGCGATCGTCGCGTCGTGTCTGAGCCTGGTGATCCCTCTCGTCCTCAAGTGGCTCGTGGACGGGCCGGTCGCCGTGCGTGACGTGGGCGGAGTATGGCTGGGGGCGCTGTATCTGCTGCTTCTGGGCATCGCGGAGGCAACGCTGTTCGGCTTCCGCCGGTGGCTGGTGGCGCGTCCGCTGGCGGGCGTGGAGGCGGCGATGCGGGCCGACCTGTTCCGGCATCTGCAGCTGATGCCGGTGGCCTTCCACGACCGCTGGGCCTCGGGCCAGTTGCTGTCGCGGGGGACGACGGACCTGATGCTGCTGCGGATGTTCCTGGCCTTCCCGCTGACCTTCCTGCTGGTCAACGGCGTCACGGTGCTGGTCGGTGCCGCGATCCTGCTCGCACAGGACTGGACGCTGGGACTGGTCCTTCTGATCCCTGTCGCACCGCTGGTGGTGCTCCTGTGGCTGTTCGAGGAACGGTATTCGGCGGCCGCGCGCACCGCGCAGGACCAGGTCGGGGATCTGACGACGGTGGTCGAGGAGAGTGTGCTTGGCATCCGCATCGTCAAGGGTTTCGGACGGCACCGCAGCCAGGCTGCCGCCTTCCGCTCCCTCGCCGAGCGGCTGCGCGGCACCGAGCTGGTCAAGGCCCGGCTGCTGGCGGGCATCTGGGCCGTCATCATGGCCGCTCCCGAGCTGGCGATCGGCGCGGCGCTGGTCCTCGGCACCCTTCAGGTCTCCGACGGGGAGCTTTCCGCCGGCACCCTGGTCGCCTTCCTGTCGACGGCGCTCGCGCTGCGGTGGCCGGTGGAGTCGATCGGCTTCCTCCTGGCGATGAGTCAGGAGGCGGCGACGGCTACGGATCGTTTCTTCGAGGTCCTGGACGCGCCGGAGGAGTCCGACCTGAAGCCGCGGACGCCCGTCGACCGGTCCGCTATGCCCGCCGTGGCCGATGCCGTACGCCCCACCGGGGGCCTGGTATTCGAGGCGGTCGAGTTCCGCTACCCGGACGCCGGTCCCGCGTCCCGGCCCGTACTGGAGCGGATCGACCTCCATGTCCGGTCCGGCGAGACGATGGCCCTGGTCGGCGCGACCGGGTCGGGGAAGACGACGCTGACGGCGTTGGTGCCGCGGCTGTACGAGGTGACCGGCGGGCGGATCACGCTCGACGGGCGGGACATCACCGCCATGACGCGCGAGGAGCTGCGCCGACTGGTGTCCATGGCCTTCGAGGAGCCCACGCTGTTCTCGGCGAGTGTCGGAGAGAACGTGCTGATGGGTGCCGAGGACGCCGGGGACGAACAGGTGCGGCGCGCCCTGGACGTGGCGCAGGCCCACTTCGTGGACGCGCTGCCGCAGGGTGTCCACACCCAGGTCGGTGAGCAGGGGCTGAGCCTGTCCGGCGGCCAGCGCCAGCGGCTCGCCCTCGCCCGGGCGGTCGTGGGCCGGCCCCGGTTCCTGGTGCTCGACGACCCGCTGTCGGCGCTGGACGTACACACCGAAGCCCTTGTGGAGGACGCACTGAGACGCGTATTGCGGGACACGACCGCGCTGGTGGTGGCGCACCGGCCCTCGACGGTGATGCTCGCCGACCGGGTGGCACTGCTGTCCGACGGCAGGATCACGGCCGTCGGCACGCACCAGGAACTGCTGCGGGACAACGCCGAGTACGCCTGGCTGATGTCGGGCGGCCCTGCCGAGGAGCGCGTCCGATGAGCACACCGACGAACACCCGGCCCACGCCGCCCGCCACGGCCCCGGACGGGACCGCCGGGGCCCCCGCGGGCGCTGCCCCCGCCGGCGGGGAACACGATCCGTTCGACCACGACGCCCTTCCCGCGCCGAAGGGCGCGACGGGGGCGCTGCTCAGGTCCCTGCTGGCGCCCCGCCGGACCATGGTGGTGCTGGCGGCTTTGCTGTTGCTGCTGCAGCAGGCCGCGGCCCAGACAGGGCCGCTGCTCGTTGCCTTCGCCATCGACAGCGCGGTGCCGGCCCTCGGGCGCGGTGACCACGGGCCGCTGGTGGCCGTCGCCGTGGCGTACGGCGTGTGCGCGATCGGGTCCGGGGTGTTCCAGTACGCCTTCATCCGGGCCTCCGCGCGCGTCAACCAGGATGTGCTGCTGGATCTGCGCGGAAGGATCTTCCGGCACGCACAGGTGCTCAGTGTCGACTTCCACGAGCGCTACACCTCCGGCCGGTTGATCTCCCGTTCCACGACCGATGTCGAATCGCTCAGGGAGCTGCTCAGCGAGGGGCTGCAGGAACTGATCGGCGTCGTCCTCTCCTTCGCGTACATCTCGGCCATGCTGCTGTGGCTGGATCTCGGTATCGGCGGCGTGGCCGTACTCAGCTTCGTACCGCTGTATCTGCTCGTACGGCTCTACCAGCGGCGTGCCGCCGTGGCGTTCACCGAGCGGTCCTCGGCGATCGCCGCCGTGATCGTGAAGTTCGCCGAGACGATGAACGGGATCAGGCCGGTGCGCGCGTTCCGCCGGGAGCGCGCCAACGACGACCGCTTCCGGGCGCTGAACGACCGGCACGCCCACAGCAACGGCGACGCCATGCTGGAGATGGCGCGGTACGTGGTCGGCTCCCGGCTGGTCGCCAACACCGCCGTGGCGGGCATGGTGCTGTGGGGTGCGTACCGGGTCAGCGAGGGCACCCTGGCGCTGGGGGTGCTCGCGGCCGCGGTGCTGTACGTGCGGCGGCTGTACGACCCGATCGACCGCCTGGGGATGTTCCTCAACTCGTATCAGTCCGCGAGCGCCTCGCTGGAGAAGATCGCCGGGCTGCTGGCCCAGCAGCCCGGCGTGCCCGAGCCCGGGCGCCCGGTGGAGCTGCCGGCGCGCTCCGGTGCCGCCGGCCCCGGCCGGGAGGTGGTCTTCGAGGACGTGCGCTTCGCCTACCGCACGGGCGGCGAGGTGCTCCCCCGCTTCGGGCTGACCATCCCCGCCGGACAGACGGTGGCGGTCGTGGGTTCGACCGGTGCGGGCAAGTCCACCCTGGCCAAGCTGCTGGCCCGCTTCTACGACCCGACGGACGGTCGGGTCCTCCTCGACGGGGTCGACCTGCGGGACCTGGCCGTTCCCGAACTGCGGCGCGGGGTGGTGATGGTGACCCAGGAGGCCTTCCTGTTCTCCGGCACGGTCGCCGAGAACATCGCGATCGGCCGCCCGGACGCGACCCGTGAGGAGATCGAGCAGGCGGCGAAGGCGATCGGCGCACACGACTTCATCAGCGCTCTGCCCGACGGCTACGACACCGACGTGCGCAAGCGGGGCGGCCGGATCTCGGCGGGCCAGCGTCAGCTCGTCGCGTTCGCACGGGCCCTGCTGGCGGACCCGGCCGTGCTGATACTCGACGAGGCGACGAGTTCGCTGGACGTCCCGGGCGAGCGGGCGGTGCAGCACGCGATGGACACGGTGCTGCGGGGCCGTACGGCGGTGGTGATCGCCCACCGGCTGTCGACGGTGGAGATCGCGGACCGGGTGCTGGTCATGGAGCACGGCCGGATCGTCGAGGACGGCCACCCGGGCGAACTGATCGGTGGTGCGGGGCGGTTCGCCGATCTGCACCGGGCGTGGCGGGACAGCCTGGTCTGACGGGATCGCAGCGGCCGCAGACCACGACCGTTCGTGGCTGCGGCGGAGCGGTGCGCCGGGAGAAGGACAGCGGGCGTCGTCGGTGCACACCGACGGCGCCCCTGTCGTATCACCGGTCGGCCGGGGGCGCTCCGGAGTGACGTTCAGCGCCGCGCCCTCAGCCCCCCGATGAGCAGCTCGAGTCCGAACTCGAACAGCGTGGTGAAGTCGGTGCTGGTGAGCGCGGTCAGGGTGGCCCCGAGGTGCGGGTACGTCCCGGCCGTCACCGCGTCGCGCAGGACGTCCGGGCCCGAGGAACCGGGGGAGCCCGCTTCGTCCGGCTGAAGGGCGGCCTGCTCTTCCAGGGTGTGGCCCACGGTGAAGTGGACCACGGTGTAGAGCGCGCGCGCCGCGTCGTCGTCGGGAAAGCCCGCCCGGCGCAGGACGCCCACGACCGTGTCGGCGAAGCCCAGCACGTTCGCGCCCGTCGAGTGCGTACCGGCGAAGACGCGCGCACCGTCGCGGTGGGCGAGCAGGGCCGTGCGCATCGCACGGGCGAGTGCGGCCAGTTGCCCGCTCCAGTCGCCGTCGTCCGTCCCGCCGGCCTTCTCCGCGCCGATCTCGGTGGCCGTGTCCGAAACGCCGTCCATCATGCGCTCGGCCATGGCCGTGAGCAGGTCCTGCTTGGTCGCGAAATAGCGATACAGCGCGCCGGCCCGCACGCCCAGCGCATCGGCGAGCCGCCTCATGGTCAACGCATCGAGACCTGCTTGGTCCAGCAGGTCAAGGGCCGTTCGCAGGGTGCGCGCCCGGTCGAGTCGCGGGGGCCGGCCCCGGGCCGGGCTTGACGGGGAACTCATGGACCTCACTATAGTGAACAACGTTCACGTGAACAGTGTTCACTAATGAGGGAAGGGCGAATCCGATGAACCCCGAAGTGATCGTCGTAGGTGCGGGACCGACCGGGCTGATGCTCGCGTGCGAGCTGGCGCTGGCCGGGATACGGGCCCGGGTCCTGGAGCGCCGCACCGAACCGCAGCGGGATTCCCGGGCGCTGACCCTGCATCCGCGCAGTGTGGAGCTGATGGATCAGCGCGGGCTGCTCGACCGGTTCCTCCGGCTCGGCCGGACCGTGCCCGGCTGGCACTTCGCCGGTCTCCCCACCCGGCTGGACTTCTCGGGGCTGGACTCCCGGCACGGCTACACCCTGTTCCTCGCCCAGGCACGCACCGAGTCGCTGCTCGAGGAGCGGGCTCGCGAACTGGGCGTGGACATCCTGCGCGGTCACGAGGTCACCGCTCTGCGCCAGGACGGCGACGGGGTCGAGGTGGAGGTGCGGGGTCCCGGGAGCGTCGAGACCGTCCGCGCCCGGTACGTCGTCGGCTGCGACGGCGCGCGAAGCGTGGTGCGCCAGGCAGCCGGGATCGGCTTCCCGGGCACCGACGAGACCCTCACCGGCGTGCTCGGCGACTTCGCCGTGATCGATGCCGACCCGGCGGTCCTCGGCGCCGCCCGGGCCCGTGGCGTTCTGGTCGCGCCCCTGGAGGACGGTCTGACCCGGCTGGTCTACCTGGATCCGGAGCGGATGCGGGTGCCGGCCGGCGAGCCCGTGACGCTGGAGGAGTTCCGTGCGTCCCTGATCCGCGTCTGCGGCTCCGACTGCGGTATCGGCGAGCCCCGCTGGCTCTCCCGCTTCGGCAACGCCACCCGGCTCGCGCAGACCTACCGCTCCGGCCGCGTCCTGCTGGCGGGCGACGCCGCCCATATCCACTTCCCCGCGGCGGGCCAGGGCCTCAACACCGGCCTCCAGGACGCCATGAACCTCGGCTGGAAGCTCGCCGCCGAGGTCCACGGCTGGGCACCGCCCGGGCTGCTGGACGGCTACGACGAGGAGCGCAGGCCGGTGGGCCGGGCGGTCACCGAGAACACCGAGGTGCAGACGCTGCTCGCGGAACTGGCGCTCGTCCCGCAGTACCAGGGTCCCGCGGCCGCCCTACGGCGTCTGTTCGACGAGTTCCTCGGCATGGAAGAGGTCAACCGCAGGCTCGCCGCCCAGGTCTCCGGGCTCGGCACCGCGTATCCGCCGGCCGCCCCCGGGGCCGACCCGCTGGTGGGGCGGCGGATGCCCGACATCGGACTGACCGCCACCGGTGCGCAGGCGTCACGGGTCTACGAACTGCTGACCGCTGGCCGGTTCGTCCACCTCGACTTCGCGGGCGACCCGGACCTCGCGGCAGGCGTCACCCCGGGGTGGGGCTCCCGCGTCACCGCCGTCACCGTCAGCGTCACCGAGCACGACGACCACGCGGATCTGGAGGGAGTGGCCGAGGTCCTCGTACGCCCCGACGGCCACATCGCCTGGGCCGGCCGCACCACCGGCATCGCCGCACGCCGAGACGAGCGGCACGAGGCGCTGACCGCCTGGGCGGGAACACCCTCCTGAGCCCCGGAGGGACACCGTGATGTCGTACGGGCGCCCCGGCCGCGATGTGGTGGAGTGCGGCCATGACGACGACCGATGTGATCGTGGTGCCGCGGCTGTACTCCGGCTATCCCGGGGTGGCGTTCGGCGGCTACGTCGCGGGGCTGCTCGCGCGGCGCTCCGGCGCCGAGGCGGTCCGGGTGGACTTCCGGTACCCGGTGCCGGTGGAGTCGCCGGTGCGGATCGCCGTGACGGACGGCGGGGGTGCGGAGCTGGGGGATCCCGGTCGGCCGCTGGCCACCGCGGCGGCGGCCGGGGCGCCTTCGCTCGCCGTGCCGGGCACGCCCTCCTGGGCCGATGCGTCCGCCGCGGCCGAGGCCTATCGCGCCGCGCCGCCTCCGGGGTCCGTCGACTGCTTCGGCTGCGGCCCGGACCGGACACCCGAGCGCGGCCTGCGCCAGCACTGCGGTCTCGTGCCGGACGGCGAGCTGGTCGCCACGGCCTGGGTGCCGTCCCCGGCCCTCGCGGGAGCCGACGGCACCCTTCCGCCCGAACTGGTCTGGGGAGCGCTCGACTGTCCGGGCCATGCGGCGGGCAGCATTCTGGGGACACAACGTCCAGGTGCGGTCACGGCCGCGCTCACCGGAACGCTCCTGCGTCCGGTGAGCGCGGGCGAACGGCACATCTCGTACGCCTGGCTGGTCTCGGAGTCGGGGCGCAAGCACAACGTCGCCGTCGCCGTGGCCACCGCGGACGGAGAGCTGTGCGCGGTGTCCCAGGCGCTCTGGGTGGATCCCAGGGAGGAGGCCGCCGGAGCCTGACGCCCCGTCACGCCCCCGGCGATGACACCTCTGGCGCACCACCCGTCACCAGGTGCGGATTGAGCCACTCCCGGAGACCCGGAAAGCGGATGGCGCGTACCCTCTGCTCGCCCATCGGCGCGCTCCGGGCAACACCTCGTACGATCGCGGGGCTTGGGCCCCGGCGACCTGCCTCGATGACCCGGCGGTGATGATCGGCGAAACGTCCGCTTAACGAACATGACGTTTCGGGGAACGGACGGTTTCCGGCCATTCTTTTGACGCGCTCCTGACAGGACACCTCGACAGCTGCCACGCTTCCCCCGATCCGCGCTCCACAAGCTCCGTAGCTCTGCAGCCCCACAGTTCTGCAGCCCCACAGCTCTGCAGCTCTGCCCGGACGGCCCACCCAGCCGCCGGTACCCCCCTCGCAGAAGGAGTTCGCGTGAGACCCACGCCCAGACGCAGCCGTGCCACCGCCACCGGTGCACTGCTCGCCACCGCGGCCCTGCTCACCATCGGAGTCCAGTCCGGTCCCGCCACCGCCGCCGGCCCGGCCGCAGCCACGGGGAACCAGACCACCCTGGCCGCCAACACGGGCGCCCTGCCGCTGAAGCTCACCCCGGCCCAGCGGGCCGAGCTGCTCGGCAAGGCCAACGCCACCACCGCCGCCACCGCGAAGGAACTCGGCCTCACCGCCCAGGAGAAGCTCGTCGTCCGCGACGTCACTCAGGACCGCGACGGCACGACCCACACGCGGTACGAGCGCACCTACGCGGGGCTTCCGGTCCTCGGCGGTGACCTCGTGGTCGCCGAGACGAAGGCCGGTACGACCGAGTCGGTCACCAAGGCCTCCTCCGCGGCGCTCAAGAACATCGACACGAGCGCCTCCATCGCCCCGGCCACCGCCGAGAAGCAGGCGGTCGCCGCCGCCCGTGCCGAGGGTTCGAAGAACACGGCCGCCGACCGCGCACCGCGCAAGGTGGTCTGGATGGCCCAGGGCAAGCCGGCCCTCGCGTACGAGACCGTCGTCGGCGGGCTCCAGCACGACGGCACGCCCAACGAGCTGCACGTCGTCACCGATGCCGCCACCGGCAAGAAGCTCTACGAGTGGCAGGCCGTCCACACCGGCACCGGCAACACCATGTACAGCGGCCAGGTGACGCTCGGCACCGCGCCGTCGTACACACTGACCGACACCGGCCGCGGCAACCACAAGACGTACAACCTCAACCGCGGCACCTCCGGCACCGGAACGCTCTTCTCCGGCTCCGACGACATCTGGGGCGACGGCACCCCGGGCAACGCCGAGACCGCCGGCGCCGACGCCCACTACGGTGCCGCGCTGACCTGGGACTACTACAAGAACGTGCACGGCCGCTCCGGCATCAGGGGCGACGGCGTCGGCGCGTACTCCCGGGTCCACTACGGCAGCAACTACGTCAACGCGTTCTGGCAGGACAGCTGCTTCTGCATGACGTACGGCGACGGCTCTGGCAACAACAAGCCGCTGACGTCGATCGACGTCGCCGCGCACGAGATGACGCACGGCGTCACCGCGGCCACCGCGAAGCTCGTCTACAGCGGTGAGTCCGGCGGCCTCAACGAGGCGACGTCCGACATCTTCGCCGCCGCGGTCGAGTTCTACGGCAACAACGCCCAGGACAAGGGCGACTACCTCGTCGGCGAGAAGATCGACATCAACGGCGACGGGACCCCGCTGCGCTACATGGACAAGCCGAGCAAGGACGGCGCGTCCAAGGACTACTGGTACTCCGGCATCGGCGGCGTCGACGTCCACTACTCCTCGGGCCCGGCGAACCACTGGTACTACCTGCTCTCCGAGGGCAGCGGCCCCAAGACCGTCAACGGCGTGAACTACGACTCGCCGACCTCCGACGGTCTGCCGGTCACCGGTATCGGCCGTGACAAGGCGTCGGTGATCTGGTTCAAGGCGCTCACCACGAAGTTCACCTCGTCGACCAACTACGCGGCGGCCCGCACGGGCACCCTCGCGGTCGCGACGGAGCTGTACGGAGCCAATAGCGCCGAGGTCAAGTCCGTCACCGACGCCTGGGCCGGCATCAACGTCGGTTCCCGTCCCGGCGGCGGGGACCCGGGCGGCGGCAAGTCCTTCGAGAACACCGCGGACGTCCAGATCCCGGACCTGTCCACCGTCACGTCCTCGGTCACCGTCTCCGGCATCACGGGCAACGCCCCGTCCGCGCTGAAGGTCGGCGTCGACATCGTCCACACCTGGCGCGGTGACCTGGTCATCGACCTGGTGGCCCCGGACGGCACGGCGTACCGCCTGAAGAACTCCAGCGGCGGCGACTCGGCGGACAACGTGGTCGAGACGTACACCGTGAACGCGTCGAGCGAGGTCGCCAACGGCACCTGGAAGCTGAAGGTCCAGGACGTCGCCCGCTACGACACCGGGTACATCAACAGCTTCAAGCTGACGTTCCCGTAAGCACACCGATGCTCCGCCGGCACGGCTGACGCGCCGGCTCGGTCATCCACCGCACCGCCCGGAGGGCTCCCGTCCTCCGGGCGGTGCGCCGTGTTCCGGGGCGCACCGCCCGGCACCGCGGGCGGACGGCGCGGCGCTGCCGGACAAGCACCGCGCTCACGCCGGCTCAGCTCGCGAAGGCCCCGGCGATGACCAGCACCACCCACACGAGGGGGACGAGTGCCACATACGCCAGCGGACGGCGGAGCACCGGTGCGCCGGCGTCCAACTGCTGCCTGCCGGGTGCGGGGGCCGACGGGGGCAGCTTGCCGACCTTGAGGAGCGTGAACAGGTTCCAGATCAGGGTGAACGGAGTGAACAGGAGCAGGGAGAACGGGCTCCACCAGCCCAGGGCGAGCGTCCTCGTGGTCATCTGGCGCACGATCGCACGGCCGCACTGGGCGCAGAACGGGCCCTCCAGCTTCTCGAAACGCATCACGATGAGCATGCCGAGGTGGGCGCGCACGGTGACGTCGGCGGCGGCGGGAGCTCCACAGGCCCGGCATCCGGGCGTGGGCGCGAGGTGGGGCGGGAACTGCCCGGGCTGACCGTAGCCGGGCTGGGCCGGGAACTGCCCGGGCTGGCCGTAACCCGGCTGGGCCTGAGGCTGGCCGTAACCCGGTTGGACCTGCTGGGGCTGGCCGTAACCCGGTTGGGCCTGCTGGGGCTGGCCGTAACCCGGTTGGGCCTGAGGACCGTAGCCCGGCTGGACCGGGGGCTGACCGTAGCCCGGCAGGCTCTGGCCGGGCGCCGCGTAGGGCTGACCGGTCGGGTGGGCGGGAGCGGCACCCGATGGCTGCCCGCCCGGATAGGGAGCGCCCTGGGCAGGGACCTGTCCGCCCGGATGTGCCGGACCCGGGCCGTACGGAGCACCCTGGGCCGGAGTCTGGTGCGGCGGATAGGACGGCGTGGTCATGAGCCTGTCTCCAAGATGACGGGTGGGGGGACCGTTGGCATGGCATGGCACGGCGGGCCTTGGGGGCGGAGCCGCCCGGCACCGGCGGGGAGCCGGTCCCGGAGCCGGGGAGTTCGCCGCGACGCGAGGGCCGGGCCTGGTGTTGCACCACCCACTCCTTGAAGCCCCCTGAGCGCGGTCCTTCCCCGGTGTGCTCGCGAACGCGGACTCCCAGGTCCCGGTCGCACGCCAACAGATCGCACACGGAAGCGAACAGACGGGCGATCATACCGTAGGCATACGGGACCCGTGGGGCCCATGGGACGGGTGCGGTGGACCGTCGTGATCCGGCCCTGTTCCGGGCCGCCCGGACCCCGGGGCGCGGGGCTTCTTGTCCTGACCGCTGACTCCTAGTAGTTAAGCAACCACAGGATGGGGAAGGCTCCCCCGGGTACACACCGGCGCGCGCTTCCCCACACAGCCATACGAGTGAACGCGGACAGGAGCGGCCATGCCCGCAGCCCGCCAGCCGTCGACGGAGCAGTTACAAAGAACTCCCGCACCCCGTGCAGCGGACCCCCTCCGCTCGCTCCGCCATGCCCGCACAGCCCCAGGTGATGCCGTGAACCCGCTGATTGGCCGCATTCCCGTTCTGGACGTACACCCGCTCGTCGACTGCGGCAGAAGGCCCGCGAAGGCGGTGGCCGGCGAGACCTTCCAGGTCTCCGCCACCGTCTTCCGGGAAGGCCACGACGCGGTCGCCGCCAATGTCGTGCTGCGCGACCCCCACGGGCGACCGGGCCCGTGGACCCCGATGCGCGAACTCGCGCCCGGCACCGACCGCTGGGGTGCCGACGTCACCCCCGCCGCAGAGGGCCGCTGGACCTACTGTGTCGAGGCCTGGAGCGATCCACTGGCCACCTGGCGCCGGCACGCGGGGATCAAGATCCCGGCGGACGCCGACACCGCGCTGGTGCTCGCCGAGGGCGCCGAACTGCACGAACGTGCGGCCGCCGGGGTACCGAAGAGGGACGGCCGGGAGGCGGTGCTCGCCGCGGCCGACGCGCTGCGGGACGACACCAGGACGCCCGGGGAGCGGCTGGCCGCCGCGACCGTCCCCGAGGTCCTGGACGTGCTCGCACGTCATCCGCTGCGCGAACTGGTCACGTCCTCGGACCCGTTGCCGCTCCAGGTCGAACGCAACCGCGCTCTGTTCGGGTCGTGGTACGAGTTCTTCCCGCGCTCCGAAGGCGCCCGGATCGAGCGGGGCAGGCTGGTCTCCGGCACTTTCCGGACAGCGGCCCAGCGGCTTCCGGCCATTGCCGCGATGGGTTTCGACGTGGTGTATCTGCCCCCCATCCACCCCATCGGTACCACCTTCCGCAAGGGTCCCAACAACGCCCTGGAAGCGGGCCCCGCAGACGTCGGTGTGCCCTGGGCGATCGGTTCCCCCGAAGGGGGCCATGAAGCGGTCCACCCGGACCTCGGCACGCTCGACGACTTCGACGACTTCGTGCGCTGCGCCCGGGACCTGCGGATGGAGGTGGCCCTCGACTTCGCGCTGCAGTGCTCGCCCGACCACCCCTGGGTGGAGAAGCACACCGAGTGGTTCCACCACCGCCCCGACGGCACCATCGCCTACGCCGAGAATCCGCCGAAGAAGTACCAGGACATCTATCCGGTCGCCTTCGACCGGGACATGACGGGCCTGGTCGGCGAGACCGTACGGGTGCTGCGGCACTGGATGGCCCACGGCGTGCGGATCTTCCGCGTCGACAACCCGCACACCAAGCCGGTGGTGTTCTGGGAGCGGGTCATCGGCGAGGTGAACCGCACCGATCCCGATGTGATCTTCCTGGCCGAGGCCTTCACCCGGCCCGCGATGATGCACACCCTGGCCGCGGTGGGCTTCCAGCAGTCGTACACGTACTTCACCTGGCGCAACACCAAGCAGGAGCTCACCGGGTATCTGACGGAGCTCACCGGGGACAGCGCCGCGTACATGCGCCCCAACTTCTTCGTGAACACCCCGGACATCCTGCACGCCTACCTCCAGGAAGGCGGCCGTCCTGCCTTCGAGGCACGTGCCGTCCTCGCCGCGACCCTGTCCCCCACCTGGGGCGTGTACGCGGGGTACGAGCTGTGCGAGAACACCGCGCTGAAGCCGGGCAGCGAGGAGTACCTGAACTCGGAGAAGTACCAACTGCGGCCCAGGGACTGGGAGTCGGCCGAGCGCGAGGGCCGCAGCATCGCCCCGCTGATCACCGAGCTCAACCGGATCCGACGCCGCCACCCGGCACTCCGGCAGCTGCGCGATCTCCATTTCCATCACGCCGACAACGACGCCGTGATCGCCTACAGCAAGCGGTCGGGTTCGAACACCGTTCTGGTGGTCGTCAATCTCGACCCCCACCACACCCAGGAGGCGACGGTCTCGTTTGACATGCCGGAGCTCGGCCTCGACTGGCACGAGACCGTACCGGTGCGCGACGAGCTCACCGGCGAGACCTATCACTGGGGCAGGGCCGCCTATGTGCGCCTCGAGCCGGGCGTCACGCCTGCGCACATCGTGGTCCTGCGACCGTCCCCGCCGATCGGAGGGTCACCCACATCATGATCGTCAATGAGCCCGTCCACGACCTTTTCGAGGACACCCCCGCGAAGGACCGGGATCCCGACTGGTTCAAACGCGCCGTCTTCTACGAAGTGCTCGTACGGTCCTTCCAGGACAGCAACGGCGACGGCATCGGCGACCTGAAGGGCATCACGGCCAAGCTGGACTATCTGCAGTGGCTCGGCGTCGACTGCCTGTGGCTCCCACCCTTCTTCAAGTCGCCCCTGCGCGACGGCGGTTACGACGTCGCCGACTACACCTCGGTGCTCCCCGACTTCGGCGACCTCGCCGACTTCGTGGAATTCGTCGACGCGGCGCACCAGCGCGGTATGCGGGTCATCATCGACTTCGTCATGAACCACACCAGTGACCAGCACCCGTGGTTCCAGGAGTCGCGCAAGGACCCGGAGGGGCCCTACGGCGACTACTACGTCTGGGCCGACAACGACAAGCAGTACCAGGACGCCCGGATCATCTTCGTCGACACGGAGACCTCCAACTGGACCTTCGACCCGGTCCGCGAGCAGTACTACTGGCACCGCTTCTTCTCCCACCAGCCGGATCTCAACTACGAGAACCCCGCGGTCCAGGACGAGATCCTCGCGGCCCTGCGCTTCTGGCTCGACCTCGGCATCGACGGCTTCCGCCTCGACGCCGTGCCGTACCTCTACCAGGAGGAGGGCACCAACTGCGAAAACCTTCCGGCGACGCACGAGTTCCTCAAGCGGGTGCGCAAGGAGATCGACGCCCACTACCCGGACACGGTGCTGCTGGCCGAGGCGAACCAGTGGCCCGAGGACGTCGTCGACTACTTCGGCGACTACTCGGCCGGGGGCGACGAATGCCATATGGCGTTCCACTTCCCGGTCATGCCGCGGATCTTCATGGCGGTACGGCGGGAGTCGCGCTACCCCGTCTCCGAGATCCTGGCCAAGACGCCGAAGATCCCGGACAACTGCCAGTGGGGCATCTTCCTGCGCAACCACGACGAGCTCACCCTCGAGATGGTCACCGACGAAGAGCGCGACTACATGTACGCGGAGTACGCCAAGGACCCGCGGATGCGCGCCAACATCGGCATCCGGCGCCGGCTCGCGCCACTGCTGGACAACGACCGCAACCAGATCGAGCTGTTCACCGCCCTGCTGCTGTCCCTGCCCGGCTCGCCGATCCTGTACTACGGCGACGAGATCGGGATGGGCGACAACATCTGGCTGGGCGACCGGGACGCGGTACGGACGCCCATGCAGTGGACCCCGGACCGCAACGCCGGCTTCTCCTCGTGCGATCCGGGCCGTCTCTATCTGCCGACCATCATGGACCCGGTCTACGGCTACCAGGTGGCCAACGTCGAGGCGTCGATGGCGTCGCCGTCGTCACTGCTGCACTGGACCCGGCGGATGATCGAGATCCGCAAGCAGAACCCGGCGTTCGGGCTCGGCTCCTACACCGAACTGCCCTCCTCGAACCCGGCGGTGCTCGCCTTCCTGCGGGAGATGCCGTCGACCGATTCGGGCGGGGACGACCTGGTCCTGTGCGTGAACAACTTCTCGCGGTTCGCCCAGCCGACCGAGCTCGATCTGCGCCGCTACAACGGCCGCCATCCGGTGGAGCTGATCGGCGGGGTGCGCTTCCCCGCGATCGGCGAGTGGCCCTATCTGCTGACCCTGGCCGGACACGGCTTCTACTGGTTCCGGCTGCGCAAGGACGCGGTGAAGGGCGCTCCGGCGAGGGACTCCGCGACGACGGACACCGCGGTGAACGGCGCCGCCGTCAGGGCCGCCTCCCCCCAGGGCGCGCCCGCGAACGGGACCGCGCCGAAGCAGGCGTGACCGAGGCACATGCCATGTCGTGTGCGGGGCGGTTGCATCGCCCCGCACGGGGCACGTTCCCCTTCATATCCAGCCCGCACGCGTCGGGTGCCCGGTCCGTACCGAGTCCGTACGGACCATCCTCGCCCGACACTCCCCCACCCTTCGGCGGGGGGACCCCCACGCACAGCCCGGACAGCCTATATTT
The DNA here is from genome assembly GCF_056106285.1 of Micromonospora sp. IBHARD003. Classification (NCBI taxonomy): domain Bacteria; kingdom Bacillati; phylum Actinomycetota; class Actinomycetes; order Micromonosporales; family Micromonosporaceae; genus Micromonospora; species Micromonospora sp. IBHARD003. Next base: position 5,835,898 of record NZ_JBWBBX010000001.1, on the reverse strand, counting down.
ACCGCAATCCGGGACACTCTTCGCATCCTGTGGTGTGCCCGGGGAAAGGACGCGATGCCATGTCGGAGGCTGCATCCACCCGGACCCCCGTGGCTCTGCTTCCCTCTCTCACCCCCCTGCTCCACCGGTGGCTGCCCCGGCAGCGCTGGTTCGCGGGCAAGGGGCGTCCGGTCACCGGCTTCTCCCTGGTGTCGGCCGCCGAACTGCTCCCGGTCGACTCGATGAGTCCCGGTCTGCTGCATCTGCTCGTCCGTGTCCAGCACCCGGGGCCCGCGGGAGGAAAGACGGCGGGCCGCGAAAGCACCGACTGCTACCAGCTGCTGCTCGGGGTGCGCACGAAGCTGCCGCCCCACCTCGTTCCCGCGCTGATCGGCCGGCTGGCCGACGGCCCCCTGGCAGGGCGGACGGTCTACGAAGGGCTGCACGATCCACGGCTCGCCGGCCTGCTCCTCGAGCGGCTGCGCACCCCCGGCCGGTTCGGGACCCTCCGCTTCGACCGGGCCGTGCCGGTGCCGGGCGGTCTGCCCGCCCGGATCCTCGACGCGGAGCAGTCCAACTCCTCGGTGGTGTACGGGGATTCACACATCCTCAAGATCTTCCGTCGGGTGTACCCGGGCATCAACCCCGACCTCGAACTGCCGCTGGCCCTCGCCCGGGCCGGCTGCCGACGGGTACCCGCGCCGGTCGCCTGGTACGAGTCGGCCACGCCCGAACCCGCGACGCTGGGCGTCCTCCAGCCGTTTCTCCGCGGCTCGCAGGACGGCTGGCAGCTGGCTCTGAAGGCGCTCGCGGCGGACCACGACTTCACCGAGGAGGCCCAGGCGCTCGGGCGGGCCACCGCCGAGGTGCACACCGCGCTCGCCGCGGCCCTGCCGACCATGACGCTGAGCCGGGCGCAGATCTGGCATCTGGCCGCGGCCATGAACGAGCGCCTGGACGCCGCCGTACGGGCCGTGCCCGCCCTGCTGCCGTACGCGCGCGGGCTCCGTGCCGCCTTCGACGCGATCACCGGGGCGGATCCCGGCGGCGGGCACGCCCAGCGCATCCACGGTGATCTGCACCTGGGCCAGACCCTGCGCACCCCCGACGGTCTCTGGTCCGTGATCGACTTCGAGGGGGAGCCGGCCCGCGCGCCCGCCGAGCGCCGCAGACTGCAGCCGCCGGTCCGCGACATCGCGGGGATACTGCGCTCCTTCGACTACGCGGCCCGTTCGCACCGGCCGTGGAACCCGGCCTGGGCGGCCCGCTGCCGGGCGGCGTACTGCGAAGGCTATGCCGAGGCCTCGGGCACCGACCCGCGGGCGGAACCCGAGCTGCTACGGGCCTACGAGACGGACAAAGCGGTGTACGAGGTCGTGTACGAGGCCCGCCACCGGCCGGACTGGCTGCCCGTCCCCATGTCGGCGATCGAGCGGCTGGCCGGACCGGGGGACACCCCCTGGTGATGTGACCGGCACGAGCGCCCCGCTTGCCCACCGCCCACCCCAACGCGCCAAGGAGGCCGTCCCCGTGACCCCCCGCATGCCAGCCGCCCAGCCGCCCGAGCCGCAGTCCGCCGCAGCCGCCACCACGCCGCAGTCCGTCAGAAGCACGTCGACGGCCAGCCACGGTGTGCGGCCCGCCAAGCCGCTCGCCGACACCGACCGGGAGCGGCTGCTGAGCGGCGAGCACCACGATCCGCACGCCCTCCTCGGGGCCCATCTCACCCGCGGCGGGGTGGTGATCCGGGTGCTGCGCCCGTACGCCCTGTCGGTCACGGTGCTGGGCAAGGGGCTGCGGGCCGAGCTGCACGAGGAAGGCGAGGGGCTGTTCTCGGGGGTGCTGCCGATGCGCCAGGCGCCGGAGTACTCGCTCCAGGTCAGGTACGAAGACGCCACGGTCGAGTTCGCGGACCCCTACCGCTTCCTGCCCGCGCTCGGCGAGCTCGATCTGCATCTGATCGGAGAGGGGCGGCACGAGGAACTGTGGCACGCCCTCGGCGCACGTCCGATGACCCACCAGGGCGTGACGGGCACCCGATTCACGGTGTGGGCGCCGAACGCCCGGGGGGTGCGGCTGATCGGGGACTTCAACTACTGGGACGGCACCGCGTTCGGGCTGCGCTCGCTCGGTTCGTCCGGGGTGTGGGAGCTGTTCGTACCGGGTGTGGGTGAGGGGGCCCTCTACAAGTTCGACATCACCCGGCCCGACGGCTCGCACACGGTGCGCGCCGATCCCATGGCCCGGCGCACCGAGGCGCCGCCCGCGAACGCCTCCGTCGTCACCGAGTCCCACCATGTGTGGCGCGACGAGGAGTGGATGGCCCACCGCGGCGACCGGCCGGTGCACGAGGCGCCCTTCTCCGTGTACGAGGTCCACCTCCCCTCCTGGCGCCCGGGGCTGACGTACCGCCAGCTGGCCACACAGCTTCCCGCCTATGTGCGGGACCTCGGCTTCACGCACGTGGAGCTGATGCCGGTCGCCGAGCATCCCTTCGGTGGCTCCTGGGGCTACCAGGTCACCGGCTTCTACGCCCCCACGGCCCGGATGGGCACACCGGACGACTTCCGCTGTCTGATCGACGCCCTGCACCGGGCCGGGATCGGCGTGATCATGGACTGGGTCCCGGCGCACTTCCCCCGCGACGACTGGGCGCTGGCCGAGTTCGACGGCCGGCCGCTGTACGAGCACGCCGATCCGGCCCGTGCCTCACATCCCGACTGGGGCACGCTCGAGTTCGACTACGGCCGCAAGGAGGTGCGCAACTTCCTCGTCGCCAACGCCGTGTACTGGTGCGAGGAGTTCCACATCGACGGCCTGCGGGTGGACGCGGTCGCCTCCATGCTCTACCTCGACTACTCGCGCGAGCACGGCCAGTGGACCCCGAACGAGCACGGCGGCCGGGAGAACCTCGACGCGGTGGCCTTCCTGCAGGAGATGAACGCGACCGTCTACCGGCGCTGCCCTGGTGTGGTCACGATCGCCGAGGAGTCCACGGCCTGGGACGGGGTCACCCGTGCCACCCACCACGCCGGCCCCGGCGGCTTCGGCGGTCTCGGCTTCGGTCTGAAGTGGAACATGGGCTGGATGCACGACTCGCTCGGCTACATCGAGCACGAGCCGGTACACCGCAAGTACCACCACAACGAGCTGACGTTCTCGATGGTGTACGCGTACAGCGAGAACTACGTGCTGCCGATCTCGCACGACGAGGTGGTGCACGGCAAGCGGGCGCTGGTGTCGAAGATGCCCGGCGACTGGTGGCAGCGGCGCGCCGACCACCGGGCGTATCTCGGCTTCATGTGGGCGCATCCGGGCAAGCAACTGCTTTTCATGGGCCAGGAGTTCGCCCAGGGGGCGGAGTGGTCCCACGAGCACGGCCCCGAATGGTGGCTGATGGACGAGACGTACCACTCGGCCGGCGACCACCGGGGTGTACGGGAGCTGGTACGCGCACTCAACACCGTCTACGCGGCCACACCCGCACTGTGGCAGCGGGACACCGTGCCCGAGGGCTTCTCGTGGGTGGACGGCGGGGCGGCCGAGGACAACGTCCTCGCCTTCCTGCGCTACGACGCGAACGGCGGCCCGCTGCTCGCGGTGTCCCACTTCTCGCCCGTCGTACGCCAGGAGTACCGACTCGGCGTCCCGCCGGCGGTCTCCTCCTGGGCGGAGGTGCTGAACACGGACGCGGCCCGCTACGGGGGCAGCGATGTGCTCAACACCGAGCCCCTGAAGCCCGAGTCCGTCCCCGCGCACGGTCACCGGACCAGTGTCCAGCTGACCCTGCCGCCTCTGGCCACGGTGTGGCTGAAGCCGGTGTGACCCCGGTGGCGGTACCGGTCCGGCGGGACCGGAGGCGGGGGGACGGGTGGTTCACCCGCCCCCCCCGGCCGCTCATCCCGTCGGACCCAGTGCCGCGACCGGAGAGGTTTGCCGGGAAGTTCGCGGCGTCCGGTGCATGGGGTCTCTGAAGGCCCAGGGTGCCGAGGGGAAGGATCGCAAGGCGGAGCGTCGCTCTCGTACTGGGCGTACGTGGGTGATGCGACAAACGCAGCGAGTCGCGGTGCTGGGCTTCGCGAGCCGGTGAACCTTTCCGGTCACGGCACGAGACGTCCCGCGAGCCCGGCGGGCAGCTCGCCCGTGTACACCAGGCCGAGGCACTGAGTGGCCCGGGTCAGCGCCACATAGAGGTCGCTGTCCCCGAACAGCCCCGGCTCCACCACGATCACGGCGTCGAACTCGAGGCCCTTCGCCTGGCGCGGGTCGAGCAGCACCACGGTCCGCGTCAGATCGACCGTCTCGTCGCCGAGGGCCCGCAGCTCGCCGTGCAGTTCCCGTGGCGCGATCACCGCGAGCCGTCCTTCCGCCGGCTTCTCGCGCTCGACGGCGGCGAGCACCGCCGCGGCCCGTTCCCCCGGTACGACCCGCTCCGCCCACGGCTCGGTCCCGGTCGCCCGCACCGACTTCGGCGGCTCGAAGCCGGGGTGGCTCGCCCGGCGCGCCGCCGCGGCCAGATCCATGATCTCGGCGGGCGTACGGTAGTTGACCCCGAGTCTGGTGTGCTGCCAGCGGTCCTGGACGTACGGTTCGAGGATCTCCTTCCAGGTGCCGACACCGGCCGTGTCGGCGGTCTGCGCCGGGTCGCCGACCAGGGTCATGGAGCGGTTCGGGCTGCGCCGCATCAGCAGCCGCCAGGCCATCGCCGACAGTTCCTGGGCCTCGTCGACGATGATGTGCCCGAAGGCCCAGGTCCGGTCGGCGGCCGCGCGTTCGGCCGCGCTGCGGTGATCGCGTTCCTCGTGGCGTTCGGCCATCCGCTCGGCGTCGATGATGTCGTGGGCGGAGAGCACCTCGGACGCGTCCGCGTCGACCTCCTCCTTGTCCTCGAACTCATAGGTGCGGGAGGCGTACGAGACGTCCAGGACGCCCTGCGCATAGGCGATCTGGCGGGCGCGCTCGGCCTCGGCGGCGGCCCGGGCCCCGGAGTCGTCCTCACCGAGCAGCTCCGCCACCTCGTCGAGGAGGGGTACGTCCGCGGAGGTCCAGCCGCCACCGGTGCGCCGGATCAACGCGGCCTCGTCGTCGTCCAGATGGACCGGGTCGGCCAGGTAGCCGGCCAGGAACTCCTGCGGGGTGAGCGGCGGCCACAGCGACGCGATGGCGGAGTGCACCTCGGCGCTCGCCGCGACGCCCTTGCCGAGCTGGGCGATGTCGTCGGGGCCGAGGAAGTTGGGGCCGCCGTAGGGGTCGGCGCCGATCCGGTCGGCGAGCTGGGTGGTGAGGTCGTCGATGAGGTGGAAGACGAAGTAGGGGCGGGCGAGGTTGTGCGGCAGCCCGGTCTCGCGGGCCTTGTGCCGGGCTTCGACGGCCATGTCCCAGTCGAGGATCAGGTCCCCGTCGTCGTGCGGGATGACGATCGGGTCGCCCTTCTCGGGCACCTGCTGCCGGTCCCTGACCGCTTCGGCGAGGACGCGGGCCATGTCCGCGCGGCCCTTCACGGCCGCGGCGGCGGGGCTGTCGGTGCCGGTGGCGTGCACACCGGGGAACAGTTCGCCGACGGTCGCGAGGAGCACACCCGTCTCACCGAGCGAGGGCAGCACCTCGCCGATGTATCCGAGGAACGCCGGGTTGGGGCCCACGATCAGCACGGCCCGCTTGGCCAGCTGTTCCCGGAAGGCGTACAGCAGATAGGCGGCCCGGTGCAGCGCGACGGCGGTCTTGCCGGTGCCGGGACCGCCCTCGACGACGAGCACCCCGTGCTGGGGGGCGCGGATGATGCGGTCCTGCTCGGCCTGGATCGTGGCGACGATGTCCGCCATCCGGCCGGTGCGGGCGCTGTTGAGGGACGCGAGCAGCACCTCGTCGGCGTCGTGCGACTCGTATCCGGTGCGGGTGGTGTCGTTGAGATCCATGATCTCGTCGTGCAGGGCGGTGACGGTGCGCCCCTCGGTGGTGATGTGCCGGCGGCGGCGCAGCCCCATGGAGGCGTATCCGGTGGCGAGATAGAACGGCCGGGCGACGGGAGCGCGCCAGTCGATCAGGAGCGGGGTGCGTTCGGCGTCGTCGCGGCGGATTCCGGTGCGGCCGATGTGGTGCGTCACGCCGTCCCGGTGGTCGATCCGCCCGAAACACAGGCCGGTGTCGGCAGCGTTCAGCGCGGCGAGTGTCGAGGAGTGCTCGATCACGGCGATGTCGCGCTCGACGCGCGCCTGGCGTCCGGTGCCGGTCTGCCCGACGACGGCGGACGCGGCGGCCTCGGCCTCCGCCCTGAGCTGGTCCAGCCGCTCATGGACGACGGAGACGAATTGTTGTTCCTGCCGCAATTCCTCGGTTGACAATTCAGCTCCCGACCCGATAGAGTTCGCTTATTCGAGTTTCCCGCGCTTTTGGCGTGTCCGCATGCGGAACCATTCAATATACGCGAGGAAATACCCCGGCCGTCAATTCGGTCCGGGGGCTTTTCTTTTGTGCCGACTACTTTCGTCAACGCCGCGTCGACGAAAGACGGATGGCCGGCGGACTCGGCTACATCGCCGCCATCACGCTCTTCGCCCACTGGTGGACGCACCGTCCGGCGCGCCCGGGCACCACGGCTCTGACCGCCGTCTCCGCCGTCGGCAAGCGGTCACTGTCCAGCTATCTCACGCACTCACTGATCTTCGCCCCACTGCTCGCCGCCTGGGGCCTCGGCCTCGGCGCCCATCTGAGCGGCGCCGGCATGGCGCTGCTCGCCCTGGGCGTCTGGCTGGTCACCGTGGCCGCTGCCTACGCCCTGGAGCGCGCAGGGCGCCGGGGACCGGCCGAGGTGGTGCTGCGGCGGCTGACGTACGGCGCCGGGTCCTGACCCGGTCCATCCATCTCGCGTGCCAGGGCTCCAACTCCGTTGTGCGGCGGGGGAAATCGAGACAGCCGGGTCATTGACGGCGGCCCCATCTCCCCTTACAAGACCCTTGAGAGCGCTCTCAGAACCCCACGGCACCACCCCCCACCGGAGGTGTTCCTTGAGCACGAGCCGCATCACGACCTCCTCACGCTCACCCGTCTTCACCGCACTGCTCGCCCTGGCCGTCGCCATCGCCGGTGTTCTCGCCATCGGCGGGGCAGGGACCGCCCGAGGTGCGGTTCCCTCCGCACCCGGCTGGGACCTGCGCTGGAGCGACGACTTCCAGGGCACTGCGGGCACCCTGCCCTCGTCCGCCGAATGGCAGATCGACACCGGCCACAACTACCCCGGAGGCCCCGGCAACTGGGGCACGGGCGAGATCCAGAACTACACCTCGAGCCCCGACAACGTCTCACTCGACGGCGGCGGCAACCTCCGCATCACCCCGCTGCGCGACGGTGCGGGCAACTGGACCTCGGGCCGCATCGAGACCCGCCGCGCCGACTTCAAGGCGCCGGCCGGCGGCACCCTGCGCATCGAGGGCAGGATCCGGATGCCCGATGTCACCGGCGACGCGGCACTCGGCTACTGGCCCGCCTTCTGGGCCCTCGGTGCCCCCTACCGGGGCAACTACTGGAACTGGCCCGGCATAGGCGAGTTCGACATCATGGAGAACGTCAACGGCATCAACTCCGTCTGGGGGGTGCTCCATTGCGGAGTGAACCCGGGCGGGCCGTGCAACGAGACCACCGGCATCGGCGCCAGCCGCGCCTGCCCCGGTGCGAGCTGCCAGTCCGCGTTCCACACCTACCGTTTCGAGTGGGACCGCTCCGTCTCGCCCAACGAGCTGCGCTGGTACGTCGACGGCCAGCTCTTCCACAGTGTGAACCAGAACCGTGTGGGCGCCGGGACCTGGGCCGAGATGACCGAACACGCCGGATACTTCATCCTGCTCAATGTGGCGATCGGCGGCGCGTTCCCCGATGCGCTGGGCGGCAGGACCCCGACGGCGGCCACCGTCCCGGGCCGGGCGATGCTCGTGGACTACGTCGCGGTGTGGACCCGGGGCGGCGGTACGACCCCGCCGGGCCCGACGGACCCTCCCCCGTCCGGCTCCTCCCGGCTGTATCTGCGCACCGGCGGCAGCGCGGGTGACGCGACGGCATCGGCCACCGCGGTCACACTGGCCTCGGCGGGCGGCGTCAATCGCGACGGCACCCCGTACCAGCCTCAGGTGTTCACCTCAGGGCCGATCACCCGCCCGTACAACGGCGGGTCCACGCAGTTCGACCTGTTCGTGGACGCGGGCACGACGGTCGCGAACGGCCAGCAGGTGAAGGTGAGTTACGACCGCACCGGCGACGGCACCTGGGACCGCACGGAGACGTACCACTACTTCGCCACCGACCCCGTGCCCGGGTACGAGCGCTACACCCAGGCCGCGGGACTGAAGTCCGCCACCGGCACGCACGGCGATCTGAACGGCGGCAGGGTGCGGGTCGAGGTGTGGAGCGCGATCGGGAACGGCGGCAGCACACTCGGCACCGGCAACCAGTCCGTCGTCCGCATTCCGTTCGGCTGAGCGGAGGACCGACATGCTGATCCGCACATTTCTCGCGGGCGCGGCAGCCCTGCTCTTCCTGGCCACCGCGGGCTGCGCGCCCGGTACGGACGGCCACGGCGACAGCCACGTCCCGATGAACCACCAGGCACACACGTACTCCTACACCAAGGCCCAGGCGGCGGCGATCGTGGCTCAGGCCGCGGCGCCGCTGCGCGGCAGCGAGTTCCGCGCGGACTGCTTCTCCAGTCACCGCCGGGGCGACGACCCGATCGTCTTCCCCGGCCAGGCGGGACGCTCACACATCCACGAGTTCTACGGGAACAGGTCCGCGAACGCCTCGTCGACGCTGCAGTCGCTGAGCGCCGGCACCACCAACTGCACTCCGCGGACCGACCTCTCCTCCTACTGGACGCCCACCCTCTACCGGAACGGAGTCCCCGTGGCCCCCGAGCGGGTCACGGTCTACTACCAGGGCATCACCGCCCACACCCGCGCCGTCGCTCATCCGCGCGGACTGCGCTACGTCGTCGGCAACGCCCTGGCCACCTCACCCGACCAGAACCCGGCCGCGCGCTGGTCCTGTGTCGGCCGACCCGAGTCCGGCCGGGACTTCATGAACTGCCCGCCCGGCCACAAGCTCGAGAACTACCTCGACTTCCCCACCTGCTGGGACGGGAAGAACCTGGACAGCGCCAACCACCGCGACCACATGGCGTACGCGACCGGACAGACCTGCCCGCCGAGTCACCCCGTGATCGTGCCGCGTCTGGAACTGCTGATCACCTGGCCGGTGACCGGAGGCGGGCTCACTCTGGCGGGCACCCGTGGCGGAGTGAACGTCACCGACGCGCCCGGCTACACCTTCCACGGCGACTTCTTCAACGCCTGGGACCAGGCAGAGCTGGAGCGCCGGGTGCGGGACTGTGTCGTGGCGGGCTACATCTGCGGGACGGACGGGCGTCCGATCGAGCAGTGAGCGGCCCTGGGTGCCGCCGGGTCGGCCGGCCCGGCGGCACGCCCGCCAAGACCGGCGTCCGGGGGGATCACGCCCCCGGAGTACGGAAGTCGATCGTCTTCCTGACGGCGGTGTCGATGTCCTCCGGGCTGAGCAGCGGCACGGCCCGGGACGTCACGGCGCCCGTGGCGCGTACCGCGATGGAGGTGGCGACCATGGAGACGTCGTCGGGCATGTCGGCGACGATGTACAGATCGTCGTCACCGAGCGCGTAGTACATCCACTCGAGGGTGCCCCCGCACGACGCGAGAGTCCTCTCCACCGCTTCCCTGCGCCCCGTACCGCCCTCGGCGATCAGACCCTGGGTGCCTTCGGCGGTGTAGTTCGCCTGGATGAGGAACTTCGGCATCTCCGTCTCCCGTTTTCCGGTGCACCGCCGGACGCGGCCACGCTCCCACCCTCGGGCACCAAGGGCACAGCGGCCATCCGGAGGCGGCCGAGTGGGACTCAGACACGCCCGCGCAGGCGGGTGGCCGACGTGCCCGCTCGAGTGCGCAGCAGGAGTCGCAGCGTGCCCGGGTTCTCGTACCCGACCCGTCGGGCGATGACGGGCAGCGGCAGGGTGGTGGTCCGCAGCAGATGGCTCGCCTGCTCGACGCGCAGGTCCTGGACGAACCGAACCGGGGTCGCGCCCAGGGTGCGGGAGACGGCCCGCTGCAGCGTGCGCTCGCTGATGCCGAGGGCCCGGGCCGCCTCGGAGACCACGAGGGGCTCGTGGAGGTGCTCGCGGGCCCAGCGCTCGAAGGCCGAGACGGTGGGGTCGCTCTGGGCGAGTGCGGCGGGGATGGTGTACGCGGCCTGGGAAGGCCGGTCGTCGACCACGAGGTAGCGGGAGATGAGATCGGCGAGGGCCGGGCTGGCCGTGCGGACGACGGACAGGGCGAGGTCCAGATGGGAGAAGGCCGCCCCCGCCGTGGTGATACCGCCGGACACCGTCACCATCGAGGTGTCGTCGAGGTCGACGGCCGGATAGCGCGCCCGGAAGACGGGCGACAGCCACCAGCTTGTCGTCGCCCGCTGCCCGTCGAGCACTCCGGACTCGGCCAGCAGGAAGGTGCCCGTACAGGCGGACGCGACCGGGGTGCCGGCTGACCGGACCTCGGCGAGCAGTCCCCGGGCGGCCCGGGTGGCGTTCCCCGACACGAACGAGATCAGGGCCTCCGGCCTGCGCTCGGTGACCGCGGGCACGATCAGCAGATCGCTGTCGTGGACGGTTTCGACGGGCTCGGCGGGCACGGTGTGGCCGACTCCGCTGGTGACCCGGCGGCGGAATCCGACCGTGCGGATATCCCACTCGGGAGGGGGCTGCGGCAGCTCGCCGCGCATGGCGTTGGCGGAGTGGAGCACGTCGAGGATCGCGGACAGCCCGGAGCCGAAGACGCCGTCGAGCGCGAGGACCGCGACCTTCACCATGCCGCCTCCGTCATGACGGGAATCGTATCAACCGCGTCGGATACGACACTCCCCGGTGATGGGTCCCCGGGGTTGGATACCTGACATGAGTACGCACACCAGCGGTGAAGAGACCCTCGCGGCCCCCCGGACCCGCACACACACCTGGGGCGCGCCGGTGCGGCCGAGCGCCGGCATCCTGAAGATGACGGGACGCGAGATCCTCCAGGCGGGGATCGACGGCCGGTTCCCGGCGGCGCCGATCATGAGCACGCTCGGGTTCCGCTTCGTCGAGGTCGGCGACGGTCTCGCGGTCTTCGAGACCGAGCACGGAGAGCACCTCTACAACCCGATGGGCAGCGTGCACGGCGGCTTCCTCACCGCCGTGATGGACGCGGCGCTCAGCTCGGCCGTGATGAGCCGGCTGCCCGCGGGGTCGACGTACACGACCACCCAGATCAACGTGAATCTGATCCGGCCGGTCTTCGCCGACACTCCGCCGCTGCGGGTCACGGGCACGGCGCTGCACGTCGGGCGCACCACGGCGACGGCCGAGGCCCGGGTCGTGGGCGCCGAGGACGGGAAGCTGTACGCGCACGGGACGACGACGTGCGCGGTGTTCTCCTTCCCGGCGGCCTGAATTCTGATGGATCTCCGTGACGCCGCGGAGATCCCGCCAGAAGCCCCCTACGGGCCCCGGCGCGGCGGCCGGGGCCCGTAGGGCGGATCGCCCGAGGGGGGTGGGCGATCCGGGTGGCAGGCGGCCCGGGGAGGAGGGCACGCTCTGCGGCTCAGACCTTCGCGGCCGGCACCTGCGTCCGCTCCTCGCGCTGTTCGGGTACGTCGGCCGCGGCGGGCGCGTGGTCGTCGACGAACGTCTGCTCGTCGAACGGAATCCGTCCGGCGAGGACCTCGGCGACCCGCTCCTTGTCGATCTCCTTGGTCCAGGTGCCGATGAGTACGGTCGCGACGGCGTTGCCGGCGAAGTTGGTGAGGGCGCGGGCCTCGCTCATGAAGCGGTCGATGCCGACGATGAGGCCGACGCCGTCCACGAGCTCCGGCTTGTGCGACTGGAGGCCGCCCGCGAGGGTGGCCAGTCCCGCGCCGGTGACTCCCGCCGCGCCCTTGGACGCGATGATCATGAAGATCAGCAGCGAGATCTGCTCACCGACCGACAGCGGGGTACCCATCGCCTCGGCGACGAAGAGGGAGCCCATCGTCAGATAGATCGCGGTGCCGTCCAGGTTGAACGAGTATCCGGTCGGCACGGTGATGCCGACGACGGGCTTCGAGACGCCCAGGTGCTCCATCTTCGCGATCAGGCGCGGCAGTGCCGACTCCGACGACGAGGTGGAGAGGATCAGCAGGAACTCCCGGCCCAGGTACTTCAGCAGGGCGAACAGATTCACACCGGACACCAGGCGGAGCAACGTGCCCAGCACCACCAGGACGAAGAGCGCACAGGTGATGTAGAAGCCGATCATGATGACGGCGAGGGACTTCAGCGCGTCGATGCCCGTCTCACCCACCACCGCGGCGATCGCGCCGAAGGCGCCCACCGGAGCGACCCACATGATCATCGCGAGGATGCGGAAGACGAGCCGCTGGATGTGGCCGATACCGCGCAGGATCGGCTCCCCCGCCGTGCCCATGGCCTGCAGGGCGAAGCCCGCCAGAAGGGCGACCAGCAGCGTCTGGAGCACCATCCCCTCGGTGAACGCGGAGACCAGGGTCTTCGGGATGATGCCGAGCAGGAAGTCCGCGGTGCTCGCGCTCGCGCCCGTCGCCTGCTTCTCGCCCGCCGCCTTCACGGCCTCGGTGAGGTGGAGACCGGAACCGGGCTCCAGGATGTTGCCGACGACCAGGCCGATACCGAGGGCGACGGTCGACATCACGAGGAAGTAGCCGAGCGCGAGCCCGCCGACCGCGCCGACCTTGGCGGCCTTGCGGACCGAGCCCACGCCGAGCACGATCGTGCAGAAGATGATCGGCGAGATCATCATCTTGATCAGGTTCACAAACCCGGTGCCGATGGGCTTGAGCTCGACGGCGACGCCCGGCGCCGCGAAGCCCACGATGATGCCGAGGGCGACGGCACCGATGACGGCGAGATACAAATAGTGGGTGCGGTCCCGCCTTGCGGCTTTTGGTGCGGTTGCCACGGGGATTCCTCCTCGGCCTGGTGAAACGTCCACGTCCCTTTGGACTGCCACGACTGTTCGTTACCGACGCGTTGTGGACATCGGCGGGAACGAAGCCGGGCTTGTGTCGGTTCACCGTCCACCACCCTGTGACGCTGGTCACCCTTACGTACGTTTCGTTCACACGAATCCGGCCAGGCAGACTTACGCCATGCACATTCGGCAGCCCCGGAGCCTCGCCGGCCAGCTCTTCGCGATGCAGGTCGTGCTGGTCGCCGCGATCGTGGCCGGGTGCGCGGTGTTCGCCTACCTCACCGACCGCGCCCAGGCCGAGGAGACCGCACGGCGGCAGACGGTGGCGACCGCGACGGCGGTGGCCGACTCGCCGTCGGTCGTGGCGGCCGCCCGGGAGGCGGGGAAGTCCGCGCCGGACGCCGGGCCCCGTGACGGGGCCGCCTCCGCGAGGGCCACAAGGGTGGCGAAGGCGAGCGCGGTGCTCCAGCCCTATGCCGAGAAACTGCGCAAGGACTCCGACGTCGACTTCGTGGTGATCATGGCACCGGACGGGACGCGCTGGACCCACCCGGAGCCGGAGCAGATCGGCCGCACCTACATCGGCCACACCGACGAGGCGCTGCGCGGACGCACGTTCTCGGAAACGCACACGGGAGTGCTCGGGCGATCGGTGCGGACGGTGACCCCGGTGCGGGACGGCAGCCGGATCGTCGCGCTCGTCAGCGCGGGCATCACCATCGAGAGAATCAGCGCACAGGTCCGTCAGCAGGTCGCGGCGCTGCTGGGGATGGCCGGGGGCGCCCTGACGCTGGGCGGTGCCGGCACCTATGTGATCAACGCCAGGCTGCGGCGCCACACACACGGGATGAACGCCGCCGAGCTCAGCCGGATGCACGACTACCACGAGGCCACGCTGCACGCGGTACGCGAGGGACTGCTGATGCTGGACGGACAGCGACGGGTGGCCCTGATCAACGACGGCGCCCGGGAGCTGCTGGGTCTGGGCACCGACGTCGTGGGCCTGGGCGCGGACGAGCTCGGCCTGCCGCCCGGGATCACCGGTGCCCTGCTGGCCAGCGAGCCGCGCGTGGACGAGCTGTATCTGACCGCGGACCGGGTGCTCGTCGTCTCCACCCAGCCGGTGGTCGGCGGGGAACGCCGCGGCACCGTCGTCACCCTGCGGGATCACACCGAACTGCAGTCCCTCACGGGCGAGCTGGACTCCGAACGCGGATTCACGCAGGCACTGCGCGCCCAGGCCCACGAGGCCGCGAACCGTCTGCACACCGTGGTCTCGCTCATCGAGCTGGGCCGCGCGGACCAGGCGGTCCACTTCGCCACCGCGGAGCTGGAGCTGGCCCAGGCCCTCACTGACCGTGTGGTCAGCGCGGTCGCCGAACCCGTTCTGGCCGCCCTGCTGCTGGGCAAGGCCGCCCAGGCCAATGAAAGCGGGGTGGAGCTGGTCCTCACGGACGACAGCCGCATCGACGACGGTGTGCTGCCCCCGTGGCTCCCCGCGCGTGACCTGGTGACCATCCTGGGCAATCTCATCGACAACGCGGTCGAGGCGGCGTCGCCCGCCACGCCCTCGGCGACCGAAGGCGATGAGCCGGCCGGTCCCGGCGGGCCGGAGGGAGCCGTGGCCGAAGAGCCGCCGGAGGCGGACGCGGAGCCGCCGGGCGCGGAGCCTTCGGGCGCGGAAACGGCACCGGGTGCGGAATCCGCACCGAGCGCAGGTGCAGGCGCGGGCGTGCCGTTGCCCCGTCCCCGGACGGATGCCACCCGGCCACGGGTCACCGTCTCCGCCCGTACCGCAGAGGGCGAGCTCGTTCTGCGCGTCGGCGACAGCGGCCCGGGAGTGCGCACCGGGGACACGGACGCCGTGTTCGAGCGCGGATGGTCGACCCGGGGGCCGGGCAGAGGGCTCGGCCTGGCACTCGTACGACAGGCCGCGCACCGGGGTCATGGGACCGTCGAGATCGCCCGGAGCCCGGACGGCGGTGCGCAGTTCACCGTCCGGCTGCCGCTGCGCGTCGCGGGGGTGAGCGTATGAACGCGCCGGACACCTCCCGCAGACCCGGCACACCCCGGAGACCCGGCACGGCACCTCCTCTGCCGGGCACACCGGGGGCGTCGCGGACATCAGCGACGCAGGCACGGACACAGGCACCGGCTTCGGCTTCGGCTTCGGCTTCGGCTTCGGCTTCGGCGGAGGTGACCCCGTGAACCCGGTCCCGCCCGAGGCCATCCGTGTGCTCGTCGTCGAGGACGACCCCGTCGCGGCCGACGCGCACGCGCTCTATGTCGGACGCGTACCCGGCTTCGCCGTCGCCGGCGTGGCCCACTCGCGCGCCGGGGCGCACCGGCTGCTGGAGCGGACACCCGTCGACCTGATCCTGCTGGATCTGTATCTGCCCGACGGGCACGGGCTCCAGCTGCTGCGGTCGCTGCGCGCGGCAGGGCACGGGGCGGACGTCATCGCCGTCACCTCCGCCCGCGACCTGGCGGTCGTCCGCGAGGGGGTGTCACTCGGGGTCGTCCAGTACGTCCTCAAGCCGTTCACGTTCGCCACCCTGCGCGACCGCCTCGCCCGGTACGCCGAGTTCCGCGCCACGGCCGGCGAGGCGTCCGGTCAGGACGAGGTCGACCGTGCGCTCGCGACCCTCCGCGCACCGCAGCCCGCGGCGCTCCCGAAAGGCCTGAGCGCACCCACGCTCGAAGCCGTGACCCGGACGCTGCGCGACAGCGCGGAAGGGCTCACCGCGGCCGAGGCCGCGGCCACCGTCGGGATTTCCCGGATCACCGCGCGCCGCTATCTGGAACATCTGGTCTTCGCGGGCCTGGCGGACCGCAGCCCCCAGTACGGACAGATCGGCCGCCCCGAGCTCCAGTACCGCTGGATCCCGTCCGGCCGCTGACGCCGCGCAGGTGCCCCGGGCCGACTGCCGGAAACCCGACCGAGAAACCCGACGCAGAAGACCGACGCCAGAAGACCGGTGTCATAACCGGTGTCATGAGACCGGTGTCATGAGCGGCGTCAGAAGACCGACTCCGCCTCGTAGACACGGTCCAGCGGAACCGTCTTCAGCCGGGTGACCGCCTCCGCCAGGGGCACCAGCACGACCTGCGTGCCGCGTAGCGCGGTCATCTTCCCGAAGTCGCCCCGGTGTGCGGCCTCCACGGCGTGCCAGCCGAAACGGGTCGCGAGCACCCTGTCGTACGCGGTCGGCACCCCACCGCGCTGGACGTGCCCGAGGATGACGGGCTTGGCCTCCGTGCCCAGCCGGCGCTCGAGTTCGTCGGCGAGGCGGTTGCCGATGCCGGCGAAGCGCTCGTGGCCGTACTGGTCGATCGCGCCCTTCTCGTAGTCCATCGAGCCCTCGGCGGGGTGCGCGCCCTCGGCGACGCAGACGACCGCGAACTTCTTGCCGCGTGCGAAGCGTTCCTCGACCATCTTCACCAGGTCGTCGACCTCGAAGCGGCGCTCGGGCAGACAGATCCCGTGGGCACCGCCCGCCATCCCGGACTCCAGCGCGATCCAGCCCGCATGGCGTCCCATCACCTCGACGACCATGACCCGCTGGTGTGATTCGGCCGTCGTCTTGAGACGGTCGATCGCCTCGGTGGCGACGGTGACGGCGGTGTCGAAACCGAAGGTGCGGTCGGTCGCGGAGATGTCGTTGTCGATGGTCTTCGGCACACCGACGACGGGCATACCGGCCTCGGCCAGCAGCCGGGCCGCGGTGAGGGTGCCCTCGCCGCCGATCGGGATGAGGACGTCGATACCGTAGCGGCGGGCCAACTCCTCGCAGTTCTCTGCGGCTTCGCGCAGCCGGTCCCGTTCCAGCCGGGCGGAACCGAGGATGGTTCCGCCGCGGGCGAGGATGCCGCTGACCGCGTTGAGGTCCAACGGGCGGTAGTGGCCGTCGAGCAGGCCCTTGAATCCGTCCTCGAACCCGATGACTTCGTCGCCGTAACCGGTCAGGGCCCGGTGCACGACCGAACGGATCACTGCGTTCAGGCCGGGGCAGTCGCCGCCCGCGGTGAGCACTCCGATGCGCATCGTGCCGTCTCTCCTGGTCGCTGGTGGTACATGCGGCTGATGGCTGATATACGCGACGCCACTGTCAATTCTTCCACGCCGGGTCCGGACCGCGCCCCTCCCGGCGCTCCGTGCCACTCCCGGTGCTCCGGCCGCCCCTCCCGGCGCTCCGTGCCCCTTTCCGCGCTCCGTCCCGCACTCCCGGGCTCCAGCCACACGCGGCGGGCGCCCTATCCACCCGCAGGGGTATTGTCAAGAGGGCAATGCCACCCTATCGGGGTTTTTCCAGCATGCCAGCTTGACCGGTGGACGCCGAGCAGCGCGACGGCCCGACGTCTGCACTCGACACCCGGGGGCACACGCCACAGAACGCACCGCACTCGACACAGGAACAGGAGATCACGCGTGACGCGCAGCGTGTACGTGACCGGGATCGACCGCGGGGACGGCCGCCAGGTGGTGGAGCTGGGAGTCATGGAACTCCTGACCCGCCAGGTGGACCGGGTGGGGGTGTTCCGCCCCCTGATGCACGACGGACCCGACCGCCTGTTCGATCTCCTGCGTGTCCGCTACCGGCTCTCCCAGGATCCGGCGTCCGTGTACGGCATGACCTACGCCGAGGCGGCCGCGCTCCAGGCCGAGAAGGGCACCGACGAGCTGGTGTCCACGCTGGTCGAGCGCTTCCTCACGGTGGCGCGGGACTACGAGGTGGTCCTCGTGCTCGGCACGGACTTCCACGACACCCAACTCCCCGACGAGCTGGCGCTGAACGCCCGGCTGGCCAACGAATTCGGTGCCTCGGTGATACCCGTGGTCGGCGGCAAGAGCCAGCCGGCGGAGTCCGTACGCGCCGAGACCCGCAACGCCCACCGCGCCTACGAGGTCCTCGGCTGCGACATCCTCGCGATGGTCGTGAACCGGGTGGCGCCGGAGGACCGCGAGGTGATCGCCGAACGGCTGGCGGCCCGCGTACCCGTCCCCTGCTATGTGCTCCCCGACGAGCCGGCTCTGGCCGCGCCCACGGTCGCTCAGGTCACCCACGCCCTGGGGGCGACCGTGCTGCTCGGGGACGACTCGGGGCTCGCCCGGGACGCACTCGGCTTCGTCTTCGGCGGCGCGATGCTGCCGAACCTGCTGAAGGCCCTGACACCCGGCTGCATGGTCGTCACTCCCGGCGACCGCGCCGACCTGGTGGTCGGCGCTCTCGCCGCCCACTCCGCGGGCACCCCGCCCATCGCGGGCCTGCTGCTCACGCTCGACGAGCGGCCCGCCGACGCGATCCTGACCCTGGCCTCCCGGCTCGCGCCCGGCACCCCGGTGATCTCGGTGCCCGGAGGATCCTTCCCCACCGCAGCGGAACTCTTCGCGATGGAAGGGAAGTTGAGCGCCGCCACCCCGCGCAAGGCGGAGACCGCGATCGGCCTGTTCGAGCGCCATGTCGACACGACGGGCCTGCTCGACCGCGTCGAGGTCGCACGCACCGGCCGGGTGACCCCGATGATGTTCGAGCACGATCTGCTGGAGCAGGCCCGCGCCGACCCGCGCCGGGTCGTCCTGCCCGAGGGCACCGAGGAGCGCGTGCTGCGCGCCGCCGACGTACTGCTGCGCCGCGACGTCTGCGACCTGACCCTGCTCGGCGACCCCGATGTGATCCGCAAGAAGGCCGCCGACCTCGGTATCGACCTCGGCGAGGTCCAGCTGATCGACCCGGTCACCTCCGAGCTGCGTGAGCGCTTCGCCGAGCTGTACGCGAAACTGCGCGCCCACCGCGGTGTGACGGTGGAGCTGGCGCACGACGTCGTGGCGGACGTCAACTACTTCGGCACCCTGATGGTCGAGGAAGGCCTGGCCGACGGCATGGTCTCGGGCGCGGTGCACTCCACGGCGGCGACCATCCGGCCCGCCTTCGAGATCATCAAGACCAAGCCGGATGCCGGGATCGTCTCCTCGGTCTTCTTCATGTGCCTGGCCGACCGGGTCCTGGTGTACGGCGACTGCGCGGTCAACCCCGACCCGGATGCCGAGCAACTGGCGGACATCGCGGTGCAGTCGGCGGCCACCGCCGCCCGCTTCGGCGTCGAGCCGCGGATCGCGATGCTGTCGTACTCCACCGGTACCTCGGGTTCGGGGGCCGACGTGGACAAGGTGCGCGAGGCCACCGGACTGGTGCGCGAGCGGCACCCCGAGCTCAAGATCGAGGGCCCGATCCAGTACGACGCGGCGGTCGCGCCGTCCGTCGCCGCTACCAAGCTGCCGGACTCCGAGGTGGCGGGCCAGGCGACCGTGCTGATCTTCCCCGACCTCAACACCGGGAACAACACCTACAAGGCCGTGCAGCGCTCGGCCGGGGCCGTGGCCGTCGGACCGGTGCTCCAGGGGCTGCGCAAGCCGGTGAACGACCTCTCGCGCGGCGCTCTGGTCAGCGACATCGTCAACACGGTCGCGATCACCGCGATCCAGTCCCAGGCCGAGGAGCTCCCCGCATGACCGCCACCGCCAACGCCACGCCCGATACCACGGGCGACGCCGGCGCCACCCGCGTCCTGGTACTGAACTCCGGCTCCTCGTCGGTCAAGTACCAGCTGCTGGACATGCGCGACGGCTCCCGCCTCGCCGTCGGCCTCGTCGAGCGCATCGGCGAGCAGACGTCACGGCTGGTCCACACCGCCCTGTCCGGCCCCGGCGCCGGAACGCGTGAGCACGCGGGCCAGGTCCCGGACCACGAGGCGGCCCTGAAGGCCGTGGCCGGAGAGCTGGCGCAGGACGGGCTCGGTCTGGACTCCGCCGAACTCGCGGCGATCGGCCACCGGGTGGTGCACGGCGGGCTGAGGTTCACGGCACCCACCGTCGTCGACGACGAGGTGCTGGCGGAGATCGAGAGCCTGGTCCCGGTGGCGCCGCTGCACAACCCCGCGAACATCACGGGCATCCGCACCGCACGCGCGCTGCGTCCGGACCTGCCGCAGGTCGCCGTCTTCGACACCGCCTTCCACACGACGATGCCGGAGTACGCGGCGCGCTACGCGCTGGACACCGAGACCGCGGACGCGCACCGGATCCGCCGCTACGGCTTCCACGGCACCTCGCACGCGTACGTCTCGCGCAAGACCGCCGAACTGCTGGGCAAGGCACCCGAGGACGTCAACGTCATCGTGCTGCACCTGGGCAACGGCGCGTCGGCGTCGGCGGTCGCCGGCGGCCGCTGTGTGGACACCTCGATGGGGCTGACCCCGCTGGAGGGGCTCGTCATGGGCACCCGCTCGGGCGATCTCGACCCGGCGGTGATCTTCCACCTCGGCCGGGTGGCCGGGATGTCCCTGGACGAGATCGACACACTGCTCAACAAGAAGAGCGGTCTGATCGGGCTCTGCGGCGACAACGACATGCGGGAGATCCGCCGGCGGATCGACGAGGGCGACCGCAGTGCGCTGCTCGCGTTCGAGATCTACGTCCACCGGCTGAAGAAGTACATCGGCGCCTATTACGCGGTCCTCGGCCGGGTGGACGCGGTGGTGTTCACGGCGGGGGTCGGTGAGAACGCCCCCTCGGTGCGGGAGGCTGCCATCGCCGGTCTGGAGGAGCTGGGGCTTGTGGTGGACGCGGAGCTGAACGCCGTACGGTCGGGTGAGCCGCGGCTCGTCTCGCCGGAACACGCGCGGGTCGCGGTCGCGGTGGTGCCGACGGACGAGGAGCTGGAGATCGCCCGGCAGACATTCGCCTTGATCGGAAAAGCATCGAACGGGCACGAACCGGTGGGGCGCGAACCGGCCGGAGATGTTCACGCCTGAGCGGCAGCGCGCCCATTTGTACTTTCCCCCAGACGGAATATTCCGCCTAGAAACAAACCCGATAGGATCCGCCTCATGCGCCGTTCCAAAATCGTCTGCACACTGGGCCCCGCCGTCGACTCTTACGAGCAGCTGAAAGCGCTCATCGAGGCCGGCATGAACGTGGCCCGTTTCAATATGAGCCACGGGACCCAGGCAGAGCACCAGGAGCGGTACGACCGCCTCCGCAGGGCAGTGGCCGAGACCGGCCGCCCCGTCGGTGTGCTCGCCGACCTCCAGGGCCCCAAGATCCGCCTCGAGAAGTTCGCCGAGGGACCGGTCGAGCTGGTCCGCGGGGACGAGTTCACGATCACCACCGAGGACGTCCCCGGTGACAAGTCCATTTGCGGTACGACCTACAAGGGCCTTCCCGGAGACGTCTCCAAGGGCGACCAGGTCCTGATCAACGACGGCAACGTCGAACTGCGGGTCGTCGAGGTCGAGGGCTCGCGGGTGAAGACGATCGTCGTCGAAGGCGGCGTGATCTCCGACCACAAGGGCATCAACCTGCCGGGCGCTGCGGTCAACGTCCCGGCACTGTCCGAGAAGGACGTCGAGGACCTCCGCTTCGCACTCCGGATGGGCTGCGACCTGGTGGCGCTGTCCTTCGTACGGGACGCCAGCGACGTCAAGGACGTCCACAAGGTGATGGACGACGAGGGCCGCCGGGTCCCGGTCATCGCCAAGGTGGAGAAGCCGCAGGCCGTCGAGAACATGGACGCCGTCGTCATGGCCTTCGACGGCGTGATGGTGGCCCGCGGCGACCTGGCGGTCGAGTACCCGCTCGAGAAGGTCCCGATGGTGCAGAAGCGGCTCATCGAGCTGTGCCGCCGCAACGCCAAGCCGGTGATCGTGGCGACCCAGATGATGGAGTCGATGATCACCAACTCCCGTCCGACCCGCGCCGAGGCGTCCGACGTCGCCAACGCGATCCTGGACGGCGCGGACGCGGTCATGCTGTCCGCCGAGTCGAGCGTCGGTGCGTACCCGCTCGAGACGGTCAAGACGATGTCCAAGATCGTCACCGCTGCGGAGGAGGAACTCCTCTCCAAGGGTCTCCAGCCGCTCGTGCCCGGCAAGAAGCCGCGTACCCAGGGCGGTTCGGTGGCCCGCGCGGCCTGCGAGATCGCCGACTTCCTCGGCGGCCGGGCCCTGGTCGCCTTCACCCAGTCCGGCGATACCGCCCGCCGTCTGTCCCGCTACCGCGCGGAGCAGCCGATCCTCGCCTTCACGACGGACGACAACACCCGCAACCAGCTCACCCTGAGCTGGGGCGTGGAGCCCTTCATCGCCCCGTTCGTCGAGACCACCGACGCGATGGTGGACCTGGTGGACGCGGCACTGCTGAAGCTCCAGCGCTTCAACGAGGGCGACACCATGATCATCACCGCGGGCTCGCCCCCCGGCGTCCCGGGCACGACGAACATGGTGCGGGTCCACCACCTGGGCGGCGAGAAGCGGCACTGACGGGGTCTTCCAATGCAAGAGGGCGGCGCCCCGGTCCACGTTCGTGGACCGGGGCGCCGCCCTCGGCATCGCACAGTCGGTCGAGACTAGCCGACGGTGCCTGACTCCGCGGGAAACTCGGGCGGCCACGGCTCGGACGGGTCGTACAAGTACGTCCTGTCACCCATCAGCTCGTATTCCGCTTCGCGCCAGCTCGGGTTACTTCCGACGACGAAACTGCCGCCGTCCCGCTCCAGCATCCAGGTGTACGCGGCGTCCTCAGCCGGAATTTCATGGCGCGCGCTGAGCACCGTGAACTCCTCTGGGGTGGCGCGCCGAATGTGAAGACCGTCGCGGTAGTAGGGCTTGAGGAACATCAGCTCAACATGGCCAAAATAGACCTCGACACATGTCGTGGTCCGGTCCACCAGCGTCGCCTCGCTCCGGAGGAAGAGCTGACGGTGTGAGGGGTTGAAACCGGTGACCCGGAAAAGCCGCCCCTCGCGGATGAAATCTGTCATGGCTGCCATGCTCCCCTCACTCGGGCACCAGTTCCCCGTTGGGGTAGCGGAAGCGTTCCGGGAAGACCCGCACCACCTTGCCCGCATCGTTGGTCATGTGCCACTCGATCGACGACCATCTGCGGTTCTCCAGCCTGACCGCGGTACGGAGCTTGACCATCTCCCATGCGGTTCCGAAGCCCGAGGACTGGACCTTCGCCCAGTCGCCCGCGGCGATCGACTCTCCCCGCTGCAGCAGGAGTGTGAGAGCCTCGTCGGCGGTCTTGGCGCCCAGGACACCGTCCAAGCTCACCGACAGTTTCACATTGCTGTTGGCCACCGCTCTCTCGACGCCGACCGTCCATATGGCACGCTTCCCCATCCCCAATCCCTCTGGCAGCTCTGTGCCGAAGTTCTTGCCATTGAACGTCCGCGCTCCGATGCTCTTGGCGACGTCGTCGGCCATGGGGTTGATCCCCAGCAGGATGTGGTCCCCGTCCTTCACCAAGTCGTCGAGAATCGCCTTGATGCAGTCGTTGTGTACCAGGATCGGCTTCGAACCGACGTACACGTAGTAGGAGTTGAGTTTCTCGACCTCGAAGTTGAAGACGCGGACGCTGCCCTTGACGAGCGATGTGCCGAGCACTCGCTCCGCAGTGCCGTCCTTCGTACGGAACGAGTCACCGGCACGCAGGTCGCCTGCCTGGACCCACCCGCGGTCTGCTACCCAGAAGCGGTGCGAGTCGGTTGCCTCGACCTTGCCACCGGCGGTCCGGATGCGTACAAGCCGGTCCACCGTACGGTTGAACAGCTTGAGAACACGCTGCAGCGACTTCTTCCCGGTCGCCATATCGGTCGACCAGACCCGGTCACCCACCTTGATCTGCTCGATCGGTTTCGGACCGTCCTCGGTCGCCACCCTTGTACCGGCCGGGAAGCATCGGCCGATGAGGGCTTCTGTGCCCGCTCGTTCCAGATTGGCCGCAGCCGAGGTGCTCAGTCCCGCGCCGCGCAGCCCCCACAGAGCTTCGCTGAGCCTGGCCCCATTCACCATCGCCATGCGCACCGCGAACGCCGCCGCGACCGCTCGGACGAGGATCGCAGGGATGACGATGCTGCCGGCGAGCCAGAGGCAGCCGCTGATGATCCCCTTGCTGCAGTCGACGATGTCCTTCACCGCAGCCATGGCCAGCCCCTTGAGGACGCTGGCCGTGAGCTCCAGCCCGTCGATGTGGACTTTGTTCTCGCGGAACCGGACGTCCAAAGGTGAGCTCATCAGGTAGTCACGCTTGATGCTGCTCCCGCAATTCGCACGCGATACACCCGGCAGCGGGCAGGACTCGAGGTAGAAGTCCATCTCGCCGTAGACGTGGTACTCGAGATCGATCTCGCAGCCGATCTGCCCACCGGTGTGCGTCCCGACGCAGTCGCTCTTGGGGTCGATGTCGACCAGCGTGTCTTCACTCGGGCGCATCACCACGCCGTCGATGCCCACCGACCCGCTGCCGGACCGCTTCTGCTCCTGCAGTGCCTCGTACTCGGCCGTCTGGGTGCGGATGGCTGCCTGTGCGGCCTCGACAGCCAGGTTGCGAGCGTTGGCCGCGGCCGCCTCCGCCGTGGTGGCGTCGCGCTCCGCCTGGTCGGCGATGCCGCGCGCGGTGCTCGCGTCGCTCTCCGCCGCGGTGGCCGCGCTGCGGGCCGATGCCGCGTCCCGCTCCGCGTCCGTGGCCGCGGCGTCCGCCTGCTCGGCATAGGTGCCGGCCGTGTCCGCGGCACCCTGCGCGGCTTCGGCGTCAGCCTTGGCCTGCTTGTCGTACTCGACCGTGTTCGCTTCGGACTTCTTCGCGGCTTTGGCCGAGGCGTCTGCGGCGCTGGCTGAAACCTGGGCAGCCGCAGCCGACTTGACCGCGTTCGCGGCGTACTCCGCCGCGTTCGCCGCCGCCTCTGCCGCCGCCTTCGCGTCAACGCTCGCCTTCGCGGCAAGCTCTTTCGCCAGCGCCGCGGCCTTCGCCGCCTGCTCGGCCTTGGCCTTCGCCACCGCCGCCTGCTGCTCGGCGAGGGTTTTGGCCGCCTGGCCCGTCAGTACGGCCAGACCTGCCGAGGCGTCGGTCTCCTTGTACGGGGAGCCCAGTTCGATGGCGTCGTTGGCCGGCTTAACCACCTGCGCCGCCGAGTCGCGGGCCGCTGTCGCTGCTTGTGCCGTCGCATAGGCGTAGCCCGCCGTACGGACGGCGTCGACTCCGGCGAGGGCGCCCTCCGAGCGGGCCACCACGGCATGGCCCTTGGCTTCCGTGGCCTTCTGCTTAGCCGTTTCCGCCTGGGCCTTCGCGGTGACGGCGTTCCACTTCGCCGCCTCGGCAGCGTCGATGGCGTCAGCGGCAGCCGCATGCGCCTTCTTCACTGCCGCCTCGGTGATGGCGACGTCCCGCTTGGCGGCGTCGGCCGCTGCCTGAGCTCGCCTATGCGCTCCTTCGGCACGGGTCGCCGCCTCACGTGCGTTGGTCGCCGCATCCGTGGCTTCGTTCGCCGCGGACCGGGCGGCCGTCGCTGCGGCGGTCGCGTTGTTCGCCGCCGTGCGCGCCTTGGTTGCGGCTGCACGGGCCTCGATCGCCGCTTCGGTGCCCTCCACCGCTGCGAGCAGTGCCTCCGCTGCGGCGGCCTTGGCCTCCAGGGTGTCCCGCTTGCGCTCCGCCTCGAAGGCGTCGTCGCGTGCGGTCCTCGCCTTGCTCTCGGCTGCCAGCGCGGCGTCCTTCTTCGCAGCCGCGGTGCCTCCTGCCGACTGGGCAACGGCCAGCTGATCCGCGGCGGCCTGACGCTGGCTCTGCGCCGTGGAGTTGGCAGCCTCCGCTTTGGCACGCTCCGCGTCCGCCAGCTCCTTCTGCGACTTGGCGTAGGCGGCCTCGGACTCGGCAGTCTCGCGCTTGGCCTTGGCGTCGGCGGCTGCCGCCTTCGCGGTCGCCTCCGCGTCCTTGGCCCTGGTCTCCGCAGCCTTGGCCTTGGTCGCGTTCTCGGCGGCCAGCTTGGCCTGCAGGGCCGCACCCTCCGCGGCAGCCTTCGCCTGGGCGGCAGCCTCCTCCGCCGCCTTGCGACGGAACTCGGCCTTCGACGCGTGCGCCTGGGTCTCCGCGAGCGCCATCAGCGTCTTGCTGTCGGCGGCCGAGGCGCGCGTCGCGTTCGACGCGGTCTCCGTCGCCTTGGACACCGCCAGCGCGGCAGCCGCGGACGCCTTGGTGACCTGTGCGGCCTGCTGGCCGTACATCAGACCCCGGCCACGCGGTGCGCCGGCGGCATCCGCGATGGCGTACGCCTGCTGCTTCGCGGCCTCGGCGCGCGCGGCCTCCGCCTGTGCGGCCATCGACGCCCGCGCCGCCACGAAGACACGGCCCTGCGCGCGGTCCTGCGCACGGATGATGTCCGTCTTGACCTTCGCGAATTCAGCGGGTTTCGGATAGAACATCGTGCTGTCGGGCGACTGCTTGAGCCAGTACGCCTGCCAGTCCGTGAGCCGACTCGCAATGATCGAGTTGCCGAGCGCCTCGCCGAGCGCCTGCGTCGCGATGGTCAGCTGCTGCGAGGCCTTGGCCTCGGCGTCCATGATCGTCGCACGCTGGGACTTCTGCCCCGCCAGTTCGGTCTGCCACTCGGTCGAGGCGACGACGGTCTCGGTACGCAGCACCTCGTGCGGGTCCGGCGGGTTCTCGGTCGCACAGGACGCGAAGCGCGCCTTCAGCGCCTCGACATCAAGGCGGAACTCCATCGTGTCCGGTGCCGGAGCCGAGGTCGGAAAGCCACCGTTCTGCAGGAAGATGCGCGCGTCGTCCGCGTACATCGGGTGCATGAACTCCATGGACTCGAGCGCCTTGCGGGGCTTGTAATCCTCGTAACGGTCCTCGGAGTACCGCTGTGCGGCGATCGCCTTGACGGCGTCCACGGACTCCTTGCTCGCGACCGGTGTCTGTCCTCGTGATACAGGTCGTACTCGGACTTCCAGTACTGGCCGTCGATCCAGGTGAGCAGCCCGGTGGTGTTGAACGGGTTGACCTCGTCATAGACCCACTCGAAGCCCGCGACGGTATAGCCGGGCGGCGTGGTCTGTCCCGGTACCGCGAGCGACTGCTCCCAGACGCTGTCCCGGCTCCAGAGCTCATCGGCCTTGGCGTCGGCCCATGCCTTGTCCTTGGCGAACGCGACGGAGAGCGGGGTTTGGTGCTCGTACCATTTCTCACGATCGGCGTTCTTGTGGAGGTCTTCCTCGGTGCCGTTGAGTCCGGCGCGGGAGACGGCCTTGAGCTCCTGGCCGCCCTTGCGGGCCATCAGGTTCAGCAGGCACTGCTCCGCCCGAGTTCTGGCCGCTGCGTCCAGGTCAAATGAGGGAGGTTCTTCGCTGTCCGCCGCCGGCTTCATGAGCGTGGGCAGCGACGGAAGCTGCGTTCCGCTGATCGTGACAGCCAGCGCGGTCGCCAGTGCCGTCGAGGTGAGCAGTCGTGTCCATCTGCCGAGGACGGCGCGGCGTCCAGGGGGGTGTGCGTTCTTACGCATGCCTCGTGTGCCGTCCTGTCAGAAGAGAGTGTCGAAGGTGCCCCATCCGGAGCTCCCGATCTGGACCTTGGGGCCGAAGGGCGCACTCGGTGTGCCGGTGCCCTTGAAGAGCCAGAGCTTGCCCGCGCTGTCGTTGGCGATCAGATCGGTCTTGCCGTCACCGTCGTTGTCACCGGTGGACACGACCGTCTTGTAGGCATCCCAGCCCTTGCCGACGGTGATCCGGCTGCCGAGCGCGGCATCCGCGACCGCGTTGCCCGTTCCCGGGTAGATGTACAACGTCCCATCGGTCGCCCTGGCGATCAGGTCGGCCTTGCCGTCACCTGTGTAATCGCCCCGGCCGGCCAGGGCGTTCATGCCGTTCCAGCCACCGGTGCTGATGCGCAGGCGCGTAAGCATCGTTCCGTCGCCCTTGACCTGGTAGAGCCAGAGCGTGCCGTCGGCGGGGCGGGCGATCAGGTCGGGCTGGGCGGTGCCGCCCATGTTGCCCACCGAGACCAGCAGGTTGTACTGGTCCCAGCCGCCGCCGATGACCTTGGTCTCGTTGCCGTGCTCGGCGGTGTAGTACAGCGTGGTGCCGGTGCGGTGGTACAGGTCGTTGCCATTGCCGTTCTCGGACACGTTGGCCTGGACAAGAGCGTTGATGTCGCCCCAGCCGGCGCCCATGTCGTAGAGCGGCTTCACCCCGCCCGTACCACTCGGTTCGTAGTCGTAGAGCCGTCCTGCCTTCCGGGCGAACAGCGGGAACATCACCGCTCCGGGCGCGACTTGAGCCTGCGCCGCTTGTGTGGCCGTGCTGTCCGTCCGGTCGTTCCAGGGCCCGGGAGCGGCCCTCGCCACCAGTACGGCGGACATCGCCAGGGCGATACCCACCGCGGAAACCGCCGCCCGGCGCACCGGGCGGCTGAGCTTTCGGAACATGAGTGTGGTCAGTCCTCACAGGAGAAGAGTCCTGCGCAGACAGACGGAGGGGCATTGCCCAGCGGCCGTCCCCCCAACGCCCGCGCGCCGGGCCGAGCAGCCACAGAGCGATCACTCTAGAACCAGAATCAGTCACACGTGAAGGTTTTTCGGTGCACTTGTGGGATCAATTCGACGATGCCGACACATCCCCCTCACAGGAAGGTCGGCAGACCGCACGGTCCTGGTTGTCCGGAGCAGGAGCCGCCCGCGGTCCGCACTGACGGGAATGCTCAGTTGGGCTCCGGCAGCACGAGCCAGATCTCGGAGAGGGAGAGTCCGTGCTCATCGCTCACCACCCCGCAGGGGCAGCCCAATGTGACCCGACGCCAATCGCACGTCACGGTCCACGGGCCGTCCTTGCCTCCGCACCCCGGGCAGCTGACGGTCTCGGCCGTCCATACCCCCGGCGCGGGTCTGGTGTGACGACGGAATCGGCCCCTGTGCCGGACCTGCCAGGGATCAACCGGCGGCGTGAGCGGGATAGCGCCGGGCGCCTTCGTCGCGGCGAGGGCGGTGAACTGCGCGGTCAGATCGGGGAGCAGGGCTTCGCCCGCTTCGGTCGGCGGTGCCGCGCCTTCCATTGCCCCCGGCACGGTTCCATACCTCGGAGCCGCGGCCGCAACCGGTGGATTCGGGGCAGCGTGCCAGGGCAGCAGGGCGCGGGCGACGGCGGCCAGGAGAGCAGTGGCAGGCGGACTGACGGCACCGGCGTCGAGGTGGTGGACCGTGGTCCTCATGATGCGTTGAAGCCGTCTGTTCCGGTCCGTCGCCTGAGTCTGCGCCGATATGCCCCGCCGCACCGGGAGCGGGGCGGTGAGGCGGGCAAGGACTGCCACCGCCGCCTCGGTGTCCGCCGAGGACAGGCGCCATGCACCTGTGGCGAGGAGCTGCCGGGCTCGCCCGGACTCCAGGGTCAGAGCATGCGTCAGCAGGGGCAGGGGGCGCGATGCGAATACCGGCCTTCCGTGCATGCCTGTCATCGCATCCCTTCCTCACTCACCATCGCGCCGCAGCCGAACCGACGCTTGCCGGCGACGGGTGCGGTCCTCAGCGACGCGGGCCACGCGTCCACCGGCCACCAGCCCTGCCCGTGGATCCGCCACGCCCTCGCCCCCCGGCATTCGGAGAACGCCGGTGGTGTTCCGTCCGCTCCACAGCAGGCGCAGGAAACACGAGCCCTTCACGAAGGGTAGGGCTTCTCAGCTCTCCAGTGTCAGCATGGTCGCGTCGTGTGGGGATGGTTCCTGATCTCCACGCACGCGTCCGTCGCAGCGGAGTAATCCCCACGGTCCCTGGCCTCCTGGCGCTGCTTGGCCAGAGCCGCGCATACCCCGCAGTCGTCAGCCGGCCGGGGTGGCTCGGGCGGGAGCATCACGTTTACGGGCGGATCCATCGTCCTTTTCGGGTGGCTCATGGTGGAGATGGTGGTGCCCCCTTGCGGACGTATCTCCGCTCGACCCAGGGACAGTTCGACCGTCGACGGCTACGGTTCGAGAAGGCCCAAAAGTTGCTGGGAGACGCCTTGAGCGTCGCTTTGCGATCTGCTCGGCAACCCCCACGGCGAGGTGACCCGCCAACGTGAGACGGTCGAGAGCGTGGCGCTCAGCGTCTCGACTCGTATCAACGTCACCCTGGAGAACCTCGAATACCTCGGTCCAGTGGTAGGCCTGGAGACTCGGCTCAGCAGCGCGGACGACGCGGTGAACCACGTCTCCCTGTCGGTGTTCCGCTTCGACCACCATGCGCTCGTCACACCTCATCTGGCCCGACTCGTCGGCCACGACTCCCCACTGCTGCACCTGCGCCGTCAGGGTAAGAACGGCATGTTCGACCGATTCTCAGAGCACGCGGAGGAGCTCTGGGAACGGGGCGTACCGCGCGCATAGGCCTTGGGCGCAAGGAACATGCCGCGGGCGATGCTCCGGGCCCGGCACTGCCCACAGCGCCATTCCCGACAGGAGCCGCCCTCGGCGACTCGTCCGGGGACGGACTCCGGATGCGAACTCGGCGACAAGCGATCCTGATGGCCGCGTCCTCGTCACTCTTACCGCTCTGGCGCCTGCATACCGCCGAGCCGCTCCAGCCACGGCGCGATCACCCTGGAGCGCCAGAATCGGCCAACGATGAAGGCTGCAAAGCAGTTATGTGATTGAAATGGGCCAGACTTTCACAGGTTCCACGTAACCACTCGACCGTATATCCATCTATATCTCCACAAGTTGGACCTATCGTTGCTGCTATTCCCGTGCAATGATCTACACGCCTTCGGGGGGAAGGCGGGGGGCGGCGTGCTCGACCGGCGCGCCGAGGGGCATTTCACGCTCTTCAGCACATACCTGATTGACCGTCAGTTAACGTCGGCAATGCCGTCCTGCCTCAATCACCTACTCCTTCCTGGGCATGACCTGTACCCAGAAGAACAGGCTGAGCAGTGCTGAGAGCATTTCGGAGAGACCCGCGCGCGAGACGCGCGGCGCTGACACGGGGCATCGCGGGGACCGCCCTGACGACCGCGTCGACCCTGCTGGTGGGACTCGTGTACGCGGTCCCGGCACGGGCAGAGGAGCCGGGGGACAACCCGACCGATCCATGGAAGAGGGCCCTGCGGATCAGTCTGGGCGCGCAGGCGCGCAAGGACCGTTGCCAGGTGGCGAGGGCCGTGCATTACGGCGGCCCCGAGATGAAGGCCGCGGCCAACACCGCGCTGTCGGGCACTGACGCGGACGTGGCGGCCGCTTGGGGCCCGTTCGGGGGACTCGGAACCCCCTTGGGCTACGCCTACGACCGCGACGTGACGGCGCAGAATGCCCGCGGAGACGCCTTCAAGGCCCGTCAGGACAAGCTGAACCAGACCAACGAGCCCTATCGCAACACGAACTCCTCCGGCGGGCGTGACTTCCATGCGCCCGAGTTCGGTGAAGACATCATCGCCTTCGCGAGGATGGAGCGCGAGCTCGCGTTCAAGGTCGGGGACGACCCGACTCCCAAGCCGGGCAAGGCGGCTCTGGACAAGGCGAAGGACGTCATCGCCGCCTTCGACACCGCCGACGACAACTGGGCCACCGCGTACAAGCCGTTCGCCCGCGACGAGGTCGTGGGCCTGAACAACGGCGAGAACGGGACGCCCGGTTCGGCCAATGACGTGGCCAGCGTCCTCCGGTTCGGCGGGTTCCTCAAGACCGCTCCGGCTCCGGACTCTCTGGAACACCGGACCGAGGTGGAGTTCCTCAAGGCGGCCTGGGCGAGCTGCGACAGCAACAACCCCGTCGACCACTATCGTGCCCTCACCGGCGTCGTCCTCGACGCGCACACGGAGTGGGGGGCGGAGTACGCCTCGCAGAGCAAACAGCGCAAGGACATCGTCGCTGCCGAGATCGCGGCTTCGAAGGAAGTACGCGTGGCCACCGAGGCGATGGTGGAGGCCGTCCGCCAGGCCTGGCAGGCCGACCAGATCCTCTTCTTCCAGAAGTACTGGGCGGCCAATCCCAACAGCATCCTGAAGCCGAAGCCGGCCGTGTTCACCCAGGCCGCGAAGGACCTGACGGCCGCGCGCAATGCAGCCGCAGCCCAGATACCGATCGCAGACAAGGCTGTCGCGGCGGCCAAGGCAGCCTCCGAGAAGGCGGTCGCGGCTCAGAGCGCCGCATGGGCCATCGCGGACGCGGCCAAGACCCCGCGTGGGCGCGGCCTGATGTACGGCCAGCAGTCGGTGCAGGTCGCGAAGGCGTCGTACGCCGCCTCTCAGGCAGCCGCCAAGTCCGCCCTCACAGCGTCCAACGCGGCGAAGGCGACGGCCGCCGACAGCCAGGCGCTGCTGGCGCTCGCCAAGACGCAGTCCCACGCGATGCAGGCCGAGTTCCGCAAGGCCGCAGCGCAGGAAGCGGCCGCGCAGGCCAAGGCGGCCGCTGACGCAGCGGACGAGCAGGCCAAGGAGGCTGCGGACAACGCGACCAAGGCGAAGAACGCCCAAGCGACCGCCGAGAAGGAGGAAGCCACCGCCCGCACCCAGGCCGCCAAGGCCAAGGAGCTGCGCGGAGTCGCCGAGGCCGAGCGCGACAAGGCCGCCACGGCACGCAAGGACGCCGAACGGGAGCGGGGTAGGGCTCAAGCCGCCGAGGCTCGCGCCCAAGAGGAGCGCTCCAAGGCCTCGACGGCAAGGTCGAGCGCCGCGACCGCCGAATCCACGGCTTCTTCGAAGCATGCGGATGCCAAGGCCGCCGAGGCACGTGCCGCAGAGGCACGCGATAAGGCGGTCCGCGCGGAGCGGGAGGAGCAAGCCACAGCCGCGCGTGCGGCGGCGTTTGAGGCCGCCGCTGCCGCCGCAGACGGATCTGACGCCGCTGCCGAAACCCGGCAAGCCGCGACAGAAGCCCGGACTGCGGCCAATGAGGCCACTATCGCGGCAACGGCTGCACGTACCGCAGCCAACGAGGCCAGCAGCGCCGCTGTCGCGGCCCGTGCTGCGGCGACGCGTGCGAAGGCAGCAGCAACCAGGTCACGTGCCGCCGCAGACGGAGCCTGGTCCGCAGCATTGGCCACGAGTGCCGCCGCGGCCAATGCGCACGCAGCCGCAGCCGAGGCGATCGACGCCTCTGCCGCCGCCGCGCAGAACGTGAGGAGCGCCGAAGCCGAGGCCAAGAAGGCGGCCATGGCCGCCGTCACAGCCCAAATTCGGGCTGCCGAGGCCAGGGATGAGGCGCGTAAGACTCGCGAGTGGGCCACCGTCACGGCGGGCCACGCCATGGCCACCGCCCAGTTCGCCGTCGCTGCCCGGGATGCGGCAAAGCAGGTGACGATGTCTGCGGACAAGGCCATCGCCCTCGGTAGCGCCTATCGCGAAAGCGATGTTTCCGCCGCGTTCGCCGTACTCGTCGGTCAGGCGTCCAAAACGCTCGCCGAACAGCAGGCCGCCGCTGCCGAAGCCAAGGCCAAGGAGGCGACAAAGGCCGCTGCTGACGCCAAGGCGCTGGCCGACAAGGCCACCGCAAGCGCGAAGGCGGCCGCACAGGCCGCAGCCGCGGCAGCCGCGGATGCGGCACGCGCGGCCGAAGCGGTCAAGCGGGCCAAGGCCTCCGCCGCCGAGGCAGCCAAAGCGGCCGAAGCCGCCAAGAAGGCCGACGCCAGAGCCGCCGAGTGGAGCAGGCAGGCAGGTGAGGACGCCTTCGCGGCCGACTCCGCCGCAAGCGCCGCCGAAACCGAATCCGCCGCTGCCGACAGCGAGGCCACGGACGCCGAACGGGACGCGAGCAGTGCTCACAGTGCCGCCGCGTCGGCGGAGAGTGACGCCGCCACCGCGCGACAGAGCGCCGACCGCTCGGAAGCGTACGCAGTCGCGGCGGAAGACGCAGCACAGAACGCCAATGCCTCAGCGAAGGAGGCCGACCAGGCCGCCGAACGCGCCGAGGAGGCCGAGCGCGAGAGGCAGCGCAAGGAACTGGCCGAGGCGGCCAAGAAGAACTCGAAGTACACCGATCCACAGCCCGGCGGCGGTAGCGGAGATCCCAGCAGCGGCGCGGATGCCCTGGACGCATTGGTCCTGCGGATGGCCACCGAGTACGCCTTGGAGCAGGCCGGGCTGAGCGAGGAGGAACTGGCGCTGGCCCGGGAGCTCTCCGGCCAGGACCTCCTGGACTACCTGAAGGACAACGGCGCCGAGATCCTGGTGGAGCTGTTCGCAGAGGACATCAAGGAGTGCATCGACGATCCCGATATCGGGATCTGCATCTGGGCCATCGTCCAGAACGCGGGCCCGGTCAAGCTGGCGAAGATCGGGAGCAAGCTGCCGAAAATCGGCAAGGCCATCTGGGGCATCAAGGGGTTCCTGGAGAAGGTCAACAAGGCCCGGAAGAACGTCGACGCCGTCACCGAGAAGATGGAGGACGCCAAGAAGCAGCTGGACCGACTCGGCATCAGCTGTGACCGGGACTCCGGCGGCACCAAGCCGGGCCGGAAGTCGAAGGCGTCGGCCGTCCAGCGGTCAACCGCGGCCTCCGGCGACAAGCCGAAGTCGGACACGGACTGCACGTTCCCCATATACCGGACCCCGAAGACCGTGGACGTGGCTTACGAGAAGGCACACGGCCCGAACCCGGCCCGGGCGGCGGAGGATGGAAGCAACGGCAAGGTGTACTTCGGCGAGCAGAGCGTCGCCGCCGAGTACTGGGGACGGGGTACGTACGCCAACGGCATGTACAGGTACGACATGGACATGAAGTTCCTGGTGCAGTTCGCCAAGGCTGCCAAGCGCTACGACTGGAAGGGCCCGAATGGAACCCCCAGAATCGAGTGGGAGATCGACTACAGCAGGCTGGCCGAGTTCAATTCCCTGACCGTCGACCGTACCTGGATACTCAAGCCGTGAGGCGGCCGAACGACATGCCCTCGATACTCCATCGCGAATACGACGTCCAGGTCGTCGCTGTACGTCCCTGGGGGCTGGATGTGGTGCTGCCGGACGGCACCGCGGGGCTGATCGACAACGCAAAGGACCCCCGCTGGCCGGACGGTGACCAGGAAGCGGCCGTCGGAACAGTGCTCCGTGCCGTCGTTCTGGACGACGAGCGCAGCCCCGTCCGGATGAGTGCCCTGGACGGTGACCGGGCCATCGCACGCTCCTTCAGGGAAGCGGCCGGCAGCTAGTTGGTCCAGTCTGGCTTGGCGAACTTGTAGCGGACCCGCTGGGGACGGGTACGGCCACCGCATGATCATCGGTTGGTGTGTGGACGATCGAAGATCGTGCGGTGGCCCCGGGCCGTGGCGTAGACCCTGCCCACTGGAGCGGACGCTGGGGGAAGCGTCCCCGAGGCCCCCGCGGCTGCCTCGGCCGCTGACGCGCAGGTCGCGGTCGAGCGCATCACATGCAGTCGCATCGCTGCGGACCCCTGGGCATCAGCCGTCCGGTGGCGGCCGACCACCATCCCGAGACCAAGACAACCTCGGACGCCACCGCCGCCGCCAGGCAGGCACTGTGGGCCGCACCTCGTTCGAGGTGCGGCCCACAGCCTTTCCGCGGCTCCCGGTGGCTCAGCCGGCGTTGCCGCCGGTGAAGTAGTTGCGCAGACCGGGGACGGTCAGCGTGCCGCCGAACTGACCCGCCTGGGTCACCTTCACCTTGGTGAAGATGGCCAACGGGACGTTGAGCGGCGGCGGGGACTGCGGGCTGAAGGTCACGGGGATGATGCCGAAGAGGTTGCCCTTCAGCTCCTCCGTGTACATCGTCACCGTGCCGTTGTTGATCTCCGACGTGGAGCCCTTCCGCGCCTCGACGTGTGCCGTCGTGCCGTTGGGGCCGACCACCAGCTGGTGCAAGTCGTCGATCTTCACGCCCGTAGCCGTGAACTTCAGCACCTTCTTGATCTTGCCGCTTCCGGTCTTGACCTCGACGATGCCCTTGTAGTCCAGGCCCGTGAGGGTGAGCTTCGAGCTCTCCAGGATCCAGGGGTCGTCGGGGAGCGTGGGGATGCCCGGCTCCACCTCGGCCGCCGCCAGAGCCTCCGGGTCGGCGGTGGGACACGGGAAGCGCGGCTTGGCGCCTTCCGGTATGTCCTCGTCCTTGACCGCGTCCAGGCCCTTGACCTTGTCGTCGAGCTCCTCGACCTCTGCGCCGGCCTTCTGCGCCGCGTCCTTGATGGCGTCCTTGGTCTTGTCGGCGGCGTCGCGCACCGGGCTCGTGGTCGTGCTCTCCGGCGTGGACGACGTGTCCTCGGACGTTTCCGCGGCGGGCTTCTCCGCGGGCTCCTCGGACGACTCCTCCGCGGGCTTCGCCGTGGCACTCGGGGTCGCCGTGGCCGTCGGCTCCTCGGGCGTGTCGGGGCCGTCGAAGAGGTCCTTGATCTTGTCTCCGAGACCCAGGGGGTCGAGCGGGTTCCTGGTCTCGCTCGGCTCGGGGTCCGCGGACGGCTCCGACTCCTCGGCGGGCTTGGCAGCCGACTCGGAAGCAGACGGGGATGCTCCCGGCCTCGGCTCGTCCCGGGTCTTGTCCGAGTCTCCCGAGGCGCTCGCGGAGGGCTCGACCGAAGGCTCGTCGGACGGCTTGGCCGAGGAGTCGTCCGACGCCTCGCCGGACGGCTTGGCCGACTCTGACGGGGACGGCGACTCCGACGCGGACGGCTCGTCCGAGCGCGTGACGCATGGGCCCGGCGCGAAGGGTATGTCCTTGTCGTCGGCGAGGGCGAGCCTGGGCGTGAGGCCCATTCCCACGAAGACCGCGGTGGGCATGGCGGCCAGGGCCATCGCCTTGCCGGCGGGCATCTGAAGCTTGGTCAGCAGGGACTTCCTCGGGGCCGCGTGACGCGGCCCCTTTCTGACCTGTGCTTCGTCACCCCCTGCCGTGTTCAGCGGTGTGACATCACCCGGCACTGTTCCTCCCGCCGTTGGCGTCGATGGTGGTGTCGTGCGTCTTCTCGTCGTGCGTGCCCCACGGCTCCTGATCCGGGGTACCTGACGGCTCGACGGGTACGGGAGCCTCCCCGTTGTCCTCGGTCGACTCGTCCGCCGACTTCCCGGGCGCCCACGAGATGGAGAGCGCGCCGCCGATGAGGGAGAACAAGAAACCGACGATGAACCCACCGAGGTTGGACACAGGGAGCGAGACCAATGCCAGCAGGATCGCGGCAACGCCGGCGAAGATACGAACTACGGGCTGGAACCACATCGTGAGACCCAACGTGACGAGCAGCACGCCGATGATCAGCGCGGTTGAGCCCGCGGTCGTCGACATGGAGATCGTCATGTGGCCGAGCTTGAAGCTCGCATACGGGAAGTAGGCGATCGGAATGCCGCCGAGCAGTGTGAACAGGCCTGCCCAGAACGGCCGCTGTCCCCGCCAGTCACGGAACCGCAGGCGGAAGACGCGAAGGAAGTGCTCGTTCTGTTCCGTGGACTCGGCGACGCTCATGGAAAACAGCTCCCTGGAACTGGTGGTGCGGTGTGGAGAGTTGGCCGGGCGGGCGAAGCCGTGGCTCCCCCCGCCCGTCCGGACGGAATGACCGTCAGTAGCACTCGTGGCCGGAGTCCGCGTACAGACGCATGCTCAGGCCGCTGAGCTTGAAGGAAGCTGCCGTGGTTGCCCACGCCTTCTGCTCGACATTGTCAAGGATGGCCTCATCAGCCTGCTGGGCGAAGCTGTTCGGCAGGATCTTGTCCTTGATGGCCGGGCCCTTGCCACCCATCTTGGGGTCGCCGGTGTTCTTGGCCGCTACGCCGATGTCGATGTTCTTGAACGTAGCGTCAGCATCCAGCGAGGACACGTCCAGGTAAAGGTCCTTGGCAACGACGGGGTTGTTCTTGTCGTTGCCCGCCTCGAGCCGCAGAGTGATCTTGCCGACGAACGGCACATCGGTCACCACGGACTGGCACATGTTGTTGATCGTCGCGTTCTGGAAGGTCGAGATCGCAACTGGGTGGGCGGTCTTGTCGTCCCCACCCGCAACGTTCTTGTAGCCCACGTCCATGCCGCCGTACTGGGCGAACCCAGTACCGACAAGGTGACCGGCCTTGACCTTGAACTCCTGGCCCGACACCGCGAACGAAGCCGCGAGTGCACCCTGCGCCAGGCCCACACCGATCGCGGCCGTGGCGGCCACGGACGGCACCATGACGACCGCGAACCGCTTCCATCTGGTCCCACCACGAACCTGGGACATATCTGTTCCTCCTTCTCGGACGTACATCTCCGGTACGGACCGGGAGGTCCGCCCTGGGATGGGAGAAGTGCTACGTCCTCGGGAAGGAGAGCGCCGAGCGGGCGGTCCGCGAGCTGCGTCCGATCACTGGCGATCACCCCCGAGCGACAACCACTGGCCACGCCTTCGCGCAACCTCAATGGACAGGCCCTGCCGCCCGGGCAGGAACCCCCCTGTCCGCGGCCGGCGCCTCTGCCGCCGGCCCACTCGGTGGGGACCCAGGACCGCTTGACGCGGCTGGCTGCCGAGCTGGTGCGGTGATGGACCGAGCGTGGCCGATCGTGGTGCATTACGAGCCGGGGCACAAGGGGGTTCGTTACTCGGTAGTAACGGCCCGATAACCACGTCACGACGGCGCGATGTCGGGCGGCCACACAGGGTGCCTCGAGGCCCTTCGGAACGGGTGGATATTGACGCCAAAAACGGGACAGATCAACGTGATCGATTTACTACGAGTAACAGCCGGCCGCGTTTACCAAGCTTTGGTAAAGCGCGGCCGTGCTTTGTCACTCTGTCGCCAAATCGGCGGCCTGGCGCCGGTCGTTCCTGAGCGCCGGAGAGGCGTACGTCAGAACAGCACCCGCGCCAGCGCAGTACGCGCGGCGGTCACCCGGGGATCGTCCTGACCGATCACCTCGAACAGCTCGAGCAGATGGATCCGGGCGGCGTCGCGGTCCTCGCCCGCCGAACGCCCCACGGTGTCGACCAGCCGGCCGAACGCGTCCTCGACATGACCGCCGACCAGATCCAGATCGGCCACGGCGATCTGCGCCGCGGCGTCGTCCGGCTTGTCCGCGGCCTCCTTGCGTACGACCGAGGCGTCCATGCCCTGGACCCGCCGCAGCAGTTCGGCCTGGGCGAGGCCGAGCTTGGCCTCCTCGTTGCCCGGGTCGTCGGCGAGCACGTTCTTGTACGCCTGCACGGCGCCGCCGAGGTCGCCCGCGTCGAGCGCCTGGACGGCCGCCTCGAGTACCGCGTCATGCGGGCCGGCCGGGACGGGGGCGGCGGTGGCGGCACCCTCTTCGGCGTCCGGGTCGACGGTGATGCCGGTGAGACCGAAGCGCTGCTCGGCTACCTGGACCAGCTGGTCGAGGGTCTGGCGGATCTGCGGCTCGGGGGCCAGACCCTGGAAGAGCGGAAGAGCCTGACCGGCGACGACCGCGAAGACAGCCGGGATGCCCTGGATCCCGAACTGCTGCATCAGCATCTGGTTGGCTTCGACATCGATCTTGGCGAGCACGAAGCGGCCGTTGTACTCACGGGCGAGCCGCTCCAGCACCGGGCTCAGCTGCTTACACGGCTCACACCACTCGGCCCAGAAGTCGATGACGACCGGGACCTCGGCCGAGCGCTGGAGGACATCGCGCTCGAAGCCGGCCTCGTCGACGTCGATCACCAGGCTGGAGGGGGGTACGGCACCGCCGCCGCCCTGACGGGCGGCCTGGGCACGGGCCTGCTCCGCCTTCGCCTTGGCGTCACCGGCCGCCTTGACTGCGGCGAGGTCGACGACGCCGCTCATGGACATGTTCCTAGGCTGCTGCATGCCTACATCCTCCCCCCTCCGCGCGCACGAGTGAAAAGCCCACCGGAAGTCATATGACCGGAGGTGCCGCGTTCTGTGTGCTGCTGTGGCGCCTGGTCCCCACCCGGCACCCGTGGTCGTCACTCGGACAATTTTCGCTACGGGTCGTAGCGTAACTCCATTACCACTGCCCGGGGGGCGTTCTCTCGGTGAAGTGGCTCACAGCGATCCCGTGGTGACGCTCACGGCAATCCACCTACCGGCCGGTATGGTCGCCGTCATGTGCAGCCACCGCCGTCCGAAAACCATCCGCGCCGGTCGCCCCCGCAGCGCCGAGGCGGATACCGCCATCCTGGACGCGACCAGGGCCGCTCTGGTCGAGCTCGGCTGGTCGAAGCTGACGCTGGGCGATGTGGCGAGCCGGGCCGGGGTGGCCAAGACGACCCTCTACCGGCGCTGGGCCAACAAGAGCGAACTCGTCGTGGACGCGGTGGCGGTGCTCTTCGACGAACTGGAGCTGCCCGACCGGGGCTCGCTGGCCGCGGACATCGAGGGCGTCGTGCTGCAGTTCGCCGAGTTGCTCCAGCGTCCCGAGGCGAAGACCGCGATGATGGCGGTGGTCGCCGAGTCGACGCGCGACGAGCCGCTGCGCGAGCGCATCCGGGTCTCGATCGTGGACCGTCAGAAGCGGCTGGTCCTCGAGGGACGTGCCCGGGCCCAGGCGCGCGGTGAACTCCCTGAGCAGACCGACCCGGAGGCCGCGGCCCGCACCGCGGACCTCATCTTCGACGTGATCGCGGGCGCGGTGGTGCACCGGGCGCTGGTGAGCGCCGAACCGGTGGACGCGGACTGGGTCCGGCGCTTCACGGCGGTCCTGCTGGGCGGGCTGGGGGCGGCGGCGCAGCTCGACTGAGGTGGGCGAACCGGCCGGCGCGGCCGACACCCCCACGGCTATCCGGCCCGGGCCGGGATCCCGCATCCCGCGCCCGGTAACGGCCCCCGTCTCAGACCTGGTAGCGCTCCGCCGCGAACAGGTGCAGATTGTCCGCCACCCACTCCGACGTCCGCTTCAGCCCCTCCTCCAGGGGGACTTCGGGTTCCCAGCCCGCCCACTCCCGCGCCCGGCGGTTGTCCGAGAGCAGCCGCTCCACCTCGCTGCCCGACGGGCGCAGCCGTGCGGGGTCGACGACGACCTCGGCCCTGTGCCCCGAGGCGGCGATCAGCCGGGCGGCCAGGTCTCCGACCGAGATCTCGTATCCCGTACCGAGGTTGACGACCTGCCCGAGGGCCCGGTCGCAGTCGGCCATCGCCAGGAAGCCGCGTGCCGTGTCGGTGACATAGGTGAAGTCGCGGGTGGGGGTGAGGGAACCGAGCCTGATCTCCTCCACTCCCGCGTGCAGTTGGGCGAGGATCGTGGGGATCACGGCCCGGGCCGACTGGCGAGGACCGTAGGTGTTGAAGGGCCGCACCACCGTCACGGGGAGTTCGAAGGCGTGCCAGTGCGAGAGCGCCATCATGTCCGCGCCGATCTTCGACGCGGAGTACGGGGACTGCGGCTGCAGGGGATGGTCTTCGGAGATCGGCACGGTCAGGGCCGTGCCGTACACCTCGCTGGTGGAGGTGTGCACCAGCCGGCGGACCCCGTGGCGGCGGCAGGCCTCGGCGAGGTTCTCGGTGCCGTTCACATTCGTCTGGACGTACGCGCCGGGTGAGTCATAGCTGTACGGGATGCCGATGAGTGCGGCGAGATGGAAGACGGTGTCGCAGCCCTCGATGGCGTCCATGACGCGTCCGGGATCGCGCACATCCCCGGCGATCATCTCCAACTCGCCCATGTGGTGGGAGAGATGACCGCGCTCCGCGTAGGGCTTGTAGTGGACGAAGGCCCGGACGTCCGCGCCTTGCTCGACGAGCAGATCGACGAGGGTGGATCCGATGAAGCCCTCGGCTCCGGTGACGAGGACGGTGCGGCCGTTCCAGTTCATGTCCGTGCTCGTGCTCATGTGCGTGCTCATGTGCGTGCTCATGTCCGTGTTCGCGCTCGCGCTCGCGCTCGTGCTCGTGCTCGTGCTCATGTTGGTGTTCATGTGGCTTATGCGGCTCATGCGGCGTACTCCTTGGTCTGAGAGGCGAGTTCGATGACACGTGCGGCCAGCAGGTCGGCGGCACGGGCGTGCGGGCCCGGGTCTGCGGCGCCGCTCATCGCGGCGAGCCGGTCCGGGTCGGCGAGCAAGGGTGCGGTGAGGGCGTCCAGCCGTTCGGCGGTGGTCTCGGCGTCCGGGAGAAGCAGCCCCGCCCCGGCGTCGGTCAGCACCCGCGCGTTGTGCGTCTGGTGGTCGCCGGGCGCGTGCGGGTACGGGACGAGGACGGCCGGCACGCCGGTGGTGGCGAGTTCCGCGACGGTGGCCGCACCGGCCCGGCAGACCACCAGGTCAGCGGCGGCGTAGGCGAGGTCCATCCGGTCGAGATAGGGAACGGCCCGGGCGACGGGCGAGTCGCCGAGGCGTGCCCGGGCCTCCTCCAGTGCCGCGGGACCGGTCTTGATCAGCAGATGGACGTCGGTGCGCTCGCGCAGGCGGTGCGCGAGCCCGACGGCGGCTTCGGTGAGACGTGCCGCGCCGAGGCTTCCGCCGTTGACGAGGAGCAGCCGGGCGCCGTCCGGGACGCCGAGGGCACGGCGGGCGTGGTCGCGCAGCGTGCCGCGGTCGAGTGCGGCGAGCGGTGCGGCGATCGGCATCCCGGTGGTCAGGGCGTTCTCCCCGCCCGTCAGATGGGCCCGGCTGTGGTCGAACGCGACGGCGAGATGCGGGGTGAGGCGGGCGGCGAACTGGTTGGCACGGCCGGGCACCGCGTTGGACTCGTGGATCACGCTCGGCAGTCCGGCGAGCCGGGCGCCGAGGATGACGGGCGCGCTCGGATAGCCGCCCATGCCGACGGCGACCTGGGCGCGCTGGGCCCGCAGGATGGTCCGGCACTGGGTCCCGGACTTCAGCAGGGCGGCGGGCAGCAGATAGCGCCGCGCGCCGAGGGCCGGATCGAAGGGAATCATGTCGACGGTGTGCAGCCGGTGGCCGGCGGCAGGTATGAGCTCGGTCTCCAGGCCCCTGGTGGTGCCGACGAAGGAGATCACCGCGTCGGGCACGGCCCGGCGCAGGGCCTCGGCAAGGGCCAGACCGGGGTAGATGTGGCCGCCGGTGCCACCGGCGCCGATGACCACGGACAGGGGGGCGCTCGAGGCGGCCCCCCGTGCGTGTGGGGTGGGTGGTGTGGGTGGTGTCCGCATGACGGCCACGCTCGCGAAGCGCTTTAAGAGGGATCTAAGAAGCCGGTTTGGCAGGCTCTATGGCATGGGAGCAGCGAAGATCCTGGTCGTCGACGACGATCCCGAGGTGCGCGCCGCGGTGGCCGACGGCCTCACCGTCGAGGGGTACGAGGTGCGGGAGGCCGCCGACGGCCTGGCCGCGCTCTCCGATGTGGCCGCCTGGGAGCCGGACGCCCTGGTGCTGGATGTGATGATGCCGGCCCTGGACGGGCTCGCGGTCTGCCGTCGGCTGCGGGCACTGGGCGACCGTACGCCGGTCATCGTGCTGACCGCCCTGGACTCCGTGAGCGAGCGGGTCGACGGGCTGGACGCGGGCGCGGACGACTATCTGGTGAAGCCCTTCGCGCTCGACGAGCTGACCGCCCGGCTGAGGGCTCTGCTGCGCCGCACGGCACCCCTGGATCCCGGGGACGGTGCCGGGCTGCGCTTCGCGGATCTGGTGATGGACCCGGTCACCCGTACCGGCAGCAGGGGCGGACGGCCGCTGGAGTTCAGCCGCACCGAGTGTGCGCTCCTCGAGCTGCTGCTGCGGCACCCCGGGCAGGTGCTGCCCCGTGAGGTGATCCACGAGTCGGTGTGGGGCCGCGACTTCGGGCCCGGTTCCAACTCGCTCGCGGTGTACGTGGGATATCTGCGCCGCAAACTGGAGGCGGGCGGTGAACCCCGCCTCGTGCACACGATCCACGGCGTGGGCTACCGGCTGGACGTGGCATGAGCGGCGTGCACAGGCTGGGGGCGCGCTGGCGCCGGCGCCGGCCGGTGCGGACGAGGCTGGCGCTGGCGACCTCCGCCGCGGTGGCGCTGGTCGCGGTCGGGGTGTGCACGGCCGCGTTCTTCGTCCTGGACTACGCCCTCTACCACCAGCTCGATCTGAACCTCACCCAGTCGGCGACGCTGGTGACGCAGCAGAACCGCGACTCGGGTCCCGACGTCCTCGCGGGCGAGTGCCGTTTCCTCTCGGCGCCTGCCTGCGCGCAGGTCGTGCCGGCCGATCCGGCGGACGACCCGTCCGCGCCTGCGTATGTGCTGCCGGTGTCCGCCCCGGTCCGGGAGGTCGCGGCGGGAGAGCGGGCACCGTACTTCTCCGATTTCACGCTCTCCGGGCATCCGGGGCGGATGCTCACCACCCCGTTCGGCAAGGGCAAGGCTCTGCAGGTGGCGCTGCGCGCGGACACGGTGGAGAAGGGAGTACGGCAGGCGGCCTGGCTGCTGTCCCTGGTGGGGGCCGCCGGGGTGCTGCTGGCCGGGGCGCTCGGGTACGCGGTGTCGCGGACGGGTCTGGCGCCGGTGGCCCGGCTGACGGCGACCGCGGAGCGCATCGCCGCGACCCGTGATCCCCGGCACCGGATCGAGCTGCCCGAGGGCCCGCCGGGCCGCGAGGACGAGGTGACCCGGCTGGCCGCCACGTTCAACACCATGCTGGGCGAGCTGGAGCAGTCGGTCAGTGCCCAGCGCCGGCTGGTGGCCGACGCCTCGCACGAACTGCGCACTCCGCTGACCGCGTTGCGGACCAATGCCGAGCTGCTCGCCCGCGCGGACCGGCTCACGGACGCCCAGCGTGACCGGGCGTCCGCCGCGCTGGCGCGGCAGCTGCGTGAGGTGACCGGCCTGGTGAACGATCTGATCGAGCTGGCCAGGGACGAGGAGCCGCATCCGCTGCTGGAGTCCGTGGGGCTGCGGCAGCTCACCGAGCACGCGGTGGACACGGCACGCGCCCACTGGCCGGAGAACGAGTTCACCCTGTGGGCGGACGACGCCACGGCGGACCTGACGCTGCCGGGCGTGCCGGCGCGGCTGTCCCGGCTGCTGACGAATCTGCTCGACAACGCCGCCAAGTTCAGCCCGCCAGGGGCGGCGGTCGAGGTCGCGCTGACCGCCGCCGATCTGACGGTCCGCGACCACGGCCGGGGCATCGCGCCGGAGGACCTGCCGTATGTCTTCGACCGTTTCTACCGGGCGGAGTCCGCGCGAGCACTGCCCGGTTCCGGGCTGGGT
Source organism: Micromonospora sp. IBHARD003 (assembly GCF_056106285.1). Lineage (NCBI taxonomy): Bacteria > Bacillati > Actinomycetota > Actinomycetes > Micromonosporales > Micromonosporaceae > Micromonospora > Micromonospora sp. IBHARD003. The sequence continues at coordinate 5,791,067 of NZ_JBWBBX010000001.1, read as the reverse complement.
CTGGCGATGGCACGGCAGATCGCGCGGGCGCACAACGCCGAGCTGACGGCGGAGCACGCCCCGGGCGGCGGCGCGCTGTTCCGTCTGACGTTCGCGGACGCCGCCGGCATCGCTCCCCGATGAGCCGCGGTCCGGCGGCGGGTTCGGGACCGAAGGTGTCCAAAGGCCCGGAGAGGACCTACGGTCTCCCTGGCCAGGTCACGTCCCGCCGGGGTGGGGCCTCGTCGGGCGGCAGCAGCCCGGCGGCGACCAGCGCTGCCCGGCCCGCCAGATACCCGGCGACGTAGTAGCTGTGGCCGGAGCGGTCCGTCGGGTGCAGGCGGCCCCCGGTGACCGTGACCCGGGCGCCGATCCCGTCAAGCCCTTGCTGGATGCCCTTCCACAGCGGACCGGTGAACTCGTCGGGCAGCTCGTCCTGCGGCGCCGTGCTGCGGAACTCCGCCGTACCGCCCTCCGCGGGCGGCTCGAAGTCGGCGGTGAAGTGCGCGAACTTGGGGGCGCAGCTGACACGGTGGAAGTGCACCCGGATGTCGCGCACGGGAACGGGAAGACCAGCCATCGCGCCACGGTAGGTGCGTGCCGACCGGTCGCTCCAGCCGTTTTCACGGATGCCGCGGGCCGCGCTCCCCGATGAACCGGGACTTGTCCGGCCAGGTCACCTTGGTGAGCTTGTGGGCTTCCTCGGGCGGCAGAAGCCCTGCCGTGATCAGTGCGGCGCGGGCCGCCATCTGCCCAGCGATCTTGAAGCCGTACTCGGATGAGTCCACGATGTGGTGCCGTCCGGCGGTGACCAGTACGAACGCTTCGACGCCGGCGTCCCTCCCGAGTCTTTCGGCCACGCCCGCGCGGAACGCGGCGACGTACTCCTCCGGGACGTCCTCGTCGGGCACGAGATTCATGAAGTCCGGCTCACCGCTGTCGTACGGCGGCTCGAAGGTGGCGGTGATGTCCGCGAAGGGACCGCAGCCGCCGACGTAGTGGAAGAAGACGCGTATACCGCGCACGGGAACGGGAAGACCGGCCATCGCGCCACGGTAGGGGCACGATGACCGGTCTCTCCAGCGGGTTTCCGGCGCGAGGGGGCCGGATCGGGGTCAGAAGCCGGGGGGCTCCGTGTACGTGCCCCACTCGTCCCGCAGCGCGTTGCAGATCTCGCCGAGCGTGGCCTCGGCGCGGACCGCGTCGAGCATGGGCTCGATCATGTTGGAGCCGTCGCGTGCGGCGGTCAGCATGGCCTCGATCGAGGTCTTGACGCGTGCGTCGTCGCGCTTGGCCTTGCGCTCGCCGAGGATGCGGACCTGCTCCCACTCGACCTCGTGGCTGACGCGGAGGATCTCCAGGTCACCGGTGACCGAGCCGTGGTGGACGTTGACGCCGACGACGCGCTTGTCGCCCTTCTCCAGGGCCTGCTGGTAGCGGAAGGCGGATTCGGCGATCTCGCCGGTGAACCAGCCGTCCTCGATACCGCGCAGGATGCCGGAGGTGATGGGCCCGATGGGGTGCTTGCCGTCCGGGTGGGCGCGCAGCCCGCGCTCCCTGATCTGGTCGAAGATCTTCTCGGCGTCGGCCTCGATGCGGTCGGTGAGCTGCTCCACGTACCAGGAACCGCCCAGCGGGTCGGCGACATTGGCGACGCCGGTCTCCTCCATCAGCACCTGCTGGGTGCGCAGGGCGATCTCGGCGGCCTGCTCGGACGGCAGGGCGAGGGTCTCGTCGAGTGCGTTGGTGTGCAGCGAGTTCGTACCGCCGAGCACGGCCGCGAGGGCCTCGACCGCGGTACGGACCACGTTGTTGTACGGCTGCTGGGCGGTCAGCGAGACACCGGCGGTCTGGGTGTGGAAGCGCAGCCACTGGGCCTTGTCGGTCTTCGCGCCGTAGACCTCCTTCATCCAGCGGGCCCAGATGCGGCGGGCGGCGCGGAACTTGGCGATCTCCTCGAAGAAGTCGACGTGCGCGTCGAAGAAGAAGGAGAGCCCGGGTGCGAAGACGTCGACGTCCAGGCCCCGGCTGAGGCCGAGCTCGACGTATCCGAAACCGTCCGCGAGGGTGTACGCCAGCTCCTGCGCGGCCGTCGCGCCCGCCTCGCGGATGTGGTAGCCGGAGACGGAGAGCGGCTTGTACGCCGGGATGCCGCGGGCGCAGTACTCCATCAGGTCGCCGATCAGGCGCAGATGGGGCTCGGGCTCGAACAGCCATTCCTTCTGGGCGATGTACTCCTTGAAGATGTCGGTCTGGAGCGTGCCGTTGAGCACACCCGGGTCGACACCCTGCCGCTCGGCCGCGACGAGGTACATACAGAAGGCCGGGACGGCGGGGCCGCTGATCGTCATCGAGGTCGTGACGTCGCCGAGCGGGATGTCCTTGAAGAGGACCTCCATGTCGGCGGCGGAGTCGATGGCGACTCCGCAGTGGCCGACCTCGCCGAGCGAGCGGGGGTCGTCGGAGTCGCGGCCCATCAGCGTGGGCATGTCGAAGGCGACACTGAGCCCGCCGCCGCCGGCGGCCAGGATCATCTTGTAGCGCTCGTTCGTCTGCTCGGCGTTGCCGAAGCCCGCGAACTGGCGGATGGTCCAGGTGCGGCCGCGGTAGCCGGTCGGGTACAGACCGCGCGTGAAGGGGTACTCACCCGGCCACCCGATCCGCTCGAAACCCTCGTAGGTGTCGCCGGGCCGTGGCCCGTATGCCGGCTCGACCGGGTCACCGGAGAGCGTGGTGAAGTCGGCGTTCCGCTTCTTTGCGGTGTCGTATCGGGCCTGCCAGCGGCGGCGGCCCTCGTCGATGGCGTCAGCGTCCATACCTTCGAATTTACTAGGACGTCCTAGTAAATGTCGATGGCAGACCGCCGTATGTGCGTACGGCGGTGGTGGCGGCTCGCTCGGCTACGCCTTGACCGGGCCTGGACTACGCCTTGACCGGGGCCGGAGCGCCGTCCGTGATCAGCGGCTCGACCTCGCGGACGACCTGGCGTTCGACGAAGAAGGCGGCGGTCGGGATCGTGCCCGACACCAGCACCCACAGGAGCTTCCCGAAGGGCCACCTGGCCTTGGAGCCCAGGTCGAAGGCGAAGATCAGATAGATGATGTAGAGGATGCCGTGGGCCTGGGAGACCGCGAAAGTGATGTCCTCACCCATCTTGAAGCCGTACTTGAACACCATGCAGGTGCACAGCACGAGCAGCATGACGGCGGTGACGTAGGCCATCACCCGGTAGCGGGTCAGCACGCTCTTCTTCATGGCGCCGAGGGTATCCGTCCGCTTTGGGGGATCTTCCGGCGGGTCGGGAGACATGCGTCACGGCGCTCCGGATACGGGGCCACGCGGCCGCGCCCGCGTACGGGTGCGGCACGGACGGCCGCACCTGCTCACTTCGCGTCGAAGTCGTGCGCAGCCACCCTCAGGGGCCGCAGCAGAGCGAAGATCTCCGCGCATTCCTCCCCGTCGTACGCCCCGAGCCCGAAGTCCATCGCCATCAGGTCCCGGGTGGCCGCCTCCACCACCTCGCGGCCCTTCTCGGTGATGGAGGCGAGGGTGCCCCGCCCGTCGTTGGGATTGGGACGCTTGGCGACCAGACCGGACCTCACCAGACGGTCGACGGTGTTGGTGACGGACGTGGGGTGCACCATCAGCCGCTCACCGATCTTGGACATCGGCAGCTCACCGGATTTGGAGAAGGTGAGCAGCACCAGCGCCTCGTAGCGGGCGAAGGTCAGCCCGTACGGCTTGACGACGGAGTCGACCTCGGCGAGCAGGATCTGGTGGGCACGCATGATCGAGGTGATCGCGGCCATCGAGGGCACAGAACCCCAGCGCTGCTGCCAGAGCTCGTCGGCTCGGGCGATGGGGTCGAAGGGGAGGCTGAGGGGCTTCGGCACGGCATCGACCATACCCACTGGTCACATGCTGGTCAGCCCTGTCTCGGTCTTCGGTACGCGCACCGGCCCTTCCGCACCTCCGCCGCCGTCGGCGGTCCGTACGGGGTCAGTCCGCCAGGTGCCGCTCCACGGTCTCGACCTTGGAGGTCAGACCGTCGGTCACACCCGGACGGATGTCCGCTTTGAGAACCAGCGACACCCGCGGCGCGCGCGCCTCGACGGCGGCCACCGCCCGCTTGACGACGTCCATCACCTCGTCCCAGTCCTCCCCCTCGACCGAGGTGAACATCGCGTCGGTGCGGTGGGGCAGCCCGGACTCACGGACCACGCGCACCGCGTCGGCCACGTACTCCCCGACGTCCTCGCCGACACCCAGCGGGGTCACGGAGAAGGCGACGATCATGCGTTGACCACGCCTTCCCGGCGTGCGCGGGAGGCGATCACGGCGTCCGCGGCGGCGCGCTTCAACTTGCGCTCGGCGAAGAAGCCGCCGAAGGGCAGCACGGAAAGGACGAAGTAGAAAGCGGCCGTCCCGATGCTCCACTTGGTGCGGTTCCAGGCGTCCAGCCAGAAGAGCACGTACAGGATGAACAGCACTCCGTGGATCGCGCCCATGACCGGGACCGCGTTGAACTCCGTCGTGCGCTTGAGCACCGAGCAGACGAGCAGCAGCAGGAACGACACGGCCTCCGGAGCGGAGACGAGCCGGAGGCGGTGGAGGGAGGAGGCGGTCTTGATGTCCACGTGAGGCACCTTCGGTGGAGGGGTCGACGGTCTTGTGAACGGACGCACAAGCTCGTCCATTGTGGCACCGCTCTTTTCCCGCCCTTTACCCGGGTGGTCTCAGGGGAGGGTCAGGGTCGGGATCATTCCGGGGGGCCTGTCCTGGAACGTACCGCGCCCAGTACCTTCACCCCGTGGCAATGTTCCGACTTCAAGGCAGCAAAGTGCTCGCCGTCGACATGACCGGGGACGCCGTCAAGGCGAAGAACGGGTCGATGGTCGCGTACGACGGCCAGATGGCCTTCAAGAAACTGTCCGGCGGCGGTGAGGGCATCCGCGGCATGGTGACCCGCCGTCTCACCGGCGAGCAGATGACGATGATGGAGGTGAAGGGCCAGGGCACCTGCTACTTCGCCGACCGCGCATCCGAGATCAACCTCGTTTCGCTGCACGGCGACAAGCTGTACGTCGAGTCGAGCAATCTGCTGTGCGCGGACGGCGGGCTGCGCACCGGCACCAGCTTCACCGGGCTGCGCGGCGGCGCGACGGGCAACGGACTGTTCACGACCACCGTCGAGGGCACCGGCCAGGCCGCGATCATGTCGGACGGCCCCGCGGTCGTCCTGAGGGTGACGCCGCAGTACCCGCTCTCCGTTGACCCCGGCGCGTACATCGCCCACCAGGGCAATGTGCAGCAGAGCTTCCAGTCGGGGGTGACCTTCCGCACGCTCCTCGGCGAAGGCGGCGGTGAGGCATTCCAGATCCGGTTCGAGGGCGACGGGCTGGTGTACGTGCAGCCGAGCGAGCGGAACACCATCGGGGGTGACGTCTGATGCCGTTCCGTGAGATCAACTCGAAGATGGTCGAGGCGACCGTCGTCCCGGGCCAGAAGATGTACAGCCAGCGCGGCGCGATGCTGGCGTACAAGGGCCAGGTGTCCTTCACCCCGAATATGGCAGGCGGCCAGGGCGGCCTGATGTCGATGATCGGTCGGCGGGTGGCCGACGAGGCGACCCCGCTGATGACGGTCGAGGGGTCGGGCACCGTGATGTTCGGCCACGGCGGGCACCATGTCCAGGTGATCAACCTGACCGGGGAGACCCTCTGCGTCGAGGCCGACCGGCTGCTCGCGTTCGACGGGACGCTGCAGCAGGGGACGATGTTCATGGGCTCGCAGGGCGGGGTCATGGGCATGGTGCGGGGCCAGATCACCGGCCAGGGGCTGTTCACCACGACCCTGAAGGGCCATGGCGCGGTCGCGGTGATGGCGCACGGCGGTGTGATCGAGCTGCCGATCTCCCCCGGCCGTCCCGTCCATGTCGACCCGCAGGCGTACGTCGCCCACCACGGCGATGTGCGCAACAAGCTCTCCACCGCGCTGAGCTGGCGCGACATGGTGGGCCGCGGCTCGGGCGAGGCGTTCCAGCTGGAGCTGAGCGGCAGTGGTGCGGTGTACGTCCAGGCGTCGGAGGAGAAGCTGTGAGCGCACCTGCGTGGGGCACCCCCGCCCCTGGATCCCCGGCGATCTTCGACCCGATGACCCTGCCGAGTGACGACAACGTCAACGCGTACACCTTCTGTGTGGAACTCAAGGGCTCCCAGTGGTTCCTGCAGAAGGGCAAGATGATCGCCTACTACGGGCAGATCGAGTTCAACGGGATCGGCCATGGCCGGCTGGACCGGCTGATGCGGACGAGCTTCCATTCGCCGCTGCACGCGAGCGACTGGGTGGTGGCCGAGGGCAGCGGCAAGATGCTGCTCGCGGACCGGGCGTTCGATGTGAACTCCTTCGACCTCGACGAGGGCAATCTGACGATCCGGTCCGGGAACCTGCTCGCGTACCAGCCGTCGCTCGCGCTCAAGCAGTCGATCGTCCCGGGCTTTCTGACGCTGATCGGCACCGGCAAGTTCGTGGCCGCGTCGAACGGCCCGGTGGTGTTCATGGAGCCGCCCATCCGCGTTGATCCGCAGGCGCTGGTGGGCTGGGCCGACTGCCCGTCACCGTGCCACCACTACGACCACGGCTATATGAGCGGAGTCATGGGCGGGCTGCGTCAACTGGCCGGGATCGGCGGGGCGTCGGGCGAGGAGCACCAGTTCGAGTTCGTCGGCGCGGGCACGGTGCTGCTCCAGTCGACCGAGGCGCTGATGCCGGAACAGGCCACCGGCGTGGTCCCGCATGGCGACGGCGTACCCGGCGGGGGCCATGGTGGCCATGGGGCACCTGGTCAGCATGGGTCGAGCCCGCGCCTTCCCGGCCAGCTTGGGGACCTCCAGCGTCGCTTCGGGCTGTGAACGGTAGTCTGCGGAGTGTGACGTCGAACGTCTGCACCCGTATCCGGGGGGCTCGGATGCCCGAGGTCACACCCGCAGGCTTCGTCCGAAATTCAACTTCTTAGGGTAGTATCCATATATGGAGACCGAAACTGCCACCCGCTGGCTGACCGACGCGGAGCAGTGCGCCTGGCGCACCTATCTGGATGTCAACAGGCTGTTGACCTACCAGATGGAGAGGGACCTGCAGCCGTTCGGCCTGACCAACAACGACTACGAGATCCTCGTCAACCTCTCGGAGTCGGCGGACCTGCGCATGCGGATGAGCGATCTGGCCGCGGCCACGCTCCAGTCCAAGAGCCGGCTCTCCCACCAGATCACCCGCATGGAGAACGCGGGCCTGGTCCGCAGGGAGAACTGCGAGTCCGACCGCCGCGGGCTGTTCGCCGTCCTCACCGACCAGGGCATGGAGACCATGCGGAAGGTCGCCCCGCACCATGTCGAGTCCGTACGCCAGCACTTCATCGACCTGCTGTCGTCCGAGGCACTGGCCGACCTCCGTGCGTCGCTGACGCCGGTCGCCGAGCATCTGCGCGGCCGCCGCGGAAAGGTCTGACGGAAGCCGTCCGAGCCCGGGCCCGTGGCACGGGCCCGGCATCCCGTATCGCCTCGGGACGACGGGCCCCGGAAGGCGGCCCCTACTCCCCCGTCAGCCCCGCCACCAGCTCGTCCGCCGCCGCGTACGGATCGGTCTCGCCCGCCACGATGCGGGCGGCCAGCGCATCGAGACGACGGTCCCCGTGCAGATCGCCGATGCGTTCCCGCAGCCGGGTGACCGCGATGGTCTCGACCTCGTGGGCCGCGCGACGCGTACGGCGCTCCGTGAGGACGCCGTGCTCCTCCATCCACGCGCGGTGCTTCTCGAGGGCCTCGACGACCTCGTCGATCCCCACGGACCGCGCGGCGACGGTCTTCACGATCGGCGGCCGCCAGTCGCCCGGGGCCCGGGACTCGCCCAGACCGAGCATGTGGTTGAGCTCGCGTGCGGTGGCGTCGGCGCCGTCGCGGTCCGCCTTGTTGACCACGTAGACGTCGCCGATCTCCAGGATGCCCGCCTTCGCGGCCTGGATCCCGTCCCCCATTCCGGGTGCGAGCAGCACCACCGAGGTATCGGCCTGGGAGGCGATCTCGACCTCCGACTGGCCGACGCCCACGGTCTCGACCAGGATCACGTCGCAGCCGGCGGCGTCCAGCACCCGGATCGCCTGCGGCGCGGCCCAGGCGAGGCCGCCCAGATGACCGCGGGTGGCCATCGAGCGGATGTAGACGCCCGGGTCCGACGCGTGATCCGACATCCGGACCCGGTCGCCCAGCAGCGCTCCGCCACTGAACGGCGATGACGGGTCGACGGCCAGGACGCCGACCCGCTTCCCCGCCTTCCGGTACGCCGTCACCAGCGCGGAGGTGGACGTCGACTTGCCGACGCCCGGCGAGCCGGTCAGCCCCACCACATACGCACCGCCGGTCAGCGGTGCGAGCTCCGCCATCACCTCGCGGAGCTGGGGAGCCGCCCCTTCGACCAGTGAGATCAGCCGGGCCACGGCCCGCGGCCGGCCTTCCCGTGCCTGGGCGACCAGCTCGGGGACGTCCACCATCACGCTGCTCCGTTCGACCAGTTGTGACCAGTTGTGACCAGTACCGGGGAAACCGCGGTGGTTACTTGCCCGGCACGCGGACGATCAGCGCGTCGCCCTGACCGCCACCGCCGCACAGCGCCGCCGCACCGACGCCGCCGCCGCGCCGCTTCAGCTCCAGGGCCAGGTGCAGGACGATCCGCGCACCGGACATGCCGATCGGGTGGCCGAGGGCGATGGCGCCGCCGTTGACGTTCACCTTTTCCGGGGATACCCCGAGGTCCTTCATCGACTGCACGGAGACCGCGGCGAACGCCTCGTTGATCTCGATGAGGTCCAGGTCGGAAACCTCCAGGCCCTCCTTCTTCAGGGCGTGCGCGATCGCGTTGGACGGCTGGGACTGCAGCGAGTTGTCCGGTCCCGCCACATTGCCGTGGGCGCCGATCTCGGCGATCCACTCCAGGCCGAGCTCCTGCGCCTTCGCCTTGCTCATGACCACGACGGCGGCGGCGCCGTCGGAGATCTGGGAGGCCGTGCCGGCGGTGATCGTGCCGTCCTTGGTGAACGCGGGACGCAGCTTGGAGAGGGACTCGGCCGTCGTCTCGGCGCGGATGCCCTCGTCCTTGCTGAAGAGGACGGGCTCGCCCTTGCGCTGCGGGATCTCCACGGGGGTGATCTCGGCCTCGAAGAGACCGTTCTTCTGGGCGGCCGCGGCACGCTGGTGCGACAGCGCGGCGATCTCGTCCTGCTCGGGCCGGGCGATGCCGAGACGGGTGTTGTGCTTCTCCGTCGACTCGCCCATGGCGATGCCCTCGAGGGAGTCGGTGAGGCCGTCGTACGCCATCGAGTCGAGCATCTCGATCGCGCCGTACTTGAAGCCCTCGCGGGACTTCGGCAGCACGTGCGGCGCGTTGGTCATGGACTCCTGGCCGCCCGCGACGATCACGTCGAACTCACCCGCGCGGATCAGCTGGTCGGCGAGGGCGATCGCGTCGAGGCCGGAGAGGCAGACCTTGTTGATGGTCAGCGCGGGCACGCTCATGGGGATACCGGCCTTCACGGCCGCCTGACGAGCGGGAATCTGGCCGGCGCCGGCCTGGAGCACCTGGCCCATGATCACGTACTGCACCTGGTCGCCGCCGATACCCGCCCGGTCCAGTGCCGCCTTGATCGCGACACCGCCCAGATCGGCGCCGGAGAAGGACTTGAGGGAACCGAGCAGCCGCCCCATGGGGGTACGGGCGCCGGCGACGATCACGGAAGTGGTGGTGTTCGTTCCAGACATGAGATGGGAATCCCCTTCCAGCGCGGCGGCTGAGGAGTGAACGAGGGTTTACTTGAACTGTACTGAGCCGTTCGCTTCCAGGTCACCGGGCAGCCGGTGTGACGGCGCGCACGTTGCGTAACCATCACCCGGGCGCTCCACTGGAGCCATGCTGACGCGAATCGACCACATCGGGATCGCCTGTTTCGACCTCGACAAGACCGTCGAGTTCTACAAGGCCACCTACGGTTTCGAGGTGTTCCACACCGAGGTCAACGAGGAGCAGGGGGTCCGCGAGGCCATGCTCAAGATCAACGAGACCTCGGACGGCGGCGCCTCGTACCTCCAGCTGCTGGAGCCCACCCGGGAGGACTCCGCGGTCGGGAAGTGGCTGGCCAAGAACGGCGAGGGCGTGCACCACATCGCCTTCGGCACCGCTGACGTGGATGGTGACGCGCAGTCCATCCGCGACAAGGGCGTACGCGTGCTGTACGACGAGCCGCGCATCGGCTCGATGGGGTCCCGGATCACCTTCCTGCACCCCAAGGACTGCCACGGCGTCCTGACCGAACTCGTCACCTCGGCCGACCCGTCCTCGGCGGAGCACTGACCTCCGGATTCCCGGCCCGGTAGAGTAGGCGACTCCGGGCCGGGGCCGGAAGCGGAGTCGCGCCACGGCGCTGTCCGCGGGTGACGTTCGATCTGCCACCATTTCCCCGGGGGGCCGTTCATGAACGGTGCTCGTCTGTACAGAGTTGCGACCAGGGGACGGATGGGACGGCGCAGTGCGGGGCTACGAACGCCAGGAGAGCCACCGAGCTGACGACGACCATCTCTCGCGGTTCGAAGCCGAGATGGAGCGGCTGCGGACGGAGCGGGAGAAGGCCGTCCAGCACGCCGCGGACCTCGGGTACCAGGTCGAGGTGCTGCGGGTCAAGCTCCACGAGGCACGCCGTACGCTGGCGACCCGTCCCGCGTACGACAGCGCGGACATGGGCTACCAGGCCGAGCAGCTCCTCCGTAACGCCCAGATCCAGGCCGACCAGCTGCGCTCGGACGCCGAGCGGGAGCTCAGGGAGGCGCGGGCACAGACGCAGCGCATCCTCCAGGAGCACGCCGAGCACCAGGCACGGCTCCAGGCCGAGCTGCATGCCGAGGCCAACCAGCGCCGCCAGCGGCTCGACCAGGAGCTGGCCGAGCGCCGCCAGACCGTCGAGGCGCACGTCAACGAGAACGTGGCCTGGGCCGAGCAGCTGCGCGCCCGCAGCGAGACACAGGCCCGCCGGCTCCTCGACGAGTCCCGCGCCGAGGCCGAGCAGAACCTCGCGGCCGCCCGCGCCGAGGCCACCCGGGTCGCCGAGGAGACCCGGCAGCGCATCGGCTCGCAGTCCGAGACGGCCCGTACCGAGGCCGAGGCGATTCTGCTGCGCGCCCGCAAGGACGCCGAGCGGCTGCTGAACGCGGCCTCCAACCAGGCCCAGGAGGCCACCAGCCACGCCGAGCGGCTGCGGTCCTCCACCACAGCCGAGTCCGACCAGGCCCGCCAGCAGGCCTCCGAGCTGAGCCGGACCGCCGGGCAGCGGCTGCAGGAGGCGGAGGAGAAGCTCCGCGAGGCGCGCGCCGAGTCGGAGAAGCTCGTCACCGAGGCCAAGGAGGCCGCGGCCAAGGCCCTGGCGAGCGCCGAGTCGTCGAACGAGCAGCGTGCCCGTACGGCCAAGTCGGAGGTCGCCCGGCTGGTCGCGGAGGCCACCAAGGAGGCCGAGGCCGTCAAGGCCGAGGCCGAGCAGGCGCTCGCCGACGCACGCGCCGAGGCGCAGAAGCTGGTCGGGGAGGCCTCCGAGAAGGCCCGCACCATCGCGGCCGAGGACTCGGCCGCGCAGCTCGCGAAGGCCGCGCGTACCGCCGAGGACGTCCTCGACAAGGCGTCCGATGACGCCAAGGCGACCAAGCGCAAGGCCACCGAGGAGGCCGAGCGGATCCGCCGGGAGGCCGAGGCGGAGGCGGACCGGCTGCGCGCCGAGGCCTATGACACGGCCGAGGAACTCAAGGGCGCCGCGAAGGACGACACCAAGGAGTACCGCGCCAAGACGGTCGAGCTGCAGGAGGAGGCGCGGCGGCTGCGCGGCGAGGCCGAGCAGCTGCGGGCCGAGGCCGTCGACGAGGGCGAGCGCATCCGCAGTGAGGCCCGCCGTGAGGCCGTCCAGCAGATCGAGGAAGCGGCCAGGTCCGCCGAGGAGCTGCTGACGAAGGCGAAGGCCGACGCGGACGAGGCGCGGTCCAGTGCCACGACGGACAGCGAGCGGGTCCGTACGGAGGCCATCGAGCGGGCCACGACGCTGCGCCGGCAGGCCGAGGAGACCCTGGAGCGCACCCGCGCCGAGGCGGACCGGCTGCGTACCGAGGCCGAGGAACAGGCGGACGAGACCAAGGCGGCCGCCGAGCGGTCCGCCGCCGAGGTCCGCGAGGAGGCGGCGCGCGCCGCCGTCGCCCGCCGCCGGGAGGCCGACGAGGACCTCACACGGCTGCACTCGGAGGCGCAGAGCCGCAGCGAGGCCGCCGAGCAGGCACTGTCCGAGGCCCGTGCCGAGGCCGAGCGGCTGCGCCGGGAGACCGAGGCGGAGGCCGAGCGGCTGCGCGGCGAGGCCGCCGAGCGGATCCGTACGCTCCAGGAGCAGGCCGAGCAGGAGGCCGAGCGGCTGCGCACCGAGGCCGCGTCCGACGCGTCCGCGTCGCGTGCCGAGGGCGAGTCCGTGGCGGTGCGACTGCGCACCGAGGCCATCACCGAGGCGGAGCGGCTGAAGGTGGAGGCGCAGGAGACCGCGGACCGGATGCGGACGGAGGCGGCAGCCGCGGCCGAGCGAGTCGGCCAGGAGGCCACCGAAGCGCTGGCCGCCGCGCAGGAGGAGGCGTCCCGGCGCCGCAGGGAGGCCGAGGAGATCCTCACGGCGGCCCGTTCGGAGGCGGACCGGGAGCGCGAGCTGGCCCGCGAGCAGAGCGAGGAATTGCTCGCCGCCGCCCGCAAGCGGGTCGAGGAGGCCCAGGCCGAGGCACAGCACCTCGTCGAGGACGCGGACCGGCGGGCCACCGAGATGGTGTCGGCCGCCGAGCAGACCGCCCAGCAGGTGCGCGACTCCGTGTCCGGACTCCAGGAGCAGGCCGAGCAGGAGGTCTCCGGGCTGCGCAGCGCCGCCGAGCACGCGGCGGAGCGCACGCGGACCGAGGCCCAGGAGGAGGCGGACCGGGTCCGCGCCGACGCCTACGCGGAGCGCGAGCGGGCCGGCGAGGACGCGGCCCGCGTCCGGGCCCGCGCCGACGAGGAGGCGGAGGCCGCGAAGGCGCTCGCCGAGCGCACCATGGCGGACGCGATCACGGAGAGCGACCGGCTCCGCTCGGACACCTCGGAGTACGCCCAGCGGATGCGCACGGAGGCGTCGGACGCGCTGGCCTCGGCCGAGCAGGACGCGTCGAGGACCCGGGCCGATGCCCGCGAGGACGCCAACCGCATCCGCTCCGAGGCGGCGGCCCAGGCCGACCGGCTGGTGGGCGAGGCCACGAGCGAGGCCGACCGGGTCACCACCGAGGCCGCGGAGCTGCTGTCGCTCGCCGAGGAGGACGCGGTACGGCTGCGCACCGAGGCGGAGCAGGTCAAGGCCGAGAGCGAGGCACAGGCCGAGGAGCTGCGCGCGGGAGCCCGCGCGGACGGCGAGCAGGTGCTGGACGAGGCACGCAAGGCCGCGGACAAGCGCCGGGCGGACGCGGCCGAGCAGGCCGACCAGTTGATCACCGAGGCGACGACCGAGGCGGAGCGGATCCGGGCCGAGGCAGCGGAGACGGTGGGCTCGGCCCAGCAGGCCGCGGACCGTATCCGGGCCGAGGCGGAGCGGGTGCGCGAGGACGCCGAACGCGCGGCCGAGCAGATGCGCACGAAGGCCCAGGAGGACGCGGACCGGACGCTCGACGAGGCGCGGAGCGACGCGGCGAAGCGGCGTTCGGACGCCGCCGAGCAGGCCGACCAGCTCATGGGCAAGGCCCAGGAGGAGGCGCTGCGCGCCACCACCGAGGCCGAGGAGCAGGCCGACACCATGGTGGGTGCCGCCCGCAAGGAGGCCGAGCGGCTGGTCGCGGCGTCCAGGGTCGAGGGCAACGGGCTGGTGGAGAAGGCGCGTACGGACGCCGACGAGCTGCTCGTGGGCGCCCGCCGGGACTCGACCGCGATCCGGGAGCGCGCGGAGGAGCTGCGCACCCGTGTCGATGGCGAGGTCGAGGAACTGCACGAGCGGGCCCGCCGGGAGGCCGCCGAGCAGCTGAAGGCCGCGGGCGAGCGGGCCGACCAGCTGGTCAGGACGGCGACCGAGCAGCAGGACGAGGCCGCGGCGAGGGCCAAGGAGCTGGTGTCCGAGGCCAATTCGGAGGCCGGCAAGGTGCGGATCGCCGCGGTCAAGAAGGCCGAGGCGCTGCTCAAGGAGGCGGAGCAGAAGAAGGCCGAGCTCGTCCGCGAGGCCGAGGCGGTCAAGGCGGAGGCGGATCAGGAGGCCGACCGCATGATCGCGGACGGCAAGCGGGAGCTGGATGTGCTGGTGCGCCGGCGGGAGGACATCCAGGCCGAGATCACCCGGGTGCAGGACGTGCTCGAGGCACTGGAGTCGTTCGAGACACCGTCCGGAGCCAAGTCCTCCTCCAACAGCGGCTCCGCCGCGGGCGGGGTCAAGGCGGGTGCGTCAGCCGGGGGCACACGTTCGGGTGGCAAGTCCTCCGAGAGCTAGCCACTCAAAAGGCTGGACATTCTCCATATCAAACGGGCATCAGCTCGATGACACGCCGCTCGGGCGCCTAGGATTCCCTCTAACACCTCACCGGTCTCTTTCGACAGGAACCCCATGAGCGACACTTCCTCCCCCTTCGGCTTCGAGCTCGTGCGGCGTGGGTACGACCGCGGTCAGGTGGACGACCGCATTACCAAACTCGTCGCCGATCGTGACAGCGCTCTCTCACGGATCACCTCTCTGGAAAAGCGCATCGAGGAGCTGCATCTCGAGACGCAGAATGCCCAGGCCCAGGTCAACGACGCGGAGCCGTCGTACGCGGGCCTCGGCGCACGCGTCGAGAAGATCCTCCGGCTCGCCGAGGAGGAGGCGAAGGACCTGCGCGAGGAGGCCCGTCGCGCCGCCGAGCAGCACCGTGAGCTCGCCGAGTCGGCCGCCCAGCAGGTGCGCAACGACGCGGAGTCGTTCGCCGCCGAGCGTAAGCAGAAGGCCGAGGACGAGGGCGTCCGGATCGTCGAGAAGGCCCAGGGAGAGGCGAACTCGCTGCGCTCCGACGCGCAGAAGGACGCGCAGTCCAAGCGCGAGGAGGCGGACGCGCTCTTCGAGGAGACCCGTGCGAAGGCCGCCCAGGCCGCCGCGGACTTCGAGACGAACCTCGCCAAGCGCCGTGAGCAGTCCGAGCGGGACCTGGCATCGCGTCAGGCGAAGGCGGAGAAGCGCCTCGCGGAGATCGAGCACCGCGCCGAGCAGCTGCGCCTGGAGGCCGAGAAGCTGCGCACGGACGCGGAGCGCCGCGCCCGTCAGACGGTGGAGACCGCTCAGCGGCAGGCCGAGGACATCGTGGCGGACGCGAACGCGAAGGCCGACCGTATCCGCAGCGAATCGGAGCGTGAGCTGGCGGCGCTGACGAACCGTCGTGACTCCATCAACGCCCAGCTGACCAACGTCCGCGAGATGCTGGCCACGCTGACCGGTGCGGCCGTCGCGGCGACGGGCGCGCCGGACGACGAGCCGATCTCCCGCGGCGTCCCGGCCCAGCAGACCCGCTGACGCCCGCTGCACCTCCCGCCCGTGCCCGGCACCTCTCTGGGAGGTGCCGGGCACGGGCGTTCGTGTCCCGCTCGCGTGCAGGCGTCCGCGGGAGCGGGTGGGCCGGTAGGGCTGGGGGCGGTGGGTGGTGGGCGGTTCACATCGTGGATCACGGCCGCACCACGGACCACGGACCACGGCCGCACCACGGATCATGACCGCACCTCGGATCATGACCGCGGCGGACCGAACAACAGCCACCCCAAGGGGTAATTTCCAGCCATTCTCACGGCGGGGAATCGTCGCGCCCCGTTAGCCAAATCCGGTGGCGCACGCCATCCCGCACCTTTAGCGTGAACGCATGATCGAGCTCGAGGGTCTCACGAAGCGCTTCGGCCCCAAGGTCGCCGTCGACCACCTCTCGTTCCAGGTGCGCCCGGGGGTCGTCACCGGCTTCCTGGGGCCCAACGGTGCCGGCAAGTCGACGACGATGCGCATGATGCTGGATCTGGACAATCCCACCAGCGGGACGGTCCGGATCGACGGCAAGCACTACCGGGACCTTCAGGAACCGCTCACGTACATCGGTGCGCTGCTCGACGCCAAGGCGATGCACGGCGGACGCACCGCGTACAACAATCTGCTCTGCCTCGCCCAGGCGAACCGGATTCCGAGCAGCCGGGTCTCCGAAGTCCTCGACCTGGTCGGTCTGACCGCCGTCGCCAAGAAGAAGTCCAAGGGATTCTCACTGGGTATGGGCCAGCGGCTGGGAATCGCCTCGGCACTGCTCGGCGACCCCCGGGTACTACTCTTCGACGAGCCGGTCAACGGGCTGGACCCCGAGGGAATTCACTGGATCCGCAATCTGATGAAGCTGCTCGCGTCCGAGGGGCGGACGATCTTCGTCTCGTCCCATCTGATGAGCGAAATGGCCCTCACCGCGGAACACTTGATCGTGATCGGCCAGGGCAAGCTCCTGGCCGATATGTCGATGGCCGATTTCATCCATCAGAACTCCCGCAGTTTTGTGCGGCTGCGCTCCCCCCAGCAGGAGCGGCTGCGCGATGTGCTCCACGACCAGGGCCTCACCCCCATCGAGGCGGGCAACGGGACGCTGGAGATCGACGGCGCCACCACCGAGAAGATCGGCGAGCTGGCGGCGGAGCACCGCATCGTGCTCCATGAGCTGAGCGCCCAGCGTGCCTCGCTGGAGGAAGCGTTCATGCGGATGACGGCGGGCGCGGTGGAGTACCACGCGCAGCCGACCGCGACCGGAACCAGCGCCCCGCAGTGGGCCCCGCGCGACAAGGGAGCCTGACCCATGGCAGCGGCATCCGCCGTCCTCCAGTCCGAATGGACCAAGATCCGTACGGTGGCCTCCACCATCTGGACCCTGGCGAGCGCGTTCGCGGTGACGGTCGCCCTGGGCGCCGGGCTGTGCGCGCTGATGGCCTCGACCTTCGACGATCTGCCCGATGCCGAGCGGATCACCTTCGACCCGACGCTGATCAGCTTCTCCGGGATGGTCCTCGGCCAGCTCGCGATGGTCGTCTTCGGTGTGCTGGTCGTCGGCACCGAGTACAGCTCCGGCATGATCCGCACCTCGCTCGCGGCCGTGCCGCAGCGCGCCGCCTTCCTGTTCAGCAAGATCGCCGTGGCGGGGGTGCTGGCGCTGGTGGTGGGCATGGCGACGAGCTTCCTCAGCTTCTTCATCGGGCAGGCGCTGCTCGGCGACCACGGCACGACGATCGGGGAGGAGAACGTCCTGCGGGCCGTCGTCGGCGCCGGGCTGTACATGGCACTGATCGCGATCTTCTCGATGGGCGTGGCGACCATGCTGCGCAGTTCGATGCTGTCGCTCGGCATCCTGATGCCGTTCTTCTTCCTGGTGTCCCAGATCCTGTCGGCCGTGCCCCATGCGAAGGACGTCGCCCGGTACTTCCCGGACCAGGCCGGCTCCAAGATCATGCAGGTGGTCCCGGAGGCGATGAACAGCGATCCGGCGCCGTACGGACCGTGGGGCGGCCTGGGCATCATGGTGCTCTGGGTGGTGGCCGCGCTGCTCGGAGGCTACGCGGTGCTCAAGACACGCGACGCTTAGTCCACGTCCCCTGCCACGTCCCCTGCCGCGTCGGGCCACATTGGGCCACGTCGGGCACGGGTAACGGAACGACACGCCTTGGCCGGAACCGTCAAGGGCTGGATATCCTCCTAACTCTTACGGGGGCGTGCGGCCTGCTACGGCCCGTGCCCCGACGACCTGACCTGTCGATGGGGCTGGAGAATGATCGAGGCGATCGGCCTGACGAAGCGCTACGGCGCGAAGACAGCCGTTGACGACCTGTCCTTCCAGGTGCGACCGGGCGCCGTGACCGGATTCCTCGGACCCAACGGCTCGGGCAAGTCGACGACCATGCGCATGATCGTCGGCCTGGACAGGCCGACTTCCGGCCAGGTCACGGTGGGCGGCCACCCGTTCCGGCAGTTGCCCAACGCCCCGCGCCAAGTCGGGGCGCTGCTCGAAGCCAAGGCGGTGCACGGCGGGCGGAGCGCCCGGAACCATCTGCTGTCGCTGGCCCAGCTGTCCGGGATCCCGGCCCGCCGGGTCGACGAGGTGCTCGGGGTCGTCGGCCTGCAGGACGTCGCCAAGCGGCGCTCCAGCGGCTTCTCGCTGGGCATGGGACAACGCCTCGGCATCGCAGCGGCGCTGCTGGGCGACCCTCAGGTGCTGCTCTTCGACGAGCCCGTCAACGGGCTCGACCCGGAGGGCATCCTGTGGGTCCGCAATCTGATGAAGGCGCTGGCGGCCGAGGGACGTACGGTGTTCGTCTCCTCGCATCTGATGAGCGAGATGGCACTCACCGCCGGCCATCTGATCGTGATCGGGCGGGGCCGGCTGCTCGCCGACATGAGCGTCAGGGACTTCATCGCGGTCAACTCGGCCGGCTTCGCCCGGGTGCGTACTCCGGAGGGCGAGACCCAGCAGCGGGAGAAGCTGACCGCCGCCCTCACCGAGGCGGGTGGACAGGTCATGCCGGAGCGGGACGGAGCGCTGCGGGTGATGGGGCTCCCCCTGCCCGCGATCAGTGACCTCGCTCATGGCGCGGACGTCCGGTTGTGGGAGCTGTCGCCGCACCAGGCCTCCCTCGAGGAGGCGTACATGCGGATGACGCAGAACACCGTGGACTACCGCTCGACGGACGACCGCAAGGCCGGGCTGATGGAGCTGCCACCGCCCGGATACGACCCCGCCCCGGAGCAGACCGTGATCCCCGAGGTGCCGACGCAGGGCTGGTACGCCCCACCGCCGCCCGGACAGAACCCGCACCTCAGCGGGCCCGCGTCCGCGGCGCCCGCCGGCGGTCAGCCCGCTCCGAACGAGCCCGAGGACTCCCGATGAACGCCCCCGCCCCCCACGAGCAGCAGCCGGGCGCCGGCTACGCGTCCCCGATCCCGGTCCGCAGAGCCCACCTCGGTGACGCGATCGTCTCCGAGTGGACCAAGATCCGGTCGGTGCGGTCCACCGTGTGGACCCTCGGCATCATGGTGCTGCTCATCGTCGGCGCGGCGCTCGCCATCAGTGCCCTCAGCGATCCGGCCGGCAGCGAGGAGGTCCCGGAAGCGGTGCAGGCATCGCAGCCGCCCTCCCTGAGTCTCGGCTTCCTCGGTGTGCTGTTCGGATCGATCTGCGTCATCACCCTGGGCGTGCTCACCGTCGCGTCCGAGTTCGGCACCGGCATGATCCGTACGACCCTGACGGCGTGCCCCAGCAGGTCGCGCGTACTGACCGCCAAAGCCATCGTGTTCTTCGGGCTCGTCTTCGTCATCACGACGCTGGCGACCACGCTCGCCGGGGCGATCCTGAGCGGCTTCGTCGACGCCCGTCCGCCCAGCACGTCCGAGTGGCTGCGCGCGACCGTCGGGGCCGCGGCCTATGTCGCGCTGCTCGGACTGGTCGCCCTGGCCATCGGAACGATCATCCGCCACTCGGCCGGTGCGATCACGGTCACGATCGGGGCGATGCTCATGCCGCTGGCGGCGGCCATGTTCATGGTCTCCGACCGCCTGTCGGCCCTGCAGGAATGGCTGCTGGTCTACTCGATCCCGAGCCAGATCGTCACGCTCTTCGGCCAGATCGACTCCCCGGGGCCCGAAGGCTGTGACGCACTCTGGATCATGCTCGGGCTCTCCGCCGTGGCCCTCGGTGGCGCCTACGCCAGCCTGCACAACCGGGACGCCTGAGCCCGGCCGGGGCCCGCAGTCCTGTCCCCGGCGTCCGGACGGGCCTCGCGCCCGTAGGGCGGGCGCCTACGGGCGTGGGGGCGCCCGGCTCAGTACCGCGGCGCGTTACGGGACCGCTGCACCCGTGAGGTGCGGCGGTCCTTCGCGTTCCAGCACGCCTTGTGCCAGTGGCGCCGGTCGTCCACGCCGCCGTGCTCCGGCCAGGCCACCACATGCGGTGTCCCCGACGGGATCTCCTGGTCACACCCCGGGCAGCGGTAGCGCTTGCCGACCGCGCTCGCCCCGGCGACATGACGGACCCACCAGTCCTCGCCCTGCCAGCTCTCGGTCTGCTGAATCCCGCCGTAGCGGGCGCCCTCCCCCTGGTCTGCGCGGTCGGTCGGCTTCTCACCGCCACGGGGGCGGTTGCGGCGCGGAGACACGTAACACCTCATGGGACAGACCGGACGGTTGTCCCCCCAGCCTACGGTCCACGGGGAGGGGTAGGCGCCCCGTACGGAGCGGTGCTCAGGCACCCACAGGGGCCAGTTACCGGAAAATCGCAACAACTTCGCGCGTGGCCGTGCCTTTGGCACGTGTCAGACGTTAGTGCCCGTGTGGGGGGAATGCCGCGTCGGCCGCAAGGAGGCATGAGGCGATGCGCGTTGGAGCTTTTGTACTGGCGGCCCAGTTTCCGGGCCAGGGACATGGGGAGGCACTGCACCGGGCGGTGCGGTCGGCGGAGGCCGCCGAGGCGGCCGGTCTTGATTCGGTCTGGCTCGCCGAACACCACTTCGTGCCGTACGGGGTGTGCCCGTCGGCCGTGACCCTGGCCGCGCTGCTGCTCGGCCGCACCGAGCGGATCCGGGTGGGCACGGCGGTGACGGTGCTGCCCACCGTCCATCCGGTGGCGCTCGGCGAGCAGGCGGCGCTGCTGCATCTCACCTCGGGGGGACGCTTCTCGCTGGGCGTGGGCCGTGGCGGGCCCTGGGTCGACCTCGAGGTGTTCGGCGCCGGTCTGGCGTCCTACGAGAAGGGCTTCCCGGAGTCCCTGGATCTGCTCCTGCGCTGGCTGCGCGAGCCCCGGGTGGCCGCCGACGGGGAGCGGTTCGCGTTCCGTGAGGTCCCCGTCGTGCCCCGGCCGGACGAGCTGCTGGACAGCAGTGGATGTGGCATCGACGGCCCCGAGGTCGTCGTCGCCTGTACCTCGCCGGCCAGCGTCCGGCTGGCGGCCGAGCGCGGACTGCCGATGCTCCTCGGCATGCACTGCGGCGACGAGGACAAGGCGGAGATGGTCGCACTGTGGCGCAGGCTGGCGCGCGCCGCCGGCCATGCGCCGGAGTACGTCGCACGCGCCGGGCATGTGTCGGCCGGGGTCGCGCAGCTCGCCGACGGGCGTGCGGAGGCGGAGGAGACCCTGATGAAGGCGATGCCGGGGTGGCTGAGAAAGGGCCTCGGCGCCCATGTCACGGTCGACGGACGGCAGCGCTCGATGCGTGATCCGGTGGCGTACACCGAGCTGCTCTGCGGACTGCACCCCGTGGGCACGCCGAAGCTGGCCGCCGACCGTCTCGCGGCGACCGCGGAGCGCACGGGTATCACCCGCTTCGCGCTCCTCGTCGAGGGATCCGGCGATCTGGCCGCGACCGAGGAGAACGTCCGCCGGCTGGGGGCAGAGGTGCTGCCGTTGCTCGTCTGAGTGTGCGGGCCGTACGTCCGGTACGGCCCGCACTCCCCACGCCGGGTCGAAGGGGCGCGCGGCCACCCAGAGGGAGACCGCGCGCCTTCCCGCCCGAGGGACGAGGTGAGGGTCCCCCCGCCGAAACGTCGGGGGGAAAGCACGATCGGCCGTCGGCGCACGCGGAAAGCGGCCCGGGGGCCGGCCGGGCAACAGGTCGTTCCGGCGAATGCTGCCGCCCCGGCATCCATGGTTCCCGAGATGTGTCCGGTGGTGCGGAGCGGCAGCCACAAGCATCAGCAGTCGCGCAGGTCAGGCGACTGATTGAGCAGCTGGGCCCTTACGGAAGTGAAGCGGGTATGCCGCTCATCCACCGAGGGGTCCAGCGGGAACACCGCGACGCGGTGGCAGTTCTGGAAGGCGAGCCGCACACCGAAGTGCCGCTGCAGGGCCCCCCGGATGGCGTCGCTCGCGAGCGCGCGCAACAGCTGACCACGTGCCTGCTCGTCCGGCGGCGGCGTCTGGTTGTCGGCGAAGTCGCCGCCGTCCACCTTCAGCTGAGCCACCAGAGAGCTGATCATCTCCCATGCATAGGGCAGGGAGGTCCGGACGCAGTCGACGAATGCAGCTTCGTCGACCTCGCCTCGCTCGGCCTGTTCCAACAGCGCCGGTGAGACGTCGAGCGACATGGGTTCTCCTCTCGCGACCCCGGGGTGACCGAGGTCTTACGGGCAGGGAAGGAGGACGACCGGACGTGACCATGCGTGGCCGATCATGGCGACGCAGAGTGCACGACTGACGACCTCCTGCTTCCACGTTAGGGGTGCCGTCTGGTCCGCACCAGGAGAATGGGAACACAACCGGCCAATAACGTAAGGGGACAAGAGGGGCGACCCGTAGGTCCCGTACCAGGGTGACCACGGGAATCACTGGGGAGAATCGCGCGCGGGCCGGTACGTCGAGTAGCGTTGCCGACCATGCGTCTCGTCATCGCCCGTTGTTCCGTGGACTACGCGGGCCGTCTCACGGCCCATCTGCCCTCAGCGCCCCGGCTGATCCTGATCAAGGCCGACGGCAGTGTCTCCATCCACGCCGACGACCGGGCGTACAAACCACTGAACTGGATGTCCCCTCCGTGCACCTTGAAGGAAGGCGGCGACGAGGCGGAGAACGTCTGGACCGTGATCAACAAAGCGGGCGAGAAACTGATCATCACGATGGAGGAGATCCTCCATGACTCGTCCCATGAACTCGGTGTGGACCCGGGCCTCATCAAGGACGGCGTGGAGGCGCACCTCCAGGAGCTCCTGGCCGATCGCATCGAGACACTCGGCGACGGCTACAGCCTGATCCGCCGCGAGTACCCGACGGCGATCGGCCCGGTGGACATCCTGTGCCGCGACGCGGACGGGGCGACCGTGGCGGTCGAGATCAAGCGGCGCGGCGAGATCGACGGCGTCGAGCAGCTGACGCGCTATCTGGATCTGCTGAACCGCGATCCCCATCTGGCCCCGGTCCGCGGCGTCTTCGCGGCCCAGGAGATCAAGCCGCAGGCCCGTGTCCTCGCCACCGACCGGGGTATCGGATGCCTGGTCCTGGACTACGACGCCCTGCGGGGCATCGAGGACGACAAGCTCCGCCTTTTCTGACGTTCCGTAGGATCCGTAGGAAGAACAGCCCCTGCGTCCCTGCCGGCCCGAGAAGGCGGCGGATGACTGCAGGGGCTGTTGTCGCTCGTGGGAAGAGCGTCCCGACCGGGGCCGGCCGTCAGGTACTACGAGGCCGTACCCGTACGGGAACCGTCGCCCGGGGTGCCGGATGCCGCACCGTTCGCCGTCGTGCCACCCGAGGAGGACGAACCGGTCGTCGTGCCACCGGCCGACGGCGAGGGCGAACCACTGCCACCCGTCGACGGGGAAGGCGAACCACTGCCACCGGTCGACGGCGAGGGCGAACCACTGCCACCCGTCGACGGGGAAGGCGAACCACTGCCACCGGTCGACGGGGTCGAGCCGCCGCCCGACGAGTGCCCGCCGCCCGTGGGACCGCTCGTGGCCGATCCACCGGCACCCGAGCCACCACCGCCGCCGGAGGACGACGGCTTCCGCCCCGGTGAGGACGTACGGCCGGGTGAACGGCTCTCCCCCGGGCCGGCCGCCTCCGACGCGTCCGGATCCGCAGGCTCCGAGGCCCCGTCGGTGCCCCCGGGGCGGGGCGTCGAGCCGTCGGCGGGCTCGTCCGCGATCAGGCCCTCACCGCTGTCGTCCTCGTTCGCCGACTGCTCGTTGCGCACCCGGTTCGCCGGCTGGTCGCCGTCGGAGGTCGCACCCAGGGTCACGACCGTGCCGAGCACGGCCACCAGCAGCGCGCCAGCACCGGCGGCGACCATGTTGCGGCGGGCACCGGACAGGATCGTGTGGCGCACGCCCGCGGCTGCGGACGGCGCGGAGTCCGCGCGGCTGACCACGGTCGCGCCGGGCAGCAGCGAGTGCGGGACTCCCCGCCCTGCGGACGGCGACTGCTCGTCGCGCACGTCAGGGCCGCCCCCACCCGCCGGTGTGGACGAGCCGGGCATGAGCGCTCCGGCCTGGCCCGCGGCGGCTACCGCCGCGTTCCGGGCACGGTCCGCGACCAGGGCCAGCGCCCGCCGGCCGGCCACCGTGCCGCTCTTGTCGGCGAGGGCGCCGCGCATCGCGATGGACGCCTCGAGCTCGGCACGTGCCCGGTCCGGATTGCCCGTGCACAGGGCGAGGACACCGAGTTCATGGAGGAAGTACGCCTCTTCGGCGACTTCGCCTGCGATACGGGCCGCTTCCTGGCCCGCCCGCAGCGCACGCTCCCAGGCTCCCCAGTGCAGTCCGGCCGCGAAGGCGGGTGCGGCGCTGCGCGCGGTGAGCACCGCCGCCGCGGCGTTCTCCGCTGTCCCTTCCTGCACCAGAAGGATCATCGCCGCGATGACGGCGTCGGCCTCGGCCACGACCCGCTCGGGACTCACCGAGGGATGAGTGGCCCACCAGGCGTAGTGCTGTGCCGCGGTACGGGCGCGCTGCGCCGCGTCCTTGCCGTATCCCGCCGCCTCCAGCTGGGCGGCGACGCCCGAGGCGAGCCGGTAGCGCGGGCCGACGGGGGTGAGCAGTCCACAGCTCATCAGTTCGCCGACGGCGGCGTCCGCGTGGGTGTCACCGACGAGCGCCGGCAGATGTGCCTGGTGCGGTACCTCCGCGCCGAGCGCGACGGCGAACCGCAGCGTCTCCCGCGCCGATTCGCTGAGCCGGGAGGCGAGCAGCGGGGCGGGGGCCGCGGCGTCGCCCACGCTCGGCAGCGGGGCGGCGTGCCCGTCGGTGAAGACGTTGTCGCCGTCGTCGTCCTCCGGATCCGGGTCGGGGACGCGCAGGGCGTCCCGCTGGCGCAGCAGCGCACCGGCCTGGATGAACCGCAGCGGCCGGCCCTCGGACTCGAACCAGAGGTCGCCGGCCCAGTTGGCCTCGTCGTCCGTGAGCGGCCGTTCCACCACGCGCTCCAGCAGCTGCAGCGCCGTGCTGCGGCCGAGCCCCTGGAGGAAGACCTCTTCGAGGTGCGAGTCGGGCGAAGGCGCGGGCGCGTCGGGCGTGGCGGCGAGCAGGAAGGCGCACTCGGGTGTGGCGTCGAGCAGCTCGTCCAGCGCGCTGCCGCCGAACTCGAGGTCGTCGAGGACGACGACGGCGCCGATGCCGCGGACCAGTTCGAGCAGCTGTGCCCGGTCGGGCCGCCGGAGCGGCGCGTCATGGACCGCGGCGAAGAGTTCGTGGAGGAGTTCGGTGGGCGTACGGCGGTAGCCGGAGAGCCGGACGACACCGTCGGGTGCGAGACGGGCGCAGTCGTCGGCGACGAGGTCGAGCAGGGTGCTCCGGCCGGAGCCCGCGGGCCCGGTGAGCCGGACCGAGCGGCCGCGGCCCAGCAGGCGCACCAGCCGCTCGTGCACCTCATCGCGCTCGAGCAGCGGATTGTCGGGAGCGCTGGGACCGGCCGGGACCGGCGGTCGTACCGCGCGCCGCAGCTCCTCGCGTGCGGTGGCACCGAGCCGGACGGCGTCCGAGCTGCCGCCGGCGGCGAACGAGCGCTGCTCCGCGGGCGGGCAGGGTTCGATCTCACTGCCGTCGACGGGGTTGACCGTGAGCTGGAGATCGCCGGCGACGATCTGGACCGTCCGCACGGGCGCGGGTGTCTTCTGGGCGAGTTCGGGAGCGATCGCGTCCCTCGGCGGGCGCTGTGCGGCAGGACGGTCGCCGTCGGGGCGGTCGTCGTCGTGGCCGTGCGGCCCCTGGTTCATCGGGTCCATGGTCCAAGCCCCCCAGATGGCGTCTCGTGCGGATATCCCTCCCGGCCTGTCTGCACGCTCCGCTCGCTTCCGGTCCGGTGCCTGTCGCAGGGGTTCTTCCACCGACAGGCGACCGAACCCTAGACCTTCGAGCAGTATCCAGGAACAGCCGGGGTCCCGGGACGCCCAGGAGGTCACGGTCTCGTGAGGATTGTGCGTCCTCGCCGTGGTGCGGCGGGGGGCCGCCGGTACCCGTCACGAGGCCCGGCCCGGTTGCGGAGCGGGGCCCCGTGACGGGGTGTCGAACGCCTCAGACCCGGGGCAGGGACTCCGCGGCGATGCCGCCCTCGATGGCCAGGATCCGGTGCAGCCGGGTGGCGACGAGGAGACGCTGCATCTGCGGCGGCACGCCGCGCAGCACGAGCCGCCGGCCGCAGCGGCCCGCCCGCCTGTGCGCACCCATGATGACCCCGAGACCGGTGGCGTCCCACGAGTCGAGATCGCTCAGGTCGAGCACCAGGTCGCCGACTCCGCGGTCGACGGCCGCATGCAGGACCGTACGGGCGTCCGCCGCGCTGCGGACGTCGAGGCGGCCCCCGACGACCAGCTCGGCATGGTCGCCCCTGATGTGCATATGCGCTCCCCGAGAGTGCGTTGGTCCGTCAGATCTCTGTGCTGTCCTGCAGTGTTCCGCTGTCCGTGTGACCGCCGTGCGACCGTCCACGAATTTCTTTTGCAACAACTGACTGCCCTACAGGCAGAGAAGTTGCCGTCTGTAAGCGAACCGATACCGAATTCACCCGTGGGGGTGATGGTGCACAGGACCGTGCGGTCGTTGGTCGGTCAGTACCTGTAAAAGCCCTGCCCGCTCTTGCGCCCGATGTCACCCGCGTCCACCATCCGGCGCATCTGCTCCGGCGGTGCGAACTTCTCGTCCTGGGACTCGGTGTAGATGTTGCTGGTCGCGTGCAGCAGGATGTCGACGCCCGTGAGGTCGGCCGTGGCCAGCGGGCCCATGGCGTGACCGAAGCCGAGCTTGCAGGCGATGTCGATGTCCTCGGCGGTCGCGACGCCCGACTCGTACAGCTTCGCGGCCTCGACGATGAGTGCCGAGATCAGCCGGGTCGTGACGAAACCGGCGACGTCGCGGTTGACGACGATGCAGGTCTTGCCGACGGACTCGGCGAACTCACGGGCGGTGGCGAGGGTCTCGTCGCTCGTCTTGTAGCCGCGGACGAGCTCACAGAGCTGCATCATCGGCACCGGCGAGAAGAAGTGGGCGCCGACGACACGCTCCGGGCGCTCCGTCACGGCCGCGATCTTCGTGATCGGAATCGCGGAGGTGTTCGAGGCCAGCACCGCGTCGTCCCGTACGAGCTTGTCCAGCGTCCGGAAGATCTCGTGCTTGACCTCGAGCTTCTCGAAGACCGCCTCGACGACGATGTCCACGTCGGAGACCGCGTCGAGGTCGGTGGTCGTGGTGATGCGCGCCAGTGCCGCCTCGGCGTCCTCGGCGGCGAGCTTGCCCTTGGAGACGAACCGGTCGAACGAGGCCTTGATGCCGTCGGTGCCACGGGTCAGGGCCTCGTCGGTGACATCGCGCAGCACGACGTCCCAGCCCGCCTGGGCGGAGACCTGAGCGATTCCGGACCCCATGAGTCCGGCCCCGATGACGGCGAGCTTCCTGGCCACTGCCACACCCCTTAACACACGTTTTATTTTTCGGCTCTCCGGCGGAGGTTATCGCCCGTGAGGGGCCATGAGGACGCGAAGAGATGCGCGTCACGTCTCAGATGACGGACATCACATCGGACTGCGTCACTCCATCGGCCGCATGGCGTTCTCCCGCACCTCACGCACCAGGAGTTGCTCCATGTCGCGGACATTCACGGCGCCGAGCAGAAGGCTGCCGCTCCCCCGAGCCGGGGGGCAAAGCGGTCGGCGCATGGCGGGACGGGTGCTCGTCGCGGGGGGCACGGGACGGGACGACCACGGCGGTCCGCCGCCGGCGACCGCCTCCGCCCCCGACGGGGCGTGGGCCCGCTCGCGGGACCGGCCCCGCGCGTGCGTCGCGTGTGAGCCATTGCGTCTGCGCGCGTGTGAGCCGTGAAGGGATCGGGAACCAGTCCGAGCCGCCGGGCCCTGACCCTCGGTCTTCCCCGGGTCTTCCCTGTGCGGCGCACGCTCAGAGGTGGCGATGCTTCAACGGCCCGGACACCGACGGGGGTGACAGTATCCGGGCCTGGTGATCAGCTTAGCCGTTGACGCCCGCATTTATCCAACTCCCTTGGCAGAGTGGGCTGTACGCGTCCAGGACGCGGAGCGCCCCGCTCACCGGGAGGAACGTGCGCACCCCCATCCCCGCACCACTGCCACCCGCGATGAAAGTCAACTGAGATGGACCGTCAATCCTGCTACGCTGCAAACGAGTTGACCTCGCCATGCCCAGCGCAACCCTCCTGACCTGCGGCTTCGGCCGAGAGGGCAGTGCAGCTGCCGGCGAGTCGATCCGGAATGAGGGGGTGACATGACGGACGCCGAAGCGGCTCGGGCCGACAGCTCCACCACACGCGCGGGCGACACCTTCGCCGACAGGCTCAATTACCTCTTCGAGACGGTGTTCCCGGCGGAACGCGGTCACCCCTTCACCAACGCCGAAGTGGCCCGCGCGGTCAACGTGTCGAAGACCTACATCGGGAATCTCCGCGAGGGCAGGAGCACCAATCCCGGATACGAGCTGATCAAGGCGCTCGCCGAGTTCTTCCAGGTGCCGGTGGCGTCCTTCTTCGACGGGGAGGAGGGCGAGGAGGTCAGGCGCAACCTCCACCTCCTCGGGGCGCTGAAGGACGCAGGTGTCCGCCAGGTCGCCCTGCGTACGGTCGCCTCCCTGACCGAAGAGGCGCTCGGAGCGCTCGTCCCGGTGCTGGAGCACCTGGGCAAGGTCGACGGGGCGCAGGGAAGGATGCGGCCCCGGTCCGGTTCTCGTCCGGAGGGGCCGCCGCCGTCCGCCAAGTCATGAGAACCGCTTGGGTGCCAAGGGACCAGTGAAGTACGCGACGTGGCGGTGGCCGGCGGCCACCCAGGGTGGTGAGGGGATGAACAGCACCGAACTCCGTCGATACTGCGTCGACGTGGTCAAGACACTTGACCTCCCGTCAGGGACCGATGTCAACGCCCTCTGCGACCGTCTGGAAGAGCGCCGCGGACGTCGCATCTCCCTCATCGAACTGCCCATGCCCACGGGCCCCGGGAAGCCGTGCGGTCTGTGGCTGGCGACCGACGACGCCGACTACATCGCCTACCAGCGCTTCACCACCCAGGCCCACCAGCAGCACATCATCCGTCATGAACTCGGACACATGGTGTGCGGGCACGAGGCCGCACCCGCGATGCCGGAAGAAGTGATCAAACTCCTGATGCCCGCTCTCTCGCCGGAGCTCGTGCGCAGTGTGCTCGGTCGGACGCAGTACTCGACCGAGGAGGAGCGAGCGGCGGAGTACGTCGCCTCCCTCATTCCGATCCAGATCGGCGCCGCCCACGACCGGACTCCCGCGAACCTCCCGCCGGGCATGCGGAACGTCGTCACTCACATCGAGCGCTCACTCGAGCGCGGAAGCCCCCGGTAGGGCCGGCGCGGTGCTCCTCTTCAACCTCGTGTACGGCGTCCTGGCGGTGATCTCCTGGAGCGCCTTCGCCTACAAGCTGCGTGATCTGCTGCGCGATCCCGGCAACCGCGAACTGCGGCTGCTGTGCCTCGCCATCGCCGCCTTCGCCACGCCGTTCGTGGTGGCCTCTCCCTGGATCTACGTCCGGATCGACGGGCTGCTGGGTGTCACCAACATCGCCACGCTGATCACCTACACCTCGGTCGCCGTCTGTCTGGCGTCGTTCCTCGCCCTGCTCGTGAGCTGGTCGTCCGCTCAGGACCGGGTCAAGCTCTGGCACCGGGTGCTCGTGGCCTACGCCGTCGTCTCGGTGGCGTCCATGGTGACCTTCTTCAGCCTGGGCGACGTCAGCGACGGCGAGCACCATGTCGACTTCGACGTCCACTACGCCGAAGCGCCGTACATCACCCAGTTCCTGCTGATCTACGCGGTGCTGTTCGTCGTCGGCATGAGCG
Source organism: Micromonospora sp. IBHARD003 (assembly GCF_056106285.1). Lineage (NCBI taxonomy): Bacteria > Bacillati > Actinomycetota > Actinomycetes > Micromonosporales > Micromonosporaceae > Micromonospora > Micromonospora sp. IBHARD003. Next base: position 5,761,192 of record NZ_JBWBBX010000001.1, on the reverse strand, counting down.
GTCTCGCCTGGATGTGCCGCCGCTACGCCCAGGCCGTCGACCGCCCCTGGCTGCGCCGGGGGCTGAAGGTCGTCATGACCGGCGCGCTGTTCGGCCTCGGCTACGGCGTTCCGAAGGTCGCCTCTCTGACCTGGGATCTGGTGGGCACCTCCCCGCTGCACTTCGTGAGCGTGAACGTGGCGCCGATGTGCGCGAGCGTCGCGGCCTGGCTGTTCGCCGTCGGATTCACCATGCCCGCGTGGGGCGTCGGCCTGGACAACCTGCGGGAACGGGTGACGCAGTACCGGGCGTACCGGAAGCTGCATCCCCTGTGGTCCGACGTGACGCGTGCCTTCCCCGAGGTCGTCCTCTTCCCCGACCTCTATCCGCAGGACCCGCGTCGCGCGTTCCGGGACGAGGATCTGGCCTTCCTCGTCAGCCGCCAGATCATCGAGATCAGGGACGGCCAGCTCGCGCTCCGTCCCTACTTCGACCCGGCCGTCGCCCAGGCCGCACGCGAGCGGAGCGAGGCGCAGGCTCTCTCCGGCGACCAGACCGAGGCCGTCGTGGAAGCCGCACAGATCAAGGCCGCCCTGCGGGCCGTGGAGAACGGTGCGACCGCTCAGCACGCCGCCTCCGTCCCGCACGACCCGGCAGCCGGCGACATGTCCGGCGAGCGCGCGTGGCTGATCCGGGTCGCTGACGCGTTCGCCTCGGGGGTGGCACAGGCATGAACCCCACCGCGGCTCCCCCGGGTCTCTTCGACGACGCCCTCATGGCGGAACCCCACCACGGATACGCCCGCCTCAGACAGGCCGGGCCCGTGCACCGGACGAGCACACCGGACGGTGCCCCCGTCTGGGTGGTCACCCGCTTCCAGGACGTACGCGAGGCCCTGAACGACCCTCGCCTGTCGGTGGACAAGGCGAACGCCCGGACGGAGGGCCGCTACCGGTCCTCGATGCCGCCCGAGCTGGACGCCCACCTGCTCAACACGGACCCGCCCGACCACACACGGCTGCGCCGGCTCGTGGCGAAGGCGTTCACCCCGCGCAGGCTCGACGGACTCCGGGACCGTATCGAGGAGCACACCGACGACCTGCTGGACGCCTTCACCGGACCGCCGGTCGACGTGATGGACGCCCTGGCGAATCCGCTCCCCATGATGGTCGTCTGCGAGCTGCTCGGCGTCCCGCCCGCCGCCCGCCGGGACTTCAGGACGTGGACGAACACGCTGCTGGCACCAGCGCCGGATGCCGCGCGGGAGTCCCGGGCGGCCATGGGGCAGATGCACGCGTTCCTGACCGGTGTCATCGCCGCGAAGCGGGCCGAGCCGACCGACGACCTTCTCTCGGCGATGATCGAGGCGAGGGACGTGGACGGCGGTCTCAGCGAGCGGGAGTTGCTCGCGATGGCGTTCCTGATCCTCTTCGCGGGCTACGACAACGCGGTGAACCTGATAGGCAACGCGGCGCTGGCGCTCCTCCTCCACCCACGGCACCGGCAGGCCGTGCTCGACGGCACCACACCCGTGCGTGACGTGATCGAGGAAACCCTGCGCTGGGAGTCTCCGTTCACCCTCGGTGTCCGCCGGTTCGCCCTCGAGGAACTGACGATCGGGGGCGTCGCCATCCCGGCCGGCGCACGGGTCTGGGTGTCCCTGGTCTCGGCCAACCGGGACGGCGCCCGGTTCACGGAGCCCGACGCCTTCGACCCCGCGCGCACTCCGGCGCACCTCGGCTTCGGCCACGGCATCCACTACTGCCTCGGCGCGCCGCTGGCCCGGCTGGAAGGGGAGATCGCACTGTCCCGGATGCTGCGGCGATTCCCCACCCTCACGCTCGCCGTACCCGTCGGCGGACTGCGATGGGTCCGCTCGTTCCACAAACGCGGCCTGCAACGGCTGCCCGTCACCTGGTGACGAGTACGCCGGACCGACCGGCGAGCACCGCCGAGCCGTCGCCTTCCAGCGGCGTACGGCTCCACTGACCGGGCTCGCCCCGCCTCCACGGGGGTGGGGCAGGGCGAGCCCCCCCACATTCAGAAGGCTGCTGTTCACAGGCCCGCCCCGGGAGACCCGCCGCGCCGGCCGGAGATCTCGTTAGTCTGGCCCCATGGTCAATCTGACGCGCATCTACACCCGCACCGGCGACAAGGGCACGACGGCACTCGGTGACATGAGCCGCACCGCCAAGACCGATCTGCGGATCGCGGCGTACGCCGATGCCAACGAGGCAAACGCGGTCATCGGCACGGCGATCGCGCTCGGGCAGCTGCCGGAGGACCTCGTGAAGGTCCTCGTCCGGGTCCAGAACGACCTCTTCGACGTCGGCGCCGACCTGTCCACGCCGGTCGTGGAGAACCCCGAGTACCCGCCGCTGCGCGTGGAGCAGACGTACATCGACAAGCTGGAGGCGGACTGCGACCGCTTCCTGGCCGACCTGGAGAAGCTGCGCTCGTTCATCCTGCCGGGGGGCACGGCCGGCGCGGCGCTGCTGCACCAGGCGTGCACCGTGGTGCGCCGGGCCGAGCGTTCGACCTGGGCGGCGATGGAAGTCCACGGGGAGACGATGAACGTGCTCACGGCGACCTATCTCAACCGGCTGTCGGATCTGCTGTTCATCCTCGCCCGTACGGCGAACAAGGCGGTCGGCGACATCCTCTGGGTCCCGGGCGGAGAGCGCTAGCAGGAGGACCTTACGGCTTCACGGTGTCCCGGGCGGGCTCCCGCCCGGCCTGCTCCGTGTCCGCGGACTTCTTCTCCGTGTCCGCGGACTTCTTCGGCCAGAGCGCGTAACTGAGAGCGACCAGACCGTGGATGCCCGCCGCCCGCCAGGCAGCGTATATGCACTGCTGCAGGGAGCCGGTCCTGGCCGTGTCGCCCACGTACCAGATGGCGAGGAGCAGCAGAACGGTGGCGATGGCGGCGGCGGTGAGCGTGCCCAGCCACACCCGGCCCTCGTGCCGGGCTCGCGCCATCCCGTCGCGGGGCGGCTTCACCGGCGGCGGGCCTCCGGCGAAGCGGTGTGCCGCGTGCCCGTCGAGCCACTTGATCGTGCGGTGACCATGGCCGACGGTGTAGCCGATGTAGAGCGCGGCCAGACCGTGCTTCAGGCTGGGATCGGCGCCGTTCTTGAGGTCGAGTGCGGCGACGACGAAGAGCACGAGTTCCAGGACCGGCTCGCACAGGAGGATCGCGAGACCGGTGTTCGGCATCTTCAGCAGATAGCGCGCTGACAGTCCCGCTGCCAGCAGTACCCAGAATCCGATCTCACAGATCACGATCAGCGTGACGACCACGGTGGTGCTTCCTTTCCTCGGCTCCTTTCCATCGTCGGGGCCGGGGCCGCCCGTCACGTCGGCGCCGTGAAGGAACCCTCACTGCACCGTTCGATGTACCGCAGCGGCCGCGGTCTTCGTCCGCCGGGCGGAGGATGCGGTCCCGGCGCGTTCCTAAGCTGGAGAGCATGATTCCGGCGTCGACGACGCGGCCTGCGCGCACCCCGCGCCCTACGTGCTGAGATTGGTCCATGTCCCTGCCCGCACTCCCCCGACCCCATCGCGATGACGTCCTGATCGCCGTCACCGGCCTCGCGGGCGGACTGCTGCTGTGGGCATTCGGGCTGCGCAACTCCACCGGCGTCCGCCCACTCAACGCATCCTGGATCTCACTGGTCCCGCTCGTGGTCATGGCCGCCATGGAGCTGCTGCGCCGGACCAGGCCGCGTACGGCGCTCGTGGTGGGCACGCTCGCACTGGTGCTGGAACTGCTCACGCCCGGCAACCTGGTGACCCTGCTGATGTACACGGACCTCGTGTACGCGGCCGTCGTCTACGGCACTCCCGAGATGGCCAGGCGACTGCCCTACTCGACCGCGCTGGTGACGGTCGCGTCGACCATCGGGCTGCTCGCCTGGTACCGGGAGCCGTACGCCCTGCTGCTCGGGCTGGTCATCGGTCTGGTGTCGTTCGGGCCCGCCGCCACCGGCGCCCTGGTCCGCAACCACCGTGAGGCGGCCGACGCCGCCCGGCTGCGCGCCGAGCAGACCGCACTGCTCGCCGAGATGGACCGTACGCAGGCGGTGATCGCCGAGCGGGCCCGTATGGCGCGCGAGTTGCACGACATGGTCGCCAACCATCTCTCGGCGATCGCCATCCACTCCACCGCTGCGCTCTCCCTGGACAGGCCGGAGACCACCAGGCAGGCCCTCACCGTCATCCGTGAGAACAGCGTGGCCGGCCTCTCCGAGATGCGCCGGCTGATCGGCCTGCTGCGCGACAGCGGCGGCGACGAGGAACCCGCCGCCGCTCCCACGCTCGACGCCGTGGACACGCTCATCGCCCAGGCGGGGAAGAACGGCGAGGGGAACGGACTGCGGTTCACGCTGTACGACGAGCGGGACGGGAGCGAGGCGCTGCCCGCGCCGGTGGAGCTCGCGGCGTACCGGATCGTGCAGGAGTCGCTGACCAATGCGCTGAAGCACGCCGACGCGGGCGAGGTCACGGTGCGACTGGCCGGAGCGCCGGGGGACGCTCTGACGGTGACGGTGACCAGCCCCTTCGGCAGCCGTCCGGGGCCCCGCGCACCCGGCTCCGGCGCCGGTCTCGTGGGGATGCGCGAGCGGGTGGCACTGCTGGGCGGGGAGTTCGAGGCGGGGCAGGTGACCGGGCCTGTCGAGGGCCCGGCGAAGGTCTGGCGGGTAAGGGCGCTGCTGCCCATGGACAAGGACAAGGAGCCGTCCGCGTGAGTGGAATGATCCGGGTACTGGTCGCCGAGGACCAGAGCGCCGTGCGGGCCGGGCTGGTCCTGATCCTCGGCAGCGCCCCCGACATCGAGGTGGCCGGCGAGGCCCGGGACGGGGAGGAGGCCGTGCGTCTCGCCCGGGAGCTGCGCCCGGACCTCGTGCTGATGGATGTGCAGATGCCCCGGCTCGACGGGGTGTCGGCGACCCGGCAGGTGGTCTCCGAGGGCCTCGCCGATGTGCTGGTGCTGACGACGTTCGATCTGGACGAGTACGTCTTCGGCGCACTGCGGGCAGGAGCCGCGGGCTTTCTGCTGAAGAACACCGACGCCGAGGATCTGCTCACGGCGGTCCGGACCGTGGCGCACGGGGAGGGGCTGATCGCCCCGGCCGTCACCAGGCGGCTGATCGCGGAGTTCGCGGCCCCCACTCCCGTGCGCTCGCCGGACGCACCCGACCCCGCGGTGCTCGACGCGCTGACCCGGCGGGAGCGCGAGGTGCTGTCGTGTCTGGGCAAAGGGCTGTCGAACGCCGAGATCGCGGAGCGCCTGGAGATGGCGGAGGCGACCGCGAAGACGCATGTGAGCCGGCTGCTGGGAAAGCTGGAACTGCGCAGCAGGGTCCAAGCCGCGGTCCTGGCACAGGAGTTGGGTATCTGATCGCCCGACGGGCGCACCCTCGTTCAGCTTTGGTCTGGACCTATTGACGATTGGTCCAGACCTTCCTACTCTCACCGCACGGCCTACCGCGGTGAGCCCCGCGGAGTGCCTCGCACGGACCGACCCCCCTTCTTGTCCGTCCGCACACTCGAGGAGCATCCCTTGAGCACGTGTTCCCCCCGCATCCGCAGCAGATTCCGGTCGAAAGCCACGGCGGGACTCACCGCCCTGCTACTCCCCTTCGCCGCGATGATCGGCCTCGCCACCCCCGCCGAGGCAGCCACGTCCACCACCGCCACCTACGCCAGGACCCTGGACTGGGGCAGCGGCTTCGAGGGCAGGTGGACGGTGAAGAACACCGGCACCACCTCGATCACCTCCTGGACCGTCGAATGGGACTACCCTTCCGGCACCTCCGTCACCTCCGCCTGGGACGCCGACGTCACCAGCTCCGGCAGCCACTGGACCGCCAGGAACAAGAGCTGGAACGGCAGCCTCGCACCCGGCGCCTCGGTCTCCTTCGGCTTCAACGGAGCCGGGCCCGGCTCCCCGTCCAACTGCCGTGTCAACGGCGGCTCCTGCGACGGCGGCAGCGTCCCGGGTGACAATCCGCCCTCCGCACCCGGTGCCCCATCGGCCGGTGCCATCACCAACACCTCGGTGACGCTCAGCTGGACCGCGGCCACCGACGACAAGGGCATCAAGAACTACGACGTCCTGCGTGACGGCACCAGGATCGCCACGGTCACCGGACTCACGTACACCAACACCGGGCTCACCGCCGGCACGGACTACTCCTACACCGTCCGCGCCCGTGACACCGCCGACCAGACCGGGCCCGTCAGCGGCGCCCGCGCCGTGCGCACCACCGGCGGCGGCACGGATCCGGGCCCCGGCCCCGGTCCGGGCGGCAAGGTGAAGCTGGGCTACTTCACGAACTGGGGCGTCTACCAGCGCAATTACCATGTGAAGAACCTGGTGACATCCGGCAGCGCAGCGAAGATCACCCATATCAACTACGCCTTCGGCAACGTCCAGAACGGCCGCTGCACCATCGGTGACTCGTATGCGGACTACGACAAGGCCTACACCGCCGGACAGTCGGTCGACGGCGTCGCCGACACCTGGGACCAGCCGCTGCGCGGCAACTTCAACCAGCTGCGCAAGCTGAAGAAGGCCTATCCGCACATCAAGGTCCTCTGGTCCTTCGGCGGCTGGACCTGGTCCGGTGGATTCCCGCAGGCCGCGGCGAACCCTGCGGCGTTCGCCGAGTCCTGCTACCAGCTGGTCGAGGACCCGCGCTGGGCGGACGTCTTCGACGGTATCGACCTGGACTGGGAGTACCCCAACGCCTGCGGGCTGTCCTGCGACACCAGCGGGCCCGCCGCGTTCAAGAACATGATGCAGGCCATGCGCGCCAAGTTCGGCGCGAACAACCTGGTCACGGCCGCCATCACGGCGGACGCCAGCAGCGGGGGCAAGATCGACGCCGCCGACTACGCGGGCGCCTCGCAGTACACCAACTGGTACAACGTGATGACGTACGACTTCTTCGGCGCCTGGGCGGCCCAGGGACCGACGGCCCCGCACTCCCCGCTCACCTCGTACAGCGGTATCCCCCAGGCCGGGTTCAACTCGGCCGAAGCCATCGCCAAGCTCAAGGCGAAGGGTGTACCGGCGGGGAAGCTGCTGCTCGGCATCGGCTTCTACGGCCGCGGCTGGACGGGCGTCTCCCAGGCGGCACCGGGCGGCACGGCGACCGGACCGGCCCCCGGCACCTATGAGCAGGGCATCGAGGACTACAAGGTCCTCAAGAGCTCCTGCCCGGCGAACGGCACGATCGCGGGGACGGCGTACGCCCACTGCGGTTCACAGTGGTGGAGCTACGACACCCCGTCGACGATCGGCGGAAAGATGAGCTGGGCGAAGAATCAGAGCCTGGGAGGAGCGTTCTTCTGGGAGTTCTCCGGCGACACGGCGAACGGTGAACTGGTCGGCGCCATCAACAGCGGCCTCGGATGACGGCCGTGAGGGCCCCCGGACTCGGCTGACCCGCGGACTCAGCCGACCCGCACCAGCTTGTGATGCACCACCTGGACGCGGTCGTCGTCCCCCACGACGGCGACCGCCGCCCGGTAGTCCGCACCCGCGTCGAGGTCCTCGAGCCGCACCGGAAGGTGCGGCTCGGGGCGTTCCCGCCATGCCACCAGCCGGGCGGGCTCGCCGGGGCCGGTCACGGTCAGAGTCGCGGGCTCCACCATCAGTCCGTCGCCGGTGGCCTTGAGCACGGCCTCCTTGCGCGCCCAGTAGCGGGTGAACGCCCTCGTCCGCTCCTCGGGGGCCACCAGGTCGAGCTCGGCCCGCTCGGGCGCGGAGAGCACGTCCAGGGGAAGGTCCCGGTGTGCGGCGATCTCCTCGATGTCGACACCGACGGGCCCCGCGGTGGTCAGTGCCACCATCACCCGACGGCCCGAGTGGGACAGCGAGAGCTCCAGCGGAGTCCCCGGCAGGGTCGGCTTCCCGTGCGGCCGGTCCTGCTCCGCGCAGTGCTTGCACACGGGCATGACGACGATGTCACGCGGGTCGGCGGACAGCTGCGCGGCGACCACCTGGCGGGCCAGTACATGGGCGGTCACATAGAGCGCGCGGGCCGACTCGACGCGGAACCGGGCGCACTGCTCCCGCTCGTTGTCGTCGAGCAGTTCGAGCAGTTCGGGCATCCAGCGGGCCTCGGCGGACCAGACATGGCACTCCCCCGGCCCGACCAGTGCGATGTCATGCGTCATACGAGAAGCCTCACGTCGCATCGATCCCGCATCAAGGCCGCCACGGCTCTCCCCGTGCCCCCACCCAACGGGACGCCGTTCCTTAGGCCACATTGACTCTCTGGCCGGGAGGCGCCGCCTCCAGCCAGGCGAGGAAACCGGTGAGAGCGTCCTCGCTCATCGCCAGCTCCAGACGGGTCCCCCGGTGGAGACAGCCCAGGATCACCGCGTCGGAGAGCAGCGCCAGCTCTTCCTCGCCCTCCGGCATCCGGCGCGCCAGCACCTCGATCGCCGCGCGCTCCAGGACCCGGCGCGGGCGGGGCGCGTACGAGAAGACGCGGAACCACTCGATCCGGTCACCGCTGTAGCGCGCGACCCCGTATACCCATCCCTTACCGGAGTGATCGTCCTGCTCCGGTACGTTCCAGCGCAGGCTGCAGTCGAAGGTGCCGCCGGAGCGCTGGATCAGCCTGCGGCGCAGACCGAAGACGAAGAGCCCGATCAACACCAGTGCGACGACCAGGCCGCTCACGAGCAGAGCGTGGAACATCTCCACCGACCTCCTCGCTTCGTCCCGTAGCGGAATACAACCTGCACCTGCACCTGCATCGCCTCAGCCGCGACCCGGTCTGGAGAAGTCCAGCCTGGCCGCGGCTGAGGGTGGTCCATGGTCTCGGAGCGCTAGTGCACCGCGACCGCGCGCAACCGGACCTCGGCGCGCCGCTCTGCAGCAGCGTCGTCGTCCGACTTCGCACGCTCCAGCGCACGCTCCGCGCGCTGCTGGTCGATCTCGTCCGCCAGCTCGGCGATTTCCGCGAGCAGCGACAGCTTGTTGTCGGCGAACGAGAGGAAACCGCCGTGCACAGCGGCGACGACCGTTCCCTCGCTCGTACGGATGGTCACCGGGCCCGACTCCAGCACACCGAGCAGCGGCTGGTGACCGGGCATGACGCCGATGTCGCCGGACGTGGTGCGCGCGACGACCAGGGTGGCCTCGCCGGACCAGACCTGGCGGTCGGCGGCGACCAGCTCGACGTGCAGCTCAGCAGCCAAGGGTGGCTCCTCGGGTCACCACCCGGCGGTTCTGCCGGGTGTTGGGTCATAAGTCTAGTAGGGCTCGGACGAGGAGAACGCCCGGGCCTGTCCGGTGCCCGCCCGCGTCAGCGACACGGGACGGCTCCGGAGAGGGTGTGGGAAGGGGGGCGGGACGGTACCCGCCCCCCTTCACGAGTCACAGGACTCAGGAGACGCCGAGGTCCTTCGCGTTGGCCTTGAGGTCCTCGAGGCCACCACACATGAAGAACGCCTGCTCCGGGAAGTGGTCGAACTCGCCGTCGCAGATCGCGTTGAACGCGGCGATCGACTCGTCCAGCGGCACGTCCGAACCGTCCACGCCGGTGAACTGCTTCGCCGCGTGGGTGTTCTGGGACAGGAAGCGCTCGACACGACGGGCGCGGTGGACGACGAGCTTGTCCTCTTCGCCGAGCTCGTCGATACCGAGGATCGCGATGATGTCCTGGAGGTCCTTGTACTTCTGCAGGATGCCCTTGACGCGCATGGCGGCGGCGTAGTGGTCCTGCGAGATGTAGCGCGGGTCCAGGATGCGGGACGTGGAGTCCAGCGGGTCCACCGCGGGGTAGATGCCCTTCTCGGAGATCGGACGGGAGAGCACCGTCGTCGCGTCGAGGTGGGCGAAGGTGGTGGCCGGCGCCGGGTCGGTCAGGTCGTCGGCGGGGACGTAGATCGCCTGCATCGAGGTGATCGAGTGACCGCGGGTCGAGGTGATGCGCTCCTGGAGGAGGCCCATCTCGTCGGCGAGGTTCGGCTGGTAACCCACCGCGGACGGCATACGGCCGAGCAGGGTGGACACCTCGGATCCGGCCTGGGTGAAGCGGAAGATGTTGTCGATGAAGAACAGCACGTCCTGCTTCTGCACATCGCGGAAGTACTCCGCCATGGTCAGACCGGCCAGGGCGACGCGCAGACGGGTGCCCGGGGGCTCGTCCATCTGACCGAAGACCAGCGCGGTCTTGTCGAGAACGCCGGACTCCTCCATCTCCGCGATGAGGTCGTTGCCCTCACGGGTGCGCTCACCGACACCGGCGAACACGGAAACGCCCTCGTGCAGCTTGGCCACACGCATGATCATTTCCTGGATGAGGACGGTCTTGCCCACACCCGCGCCACCGAACAGACCGATCTTTCCACCCTTGACGTACGGGGTGAGAAGGTCGACGACCTTGAGGCCGGTCTCGAACATCTCGGTCTTCGACTCGAGGTCCTCGAACTTCGGGGCCCTGCGGTGGATCGCCCAGCGCTCGGTCTCCTGGCCGTTGGCCTCGGGCTCGTTCAGCACCTCACCGAGGGTGTTGAACACCTTGCCCTTGGTGAAGTCGCCGACCGGGACGGTGATGCCCGCACCCGTGTTGGTCACCGCGGCCTGGCGGACCAGACCGTCGGTGGGCTGCATCGAGATGGTGCGGACGACACCCTCGCCGAGGTGCTGGGCGACCTCGAGCGTCAGCGTCTTGGTCGTACCCGGGTTGGCCGGGTCCGGCACGTCCACGTTCAGGGCGTTGTAGATCTCCGGCATCGCGTCGACGGGGAACTCCACGTCGACGACCGGGCCGATGACCCGGGCGACGCGGCCGGTGGCCACGGCGGTCGGCTCAACAGTGGTGGTCATTAGTAGTCACTCCCCGCGGTCGCGTCGGCCAGGGCGCTCGCGCCACCGACGATCTCGCTGATTTCCTGGGTGATGTCGGCCTGGCGGGCCGCGTTGGCAAGTCGGGTGTAGGTGTTGATCAGATCACCCGCGTTGTCGGTGGCCGACTTCATCGCCTTGCGCCGGGACGCGTGCTCCGAGGCTGCCGCCTGGAGCAGGGCGTTGTAGATGCGGCTCTCGACGTAGCGCGGCAGCAGGGCGTCGAGGACGTCCTCCGCCGACGGCTCGAAGTCGAACAGCGGGAGGATCTCGCTCTTCGCGTTCTCCGCCTGCTCGCCCTTCCCCGTCTCGTCGAGGCTGAGCGGCAGCAGCCGGTTGTCCACCGGGGTCTGCGTCAGCATCGAGACGAACTCGGTGAAGACGATGTGGAGCTCGTCCACACCGCCATCGGCCGCGTCCTTCTCGATCGCCTCGATGAGGGGCGCAGCGATCGCCTTGGCGTTCGCGTACGACGGGTTGTCGGTGAAACCGGTCCACGAGTCCGAGACCTTGAGGTCACGGAACCCGTAGTAGGCCACGCCCTTGCGGCCGACGATGTACGTGTCGACCTCCTTGCCCTCCGCGCGCAGCCGCCCGGTGAGCCGGGCCGCCGCCTTGATGGCGTTGGACGAGTAGCCGCCGGCCAGACCGCGGTCGCTCGTGATCAGCAGCACCGCGGAACGGACCGGGGACTCGGCCTCGGTGGTGAGCGGGTGCTTGGTGTTCGACCCGGTCGCCACCGCGGTGACCGCGCGGGTCAGCTCGGACGCGTACGGCGTGGACGCCGCCACCTTGCGCTGCGCCTTGACGATGCGCGAGGCGGAGATCATCTCCATTGCCTTGGTGATCTTCTTCGTCGCGGTGACCGACTTGATGCGACGCTTGTAGACCCGGAGCTGGGCTCCCATGAGTCAGGTCCCTTCCGTCGTCACTTCGAGACGTTGACGGCGGCCGGGGCTTCCTCGCCGAGCAGCTTGCCGTCCGAGGTCTCGAACTGCTTCTTGAAGGTGGCGATCTCCTCGGCGACCTTCTCGAGAGTGTCGTCGGACATCTTCGCGCCCTCACGGATGCTGGTCATCAGCGAACCGTGCTCACGGTGCAGGTAGTCCAGCAGCTCGCGCTCGAAGCGGCGGATGTCCTCGACCGGGACGTCGTCCATCTTGCCCGTGGTGCCGGCCCAGATCGAGACGACCTGGTCCTCGGTGGAGTACGGGGCGTACTGCGCCTGCTTCAGCAGCTCGACCATGCGCTTACCGCGCTCCAGGGCGGACTTCGACGCGGCGTCCAGGTCGGAACCGAAGGCGGCGAACGCCTCCAGCTCGCGGTACTGGGCGAGGTCGACGCGGAGGCGGCCGGACACCTGGCGCATGGCCTTGTGCTGGGCGGAGCCACCGACTCGGGAGACCGAGATACCGACGTTCAGGGCCGGACGCTGACCGGCGTTGAACAGGTCGGACTCCAGGAAGCACTGGCCGTCGGTGATGGAGATGACGTTGGTCGGGATGAACGCCGAGACGTCGTTCGCCTTGGTCTCGACGATCGGCAGACCGGTCATCGAGCCCTTGCCCATGTCGTCGGAGAGCTTGGCGCAGCGCTCCAGCAGACGGGAGTGCAGGTAGAAGACGTCACCCGGGTAGGCCTCACGGCCCGGCGGGCGGCGCAGCAGCAGCGACACGGCGCGGTAGGCGTCGGCCTGCTTCGACAGGTCGTCGAAGATGATGAGGACGTGCTTGCCCTCGTACATCCACTGCTGGCCGATGGCCGAACCGGTGTACGGCGCCAGGTACTTGAAGCCGGCCGGGTCGGACGCCGGAGCGGCGACGATCGTCGTGTACTCGAGGGCGCCGGCCTCCTCCAGGGCACCGCGCACGGAGGCGATGGTGGAGCCCTTCTGGCCGATGGCGACGTAGATGCAGCGGACCTGCTTGTTCACGTCGCCCGAGCGCCAGTTGTCGCGCTGGTTGATGATCGTGTCGATGGCCAGAGCGGTCTTGCCGGTCTGACGGTCACCGATGATCAGCTGACGCTGACCGCGGCCGATCGGGGTCATCGCGTCGACGGCCTTGTAGCCGGTCTCCATGGGCTCGTGCACCGACTTGCGCTGCATGACCGTGGGGGCCTGCAGCTCAAGGGCGCGGCGGCCCGAGGTCGCGATCTCGCCGAGGCCGTCGATCGGGTTGCCGAGCGGGTCGACGACACGGCCGAGGTAGCCCTCGCCGACGGCGACGGACAGCACCTCGCCGGTGCGCTGGACCGGCTGGCCCTCCTCGATACCGCTGAACTCGCCGAGGACGATGGCACCGATCTCGCGCTCCTCGAGGTTGAGGGCGAGGCCGAGGGTGCCGTCCTCGAACTTCAGCAGTTCGTTGGCCATGGTCGAGGGAAGACCCTCGACCTTCGCGATGCCGTCGCCGGCAAGGCTGACCGTACCGACCTCCTCGCGCGAGGCCGCGTCCGGCTTGTACGACTGGACAAAGTTCTCCAGCGCGTCCCGGATCTCCTCCGGCCGGATCGTGAGCTCCGCCATCTGGGTTCCCTGCTCTCCTTGTTGGGCCCGAAGTTTCTTTGGGGGTCTGGGGCTGTATCCCTGAGCGGCGACGCCGCGGGACCCCCAGGAATCCTCTGCGGCCCAACCGGGCCGCGCCTGGCAATACGTGTTTCTGTTGTGGCCTGTCAGCCGGCGATGCGGCGGTTCGCCTCGGCGATCCGGTCCGCCATCGTGCCGTCGATGACCTCGTCGCCGACCCGCACCGAGATCCCGCCGAGGACCTCGGGGTCCACGTCCAGGTTCAGGTGCATCCCGTGGCCGTACAGCTTCGACAGTACGGCTCCGAGGCGCTGCTTCTGCTGGTCGCTCAGTGGCACCGCGGAGGTGACGACGGCGACCACACGGTCGCGGCGCGCCGCAGCGAGCTTGGAGAGGGACTCGAGTCCCTGTTCCAGGCTACGTCCGCGCGGCGCGGTCACCAGACGGATCACCAGGCGCGCGGTGACCGGGTTGGCCTTGCCGCCGAGCAGCCTGCGCAGCAGGTCGCCCTTGGCCGCCGCCGTGGCGGAGCGGTCGGTCAGCGCGGCCCGCAGCTCGGTGCTGGAGGCGACGATCCGGCCGAACCGGAACAGCTCGTCCTCGACGTCGTCGAGTGCGCCGGTCCGCTGGGCCGCGATGAGGTCGGCGGTGTTCGCCAGCGCCTCGGTCGCGTCCACCAGGTCCCGGGACTGGGACCAGCGGGAGCGGACCATGCCGGAGACGAGGTCGACGGTCTCGCCGTCCACCTGACCGCTCAGCAGTCGCGTGGCCAGCTCGGCCTTGGCCTCTCCGGCCTGCGCCGGGTCGGTCAGGACCCGACGCAGCGACACCTCGCGGTCGAGCAGCGCGGTGACGGCGGCCAGCTCCTCGGCGAGCTTCGCAGCGTCGACCGAGGTGTTGTCGGTCAGCGCGTCGAGACGCTCACGTGCGGCAGCCAGTGCCTCGCGGCTCGCTCCGTTCATCGGGCGGCCCCGGTCGACTCCGCCTTGGTCTCGAGCTCGTCGAGGAAGCGGTCGATCGTGCGGCTCTGGCGGGCGTGGTCCTCGAGGGACTCACCGACCAGCTTGCCGGCCAGGTCGGTGGCGAGCTTGCCGACGTCCTGGCGCAGTGCGGTGGCCGCGGACTTGCGGTCGGCCTCGATCTGGGCGTGGCCGGCCGCGACGATCTCCTCGCGCTGCCGCTGGCCTTCCGCGCGCATCTCGGCGATGATCGCGGCGCCCTGCTCCGTCGCTTCCTGGCGCAGACGCGCGGCCTCGTGGCGGGCCTCCGCCAGCTGTGCCTTGTACTGCTCGAGGACACTCTGGGCCTCGATCTGGGCCGACTCGGCCTTCTCGATGCCGCCCTCAATGGCCTCGCGACGCTGCTCCAGAACCTTGTTGATGTTCGGGAGGAGCTTCTTCGCGAGGAAGCCGAAGACGATGACGAAGGCGATCAGGCCGATGACGAGCTCGTCGAGATGCGGGAGGAGAGGATTCTGCGGTTCCTCAGCCTGCGCAAGAAGCAGAGCTTTCACATCAGTGCCTTCCGTGAAGGGGGTTGGGCTGTCTTTCCGGCTTACTGGTAGACGAAGCCCATGACGATGCCGATGAGGGCGAGCGCCTCACAGAAGGCGAAACCCATGATCTGGTTGGTACGGATCAGGCCGGCCGCCTCGGGCTGGCGGGCGAGGGCCTGGGTGCCGTTACCGAAGATGATGCCGACGCCGACGCCGGGGCCGATCGCGGCGAGGCCGTAACCGATGGAGGCGACGTTGCCGACGACGTTCGTCCGGGCGGAGCCTTCGGCGGCGAGGTTGACCATCTCGAGAGCAGCGGACATGCCGTTACTTCCTTCTCTTTCACGAACCGGTGGGGGTTGGCCACCGACTTTTGCTGGTATCGGGGAGCGGGCTGGCTCAGTGGTGCTCGGCGAGCGCGCCCTGGACGTAGCTGGAGGCCAGGAGCACGAAGACGTACGCCTGGACGGCCTGGATGAAGAGCTCGAAGGCGGTCATCACGACGACCATGACGAACGAGGCGCCGGCGTAGACGAAGCCGAGGCCGTTCATCAGGTACCAGGTGGCCAGAGAGAACATCACGATCAGCAGGTGCCCGGCGAACATGTTCGCGAACAGTCGCACCGCGTGCGTGAAGGGGCGGATCAGCAGGTTCGAGAAGAACTCGAGGACCATGATCAGCGGAAGGATCGGGCCGAGCGACTTGTCGTAGCCCAGGATGTTCTTCCAGCCGCCGACGAAGCCGTGCTTCTTGAACGTCAGGGAGACCCAGAGCACGTACACCAGCAGCGCGAGACCCGCCGGGAAGGCGATCAGCGACGTCACCGGGAACTGTGCGAGAGGGATGATGGACCAGAGGTTCATGATCCACACGAAGAAGAACAGCGACACCATCAGCGGGACGTACTTCTCGCCGTCCTTCTTGCCGATGATCTCGTACACGATGCCGCGGCGCACGAAGTCGTAACCGGCCTCGCCGACCATCTGGAGCTTGCCGGGGACCACCTTGGGCCTGGCGAAGGCGGCCCAGAAGAAACCGATGACCACGACCGAGCTCACCAGCGCGAGCAGCATCGGCTTGGTGAACTCGAAGCTGCCCACGGTGAAGATGGGCTCGTAGAGGAACGTGTGCAGGCCCGGAGCTGGGAACCCGCATCCGGTGAAGATGTGGCAGCTCGCGTCGAAGGCGAGCGTCTGGTCAGCACTCACCGCGGGCTCCTTCAGCGTGGCGCATAGGTACGGCAACCTCGTTGTGTCGGCGCGGCGCGCAGCCGCGGGTCGGCACTGGACTGGTCTTGCAGGTAAGGGGGCGGCAGTTCGGCATCGTGCCTCGCGCTGGGACAGGCGTCAGCTCGGATGCCCGCGCCCGCAGTGCCGCAGTTGGCACCGGACGATAGCAGGATCGCGAACGGGCATTTATCCCGGCCCTACCCCTCATGCCGTCGACCCCGTCTTCTCGGGCCTTGTGGCCGTCGAGGACTCGGGGTCGACGTAAAGGATCTTCGCCTTCATGTAGGCGCGCGCCTGCGCGGTGACCCAGACGACGGTCGCCGCGAGCAGGGTGAAGGCCATGGCCTTCGGGTGGAACAGCGTGGTGTCACGGAACGCGGCCATGAACACGAACAGCAGCAGCAACTGGGCGGTGTAGAGCATCAGGCCCATCGCCTGGAACAGGTGCGGGAAGTTCTTGGCCGTGCGCTGCAGCACCACCATGCCGGCGCCCATGAAGGTGAGGACCACCAGGGTGCCGACCACGGCTCCGACAGCACCCTTTCCCCCGGCGACCACCCCGCTCACGACGGCGGCGATAGCACCGACGGCGGCAGTGGGTACGGCGGCTTGGAGGACGGTGCGGGCGTCGTTGGACGGCATGGCGGCAGCTCCGCTGAGTGGTGGGGGCAGTGGTGTCGTCATGGACGAGCGTAGAGCCGGTCCGAGGCGAGTCTCGGGGCCGAAGGGACCGTCGCACTACGGTCTCTCGGCTCTGCATCCGGTCCTCGTGAACCGTATCACAAACTATTTGAATAGGTCTTTACCCGGAGGTGTGCCAACTCTCACACATGAGAGTGACCCTGCGCGTGTGTGCATCGCGCCAAAGGCTTTTGTCTGGTATTGGCCACGAATGCGCCGCAGTAAGCCGGCTCACTCGTCTGTGCCGTCAACTAGGCGTTCCGGTCTTACGCCGGTCCGTGAACCTCGAGCGGCCGCCGATCGCCGTCGCTCCGTTGATCCCCGCGGGCACCGGAACCCGTTCGTCCCCGGCTTCACCGGCCTCGCCCCGTGTGCGCCCGCCGACGCCCACCGGGACCCGCTCCTGGGGGGCCTCTTCGGCGTCACCGGCCGTGCCCGGGTCCGTCCCGCCGTCGTACGACGAACCGGTCGGCGGCAGCCGGCGACGGCGGTAGCGCGGCGGCACGAAGGCCTCCGCCCAGCGCGGTGCGCGCGGGGTGAACCGCGGAAGCAGCAGCAGGACCAGGCCGACGGCGCTGAGGACCACGATCGCGAAGACGATCCACATCGACGCACTGTGCACCGAGTACAACACCACGCCGAAGGCGATCAGCGCCGACCAGAAGTACATGATGAGCACGGCACGGCTGTGCGAGTGCCCGATCTCGAGGAGCCGGTGGTGGAGGTGGCCGCGGTCGGCGGCGAACGGCGACTTCCCGTTCCAGGTGCGGCGGACGATCGCCAGCAGCAGATCGGCGACCGGGATCGCGATGATGGTCAGCGGCAGCAGCAGGGGGATGAAGACCGGCAGTGCCGCGTGCGTGGCCTCGCGGGTGCCGCCCTCGAAGAGCTTCAGCGCGTCGGGGTCCACCTGGCCGGTCACCGAGATCGCGGACGCGGCCAGCACCAGGCCGATCAGCATCGAGCCGGAGTCGCCCATGAAGATCCGGGCGGGGTGCATGTTGTGCGGGAGGAACCCCAGGCACATGCCCATCAGTATGGCGGCGAACAGGGTCGCGGGGGCGGCGGCCTCGATCGTGTAGCCGTACCAGATGCGGTACGCGTACAGGAAGAACGCGGCGGCGGCGATGCAGACCATGCCCGCGGCGAGTCCGTCGAGTCCGTCGACGAAGTTCACGGCGTTGATGGTGATGACCACCAGGGCGACGGTGAGCAGGGTGCCCTGCCACTGGGTCAGCGCGACCGTGCCGACACCCGGGATCGGCAGCCACAGGATCGTCAGACCCTGGACGACCATCACGCTCGCGGCGATCATCTGCGCGCCCAGCTTGATCAGCGCGTCGATCTCGAACTTGTCGTCGAGGACACCGATCAGCCAGATGAGCGCCGCTCCCGAGAGCAGTGCACGGGGCTCGTTGGAACGCTCGAAGACGCTGTTGAGATTGGTCAGGTGGTCGGCGACGAGCAGCCCCGCGCACAGGCCGAAGAACATGGCGATGCCACCGAGCCGCGGCGTCGGTTCTCGGTGGACGTCACGGGCACGGATCTCCGGCATCGCGCCGGTCGCGATGGCGAACTTCCGCACCGGACCGGTCAGCAGATACGTCACCGCGGCCGTGACACAGAGCGTCAGCAGGTAATCACGCACGGGCTGCCCCACAGGTATCGCTGGCCATCTCAGCCCCACACCCTAGCTTTGTTGCCCTCCCAGATGAGGACATCCGGCCGTCCCGGACGGTTGCACCCCGCTCTGTACTGGCTCGATCCCGGCTCAATATGGTGGAAATCTCTCTGCCAGTTCCCGCACCTCTTCGCGTACGCGCCGGGTCTCGTCCCCCTGCGCGCGCAGCGCCAGCCCGAACAGCGACGCGATCCGGGCCATCTCCGCCTCGCCCATCCCCTGGGTGGTGACGGCCGCGGTACCGAGCCGGATCCCGCGCCCGTCGCCGTAGGGCAACGCGCAGGTGTCGAGAACCATCCCGGCGGCGGCCAGCCGGCCGCGGGCCGTGCGCCCGTCCAGGCCCAGCGGGGCCGGGTCCGCCGTGATGAGGTGGGTGTCGGTGCCCCCGGTGGTGATGGCGAAGCCTTCTTCGGCCAGGGCCCGGGCGAGGGCCCTGGCGTTGGCCACGACCTGCCGGGCGTACTGCGCGAAGGCGGGGGTGGACGCCTCGCCGAAGGCCACGGCCTTGGCCGCGATGGTGTGCATCTGGGCACCGCCCTGGGTGAACGGGAAGACGGCCCGGTCGATGCGCTCGCCGAGGTGGCTTCCGGACAGGACCATCCCACCGCGGGGGCCACGGAGCACCTTGTGCGTCGTGGCACAGACGACATCGGCGTACGGGACGGGGTTCGGTGCCACTCCCCCGGCGATCAGTCCCATCGGATGGGCCGCGTCGGCGATCAGATACGCGCCCACTTCGTCGGCGATCTCGCGGAACGCGGCGTAGTCGGGGTGGCGCGGATAGGAGATCGAACCGCAGACGATCGCCTTCGGCCGGTGCTCCCCGGCCAGCCTGCGCACCTGGTCGTAGTCGAGGAGACCGGTCTCCGCGTCGACGCCGTAGGGGACGAACTCGAACCAGCGGCCGGAGAAGTTCGCCGGGGAACCGTGGGTGAGGTGTCCGCCGAAGGCCAGACCCATCGCGAGGACGGTGTCGCCGGGGCGCAGCAGCGCGGCGTACGCCGCGAGCACCGCGGACGAGCCGGAGTGCGGCTGCACATTGGCATGCTCGGCGCCGAAGAGGCTCTTCGCCCGGTCGACGGCGATGCGCTCGGCGGCGTCGACGAGCTCGCAGCCGCCGTGGTAGCGGGCACCCGGATAGCCCTCGGCGTACTTGTTGGCGAGCCGGGAGCCGAGGGCGGCGAGGACGGCGGTCGAGGTGAAGTTCTCGGCCGCGATGAGCTGCAGACCGTCGGACTGTCTCGCCACCTCGCCCAGGATGACCTCGGCGATCTCAGGATCCTGCCGGCGCAGGGCCAGGAACTCCGGGGTGCGGGCGGCGGCGGCCGACGCGGGTGATGCGGCTGATGCTTCCGTGCTGCTGACCGGCATCTTGTGCTCCGGACATGGACAAGGGTTCGTGCGATCCAATGTAGGCCGCCGTGGACCCGTCTGCCCATCGATCGCCCACATCGGGACCCCGGGCGTGCGACCGGGGCGCTGAGGGGCGCCGTGAGGGGCACAGGGCGGTGGGCGGGGGTAAACGGGGGCGAACACAGGGCGGGGGTGGAGGAAACCGCACGCGGGTGGGACGGGGCCCCTCAGCCGCAACACGAGGACACCCGAACGGACCGTCAGCGGTGTGCGGCAACACCCGTCAGTGCCGTGACCACCGGGTCGATGGCCTGGTTGATCTCGTCGCCGATCGACCGGAAGAACGTGATCGGCGCACCGTACGGGTCGTGGACCTCGTCCGCCTCCGCGCTCGGCGCCAACAGCCATCCGCGCAGTGCGGCGGCGGCCCGCACCAGCGCACGGGCGCGCTCGACGACACCGTCGTTGCAGGGATCCGGCAGGGTCGCCGGATCTATGGCACGTACGAGCCGGGTGAACTCCTTGAGCGTGAACGTGCGCAGCCCCGCGGAGTGCCCCATCGAGATGACCTGCGCCCGGTGGTCGCGGGTCGCGGTCAGCACCAGATCGGCCCGGATGACGTGCTCGTCGAGCAGTTCCCGGCCGACGAAGCCGCTCGCGTCCGCGCCGAAGTCGCCGAGGACCGTCTCGGCGTTGGGCTCCATGGGGGCACCCTCGTGGCCCCAGGTGCCCGCGCTCTCCACGATCAGACCGCCGATGGGGCTCCCCCCGGCGTAACCGGGGGGAAGATGCCCCAGACGGTGGCTGAGCGCATGGCGGGTCAGCCGCTCGGTGATCGGCGAGCGGCAGACGTTGCCGGTGCTGACGTGGAGGATCCTGAAGGTGTCGCCGGTGGCGGCCGCATCTATGCCACGTCCCTCAAGGGCGGTCACCGGGCCGGTCCCCGGTCGTACGCAGCGCTCACGGCGCCACCTCGAGGTCGGGTACCACCTTCCGGAGCTCGTCCGCCTCGAGCGCGCCGGCGCGCAGCAGGACCGGGACCTTGCCGGTGACGTCGACGATCGAGGAGGGCACGATGCCGGGCGTCGGGCCGCCGTCGAGGTAGACGGAGACGGAGTCGCCGAGCATGTCCTGCGCGGCGTCGCAGTCCTCGGGCGCCGGGTGCCCGGTCAGGTTGGCGGAGGAGACCGCCATCGGGCCGACCTCGGTGAGCAGCTCGATCGCGACCGGGTGGAGCGGCATCCGGATGGCGACCGTGCCACGGGTGTCGCCCAGGTCCCACTGCAGCGACGGCTGGTGCCTGGCCACGAGCGTCAGCGCGCCCGGCCAGAACGCGTCGACGAGCTCCCAGGCCTTCTCCGAGAAGTCCGTGACCAGACCGTGCAGCGTGTTCGGCGACCCGATGAGGACGGGGGTGGGCATATTGCGGCCGCGCCCCTTGGCGTCGAGCAGATCGGCGACGGCCTCACCGCTGAACGCGTCCGCACCGATGCCGTACACCGTGTCGGTGGGCAGCACGACCAGCTCGCCGCGGCGGACGGCCGATGCCGCTTCACGCAGACCGGTGATGCGATCCGTTGCGTCGTTGCAGTCGTATCGCCGAGCCATCAGCGGGCCTCCTCTTTGTTGGTCACTCGTGCTCCCCCTCGCCTGCTGCTGGGGGGACCCCCGCCTCGCCTGCGGCCCGGGGCCCACCGGGACGGGGCGCCGTACTTCAGCGGCTGCCGGGGGCTCATGGCATGGCCTTGCGCGCGGTCGCGAACCGGGGGCGGTTGTTCAGGTCGGGGTGGTCGGCCGCGTCCGCCCAGCCGGCCTCCTCGTTGAAGATCCACGGCACTTGGCCGCCCTGGGTGTCGGCATGCTCGACGACGACGAGGCCGCCGGGCCGCAGCAGCCGGTGCGCGGTGCGTTCGATGCCGCGGATGGTGTCGAGGCCGTCCTCACCGGAGAAGAGGGCCATCTCCGGATCGTGGTCACGTGCCTCGGGGGCGACATACTCCCACTCCGTGAGCGGGATGTACGGCGGATTGGAGATGACCAGGTCGACCTGGCCGTCGAGCTCGGGCAGCGCACGCAGCGCGTCGCCTTGGTGGACGGTGACGCGGGAGCCCTCCGCGTTCTTGCGCGTCCAGCCGATCGCGTCGTCGGACAGCTCCACGGCGTGCACCCGCGAGCGAGGCACCTCCTGGGCGATGGCGAGCGCGATGGCTCCGGAGCCGGAGCACAGGTCGACGACGAGCGGTTCGACGACGTCCATCGCGCGCACGGCGTCTATGGCCCAGCCGACGACCGACTCCGTCTCGGGGCGGGGCACGAAGACGCCCGGTCCGACCTGCAGCTCCAGATAGCGGAAGAAGGCCCGCCCGGTGATGTGCTGCAGCGGCTCCCGTGCTTCACGGCGGGCGACGGCCTCCCAGTAGCGGGCGTCGAAGTCCGCGTCCTTGACCAGGTGCAGCTCGCCGCGCTTGACGCCGTGCACGAACGCGGCGAGTTCCTCCGCGTCGAAGCGGGGCGAGGGCACGCCGGCATCAGCCAGCCGCTGGGTGGCCTGGGCCACCTCGGCAAGCAGCAGGGAGCGGGGGTACGGGGGTCGTCCCCCCGGGAGCGACTGCACGCTGATCCTCCGGGCCGGTCGGTTCGGTCTTACTCGGCTCGCACGCCCGGCAGGCTCACGCGGAGGCGAGCTTCGCGGCGGCGTCGGCGTCCACACAGGCCTGGATCATCGCGTCCAGTTCCCCGTCGAGCACCTGGTCGAGGTTGTACGCCTTGAATCCGACGCGGTGGTCGGAGATCCGGTTCTCCGGGAAGTTGTACGTACGGATCTTCTCGGAGCGGTCCACGGTGCGGACCTGGCTGCGACGGGCGTCCGCCGCCTCCCGCTCGGCCTCCTCCTGCGCGGCGGCGAGCAGCCGGGAGCGCAGGATGCGCAGGGCCTGCTCCTTGTTCTGGAGCTGGCTCTTCTCGTTCTGGCAGGAGGCGACCACGCCGGTCGGGAGGTGGGTGATGCGCACGGCGGAGTCCGTCGTGTTGACGGACTGCCCGCCGGGTCCGGAGGAACGGTAGACGTCGATGCGCAGATCGTTGGGGTTGATCTCCACCTCGACCTCCTCGGCCTCGGGCGTGACGAGCACACCCGCCGCCGAGGTGTGGATGCGGCCCTGGGACTCGGTCGCCGGGACCCGCTGCACTCGGTGCACGCCGCCCTCGTACTTCAGCCGTGCCCAGACGCCCTGGCCCGGCTCGGGCGTGACGTTGCCCTTGAGCTTGACCGCGACCTGGACGTCCTTGTAGCCGCCGAGCTCGGACTCGGTGGAGTCGATGATCTCGGTCTTCCAGCCGACGCGCTCGGCGTAGCGCAGGTACATCCGCAGCAGGTCGCCCGCGAACAGGGCCGACTCGTCGCCGCCCGCGCCGGCCTTGATCTCGAGGATGACGTCCTTGTCGTCGCTGGGGTCGCGCGGGACGAGCAGCAGGCGCAGCTTCTCGGTGAGCTCCTCGCGCTGCTTGTCCAGCACCTTGACCTCGGCGGCGAAGTCGGGGTCGTCGTGGGCGAGCTCGCGGGCCGTCTCGATGTCGTCCCCGGTCTGCTTCCAGGCGCGGTACGTGCCGACGATCGGGGTCAGCTCGGCATAGCGCTTGTTGAGCTTGCGCGCGTTCGCCTGGTCGGCGTGCACCGAAGGGTCGGCGAGCTTCTTCTCGAGATCGGCCTGCTCACCGATCAGTTCCTCGACCGCCTCGAACATCGGGGGCTCCTGGTGTGCGTACGAAAGGGCTGCGGGGACGACCTGTGCCAGTCCGGGGATGTTCCCGGATCCCCGAGGAGGCAGGGACGGCAAAGCGCCGGTCCCGGCCGCCCCGCGCAGGGACGGCCGAGAACCGGCGCAGGGGCTCGCTACTTCTTGGCGGAGCCGGCAGCCTTGCCGAAGCGGGCCTCGAAGCGGGCCACACGGCCACCGGTGTCGAGGATCTTCTGCTTGCCCGTGTAGAACGGGTGGCACTCGGAGCAGACCTCGGCACGGATGGTGCCGCCGTTGATCGTGCTGCGGGTGGTGAACGACGCGCCGCAGGTGCAGCTCACCTGGGTCTCGACGTACTCGGGGTGGATGTCGCGCTTCAAGGTGTCTCCTAGATTCGGGAGGGCGCCGGGTCGCACGCGCGGGATGCACGGACGTGAACCGGAGCCGACGTACCAGTCTGCCAGGACTGGCCGTATCTCCCAAAACCGGGGTGGGCCCGCGGGTATTCCCGGCTTTCCGGACGGGTCGTCCGCACCCCCGGAGGGGTTCGTCCGCACCTCCGGCGAGGTCGTCCGCTCCCTGCGGGCGGGCCGCGCGAGGTGCCGCGTGCTGCCTCACGACGTCCTCGCTACCTCACGACGTGCTCGTTACCTCACGACATCCTTGCTACTTCACGACACCCTTGGCCTCGCCGCTGGCAGAGTCCTTCGTCGCGGACGCGGGGATCGGCAGATCCTTCGCGAGGGCGCTCCAGACCTGCTGGGACTGCTTCTCGAGCGGGCTCACACGGTTGGGGTCGATCTTGTCGTACTCGACCGGCAGCGTGATCATGTTGACGTCCTCGGCGCCGAGGCCCTTGAGTCCGTTCGCGAAGCTGACGAGTTCGTTGACCGAGTCGAGCTCGGAGTCCGGGGTGATCGCCTTGGTGGCGCTGTCGGCGAGGCCGTACAGCTTGTTGGGGCTGGTGAACACCCCGACGTTCTTGACCTGCTTGATCAGTGCCTTGATGAACGCCTGCTGGAGCTGGATCCGTCCGAGGTCGCTGCCGTCGCCGACGCTCTTGCGGGTGCGGACGAGGCCGAGGGCCTGCTCGCCGTCGAGGGTGTGGGTGCCCGGCTCGAGGTCGAGGTGGCTCTTCTTGTCGTTGATCGGCTTGGTGGTGGTGACCACGACGCCGCCGAGCTCGTCGATGATCTTCTTGAAGCCGGTGAAGTCGACCTCTATGTAGTGATCCATGCGCATGCCGGACATCTGCTCGACGGTCTTGACCGCACAGGCGGGTCCGCCGACCTCGTACGCCGTGTTGAACATGGCGCGGGTCTCGCTGCGGACCTTCTTGCCGTCGCCGGAGGTGCACTCCGGCCTGTCTATGAGGGTGTCGCGCGGCACGGAGACGACCGCGGCCTTCTTGTGGCCCTCGTAGACGTGCACGACCATCGCGGTGTCGGAGCGCGCGCCGCCCTCGTCGGTGCCGTACTCGGAGTTGGCGCCCGAGCGTGAGTCGGAGCCGAGGACGAGGATGTCCATCGAGCCGTTGTCGACGTTGTCGGGGCGGTCGTTGCCGAGCTGGGCGTTGATGTCGACGCTCTGGATGTTGCCGTTGAGCTTGAAGTAGAGGTAGCCGAGACCGGACCCGCCGATGAGTACCAGGCCGCCGGCGGTCCAGGCAGCGATGTTCACCGCGCGTCGCCGGGCCGTGGGCGGCTTGCGACGCCTGCCGGTAGTGCGTATTCGACTGTCCTTGGTCTGGTCGGCCATATCTCCTCGAGCCCTCGTAGTCCTGCTGCCCCCGGCCGTCGCGATCAGGCACGGTTTTTCCACCATGTCAAGTTTTGCTACGCCACTTGAGAGACGGCAAAGGGACGAGAAGGGTTGCACAGGGACGTAAGAGCGCCGTGAGTACACCGGAGGGAGCCGACGAAAAGGATCTGTGGCCTCCGTGTGAAATGGCGCACACAAACCCTGTTTCACCTGCGGCTTCGGTCCGGATCTGCAAGAGGGGCGCCGACTGCGGCGGCGGGGACGGGACCGCGATGTGTGGCGAACATCCCACGGTGGGCGTTGAACACGGCCGAAAATCGACCGTTCCCCGTGCACGTGTCCGGCGCCGTGGAGAGGGAGGCGGATCCGCCCCGGCCACGTGTTGTGCCCACCGCGCGAGCACGGTGGGCACAACGGTTCTCGTGGCGTCGGCGCCGGTGGGTCAGCCGAAGAGGTTGTAACTCTGCCAGCCGGTGCCGAAGTCCTTGGGGGCACCGAAGATGCTGCCGGAGGACCTGCCGTTGCCGGGGTAGAACCACAGCTTGCCCGCGCTGCTGCGGGCCAGCAGGTCGGCATGGCCGTCACCGTTCACATCGCCGACGGTCACCAGCGCGTTGAAGCTGCTCAGCCCGAAGGTGCCGATCTGGACTCGGGCCGCGAACGGGGCCGATGCCTTGCCGGTGCCCTTGTACAGGTAGGTGGCGCCGCCCGCGCCGCGGGCGATCAGATCGGGGATGCCGTCGTTGGTGAAGTCGCCGTGTCCGCGGACCATGCCGTACTGGTTCCAGCCCCGGCCGAGCCGGACGGCCGTGCCGAGGCCGCCGTTGCCCTTGCCCGGGTAGACGGAGAGATAGCCGCCGGAATCCACCGTGACGATGTCGGGCAGCTCGTCCCCGGTGACGTCACCGGGGAGCACGAACTGCGTGTTCTTGGTCCAGCCGGTGGACAGCAGCTGGCGCTTGACCGCCTTGGCCGAGGCCACGTAGTGGTCCCAGTACACATAGCCGTTGCCGGCGCGGACCACCACGTCCTGCTTGTCGTCGCGGTCGAGGTCGCCCTGGAGCACCACGTTGTAGCCGGCGAAGGCACCGAGGTCGAAGGTGCGGCTCAGCGAGCTTGCCTTCGAGCGCCAGCCGAGCAGCCTGTTGTCCGACGTCCGGCGCGCCAGCAGGTCCGCGAAGTGGTCGTCCCCGCTCCAGTTCGCGTCGTCGACACGGGCCTGGACCTGCGCCGAGTAGGCCGACATCTTCGCGTAGACGCCGTACTTGCCGCGCGCCGCGCAGTCGACGTCGCCCCATGAGACGACACCGGCGAGCTTGCCGCCGACGACGAGCGGACCGCCGGAGTCACCGTTGCAGGTGGTCTGGGTGGTGGCGTCCTTGCCGGTCGGCGCGGGACCGGCGCAGAGCATGTGGCCCTTGACGAACTTGGCGGCGGTCGCCGTCGCCCTCGGGTAGGCGGCTGCGCAGGCGGTGTCCGATACGACGTCGGCGTCGGCGACCTTCAGCACGTCCGAGGAACTGTTCGGCACGGTGGAGCTGGTACGGCCCCAGCCGTAGACCTTGCCGTCCGTGCCCGCCGTGTACAGGGCGCTGTCGCCGGGCTGTGCCAGCGGCAGCGGCTTGACGGGGACCGGGGCGGTCAGCGTGAGCACGGCCACGTCGTTGTCGATCGTGACGGCCTCGTACTGCGGGTGGTTCCACTGGCGGTAGGCGCCGCGCACCGTGCCGCCGTGGTAGTTCACGGTGTTGTCGGCGTTCAGCGTCGGCACATGGTCGGTACCGACGACGACCGAACCGGTGTCGGCCCACTTGATGCCGTCGACGCAGTGCGCCGCGGTGGCGACCTTCGTGGGGGCGATGACCGCGCCGCCGCAGAAGTAGCCCGCACCGGTGCTGTCCTCGAAGTAGAGCTGGGCCATCCAGGGCGCCTGGGAGACGGTGGTTTCCGTGCCCCCGATGATCCGCGCGCCCGGAGCGCTGCGGGCGGCTCCGGCCTCCGGCTGCTCGACGAGCGGGCGTGTGCTCCGCGTGCCGGCCTTGATCGCCTCGGCGACGCGCTCGTCCAGCTCCGCCTTCGAGGGCTCTGCCGGACGCTGGGAGCCGATGGCGGCCATCGGCGTCTCGCCGGCCTCCGCCGAGGCCGGACCGGTGAACGCGATCCCCGCCCCGGCCAATGCGACAGCGGCGGCCACAGCGGGAAGCCCGAGCTTCATACGGCGCTTGTGCCGGCCACCACGGGTGCGTATCTGCACTCGGTAACCCCTTGGGCTGAACCGGCGGAGCGCGACCGCCCCACCGGAGAGAACGGTGATGGTGGGTCACAACACGCCTGCGGGCAGCACATCTCTCGGGGCCCCCCGACCCCGGACGGTGCTGCGCGGTGGAATCCCCCCACGTAGATTGGCCGATCATACGCGTGTCAACAGACGGTTGACCAGCGACGGGTGGGGCCGTACAGCGAACGGGACCGCCCCGTCACCTTTGGGTGACGGGGCGGTCCCGTTCGCTGTCGTACGACGTCCGCACACGGCCGCGAACCAGATTCGCGCTCCTTACGCGGCCGCGTCCTGAGGCGGTGTCAGTCGCCGTTGCCCGGCGCCGGCGTCGTCTTCTGGATCTGCAGCAGGAACTCGGCGTTCGACTTCGTCTGCTTCATCTTGTCGAGCAGCAGCTCGATCGCCTGCTGCGAGTCGAGCGCGTGCAGCACCCGGCGCAGCTTCCAGACGATGGAGAGCTCGTCGCTGCCGAGCAGGATCTCTTCCTTACGGGTGCCGGACGCGTCCACGTCCACCGCCGGGAAGATGCGCTTGTCGGCGAGCTTGCGGTCGAGCTTGAGCTCCATGTTGCCGGTGCCCTTGAACTCCTCGAAGATCACCTCGTCCATGCGCGAGCCGGTGTCGACCAGCGCGGTGGCCAGGATGGTCAGCGAGCCGCCGTCCTCGATGTTGCGCGCGGCACCGAAGAAGCGCTTCGGCGGGTAGAGCGCGGTCGAGTCGACACCACCGGACAGGATGCGGCCGGAGGCCGGGGCCGCCAGGTTGTACGCACGGCCCAGACGGGTGATCGAGTCCAGCAGGACGACCACGTCGTGACCCAGCTCGACGAGGCGCTTGGCCCGCTCGATGGCCAGCTCGGCGACCGTGGTGTGGTCCTCGGCCGGGCGGTCGAAGGTCGAGGAGATGACCTCGCCCTTGACCGACCGCTGCATGTCGGTGACCTCTTCCGGACGCTCGTCGACGAGGACGACCATCAGGTGGCACTCGGGGTTGTTGTGGGTGATCGCGTTGGCGACCGCCTGCATGATCATGGTCTTGCCGGTCTTCGGCGGGGCCACGATCAGGCCTCGCTGGCCCTTGCCGATCGGCGACACGAGGTCGATGATCCGCGTGGTCAGCACACCCGGGTCGGTCTCCAGGCGGAGCCGGTCCTGCGGGTAGAGCGGGGTCAGCTTGTTGAACTCCGGGCGGCCGCGGCCCGATTCGGGCGCCATGCCGTTGACGGAGTCCAGACGGACCAGCGCGTTGAACTTCTCGCGGCGCTCGCCTTCCTTGGGCTGGCGCACCGCACCGGTGACGTGGTCACCCTTGCGCAGCCCGTTCTTGCGGACCTGGGCCAGCGACACGTAGACGTCGTTGGGGCCGGGCAGATAGCCGGAGGTCCGGATGAAGGCGTAGTTGTCGAGGATGTCCAGGATGCCCGCGACGG
The DNA here is from genome assembly GCF_056106285.1 of Micromonospora sp. IBHARD003. Classification (NCBI taxonomy): domain Bacteria; kingdom Bacillati; phylum Actinomycetota; class Actinomycetes; order Micromonosporales; family Micromonosporaceae; genus Micromonospora; species Micromonospora sp. IBHARD003. The sequence goes on along the minus strand of NZ_JBWBBX010000001.1, from coordinate 5,732,171 downwards.
GGATCAGGACGTCGTCATCGGCCACCTGCGGCTCGGCACCGAACTCGTCGCGGCCACGGCGGCCACGGCGGTCGCGGTAGCGGCCACGGCGTCCGCGCCGGCCACCCTCGTCGTCGAAGTCGTCCTGCGGGCCGCCGCCCTGCTGCTGGCGCTGGCCACCCTGCTGCTGGCGCTGGCCACCCTGCTGCTGGCGCTGGCCGCCCTGCTGGTCGTCGCCGCCCTTGCCGCCGCGGCGGTCGCGCTGACGGTCGCGCTGGCGGTCACCGCGCTCACCGCGGTCACGCTGGCGGTCGCCCCGGCGGCCCTCGGCCGTGTCGGTGGCGGCCTCGGCCTTGGCATCCGGCTCCGCCGTCTCGCCCTTGACCTCGGTCTTGACGTCGCCCTTCGCCTCGGCCTTGACGGTCTCGCCCTCGGGGCTGCCCGCGGGCGACGTGGCACGGCGACGGCGGCGCTCGCCTGCCGGGGCGTCATCGCTGGCCGGCTGGCCGGGGATGTCGATCTGCTGCTGGGCGACGGCCTTCTCGGCCCTCGGCTCGGCTGCCGCAGCGCTGTCCTCGCCCGTGCGGGTCTTGGAGGTGGCGCGCCGCTTCGGCTTGGCCTCGGCCGCACCGGCGTCCGCGCTCTTCGCGGAAGCGCCCCCGGAGGAGCCCGCGGCCTGCGCCTCCTTGATGACCTCGATCAGCTGGCTCTTGCGCATCCGCGCGGTGCCCCTGATGCCGAGGCCGGACGCGACCTGCTGCAGCTCGGCCAGGACCATGCCCTCGAGGCCGGTGCCGGAGCGGCGGCGCCGTGCGGTGGTGCCAGAGGCAGCACCTGCGGCGGGCGCGGCGGCGTCGACACTGTTGTCGGCAGTCACGCCCATCAGATCGGTGGTGTCGCTCACGAAGGGTCCTTCCCTGGAGCGGACGTCGGCCTCATGGCTCGGCGACCGGTTGTGCTGTCCGACTCCGGTTCCGTGATCCTGCGGATCGTGGTCCGATGCCGGGGCGGTAGTCCCGCCGGGTACGGCGGAAGAGGATGTACGTGCAAAGTCCGGCCCGAGTTCCCCCTGCTCGGCCCTCTCCTTTGGGAAAAGCGAGGGGTGTCGTGCCGTTTCCGGAGCGTGCTCGCAACTGCTCAGGCAGGCTGCTCAGGCAGTTGGGGAGGCTCCCGGAAGAATGGGTGGTCCCGGATGGGGACACAAAGCACCGCGCCACAAGAATGTGGGCTGCGTACTTGAGGTTAACACTACCGGCTCCAACAAACATTCCCCCTCTCCATCACCGGCAATCCCGTGTCGCTACGAGGCGAGCGGCAGGACGCTCGCTCCCGCGGCGTCGAGGGCCAGCCTGTTCGCGGCCCAGCCCTCGCCCGCCAGCCGTGCGACCTTGTCGGCCGCACCGTCCTCGACCAGAGCGAGCACGGTCGGGCCCGCACCGGAGATGACCGCGGGGACGCCGTCCGCGCGCAGTCTGTTGACCAGGTCGACGCTCTGCGGCATCGCGGGAGCGCGGTATTCCTGGTGAAGACGGTCCTCGGTGGCGGGCAGCAGCAGCTCGGGGCGCCTGGTCAGGGCCTCGACGAGCAGCGCGGCACGTCCCGCGTTGACCGCGGCGTCGACATGCGGGACCGTGCGCGGCAGCAGCCCCCGCGCGGTCTCGGTGAGCACCGGCTTCGACGGCACGAAAACCACCGGAACGATGGAATCGGAGGGATCCATCCTGATGGCACGCGCCGCACCGGCCTCCGTCCAGGCGACGGTGAAGCCGCCGAGCAGACAGGCGGCGACGTTGTCCGGGTGCCCTTCGATCTCGGTGGCGAGCTCCAGCAGCGCCGCGTCGTCGAGCCGGGCGTCGCCGCCTATGGTCACCGCGCGGGCGGCGACGATGCCGGCGCAGATGGCCGCGGAGGACGATCCGAGGCCCCGGCCGTGCGGAATGCGGTTCGCGCAGACGACCTCGAGACCGCGCGGCTGCCCGCCGAGCAGGTCGAAGGCGGTGCGCAGCGAGCGCACGAGCAGATGGCTCTCGTCGCGGGGCAGCGTCTCGGCGCCCTCACCCGCGATGTCGATGTGCAGACCGGAGTCCGCCACCCGGACGACGACGTCGTCGTACAGCCCCAGCGACAGGCCGAAGGCATCGAAGCCGGGCCCGAGATTGGCGCTGGTGGCGGGGACGCGCACCCGGACGGCGGCGGCGCGGAATGCGGGACCGGCCATCGCTCGACGACACTCCTTGGTTCTGAGGGATCTGAGGTATGTGAGGGATTCTGATGAGTTCGGATCCGTGTGATCTGGCTGATCTACGGGATGACGGGGCTCTGACGAGAGGTACGAGGACCCGTGGGCCGAAACGGCAGCAACACCGCGGCATATGCGGTGGGCCGGGTCAGCACAGCCTATCGAAGGAAGGTTCAGCGGCGACATAGGGCGTGGGGGAGGCGCACGATGCGTGTCGCACACCCATCGGTCTTCCGCCACTTCCCGTCTTGGCGCCGCATGCGCCCCTGCGATTCCTGTGCGCCTATGTCCGGCCCTGAGTGCTATGCCGGTGCGGCTTCCCGCCGCGGCGTATTTCCGCCTGGGCGGAAATACGCCGGGGGCCACGCGGGATCTGGAGTCTCACATTCCGTCTCCCGGGGTCGAACGGCGACTTCCCCGTGCCGTCCGGCCCGTGACCGCCACCCGGCCGCAGGCCGGACACCCGGCGCCAGAGGCCCGGACTGGGCATCCGGCACCGGACAGGACCTACGCGAGGCCCAGACGCTCCGCGGCCGCGTCCGCGTCCACCGGCACCGTGAGGGGCTGGGGCGCTCCGGCGACCGCCCAGTCGGGGTCCTTGAGGCCGTTTCCGGTCACCGTGCAGACGATCTTCTGGCCGGGGTCGACCTTGCCCTCTTCGGCGGCCTTGAGCAGTCCGGCCACCGAAGCCGCGGACGCGGGCTCCACGAAGACGCCCTCACGCGAGGCCAGCAGCTTGTAGGCGCGCAGGATCTGACGGTCGGTCACTTCGTCGATGAAGCCGCCCGACTCGTCCCGGGCGGCCAGCGCGTACTGCCAGGACGCGGGGTTGCCGATCCGGATCGCGGTGGCGATGGTCGACGGGTCCTTGACGACCTCGCCGCGCACGATCGGCGCCGAGCCCGAGGCCTGGAAGCCCCACATCCGCGGAGTGTGCGTGGACAGCCCGTCCGCGGCGTACTCCTTGTAGCCCTTCCAGTAGGCCGTGATGTTGCCGGCGTTTCCGACCGGGAGCACATGGATGTCGGGGGCGTCGCCGAGCGCGTCGACGATTTCGAAGGCCGCCGTCTTCTGCCCCTCGATGCGCACCGGGTTGACCGAATTGACCAGCGCCACCGGGTAGTTCTCGGAGAGCCCGCGGGCCAGCACCAGGCAGTCGTCGAAGTTTCCGTCGACCTGGAGGATCTTCGCGCCGTGGACCAGCGCCTGCCCCAGCTTGCCCATGGCGATCTTGCCCTGGGGGATCAGCACGGCCGAGACCATCCCGGCCCGGCCCCCGTAGGCGGCGGCGGACGCGGAGGTGTTCCCGGTGGAGGCGCAGATGACGGCCTTCGCACCCTCCTCCTTGGCCTTCGTGATCGCCATCGTCATCCCGCGGTCCTTGAAGGACCCGGTCGGGTTCGCACCCTCGACCTTGAGATAGACGTCACATCCGGTGGCCTCGGAAAGCGTGCCTGCAAAGACGAGCGGCGTGCCACCCTCGCCGAGCGTGACGACCGGCGTCGTCTCCGTCACCGGAAGCCGGTCCCGGTACTCCTCGATGATGCCGCGCCACTGGTGGGTGCGAGTGCTCATGGGTGCTTACTCTCCTTCAACCCGCATGATGCTGGCGACACCACGCACGGTGTCGAGTCTGCGCAGCTCCTCGACCGTCCCGGACAGGGCGGCGTCGGGCGCGCGGTGGGTGACGACGACGAGTGAGGCCTCGCCGTCCTTGCCCGTCTGGCGCACCGTGTCGATGGATACGCCATGCTCGGCGAAGACCGTAGCGACCTGGGCGAGCACACCCGGTTTGTCGGCCACGTCGAGGCTGATGTGGTACCGCGTCACGACCTCGCCCATGGGACTCACGGGCAGCTGGGTGTACACGGACTCACCGGGCCCGGTGGACTCGGCGAGCTTGTTGCGGCAGACCGCGACCAGGTCGCCGAGGACCGCGGACGCGGTCGGGGAGCCGCCGGCGCCGGGGCCGTAGAACATCAGCCTGCCGGCGGCCTCGGCCTCGACGAAGACGGCGTTGTACGCCTCGCGGACGGAGGCCAGCGGATGGCTGAGCGGGATCATCGCGGGGTGGACGCGGGCCGTGACCGACTTCCCGTCCGCCGCACGCTCGCAGATCGCCAGCAGTTTGATGGTGCAGCCCATCTGCCTGGCGGAGGCGAAGTCGGCGGCGGTGACCTCGGTCATGCCCTCGCGGTACACGTCGTCGAGGCGTACCCGGGTGTGGAAGGAGATACCGGCGAGGATCGCGGCCTTGGCCGCGGCGTCGAAGCCCTCCACATCGGCGGTCGGGTCGGCTTCGGCGTACCCGAGTGCGGTCGCCTCGTCCAGGGCCTCCGAGTAGCCGGCGCCGGAGGTGTCCATCTTGTCGAGGATGAAGTTCGTGGTGCCGTTGACGATGCCCAGCACCCGGTTGACCTTGTCACCGGCCAGCGACTCGCGCAGCGGCCTGATCAGCGGGATCGCCCCGGCGACCGCGGCCTCGAAGTAGAGGTCGCGGCCGTGTTTCTCGGCGGCGGCGTAGAGCGTGGCCCCGTCCTCGGCGAGCAGCGCCTTGTTGGCCGAGACGACGGAGGCGCCGTGCTCGAAGGCTGCGGTGATCAGGCCCCGGGCGGGCTCGATGCCGCCGATGACCTCGACCACGACGTCGATGTCCCCGCGGCGGACCAGCCCCTGGGCGTCGGTGGTGATCAGTTCCCGGGGAATGCCCTCACGGACCTTGGCGGGGCGGCGGACGGCGACCCCGGCGAGCTCCACCGGGGCCCCGATCCGTGCGGCGAGGTCGTCGGCGTGCGTCGTCATGAGGCGCGCCACCTCTGAGCCGACCACTCCACAGCCCAGGAGCGTCACCTTCAGCGGACGCGTACGCATCATCCGACCTTCGCCTTTCATCGAGCACAGCCGTTTCTTCATTCAGGGTGCGAACCAGTCTCACTCACCGGTCGGGGCTTTCTGGCGCACCGTCCGGATCCTGAGACAGATATTTCATCACCCGACATCGAGACGCAGGAGATCTTCCTCTGTCTCACGCCGGACGATCACGCGCGCCCCGCCGTCCCCGACCGCGACGACGGGCGGGCGGAGTGCGTGGTTGTAGTTGCTGGCCATCGAGCGGCAGTAAGCGCCGGTGGCCGGTACGGCGATCAGGTCCCCCGGGGCCAGATCGGCAGGCAGGAAGGCGTCCCGTACGACGATGTCGCCGCTTTCGCAGTGCTTGCCGACGACCCGGACGAGCATCGGTTCGGCGGTAGAACTGCGCGAGACCAGCGCGACGCTGTACTCGGCGTCGTAGAGAGCCGTACGGATGTTGTCGGACATGCCGCCGTCGACGCTGACGTACGTCCGCAGCCCCGCGAGCGGCTTGATCGTCCCGACCTCGTAGAGCGTGAAGGCGGTGGGTCCGACGATGGCCCGTCCGGGCTCCACGGAGATCCGTGGCGTACGCAGCCCGGCGGCCTCACACTCCCGGGTGACGATCTCACTGAGGGCCTTGGCGATCTCGTGCGGCTCCCGGGGGTCGTCCTCCGAGGTGTACGCGATGCCGAGGCCGCCACCGAGGTCGATTTCGGGCAGCTCCACGCCGTGCTCGTCCCGGATCCGGGCCAGCAGCTGCACCACACGACGGGCGGAGACCTCGAAGCCCGCCATGTCGAAGATCTGCGAGCCGATGTGCGAGTGGATGCCGGTCAGCTCGAGGCCGTCGAGCTTCAGCGCCCTGCGGACGGCTTCGGCCGCCTGTCCGTCAGCGAGCGCGACACCGAACTTCTGGTCCTCGTGCGCGGTCGCGATGAACTCGTGGGTGTGGGCCTCGACGCCGACGGTGACCCGGATCTGGACGCGCTGGCGCTTGCCGAGGGACTGGGCGATGTGCGCGACCCGGACGATCTCCTGGAAGGAGTCGAGGACGATGCGCCCGACCCCGGCGCGCACGGCCTTCTCGATCTCCTCGGGGGACTTGTTGTTGCCGTGGAAGGCGATGCGCTCGGCGGGCATACCGGCGTCGAGGGCCGTGGCGAGCTCCCCGCCCGAGCACACATCCAGATTGAGTCCCTCCTCCTTGAGCCAGCGCACCACGGCGCGGCTCAGGAACGCCTTGCCGGCGTAGAACACATCGGCGTCGTGGCCGAAGGCCTCGGCCCAGGCACGGCACCGGGCCCGGAAGTCGCTCTCGTCCATGAAGTACGCGGGGGTGCCGAACTCCTCGGCCAGGCGGGTGACTTCGATCCCCGCGACGCTGACGACCCCGTCCGGATTCCTGGTGACCGTACGGGACCACACCTTGGCGTCGAGCGCGTTGAGGTCGGCGGGCGGGGCGGTGTAGTGCCCCTCGGGCAGGACGTCTGCGTGGCGGGGACCGGCGGGGTGCGCGGAACGGCTCATGCTGTCTCTCTCACATTCCCTACAGATATTCTGGCGCGCTGATGCCGAGCAGGGACAGGCCACCGGCGAGCACCGTCCCGGCGGCTTCGGCGAGGGCGAGCCGGGACCGGTGGGCGGCCGAGGGTTTCTCGTCGCCACGGGGCAGCACGGTGTGCTGGAAGCCGAGGAACGCGTCGGCGGTGGTCTCGAGATGCCGTGCGAGACGGTCGGGAGCCCGGTGGCGGACCGCGGAGACGAGCACACGGGGGTAGTCGCCGAGGGCGCCGAGCAGGTCGGGCGCGTCGACGGACTCCTCGTGGGAGACGGGTACGGCGAGCCGGTCGGCGGCCCGCAGGAGCGCCCGGGCGCGGGAGTGTGCGTACCGCACGCGGAACAGCGGATTGGCCTCACCCTGTACGAGCAGACCCTCGTCCTGCTTCGGACGGTCGTGCGCGGCGGCCCTCAGCAGCGCCCAGCGGGCGGCATCGGGGCCGAGACGGCGCAGCAGCTCTCCGCCGGCGGCGCCGGCGGGCACGGGGCGCACCTCCCTCTCACCGGGAGCGGACGGTTCCTCCGCGCTCGTGACGACCCGCAGCCCGGCCCAGTCGGGATCGGCACTGTCGCAGCATGCTCGTGCGAGCGCGCCCTGCGCGAGCGACAGCCGTCGGAGAGCGTCGGCCATGACGGCTGCCCTGGCCTCGGGGCCATGGCGGTACAGATGCTGTTGTCCGGCCATGCTCAGCCCGTGCCCGTAGCGGCTGCCCTGCTCGAGCACCGTACGGACGAGCGAACCGTCGGATCCGCCGGCCAGGGTGATGTTGAGGAACCCGGGTCCGGTGACCTCGACCCCGGAGATCCCCGGGTGCCGGGCGAGATGCTCGGAAAGGACGGCGGCGACACGCAGGGCCGGCATACGGGCGTCACGCGCGAGCCGGAGCGCGGCGTTGGTGGCGTAGTCGCCCCGGCCGCCGGGACGCGGCCGCTCCACCTTGACCTGGTCGGGCACGGGCACCCGCAATCCGAGGGCACCCTCCTCGACCGCACGGCGCACGGCGCCCAGCACGGTACGGGAGAGATCTGCGGGGGTCACGGGACCAGCGTATGGGAGGAAGGGGGGGTGATCGCGAACCGGTTTCGCCATGCGGGCAGCTCAGCCCCGCGCACTCCCCGCCCGCCCGGCACCATGCCTGCCGTCGACAGACGGCGGACCCTCCCGGCGCTCCCCGTGCTCCCGGTACGCCAGCCGCCGCACCAGCCGTACCAACTCGGACGGCTCGAAAGGCTTGGCGAGAAAGGCGTCGACTCCGGCTGCGATACCGGTGTCCACCTCGTGCTGCGTACAGGCACTGATGATCGCTACGGGCACATGCCGCGTACGCGGATCGGCCCGCAACCGCGCGGCGGTGCGCAGACCGTCGAGGCGCGGCATCACCACATCGAGTGTGATCACATCCGGCCGCACATGGTGCACGACCTCCAGGCATTCGGCACCATCGGCAGCGGTCACGACCTCGAAGCCCTCCAGCTCGAGATTGACCCTGATCAGCTGCCGAATGACCCTGTTGTCATCGACAACGAGCACCCGGCCGGACGCGCCTGACACAACTCGAGAGTAGGTCGCGCGGCAGTCCTGCGTCCGGGTTTTCCCGACTTCCACCCCGGGCGGGGGCGTGGCGGAGGTCACGGGGAGGGGCAGCGGACGGGAGGCGCGGCGCGACCGCGGGAGCGGGCCGGGTGAGGGAGGGCGAGCCGGGAACGGGGGCCGCCCGGGGGCCGGGGACGGGGCGGCTCGCAGCGGCGGCGGACGCCCAGGGCAGGGCTCTCAGTGGCCTGAATCGGTCGATGGTCACTCCGTGGAAATACCTGTTCACGGCCACCCCTGGGGAGCTGGTAGGGTTCTACCCGTCGCCGCCGAGAGCGGCGGACGCCCCCGTAGCTCAGGGGATAGAGCAACGGCCTCCGGAGCCGTGTGCGCAGGTTCGAATCCTGCCGGGGGCACTCGCCAGTCAGTCAGCGGAAATCGAGCTCTGACCAGGCCGAATGCCATCATGAGAGAGCGGGAATCAGTCTCACTGACTCCCGCTCTTTCTCACTCTCTCTCAGTGTTCGCGACACACCTCCGACACACTCATCAGGCCGTGTCGCCCTCCTCTTCCAGCGCCTTTGTGATCTTCGCGTTCGCCGCTTCCTCGTGTCCGTCGATGCAGCCGTGGTACCGGCGGTGGATCACCTCCGGTGAGTTGCCGACACGCCGGGCCACCTCAGCGATGGGTACCCCCGCGTTCAGCCACCGCGTGATGCACGCGTGCCGCAGGTCGTAGGGGCGGCCGGCCAGGGGCGAGTCGACGCGCTCCGGCGGGAGCGCGTACTTCCGCGTCTCCTCCCACACCCGCCAGTAGGTGGACGAGCCGACCACTCCCCCGCGCTCATTCCCGAACACGCGCCCCTCCTTGGCCGTACCGAACTCCTTCAGGTGTGCCCGCAGAATGGCGACCAGGATGGGCGGGATGGGGACCGGGCGGTCGCTGGCCGCCTCCCGTGCCTTCAGGCCCCGGCGGTCGTGGCGCTCTCCGGAGTCGGTCCACTGCTTGCCGGAGACGGGGCGCGTCTCCCGGAGCGTCAGAGTTCCCCAACCCGTGTCCGGGAGGTGACAGTCCCGCCGCCTCAGTCCAACCGCCTCGGCCGGCCGGAGACCCGCGTAGTACAGGACCGCGTAGAAGGCCGCCAAGCGTCGCCCGCGACAGCGATCCCACGATCCGATGTACGAGACGGCTGTGAGCAACTGCCGTGCCTGAACAGCGTTCACCAAGACGCGGCGGTCCACTACGTCGTTGGAACCGACGAGCTTCCGGCGGGCACGCTGAAGAGGGTTCTCCGCGAGCTCCCCAGAGACCACCGCGTGTTCGAGGGCTGTGTTCAGGGCCCGACGGCGCCGTTTGAACGTGTCGCCCGCCGCCGGGGCACCATCCAACTTGTATCCGAGGCGGTAAAGCACGTCCTCGAACACCTCAGCGTCAACCAGGTCGGCAACGGCCCGATCCTCCGTCGTGAGCCAGTCGTACGCGGCCTTGAGTGGTACCGGCGGCTCCTCCCCCGCGTTCGCAGGCACGATCCCCCAGCGGAATGCCAAGCGCAGTTGCTCATCTGGAGAAACGCCGTCCCCACGCTTGACCATGGCGAGGCTCACGGCCGCAAGGCCATCCGCCATGCCCTCCCTGGTCTTGGCAGCACTCGTACGCCACTTTCCGGCGACGTACTTCCGGCAGAACTCGAACCAGCGCAGCGGTGGTTTCGCCTCCGCCGCCTCGGCTGCTTCCGCCGCCGCACGCACCTCGGACTCAGGTAATCCCGATTCGATCTCGAATGCCTCACCGCGGCGGTTCATGGCCTGCCAAAGCTCCGAGCGCCGACTTTCCGCGAGTGCGGCCGTCGTGAACGTGTCGCCGTGAACTCGGCCCGCAACTACCCAGCGCAGACGGTATGGCCGCGACTTCCGACCGGTCTTCGAGACTTTCCACAGTTTGACGTCGAAGGAATAGCCCGGTCGGGCCGACCCCTGAGGGCGGCCCGACGCGTCTTCATTCAGAGTGCTCACGCAGCGTCCTCTCGCGCCGCAAGCCACCGCTCGTACTCGGATCGGCGAATGCGGACGTCCCCGTTCGGCAGCTTGATCGAGCGAGGGGCTTTCCCGAGTTGGCGCCACCTGTAGAAAGTGGCCGGAGCTACCTTGAGGTCGGCAAGGACCTCCTTGATGGTCAGCTTTTCGTCCCGCGCACGGGCGCTCATGCCGCCGTCCTCTCTATTGCTCTGATCGCGGGTGCTGGGGCGGAGCCCCTCTTCTGCCAGATCCGCTACATCCGCTACATCCGCTACATCGCAGGTCAGAGGCCTGTTTTCTGTAGCGGATGCGCGGGATGTAGCAGATTGGTGCTGCTACAGGGCGGGAGCGGACGGCTCGGCCGTAGCGGTTTCTGCAGTGGTGTAGCGGATCCCGGGGAGCTCTTCTGCTACAGATTCACCCCCATTGACCTGGGGTGTAGCGGATGTAGCGGATGTAGCGGACCTGGGGAGGGGCGGGGGACAGTAGCGAGCCCAGGCGTCGGCGAGATCTTCCGCGTAGTAGCCGCGCGGGATCGTGCCGCCCGGTGTGCGGATGGGGCGGCCCTTGATGGGCTTGTTGGACGCGGTGACGTAGCCGCTCAGGATTCGGGCAAGGCCGCGCGGGGTGAGCGGCTTTCCGCCGATGTCGACCCAGGGGGCGTCGTCCATGGCGAGCAGGCATTCGAGGATGGCGACGGTAGGCATGCGGTCGATGCCGCAGAACACCGTGTCCCGCAGGTCGGTCAGCAGCCGGATGCCCAGGGAGGCTTCGTCGTCCTCGGTGGCTGCGGTGACCAGCTCGACACAGGCGGCACGTGCCCGCTCGGGCCAGGTGCCGCCGATGGCGTCGGCGACGGCGAGCAGCGGTTCCCACACGTCTGCCGGCCGGTCGGTGATGCCCTCGGGCATCACCGGCCAGCAACCCTCCACCCTGGTCCGCACGCTGTCAGCCCAGCGAGCGAGCCGGTCACGGAGCTTGTGGCCTTCCTTCTCGTGGATGCGCTGCCGAAAGGGCTCCACCCGTTCATTCCGGGCACGGCGGCGCATGCGGACGATGACAGAGCGGGTCAGGATCGTGTCCGGGAGGGAGCCGAGTCCGGCCATGGCCACGGCGCAGTAGGACGGGAACGGCTGCACGCTCTGGTTCGAGCCGTCACCCACGCACCGGTAGGTGACGCCAGAGCGCCGGTGCCCGGCGTTGAGGAATCCGCGGAGCTCTTCGTTGTCCCCGGCTTTGGGGCCGAACACGGTGTCGATCTCGTCGAAGAGAATCGTCGGGCGCCCCTGCGTGCCGGACACGGCCCGGAAGAGCGCGGCGGCGGACGCGTTCACCGCGACCATGGGCTGGGGCACCAGCGTTTCGACGATCTCCAGCGCGCGGGACTTGCCGGATCCCGGCTCCGGGGACAGGAACGCCAGGCGCGGGGTGGAGTCGAAGCAGTCCAGCAGGTGCGCGTGCGCGTCCCACAGGGCCACGGCGACGTAGGCGGCCTGAGTGGGGAAGACGTTGAACCGGCGGTGGAAGCGCTCGACCTCGTCGAGCAGCGCGGCTCCGTCGATGGACGGCGCGGGCTGGGGGGTGCTGGTCATGCGGCGTCCCTCGTTTCGATGGCGGGGGCAGGTGTCCCGGTGCAGAAGTGCTTGTGGGCGGCGTACTCGGCGACCAGGTCGGCCACTGCGTCTCGCCCGGTGGCGGTGCGGGACTCGCCGCAGGGGCAGGCGTAGGCGGCGGTGGGGGTGCTGCCGTAGCGCTTGGACCAGCGGGCGCCGTCGTAGTGGTGGCGGTAGACCGGCGGGGCGTAGATGCGGATCCCCGGCCTATCCGGCGTCGGATCCTCAGCGCTGTGGCGGGCGTGGCGGTCCGGGTGTGGGTCAGGGCGAACAGCAGAGAGGACGCCCTGACGGGCGGCGCCCTTCAGCGCTCCACGGCCGGAGGAAGCGGGGGCCGGTTCGGCGGCTTTCGGTCCGGTGGGGCTGGTGGTGGGGCTTTTCAGGGGAGGGGTCGGGGGGAGGCTCATGAGCTCTCCCGGGGCCGGGCGGTGCGGATGGACCAGTTGAGGGCGCTGCGGATGGTGGCGCGGCACTCGGCCGGCGGCAGTCCCGCCGACTCCCCCGCCCCCTGAAAAGCCTCCTCGACCACGTGCCGGGGGAGGTCGCCCCATGCGACGAACCGTCCGATCGCCCGTGCGCCGGCGAGCAGCCGTGCGTTGCGCCCGCCCTCCGATGCGGTGGCGACGGCGGCGGTTTCGGCGTTGAGGGCGGCTGTGGCGCATCGCGAGGTCCGGGGAGGGACCGGCGTGACCGTTAGGCTCCGCGAGGACTGGCGGGGCGTCAGAAGGGCGCGCAGCCATACGGGCAGGGGCTCCGGGGGCCGGTCGTCCGCGATCGCGTAGGTTCCGGCGGGGGTGGTGCTGCCGGGGGCGACGACGTATCCGCCCCATGCCCGGGTGTCGATGTTCGGTGCCAGGAACTCTTGGGTGTTGTGGAGCCGAACGCCGGCCGGGGCGGTGAAGTACAGGTGCCGTCCGCCGCGCGCGGTCCGGATCGTGCGTGTGGTGGGGACTACCTGCCCGGCGCGCTCGCAGAGCGCCGTAAAGGTCGTCACGCCGCAAGGCGTGTCCGAACTGCCTTTGGGCATGTCGAGGTCGACGACGACCAGACCGGCGGGGCCGGTGGCGATGCCGACGTTGAACGGGCCGGCCGCCCATGCGGTGCGGATGCGGTCGGGGTCGGTGGTGGCGCGCTGCTCCCATTTCACGTGCCCGGCGGTGCATGCGCCGGTGCGGGTGCAGGCGCTCTCGCCGTGCAGTGCAGGCGGCTTGGCGCCGGGCCGTAGCGGGAGGACGGGCCAGCCGCGGGCGGCGGCATCGAGCGCCGCGGTGAGCAGCGCGCTCTTGCGGTCGTGAGGCATGCTGGATGTCTCCAGTTCTGATGAGTGCTGGCAGACGAGAGCGGCTCCGATTCATTGGCGTGAGATGGGGCCGCTCTCGCTTGTGTGGGTTAGGGGTCCTTGCGTATGAGCCGCAGGACCGGGGCGGGTTCGCGGTTGGTGGCGGTGACGTAGAGCCGGACCCTGGTGCGGTCGCGGGTCGGGTACTGCCGGATGGGGCCGGTGGTGAATGTGCCGGCGAGCGCGGCCGTGATGTGGTCGGCATCCGCCGGGTGGCAGATGATCCGAATCTCGAACCTGCCGGACTCCGTCACGGGGCCGGGATGGCGCTGATGACGGCGGTGATGAGGTTGTTGATGGGTTCGGCGGCGCCGGTGGAGTCGAGGAAGAATCCGAATCCGGCGGCGGTGAACGCGGCGCCCGCTCCGAGGCTGTGGGAGCGGAGCAGGAAGAAGAGCACGAGCCCGAAGAGCAGGACGAGCGAGACGGTCACGGCCATGCCGCAACCTCCCTTCCAGATAGGCGGGTAGGTGCAGATGGGGGTGTCAGTGTTGGTCGGTACGGTCATCGCATGACCGCGAAGAAGCCGACGCCGGGTGAGATCACCACGCGCGCAGCGATGAAGGAAGTCTTCGGTGGCGGACCGCAGGGGGGCATCATCACGACGACGACCAGCCCGAACGTTCTGATCTATACCGACCACGACGCCGGAGCCGTCTTCGGTTACAAGGACGGCTGGTTGGACGAGGAAGACGAGCGGGGGCGCGTTTTCGAGTACACCGGCGCCGGCACGGAAGGGCATCAGACCTTCCTCGGCCGTAAGGGCGTCGGCAATAAGGCGATCTTGCAGCACGTCGAGGACGGGAGCGCGCTGCGTCTGTTCATGGCGGCTGGCAAGGTTCCTGGGTCAGGAACGAAGTGGCAGCGCTACGTGGGCGAGTTCGAGCTTGATGCCGACCAGCCCTACGTCATCCGCCAGGCGCTGGACAAGCACAAGGCGCTGCGGAAGGTCATCGTCTTCCGTCTGCGCCCGGTGGGAGACGTCCAGCACGATGAGCACGATGACATCCCGAAGGCGGAAAAGACCGTCGCGGTGCCGGTTCCTGCCGATGTCACGACCAGTTCGATGGTCGAGCCGGAGGCGCGCAAGACGGGATCGGCGCAGCGGTCCGCGGTGCCGAAGACGCAGGTCGAGCGTCGTGAGTCCGAGTTGGCCGAAGCCTATGAGGCCTTCCTTAAGGGCCATGGTCGTGAGGTGGGGCGGTTCCAGATCAAGCCGAAGGGGTCCACCTCCACCCTGCTCACGGACCTGTACGACGCAACGGCGCACGTCCTGTACGAGTCCAAGGGAACCGCTCGTCGCGACGCGATCCGGATGGCCATCGGGCAGCTCTTGGACTATCGGCGCCACATCAGCCCCGTCGACCCGCACTTGGCGGTCCTGCTGCCGGAACGCCCGCAGCAGGACCTGTGCGATCTGCTCGCGGCAGAGGGCATCGCGCTCGTCTACCGCGACGGCGAGACCTTCATGGGCGGCCCCGTTTGCTAGTCAGCGGGGCGGGCCCGCGGGTCGGGTGCCGGCGTGGTGGATGTGACGGCATGTGTTGAGCAGGCGGCGGCCGATGCGGAGCCGGTAGCGGGCGCCGCGGCAGCGGCGGCAGACCTTGACGGTCCGGCGGCGGACGGTGCGTATGCCGGTCCCACGGCACTTGCGGCAGGGCCCGAACGGGCTGAGCGCGCACAACGCTGCGTAACCAGCGAGCGTGAGCAGGATGGCGAGGCTAGCGAGAGCCACGATGGGTTCACCTCCCCTCTCAGGGCGGGTTTCGGGGGTTTGCGCAGGTGGGCAGCTAGACGCTAGTTCGCTGATCAGCGGCGGTTTGGGTCGCTAGTGGGGCCGCTAGACCTAGCAAGCTGGGGTGCTAGGTCTAGCGGTGCTGCTTGGGTCAGGCGGCGGTCCGGTCGGCGTTACGGCGAGTGATGGCGGCGGTGACGTCAGCGCGCTTGATGCCGCGCCGGTTCGCGCCCTCGCCGTCGTCGGTCTGGCCCCACACCTGGCCCGGCTTGATGCCCCAGGGCTTGAGGGCGGCGGTGACGTTCTCGCCCTGCCAGCCGCCGTACGTCTCGGGCAGGGCGGCGGCGAGACGGGCCGCGATGCGCTCGCACCACACGGCCTTCTCGTCGGCCGCGATGACGGCGAGGACGTCGGCGAGGACGTCGGAGCCGGCGCCGGTCTTCTCCGGGCCCTGGCCGATGGCGTGGCCGGTGACGTTCCCGTACGCCTCGCGTGCGACGCGGGCACGGGCAACGATGCGTTCGGCGGCGACCGCGTCCACGAACGCGGACGCGACGATGCGGGGGTCGTCGCCCTCACCGGCCATCCAGCAAATCCCCCGGTCGGACCGGGAGAACATGGTGGCCCGGTAGCCGGACTTGTACATCGAGGTACCGAGGACCATGTCGTTGGCGGGCTGCCCCATGACCTTCAGGCAGAACCGCAGCACCGCGTTCGCTGAGATGCCGGTCGGCAGGGACTTAGCGTCGGGGCGCTGGGTGCCGAACATGGCCACGATCCCGAGCGCGGGGCCGCGCTTGACCAGGTCGGTGCAGATCGCCTCGATCTCCTTGCCGTGCTCCTCGTGCTCGAACGGCACCTGGCATTCGTCGAACCCGACCACGATCGGATGCAGACCGAGGCTCTTGTCACCCGCGAGTTCCGGGGTGACTTTCGACTCCGGACAGCGCGAGCGGGGCAGGGACTTGATGACCTTCGCCCGCCGGCGCAGTTCCTCCTTCAGCTCCCTCAGTGCCTCGAGGACGTAGGCGATGTCCTCGTCCTCCTCGCCAGCGCGGTAGCGGTGGCAGACGGGCTCGAGGGCGCCGAAGTCGCCGGTGCCCTTGAAGTCGAAGGCATGCACCTCGGCCCGGGGGTCGAGCGCGGCGATCAGCAGGAACAGCCGCATGAGGAACGTCTTGCCCATGCGCGGGATGGAGCCGACGACCACGGACGCGAACATGAGCGTCACGGCCACGTCGCGCATGCGCTGGTCGTTGCCGAACACCACCGGTCGGAACAGGTCCACCGTCCCGGACTTCGCCAACGGCCAAGCCGGCTTCGATGTCTCGTTCATCGGCTTGTCCCCCACCCACAGCACGAGCCGTCCCTCGTGCTGCTCCGGGTCCGGGGAGGGCCACACGCAGCCGGTCTTACGGCGCAAGCCGGAAGCGAGGGGCTTGCGGGCCTCCATGATGTCCTCCGGCGTCACGCCGTAGGGCAAGTCGAGGTCCGCGCGGTAGCCGGGCCCATCACGGACGATCTCAGAGACGAACCGCAGGCCGTTCATGTCACCACCCTTCTTGATGGCGGCCGTGACCTTCGCGTTCCCAATCGAGTCGAGCCCGCGCAGGACGATGGAGCCGGTGAGCTTCTGTACCTCGGTCTTCAACACCGCAGGGCCCACCACGGGGGCGTCCGGCTGCTGACCCCCGAGCCCCAAGAGCAGCACGCCACCGGTGGCAAACGCGTACAAGAACGCCGGGGCCATCACGTACAGGTACAGGGCGAACCCCACGCCGAACACGGCCGCGACGAGGGTGACCAGGCCCCTCAGGCGGACGCGGCCGGCGCGGAGCCGGGCGAGGCGCATGTACTCGTCGATGTCCTCGGTCTGCACCGCGAAGGCCCGCAGTGGCGCTGCCTCGCGGTCCCACACCCACCGGTTCGTCGTGGCGACGAACCGGCACGCGCCCCGGGGCGACATGAGGGCGAGGCATCCGGCATACACCGGCAGCCGCACCCCGTGATACAGCGTCGCGTA
Organism: Micromonospora sp. IBHARD003; assembly: GCF_056106285.1. Classification (NCBI taxonomy): domain Bacteria; kingdom Bacillati; phylum Actinomycetota; class Actinomycetes; order Micromonosporales; family Micromonosporaceae; genus Micromonospora; species Micromonospora sp. IBHARD003. The sequence continues at coordinate 5,715,286 of NZ_JBWBBX010000001.1, read as the reverse complement.
GCCGGCGTTCGCCGCCGCGTGCCGGGCGGTGGCGCCGAAGTCGCGCCGGTTCGTCAGCCACGATGCGAGGACCGGCTTGCGCTTCTCGATCCGAACCTTCGGGTCCGGCAGGGCAGGATTGTCGACCGGCACCCGCGCGGCCGGCGGATCGTCGTCTATGGCGGGCACGGGCCGCAGGTGCGGGCCCATGGATGTGTCGGTCATGCTGGATTTCTCCTGCTGCTCGAAGGGGTGGTCAGGGCCCGGGGCGGTCGGGATGCTTGGCGGCTGTCGGCCGCCCCGGGGTACAGCTAGTTGCCCTTGCTGTTGCGCTGTTCTTCGCGCTTACGGGCCTGCCCGAGGACCCGCTCGACCTTGCGTTCCAAATCCCGCTGGTAGACGCGCCCGCCGCTCATGCGGTCGTCGGCGATCCCGCGCTTAGCCATCCGAGCGACGTACCAGGCGACCTTCGCCTTCTCGCCCGCGGTGAGCTTCGGATCACGCGCCATCACGCACCCCCTGAGCCTGCTCGGAGATGGCGGCAGCGGTGGCGAGCTGGGCCCACACGGCCGCCTGCTCCACAAGACGCTGCGGCAGGTCATCGCGGTGGCGACTGGTGAGCAGCCGCTCGGCACGCTCCCGGTACTCGTTGCTGGTCACGGTCTTGGCTCCCGTCCGGGGCCGGACTGTCCGGCTCCCTCCCGTCGCCCGCCAGTAGTGGCCGGGCGGCGAGAGGCAGCCGTCAGCGCCGGCGGCGGGCCCTGCGCACGTTCTTCGCGGCGGCCTTGCCCTCGGTGCCGCCGACCGACTTCACGACGGTCACGACGCCCCACGCGCAGACGGCGGCGAGCAGAGCGAGGAGGGCGAGGTTGGCGGCCATGGCGGTGAGTACACCGATCAGCAGCGGACCGAAGTAGACGCCGGCCGCGACCGCCCCGGCACCGACCCCGGAGCCGAGCGCGATGCGCTGCACCGTGCGGTCCGGCGGCGCCTGGTGCACGTGCTGGTGAACGACCTGCGGACCGGAGTAAGTGGCGGGCAGGTGGGCGGGGTCGACATAGACGTTGGTGCCGTCCGGGAGCTGCACCACACGGGCGATCTCAGGCAGCGATTCCATCGCTGGTCCCTTCGGGATAGGCACACGGCGTACAGGCGCCGAGTGAGGTGGGGATGACGTATCCGGCATCACGGCGGCACTCGGGGCACGTGCGGCGGGTGGCATTGGCGCGGGCCAGGGCCGCCCACTTCGCCACCGTCATCGGCCGCACCGGCAAGGCACGGTCGATCCGGTAGAGGTAGGCGACCAACGGGCCCCGCCGTCGGCGCGGGCGTTCGAGCTGTGCAGCCACGCCCTGGCCACCGGGCCGCAGCCCCAGGGCGCGGAGTTGTCGCAGGGTGGCGTATCCGTCCGGGGCCATGCGCCACCGGAACACCGGTAGCGCGGCCATCACGCCGACCGCTCAGCGATCAGCGTGTCCCGCAGCATCCGGGCGTTGGCCGGAGAGACGCGCAGGGCCCGGCGGATCCCCTCGCCCGTGATCTGCTTGTCCGGCCAATCGGCCGTAGCAGTGCGTGCCTCGGTCAGTAGTTGCTCCGGCGTGCGGCGGGTGCGGGGCCGCTTCGCCGCGTCCGGTACCCGGTACGTGGTCCGGCGCGGCTTGGTCGACTCAGCCGCCACCGACCGGGCCTTGCCCGACACGACCGGAACCGGTGTCAGGGCGGGGAGCGGCTTGCCGGGCAGGGTCGGCTTTCCCAGCGTGACCGGTACCGGATCGGGCACCGGAAGACGCGTCAGCACCACCGGCTCAGGTTCGGGTGTGGGGGCCGATTCGACCTGGTCAGCCGTCGACCGAATCCTCTCGGTCTCGGTAGATTCCTCCGCATTCGCGGTGAGGGCGGTCGGGGTGGAGAACATGACGGCGAGGGCGGCATCGGCGCCGGTGGTGACGCGGTCGCGCTGGACGTCGAGCAGTCTCGATCCCAGCTCTGTGTCTCCGGTGCCGACCTTGCGGGCCAGGCGCCACGACTTCCGCTCCGACCACTTCCGGACCAGGCTGCTCGGGTGATGGGCGGCGCGCGCCCGGTGGTAGGCGAGGGCTTGAACGATGTCGGCGGTGCGCCGCTCGTTCTCCGCGTCGCGGCCGTCGGTGTGGACGACGATCCGCCGGGCGAGGAACGCCATGCCCTCCGCGGAGACGGACATGCCCATCGGGGTCAGCGCGTAGATCACGGTCCGCCCCGGATCCGGTGCGGCCATGGCACCCATGACAGCCGCGGCGGCGGGCAGTGCCCACAGTCCGATCCGCACGATGCGTGGTGAGGACTGGCCCAGCATGGTCAGCCCGAGCAGCACCAGCGCCAGAACGGCCGTGGCGCCCTCACCGGCACCGAGGGCACCGAGGGCGGTCCCCTTGCCGTAGGCGTGCCCGATGTTGCTGTACGTGCCGATTCCGCCGATCACGCCCGTGCCGAGCATCGGCACGAACGCGGCCGTCAGCACCCCGGTCTGCATCCTGGTGAGGGGCTTGCGAGGCTCGCTCATGGCGTGGCCTCCCGCACCCGGACCGAGGCGATCAGCCGTACCGGCGAGGACGGGTCGTCAGGGTTCAGGCTGAACTCCGCCCACTCCCAGCAGCCGCCGTCCGTGAACACGTAGCCGAGCGCGGCGAGCGCCCGTGCACGCTCCTGAACACTCGGCACCTCAGCGCCCGGGGCGAACAGGTACTCCGGCCAACGCTCTACCGGCAGCCCGCGCCGCACCACACACAGATGCCACGAGCCGCCGGTGTGGACCAGGGTGTTGAGCATCTGCGCCGTGAACACGTCGGCCGCCATCACGCCACCACCGGCGCGAGAGCAGCGGCCTGGTTGGTCAGCGCCCGCCGCGCGGCCAGCACCCGGTTCCGGGCCCGGCGGATACGGCGCGCGTCCAGCTCGGACGGGATCCGGTCGAGGGTGATGATGTGCGCGTCGAGCCGGTCGACGTCCGCGAGGATCGCGGGCATCTCCGCCTCGATGGCGTCCAGCTCCGTGTCCGTCGGTTCGATCCAGTCGGCGAACGCGGTGACAGCGTCCTGAACAGTGACAATATGGTTCATGGGTCGTGGTTCTCCCTAGCAGGTGAAACGGCCCGAACAGCGCCCCCGGAGTAGCCGCTCCGGGGGCGCGGGCCGTTAGGCGGGCGGTGGGGTGGGGTCAGCCGCGCTTGGGCTTGCGGCCATAGGCCGCATCCAGCTCCGACTTCGCGTCCTGGCACTTGCCGGAGGTGATGCGGTCGTAGACCTGCTGACCCTTCTTCACGTTCTTCGAGGAGCTCAGGTCGGACGAGGTCTGCGTCTTCTTGCCGAACATGCGAACTCCTGAGGTGTCGTAGTGATGGGTCCGCGCCGAACGGAGCGGCGGACCACGTGCCCCTGCCTGCTTTGCTGCGTACGCCCGTGGTGGCCGGGCAGGGACTGAGATGTCGTTGACGGTCATCACCCGGCCGTCGCGGGGACGGGGACAAGCCCCGTCAAGCTCAAAGCACTCTGTTGAGTTTTCAAGGAACGAACGCTGCCTTCGTACTCACCCCTGCGGGCTTTCCTCCGGGCTATGCAGTACCTGTTTTACAGGTACTGCATAGGAGGTCGTCAAGTACAACGACGGAACTCCTTTGGTTTTGCGCCGGCACTTCTTGGCGCACCATCAGAATCGCCCCAGGTCAGGGGACTTGGTCACCCCCTATGTGGACACCTCAAGGACGTCTCGGTACCTTCAAGAGGTCCCTAGACGTCCCATCGGGGGTGCAGATGTCCAACGAGCGGTTGCGGTCTGCTCTGTTAGCCGCCGGCATGACGGTTCAGCAGCTGGCCGAAGAGATCGACGTCAACCCGAAGACGGTCGAACGTTGGATCACCATGGGAAAGGTGCCGTATCGCCGACACCAGTACGCGACGGCGGCAGCACTCAAGGTCGACGTGACGACACTGTGGGAGGACGATCGCGCTGTCGAGAGCGCGGCAGACCTGTCGAAAGCCGAGATCGTCAACGTCTACCCCCACCGGCACGCCGTACCGCCCCACCTGTGGCGTGAGATCTACGCACGAGCCAAGAGGAACCTCGACGTTCTCGTCTACTCAGGGCTCTTCCTCTCCGAGGATCCCGTGTTCCTGGATCTCTTGAAGGAGAAGGTGAAGGGGACCACTCAGGCGCGCATCCTGCTTGGGGATCCGGACTGTGAAGCCGTCCGGCAACGCGGCATAGACGAAGGTCACCGCATCATGGACGGCAAAATCCGGAACGCGCTGGTGAACTATCGATCACTGTTCAAGAGCCATCCTGAGATTGGCTTCCGGCTCCACGCAACGACCCTCTACAACTCGATCTACCGATCCGATGACGAGATGCTCGTGAACCCCCACGTGTACGGCATCGGCGCCTACATGGCTCCGGTCTTCCACTTGCGGCGGCTACCGGGCGGCGGCCTGTTCGACACGTATGCGAATAGCATCGAACAGACCTGGGGAGGCGCCCGCCAGGTCATGGACCAAGACATCACGGGAGCTTGATCATGGGACGCGTTGACTACCTGCACGATCCTGACGCTCCGCCGGCCAACTCGGTCGTGCCGTCCGTCGTGGCGTTCGTGCAGAACGATGCGGGCGAAGTGCTCATGATCCAGCGGTCCGACAACGGGCGCTGGGCGCTGCCCGGTGGGGGGCACGACGTAGGTGAGTCGATCAGCGACACCGTGGTGCGCGAGGTCTGGGAAGAGACCGGCATCAAGGCGGAAGTCATCGACATGGCCGGGATCTACACGGACCCAGGGCACGTGATGCAGTACGACGACGGCGAGGTCCGGCAGCAGTTCAGTATCTGCTTCCGGGCGCGGCCGGTCGGCGGTGAGGTGCGGACGAGCAACGAGACGACGCAGGTCCGATGGGTCGACCCATCGGACCTGTCACAGTTGGACGTCCACCCCACCATGCGTCTCCGGATCGAACACGCGATGGACCGGACTCGCCCGACTCCCTACATCGGCTGACGCCTGGCGGCGGCTACCCGTTCGAGCACACGCGAAGTGCTCGCGAGGATCTCCGGTTCGGCCCGACGGATGAACATACCGATCAGGCTGTCCGGCCCGTAGCGGCCAGCGATCTCGTTGACCCGGTCCACGGGATTCGTAGGAGTGCCGTCCGGGGTCGTGTTCATGTCGCAGTAGCACAGTGCGTCATTGAGGTGGGCGTCCTCGCGCGGGAACTCGGCCTCAAGTTCCACGCGCAACCCCCGGGCCTCTGCCTCCATCCATGAACACGAGTGGTGCGCCACCAGCCTCACGACCCGTTCGTCGGCCTGGGCGACTTCGCGGAGATAGCGGGCCCCGTCCAGCGGGTGAAAGCCCGTCTTGGCGAGGTCCGGCGTGTATCCGATGTCATGCAGGACCGCAGCCGCCTCCAACAGTTCCGCATCCGCACCGAGGATCGGCGCGATGCTACGCGCGCGCTCGGCGACCCCCACCGAGTGCTTCCAGCGGCGCGGCAGCGGATCGGAAAGCAGCGATTCGGCGAGCGGATAGGCCCACTTCGTCAGTCCCGTCACAGCGAGGAACGCTCCTCTCGATTCGGCAGGGCTCGCACGGTTCGTAGCTTGCCCTGTTCCCCCTCAGACAGCCATCCTGCGGCTTCCAACCTCTCCAGCGCCTTGGTCACCGTCGGGCGCGAGACACCAAACCTCTCGCACAGTGCGGAAGCGCTCGGGAAGGTTGCTCCGACTTCAAGGCCGTCATCGGTGAAGACGTCAGTGAGCCGTTCCGCGAGGGGACGACGGTCGGCCCGCTGTCCCTCCCGGAGGACACGCCAGCGTCCGCCCGGAACCGGCTCCGCAGCACCCTCCTTCTGGAGCACCGCGAACGCCCGGAGCACCACCCCACGCGACACTCCGTGATCACGCATGACCTCTGCGGCCGACGGCAGTTCCACCATCTTCGGGTCCACATCGATCTGCGCCTTGAGCGCATCTGCGATCTTCTGAAAGGTCCCGCGCGGGCTTGCTTGCTGCGACACTCACCCTCCCTCTCCGTCTCCCGTCGTCAGGGTCAAGCGTGCCATGCTGAGCGTCGGGCCGGAGAGCACCGATGACTGCGTCTTCCGCCTCTCGCGCGGTACCTGAACAGGCAGGATCCTCAACTTCTCCGTCTCGTTCATAGCCGTACGCGGTCGTTCAGGGCCGTTCGCTCGGCCCACCGGCCATGCTGTGCGCACGGAATTGAACGCCGCTGAACGACCCCGGATCATGCCCCAAACAGCCCGGACAAACCTGCAAAGCGAGTTACGTCGATTCGAATCCGATCACGGCCTCCACCGCAATCCCCCGCCCCGAGGCGAGCGGGCGGCTACTGCCCCGATCCGGGCTGCCTCGGGTCGTATGGGGCACCTGGCCAAAACGTTGGCTGGCAGCTGAAATTTCCCTACCTCACCAAGGCACCCACCGCGCACAGCGCGGCCCGACGGCTCGGGCCGACGCTCCTGTCTACGCCCCGCTCCGGCCCGGCCGCCAGCCGCACGCTGAACGGCGAAGGGTTGACGAGGGACAAACCCGGCTGTGGCTAGGGCGGTCGGCTCCGCGGCTTTAGGCAGCCACTTTGGGGCGAGCCTCTAAGATCATGGCCCCAACGTCGTGCTTTACCGGGCAGGTCCACAGACTGCCCGACGCGCCGGAAGCTCACGGGGCCATGATCACTCGCCCCAAAGCAACTCCAGCCCAAAGCCGCTCCGCCGAACGCAGAGGCTCTCTAACGTCTCAGCCAGGCAGTGAGGAGTGCCCCAACCGTTACACCTAGCAGCGACGCACAGAAAGTTGTGACTCTTTGCACTTCCTGGGTGTGCTGAGATTCTAGGATTTCCAACATTTTCTCTGCCGTATCAACCTCCTCCCCATAGGTTTGATTCAGAGTTTTGTCGATGTAGGGCCGAACCACCTGAACATCGCGCTCCGAATAAATGCTTTCGACCTTACTTTCGGCGTTTCTTTGTTCATGAACAGTGTCGAGCTTACATTGCAGAACGGCGAGGCGGAGAGTCAGCAGGTCCCGTTTATTTCGGAGCACTCTGCGAATGTATGCAGCTACACCCTTGCGTGAGTAAGTGTGAGAGAGTGCCCCTGCTAAGTCGATTGTTTCGACGGACCGCCGCATGCGAGTGGAGCTGTCTGCGGTCACGTCGTAGAACAGGGCGAATTCGGGCGTCATCCACTCAACGACCTTGCCGTAGGCGTCAGCGGCGCCACCCCCTTTGGGTGAATAGAAGAAAGTGAACTTGTCATACCCTGTTCTTGGCTGAACTTCTACGGCGACTCCATCGGAAATCCGGGCACCCCCTTCTCCGGCGACGATGTAGCAGTCGACAGGAAACGGCGTGGGCCCCAGGCGTCGAAGCCTGACGCTGGTCTCCTTGATCTTCCCGAGTTCCCGCCGCAGGAATTCGCGGATAACCGCCAAGGCAACAGAAGGCTTCCGGAGAGAGTGATCGGCCCCTTCACTAACAACGAAGCTAACCGGATGGCGCCAATCGAATACGGTGAATACAGAGAAATCCTCAAAGTCGCCAACCTGACGCCCTCGCATCACGTCCTGTTGAACCCGGGACGGGATGGAGATTCTGAATCTCATACTGCCAGAGACCGGGCGACCTTCAAGGTTATCCCCATAATAATTCTTAACCTCCTCGGCGCGCTGCCAAGAATTGTCGACCTCATGGAATTCAAGATCCCGAATGGATGCTATTTCATTCAGCGCGAATGAGACCGCCTTCTTCCAATCATCTACATTCTCAGCCCCCGGCGCCTCAAGCGCCAAACAACCGACGCCAAAAGCGAGTTCACTGCCCATTATCGTTCTCCCCCGGGAAGCCGGTCCATGGCGAGTCAGCACATAGCCTAGGGAACGTTGGTCACCCGCGTCAGTTGTTCTCTGCGTTGGTGATGGAAGGCGTCACCCCACCATGCCCAGCGTCCTCACCCCGGGTCGGCCGCGGGCCGTGGAAGGCGCTCAACGATGACCAACGCTGTCAGGACGCCGCTCGATAGGCCGGCCACAAGTCACGGCCGCTGGTGATCAGTTATGGCTGTCCACCACGTCAGCATCCTCCTACGCCCGCTACCGTCCCTGCGGGGCTTCACAGCGGCCAGTGCGTTGATCGTTGACCTACTCGGCTAGAGCTACGGATCAGAGGGTCTCCGTGCCCGATCCATGCCCGACGGTTCGGTAAACCACGGTCAACAGCCTGAAGAAGCGCGGTGATTCCCAAGCTCAGAGCTCAGGCCCGTAAGGCAGCGGGATCTCATGCACTTCCAGCGCAGCGGAGTAGCGCGCGAGCAACGCGTCGAGGTCCGACCGGAGAAGGCCGGCGGTCTCGCGTGCCTCAGCCGCGTCGCCGCGGTCGAAGGCCTCCACCACTTCGGCGACGTCGTCGCGGAGGATGGAGAGAGAATCACCCTGGATCAGTACACCGGGGAAGCGGCGGCCGGGCAGGCGCACCACTGCGTTGTTGCCGCCGTCCGTAAACAGCTCAGCCTCAACTCGCTCCATGCGGCCATACAACCTGACATCGCCAGGTGACTTCAACGACAGCGGACACAACCGGCGTTGAGCGATCGTGAGCGGCCTTGCCTCAGGCTGTCACATGCTTCCCAGGCCCGTCCGATCGAACTCCTAGTGCGGTGTCGGCCCCTCCAGGCTGCCTCCGAGAGGATCGCCCCTCGGAGCGCTGACGGGCCATATGTGGGCCAGCGAAGGAGTGTGGGCTCTCTCCTGGCTTCTAACACAAACCCCGCGAGAGCACGTGCTCGACGTCCTCAGGGCTGACGAGCACGGGCGCGCGACACACCTCCGACACATTTCGTGTCGCCGCGTACCCTAGCCCGACTCCGCCGCAGGTCAAGCGGACTGCGATGAGTGATCGGCATACTCACTCCGGAGCCGTGTGCGCAGGTTCGAATCCTGCCGGGGGCACAGAAGCCGGAGCAGCGTGATCATCCCGCTGACCTGCGGAAGTGCCAGACTTCAAGAGCCGGACCCAGTCCCACTGGGTCCGGCTCTTTGTCGTTGTCCACCACTGATCGCGAGTGAGTTCCACGAGTCTCAGCGAACCTGACGTGCTGCGGGCCGCCATTCGGCAAACTGCTACTGCCGACCAGATGGTCCGGCATGCCCGAGCACCCCCACACCATCGGCACTGACCCGGATCCTGGGACGAAACCCGATAGTCTGCACGTAGAAAGTGCCCTCCGCCTGGACGGACAGAGCCCCTCGACAAGGTTCGTCGTCCCAGGTCAAGAAGGCACTTTCGCGTTTCCGCCCCAAAGTCAGCCGTATCCAAGTGAAACGGCGAGGTTAGAGATACGTCATCGCCGCGATCGCGGCAACGGCGACGAGGGGCGTGAGCACCGCGAACCGTGCGCCCGGGCGGTTGCCGGCGTCCACGAAGGCGGCGACGAGCAGGAAGCAAGCCGCCGGGAGGAACCAGAGCATGAGAAACATGGCCAAGAGCACAGCCCATGCCAGCAGTCCCGCTCCCACGACGTAGCAGGCCCGGGCACATGCCTTCGGCTGATTGCGCATCGCGAGCGGGATGGCGGCTGTGACCCCGGTCGCCGCATACACCCCGACCAGTTCACGGCCGGCCGAGGTCTCCAGTACGAATGCGAGCCAGGTCCCGAGAGCCCCCGCGGTCATCACCCCCACCACTGCTCCGGCCACAGCCCATTTCCACTGCAGAGCCGCAACCCTCTGACCTCCGGCCATCACAGACCTCCCTTGAACGCGTTCAATTGAACATGTTCAAGATACCTCACGAGCTTGCTCTCTCGCGGTCCGTGATCCCGATGGCGGCGTACTCACCGTCAGGGACCTGGCGACCCATTGAGTGAGCGCTACACGGTCCCGCAGCACCATCGGGGCACAACCCGGAATCGGGCCGGAACAGCTGCCGGGACGGACCAGGTTGAGCGGCGCCGCAGCGGCGGCGTCGCCTGGCGGGCGGACTCTGCCTTCGTCGGGGCGCGGAGGCTCTGGCGTCCTTCGGCAGCGTGCTCCTCGATGAGCAGATCCGTCAGCAGGCGCGGCACGTCCAGCCGGACACGATCTTCAATGCCGCTGTACTGATCAGTGTGTGGGGACTTTGCCGCAAGGCACGCGACTCAGAAGTCACATTCACGCTGGGCAGGCGGCAGACAGGTGCCGTGCGGCAGGACGCAGGGGCCTCTTCGGCGATCGCCGGACAGGTCGTGGCAACTGGTCCATACTCAAACACGTGGTACAGCACATGGCTGATGTGCGGATTTCGGGGGGCGGGCCAGGCGGGTCCGCAGCGGGGCAACGGGGGGCTGACGCACACTCATGACGACTCCGACACCGTCCATCGCAGCCGTATCCGGAACCCCGTGGAAGCTTGGCAGGGAGCATCGTCGACTTGCGCGGGCGTTGGCCAGGGAGGTCGTGGCAGAGGCGGCCCTGGAGGAGCTGCCGCTCTTCGATCAGCGAGCCCGGAGCCACTTCCGCCCCCGGTTGTGGAGCCGTCGGCCCTTGTCCGTTGACGTCTTCGGGTTGGCGGCCGAGGTGGTGACTCCTGCCGCATTGTCGGCCGCGGCCGGTGTGATCGGGGTGATGTCGGCCGAGCTGGTGAGCCGGTTGACCTCGCGCCTCGTTGGTCGTGTGTCGCGCCGTTGGCGGGGGTCGGAAGCCGAGCCCGCCGGACCGGCGGAGGCCATGTCCGCGCCCACTCCGACCGCCGTGGAACTGGCCCGTTGGCGTACGGCCGCGTTGTCGGGTGCCCGGCGCCATATGTCCGAGCAACGGGCCGAGCAGGTCGCCGACTCCGTACTGGCGGAACTCGTACGGATGCTGGCGACGACACCGGAGGATCCCTCACCGCCTCCCACCGCGCTCCAGTCTCCCGGGGATTCGGGGGCCAGCGGCCAAGACGCCGACGACGCGGAAGGGAACGCTGCCCAGTCCCCGGACGGAGCCCAGGGGAACCCGAGCCGAGACAACATGGGCGAGCACGAAGACGGGGACGGTCCAGCGGCGACCAGGCCTTAGCGTGGTCCTGCGGGCTCTCCTCTTCTGTGTCGCACTGATCGCCGCGGCCGTCTCGATCGCCTTCCCGGCCACCACCAGCCGGCACGACGAGGCCGCGGACTCCTACAGCCTGTGCTGGCCGGGAGCGGTCAGGGAGTTCCAGCTGTCCCTGCCGATGACATCTGTGGAAGCCGAGATCCTCGCCGGGGCGGGAGTCTGGCCTCCCCGACCGGTGCCGGATGAGTACGCGCCCGCCCTGAAGCGGTACCTCCAGGAGCGGTGTCCACCACCGCCGGTGAACCGGCGTGAGTCGCGCGCCGGGCTGACGCTGGGGCTACTGGGAGGCGGCGGCTTCGTCCTGTACTGGCTCAGCCCCTACCAGCAGATTCTCTTCCGTGGTCTGTGCCGCCTGCACCCCACACCGCGCTCTGGAAAGCCTCGCGGCTACCGACCGGACCTGGCCGACGCTGTCTACCGGCAGGCGGACGATGCCGGGGTGACCGTCCACGGGGTGTGGCTGAACGCCACCGACTACACCACGAACGCGGTGGCTTTCGGGCACTGGCGGCGTCGGCACATCGAGCTCGCGAGCGGCATGGAGCGGCTGTTCGATGAGGACCCGAGCACCTTTGAGGTCGTCATCCGCCATGAACTCGGCCACATCAGCAACCGCGACCTTGATGTCACCCATGGCATCACCGCGCTTTGGGGTGCCTTCAGCGTCCTGCTCGCCGCCACCGTCTGCTTCGCCGTGTCCGAGTACGCCGGCCAGGGTGAGTACCTGCTTCGGCTCTCCTTCCATCTCGCCCTCCTCGCCTGCACGCTCTACGCGGCCCGCAACACCTTCCTTCAATCGCGGGAACTGCACGCCGACGCGTTCGCCGTGAGGCCCGGATGGGGCAAAGGGGATGAACGCCGACGGAAGCTGGACGAGTTCTTCGTACGCCTGGCCGCGCAGCGTCCGCCCACCGTCCGGGCGATGCGCGCCGTCGTACACGGCACACCCCCTAGTGAAAGGGAAACGACGGCACGCACCGGCATCCGCTGGCCGTTCGCCACCCATCCCGACCTGCCGCGCCGCAGGGCTGCCCTGCGGCGCCCCGCCCTGGCAGGCGAACTCAACACCTGGGAAGCCGCATTGATCGGCTGCGTGGCCATGTTCGCCATCAATCTGCTGCTGGGGAACAGTTTCGACGTCATGATGATCGGGCTTGACCTAGGCTTCCTGGAGCTCGGCCATCTGGACACGATCCGCCCCGTCTACTCCTGGCTCGCGATCCCGCTGCTCCTCCCGGCCGGCGCCGTACTGGGCCTCGGCATCCGGCAGACGGTCGCCGCGTGGGGAGGCGACCGCGGTGGCCGCAGGCTGGTGCGGCGGCTGGTGCTCCTCGCCGGGGGCCTGTGGGCGGGGCTGTTCGCCGGGTCCATGCTCCATCCGGTGCAGGCGTTCAGTTCCGGCCGATCCGTGCAGCTCAGCGGGATGTGGTGGCACCAGATCACCGGCGGACTCGGGCTCGGGCTCGGCCTCGCACTGACCGCGGCGCTGTCGGTCCTGGCCCTCTCGCTGTTCGCCGTGGTCTGCGACACCATATGCCGACCGCGCGGGGCGTCCTTGTCAGTCGGCGCGTACGGCGTACTCACCGCCGTGGCCTGGTTCCCGTCGGCCCTTCCCGACGGGACCGCCCCGTACCTCGGCGCCGCTGTGGCCGGCGCCGCGCTGCTCAGTGGCACGACGCTGCCGTTGCTGCGCCGTATTCCCCCAAGGGGACGCTGACACGAACCGGGCTCCAGATACGACGAACCGCGTTCGCATGCCCACATCGGCTCATCGCCTGAAGCTGCACCGGACGCGGTCACAGTCCCGCGTGCCAGTCCTGCTCGAAATCGCCTGGTGCGAATAGGCTGCGAAGTCGTCCAACCCGGCGCTCTTATCAACGCGCACGGACAGGGAAATGCCGCCCCACGGCGACTCTTTACGTCGGCCCAGATGGCGCAACTGCCGGATGCAGGAAGAGGTATGGCATGAGGTCCCCAAGCGTGCACCTACGGGAGATCACCGACGAAAACCGGGATGCCGTTCGTGCCCTGCGCGTCCGACGGGAACAGAAGCAGTTCGTCGCCTCCGTGTCCAAGTCGCTCAAGGAGGCGGCAAAGACGCCGGAAGCCAATCCCTGGTACCGCGCCGTGTACCGTGGCGACGAGCCGGTCGGCTTCGTGATGATGTCCTGGAAACCGTCGACTGGTCCTTTCAAAGGGCAGCACTTCCTTTGGCGCCTCCTCGTCGACAAGCGGTACCAGAGGCGAGGGGTCGGCCGAGAGGCGCTCACGCAGATCGCCGCCCTGGTTCGCGCGGACGGCGCCACCGAGTTGTTGACCAGCTATGAGCCCGGCGACGGCGAACCGTGGCCCTTCTATCAGAAGTTCGGGTTCGAGCCCACCGGGGAGATCGACGACGGCGAGATCGTTCTGCGGCTCACCTTCCCCGCTCGCTGAGCTCATACGGGAAAGCGCCGACGCTTTTGAACTCCGGTGGTCAGATGACGAAGCAGCCGGTGGCCGCCTGGAAGTCGATACCCACCAGGTTCATGACTTGCTGAAGCGAACGTCACCCCGCATCCGGCCATTCCTCCGGAGGCTCAGGCGGCTCCGGGTCAGCCTGCCGCTCCGCTCGCCGCCCGTTCTCCGCTCTCAGTGTCGTCAACCACGGCCAAAGATCCGGCAGCAGTTGCGCCGGGCAGGCCAGCCGGTGCTCGATACGGCAACGCTGAAACGGATCCGGCGGACACACCTCGTAGACGGTTACCCGCCCATCGGACAGCACGATCCATCGATGCTCCGCCGGCACCGTATGAGCCGGCGGAGCCATATCCGGCTCCAACAGCACCCAATCCTGCTCTAGCGTCGCCACCCGATCCTGCATCAGCCCGCAGTAAGGGCAGTGGAACTGCCCGCCCCCCAGCCGCCGCGGTTCCTCTGTGAAAGCCCCCATACCATGAGGGTCGACAGCCCGGCGGCTTGTGCGTAGAGCGCGAACCAGACGGGACGCCTGAGTCTGCCGTTCATCACCGAAACGGGACACGACGCGGCAGGTGCAACGGGCAACAAGCACCCGACGGCACTTGGCTGAGACACGACGAAGCCAGCCGGCCAGTGGGTACGGCCTCGGAATGCCCGGATTCGACGAGGAGTTCACGAAAGACAAAGCACCTGATGGAAACAGGAAACGGCGTGGTCCGCTACAGCCCTGAGCGGCCCTGTGTGCGTGGACTCTTTCGTGGACAAGATCTTGAAGCGCCCACCCAGGTCAGCCTTTGGTGCCGCGAAGGCCCCTGGACAGGTCGAGGGGCCCGAAGCCGGCGCTGTGATCCTTGAGCTTCAGTCCGTCGCCGCGCCTGACTTGGACGGCACTCGGCGAGGCGTCGCACCGTCCAAGTGGACCACCACGGTGGTGTAGAAGCGGTGTACCGCGTCGTCGACGCTGCGGATGAACCCGGACTCTGCGCTGCCGCGACTGCTTCCCATGCCTTTGAAGAGGGACAGACGGAAGCCGACGATCTGGGCGTCATTTCCCTTGGGGAGCATGTCCGCCGGCTCAGAGCGGCGCCTGATTCCGCCCGGGGAAGACCGACCGGCGTCCGAGCATGCGGAAGGGGTGCCCTCCCCGCAGCGGGAGGGCACCCCAAAGACGGTCAGCGTCAGCGGTGGCCGAAGCGGTTGTGACCCCGGTGGTGGCCGTAGCCCCAGTGGTGACGGTGGTGCCGGTTACCCCAGTGGCGACCGTGGTTCCGGTGGCCCCAGTGGCGGCCCTGGTACCGGTGACCCCCGCGGTCGTGGCCCCAGCGGCCGTCACGGTCGCCGCGATCGTCGCGGTCACCGCGGTCACCGCGGTCGCGTCGGTCGCCGCGGTCGCCGCGCCCGTCGTCATCGTGATCGTGACGACCGTCGTGCGTGGCATGAGATGCCACCGAAGGTGCAAAGGTGGCGGCACTGGCGCCAGTGGCACCGCCCAGCAGGACGGCGGCCGCGACGCCCAGCGCGGCGGCAAAACGGGAAACCCGCATTCCGTGCTCCTTTCACGGCAGGCGCCTGATGCGCCTGCCTGGTTCGGACACGTCGATGTTCACATCCGAAATGCTCGCTTATGTCCGAGCCATCACTAAAGGCACCTCATATAACGAAAAATCGTTGAAGCGGGAACCGCTGTCCGGCGTGGCAGCGTCACGCGCGCACGCGTACGGGTAGCCGTCCCCCGTCCACTGGGGTGAACCCGCACCGCATGTTCTTGCCAAGCTCGTGTTCGCCTGCCACCCACTTCTTCGCGGGTATCTCCACTCGCGGCGGCCCCGTCCCGACACGTTCCGAAACCCCGGTCCGGCATGTGCGGGAAGGCATCAGGGCCCGTGGTCACTCGCGCCGCTGGAGCACGCCGGGCGGCTCAGGAGGCGTAGACCCGCCGGCTCAGGACGGGTTGAGCGGATCTTCGCGGCTCAGGCAGGCGTGGGTATCCGCGGCGCCATGCCCCCGCGCCGCCGTCGGCCCGGCCCCCACGGACCTCAGGCCGACGGCGTCGACTCCCCTACCACCGATGGCGAGTCCGCAGAGGCGTTCGCCACTGCCTCGGACACCCTGCGCACGATCCGGCTCCCGTAGAGCCGCGAAACCCGCTCCAGCCAAGCGATCTGTGCCTCGAGGTCGTCCTCGGCCTCACCGAGGGGACCGTGACCGGTCGGCTCATGCGGCGGGTTCTTCCCCTCGAAGCCCGCGTCCTTGCGTGCGACGGCCTGCCGCAGGCACACCGCTTCCACTGCCGCGGCCAGCCGTGGTCCTGACAACCCGGCCGCCACCAGGTGCCGGCTCGCCTCGGTTCCGGCGGCTTCGCCGCGACAGGGCTGCAGCGCGAGCATCCCGTCACTGATCTCGATGATCCGCCGGTACAGGAGCATCTTCGGATCGCGCTCCAGCTCCGCGGGCAGCGGCAGCACCACCTCGGGAACCGCCTTCCCCACTGCCCGCCACAGCGGACGGATGCCGCGCAGCCGACGGCGGCACGCAGCGCGTTCCCTCAGTCCGGCCACGCTCGGCCATGCGATACCGACGACGAAGAGAAGCAGGGTGGTCGCCAGCAGGGCCTGCGTCGTGGCCACCGCGACCGCGTCCTCGAACAGCCGGTTGCCGGATCCGTGAGCCGCCAGATGAACGGCGCGATGAGCGGCGTAGATCAGGCTGGAGACGCATGCGGCTCCGAGGATGCGCAGCGAGGTCCGCAGCGGGCCGGGGGCCGCCCGGCGTCCGTAGCGCCGGCACATCAGTCCCGCGGTGGTCGTTCCCCAGACGACGTAGAGGAGGTAGATGCTCCAGTACGCGATGCCCGCCGCGGTCGGCGTCTGCGTCACGAGGTGGCGCTCACCGTCGGGGCGAGGGCTCAGAAGAAAGGCCCAGCAGAGCAGGATCCCTGCGCCGGACAGCAGGATGCACGTCCGGCGTCCCGCCCGCCCGGTCTCCGAAGTCCCCTCGGTGATCTGGCGTACGAACGCGATGAGGCAGGTGATCGCGGCCAGCGTCAGGAGATGGATCAGCAGGTTCGTGACGGACTCCATGCCCGTCGCCGTGTCGACCATCCTGCGTACTCCCGGCACCCCGAGGGTGACGGCCAACGTGATCAACGTGACCATCGCGCTCATCGGGAGGGCCTGAGGGCCGGCCGTGCGGGCTCTGTGTCCCGTGTACAGGGTGGCGGTCCACAACGGGCCGAGCACCACCAGGTCGAAGGGCCGGATCGTGGTCACGCGCGCGCCTTCGGACCGAGGACCCGCTCGAGCCGCGAGAGGACGCGGGCGGTGTCTCCCGGGGTACGTGGCGAGCCGGTCACGCCCGCCCAGATCCGGCCGTGGATCAGGGTGGCCATCACCTCGGCCTCGCGCTCCTGGGCCTCCGAGTAGTCCGTACGCCCCCGGGCGAGCAGCCGCCTGACCATCCCGGGATCCAGCCCTGGAAACAGGTATTCCACGCCCGCCCGGGACCCGTCGGCGTCTGCGGTGCCGTGATCCAGCAGGAGGTGTGCGAGCTCATGAAGGATGATGTGCCGCTGATGCAGCCCACTCGTGGCTGCCTCGTAGAAGATGTGGTCCGCATCCCTGAGGCCCACCCACAGGCCGCAGATGCCTGACGAGTCGCCGGCGCCCCGTGGGAGCGGTGAGAGGGTCAGCGAACGGCCTCGCTGTCTGGCGATGGCCCGGCACAGTTCTTCGACGGTCGGCGGTCGTGTCACCTCAAGGCTGTTCAGAATCCGCGCACATCGTGCGATGAAATCGGTCCACGCCTCATGGCGCATGGCATCCCCCCCGGGTACCCGCGGCGAATCGCGCACGAAGGCGACTCGCTGCTCACGGGGGAGTATATGCAGGCAGAGAGGGTGAGTTGGGCGGAGATCAGTCCGTTGGTCCGCCGTCGCGCCGGTCGCGTTCCTGCGAGCGGCCGGCATTCTCGACCAGGCCGCGCACCACGTCGAGTCCCTGCGACGACAGGGTGGCCACAGCCGCTGCCCGCAGCGCCACGGCGCGGACGTCGTTGGTGCGCATCGCGGTGATCAGGGCCAGCTGCGCCATCGTCTGCTCGGCGACGGCGTCGTCGACGAAGTAGGCCACGGGCACGCCGAAGAAGGTGCTCAGCGCACGCAGCGTCCCGATGGTCGGATTGGTCGCCTTCCCGTTCATGAGCATCGAGAGGCGGCCGACGCTCAGCGATCCCCCGTCGGGTTCGCCGGCCGTTCTGATGCCGTCGACGACTTCCTGCAGGGTGTGACGCCGGCCCAGAGGCTGTACATGGTCGAAGAGGTACTCGAGGCGTACGGCGAGGCGCTGAGCCTCGTCACCGTCCGTGGCCTGCCTCCCGGCGCCACCGGAAACACTCGCCGTGTCGCCCACCGTACGTTCGCCTCTCCATGCCCCCGCGACCCCCGCGTTCGTGCGGTGCAGTATCCCCCAGAAGCTCTTCGGTGGCGACAGACAGCCGGTGGCCGTGACGCGGCGACTCGCGGCGACGTGCTTCCGGCAGAGGCGGACGGACCGGCCGCGGCGATACCGCCGGGGCGGGAAGGGATGACTGCGCCACCATCCCTTCCCGCCGTCGGCAGCCCGCCTCGGAGGACCGTCACACGTCGATGGAGATGGCTTCCATGGCACGCGCCTGGCCCACCGTGCCCACCTGGATGTACGGGGCCGCGACCGCTCGCTGCCAGCCGACGTCGCGCAGATGGGCCTGCGCCGCGATCGTGCCCGCGCCGACCTGCAACTCCACGGCCTCGATGGGCAGGTTCCTGCCGGTCGTGCCGATGACCACGGCGTTGCCGTCCCCGACACAGGACCAGGGCTGCCAGCCGACGTTACGCACGTGAGCGCGGGCACACAGTCCGCCGGTGCCGGACGAAGCGATGGTCAGCGCCTCGAGGTTGAGGGCCTGGCCGGTCGTACCGGCCACTGTTCCGTTGCACTTGGTGCCCTGCCAGCCCTGGTTCTGCACATGGGCCGCGTAGCAGATGTTCCGAGCGGCCGTGGCGTTCTGCGCCGCACTCGCGACATCCGGAGCCGCGGTCGCCGCGGAAGCAGGGGCAGCACCGGCCAGCGAGCCGCCGATGGCGAGTGTCGCCGTAGCGAACACAGCGGACAGCATCTTTCTCATAAAGTGAATCCCTTCGAGTGGATCAGCGGGTGGTCAGATCACACAGAGCGGCTGTTCCCTTGAATTTGCCTACTCAACACGGGAGTTGCTGAGATCAATCATGGATGGATGTCCGATGCCGAGTCAATCTATATTGAAAATGATCAAGTAGTGGGATCCTGTGCCACCGGCTCGGCGAGGTGCTGCCCCTGGCCGGGCGCGGGCTCACGAAAGCAGCCGGAACGCTCTCCTCCGGCATCCGCGCGGCAGGGCCGACGCCCGGGCGGGCCGCGCCGGCCTCCACCCAGGCAGGTAAGTGACGGTCCCTCAGCCGCCGACAAGGGCGACGAGCTTGATGAAGACCAGGTCGGAATCAGCGGTGAGATCCAGGACCTCGTCGAGGTCCTCGACCTGGCGATCGCCGGTCAGTACGAAGAACCCGTTGGCCAGGAAGGTGCGTTCGGCGGTTTCGGCCTGACGCTCCCAGTCGATGCGGCGTGGCTCGCGGAGACGGTAACCGTTCAGCTCCGTCTCGGCGCCGTCGGGGCGGACAAGGCCGTTGAAGCGGTTGCCCGGGCGGGCGTTGTGCCGGGCGACCTCCTCACGGACGCGGAGCCTGATCAGCTCCCGTACGGTCATCCGCTCCGGCAGCCCGGCGACCTGCCACTCGGTGACCGGCTTGCCCGTCGCGGTCTCGTCCCTGAACGTCACGGTGGCCATCAGGCACCTCGCTTGATCTGACGGAGGATCGTCTCATCGGTGATCTTGGTGTCGGCCGCGAGCGCGAATGCCTTGCTGAGGATCAGAGAGAGCCGGTCGTCCTCGAACGGCAGGAACACCTTGCCGTCTCCCGACCGCCGCGCCGGGACGATGCACAGATAGGCGTCGTCGGGCTCCATCAGGATGTTGGCCGACCCCAGATGGATCTTGTACGTGCCCAAGTCCCCATGGACCACAAGGAAACGCCCGTCCAGCGAGCACCGGCCGGCGATCTTCAGGCGCGGCAGGATCCGCTCCAGCGCCTCGCGGCGGACCTCGGCGCTCGCGGTCAGCTCACCGAACGTGGCCCTCCGCCAGTACGCGGCATGGCGGTCCTCGCCCCGGTCGGTCCAGTCGGGATCGGCGGCGATCGAGGTCACGCCGACGAAGAGGTCCACGTCCCGCATCGCCTCGCTGAACACCGGTGGGGGCACCTCCGCCAGCGGAACCTCCCGCCAGCGCCGGCCGTCCCGCCGCTCGAAACGGACCTGGTCCGTCGCGGCGTGCTCGGGTGCGTAGCCGCCGTCGTCGTCCGCGGCGGGCTCGTGGTGGAAGCAGGCACGCCACTCGCCGTCGCCGAACTCGGCCCGCGCCTTCCCGTCGTAGCCGCCGTCGTGCCGGCCGAGGAAGTTGGCCTGCCAGCGGCGTTCCTTGAACAGCGCGTAGAGCTGCCGGTAGTGGACGATGTGGGCGGCGAACCGGTTGGAGTAGACGCCGGTCTCCTCCTCCGCCGGGGTGAGCAGATAGATCTCCCGGAAGGCCTGTTTGAACGGCTGCCGCAGCCCCCCGGTGACGAGGTGCTCCCGCCACGCCCTGATCTCCTCCGCGGACGCCCGGATCGGATGCCACAACCGGACGCATACGGGCCGGCCGGTCGGCTCGGCCGTCGGTGCCACAGCGCGCCACTCGCCGTCCGCGCCCTGGAACTCCCATATCAGGCCGCGGACGAGGACCCCGGTGACCGGATGGTCGCGGTAGTGGCGGCACCACTCGTCGTACGGCCACTCGCGTCCGGCCGACATCAGCGCCTCGAGGCGGGCCCGCTCACCCGACAGTGTCCCCCGCACCTCCTTGGCCAGGGCCTTCAACTCCTTGAGCTCGTCAGGGAAACCGTCCTTCACCGCAGCCGGAGCCGTGCGGGACGTCATCCCGCCGGAGCGTGAGAAGCCGAGCCGCACGGTCGCCGTTTCCTCGATCGCCACCCGCACCCGGTGTCCGCCCAACTCCCGTTCCAGCGAGCCGTCCGGCGCCAGGCCGTGATCCGGCACGCTGCGCTCCACGAGTTGCTGCGCCGTGATGCCCTGCTTACCGGCTGCCGTCACCAGCGCGGTGTCGAGCTGCTTGCGCAGAGCCCGGTGTTTGATCAGGGACTGCAGCCGCCACAGGGCCTCCAGAGACGCCGGGTCGCCGGTCTCGGCCAGCGCGTTGATCGCCGCGCCCGCGAGCTTGAGGTCCTGGATCACGCCGTTTCCGAGATCACCGGTCCGCAGCGCGAGCGCGCCGAGATGCTGCACCGCGGCAGGGCCGCCGGTCAGCGCGGCCGCCCAGACGACACCGCGCGCCAGGTCCCCGTCGTTCTGGCGGACGACGTAGTGGTAGTGGTAGTCGCCGTGGAGCCAGTCGGTGTGCACGCCGTTTCCCCTGCTGCACAGCGGATCGTCCACGGCCAGCGCGCGCAGGACGTCGGCCACGAGGGCCTTCGCCGAGGCCGCGTCCACGAGTTCGAGGCACGTCCGCCGCCACTTCTGCGCAGGACGCGGCCCTGACAGGCTCGCCAGGTGCCGTATGAGGCCTGCCAGTTCCGGCGTCGGCGCCGACTTCGCACGGTCGCTCAGCGGAGCGGCCCAGGGAGCGTCGGCAGGGATCAGTCCCTCGGGGATGTACGCCTCCTCCACACTCGCCAGCAGGGAGCGCAGGCGCTGGGAGAGTGAGGCGCGCAGACGTGCCTCGACCCTGGAGTCCGTGAGCTTCGTGTGTGAGTGCCGCAGCCAGGGCATGACCGCACGGCGGCCGCCGGGGTCGAGCTGTTCGGCGGCGCTCAGCACCTGTCCCAGCGCGTCGGCGAACCCGTAGCCCGTGCCGTACTCGGTGACGCGGAGCAGCATCACCGCGATCTCGTCGGGCGTCCAGCCGCGCACCCGCGAGATCAGGCGCCCGATCTCCGCGTCGTACCGCCACGAACCCGTCGCGTCGCTGCGGGTGGCCAGCATGAGGCACAGGACCGCGGCCCTGCCCTCCTCGTCCGCGCAGACCGCGAGCCACCCGTCGATCTCGGCCTGGGTCGCCGCGCGCTCCGCCCCGAACCGCCGGTGCTCGTGCCCTGTGGACCGCCGGAGCTCGGTGCGCTGACGTTCCACGAGGTCGACGAGCCGGCGGGCACGCTCGAGCGCGGCGTACCTCACCTCGTCGAACGGGTCGTTCCTGCGGGCTTCGGCCACCAAGGCGTCGTAGAGCATGCCGGGATGATGGCAAAGGGGACTGACATCGGCGCTGCCCCCGTGCGACCGCGACGTCACCGCCTGGCTCTATCCCCCTGCTACTCCCCCGCCCGCGCCGACGACCTCAAAGTCATCACTCCGCGTCATTTGCCTCCGCCGGCTCTCCCGTCGAGGCGGCCCCTCATCGCCCGGCCGGCCCTGGAGCAGGCCCGTGACGGCTCCGGCGCCGGCCACACTCTGCGGCAACCCGGGCCACATGCGGCACCGGCATCACGGCTCCGGCTCCCAGAAGGGCTCGCAATTCCCTTTCGACGCGCGAGTACCGTAAGAAGTAGCGCCACAGAGCGCGGACGAACATTTCATCCGAAATATCGAACCGCCGAACGGCCGTTTCGAATAATCATCGAACCTTCCACCGAACTGAATAACGAGGAAGGTCGGATGTGAATACGCCGCAGATCCGAGCAGAATTATCCGGTCGGGAGGGGCACAACGATCGAATCGGGGTTCGGAGCATGCCGGGTCACTGTGCCCGGAGGCGCCCTAACCCGTTCGGCGGATTCACGGTCGCACGGCCGTGCGGCACACAAGCGGGCAGGGTCCCGGCGGCAGTTACGGCCGCAGGACCTGCGGATACGGGGGATGCCAGGTCCGCCGGTGGCACCGAGCGCCACTGACGGCTCAACACCAGCGAGTTCGAGTGGCAACGCGCCCTGTGACGGCGGAGACTGGTGGAAGGGTTTTGTGACCGAAAAAGAGTTCACGACCTCGTGGCTGCCGGATTGCTCGCTACGGCTATCACCGCAGCGCAAGAGCGCCGGTTACCGGCCGGCTCCGGCGGCTGGTGATGAAATTTCTCAAGGAGCTCGCATGGAGGAAAAATCTGTCGAGGTCTTGACACCCGAGCCGGATGAATCAGAAATCGCCAAGCGCAGCAGTGGCGCCGATCCGGCTACCGGCACCGAGAAGAGCTTCGCCGAGGTGCTGGCCGATGTGGTGAACGTCGAGCGGGTGTCGGTCGACAGCCACTTCTTCGATGACCTGGGTGCCAACTCGCTGGTGATGGCGCAGTTCTGCGCCCGGGTCCGGAAGCGGGACGACCTGCCGTCGGTGTCCATGAAGGACATCTACATGTACCCGACGGTCCGGAGCCTGGCGACGGCGTTCGCGGACGCCGTACCCGATCCTGCCGAGCTCGCCGCCACCGCCCCGGAACCGGTGCAGGCGGAGGCGCCGAAGCCTGCGGGCTCACTGCCGTACGTCCTCTGCGGGATCGCGCAGTTCCTGATCTTCTTCGGCTACTGCTTCGCCGCCGGGGTGATCACGGCGACGGGCTACGAGTGGGTCTCCGATGCCTCGGGTGCGCTCGACATCTATCTGCGGTCCCTGGTGTTCGGCGGCGCGGGATTCGCGGCTCTGTGCACTTTCCCCATCGTGGCCAAATGGATTCTGGTGGGCCGGTGGAAGCCGCGCGAGTTCCCGGTCTGGGGTCTGACGTATCTGCGCTTCTGGATCGTCAAAGCCCTGGTGCACACCAGCCCGATGATCTTCCTCGTCGGGAATCCGCTGTATGTGCTGTATCTGCGGGCACTGGGTGCACGCATCGGCAAGAACGTCACGATCCTCTCCCGTACGGTCCCGGTCTGTACCGATCTGTTCACGGCCGGCGACGGGACGGTGATCCGCAAGGACTCGTTCTTCCTCTGCTACCGGGCACACGCGGGTCGTATCCAGACCGGTCCGATCACACTCGGCCGGGATGTGTTCATCGGCGAGAAGACCGTCCTCGACATCGACACGTCGATGGGCGACGGGGCGCAGCTGGGGCATACGTCGGCCCTCCAGAGGGGGCAGACGATCCCGGACGGCGAACACTGGCACGGCACTCCGGCCGAGCGCACGGAGATCGACTACGTACGGGTCGCGCCCGCGAAGTGCGGCACGCTGCGCCGGGCGAGCTTCGGCTTGGTCACCCTGCTCCAGACGTTCCTGCTGTACGTGCCGCTGACCATCGGGGGCGCGTACATCCTGGTCACGGAGGTCCCCTCGCTGGGCAAGCTGCTGGAGCCGGGGGCGGCGCAGATCGCGTCGCCGGTGATCTATGTCGACGCGCTGGTCCTCTCCCTGGTGCTGTTCGCGGGGTTCGTCGTCTTCGGACTGGTCTCGCTGTTCACCGTGCCGCGGCTGATGAGCGTGGTCATCAAGCCGGACAAGGTGTATCCGCTCTACGGCTTCCACTACTCGGTGCACCGGGCGATCGCCCGGGCGACCAATATCAAGTTCTTCAAATGGCTCTTCGGCGACAGCTCGTACATCGTCTACTACCTGCGAGGGCTCGGATACGACCTGTCGCGGGTCGAGCAGACGGGTTCGAACTTCGGCACGGAAGTGCAGCACGAAACCCCGTATCTGAGCACCGTCGGAAGCGGAACGATGATCGCCGACGGGCTCTCGATCGTGAATGCGGACTTCTCGAGCACGTCGTTCCGGGTGTCCCGGGCGACCATCGGTGCGCACAACTTCCTCGGCAACAACATCGCCTTTCCGTCGGGCGCGAGGACCGGTGAGAACTGCCTGCTCGCGACGAAGGTGATGGTGCCGCTCGACGGTGAGGTCCGCGAGGGTGTGGGACTCCTCGGATCACCGTGCTTCGAGATTCCGCGGTCGGTGGAGCGTGACTCCCGCTTCGACCACCTGAGGACCGGCGAGGAGCTGCACCGGCATCTGCGTTCGAAGAACCACTACAACCTGCGCTCGATGGCCGTCATGCTCTTCGTGCGCTGGCTGCTGTTCTTCGCCATCACGCTGCTCGGCCTCACGACCGTCGACCGCTACGGCGCCCTCGGGGAGGCGCTGATCGCCACTTCCCTGGCGCTCGCGCTGGGCGTGACGGCGGTCTATCTCGTCCTGGTCGAGCGCTGTATCGGCAAGTTCCGCCCGTTGCAG
Organism: Micromonospora sp. IBHARD003; assembly: GCF_056106285.1. Classification (NCBI taxonomy): domain Bacteria; kingdom Bacillati; phylum Actinomycetota; class Actinomycetes; order Micromonosporales; family Micromonosporaceae; genus Micromonospora; species Micromonospora sp. IBHARD003. Next base: position 5,690,455 of record NZ_JBWBBX010000001.1, on the reverse strand, counting down.
CCGAAACTGTGCTCCATCTACGAGCCGTACTTCTGGTGGCACGAACGCCTCTGGAAGGTGCCGGACGAATACCTCAACGTCTTCAACGGCACCCCGTTCAAGAACCTGATCTGGCGCATGCTCGGGGTCCGGATCGGCAAGCGGGTCTTCGACGACGGCTGCTATCTGACGGAGCGGACGCTCACCACGATCGGCGACGACTGCACGCTGAACGCGGGCAGCAAGATCCAGTGCCACTCCCAGGAGGACGGCACGTTCAAGTCCGACCACAGCACTCTCGGCAGCGGTTGCACGCTCGGTGTCGGCTCCCACGTCCACTACGGCGTAGCGATGGGCGACGGCGCGGTGCTCGCGGCGGATTCCTTCCTCATGAAGGGCGAGGAAGTGCCCCCGTACGACCGGTGGGGCGGAAACCCCGCGGCGCCGATGCGGGACACCCAGTGTCAGCCAGCAGCCGAACCAGCGCACCGCCCCGCCGGGCGGACAGCGCTGTGGCGCCGGTGAAGGGACGGAAGACTCCGATGGGAATGCGCATGGACAGCGCCGACGACTTCTGGCGCGGTGTGCTGGCCGACGGCGGGTTCGCCACAGTCCCGCGGTGGGCGCCGGATCCGGTGCCGGGCGTGGGTGAGTGCGAGGCCGTGGTCCCCGACGATGTCGCGGCGGTGCTGCCGGGTCTGGCGCGGGAGCTGGCGGTTCCGGTGGAGTCGCTGCTGCTGGCGGCGCACGGGAAGGTGCTGGCCGCGTTGTCCGGTGAGCAGGAGGTCGTGGCCGGTTGTGTCACGGCGGAGGGCGACCGGCCGCTGCCGTGCCGGCTGGATGTGGGGCCGGCGTCCTGGCGGGCGCTGGTGCACGGCGCCGACCGGGCCGTCGCGCAGGTGCGGGAGCACCGGGACGTCCCCTTCGACACGGTCCAGCGCGAACTGGATCTGTCAGGGCCGCTGTTCGAGGCGGTACTCGATCCCTACGGCGCCGACGGCACGCCGGACGGGGACACGGTCCTGTACGTGGGATGCGCCCGTCGTGGTGGGGGGTTGGTGGTGCGGGTGGCGTATCGCACCGAGGTGATGGATGGTGAGGCGGCGGGGCGGGTCGCGGGGTATCACGTGGCGGCGCTGGGGTTGTTGTGTGCGGATGTGGATGCCGGGCACACCGGTCAGGGGTTGCTGTCGCAGCGGGAGCTGCGGTTCCAGCTGGAGGGGCTGGCCGGGCCCGAGCGGGCGTTGCCGCAGGTACGCGCACACGAGTTGTTCGAGGAGCGGGTGCGCGAGCACCCGGACGCGGTGGCGGTGGCCTGTGGCACACGGTCGCTGACCTACGGGGAGCTGAACGCGCGGGCGAACCGGCTGGCCGGGGCGTTGCTGGAACGGGGCCTTCGGCCCGAGCAGGTCGTCGCGGTGGTCACCGAACGCAGCCTGAACTGGCCGGCGGCGGTCCTGGCGATCTTCAAGGCCGGCGGGGTGTATCTGCCCATCGAACCGCACTTCCCGCCCGAACGGATCCGCACCACCCTCAACCGGGCCGGCTGCCGCCTGGTACTGACCGAACCGGGCGCCACCACCCACCTCGACCACGCCCTCACCACCACCGACACCGGCACTACTGCTGCTGCTTCTGCTTCTGCTGTTGAGCGGCTGCTGATCGACGATGCCCTGGCCGAGCACCACCCCAGTGACAACCCGGGCACCACGGTGGCACCCAACCAGCTCGCCTACATCTACTTCACCTCCGGCTCCACCGGCGAACCCAAGGGCGCCATGTGCGAACACGCCGGCATGCTCAACCACCTCCACGCCAAAATCGACGACCTCCACATCGACAACGCCACCACCGTCGCCCAGACCGCACCCCAGTGCTTCGACATCTCCCTGTGGCAACTCCTCGCCGCCCTCCTGACCGGCGGAAAAACCCAACTCATCGACCAGGAAACCATCCTGGACGTCCCCCGCTTCGTCGACACCCTCGCCCACCACCGCGTCAACGTCGCCCAACTCGTCCCCTCCTACCTCGAAGCCGTCCTCACCCACCTCGAACGCCACCCCCACCCCCTACCCGACCTGCACTACGTCTCCGTCACCGGCGAAGCCCTCAAACCCGAACTCGCCCAACGCTGGTTCACCACCCAACCCGCCATCGGCCTCCTCAACGCCTACGGACTCACCGAAACCAGCGACGACACCAACCACGAACTCATGCACACCCCACCCGAGCGCGTCCTGCTCGGCCCCCCCATCCCCAACGTCCACGTCTACGTCGTCGACGAACACCTCACCCCCGTCCCCCTCGGCGCCCCCGGCGAAATCGCCTTCTCCGGAACCTGCGTCGGACGCGGCTACATCAACGACCCCGAACGCACCCGCGCCGCCTTCGGCACCGACCCCCACCGCCCCGGCGCCCGCCTCTACCGCAGCGGCGACCGCGGCCGCTGGCACCCCAACGGCAAACTCGAATTCCTCGGCCGCAAAGACACCCAAGTCAAAATCCGCGGATTCCGCATCGAAATCGGCGAGATCGAAAACACCCTCCTCAAACTCCCCGGCATCCGCGACGCCGCCGTCATCGTCACCGAACACCCCACCACCGGCCCCCAACTCACCGCCTTCTACACCTCCCACACCCCCCTCCCCACCGACCAACTCACCGACCACCTCACCACCACCCTCCCCCCCTACATGGTCCCCACCACCTACCACCACCGCGACCACCTCCCCCTCACCCCCAACAGCAAAATCGACAAGAAAACCCTCACCAAACAAGCCACCCAAACCACCCCCACCACGACCACCACGACCACCACCACCGAACCCCCCACCACCCCCACCGAACAACGCCTCGCCACCGCCTACGCCGCAACCCTCGGCCTCCCCACCCACCACATCACCCGCCACGACCACTTCTTCGACCGCGGCGGCACCTCCCTCACCGCCGTCAAACTCGCCATCGCCCTCGACCGCACCATCACCCTCAAAGACATCACCGCCCACCCCGTCCTCACCGACCTCGCCACCCTCATCGACACCAGGTCGGCACCGCGCTCCGAGCTGCTGCAGAAGCTGTCCGGGCCGGAAGGCGAGCAGTCCGCGGCCCTGGTGTGCTTCCCGTACGCCGGAGGCAACGCGGTGAACTTCCAGCCGATGGCGAAGGCGATGCAGGGCAGCGGGCCCGCGGTCTACGCAGTCGAGGCGCCCGGGCATGACCCGGCCGGGGACAGCGAGCCGTTCACGCCGCTGGCGCAGCTGGTCGAGCAGGTCGTCGAGGAGATCGGTCGGCGGGGCCTGACCAGGGTGCTGCTGTGGGGCCACTCCTCGGGCGCCGCCCCGGCGCTGGAGACGGCCAGGAGGCTTCAGGATCGCGGCGTGAACGTCCAGCGGGTGTTCCTCGGCGCGCAGTTGCCCGGTGATGCCGCCGGGCGGCGCGCCGCGGCCGACGAGCTGAGCGCGCGCAGCGATGCCGAGATCGCCGCCGGTCTGAGCACGGACAGCGGCTACACGGGCCTCGCGGAGCTCGGCGAGCTCGGTCCACGGCACGCCGAGCGGGTCGGTGCCGCCTACCGGCACGACTGTGTCGGCGCGCACCGCTATTTCGCCGATGCCCTGGACTCCCCGCCGGCCGTGAAGCTGTCCGCGCCCGTCACGGTGATCGTCGCCGCCGACGATCCCCATACGGCGGGGGCCGCCGAGGCGCATCTCGACTGGCAACTGCTGGCCGAGCGCGTCGAGCTGCACGAACTCCCCGACGGCGGCCACTACTTCCTGCGCACCCGTCCCACCGAGGCGGCCAAGGCCGTTCTGCACGCCGCCGAATGGCCGGCTTCCTGAGCCGCGACCGAACCGAAAGGAATGCGAGATGTCGTCCTCACCCCCCGCGTCGCTGTTCGAGGTGGAGGTGCCTGCGGGCAAGCCGCCACTGCTGCGGGTCGAGATTCCCGCCGGGGATGCCGCCGCGTGGGCGGACGGACACCGTGACGCCCTGCTGGCGGTGGTCGCCGAGCACGGTTCGGTCCTCGTGCGCGGTCTGGGCCTGCGCGATCCCGCACAGGCGCAGGCGGTCTTCCGGGCCCTGGCGCCGGCGCTGATGACCGAGAGGGAGGCCTTCGCCGCGCGCGAGGTCGCGGGCGAGGGGATCTACACCTCCGCGACCTGGCCGGCGAACCAGCCGATGTGCATGCACCACGAGCTCAGCTACACCCACGCCTACCCGACGCTGATGCTGTTCGCCTGCCTGCAGGCGCCCGCGTCCGGCGGAGCGACCGCCGTCGCCGACGCCGCGCACGTCCTGGACGCGCTGCCCGCCGGCCTGGTGGACCGCTTCACCCGAGAAGGCTGGCTGCTCACCCGCAGCTACAACGACGAGATCGGCGCCACGCTGGCCGAGGCCTTCGGCACCGAGGACCGCGCCGCCATCGAGGACTACTGCCGGGCCAACGCGATCGAGTTCGCCTGGCAGGACGACGGCGGTCTGCGGACCCGGCAGCACCGCCAGGCCGTCACCACCCACCCCGCCAGCGGTCGGCGCTGCTGGTTCAACCAGGTCGCCTTCCTCAACGAGTTCACCCTCGTCCCCGAGGTCCGCGAGTACCTCATCGACATCTACGGACACGAGGGCCTGCCGTTCAACACCTGTCACGGGAACGGCGACCCGATCGACCAGGACACCGTCGCCCTGCTCAACAGCGTCTACGAGACCCACACCCGCCGAGAGCCCTGGCAGAACGGTGACCTGATGCTCGTCGACAACGTCCGCACGGCCCACAGCCGGGAAGCCTACGAAGGCGACCGCACCGTCCTGGTCGCGATGGCCGAGCCCCGCCACGCCACCGACAGCCCCGCCACCGCGGAGGGAAGCGCCCGATGACCACCCCGTCCCCCACCGCATCCGCCACCCCGGCCGCCGCAGCGGCGCCGGTGCCCGAGGTACCGCCGTTCGCGGTGATCCCCGGCGCACAGGTCCAGCAGATCCTCACCGGCCACGAGAAGCAGATCGTCGAGCTGGTCGAGGCCACCTACCGGCTGCACGGCGCCGGACGGACGGTCAACCCGCCCTCCTACTTCCTGCGCTTCCCCGACCGGCCCACCGCCCGGATCATCGCCCTCCCCGCCTCCATCGGCGGGTCCGACGGCGTCGACGGTCTCAAGTGGATCTCCAGCTTCCCGCAGAACGTCGCTGCCGGAATCCCCCGGGCCTCCGCCGTCCTGATCCTCAACGACCACACCACCGGCTACCCCATCGCCTGCCTGGAAAGCTCCATCATCAGCGCCACCCGCACCGCCGCATCCGCGGCCCTGGCCGCGGACCACCTCACCCGCCACACCACCCGGCCCACCCGCATCGGGTTCTTCGGCACCGGGCTGATCGCCCGCTACATCCACACCTACCTCGGCGCCACCGGCTGGACCTTCGACGAGACGAGCGTCCACGACCTGTCCGCCGAGAGCGCCGCCGGCTTCCGCACCTACCTCGAGCAGAACGGCACCCCCGGACGCATCACCGTCCATGACAACGCCGAAGACCTCATCCGCGGCAGCGACCTGATCGTCTTCGCCACCATCGCCGCCACGCCCCATGTCACCGAACCCGCCTGGTTCGGCCACCACCCGCTCGTCCTCCATGTCTCGCTGCGCGACCTCGCCCCCGAGATCCTGCTGGAGGGCGCCAACATCGTCGACGACGTCGAGCACTGTCTGAAGGCAGACACGTCACCGCATCTGGTCGAACAGCTCACCGGCAACCGTGACTTCCTCACCGGCACCCTCGAGGACGTCCTCAGCCACCGCGTACAGATGCCCACCGACCGGACCGTGATCTTCTCGCCGTTCGGCCTCGGCGTCCTCGACCTCGCCGTCGGCAAGTACGTCTACGACGAGACCGCCAGCGCCGGGCAGCTCCACGTCATCGACGACTTCTTCCACGAACGGCGCAGGTACGGATGAGCACAACCCGACGACGAGGAGGTCGACACAGGGACTGCTCCCAGGAGAGATCACCGGTCAAGTCGCCGCAGATCGGCGCTTATGACGCCGCGGCCGCTGACGCAGGGCTCCCCCGCCCGGCCCGGTCGGACACAGGGCCTCACTGAGACGCACGAGACCCGACCCGCCGCCCACCGCCGGATGGACATTCCGCAAGTGCTCTGCTGCAGATGAGGAGGCCATCGTGCCAGTCATATCCGATCCCTACGCCTTCAACGAGGACGAGCTCTACGTCGACCTCCAGTCGATCTTCGGGCATTCGCTCTTCCTGAAGTGCGAGGGTTTCAACTTCGCTGGCTCGATCAAGCTGAAAGCCGCCATCGAAATGGTGGAGACCGCAGAAAAGGACGGAATTCTCACCTCGGAATCGATCATCGTCGAGTCGTCGTCCGGAAACCTGGGTGTCGCCCTGAGCATGATCGCGGCGAGCAAGGGTTACCAGTTCCTGTGTGTGACCGACTCCCGCTGCAACCTGTCCACCAGGCTGATGATGGAGGCCCTGGGCAGCCAGGTTCACGTCATCGCCGGACAGGAGGCCAACGGAGGCTTCCTCGGGGCACGGATCGACTACGTCCGCGCGCTGTGCGCCTCCGACCCCCGGTACGTATGGCTGAGCCAGTACACCAATCCGAGCAACTGGAAGGCCCACTACCGTACGACCGCGCCGGAGATCGCCCGGAACTTCCCGCAGCTGGACGTGCTGTTCATCGGGGCGGGAACGACCGGCACCCTGATGGGCTGCGCCCGCTACTTCCGGGAGTGGCACCGCCCGGTGCGCATCGTCGCGCTGGACAGCGTCGGCTCGGTCGCCTTCGGCGGCCCCCCGGGACGCCGCATGATCCCCGGTCTGGGCATGAGCATGCGTCCGCCGCTCCTCGACGAGTCCTTTGTGGACGAGGTCATCCGCGTCGAGGAGGTGGACACCATCCGGGCCTGCCATCGCCTGGCCAGACACGGGTTCCTGTTCGGCGGCTCCACCGGCACGGTGGTCAGCGGGGCCATGGGCTGGCTGGACCAGCACCAGGTGCCCGGCATCACGGCGGTGGCGATCGCCCCCGACCTCGGCGAGCGCTACCTCGACACCATCTACCAGGCCAACTGGCTGGAGGACCTTTACGGCGCGGACCTCTTCAGCACACCCGCGGACGATCCGTCCTGCGGGCTGTGACCCGGGGCCGTGGGCGGAGCCGGGAGGTTCCGCCCCGCCGGCCCCGGAGCGTGCGTGCGGCCGTTCCCCCGGGGGCGGCCGTTCCCCCGGGGGGCGGCCGTTCGCCGGTGAGTGGGTGCTTCGAGCGAGCGGCTCCCCGGGCGCCCCGTGCGCGTTGGAGCAGAAGGGGGCCGATGCGCCGTCCTTCGTGAGTGACCGGAGACCTCCGGTCACTCCGTGCGGATCGAGCCGCCCCCGTCCCGGCCCGCCGGACGCGGCTGCCCGGTCCAGCGCTCGGCGGCCGAAGGAGCCGCGAGGGCGAGCGCGCGGTGCGTGCGGCGCAGCATCGTCCTGGCCATGAGGGGGTGGAGGTGGCGGACCAGCCCGAAGTAGAGCCGCCCCACGCGATTGTGGGTCCGTACCACGGTCGTGAGCGTCACATGGCTGTCGCCGATGTGCAGCGAGGCACGGAAGTCGAGGTGGGACGCGTCCTCGCCGAGCAGCAGTTCGTCGATCCCGGCCGCCCTGAGCGGGAACGGCAGTACGCCCCGCCAGGCCTGCGGATCGCGCTCCATACCGGGCTCCAGGGGCAGCTGCCAGGCGTCGAGGAAGTCCGCGCGGTCGAAGGCGGTGCGGGCGAGACGGGCGCCGTCGGGCACGTCCACCGGCTTCGGCCGGTCCCAGAGGAGACGGTGCATCAGCCGGACCCAGGGCGACCAGCGGGCGGGGCGGCGGCCGAGGGAGCCGGTGGCGGCGCGCTCGGCGTTGTCGAGGAGCTCTTCGAGGACGACGTCGTGCAGGGGACGGATGACCAGCGACCACAGCAGTCCGTCCCTGACGTTCTGCCGCTGCTCGAGGACGTGGACGACACGGCAGCGGTCCGGGCCGATGGCCTCGATGTCGACGCGGTGGTGGCCGTTGCCCGGCGGGGCGAAGTCGAAGCGGGCGCTGCGGCCGGGCTCGTACGCGGTGACCCGGTAGCGCACGAAGCCGTGCCCGCCGTCGGCACCGACACCGAGGGGCCGGTCGAAGCGCATCGGGGGCCAGGCGGGTACCGGGAACAGCGGGTCGTCGTGGGCCGACAGACGGTCCATCAGGGCGCCCACCACCTCTGCGGGGGCTTCGACGAATCGTTCATGGACGTTCCGTACCGTGCGCACGGGACACCTCCATACGGCAGCGTATGTTTTTCCATACGATACCGTATGGTGTTGCCATGGCTCGACTCACCGCCCAGGACTGGGCCGACGCGGCGCTGACGGCGATCGGCGAACGCGGCCTCGCCGCGGTCGCGGTGGAACCGCTGGCGGCCCGGCTCGGCACCACCAAGGGCAGCTTCTACTGGCACTTCGCCAATCGCGAGGCACTGATCGAGGCTGCGCTGGCACGCTGGGAAGAGCTCTGCACGGACGAGATCATCACGGCGGTCGAACACGAGCCGGACGCGGAGAAGCGGCTGCGGCTGCTGTTCGCCGGGGCGACGGCCGCGGCCGCGGAGGACCCCCTCGAGGTCTCGCTCCTGGCCACTGCCGACCACCCCCACGTCGCTCCGGCGCTGCGCCGGGTGACCGAACGCCGGGTGTCCTATGTGGCCGCGCTCTTCGAGGAGCTCGGCTTCCCCGCCGCGGAGGCCCGCCGCCGCGGACTGCTGGCGTACACGAGCTATCTGGGCCACACACAACTCGCCCACGCGGCCCCGCAGACGCTCCCGGCGGACGGAGAGCGGTCCGACTACCTGACGTCGGTGCTGGACACGCTGCTGCGCAGGGACTGACCGGCGGCTGCCGCGGGCACCCGCCGCGCGGACGGGCGCGTCCGCGGAGCCCTACGCCGCACGCGGCAAGGGCGTGCCGCCCCGTGTATACGGGCCCACCGGTCACGCGGAGCCACCCGCGGCGCCTCAGGCGGAGGCCCTCTTGCGGGGCGCCGCCTTCTTGGCCGTGGCCTTCTTGGCCGCTGCGCCGCCCTCCGCCGACTTCGACGCCGACTTCGCGGCCGACTTCGACGCGGCCGTCTTCCCCGTGGCGGTCTTGCCCGTCCCCGACTTCGCGGCGGTCGACTTCGCGGCCCGGGACGTGGCCGCCTTCTTCGTCGTCGCCATGGACTTCTTCGCACCCGTCTCCTTGGGCGCGGCCTTGGCCGACTTCGACGCGGATGCCGGCGCGCGCTTTCGGGGCTTCAGCTCGGCGACCTCCCCGGCCTGCTCCTCCGCCTCCCCCACCACGTCGCCGCGCGCCTCCTTCGCCGCCCGGACACTGCTCTCGAGCGCGGCCATCAGGTCGATCACCTTGCCGCCCCCGGCCGCCGGCTCACGCTCCGGCTCGAGCTCGACGCCCTCCGCCTTGGCGGCGATCAGCTCCTCGACGGCCGCCCGGTAGTCGTCGTGCAGCGAGTCGAGGTCGACCTCGCCGAGGGTGTCCATCAGGGCGTTGGCGAGATCGAGTTCGGCGTCGCGGACCGTGACCTCGGTCTCCGGCGCCACCCCCTCGGGCTGCCGGATCTCGTCCGGCCAGAGCAGCCCGTGCATGGCGATCACATCGCCGACGACACGCAGCATCCCGAGCCGCTCCCGCCCCCTGAGGGCGAATTTCGCCACCGCCACCTTCTTGCTCCGTTTGAGCGCCTCACGCAGCAGGGTGTACGGCTTGGCCGCGGGCACCCCGTTCGCCGAGAGGTAGTACGCCGTGTCCATCTGCAGCGGGTCGATCTCCGCCGCCGGCACGAAGGCGACGATCTCGATGGTCTTAGCGGTCGGCAGCGGCAGCGACGCCAGGTCCTCGTCCGTGATCGGGATCATCGTCCCGTCCGCGTCCTCGTACGCCTTGCCGATCTCCGCGGTCGGGATCTCCTCGTCGTCCAGCTCGCAGACCTTGCGGTAGCGGATCCGGCCCCCGTCGGCGGTGTGGATCTGCCGGAAGGAGACCGAGCGGCTCTCGGTGGCGTTCACGAGCTTGATCGGGATGCTGACCAGCCCGAAGGAGATCGCGCCGTTCCAGATGGATCGCACGTGTCATCCCTTTCATCCGATATTGAGGAGGATTCATGGGATTCTCATCGTATGACGCCCATCACCGAGGTGGAGGGGCGGCGCCTGACGCTCAGCAACCTGGAGAAGGTCCTCTATCCCGCGACCGGGACCACCAAGGGCGAGGTGCTGCACTACTACGCCGTGACCGCCGACCCCCTCCTCGCCCATCTTCGGGGCCGCCCGCTGTCGTTCCTCCGCTACCCCGACGGGCCCGATGGCCAGCTGTTCTTCACCAAGAACCCGCCCCCCGGCACCCCTTCCTGGGTACGTGTCGCCGAAGTACCGCGCTCCTCACGCGAGAGCGGCGAACAGGTCGTCGTGGACGATCTGCCCTCGCTGATCTGGGCGGCGAACCTGGTGGTGGAATTCCACACTCCGCAGTGGCGGGCGGATGAACCGGCCAGGGCCGACCGGATGGTCTTCGACCTCGACCCCGGCGCCCCGGCCACCGTCGTGGAGTGCTGCGCGGTGGCCCTGTGGCTGCGCGCGCGGCTCGCCGCGGACGGCCTGGACGCATACGCGAAGACCTCGGGATCCAAGGGGCTGCATCTGCTGGTGCCGCTGGAGCCGACCCCGTCACCGGACGTGTCGGCCTACGCGAAGGCCCTGGCCGTCGAGGCCGAGGCGGAGCTCGGGGGCCTGGTGGTGCACCGGATGACCCGCGCGCTGCGGCCCGGGAAGGTCTTCGTCGACCACAGCCAGAACGCCGCCGCCAAGACCACCGCGACGCCCTACACCCTGCGCGCCAGGCCCGAGCCCACCGTGTCCGCGCCCGTCACCTGGGACGAGATCGAGGAGTGCGGCTCCCCCGAGGAACTGGTGTTCCGGCTCGCCGACATCGCGGGACGGCTCGAACGGCACGGGGATCTGCTGGCGCCGCTCTTCGACCCGGAACACACGGGCAGTCTGCCGTGAGCACCCGCATGACGGGCGTTCTGCGCCCGCCGCTGAAGGTGGCGCTCGCCGAATCCGTGGCGAGGCTGCCGCGCGGTGAGGGCCTGGCCTACGAACCGAAGTTCGACGGCCATCGCATCCTGGTCTTCGCGATGGGCGCCGGGAAAGCAGAACTCCAGTCCCGTTCCGGACGGATCGTCACCGCGGCCTTCCCGGACCTGGCGGAGGCCGCGCGAGCCCTGCCGGACGGCACGGTCCTGGACGGTGAGGCGGTGATCTGGACCGGGGGGCGGATCGACTTCGCGGCCGTACAGCGGCGTGCCGCCGCCACCGCCGCCCGGGCGAGGCTCCTCGCGCGCCGGCTACCCGCCTCGTACGCCGCCTTCGATCTCCTCGCCGCGGACGGCGAGGATCTGCGCTCCGCGCCTTACGCGCAGCGCCGCCGGCGGCTGGTCGACGTGCTCGAACCGCTCGGACCACCGCTCCAGCCCGTGCCGATGACCACCGACCCGGAACTCGCGGCGACCTGGTACGAGACCCTCACCGCCAGCGGGATCGAAGGGCTGGTGATCAAGCGGCTCACCGGGCCGTACCGGGCGGGCGCAAGGGACTGGCGCAAGCTGCGGCACACGGACGTCCGGGACGCGGCCGTGGTCGGTTTCACCGGTCCCCACGGCCGGCCCGCCGCCCTGGTGCTCGTCCTGCCGGACGACGACACCCCCGTCGTGTCCAGCCCGCTGCCACCCGCGCTGCGCACCCGCGCGGCCGTCGCCCTCGCGGGCCACGAGACGGGGGCGGCCGAGGGGGTGGCGATGGCGATCGGGGTGGGCGAGGTGCCGTACGAGGGGGTGGCGCCGGGGCTCACCGCCGAGGTGGAGCAGGGGACGACCCGGCACACCGTGGTGACCGTCCTGCGCATCAGGGACGATCTGGGCAGTCAAGCGTGACGGGACGAGGGCCGGGCCGGGTGAACGGCGGCCGTGACAGCGTGCCGGTTTTCGAAGTCCTCGTAGCGGGTGCCTTGGTGCACACTCTCCCCAGACACCTGGTATGCGGGAGGCAACGGCGTGTTCACGGGGATCGACGAGGTCGACTGGGCGTCGCTCGGGCATGCGTACGGTCCGGCGGACGACGTCCCCGGCCTGCTGCGCGGCCTTGCGTCGCCGGATCCGGTGGAGCGGGAGGCCGCCCTGGACGGGATGTACTCGGCGGTGCACCACCAGGGCGACGTCTACGACTCGACTCTGGCCTGCATCCCGTTCCTGCTCGAGCTCGCCGCCAGCCCGGACGTAAAGGACCGCGGTGCCGTCGTGGAACTGCTGACGAGCATCGGCGGCATCGAGCTCGACGGGGACGACGAACCCGATCCGGACGCCGAGGAGTTCGAGGAGGCGGCGAACTACGCGATGGCCGCCGCCGCGGTGGCCGCGGGGGCGGAGGTGTTCGTCGGGCTGGTCGCGGACGACGACCCCGGGGTGCGGCTCACCGTGCCGTGCGCACTGGCGTTGCTGCACGATGCGCCCGCGCGCGTACTGACGCTGTTACGGGAGCGGCTGGACGCCGAACCGGATGCGGAGGTCCGGCTGGCGCTGGTCGAGGCGGTGGGGCGGATCGCCCTGCGGCATGCGGAGCTGCGCACGGAGGCGGTGCAATGGCTGACCGGGCTGCTGGCTCCGTCCCGTGGGGCGGGCCTGCGACTCGGCGCGCTGGCCCAGCTGGCCCGGTGCGCGCCCGGGAGCCTGCCGCCCGATGTCGCAGCCACGGCGACCGCCCTGCTACGGGAGGCGGGCGGGCCCGGGGGCTCCGAGATGGGCAGCGGGGCCGACGATCTGCTGCGCACGCTCTATTCGGCCCTGGGCGACCGGGTCGACGAACGGATCGCCCTGCTCGTGGGGCGGCTGACCAGTGGCGATCCGGCGCAGCGCACGGACGCCGTATGGATGTGCCATGGGCTGATCCGCACCTGGCGGGGGCCCTACGACGAGCTGGTGCGCTGCATCGGGGCCCAGCTCGGCGATCCCGAGCCCCGGCTGCGGGCCGCCGCGGCGAGCCTCCTGGAGAGCCTGTTCGGGCTGGCGCTGCCCGCTGCGGACGCCCTCGCCGCGAGTCTCGCGCACGGCGGCGGCCGTACCGGCGCGGACGTGGCGGCACGGGACGACCGCGCGCTGATCGCGCTGGCCCGGCTCGGAGATCCGCGCGTGCTGCCGGCACTGGCCGCGGCACTGGAGGAGCCCGAGCTGCCGCGTGAGGCGGCCTTCGCGGTGCCCTACCTCGGGGCCGCGGCGGCGCCGCTCGCTCCGCTGCTGCGCCGCCGTCTCGCCGAGGTGGAGCTCGACGAGACGCTGTTCGACCGGGCGGGCCCGCTGCTGCCCGCCCTGGGGGCGCTGCGCGCGGCCGAGGCACTGCCCGAAGTGCTCAGGGTGCTGCGGGCCGGGCCGGCCGGGGGCGGCGAGTGGGTGACGGAGGCCGCCCTGCGGACGCTGACGGCCTTCGGACCTGCGGCGCTGCCGGCCGCGCCGGAGCTGCGCGCACTGCTGGGCAGCCCGAACTCGTCGGTGGCCACGGCCGCGGCGCGGGCGCTCTGGGCGATCTCGGGCGACGCCGATGCGGTGCTGCCCCTGCTGCGGGAGCTCCTCGCGGCAGACGGCCCGGACGAGCGCCGCTCAGCGGCGGTCGCACTGGGCTTCCTCGGCCCGCGCGCCGCAGCGGCGGCACCCGCGCTGCGCGAACTGCTCACCTCACGGGAACGCTGGCTCCGTATGGACGCGGCCATCGCCCTGTGGCGCGTCACGGGCGAGACCCGCGACACCCTCCCCTTGCTCGTCGCCGCCTGGGAGGAGAACCGCTACGGGCGTGTGGAGGTCGCCGAGTGCCTCACCGAGATGGGCCCGGCGGCCTCACCCGCCGTGCCCCTGCTGCGCGCCGAGCTCAGCCGGCCGCGCCGCCACAACGTCCTCGACGGCGGTTCCGGCTCCCATGACATCGAGCAGGACGAGCGGCTGCTGTCGCTGTGCAGGCGGGCTCTGGCGGGCCACGCCTGAGTGGGGCCGGCCCGGGGACTGGGGCGACGGCACCGGGCCGACCGGCGGTCCGCCGGCCTGCCGCCGGTTCACTCGAACCCGCCGCTCAGCGGCACCCGGTCGTCGTTGCGTGTCCGCCGGCTCCCCGGTGCCCTGACCGAGGGACACCTGTGACACGGATGGAACGCTGTTACATAACAGACGATTCACTGCAATAGCAGACAGATAACCTCGATCTTCTCGGCACCTGCGTGCCTCCGCATACTGTTGTCGGAAAGACCGACCGGCCCGAGCCCCTTCTGACGCGGAAGACGGCGTCGCCGCAGCATCAGCGAGGAGCCCCTTCCGTGAGACCGTCCCGCACCTTCGCCGGTGCAGCCCTCCTGGCCTCGGCCGGCGTGGCGCTGCTGACCGGCTGCGGCGACGCGGGCGGCCTGGAGAGCGCGGGGGCGACCCCGACCGCCGCCGGGCCCGTGGAACTGTGGCCCGGGCTCCCCAGCATCTCGGCTCCCCCCGTCGACTACGGGGAGAGCGACACCGCCCGCATCCCCGGCATCAAGGCGCCCAACGGCGATGTCCGGGCCGTGAGCCCGGTCAAGGTCGTACAGGCCGACGTGGCCGCTCACCCCGATCAGATCACCGGCGCCGACGGGCTGTACCAGCAGACCGCCGACCAGATCCGCCGGTGCACCACACAGCCGGAGCACTGCCCCCTGCGCCGGCCGTACTACCGCGACCTCACGGGCGACGGGAAGGACGAGCTGATCGTCGCCATCAGCATGCCGGGGCAGCAGACCGCCATGCGCGTCTACAAGCCGGACGAGAACGGCGCGCTGACGCGGGTCATGACCTACTCGGACGCGATCGTCCGCGTACAGGTCGCAGGCCGCGACCTGATCACCCGGGCCGTGTCCGCCGGAATCCCCGGGTACGAGTACCGCACCGCATGGTCCTGGGACGACCGGCAGCAGGCGGTCCTGCCCACGCGTGACGAGATCATCCGGGTCAAGCCCACCGCGCCCCCCTCGGAAACCCCGGAGCCGGAGGCCACCCGATGACCGCCCCCCGCACGGAGGTCCCCCGCGGGCGGACCTCCCGCACCGGTCCGCGCCGGGCCCGGCCGCAGCCGGGGCCGCGGCTGCGGCTCCCCGCCTGGACGGCGACGCTGGCGTGGAAGTCCGCGCTGTTCATCACCGTGATGTGCTGCGCCCTCGCGGCGCTGCTCGGCGCGCTGGTGCATGTGTCCGTGACCCGCGAGACCGTCGAGCAGGCCCGCGAGAAGGCTCTCATCCGGCTCGAGGAAGTGACGCACGAGTACGAGGCGGGAGAACCGCTCAGCGGATTCGGTGCCGTGGACCCGCCGGGTCTGCCGCCCCGGCTGCGCGAACTCGCGGCCTCCGGCAGGCGCGGCACGCTCGTCTCCGACTTCGACGGCCGCCCCACCATGTGGGCCGCCGGCCCGGCCGACGGACGGGCGATCGCGGTCCGTGTCGACTACTCGCTCAGCGCGGACACGATCAGCAACCTCGACCGCGCCATCCTCGGCTCCTCGGTGCTGGCGATCGGGGCGACGGTGCTCGTGGGCGCGTTCGCGGTGACCCGGGTGACCCGACGGCTCCATCTGACCGCGCAGGTCGCGCGGCGGATCAGCGCGGGCGACCTGGACGCCCGGGTCAACGACCCGCGCACCAGGAACCGCTCCCACCCCGAGGACGAGGTCGCCACGGTCTCCGAGGCCCTCGACACCATGGCCTCCACCCTGCAGGAGAAGCTGCTCAACGAGCAGCGCTTCACCGCCGACGTGGCCCACGAACTGCGTACCCCGCTGACGGGACTGTCGGCCGCGGCCGAACTGCTGCCGCCCGGCCGTCCGTCCGAGCTCGTCCAGGACCGGGTGCGGACCATGCGCGCACTGACCGAGGACCTGCTGGAGATCTCCCGGCTGGACGCGGGCGACGAGACAGTCGACCTCGACATCCATGAACTCGCCTCGCTCACCGAGCGGGTCGTACGGGCCGCTCGCAGCACGGGCTGCGAGACCGAGCTGAGGACCCACAGCCCGGTGCGGGTGGAGACCGACAAGCGACGGCTCGAGCGGGTGCTCGGCAATCTGATCGCCAACGCCCACAGCCACGGCGCCCGGCCGGTCGTGGTGTCGGTCGACGGACCGGTGGTGTCGGTGCGGGACCACGGCGCCGGATATCCGCAGTACCTGCTGGAGCACGGCCCCCAGCGGTTCCGCACCGAGTCCGGCGGCAAGGGCCACGGCCTCGGGCTCACCATCGCCCTCGGGCAGGCCGCGGTGATCGGCGCGACGCTGGAGTTCTCCAACGCTCCGGACGGCGGCGCGGTCGCCCGGCTTGGCCTGCCCGAGTTCGCGGATCCGGAGGACGGCGTCACCGAACGGCCGGAGACTGCCGACGGCACGCCTGAGTCCACAGATAAGCGGGCATAACTCCCCTGCTTGCTACGTTGCGGGGCATGACCGCAACGGCAGCGGACGCTCCCCCGCCCGCACTTCGTCTGCCGAAACGGCGCGGGGTCGAGCTCTCGCTCCTCGTCAGCGCCGTCCTCATCTCCGTCTACGGCTACGTCGCCGTCGGCCTCACCCGCAGCGGAGCCGTCCCGCCCGACGCCGCCGCCTATGGGGCGGGCCTCGGGCTGCTCGCGCTGCTGGCCCATCTCGCCGTGCGGTTCCGGGCGCCGTTCGCGGACCCGCTGCTGCTCCCGATCGCGGTACTCCTCAACGGTCTCGGGCTGGTGCTGATCTACCGGCTGGATCTGGAGACCCCCGGCAACCGCGGCGCGCCCGCCCAGCTCGTCTGGTCCACCCTGGGGGTCGCCCTGTTCATCGCCGCGGTCGTCGTGCTGCGCGACCACCGGGTGCTGCAGCGTTACGCGTACGTCTCGGTGGCCTGCGCCCTGGTCCTGATGGTCGTGCCGATCTTCTTCCCCGCCGTGAACGGGGCCCGGATCTGGATCAGGATCGGCGGACTCTCCTTCCAGCCAGGGGAGTTCGCCAAGATCCTGCTCGCGGTCTTCTTCGCCGCGTATCTGGCCGCCAACCGCCATGCGCTCGCCTACACCGGTCGCCGTATCTGGAAACTGCAGTTCCCCACCGGCCGGGTACTGGGTCCGATCGTCACCATCTGGCTGCTCAGCGTCCTGGTGCTGGTGCTCGAACGGGACCTCGGCACCTCCCTGCTGTTCTTCGGACTCTTCGTGATCATGCTCTACGTCGCCACCGGACGCACCGGCTGGATCGCGGTGGGGCTGCTGCTGGCCGGTGTCGGCGCCTTCGCGGTCGGCGTCTTCGAGCCACATGTGCACAGCCGGGTCCAGGACTGGCTGGCGCCGTTCGCCTCCGCCGAGGTGGGCCTGGGGGCGGGCCAGCTCGCCCAGTCGCTGTTCTCCTTCGCGGCGGGCGGGATGCAGGGCACCGGACTCGGCGCCGGACACTCGATCCTGATCGGCTTCGCCGCCAAGTCCGACTTCATCCTGGCGACCGCGGGCGAGGAACTCGGGCTGATCGGCTTCAGCGCGCTGATCCTGCTCTACGGGCTGCTGGTGGCCCGCGGCTACCGCGCGGGCCTCGCCCTGCGCGACCCCTTCGGCCGGCTCGTCGCCATCGGCCTCGCCTCGATCATCGCCGTCCAGGTCTTCGTCATCGCCGGCGGAGTGACCGGGCTGATCCCGCTCACCGGGATGGCCATGCCGTTCCTCGCCCAGGGCGGTTCGTCCGTCGTCACCAACTGGATCATCGTGGCGCTGCTCATCCGTGTCAGCGACTCGGCCCGGGCCCCGCTGCCCGACGCGGAGGACACCGGCCCCGTCACACCGCCCGCGCTGACCGTGGCTCCGGGGGACGGGCGATGACCCGCTACATCCGGCGCGCCGCGGTCCTGTGCCTGGTCCTGCTGTCCGCGCTGCTGGTGAACGCCGTACGGGTCCAGGTGATCCAGTCCGGCGAACTCCGCGGGAACCCGGCCGACCGCCGCCCCCTCATCGCCCGTTACGCCGCCCCGCGCGGCGACATCGTCGTCGGGTCGCGGCCGGTCACCGGCAGCAAGGACACCCGGCAGCAGCTGCGCTACGAACGCACCTACTCCAACGGCCCGCTGTACGCGCCCGTCACCGGCTACTCCTCGCAGCTGTACGGCACCACCCTGCTGGAGCACACCGAGGACGGCGCCCTGGCCGGGACGGACCCCCTGCTCGCCCCGCTCCCCCTGTGGAACGACCTCACCCGCTCCCGGCAGCCCGGCGGCAGGGTCGTCACCACCATCAGGGCGTCGCTGCAGCAGGCCGCGTACAAGGCACTTGCCGGACGGCGCGGGGCGGTCGCCGCGCTCGAGCCGTCGACCGGCAGGATTCTCGCGCTGGTCAGCAGCCCCTCCTACGATCCCGGGCTGCTGTCCGGCAACAGCGCCGCGGTCACCGCCGCATGGACCCGGCTCAATGCCGCGGCCACCCGTCCGATGCTCAACCGGGCCATCCGGCAGACCTATCCACCCGGTTCGGCCTTCAAGATCGTGACGGCCGCGGCGGCCCTGGAGGCCCGGGTCGTCACCGATCCGGACGCCCCCACGGACGCCCGCGATCCCTACATCCTGCCGGGCACGCGCACCCGGCTCCCGAACCGGGTGCCCCGGTGTGACCGGGCATCGCTGTCGTACGCGATCCGGTTCTCCTGCAACACCGTGCTGGCGCACCTCGGGGTGAGGGTGGGACTGAGGGGGATGCTGGAGACGGCGCGGGAGTTCGGCTTCAACGACGCCCGGCTGAGAATTCCCGCCAGGGTCGCCGTGTCCGTCTTCGACCGGCACATGAGCGCGGACCAACTCGCGCTGTCCTCCATCGGCCAGTTCGACACGGCGGCGACTCCGCTGCAGATGGCGATGGTCGCGGCGGCCGTCGCCAACGGCGGGGAGCTGGCGTACCCGTATCTGGTGGACCGCATCACGACCCACGACGGCGACACGGTCCGGGCGGCGCTCCCCCGCACCTACCGGCGGCCGATGAACCCGATCACGGCGCAACTGCTCCAGCGGATGATGATCGATGCGGTCGAGAAGGGAGGCGGCCGGCGCGCCGCGGTCCGCGGGGTGCGGGTGGGCGGCAAGACCGGCACGGCGCAGCACGGCGTCGCCAACAGCGGTATGCCATATGCCTGGTTCATCGCCTGGGCCCAGAAACGCGACGCGATCCGGCCGGCGGTGGCGCTCGCGGTGGTCGTCGAGGACGCGGAGGCGAAGCGGGACGAGATCAGCGGGGGCGGCGACGCGGCACCGATCGCACGGACGGTGATCCTGGCGGCGCTGAAGGGGGGCGGGGGTTGAGGGGGACGCGCGCCTCGTGGGCCGGTGTTGGTGTGGCTTGATCCACGGCGCCACCGGTGCGTAGGACCCGCTCTTTGACGGGCAGATTCCGGCAGCCGCGTCCCCGACCCATGCGGGACAGCCCTTACCTGTTGATGGCGGTCAGGTCGATGTCGATCGGGAACGGGAGATCGAGCCTGAGCTGCTTGTGGTGGATGCCGGTCAGCCCGTACGTCGCCGACGCGGGATCGAGCTCGTAGACGTACACGACGGGCAGTCCCTCGTTCTCCTCGACCCGCCAGAAGTGCGGGAGGCCCGCACGGGCGTACTTCCGGGGCTTGACCTCGCGGTCGCGCTCCACCGAGTCGTCCGATACCACCTCGACCGCGAGGACGACGTCCTCGGGCTTGAACCAGGTCTGCCGGGAGCCGGTGTCCGCGTCGAGCGGGACGACGAGGATGTCGGGCTCGGGCCGGTTCCGCTCGTCAAGCCTGACCGTCATCTCCCCGATCGCCTCCAGGTGGTCCGGTGCCTGTTGCATCAGCGTCCACACGAGGAAGTGGATGGCTCGTGAATGGAATCGGGTCTGCGGACTCACGAGGACGAGACTCCCGTCGATCAGCTCCGTATGCGGAGGGAGATTCGGGAGCCGGTCCAGGTCGTCCGCCGTCCAGCCGCCGGCAGGCGGCCGCGGCCAGGCGTACTCCTCGTCCAACCCGTACTCGCGCGCGGCACTCATGATCGCTCCCATACGGTGGAGTCTGCCTGGCGTGTCCAGCGTACCCAGCAGGGTCCTGGGAGCTTCCTCCAAACGAGTGAGAGCCGCTCAGGACTCGTTCAGGACCGCCGGCCCGGGACGTCCTCCCGGCGCCTCAGCCACTCCTCCGGCACGCCGTCGACACCGGTCGCCGCGGCCACGATCCCGCCCGTGATCGCGCAGGTGGTGTCCACGTCCCCGAGCCCCTCGGCGGTGGCCCACAGGGCCGCCACCAGATCTCCCCGGTGACGGGCAGCGGTCCAGACCGCGAAGGGGACGGTGTCGTCGGCGCGGATGTGCTGTCCGTTCCCGAGGAGGTCGGCCGCGCGCCATGGTTCGGTGGTGAACGGCAGCGCGGCGGCCCGTGACAGCCCGTCCCGTACGGCACCGGCAGGCGTCCGGTCGGCCACGGCCGCGATGTCCGGTTCTCCGCGTACGGACAGCGCGGCGGCGACCGCCACCGCGATCGCGCCCGCGACACCCTCGGGGTGGGCGTGTGTCACCCGGGCGGACAACTCCGCCTGACGGACCACCTCGTCGAGGTCCGCGGAGAACCACGCCCCCAGCGGCGCCACGCGCATCGCCGCGCCGTTGCCGAGGCTGCCGCCGTCGAACAGCTGCGGGGCGAGAACGCGCCAGTCCTGCGGTGTGCCGAGCAGTGCGGGCAGCAGCATGTGCATGCCGTGGCCGTAGCCGCGCGCGGGGTCCGCGTCGTAGGTGAGGGCGAAGCAGGCCGCCAGACGGTCCTGGTCGACCGTTCCCTGCGCGTCGAGGACACGCAGGAGAGCCAGGGCCATCGCCGTGTCGTCGGTCCAGTGCCAGTCGGGCTCCTGGGGCGTGCGCCGGGCGCGGATGTCGTCGTATGCCTGCCGCGGCTCCCTGAACAGCGGGAACCACCGTTCTCCGAAGGCGTCCCCGAGGGCGAGCCCCTCGATGCTGCGGCGGGCGGCGGCACGGTCGGCGGCATGCGTCATGGCCGCCATGCTGCCGTGCCCGTCCGGTGGCGCGCACCGCAATTCCGTACCGGGTGCGGCACCGGCAATCCGGCACCAGCGACTGACGACTGCACGTCGGCAGCTGCGCAGCTGCAACTGCGCGCCGCGCCCGGATGTCAGTCCGCGCCCTCTGCGATCGCCTGCTCCACTTCCGCGACCCTCGCCGACTCCTCCGCCGCGAAGCGCTCCTTGTCGAGCTGCTCCGCGACCTGCTCGTCCTGGCTCATCAGCAGATCGAGGCTGGAGTCGCCGAGCTCGAACACGCCCATGTCGACGTAGGCCCGCTGGAGCCGCTCGCCCCACAGCCCGATGTCCTTGACGCACGGCACGATCCTGCTGAAGAGCAGCTTCCTGAAGAGGTGCAGGAATTCGGACTGCTCGGTGTACTCCTCCGCCTCCTTGCGCGGGATGCCGAAGTCCTCCAGCACCTCGAGCCCCCTGATGCGATCCCGCATCAGATAGCAGCCCTCGATGACGAACTCCTCGCGCTCGCGCAGCTCCGCGTCCGTCAGCTGCCGGTAGTAGTCACGCAGCGCCATCCGTCCGAAGGCGACGTGCCGGGCCTCGTCCTGCATCACGTACGCCAGGATCTGCTTGGGCAGCGGCTTGTCCGTGGTGTCCCGGATCATGCCGAACGCGGCCAGCGCCAGCCCCTCGATGAGCACCTGCATGCCCAGATACGGCATGTCCCAGCGGGAGTCGCGGAGCGTGTCGCCGAGCAGGGCCTGCAGATTGTCGTTGATCGGGTAGAGCATCCCGATCTTCTCGTGCAGGAATCGCCCGTAGACCTCCGCGTGCCGGGCCTCGTCCATGGTCTGGGTGGCGGAGTAGAACTTGGCGTCGAGGTCGGGCACGGACTCGACGATCCGCGCCGCGCAGACCATCGCCCCCTGCTCGCCGTGCAGGAACTGGCTGAACTGCCAGGCCGTGTAGTTCCGCCGCAGCTCGCCCTTGTCCTTCTCGGTCATCTTCGACCAGTGGCGGGTGCCGTAGAGGCTGAGGGCTTCGTCGGGGGTGCCCAGCGGGTCGTACGGGTCGACTTCGAGGTGCCAGTCGATGCGCTTGGCGCCGTCCCACTGCTTGTCCTTGCCCTTCTGGTACAGGGCCAGGAGGCGGTCGCGCCCGTCGTCGTACTCCCAGTTGAAACGGGCGGAACCCGAGGCGGGAACGGACCAGATGGTGTCGTCGGGGGCGTGGGTGTAGAAGTCACGAGTCGGCACGAACGGCTCCTTCGCAGTCCGTCGACCGCCTGACGTGTCCGTGGATCCGTCTGACGGTCTGTCTGACGTCTCCCCGCAGGCTCACACGTTGGTAGACGCCGGGTCAACAAGTACCGCGCAAGGGATTGACGACTTTACTGACGCGCAGTCTCATAAGTGCCATGACGACGGTGACCCCACGCGATCTCACGCTCCTCCGCGATGCCCTCGGCCCGCTCAGGGACCGCGAACAGGTCGCGGCGCGCCTGCTCGAGTCCTCCGCCAAGCACTCCTTCGACCCCGACAAGGAGCTCGACTGGGACGCCCCGCTCGAGGAAGGCAAGTGGTTCTGGCCGCCCGAGCTGGTGTCCCTGTACGGCACCCCGCTGTGGAAGCGGATGCCGGAAGAGCAGCGGATGGACCTGGCACGGCACGAGTCGGCGTCGCTCGCCTCACTGGGCATCTGGTTCGAGATCATCCTGATGCAGCTGCTGGTGCGGCATATCTACGACAAGCCCGTGACCAGCAATCATGTGCGGTACGCGCTGACGGAGATCGCCGACGAGTGCCGGCACTCGATGATGTTCGCGAGGATGATCAAAAAGGGCGGGACCCCCGCCTACCAGGTGCCGCGGGTCTACCACAATCTCGCACGTGTCCTGAAGACCGTCTCGACCACACCGGGTTCCTTCGCGGCGACCCTGCTCGGCGAGGAGATCCTGGACTGGATGCAGCGGCTCACGTTCCCCGACGAGCGCATCCAGCCCCTGGTGCGCGGAGTGACCCGCATCCATGTCGTCGAGGAGGCACGGCACGTGCGCTACGCGCGGGAGGAGCTGCGCCGCCAGATGGTGACGGCCCCGCGCTGGGAGCAGGAACTCACCCGCATCAGCTGCGGCGAGGCGGCCCGGGTCTTCTCCCTCTGCTTCGTCAACCCCAAGGTGTACGAGAACGTCGGCCTCGACCGGCGCGAGGCCGTGGCCCAGGTCAAGGCCAGTGGCCACCGCCGCGAGGTGATGCAGACGGGCGCCGGGCGGCTCACGGACTTCCTGGACGACATCGGCGTGCTGCGGGGTGCGGGCCGCAGGCTGTGGAAGAGTTCCGGACTGCTGGCCTGACTCCGCCCCTGCGCGCTGCGGTGGCCCGGCGACTCCCCCCACGGTCCGGGAACGGCGGTTACGCTGCCCGTATGACCTCGAGTGCGCGTACGAGTACGAATGCGAGTGCTCCCGCGGAGAATCGCGCCTACCGGCGCCTGAGCGTGGAAGAGCGGCGCAGCCAGTTGCTCCGGGCCGCCCTCACCCTGTTCGCACACCGGGCGCCCGAGGATGTGTCGCTCGATGACGTGGCCGAGACCGCCGGGGTGTCCCGGCCGCTTGTCTACCGCTACTTCCCGGGCGGCAAGCAGCAGTTGTACGAGGCGGCGCTGCGCAGCTCGGCCGACGCGCTCGTGCTGTGCTTCACCGAGCCGCCCACCGGCCCGCCCACCGAACGGCTTTCCCGGGTCCTGGACCGCTATCTCGACTTCGTCGACGAGCACGACGCCGGATTCAGTGCCCTGATGCGCGGTGGCAGCGTCGCCGCGACCTCCCGCGCCAGTGCGATCGTGGACGAGGTACGGCGCGCCGCCGCAGAGCAGATCCTGGTCCATCTCGGAGTGCTCCCCCGTCCCGGTCCGAAGGTGCGGATGATGGTGCGGACCTGGATAGCGGCGGTGGAGGCGGCCTCGCTGATCTGGCTGGACGAGGACAAGCGGCCGCCTGCCGTCGAGCTGCGGGAGTGGCTCGTCGACCACCTGCTCGCCCTGCTGGCGGCGACGGCGGCTTCCGACGAGGAGACCGCCGGGGTCGTGCGGAAGCTGGTCGCCCTGGAGCGCCCCGAAGGCCCCGTCGGAGCGCTCGGCCGGCGGCTGCTGCCCATCGTGGGCGACGCCGGGCGTCTGCTGTGACACTGGAGGCGTGAGAAGCGAGAACACCCCCTTCGTGGGAGGACCCCTGGACGGGCGGGTCCTGCCCGTCCTGGTCGGACCGACCGGCAACCCCCCGCTGTGGTACGAGGTGCCGGTGCCGGACGACGCCGGCGGGCCGCCCACCGTGTACGCGTACCGCCGCGTCCATTACGGCCACACCAAACGGCTGGGCCTGCCGCGCGGCTGGAAGTACGAGTACGCGCCCGGTGGGCGTGAGCGCCGGACGATCAACTGGCCCTGGTCCAAGCCGAAGCGCGCCGAATAGGATCACGGGCGACCGCACCACCTGGGGGAAGGGGACTCGCGGTGCAGCCGCTCGAGCAGGACGGTCCGCGTCGTACCGGCCCCGTGGCGCCCGTCGTTCACCGCGCGCCGGCCCCGGGCACGTCCGCCCCGACGCCAGAGACGCCCCCTCACCCCATACACCGACAGGACACACTCATGCCCGCTGACCCGCGCCTCACCGGCCCCGTGCCGCCGGGTGACGACCGTCCGTCCGCGCCCGGCCTCGAGCCGGCCGCCGCGGCGCTCCCGCCGGGGTCCGCGGGCGACCGGGGGCACACCGGCGGCGGGAAGACCCTCGCCCTGGGGGCGTTCGGCGCGCCGTCCGGCTCCGATCCGGCTCGCCCGGGCCGGCCGCCCGCGGACCACTTCTCCGCCCCGTTCGGCGTCCCGCAGGCGCGGTCAGGTGCGGTCGCGGCCCTTCCTCCCGCCTCGCCCACCGCGCCTGCGGCCGGTGCCCCGGCCGCCCTTCCGGGTGCCGCCGCCCCGTCCGCCCTCCCGGTCCTCGCCCCGGCTTTCGCTCCGGCGCCGGCCGAACCGCATGAGTCCGCGCCCAAGTCCGGCTTCACCGCCTCCGTCGTGGCCGCCCGGGCCCGGGCCGACCGGCGGGCAGTCGTGGCCGCGGGTGCCGCCGGGGCGGTGGGCCTGCTGCTGGGCGGGGGGATCGGGTACGCCGCCGCCGGCGGCTGGTGGGAGAGTCCGGCGTCCGGCGCGGCTCCGGAACCGTCGCCCCGGTCCGTCCCCGGTGCGCCGCCCACACCCCTGTGGGCGTACGAGCACTCGGACGACGCTTCACTCGAGGCCGCCGTGTGGCGTGACCGGGTCCTGGTGCTCGGCGAAGCACGGCAGTGCACCGGGGTCGATCTGCGCAGCGGCCGCCGCCTGTGGACGCAGTCCGCCGCGCAGGCCCTGCAGACGCCCGTCGTGGCGGGTGACACGGTGTTCGTCATCGGCAGGACGCAGTTCGTCTGGCTCTCGCCGCAGGACGGCGAGGTCCGCCACCGTGCGGCCGCTCCGGCGCACATCACCGCGGTGGCCGGTGTCGAGGGGCCGGTCGTCTGGTTCAGCGGGACGGCGGGCGCGCAGACCTTTCTCTTCGCGTACGACATCGCGGCCCGCAAGGAACTGTGGCGGTGCCCGGTCCCGAGCGGCGCCACCCGCAACGGCCCGCCCGAGTACCAGGCCGTCGCCGTGCGCCCCGACGGCATCCTCGTACGGCAGAACAGCGATTCGCTGACCCCGCAGCAGCGCAAGGCGGGAAAGGGCCTCGCGCTCTTCGCGCTGCACGACAAGGCGACCGGAAAGCAGCTGTGGGGCAAGTACTTCGCGGGGGTGCGCGCGGACGCGACCGTGGTGGGCGATGCGACGGGCCGGCTCTACGCGCCGGTCGCGGGCGGCCTCCATGCCTTCGACACCCGCACCGGCAAGCTCGTCTGGCAGGCACTCGGCCCCGGTGCCCCGGGTGGCCGCCGCAGTGCTTTCGGCAAGGGGCTCGTGGACAAGAGCACGCTCTACATCGGCACCGCGGACCATGCGCTGCACGCCCTGGACACATCGACCGGCAAGGTCCGGTGGTCCCGTTCGACGGAGGCCGGCGGTGACGGACGGCCGCGGGTGCTGCTCTCCGCGGACGGCCGATTGGCGCTGGCCCTGGAGGATGCCCAGGTGACGGCGTTCGCCGTGGCGGACGGCCGCCGGCTCTGGACGTTCCACTCCGCCGGGACTGCCGGGAACGGGGACGCCACGTCCGGCCGTCACCACGGCATCGTCTCCGGAGGTACGGCCGTCGTCTGGCGGGACAGGACCCTGTACGCCCTGCCGATAGGCCGGTGACTCCCCGGCCCTCACACTGCGCATAGATCATCTTCCCGTACGACAAGAGGACTTGACGCCTGGCGGGCTCGAACACCCTGCACGGTGGGGCGTTGGAGTCCCGGAGCATGGCCAGCCGCCACGCCGTGTCCCCCTCGGATCCACCCGGCTCGGGTGGTGGCAGCGCGCCACACCGGCATGCCTCACACCCAACGGCAGGCAGTCCAAGCATCATCCCTCCCGTGCCCAACGGGAGGTGATGAGGTGGCAGACACACTGCTGCGTACGATCTGCACCACCGCGCTGGTGGCCGCGACGGCACTCGCGACGGCGGTGCCCGCGGCCGCCGAACCGGGTGACGCGCCGACCGCGGACCGCACGGTCGCTGCCGCCGCTCCGGCCGGCACGGCCGTCCGGAGCCGGGGGGAGACCGAGACCGTCCGCAGGCTGCTCGGCGTGCTCCAGGAGCTCTACCGGCAGACCGAGGAGGCAGGCGAGGCGTACAACGCGACCGAGGAGCGACTGCGGGCCCAGCGCGCCGAGACCGGACGGCTCGGCGGCGAGCTCGCCAGAGCTCGCACCGCCCTGGACCACAGCCGTGACGAGGCCGGTCGCCTGGCCCGCCGCCAGTACCAGGGGAGCTCCGAACTCTCCGCGCATCTGCGGGTGCTGCTCGCCCGCTCACCCCAGCAGGCCCTGGACCAGGGACACTTGATGGAGCGCGCGGCTCGTGGCAACGCCGCCACGATCGCCCGTCTGAAAGCCCGCGAGCTGCGCACGGACAAGCTGGCCGCCCGCTCCCGCACGGCCCTCGCCGTGCAGCGGTCGCTCGCCGCCGCACAGCGCAGACAACGCGACACGGTCCAGGCCCGGCTGCGGTCGGTGCAGGCGTTGCTCGACTCCCTCACCTCCGGCGAACGCGCCCGGCTGGAGCGGCTGGAGCAGGCCGGTGCCGAGGAGGCCCAGCGCAGACTGCTGGAGGCGGGTCTGCTGGGTGGCTCCCGGATGCCGTCGCGCCAGGGCGGTGCGGCGCTGGAGTACGCCGTCCGGCAGATCGGCAAGCCGTACGTCTGGGGCGCGGAGGGGCCGGACGGGTTCGACTGCTCCGGGCTCACCTCCGGGGCGTGGGCCGACGCCGGCCGCCCCATCCCCCGCACCAGCCAGGAACAGTGGGCGCGGCTCCCGAGGGTCCCGCTGCGCTCACTGCGCCCCGGCGACCTGGTGATCTACTTCCCGAAGGCCACGCATGTGGCGATCTACCTGGGCAACGGCCTGGTGGTCCAGGCCCCCCGCCCCGGCACCCGGGTCAAGGTCTCCCCGATCGCCTCGAACCCGGTCCTGGGAGCCGTGCGCCCGGACCCTGCGGGCCCGCCGCTCCTGTCGTACACCCCGCCGAGGCTTCCGGAGGGCGCGGCCATGGGCTCCGACAGCGGCTACGGATCCGCCTCGGCGCCCTCGGGCAGGCGCGGTCGGTCGTCAGCCGGGGCCTGAGCGGGGGGGCAGCGCCCGCCGCGAGCGACGGCTTCCGGTGCGAGTCCCCGCGCGATGACCCGCCGTTGTCGGGGAAAGGCGCGATGATTTCCGTTCGGCGCGGCGGTCTCCTTTGCCGTACGCCCAGGAACGAGGAAGAGGAGCACGTCCCGTGCGCATCGTGGTCAGTGAGTTCATGAGTCTGGACGGCGTGGTGCAGGCACCCGGCGGCCCCGGAGAGGACACCGACGGAGGCTTCGCCCACGGCGGCTGGTCGCACCCGTTCTTCGACCCCGAGGTGGTCGGCGGTGCCTTCGACGAAGCGCTGACGCACGCCGACGCGCTGCTGTTCGGGCGGCGCACCTGGCAGACGATGGCCGCGGCCTGGCCGGAGCGGGCAGGCGACCCGTTCGCCGACCGGATGAACGCCATCCCGAAGTACGTCGTGTCCGCAACACTGAGCGAGGACAGGCTGACCTGGGTCAACACCCGCCGTATCCCCGGCGATGAGGCCCTCGCCAGGATCGGGGAGCTGCGCGAGAAGGAAGGGCGCGACCTGCTGGTGATGGGGAGCCCGACACTGGTGCGCACGCTCATTCAGGAGGGCCTGGTCGACGAGCTCCGGCTCGTCGTCATGCCGGTACTGCTCGGCGGCGGGAAGACGATCTTCCCCGGGGAGGGAACGCTGCGCACGCTCGAGCTGGTCTCCGCGGTCACCAGCGGCACGGGCACGCAGGTGTGCATCTACCGTCCGGTGGGCGGACGGTAGAGGAACACCGCCGCGCCCTGAGGACGGTCGGGCCGGGTCGGCACCCGCACGGGCCCGCGACAGGACAGCGCTCCCGCATGCGGTGGCGCTGTCCCGGAGGGACACGGGACGGAGCCGGGACGCGCGTCCGGACGGGACCTACGGCTTTCGCGTCACTGGTCGGCGGCCTGGGGCCCCGCCACTGAGCCGAGGTACGCGGCGGCCTTCTGCGGGTCGTAGAAGTACTCCTCGAAGTCCGACGGGTCGTCGAAGCCGTTCGCGAACCGGTCTGCCACGGGCGGGAGTTCACCCGCCGCGCCGATCAGGTCGAGGACGTGCTCCGGCGGGACGCCGAGCATCGCGTTGGTCCACTTGGTGACGTGCCGGGCGGTGTCCCAGTAGCGGTCGAACGTGGCCCGCATCCACGTCTCGTCGAAGGGCTGGTCCCCGCGCTCGACGATCGACGCGAGGTACGAGGCGGCACACTTGGACGCCGAGTTGGCGCCCTGGCCGGTGATCGGGTCGTTGGCGACGACGACGTCGGCGACGCCGAGGACGAGTCCGCCGCCGGGCAGCCGGCCGACGGGGTTGCGCACGGTCGGCGCGTACCGGCCGACCAGAGTGCCGCCCGCGTCCGTGAGCTCGACCTTGGTGGCACGCGCGTACTCCCACGGCGTGTACGTCTCCATCAGCTCCAGCGTGAGCGCCACGTGCTCAGCCGGGTCCTTGACGCCCCGGAAGACATCGAGCGGGCCGCCGGGGACGCCCTCCCAGAAGAGGATGTCGGCGCGACCGGAGGTCGTGAGGGTCGGCATCACGAAGAGTTCGCCGACGCCCGGGACGAGGTTGCAGCGGACCGCTTCGTGGTCGGGGTGCTCGGGGCGCGGTCCGAGGCCGTGGACATAGGAGACGGCGAGGGCGCGCTGCGGCTCGCTGTGCGGCGAGCGGGAGGCGTCACGGCCGAACATGGACACCAACTCGCCCTTGCCGGCGGAGACCAGCACGAGGTCGTACGCACGCGAGAGGTAGTCGAGGTCGGAGACGGCGACGCCATGGATGACCAGCCGGCCGCCACGCTGGGTGAAGGTCTCCATCCAGCCGGCCATCTTCACCCGCTGGTCGACGGACTGGGCGTAGCCGTCGAGCTTGCCCACCCAGTCGATGACCCTCTCCCGGCCGCCGGGGGATTCGGCGGACTCCGGGCCCGCGACGGAGACGCCCAGTCCCTCGATCTTCGGGGCCTGTGCCTCCCAGAAGTTGATCTGCAGGTCGCGCTCGTGCCTCAGGGCCGTGTCGAACATGCACTGGGTGGACATGACCCGGCCCGAACGGATCTCCTCCGCCGTGCGGTTGGACATGAGCGTGACGTCGTAGTTCCGAGCCTGCAGGCCGAGGGCGAGCTGGAGACCGGACTGACCTGCGCCGACTATGAGGATCTTCCGCATGGCCGTCTCTTTCGTTCACGAGCGGGCTGGGGGACCTGGACCTGACAGGAGGGGTACGGGGGCTGGCGGGAGGGCGGGGGCGAAGGAGCGTAAGAGAGTCATCCGGGGCGTGGCTCGGGGGTGGTCAGGACTGTCGGGGCTGGTTCGGGAGGGAGTTGGCCTCATTCCGGCGTGAAGTCGAGTGCATGGCGCACCAGCGCGAGCAGGCACTCGATCACCACGATCCGCTTGCGGGCGTCCATGACCACGACCGGGACGTGCGACGGGACGCTCAGGGCTTCCCGCACGTCCTCGGCCTCGTACGCCAGGGTCCCTTCGAAGTGGTTGACGGCCACGACATACGGCAGCCCGCAGCTCTCGAAGTAGTCGAGTGCCGGGAAGCAGTCCTTCAACCGCCGGGTGTCGGCCATCACGATGGCCCCGATCGCGCCGCGCACCAGGTCGTCCCACATGAACCAGAACCGCTCTTGCCCCGGAGTGCCGAAGACGTACAGCACCAGGTCGTCGTCGAGGGTGATCCGGCCGAAGTCCATCGCCACGGTCGTGCCGACCTTGTCGGGCGTCGCGGTGAGATCGTCGATCTCCTCGCCGGCCCGGGTCATCAGCGCCTCGGTCTGCAGCGGCGTGATCTCGGAGACGGACCCGACGAAGGTGGTCTTCCCGACGCCGAAACCGCCCGCGACGACGATCTTGGTGGCGATCGGCGCGCGGCTGCGGTCGTTCTGCCAGGGCTGTACGTTCTCGTCCTCCACCACGGCAAGGAGGTCAGAGACGGCGGAGTCCACTCAGCACCCTTTCGAGCAGCGCGCGGTCGGGCTGTCCGGGTCCGTGCCCGGTCCCGTACACACGGATCTTTCCCTGGTCCGCGAGGTCGCTGAGCAAGACCCGGACGACACCCAGCGGCATCTTCAGCAGGGCCGAGATCTCCGCGACCGTACGCATCCGGCGGCACAGCTCGACGATGGCCCGCACCTCGGGCATGACGCGGGTGGCGAGGTTGCCGCTCGTCAGCTCCCTGCGTCCGGTGGTCCCGGGGGGAAGGACACGTTCGCCGGCTCCGTCGAGCACGGCGACGAAGGTCTCGACCAGCAGCACATGGCCGAAGCGGGTACGGCCGCCGGTGAGCGAGTACGGGCGGACCCGGGCGGGCCGTTTGCCCTCACCGCGCACGGGGAGCCGGGGAGCGGATCCTGCGGCGGACATCACTGGGGACCCTCCATCGACTTGCGCAGCTCGCTGCGGAGTTCGGGGGTGAGCACGTGTCCGGCACGGCCGACGAACATGGCCATGTGGTACGCGACGACGCTCATGTCGCAGTCGGGGGACGCGTGCACGCCGAGCAGTGAGCCGTCACTCACGGACATGACGAAGACGCTGCCCTCCTCCATGGCGACCACGGTCTGTTTGACCCCGCCGCCGTCCATCAGCCGGGAGGCGCCGATGGTGAGGCTGCCGATGCCGGACACGATGGTGGCGAGGTCCGCGCTGGAGCCGCGCGGACCCGCGCTTCGCGGGGCGCTGGGCGCGGCCATGTGCACCGGGTCGGAGGACAGCAGGAGGAGTCCGTCGGACGAGACGACGGCGACGGATCGCACTCCCGGCACCTCCTCCACGAGGTTGCCCAACAGCCATTGCAGGTTGCGGGCTTCGCTGCTCAGCCCGAATGTGCCGGTCGCGGTCAACTTCGTGCCTCCTCCTCGACGGTGCCCCCCGATTCCACGCTGTGGTTCTGGTGTTCCGTGGTGCCCTGGCGGCCGGCTGCCGCGAGCTCCGCCTCCGCGTCACGGCGGCCGTCCTTGGCTCCCTGATGGAAGCCGCCGAGACGACGCCGCAGTTCGTCCGCGTCCACCGAGCCTCCGGGTCCCCCGCGCGTGACGGGGTGCGGGACGCCCTTGGGTGTGCGCTTGGGCAGACCCTTGTCCGTGACCGGCTCCGCCGCCTCGTGGGGTCCGGCGCCGTCGTCGGCCCGCTCATGGGCGTCCGGCTCGGGCGGCGGGTGCGGGAAGCGGAACTGGAGGGTGGTCTCGGCGGAGTGCGGCTCGGGCACGGCATCCGGGTCGGCGGACGGCACCGGCTCGGGCACGGGCTCCGGGTCCGGCTCCGCCGTGATGTCCGAGCCGTCGCCGTACACCGGGTCCGGGTCGGGCTCCGGGATCGTCGCTTCTGGTGTGGGGTCCGGGTCGGGCTCCGCGGCGATGTCCGGGCCGGCGCCGTACACCGCGTCCGCCGCGGGCTCCGGGATCGTCGCCCCGGGTGTCGGATCCGGTGCCGGCTCCCCCACCGCGTCCACCGCGTCCACCGCGAAATGCGGCTCGCTCCCGGTGGTGGCCGGTTCCGCAGCCGTCTCCTCCGTGTCGCGCACCGCCTCGCGGAGCGACCGTTCCGCAGCCACGACCATCGGGTCGCGAACTTCGGAACGGCCCGGCAGGGCGTTGGAGTTGGCCTCGGCGACGGAGCCCGGAAGGTTCAGCGCGGGGGCGGCGCCCGGTACGGGGGCAGTCTGGGGGGCCGCGGTGGGCGGCACGGTCGGCAGCATCGTCTGCGGGAGGACGACGACCGCGGTGATCCCGCCCTGCTTCTGCTCGCGCAGCTCGACGCGCACACCATGGCGGCCGGCCAGCAGCGCGGCCACGCGCAGTCCGAGCCCTTCCCCGTCCCCGGCGGTGTCGGCCCGGGGCTCCGGGGCCGCGAGCCGGGCGTTGAGTTCCTCGAGCCGCTCCGGGGCCATGCCGATGCCCTCGTCCTGGACGGAGAGCATCACCTCTCCGCTCTCCAGCAGCCAGCCGGAGAGCTGGACCTGGGCGTCGGGCGGCGAGAAGGACGTGGCGTTCTCGAGCAGTTCGGCCATCAGATGGCTGAGGTCGTCCGCCGCGAACCCGGCGACCTGCGCATGCGGCGGCAGCGATTGGATGGCGACGCGCTCGTACCGCTCGATCTCGCTCACCGCCGCGCGCATGACGTCGACCAGCGGCACCGGTCCCGGGTGGCCCTGCCCGTGCTCCGCACCCGCCAGCACCAGCAGGTTCTCACTGTGGCGGCGCATGACGGTCGCCATGTGGTCGAGCTTGAAGAGGGTGGCGAGACGCTCCGGGTCCTGCTCGCGCTCCTCCAGCTTCTCGATCACGCCGAGTTGCCGCTCGACGAGGCCGAGCGTACGCAGGGAAAGATTGACGAAGGTGTTGCCGACCATGGCACGCAGCCGCTCCAGCTCCTCGGTCACCTCGGCGGTGCGGGCCTGGAGTTCGGAGCGCTGGGCGGTCAGTTCGGCGCGGACCGCGGTCAGGTCGCCGTGGGAGGAGTCCAGCCGTACGGCCCGTGCCGCGAGGTCGGCCAGCTTGCCGTGGAGGGTGTTGAGGGACCGTACGACCTGGGCGAACTCATCGTTGCGGCCGGTGAAGCGGATCGACTCCTCGGTCTCGGCCGCGGGAGAGGAGGCGAGGCGGGCGGCACCGATACGCAGCACGGCGAGGGGGCGGGTGAGCGTGCGGGCGACCGCCGCGCTGATGCCGACGGCGACCAGCAGACAGCCGCCGGCCAGCGCGATCCGCAGCTCCAGGGCGGTGACGTCGTCATCGCGCAGCCGCTCCAGACGCTCGACCTGCGCGGAGGCGAGCGCGGACTGGACACCCCGCATCTGCTCGACCCGCGCCGACAGCGAGGCCTCGACCTTCGCACGGTCGGACTCGAGGTCGCTCTCCGAGAGCTCGGGCTGGTCGGTGAGGCGGGCGAGATACACCTCGGCGGTCTTGACCTCGGGGCCCGTGACGGTGGCGGAGAGCCGTCCCCGTGCGTCGCTGCTCGCGGACTGGTCGAAGTCGGCGAGCGCGGCGAGCTCCCTGATCCTGGCCTGCTGGGCGGCGCTGCTCAGGGCGTTCCGCGCGGCCTTCGCGGCCTTGCCCTCCTTGTCGCCCCCGTCTTCCCCGTCGTCGGCGTTCTGCCCGCCGGCGGGACCGGAGGACGCGCCGTCGTCCTCGGGGACGGGCACGGAGAGCGCGGCGACCAGCAGTCCGCGGCCGGCGGACGCCTGCTCGACGGCGCGGCCCAGGGCCGCGGGCCCGCGGGTGGCCTCGGCGGCACGGGGCGGGGTCTTCTCGGCGAGTTCGCCGGCGAGGGCGTGGAGCCCTTCGATGATGGCGGTGTACGCCTTGTGGGCTTCCAGGGCCGAGCCCTTGCCGGTGACGGCGGCGCGCCGCACGGATGCCACGGTGCCGAGAACACGGCTCAGAGCGGCGTGTTCGGTGGCGACGTCGTCGCGGATCTCGTCGATCTGGCGGTCGACGCGCGCGCCGCGGCTGCCGGAGATCACCCGGCGGCTCTTCCTGTCGCCCTTCTGGTCCGCCCGGCCGGCCGCGATGTAGGCGGTGACCTCGTCCCGCTCGTCGGCCAGCGAGTGGGCGAGGGTGACGGCCTGCTGGTTGACCTCGGCGAGGGTGACGAGCGCCTGGGAATCCGTCAGATCCGCGGAGGCCGTGAGGACGGCCGGGGTGCCGGCCGCGACGACCGTGAGGGAGACTGCGGCGACACCGGCGACGAGCCTGCGGCGCACCCGGACGGGACGGCCGCTGGGGACGAGTCCGGCATCGGCGGAGCCCTCGGGGGCGGCCGCCACCGAAAGGGTCCCCGCGGGGTCGGCGGGAGCCGCCGTGACGTCCGAGGGGGTCCCGGCAGGGCTCACGGGAGCCGTCGCGTCCCGCTCCGACGACGCTGTGCTGGGCATGGCGCCTGTGCCCCGAGGCCGCTTCTTCTGCACCGGTGCTCGCATTCTCGACTCGTCCACCCATGAGACAGAGGTGACGGCCGGTCACTGCACGACGACGCCCCCCACCCCTGATACGGCTTACGACCATTCCAGCGCTTTTGGGAGGGGGATGCGCATCGCCTGGTCCGCCACCCGAACGAGTGAACCTCACTCGGGAGTTGGTCAACAACTCGTCAGCAGGCCCGTCCAGGAGCCTCGCAGAGCGTCGGGTGGACCTTCGGCCCCGGCTTTGGCAGGATGCGCGCCCGCACCTTTCCCAAGTTGATCATTTCAGCCAAAGCCCCTGGTCGGAGTGGTGCTACCGACGGTTGCACCTTCTGGCGGACTTGGTGAAGGTGTCGTGCACCCTCGGGCAGACTGGCGTTCATGCACTGCGCACTCGCCTCCGAGCCCGGCGATCCCGAACGCCCCAACGAGGACTGGGCTTGCGTCGCCGCTCCGGCCCCGGGCCAGGGCGGATGCCTGGTCGTCCTGGACGGGGTGACTCCGCCCCGCGGGGACGACGGCTGTGTGCACGGCGTTCCGTGGTTCACCGCGCGACTCGGCGGCGCCCTGCTCGAACTGTCCGGTTCGCAAGGGGATATCCCCCTGTCCGAGATCCTCTCGGTGTCCATCCGGCGCACCGCCGAAACCCATCGCGACACCTGTGACCTTTCTCACGTACGCACTCCGCAGGCGACGGTCGTCGTCGCCCGCTGGGACGCGCACTGGGTGGAGCATCTCGTGCTGTCCGACTCGACCCTGCTGCTGGAGTCGCCGGAGGGGCGGGTGTCCGCCGTGCGCGACGACCGGCTGGACCGGATCCCGGAGGAGACGCTGCGCTCGCAGAGCGCGACCGACGCCCTGCGCAACCGGGAGGGGGGCTTCTTCACCGCGGCGGCCGACCCCGAGGTGGCGGGCCGTGCCGTGACGGGCCGTACGCCGCGCTCCGCGGTGAGTGCGATGGCGGCGCTGACCGACGGGGCCTCCCGCTGGACGGATCTGTTCGGGCAGGGCGGCTGGCCGGAGCTGATGGAGCTGCTGGGCAAGGAGGGACCGCACGGACTGATCGGGCGGGTACGGGTCCTGGAGCACGCGGACGCGACGCGCGAGGGAGCGCGTCCGGGGGCCCGGCGCGGGAAGACCCACGACGACGCGACCGCGGTGTACGCGCGACCCTGAGCCGCTCAGCCCTCGGCGCGGGCGTTGAGCTGGTGCAGCAGCCGGGCCAGTTCGGCGACCTCGCCGCGGTCCCAGTCGGCCAGTTTCCGTACGTACCGCTGCCGCCGGGCGTTGCGCACGCTGCGGAAGCGGGTGAGGCCCTCGTCCGTGAGCCGTACCAGCGAGGCCCGCCCGTCGGCCGGATCGGGCTCACGGGCCACCAGGCCCAGCTGTTCCAGCGCCCGCAGCTGGCGGCTCATGGTCGCCTTGCCGACGCCGAAGTAGGCCGCGAGGTCGGTGGCGCGCTGCCGGCCGCCTTCCTCCAGACGCACCAGCAGTCCGTAGGCCGCCGGCTCCAGCTCGGGGTGGACCTCACGGGCCATCTCGCCGGAGTTCGCACGGGCGCGGCGCAGAAAGACGGCCAACTCGCGTTCCAGGGCGAGGAATTCCTCGAACTCGTGGTCCACACCGCTGCTGCCCGCGGACTCCCGCTCGCTCCCCGTACCGCTTCCCTGCACGTCAGCACCCCTCACGCGCTTCCCCGACGATCGATTCGTCCTCCGCTGCGGCGGCCATCGCCGCAGCTCACCCAGTATTTCGCAGGCAGGCGCCGACGGCCGAAACGGGACCTCCCGCGCCGTCCCGTCCGCCTGTCCGACCAGCCCGTCCGCCCCGTGCCGGGGCGTCGCTCTCGACCGTCTGCATGTCCACGCCGGTCCGACCCGGCCGGCCCGGCGGTCGAGCCGCCGCGGCGGTCACGGCACGCAGACGGGGGACCCCCGGCGCGGCGAGGCCGCACCGGGGGTCCCGGTCACTGCGGAAGATCAGCCGCACAGACCCGCCGGACGGGTCCGGGTGACCAGGTCGGTCCAGCCGGTCGATCCGTCGAGCCACACGACCTGCTTGCCCGGGAGGGCCGCCGGGGACAGCTGCTCGCCCCGGTTGCAGGAGACCCGTTCCAGACGGCTGCCGTCCGTGGTCATCTGCCACAGCTTGGACAGGGTCTCGTTGCGGTACTGGTTGTCGGGCAGCTGGCTGCTGACCGTGACGGCTTCGTCGGAGACCGTCAGGTCGAAGGCGATCAGCGCCTTCGGCTTGGCCTCGGGGTTGATGTCGAAGACGTTGCCTCCGTCGAGGTCCGCGCGGCGCACGCCCATCTGGCCCTGGTCACCGGGGTTCTCGTCCGTCAGCCAGAAGACATGGGTGCCGTTGATGCCGGTCTGGCCTATGCCCTGGGGCTCGCCCAGCTGCCCGGTCAGCTTCTTGGCCCCGGTCTTCAGGTCCATGACCTCGATGCCGAGCTTGTAGTCCCCGCCTTCCAGGTACAGCTTGGCGTAGGCGAGCTTGCCCTTGGCGATGGACGGCAGCGCGGTGCCCATGAAGAAGCTGCCGTTGTCGACGTAGGTGGGCCGGGTGTCACCGGGGCGCAGATAGGCCACGTGACGGTCCCCGAAGATCCCGAAGGACTCGAAGACGACCGCGCCGTTCTCGACCCTCAGCCCCGAGATGTCGCTGTACGAGGTGTACAGCTTCTTGATCGGGCCGCCCGCGAGCGGCCGGGACAGGATGTCCAGGCTGGTGGTGCCGTACGCGGCCCACACGACGGTCTTGCCGTCCGTCGCCGGGTAGACGTGGAAGCGCCCGTCGTTCGGGCTGATCAGCTTGGGCGCGCCCTTGCCGTCCGCGCGGCCGGCCCAGACCGAGTACGGCTCGGAGCCGTCGTCGTTGGACTGTGAGGCCGCCCACCAGCCGCCGCCCGCCTGGACGCCCGTGCCGCTGATGTTGAGCTTGCCGAGCAGCTTGTCGGAGTCGACGCCGATGGCGTCCTCCCAGCCGGGCACGATGCCGTGGGCGCTGAACGACCGCTTCACGACGTTCAGCTGCTTCGACGCCAGGCCCAGGTCCTTCGCGGCGGCGAGCACCGCGTTGCGGCCCTCGGTGAAGCCGTCGAGCGGGGTCATGTACTCGGACAGCGCCTTGTAGACGATCTTGTCGGCGACTTCGCCGCCGAGGTCCTGGCGGATGTCCCACAGCGCACCGGAGAAGATGGTGGAGTTGAGGTGGACGCCGCCGTTGTCGGTGCCGAAGGTCACGCCGAGGAAGTTCTTGGACGTGGTCGCGCCGTCGTCGAGGTTCCGGAAGGCGCAGTCGCGCGCCGACTTGGTGCGGCACAGGTCCTCGCCGATCAGACCGGCGTCCGGGTCGTCCATGGACTGCCCGGCCGCGGTGACGTCGATCGCGTTGCCCATGTAGTCGGCGATGGCCTCGTTGAGGGCACCCGACTGGCCCGCGTAGACGAGGTTCGCGGTGTTCTCCACGACGCCGTGCGTCATCTCGTGACCGACCACGTCGAGGTCGGCCGCGAGCGGCTTGAACTCCTCGTCGCCGGAGCCGTACACCATCTTCTGGCCGTCCCAGAAGGCGTTGACGTACGAGCCGCCGAACAGCGTGACGCCGACGAGGGAGTTGACGGTGGAGCCGCGTGCGTCCAGGCCGTTACGGCCGTGGTTCTTCTTGTAGTAGTCGTAGACCTGGCCCGCCGCCCAGTGCGCGTCGACGGCGCCGGCGTCGGTCGCGGGCTTGCCGAACTCCGCGGTCGGGGAGCCGAACACCTTGATGCCGGTGGGCCAGGTGCCCGCGACCTCGTTGACGTCGCGGCCGGAGGCGTCCCAGGTGCCGAGGGTGTTCTTGGTGCTGTCGGCCATCCGCGCGTGGTCGGTCATGACGTACTCACCGCGGGCGGCGTCCTGGTAGAGCTCCAGCGGCACCTTGGCGCCGTTCAGCCGGAGACCGCTGCCCGTGGTGCCCGGGTGGACCGCCGGGTCGTCGGCGGCGGCGCTCTTCACCGAGCGGCTCGCCGCCTTGCCCGCCGCGGCGGCCTTCGCCGCGTCGGCGGGCGTGCCCGTGGGGGCCTTCGCCGGGGTCAGCGTCCTGATCCCGCTGTACTGCAGCACCGGATAGCCGGATCCCGCGTCGACGTAGACCTGCTGCAGGACCGGCTCGCCGGTCATGGGGTTCGTCCCCCGCACGGTCACGTGGTAGGCGAGCACGCCCTCGCCGCGCGGAATGACGACGAGTCCCCCGATGGAGCCGCTGAGCGCCTGCGCCTTCTGGGACTTCTCGCCCTCCTTGCGGACGGCGTCGGCCTTGGTCAGCTTTCCGCCGCCGAGCTGCCGGGCGGTGGCGCCGATCGCACGGTTCAGGGCCACGTCCTTGGCGACCGTCGGCTCGGTGTCGGCCTTCAGCCCCGTGAAGTACTTGCCGGAGGTACCGGTGACGACCCGCTTGCCGCCCGAGTGCTCCATGCGTACGACGTACTGGCCGCCGAGCACCGGCACTCCGTGGTGCTTCTGCTGGAGGCGCACCACTTCGTCGGCGCCGTGCTTGAGCGTCCCCAGCGGAACGAGGTCGCGCCGGGGCTCGGTGATGCGGTAGCGGCTCTCCTTCGCGGCGAGATGCCCGATGGCCGCGTCGGCCGGTGCGGCCTTGGCGTCCACGGCTTCCCGCAGACCGTCGACGAGGGCGGGTGTCGCCGTGTCGTCCCCCGGAATGACGTCGGTGTGCGGCGCCTGGGGCGGCGAGGCGGCCACCGCCTGCGCCGGGACCGCGGTGACAAGGAGTCCCGCCGCGGCCAGGAGAGCGGCGAGACCCGCTCCCCTCGGCACTCCGGATCCGGGTCTCCCATGGTTGCTGCTGAACGTGCGCACAGTACGTACCCCTCCCACGTGCTTGGTCAGAGCCGGTTCAGGTGGTCATGGCCATGCAACATGTGGGACGCCAACGCGGCAATGAGCCAACTGCGTTGACAAGTGGACATGCACACTTGTGTGTCTCGTGAAGGCGGAGTGAGAATCCGGGGCATGATCGAGGCGGAATGGCGCACCCTCGGCCTGGGAACGGCCGAGGAGCGCACATACGAGGCCCTGCTCAAGGAACGCGTCACCGAGACCGAGGAGTTGGCGCGGCTGCTGGAACTGTCAGGGGACCAACTGCAGTCTGCTCTCGACCGACTCGTCGAGCACGGTCTCGCACTGCCGCCGCACTCCTGCGGAGCACTGCCCCGTCCGGCGGCACCGGCCTCCGCGATCCGTACGCTCATCCACCGGCGTCAGGCGGAACTGCATCTGAAATCGGCCGAACTGGAGCGATTACGGATGGCCGCCGACCAGCTCGCGGACGGGCTCCTTCCGGGCAGCGGCATCGAGGTGGTCACGGGGCGGCGGGAGATCGGGGACCGGGCCGAGGTGCTGCTCGCCTCGGCGGAGCACGAGGTGGTCATCCTGGACCGGCTGTCCGGCCTGGACATCGAAGGAGTGCTGGACCGCGGGGTGACGGTACGCACGGTCCTCGACCGTGAGGGCCTGTCGGCGCCGGAGCGGATGCGGTCGGTGACCTCGCTGGTGGAGCGGGGCCTCAAGGCCCGGGTCGCCCCCGCCGTGCCGACCGGGCTGATCGCCGTCGACCGGAGGATCACCCTGCTGCCGCCGAGCGAGTCGGCCGGGCCCACGGCGTCGGCGCTGGTGATCGGTGACGCACTGCTCCGCGATGCGCTGGTGCCGCTGTTCGAGACGGTATGGGACCGCGCCACCCCGCTGGGCCGCTCCGGCGGTCCGCTGCCCCCGCCGCAGAAGGAGCTGCTGTCCCTGCTCGCGGCGGGGCTGAAGGACGAGGCGATCGCCCGCAGGCTGGGGGTCCATGTGCACACCGCCCGCAGGCGCATCAGCCGTCTGCTGGAGTCACTGGGCGCGGAGACGCGCTTTCAGGCCGGGGCCCAGGCGACCTTACGGGGCTGGCTGGACAGGTAGCGCGCCTGGCCCGTTGCGGACCGGTGTGGGGCCGGTGTGACGAACAGGATTCGTTTGACAGGTTCGTGAGCAAGGATGAGATGCATGCACGATGACACGGGACGCAGGCTCTGGCGGCGGTCACTGCTGTGGTCCGCCCTCACCACGCTGACGGCGGCCGCCGCGTGTGTGGCGCCGACCCATGCCGCGGTGGTCCCGCCACAGGCGGCGGCCGAGACCCATGCCCGTGCCCGTGCCCAGCCGCCCGAACCCCAGTCCCTGGCCGCGCCGTCCAGCGGGCTGCCGTCGGTCGGCGTGCTGGTGGACGACAAGGAGCACTGGTGCACGGCGAGCGTCGTGGCCAGCCCGCACGGCAACGTCGTGGCCACCGCGGCGCACTGCGTCTTCACGTCGGGGACGTACGCGACCGGGTTCTCGTTCGCGCCGGGCTTCCACGGGGCGGGGAAGGGCACGACTCCCTACGGCACCTGGCCGGTCACCGCGGTCCACGTCGACAGCCGCTGGCTGGAGGACGAGGAGGAGACCGCCGACTACGCCTTTCTGACGCTCGCGCCGGACGCTAAGGGACGCAACGTCCAGGACGTCGTGGGCGCGGCGGGGCCCGACTGGTCGTCACAGCTGGGCCGCCGGGTCACCGTTGTCGGATATCCGAACGCGGAGCACAATCCGGCCAATCGCCCCATCATCTGCACCACGGACAGCCGCCATGAAGAGGACCAGTCGCCCGGGATGGCCCGCATCGACTGCCAGGGCTTCTGGGACGGCACGAGCGGTAGCCCCTGGCTGGCCGACTACGTGGACCGGTCCAGCCCCGGGCGGATGATCGGCGTCCTCAGCGGCGGAGACACGGACACGGAGTCGACCGCTGCCCTCTTCGACGACCATGCCCGCGCCCTCTACGACCGGGCGGCGGGCACACCGGTCAAGCGGCCTGCGCACTGAGGCCGCCGCGGCGCCCCGGCCGAGCACCGAGCACCGAGCACCGAGCACCGAGCACCGAGCACCGAGCACCGAGCACCGAGCACGGCAGAACGGGCCCGGCCCCGGCGGGGGTTCCGCCGGGGCCCGGCCCGATAACCCGGTGGGGCCGGTGCCCCGCCGGCGGATCACGCTGCCGCGGTCACCGGCACCTCCGCCGGGGCGAGGGCGATCTCGAGCACCTGCCGCACGTCCGTCACCGGGTGGACCTCCAGCTTCTCGAGCACCTCGGCGGGCACGTCGTCCAGGTCGGCCTCGTTGCGCTTGGGGATCACCACGGTCGTGGTCCCCGCCCGGTGGGCGGCCAGCAGCTTCTGCTTCAGGCCGCCGATCGGGAGCACCCGTCCGGTCAGCGAGACCTCACCGGTCATCGCCACGTCCGTGCGGACCAGTCGCCCCGACAGCAGCGATGCCAGCGCCGTCGTCATCGTGATTCCGGCGCTCGGGCCGTCCTTGGGGACCGCGCCCGCGGGGAAGTGGATGTGCACACCCCGGTCCTTGAGATCCGCGACGGGCAGCTCCAGCTCGGCGCCGTGCGAGCGCAGGAAGCTGAGCGCGATCTGCGCGGACTCCTTCATGACGTCGCCCAGCTGCCCGGTCAGGGTCAGTCCGGCGGCCCCGGTCTCGGGGTCGGCCAGTGACGCCTCGACGTAGAGGACGTCACCGCCGGCGCCGGTGACCGCGAGACCGGTGGCCACGCCCGGCACCGCGGTGCGGCGCTCGGCCGGGTCCTGCGCGGACTCGGGGACGTGGTGCGGCCGGCCGATCAGCGCGCGCAGATCCTCGTCCGTGACGGTGAACGGCAGCTTCCGGTCGCCGAGTTCGTGCTGGGCGGCGACCTTGCGCAGGAGCCGGGCGATCGAGCGCTCCAGGTTCCGTACGCCCGCCTCACGGGTGTACTCCCCCGCGAGCTTGCGCAGCGCGGACTCGTCGATGCCGACCTCGCCGTCCGCAAGGCCCGCCCGCTCCAGCTGGCGCGGAAGCAGATGGTCCCGGGCGATGACGACCTTCTCGTCCTCGGTGTAGCCGTCGAGCCTGACCAGCTCCATCCGGTCGAGCAGCGCCTCCGGGATGGCCTCCAGCACATTGGCGGTGGCCAGGAAGACGACGTCGCTCAGGTCGAGTTCGACCTCCAGGTAGTGGTCGCGGAAGGTGTGGTTCTGCGCGGGGTCGAGGACCTCGAGCAGGGCCGCCGCCGGGTCGCCCCGGAAGTCGGAGCCGACCTTGTCGATCTCGTCGAGCAGCACCACCGGGTTCATGGACCCGGCTTCCTTGATGGCGCGGACGATACGGCCGGGCAGCGCGCCCACGTACGTACGCCGGTGGCCGCGGATCTCCGCCTCGTCCCGGACGCCGCCGAGGGCGACCCGGACGAACTTCCGCCCCATCGCATGGGCGACCGACTCGCCGAGCGAGGTCTTGCCGACACCGGGCGGGCCGACGAGCGCGAGCACCGCGCCCCCGCGCCGCCCGCCGACCACGCCCAGCCCCCGGTCGGCGCGCCGCTTGCGCACCGCCAGGTATTCGGTGATCCGGTCCTTCACGTCGTCGAGGCCCGCGTGTTCGGCGTCGAGTACGGCCCTGGCGCCCCGG
This sequence comes from Micromonospora sp. IBHARD003, assembly GCF_056106285.1. Classification (NCBI taxonomy): domain Bacteria; kingdom Bacillati; phylum Actinomycetota; class Actinomycetes; order Micromonosporales; family Micromonosporaceae; genus Micromonospora; species Micromonospora sp. IBHARD003. The sequence goes on along the minus strand of NZ_JBWBBX010000001.1, from coordinate 5,647,127 downwards.
ATGTCGTACGCGTCCTCGGTGTGCTCGTTCCACGGCAGTTCGAGGACGGTGTCGAGCCAGGTGCGGATCCAGGAGCCCTCGGGGCTCTGGTCACTCGACCGCTCGAGCTTCTCGACCTCCTTGAGGGCGGCCTCGCGCACCTTCTCTGGCAGGTCGGCGGCCTCGACCCGGGCACGGTAGTCGTCGGACTCGTCGCCTTCGGACTCGCCGTTCAGCTCGCGCAGCTCCTTGCGGACCGCCTCCAGCTGACGGCGCAGCAGGAACTCGCGCTGCTGCTTGTCGACGCCCTCCTGGACGTCCTTGGCGATGGACTCCGCGACGTCCTGCTCGGCGAGGTGCTCGCGCAGCTGGTCGGTGGCGAGCCTGAGCCGGGCCACCGGGTCGCTGGTCTCCAGCAGTTCCACCTTCTGGGCGGTGGTGAGGAAGGGCGAGTACCCGGAGTTGTCGGCGAGGGCGGACACGTCGTCGATCTGCTGCACGCGGTCGACGATCTGCCAGGCGCCGCGCTTCTTCAGCCAGCTGGTGGCGAGCGCCTTGTACTCCTTGACGAGCTCGGAAACCGCCCCGGGAACCGGGGCGGGCACCGTCTCCTCGACGGCGGTTCCCTCGACCCAGAGTGCGGCGCCGGGGCCCGTGGTGCCGGCGCCGATGCGCACCCGGCTGCGTCCGCGGATCAGGGCGCCGGGATCGCCGTCGGAAAGCCGGCCGACCTGTTCGACGGTCCCGAGGACTCCGGTCGCGGCGTACGTGCCGTCGATGCGCGGCACGAGCAGCACTCTCGGCTTGCCGGGCCGGCTGCCGGCCGCTGCCTGGGCAGCCTCCACCGCCGCCCGCACATCGGCGTCGGACAGGTCGAGCGGCACCACCATCCCGGGCAGCACGACCTCGTCGTCGAGCGGCAGCACAGGCAGAGTGAGCGCGGCGTTGTGCGGCGAGGACTCAGCAGCCATGATCTCCCCTTCTGCATTCAAGTTGAGTTGTATGGACTCAATGCAGAAGGTGCTCGGGATGTTCCCCGACGGGTGTTCGCCGTGAGCGATCGGCGCGGCACCGGGTGGTCACCCTGGGGCGACGGCCTGGCGGCGCGTCCAGAGGCGCACGAGGGGCCAGGTGGCGATCCCGGCCAGCAGTGCCAGCGGATGGCCCCAGTTGCTGACCGGATCCTCGTAGCCGAGCAGGTCGTTCAGCAGAACGACCGTCACCCCGCCGAGCACCGCCGCTCGCGTCGCCGGAGTGAACAGCCCCGCCAGCGCTCCCGCGCAGGCCAGCACGCCGAAGCTGATGCCGTAGTCGAGCCGCTGCAGCGACGAGTCGGGCAGTTGCCCGGCCAGCACGGACAGTCCGACCGGGACTTCCGTCGCCAGCGTGGCCACCACATGGCCGCCCAGGAACACCGCGGCGGTACGCACGCCCCCGATGCGCCTCTCCAGCGCGGGGACGACGAACACGAAGCCGATCGCATAGGCCGACACGAGCCCGCCCGCGACCCACAGGGCGCTGGCCCCGAGCACGATCACGGGCGCCGTGACGAGATGCGCGACATCCGTGCTGGACCCCTGGAGCAGCCCGGCGACGGTGGCCGGATCGCCGTACTCGGCGAAGAGGGAGGTGGCGATGAGCACGAGCGCATAGCCGAAGGCGAAAGGCGTGCCGATCGGAGTGGGCAGAAGCCGCGCTCGCCGGCGGATCCTCCCCGCGGACGCGGGCGCGCATCGCGGTCCGTCCACCGCGGGCAGCACGGGCACGGTCGTGTCGTGCCCGCCGGCCGGTGCCACGCGCCTTGGGGGCACGCCGCCCAGCAGTTCACGCGGCAACGCGCGCGGCCGGTCACGTAGCTGGGGCCGCTGCACCACGCATGGCTCCTTACGTTCGTGGGTCGCCGTTGCCGCCGGGCGGCCCTGACCGGGCTCCCGGACTCTGCCCAGCCAACGCGATCACCACCCACCCCGTCCATGATCTGTACCACACAGGGCATTTGGCCGGCCGCGAACCGGGCGCCACCCCAGAGCCGTCGGCGCCCGGGAGGACCATCGCGGTCAGGGCGCGGCCGGTGGCGCGCGGGAATCGGTTTGTCCCGCCGGTCCCGGCGCCGACAGGATGGTCGTGATCCGTGTCGTCCCGCCAGCCGCCGGAGGTCCTCGCCATGCCGTTCCCCGAACCGTCCACGTTCACCGCGCCTGCCGGGCCTGTCCTACCGGACGGACCCGTCACCCTCGACCGGCGCGAAGGGCCCTACGGAGAGGTCGTTCTGCGACGGCGGGACGGCGCCGGACACGGGAACGGGCATGGGAACGGCCCCGTGTACGAGATCATCGCCAACGGCTGCTTCCTCATGGACACCTCCGACGGCCGCTCCGAACGGCTGCTGATCGACGCCGCGCGCGGCGCCCTCGGCCGGCGCCGGGAGCCCCGGCTGCTCATCGGCGGCCTGGGCGCCGGCTTCTCACTCGCCCACGCCGCCGCCGACCCCGGCTGGGCCGGAATCGCCGTGGTCGAGCGGGAGCAGGCGATCATCGACTGGCATCGCGGCGGCCCGCTGTCCGCCATCACCGCGGAGGCGCTGGCCGATCCGCGTACCGAGATCCTCGCCGTGGATCTCGTCGGTCATCTCCATAACGCTTCGGAAACATACGACGCGCTGTGCCTGGACATCGACAACGGCCCCGACTGGACCGTCACCGAGGACAACGCGAGCCTCTACTCACCGGACGGACTGACCGCCTGCGCACGCAGATTGACGCCGGGCGGAGTGCTCGCCGTATGGTCGGCACGGCCGTCCGCCGCTTTCGAGGAGTCGCTGCGGAATGCCGGATTCACCGGGGTTAGAACCGAAGAGATCCGCGTTGCCCGAGGCGTACCTGACGTGGTCCATCTCGCCGTTCGCCCTGCGTAGCCGGGAGGCGATCGATGCCTTTACGCTGCTGACTGACCTGACACACCGATCTACACGCAGCTCGCAGTGCGCGACAGGGGCGGGGCGATGGACCAGACACACACCAGCAACAACGGCGCCGCGGCGTACTCGACGGCCAGCGCCCAGCGCCGGGTGCTGGTGGTCGAGGACGACACCACCATCGTCGAGGCCATCAGCGCGCGGCTGCGCGCCGAGGGCTTCCTGGTGCAGACCGCGACGGACGGCCCGGCCGCCGTCGACGCCGCCGAGGCATGGCAGCCGGACCTGATGGTCCTGGACGTGATGCTGCCGGGCTTCGACGGTCTGGAGGTGTGCCGCCGGGTGCAGGCGCAGCGACCGGTGCCGGTGCTGATGCTGACGGCCCGCGACGACGAGACCGACATGCTGGTGGGCCTCGGGGTCGGTGCCGACGACTACATGACCAAGCCGTTCTCCATGCGTGAGCTGGCGGCCCGGGTGCACGTCCTGCTGCGCCGGGTGGAGCGCGCCGCGCTCGCGGCCGTGACGCCGCGCAGCGGGATCCTGCGCCTCGGCGAGCTGGAGATCGACCACGCGCAGCGCCGGGTGCGGGTCAAGAGCGAGGACGTCCACCTCACGCCGACCGAGTTCGATCTGCTGGTCTGCCTGGCGAACACGCCGCGCGCGGTGCTCTCCCGGGAGCAGTTGCTCGCCGAGGTCTGGGACTGGGCGGACGCCTCCGGCACCCGCACGGTCGACAGCCACATCAAGGCACTGCGCCGCAAGATCGGCGCCGAGCGGATCCGCACGGTCCACGGCGTCGGCTACGCGCTGGAGACCCCGGCACCATGAGCGGGCAGGGCCGACGGCTGAACCGGCTCCGGCCCGAGCTCAGCCGGCTGCGGTCCGAGCTGGGCTCGGTCGAGATCTCGATCAAGACCAAGCTGGGCGCCCTGGTCGTGGTGTCGGTGCTGATCACGTCCGGGCTGGCGCTGGTCGCCTTCAGGACCGGCGCCGAGCTGCGGTACATCACGGTCTTCGCGATGATCACGACCTTGCTGATCACCCAGTTCGTGGCGCACGGTCTGACCGCCCCGCTGGACGAGATGAACACCGTCGCCAAGGCGATATCCCACGGCGACTACACCCGCCGGGTGAGCGGCGCCGACCGGCGTGACGAGCTCGGCGACCTCGCGACGACCATCAATCTGATGGCGGACGACCTCGAGGCCGTGGACAGGCACCGCAAGGAACTGGTCGCGAACGTCTCCCACGAGCTGCGCACTCCCATCGCGGCCCTGCGCGCGGTGCTGGAGAACGTCGTGGACGGGGTGTCGGCCGCCGACCCCGAGACCATGCGCACGGCGCTCAAGCAGACGGAACGGCTCAGCCGGCTGGTCGAGACCCTGCTGGACCTGTCCCGGCTCGACAACGGTGTGGTCACGCTGAGGACACGGCGCTTCGAGGTGTGGCCCTATCTGTCGGGGGTGCTGAAGGAGGCCAATCTGGCCGCCGGGCAGCGCGGGCTCCCTTCCGGGTCGGGCAGCCACACCCGCAAGGACGTCCATCTGCATCTCGACGTGTCGCCGCCGGAGCTGACCGCGCACGCGGACGCCGAGCGGCTGCACCAGGTCGTGGCCAATCTCATCGACAACGCCGTGAAGCACTCCCCGCCGCACGGCCGGGTCACGGTCCGTGCCCGCCGCGGGCCCCAGGCGGAGTCGCTGGACCTCGAGGTGCAGGACGAGGGCCCCGGCATCCCGCGGTCGGAGTGGCACAAGGTCTTCGAGCGCTTCAACCGCGGCAGCGTCCCGTCCCCGCACGGGCCGGGCAGCGACGGCGGTACGGGCCTGGGCCTGGCGATCGCCCGCTGGGCCGTGGAACTGCACGGAGGGCGCATCGGAGTGGCCGAATCGACACGCGGCTGCCGGATTCTCGTCACTCTTCCGGGAGCACCCCCGCGTCGCGGTTGACGTAGGGTTCGAAGCGGAGGTCCACATTCGGCGAATGTGCGGCCAGGGGGTGTGGGCCACGGGGCCGCAGCCCCGCTGTCGTGCACCCGTTTCACGGGGAACCACGCTTGTTTCCCGCCATTTCCTACGCCGAAACCGACCATCCGGTGTGACTTAGGCGACGAAGGACGTGCCCGGCCTGCACCTCCCGGCCGGGGAGGCGTAGCCTTTATTTCCGCTGTCCATCACCTTGTGAAGCGGAAGAGGGCGGTTGCCGCCGTGTCGTCTCAGTCCCCCAGTAACTCGAGCACTTCGACCGACCCTGACGGGCAGGGGAAGCACCCCGCTGCCGCGTTCGGTCCCAATGAGTGGCTCGTCGACGAGATCTACCAGCAGTACCTCCAGGACCCGAACTCGGTCGACCGAGCCTGGTGGGACTTCTTCGCCGACTACAAGCCCGGCGGTTCGGCCACCACCGGATCCGCTGCCGCGGGGGCGGCGGAGGCCACGGCCCCGCCCGCCGCCGAGCAGACGCCGAGCACCGCACAGGCTCCGGCGCCGGCCGCTCCGGCGAAGCCCGCCGCCGCTCCCGCAGCCCCGGCCCAGCCCGCCGCCGCTCCGGCCCCGGCCGCTCCGGCGAAGCCCGCCGCAGCCGCTCCCGCAGCCCCGGCCAAGCCCGCCGTGGCGAAGCCCGCTGCCAAGGCCGCCGAGCCGGCCGCTCCGGCGCCCGAGGGCCCCGAGATGCTCCCCCTGCGCGGCCCCTCCGCCGCCGTCGCGAAGAACATGAACGCCTCGCTGGAGCTGCCGACGGCCACCTCCGTCCGCGCGGTCCCGGTGAAGCTGCTCTTCGACAACCGGATCGTCATCAACAACCACCTCAAGCGCGCCCGGGGCGGGAAGATCTCCTTCACCCACCTCATCGGCTACGCGATGGTGCAGGCGATCAAGGCCATGCCGGCGATGAACTGGTCGTACGGCGACAAGGACGGCAAGCCGGTCCTGGTCAAGCCGCCGCATATCAACCTCGGCCTGGCCATCGACCTGGTGAAGCCCAACGGCGACCGCCAGCTCGTCGTCGCGGCGATCAAGAAGGCCGAGACGCTGAACTTCTTCGAGTTCTGGCAGGCATACGAGGACATCGTCCGGCGCGCCCGCAACAACAAGCTGACGATGGACGACTTCACCGGCGTCACCGTCTCGCTGACCAACCCGGGCGGCCTCGGCACGGTCCACTCGGTGCCACGTCTGATGCCCAGCCAGTCCGTGATCATGGGCGTCGGCTCGATGGACTACCCGGCCGAGTTCCAGGGCACCTCCCAGGACACCCTGAACAAGCTGGGCATCTCCAAGGTCATGACCCTGACCTCGACGTACGACCACCGGGTCATCCAGGGTGCCGCTTCCGGCGAGTTCCTGCGGGTCGTCGCCAACCTGCTGCTCGGCGAGAACGGCTTCTACGACGACATCTTCGAGGCCCTGCGCATCCCCTACGAGCCGGTCCGCTGGCTCAAGGACATCGACGCCTCGCACGACGACGACGTCACCAAGGCCGCCCGTGTCTTCGAGCTGATCCACTCCTACCGGGTCCGCGGCCACGTCATGGCCGACACCGACCCGCTGGAGTACCGCCAGCGCAAGCACCCCGACCTGGACATCACCGAGCACGGGCTCACCCTGTGGGACCTGGAGCGCGAGTTCGCCGTCGGCGGCTTCGGCGGCAAGTCGATGATGAAGCTCCGCGACATCCTCGGCGTGCTGCGCGACTCGTACTGCCGCACCACCGGCATCGAGTTCATGCACATCCAGGACCCGAAGCAGCGCAAGTGGATCCAGGACCGCGTGGAGCGTGCGCACGCCAAGCCGGAGCGCGAGGAGCAGCTGCGGATCCTGCGCCGGCTCAACGCGGCGGAGGCCTTCGAGACCTTCCTGCAGACCAAGTACGTCGGCCAGAAGCGGTTCTCGCTGGAGGGCGGCGAGTCCGTCATCCCGCTGCTCGACGCGGTCATCGACTCCGCCGCCGAGTCCCGCCTGGACGAGGTCGTCATCGGCATGGCCCACCGCGGCCGTCTCAACGTCCTGGCGAACATCGTCGGCAAGTCGTACGCGCAGATCTTCCGCGAGTTCGAGGGCAACCTCGACCCGAAGTCGATGCACGGCTCCGGCGACGTGAAGTACCACCTGGGCGCCGAGGGCACCTTCACCGGTCTCGACGGCGAGCAGATCAAGGTCAGCCTGGTCGCGAACCCCTCGCACCTGGAGGCCGTGGACCCGGTCCTCGAAGGTGTCGTGCGCGCCAAGCAGGACATCATCAACAAGGGCGGCACGGACTTCACCGTCCTGCCGATCGCCCTGCACGGTGACGCGGCCTTCGCGGGCCAGGGTGTCGTCGCCGAGACGCTCAACATGTCGCAGCTGCGCGGCTACCGCACCGGCGGCACGGTCCACGTCGTCATCAACAACCAGGTCGGCTTCACCGCCGCCCCGGAGTCGTCGCGTTCGTCGATGTACGCGACCGACGTGGCCCGCATGATCGAGGCGCCGATCTTCCATGTGAACGGCGACGACCCGGAGGCCTGCGTCCGTGTGGCGCGGCTCGCCTTCGAGTTCCGCCAGACGTTCAACAAGGACGTCGTGATCGACCTCATCTGCTACCGCCGCCGCGGTCACAACGAGGGCGACAACCCGCAGTTCACCAACCCGCAGATGGTGAACCTGATCGACAAGAAGCGCTCGGTGCGCAAGCTCTACACCGAGTCGCTCATCGGTCGCGGGGACATCACGCTGGAAGAGGCCGAGCAGGCGCTGCAGGACTTCCAGGGCCAGCTGGAGAAGGTCTTCGCGGAGGTCCGCGAGGCCACCAGCCACCCGGCCCCGGCCCATGTCCCGGACGCCCAGGCCGAGTTCCCGGTGTCGGTTACCACCGGGGTCTCCCAGGAGATCGTCAAGCGGATCGCCGAGTCCCAGGTCAACATCCCGGACCACGTCACCGTCCACCCGCGTCTGATGCCCCAGCTGCAGCGCCGCGCGGCCTCGGTCGAGGACGGCACGATCGACTGGGGCATGGGCGAGACCCTGGCAATCGGCTCGCTGCTGATGGAGGGCACCCCGGTCCGGATGGCCGGCCAGGACAGCCGCCGCGGCACCTTCGGCCAGCGCCACGCGGTGCTCGTGGACCAGGAGACCAACGAGGACTACACCCCGCTGCTCTACCTGTCCGACGACCAGGCCCGCTACAACGTCTACGACTCGCTGCTCAGCGAGTACGCGGCGATGGGCTTCGAGTACGGCTACTCGCTGGCCCGTCCGGACGCGCTGGTCATGTGGGAGGCCCAGTTCGGCGACTTCGTCAACGGCGCGCAGACCGTCGTCGACGAGTTCATCTCCTCGGCCGAGCAGAAGTGGAGCCAGACCTCCGGCGTCACGCTGCTGCTGCCGCACGGCTACGAGGGCCAGGGCCCGGACCACTCGTCCGCCCGCCCGGAGCGCTTCCTCCAGATGTGCGCGCAGAACAACATGACGGTCGCCATGCCGACGCTGCCGTCGAACTACTTCCACCTGCTGCGCTGGCAGGTCCACAACCCGCATCACAAGCCGCTGATCGTCTTCACGCCGAAGTCGATGCTGCGTCTGAAGGCCGCGGCGTCCAAGGCGGAGGAGTTCACCACGGGCGGCTTCCGTCCGGTCATCGGCGACACGGCGATTGACTCCGGCGCGCTGAACCCGGCCGATGTCCGCAGGGTCGTCTTCTGCGCCGGCAAGGTCTACTACGACCTCGAGGCCGAGCGTCAGAAGCGCGGTGCGAAGGACACGGCGATCATCCGCCTCGAGCGTCTGTACCCGCTGCCGGGTGCCGAACTGCAGGCCGAGATCGCCAAGTTCCCGAACGCCGAGAAGTACCTGTGGGCCCAGGAGGAGCCGGCGAATCAGGGTGCCTGGCCGTTCATCGCGCTCAACCTGATCGACCACCTGGACCTGGCCGTCGGCGCGGACGTGCCGCACGGCGAGCGACTGCGCCGTATCTCGCGGCCGCACTCCTCGTCGCCGGCGGTCGGTTCGGCCAAGCGCCACCAGGCGGAGCAGCAGCAGCTGGTGAGCGAGGTCTTCGAGGCCTGATCGGCTGCCGACCGGCTGCTGATCCACTCGTGATCGACGGGACCGGCCCCCCACTCACGCGACGGCGTGGTGGGGGCCGGTCCCGTTCTCCGTGTCCGTGTCCCGTGTCCGTGTCCCGCGTCCGCGTCCCGCGTCCGTGTCCGCGTCCGCGTCCGTGTCCGCGTCCGCGTCCGCGTCCGCGATGGCGCCGGCGGCGGCGGACGGCGGCTCGCCATGGGCCTATTAGGCTGTTCCCATGTACTTCACCGACCGTGGCATCGAGGAGCTGGAGAAGCGGCGCGGCGAGGAGGAGATCACCTTCGAGTGGCTCGCCGAGCAGCTGCGCACGTTCGTCGACCTCAATCCGGACTTCGAGGTGCCCGTCGAGCGGCTTGCCACCTGGCTGGCGCGGCTCGACGACGAGGACGACGAGTAGGCCTGCCGAAGCCTGTCCCTTTCCGGGCCCCTGTGCGGTTCATCCACGCACCGGGGCCCGTCGTCGTGCCGGCTGACACCTGTTGCGATACCTCTTGACTTCAATGTCTCGCGATATATCGTATCTACATCAGCAGTCGCGATATGTTGCGTCAGGCCGCCGGGAGGTCAGCACCATGCCAGAGTCGACGTGGACCGTTGCCGAGCCCCAGAAGCTCGTGTTCGACGAACCCGTGACATCTCTCAGCGTGCGCATCGTCAACGGGGCGGTGAACGTGGTCGGCACCGACGAGGAGACCGCCCGCCTGGAGGTCTCCGAGCTCGACGGCCCGCCGCTGATCGTGACCCGCAGCGGGTCCACACTCACGGTGGCCTACGAGGACGTGCCGTGGAAGGACTTCATCAAGCTGTTCGACCGCAAGCGCTGGCAGCGCCACGCCGTGGTGTCCCTCGCGGTGCCGTCGAGCGCCGCCGTCGAGGTGGGCGTCGTGGGTGCCGGGGCGGTCGTCTCGGGCATCCAGGGCCGTACGGACGTACGCGGCGTCAACGGGGACACCACACTGGTACGGCTGTCCGGCAGGATCCATGCCGAGACGGTGTCGGGCGCTCTCGAAGCCCAGGCGGTGACCGGCGAGCTGCGCTTCAACTCCGTGTCCGGCGATCTCACCGTGATCGACGGCGCCGGCCCCTCGGTACGGGCGGAGACCGTCAGCGGCGACATGGTGATCGACCTCGACGGGACCCCGACGGACGTCCGGGTCACCAGCGTCTCCGGTGAGGTCGCGATCCGGCTTCCGCACCCCGCGGACGCCCGGATCGAGGCCAACACCACCAGCGGGGCGTTGTCCAACGCCTTCGAGGACCTGCGGGTCACGGGGATATGGGGCACCAAGAAGATCACCGGCACGCTGGGCTCCGGCGACGGCTCGCTCAAGGCCACGACGGTCTCCGGCTCCATCGCCCTGCTGCGCCGCCCGCACACCGAGGACGAGACCGGCGAGGCCGCCGCCCCCACCGGAAAGGTGCTCTGACATGCCCCCCGTCTTCGCCCACGGACGGCTCCGCCTCTATCTGCTGAAGCTGCTCGACGAGGCACCCCGCCACGGCTACGAGATCATCCGCCTGCTGGAGGAACGCTTCCAGGGGCTGTACGCGCCGTCCGCGGGCACGGTGTACCCGCGGCTGGCCAAGCTGGAGGCCGAAGGCCTCGTCACCCATGCCACCGAGGGCGGCCGCAAGGTGTACTCGATCACCGACGCCGGCCGGGAGGAGCTCGCGGGCCGCGGCGGGGAACTCGCCGACCTGGAAGTGGAGATCCGCGAGTCCGTCTCGGAACTGGCCGCGGAGATCCGCGACGACGTACGCGGCGCGGCGGGCCGGCTCCGCAGGGAGATGCAGGCCGCCGCGTCGGAGAGCCGGCGCGGGGACGCGGGCCTCGGTGACGGCGATGCCTGGCGCACGGCCAAGGAGGAGATGCGGCGGGCCAAGGAGGAATGGAAGGAGCAGGCCCGCCGGGCGAAGGACGAGTCGCGCCGCGCCCGCGAGGAGGCGCAGACCGCGCGCCGCCAGGCCCGGGAGGCCCAGGAGCGGGCCCGCGAGGATGTCCGGTTCATCGCCCGGCAGGTCCAGGAGCAGGTCCAGGGCCACTTCGCGCGGGGCGACTGGCCGAGCGGTGTCCGCGAGGGCCTGTCCGAACTCACCGGCCACCTGGGCAGCCTGGCCCGCGGGACGACGGCATGGCCCCCGTTCATCAAGCCGGAACCGGCCGACGCGGACCCCGGCTGGGCGAAGGACGCCGCGGACTCAGGCGACCCGGCCCGCGACCTGGAACGCCTCCTGGACCGCCTGCGCGACGACGTCCGCGACGCGGCACGCGACCACGGCGTGACGCCGGCTCAGCTCGAAGAGGCCCGCCGCCACCTGTCGTCGGCGGCCGCCCACATCCTCGCGCTCCTGCGCAAGAGCTGAAGGTGGAACGGCCCCCTGCCCGTTCCGCCCGCAGCCGCTGCGTGGGAAGCCTTCCCGGGTCTACCCGGCGATGCCATGGCGTGCGACCACCCGGTCCACCCGTGCACGGACCAGATACTCCCCGGCGACCGCGTTGCGCTCGCCGTAACTCCGCGACCGGGCCTCGCCCATGTAGCGGGCGGCGATCCGGGTCGCCCAGTCCGACAGTTCGCGCGGGTCGTCGGTGAAGCTCGCCGTGCACTCCAGCATCACATAGGAGAACGGAGGTTCCTGATCGTCGACGCACAGCGAGAAACGCGGATCACGGCGCAGGGACTTGTACTTGAGGGATTCGTGCCACGTGGTGAAGACCAGACCGGGCCCTCCCGCACCGCCGGACTCCTCGTCGAGCAGGAACCAGACGGGCGTCACATGGGGCCTGCCGTCGGAACGGCTGGTCGCCAGCTTGCCGGTCCTCGTGCCGGTGAGCACGAAGGAGCGCCACTCCTGTTCGCTCATCTCCCGCATTCACGACTCCTCACGCTTCCCGGTGACGCCATGGTCAGGAGAGGGTACGCAGACGGAGCGGCCTTCCCGAAGAGACTCGCGCGGTACCGACGGCGGAAGGCGCCGCCGTGCTCCCGGCGGTCCGGGACCCCGAACCCGATCGGGTCAGCGCCGGTGGACGTCGATGTGCACCCGCGCCCCGGGCCGGGCGAACACCCGGTCGCCGCGCCGCGTGCCCCCGGACACCTCGATGCTCCACCCCCGCGCACTCGGCGGCAGTGACAGCCGGGTGACGCCCGGACGGGCCTCGTACGACAGCCTGTACACGCCCGCCAGGGAGTCCCACGACTCGCCGCGCACCGCTCCCGCGACCGCCGGCGCGTACGGCGCCGCCGTCTGCTCCTTGTTGGTACGGAAGCGGCCCTCGTCGTCCACGGCGCAGTAGCCGCCGCCGTAGCACCAGACATAGCCCGCCCAGCCCGAGCTGTAGCGGGCGAGCGAGGCCAGCGCCTCGCGGTAGAAGCGGCCCATGTTCGGCAGGGAGTTGTTCAGGGGGCCCCACTCCCCCACGACGACCGGGACCCGGTAGGCCTTCGGGTACGCGGTCACGGCGGCCTCGTAGGCCTCGATCCAGCCGGCCGCGGGGTCGTAGTCCGCGCCCGCCTCCATCGCCCCGTTGTAGAAGTGCGGGGCGTACACGACCCTGTGGTCCTTGATCTTTCCGAGTCCGGTCGGGACGCCCTCGCCCACGATGGGCGTCGGCTCGACGAAGAGCCAGTTGTTCCGGTCGGCCGAACGGACCGCCTTCGCCAGCCGGTTGTACATCGGCGTGAGCTGCTCGCGTTCGATGCGCCGGGCGGCGGCCGGCAGGTCCTCGCCCTGCGCCATCTCCCCCATCGGTTCGTTGATCAGGTCGTAGCCGAGCACGGCGGGGTGGTCCGCGAAGCGTCCGGCCAGCACCCGCCACATCCGGGCCTGCGCGCGCCGCAGATCCGGATCCTCGTACAGGTGCGTGAAGGCCCGCTGCACGGCGGGCTCGAAGTACTCCGCGAACCAGTCGTCGGGGTGCGGGGTGAAGGGCAGCCCATCGGTACGGGTCGCCCACTCCGGTGTACCCCGGTGGCCGAAAGCCGGGCCGAAGACGTCCTGGTGCGCATCGATCACGACCTGGATGCCGTGCTCTTCGGCCCAGCCGAGGATCCGCTCGATCTTGCGGAGATACGCCTCGCTGTAGTGTCCGCGCACCGGCTCGAGATCGTCCCAGAACACCAGCAGCCGGGCGAAGTCGAAGCCCTGGGCGCGCATGTCCCTCAGATGCCGCTCGGTGATCGCGGACAGGGCCTGGTCACCGCGGTGGTTCTTGTCCTCGATGTTCCAGCCGCGCAGCGTGAGGACCCGCCCCTGATCGTCGGTCAGCCGGGGCACATCCGAAGGCCCGGTGCCCGCCACGCGAGTGGGAGGGCCCCCGGCCGGGACGGCGGGAGCGGCACCGGCCGGAGTGGCGGGTGCGCTCGCGGCCAGGACGAGGGAGCAGACGGCAACGGCGAGAAGGTGGTGCACGGCGACCTCCGGCACGACGCGTATGGCAGTGCCGGAGATCCCATCAGTGGACCTGACGGACCATCAAGACTGGGTCAGGACAATCTTTCCGAACAGCTCCCCGGACGCCAGCTTCTCGAAGCCCTCGCGTGCCCGGTCCAGCGGCAGCACCTCGTCGATCATCGGACGCACACCCGTGGCAGCGCAGAAGGACAGCAGGTCCTCCAGCTCGTCCTTGGAACCCATGGTGGAGCCGACGATCTTCAGCTCGAGGAAGAAGATCCGGGTGAGCTCGGCGTGCGAGGGGCGGTCGCCGCTGGTCGCTCCGGAGATGACCAGGGTGCCGCCGGGCCGCAGGGACTTGACCGAGTGCGACCAGGTGGCCGCGCCGACGGTCTCGATGACCGCGTCCACCCGCTGGGGCAGCCGGGCACCCGGCTCGAAGGCGTCGACCGCGCCCAGTTCGACGGCCCGCCTGCGCTTGGCCTCGTCGCGGCTGGTGGCGAAGACGCGCAGCCCGGCCGCCTTCCCGAGCGCGATCGCCGCGGTGGCGACACCGCCGCCCGCGCCCTGGACGAGCACGGAGTCACCGGGGCGCACGCCGGCGTTGGTGAAGAGCATGCGGTACGCCGTCAGCCAGGCGGTCGGCATACAGGCCGCCTCCTCGAAGGAGAGCCCCTTCGGCTTGGGCAGCACGTTCCAGGCGGGCACCGCGACCTGCTCGGCGAAGGTGCCCTGGTAGCGCTCGGTCAGGATGGACCGGGGCTCGTTCGGGCCGACGCCGTGGCCCGTCTGGCCGATGACGGAGTGGATCACGACCTCGTTGCCGTCGGCGTCGACACCCGCGGCGTCGCAGCCGAGGATCATCGGGAGCTTGTCCTCGGACAGGCCGACGCCCCGCAGCGACCACAGGTCGTGGTGGTTGAGGGACGCGGCTTTGACGTTCACGACCGTCCAGCCGGGGGGTGCTTCGGGCGCCGGGCGTTCACCCAGTTCAAGTCCGGTCAGTGGCTGGTCACGGTCGATGCGGGCGGCGTAGGCAGCGAACATGACCTTGACGATAGGGCGGTCCGGTACGCGGCGGGAACTGTGCGCCGGTGTGACACACGCCCTCTTTTCACCGCCCGGTTCACCTGCTCCGGACCGCTCGTGGCCCGCAACGGCGACGGGCCGTGCCGGGCACCCCGCAAGGTGCCCGGCACGGCCCGGTCGAAGGCCGCTGGGGGCCGTCAGCGCCGCGCCACGCCCTCCGCGCGGGCGGCCGCGGCCACGGCGGCCGTGACCGCCGGGGCGACCCGCTCGTCGAAGGGGGACGGGATCACATAGTCCGCGGCGAGCGCGTCGCCCACCACGTCGGCGAGCGCGTTCGCCGCCGCGATCTTCATGCCCTCCGTGATCCGGGACGCGCGCACCTGCAGCGCGCCCGCGAAGATGCCCGGGAAGGCGAGCACGTTGTTGATCTGGTTCGGGTAGTCGCTGCGGCCGGTCGCCACGACCGCGGCGTACTTGTGCGCCACGTCGGGGTGGACCTCCGGGTTCGGGTTGGCCATCGCGAAGACGAAGGCCCCCTCCGCCATCGAGGCGACCGCGGTCTCCGGCACCGTACCGCCGGAAACGCCGATGAAGACGTCGGCGCCGGCCAGTGCCGACTCCAGCGATCCGCTCAGACCCGCGCGGTTGGTGAGCTCGGCGAGCTCCCGCTTGACCGGTGTGAGGTCCTCGCGGTCACGGCTCACGATGCCCTTGCGGTCGGCGACGGCGACATCGCCGAGCCCGGCCTCCAGCAGGAACTTGGCGATGGCGACACCCGCGGCGCCTGCGCCCGAGATGACCGCGCGCAGATCGCCCAGGCCCCGGCCGGTCAGCTTCGCCGCGTTCCGCAGGGCGGCGAGCGTCACGACCGCGGTGCCGTGCTGGTCGTCGTGGAACACCGGGATGTCGAGGCGCTCCTGCAGCTTGCGCTCGATCTCGAAGCACCGCGGCGCCGAGATGTCCTCCAGGTTCACTCCGCCGAAGGAGGGAGCGAGGCGGACGACGGTCTCCACGATCTCGTCGGCGTCCGTGGTCGCGAGCGCGATCGGCACCGCGTCGACGCCGCCGAACTGCTTGAACAGGATCGCCTTCCCCTCCATCACGGGGAGCGAGGCCTCCGGACCGATGTCACCGAGGCCGAGCACGGCCGTACCGTCCGTGACGACCGCCACGACCTGCGACTTCCAGGTGTAGTCGTTGACCAGGTCCGGCTGCTCGGCGATGGCACTGCACACCTTGGCGACGCCGGGCGTGTATGCGAGGGACAGGTCGTCCTTGTCCCTGATGGGCACCGTGGTCTGGATGGCCATTTTGCCGCCGCGGTGCAGGGCGAAGGCGGGATCGAAGGGTTCGCCGGAGTCTCCGGCGGCGCCCTCCGCTTCCGTACCGCTCTCGCTGTGGGGATTGACGATCTCCGCTGCCATTTTTGGTTGACCCCTTAAGTCTTCATCAGTTGAGGGTGGCCACTCCTGGTTGAGGAGGGGTGGGCGGGCACCGCGTCCGTTCCCTGCACTGGGCGGGTTGGCCCGCCCGCCAGGGGGAGGTACGTACGCGCGGGCGCGCCGCACAACGCGCCCTGAGCCCCGGATGAGGGGTGTAAGGATCCTTCTTACCTGACGGACGGTACCGGCGACGAGTCCATTAGCCCGGCTCGGGGCCCTCGGCAGGAGACCGAGAGCGACATAAGCCGCATAAGCTGTATTAGTCGACAAGTGACAAGCTGTCCGCTCGTCGTTACTCCCCGAAATCGTCCGAATCACGAGACGTTCCGAAGATTTTTCCGTCATTGGAAGGTAAAGCCGCAGATGATGCGGCCGGTCCGGTCGTGATGTACCGGCCTGTCGCGGTTCGGGGGTCACCCGTTATCCGATTTTGACATGCGGAGGCCACTGAATGGGCTAGCCCGAATGGCAAGATGCCGGAAACACACAGGGTCGTGACACTCGAAGGTGAGTTCGCGACCGACTTTGGCTACTCCCTGACCTGTCGGAGGACCACAATCATGACCGCAAGCACCACTCGTCGTACGACCGCCGCCAGGTCCCGGATCGCCGCGGTCGGCGCGATCGCGGTCACCGGTGCCCTGGTACTCACCGGCTGCGGTGACCAGACCCAGGGGGCCAAGCAGGAGAACAACTCCACGTCCGCCGCTCCGCTCGCGGACAAGCTGCCCGCGTCCGTCCGCTCCAAGGGCGTCATCAAGGTCGGCTCGGACATCGCGTACCCGCCGGTCGAGTTCAAGGACGGCTCCGGCAAGGTCGTCGGTATCGACCCCGACGTCGCCGATGCGCTGGGCAAGCAGCTCGGTGTGAAGTTCGAGTTCGAGAACGGCACGTTCGACACCCTGATCACGGGTCTGCGCTCGAAGCGCTACGACATCGCCATGTCGGCCATGACCGACAGCAAGGACCGCCAGAACGGCGTGGACTCCACGACCGGCAAGAAGGTCGGCGAGGGTGTCGACTTCGTCGACTACTTCACCGCCGGTGTCTCGATCTACACCAAGAAGGGCGACGACAAGGGCATCAAGACCTGGGCCGACCTGTGCGGCAAGAAGATCGTCGTCCAGCGCGGCACGGTCTCCGAGGACCTCGCCAAGGCCGAGAACACCAAGTGCACCAAGGCCGGCAAGGGCAAGATCGCGATCGAGGCGTTCGACAACGACCAGCAGGCCCAGACCCGTCTGCGCGCCGGTGGCGCCGACGCCGGCTCCTCGGACTTCCCGGTCGCCGCCTACGCCGTGAAGACCTCCGGCGGCGGTAACGACTTCCAGATCGTCGGCGAGCAGGTCGAGGCCGCTCCGTACGGCATCGCGGTGGCCAAGAGCAACACCGAGCTGCGCGACGCGCTCCAGGCCGCGCTGGCCGCCATCATCAAGAACGGCGAGTACCAGAAGATCATCTCCAAGTGGGGTGTGCAGGCCGGCGCTGTGACCGAGGCGAAGGTCAACGGCGGTTCCTGACCCCGGTCGGAACCTGACTCGGCACAGAAGCACTGAAAGGCTCCACGTGACTGTCGACATCGATAAGACGGGTCCGGAGGACACACCGCCGACGCCGAAGGCCGGACCGGAGGCCATCAAGGCCATTCCGGTGCGGCACTACGGCCGGTATGTCGCCGCCGTCGTGGCGATCGCGCTCTTCGCGGCGATCGTCTACGCCTTCTCGCAGGGCAAGATCAACTGGGATGCGATCCCGGAGTACTTCTTCGACCAGCGCATCCTCGAAGGCGTCGGGAACACCCTGCTGCTGACCATCCTGTCGATGGCCATCGGCATCATCGGCGGCATCCTGCTCGCGGTGATGCGCCTGTCGAAGAACCCGGTGACCTCCTCGATCGCCTGGTTCTACATCTGGTTCTTCCGCGGCACCCCGGTCCTGGTCCAGCTCATCGTCTGGTTCAACCTCGGCCTGGTCTTCGAGTACATCAACCTCGGACCGTTCTACCGGGACGAGTGGTCCGACTTCATGACCCCGTTCCTCACCGCGCTGCTGGGACTGGGTCTGAACGAGGCCGCCTACATGGCCGAGATCTGCCGCGCCGGTCTGCTCGCGGTCGACGAGGGCCAGACCGAGGCCTCGCACGCCCTGGGCATGAGCCACACCAAGACCCTGCGCCGTGTGGTCATCCCCCAGGCGATGCGGGTCATCGTGCCCCCCACGGGCAACGAGGTCATCAACATGCTCAAGACCACCTCCCTGGTGTCGGTGGTCCAGTACTCCGAGCTGTTGCGCCAGGCCCAGGACATCGGTCAGACGTCCGGCGCCCCCGTCGAGATGCTCTTCCTCGCCGCGGCCTGGTACCTGATCATGACCTCCGTCCTCAGCGTCGGCCAGTACTACCTGGAGCGTTACTACGCACGGGGCTCCAGCCGGAGCCTGCCGCCCACCCCCTGGCAGAAGATCAAGGCCGGTGTGTTCTCCGTGCGCCGCCCGAAGGGAGCCGCGGCATGACCGCCATGGTGAAGGCCGAGGGCGTCCACAAGTCCTTCGGCCACATCGAAGTCCTCAAGGGCATCGATCTCGAGGTCGCTCCCCGGGAGGTGTTCTGCCTTATCGGCCCCTCCGGCTCGGGCAAGTCCACCTTCCTGCGGTGCATCAACCACCTGGAGAAGATCAACGCGGGCCGGCTCTACGTCGACGGCGAGCTCGTCGGCTACCGCCAGAAGGGCGACAAGCTCTACGAGCTCAAGGACAGCGAGGTCGCCCTCAAGCGCCGGGACATCGGCATGGTCTTCCAGCGCTTCAACCTGTTCCCGCACATGACCGCCCTCGAGAACGTCATGGAAGCCCCCATCCAGGTGAAGGGCGAGAGCAAGGCGGTGGCCCGTGAGCGAGCCGCCAAGCTGCTCGACCGCGTCGGCCTCGCCGACCGTGCCGGCAACTACCCCTCCCAGCTCTCCGGCGGCCAGCAGCAGCGTGTCGCCATCGCCCGTGCCCTGGCGATGGAGCCGAAGCTGATGCTCTTCGACGAGCCGACGTCGGCCCTCGACCCGGAGCTGGTGGGCGATGTGCTGGACGTCATGCGCGGCCTCGCCGAGGACGGCATGACGATGGTCGTCGTCACCCATGAGATGGGCTTCGCCCGCGAGGTCGGCGACTCCCTGGTGTTCATGGACGGCGGCGTGGTCGTCGAGTCCGGTCACCCGCGGGACGTGCTGACGAACCCGCAGCACGAGCGGACGAAGGCATTCCTGTCCAAGGTCCTGTGACCTGACGGGCGACGCCGTCGCCACGGCCTGCCGGGCCCTCTCCGCATCGGACATCGAACGGAGGGGGCCCGCCGCACGTCCGGGCACGGCCCCGCCCGGCACCGTTTCCGGGAACCTCGGCGCCCCGGTGGCCGAGACCTCAGCGCGCCGGTGGCCGAGCCCGCGTAACCGCCACCGCTGTGGATTGATGACGCCCGGACGGGTCGGCAGCCGCTCCCAGGCCCGGACGGGACCTACTTGACCGCGAGCACCATCGAGTCGGACGGGGAAGCCCAGACGCCGCGCGCCTCGGCGAAGCCCGCCGCGCGCAGGGTGCGTGCATGCCAGTCGAGCGACGGGAAACCTCCGTCGGCGTGCTCGCCGTAGATCTCGAACCGCCGGGCCGTCGGTCCCGCGAGCACCGGGTCCTTGGCCGCCAGGGCCCACCACTCGGACCAGTCGAGCACTCCGGCGGCCCTGGCCCGGTCCATGGCTGCGTGCCGGTGGGCGCGCTCGGCCGCGTTGATGCGCGGGGTGGTCTCGTCCTTCATGTGGTCGGCGTTCATGAAGACCCCGCCGTCCCTGACGAGCCCTGCGAGCCGGCCGTAGAGCGTGGCCAGAGGGCCCAGGCGCAGCCAGTGCAGGGCGGTGGCGGTGAGGACCGCGTCGTACGAGTCGTGCGGGAGAGCCTCGGCCCAGTCCGGGTCCATGAGGTCCGCGGTGACGAAGCTGACGCGGTCGTCGCCCGCGAAGTACCCCTCCGCGATGGTCAGCAGGGCCGGATCCTGGTCCACCCCGACGCTCACCGCGTTCGGGAACCGCTTGAGCAGCCGGTCCGTGATACTTCCCGTACCGCAGGCGAGGTCAAGGACCCTCGGCTCGGGACCGGCCACGGCTTCGACCATGTCCAGCATCACCCGGAACCGTTCCTCGCGGTCGGGCAGGTACCACTCCTGCTGGCGGTCCCAGCTCTCCTGCCAGGCCTGCCAGTCCGTCCCGGTCGCCGTCTCCGCCGCGTACTCCGCCATCGGAACCCCTCCCGTTCGTAATACCCTGTACGAAGAAGCAGCCATTACCTCTCCGACGCCGACACTAGACCCCATCCGTAAGGACTACAAGTGGAACTGGCCTCTTACTCGGATTACGCCGTGCGTCTGGTCAACACCGAGGAGCCGGCTCGCAACAAGGACACGCTCACGTCGGTCGAGGCGGTCCGCGAGCTCTTCGGCGCGTCCACCCAGGCCGCACGCCGCGCCACGGACGCCGATGTGACACGGTTCCGCTCCGTGCGGGCCAGACTGCGCGCCGTCTTCGGCGCCGCAGACGCCGGCGACCAGACCCAGGCCGTCGACCTGCTCAACTCGCTGCTGCTGGAGTTCCCGGTCAGCCCGCAGATCTCGGGCCACGAGCACCTCGACGAGGAGGGCCGGCCCCGCTGGCACATGCACCTCGCCGAGCATCCGTCCAACGCGACGGCCGGCTATGCGGCGATCGCCTCCATGGGGCTCGCCTTCCACCTCACCGAGTTCGGCGCCGACCGGCTCGGCCTCTGCCAGGCCGCGCCCTGCCGCAACGCCTACCTCGACACCTCCACCAACCGCTCGCGCCGCTACTGTTCGGACCGCTGCGCGACGCGCGCGAACGTCGCGGCCTACCGTGCCCGCAAGCGCCTGGAGACCGAGCGTTCGGAGAGCACGGGCCGCACGGCGGACAGCAGCCAGACCGCGAAGGAGCGCAGCGACCGCTGATCCTGCCCGCGCGGCCGGTAGCGGACCCGGACCCGCCCCAGCAGCAGATCGCCGGGAACGGCGCCGAAGAGCCGGCTGTCGCCCTCGGTGTACGGGTTGTCGCCCAGCACCCACCAACCGTCTTCGCGGCGCTCGACGAGCCGTTTCACGATCAGCAGGTCCTGCTGCAGCGGATGCCGCATCACCGCCACGTCCCCGGCCCGGAACGCGGCGACGCCGTAGTGCACGAGCAGCCGGTCACCGTGCGTCAATGTGGGATGCATGGAGGGACCCGTCACCTCCGCGATCCCGAAGGGCGCTCCCGGCTCCCGCCCCAGATCCGTCATCGTCCGCCTCCCGGTACCGATCGAGGGCCCCCTCGCGCCGCGTCCCGGCTCCCACCGTAGTTTCCCCGGACGTCCCGCCCACCCCGGACTTTTGACCTAAGCCCCAGGGGCACTCGCGAAAACCGGACTCTCACGGAGTAATCTCCCACCTGAGAAGACGATCACGAGGAAGGACAGCTCAATGCTCTCCCGCCTGTTTGCCCCCCGGGTGAAGGTCAGCGCCCACTGCGACCTCCCCTGCGGCGTCTACGACCCCGCTCAGGCCCGTATCGAGGCCGAGTCGGTCAAGGCCGTCCAGGAGAAGATGGCCGCGAACGACGACCCGCACTTCCAGGCCCGTGCCACGGACATCAAGGAGCAGCGTGCGGAGCTCGCCAAGCACCACGTCTCGGTGCTGTGGAGCGACTACTTCAAGCCCCCGCACTTCGAGAAGTACCCGCAGCTGCACCAGCTGGTCAACGAGACCCTGAAGGCACTGTCCGCGGCCAAGGCGTCGACCGACCCGAAGACGGGCGAGAAGGCGCTGGAGCTCATCGCGGAGATCGACCGCATCTTCTGGGAGACCAAGAAGGCCTGAACCCCTTCGGACTCCACCCCGGCCGCACCCGGCCCGCAGGCCGCCGAACACGGCGTCCACGGCGGGCCGGGTGCGGTTGTCTCCGGCCGTTCGCCGAACGGCAGGCAAGGGGCACCGGACGAGCCCCCTGATGCTGCGGCGACGTGTCAGGAACGAGCCACCGAAGGTTCGTCGCACTCGCCGCCGTGGGGTTCAGGCCACCGGGGTGCGAGCAACGGGCTCCGGTTCCGCACCAGCCACCGGCGGTACGCGGGTGCGCGCAGGGCCACCTCCTGGTAGGCCGCGGCCAGTTCGCCGAACAGGAGTTCCTGTTTGTCCGGGCAGGCGCCGGGTCGTGAGTAGAGCAGCAGCCGCACGGCCAGCGGGTCGCCGCGCAGTGGGCGGATGACCATGTCGTCGCGCGGACCGGTGGTGGGCTGGCAGGGGGCGATCGCCTCGCCGACCACGATGAGGGTCGCCGTCGTGTGGTAATCCGCGTGCAGGACCGGGGGGTCGATGCCGGCCGCGGCCAGGACGCGGCGCAGTCCGTCCCATTCGCCGTCGACCGTCGGGTCGACCATCCAGCGGTCCTCGGCGAGGTCCGCGATGTCGACGACGTCCGCCGCTGCGGCGGGGTGGTCCCGGGTCATGGAGACGAACTGCGGCTCGCGCTCGATCAGGACGCGTTCCTCCAGGCCGTCGGGCACCATCAGCGGGCAGCCCTCGACCTCGTGGACGAACGCGACGTCGAGCCGCCCGGCGGCGACCATACGCAGCAGGGCGCCGGCCGAAACGTTCATGTGGAGGGACAGGTCCGTGCCTTCGGGCAGCCGCTGCCGCAGGCGTCGGAGCCAGCCGGCGAGGGCGCGGCTGGCCGTGGAGCCGATGCGCAGTCGAGGCTCGGCCGCGCGGGCGATCGCCGCCCTGGTCTCCCTGACCAAGGCGGACATCTCGGCGACGAGCGGGCGGGCGCGACTGAGGACCGTATAGCCGAGCGGAGTGGGCCGGCAGCCCGTGCGTTCGCGGATGAACAGCTCCGCTCCCAGGGCCATTTCGATGCGACTCAATTGGGTCGTCAAGGAGGGCTGGCTCATTCCCAGCTGCCGGGCCGCCTTGTGCAGGCTGCCCGCATCCGCGATCGCGCACAGGGCCCGCAGATGCCTCACCTCCAGCTCCATGCACCGAGCGTAGAGCGGCACCTTTCGTCACACCAGACACCCACGTCCCGCCAATTTTCCCCATACATAAGGAAGTTGGGGCTGCTCGGAGTTGTGATGCGGTCGTGCTATCGGTGGTTGGCATCATCCGCCCCGCCGCGGGCTCCCCGACACTCTCCCGTACCGATCCCCACTCGGACGAGGAGCACCCCCCATGAGACATCCCGTACGGCACCCCAAGGCCTTAGTCTCCGCAGCCCTCGGTCTCGGCCTCGCCGCCGCCCTGACCGCCGCGGTCCCCGCCACCGCGAGCCCTGCCTCCGCGACGGCCGGCAAAGCCGCCCCGGCCGTCGCCTACGCAGGCTCCGCACAGGACGCGAAGGCGACGAAGGCCTTCTTCGACGCCGTGGTGAAGTCGGTCGCCGAGAAGCGTGCCAAGAACCCGGGCGCCCAGGCCGTCACCGTCGTCTACAGCGCGAGCGGCGCCCCCAGCTTCCGCTCGCAGATAGCCAGCAGCACACGGATCTGGAACGGCTCGGTCTCCAATGTGCGGCTGCAGGAGGGCAGCAACCCCGACTTCCGGTACTACGAGGGCAACGACCCGCGCGGTTCGTACGCCAGCACCGACGGTCACGGTCGCGGCTACATATTCCTCGACTACCGGCAGAACCAGAAGTACAACTCGACCCGTGTCACCGCCCATGAGACCGGCCATGTGCTCGGGCTGCCCGACCACTACTCGGGTCCCTGCAGCGAGCTGATGTCAGGCGGAGGACCCGGCACGTCCTGCCAGAACGCCTACCCCAACGCGTCCGAGCGCTCCCGGGTGAACCAGCTCTGGGCGTTCGGCCTGGCCGGGGCCCTCGCGAAGGTCTCGTAGGGCGCCAGGGCGACATCCTGGCCGAGCCCCCGTGGCTCTCCCGTTCGACGACGTCCCGTGTCCGGGTAGCCGCACCCGGGCACGGGGCGTCTTCACGGCACACCGGGCCGGCCGCACGGCAATGCGCGGGCGGACCGGTGCACGTGTCCCCTGCCGGGAAGCGCGGGGCGCGGGCGGGACAGGGAGTTCTCTCCTCGTCCCGCCCGTAGGCCGTCCCGGCGGTGCCACTCAGGCGCGCCCAGGCGCTCGGATGTTCAGGCGCTGGGATGTTCGGCAGCTGGGGTGTTCAGTGGTTGGGGTGTTCAGTGGTTGGGGTGTTCAGCCGCTCAACCGCTCAGGCGCTTTCGAGCAGTTTCCGTTCGAAGTCCGCGCCCTGCGGCAGCTGGCGGCGGATACGCCCGAGCGCCTCGTCGAAGTCCCCGCCGGCGATCCCGGACTCGTACGCCGCACCGCTGAAGTGCAGGGTCAGGTTCAGGTCCGCCCGGTCGGGGCGCCCGTCGGCACCGCGCTCGCCGAGCGTCAGCAGACAGCTGAGCGTGGCCTGCTGCCGCACCCCGGCCAGGGTGACGGGCAGCGGGAGATCCCATTCCAGTACGCAGCCGGAGAGTGCCTCGCCCGAGCCGGCCGCGCTCAGTGCGGTGAAGCCCGGACCTTCGTAAGCAGTTCCCCTGATGCGGGTGTGCACGTCCCGCCCGTTCGCGGCGACCGCGAGCGCGATCGCCTCCGCACCCCGGCGGTCCCGGTACCAGCCGGTCCACACGTCCGTCGACTCCGATGACATGGCGCGGACTGTAGCGGTATGACTGGCTCCGCCGTACAGGCGGTCACCCCTTCGAATGCATCGAACGCCCGAACGGCCCACCATGGGGCCTCCCGGAAAGCGGATAGAAGGCGCAGACGGAGAGAATCCGCAGCCTGGTCCGCTGCCCGACGACACCACGCGCCCTCAGGCCTCCTCGGGGCCTCCGGCGTGCCGGCGGGTCACTTCCGCGGTGTCTTCGGCCGCGGACGGCTCGGTGCCGAGGGCACAGGCCGCGTTGTGACAAGGTCCCGGCACCCACTCGGGGACGAACGCCCCAAGGATCTTGCGCCGCTTGATGACGGTACCGACAGGCTGCCCGCAGGCCGGGCACGTGTACTCACCCTGCGGGCGGCGGACGGTCCGACGTCCTTCACTGCCCATGCGTCCCAGGATAGGGCGGCATGCCCGGGACGGACAGCGCTCGGCCGCACCCGTACCGCCGACCGGTGGAACTCCGTACAAGCCCCACCGTCGCCGAACACCGGCGGATACGTCCTGATCAGGGGCCCGGCGGCCTTGTCGAGCAGCGCGTTGACCTGCGGTGCCGGGCCCGCGATCGGTCATCCGCTCGCCCGTCAGGTCACCGGTTCGCGCCACATGGGCCACATGTGCGGGCCGCCCGGCAGCTCGACCTCGCGGTCCGTGAAGCGGAAGCCGAGCCGCTCGTAGAGCCTGCTGCTGCGGGCGCTGCTGGCCTCCAGATAGGCGGGGACCCCACCGCGGTCGCCGCGCTCCAGCACCGGAGCGATCAGCGCGGTGCCCAGCCCCTCGCCCTGCCGCTCCGGGGTGACGGCGATGAGCAGCAGATAATCATGAGCCCTGTCGTGCGGGTGGGCCGCAGCGGTCAGCCGCCCGACGAGTTCGGCACGCGCGTTCTCCGGGTCCACCGCCTCCCGCATCCGGGCGGGTGTGTCGTCCCCGGGGTCCGGCGGCCCGGCGGGCACATGGAGCCAGAGCGCCGCGGCCGACCCGTCCTCCGTCATGTCCACCCATCCCTCGGACAGTGCGGTGTCGAGGAAGAGCCCCATGAAGGTGCCGTGCACCTTGCGGCGGTGGTTCTCGTCGGGGAAGACCCAGCTGCTCACCGGGTCGTGCATGAAAGCCTCGTCGAGCAGCCGCACCACCGTGTCGCGATCGCTCACCCCCGCCTGCCGTATCCGTACGCCCATGTCCGGGTCCCTCTCCGAGCTCGTCAACTGATCGCTGCGATACTAGAGTTGGGGTCGGGCCGGTGTCGGCGGACATGGCCGGTTCACGACCGTCCGGAACGGGTGCGGGAAGTCCCGTGGTCGGCTGCGCGGCCGACCGGTCCCGTGCGGCCTCCGGCCCGGGACGGTACCGCTGCCCGGTGGGCACCTGGCCGCCTCGTGCCCGGGTCTTGGCGAACCCCTGCTCAGCGCGTGCGGCGGGTGACGAACTCCGCCAGGGACAGCAGATCCCCGGCAGCCTCCAGATCAGGCACGGCACGGGACAGTTGCTGCACCGCCCGAGCCATCCGGTCCGCCGCCTCGAGCTGGGCCCAGTCCCTGCCACCCGCCTGGTCCACCGCGTCCGTCGCACGACGGACGGCTTCCGTGTCCATGGGACGCTTGTACAGCTCGGCCAGCTCCCTCCCCGCCGCGGTACCCGAACTCAGGGCAGCGACGACCGGCAGCGATTTCTTGTGCGCGGCGAGGTCGGCACCCGCGGGCTTGCCCGTGCGCTCCGGGTCGCCCCAGATCCCGATCAGATCGTCGATGAGCTGGAACGCCAGCCCTGCCTCCCGCCCGAAGGCATCCATCGCGGCGATCTCCTCCTCGCCCGCACCGGCGTAGAGCGCGCCGAGGGCGCAGGCACATCCCAGCAGGGCCCCGGTCTTCGCCGTGGCCATGGCGAGGCATGCCTCGAGCGACACTTCCTGGGGTTCGAGCTCCTCGAAGGCGCAGTCGGCCTGCTGTCCCGCGCACAGTTCGATGACGCAGGCCGCGAGACGGGCGGATGCCGCGGCAGCCGCCGGGTGCCGGTCCTCCGCGAGGAGTCTCAGTGCGAGGCTGAGCATGGCGTCGCCCGCGATGATCGCGTCGGGTGTGCCGAACACCGTCCAGGCGGTGGGCCGGTGTCTGCGGGTCCGGTCCTCGTCGATCACATCGTCGTGCAACAGGGTGAAGTTGTGTGCGAGCTCGACCGCCGCGGCCGCCCGCACGACGTGCTGCGGATCCCCGCCGAGTGCCCGGGCGGCGGCGAGCACCAGGGCGGGCCGGATCGCCTTGCCCGCCGAGCCGGCGGCCGGGGTGCCGTCGGCGTGCTCCCAGCCGAAGTGGTACATCGCGATACGCCTCAGGGATCCGGGCAGCGACTCCACCGTGTCCCGCAGCCGGGGCGTGACGGCGGTCCGGGTGCGCTCCAGGAGTGCCGCGGCCTCGTGGCCATCGGTGGCGGTGTCCGTACTGGTCATCGTCACGGTGTCTCCCTCTGCTCAGGGGGTGGGGCGGGGGCGGCGGGCGCAGGCGCCGCCCCCGGGATGGCAACGCCGAACGCTCAGCGCCAGCGGCTCACTTCGACGTTCTCCAGCACACCGAGGGCGTCGGGCACCAGCACGGCCGCCGAGTAGTAGGCCGTGACGAGGTAGGAGATGATCGCCTGCTCGTCGATGCCCATGAAGCGGACCGAAAGGCTCGGCTCGATCTCGTCGGGGATGCCGCTCTGCCGCAGCCCGACGACACCCTGGTCGTCCTCGCCCGTACGCATACAGATGATGGACGTCGTCCTGGCGTCCGATACGGGGATCTTGTTGCAGGGGAAGATGGGCACTCCACGCCAGGCCGGGATGCGGTGGCCTCCGATGTCCACGGTGTCGGGGTAGATACCCCGCCTGCTGCATTCACGTCCGAACGCCGCGATGGCGCGCGGGTGGGCGAGGAAGAGCTTGGACCCGCGCCTGCGGGACAGCAGCTCGTCCATGTCGTCCGGGCCGGGCACACCGTCGTGCGGCTGAAGCCGCTGCCCGTAGTCGCAGTTGGCCAGCAGGCCGAACTCCTTGTTGTTGACGAGCTCGTCCTCCTGGCGTTCGCGCAGCGCCTCGACCGTGAGCCTCAACTGCTGCTCGGTCTGGTTCATCGGCTGGTTGTAGAGGTCGGCCACCCGGCTGTGCACCTTCAGCACGGTCTGGGCCACGCTCAGTTCGTACTCGCGGGGAGCCCCCTCGTAGTCGACGTAGGTGTGCGGGACGACCGCCTCGCCGACATGGCCCGCGGAGAGGTCGATGGCGGCCTCACCGAACTTGTTGGTCCGCTGGTGGGGCAGTGACAGCGTCGCCACGAGATGGGCCGCGAGCGACTCGGCCCGGTCGGCGAGGGTCAGCACGTCCTGACGGGTCAGCTGGAGGACGACGCACGAGGTGGCGGCGCGGGCCGTGGCGTCCCAGACGGCGTCGCCGTCGATCAGTGACCGGTCTCCGAGGTAGGAGCCGTCGGCGAGGACGCCGAGTACCGCCTCGTCGCCGTAAGGTCCGGTGCCGATCTGCTCGACCCGGCCGTGCGCGATGAGGAACACCCGGTCCGCGGCCTCCCCCTTGGTGGCCAGCACCTCGCCGGGGGCGAACTCCCGCTGCCGGCACCGCTGGGCCAGCTCGGCCAGCACCGCCTCGTCGGCGAACCCGCGCAGCGACGGCAGCTCTCCGAGCTCCGCGGGGATGACCTGCACCTGGCCCCCGGTCTGGACGAAGGTGACGCGCCCGTCACCCACCGAATAGCTCAGACGGCGGTTCACCCGGTACGTGCCGCCCTGGACCTCGACCCACGGCAGCATCCGCAGCAGCCACCGGGAGGTGATCTCCTGCATCTGGGGCGACGACTTGGTGGTGGTCGCCAGGTTTCGCGCGGCGGCCGTACCGAGACTCTGCTGCGGCAGTGCCGCGTCCTGGCCTCCCTCGCGCACCTCGTCGCCAACCGAACCAACCGAACCAACCGACATGCGAGTCCTCACAATCATGGGTTGACCTGCGCGAAGAAGCCTTCCATCACGGAAAGTGGGCGCGCCATTACACAAATGAGTGGGACTAGTCCCGCACCAGCGGGGGCATGCCGCACTTTTCCACCCGCCCGGCTCAGCCCGGCCCGCGGATCCCGCGGCCGCGAGCGCCTGACGGGTTCGGTACCCCGGCTTCCCGCTGGCTCGGACCGTCCCGCGGCTGTCCGGTTCTCTTCGAGCGGCGTGCGAACGCTTCGGCGCGTCAACGGTGTTGGGGTAAGAGGTTGTTGAAGGCGCGGTACGAGTGACAGGTTCCGCCCGGCACCGCTCCCCCACGGCACATCAACGACACCCCTCCCCACCCCCGCCCAGCCGAAGTTGAAAAGGAGGCGGTCATGGCCCCACCCATGTCCGCGAACAGCTTCCTCGACGCCCTGCTCGACGAGGGGCTGACGGTCGTCCAGGTCGGCGACTGGCGCACCCACAACCGCAACCACAAGGGCCCCTGGGGCCCCGTACACGGCGTGATGATCCATCACACCGCCACCAAGGGAACCTCGGCCACCGTC
Source organism: Micromonospora sp. IBHARD003 (assembly GCF_056106285.1). Lineage (NCBI taxonomy): Bacteria > Bacillati > Actinomycetota > Actinomycetes > Micromonosporales > Micromonosporaceae > Micromonospora > Micromonospora sp. IBHARD003. The sequence goes on along the minus strand of NZ_JBWBBX010000001.1, from coordinate 5,618,075 downwards.
CGCATCTGCCGTGACGGCTACTCCTCGCTCCCCGGGCCGCTCTGCCACGGCGTCATCGCCAAGGACGGCAAGGTCCATCTGGTCGGCTACGGCCGCGCCAACCACGCCGGCCTCGGCGACGACGACGTCCTGCGCGCCGTCATCGCCGAGCGCGGGCTGCCGCCGGACAACGAGGCGAACACCGACGGAAACAGACACTTCTACGGCTTCGAGTGCGAGAACCTCGGCAACGGCACGGACCCGTGGCCCGGGGCGCAGCTGGAGGCCATCGAGAAGGCCGCGGCGGCGGTCTGCCGGCGCCACGGCTGGACGTCACGCTCCGTGATCGGCCATCTGGAGTGGCAACCGGGGAAGATCGATCCACGGGGCTTCACCATGGCGTCCATGCGCGCTCGCATCCAGGACCGGCTGACGTGAGCACCGCCCGGAAGCGCCGGTCGACGACGCGGGCGGGTACGCGGGCGTGACAATGGCCGGGTGAACGCGTTCGACCTCGGAATACTGCAGCCCCGGCTCCCGTCCCCTCTGGAGCCGGTCGAGGACGAGCGCTTCGCCCGGCACGGCGTACGGCTGCTGCTCAAGCGCGACGATCTGATCCACCCGGCGCTTCCGGGCAACAAGTGGCGCAAGCTGGCACCGAATCTGGCAACCGCTGCCAGCCGGCCCGTGCTGACGTTCGGCGGGGCGTACTCCAACCATCTGCGCGCCACCGCGGCCGCGGGACGGCTGCTCGGCTTCCCCACCGTCGGGATCGTCCGCGGCGAGGAACTCGCCGCCCGACCCCTCAATCCCTCGCTCGCCCGGTGTGCGGCGGACGGCATGCGGCTGCACTTCGTCGACCGCGGGACCTACCGGTGCAAGGACGAACCCGAGGTGCTGGCGTCCCTGGTCGAGCGCTTCGGGCGCGGTGGGCGCGAGGGCTGCTACGTCGTCCCCGAGGGGGGCAGCAACGCCCTTGCCGCACAGGGCTGCAGAGAGCTCGGACGTGAGCTGCGCGGCGTCTCGGACGTGGTCGCCGTGGCCTGCGGGACGGGCGGGACGCTCGCCGGGCTGGCGGCCGGGCTCGCTCCCGCTCCGCAGGCGCCTCCCGGTGAAGCCGGGAGCAGGGCGCTCGGCATCCCCGTGCTGCGCGGCGGCTTCCTGGGCGACGCCGTACGGGCCCTGCAGTTGCAGGCGTTCGGCGGCCCCGTGGGCGAGTGGTGGCTGGACGAGCGCTTCCACTGCGGCGGCTACGCCAGGACCACTCCGGAACTCGAGGCCTTCGCAGAGGACTTCGAAAAACGGCACGGACTGCCCGTCGAGCGTCTGTATGTCGCCAAATTGCTGTACGGACTCGTCGCCCTCGCCGATGAGGGTGCGTTCGCACCCGGGACCACCGTGACCGCCGTGATCACGGGGAGCCGCGACACGCAGCCGCAGGCGCCGCGCGGCACTCAGTCCGCGCCCTCCCGGTAGGCGACGGCCTCCTCGAGGTCGAGCCGCCGCAGCAGCGTCCGCATCATCTCGTCGTCGATCCGCCGCTCGTCGCGCAACTGCACGAAGACCTCCCGCTCCGCGTCGATCACCTCGCGCGCCAGCCGCCGGTAGGTGTCGTCGGCGGACTCCCCCGTGATCGGATTGCCCGCCCCCAGCCGCTCCCACACGGCATTCCTGCGGCGCTCCAGAACCCCTCGCAGCCGGTCGGCCAGCGGTCCCGGCAGGGCGTTGCGCTCGTCGGCGAGCAGTTCGTCGAGGCGCGCCTCCGCCTTCCGGGACGCCTCGCTCTGCGCCTGGGCCTCGGCGAGCGTCTCGGCCTGTGCGTCACGCCCGGGCAATTTCAGAAGGCGGATCAGCGGTGGGAGGGTCAGGCCCTGCACGACCAGCGTCCCGATCACGGTGGTGAAGGTCAGGAACAGCACCAGATTGCGCGCCGGGAAGGGCTCCCCGTCGTCCAGGACGGCCGGAATGGAGAAGGCGATCGCCAGCGAGACGACCCCGCGCATCCCGGCCCAGCCCACGACCACGGGGGCCTTCCAGTTCACCCCCGGTTCGCGCTCCCTGATCCGGCTCGACAGTTTCCTGGGCAGGAATGTCGCGGGGAAGACCCAGACGTAGCGGACCACGACCACCGCGACGAACACCAGGAGGGCGTACGCGCAGGACTCCGCCATGCCGTAGGCGCCGAGCCCCTGGACGACGTACGGCAGTTGCAGCCCGATCAGCAGGAAGACGGAGGACTCCAGGAGGAAGGCGACCATCTTCCACACGGCCTCCTCCTGCAGCCGGGTGGCGAAGTCGACCTGCCAGGCGCGGTGCCCGAGGAAGAGGGCGACGACCACGACGGCCAGCACACCCGAGGCGTGGACCTGCTCGGCCGCCGCGTACGCGATGAACGGGATGAGCAGGGACAGGGTGTTCTGCAGCAGGGCTTCCTTCAGATGGGTGCGCAGCCAGTGGATCGGCACCATGAGGATCAGCCCGACGACGACACCGCCGACCGACGCCAGCAGGAATTCGCCGATGGTGCCCGCCCAGGTCACGCCCTCCCCCACGGCGGCGGCCAGGGCCACCCGGTAGGCGGTGATCGCGGTCGCGTCGTTCACCAGCGACTCGCCCTGGAGGATGGTGGTGATGCGGTGCGGCAGGCCGAGGCGGCGTGCGATCGCGGTGGCCGCCACCGCGTCCGGCGGTGCCACCACGGCGCCCAGTACCAGCGCAGCGGTCAGTGGCAGTGCGGGCACCATGAGGTACACGAGATAGCCGACGACAAGGGTCGCGAAGAGCACGTAGCCGACGGACAGCAGGGCGATCGGCCGGACGTTGGCCCGCAGATCGAGATACGAGCTGTCCAGAGCGGCCGTGTGCAGCAGCGGGGGCAGCACCAGCGGCAGCACCACATGGGGATCGAGCGTGTACGAGGGCACCCCGGGCACATACGAGGCGGCGAGCCCTACGGCCACCAGAAGCAGAGGTGCCGGCACCGGTGTCCGGCGGGCTGTCGCGGCGATCACCGCGCTGGCGGCGATCAGCGCCACCAAAGGCAAAGCATCCATCTCGGCCCGACCTCACGTCCGTCCCGCTCGTCGTAATCTGGCAATCATGAGCGAGTGCCCGCATGTTCTCGACCTGCCGCGCCCCGAGCCCGCACAGTTGAGCGATACTTGTCGGGAATGTCTGATCGACGGAACACATCCGATCCAGCTGCGTCTCTGCCTGACCTGCGGGCACGTGGGCTGCTGCGACTCTTCGCCCCACCGGCACGCCTCCGGGCACGCCGAGAAGGCGGGGCATCCGGTGATGCGGACTCTGGAGCCCGGAGAGAGCTGGCGGTGGTGCTTTCCGGACGGTTCGATCGTGTGACGTCTGGGTACGTCAACCCTCCGCCGGAATATCTCAATTGGGCGGCGCACGCCTCTAGCCACTGTGCGTACCCATAGGCTTACCATGAGTGACAGCGTCGGGCAGGGGTCCCGGCGACACGGCACCATGGATCGCGATAGCGTCGCCAGTCCAGACAGACAACTGCGCACCGGCGCGCAGCAAGCGGCTCCGGGACCGTTCTCCCGGGGCCTCGATCGACCTTGTGCCACCTTGGAGGTGAGGGTGTCCCAGATCGCAGGCGAGCCCGGGACTCAGGACTTCGTGGAAGTCCGGCTGCCCGCTGCGGGTGCCTACCTTTCCGTGCTGCGTACGGCCACGGCCGGCCTCGCGGCGCGCTTGGACTTCACCCTCGACGAGATCGAGGATCTGCGCATCGCGGTCGACGAAGCCTGCGCGATCCTGCTGCAGCAGGCAGTACCGGGCTCCGTCCTCAGCTGTGTCTTCCGGCTTGTCGACGATTCCCTGGAAGTCACCGTCTCGGCCCCGACGACCGACGGCCGCGCACCCGAGCGCGACACCTTCGCCTGGACGGTGCTCTCGGCACTCGCGGGCAAGGTCGAATCCTCCGTGGCGGAGGACCGCACGGTGGCCATCAGCCTGTACAAACAGCGCGGCGCGGGACCCGGGCCGGCGTGAGGGACGGGGACGGTCCGGTGCGGGACGAGGAGCGGTTTCCCGAGGCGCCGCACGACCGGCATGCGGACCCGGCCGACCCGGGGTACGCACCGGCGGGCATCCCGGAGCAGCAGGCCAGGCCGCACCCGGCGGTGGATGGACGTGACGGCGTGTCGGCCCCGGCACACGCGGCGGAGCAGGTGCAGGCTGGGGGTACCTCCCAGGCGAAGGACTGGGGGAGGGCGGCCCACATGAGCGAGCAGCAGGAGCACCACTCCAAGGATCACGCGCGCGTCGATCCGAACGACCGGAGCGAGGCGCGGTCGATGTTCGTCGAGCTGCGCACACTTCCCGAGGGTTCGCCCCAGCGGGCCGAGCTGCGCAACCAGCTGGTCCGTATGCACCTGCCGCTGGTCGAGCATCTGGCCCGCCGGTTCCGCAACCGCGGCGAGCCGCTGGACGACCTGACCCAGGTCGCCACGATCGGCCTGATCAAGTCGGTCGACCGGTTCGATCCGGAGCGGGGCGTCGAGTTCTCGACGTATGCGACGCCCACGGTCGTCGGCGAGATCAAGCGCCACTTCCGCGACAAGGGCTGGGCGGTGCGGGTGCCGCGACGGCTCCAGGAGCTGCGGCTGGCCCTCACGACGGCGACGGCTGAGCTGTCCCAGCAGCACGGCCGCTCACCGACCGTGCACGAGCTCGCCGAGCGGCTCGGGATCTCCGAGGAAGAGGTTCTGGAGGGTCTGGAGTCGGCCAACGCCTACTCCACGCTGTCCCTGGACGTTCCCGACACGGACGACGAGTCCCCGGCGGTCGCGGACACGCTGGGCGCCGAGGACGAGGCACTGGAGGGCGTCGAGTACCGGGAGTCGCTCAAGCCGCTGCTGGAGGACCTGCCGCCGCGGGAGAAGCGGATCCTGCTGCTGCGGTTCTTCGGGAACATGACGCAGTCGCAGATCGCGCAGGAGGTCGGCATCTCCCAGATGCACGTCTCGCGTCTGCTGGCGCGGACGCTGGCGCAGCTCCGCGAGAAGCTGCTGGTCGAGGAGTAGCCGGCGCGGGTCGCCCGCGGCGGTGCGGTGGGGGCGGTGGACGCCGTTGCCGCGCCGGATGGGGCGGCGGGCCGGCGCGCCCGCCTCCTCGAGACGGCCCGGGCGCGCCCGGACAGGGCCGGCTGACCCGCCTGATCCAAACGAAGACTCTAGCGGCGGATGCCCAGCGCGCGGGTCGTCGCCGGGTTGAGCAGCAGCACCAGCCCCGTCACCGAGATCACCGCGAGGGCGATCCCCGCAGGGATCAGAGCCCCCGAGGAGCGCAGAAGGGTCCAGGCGACCGGGAGCGCCATCAGCTGGGTGATGATCGCCGGGCCCCGGCTCCAGCTGCGGCGCAGCAGCAGGCCGCGCGCGGCCAGGAGCGGAATGATGCCGAGCGCGATCAGGGTGGCGCCGCCCGTCTCCGCCTGCGAGGTGCTGTCGGGTGCTCCGGTGAGGCCGCTCACCAGCATGTAGATCCCGCCCGCGATCAGCGCCAGGGCTTCCAGGCCGCAGACGGCCGCCGCGGCGGTCAGTCGGGACGGACGCGATCCGGACGCCGGCTCGGCAGCCGGGTCTGCGTCCGGCTCGTGGGTCTGCTCAGCACTGCTCACCCCTGCAGGGTATCCGGCGGCCGTCCGGGGCCGGGCTGGGGCCGGATACCCACTCGTAGGTACGCTGGCCGCCATGCGCGCACTCCTCGTGGTCAACCCGGCAGCAACCACCACCAGTGCCCGCACCCGTGATGTCCTGATCCACGCCCTGGCCAGCGAGATGAAGCTGGATGCCGTCACGACGGAGTACCGCGGCCACGCCCGCGATCTCGGCAAGCGCGCGGCCGAGTCCGACGACGTCGACCTGGTCGTCGCGCTCGGCGGTGACGGCACCGTCAACGAGGTCGTCAACGGGCTGCTGCACGCCGGCCCCGACCCCGACGCGCTCCCCCGCCTCGCGGTCGTCCCCGGCGGCTCGACCAATGTGTTCGCTCGTGCGCTCGGCCTTCCCAACGACGCCGTCGAGGCGACCGGCGCCATCCTGGACGCGCTGAGCCTGCGCAGCGAGCGGACCGTCAGTCTCGGGCTGGCGTCCGGGACGCCGGACACGGACGACGAGGCGGCGCCGCCCCGCTGGTTCACCTTCAACGCCGGATTCGGCTTCGACGCGGGAGTCGTCGGCCGGGTCGAGCAGCAGCGGGAGCGCGGCCGAACGTCGACGCACTCCCTCTACATACGCCAGGCGGCCCGCCAGTTCCTGCGCGACCCGCACCGCAGGCGGGGCGCGATCACGCTGGAGCGTCCCGGTGCGGACCCGGTGCGGGATCTGGTGCTGTCGATAGTCTGCAACACGTCTCCCTGGACCTACCTGGGCAATCGTCCGCTGTACGCCGCCCCCGACGCGTCGTTCGACAGCGCTCTGGACGTCATGGCGATGCAGCGGCTCTCGGCGCCCGCGCTGACGCGCTTGGCGGCCCAGCTGCTCACTTCGACCCCGGAGCGCGGTCCGCAGGGCAAGCATGTCGTGTCGCTTCACGACCTCACGGACTTCACCTTGCATTCCAAGGTTCCGCTCCCGTTCCAGCTGGACGGAGACCATCTGGGGCTGCGTACGAGCGTGACGTTCACAGGCGTTCGCCGTGCACTGCGTGTGATTGTGTGAGTGGAAGGGCCCAAACTCCTTCCACTCGAACGTTTAGACGCGGATCCACCCCATGGAAGTACGGCTGTGATCTAGTCGACACCAAGGAATCAAAAAAAACTTTCCGGAAGGGGTTGTATCCGCAGCCGAGGTTTGCGAATCTCTACGTGGCGATCGGGACGGCCCGCAGAACCGGCCTCCCAGAGAGCCAGAACCCCTCCTCATCTCAGGACCGCAACCGGTTCAACTGGGCGTTGGCCCTTCCCTTGCGGGGGGATTCGTGAAAGCGTTCACATTCACAAGCACCTGCACGTAATACCAAGAGAGGTAGCAGCCATGGACTGGCGTCACAACGCCGTTTGCCGCGAGGAAGACCCCGAGCTGTTCTTCCCCATCGGCAACACCGGTCCTGCGCTGCTGCAGATCGAGGAAGCCAAGGCCGTCTGCCGCCGCTGCCCCGTCATGGAGCAGTGCCTGCAGTGGGCGCTCGAGTCCGGCCAGGACTCCGGCGTCTGGGGTGGCCTCAGCGAGGACGAGCGCCGCGCGATGAAGCGCCGCGCTGCTCGTAACCGGGCGCGCAACGCCAGCGCCTGATCGCCACCGCTACGAGCCTGAGCCCGGCGGCGCGTACGGCGAGTACGCAATCACCGCCCCCGAGCCGCAGCGCGCAGCATTCACAGCGTTCGAGCCCCGGACCGCATCAGTGGTCCGGGGCTCGCTGCTGTGCACGGCTCCGCGGCCTGCTACTTCTGGCTCTGTACGGGGATGTCGAGGACGACCCGTGTACCGCGTCCCGCAGCCGGCTTCATGTCGAAGGTGCCGCCGAGCTCTCCTTCCACGAGCGTCCTCACGATCTGCAGGCCGAGATTGCCTGCCCGCTGCGGATCGAAGCCCTCGGGCAGTCCCCGGCCGTCGTCCTGCACGGTGATCAACAGCCGCTCGGAGCCGCGCGGGCCGCCGCGTACCGCCGTGACATCGACGGTGCCCTGCTCCCCCGGGGCGAACGCGTGCTCGAGAGCGTTCTGCACCACCTCGGTGAGGACCATGGAGAGCGGGGTCGCCACCTCGGCGTCCAGGATTCCGCAGCGCCCGCTGCGACGGCACACCACCTTGCCCGGGGCGATCTCGGCGACCATCGCGAGGACACGGTCGGCGATCTCGTCGAACTCGACACGCTCGTCGAGGTTGTGGGACAGCGTCTCGTGCACGATCGCGATGGAGCCGACCCGGCGGACCGCCTCGTTGAGCGCCTCCCTGCCCTGTACGGAGTCCATCCGGCGGGCCTGCAGCCGCAGCAGCGCGGCCACCGTCTGGAGGTTGTTCTTCACCCGGTGGTGGATCTCCCGGATGGTGGCGTCCTTGGTGATCAACTCACGCTCGCGGCGCCGCAGTTCGGTCACGTCGCGCAGCAGCACCAGGGACCCGATCCGCGGCCCCTTGGGCTTGAGCGGGATGGCGCGCAGCTGGATGACGCCGCCGTTGCCCTCGACCTCGGTCTCACGGGGCGCGTATCCGCTGGCGAGTTTGACGAGGGCCTCGTCGACCGGACCCCGGGACGGTGCGAGTTCGGCCGTGATCTGGCCGAGGTGCTGTCCGACGAGGTCGGCGGCCAGACCGAGGCGGTGGTACGCGGAGAGGGCGTTCGGGGACGCGTACTGTACGACGCCGTCGGCGTCGAGGCGGATCAGCCCGTCACCGGCACGCGGAGAGGCGTCCATGTCGACCTGCTGTCCCGGGAAGGGGAAGGCGCCCGCGGCGATCATCTGGGCGAGGTCCGACGCGGACTGGAGGTAGGTGAGTTCGAGCCGGCTCGGTGTACGGACGGTCAGGAGGTTGGTGTTCCTGGCGATGACGCCGAGGACACGCCCCTCGCGCCGGACGGGGATGGACTCCACCCGGACCGGCACCTCCTCGCGCCACTCGGGGTCGCCCTCGCGAACGATCCGGCCTTCGTCGAGGGCCGCGTCGAGCATCGGACGGCGGCCGCGCGGAACCAGATGGCCGACCATGTCGTCCTGATAGGAGGTGGGCCCGGTGTTGGGCCGCATCTGGGCGACCGAGACATAGCGCGTGCCATCGAGGGTCGGGACCCACAGCACCAGATCGGCGAAGGAGAGGTCGGAGAGCAGCTGCCACTCCGAGACCAGCAGATGAAGCCACTCGAGGTCGGATTCACTGAGGGCGGTGTGCTGGCGTACGAGGTCGTTCATGGAGGGCACGATGTGAGCGTACCCTCGGTGTGAACCGGACGGACCCGGGCTCCGTGGTGCAGGATGACCCCATGACTCTGTCCGTGCGTGTGGATGGACAGAGGCGAATGGTCTAATCCACAATGACGTGACAAAGCCTCCGCTCTCCCCGCACAGGAGGGTGGACCGAGGCACCCGGCGCTCTCTGCCCTGACTGCGCCAGTGCCTCCCAACGGCCGCGCGGGTCCGCACACCCGTCGGCCAGCAACTCCGGGCTGCGGTGCCGGACGGGCTGAGGGTCCCGTCCCGGCGCCGCGGCCCGCGGGTGTTTCCGGGGCACTTCCACCCGGACCACGGTCGGCGATGACGCGGGGCCGCGTCCGGATCCCGGCCGTGCGCGATCGGGACCTCGCAGCCACTCCGAATCACCGCATCCAAGGTCTTTCTGCCCTGCCCCCGTGCGCCCACATCTGCTAAATTGGTCTATACCACATCGTCGACGATCGGCAGGCCAGCGTGGAAGTCGTCATAGTCCCGGACGCCGGGGCCGGCGGGAGGCTCATCGCCCAGGGCATCGCGGACCTCCTGCGCCGCAAGCCCGGCGCACTGCTCGGGGTGGCCACCGGATCGACCCCGCTTCCCGTGTACGAGGCCCTCGCGGCGCTGGTGCGCGCCGGCGATGCGGACGTCTCACGGGCGAGGATCGCCCAGCTCGACGAGTACGTGGGCCTGCCCGCGGGACACCCCGAGTCATACCGCTCGGTCGTGCTGCGCGAGGTCGTCGAGCCGCTCGGGCTCGACGTGGACGCCTTCATCGGCCCGGACGGTTCGGCGGAGGACGTACGTGCCGCGTGCGAGGCGTACGACGCGGCACTGGCCGAGGCGGGCGGGGTGGATCTTCAGCTGCTCGGGATCGGCACGGACGGGCACATCGGCTTCAACGAGCCGTGCTCGTCGCTCGCGTCGCGCACGCGGATCAAGACGCTGACCCGGCAGACGCGCATGGACAACGCACGCTTCTTCGACGGTGACATCGAGCAGGTGCCGCACCATGTGATCACCCAGGGGATCGGCACGATCCTGGAGGCACGGCACCTGGTACTGCTCGCCACGGGTGAGGCCAAGGCGGAAGCCGTGGCGGCGACCGTGGAGGGGCCGGTCGCCGCGGTCTGCCCGGCGTCGGCGCTGCAGCTGCACCCGCACGCGACGGTCGTCGTGGACGAGGCGGCGGCGGCCAAGCTGAAGCTCACGGACTACTTCCGGCACACCTACGCGAACAAGCCCGGCTGGCAGGGGTTGTAGGCGTCGCTCGTACTGGGGCCCGGGTGGCCATGCGCCCGGGCCCGCGGCTCCTACGCCCCGGTGATCGCCTCCGCCGCCGCCCGTCCGCACACCCGGGCCGCACCGAACGTCGCCACATGCAGGGCGCCACGCGGTGGGGCCTGGTCGAGACCCATCTCGACCACGATGGTGTCGGGGCGGACGGCCAGCAGCCCGTCCAGGGCCCGTGTCATCCACGGATGGCGGTGGGCGTCGCGGACGACCGCCACGATGCGCCGGTCACCCGCGGCGCGCAGCACCTCGCCGGTCGGCGAGGAGGCGCCGTAGGTGCCTGTCCGGGTACCGGGAAGGAGCCTCGCCAGTTCCGCGGCGACACCCCAGGGGGTCTCGTCGCCGACGGCGATGTTGGCGGCGGGCGTGAAGGCGGCCACGTACGGCGCGGAGGTCAGGGGCTCATGGGGGCACTCCCCACGGGTCAGGCGGACCGCGCGCCTGGCCGCGACGAGGCCGATCTCGGTGCCGGGCGCGGTCCCCTCCTGTGAAGCCGCGCCCGGCTCCGATGCCGCCCCCCTGGCCCCCCGGGTCCAGTCCGCGAGCGCGCGCACACGCGCGGCCGCGTCAGCCAGTCGTTCCTCGGGCAGCTCGCCCTGGTGCACCGCGGTGACGAGCGCGTCGCGCAGCCGCAGCACGGTGTCCTCGTCGGCCAGGCCACCGCCGACACAGATCGCGTCGGCACCGGCGGCGATCGCGAGGACACTGCCGCGCTCGATTCCGTAGATGGCGGCGATGGCCTGCATCTCCATGCCGTCCGTGACGATGAGGCCGTCGAAGCCCAGCTCCTGTCGCAGCAGACCGGTGAGGATCCGCGGGCTCAGGGTTGCCGGATGATCGGGGTCGAGCGCGGGTAGCAGGATATGCGCGCTCATGACCGACTTGGAACCCGTTGCGATCGCCGCGTGAAAAGGCAGCAGCTCACGGGCGCGCAACGTGGCCAACTCCACATCGATCCGGGGCAGTGCGTGGTGCGAATCGACCGCTGTGTCCCCGTGCCCGGGGAAGTGCTTGGTGCATGCAGCCACGCCTGCGGACTGCAGCCCCTCGACATACGCCGCGGTGTGCCGGGCGACGAGACCCGGGTCGGCCCCGAAGGAACGCACCCCGATCACGGGATTGTTCGGGTTTGAATTGACATCGGCCGAAGGGGCCCAGTTCAGATCGACTCCGCAGGCGGCGAGCCGCCGCCCGAGCTCCGCCGCCACCTCCCGGGTCAGATCGGTGTCGTCCACGGACCCGAGGGCGTAGTTGCCGGGAAAGGAGGAGCCGGTGCGCACCTCCAGCCGCGTGACGTCCCCGCCCTCCTCGTCGATGGCGACGAGGACGTCGTCCCGCTCGGCCCGCAGCTGGGCGGTGAGCGTGGACAGCTGCTCGGGCGAGGCGACGTTACGGCCGAACAAGCCCACCGCCGAGAGCCCTTCCCCGATCCGCCGCAGCAGCCAGTCGGGGGCGGTGGTGCCGAGGAATCCCGGCTGGAGGACGGTCAGTGCGTCCCGCGTGAGCGTGTCGGAGCGGTATGCGAGCGTCGTCATACGGCGTCGTCATCCCTTCACTGCGCCGGCCGTCAGACCCGCGGCCATCTTGCGCTGGACGAGGAGGAAGAGGATCACGATGGGGACGGCCATCATCGTGGCGCCGGCCATCATCGGGGCGTATTCGGTGCCGTGCTTGGTGGTGAAGTTGCCGAGCCACACGGTCGCGGTCTGGTTCTGCTGGCTCATCAGCATCAGGGCGTACAGGTACTCGTTCCAGGCCTGGATGAATCCGTACACGGAGGTCGCCACGATGCCCGGGGCGAGCAGCGGGAACACCACCCGGAGGAAGGCTCCGGAGCGAGTGCAGCCGTCGACCATCGCGGCCTCCTCCAGCTCCCTGGGGATGTTGACGATGAAGCCGCGCAGCGTCCACACGGTGAAGGGGAGGACGAAGGTGAGGTACGTGATGATCAAGCCGGTGAGCCTGTCGTACTGACCGAGGTCGTTGAGCAGCAGGAAGACCGGGATGATCATGGCGACCAGCGGGACCATCTGGACGGCCAGGATGCCCACGATCACGATCTTGCGGCCGCGGAAGGCGAAGCGGGAGATGGCCAGCGCGGCGAGCATGCCGACCACGATGCCGATGGCGACCACGGCCAGCGACACGGCGAGACTGCGTCCGACCGGTCCCCAGAAGTCCGCCACGTCGAAGGCCCGGGAGAAGTTCTCCAGGGTGAAGGTCCGGGGGAAGAAGTGCGGGTCCGGATCGATGGCGTCCCTGGCGGGTTTGAACGCCGTGTTGAGCATCCAGTACACGGGGAAGCCCGCGGTGGCGAACACGAGCAGACCGAGCAGGTTCCAGCCGAGCCTTCCCCGGCCGGGCCTCCGGGTGGAGCGCATGACGGCGCCCTTGGTCACCGCGCTCATTCGACTTCTCCGATCTTGAGCATCTGGCGCATGTACACCGCGACCACACCGAGCAGCAGCACCACGGTGACCAGGGCGATCGCCGAGCCGCCGCCGTAGTCGTTGACGACGAAGGCCTTGTCGTAGGAGTACGTCGTCAGCAGCTGGAACTCGGCCTCGGGGTGGCCGCCCCGCATCACGAACACCTGCGGGAAGACGCCCATGTCCCAGATCACCGAGAGCGTCGTCAGCATCACGATGATCGGCTTGAGAACCGGCAGCGTGACGTAGCGGAAGACCCCCCAGGCCCCGGCGCCGTCGAGGCGGGCCGCCTCTTCGAGCTCCTTGGGCACCTGGGTGAGCCCGGCGCCGAGGGTGATGGCGACGAACGGCACGGCGCCCCAGACGACCAGCAGCATGATGACGGCGAGCCCCTGCGGGCCGCTGGCGAACCAGTTGTGCCCGCTCATATCGACCCCGGGCAGCCGGCTGAGCAGCCAGTTGAGGATTCCGTAGTCGGTGTCGAAGAGCCATTTGAAGATCGCGGTGGCGACGATGACGGGCATGCCCCAGCTCGCCACGAGCGCGATGTTCACCAGCGTCTTCACCCAGCCGGAGACCCGCTGCAGCAGCAGGGCGATCAGCATGCCCAGGACCATGGTGAGGACGACCGCTCCCCCGGCGAAGACGACCGTACGGACGACGACGGCCCAGAACTCCCCGTCGCCGAGGATCCTGGTGAAGTTGGCGAAGCCCACCGGCTCGGGTTCCCGGAAGCCCCACAGCTGCGGCTGCCCGAACTTCTGGAACGCGAGGGTGACCAGGCGGACCAGCGGATAGCCGAGGACGAGCAGCAGGACGAGCAGACAGGGCGCGAGCAGTACCCACGGCAGCCCGGCCCCACCGCCCTTCCGCCGTCGCGGTCCCGGCCTTCCTCCTCTCCCGGCTCCCTGGGCTCCCGCACCGGCGCCGGGAGCTGTCGACGGCCGCATCGGCGGCACCTTGGCAGTGGTTGTGTCTGCGGCACTCATCGGGCGCTCCTCGGCGTTCCCTCTTCTCGTACGGGAACAGGGCCCCGTCGCCGACCGACGGAGCCCTGTGGGGAGGTCACTTGGTGTTGATGACCTTGTCGATCGCCTCGTCCGCGGCCTTGGCGGCCTCTTCGACCGACTTCTTGCCGGTGCCGATCTCCTGGAGCATGGTCTTCAGGATCTGGGCCTTCTCTACCTGGCCCCAGCCCGGTGCCATCGGGACGAACCAGCTGGACTCGGCCGCGGTGGCCGGGACGGCGGTCTTCGGGTCACCCTTCAGCGGTGCGAGGTCCGTCTTGTTGTTGGGCAGATTGCCCTTGGCGACCAGGCCCTTCTGTCCCTGGGCTCCGGTGAAGGCGTTGATCCACTCGGCGGCGACGTCCTGCGCCCTGGACTTGACCGGGATGGCGAGGTCGGAGCCGCCGAGGAAGACGGGGAGGCTCTTGCCGGACGGGCCGGGCATCACGAAGTTCTCGAGGTTGCCCTTGAGTTTGCCGGTCTTGTCGTTCTTCGGGTCCTCGGCGGTGGCGCCCTCCCAGGCCGCACCGAAGATCATTCCGGCGTTGCCCTGGCCGTAGACGATGTAGCGGTCCGCCTCGTCCTTGGTCTTGTCGGCCTTCATATAGGTGTCGAGCACCTTCTTGTACTCGTTCAGGCCCTTGACGGACTCGGCCGAGGACAGGCCGGCCTTCCACTGGTCGCCCTCCTTCTTCGCGATGGCGCCGCCCGCGTCGTAGACGAAGGACATCGCGGCGTACCAGTCCGGCGAAGGCTGGTACCAGGCGCTGAACTTGGCGCCCTTCTTCGCCTGGATCTTGTCCAGGGCCGCGGTCAGCTCGGCGTAGGTCCTCGGCGGGGCCTTCACCCCGGCCTCGGCCGCCACGTCCTTGCGCCAGTTGCCGACACGGCCGCCCGCGTAGTACGGCACGCCGTAGGTCTTGCCCTCGTAGCCGACGGACTCCTTGAGGCCGTCCAGCCAGGCGTCGGACTGCTCGAACTTCTTGGGGTCGACCTCGGCGAAGGCACCCTTGACCATGTAGCCGAGCATCTCGGTGTTGCCCATCTCGACCACGTCGGGGACCTTGTCGGTGGCGAGGACGGCATCGAGCTTGGTGTTCTTGTCCGGCCAGCCGTAGTACTCGTGCTTGACGGTGAGGCCGGGGTGCTTCTTGACGACCGCTTCGTCGGCCGCCTTGACCAGCTCGGGCCAGTTGTTCTGGGCGTCGACCGTCAGCCAGACGGTGATTTCCTTGACGTCGGCGCCGGCCTTGTCCCCGCCCTTGTCGCTTCCGGAGCCGCATGCGGCAATGCCGACCACCATGCCCGCGACGCCGACCGCCGCGATGAGCTTGCGCTTCACGCCACCCTCCTCAGGGATGTGCTGCAACCCCCCGCCCACCGCGAGGACATACGGAGGCATACGCCGATCACTGCCCGCGGGACTGGGACGTGGCCCTTATTGGTTTAGACCAGTAACCCGGAGCTTGGCCTAGACCTTTAGGGGTGTCAAGGGTGTATAAGAGGGGCTGTCGCGTCCGTTACCCGACCGACACCTCGAGGCGGGCGACGACCCGTGACCGGACCGTGCCACCATGTGAGCCGCAACCTACGGAGGAGCCGGTGACGGCAGCAGCACACGAGTCGGGAAGGCAGGCCATGGCCACGGACGGGGGCGGCACGGAGAACGAGAACGCGACGGCGACCCGTTCGGCTCGCGTGCCCAAGTACTACCGGCTCAAGAAGCACTTGCTCGACATGACGGAGACGATGCCGCCCGGCACACCCGTCCCGCCCGAGCGCACCCTGGCGGCCGAGTTCGACACCTCGCGCACCACGGTGCGTCAGGCCCTGCAGGAACTGGTCGTCGAGGGCCGGCTGGAACGCATCCAGGGCAAGGGGACGTTCGTCGCCAAGCCCAAGGTGTCCCAGGCCCTCCAGCTCACCTCGTACACCGAGGACATGAAGGCACAGGGACTGGAACCCACGTCCCAGTTGCTGGACATCGGCTATGTCACCGCCGATGACACGCTCGCCGGCCTGCTCGACATCGCACCGGGCGGGCGCGTACTGCGGATCGAGCGGCTTCGGCTGGCCAGCGGCGAACCGATGGCGATCGAGACGACGCATCTGTCGGCGAAGCGCTTCCCCGCGCTGCGCAGGTCACTCGTCAAGTACACCTCGCTCTACACGGCGCTCGCGGAGGTCTACGACGTCCATCTCGCGGAGGCCGAGGAGACGATCGAGACCTCGCTGGCCACACCACGCGAAGCCGGGCTGCTCGGAACGGACGTGGGCCTGCCGATGCTGATGCTGTCGCGGCACTCGCTGGACAGAAACGGCGAACCGGTCGAATGGGTGCGCTCGGTGTACCGCGGCGACCGCTACAAGTTCGTGGCACGGCTGCGGCGACCGGAGGCGGACTGACGTCTGCCCGCCCCTGGAAGCCGGGACCGGATCCCAGGGCCGGCTCCCGGGGCGGGGCGCACCTCCGGACGAGTCAAGTCCCCCGGCATCAACGATCAGCCGAGCGGTCGGATTCAGCCGACGAGTGGTCAATTTCGGCTGCTCAACGGCATCAGGACCATTTGGCGATTACCTCGTCCGTTATCCGGACCAGGGTTCCCTCGGGCGCAAGGCTCGCCTAGATTGCCTGCGCGTCAGAGGTCGCGCGGACAGGCAGGGCGGAGCAAGGAGCGAGACGAAGGCCGAGTCCGGCAGGCGGAGGAGGCGGGCGCAGCGGCGCTGCGTGCGACGACGACGGCGCCGGGCGAGAGCCATCGACCTGCGACGCCGCCCGGCCTGTCCGCGCGACCTCGTCACATCAGCAAAGCTGATCGGCGAGGGGACGGAATCGCTCATGTCCGAAGTATCCGCAGAAAGAAAACGGACCGTCACCCCAGTACGGGTCGTGGTGGCCGTCTGCCTGGTCGCGCCGTTCGTGGCGATGCTCTGGGTCGGCTCGTACGCGAAGACCGACCCGGCCGTCGCCGGGATCCCGTTCTTCTACTGGTACCAGATGCTCTGGGTCGTCATCTCGACCGCGCTGACGATGGTCGCGTACCGGCTGTGGCAGCGTGACCAGCGCGCCCGCGGGGAAGGGGCGTCGAAGTGAAGGACGGTGTGAACGGCGTCGCACTCGCCGTCTTCGTCTTCTTCTTCCTGGCCGTCACGGTCATGGGCTTCCTGGCCTCGCGCTGGCGCAGGGCCGAGAACGAGCACAGCCTGGACGAATGGGGCCTGGGCGGACGCTCGTTCGGCACCTGGGTCACCTGGTTCCTGCTCGGCGGCGACCTCTATACGGCGTACACCTTCGTCGCCGTACCCGCGGCGATCTACGCGGCGGGCGCGGCCGGCTTCTTCGCGGTGCCGTACACCATCCTGGTCTACCCGCTGATCTTCACCTTCCTGCCGCGGCTCTGGTCGGTCTCGCACCGGCACGGCTATGTGACGACATCGGACTTCGTCCGCGGGCGCTTCGGCTCCAAGGGGCTGTCCCTCGCGGTCGCGGTCACGGGCATCCTGGCGACGATGCCGTACATCGCCCTGCAACTCGTCGGCATCCAGGCCGTGCTGGACGTCATGGGTGTCGGCGGCGGCGAGAACACCCACTGGTTCGTCAAGGACCTGCCGCTGCTGATCGCCTTCGGTGTCCTCGCCGCGTACACGTACTCGTCCGGTCTGCGGGCGCCCGCGCTGATCGCCTTCGTCAAGGACACCCTGATCTACCTCGTGATCACGGTCGCCATCATCTACATCCCGATCAAACTGGGTGGCTTCGACGACGTCTTCGCCAAGGCGGGCGAGGCGTACGCCCAGATCAACCCGGCGACCGACAAACCACGCGGCGCTCTGGTGCCCGGGGAGATGGGCCAGTGGGGTTACGCCACGCTGGCTCTCGGATCCGCCCTGGCGCTGTTCATGTACCCCCACTCGATCACCGCCACGCTGTCCTCGCGCAGCCGCGACGTGATCCGGCGCAACACGACGATACTTCCGCTCTATTCGCTGATGCTGGGGCTGCTGGCCCTGCTCGGATTCATGGCGATCGCCGCCGGGGTCAAGGTGACCAACGGTCAGCTCGCCATTCCGCAGCTGTTCGAGAACATGTTCCCCGACTGGTTCGCGGGCGTGGCCTTCGCGGCCATCGGCATCGGCGCGCTGGTGCCGGCCGCGATCATGTCGATCGCCGCGGCCAATCTGTTCACCCGCAACATCTACAAGGACTTCCTGAAGCCGGACGCGACACCGGAGCAGGAGACCAGGGTGTCGAAGCTGGTGTCGCTGCTGGTGAAGGTGGGCGCCCTGGTCTTCGTCCTCACGATGGACAAGACGGTCGCCATCAACTTCCAGCTGCTGGGCGGCATCTGGATCCTCCAGACCTTCCCCGCACTGGTCGGAGGCCTGTTCACCCGCTGGTGCCACCGCTGGGCGCTGCTCGCCGGCTGGGCCGTCGGAATGATCTACGGCACGGTGGCGGCCTACGGTGTCGCGAGCCCGACGCAGAAGCACTTCGGCGGATCCTCGGCCGAGATCCCGGGCATCGGTGAGATCGGTTACATCGGTCTGACCGCCTTTGTGCTCAATGTGCTCGTGACGGTCGTCCTCACCTTCGTGCTGCGTGCCGTGAAGGCGCCGGACGGCGTCGACGAGACGTCCCCGGAGGACTACACGGCGGACGCGGGTGACCCGGGAGTCGAGACGGAGGCCCCGAAGCTGACCGCCGCGACGCACTGAGACATCCGGCACCGCTGACCCGCCTGCGCGCCTGGCCGCCGTCCCCCTCAAGGGCGGCGGCCAGGCGCCGTTTTCCGGTGTACACGTTCTCCTCGTGTAGGACAGACTGCCGGGATGGATGTGACCATCAGGCCGGTGGAGACGGAGGAGTACGACGCTCTCGGGGAGCTCACCGCACAGACCTATCTGGCGGACGGACTGCTGACCTTCGGGGACGAGGACCCCTATCTCCCCGTACTGCGGGACACGGCAGGCAGGGCCGCGCAGTCCGAGGTGCTGGTCGCCACCGACGGCTCGGGACGGCTGCTCGGCGGGGTGGCTTTCACGCCCGGCGCACGGCCCTACGCCAACATCGCACGGAAGGACGAGGCCGAGTTCCGGATGCTGGTCGTCGCCACCGAGGCACGCAGGCGTGGCGTCGGGGAGGCGCTCGTCATGGCGTGCGTCGAGCGGGCCCGAGCTCTCGAAGGGTGCCGCCGACTGGTGCTGTCGACCGATCGGCAGATGCGCGCGGCACACCGCATATACGAGCGGCTGGGCTTCGTACGGACCCCCGATCGTGACTGGGTACCGATAGCGGGCCTGGATCCCCTGCTGACGTACGCGCTTGAGCTCTGAGAACCGACACTTCGGGGTGAGTCACGCGACCGCGACACAACATGTGGGGTGCGCGGCATCGCCCCGCCCCTACATGTATGCTCGACTCCGTTGCCGCAGCAGGGGAATCCGGTGGAAATCCGGAACTGTCCCGCAACGGTGAGTCGGTCTGCATTCGTTCCTTTCGCGTACCCATGAGGCGTGCCCATGCGTACGCGTCCGCGAGTGCACACCCACGAGTCCGAGGACCTGTCGGCAACGCACCCGGTCCGTCCGGCCCGGGTGCCGAGACGTCCGGGCCTCGCGGATCAGGCTGGTGGACGCGGTGCGTTGTGCTGCCCAGACACATGCCCGCATTCCGCCTCCCCCGCCGGCCCCGAGCCGAGTGAGGGAGAGCACCCCCGTGACCATCGCGCCGCCAGATCCTGCTTCAGCGCAGCTCGCCGATGGGCCAGGAACCGCGCTGCTGCGGCTTCTGACCGACCTCACCGCCGACCTCCCCGACACCGACCCCGGACGGGTCGCGGGTGCCGCGCTCCGGGGACGTCACTCGGGCTCGGACGAGGCCGAACTGCGGGAGCTGGCCACCGAGGCGGCCGCCGGGCTGATCGCGGAGGACCCGGCGTACTCGCGGCTCGCGGCCCGGCTGCTCACCCTCACCATCGCCGAGGAGGCGGCCTCGCAGGGCGCCACCGGCTTCTCCGGCTCGATCGCGGTCGGCCACCGCGAGGCACTGATCGCGGACCGCACGGCTGCCTTCGTCGAGGCCCATACCGCCCGTCTCGACGGGCTGATCGACCCGGCCGCCGACGACCGCTTCGGTTACTTCGGACTGCGCACCCTCTACAGCCGCTACCTGCTGCGCCACCCGCTCACCCGCAAGGTGATCGAGACCCCGCAGCAGTTCATGCTGCGCGTGGCCTGCGGTCTCGCCGAGGACGAGTCGGCGCACGCCGTCGACGAAGTCGCCGCGCTGTACGGGCTGATGAGCCGGCTGGACTATCTGCCGTCCTCGCCGACGCTCTTCAACTCCGGCACCCGGCACCCCCAGATGTCCTCCTGCTATCTGCTGGACTCGCCGCTGGACGAGCTGGACTCGATCTACGACCGCTACCACCAGGTGGCACGGCTGTCGAAGCACGCGGGCGGCATCGGTCTGTCGTACTCCCGCATCCGCTCCCGCGGTTCGCTGATCCGCGGCACCAACGGGCACTCCAACGGCATCGTGCCGTTCCTGCGCACGCTGGACTCGTCGGTCGCCGCCGTCAACCAGGGCGGCCGGCGCAAGGGCGCGGCCTGCGTCTACCTCGAGACCTGGCACGCGGACATCGAGGAGTTCCTGGAGCTCCGCGACAACACGGGCGAGGAGGCGCGGCGTACGCACAACCTCAACCTGGCGCACTGGATCCCGGACGAGTTCATGCGCCGGGTGAACGCCGACGCCGAGTGGTCGCTGTTCTCCCCCGCGGACGTCCCCGAGCTGGTGGACCTGTGGGGCGACGAGTTCGACGCCGCCTACCGCAAGGCGGAGGAGGCGGGCCTCGCCCGCAGGACGATCCCGGCCCGCGACCTGTACGGCCGGATGATGCGGACCCTCGCCCAGACCGGAAACGGCTGGATGACGTTCAAGGACGCGTCGAATCGCACCGCGAACCAGACCGCGGAGCCCGGCACCGTCGTCCACTCCTCCAACCTCTGCACCGAGATCATCGAGGTCACGAACGACGGCGAGACGGCCGTCTGCAACCTCGGCTCGGTCAACCTGGGCGCGTTCGTGACCCCCGGGGGCTCCATCGACTGGGAGCGGCTGGACGAGACCGTCCGCACGGCCGTGACCTTCCTCGACCGGGTCGTGGACATCAACTTCTACCCGACCGAGCAGGCCGGCCGCTCCAACGCCAAGTGGCGCCCGGTGGGCCTGGGCGCGATGGGTCTCCAGGACGTCTTCTTCAAGCTGCGGCTGCCCTTCGACTCCGCCGAGGCGAAGGCACTGTCCACCCGGATCGCCGAGCGGATCATGCTGGCGGCGTACGAGGCGTCCTGCGACCTCGCCGAGCGGGGCGGCCCGCTGCCCGCCTGGGAGCAGACCCGCACGGCGCGCGGTGTGCTGCACCCGGACCACTACGGCGTCGAGCTCAACTGGCCCGAGCGGTGGGCCGCCCTGCGCGAGCGGGTCGCCACCACGGGGATGCGCAACTCCCTGCTGCTCGCCATCGCCCCGACCGCGACCATCGCGTCGATCGCGGGCGTGTACGAGTGCATCGAGCCGCAGGTCTCCAACCTGTTCAAGCGCGAGACGCTGTCGGGCGAGTTCCTCCAGGTCAACTCGTACCTGGTGGATGAGCTCAAGCAGCTGGGCGTGTGGGACGCCCAGACCCGTGAGGCGCTGCGCGACTCCAGCGGCTCGGTGCAGGGCCTCAACTGGATTCCGGCGGAGGTGCGGGAGCTGTACCGCACGGCCTGGGAGATCCCGCAGCGCGGCCTGATCGACATGGCCGCGGCGCGCACCCCGTTCCTGGACCAGTCGCAGTCGCTGAACCTGTTCATGGAGACGCCGACCATCGGCAAGCTCAGCTCGATGTACGCGTATGCCTGGAAGCAGGGCCTGAAGACGACGTACTACCTGCGTTCGCGCCCGGCGACCCGGATCGCCCGTGCCGCGTCCGGCACGCCGGCGGCGGTCACCGCGGCCCCCACCATTCCCGTCCAGCAGGCCGCTCCCGACGCGGACGCCATCGCCTGCTCCCTTGAGAACCCCGAGTCCTGCGAGGCCTGCCAGTAATGTCCACCGAAGCCACCACCGCCACGACGGCGCGCGAGAAGAATCTGCTCGACCCCGGCTTCGAGCTGACGCTCCGCCCGATGCGCTACCCGGACTTCTACGAGCGCTACCGGGACGCGATCAAGAACACCTGGACGGTCGAGGAGGTCGACCTCCACTCCGACGTCGCGGACCTGGCCAAGCTCTCCCCCGGTGAGCAGCATCTGATCGGCCGTCTGGTCGCGTTCTTCGCGACCGGCGACTCGATCGTCGCGAACAACCTGGTGCTCACCCTCTACAAGCACATCAACTCCCCCGAGGCGCGGCTGTACCTCTCCCGCCAGCTCTTCGAGGAGGCGGTGCACGTCCAGTTCTATCTGACCCTGCTGGACACCTACCTGCCGAACCCGGATGACCGGACCGCCGCGTTCGCCGCGGTCGAGAACATCCCCTCGATCCGCGAGAAGGCCCAGTTCTGCTTCAAGTGGATGGACTCGGTCGAAAAGATCGACCGGCTGGAGACGAAGTCCGACCGCCGCCGCTTCCTGCTGAACCTGATCTGCTTCGCGGCGTGCATCGAGGGGCTGTTCTTCTACGGGGCCTTCGCGTACGTCTACTGGTTCCGCTCGCGCGGGCTGCTGCACGGCCTCGCCACCGGCACCAACTGGGTGTTCCGTGACGAGACCATGCACATGAACTTCGCCTTCGAGGTCGTGGACACGGTCCGCAAGGAGGAGCCGGAGCTCTTCGACGACGAACTCCAGCACCAGGTCACCGAGATGCTGAAGGAGGCCGTCGCCGCCGAGCTGCAGTTCGGGCGCGATCTGTGCGGCGACGGGCTGCCGGGCATGAACACCGAGTCGATGCGCGAGTATCTGGAGTGCGTCGCCGACCAGCGGCTCACCCGGCTCGGCTTCGCCCCGGTCTACGGTTCGCAGAACCCGTTCGCTTTCATGGAGCTCCAGGGCGTCCAGGAACTGACGAACTTCTTCGAGCGCCGTCCGTCCGCCTATCAGGTCGCCGTCGAGGGCTCGGTCGACCTCGACGAGGACTTCTGATCGCCACGGCGACCGCACACGGGCGTGGGCCCGGACCGCACAGCGGTCCGGGCCCACGCCTTTTCGGGGTATGCGGTCAGCCGTGCGGCACCGTCAGTCGTTCGGCACGGTCTCGTAGCGCGGAGTGCCCTCCGCCATCTGCCGCAGCGCGTCCTTGCGGTCCCGCTTCGACAGCCGGTCGATGTAGAGACGGCCGTACAGGTGGTCGGTCTCGTGCTGGAGGCAGCGGGCGAAGTAGCCGGTGCCGCGGATCTTGACCGGGTTGCCCTGGAGGTCGTGGCCGTGGACCTCCGCGTAGTCGGGGCGGGCCAGCGAGGCGTACGCCGTCGGCACGGACAGGCAGCCCTCGTTCGAGTCGTCGAGCACCCGGCGCTCCGGCGGCAGCTCCTGCAGCACCGGGTTGCACACCACTCCGGTGTGGCGCACGCCCTCGTCGTCGGGGCAGTCGTAGACGAAGACCTTCAGGTCCACACCGATCTGGTTGGCGGCCAGGCCCACGCCCTCCGCCGCGCGCTGGCTCGCGAACATGTCGTCGACCAGAGCGGCGAGCTCGTCGCCGAACTCGGTGACGTCCTTGCACTCCTTGTGGAGCACCGGATTGCCGACGACGGTGATGGGACGGGCCGTGCCGCGCTCGCGGTAGGCCCGCTCGCGCTCCTCGCAGTCCTCCGTGTCGACGACGAAGCCGTCGTTGATCTGCTCGTCCGTCTGCTGCGCCATTCCGCCGTAAGCCTTCCTGCAAACCCTGCTCGGTGTCCCGTACAGCCTACGGCCCTGCCGCAGTGGTCAGCAGACTTCCTCGAGATCCCGCCATTCCCTGCTGTCCGGGCTGTCGGCGACCCAGCCGTCCAGCAGCCCGCGCACCAGTCCGGCGGGCGCCGCGATACCGCATTCGCGCTCCGGCACCCACAGGTCCCCTGCGGTGCGGTGGCCGAGCGGCCCGGGGTGACCGGGCTCACTGTGGTCGTGCGGGTCCAGGTGCTCGCCCTCGCCCTCGGCGCTCGGCATCTGGCTCTCGGAACACGCCCTGCACAGCAGACGCACCGACGACGACCAGTCCTCGGCGGCGTAGCCGGCGTCGGCCGCGAGCTGTTCCAGGGAGTCCCGGTCCTCCTCGGTGGCGGCCTCCAGCAGCACGACCCAGGTGGGAACGGGCGAGGGGGCCCAGAGCTCGATCTCGTCGAAGACCGGGAAGCTGTGCCCCGCGGCGGTGGTGCGCTCGCCGTGCGGGACACCGTCGTGCAGCACGACCTCGCCCCAGCGGCGGCCGGACGACGGCAGGGGGATGGAGAGCACCTCTATCCGGGCCGGATCGAGCCGCTTGCCCCACACCACCTCGGCCTCGCCCTCGGGCGACAGCCGCACGGCGGCGCTGCCCAGCTCCATGCCGAGCGGCTCCCCGCCGGTGGTGGCCTCGCCCGGGACCCTGAGCCCGTAGGCCTGCCAGGCGCGGCGGGCCAGAGGCCAGTCCTGCAGGGCGGTGGCGGCGATACCGACGTTCCACCAGTCGGGGGCGCCGGTCTCCTTGTCGAGCAGCGCGACGGCGCGCAGCCCGGCGGCACGCGCCTGCTCCCAGTCGTGCCGGAACTTGTGCAGCAGTGCCAGGTTGAACCAGGACTCCGAGAGCCACGGCTCCAGGTCCGCGGCGCGGGTCAGCAGAGCGCCCGCGTCCTCGTACCGGCCGTCGCCGATCAGCGTGAACGCGCGGTCGGTGGCCTGCCGCCACGAGGCGGACGGCCGATGCCGTACCTTCCCGAAGATCCTCACGATTCCCGCCTGCCGGTCGCTCGGGTCACTTCCCCCGGACACGTGTCGTTCTGTGTCTTTACTGCCAGTCTCGCCGTGTCTCTTGTGTCTGCCTTCAATCGCATCCAACCATGCCCGGTCGGACGCCCGCTCATTACCCATGGGTTACCCAGACCGGGAGGGAACCACAGCCCCGGCACAGCACCCGTGCCAGAGATTCCACGACTTCCGGCTGATAGTCGTGGGCGGTGCCGAGGCGCAGCCACTCCAGCGCGCCGAGCGCGCCCTCCGCGCGGCCGCCGCTCAGATCGTCGTAGGCGTTGACGGTACGGACGATCCGGGCGGCGAGCGGTTGGTCCCGGTAGGGGTCGGCCTGCCGCTCGACGACCGCCGCGACGGCCGCCGGGACACCGGTCTGGCGCACCACTGCGCCGCCCAGCAGGGCGATGCGGCGCTGCTCGGCGGCGGGCAGCAGAGCGGTGGCCCCCTCCGGTACGGGATCGACCAGGGAGAGCTGCCCGATGTCGTGCATCAGCGCCGCATGCTCGAGAACGGCCAGCTCGGGGGCGGCGAGACCCATTTCACGGCCGACCGCGGCGCTGAGCGCGGCGACCCGGCGGGCATGGCCCTGAGGCGTGTATCCGGCGATCTCGGTGGCCCGGGCCAGCGAGGCGATCGTCTGCCGGTAGGTGGTCCGCACCGCCGTGTACCGGCGGAAGGAGAGCTGGGCCGACAGCAGGGGCACGCAGAACACCGGAAGTGCCCACAGCCCGGCCACGGCGGCCCCGAGGGCCATCACGGCCCCGGTCGCACAGACGGCCGAGCCGATGCCGGGCAGCGAGCGCAGTTCGTCGCGGAGCAGCGGGCCGTACGGGTAGGGAGCGCCTTCCCTGCTCTTCCCGCAGTGGGGGATCGTGCGGGCGTGCAGGAGCAGGGACGCGAGCACGGCGTCGCAGAGCGCGGTCAGGACGAGAACGAGCAGCAGATAGAGCGCATAGGACGGGCCCTTGCCAAGGCGGGCGACCAACTCGCCGGAGTTGTAGAGCGGTTGGAAGCACGCCGCGGCGAAGCCCACGGTGAGCACCCGGCGGGCCATCCGGTCGGGTGCGGGGCAGCGGCCGCGGGCGAGCTGCGGGACGGCACCGGCCAGCGCGCCGGCGAGGACGACCGCGACGACCTGCAGGACTCCATGGCCGGTGGTCCGGCCCGCGCACTCGCCGAGCAGCGCATAGCCCAGGGCTCCGGCCGCCCCGACGGGGGCGGGCTCCCTCACCCACGGTTCCACGTACAGCGGCGGGGGTTCCGCGGACAGGGCCGGCGGGATTCCCGCTCCCTGAGCCGGGCGGCGACGGGCGAGCTCACCGACGGCGATGAGCACACCGAACGCGAGTGCGACGTCCGGGTCCTCGAACCCGTTCCACAGGCTCCAGGCGAGTCCGGCACCGGCGAGTGCCGCCGCGCCGCCGTAGACCCCTGCGACGGCGAGCGGGGTACGGCGGCTCATCCGCCGTGCCCGTCGGCGGCGGGGCGGACGGCCCGTGTCGCGGTCCGCCGTGTCGCGGCCCGGCTGCCCGTGGGGTGCGGAAACGGCGGGTCCGGGGCGGACGGCGGACGGGCCTCGTCCGCCGTGACCCCCGTCTGCCAGCCGTGCCGGGACAGGGCGCGGACGAGGGCACGGACCATACGGGGGTCGAAATGAGTGCCCGCGCAGCGTCTCAGCTCCTCGACGGCCGCGGCGACCGGCCGTGCCCTGCTGTAGGAACGGGTCGAGGTCATGGCGTCGAAGGCGTCGGCGACGGCCACGACGCGCGCGGACTCGGGGATCTGGTGGCCGGTGAGCCCGTAGGGGTAGCCACTGCCGTCGATCCGTTCGTGATGGTGCAGGATCGCCGCCCGGGCCTCGTCGAGGAAGCCGATACCGCGGACCATCTCGTGCCCGTACTCGGGGTGGAGCTCGATCACCCGGCGTTCCTCCGGCGTGAGGGGCCCGTCCTTGCGCAGGACCCGGGTCGGCACACCCAGCTTGCCGACGTCGTGCAGGATCCCGGCGAAGCGGATGACCTCCAGCCGTTCCTCGTCCATCCCCAGCTCGCGCGCGATCAGCACGGACGCCCGTCCCACGCGCTCGCTGTGCCCCCGGGTGTACCCGTCCTTGATGTCGACGGCCTGCACCAGCGCGCGGATGGTGGACCGGTGGGCGTTCTGCTCCTGGTGGTACTGCGCGAAGACCCAGGAGGAGATGTACACCGGCAGCAGCACGCACAGCGCGGAGACCGGGCCGTACGGACTGTGCCACAGCACGGCGGCCATGACCCCGGCCAGCCCGTGCACCGTGTGCGGTGCCAGCGACCGGGACAGCAGCCCGTGCCAGGCCGCCGTCAGAGGCGCACGTTCGGCGGTGGCCAGGATGGCTCCGTCGAGCGCCGTGAGCACGAGGCAGAACGCGAGTGCCGCGGCGGCGGCCTGCAGCAGCGCCCGTGGGAAGACCGGCTCGGCGCCGAGCCCGCCGCCCAGTCCGGCTGCGCAGGACGCGGCCCAGGCGGCCAGGGCGAGTTCGGCCGCCCGCCACGTCCGACGCGCGCCTGCCGGTCCCCGGTCCACGGGTGCGACGAGCGCGCCCGGCACCGCCGCCAGTGCCGCGCCGGCGGGCGGCAGCAGCAGGGCCGCAGCGAGCACCACGGGGAAGAACGATCCGGCACCCGTCGAAACGGCTCCCGCCGCGGCCATTCCCGGGAACCGCCCGGGGAACAGCCTGCGGACGGGCATCTCGCACACGGCACAGACACCGGCGAGCAGGAGGACATCGGTCCAGGGGATCTGTGCGCCGGGGCGCACGGCGGGCAGCGCGCAGAGTACGGCGCACACCACGGCGCCCAGAATCAGTGCGCGCGCCCCGCCCGGAATGCCTCTCACGCGCCCTCGGCCCTCCTCGGACTGCCCCCAAATCGAGGGTCAGGCTAGCGAGTTGGCCGGTTCTCAGCTGCGGAAGCGGAACGGTTCGCACCATCGGGTGACACGTATCGCCCATGGGACGACGCGTCGGCGTGCGGTCGGAACGGAGGAAGCGGGACGGTCAGGGCCGCCCAGGACCGTCCGGATGGTACGTCACGGTCCGGCGGAAAAGCGGACGAGGGGCGCACCGCGTCCGGTGCGCCCCTCGGCGGGTGGTCTGTCACAGCGTGCCCGCGCCCGGCGGACACGCGACTACGGAGTGGCCGCTCCGGGCACGTCCGTCACAGCCGTCACGTCCTGCTCCGGCACCGTCTCGCCCGCCCTGATCAGCTCGATCCGGCCCATCACCTTGGCCCGCAGATCGACCGGCACCTCGTCATGGCCGCAGCAGCGCTTGACGAGCTTCTTCACCGCCTGCTCCAGGCCGTACTTCTCCAGACAGGGGGAGCACTCCTCGAAGTGCACCTCGAACTTGGTGCAGTCCGCATCGGGCATCTCACGGTCGAGGAACTCGTAGAGATGATCGAGTACCTCCGCGCAATCCATCTCATGCGGCTCTCCGCAGCTCATGAGCCCGAGCCTTTCCGATCGTTCGTCGACTCCCCGGCGCCCGCGGGCACCAGCCCGCGCTCACGGGCGTAGTCCTCGAGCATTCCGCGCAGCTGGCGGCGACCCCGGTGCAGCCGGGACATCACCGTGCCGATGGGGGTACCCATGATGTCCGCGATCTCCTTGTACGCAAAGCCCTCGACGTCCGCCAGATAGACCGCGATGCGGAACTCCTCGGGGATCGCCTGCAGCGCCTCCTTCACATCGGAGTCGGGCAGGTGGTCGAGCGCCTGGGACTCGGCGGAACGCAGTCCCGTGGACATATGGGACTCCGCACGAGCGAGCTGCCAGTCCTCGATCTCCTCGGCCGCACTGCGCTGGGGTTCGCGCTGCTTCTTGCGGTACGAGTTGATGAAGGTGTTCGTGAGGATGCGGTACAGCCAGGCCTTGAGGTTGGTCCCTTCGCGGAACTGGTGGAACGAGCCGTACGCCTTCGCGTACGTCTCCTGCACGAGATCCTCGGCGTCCGCCGGATTGCGCGTCATACGCAGCGCGGCCGAGTACATCTGGTCGAGGTAGCCGAGGGCGTCCCGCTCGAATCGTGCGTTGCGCTCGGCGGCCGTCTCTTCCGTGCGGCCGTCGTCGGTCCCAGTGACCGGACCCACCTCCTCCAACGCTGGGGCAGGACCGAAACCGGACCCGCTCGAATCGGAGGATAGACGACCAACCACTCCGCCCGCCGCCTGAACAGCACCGGTCCTGGGCGCAGAAAGAACCGTCCAGTCCAGGTCAGAGGCGTGCGGGAGGCTCGGGCAGATGGTCGGACCCATGCGACGGACTTCCTCTCCAAGCTCATGTGCTGACGTCAGGCTCAACAGGGGCACCGCCCCCGCCTATTCCCGCGCCCCAACGCCCCGCCGCCGGCGGGCCATCCGTCACCCCAGAGCCGTGATCCACTTCCGTACGCCGTCGACCACCACGGCCAGCGCCTCCTCCTGGCCGAGCGCCGCCCGCTTGGGCACGGACAGTCCGTGATCGGCGGAGTCCACCTCGATCAGCTCGTACTCCCCCGCCGGGAACTCCTCCGGCTTCCCGAAGGGGTCGTTGCCGCCCTGGACGACCAGGACCGGCACGGCGGCATCGAGCAGCTCACCGGCGCGGGACTTCTCCGGACGGCCGGGCGGGTGGAGGGGGAAGCTCAGGGCGAGTACGCCCACGGCGCCCAGCTCGCGCGCCGTGCGGCAGGCCACGCGCGCCCCGGCGCTGCGCCCGCCCGCGACGATCGGCAGCCCCTTGCGCTCCAGCGCGGGCCACAGCCCCCGCCAGCCGGTGTCGAGGGTCTTCGGGGCGGGCGCGACCTTCTTGCCCGCCACCCGCCAGGGCTGTTCCACCAGGGCGACGGTTACACCGGAGCGCGGCAGCGCGGCGGCGAGCGCCTGCAGGTCGCTCGCACCGATTCCGCCGCCGGCGCCGTGGCTGACGGCCAGCACGAGGCGGGCGTCGCCCACGGCGGGGTGCCAGGTGATCCGGGCGTCCCCGGCGGGTGTCTCCACGATCTCGCTCTTCGTCACGAAGGCAGTCTCACATCGGTGAGACGCGTAACGGCGGAAGCCAGGAGCCCGGCCGAAAGCCCGGGAACCCGGGCGGTTCAGAAGAGCGTGCCCACCTCGGGGGCCTCCAGCTCCTCCAGCAGCTCGGGGCCGTTGTTCCGTACGTTGCTGACCGCCGTCGCCACCGGATACGCGCGCATCAGCCCGGTGGGCGGCGGTGCCAGCAGCTCGCGCAGTTCGTCCAGGTCCGTGTGCCCGGGGTCCAGCCAGGCGTCCCAGCGGTCCGGCGTCAGCATCAGCGGCATCCGCGGATGGATGTCGGAAAGCGAGCGCGGCCCGTCGGCGGGCGCGACGCCGAGCGGTCCCGTCTCCGCCTCCGTCGTGATCACCGAGCAGGTCACCCACCACGACTGCGGGTGCTCGTCCGGCAGGGTGCGGTCCCGCCAGAACTCGTACAGACCCGCCATCGCGAAGACCGATCCGTCGGCGGGCGTGACGAAGTACGGCTGCTTGCGCGGCCGTTTCTTCTTGCCCTGGACCTCCAGCTCCCGCTCCTCGACCGCGGTGACCCACTCGTAGTAGCCGTCGGCGGGCAGGATGCAGCGCCGTGCGAGGAAGGGACGCCGGAACGAGGGCTTCTCGTGGACGGTCTCAGCCCTGGCGTTGATCATCCGGGCGGCGCCCTCGGGGTTCTTGGCGAAGGACGGGACCAGTCCCCACTTGAGTTTCCGCAGCTGGCGAACCGCACGGCGGTCGTCCGCGTCCTTCAGGGGACGTTCGAGTACCGCGTAGACCTCCTTGGTGGGAGCCACGTTCCAGTCGGGAGCCAGGGTCTCCGTCGGCTCCCACTTCTCGACGTGGAAGAGTCCCGTGAGGTCCTCGGGCCTGCGACTCGCTGCATACCGTCCGCACATAAGTGCCACACTGCCACGACACCGAGCGTCCCGAGGAGCCACTCCGGAATGGCCATCAGCGAAATCTTCGGCACCCAGCCCGCCCCCGAGCAGTGGCTCGTCATAGGCACCGCCGCACTCGCCCTTGTCGCGGTCGTCCCGAACGCCCTGTGGAGGCTGTCCCGCAACGCGATCACGATCGCCCACGAGGGCGGACACGGACTGATCGCCCTGGTCACGGGCCGCCGGCTGGACGGCATCCGGCTGCACTCCGACACCAGCGGCCTCACCGTCAGCCGGGGCAAGCCGACAGGCCTCGGCATGATCCTCACCGCCGCCGCCGGCTACACCGCCCCACCGCTGCTCGGCCTCGGCGGGGCCTGGCTGCTCGCCGCGCACCGGATCACGCTGCTGCTGTGGGTGGCGACGGCCCTGCTGATCGCGATGCTGGTGATGATCCGCAACGCCTACGGAGCACTCACGGTGATCCTCACCGGTGCGGCCTTCCTGCTGGTGTCGTGGCTGACCGAGCCGCCGGTGCAGGCGGCGTTCGCCTACACGGCGGTGTGGTTCCTGCTGCTCGGCGGCGTCCGCCCCGCCTTCGAGCTGCAGTCGAAGCGGCGGCATTGGAGCAGCCGCGCAGCGTCGTTCGAGGGCGGTGGTGGGAGACGCGCGGGCGGAGCGCCCGACTCGGACGCGGACCAGCTGGCCCGGCTGACACACGTACCGCCGGCGATGTGGCTCTTCCTCTTCCACGCCGTTTCGCTGTGCTCGCTGATCGGGGGCGGGCGCTGGCTGCTCGGTCTCTGAACGGCGACACCGGCTGATCGGTCCCGAACGGCGTCACCGGCTGATCGGTCCCGAACGGCAGGGGAACGGCTCGCACCGGTCGAGCCCACTAAAGTGATGGCCATGACCGACAGCTCCGTGCACCCCGACCCCTGGTCCGCCCCCCATGCGAGCGGGCCCGTCCGCGCGACGGTCACCGTGCCCGGATCCAAGTCGGTCACCAACCGCGCGCTGGTGCTCGCGGCGCTGGCCGCCGAGCCGGGCTGGCTGCGCCGTCCGCTGCGCTCCCGCGACACCCTGCTGATGGCCGAGGCCCTGCGGGCCATGGGCGTCGGCATCGAGGAGCAGGTCTCCTCCAGCTCCACCTCCACCGGCGGCCCCGACAGCGGGGAAGCCTGGCGGATCATCCCGGCCGGGCTGCACGGCCCCGCCACGGTCGACGTCGGCAACGCCGGCACGGTGATGCGCTTCCTGCCGCCGGTCGCCGCCCTGGCCGACGGGCCCATCCGCTTCGACGGCGACCCCCGCTCCTACGAGCGTCCGCTCGGCGGGGTCATCGACGGTCTGCGCGCCCTCGGCGCGCGGATCGACGACGACGGCCGCGGCGCCCTGCCGATGACCGTGCACGGCGGCGGAGCGCTCGACGGCGGCCCGGTCGAGATCGACGCCTCCTCGTCCTCGCAGTTCGTCTCGGCGCTGCTGCTCTCGGCGCCGCGCTTCAACCAGGGCGTGGAGGTGCGGCACACCGGCGCCACGCTGCCGTCGATGCCGCACATCCGGATGACCGTCGACATGCTCCGTGCGGTCGGGGCGCAGGTGGACGAGCCGGAGACGGGCGGTGAGCCCAATGTGTGGCGGGTCCGCAGCGGCGCACTGCTCGGCCGCGACCTGACGGTCGAGCCCGATCTGTCCAACGCCCAGCCGTTCCTGGCGGCGGCGCTGGTGACCGGCGGCCGGGTCACGGTGCCCGACTGGCCGGAGCGCACCACCCAGCCCGGTGACGCACTGCGGGAGATCTTCACCGAGATGGGCGGTACCTGCGAGCTCACCGACGCCGGGCTGACCTTCACCGGCACAGGCCGGATCCACGGCATCGACGTCGATCTCGGCGAGGTCGGCGAGCTGACCCCGGGCATCGCCGCGGTGGCGACCCTTGCCGACTCCCCCTCGACGCTGCGCGGTGTCGCTCATCTGCGGCTGCACGAGACCGACCGTCTCGCCGCGCTCACCAAGGAGATCAACGAGCTCGGCGGCGATGTCACCGAGACCGAGGACGGGCTGCACATCCGGCCGCGGCCGCTGCACGGCGGTGTGTTCCACACCTACGACGACCACCGGATGGCCACGGCCGGCGCGATCATCGGTCTCGCCGTGCCCGGTGTCGAGATCGAGAACGTGGCGACGACCGCCAAGACCCTCCCCGACTTTCCCAGGATGTGGACCGACATGCTCGCGGGCAACTGAGCGGGGACGGCCGACGATGCGCCGCTACGGCAAGCACACCGACGAGGACGACGTCCGGGTCCGCCCCAACCGCAAGGGCAACCGCCCGCGTACGAACATCCGGCCCAAGCACGAGGACGCCGCCGAGGGCATGGTCCTGACCGTGGACCGCGGCCGGCTCACCTGCCTGGTCGACGACCGCGTCGTGATGGCGATGAAGGCCCGCGAACTGGGCCGCAAGGCGGCCGTGGTCGGCGACCGGGTCGGCCTTGTCGGGGATCTGTCCGGGAGCAAGGACACCCTCGCCAGGATCGTCCGGATCGAGGCTCGCTCGTCCGTACTGCGGCGCACCGCCGACGACGACGACCCTTACGAGCGTGTCGTCGTCGCCAACGCCGACCAGCTGGCCATCGTCACGGCGCTCGCCGACCCCGAGCCGCGGCCCCGGCTGATCGACCGCTGTCTGGTCGCGGCCTACGACGGCGGTCTCGAGCCTCTGCTGGTGCTGACCAAGTCGGATCTCGCCGGGCCCGAGAAGCTGCTGGAGCTGTACGGCGCACTGGACATCCCCTATGTCGTGACCTCGCGCGAGGAGCTGTACGAAGGGGACGCCGCCGAGCGGGTCCGCGAGCACCTGGGCGGCCGGATCACCGCGTTCGTGGGGCATTCGGGCGTCGGCAAGACCACGCTCGTCAACGCACTGGTTCCGAAGGACAGGCGGCGTACGACCGGCCATGTCAACGCGGTCACGGGCCGCGGCCGGCACACCACGACCTCGGCGCTGGCGCTGCCGCTCACGGGTGCCGTGGCCGACTCCCGTGCGGAGGGTGGGGAGAAGGGCTGGGTCATCGACACCCCCGGCGTGCGGTCCTTCGGTCTCCACCACGTCGACCCGTCGCGGGTCATCCACGCCTTCCCCGACCTGGAGCCGGGCACGGAGGGGTGTCCCCGGGCGTGCTCACACGACGAGCCCGACTGCGCCCTGGACGAGTGGGTGGAGCAGGGCCATGCCGATCCCGCGCGTCTGTACTCGCTGCGGCGGCTGCTGGCCACCCGCGAACGGCACGAGGGCGACTGAGCGGCAGGGGGCCCGCGCGCTGACGACGCGCGGATGATCATGCCCTGCACGTTTGCGGGCGACCGCGGCTGGTAAGTGCATACTCGCACCAAGTGACACGAAGCAGTCACCGACGCGGGAGGCACTCACGATGGCGTGGCTGCTCGTAGTGGTCGCCGGGCTCCTGGAGACGGGATTCGCGGTCTGTCTCAAGCTCTCGCACGGCTTCACCCGACTGTGGCCGACGATCGCGTTCGCGGTCTTCGCGCTGGGCAGCTTCGGGCTGCTCACCCTCTCCCTCCGCAAGCTCGACGTGGGCCCGGCGTACGCGGTGTGGACCGGCATCGGCGCCGCGGGAACCGCGATCTACGGCATGGTCTTCCTGGACGAGATCGCGTCGACCCTCAAGATCGTCTCGATCTCTCTGGTGATCGCCGGGGTCATCGGCCTGCAGCTTTCGGGGTCGAGCCATTGACCGCACGGCGGACCAGCTGACCGACGCCCTCGGGAGCGGGTGCGACGACGCAGGAGAGCGCGAGCCGTACCGTGAGCTCACAGCGCCGGGCGAGTTCCACGGCCTCGTCCCGGGAGCGGCTGCGGGTCCCCTGATCCCATGCGGCGACCGAGCGGTCCCGTACGGCGGCGATCAGATCGGCGGGCGCCGGATGCCCGGCGTCGGCGCGGCGCTGTGCGGGGACTCCGGAGCGCGCCATGGGCCGGGGCGGGGCGGCACGGGGCGCCGGCAGACGTTCGCTCCAGCAGCCGGTCAGCAGGGCGCGCAGCAGCGGCCGGGTGCGGGCCTCGCCCACGGTCCACTCGGCGACGGACACCAAGCGCTCGCCGTAGCTCGTGGCCCGGTCGGCGATCAGCAGCCGGTCCACCCCGTGGAGGTAGACATCGGCCTCACGCCGCACGAGGGCACGGGCGAGGCCGTCCTTGCTGCCGAACTCGTTGTAGAGCGTCTGCCGGGACACCCCGGCGGCGGAGGCCACATCGACCATGCGGATCCCGGACCAGGGCAGCTCGGACAGTGCGGTGAGAGCGGCGTTCAACAGTGCCTCGCGCGCTGTGGGCATGGTCGCCTCCCTGGCGGGCCTCCCGGGCCTGCGGCTCTGCGCTCAGAGTTGACGCATCGCCACACACTGTCAAGAGCGCCTGCCGCTTTCGGGGCATGGCCCGGTTCTCGCCTGCCCGGTTCTCCCGCTCGGCTGTCCCCAAGAGGCAGCGCGTCCGACCTGGGCGCAGCGTCGGCGACCTGCGGCCGTGCCGCCCGGAGCCCTGGCCTTGATCCCGCCCCGGCCCGATCTCGCCCGTCACGCCCGGCAGTAGAGTGCGACCATGGCCGACTATCACGATGATCTGCGTCTTGCCCATGTCCTCGCGGATGCCGCCGACGCGGCGACGATGGACCGGTTCAGGGCGCTCGACCTCAAGGTCGAGACCAAGCCCGACATGACGCCGGTGAGCGAGGCCGACAAGGCGGCCGAAGAGCTGATCCGCTTCCAGCTCCAGCGCGCCAGGCCGCGCGACGCGGTCCTCGGCGAGGAGTACGGCATCCAGGGCACCGGCCCGCGGCGCTGGGTCATCGACCCCATCGACGGAACCAAGAACTACGTCCGGGGCGTGCCGGTCTGGGCGACCCTGATCTCCCTGATGGAGGCCGGCGAGGGCGGCTACCAGCCGGTCGTCGGCGTGGTGTCGGCACCGGCGCTCGGCCGACGCTGGTGGGCGGCGAAGGGCGCGGGCGCCTACTCCGGCCGCAGCCTGTCGTCGGCGACGCGGCTGCGGGTGTCGAAGGTCTCCCGGCTCTCCGACGCCTCCTTCGCCTACTCGTCCCTGAGCGGCTGGGAGGAACGGGGCCGGCTGGACGGCTTCATGGACCTGACCCGTTCCGTCTGGCGCACCCGCGCCTACGGCGACTTCTGGCCGTACATGATGGTCGCCGAGGGGTCGGTGGACATCTGCGCGGAGCCAGAGCTGTCCCTGTGGGACATGGCGGCGAACGCGATCGTCGTCCAGGAGGCCGGAGGCACCTTCACCGGGCTGGACGGCACACCCGGCCCCCACAGCGGCAACGCGGCGGCGTCGAACGGACTGCTGCACGAGGAACTGCTGGACTACCTCCACCGGCGCTGACCGACCGCCACCGCACACCGCCCCCGCGGTTCGCCGTCCCCAACGCCTTCGGGCCTCGCCTCGCCGTTCTCCCGCTCCGTCAGCACCGGTGCCACCGGCGGTTGCCGGCCGTAACGCCCCCCACGCGCCCCCGGCGGACGACGCGCCCCCTCTTGTTGGCTTCCGGATTCACTGCGACTCTGAGAGTCCCCCCACTTGTGAATTTGTGAAGGAATTCTCAGGCGCCCCTACGGCGCCGGGCACCGTCCCCTTGGGGGATTCACCAAGGAGGTGGCTCCATCCATGCTCGTCCGTGACGCCATGAGCACGGTGGTCCTCACCATCGGCCCCGCACACACCCTCCGACAGGCCGCCCGGCTGATGGCCGGACGCCGTGTCGGGGCGGCCATCGTCCTCGACCCCGACACCAGCGGCCTCGGCATCATCACCGAGCGCGACATCCTGAACTCGCTCGGCGCGGGACAGGACCCCGACCACGAAACCTCAGGCGCCCACACCACCACCGACGTGGTCTTCGCCGCACCCTCCTGGACATTGGTGGAGGCCGCAGAAGCCATGACGCACGGCGGCTTCCGCCATCTCATCGTGCTGGACGCCGGCGAGCCCGTCGGCATCGTCTCCGTACGCGACATCATCCGGTGCTGGGCTCCGGCCCGGCACCACACGACGACGCTCGCCGGATAGACAGGCGCGCGAGGGCCGGAGCCTGTCGGGCTCCGGTCCTCCCGGCACGCCCCCGGTCCGCAAGCCCGAAGCTCGGCGACAGCACACGGCAGCTTGAGTCCATTGCTGGACATGATCCAAGTCAAGCAATAATCCAAACTCACACCCGTTCGGGATCTGTGGCCCCTTGCTGTTAGGCTGATACGTATGAGTGACCTGTTGGAACGACTGCGCGGACGCGGTTGGCGTATGACCGCGCAGCGGCGTGTCGTGGCCGAGGTCCTCGACGGTGAGCACGTCCATCTGACCGCCGACGAGGTACATGCACGCGCCGTCGAGCGCCTGCCGGAGATCTCGCGGGCCACCGTGTACAACACGCTGGGTGAGCTGGTCTCCCTGGGTGAGGTGCTGGAGGTGTCGACGGATCGGCGCGCCAAGCGCTACGACCCGAATGCGCACCGCCCGCACCAGCATCTGGTCTGTGCCCGGTGCGGCACGATCCGCGATGTCCACCCGATGGGCAATCCGCTCGCGGATCTCCCGGACGCGGAGCGCTTCGGCTTCGCGATCTCCGATGTCGAGGTCACCTACCGGGGCATCTGCCCGAACTGCGCGCCGGCGTAGCCGCCCAGTCCGGCGATCACGCGCACGATCCACATCAGGGCCCTTGGGTCCCGCACGCGCCCGGCCAAGTCCGGACCGTCCACGCGGGGCACAGGGGCCTTCGGGTTTCAGGGCCATCCACCGTGCGCGCCGGAACGCCCTCCCACGGGAGCCCTCGAAGAGGGGCTCGAGAGGAAACACCGAAGGCCCGGAAGCTGATGCCTCCGGGCCTTCGGCCTTCAGTAGCGGGGACAGGATTTGAACCTGCGACCTCTGGGTTATGAGCCCAGCGAGCTACCGAGCTGCTCCACCCCGCGTCGGTGAACCCAACAGTACGTGATGCCGACGAGCAGTGCAAAATCCTTCTCCGCACCCCCCGTACGCCCGCAAGCCCGGCCCGTACGCCCGCGGGTGCAGACCCGGCGGGTGCGAGGCCTGCGTGCACCCGCCGGACGTCCGCGCCGGTGACGCGCCGCCGGGCTGGAGAAGGCAGGCCCGGCGCCACCCTCAGGCTGTCAGCTCCTGGCGCAGGGCCTCCCGCAGGCGGGCGGCCCGCTGCGCGACCTCCACCGGGCCGAGCGCCTCGGCGCGCCCACACCATCGCTGCCCTTCCACCAGGTCACCGCGCCGTGCGCAGAGAAGAGCCAGTCGCAGCGCCGCCCGCCCGTGGCCCGCGTCGGCCGCCCGCTTCCACCACAGGGCGGCTTCCCGCTCGTTTCCGTCGCGCGCGAGCAGCAGCCCGAGGTTGAACGCGCCGTTCCGGCTGCCCGACTCGGCGGCCTCCCGGTACCAGTTCACCGCTTCCATCAGGTCGCCCCGTGCGGCGGCCAGCATGCCGACCCGCACCTGTGCGCGCCGGTGCCCCTGCTCGGCGGCCCGCTCGTACCACTCCTCGCACTCGGTCTTCTCCGCCACCGGCTCTCCGAGCGCCGGCGCCCCGGTCGGCGGCTGACGCGCGTCGAGCACGGTCGCGAGCCGGAACGCCGCCTCGGCGCTGCCGCTGCCCGCCGCACAGCGCAGATAGCGCTCCGCCTCCCGCTCCCGGCCGTCCCGCAGACAGGCCATACCGACCTGGAGCGCGGCGTCGGTGTGCCCGGCCGCGGCTGCGCGCTCGTACCAGCGCAGTGCCGCGCGGTCGTCGTCGCGCCCGGCGTACAGGATGCCGAGGTTGAAGGCGGCGTCCACGCTGCCGGCTTCCGCGGCCTTGGAGAACCAGGGCTCCGCTCCGGCCGGGTCGCCGGACTGCAGCAGCAGTACGGCGAGGGCGTTGGCCGCCTCGCGGTGCCCGGCGTACGCGGCACGCCGGTACCACTGCTCCGCCTGGGCCGTCCGGTCCTGGGCCGCACAGAGCAGACCGAGGTTGTACGCGCCGTTGACGTCGCCCGCGTCCATGGCCGCGCGGTACCAGCGCTCGGCCGTCTGCTGCTCACCGCGTGCAGCGTGCAGCGCACCCAGCGCATTGGCAGCGTTGCCATCACCGTGCTGAGCGGCCCGCAGCCACCACACGGCCGCGCTCTCCTCGTCCCCGGCGTCCCTGAGCAGGAACCCGAGGGCACAGGCGGCACGGGGCTCGCCGTCCTTGGCGGACGTGAGGTACCAGCGACCGGCCTCCTTCAGCTCACCGCGCCGCTCGAGGATCGCCCCGAGCTGCAGGGCCGCCCGCCGGTGACCCCGTGCGGCGGCCTGCCGGTACCACTGCTCGGCCTCCCGCCAGATGCCGCCGGCCGCACCGGCCTCGGCCGCGGATTCGGCTGCTGCGGCAGCGTCCCCGTCGGCGGCCGGGCGCCCGTCGGCGGTCCGCCCGGAAGCCCCGCGGTTCGTGCCGCGGACCTCCGCAGCAGGTCGCCTGCCCCGGGCCCCACGACCGGGCTCCGCCGCGGCCTCCGTGACGGAGCGTCCGCCGGTGGCCCCGTCGCCGGAACCCTCGACGTCGGCGGCCTGAGCGGTGTCCGCCGCACCGAGGACGAGCCCCGCAGACGACGGCCGGGCGGCACGGACAACGGCGCGGGCACGGCGCTCGAGCAGCCGCGCCAGCCGGTACGCCGCCTCGCGGTGGCCCTGCTCGGCCGCGGCGCGCAGCCAGCGCTCCGCCCCCGGCTCACTGCGGTGCTCCAGCAGATCGGCGAGCGCGTAGGCACCGAGCGCATGGCCGTGCTCGGCGGACTGGCGCAGCCAGTACTCGGCCGCGGGCTCGTCGCCCCGCTCCCGGTAGTGCCGGCCCAGCGCATGGGCTGCGGCGGCCGAGCCCGCGACGGCGGCGATGCGCCACCAGCCCGCGGCGTCGTCGGCGTAGCCGCGCTGGTGCAACAGGACACCCAGGTTGTTCGCGGCGGCACGGTCGCCCTCCGACGTCGCCGCCCGCAGGAACGACTCGGCGCCGTCGAGGTCGCCGCGGCGCAGCAGCATGGCGCCGAGGACGCTCATGGAGGCTATGTCCCCGGCCTCGGCAGCACGGCGGTGCCGGGCCTCGGTCTCCGCCTCGGCGGAATCGATGCCGTCCCCCTCGTCGGGGGTGTCACCGCCGTCGACGCACTCGGCGGACGCGAAAAGCCCGGCAGAGTCGGCAGGTTCGGTGGAGCCGACGGGTGCAGCGGGCGTGGCCGGTCCGGCGGACGCGAGCGCGTCCAAAGGCTCGGCAAGCCCCAGAGCGCGCTCCGCTTCCGCGACATCCACTCCCACCGCTCCGACCGCGGTCCCGGTATGCCGCTGCGCAAACCGCCCTGTATCCAACAGAGTCGCCTTGTCCCCCATAAATTCCATCGTCGCACCACCTGCAACCCGCGTACACCTGGTATACCGCAGCCAGTGAGGTCACTTCAGCGTTTTGTCGACATGCCCACAGAGAGACAAGTCAAACACGTCACGCCGACACTCGGCCCCCTCGGCACGCGCTTCTCCCCCGATGTGTTCCGTATACGCATGAAGAAGGCCCGGATCCTGATGGATCCGGGCCCTCAACTTCAGTAGCGGGGACAGGATTTGAACCTGCGACCTCTGGGTTATGAGCCCAGCGAGCTACCGAGCTGCTCCACCCCGCGTCGTTGTGCAACTACCGTACCACGCCATGTGGTCTGCCCTGCCCGGCGGCCTCTCGGCGGCCGGGCAGGGCCCGTTGACCACGTCCGCTCAGCCGCCCGAAGCGGGAGGCGCCGACGAGGGCGGTGACGACGGGGACGGTGACTGGGCCTTCGGCTGCGCTGCCGACTGGGCCGCCGCCGCACGCTCCAGTGCCGCCTGCAGATCCGCCTGGGCACGGCCGTAGGCCGTCCAGTCGTTCTTCTTGAGCGCCGCCTGTCCCTCCTCGTACGCCTTCTGGGCGTCCGCGATGGCCTGCTTGAGCGCCGCGTCACCGGTGGCCGGCGGCTTCGTCGTCTCGCCGGGTGGCGGGGGCGTCGTCGGCTGCTCGGCGCCGTCGACCCCGAACACCGCGTTCAGTGCCTCCCCGAGGCTGTCCTTGAACACCGGCTTCCCGCCGTACGACACGGCGACCTTCTTCAGCAGCGGGTAGTTCGCGCTGCCGCCGCGCGCGTACACGGGCTCGATGTAGAGGAAGCCTCCGTCCAGCGGGACCGTGAGCAGGTTGCCGTACTCGATGTCCGAGTCCGTACCTCTCAGGTCACGCACGAACGTCGCGACCTCCGGCACACCGTTCAGCTCGGACTGGACCTGCTGCGGGCCCTGCACGGTCGAGGTGACCCTCAACAGTCTTATCGACCCGTACTTGTCGCTGGTGGCATCCGCGTCGACCGCCATGAACGCGCCCAGGTTGGGCCGTCCGCTCGGTGTGAAGGTCGTCGTCAGCGAGAACTTCTGCTCCGTGGCCCCGGGCATCTTGAGGCTCAGGTAGTACGGCGGGACCGTCCGGCCGTCCTTGTTGGTCGGGTCGTCCGGCACCTGCCAGGCGTCACTGCCGCTGTAGAACTGGTCCGCGTCGGTCACGTGGTACCGGGTCAGCAGCTCGCGCTGGACCTTGAACATGTCCTGCGGGTAGCGCAGATGGGCCTTGAGAGCGGGCGAGATGTCGCTCTTTGGCTTCACCGTGTCCGGGAATGCCTTCATCCACGTCTTGAGGACCGGGTCCTCGGTGTCCCACTGGTACAGGTCGACGGTGCCGTCGTACGCGTCGACGGTCGCCTTCACCGAGTTGCGGATGTAGTTGACCTGGTTCTGCTGCGCGACCACGGCCCGCTGGCTGTCGGTCAGCGAGTCGGCCGTCGTGTCGCCCAGGGTCGTACGCGAGGCGTAGGGGTAGCCGTTCGTGGTGGTGTAGGCGTCGACGATCCACTTGATGCGGCCGTCGACCACCGCCGGGTAGGCGTCGCCGTCGATGGTGAGCCAGGGGGCCACCGCCTCGACGCGCTCCTTGGGCGTGCGGTTGTAGAGGATCCGCGAGCCGTCGCCGATCGCTCCCGAGTAGAGGATCTGCGGCTCGCTGAACGCCACCGCGTACGCGGCGCGGTTGAAGGCGTTGGAGAGGTCGACCCCGCTCTTGCCCTTGTAGCTGGTGGTCTCCTCACCGTTCTTCTCGTAGTCGAGCTCCTTCTGCGGGCCGCCGACGATCGAGTACTGCTCGGTCTTCTCGCCGTAGTAGATCCGCTGCTCGTACTTGCCGAGCCGGCCCGTCGTGGGCATTCCCGACTCGGTGAAGTCGGGCGACCCGATCGTGCCCTGGTCCTCGTTGGTGATCGTGTTGGTGCCCTTGGCCGCGATCGCCCCGTAACCATGGGTGTAGGTGAAGTGGTCGTTGATCCAGTTGTGCTTCGGGATGCCCTTGATGTTGAGCTCGCGAAGACCGATCACCGTGTCCTGCGGCTTCCCGTCCGGACCGTTGTAGCGGTCGACGTCGAGGGTGGCCGGGAACTGGTAGTACTTGCGCTCCTGCTGGAGCTGCTGGAAGGCGGGCGAGACGACGTTGGAGTCGACGAGCCGGTAGCTGGCGGCCGACGTCGCCTCCTCGCGCTGCTGCGCCTTGCGCTTCGGATCGCCCTTGCCCTCGTAGTCCTCGGCCTTGGTGCTGTCGATGCCGTATGCCTTGCGCGTGGCATCGATGTTCTTCTCGATGTACGGGGCTTCCTTGGCCTGCTCGTTCGGCTGGACCTGGAACTTCTGGACGATGGCCGGGTAGAGGCCGCCGATCAGGATCGCCGACAGGACCATCAGCCCGAAGCCGATCACCGGCAGCTGCCAGGTGCGCCTCCACAGCGTCGCGAAGAACAGCACGGCGCAGATCACGGCGATGCAGAAGAGGATCGTCTTGGCCGGCAGATACGCGTTGGCGTCGACGTAGCGCAGACCCGTCCAGTTGCCGGTCGCCTTGAAGTCACTGGACTTGACCGCCAGACCGTACCGGTCGAGCCAGTAGGCGACGGCCTTCAGCGCGACGAAGAAGCCGAGCAGCACGGAGAGGTGACCGGTGGCCGCGGCGGTCGCTCGCGCGCCCGGGCTGGTGATGCGCAGCCCCCCGTACAGATAGTGGGTGAGCGCGGCGGCGATCACCGAGAGCACGGCGGCAGCGAAACCGAAGCCGAGCAGGAAGCGGTACCAGGGCAGGTCGAAGGCGAAGAAGGCCACGTCCAGCCCGAACTGGGGGTCCTTCTGCCCGAACGGGACGCCGTTGACCCACATCAGCCAGGTGCGCCACTGCGTGGAGGCGGAGGCTCCGGCGATCAGACCGACGAGGGCGGTGATCGCGAGAAGCACCCACTTCTTGTACGGGGCGACCCCCATCCGGTACCGGTCGAGGCTCTGCTGCTCCATCGACATCGCGCTGAGCGGCGGCCGGAGGCGGTGGGCCAGCCAGATGTTCACTCCGACCGCGGCGGCCATCAGCAGACCGAAGACCACGAAGAGACCGACCTTGGTCCACAGGGTGGTCGTGAACACGGACGAGTACTTCACCGAGCGGTACCAGAGCCAGTCGGTCCAGAACCCCGCGAACATGACAAAGGCCATGGCCAGGACGGCCAACACGCCCAGTGTCATCAGCAGGGTGCGGACGCGCCGGGACGGCCGACCGACTCTGATCCGTGGCCCGCCAGGGCCTCCGCCGCGGTCCGGCATCTGGAAAGCCAACGTGCGCCCCTCGAGTTCGCGGTTGTGTAAAGCGTGCAAGCATATCTGCGCGCTGCGGGTGTACATCGGGCCCTGGCGATCGTAGGGCCCACTCATGGAACTTACCGACGCTTTACCTAGTTCCCGATGGCGGGTCCGGAGGAGGCAGGATATTGACCATGTCCAACGTTTCTCCCTCATCGCCAGACGACCAGCCGACCCCCGTGGCCGCGAGCCCGCTGACCCGGGCGGTGCTCGAGATCGACGAATACGCCTCCGGCCTCGGCTGGGACCAGCCCGCGAGGCTCTTCGCCCTCGTCGACACCGCACGCCTGCGCGCCCAGGAGCCCGGTCTCGCCGACCAGCTCGGCATCGGTGAAAGCGACGCGATCGCACCCCTCACCCCGGTCGAACAGGACGAGATCCCGTCCGGCACCCCCCTCGACGAGTTCCTCGGCACCATCGCCTGGCCGGACGCGGTGGCGGGATGTGCACTGACGGTGGAGCGGCTGATGCTGCCGCCGTCCGCGGAAGCGTCCGTACCGGAGGGACTCGACGAAGCAGGACTGGCGAAGTGGGTCGCCGCGCATCCGGACCGCCAGGAGGTCCGGATGACGGTCGCGGTGCTCCGCGACGGCGCGCGGGAGTCGGCGCTGCGGCTGCGTGAGAAGGACTCCCCGAAGGAGGTCCTCACCGGTGCGGACCTGGTTCCGGGGCTGGCCGACGCCCTGGCCGCGACGTTCGAGGCGTAAGCGGGACCGACAGGGGCGCGCTCCGAGTGGGCGCGCCTTCTGCCCGGGCACCGAACCCGCGCGTCCGCGCGAGGCGCTGCTGCTCCGGGGCACGGGAAGGCGGAGGCCGAGGGCGCGGAGCCGAGGGCGCGGGGCCGAGGGCGTCAGCCCTTGGCGCAGCTGGGCAGGCCCGCCGTGTTCCCGCTGCGGATCTTCTCCAGGGACTTCACGGCGTCGCCGATGGTCTTGACCCTGACGA
The DNA here is from genome assembly GCF_056106285.1 of Micromonospora sp. IBHARD003. Taxonomy (NCBI): domain Bacteria; kingdom Bacillati; phylum Actinomycetota; class Actinomycetes; order Micromonosporales; family Micromonosporaceae; genus Micromonospora; species Micromonospora sp. IBHARD003. The sequence goes on along the minus strand of NZ_JBWBBX010000001.1, from coordinate 5,573,920 downwards.
GGGTGAGCCCCTCGGGAATGTCCGAAGCCGCGGCGGCACAGTTGTCGTCCGGCGTCAGGAAGTACTCGGCGCCGGCCTTCCGCGCACCGACCAGCTTCATCTCGATCCCGCCGATCGGTCCGACGGTGCCCTTCTCGTCGATCGTGCCGGTGCCTGCGACGAACTTCCCGCCGGTCAGATCGGCCGGAGTGAGCTTGTCGACGATGCCGAGCGCGAACATCAGCCCCGCGCTCGGGCCGCCCACGTCGGCGAGCTTGATGTCGATGGTGAACGGGAACGTGTGATCCGTACCGGCCGTGATGCCGATCATGGCCCGACCGTCATCGGTGGACTTCACCGTCTTCACCGTCACGTCCTGCGTGGCCGTCGGCTCCTTGCCGGCCTTCTCGGCTGCGGCGGCCTCCTTGGCGGGGACGACCGAGAGGACGGTCTTCTGGCCGGGCCGGTGCTTGGTGACCGCCTTCCCGACCTCGTCCGGTGCCTTGACCGGCGTACCGTCCACGGCCTTGATCACATCGCCCGCGTGCAGCCTGCCCTCGGCGGGGCTCTCCTTGCGGACGGAGGCGACCACGACCCGGGTGCTCACCGGGACGCCCAGCTGACGCAGTGCCGCGACCTTGGCGCTCTCCTGGGACTGGCTGAACTCCTCGGCGTTCTCCTGGTTGGACTGCTCTTCCGTCTTGCCGTCCGGGTAGAGCGTCTCGTGCGGAACGACGACGTTGTCGTGGGCCAGCCAGCCATAGACGACCTCGGCGAGGTTCATCCGGTAGTCCGCACCGGTGACCCTGACGGTGGTCATGTTGAGGTGTCCCGAGGTCGGGTAGCTCTTGCGGCCGGAGATCTGCAGCACCGGCTCTCCGCCGGCCTCGCCGAGCGTGTTCACCGTCGGGCCGGGCGTCATCTCGGAGTACGGCGGCACCATGAACACGCCGGCGCAGAGCAGCACGATGAGGACCAGGGTGGAGGCGAGCATCGTCGCTGTGCGGCGGGGCATGGAACGACAGTACGGGACTGGCCTGTCCGTGCACTCGCCGGGCCGGTCCGTACGAGGCGCACGAAGCCGGCGCGAGCCCATGGGGCTCGCGCCGGCGACAGCCTCGGCGCACGTCGGCGCACAGGAGTCAGGCAGCGTCCGAACCGGAGTGGGACTTCTCCATCGCGTCCCGGAACCGCGCATAGCCGGCCAGCTCGGAGACGTCCCCGGTAGTCCGATTGCGCGATGCCCAGCTTCCCCAGATCGCCGCACCAACAGCGGCGAAGAGCGGAATCAGCAACCAGGCGAGTGCCGCCATCCCTACCTCCCGACCCATGCGCTGGAACAACCACTGCTACAGCTAGCCGATCAGCAGATTAACCATCCGTCGGTTCAACGCTGGTGCCAGGGGGTCGGTTACGCAAATCGTGTCTCCCGACCGCCGACCGGGTCGCCGCCGTGCCTCGCTTCGCGGCTACCCGCGATCGACGCCGCCAAGCGGCAAGCCTCCCGTACTCCCCATGGACGAAAGCGCTTACGCGCCGGTCGTCTCCCCCGCCTGGCCATCACCCCGCGGATGAGGGCGGTACGCGCCGACCCTCCCACCCGTCACCCGACCACCACCCCTCAGGCGACGGCGCTACGCGCCGACCCACCCACCCGTCACCCGACCACCACCCCTCAGGCGACGGCGCTACGCGCCGACCCACCCACCCGTCACCCGACCACCACCCCTCAGGCGACGGCGCTACGCGCCGACCCATTCTTCGGTCCCGTTCGAGAAGCGTTGGTGCTTCCAGATGGGGACCTCGCGCTTGAGGTCGTCGATCAGCTTCCGGCAGGCCTCGAACGCCTCACCGCGGTGCGGGCAGGAGACCGCGACGACGACCGCGAGATCGCCGACCTCGAGATCACCCACACGATGGACGGCGGCCAGGGCGCGGACCGGGTAGTCGGCGGCGACCTTCTCCGCGATGCGGCGCATTTCCGCCACTGCCGTCGGGTGGCACGAATATCCGAGGGATTCGACGTCCGAACCGTCGTCGTGATTGCGCACCGTGCCGACGAAGAGCGCCGTGCCGCCCGCCGCGGCGTCGCCGACCGCGCGGAAGACCTCGTCGACGGAGAGCGGGGTGTCACGGATGTCCAGCAGCCGGATCGGATCCGCTGCCGCCTGCTCGCCGGGGTGATCGCTCGTACGTGCCATGGCCCCATCGTGCCGCACCGCCTCGGCATCCCGGAACTGCCCTTTCCGCCGGGCACGCCCGGCCCCGCTTGGAGCCTTCTACAGCGCCGCCGCGCTCCCGGCCCCGAGCGCGGCCCTACAGACCCCGCCGTCTGCGGGCGCGCCGTACCAGCGCTGCCGTACCCAGCAGCGCGACGGTCGCACCCGCCGCGCCGGCAGCAGCCGTGGCGTCCTTGCGGCCCAGGCGCCGGCCCGCGACCGTGTGCCGCCCCTCGACCTCCTGCAGCAGAGCCGCGAGTACTTCCTCGTTGGTCCACTGCGGCCGCCACCCCGCGTCGTGCAGCCTGCCGACGCTGACCACCCAGGGGTGCATCGTGTACGCGAGGTCGCCCGCGGGCGAGGGGGTGAGGCCGATCCGGTGCAGACGCGCCGCCGCGCCGAGCGCGACCGCGGACGGCAGCTCCATCCGGCGGATACCGCTGAGCTCCTCGACCTCCTCCTGCTCCAGCCAGCCGTCGCAGCCGACCGCGAACTCGCCGTCGACCTTCTCCAGCGCGGCGTACTCGAGGGCGCTCACCAGATCCTCGACATGGCAGAACTGCCAGGTGGGACGGGATCCCGCGACGACGAGCAGCCTTGGTGACTCGAAGTAACGGGTGAGGGCCGTGTCCGTACCCCCCACCAGGACGGCGGGTCTGACCACCGTGACGTTGAGACCGGGGTGGGCACGCGGTGCGCGGCGGCCGAGGCGCTCGATCTCCAGCAGATCACCGACGCCGGTGGCCTCGGCCGTTGCCCGCAGCTCGGCGTCCTCGGACAGCGGGATGTCGTTGTCGGGCAGAGCCCCGTAGACCATCGCCGAAGTGCACAGGACGGCCCGGTGCACGCCTGCGGCCGCCGCAGCGGTCAGCACGGTCTGCGTTCCGCGAACGTTGTACGCGGTGCGTGCCGCGGAGTCGGTCTCCAGGTCCAGATCGAGCGCCAGGTGCACGACGACATCGGCGCCGCGCAGTTTCTCGGCGATCGCCGGGTCGCGCACGTCGAGGATGTGCCAGTGGGCCTCGGGGAGATCACCGCGCCGCTCGTCGATGGCGATGACCTGCTTGATCTCGTCGGATGCGACGAGACGCCTGGTCAGCAGCTCGCCGACGCCCGAAGCGGCGCCGGTGACAGCGACCACGGGGCCGCGCCCCGCGGCGGGGGCCGGAAGGTTTCGCGCTGCGCGAACCTGCGGATCTGGGGAACTCACCAGGTGTCTCCAGCGGTTGTCTTCAGTACGTACGCGAAAGCCGCGCACGTACAGGTGGCGTCCATCCTGCCGCAGGCTGCGGATCGGCGGAGCACCCAGTCCATGTCCGGCCCGGATGTCTCCCGACACAAGGCCGGCCGGGGCGGGGAAGAAGGGGTGGAAGGCCGGTCCGGCATGGCAGAGGAAGAGTCGGCGCGGTAGAGGGCATCCGTCCCTCCCCGACGGGTAGGGGGAGAGCCCGCGGCCCGACGACACCGCGGCCATGCGACGTGGGTCGGCCACGGACGCCACCGCTGCCGGCCGGGCCCCGCTTAGGCTGGTGGTGTTGTCGGGCATTCGCCGCCGGCCGGAGCCGGCGGCCCTACGAGCCGAGGAAACCCGTGAGTGACACCCCATTCGGATTCGGCCTTCCGCCGGAGGAGCCGGAGCACGGCGACGAGGGCAAGAAGAAGGACCCTGCCGGAGGTGGGCAGGGTTCCGGCGGCGGCCAGGGCGGTCCGGCGAACCCCTTCGGGTTCGGGTTCCCGGGCGCCGGTGCCGGCGGCGCCGAGAACCCGTTCGCCGCGATGTTCGGCTCGCTGAACCCCACCGACCTCGGCGCGGCCTTCCAGCAGCTCGGCCAGATGCTGAGCTACGAGGGCGGCCCGGTGAACTGGGACATGGCCAAGCAGATCGCCCGCCAGACGGTTTCCCAGGGCACCCAGGACGGCACGAAGGACGCCAGTGTGGGCCCCGCGGAGCGTTCGGCCGTCGAGGAGGCGGTGCGGCTGGCGGACCTGTGGCTGGACGGTGCGACGTCGCTGCCGTCGGGCGCTGCGGGCGCTGTGGCGTGGAGCCGCGCCGAGTGGGTCGAGGCGACCCTTCCCGCGTGGCAGCAGCTCGTCGACCCGGTCGCCGAGCGGGTCGGGCTCGCCATGGGTGATGTGCTCCCCGAGGAGATGCAGGCGATGGCGGGCCCGCTGATCGGCATGATGCGCTCCATGGGCGGCGCCATGTTCGGCCAGCAGATCGGTCAGGCCATCGGCGTGCTGGCGGGCGAGGTCGTCGGCTCGACGGACATCGGGCTGCCGCTGGGGCCGGTCGGCAAGGCCGCGCTCCTCCCGTTGAACGTGGAGGCGTTCGGCAAGGACCTGGGTGTCCCCAAGGACGAGGTCCGGCTCTATCTGGCTCTGCGCGAGGCCGCCCACCAGCGGCTCTTCGCCCATGTGCCGTGGCTGCGCTCGCATCTGTTCGGCGCGGTCGAGGGCTATGCGCGGGGGATCAAGGTCGACACCACCAAGCTGGAGGATGTGGTCGGCCAGTTCGACCCGACGCATCCGGAGCAGCTGCAGGAGGCGCTCCAGCAGGGCATGTTCCAGCCCGAGGACACCGCCGAGCAGAAGGCGGCCCTGGCCCGGCTGGAGACGGCACTCGCCTTGGTCGAGGGCTGGGTGGACGCCGTCGTGCACGACGCCGCCAAGAACAGGCTGACGTCGGCGGACGCCCTGCGCGAGACGCTGCGCCGGCGCCGTGCTTCCGGCGGCCCGGCCGAGCAGACCTTCGCCACGCTGATCGGTCTGCAACTGCGGCCGCGACGGCTGCGGGACGCCTCCCGGCTGTGGGCGTCGCTGACCGACGCGCGCGGGCTCGACGGCCGCGACGGACTGTGGGAGCACCCCGACATGCTGCCGACGGCGTCCGACCTGGACGACCCGGACGGCTTCGTCCACCGCGAGCAGCTCGACTTCTCCGAGCTGGACAAGATGCTCGGCGAGGCCGCCGAAGGCCGCAGGCACGGCTCCGCGGACGGTGATGGCACGAGCCACGGCAGCGACGGCAGCGACGGCAAGGACGAGACGGACAAGTGAGCCTGTACGACGACGCCGTCCGCGTGCTGAAGGACTATGCGGACCAGGAGCCGCTCCGCCAGGACTATCTCGACCATCTGGCGGCGCACCCGGACGGAATGTGGAAGGCCTGCGGGGCGGGGCATCTGACGGCCAGCGCGCTGGTGGTCGACCCGTCGCGCGGCCGGGTGCTGCTGACCCTGCACAAGAAGCTGGGCATGTGGCTGCAGATGGGCGGCCACTGCGAGCCGGGAGATGCCACGCTCGCGGACGCGGCGCTTCGCGAGGCGGCGGAGGAGTCCGGTATCGCGGGGCTCGGACTGCTGCCCGGCGGACCGGTGCGGCTGGACAGGCATCCGATTCCCGCGCCCTGCCACTGGCATCTCGATGTGCAGTACGCCGCGCTCGCGCCGGCGGACGCGGTGGCGCAGATCAGCGACGAGTCGCTGGATCTGCGCTGGTTCCCCTACGACGAGATCGCCGACGTCGCCGACGAATCGGTCGTACGGCTGCTGGAGTGCACCCGGGCCCGGCTGTAGCGGTGGGCCCGGGAGGGGCGGACCGCTTGGTGCGGCCCGCCCCTCCCGCGGATGTCAGCTCCAGACGTTGTTCTGGTTCTGGGCGTGGGAGCCTTGCTGGCCCATGCCGAACTGGGCTCGCACGCCCTGCCCGATCTGGGTGTTCTGCGGCGGCAGCAGCTCGCTGGGCTGGACCAGGGCGAAGCCCTGACCGAGGAAGCTCAGCTCCCAGCCCTCTCCGGTGTTGCCGCGGCGGCGCCAGACGCCCGTGGAGTGGGTCTGGGCCTGCATCTGGACCCGCAGCGACGACGACCAGGCGACGATGGCGTCGGCGTCCACGTTGACGTACTTGTCCGGGGTGACCTGCATCATCAGCGGCTGACCGGACGTCATCAGAGCGACCTTGCCCCGCCCCGAGATGTTGAGCTGGTACTTGCCGGAGCCGGAGATGCCGTACTGACTGTCCACGGCGATGACCTCGGTGTGCAGACCGGAGTCGAGCGCCAGCACATAGGCGCTGTCGACGGTCATGCCCTCCTGGTCGACGTCCACGACATGGATGTACTGCGCGAGATTGGCGAAGTAGACCGTGCCCTGCCCTGAGCAGCGCATCAGGTCGAGGCCCTCTCCGGTGTTCGCCCGGGCGCGCCGCTGGCCCTGTGACTGGTATTCGCCGTCGAAGTCGATCAGCCCCTGGTAGGCGACCATGGCGCCCTTGCGGGCGAGGACGTCGTCGTGTCCGGTGAGCGCGACACGCAAGAGCTGCGGGTTCTGGACGACGTACCGCTCCTGGGACTGCTGTTCCGTGTGGCTGAAAAGCGGGCTCTGCATGATGTGTTCTCGCTCCCCCTCAGCCCCGGGCCCGCAGGCGGTCGGTGCTGTCCTCACTCGGCTGTACGACGACGATGCCCTGGCCGGAGAAGGCCATCTGGTACGCCTCTCCACTGCCCCGCCCGATCAGGGAGGAGGCCTTGAAGCTGCGCTTGCCCTTCACCTTCAGATTCGGCGACCAGGCCACGAGGGCGTCCGGGTCGACGTAGGTCTCGTCCTCGCCGCGCCCGCAGTCCACCACGATCGGCGTACCGCGCGAGGTCAGGGCGACCCAGCCGGTGCCGGCCACGGTGACGTTCCACAGCCCCTGGCCGGCGAACTTGGCGAGGCCCTTGACGCGTTCCACGCCCCACTGGAGATGGGCGTCGAACGCGAGGAGGTTGGTGCCGTTGACCGCGAGAGAGTCATTGTTGAGATTGATCACGACGACGTCGGCGCCGTAGTCGGCCAGGTAGAGCAAGCCGTCACCGGAGCACTTCATGATGGGCGCGCCCTCGCCGGTGATCCACTGGCCGGCGATCTGGCGGACGGCGGGCGGATTGGGCTCGTACTGGATGAAGCCCTCGTAGGCGACCATCGAGCCGGCCCGGGCGAACAGGTCCTGGCCCGAGGCCATGGCGACCTTGAGCATGGTGCGGCCGTGGTTCTCCATCCGGGCCACGACGGGGGTCGGGGCGTAGCCCGCGAGCTGCTGGTTCATTCTCCGGGCTCCCTCAGACCTCGTAGGGCTGGACGACGATGAAGTTGCCGGGGGCACCCCGGAACTGGAGGTTCACGGTCTCTCCGCTGTGGCCCGGGTAGGCGTTGCGGCGCAGCCGCACCTGGCTGGAGAGGATCACCTGGGACGCGGCCGACCACGCCACGATGGCATTGGAGTCGGCGAACGTGGTGGGGGTCACCGGGAGGACCACCGGAATGCCGTGGGTCTTGACGACCACCGTGCCAGTGCCCTGGAACAGCATCGTGAACAGGGCGCCGCCGGGGATGCCGTGACCCTCGATACGGCGGACCTCGTGCTGGAGCGACTCGTCGAACGCGAGCACGCTCTCCGCGGAGACGCAGATTCCGTCCCCCTGCAGCTCGATGGGGTGCAGATGGGCCCCTTCCTCGGCGAGGAAGACCTGGCCACGGCCGGTGCAGCGCATCAGCTGCATCTCCTGGCCCGTGGCGTTGCCGACGATGCGGCCGGCGAATCCGGCGCCCTTGTAGCTGAAGTCGACCTTGCCCTGGTACATGACCATGCTGCCCTGACGGGCGAGTACGGGCGTGCCGCCCATACCCAGATCGACCCGCATGAGCTGCTGGTTCTGCGGGGTCCAGCGCTGGCCGGTGGCCAGCTCCTTGTACGGCTGCAGGGCCGCCTGGAGGCCTGCACCGCCCGGCGGGACTCCTTGCGGGACGCCCTGGGGCACACCGGGCTGGCCGAAGGGGGCGCCCTGCGCACCGAAGGGCGCCGGGGCGCCCGGGACCTGACCGGGCATCTGGGCGGTGCCGTGCCCGGGGACCTGACCGAACGGCTGCTGCGGCGGCTGGCCGTACGGGGACGGCGGGGCCTGCGGCGGGACCGTTCCCGTCGGCGGGGCCATCGGAGCGGCGATCGTGGGCGCCGAGTGAATCTGCGGGTTCGCCGGTGCGGGCGCGGGGGCTGGGCCGGGGGCCGCTGCTGCGGGCGCACCGAACGTGGGGGCCGGCTGCGGCGGCAAGGGGGCCTGGGGCGCCTGCGGCGTGCCGGGGGCACCGAACGACGGGGCCGGCGCGGGCGGTGCCGTCTGCGCCGGCGGGGCGAAGCCCGGTACCGCCTGCTGCTGCGGCTGCGCCGCGGGCTCCTCCTCGGCCACTTCGCCGCCGAAGTTCTTCAGCAGCGCGTCGAGACCGCCGTCGAAGCCCTGGCCGACGGCGGCGAACCGCCATACGTCCTTGAGGTAGAAGTCGCCCAGCATCACGGCGCGTTCGGTGGAGAACTCCGAGCCCGTGAAGGCGTACCGGACGACTTCTTCGCCGCCGGCCACGATCCGGATGTGCCCCGGACCGATCTGGGACATCTGCCCGGCGCCGTCGATCGTCGCCGTGAACGAGAGCTTCTGGATGCTCGCCGGAATCCGGTCCAGCGTGACCCGGAACGACTCGGTGTCACCGGCCTGCGCACCGAGCAGCTGGATCGACTCCTCCGGCGACTTCGGCTGGTTGAAGAAGATGAAATACCGGTCGTCCGAGAGCTGCTCGTTCGCATCCAGACCGAAGCAGCTGATGTCGAAGGTCAGTCCCGGTGCCGCGATCTGCACGCCCACGTACAGATCCGTCCCCGGAGTAAGATCACTGATCTTGGCCTTGTGGCCCCGTTGGAATTCCCTGGCCATGCGTAACGACCGTCCCCCATCCCGACGACATGTGAATACGTCGCGCCAGGCTAGCCGCTGGCGACGACATTGAGCCAAGCCGGTACGCATTCGGTACAGGATCGGTGAACTCACTCGTCGTTCACGGGCCGCCGGTCGTCCGCGGTTTCGTCGCCCGGCTCGGCGGGCGGGCGCGGGAGCCGGCTCGCCGCGGCCACGCCCTCGAGATAGCCGCGCGCCCGTTCGGTGCGCGGATAGGCCTCGAGGAGCTGCCAGAAACGCGGTCCGTGCCCCGGTACGAGCAGATGGGCGAGCTCATGGACCAGGACGTAGTCGACCACGTACTCGGGCATGCCCTGCAGCCGGTGGGAGAGGCGGATGCTGCCCTCGGCGGGGGTGCAGGAGCCCCAGCGGGTGTTCTGGTTGGTCACCCAGCGCACGGTCGCGGGTCTGGCCCGTCCGTCGAAGTACAGCTCGGACAGCCGCCGGGCGCGCTCGGCGAGTTCCGCGTCGCCGAGGGTCCGCTTGCTCTCCTGCGCCGCGAGCTTGTCGAGCATCACCGTCACCCAGCGCTGCTCCTCGGCCTCGGACATCCGGGCCGGGATGAGCACGATGGTCCGGTCGCCTTCCCGGTATGCGGAGACCGTTCGGCGGCGCCGGGCGCTTCTGCGGACCTCGACGGCGCTCGTCACGGGGGACCGGGGCGGATGTCGGGGCACACTGCGCTGCCGGTTTTCGGCGCTGTGCGGTGGGTCGGCGGACACGCCCCGACGTTACCCGCTGCCCGCGGGCGAAGTCCCGCCCCCTGCTCGGTTGGGCCTTGATCCATTCGGCGGGCTTCGACAGCGCGCACCATTTGAACGATTAACACCCCGTGCCTGTGGACAACTTTGCGCACCGGCTTCCGCGGCGCCTGCATGCTGATGCCCGAAGGGGCCACCCGGAAGACCGGCGGGTGGACCGGCAGTGCGGCGGTCCGGGCGCTATGGCCCGCTGCCCGGAAGGACGGGGGAGACATGCATCCGATGGTGAAGCAGGGACTTCGACGCGCTTGGCGGGATCTTCGGTATGTGCAGTTCGGGACGACCCGCGCCCATGCGGTGGTCGTCGGACCGGTGGACACGGCGACCGGGAGCCTGCTCTCACTGCTCGATGGGACGCGTGGGCTGCCGGCGCTGAGGGACGAGGCCCGGGCGATGGGGCTGCCCGATGGCCAGCTGGACGCGTTGCTGGGCAGGTTGACCGAGGCGGGTCTGGTCGACGACTCCACGGGCGGCGGACCCGCGGCCGACGCCCTGCGCACGCGGGCCGGCACCGCGCTCGACCGGATGCGCCCCGACCTCGCTTCCCTCTCCGTCGTGCACCCGGAGCCGGGCGCCGCGATGGCCCGGCTGGCCGCGCGGGGTGCCATGCGTGTCCAGGTCCGCGGCGCGGGGCGGGTCGGGGCGATGCTCGCCGCGCTGCTGTCCGCCTCGGGGGTGGGCCGGGTGGACGTACTGGACGGAGGGCATACGCAGCCGTGGGACCTGGCGCCCGGCGGGCTCACGGCCGACGCGGTCGGAGAGCGCAGGGACGCCGCGGCTCGTCGTCTGGTACGGCGGTCCGCCCTGTGCCGGAGCTCTCGAGAGGAGTGCCGCCCGCCGGATGGACCGCCGCTGGACGAGCCCCCGCTGTCCCTGGTCGTCATCGCACCACGGGACGGTCTCGCCGCGTACGCCCCGGATCCCGCGGCGGCCGAGCAGTGGATCGGCACGGGCACTCCGCATCTCTATGCGGGGGTGGCGGAGGCCACGGGTGTGGTCGGGCCGCTCGTCCTTCCGGGCGGCAGCGCCTGCGCGATGTGTGTGCATCTGACGATGGCTGATCGCGATCCGGCGTGGCCGCGGATGCTGGCGCAGTGGCGCTCCGGCCGGCACGCCACCACGGTGGGACCCTGCGATCCGGGGCTCGCCACTGCCGTCGCCGGACTCGCGGCAGCACATGCGCTGGCGTTCCTCGACGGCGATCTGCCCACTACCACGGGGGCTCGCTGGGAGGTTTCCCTACCGCTGCTGGAATGGCGGTCGGAGCAGTTCAGGGGTCACCGGGACTGCGCATGCGGTGCGGTTGGGCAGACTGAGGGGGAGCGCGCCTCGGGGGTCCGGACACCGCACGACACAATGGCCGGGTAACCACCGTACGCGGCACGGCAGTCTGGGATCTGGAGGGGCGCAATGTCTGATCTTCCCCGGAAGGCGGTCACACGTACCGCCAAGTTGGCCGCCCTCCCTCTGGGCTTCGCCGGCCGGGTCACCTGGGGACTGGGTAAGCGGATCGGCGGCAAGTCCGCGGAGATCGTGGCCCGGGAACTGCAACAGCGCACGGCCGAGCAGCTGTTCAAGGTACTGGGCGAGCTCAAGGGCGGGGCGATGAAGTTCGGGCAGGCCCTGTCCGTCTTCGAGTCGGCCCTGCCCGAGGAGGTCGCCGGCCCCTACCGGGCCGCCCTGACCAAGCTCCAGGACGCCGCTCCCCCGATGCCGACGCGTACGGTCCACGAGGTGCTGGCGGCGCGGCTGGGCGAGGACTGGCGGGATCTCTTCCTGGAGTTCGGGGACAAGCCGGCGGCTGCCGCGTCGATCGGCCAGGTCCACCGTGCCGTCTGGCACGACGGGCGCGCGGTAGCGGTGAAGGTGCAGTACCCGGGCGCCGGTGAGGCACTGCTCTCGGACCTCACCCAGCTGAGCCGCTTCGCCCGGCTGCTGGGCCCGCTGATTCCGGGGATGGACGTCAAACCGCTGATCGCCGAGCTCCGGGACCGGATCTCGGAAGAGCTCGACTACGACCTGGAAGCCCGCGCCCAGCAGGAGCACGCGGCCGAGTTCACCGACGATCCGGACGTCGTGGTCCCGGGCGTCGTCCACCAGAGCGATCAGGTGCTGGTGACCGAATGGATCGACGGCATACCGCTCGCCGAGGTGATCAGAGACGGCACGCAGGAGCAGCGCGACCGTGCCGGCCAGTTGCTCGCCCGCTTCCTCTTCTCCGGGCCCGCCCGCACGGGACTGCTGCACGCGGATCCGCATCCGGGGAACTTCCGGCTGCTCCCGGCGGACGACATGGGCGAGGACGGCGACGGCCCTGGCGCCTGGCGCCTGGGGGTGCTGGACTTCGGTACGGTCGACCGGCTCCCCGGCGGGCTGCCGGTCACGATAGGCGCATCGCTGCGAATGACCCTGGAGGGCGAGGCGGAGGCCGTATACGGGCTGCTGTGTGAGGAGGGTTTCGTCAAGGAGTCGATCGATCTGGATCCTGATGCCGTCCTCGAGTATCTGCTGCCGATCATCGAGCCGGCCGAGGCCGAGACGTTCACCTTCACCCGTGGCTGGATGCGCAGTCAGGCGGCGCGGATCGCCGATCCCCGCTCCCCTGCCCACCAGTTGGGCAAGCAGCTCAATCTGCCGCCCGCTTATCTCCTGATCCACCGGGTGACGCTGAGCACCATCGGAGTGCTGTGCCAGTTGAACGCCACCGTCCGGCTCCGCGACGAACTGGAGGAATGGCTGCCGGGATTCCTGCCGGGTGACATGCAGGAAGCCGAAACCGAGGACGGGGAGCTCGGGTCCGTGGACGAAGGGGACGAGGTGGTCACGGGAGCCTGACGGCTGCCGCACGGAACCACGGCGCGGCGCGGCCCCGCTCGGCCGGTCGGAGGACCGCGGCTTGACGCCGCAGCGCTCCGCCGGCCGGGGGAACGAAGCCCGGCGCGGGCGCGGTGTGTCACGGTGGCCTGCCGTCGTGACCCACCGCGCGGTTCCCGGAGTACCGGGCGCGGTGCATCGCCGCGCTTCGGCCGTCGCGGCTCCGTACGAGGGTTCGGGCAACCGGGCCGTTCGGCGCTCGCTGCGGGGGCGTCCGTCACCACCAGGACGAGTCGAGCCGTCCCTCGATGGCTCTGATGTTGGCCCGGGCGCAGTCCTCGCAGAAGTAGTGACGTCGGCCGTTCTCGACGGAGCAGATCCAGGTCGGTGGAGGGCCCTCGGCGACCTTGCCGCACCGGGAACACACGACGTTCTCGGCACCCGGCTGAACAGGGTGATGAGTGTGCTGGTCCACCTCGTGACGATAACCCCGTACCGCCCGCTCGGCAGGACAACGCACCGCCCGGGGGACAACGCACCGCGGGGGCCGGTCCTTTCGGACCGACCCCCACGTGGGAACTGTGCTCGGTTGTGCCGCCGGGCTGACGGTCAGTTCATGACCGCCATGGCCAGCGCGCGGCGCGCCCGCATCGACACGCGCTCGGCGCGCCGCTGCATCCGCCGGGCGGCGATCAGGCGCGTGGCCTGACGTCCCGCGTCGGCTTCCCGCATGCGGTCGTGCATATGGGCACGAGCCAGGGCTTCTGGGATGAGTTGCATCTCACGGGTCCTGTTCTGACGCGAGCGGTTCGCGCCGATGGTGGTGAAGGCTGAGGTAGCGGAGCCGGACGGCTCGCTGGCGGAAGAGGTCATCGGGGCCTGCTTCTGGGGATCGTGCGTGAGGGGACGGTCGATGGTGCCGACGGCGTTCATGCCGCGACCGGGTTCTTGCGCGGGCGGCCACGGGGCCGCTTGCGGGCGACGACGACGCCCTGGACGAAGAGCTCTCCGCCCCAGACGCCCCACGGCTCACGCCGCTCCTTGGCGCCCGCGAGGCAGGCCGCCATCAGAGGGCAGGTCCGGCAAAGGGACTTGGCGTACTCGACGTCGGCCGGCGACTCGGCGAAGAAGACCTCCGGGTCGTAGGAACGGCAGGGGACGGGTACGCCGAGGTTCTCGATGGCGTCGTCGAGCGCGGTCAGCGCGGTGAGCGGAGTCAAGGTGGAGTCCTCCGTGAGGCCGGGCGGGGGGATCGTTTCGGAAGGCGGTACGGACGGGGCGTGCGCTTCGAGTTGCACGGTGGTGTCTTCCTCGTCTGGTCGTTCCGGTCTGTTGACCGGGCTTCGGCTGGTACCGGGTCTTGCTGGTCCCGAGGCGTCTTCGCTCCGTTTCCTCATCGGGGAAAACAGAAGGGCCGCGGATCCCGGGTGGGGTTCCGCGGCCCTGAAGGCGCCGGCCTGATCCTGGATCAGGCTGGATCACTCCAGGGTTCGAGCCCACGGAAGGCCCACATCGTGTGGTGCTGCGTCGTCTGCTTCATGCCGGCACTGGCCGCCGCAATGGCATAGGCCTTGGCCTCTGCCGCTGCTACTCCTGCTTCCAGTGCCTTGGTCGGTCGCTCATTGCGCTCCCGGACGGGCAGACCCGCAGGGAGAGAGACCGGAAGTTCGGCAGCGAAGCCGGACAGACCGGTGCCAATGAACGCCGGACCGGAGAGGCCGAGCAAGCAGGCGGAGACGACCGAGCGATCGGTCATTTTGGCGGTGGTGCGGATGGAGCTGGTGTTGATGCTGATCACTGGAATCGCCTCCTCTCGGCGTCTCTGGGACCGGCCGGGGCCGATCGCGCTATTCGGATAAGTACAGCACGAGGACAGGGCTTCAAAGAAGCTCTGTGCTCGTGGTTAAGAACCTATGGGGATGACCAGGGCGGGCGCAAACTATTTTTTCGACGAGTTTGTATCAGTCCTCACTGTCACCCGCCTCAACGTCCTGACCTGCACAGATGGCCAGGACATCGACTCCGAAGCGCTCCAGCTTGCGTCCCCCGACGCCGGAGATCCCGGCCAGCTCCCCCTCGCTGCCGGGGACTGCCTCGGCGATCGCCATCAGGGTCTTGTCCGTGAAGACGCAGTACGCGGGCTGGCCGAGCTCCCTGGCCTGCTCGGAGCGCCACTCACGCAGCCGCTCGTACAGCGCCTCGTCCATGTCGGAGGGGCAGTCCTCACAGCGCATCAGCTTCATCTCGCCCGCGTCCGTGAGCGTCTTGCCGCAGACGCGGCACAGGATCGGTCCGCGCCGCCGGCGCCGGGCGGGCCCGCTGCCCCGTTCGATGCCGCCGGCACCGCCCGCGCTGCCGGTGCCGGGGGCCGAGGAGCCGGGGCGCAGCCCGGCCAGGAAGCGGGTGGGACGACGGGAGGCCCGACCACCGGGTGAGCGGGACAGGGCCCAGGACAGCGACAGATGGAGCCGTGCGCGGGTCACTCCCACATAGAGCAGCCGGCGCTCTTCCTCGACCTGTTCGTCGGTCTTGGCATAGGTGATCGGCATCATGCCTTCGATGAGACCGACCAGGAACACCGCGTCCCACTCCAGGCCCTTCGCCGAGTGCAGCGAGGCGAGGGTGACCCCCTGAACGGTCGGGGCGTGCTGTGCCGCTGCCCGTTCGTCGAGCTCGGCGACGAGGTCGGCAAGGGTCGCCTCCGGCTTCACGCGGGCGAAGTCCTCGGCGAGCCGGACCAGCGCGGCCAGCGACTCCCAGCGGTCACGGACGGCCCCGGAGCCGGACGGCGGCTCGGTGGTCCAGCCCTTGGTGGAGAGCACCGCGCGCACCTGGGATCCCAGGTCGCCGGCATCGTCCAGCAACGGGTCGTTCCCCCCTGCCCGGGCGGCGCCGCGCAAGGCGACCCCTGCCTCCCGGACCTCGGCCCGCTCGAAGAACCGCTCGGCGCCGCGCAGCTGATAGGGCACGCCGGCATCGGCGAGGGCCTGCTCATAGACCTCGGACTGGGCGTTGACCCGGAACAGCACGGCGATCTCGCCCGCGGGGACCCCCGTGGCGATCAGATCACGGATGCGGCGGGCGGTGCCCTCGGCCTCGGCCGGCTCGTCCCCGTACTCGGTGTACGCGGGCTCGGGGCCCGCATCGCGCTGCGAGACCAGCTCCAGCCGGTGCTCGGCGGCGCGGCCGCGAGCCTGCCGCAGCAGACCGTTGGCGAGGTGCACCACCTGCGGGGTGGAGCGGTAGTCACGGACGAGCTTGACCACGGTGGCGTGCGGGTGCCGGGTGCGGAAGTTCAGCAGATGGTCCGGGGTGGCCCCCGTGAAGGAATAGATCGTCTGGCTGGCGTCGCCGACGACGCACAGGCTGTCGCGGTCACCCATCCACAACTCCAGCAGCCGCTGCTGGAGCGGCGAGACGTCCTGGTACTCGTCCACCACGAAGTGCTGGTACTGACGGCGGACCTGGTCGGCGATGTCGTGGCGGTCCTGCAGGATTCCGACCGTGAGCAGCAGGACGTCCTCGAAGTCGATCACCGAGCGGTCGCGCTTCAGCTGCTCGTACAGCGCATAGATCTGGCCGATCTCGGCAGGGTCGCGGGGGGCGTCCCTGAGGGCCTTGGCGACTGCCGCCGGATAGTCCGCCGGCACCGTCTGAGTGACCTTGGCCCATTCGATCTCGCTGGTCACATCGCGGAGCTCGTTGCGGTCGAGCCGGATCCGGCAGCGTGCCGCCGACTCGGCGACCAACTGGATCTTGCGCTCGAGCAGCCTCGGCAACTCACCGCCGACGGCTTTCGGCCAGAAGTACTGGAGCTGACGCAGCGCGGCGGAGTGGAAGGTGCGGGCCTGCACCCCGCCCGCGCCGAGCTGGCGCAGCCGGCCGCGCATCTCTCCTGCGGCACGGTTGGTGAACGTCACCGCCAGCACGCTCGAGGGCTGGAGTATCCCGGCGCGCACTCCGTACGCGATGCGATGGGTGATCGCCCGCGTCTTGCCCGTACCGGCGCCCGCCAGGACGCACACCGGACCGGTCAGGGCGGTCGCGACCTCGCGCTGCTCGGGGTCGAGCCCGGCGAGCACGGCGTCGGCGGACGCCGGGACCTGAGGGAAGAGAGTGGAGTGCGTTGCTGCTGTCACCCCGCCATGCTGCCAGGTTCGCGGAGATCATCGGGACGGTTGTCCACAGGCGGGGAAGACCGGGCTTACAGTCGTACCGATCCGCGGCCCGGACGGCACGGGACGGCAGCCGGCCTGACGGGAAGAACCGGGGAGAGTTCGGAGCGGGACGGTCACGGCGTGCGGTCACGTGGGGCGGCCGGGGTGGACGGGAATGGGTGCCGCGTCGCGTACGTTCGAGTACCCGGACACCCCACGATCCCAAGGAGCGGGAGAAGAGCATGCAGGGATCTCTGACGATGTACAGCACGACCTGGTGCGGCTACTGCCGGCGGCTGAAGAGCCAGCTCGACCGGGAAGGCATCGCGTACGTCGAGATCAACATCGAGGAGGACCCGGAGTCGGCGGCGTTCGTCGAGAAGGCGAACGGGGGCAACCAGACCGTCCCCACGGTTCTCGTGGTCCCTCCGGGCGGCGGGGAGGACATCGTCATGACGAACCCGAGCCTGGCCCAGGTCAAGCAGGCTCTCGCCAGCTGACCTGCCGCGCCCCGCGCCACGCCCTTCCGGTCGCCGGACCGGAAGGGCGTTTCCGTGCGTGCCCCCAAGGGGTGACCGGTGCCGCCTTCCCGACTGACGCGGTCCGCCACATGGGAGTGATCACCCCATGACCACCACGATGCACGCCGTGCGCGCCCACCGGCGCGGCGGTCCGGAACAGTTCGTCTACGAGACGGTGCCGCGCCCCGAGCCGGCGGCCGGCGAAGTGCTCGTCGCCGTGCACGCCGCAGCCATCACGGCCGGCGAGCTCGACTGGGACGCGAGCTGGACCGACAGCTTCGACGGAACCGGGCACGACCGCACCCCCACGGTCCCGTCGCACGAGGTCTCGGGCGAGGTGGCCGCGGTCGGCGCGGGCGTGACCGATCTCAGCGTCGGTGAGGAGGTCTACGGTCTGATCCCGTTCACCCGCGACGGCGCGGCGGCGGAGTACGTCACCGTTCCCGCCCGGCTGCTCGCCGCGAAGCCGATCGAGCTGGACCACGACAGCGCTGCCGCCGTGCCGCTCGCCGCGCTCACGGCCTGGCAGGCGCTCGCGGACCATGCCGCGGTGCGCCCGGGGCAGCAGGTCCTGATCCATGGCGGGGCCGGAGGGGTCGGCACCTTCGCGGTGCAGATCGCCGCGGCTCTGGGCGGCCGGGTGACCGCGACCGCGTCGGCCCGGGACATCGGCTTCGTCATGGACCTGGGCGCCGAACGGGTCGTCGACTACCGCGCCGAACGATTCGAAGACGTCGTACGGGACGTCGACGTGGTGCTCGACACGGTCGGCGGTGACACGCTGGCGCGCTCCTGGGCAGTGCTGCGCCCGGGCGGCACCCTCGTCAGCATCGTGCAGCCGCCGGATCCCGCGAAGGCCCGGGAGCGAGAGGCGCGCGGCCTCTTCTTCATCGTCGAGCCCGACCGCGCCGGACTCGTGGCCATCACCGAGCTGATCGACGAGGGCAGACTCGTCCCGGTGGTGGACCGGGTGATGCCGCTCACCGAGACAAGAGCGGCCTACGAGGCGCTGGCGACGGACCACCCGCGCGGCAAGGTCGTCCTCCACATCGACCACGACGTGAGGGGCTAGGACCTCGAGACCGGCCCGTCGACCGGCCCCTGGCTCAGACGGCCGAGCCGGGCCTGGGCAGGGGCTTGCCGTACCAGTTCTCGATGAGGCGGGACGCGATCGAGATGCCGTAGGGAGGAAGCACCTCCCCCGACTCGAAGGCGGCGCGCAGCTCCTCCCGGGAGAACCAGCGGGCCTCGTGGAGCTCCTCGCCGTCGACCCTGATCTCCGACGTGGTGGCGCGGGCCATGAACCCCAGCATCAGGCTGGACGGGAAGGGCCACGGCTGGCTGGCGACGTACTCGACCTCGCCGACTGTGACTCCCGCCTCCTCGTGGACCTCCCGGGCCACCGCCTGCTCGATCGACTCGCCCGGCTCGACGAAGCCTGCCAGGGTCGAGAAGCGCCCTTCCGGCCAGTGCACCTGACGGCCCAGCAGCGCTCGGTCCTCCTCGTCCGTGACCAGCATGATCACGGCCGGGTCGGTGCGCGGGTAGTGCTCGGCACCGCAGGCCGGGCAGCGGCGGACGTGGCCCGCGGCGGCGATGACCGTGCGCTCGCCGCAGCGGGAGCAGAAGCGGTGCAACCGCTGCCAGTTCTCGAGCGCGACCGCATGCACCATCAGGCCCGCGTCACGCGGGGACAGGAGCAGTCCGGCCTCGCGCAGCCCCGCGGGACGCGCCGACTGGTCGATACGCCCGGGCAGGGCGTCCTTCTGCAGGGCGAAGTAGCTGACGCCGTCGTCGTCGGTGCCGAGGAAATACCGGTGGGTCTCGGTGACGGGAGCCTCGAAGGCGGGAGTCATCACCAGTTTGGTACCGCCGTCCGGTGTGTCGTCGACGAGCACCTGCCCGCCGGAGACCACGAACACCCGGGTCGAGGGATGGCTCCATGCCGCCGCCAGCCAGGCCTCGTCCAGCCTGTGGTGAGCGGCGCGGTCGATGCCGCTCGGCGCGGTCAGTGCGATGGGCCGGCCGTCGGCAACGTGATGGAAGATGCTCACGGGTGCGTTCCACTCCCCCGGGTCGTTCGGAGTTCTGTCGGTCAACGGCGGGCGGGGGCCAGTTCGCCCCACAGGTAGGCGGCGGTCTCGACGCCTTTGAGCAGCAGGTTCAGCTCGACTTTCTCGTTGGGCGCGTGCCAGCCGTCGGACGGCACGGAGATCCCGAGGAAGAGCACCGGCGCCCGGAGCACGTCCTGGAGGTCGGCGGCGGGGCCGGAACCTCCCTCGCGTGTGAAGCGGATCTTCCGGCCGTCGAAGGCCCGGCTCATGGCCCGGACGACCGCCTGGAGTGCGGAGTGGTCCAGCGGGGTCAGACACGGGCGGGTCGCGGCCCCGAAGGTGATCTCATGGCGGATGCCTGCGGGGATCCGGGACGCCACCCAGTCGCGCACCGCCGCCTCCACCCGGTCGGGGTCCTGACCCGAGACCAGCCGGAAGGAGAGCTTCAGCACGGCGGACGACGGGATGATCGTCTTCCCGCCGGGGCCCTGGTAGCCGCCTCCGATGCCGTTGACCTCGGCGGTCGGCCGGGCCCAGATGCGCTCCAGGGTGGAGTAGCCGGCCTCGCCCAGCGTCGCCTGGGACTTCGCCGTGCGAAGCCACTCGTCCTCGTCGAAGGGAAGCTCGGCGAGCAGCTCGCGCTCGGTGCCGGTGAGCTCCTCGACGCCGTCGTAGAAGCCGGGAACGGCCACGCGCTCGTGATCGTCGTGCAGCGCCGCGACCAGGCGCGCGGCGACGGTGGCCGGATTGGGCACCGCGCCCCCGAAGGAGCCGGAGTGGATGTCCTGCCCGGGGCCGTACAGCTCGATCTCGCAGTCGGCGAGGCCGCGCATCCCGGTGCACACGGTGGGTGTGGTCTCCGACCACATGCCGGTGTCGGAGACGATCACGACATCGGCGGCGAGGCGGTCGCGGTGCCGCTCGACGAGAGCCCGGAAGTGCGGGGAGCCGGACTCCTCCTCGCCCTCGACGAGGAGCTTCAGATTGACGGCCGGGGCGGTGCGGCCGGTGGCGGCGAGATGGGCGCGGACGCCCAGGGTGTGGAAGAAGACCTGGCCCTTGTCGTCGGCCGCGCCCCGGGCGTACATCCGGCCGTCCTTGACGACCGGCTCGAACGGGTCCGTGTGCCAGCCGTCCTCGACCGCCGCGGGCTGTACGTCGTGATGGCCGTACACCAGAACGGTCGGCGCGTCCGGATCACCGGACGGCCACTCGGCGAAGACGGCGGGGGCGGCGGGCGAGGCCGACGGAACCTCCCACACCTCGGCGGCCGGGAACCCGGTCTCCTTGAGCTTGGCGGCGAGCCACTCGGCGCTGCGCCTGACGTCCCCGTCATGTGCGGGCTGAGCGGAGACGGACGGAATGCGCAGCCACTCGGCGAGGTCGTCGAGGAAGGCCGCGCTGTGCCGCGCTATGTAGGTCCGGACGGCGTTGTCCTGGCTCTCGCTCATGCCCCTGAGCCTATCCGGCGCCCGGGGCGGGCTCGTCCGCGCGGTCGTGCGCCGGGGGCGCTTCGCGCGGGTCCTCCGCGTCGGATGCCGGGCCGTGGGCAACCGCGTCGGGGTGCCCGACGACCGGGTGCCCGTCCCGCGGGTGCGCGGCGACACGGTCCGCCGCAGCGGCACCGGCCGCGACGTGATCGTCCGCGACCTCGTGGTCCGCTGCCGGATCCTCGAGGAGGATCCGTTCCAGTTCGCTCCGGTCGGGCAGGGCATCCGGGCGGACGACCTCTCCCGTGCGGACGTACACAAAACCGGCCGCGACGGATTCCGGCGCAAGACCGTGCTGCTCCGCCCAGGCGAGCCGGTAGACCGCGAGCTGCAGCGGGTCGGCGTCGCGCGCCCGGCCGGTCTTCCAGTCGACGATCTCGAACGCCCCGGTGTCCGCGTCACGGTAGACGGCGTCGATACGGCCCCTGATGACCCGGCCCGCGAGGGTGAGCTGGATCGGGACCTCCACGCGGTACGGGACGCGGTGGGCGTAGGGCGTGCGCTCGAACGCCTCCTTGAGCACCGCGAGATCGCGTTCGTCGACGATGTCCGCCTCATCCGGTTCATCCGGGTCTCGGCCCGGCAGTTCCTCGGGACCGAGCATCGGCAGGGGCAGTTCCTGGAAGCGTGACTGCACCCAGGCGTGGAAACGGGTGCCCCTGCGGGCCGCCCGCTGGGGCGGACGCGGCATCGGACGGGCCAGCTCCTGGGCGAAGCCGTCCGGATCGGCGGCCAGGTGCAAAAGCTGGGATGCCGAGAGGGCCCGAGGGACCTGGACCTCCCGGACTGTGGCGCGGGCGCGGCGGAGCTCGCCGCTGAGCGCTTCGATGTCGCGGTCCCAGGAGGCGATGGCGCGGGCGTCCTCGGGGGTGAGGGAGGCGGGGCGGCGCGGGCCGCCAGACAGGGCGTGTCCGGGTCGGGCGGCCTGCCGCGGTACGTCGTGTCCGAGGTCGGCGTCGACGGAGTCGGCGTCCTCCGGTTCCCAGGGCTCCTCGTCGGGCTCCCGCAGTTCCTCCGGCTCGTCGGGATCCAGCAGTTCCCCGGACCAGAGGTCCTCGTCCGCTTCCGGCAGTCCGCCCACGCCGCCGTGCCCGGGGGCGGCGCCGGGGACACCGGAGTCATGGGACGCCGTCCGTGCGTGTGCGAAATCCGAAGGTCCGGCGTGGACACCGTGGTCGGGGCCCGGCTCCATGAGTGCGGAGAGATGAGCCAGCACCGTGTCCGCGGCGGCGCGGCGGCGAGCCATCGCCGTGGGGTCCAGGGGGAGCGGCCAGGCGTACTCCGCGGCCGAGTCGTGCAGCGCTGGATTCTCGGCGTCCTCGTCCGGCTCCTCGGCCCAGGCCTCGATCTCGCCGAAGCCCGCCGCGCAGTGGTCGTACAGCGCGCGCAGGAAGGCGGAAGGGCCGCGCCGGCGCTTCTGGGCCGGTCCCCACCAGTGGGCCGAGCCGAGCAGCAGGGAGCGGGGTCTGGTGAAGGTCACGTAGCCGAGGCGGAGCTCCTCGATGTGCTGATGGTCCTTCATGTCCGCTTTGAAGGCCTTGAGGCCCTTCGCGTCCCACGCGGCGACGTCCGGCAGCGTGTCGGTGTCCCCTCGCAGGGCATGCGGCAGGACTTTCGGCTGGGACGTCCAGGACTCGCGGGAGCGCGTGCTCGGGAACTGGTCGGCGACGAGCCCGGGCACGGCGACCACGTCCCACTCCAGGCCCTTCGACTTGTGGGCGGTGAGGACCTTCACCGTGTTCTCGCCACCGGGGAGCGCATTGTCCAGGCCCTTTTCGTACTGCTCGGCGGTGCGCAGGAAGCCGAGGAAGGCGAGCAGGCTCGCCTCGCCGTCCAGCGAGGCGAACGAGGCCGCGATGTCGAGGAAGTTCGCGAGGGTCTCGCGCCGGCGGGCCGCCAGGGCGTGCGGGGACGCGGAGAGTTCGACTTCCAGCCCGGTGGTGGCGAGGACGCGATGCAGCACGTCCATCAGGGGATCGGCGAGCGAGCGCCGCAGCTCACGCAGCTCCTGGGCGAGGCGGGCGAACCTCACGCGGGCGTCCGGGGAGAACGGCAGACCGTCGTCGGCTCCGCCGGACTCCAGGAAGGTGTCGAGCGCATCGGCGAGTGAGATCACTTCGGCGGGGTCGGTGCCTTCGACGGCCTCGGCCAGCCGCTGGTTCGCGTCGGCGCCGGAGCCGGCGTCCGCCCGTTCGCGGTGGACGAGGATGCGGGCGCGGCGGCCGAGCAGGGCGAGGTCGCGGGGACCGATGCGCCAGCGCGGGCCTGTCAGGATCCGGACCAGTGAGGCGTTCGCGCCCGGGTCCTGCAGTACGTCGCAGACCGCGACCAGGTCGGCGACTTCGGGCAGATGGAGGAGTCCGGAAAGGCCGACGACCTCCACGGGGACGTCACGGGTGACGAGGGCGCCCTGGATCGCGGCGAAGTCTCCCGCCGTACGGCACAGGACCGCGATCTCGCCCGGCTCCTTCCCCGTGCGGACGAGGTGGGCGATCGAGTCCGCGAGCCATTCGATCTCCTCCGCGTGGCCGGGCAGCAGCGCGATCCGTACGGATCCGTCGCGCTCGGCGCCGGGGGCGGGCCGCAGCGCCTCGACGCCCTCGTGCATGGCGCGCAGCGGCTCGGCGAGACCGTTGGCCAGGTCGAGCAGACGGCCGCCGCTGCGGCGGTTCTCACTGAGGGAGAACCGGGCGGCGGGGCGCCCGTCCGCGAACGGGAAGTGCTCGGGGAAGTCGTCCAGGTTGGCGACGGACGCACCGCGCCAGCCGTAGATCGCCTGGCAGGGGTCGCCCACCGCGGTCACCGCGTGGCCCGCGCCCGCCCCGGGGGCGCCGTCCCGGGCGGAACCGTTGCCGAACAGGCCCGAGAGCAGCAGCCGCTGGGCCACCGACGTGTCCTGGTACTCGTCGAGCAGGACCACCCGGAACTCGTCGCGCAGGATGCGGCCCACCTCGGGACGGGTGAGCGCGAGTTCGGCCGAGAGGGCGATCTGGTCGCCGAAGTCCAGCAGGTCGCGGGCCTTCTTCGCGGCCCGGTAGCGCACGACGAGGTCGAGCAGCTCACGGCGGGCCACCGCGGCCTCGGGGACCTTCCGCAGATCGGCGTTGGTCAGCTTGGCGGACGCCAGGTCGCGCAGCAGCGCGGAGTCGTGGGCGGCGAGCCGCTCGGGGCGTACGAGATGCTCCGACAGCTCGGCGTCGAGCGCGAGCAGGTCACTGACCAGCGAGGGGAACGATTTGGTCAGCGCCGGATAGGGCCCTGGGGCCTCGCGCAGCACCCGCGCGGCGAGCTGGAAGCGGGTGGCGTCCGCGAGGAGCCGGGAGGTGGGCTCCAGACCGATGCGCAGCCCGTGGTCGGTGAGCAGCTGTCCGGCGAAGGCGTGGTACGTGGAGATGCGGGGCTCGCCCGGCGGATGGAGGGCCTCGGAGAACGGCTGCGCGGTCGAGGGGGCCTGGCCGGACGGCGGTGGGGCGGCACCGAAGGCGTCCGGGTCGGTGACCCCGGCGCGCACCAGCGCGGTGCGCACGCGCTCGGCGAGCTCACCGGCCGCCTTGTTGGTGAACGTCAGGCCGAGGACCTGCTCCGGGGCGACCTGTCCGGTGCCCACGAGCCAGACGACGCGCGCCGCCATCACCGTCGTCTTGCCCGAACCCGCTCCGGCCACGATGACCTGCGGGGCTGGCGGTGCCGTGATGCAGGCCGTCTGCTCCGGGGTGAACGGGATGCCGAGGAGCTCCTTGAGCTCTTCGGGGTCGGTGATGCGCGCGGACACCCCAGAGAGGCTAACGGCCGCCACCGACAACGCCGACCGCCGTCCCCGGCCCCACGGCCGGAGGACGCTCACTCCACCACGTGGCGCCCCTCGGGCCGGGCACTGCACGAGGCGCGGAAGGCGCACTGTCCGCAGTGAGTACCGGTGGTGGGGGTGAAGCGTTCGTCGAGGACGCGGCCCGCCGCGGTGGCGAGCAGTTCGCCGACCCATGCGCCGCCCGGCGTCTCCTGGGCCTGGATCCTGGGCAGCGCGTCTCCGCCCTCCTTCTTGGGGGCGGGCTGGCGCAGCTGTACGAGCTCGGCGCCCCCTGGTTCGGGACGGTGGCCGCCGAAGACCTCGTCCACGGCCCCTTCGCGGACCGCGAGCTGGTAGACGGCGAGCTGGGGGTGGTGGGCGACCTCGTCCCTGGTGGGCGCCTGCTTGCCGGTCTTGAAGTCGACGACGTACGCCCGGCCGTGCTCGTCCTGTTCGACCCGGTCCATGGAACCGCGGATCCGTACCTCGTAGGACCCCGCTTCCAGGGTGACGTCGAACGCGTGCTCGGTGGCGGCGGGGGTGCGGCCGCCGCGGTCCATCACATGCCAGCGCAGGAACCGTTCGAGTGCGTCGCGTGCGTGCTCCTTCTCCTGAGCGGACTTCCACGGCGCGTCGAAGGCGAGGCCGTCCCAGACCGAGTCGAGGCGCTCCATGAGGACGGCGAGGTCGGCGGGCGTGCGGCCCGATGCGACCTCGTCGGCGAGGACGTGGACGACGTTGCCGAAGCCCTGGGCGGCGCTCGCGGGTGCGTCCGCCCTGACCTCCCGGCCCAGGAACCACTGCAGCGCACAGGTGCCGGCGAGTTTCTCGAGCGAGCTCGGGGACAGGGCCACGGGAAGATCCCGGTCGCGCAGGGGCACGCTGCTGTGGGTCGGCTCGTTCATCCCCCACCAGCGGTACGGGTGCGCCGCCGGGACGAGGGGCTGGCCCTCGTCGTCGGTGAGCGCCGCGAGGCGGGCGAGGCGGCGGGCCGCGGCGTCGCGCACTTCGTCGGACGCGTTCGGGTCGACGGTGGTGGCGCGGAGCTCGGCGACGAGCGGAGCGACGGCGAGCGGGCGGCGGGGGCGGCCGGTGACGTCCCGTGGCTCGGTGCCGAGTTCGGTGAGGAAGCGCGAGGGCTGGTCGCCGTCGTCGGCCGGAGCCCTGACGGCGGTGACGACGAGCCGTTCACGGGCGCGGGTGGCGGCGACGTAGAAGAGGCGGCGCTCCTCCGCGAGCAGGGCGCCGGGAGGAAGAGGTTCGGCGATGCCGTCACGGCCGATGCGGTCGGCTTCGAGCAGGGAGCCGCGCCGGCGCAGATCGGGCCAGAGCCCCTCCTGCACCCCGGCCACGACGACGAGTCCCCATTCGAGTCCCTTGGAGCGGTGCGCCGTCATCAGGCGCACGGCTGCGGGCCGGGCACCTCGCCGGGTGAGCGTGTCGGCGGCGATGTCCTGGGCCTCCAGTTCCTCCAGGAAATTGATCGCGCCACGCCCGCCGGTGCGCTCCTCGGCGCGGGCGGCGGTTTCGAACAGGGCGCATACGGCGTCCAGATCGCGGTCGGCGTTGCGGCCCGCGGCGCCGCCGCGCTGCGAGGACCGCTGGAGACGCTGCGGCCAGGACGTGCCGTTCCAGAGCTCCCAGAGGGCCTCTTCGGCGGTGCCTCCGCCCTGCAGGAGTTCGCGCGCCTTGCGCAGCAGTGCGGCCAGACGCTGGGCTCCGCGGGCGTACGCGGGATCGTGGGCGGTGAGGCGCTCGGGCTCGGCGAGCGCCCGGGCGATGAGGGTGTCGGAGGGCGGGGGCACCCGGTGGCCCGCCGCACGCTCCTCGTCGCGCAGGGCGCGGCCGAGGCGGCGGAGGTCGGCTGAGTCCATGCCTCCGAGGGGGGACGTGAGGAGGGTGTGGGCGGTCTCCGGGTCGAGCGGGATCCGCCCGGCGGCCGCGGCGCCTCCTTCCTCGGTTCCCACCGTCCCGGCGCCCCCGGTTTCCTCGGTCGCGTCGCCGTCATGGGTGACGGACCGGCGGCCGGTTCCGGCCGGACCGCCGGTCTCTGCCGTACCTTCCGTCTCTTCCGTGTCGTCGCCCGCGATCCCGCCGTCGGGCCCGGGCTCGGGCCCGGATGCGGCATCGGCATCGGCATCGGGCCCGGGCTCGGGCTCGGGAAGCGGGGTGGCCACGGTCCGCAGGGCCGTCAGGAGAGGGGCGACCGCCGGCTCGTGGCGCAGCGGGATGTCGTCGCCGTCCGTCTCGACGGGGACCCCGACGGACGTGAGGGCGCGGCGAACGGAGGGAAGGGTCCGGGCACCGGCACGGACGAGGACCGCCATGTCGTTCCAGGGCACCCCGTCCTCGAGGTGCGCGCGTCGCAGGATGTCGGCGATGTTGTCCAGCTCGGCCGAGGCCGTCGGGTATGTGGACACCTCGACCCGGCCGCCCGGGCGGACCGCGGTCAGATCGCGGTGCGCCCGGACCTTGTCCACCGGCAGCCGGGGCAGCGGCATCCGCTGGGTGAGCAGACGGGTCGCCGCGAGCAGCACGGCACCGGAGCGCCGCGATGTGCCGAGCACGGCGACGGCGGCCGGGCGGCCGTCGGCCTGCGGGAAGGCGCCGGGGAAGTCGAGGATGCCGTTCATGTCGGCCCCCCGGAACGCGTAGATCGACTGGTCGGGGTCTCCGAACGCGACCAGGGTCCGCCCTCCCCCGGCGAGCGCCTGCAGCAGCCGCACCTGCGCCGGGTCGGTGTCCTGGTACTCGTCCACGAACACGGCGTCGTAGCCGGGCAGGGCGGCGGTCTCCGCCAGCAGGACCGCACGGTGGACCAGCTCGGCGTAGTCGAGCACCCCCTGCATGTCGAGGACGTCCAGGTACTCGGCGAGGAACGCGGCCGCGGCGCCCCAGTCACGGCGGCCCGCGCGTGCCGCGAAGCGGGCGAGCGAGCCGGGTCCGAGGCCCAGTTCACGGGTGCGGGCGAGCACGGCACGCACCTCGTCGGCGAATCCGCGCGTGGTGAGGCAGGCGCGCAACTCGTCGGGCCAGCGGACCCGGCCGGGCAGACCCTCGCGCTCAAGATCCAGCTGCCCGGCGAGGAGCTCCCGGACCGCCACGTCCTGCTCGGGGCCCGACAGCAGCCGCAGGGGCTCGGCGAACAGGTCGGCCTCCTGATGGGCTCGGACCAGGGCGTAGCAGAACGAGTGGAAGGTCGTCGCCTGCGGCGCCCGTGCCACAGCGCTCCGCCGTGCGCCACCGACGCCGGCCGGGTGCCCGTCGCCGGCGCCCTCGATCCGCAGGGACATCCGGTCGCGCAGTTCGACCGCCGCCTTGCGACTGAAGGTGAGCACCAGCATCCGCTCCGGGTCGGCACCCGCCGCGACCCGTGCGGCGACCGCCTCGACCAGCGTCGTCGTCTTCCCGGTGCCCGGTCCCGCGAGGACGAGCAGCGGTCCTCGGCCGTGGTCAACCACAGCCCGCTGGGTCGCGTCCAGGTGAGGGGGATCCACCGGGCCCGGCGTGGTACGCACCAGTCGGTACGCGCCCGGGATCCTTCCGCCACCCGTTCGCGGGCGTGGGAGGACTCCCTGCCGTACCCGACGGTGCGGTGTACGCCCGGTGGAAGGGGAGGAACTCACGTGGATCGCCGGTCCTGGTGGGTGTGCTGATGATGAGGTGTCGTGGGCCGGTGCGCCGGCACGGGCCTGAGGAGTACGGAGGTGCCGCGGACGGCTCCGACGACGCTACGCCAGGCGCAGCCCGGGCCGCAGGGAGTCCGGTCCGTGACCCGGCGCGTACCTCGTATGGGGATCGGAGGACTCATCGCACCGCCGAATGGCGGAAGCTGTCAGGTGTGAGCCTCTGTGTCAGTCGCGTTCGTGTCCGTCGTGGCGGCGTCCTGCGCCCCCGGACGCCGTGCGCCCAGGCCGTCCGCGTTGCCTCCGGACGTGCCCGGTGCGTCCGTGATGCCGTCCCAGCGCGCCCCGCGTATGTCCAGGCGCGGCTGATGGCCCTGCGCACCCCGGGCGGCCTCGCGCAGGGGTGTGCCCTCGTCGCGGTAGTGGTCGAGCGCCCTCAGCTCGTGTCCCGGCAGCAGCACCCCGTCCGAGCGCACCACGCGCCACCAGGGCACTGCGGCCCCGTACAGCGCCATGACCCGGCCGACCTGGCGCGGACCCCCGTCACCCAGCCACTCCGCCACGTCTCCGTAGGTCATGACACGGCCCGGCGGGATACGCTCAGCGGCGTCGAGCACCCGCTCCGCATATTCCGGCAACTCCGGCACATCCCGCAGCCCCGGCACCTCATCGCTCATCCGGCCCATCCTGCACCATGGCACCGACAGCGAGCGGACACCCTGATGCCCCCGTCCGTCGGTGCGGCATGCCACCATCATCCGGGCGGTGACTGGTGATACGAGATCAAGAAGAGACGCACACGGCGAAGGAGCGGGGCGTGCAGCCTGGGACGGCGAGCACCTCCGGCACCGAGTCGCGCCCGGAAACGGCCGAGCCGAGCCGCGGTGACACCGCGGAGTCCGGACCGGGTGCCGCCCCGGCGGCCGGTCCGTCCGAGGAGGCCGGTGCGGCGGGAGTGCCCGAAACCACCGGTGCCACAGGTGCGGCCGAGGCCGCCGGCGTGACCGGAGCACCGGAGGCGTCCGCCGGTTCTTCTCCCGCGCCCACCCCCGAGGAGAGCGTGCATCCGGGCCTCGACGAGCAGGGCGACGGGTCCTCCGACGACGGCGCCCCGGCGAGCGTCGAACGGGTCTCCGGTGACGAGCCGCTGCTCCCCGCCCGGGTCCACCGCCCTTCCGACCTGACGCGGCTGCTCGCCGGCATCCTCATGATCGCGGCCGTCCTCGCGGTCGCCGCCTTCGCCCACGGCACGACCTCCGGCCTGGAGTCGGACATCTCCAAGGGCACGGGGCAGGCCCCCGATCTGCTCGTCAAGCTCGCCGGCCTGGTCTCCAGCATCGCGGTGCTCCTCGTTCCCGTGGCCTTCGCGATCGAGCGCCTGATCAAGCGGGACGGGCTGCGGATCGCGGACGGCGTTCTCGCCGCCGTGCTCGCCCACGGCGTGACGCTGGCCACCGATCTGTGGGTCGCCGACGCCGCGCCGAGCCAGATCCAGGACGCGCTGACCCAGCCGCAGACGGGCGGCGGTCTCACCGATCCCGTCCACGGTTATCTCGCACCTGTGATCGCCTATATGACGGCCGTGGGCATGGCCAGGCGCCCGCGCTGGCGGGTGGCGCTGTGGGGCGTGCTGCTGCTCGACGCGTTCGCGATGCTCGTCGCGGGCTACACGACCCCGTTCTCGATCATCCTGACCGTGCTGATCGGCTGGACCGTCGCCTACGGCACGCTGTACGCGGTCGGCTCGCCCAACGTCCAGCCCACCGGGCAGACCCTGCTGGCCGGTCTGCGGCATGTCGGCTTCCGCCCGGTCACCGCCATGCGCGCCGAGGACGTACCCGAGTCGACCGACAACGGCGACCGAGGCCGCCGCTACCTCGTCACCCTCGAGGACGGCCCTCCGCTCGACGTCACGGTCGTCGACCGTGAGCAGCAGGCACAGGGCTACTTCTACCGGGTGTGGCGCCGGCTCACGCTGCGCGGCATCTTCACCCGCCGCTCCATCCAGTCGCTGCGCCAGGCACTGGAGCAGGAGGCGCTCCTCGCATACGCCGCGATCGCCGCCGGAGCCGATGCCCCCAAGCTGATCGCCACCTCCGAGCTGGGGCCGGACGCGGTGATGCTCGTGTACGAGCACCTCGGCGGCCGCTCGCTGGACTCCCTGCCCGACGAGGAAGTCACGGACGAGGTCGTGCGGGGCGCCTTCCAGCAGGTGAGGGCGCTGCAGTCGCGGCGCATCGCGCACCGCAGGCTCACCGGCGACGCGATCTTGGTGGATCGTTCCGGCAAGGTGCTCCTCACCGATCTGCGGGGTGGTGAGATCGCCGCGGGCGACATCGTGCTGCGCATGGACATCGCCCAGCTGCTGGCCACGCTGGGGCTGCGCGTCGGGGCCGAACGCGCGGTGGCCGCCGCCGTCGAGGTGCTGGGCCCGGACGCGGTCGCCGACTGCCTCCCCCTCCTCCAGCCGATCGCGTTGAGCCGTTCCACGCGGGCCACCCTGCGGCGCCTCGCACGGGAGCGTTCACAGCGCGAGCGCGAGGCGGTGCTGGCGGCGGCCGAGACGGCCAAGCAGGCAAGAGCGCAGGCGACCGTCTCGGACGCGGTGGGCGAGGGAGACGAGGACAAGGGCGGCAAGGACGACAGGAAGGTCGACCGGAAGTCGCTGCGTGCCGAGAAGCAGGCCGAGAAGCGCGCCATGGACGAAGCCCTGGACGAGGCGCGCGAGGAGGACCTGCTGGCCCAGATCCGGCGGCAGGTGCTGCTGATCCGGCCGCAGGCGCCGGTCGAGCCGGTCCGGCTGGAGCGGATCAAACCGCGCACGCTGGTCTCGCTGATCGCCGGGGCCATCGCCGCGTACTTCCTGCTGTCGCAGCTGACCAGGACCGACTTCACCGTGGTTTTGGAGGCCCACTGGGGCTGGGTGGCGGCGGCGGTGCTCTTCTCGGCCCTGAGCTATATCGCGGCGGCGATGAGCCTGCTCGGCTTCGTACCGGAGCGGGTGCCGTTCCCCCGGACGGTCGTGGCGCAGGTCGCCGGCTCGTTCGTGAAGATCGTCGCCCCGGCGGCGGTCGGCGGGGTCGCTCTCAACACCCGCTTCCTCCAGCGCTCCGGCGTACGCCCCGGGCTGGCGGTGGCGAGTGTGGGCGCATCCCAGCTCTTCGGGCTCGGAGCGCACATCATGCTGCTGCTGGCCTTCGGCTATCTGACCGGTACGGAGAAGACATCGCCGGTGACGCCGTCGAGGACGGTCATCGCCGGTCTGCTGACCGTGGCCGTGCTGGTGCTGGTGGTGACCGCGATCCCGTTCCTGCGCAAGTTCGTGTCGACACGCCTGCGCTCGCTGTTCGTCGGCGTCGTACCGCGCATGCTGGACGTGCTGCAGCGGCCGGTGAAGCTGGTCACCGGCATCGGCGGGATGCTGATGCTGACGGGCGCCTTCGTGATGTGTCTGGACGCCTCGATCCGGGCCTTCGACAACGGCAACCAGCAGCTCAGCTACGCCAGCATCGCCGTGGTCTTCCTGGCGGGCAATGCGCTCGGCTCGGCCGCGCCGACACCGGGCGGCATCGGCGCGGTCGAAGGTGCGCTGACGTTCGGTCTGATCGCCGTGGGGCTGCCGGCGGAGGTCGCCGCGCCGGCGGTGCTGCTCTACCGCCTGCTGACCCTGTGGCTGCCGGTGCTGCCGGGATGGGTGTGCTTCAACCACCTGACCCGCAAGGGCTCGCTCTAGGTCTGCTCTGGATCTGCTCCAGGCCCTGTCGGGACGCGCGGCAGTCGGGGCCGGGTCCCGCTCCGGCGTCCCGGCCGGAGCGCCGGGTCCGGCCTGCGGCGCGAGGCGGCCCGCCGCTCGATCGGACGGTCCGCCGCCGACAGGCGGACCGTGCGAGAACGCCGCACGATGGGCTCATGCCGACCTCCACCCCCGATCCCCCGGCCTCTCCCGGCGACCCGGACGACTCCGGCGCCCGCGAGGTCTCCGGCTTCGCTGCGCGGCCCGGTCCGCCCACGCCCCCGTCCCACTCCGCGGGCGACGAGGTCCCGCCTCCGGGCCAGGGTGGATCACCCGGTCGGCGTACGTCGGCCACCCGGCGGGCCGGGACCCTGCTCGCCGCCACGACCGCGGCGGTGCTCCTCGTCACCGCCGGCTGTTCCGGCGGCGGAAACAGCGGCAGCGGCGAGACGGAGCGGGACAAGCGCGACCTCGGCGCACAGAAGCTCGACTGGCAGCCCTGCCCGGCCCCCTCGGAGGCGGAAGGCGGCGGCACTCCGCCCTCACCGCTGCCCGGCGGCACCAAGTGGGAGTGCTCCTTCATGGAGGTCCCGCGCGACTACGCCGACCCGGACGGCGAGACGATCGAGCTGGCCCTCATCCGGGCCAAGGCCCGTGACCAGTCCAAGCGGATCGGGTCCCTCATATTCAACTTCGGCGGCCCCGGCGGCTCCGGGGTCAGCGCCCTGCCCCCGTCCGCCAAGGACTACGAGAAGCTGCGCGAGCGCTATGACCTGGTGAGCTTCGACCCGCGGGGGGTGGGCCGCAGCCAGGCGGTGGAGTGCGCGGACAACCGGCAGCTCGACGAGTACTACGCCCAGGACGCCACCCCCGACACCGCCAAGGAGCAGACCGCTTACACGGACCGGCTGCGCTGGTACGCCTCGGGCTGCGAGAACAACTCCGGCGAGGACCTGCCACACGTCGGCACCACCAACGCCGCACGCGACATGGATCTCATGCGCCAGGTGCTCGGGGACGACAAGCTCCACTACGTGGGCTTCTCCTACGGCACCGAACTCGGCGGCGTCTACGCGCACCTGTTCCCGAAGAACGTCGGCCGTGCGGTCTTCGACGCCGTCGTCGACCCCACCAGCACGTCCGAGCAGGGGTCGTTGGGCCAGGCCAAGGGCTTCCAGCTGGCGCTCGACAACTTCGCGGCGGACTGCGTCGCACGCGGCGACGAGTGCCAGCTGCCGGGCAGCACCCCGCAGGAGGTCGAGCAGTTCATCGTCGGCCTGCTCGCACGGCTGGAGAAGAAGCCGATCCCGGCCGTCGGCGACCGTGAACTGACCCAGACCCAGGCGACGAACGGCATAGCCCAGGCCCTGTACTCCAAGGAGTACTGGCCGCTGCTGGAGCAGGGCCTCGACGAGGCGGACGGCGGCAACGGCGCACTGCTCCTCGCCTTCTCCGACGCCATGAACGGTCGCAACCAGGAGGGTCAGTACAGCAACATCCAGGCAGCCAACGCCGCGATCAACTGCGTCGACTACAAAGAGCGCTACTCGCTGGCGGAGACGAAGGCGAGACTGCCCGAATTCCGCAAGGCGTCGCCCGTCTTCGGCGAATACCTCGGCTGGGGCCTGATGGGGTGTTCCGAATGGCCCGTGCCGGGCAAGTGGGAGCACCCTGACGTCGCGGCACCGGGCGCGCCGCCGATCCTGGTCATCGGCAACACCGGGGACCCGGCGACGCCGTACGCGGGTGCCAGGGCCATGGCCGAGCAGCTCGGCAAGGGCGTCGGCATCGAGATGACGTACGAGGGCCAGGGGCACGGCGCGTACGGCAGCGGCAGCGCCTGTGTGCAGTCGGCAGTCGACAAATACCTCCTGGACGGCGTCGTCCCGCCCGCGGGGACCGTGTGCAAGTGAGACCCCGGGCGACCGGTCGGCGCTTGCTCCCCATGACGTTCCGTCATCAGACCCGGCGTTATCCACAGGCATGGTCACGCGCAGTGATGGCACCTAGGATGGCGAAGCAGTCGATCACATGGACCGGTCCGATCGGGTCGGGTCGGGTCGGTCCGACCGGCCGGTTCGGCCGGATCTCGCCGGATCCTTCAGCGGGGGGCTTGGAATGACATGGCGTACGAGGGCCGGGGCGGCGGCGCTCGCGCTGGCGCTGGCCGGCGGAGTGCTGACGGCCTGTGACACCGTCGTAGGGGCGAACGGCGGCGCGGGCTCGGGGAGCGGCCGCCGGGCTCCCGCGCCGGTGGAGAAGGACGACGTGGCGAGCAAGCTGCCCGGCGCGCTCGTCGAGCAACGGCCGGACTGGCAGCCCTGCGTGGGCGACGGATGGGCCTGCGCGCAGGTGAAGGTCCCGCTCGACTACGACGACCCCGGCGGTGAGACCATCTCCCTCGCCCTCATCCGCCGTGAAGCACGGGACCAGGACAAGCGCATCGGTTCCCTGCTGTTCAACTTCGGCGGTCCCGGAGGCTCGGGTGTGGAGAGCCTGCCGGGCTTCGCCGAGGAGTACGCCACTCTCAACTCCCGTTACGACCTGGTGAGTTTCGATCCGCGCGGAGTCGCCAAGAGCGCAGGCGTGGTGTGTCGCAGCGACCAGGAACAGGAGGCGTCCGCGACCCGAGTCGACCTCACTCCCGACACACCGGCCGAGGAGGCCGCGTACCTTCGCGACGCCGAGGGCTTCGGCGCGGGCTGTGCGGCACGCTCGGGCAAGGTCCTCCCCCATGTCGGCACGGCCGACGCCGCGCGCGACATGGATCTGATCAGGCATGTCCTGGGCGACCGCGAGCTCAACTACTTCGGCATCTCCTACGGCACGGAGCTCGGCGGCACCTATGCCCATCTCTTCCCGAAGAACGTGGGACGGACGGTGCTGGACGCGGTAGTCGACCCGACGGCCGACGCCGTCGGTCATGCGCGCAACCAGGCCACCGGCTTCCAGCGCGCCCTCGACAACTACCTCGCCGGGCAGGGTGGGAATCCGGCGGAGGGGACACAGCGGATAGCGGGCCTGCTGAAGCGCATCGACGCACAGCCGCTGCCTGCCGACGACGGGCGTGAGCTGAACCAGAGCCTCGCACTCACCGGCATCGTCATGGCGCTCTACTCGGAGCGACTGTGGCCGAAGCTCACCGCAGGTCTGGAGGAGGCCGAGCAGCGCCGCCGCGGGACCAAGCTCCTCACCCTTGCCGACTTCTACAACGACCGTGACGCGACCGGGCATTACAGCACACAGAGCCATTCACAGCGGGCGATATCCTGCGCCGACTCCAAGGGGCGTCCCAGCGCCGGCGAGGCAAGGGCGCTGCTGCCGGAGTTCCGGAAGATATCTCCGGTGTTCGGCGAGTTCCTGGCCTGGGACACGGCCGGCTGGTGTGCGAAGTGGCCGGTGCCGGGCGAGCGGGTGACACCGGAGACGAGTGCGCCGGGGGCAGGCCCCATCCTGGTGGTCGGCACGACCGGCGACCCGGCGACGCCGTACGAGGGCGCCCGCCGGATGGCGGACGAGCTGGGCAAGGGCGTCGGGGTGCTGCTCACCAACAAGGGCGAGGGCCATGGCGGCTACAACCCGGAGAACCGCTGTGTGAAGGACGTCGTGGACGGCTATCTGCTGGACGGCCGGGTACCGCCCGACGGGAAGACCTGCGGATAGCACCGGAACGAACGAGGGAAGGGACCGGCCCGTTGGCCGGCCCCTTCCGAGGACCACCGGGGGACCTCGGTCCCCGGGAATCCAGCTCCTGCCCGGACAGGTCCTAGTAGACCGGCTTCTGCGGCTCGATCTGGTTGACCCAGCCGATCACGCCGCCGCCGACGTGCACCGCGTCCGCGAAGCCCGCGGACTTGAGCACCGCGAGGACCTCCGCGCTGCGAACACCCGTCTTGCAGTGCAGAACGATCTTCTTGTCCTGCGGCAGGTCCTGGAGGGCGTTGCCCATCAGGAACTCGTTCTTCGGGATCAGCCGCGCTCCGGGGATGGAGACGATCTCGAACTCGTTCGGCTCGCGGACATCGATGATGTCGATGTTCTCGCCCTCGTCGATCCACTCCTTGAGCTGCTTGGGAGTGATCGTCGAACCGAGCGCCGCTTCCTGGGCCTCTTCGGATACGACGCCGCAGAATGCCTCGTAGTCGATGAGCTCGGTGACGGTCGGGTTCTCACCGCAGACCGCGCAGTTCGGGTCCTTGCGGACCTTGACCTGGCGGTACTGCATCTCCAGGGCGTCGTAGATCATCAGCCGTCCGACCAGCGGCTCACCGATGCCGGCGAGCAGCTTGATCGCCTCGTTGACCTGGATGGAGCCGATGGACGCGCAGAGCACGCCCAGCACACCACCCTCGGCGCAGGAGGGCACCATGCCCGGCGGCGGGGGCTCCGGGTAGAGGCAGCGGTAGCAGGGACCGTGCTCGGACCAGAAAACGGAGGCCTGGCCGTCGAAACGGTAGATCGAACCCCACACATACGGCTTGTTGAGCAGCACGCACGCGTCGTTCACCAGATAGCGGGTGGCGAAGTTGTCCGTGCCGTCGACGATGAGGTCGTACTGGCTGAAGATGTCCATCACGTTGTCGGCCTCGAGCCGCTCTTCGTGGAGGACCACGTTCACATACGGGTTGATGCCCGTGACGCTGTCCCGCGCGGACTCGGCCTTGGAGCGGCCGATGTCCGCCTGGCTGTGGATGATCTGGCGCTGCAGGTTCGACTCGTCGACCTCGTCGAACTCCACGATGCCGAGCGTGCCGACACCTGCCGCGGCCAGGTACATCAGCGCCGGCGAGCCGAGTCCGCCCGCGCCCACACAGAGCACCTTGGCGTTCTTCAGCCGCTTCTGCCCGTCCATCCCGACATCCGGGATGATCAGGTGGCGGGAGTACCTGCGGACCTCGTCTACGGTGAGCTCGGCAGCCGGCTCGACCAGGGGTGGCAGCGACACGGAGACCTCATCAATGCGGCTGGTGGTCATGACATCAGTACGGTTGTTCTGGCTGTAACAGTGCCACGCGCCTTCTCATTCCGAGACACCCGGTCCAATCCTCGAGACAATTTCGTCCCAGTAGCCGGGCAAGGAGTCAAAGGCCCCCATTTGTCCTGTGCGGTCGGTGAAGAAGATCGTGCCCGCTCCCTGCCAGCGGGCGATCCTCATCGCCTCGTCGAGATGTGTCCGCGGGACGCCGTGCACGAAGTGGGCGAACTTCCCGGGCGGATGGCTCGCGGTCCACTCCGCGACCTGGGACCAGCGGTAGTCGCTCCAGGCTCCGGAGAAGGTGACCAGCTGATCGGCCACCTCCGCGTAGTCCGGATGAGGATGCGTGCCATGGCCCAATACCAGGTGTCCGCCGTCGAGCACGGCTTCGAGCGTCGCCGTCAGGCGCCGGACCCCGGGCAGCTCCGCACGGTCGACCGGGCAGCGGTCCAGCAGGAAGCCCCGGACCCGGTACCAGTCGAGGTAGCGGTGGGCGTCCGAGACGATCTCGGCGAACGACCGCGCGCCCCGGGCCAGGTCGAGGTGGCCGAGCACCCGGATCCCGGCGTTGTTCAGTCGTCCCGCGGCCTCCAGGCAGTGCGGGTCGGGCCGGGCGCCGGGGCCGCCGTCCGCGACATTGAGCACCGCCCAGTGCAGCGGGGCGCCGGGGCGGGTCAGCTCGGCCCATTCCACGGGGGCCACCAGGGGGTGGGCGTAGCCCGGGACGCCGAAGCCGAGCTGCTCGACACCTGGGGCGGAGAGGGTGGACCCGGTGGTCAGATACGGCATGCCGCCTCCATCCAGATATCCGCCAGGGACTCCTCCAGATTGATCCGCGGCCGCCAGCCGAGCCGGTCGCGGGCCGTGCGCACGTCCGCCTGCTGCCAGGTGCCGCAGCCGTCGGGGTAGGGGAACGGTGTGGCGCCCAGCTGCTCCGCGAGGGACTCGGGGCCGCGCGGGGCGCCGATGGCGGCATGACCGGGACGGGCCGGGGGCGTGTCGACTTCGTGGAGCGCCCCCGTGAATCCGGCGACCCTGGCGAGCACGGCCGCGGCGTCACGCAGTCGCACGGCGCGGCCGGTGCCGATGTTGACGACGCCTTGCGCCGCGGACAGCGAGGCGGCGTGCACGGCGCGGGCCACGTCCCGTACGTCGACGAAGTCACGCTGCACGCCCAGGCCGCTGAGCTTGAGCTCGCCGTCGCCGGACTGCATGGCGCGCCGCATGGCCTCGGCGAGACGTCCCAGCGGGGATCCGGCGGGTGTGCCGGGCCCGACGGGCGAGAAGACCCGGAGCACGACGGCGTCCAGTCCCGAGCCGAGCACCAGCTCGGTCGCGGCGAGCTTCGAGACGCCGTACGGGCCGCCAGGGCGCGGCACGGCGTCTTCGGCCGTGGACGAGCCGGACTGCGACGGGCCGTACTCGGACGCGCAGCCGAGCTGGACGAGGCGGGCGCCGCAGCCGCTGCGGCGCAGGGCCTCGCAGACGGTGGCCACGGCGACGGTGTTGTGACGGGCGAGTTCGCGGGCACCGCCGCGGGTCGCCCCGGCGCAGTTGATCACCACGCCCGGGTGGACGGCGTCCAGAAAGCGGGTGAGCGCCCCCGGGCTGCCGCCCGAGAGATCGAACCGTACGTCGGCGTCGTCGCCTCGCCCCAGGGCGGTGAGGTGCACCGCCGGGTCGGCCAGCAGCCGTTCGGCGACGAAGCGGCCGAGAAATCCGTTGGCTCCGAGCAGCAGCACTCTCACAGCACTGCTCCTCGCTGCCGACGGGCCGCGCCGGCCTCGGCCGGTGCTGGATGGGACGGGTTCATGTCGTGCGTCTCCTCAGGCTTTGACTCGATTGATTCCGGTACGCCCGCGGCGTCGGCTCCGCGGGGGCGTGGGGGTATGTGGGGGTAGGCGGTGGCTCCGGGGTGCGCGGGGATGCTCAGGGGCATCCGGTGTGAGCCGATGCCCGGGACAGCACGGCCGCTCCATGGACCAGCAGGCCGGCAGCCGCGGCTCCACAGGCGAGCACGCCGACGGCGCCCGGCCCCCAGGCCATTACGGCGGCCTCGGCGGGCCGGGCCAGGACGGCACAGCCGGGGAGACGGCCGGCCAGGACCGAGCCCAGGACGCATGCCTCCAGGGCGACGGCGGCGCCGAGCCCGGCGGCGGCGGACTGGGCGAATCCGTGGACCGTGAGGAGCCGTGCGAGGAACAGCAGCATCCCGAGCGCGACGGCGGGAGCCGGCGCCACGGGCCGGAACAGCCCGGTGAGCGCCGCAAGGGTGAGCAGTGCGACGCCGTACAGCGCGACAACGACCAGCAGCAGCGGCCGGACCCCGGCGGCGAACTCCTCGAGGCCGCGGCTGCCGCCGAGCCTGCGGCGCGCGTGGGCGGCGAACAGCCGTGCGCTCCAGGCCGCGGGGGCGATGGCGAGGGCGAGAGCCGTGAGCAGCCCCGCCATCGACGCCCAGAGCTCCCCGGACACCGCCGAAGAGGCCGGCGCGGACACCGTGCCGCCCGGAAGCCGCTCCAGCACACTTCCGCCCACCAGGGCGAAGAGCAGCAGCCAGCCGGTCCACAGTCTGCCCCGGCGCATCGTGCGGCCTGGAGCCCTCAGGGGGCCGCGCCGGAGACTGTGGGCGCACGCGGCGGCGAGCCCCACCGCCCCTGCCGCGGCCACGGCGATGCGGAGCGCGCCGCCCGTGAGGTCCAGGGCGGTCGCCGCGATGACGGCGACCGCGCCCGGCAGCAGCGAGGGCAGCATCGACGGAGCCGGCGCCCCGGACAGGCCGGCCTGCTCCCCAGGCCCCGGCCCGTCATCCGCTGCGGGCACCGGTCCCGCCTCCCTGCGGGGCACCCGTGCGTACATCTCCTCGGCCAGGGCGAACACGTCACGGTGCCGGAAACGAGCGGCGGTACGGTCGGTCATCCCGTGCGCCTCGAGCCCCGCCGCGATCTCCAGTGGATCGACGGCCCGTTCGCAGAGCTCGCGATGCCGGTGCATGAGCGTTTTCACGGGGTCGGCGGGTCCTCTGCGGCCCGCGGCGGGCCTGCGTGCCCCGGGCCGCCCCGGGGACGTCCCCGGACTGGGGGTCGCCTCGGCCTCACGTTCACGCGGGCCGTCGGTCGTGCCGTCCGCCGCCGTCGCCCGTCCCGCCCGGCGGGCGGAGGCCGCCGCTGCCCCGGCGGGCGACGCATCGGCGGGCGCTGTGACATCGAGGGGTGTCTCGGAGGTGGTGTCAGACATCGGGGGCTCCTGCGGTGGCCGGGTCGGCGAGGGGGCCGACCACCCATGCGGGGCGGGTGCGGCCCCCCGCCCAGTGGCCCGGGACATGGGCCTCGGCGGGGGTGGCGAAGGGGAGGGACGGGGCGTCCATGTCCCGGTGCGGGGAGCTGTGGGACAGGAGCTCCAGGTAGATGCCGCGAAATGCCGCGAGATTCTGCTCGACGGTGAAGAGCTCGAGCGCCCTCGCCCGTGCCGCCGCACCGAGGCGTGCGCGGCGCTCGGGGTCGCGCAGCAGCGCCACGCAGGCATCCGCGAGCGCCTTCGGGTTACGGGGAGGCACCACCAGTCCCGTACCGCCGATGACCTCGACGACCGCACCGGCGTCGGTGGACACCGTGGCGCATCCGCAGAACATCGCTTCGACCAGGCTGATGGGGAAGCCCTCGACGACGCTCGACAGGACGACGACGGCTCCGCTCGTGTAGGCGTCGACGAGCTCCGGTGCCTCGGGCCCGCCGATCTCCTCGAACGAGACGGGGTTGTCCCCGACCGCGTGCGCGCCGGTGGCCTCGTCGGGGAACAACTGCGCGGCGAGCGCCTCGCAGTGCGCGAGATAGGCGAGGGCCTCGGGCTCCTGCACCGGCGCGGCCAGGATCCGCAGCCGCGCGTCCGGCTCCGCCCTGCGCACCTGTGCGAAGGCGTGGAGCAGTGCGATCAGGTCCTTGGCGGGTTCGATCCTGCCGACCCAGACCAGGGTGTGCGGGTCGCCGCCGAGCTCGCCCTCCCCCACGGTGCCGAAGCGCCCGCCGTCCATCCCCGGGTACACGGTGCGCAGCTTCGCGGGATCAGCACCGCAGCGCTCCTGCCAGCGGCGGGCGTGGGTGTTGCCGGGGGTGATGACCGACGCCTGCCGGTAGACCTCGGTGGCGAGCAGCCCGTGGAACCTCGCCATCAGGGCGCGGACCGGCGCACTGGCGGAGGCGTCCCCTCCCGCCGCGAGGTAGTGGGCCCGCAGCTGCACCCCGTACTCCGTGACCAGCAGCGGCACACCGAAGAAGCGTTTGGCCAACAGCCCGGGGAGCGCCGCGGATCCACCGGACGCGGCATGGCAGAGGTCGACGGCTCCGAGCGAGTCGTTTCCGTACCAGTCGAGCGACAGCGGTCGCAGGGCCCGCTCCAGCAGGTCCGCGAAGGCGAGGAAGTCGGGCACCGTCGCGGCGTGCAGGGGACGTGCGGCGCCGGGTGCGCGGCAGGCGGACTCCATGACACGCACGGCCGGTTCGGAGCGGAGGGCGGCATAGAGGCCGCCGTGCTCCCTGGCCAGCTCGGCGAGTCCGTAGAGCCCGTCGGCGAAGCCGCTCTCGTCGCTGCCGCAGACCGCCGCGGCCAGCTCGCCGAAGTGGCAGGCGAACCGCTTGCGCTCGCGCCGGGCGTAGCTGTGGCCGTCGTCTTCCGGCGCCCACAGCGGCGCCGTGCGCACCCGCTCGACCTGTGGTGGCAGTGCGATCCAGCCGGCGTCTTCCTGCTCGGCGCTCCGGCTGAGGGCGTAGACGTCGAAGTCGTGCTGCGTGAGCCCGCGCACAAGCCGGTCACACCAGAGCCTGGACTCACCCGTCGCATACGGATAGCCACCTTCCGTAAGCAGTCCGATCCGCACGAGCGCACCCCCGATCTCTCTTGTGGACGGCCGCCGGTGGTCCCGGCGGCTCGCAGCGGGACGACGTTATGCGGACATGCGGGTGGCGCGACGGACGGTTGTCCGTCGCGCCACCGGAAGGGGTGAATGCACGTAACTTTCCCGGGCTCGTGGCGTTCCGTGGCGCTACGAGATACCGGGTGACCTTGCGTCAGTTGTCCGGGTACACCCAGGGGTTGGGGCGGCAGCGGATTCCGTCGATGTTGAGCGACTTGGTCTGCTGCTGCATCACGGGCGCGAGGGCACCCGGCGTCTTGCAGTTCACATGACTGTGCCCGAGCCGGTGCCCGACCTCGTGGTTGATCAGCATCTGGCGGTACGTGAGCATCGCCTTGGCCCCGTAGGTCTCGGAGCCCTGGGCCCAGCGATAGGCGTTGATCATCACACGGTCCGTCTCGTTGGAGTTACACGAGACATTGCCGACGATGGTGTCCAGGTCGGACTTCGCACACCAGATCCCGGTGGTCCCCGGGCTGGCCAGGGTGATCACGAACTCGGGCTCCCCCGAGGAGATGCGCTCGAACGTCATGTCCCCGTCGTGGGCCCAGCTCCGCTTGTCGTTGAGGGTCTGCTGGACGGCCTTGGCGAAGAGCTTGGTGTCCAGGCCGAGGCCCTTCTCGACATCGATCCGGTAGCGGATCTTCTTGCCCTGCCCCGGCGCCTTGTCGGTGCCGGGCACCGCTTCGAAGTCCCCCGGCCCCTTGAGCTTCGGATCCAGCGGAAACTGCTTGACCATCAGCTGTTGATAGGTGAGCGGGGCGGCCGGCGCCGCCTGCTGCGGCGGGGCGATCCTGCTGTCGGACCGGGAGGCGGATCCGTCCTCGCTGCCACGGTCCGTCTGGCCCGCGGCCCGCGCATCCGGCTCGTCCGCACCGGTGTCGGCGGCCTGTCCCGCGACGATGACCGCGAGGACCGTCGTGACGGC
Source organism: Micromonospora sp. IBHARD003 (assembly GCF_056106285.1). Taxonomy (NCBI): domain Bacteria; kingdom Bacillati; phylum Actinomycetota; class Actinomycetes; order Micromonosporales; family Micromonosporaceae; genus Micromonospora; species Micromonospora sp. IBHARD003. The sequence goes on along the minus strand of NZ_JBWBBX010000001.1, from coordinate 5,531,204 downwards.
CGCTGCCGCGATGCCGGTGACCGAACGGCCTTTGCCGGACTTGGCCGGGGCGGCGTCGTCCGTCCCCTCGTCCGGAGTGGCCTGCTCCCGGGGTTCGGACCCCTCGAAAGCCTCGACGAACTCCCGCCGGGGGCCGGGGATCCGGGCTCCGGCACCGATCGGCGGGCCCTGCCGTGCGGGCCCGGGACCCTGGCGCTCCGGCCGCGCCGGAGGCACGACCGCGTGCCGGCCCGTCGTGGTCACCGCGTCCGCGCGCGGGGCGCCCTGCCAGTCTCCGTACCGGGTGTTGCCCTGCGGTACGCCCCAGCTTCCCCCCATGCCCGGCTCACGCTGTTCGGGATGACCGCCGCGTACATGGGGAACACCATGGGCCGGGGTTCCGTCGAACGGAATGCCGTGCGCGGGAGTTGCGTCGGCCGGAAGGCCGACAGGGGTCCCGTGGGCGGGAGTTCCGTACGCGGGCGTCCCATGGGCGGGGGTGCCGTACCCCTGGGCACCGTATCCACCCTGGCCCAGGTGCTGCCCGGGGTCGGGGAACGCGGGCGGCCTTCGCCTGCCCGCGCCCGGAGTCGTGGCGGTGGCCGGTCCCGCCCCTGTCGAGGAGCCCGGCGCGCCCGCCGCCCTGCCGTCGCCGGCCTTGGGTGCGGGGCCCTTACGGCTGTGTCGTCCCACGCCCCGGATCAGCTCCTGCCGCTGTTGTCGAGAAGTGACCTGACGGCCGCAGCGACCGCCTCCGGATACTCCATCATGGCGACGTGCCCGGCATCCGGCAGGGTCAGCAGGCGGGAGTCGCGGAACGCCGCCGCCGCCCTGCGTGCCATCCGGTACGAGACGAGCTGGTCCCGGCAGCCGTACACCAGCAGTGTCGGCGCGAGCACCCGCTCGGCCTGTCGCCACAGTCCGTGCTGCCCGCCGAGCGTATAGGCGTCGACGATGCCACGGGAGGAGCGCGCCATCGCGTCCCAGAAGTACGGCAGTTCGAGCCGGCGCTCCATCTCCTCGACCGCGTCGCGGAGACTCTGCTCGGACACGCGGCCGGGGTCCCCGTAGCAGAGGGCCATCACTCCGCGGACCCGCATCTCCGCCGTCCAGCCCTTCGTCAGACGGCTGAACAGTGCGGCCACTCCGGGCACGGCGAGCGCCGCGGTGGGCCAGGCGGAACGCTGCGCGCGCAGCTCGGGCAGCGCCGGGGAGACCAGCGTGAGGGTCCGGACGAGGTCGGGACGTACGGCGGCGACGCGCGTACAGACCGCCCCGCCCAGGGAGTTACCCAGGAGGTGTACGGGGCCGCGGCCGCCGGCGTCGAGCATCCGGATGACCGCGCGGGCGTGCCCCGTGACCGAGTAGTTGCCGTCGTCCGGCGGCGGGGAGTCCCCGAAGCCGGGCAGGTCGACGGCCTCGCCGTCCACCCGGCCCTCGAGCAGCCGCATCAGCGCGGACCAGTTCTGCGAGGAGCCGCCGAGGCCGTGCACATACAGCGCGGGCGGCAGTCCGGCGGAGGCCGGGGGGCGAGTGCGTACGGTGAGCGTCAGACCCGGCAGGGCGACGGAGCGCAGCTCTTCGCCCGCCGCGACCCGGACGGCGCGGACCCGCGGAGCCGGAGCGGTGGCGCGGGATTCCGGCAGCTCGGTCGAAGACATGGGGCAATGTTACGAGACGATCACGCCATGAAACCTGTGTTCGCCGTCACACGTCTCGCCGGGCACCACAGGGCCACCACCCGGCCCACGCGGGACACCGGGGCACGCTGCTCATGAGTCGTGTCGGAAGTCGTGTCGAAGTCGGTCGTCTCAGTCGTCGAAGCCGGTCGCCTCGGAAACCGGTAGCCGGTCGTTTCAAGGGAGTCGTATCGACGCGACGCGAGTGGCTTCGAAGACGGCGAGGACCCGAAGCGGAAGCCACAGCAGGGGCCGGAGCGGGCGTCGACGCCACATCGGCACGGGAACGGCACCGAAACGGCACACTCCACCGCATAGCGCCGGGAAGAAGGAACTCCTAGGCTCGTATCTACAGGGCACGCGCCCCGCCCCCTGCTGCCCGGAACGCACAGGAAAGGGATTCCCCGATGACTGTCGATCCGACGGACCCGGAAACCTTTACGGAGGATGACCAGGACCAGGCAATCGCTCGCGACGAACTCGCCGAACTCACGGAACTCGACGAGGAAGTCCCCGAGGCGGATGCAGCCGAGCAGCACACGGAGCTGCGGCAGCAAAGGGACGACCCCCTGACACGGATCGACACCAACGCCGCGAACGAGGCGGACGCGGCGGAACAGGCCCGCGTGGTCACCCTCGACGAGGACGACTACCGCTGAATTGTTCGGTTTCTGTCCGTCTCCGGCTTCCGTGGGCGTCCGGTACGTGAAATTCTGCGCTCGCACCGCGCACACCATGGTTACCCAAAAGTACGATGGCGGGCGCGGCGCTTTGGCCGCAGCACAGGACACTGTGTTCGTGACATCGAACGTGGGAGGCGGCGTGACAGCCATCGAGCAGACAGAGGCGGCACGCCCGCGGGGCACCCGCCTGCCGCGCCGTGCCCGACGCAACCAGCTGCTGGGCGCGGCTCAGGAAGTGTTCGTCGCCCAGGGGTACCACTCGGCGGCGATGGACGACATCGCGGAGCGGGCCGGTGTCAGCAAGCCTGTGCTCTACCAGCACTTCCCCGGGAAGCTGGAGCTGTACCTGGCGCTGCTGGACCAGCACTGCGAGTCACTGCTGCAGGCCGTGCGAGGCGCGCTGGCGTCGACGACGGACAACAAGCTGCGCGTCGCGGCGACGATGGACGCCTACTTCGCCTACGTGGAGGACGAGGGCGGCGCGTTCCGGCTGGTCTTCGAGTCCGACCTGACCAATGAGCCCGCGGTGCGCGAGCGCGTGGAGCGGGTGTCCCTGCAGTGCGCGGAGGCGATCTCCGAGGTCATCGCCGAGGACACCGCGTTGTCCGAGGACGAGTCCATGCTGCTCGCCGTGGGTCTGGGCGGCGTGTCGCAGGTGGTCGCCCGCTACTGGCTGTCGAGCCGGTCGGCGATTCCGCGGGACCAGGCCGTGCAGCTGCTGACGTCGCTGGCGTGGCGGGGTATCGCCGGCTTCCCGCTGCAGGGCATCGAAGGCCACTGACGCCTCCGGCGGGCGCATTGTTCGCTGCGGGCGTGCACGACCGGGCCGTGCCACATCCCCTCACCGGGCTAATGTGTGCAGCGTACGGCGCGGCTGACCGCGCATTGCCGACCGTTCGGAGGGACAAAGCCGTGGAGGTCAAGATCGGCGTGCAGCACGCGCCCCGGGAGATCGTTCTGGAGAGCGGTCAGACCGCCCAGGAGGTCGAGCAGGCCGTGGCCGACGCGCTGGCCGGGAAGTCGCAGCTGCTCAGCTTGATGGACGACAAGGGCCGCAAGGTGCTCGTGCCTGCCGACCGGCTCGCCTACGTGGAGATCGGCGAGTCGGCGACGCGCCGCGTCGGCTTCGGGGCGGTGTAGTTCCGCCTCTTTGCGTCGAGGGCCCGGTGGACGACGACGCTGTTGGTACCAACAGCTCGGACGACCGCCGGGCCTTTCGCATGCCCGGGAGCGGCTTCCCGCCGCCCGCGCTGCGCGACCGTACGCGTGCGGATCGTGCGGGTGCGGACGGCGCTGATCACCGTGGTTGCCGGAGTTGCGGTGAGGGTTGCTCCGTGATGGGTTCGGGTAGGACGGGCTACGACCCGAAATGCCCGGCCGGCGCACGTGAGGTGATCCGTGGTGATCCTGGAAGCTCTGGTCTCCGTACTGCTCGGTCTCGCGCTCTCCTGGGCAGCCGTCCGATGGCTCCCCGAGCGGCTTCCGGCACCGCGCGCGGTCTTCGCGACGGGCGGGCTCGGGGCGCTCTTCGGGGCGTATCTGACGCACACGGCGATCGGATCCGGCCAGCTGTTCGCCACCCTGCTCGGGGCGCTGCTGGTCGCGGGTGTGACGCTGTCGCTGCTGGTCCGCCCGGCGGCACGCCGGCTGCGGCGATCAGCCGCGGCCTGAGCGGCCCCCGGGCGGTACGAGGCGTTTCTACGCGGCCAGGCCCAGCGCCGCCATCCGCTTGGTGTGGGCCTTGGTGATGCGGGTGAACATCTCGCCCACCGCAGCCAGGTCGAAGCCGTCCGCGACCCCGCCCACCAGCATCGTCGACAGCGCGTCCCGCTCCGCCACGACCCGCTGCGCCTGCGACAGCGCCTCGCCCATGAGCCGTCGCGCCCAGAGCGCGAGCCGGCCGCCGACCCGCGGGTCGGCCTCGATCGCGGCGCGCACCTTCTCGACGGCGAAGTTGCCGTGCCCGGTGTCGTCGAGCACCGACAGCACCAGCTTGCGGCTGTCCGAATCCAGACGTACGGCGACCTCACGGTAGAAGTCGCTGGCGATCGAGTCGCCGACGTAGGCCTTGACGAGGCCCTCCAGCCAGTCCGAAGGAGCGGTCTGCCGGTGGAAGTCGTCCAGCGCGGTCGCGAACGGCTCCATGGCCGCCGTCGGCTCCGTGTCGATCGCGGCCAGCCGGTCCCTCAGCCGCTCGAAGTGGTGGAACTCCGCGGCGGCCATCTTCGCCAGCTCCGCCTTGTCGGCCAGCGTCGGCGCCAGCTTCGCGTCCTCGGCGAGCCTCTCGAAGGCCGCCAGCTCGCCGTACGCGAGCGCACCCAGCAGATCCACGACCGCGGCGCGGTACTGGGGGTCGGCGGAGGCTGCGGCCCAGTCCTGGGCGGCGATCCCGGTGAGTTCCTCGTCCGTGCCGGGCACCGGCGCGGTGGCGTTGTCTGACGTCTCCATGCAGCGCACAATAGCCCGCCGTCCGGCCGGGTGAAGGGCCTGGTCAGCACCAGCCGCAACATGGCTCCCAGGAATTCGGCCAACACACATGCGCGATTCCGGGGTACAGTGCTATGAGAGCCTGTCGAGGGTGCCGCGTCGCATACACAGACGTCGCATACACAGACAGGCCCTATGAATGAGGATGCCCGGTCGGTGGCCCGATCGGCTCCGACCCGACAGCCCTCGGTGCGCATTCGTACACGAGGGACCCTCAGCGGCACGAGCGCTCGAGCGACGGCAGTGGTCCCGCGCCTTCCGGCCAATCCACGGCCGGCCACCAGTACCAGAAGGTGCGGTGAGGACCCCCCAGCGTTCGCCTCGCGTCGCGTCTCACAGAAGAGGCAACACCCTGACTACGCAGACCAGGACTTTCCGAGAGCTCGGGATCCTTCCCGAGACCGCCGAGGCCCTCGAGGCCGTCGGCATCACGTCCCCCTTCCCCATCCAGGAGATGACCCTCCCCGTCGCGCTCTCCGGCACGGACGTCATCGGCCAGGCCAAGACCGGCACCGGCAAGACCCTCGGCTTCGGCCTTCCGCTGCTGGATCGTGTCACCGTCCCCGTGGACGTCGAGGCCGGCCGGGCGAAGCCCGAGCAGCTGACGGACGCACCGCAGGCCCTGGTGGTCGTCCCCACCCGCGAGCTGTGCACGCAGGTCACCAATGACCTGCTGACCGCCGGCAAGGTGCGTAACGTGCGCGTGCTGGCGATCTACGGCGGCCGGGCGTACGAGCCGCAGGTCGAGGCCCTGAAGAAGGGCGTCGACGTCGTCGTCGGCACCCCCGGGCGGCTGCTCGACCTGGCGGGCCAGCGCAAGCTGGACCTGTCGCGGGTCAAGGCGCTCGTGCTCGACGAGGCCGACGAGATGCTCGACCTCGGCTTCCTGCCCGACGTCGAGAAGATCATCCAGCTGCTGCCGGCCAAGCGGCAGACCATGCTGTTCTCGGCGACCATGCCGGGCGCGGTCATCGGGCTCGCCCGCCGCTATATGTCGCAGCCGACGCACATCCGTGCGACAGCGCCGGACGACGAAGGCGCGACGGTCGCGAACATCACACAGCGCGTCTACCGCGCCCACTCGATGGACAAGCCGGAGCTGGTCGCGCGCATGCTCCAGGCCGATGGCCGCGGACTCGCGATGGTCTTCTGCCGTACGAAGCGGACGGCCGCGGACATCGCGGACCAGCTCGCGCGGCGCGGCTTCGCCTCCGGCGCCGTCCACGGCGACCTCGGCCAGGGAGCGCGTGAGCAGGCCCTGCGCGCGTTCCGCAACGGCAAGGTCGACGTCCTCGTCTGCACCGACGTCGCCGCCCGCGGCATCGACGTGGAGGGCGTCACCCATGTGATCAACTACCAGTCGCCGGAGGACGAGAAGACCTACCTCCACCGCATCGGCCGCACCGGCCGTGCGGGGGCGTCCGGCACGGCCGTGACGCTGGTGGACTGGGACGACATCCCGCGCTGGCAGCTGATCAACAAGGCGCTGGACCTGGCCTTCAACGACCCGGTCGAGACCTACTCGACGTCGCCGCACCTCTTCGAGGAGCTGGGCATCCCCGAGGGCACCAAGGGTGTTCTGCCCCGTGCAGAGCGCACTCGCGCCGGTCTCGACGCGGAGGAGCTCGAGGACCTCGGCGAGCCCGGGGGCCGCGGTGGCCGCTCCGCGCGCGGGAAGACCGCGAAGACCGAGCCGGGTCCGGCCCGTACGCGCACGCCGCGCAGCCGGCGCCGTACGCGCAGCGGAGCGCCGGTGGACGAGGCGGCGGGCACGGCTCCGGCCGAGACCGTCGATCCGGTCGCGTCCGGCACGCCCGCGGACGACGCGGAGGCTTCGGCCACCCCGCGGCGCCGCAGGCGCACCCGTGCGGGCGCGTCCGCCCCGGTGGCCGTTGACGCGGCCCCCGTCGCGGAGACCGTGAGCGAGCCGGCCACCGCCGAAGAGCCGGCCAAGCCGCGCCGCCGCCGCACCCGCTCGGCTGCCGCCAAGCCCGCTGCCGCAGCCGTCGCCGACGAGGCCGCGGAGCAGACCGCGGCCGAGGAGAGCGCGAAGCCGCGTCGCCGGCGCACACGGACGAAGGCCGCGGCCCAGACGGAGGCCTGAGCCTGGTCCGGACGAGTGTGAGACTGAGGGCCCGTACCCCGGGTGGGGTGCGGGCCCTCGGCGTGTCGTGGGTAGCCTCGTTGCATGAGTCGGCCACCCACCTTCGTGCCCCCCGCCTGCGCCCGGTCCCGGATGCTCGAGACCTCACGCGGCGCGTTCGCCGTGCTGGACGCCGAGCCGAGCGGGCCACCGCAGGGCACCGCGCTCCTGCTTCCCGGCTACACCGGGAGCAAGGAGGACTTCATCGCGATGCTGGAGCCGCTGGCCGACGCCGGATACCGCGCCGTCGCCGTTGACGGCCGGGGCCAGTACGAGAGCAAGGGACCCGAGACACAAGAGGCCTACGCCCAGGGCGAGTTGGCGCGAGACGTGCTCGCGCAGGCGGCCGCGGTCGGCGGCCCGGTCCATCTGGTCGGCCACTCGCTCGGCGGACAGATCGCCCGCGCGGCGGTGCTGACCGACGCGGAGCCGTTCCTCACGCTGACGCTGATCTCGTCGGGTCCGGCCCGGATCACCCCCGAGCAGCGGAGCAAGGTCGGGATGCTGAGCGATGCGCTGGCGACCATGAGCATGACCGAGGTCTGGGAGGCGATGCGGGCGCTGGATCCGCCGGAGGAGGCGGAGCGCAACGGGGACCGGGAGGACCTGCGACGCCGCTGGCTGCTCCACAACCCGTCCCAGCTCCTCGCCACCGGCCGCCAGCTGACGGTCGAGCCCGACCGTGTCGACGAACTGATCGCCGTACGCCTGCCCAAGCATGTGGTCTCCGGCGAACGCGACGACACCTGGCCCGTGTCCCTGCTCGACGAGATGGCGGCACGGCTGGACGCGCGGCGTACGGTGATCGAGGGCGCCGAGCACTCGCCCAACACCGACTGCCCGGTGGAAACCGCGGCGGCGCTCGCCGGATTCTGGCGTCAGTAGGTGAAGCCGCCGGGGGATCCCGGCGACGAGGCCTGACAGGCAAACCGTGACCGACGCGGCACTAATACTGGCTCTGCAGGTGGTGCCAGAAGCCGTCGCGCAGGGCACGCCGCAGATGGGCGTAGCCGCGCAGTGAGTGCTGGAGCAGTTTCTCCGCCTCCATGAGCAGGTCCTGGTCAACCGGTCCGGGCAGATAGGGGTGCCCCGGCAGCAGCTCCGCCATGGTCGCCCGGCCGCGCTCGGCCAGCCAGGTGGCCGCTATCTGGGCGCCGACGAAGCGCACTTCGTCACGCGAGGGGGTCGGGGTGTCGTCCTCGTAGGTGGTGACCGACCGCCGGGTGACGTACGGACGGCAGAAGTCGAGGTCGAAGGTGCGCTGGCTGTCGACCTCCCAGAGCAGTGGCTCCGCCTGGTTGCGGCCGTCCGCCGCCTCGATGCCCCAGAGGTGGACGCGTGCCCCGTAGCCCTGCGCCGCTTCCACGGCGGAGACCAGGTCCTCGTCTCCGCCGACCAGCGCCGCGTCGCTGATCGCCCGGTGCCGGGCGAGTGACTCCAGGTCGGAGCGGATGAGGGAGTCGACACCCTTCTGCTGGTTGTTGGCGTTGAGGTTGCCGAGCCTGACCTTGACGTCCGGGAGTTCGGCGATGGCCTGCTGCTCGGCGGTGTGGATACGGCGTCTGGCGCCGTCGTACCAGTAGACCCGCAGCAGCCGGCTGTCCGCGAAGATCGTGCGGGCTTTGTCGATGAAGGCCTCGATCAGCCCTTCGGCGTCGAGGTCGAAGGAGCGCCGGTCCTCGATACCGGCCACAAGCAACCCGGCCGCAGCATAGACGTAACCGGCGTCGACGAAGATGGCATGCGTGGACGGGGTCTTCGCGACCTCGGCGAGCATGCGCTGGAGCAGCTCGTTGGTGCGCTCCAGGCGGGCGCTGATGCGGACGAGCTCATCGTCGTCGTTCATGTCTTTCATATGGACCTCATTGTCTGCAGGCCGCACGATACCCGCCACTAGTTAGCCACCCGAAAATTTTCTTTAGCGTAGGGAATGTTCAAGGTCCCGATCGTGTTGGGAACGAGTGGAACAGAGACGGACAGAAGGGAGAAGCCCTTTATGCGCTTCGAGATCATGCGACTCGACGACGTCGACGGCACGGCCGTGGACAGCACCGTTGTGGACGCCGCCTCCGTCAACCGGATGGTTCTGCAGGCCGCCGCGATCGGCCAGCGTATCTACATCCGCCCGGCTGAAAGCACTGCCTCGTAACCGACGGCGCCATCGGCTCGGTCGACCATGAGCCGAGCGCAGATCGCCCCCGCGCGGAACCTCCGCACGGGGGCGATGTGCTGTCTGCCGGGGCGACGCGGGCGCCCCTGCCTCGTCATGAGCCCTGGATCACCTGGGTGACGCCGTTGATGATCTGCTGCACGGCGATAGCCGACAGCATCATGCCCGCGAGCCTGGTCACCAGGACGACGCCGCCGTCCTTGATGACCCTGATGATGAGCAGCGAGTAACGCAGCGTCAGCCACAGCACGCAGTGCATCGCCACGATCGCCGCCCACACCGAGGCCTGCTCCGCGGCCCCGTCGGCGTGCTGCACCGCGAGGATCACCGAGACGATCGCACCCGGCCCGGCGAGAAGCGGCATACCGAGCGGTACGAGGGCGACATTGACGTCCTTGGTCTGCTTGGGCTCGTCGGTCTTGCCGGTCAGCAGGTCGAGCGCGATGAGCAGCAGAAGCAGACCTCCCGCGATCATCAGGGCGGGGACGGAGACATGGAGGTACGCCAGGATCTGCTGGCCGAGGATGCCGAAGACGGTGATGACGGCGAAGGCCACCGCCACGGCCTGCCAGGCCATCCGGCGCTGCACCCTGGCGGGACGGCCGGAGGTGAGGGCGAGGAAGATCGGTGTGATCCCGGGGGGATCCATGATCACGAAGAGGGTGAGGAAGAGGGAACCGAAGACGGCGACGTCGAACACAGTGATGCCTTGCAGGGGTGTGGTGGGTGTCGGGTGTAGGGGTGTGCGGGATATGTACGCGGACGGACCCGATGCGCTGAACCGCCCGGCCATGACGCCTGAGCCCCGGCCGCGGACGGCGCACCGCGAGGTGCGCTGGGGCCCGCGTGACGCAGGCGAACGAGGGGGCGAAAAGCCCCTCCGGCGGGTTCCGCGCGGGTGCCGGATCAGCTGCGGGGCGTTCCCCCGGCACCCGGGACGGGGAAGGCACCGGTCGCTCGGCGTGTGATCTCCCCGTAGATTTCCGGGTCGGTCGTGAACTCGCCGAGCCGGCAGGTCTTGCGACTGCCGTGGTAGTCGCTGGAACCGGTGGTCAGCAGTCCGAGGTCGGCCGCGAGTGCGCGCAGCCGTGCGCGCGACGCCTCGTCATGGTCCATGTGGTCGACCTCGACGCCGTCGAGGCCTGCCTCGGCAAGCCGGGCGATCGTGCCCTCGGGCACGACCTCACCACGGGTGACGGCGAGGGGGTGCGCGAAGACCGTGACGCCGCCGGCGGCCTTCACCAGGCGGATGGCCTCGAAGGGGTCGAGTTCGTGCTTCTCGACGTAGGCGCGTCCGTCGTTGGCGAGCCAGTCGGGCGTGAAGGCGGCCGAGACGTCCGGGACGACGCCGAGCTCGACCAGCGCGGAGGCGATGTGCGGCCGGCCGACGGCGACCGTGCCGGCTCCGGCCGGCGGCTGACCGGCAGTCTCGTCCGCGGTGTCCGGGACTCCGGCGATACGCGCCACCTGCTCCCAGGTGACCGGCACGCCCAGCTGCCGCAGCTTGGCGATCATGGCCTGGGCGCGCGGCACCCGGTCGTCCCGGACGAGTTCGCGCTCGCGTGCGAGCTCGGGCTCCTCGGGGTCGAAGAGGTACGCCAGCATGTGCAGGCTCACGCCGTCGATACGGCAGGAGAGTTCGGCACCGGTGACGAGGGTGAGGGGCGCCGGGAGCCCGGCGAGGGCGGCGACCGCCTCGGCATGACCGCCGACGGTGTCGTGGTCGGTCAGCGCGACGACGTCGAGTCCGGCGGCGACAGCGCCCCGGACCAGCTCGGCCGGGGTGTCCGTGCCGTCCGAAGCCGTGGAATGGGTGTGCAGATCGATACGCACGACGCATGACTCCAGGGTTCGGAACGGCAGGGGACATTCCATCGTAACGGGGCGTCGAACACCCCTGGACCACCGCACCGGTGACTGCCGTCACTGCAGGGGTGAGCGACGCGCCGCCCCGTGGGCCGCGACGTTCCGGTGCCGGAGCAGCCGTTACCGGCGCTGCCGTACGCCGTGGCACTCATGCGCCCTGGCAGACGGCCACTCCCTCCCGGTCACGACGGCCGGCACACCCGCGCCGGCCCACGGCAGGCCCCGGCGGCCGGCGGAGCCGCCCGCCGCTCACAGCAGAAGCCGCGGCGACAACGCCCCGCACGGCAGCAGGTCCACCTCCGAGCCCGCGTCCCGCAGATCCGTCAGTATCAGCTCGTCGTACATCAGCAGCCCCGTCGACTCGGGCCAGACGACCGCCCACAGCCACAGGCCCCGCGCCTCGCCCGCGAAGACCGCACGATCATCCGGCACATCGTTGACGTGCCAGAGCGGGGTCGGCCGACCTGCCGCCAGGACCTTGGCCTGAGCCGGTTTGTCGACGGTCATGTACGGGCCGGGGTCCGGCCCGTCGATCCCCGCGAACCGGGCACCGAGACCGACCCCGAGCTCTTCGGCGACCAGCAGCAACTCCCCCACGCCGCCCAGCGGTCCGGGCCCGGAGCAGGCGACGGCCGTCGCACGGCCGCCACTGCGGTCGTCACCCGCGTAGGCGACACCCGTGAAGAGCCAGCCGACCGGGAGCGGCCACGGCATCCACACCGGCACCCGGGCACGGGCCACCACGACGCTGAGGGCTTCGACACTGGGCGGGATCACCGGTTGCAGCGGATGCACGGAACCGTGCACGTCGCACTGCCACGTATCGGCGAAGAGACCGGGCGCCCTGACCCGGCCACCGCACTTCGGGCAACTGGGTTCGCCCCTCATAGCGCTCAACGGTCCTACCCGCTCGGCGTCGCGTCAAGGACGATCACCCGTCCGGTACGGCGGTTTCACCCTGGTTCACCAGGCAAAATTAGATGCACATTGCACTCATTAGACAGTCTAACTTATTATGTGCATGTCACAACGATCTTTTCGGCAGGCAGGAGGGGCGCTCATGCGCACAGAGGAGCCGATCGACGCAGGCAAAGCCGAAGCGGCGGGACCGGGAGGAATTCTGCGCCAGCCGAAGGCCGTCTGGGCCACGGCAGGGGCGTCCGTCGTGGCCTTCATGGGCATCGGCCTCGTCGACCCGATCCTGCCGTCCATCGCCAAGGGCCTCGACGCCACACCGCGTCAGGTCTCGCTGCTGTTCACCTCGTACTTCCTGATCACCGCCCTCGCCATGCTGGTCACCGGATTCGTCTCCAGCAGGATCGGCGGGCGCCGGACGCTGCTGGCGGGCCTCGCGCTCGTCGTGGTCTTCGCGGCACTGTCCGGTGCCTCGGACTCGGTGGGCGAACTCGTCGGCTTCCGCGCCGGCTGGGGACTCGGCAACGCGCTCTTCGTCTCGACCTCGCTCGCCGTGATCATCGGTGCGGCGGCGCGACCCGGCGGAGGGCCGGGCGGCGACGGGGCCCACGGCGGCGGACCGCGGGGGACCGCGACCGCGATCCTGCTCTACGAGTCGGCGCTCGGACTCGGCATGGCCTGCGGGCCCCTGCTCGGAGCGGTGCTGGGCGACGCGAGCTGGCGCTACCCCTTCTTCGGCACCGCCGCCCTGATGGCGATCGGCTTCCTGTGCATCACGGCCTTCCTCGACGAGCAGCCGAAGCCCGTCCGCCGGATCTCACTCCTCGACCCGCTGAAGGCCCTCGGCCACGGCGGCCTCGCGACCGCTGCCGCGTCGGCGTTCTTCTACAACTACGCCTTCTTCACGGTGCTGGCCTTCACCCCCTTCGTGCTGGACATGACGCCGCACACATCCGGGGCGGTGTTCTTCGCCTGGGGCGTACTGCTCGCGTTCTCCTCGGTGCTCGTCGCGCCGGTCCTCCAGAGGCACTACGGCACGACCGGTGTGCTGGGCGGCTCGCTGCTGCTGCTCGCCGTGGACGTGGTGGTGCTCGGGTACGGGGACCACGCCACGGCCGTCGTCTGCACGGTCCTGTCCGGCGCGTTCATCGGCGTGAACAACACGCTCTTCACCGAGTTGGCGATCGGGGTCTCGGAGGCACCCCGCCCGGTGGCGAGCGCGGGCTACAACTTCGTCCGCTGGTTCGCGGCCGCCGCGGCCCCGTACCTGGCGTCCGAGATCGCCGAATGGGGCGGCGACCGGATGCCGTTCGCGGTCGCCGGGGCGGCGGCCGTGGTGGGAGCGGGCATCGTCGGGGCGCGGCGCGCGTCCCTCGGCCACCGGGAGGGTGAAGCCGAGCCGGCGCCCAAGGCTCAGGACGCGGCCGCGGTCTTCGCGGACTGATCCGTCATCAGGCCGATTCGACGGCGACGCGCACGCCGCGGGGACGGGCCGACCCGCCCTCGCGCAGCGCACCCGGCACCGGCGCCGCGCAGTCGGCGCAACACCGCAGCGCGGCTGCCGGCGGCACGCCCGGCCACCCAACCCCGTACATGAGAAAGGTCACTTCCCGGACGCTCCGGCCTGACGTCACGTCAGCGAGACGGACCGGCGCAGCGGGTCCCGCAGATCCGTGCCGTGCCGCAACCAGCGCTCCTGGAGAGCCGCCGCGCCGTGCACCCGCTTCCAGGCGGCCTCGTTCGGCGTCATCGGCAGCAGCGGCAGAAAGCGCACCGGGTCCATGGGGTCGTCCAGCTCCAGGTCCTCGACCAGCCCGCCGGACTCGGCGACCAGCACGGCGGAGAACGGCGCCTGCGGCCAGAGCGGCCCACCGACGTCCAGCGAATTGCCCGGCGCCACGATCACGCCTTCCACCTGCGGCGACGAGGCCAGCACGGCGAGCGGACGCAGCACCTTGTCGGTGTCGGCGAGCCCGGCGCGCACCGACAGCAGCAACTCCGCGCGCGGCCCCTTCACCGGGTCGGCGAGCAGGTCCTCGGGGTCGTTCATGGGCTGGGCCGACATGCCCAGCGTCGCGTACCGGACGATGTCCCCGTCGGTGAAACGGAGCACTTCGATCCGGTCCGTGCCGAGGAAGGTCACCGCGGCGCGCGCCTCGGGTTCGCCGAGCGCGGTGAGCAGACGGGCCTCGACCCGAGCAAGAATTTCTCCCATCCCGCGAGCATAGATCGCCTCAGGAACGGGCAAAGGAAGGGATTGACCCTCAGTCGGCTGATAGTCTTGGCCGCCTGCTCGGGACAACATATGCGTGAAGGCGCCTCTCCGAGGTATCCGGAGATTGGCGCTCGGTCCCGACGACACGTCATCCCCCACGGGGGACCGGCCGGAGGAGGTGGGGCTGCGGTGGATCGAAGTCGATCGTGCAGTACCAACCGCTCTTCCGCTCACTTCCTCGTCGCCTGACCGGCCTTCTCCTCCCCCGGAGTGGACTGGACCGTCCGGCCCGGAGACCAGTCGCGTCGCTCTGTTCCATGGCACCGCGCACGTCGGAAGAGCACATCGCCCTTGCCTGACTGTCTGTAGCGAACGCCGTCACCGCGTCCTGCGGTGCCGCCCGCTTTGCGGACGTATCCACACAACGTCCTCATTCCGGGCTGCGCCACGCCTCGCACCGGCGGCCTTCCGTGAAGGAGCCTGCCATGTCGATGATCCGTGACCTGCGTGAAGCGGTCCGCCCCGCGCTGCGCAAGACCAGCAGCCCGTACAGCTCGTACGACACCACCCGTGACCCCTCCGCCTCCAGCGCCGTGGTGGACTGCGCCGTCTACCGCGACGGCAAGCGTCTGGTGGACGGTTCGTGCCTCACGCCGCACCAGGCGATGCTGCGGGTACGCGAGGGCGGCGGCTTCGCCTGGATCGGGCTGCACGAACCGACGGAGGAGGAGTTCGCCGGTATCGCCGCGGAGTTCGGACTCCACCCGCTGGCCGTGGAGGACGCCGTCCACGCCCACCAGCGCCCGAAGCTGGAGCGGTACGACGACACCCTCTTCACCGTCTTCAAGACCATCCACTACGTGGAGCACACCGAGCTGACGGCGACCAGCGAGGTCGTCGAGACCGGCGAGGTGATGTGCTTCACCGGGCCCGACTTCGTCATCACCGTGCGGCACGGCGGGCAGGGCTCGTTGCGCAATCTCCGGCACCGGCTGCAGGACGACCCGGAGCTGCTGGCCAAGGGCCCTTCGGCGGTGCTGCACGCCATCGCCGACCATGTCGTGGACGGGTACATCGCGGTGGCGGACGCCGTGCAGGTGGACATCGACGAGATCGAGATCGACGTCTTCTCGGCCCCCGCGAAGGGCAGCACCCGGGGCACCGACACCGGACGCATCTACCAGCTCAAGCGCGAGGTGCTGGAGTTCAAGCGGGCGGTGACACCGCTGCTGCGTCCCATGCAGTTGCTGAGCGAGCGGCCCATGCGGCTGGTCGACCCGGACATCCAGAAGTACTTCCGCGACGTCGCCGACCACCTCGCCCGCGTCCAGGAGCAGGTCATCGGCTTCGACGAGCTGCTGAACTCGATCCTGCAGGCAAATCTGGCGCAGGCGACGGTCACGCAGAACGAGGACATGCGCAAGATCACGTCCTGGGCCGCGATCATCGCCGTTCCGACGGCGGTGTGCGGTATCTACGGCATGAACTTCGACCACATGCCGGAGCTGCACTGGCGGTACGGCTACCCGATGGTGCTCGTCGGCATCGTGGGGGCCTGTCTCACCATTCATCGCACGCTCAAGCGCAACGGCTGGCTCTAATAGGCTGCGGGCATGACTGACGCCACCTCGCTCCTCGACCAGGCTCTGGTCGAGGAGGCCACCAAGAAGTCCGGTCTCATCTGGGTCCGGGGCGACGGGCCCGCCCGTGCGCTGTGGCACGTGTGGCACGAGGGCGCGGCACACGTCGTCGGCGACGGGCCCGGCGAGCAGCCGCTGCCGGGTCTCACGGCCGGCTCCACCGCCGAGGTGACCGTGCGCAGCAAGGACAAGGGCGGCCGTCTCGTGGCGTGGACCGCTGCGGTGAGCGAGCTGGCACCGGGGTCCGAGGCGTGGGAGGCCGCGGTCGCGGAGCTGAAGGGCAAGCGGCTGAACGCGCCGGACGGCGAGCAGATGACGGAGCGGTGGGCTCGGGAATGCCGGCTGCTGCGGCTGGAGCCGCGCGGGGCGACGACGGAGCACCCCGAGGAGTCACTGGCCGCGGCCCCGCTGCCGACGTCCGCGACGACCCGCCGGCCGATCCCGGCGGCGCTGCCGCGTCTGCTGCTGCGGCGCGGCCGTAAGCGTACGGGCTGATCGACGCGGCGCGGTGCGCTGCGGTGTGACGCGCGTCCCGAAGTGGCCGTAGCCGGACAGCACCTACTTGTTGGTGCGCGGCAGCTCGTGCCCGTAGTCGACCGTTTCTTGCTTCGACGGAGGCTGCAGCCCGAAGTCCTTGTTCCATTCGGCGAGCGTCAGCACCCCCGCGCCGCCCGCCCGGGCGAACCGAAGCGGGTACGGCGTCCCCTCCAGGGACACGTCGAGCGTCCCCCCGCTTCCCTCCCCGCCGATGACCTTGATGGTGCGGATACCGTCCACCTTGTCGCGGTCGCCCTTGCTGAGCTTCCCGTGCAGCCCGAGGAGTCCGTCCAGCAGCACGGCCATCTCCGTGAAGCCGCGCAGCTGCTTGTACGACGGATCGTCCTGCGGGACCTTCACATACATGTCGTCCAGCTTGTCCGCCGCGGTCGAGTCCTCCTTGGTGGGCGGCTGGGACGCACCCTTGCCGTCGGCACCCGCCTGGGACCAGAAGCCCGCGTCGGCTTTCATATAGAGGGCGTCACCGACCCTCAGCAGCTCGAAGGTGGAGTTCTTCGTGGTGACGGAACCGCTGCCGCCGGTCTTCTTGAGCCGCATGTTCAGCTTGAACGTGCCCCCCTTGGACACCAGCGACCCGGACAGGCGTACCGCCTGCGCACCGTTCGCAGCGGCCTTGGCCTTCGCCTCGATGGCGGGGGCCTCCAGCTTGCCGACTCCGTTCGTCCCCGCGTCCGGGTCCTCTCCGCAGGCCGTGAGGGCGGCGGCGAGCCCCGCGCAGAGTGCGACCGACAGTGCGGCCCGGCGGGCCCGGGCCGTGGCAGCGGGGGGAAGAGCGGTCACGTGCGCACTGCCTCTCGTGCTGGTGTGGGGTGGCAAGAGGGCAGAGTACCCAAGGTCATGGGGCCGCAGGGAGGCGAGCCGTCCGGACCGCCCACAGGGGCGGCATGGACCGGCGCGGGCTAGCCTGAACCAGTCGAAAAGTGACATTACGGGGCATTTCTCGGCAGGGTGGCAGAGGAGGAGCGGAGCAATGGCGGCAGGCGCCCCCCGGATCTTCGTCTCGCACCTCGCCGGAGTACCGGTCTTCGACCCCAACGGCGACCAGGTCGGACGTGTGCGCGATCTGGTGGCCATGCTCCGCATCGCGCGACGCCCGCCCCGGCTGCTCGGCCTGGTCGTGGAGGTGCACGGCCGCCGCCGGATCTTCCTCCCCATGACCCGGGTGACGGGGGTCGAGTCCGGCCAGGTCATCACCACCGGCGTCGTCAATATGAGGCGCTTCGAGCAGCGCCCCACCGAGCGTCTCGTCCTCGGCGAGCTGCTGGACCGGCGTGTCCGTCTGGTGGAGTCGGGGGAACCCGGTGAGGAAGTCACCGTGCTGGACATCGCGATCCAGCAGCTCCCCGCCCGTCGTGACTGGGAGATCGACAAGGTCTTCGTACGCAAGGGGAAGGGCGGGGCGCTGCGCCGCAAGGGCGAGACGCTGACCGTCGAGTGGTCCGGGGTCACCGGTTTCTCGCTGGACGAAGCCGCACAGGGGGCCGAGAGCCTGGTCGCCACCTTCGAGCGGTTGCGGCCTGCCGATGTCGCCAACGCCCTGCACCATCTCTCGCCCAAGCGGCGTGCGGAGGTCGCCGCGGCCCTCGACGACGACCGGCTCGCCGATGTCCTGGAGGAGCTGCCCGAGGACGAGCAGGTGGAGATCATCGGGAAGCTCAAGGAGGAGCGGGCCGCGGACGTCCTGGAGGCGATGGACCCGGACGACGCCGCCGACCTGCTCTCGGAGCTGCCGGAGGAGGACAAGGAACGGCTGCTCATGCTGATGCGCCCGGACGACGCCGCCGATGTACGCCGGCTGCTGTCCTACGAGGAGCGCACGGCCGGCGGGCTGATGACGCCCGAGCCGATCGTGCTGCGCCCCGACGCCACGGTGGCGGACGCCCTGGCACGGGTGCGCCAGCAGGACCTCTCCCCCGCGCTCGCCGCGCAGGTCTACGTCTGCCGGCCGCCCGACGAGACCCCCACCGGCAAGTACCTGGGCACCGTGCACTTTCAGAGACTGCTGCGGGACCCGCCGTTCACGCTGGTCAGCTCCATCGTCGAAAGCGATCTGCCGCCGCTCGCGCCGGGCACCGGGCTGCCTGCGATCACCAGCTATCTGGCCACGTACAACATGGTCGCGGCGCCGGTCGTGGACGAGAGCGGGTCGCTGCTCGGCGCGGTGACGGTGGACGACGTCCTCGACCATCTGCTGCCCGAAGACTGGCGCGAGGCCGAGTTCGAGGGGACGGGGGCCGCCGATGAGTGAGTACGGCTTCACCGAGCGCGGTGACGGCAGGGACCGGGACCGGGACCGCGAAAGGGAGCGGGAGCGCGAGCGGCAGTCGGGTGGGCAGCGGCCACGGACCCGGTTGGACGTCCCCCGAGCGCCCCGGCGCAAGGTGCTTCCCGAGTACGACCCGGAGGCTTTCGGGCGGCTGTCCGAGAAGATCGCCCGCTTTCTGGGGACCGGGCGGTTCATCGTCTGGATGACCCTCACGATCATCGTCTGGGTGCTGTGGAACATCTTCGCGCCGGACGGGCTGCGCTTCGACGAGTACCCGTTCATCTTCCTGACGCTGATGCTGTCGCTCCAGGCGTCGTACGCGGCCCCGCTGATCCTGCTGGCGCAGAACCGCCAGGACGACCGCGACCGGGTCAATCTGGAACAGGACCGCGCGCAGAACGAGCGGTCGATCGCCGACACCGAGTATCTGACCCGGGAGATCGCGGCGCTGCGGATGGGGCTCGGCGAGGTCGCGACCCGTGACTGGATCCGGTCGGAGTTCGAGGATCTGCTGAAGGACCTGGCCGACCGGCCCGGGGTATTCCCGGCCGAGGCACGTCGGGTACGTGACGAAGGCGACCGCTGACAGACGTCCCCGGGCCGGTATCCGGCGCCGTACCATCGTCCGTATGGTTACGGAAGACGCGGTGCGCGAAGCACTGGCGACGGTGAACGACCCCGAGATCAACAAGCCGATCACGGACCTCGGCATGGTCAAATCGGTCGGGATCGGGGACGACGGCGCGGTGGCCGTCACGGTCTACCTCACCGTCTCCGGTTGTCCGATGCGCGAGACGATCACCCAGCGCGTCACCGATGCCGTCTCCAGTGTCGACGGCGTCACCCGGGTCGACGTGTCCCTGGACGTGATGAGCGACGAGCAGCGGCGCGAGCTCGCGGCCTCGCTGCGCGGCACCACCGCTGAGCGCGAGGTGCCGTTCGCCAAGCCCGGTTCGCTGACCCGCGTCTACGCGGTGGCGTCCGGCAAGGGCGGTGTGGGCAAGTCCTCCGTGACCGTGAACCTGGCAGCCGCGATGGCGGCCGACGGGCTGAAGGTCGGCGTCGTCGACGCCGACATCTACGGCCACAGCGTGCCCCGCATGCTGGGCGCTGACGGCCGTCCGACCCAGGTCGAGAACATGATCATGCCGCCGTCGGCGAACGGCGTGAAGGTCATCTCGATCGGCATGTTCACCCCGGGCAACGCGCCGGTGGTCTGGCGCGGCCCCATGCTGCACCGGGCGCTGCAGCAGTTCCTGGCGGATGTGTACTGGGGCGACCTGGACGTCCTGCTGCTGGACCTGCCCCCGGGCACCGGCGACATCGCGATCTCCGTGGCCCAGCTGGTGCCGAACGCGGAGATCCTGGTCGTCACCACCCCGCAGCAGGCCGCGGCCGAGGTCGCGGAGCGGGCGGGCTCCATCGCCGTACAGACCCATCAGAAGATCGTCGGCGTCGTCGAGAACATGTCGGGCCTGCCGTGCCCCCACTGCGACGAGATGGTCGACGTCTTCGGCACGGGCGGCGGCCAGCTGGTCGCCGACGGCCTGACGAAGACGACCGGTGCGACGGTGCCGGTGCTGGGCCAGATCCCGATCGACGTCCGGCTGCGCGAAGGCGGCGACGAGGGCAAGCCGGTGGTCCTGACCGATCCCGATTCCCCGGCGGGCGCGGCGCTGCGGTCCATCGCCGGCAAGCTCGGCGGCCGCCAGCGCGGCCTGTCGGGGATGTCGCTGGGCATCACCCCGCGCAACAAGTTCTGACGTTCGGACGTTCGGACGCCCGGACGCCCGGACGCACGAACGCCGAAGCACCGAGGGGCACCGTTCACCTGGAACGGTGCCCCTCGTGCGTGTCCGGGCATCCGGGTCGTACGCGGTCACGCGTGTGCGCGGACGGGCCGTGCGGGCGCGAGCTGTGCGTACGGGGGCTGTGCGGGCGCGGTCTACGCGTATGTGGCGAGGTCGCGTACCACGGAGAAGCCCAGCCCGTACGCGCTCATCCCGCGCCCGTAGGCACCGATGTGCACACCGTTCTGCGACGTGCCGGCCAGCACCCAGCCGAACTCCGACTCCCGGTAGTGGAACGGCATCGGCACCCCGTCCACGGGCAGCGACAGCTCCGACCAGGCCGGTCCTTCGAGGTCGTCCGCCAGCTCGAACGCGGTCTCGGTCTGCTGGTTCAGCCAGTCGTCACGCAGCGTGTGGTCCAGCTGTCCCGGCCAGGTGTAGGCCAGCAGCCCGGAACCGGCCAGCCACGCCGCGGAGGACACCGTGGTGGCGTCCAGGACCCCCGTGCCGTCGCCGGTGCCGCGCACCGGGCTGGCCGCGACCGTCACGACCACCGCGAAGCGTTCCTTCTCGGCGGACGAGGCGTCGGACTTTATCGTCGGCTCGTCGCCATGGCCCACGGACCCGTGCTGCACCGTGCCGTCGGCGGCGGTGCCGACCTGCATCAGCCAGCGCGGTCCGTCGAAGGCCTCGTCCAGTCCGTACCAGGGGAACGGTGCGCGCAGATAGCCGTCGACCGTACGCCGGGCCGCGGGCACCTCCTCGGCAGCGGATGTGCTGGGCGTGCTCTGCGCCGCCCCTACCCGACTCGTCGTCTCCATCTATCCGGCCGCCTCCTCGTTCACCAGGGTCCGGAGTGGCCCGCCCCCCGCGGGCGTCATCGATTCCGGACAGATGGAGGATAGCCACCCCTCGGACCGGCTCGTCGGGATTGATGGCGCTCGGGACGCTCAGGTGGCGTCTGCGTCGAAGGGTGGGCGCTCGCCCTGATCGACGGTTTCGCGCTTCTTGAGCCGGTCCCCGGCGCCCGGCGACCCGTTGACCGAGGCCGCGGTGGATGCGCTGGTCTCCCTGTCGTTGACCGCGTCCGAGACGTCGTTCAGATCCTTGCGGAAGTCGAGGCTGCCGCGGATGTCCTTGAGGTCGTCGTTCTCCGCCAGCTGTTTGCGGATGAACGCCTTGGGATTGAGGTCGTCGAACTCGAAGTCCTTGAATTCCGGGCCCAGTTCCTTGCGGATGTCGTGCTTCGCGCTGTCGGAGAATTCCCGGATCTTGCGGATGAAGCGCGAGGCGTCCTGAACGACTTTCGGCAGCTTGTCGGGGCCGAAGACGAGCACGGCGAGCACCACGAGCGTGACGAGCTCGAGTGCGCCTATGTCATTGAACACCCGCTGCTCCTTGTGTTCGTGTTCTCCGTGCCCACCGACCGGGGACCGCGGACCGCCGGAAGACCCGGAAGACCGGGTGCCGTCGAAGCACGACGTACCGCCGGCCGGCGGAATGCGACCCGCTCCACGGTACCCGCCGAATCTGTCGGAACGGTACCTTCGGGATGTCCGTCACGTGCCACTGGCCGAGCCGAGCGTCAGCGTCCTGGTCTGCTCCTTGCCCCCGCGCACCACGGTGAGCTCCAGCTTGTCTCCCGGACGGTGTGCGCGGATCTTGACGATGAGCTCCTCACCGTTGTGCACCCGCTGCCCGTCGACCTTGGTGATCACGTCCCCCGACCGGATACCGGCCTTGGCCGCGGGGCCGCCGGCGGTGACGGACGGGGCGTCGCCCTTGCCCTTCGCCCCGACCCGCGCACCGTCGCCCGTGTATTTCATGTCGAGGCTGACACCGATGACCGGGTGGGTGGCCTTGCCGGTGTTGATGAGCTCCTCGGCGACCCGCTTGCCCTGGTTGATGGGGATCGCGAAGCCGAGGCCGATGGATCCGGCCTGGCCGCCGCCGCTCTCGGGGCCGGCCCCGGTGTCCGCGGCCCGGATGGCGCTGTTGATACCGATGACGCGGGCCTTGGCGTCGACGAGCGGGCCGCCCGAGTTGCCGGGGTTTATGGGGGCGTCGGTCTGCAGGGCGTCGACGTAGCTGACATCGCTGCCGTCGCCCTTCTCCCCACCGGCGGTGATGGGGCGCTCCTTGGCGCTGATGATCCCGGCGGTGACGGTGTTCTGCAGGTCGAAGGGCGCGCCGATGGCGACGACCGGGTCGCCGACCCGGACGTTGTCCGAGTTGCCGAGGGGCAGCGGCTTGAGCCCGGAGACGCCGCTGACCTTGACGACGGCGAGGTCGTAGCCGCTGTCCTTGCCGACCAGCTTGGCGGCGGCGGTCTCCCCGCCGCTGAAGGTGACGCTGATGTTGCCGGAGCTGCCGGCCGGGGCGACGACATGGTTGTTGGTGAGGATGTGGCCCTGTTCGTCGAGGACGAAGCCGGTGCCGGTGCCCTGCTCACCGCTGCCGCTCACATGCAGGGTGACGACACTGGGCAGGGCGCTCGCGGCGATGCCCGCGATGCTGTCGGGGGCCCTCCCGCCGCCGTCGGGACCGGCCTGCGGCAGCTCAAGGGTGGTGATGCCGCCGTTGCGCTCGAGGTACGCGCCGACTCCGCCGCCGAGGACTGCGGCGAGCAGGGCGAACAGCAGGGCCCCGACGAGCGCGACACCCCTGCGGGACCTCTTCCTGGGCGGCTCGCCGGTCTGGCTCAGTGCCGCCGTGCCGGGGGCGCCCCAGGGGTCGTACTGGCTCCACTGGAGCGGCTGCGCGGGAGGCGCGGTCGCCGGTGTGGGCGGAGCGTACCCGCCCGTCGGGTGCCGAGCGGGGACGGCCGTGCCGTGCGCAGGGGTGCCGACCGGTCGCTGGACCGGCGGGGCGGGGGCCCATGGCCCGGGACCGCCGTAGGGAGGCGTGCGGTACTCGTCGGGCTCGTGGAGCGGCTGCCCACCCGGAGACGGGGCCGGGACGGCAGGGCTCGGAGCCTCGGACACGCCCTCCTGGTCCGCCCTGGGGGCGGGCAGCACCGCACCGGGGGCGGGGGGCTGCGGGCGGCCCTGTGCGGGGCCCGGTGCCTGGGCCCGGGCGGCGACCGGACCCGGGGCGGGGCCGGGGTCCGGCTCGGAGACGCCGTCGGCCGCGGACAAGGACGCGCCGGCCGGCACGGGTGCCGGTGCCGCGAGGGTGTACTCGGCCTGGTCGTCCTTGATGCCGTCCGCAACGGGCGGCACGGCGGGATTCGCAGGAGCGGGGTCCGCAAGAGCGGGATCCGGGGCCGGAACCGTGTCCTCGAGGCCCTGCTCCGCGGAGTCCGGACGTGGCCGGCTCCACCACTTCGGCTTGAGCCCCGACTGCTTCCCGTGCTCCATGCTCTCCCCGCAACTGCTGTCCATGCGCCCCGCCGGGCACCCCACCCCTGGATTCAACCAGGTTTGCGGATGGCGTCACACAGTACGGCGGACCGCACCCGATGTCAGCGCCCGCGGGGAGCCGTGAGCTGAGTCGGGTACGGGCTGGCCGTGTCGGTCGGTCGCGGGGCGACGGCGAACTGGAACGCCGAGCCCGTGGGCCGTATCAGTGCCGATGGCGCGGCGCTGAACAGGCTCGACGGCGCGAACGGATGGGACAGCGGCTGGCCCTGCGCCGACGACGACTGGGCGACCACACCGGAGGACTGCCGTGCCGCCGGCGCTCCGGTGCGCCGCCGCCCGTCCGCGCCCGCCCCGTTCGAGGGAGACATGCTCCGCTGCGGCGTCACGTTGTTCCCGCGGCCGTCGCCCCGGACGGACGTGTCGCCCGGGGGGGCCATGGGCAGCGTCCCGCTCAGGGCGATCGCGGCGAACGACACCGCACTGGCCGCCGTGAGCGCGAACCTGCGGCCGCGCCACACGGAGCGCTCGGCCTCCTGACGTCCCACATCGTGGATGCGGAAGCCGGACTCGTGACCCGGTGCGTAGCCGAAGCCTTCCGGTGTCACGCCGAAGACGCCTCCGGCGAGACCCCCTCCGCCGAAGGGCCCGCGGTCGTCTTCATCGGCGGACCGCCCTTCGGACGGCCCGCCGGGCAAGCCCTGCAGCCGTGCGAGGAACCCTTCGGAAGGAGGCGGGGGCGCGGTCGCCGCGAACACGCTCTTGAGCCGGCGCTGTGCGTCGGCTTCGGCCTTGCATTTGGAACAGGTCGCCAGATGCGCGAGCACCCGGTCGCGCGTGTCGTGTTTCAGCTCGCCGTCGATCAGAGCGGCGAGCCTGTCTCCGAGATGCTGCTCCGCCGGGGTCGGATCGATACCGCTCACTGCGGACCGCCCTCCCCCGCCACGCCCGCCATGGCGCGCTGCTCCGCGCGCGCCTCCGGGGAGCGGTGCTGCAGCGCCTTGCGCAGGTGGGAGCGCCCGCGGTGGATACGGCTGCGCACGGTGCCGAGCTTGACGCCGAGCGTGGCCGCGATCTCCTCGTACGAGAGGCCCTCGATGTCGCACAGCACCACGGCCGCACGGAATTCGGGCGCGAGCGTGTCCAGCGCCTGCTGTACGTCGGCGTCGAAGTGGGTGTCGTGGAAGACCTGCTGCGGGGAAGGCTCACGGCTGGGCAGGCGCTCGGCCGCGTCGTCGCCGAGCGCGTCGAACCGGATCCGCTGCTTGCGGCGGACCATGTCCAGGAACAGGTTGGTCGTGATGCGGTGCAGCCAGCCCTCGAACGTCCCCGGTGTGTACGTCGACAGCGAGCGGAAGACGCGGACGAAGACCTCCTGGGTCAGGTCCTCGGCGTCGTGCTGGTTTCCGGTCAGACGGTAGGCGAGACGGTAGACCCGGCCGCTGTGCGTGCTGACGATGTCCTCCCAGGTGGGAGGAGTCCACGTCGGCGATTCCGCATCCGGTGCGAAGGTCGCGGTGGGAACGGAGTCGGCGTGGCCCGAACGGGCGGCGTCAGCGGTGTCGGTCACGGATTTCGGCTCACCCGCCGACCGGAGCAGGCGCCGCAGCACCCCTTTCCGATCCACAGGCGCAGCCGCACCTCCCCTGTCGGCTCTGGTGGTGTCCAGTGGAGCCCCTACCATAGCCACCTCGCCCGTTAGCTCCGGATAAGAATCTTTACGCGAATTTGGGACCACTCGGCGGTCGCCCGCGTATTCCTTCCGCTTCTCCATAACGCCCGGTCCCATCTGCGGGTTCCCGCGCGTAGCGGATACAGTCACCGTTGCGCCAACTACGGGAACAGGAGAGGGCCATTACCGCCAACCGGCAGACGAGCTGGGCGTTCGCCGACGCCTTTGTCGCCGAGGACGAAGCGCTGCGCTGGGCCCGTGAGCGGGCCAGGGAAGCAGCGCTGCCCTCGGTGTCTCCAGGCACCGGCGCCGCCCTGCGACTGCTGGCCGCGACGGCCGACGCCAAGGCGGTGGCCGAGATCGGTACGGGCACCGGCGTCTCCGGTATCTATCTCCTCCAGGGCATGCGGCCCGACGGCGTCCTGACGACCGTGGACCCGGAGCCGGAGCGGCAGCAGTTCGCCCGCGAGGCCTTCAGGGCCGCGGGCTTCGCCGCCAACAGGGCACGATTCATCCCCGGCCGCGCCCTGGACGTCCTGCCCCGGCTCGCCGACGGGGGCTATGACCTCGTCTTCTGCGATGGCGACCGGATGGAGCTGCTGGACTATCTCGCTGAATCGTTGCGCCTGCTGCGACCTGGGGGTCTTGTCTGCTTCGAAGGCGCCTTCGCGGACGGCCGGACGGTCGACGCGGCAGCGCAGCCGCTCGATGTGCTGCGGATGCGGGAGCTGCTGCGGACGGTGCGGGAAAGCCAGGAGCTGCTGCCGTCGCTGCTGCCGGTGGGCGACGGACTGCTGTGCGCGGTGCGCCGCGGCTGAGGCGCCTGGCACCTTCGGCATATCAGAGGCGTCCGAGGCGTGAGTGGCGAATGCGGTGCCAGGAGCGGGAGCCGGAGACCATGCCCGGCGATTACTCCCGGTGACGATCCCGGGAACGACAGTGCCCCGGCGCGGACGTACCACGCCGGGGCAGTGCAGAAAGGTGCGGGCGCTCTCCGCGTCAGCCGACGACCTTCTTGAGGGCATCGCCGAGGGCGTCGGCCTCGTCCGGCGTCAGCTCGACGACAAGCCGACCCCCGCCTTCGAGCGGAACGCGCATGACGATGCCCCGCCCCTCCTTGGTCACCTCGAGCGGGCCGTCGCCCGTCCGCGGCTTCATGGCCGCCATGCTCGTTCCCCTTCCTGAAACCAGCTCATCGTCAGCCGACGGCCCCCTGGGTGGGCACACGTCACCGGCATCGAACACATTGCTTCCCAGCCATTATCCCGCATGGCGGGACCCGATGACCAACATCGGTCTGCATCGCTTGCGCAACGCGCTTTCGCAAAACCACCCAATTCGGGGATCCGCCTGCGATACTTCGCCACCGCGCTCTCACACGGGCCGCATTTTTTCCTTTGACGCAGGTCACATACCGGTCCGTATGTCCCGCCCCGGCGATCTCCGCCATGCTGTGCTCGACACCCTCGCAACGCCGAGCCGAGAACCAGCCGCAAAGGGGACACCGCCATGGCCGACACCGTGCTGTACGAGGTGAAGGACGCACTCGCGACCATCACGATCAACCGGCCCGAAGCCATGAACGCGATGAGCATCGAGGCCAAGGAGGCACTCCGGGACAGCCTGCGGGCCGCCGCAACGGACCCTGCCGTACGGGCGGTGCTGCTGACCGCCACAGGCAAGGCGTTCTGTGTGGGCCAGGATCTCAAGGAGCATGTGTCGCTGCTGATGTCCGACAAGGAGTCGGGCACCAGCCACACCATGAACACGGTGCGTGATCACTACAACCCCATCGTGCGGGCGCTTACCGAGATGCCGAAGCCGGTGGTCGCCGGGGTGAACGGGGTCGCGGCCGGAGCCGGGTTCGGCTTCGCGCTGGCCGCCGACTACCGGGTCGTTGCCGACACGGCGAAGTTCACGACCTCGTTCGCCGGCGTCGCACTCACCGCCGACTCGGGCGTCTCGTGGACCCTGCCCCGGCTGATCGGGGCGAGCCGCGCCGCCGATCTGCTGCTCTTCCCCCGGTCGATCTCGGCACAGGAGGCCTACGACCTGGGCATCGCGAACCGGCTCGTACCGGCTGACCGGCTCGCGGCCGAGGCCGAGGCGGTCGCCCGGGCCCTGGCCGAGGGCCCGACCCTCGCCTACGCGGCGATCAAGGAGTCACTGGCGTTCGGCGCCGCCCACTCGCTCGCCGAGACGCTGGAGAAGGAGGACGAGCTGCAGAGCAGGGCCGGTGCCTCCGAGGACCACGGGATCGCGGTCGAGGCCTTCCTCAACAAGCAGAAGCCGCAGTACCTCGGACGCTGAGGGCCGTACGCCGGTCATCGGCGGCCGGCGCGGGGTGCCGCCTCGGGCATCACCGGGGGCCGACGCGCTTCGGGCCCGGCCCGGGGGCAGACAAGCCCCCGGGCCGGGCCCCATGACGTCCGGGCTGTTCCCGAGGAAGCGGGGCCGCCCTCAGGCCCGATACGGGCCCCGGGCGACGCAGTCCTCGAGATGGTCGTCGACAAGTCCGCAGGCCTGCATCAGGGCGTACGCGGTCGTCGGGCCGACGAAGCGCAGCCCGCGCTTCTTGAGGTCCTTGGACAGGGCCTTGGACTGGTCCGTGACGGCCGGGACGTCCGCGAGGGTGCGCGGTGCGGCGCGCGTCGCGGGATCGGGTGCGTACGACCAGATCAGCGTGTCCAGCTCGCCGGGAGCCCAGTCCGCGAGCACCCGGGCGTTGGCGAGCGTCGCGTCGACCTTGGCGCGGTTGCGGATGATCCCGGGGTCGCCGAGCAGGCGCTCCCGGTCGGCGTCGGTGAAGGACGCGACCGAGGCGATCCGGAAGCCGTCGAAGGCCTTCCGGAACGTCTCGCGCCGCCGCAGGATCGTGATCCAGGAGAGTCCCGACTGGAACGCCTCCAGGCACAGCCGCTCGAACAGGGCGTCGTCACCATGGACCGGGCGGCCCCACTCCTCGTCGTGGTAGCCGAGGTAGTCCTCGGCCGTCAGGCCCCAGGGGCAGCGCAGCCGCCCGTCCGGGCCCGCGATCGCACCGCCGCTCATCCCTCGCGCTCCTCACCCGGCCGGTGACCGGGCTGCTCACCACGCAGATCACCCGGCCCGTCGTATCCCTGCCCACCGGGATGCCCCTCGGGGACCTCGCCACCCGGAGGGGCATCCTCCGGTCCCTCGGCCCGCGGCCGCTTGTCGAACATTCCGGCGGGCCGCTCGTCGAAGGCCTCGGGCCGTGCCGTCTGCGCCGGCCGCGAGCCCGCGAGCGCCGACTCGAGCTCGGCGATCCGTGCGTCCCTCTCCGTGAGCTCGGCCCCCAGCCGGTCGAGCACATCGTCGACATCGGCCATCCGGTAGCCCCGGGGCGCCAGCGGCAGCCGCAGCGCCTCGATGTCCGCGAACCCCACCGGGCGCGCCGTCGGCAAAGGGTCCACGGGTTGCTCGGGCGCCACCTCCGGAAGCACCTCATTCCCACCGCCGCCGACCACCGCGAGCGTGACCGCGGTGACGACAACGACCATCGCGATCAGCAAGAACCAGAACACAGCGCGCCTCTCCCCGGAGCAGGAAACCGTCTGCCGCCGATCGTGCCATGCGCCACCGACGGTTAAGGTCGCAGGCGACAGGACGCAAGGAGGAATCACGGGATGCGCGGCGGAACTCTGCGGCTGGGTCGGCGCGAATTCGACGCGCACGACCCGGTGGTCATGGCGATCGTGAACCGGACCCCGGACTCCTTCTACGACCAGGGCGCCACCTTCCATGACGAGCCCGCGCTCGCCCGGGTCGAGCAGGCGGTGTCCGAGGGCGCCGCCATCATCGACATCGGAGGGGTCAAGGCCGGCCCCGGCGAGGAGGTGTCGGCCGAGGAGGAGGCCCGCCGTACGGTCGGCTTCGTCGCCGAGGTACGTCGCCGCTTCCCCGATGTGGTGATCAGCGTCGACACCTGGCGGCACGACGTGGGAGCCGCGGTCTGCGAGGCGGGCGCTGACGTCCTCAACGACGCATGGGGCGGGGTGGACCCGAAGCTGGCCGAGGTGGCGGCCCGCTATGACGTGGGGCTCGTATGCACGCACGCCGGCGGGGCGGAGCCGAGGACCCGTCCGCACCGGATCGCCTACGACGACGTGATGGCGGACATCCTGCGGGTGACGACCGGACTGGCCGAACGGGCGGCGGAGCTCGGGGTGCGCCGGGACGCCATCCTCATCGACCCCGGCCATGACTTCGGGAAGAACACCCGGCACTCGCTGGAGGCCACCCGCCGCCTCGGCGAGATGGTCGAGACGGGCTGGCCGGTGCTGGTCTCACTGTCCAACAAGGACTTCGTCGGAGAGACCCTGGACCGTCCGGTGAAGGAGCGGGTGATCGGCACGCTGGCGACGACGGCGGTGTCGGCGTGGCTCGGCGCCCGGGTCTACCGCGTGCACGAGGTGGCCGAGACCCGCCAGGTGCTGGACATGGTCGCCTCCATCGCCGGCCACAGGCCGCCGGCCGTCGCCCGCCGGGGCCTGGCCTGAGCGACGACCGGGGCCTGGCCCATGCGACGACCGGGGCCTGGCCCGAGCGACGGAGGAAGCCCCCTAGGGGGTTTCTGATGGATCTCCGTGGAGGAAGGAGCGGCGTCCGGCGCGTGCTCTCGGAGTGCCGGCTGGAAGCCCTCGTACTGGGACGTACTTGGGCTTTCGGCCGGTGCGGCGAGAGTGAGTGCCGGGCGTCGCGACGCCGCGGAGATCCATCAGAAGCCCCCTAAGCCCGGCTCGCCTGAGCAGTGCCCGGTCAGGCCTCGTAGCCCTCGAAGGGCGCGGGGACGGGCGGGCCCGTCTCCTTCGAGACCAGGGCGACCGCCTCGTCCACGTCGTCGGTGACGTGGAAGAGCAACAGGTCGTGTTCCGACGCCTTGCCCTGCGCGACCACCGTGTCCCGCAGCCAGTCGACCAGGCCCCTCCAGTAGGCCGTGCCGAACAGCACGATCGGGAAACGCGTCACCTTGCGGGTCTGGACGAGCGTGAGCGCCTCGAAGAGCTCGTCCAGGGTGCCGAGACCCCCGGGCAGCACGACGAAGCCCTGCGCGTACTTCACGAACATCGTCTTGCGGACGAAGAAGTAGCGGAAGTTCACACCGATGTCGACGTGCGGATTGAGCCCCTGCTCGAAGGGCAGCTCGATACCGAGTCCGACGGAGATGCCACCGGCCTCCCTCACGCCCTTGTTCGCCGCCTCCATCGAGCCGGGACCGCCGCCGGTGATCACCGCGAAGCCCGCGTCGGCGAGCGCCGTACCGATGCGGACGCCCGCCTCGTACTCGGGGCTGCCGGGTGTGGTCCGGGCGGACCCGAAGACGCTGATGGCGCTGGGCAGCTCGGCGAGGGCGCCGAAGCCCTCCACGAACTCCGACTGGATGCGCATGACCCGCCAGGGATCGGTGTGCACCCACTCCGAATCACCCTCCGTGTCCAGAAGGCGCTGGTCCGTGGTGCCGGGCTGGACCTGCTCTCTGCGGCGCAGCACCGGCCCCAGCCGCTGCTCCTCCGGCCGTGCTTCGTCGGGGTTGCCCATGACCTGCTCCCTCCGCTGCATGCTCGTTCCAGGTCAGCGTAGGTCCACTGAGGTGGACGGGAGCCGAATTCCGGTGGTCGGACGGACAGAGGTCGCACAGAGGTCGGGCGAGGGCTCAGGAGGTGAGCCAGTCCCTGAGCCGCTCCTCGCAGTGCGTGATCTTGTCGATGGCCACATGCTCGTCCCGCTTGTGGGCGAAGAGCGCGTCTCCCGGCCCGTAGTTCACCGCGGGAACGCCGAGCCCGCTGAACCGCGAGACGTCCGTCCAGCCGAACTTGGGCTGGGCCGTGCCCCCCACCGCCTCCATGAACGCGGCGGCCGCCGGGTGCGAGAGCCCCGGAAGCGCTCCACCGGTGTGGTCGTCGACGACGAACTCGGCGACGCCGCAGTCCGCGAAGACCTCGCGGACGTGGGCCTCCGCCTCGTCCATGCCACGGTCCGGGGCATAGCGGTAGTTGATCACCACGGTGCACTCGTCGGGGATGACGTTGGTGGCGACCCCGCCCTCGATACCCACGGCGTTGAGCCCCTCGCGGTACTCGAGCCCGTCGATCACCGGGCGGCGCGGCTCGTACGAGGCGAGCCGGGCGAGCACCGGTCCGGCCGCGTGGATGGCGTTGGACCCCATCCAGCCGCGCGCCGAGTGCGCGCGCTCCCCCGTCAGCCGG
This sequence comes from Micromonospora sp. IBHARD003, assembly GCF_056106285.1. NCBI lineage: Bacteria > Bacillati > Actinomycetota > Actinomycetes > Micromonosporales > Micromonosporaceae > Micromonospora > Micromonospora sp. IBHARD003. Next base: position 5,499,555 of record NZ_JBWBBX010000001.1, on the reverse strand, counting down.
AGACGGACCCGCAGGGTGCCCTGGCAGCCGCCCTCGACCTGGGCGTCGGAGGGCTCCAGGAGTACGGCGAAGTCACCTGCCAGCCAGTCGGGGTGGGCATCGGCGACGTGCCCGAGGCCGTTGAGGTGCGCGGCGACCTCTTCGTTGTCGTAGAAGACGAAGGTGAGATCGCGGTTGGGCGCGGGCACGGTGGCGGCGATCCGCAGCTGCACGGCCACCCCCGACTTCATGTCCGAGGTGCCGCAGCCCCACAGGATCCCGTCCTCGTCCAGCCGTGAGGGCACATTGCCTGCGATCGGCACGGTGTCGATGTGCCCGGCGAGGACGACACGCTCGGCCCGGCCCAGCCGCGTACGGGCCACGACGTTGTTGCCGTGCCGGTCGACCGTGAGGTGCGGCAGCGGGCGCAGCGCCTGCTCGATCGCGTCGGCGAGAGCCTTCTCGTTGCCGCTGACCGAGGGGAAGTCGACGAGGCGTGCGGTCAGTGCCGGGGCGTCCAGGGTGAGGTCCAGCGGGGTTTCGGGCATGCCCGAAACCCTAGCGCGCCCCGCATCCGCCGCTCCCGGCGTCACCCGTCTCCGGGGCCGGTACGGTGTGCCGCGTGACCGAGACCGCCACCCCCGTCCGGCGCGGCCGCGCGATGCGTATCGCGGCCGCGCTGAGCGTGCTGCTGGCACTCGTCGCGTATGTGGTCATGGAGTATGGCAGCGGGGCCGGGGGCGCGCCGGGCTGCGTGGTGCGCGCGGCCGGCGGGCCGGGTGCCGGCACCCGCTCGGGCCCCGACTCGTACGAGCTGACCTTGGAGATGGCCGCGAACGCCGCCACGATCTCGGCGGTAGGCACCAGCCGGGGGATGCCGGAGCGTGCGGTCACGATCGCGCTGGCGACCGCGCTGCAGGAGTCCGAGCTGCGCAACGTCGGACACGGCGACCGGGACTCGCTCGGTCTGTTCCAGCAGCGGCCCTCGATGGGCTGGGGAAGCCCGCAGCAGATCCTCGACCCCGCCTACTCCGCGGGGAAGTTCTACGACCACCTCGCCGAGGTGGCCGGCTACACGTCGATGCCCCTGACCGAAGCCGCCCAGCACGTCCAGCGCAGTGGCTTCCCGTTGGCCTATGCCAGGCACGAGCCCGAGGCCGCCCTGCTGGCGGCGGCCCTCACCGGGCGGGCCTCCGCCGCGCTGACCTGTACCGCGGCCCGGAAGCCGGGGCCCGGGAACCCGGCGAGGGTACGTGCCGGGCTGACCCGCAGTTTCGGCGTGGAGGTGCTGCCCCCGCCCCCCGGCACCGGCCGCGCCGGTGCCCCGCACCGCGCCGAGCTGAGGATCCCGGTGACCACGGCCAGGGGCGGGAACGCCGATGCCGCGGCACGGCGCGGCTGGGAGCTGGCGCACTGGGCGGTGGCGAAGGCCTACGAGCTGCACATCGCCGAAGTCGGTTACGCGGACCGGGTGTGGGGCTCGGCGGCGGCGGACGAGGGCTGGCGGCGGGTGAAGCCGGGCCGCGGTACGGCGGCCGAGGTCAGGATCCGCCTCGTGCGGTAGGTCCTGTCCGGGCAATCGCACATCGGGCACACATCCGGTCCGTCACTCGTCGGTGGGTATCGCCGCCATGCCGGGCGGTATTTCTCCACCCCGTTCGACGGCGTTCGCCTCGAATCGCCAATTGCCCTGCGGGAAAAGGGAAGTGACGGTTCAGCAGACTGTCGGGACGGGCATTGTTCGCCCATTTTTGTCCACAGCCGATTATGCGATGCATTACCGACTCTTTACCTCGGGGTACCGCAACCATCCCGGGCCCAAGAACGGTTGTCATGGAGTCCGATCGCCGAACACGCAACATCCAACGTTCTCTCGTCGAAGGAGCACCATGTCCCTCCCCCTGACCCGTCGGATCGCCCGTGCCGCGCTGCTCGTCGCAGCGGGTGCAGCTCCCGTGGTCGGTGCGGCCGGCTCCGCAAGCGCCGCGGACCTCGCGCCTACCCAGGATCTGAGCGGCGGCCTGACCCAGGTCGACGGCATCGCGGTCGGCGACACCACGGACGGCACGGCACAGCAGGCGGCCATGACGGCGCAGGAGGCCGGCGGGAGGCTGGTCGGCACGGCCCTCCCGGTCGCGAGCGGCGCCCTCGGCCAGACGGCCCGCACCGGCGTGCCCGCCGCCCAGGAGACCGCCGGCGAGACCCTCGGCTCTGCGACCGGTCTGCTGGGTGAGACCACGGCGACCGGGCAGGGGCTGCCCGCCGCCGGCGTCCCGCACACCGGCGCCACGCTGCCGGCCGCTCCTCTGCCGGCCGACGCCCTGTCCGCCACGCCGCTGTCGACGGATCAGCTGTCCGCCGCTCAGCTGCCGGTCACCACGCTCCCGGCCGGTGCCCTGCCCGGTGCTCCCCTGCCCGGCGCCACGCTTCCGACCGACACCCTGCCGACCAACGCCCTGCCCGGCACCCCGCTTCCGACCAACACCCTGCCGACCAACACGCTGCCCGGCACCCCGCTTCCGACCAACACGCTGCCCACCAACGCCCTGCCCGGCACCCCGCTTCCGACCAACACCCTGCCGACCAACACGCTGCCCGGCACCCCGCTTCCGACCAACACGCTGCCCGGCACCCCGCTGCTGGGCCAGTAGCCGCAGGCTCGTCGCGGACACGGGCGCCGCACGGACGAGCGTTCCCCTGCCGTGCCTGTGCGCAGCGTCGCGGCACACGGCAGCGGCATCCGCGGCCCGCACACGGCCGTGGGCGTGAACCGGTGAGCATGAACACGGAAGGGCTCTGGGAGAGCGAGCAGTCGCTCTCCCAGAGCCCTTCCGTCCGTTGCGCTTCCGTCCGTTGCGCTTCCGTCCGCGCTTCTCGGCAACCGGTCCTTCCGCGGACCGGGCGTCGGCCAGGGCGTCAGCCCAGGCGCTTCACCGCCGCCTCGACCCGCTCGTCGGTCGCCGTGAAGGCGACGCGCACGAAGCGTTCGCCGGCCGAGCCGTAGAAATCTCCCGGTGCCACGAGGATCCCCCGCTCCGCGAGGTGGGCGACCGTGTCCCAGCAGGGCTCGTCGCGGGTCGCCCACAGATAAAGGCTCGCCTCGCTGTGCTCGATCCGGAAGCCGTGCTTCAGCAGCGCCCCGCGCAGCGCGTCACGGCGGGCCGCGTATCGCGCCCGCTGCTCGCCGACATGGGTGTCGTCGCCGAGCGCGGCGACGGTCGCCGCCTGGACCGGTGCCGGTGTCATCATCCCGCCGTGCTTGCGGATCTGCAGCAGCTCACCGAGCACGGCGGCGTCTCCGGCGATGAACGCGGCGCGGTAGCCCGCCAGATTCGAGCGCTTGGACAGCGAATGCACGGAGACGATGCCCTCGTACGTCCCGCCGCAGACGTCCGGGTGGAGCACGGAGACGGGCTCGGCCTCCCAGCCCAGCTCCAGATAGCACTCGTCGCTGAAGACGAGCACACCGTGCTCACGCGCCCAGGCCACGATGCGGATCAGCTCGTCCTTCGGCAGGACCCGGCCGGTCGGGTTCGACGGGGAGTTCAGCCAGAGCAGCTTCAGCCCGCTGGGGTCCAGCTCCGTGGGGTCGTCGTAGACGACCGGCGTCGCCCCGCACAGCCGGGCGCCGACCTCGTACGTCGGGTAGGCCAGGCGCGGATACGCGACCGTGTCGCCGGGGCCCAGGCCCAGCTGGGTCGGCAGCCATGCCACCAGTTCCTTGGAGCCCACCACGGGAAGCACGTTCACATGCGCGAGCGACTCTGCGCCGATCCGGCGCTCGCACCAGCCGACCAGTGCGTCACGGAGTGCGACCGTCCCCCACACCGTCGGATAGCCGGGCGTGTCCGCCGCCGCCACCAGGGCCTGCTGGACCAGGGCCGGTACCGGGTCGACGGGCGTCCCGACCGAGAGGTCGACGATGCCGTCCGGATGGGCCGCGGCGGTGGCCTTGTACGGCTCCAGCTTGTCCCAGGGGAAGACGGGGAGGCGCGAGGAGACTGCGGACACGGTGCTCACTTTCTCGTACGTACGGCCCGGCCGGCTCCGGGGCGCGGCAGGCACTCCGCTCAAACGCCTCGGCCCCGCACGGCGGACGCACCGTACGGGACCGAGATCGCCACGATCAGCCGTTCTGCGGCGGCAGGGCGGCGATGAAGGGGTGGTCGCGCTCGATCAGGCCCAGCTTGGAGGCACCACCGGGCGAACCGAGCTCGTCGAAGAACTCGACGTTCGCCTTGTAGTAGTCCTTCCACTCCTCAGGAGTGTCGTCCTCGTAGAAGATCGCCTCGACCGGGCAGACCGGCTCGCAAGCACCACAGTCGACGCATTCGTCCGGGTGGATGTACAAGGACCGCTGGCCCTCGTAGATGCAGTCGACGGGGCACTCCTCGATGCACGCCTTGTCCTTGACGTCGACACAAGGCTGCGCAATGACGTAAGTCACGCTGTCGTTCCTCCTCCGTAGGGCGCGGCGTCCGGTCTGCGGCTCGCCGCGGGGCTGCGCGGGAGCGCGGCGTCGTCGATGCCCGCACCTAGTATCTCCGTTCCTGGGGATGATCCGAACAGGAGGGGCGGACCGAGCTGTGGAATTCACTGCGAGCGGACATTGGGAGGTCCGCATCACCCCTTCTGACGTGGGAAAACGCGTCTCAGTGCGGCGGCTCGCCGACACCGGTACCGATGACGGGAAATTCACCGACACGGTCGGGGTTCTCGCATCATGGGACAACGGTGTGCTGTTGATCACAAGAAGGACCGGCGAGACCGTCCGGATCCCGGAATCCTCCCTGGTCGCGGGCAAGGTCGTCCCGCCCACCCGCCAAGGATCACGTCCCTCCGGGCCGTCGGCGGGAAGGGCGCGCGGACGAGGTCTCCCGGCAGCCTCGTTCGAGGAGCTTGCGCGGGTCTCGGCCCGGGCTTGGCAGCCGGTCGAGAGCGAGGCGCTCGGCGACTGGCTGCTGCGGGCCGCGTCGGGATTCACCCGCCGGGCGAACTCGGTGCTGCCCCTGGGCGACCCCGGGATGCCACTGGACACCGCTCTGGAGCGGGTGCGCGCCTGGTACGCGGAGCGGGACCTGCCGGCGTACATCCAGACCGCGACCGGCGCGGAGGGCACCCAGGAGGGGCTCTGCGCCTCGCTGGAGCAGCGCGGCTGGGAGCGCGAGATGACCACGGAGCTGCGGACGGGAGGGCTCGCACGGGTCGGGGACCTGGACGCCGACGTGTCCCGGGTGCGGCTGGACCGGTCGCTCGACGACACGGGCGCGGCCTGGCTGCAGCGGTACCACCGGTCCGGCGTGCCCGGGCCCCATGTGCGGGCGGTGCTGTCCAGCGGCCCGTCGGTGTGGTTCGCCACCGTGCCGGGCGGGTCCGAGGTCCCCGCGGCCATCGGCCGCTGCGTGGTGGACGGACGCTGGGCGGGGTTCATGGCGGTGGAGGTCGATCCGGCCCGCCGCAGGCAGGGGCTGGCGAAGGCCGTGATGGCGGCGCTCGCACGCCGGGCCCTGGAGGAGGGGGCGTCGGCGGCGTGGCTGCAGGTCGAGACCGACAACGACGCCGCCCGAACGATGTACGAGGGGATGGGCTTCGCGGTCCATCACCTCTACCACTACTTCCGCTGCTCCCGATCTTCCTGAACGGGTACGAGACGCGTATGCACCCGCCACAGCCCGAGTCCACCCCGTGGCGCAGCCGGTTCGCCGATGAGGCCCGCTCCGAGCGGCCCGACCTCGCGACCCTGTGCCTGCTCATAGGCGCGGAGGCGGAGCCGGCCCTGTACGAGCACGGTCTGGACGCGGCCGAGATCGAGCTGGACCGGCTCGCGGGTCTGCTGCCGTACGGCGTCAGCGGGCCGGAGTCCTGGGTGGCGGCCCTCGCCTCGCTGCTCGGCGAGCGCTGCGGCTTCCACGGCACCCCCGGCTGCTACCAGCGCCTGGAGTCCTCGCTGCTGCACGAGGTGCTGAGGCGCCGCCGGGGGCTGCCCATCCTGCTCTCCGTCGTCTGGCTCGAGGTGGCCCGCCGTGCGGGCGCACCGGCGTACGGCGTCGCTCTGCCGGGCCATTTCGTCATCGGCTTCGGCGACCCGGCCGAGCCGGTACTGGCCGACCCCTTCGCGGGCGGCCGTCTTCTCACCGGCACGGACGCCGAGCTCCTCGTCGCAGGAGCGACCGGTGGCCCCCTCGATCCCTCGATGCTGGTCCCCACCGGGCCCCTCGAGATCGTCCTGCGGATCCTCAACAACATCCGCGCCTGGTCCGCCGCCCGCCCGGAACGCACGGACGTCGCCCTGTGGGCCGTCGAACTCTCCCTCCTCCTCCCCTCCCACCCCGCCCGCCTCCGCTTCGAGCGCGCCCAACTCCTCGTCCAGCGCGGCGACTTCCTCACGGGCGCGGCGGAGATGGACGCGTACGCGGACATCGTCACGGCGGTGGAGCCTGCGACGGCGGCGACGGTCCGGCAACGGGCGCACGCGGCCAGGTCGATGCTGAACTGACGCCCGACGACTTCGGCCCTGCCATCATCGGCACGGCCGACCACCTGCCATCCGCGATATGAGCACCGGAACCATAATGGGCACATGGCTGTCGTGATCGTGGACGGGGCGAACGTCGTCGGATCCGTGCCCGACGGCTGGTGGAAGGACCGCAGGGGCGCCGCCGAGCGGCTGCGCGATCAACTGGTGGCGCGCGGCGGGGACGACGAGATCATCCTGGTCGTCGAGGGCGCCGCGCGCGGTGTCGGGTCCGTGCCCGGTGTGCGCGTGGATGCCGCGCCGGGCAGCGGGGACGACCGGATCGTGGAGCTGGCCGCCGAGTACGCGGGCCGGGACTGCGTGGTCGTCACCGCCGACCGCGAGCTGCGTGAACGCGTCACGGCGTTCGGGGCACGGTGCGCGGGGCCGCGGACCGTGCGACCGGTGGACCGATCCGGCTGAACACCTCGACGGCCTGAACGGCGTCGCCGGCCGAGCCGGCGCCGCAGCGCCGACGAAAGCGCCGAGCCCCACCGTCCCGGTCCCGTCGTGACGGGAGCAGGGACCGCGGGGCTCGAGGCTCTTACGGCGTCGCGTCAGTCGAGCGGGATCTCCTGGGTCCGCTCTTGCGGGGTCGTGCCGAGCAGCGCCTTCTGCATCGCCCAGGCGACGTCGTCGGCGGACACCGGGCGCTCCTTGCCGTCCCGCTTGGTGATGGTGATGCCGTCGAAGACACCGTCCAGGAGCTCGGTGATCGCCTTCTTGTTGTACACCTCGACGAGCCGGCCGTTGATGGGCTTCATCGAGAGGATCTTCGGCAGCGAGCGTGCGGGGCCGAACTGGATCTGCTTGCCGCCCGCCTTGATCGTCACGAGTCCGGACATCGCGGGCTCGGCGAACTTCTCCATCGCCCGGTCCAGTTCGGCCTTGGTGATGGTGGGCTGGCGGGTGCCGACGGGCAGTTCGACCGGGTTCGAGCGGCCTGTCTCGACCTGGGCGCGGTAGGCGTCCTTCACCGAGATCATCGACTGCCGGACGTCCAGCGACGTGCCCGCCTTGCCGGGTACGGGGACGGCCTTGTTCGGCTGGAACCGGATCGTGCCCTCGACGGCCGATCCGGAGGTGCCGGCGAGGTCGGCGAGTGCGACCTGGAGCTTCTCCTCGTCGACCGGGAAGACGGGCTGGGCGACCCGCTCGACCCCGAAGAGCGAGCCGATGACGGAGACGGGGTTGTAGTCGGCTCCCGCGGCGCCGCGCACGGTTGCCTGGCCGTCCAGGGTGAGGCCCGCCTTCTCAGGGGCGAGTTGCGCCTTCTTGCCGCTGACCGCGAGCTGGAGCGGTGCGGCGGCACGGCGGCCCAGGGCCCGGTCCAGCTTGGTGACAGCGTCCTCCTTGGTGCCGCCGCCGATGTCGACACCGAGGACCGTGGTGCCCTTGGGGACATCGGCGTGGTCGAGCAGCAGGCCGGCGCCGTACGCGACGGCCAGCAGGCCGAACACGCCCGCGCCCGCGAGGACGGCCTTGGAGCGGCCCTTCTTGGCGGGGCGGGACGACGGGGCCGACGAGGACGGCGCAGGGGCCGCCGGGGCCTCGGGCTCGATATGCCCCGGGCCCGCCGAGCCGGGGAAGTCCGGTACGACGAAGTCCTCGACGGGACCGGACGACGGCCAGGGGCTCACGTCCGGACCGCTCGGCGGGACAGCACGCTCCGGCGGCGCGAAGGGAGAGCGCTGCTGGGGCGGGACCACGGGGATACCGCTCGTCAGCGTGTCACCGGAGACGTTCCCCGCGGGGGTGGACGGTCCCGGCATGGAGGTGGGCCCGGACTCGGGGCCCGACTTCTGCGGCGTCAGTACGGCCGTGTCGTCGCTCATCCTCGGCACACCGGCGCCGGCACCGCCTCCCGGAGCGAACGGCGAGCTGCCTGTCACCGGGCCGGTGGTGGGACCGCTGGGGGCGACGGGTCCGGTTCCCGCGGGAGGGCGCGGACCCGGCTGGGGCCGTCCGGCCGCCGGGGCGTCCGCGTGCGCGCCGAGGTCGCTCAGCGCGCTCCTCGGGCCGGCGGTCTGCGCTCCGGGCCCCGTGGTCCCGCCCGGCGCCCCGGGAGCGGACGGAGTGTGAGGCGCGGCCTGGGCCGGAACGGAGGCCTGGGTGGGCGACGGCTTGCGCGGGGCGAACCAGTCGCTCGTCTTCTCCTCCGCGGCCGGCTTGTCCGCCGGGCTCTCCGGCTCGGCGGCAGGGGGCTCCTCGCGAGGGCGGGCCGGGGCAGCCGGGGCCTCGGCGGCCGGCGGCCGCGGAATGCCGGCGGTGCGTTCGGCCGCACGCTCCCCGTTCTGCGCCCCCGTCGCGCCGTTTGCGCTGTTCGCACCTTCTGCGCCGTTTGTGCTGCCCGCCTTACGGCGTGCGTCCACATCACTCATCGGTGTACGCATGACGACCGGCGGAATCGGCCGGGAGCCCGGGATGTTGATCCGGATACGCGTGGTGAGCGTGGTCTCGGTCCTGGGCTCGTCCGGCTCCGGAGCAGGCTCGGCTCTCTCGTCCGGGGCGTCCTGCGTGGGGTGCAGCGACGGATACTGGCGGGATCCGTACGGCGGTGTACCCGAGGGATACGCGGCTCCGCCGCCCCCCTGGGGGCCGGAGGACGAACTGTCAGTTTCACGACTCAAAGCTGGTTCTCCTGATCGGCTCCGACGCCCGTTCCTCCTGGTACCACTGCTTCGGGCGGCTCGGCGGCGCGCACCACCATACTGGCCGATGCCGGTCGGCACCGATGGCCCAGGGGAAGCGGTGTGCTGCTTCCGCCACCCCATCCGGGGTCATTCCGGCCAGAGAAGGACACCTCACGGGCCAAGTCGGCCGACCCGCCCCCCGGATGACCGCGACCGTGACATGGTGGCGCAGATCACAGCCACGGCCATGCCGCCCACCAGGAACACGATCTCGCCGACGCCGCCCGCGAAGAGGCCGTCGCCTTCGGGCCGTCCGGCGCTCAGCAGCAGCACCGCCGCCATCCAGCCGGCGGCCGGGGCCACCGCTCCCAGCTGCGTCCCGGTCGCACGCACGCCCCCGTAGAAGAGCCCGGCGGAGGCGAGCAGGGCCAGCGCCAACCCGGCGGGGAACCATGCGGCTTGGACCAGGGACCCGGCGGCCCCGACCACGAACCCGAGGACCAGCAGGGCAAGATATCCGGCGATCCGTCCGGGTTTCGGGGCTCTGGCCGGCCAGGCTCCGGGCTCGGACACTCCGGGCTGGGTCATGAGGCAACTCCCTCGAACAGGTCGTGCTCACGCTCTCCGGCGGGAGCGCCGGACGTGCCACGCGCCAACTGGTAGTACTCGGTGGTGAACAGAGGCTGACCGAGACCGTTGGAGAGTGCGAAGAACGGACCGTCCACCACAATCTGGGTGGCATGGGCGCGCATCGCGGCCGCCTTCCGGGCCGCGTGCGCACGGCCGTCGATCTCGGCGGTGATCTCCGGATCATCCACGATGCCGGGGATGTCGCCGATGTCGGCGACCCCGGGAAAGTCACCGGACCGCCCGTCGGCGCGGAGGCCGGCGAAGCCCTCTTCGGCGGCCGTTCTCGGCACCCGGTTCCAGTAGACCTTGGCGATGGAATGCGGGTCACCGAGGTCGCGCCGGAAGGCGCCGTCGGCGGCCAGTTCGGCGGCCCGCATCGCGACACGGTGCGCCATGATGTGGTCGGGGTGGCCGTAGCCGCCGTCCGGGTCGTAGGTGACGAGCACCTGCGGCTTCACCGCACGGATCACCTCGACGAGGTACGGCGCCGCCTCGTCCACGTCCGTGCTCCAGAAGGCGCCGGGGCGGTCGTTCTGCGGGAGACCCATCATCCCGGAGTCACGGAAGCGGCCGGGGCCGCCGAGGAAGCGGTGGTCGGCGACACCCAGCTCGCCCATGGCGGCGGCCAGTTCCCCGATCCGATACTCGCCGAGTCCGCCCTCCTTGTCGGCGGTGAGATGGGCGAGCGCGGGCGGGATGACCTCGCCTTCCTCGCCGAGGGTGCACGTCACCAGGGTGACCTGGGCACCCTCGGAGGCATACCGCGCCATCGTGGCGCCGTTGTTGATCGACTCGTCGTCGGGGTGCGCGTGCACCAGCAGCAGACGACGGGCTGGGAGGTCCGTCATGACCCCAGCCTACGAGGCGCACGGCAGGGGCCTGCCGTGCGGATACCGCAGGGTCACGACCCCGGCACACACCTCTCGCCTACGTTCCGGGCGGGTGCGCACGTCGCGACCGCGGGCTACAGGTCCTGTCCGGGCGACAGGACCTAGAACTTGAGGCCGCCGATCATGCCCGCGACGTTCGTGGTCAGCTCGCTGATCGTGGGCGCGATGGACGAGCTCGCGAGATAGAAGCCGAGCAGCATGCAGACCGCCGCGTGTCCCGCCTTCAGGCCTGATTTCTTGACCAGCAGGAAGACGATGATCGCCAGCAGCACCACCGCCGAAATCGAGAGTGCCACGGCGGTTCACCTCCACAGATATTCGGCCGGTAAGGGGCGGATCGCATGTGCCGGAGGAGTCATACCCACCTCGCGCTAGGGATCATAACTATCCATGGGCACGCATCGATCGGTGCACGGCAGCACACGGGGGCGCACGGCACTAGATTCGGCCACATGACCTCGAGGCAGCAGCACTCCCCCACCTCTTCCGCACCGCTCTCGTTCCCCCGGCAGTACGCCAGGACCCAGCGCTTCGCCCTGGGCTCCCCGCGCGCGTTCACGGTGTCCCCGGACGGTTCGCGAGTGGTGTTCCTGCGTTCGTCATCGGGGACGGACCGGTCGCACCGGCTGTGGGTGCTGGACCTCGGGGCAGAGGGACGGGAGCGGGTGGCGGCAGATCCGGACGTTCTGCTGGGCGGGGCGGACGAGGAGCTGTCCGCCGAGGAACAGGCACGGCGGGAGCGCGTCCGCGAGGGGTCCGGGGGCATCGTCGGCTACGCCGTGGACCGGGAGGCGGAGTTGGCGGCGTTCGCGCTGTCGGGGCGTCTGTTCACGGCCGAGCTTCGGGCCGGGACCACACGTGAACTGCCTGCGGCCGGACCGGTGATCGACCCCCGGCCGTCGCCGGACGGGCGCTTCGTGGCCTACGCGGCGCAGGGCGCCCTGAGGGTGATCGGCGCGGAGGGCGACGGGGACCGGGCCCTGGCCGAGCCGGAGGACGCCCAGGTCTCCTACGGCGTGGCGGAGTTCGTCGCGGCCGAGGAGATGGAACGTACGCGCGGATTCTGGTGGGCGCCCGAAAGCGACCGGCTGCTGGTGGCGCGCGTCGACGAATCCCCGGTGCGGCGCTGGTGGATCGCCGACCCGGCGCATCCGGACCGGGAGCCTGCGCCGGTCGGATATCCGGCGGCGGGCACGGCCAACGCGGAAGTACGGCTCTGTCTGGTCGGTCTCGACGGGGCGCGGACCGAGGTCGTATGGGACCGGGAGCGGTACCCGTATCTGGCCCGGGTGCACTGGTCGGCGTCCGGAGCTCCGCTGCTTCTGGTGCAGGAGCGGGGCCAGGGCACGGCGCTGCACCTCACCGTGGACACCGCCACGGGCACGACCCGCACGGTCCACACGGACGAGGACCCCCGCTGGATCGAGCTGCGTGACGGGGTGCCCGCGTGGACGCCGGACGGGCAGCTGGTGCGGATCGCGGACGAGGGCGGAGCCCGGGTGCTGGCCGTGGGCGGCAGGCCGCTGACCGGTGACCGGTTGCATGTGCGGGCGGTGCTCGACATCGGCGCGTCGGACGTCCTGGTCTCGGCCTCGTCCGGTGAGGGGGCGACGGACCCGGAGACCGGCGAGATCCATGTGTACCGGGTCGACGACCTCGGTGCGGAGCGGGTCTCCGAGGGCATCGGGGTGCACTCCGCGGTGCGTTCGGGCGGGGTCACCGTCCTCGCGTCGGCGCGGCCGGATGTGAGCGGTACGACGGTGCGGGTGCTGAAGGACGGAAGTCCGGTGGCCGGCATCACCTCGTACGCCGAGCGGCCGGTTCTGTCCCCGCGCATGGAGCTCACCGAGGGGGGCACGCGGAGGATTCCGTGCGCGGTGCTGCTCCCGTCCGCCTGGCGGGAGTCGGATGGTCCGCTGCCGGTGCTGCTGGACCCCTACGGCGGACCGCACGGCCAGCGTGTGTTTGCCGCACACCATCCGCATCTCACCTCTCAGTGGTTCGCCGAGCAGGGCTTCGCGGTCGTCGTCGCCGACGGCCGGGGTACTCCGGGCCGCTCCCCCGCCTGGGAGAAGGCGATCGAGAACGACTTCACCTGCACGCTGGACGACCAGATCGAGGCGCTGCACGCGCTCGCCGGGCGATTCCCGCTGGATCTGGAGCGGGTGGCGATCCGCGGCTGGTCGTACGGGGGGTATCTGGCGGCGCTGGCGGTGCTGCGCCGGCCCGATGTGTTCCACGCGGCCGTCGCCGGGGCACCGGTGAGCGACTGGCGGCTGTACGACACGCATTACACCGAGCGCTATCTGGGCCTGCCTCAGGAGCGGGCGACGGTGTACGCCGGGAATTCCCTGGTCACGGACGACGGGCTGAGCGGTGCCGTGGAGCCGGCCAGGCCGTTGATGATCATCCATGGTCTGGCGGACGACAACGTCGTGATGGCACACAGCCTTCGGCTGTCGTCGGCCCTGCTGGCGGCGGGCCGTCCCCATGAGCTGCTGCCGCTCAGTGGGGTCACCCATATGACGCCGCAGGAGGAAGTCGCCGAGAATCTGCTGCTGCTTCAGGTGGACTTCCTCAAGCGGTCCCTGGGGATGCGCCGGGACGGAAACGTCTGAGGGGACCGGAGCGAGGGAGCCCGGAGCCCTTCGCCCTGGTCGGGCCGGAGGGCGACCGGCCGGGGCGGTTGGCGCCCCGGCCGGTCAACGGCACCCGCACGGCCGTACGTACTCAGCGTGCCGCGTCCCTATATCGGAGTGGCTTCGGCGACGTTGCCCCGGCGTTAACGAACACGGCGGCCGCACAGGGCCGTTGGCCGGACGCCACCACACAAGGGCCGTTCGCCGGAGTCAGGCGGCACGCCAGTAGCCGAGGGCGGTCACCCGGTCCTTGGGGACGGCCAGGTCCTTGCGTAGGTACGAAGTGAGGCTGCGGGTGGTCGCGGTGTCGCAGGCGATCCAGACGAAGGCCCCGGACCGGTCGTCGCCGAGCAGCCCCGGAAGTGCGGCCCGTACCTCCTCGACCAGGTGGGCGCCGCCGTCCCGGCGGGGCACCCTGCGCAGGTCGTGGTGCTCCATGTCGATCCGGAGGGGAAGTCCGGCGTCGGACTCGTAGGGACTCTCGAACCAGATGGTGGCGGGGATCCCCGGCAGGGAGTCGAGCAGGGAGTTGATCGCCGGCAGCGAGGCGGGGTCGCCGATCACGAACAGCCGGGACGGCCGCGGATCGGGCGCGGTGAAGCCGCTGCCCTGGACGGTCGCCTCGATCGTGTCGCCCGGCTGCGCCGTACGGGCCCAGTCGCTCGCGCGTCCGTCGTGCAGGGCGAACTCCAGGCTGAACGTTCCGGCATCCGGATCCGGGTTCACCAGGGTGTAGGCGCGCTGGTGCGGCTTGCCGTCGTTCTCGAACCAGAGCCGCACCCACATCGTGGGATGCACCCCGGTCGCCCGGAGCATGCCTCCGTCGCTGAGATGCACACGCCGGTACTCCTCGGTGACCTGCTCGGCGCCGGTCACCGTGAAGGCGAAGTCCCTGCCCCGCATCAGCTTGAGGACGACGCCCTCCCACCCGTGCCCCACCGTGTTCTCCTCGCCATCCCGCCGGTTAAGGTTAGGACAGCCTAACCTAAAGGAGAGCTAGTGTGAGGACCGAGGTCTTCCGTGACGCGTGGGGTATCCCGCATCTGCGTGCGGGCAGCGTGAACGAACTCGCCTACGCCCAGGGGCACAACGCAGCCCTCGACCGCGCCTGGCAACTGGAGGTCGAGCGGCACCGGGCGCAGGGCACCACAGCCGCCTTCCTGGGCGCCGAGGCACTCGCCTGGGACCGCTTCGCCCGGCAGGCGCGGCTCGAGGACACCGCCCGCCGCTGCTACGAGGCCCTCGACTCGGGGACCCGCGACTGGGTCGCCGCCTATGTCGAAGGGGTGCGCTCGGGTCTCGCGGAAGGCGCCGCGGCCGCACCGGAGTTCGCGAAGAGCGGGCTCGCCCCGGGTGAATGGCGGCCCTGGACCCCACTGGCGATCTGGCTGTCCACGCACATCCTCTTCGCCGGCTTCCCCACCAAGCTGTGGCGCGATGAGGTCGCACGGCGGCTCGGTGACGAGGCGATCGAGCTGTTCGCCGTGGACGGTCCCGGCACCGCCGGCTCCAACGGCTGGCTCGTGTCCACCGGACGCACCCGCACCGGCGCCCCGGTGATCGCGGGCGATCCGCACCGCTTCATCGAGGATCCCGGGGTCTATCAGCAGGTCCATCTGGTCTGCCCCGAATACGACGTCGTCGGCCTTGCCTTCCCCGGAGTGCCGGGCGTCGCCCACTTCGCCCACACCGGCACCGTCGCCTGGGCGATCACCAATGCCATGGCCGACTACCAGGACCTGTACCGGGAGCGGCTGCGGCGTACGGCCGACGGCGTCGAGGCCCTCGGCCCCGACGGCTGGCGCCCGGCCGCGCACCACACCGAGACGGTCGAGGTGGCCGGCGGGGATCCGGTCGCCGTCGAGGTGATCGAGACCGAACGCGGACCGGTCATCATCGGCGAGGCACCGGACGGCGACGAAGCCGTGGAGGCCATCAGCCTGCGCTACGTCCCTCGTGTCACCGCCGATCTCGGCTTCACCGCGATCGCCGAGCTGCTCAGGGCGCGCAGCGTCGCGGACGTGGACCGGGCCTTCGAGCGCTGGGTCGAACCGGTGAACGTGGTACTGGCCGCCGATACCTCGGGCGGGCTGCTGCACCGCACCGCGGGCCGGGTGCCGCTGCGTCAGCGGGACAACCGGCTGCGGGTGGTGCCGGCCTGGGAGCACGGACACGAGTGGCAGGGCATGCACGAGCCGATGCCGCGCTCCGAGGTGACGGACTTCGCGGTCATGGCCAACGAGCGGGTCCTGGCCGGTCCCCTCGGCGTGGAGTTCGCACCCCCGCACCGCGCGGACCGCATCGCCGAGTTGCTGCGCGCGTCGGACAGCTGGAACGCCCCCGGAATGGCGGCGGTCCACATGGACACGCATCTGGCGTCCGCCCGCCCGCTCCTCGACCTGATCGCGGGTCTCGACGGACTCGGCCCGGCAGCCGCCGCCCTGCGGGAGCGGCTGCTGGCCTGGGACCGGCGGATGGACGCCGACAGCACGACCGCCGCCGTGTACGCCGATGTACGGCACGCGGTGGTCCGGCGGATAGCCGCCCACCCGGAGCTGGACTGCCTCTCGGGCCCGCTGCCGTACCCGGCGGTCTTCCAGCCGTGGCTCGCCCTCGTCGTGAAGGTCGGTTTCGCCCTGGAGGGACTGCTGGCGACGGAACTGCTGCCGGGCATCGACCGGGCCGACGTCGTGCGCCAGGCACTCGAGGAGGTCGCGGCGGCTCCGGAGCCCGCCGCGTGGGGCGAACGGCACCGGCTGGCGCCCTGGCAGGCGCTGCCCCTGGCCGAGGAGCAGTGGCCCGGCATGGCCGGCGACCACGACTGCGTCCTGGCCACCTCCAGCGTTCCCGGGGTCACGGACCACGGCGCACGCGGTCCGGCGGCCCGCTATGTCTGGGACCTCGCGCGGCGCGAGGACAGCCTCTGGGTCGTCCCGCTGGGCGCCCGCGGCATCCCGGGCGATCCCCACCACCGCGACCAGCTGCCCCGCTGGCTGCGCGGCGAACTCGTCCCTGTCGTCACCGACTTCGACCGGCTCACCCCCGAGCACCCAACCAAGGAGAGACATGTCCGCTGAACCCGCGTACCGCACGGCCGTCTACGAGCAGACCGTCGACGGCTTCGGGACGATCGGCGTCCGTCCCGTGGACCCGGAGCACGACGCCGGCACCATCCACTCCTGGGGCGTCCAGGAGCGCGCCGCCTTCTGGGGCATGGGCGAGCTGACACGTGACATGGTCCGCGACATGTACCGGCACCTGGACTCGCTGACCACACATCACGCATGGATGGTCGAGTGCGGGGGCAGACCCGTGATGCTCTTCCAGACCTACGATCCCGGGGCCGACCGTGTCGGCGAGTGCTACGAGGTCAGACCCGGCGACATCGGCTTCCATCTGATGACCGGGGCCCCCGAGGGCCCCGGGCTCCCGGGCTACACCCGCTCCCTGCTGTCCTTCCTCGTCGGCTTCGTCTTCCGGGACCCTGGCGTCCGGAGGGTCGTGGCGGAACCCGATCTGCGGAACGCGAAGGCGATCGAGCGGCTCGTGCGCAGCGGTTTCGAGCTCGGCCCCGAGGTCGTGCTGCCCGAGGTCGACCTCCCCGAGGTGTTCCTGCCGCAGAAGCGGGCCCGGCTGGTCCTGCTCGACCGGGCGACGGTCGAGGCCGCGTACGCCTGAACCCCCCGGCGGTGCGGCCGGCGCGCCACCCGGCTCACTCCTCCCCCTCTTCCGTCCCGGGCACCACCCGCTTCTCCTCGGCGAAGTGGCACGCCGAGTCGTGCCTCACAGGTCCTTCCGACCGGTGGAACACTTCCGGGACCGCCAGTGCGGGCACCTCGACGGCGCACCGCTGCTGTGCCTTCCAGCAGCGGGTGCGGAAGCGGCAGCCGGAAGGGATGTCCGCCGGGGACGGGACGTCGCCGGTGAGGACGATCCTCCGGCCGCCGGCGCGCTCGCGCGCCCCGGGGTCCGGCACCGGGACAGCCGACAGCAGCGCCTGGGTGTACGGATGCGTCGGATGCTCGTAGATCCCCTGGTCGTCGCCGATCTCCACGATCTTGCCCAGGTACATCACCCCCACCCTGTCGGAGATATGACGCACGATCGACAGGTCGTGGGAGATGAACACATAGCTGAGCCTGAACTCGTCCTGCAGTTTCTCCAGCAGATTGACGACCTGCGCCTGCACGGACACATCGAGGGCGGACACGGGCTCGTCCGCCACGATGACCTCCGGCCGCAGTGCCAGACCGCGGGCGATGCCGATGCGCTGGCGCTGACCGCCCGAGAACTGGTGCGGGTAGCGGTTGACGTACTCCGGGTCGAGCCCCACGACTTCCAGCAACTCCCGCACCCGGCGCCGCCGGTCGCCCTTCGGCGCCACCTCCGGATGGATCTCGTAGGGCTCCCCGATGATGTCGCCGACCGTCATACGCGGGTTCAGCGAGGTGTAGGGGTCCTGGAACACCATCTGGATCTGGCGGCGGACCGCCTTGAGCGCCCGGCCGGACAGCGTGGTGATGTCGTCGCCCTTGTAGCGGATCCGCCCGCTCGTCGGCCGCTCCAGATGCACCAGCAGCCTCGCGAGCGTCGACTTCCCGCAACCCGACTCACCGACGATGCCCAGCGTCTCGCCCGGGAAGAGGTCGACGTCGACCCCGTCGACGGCCCTGACCTGACCCACCTGCTTCTTGAACAGGATGCCGCGGGTGAGCGGGTAGTGCTTGTGGAGCCCGCGCACCTCGATGATCGGCTCAGCCACGGAGGCACTCCCTCCAGAAGAAGCAGGCGCTACGCCGGTCCCGGTCCACTTCGGCGAGCTCCGGCTCGTCCGTCCTGCACACGTCCCTGGCCATCGGGCAGCGCGGATGGAAGGCGCAGCCGGACGGGATGTCCATCGGGTTCGGCGGCAGCCCCTTGATCGCGTACAGCTCCCGCCCCTTCCGGTCCAGACGCGGGATCGAGTCGAGCAGACCGCGTGTGTACGGGTGGGCGGGCGCCTTGTAGAGGTCGTGGACGGGCGCGGTCTCCACGATCCGGCCGGCGTACATCACCGCGATCTTGTCCGCGACGTCGGCGACGACCCCCAGGTCGTGCGTGATCAGGACCAGTCCCATGCGGTACTCGCGCCGGAGCTCCGCCAGCAGGTCCATCACCTGCGCCTGGACGGTGACGTCGAGCGCGGTGGTGGGCTCGTCGGCGATGATCAGGTCCGGCTCCAGGGCCAGCGCCATGGCGATCATGACGCGCTGGCGCATACCGCCGGAGAACTGGTGCGGATACTGGCCGGCACGCTCCTTGGCCGCGGGAATCCGCACCCGGTCCATCAGTTCGACGGCCCGGGCCCTCGCGTCCTTGCGCGACATGCCCCGGTGCACGGTGAACATCTCGCCGATCTGGTCGCCCACGGTCAGCACCGGGTTGAGGGCCGACAGGGCGTCCTGGAAGATCATGGCCATGGCGGCGCCGCGGATCCGCCGCCGCTCGTCCTCCCGGAGTTTCAGCAGATCCCGTCCCTGGAAGAGGACCTCACCGCCGGTGACCCGGCCGGGCGGGGTGTCGAGGATGCCCATGACGGCCTGGGCCGTGACGGACTTCCCGGAGCCCGACTCGCCGAGCACCGCGAGGGTCTCACCCGCGTCCACCGCGCAGCTGACGCCGTCGACGGCCCTGGCGACACCGTCCCTGGTGCGGAACTCCACGTGCAGATCGCGTACTTCGAGCAGCATGTCGGCGGGCTCCTCAGCGCAGTCTGGGGTCGAGAGCGTCACGGACCGCGTCGCCGAGCATGATGAACGCGAGGACGGTGACGGCGAGCGCACCGGCCGGCCAGAGCAGCATGTGCGGGGCGTTGCGGATGTACGGGGAAGCGGCGGAGATCTCGATACCCCAGGACACGCTGGGCGGCCGGAGCCCGACGCCGAGGTAGGAGAGGGTCGCCTCCAGGGCGACGTACGTACCGAGCGCGATGGTCGCCACGACGATCACCGGTGCCACCGCGTTGGGCGCGATGTGCCGAAGCAGCAGCCGTGTGTGCGACGCGCCGAGCGCCCGCGCGGCCTGGACGTAGTCGTTCTGTCTGACGGTGATCACCGCGCCCCGGGCGATGCGGGTGATCTGCGGCCAGCCCAGCAGCACCATGAATCCGATCACCGGCCAGACCGTGTTGCTGGTGACGACGGACAGCAGGACAAGTCCGCCGAGGACGACGGGGATGGCGAAGAAGACGTCGGTGAGCCGGGAAAGCAGGGAGTCCGCCGCACCGCCGAAGTACCCCGCGATCCCGCCGAGTACGGACCCGAGCAGCGCCACTCCCATGGTCGCGCAGACCCCGACGGTCATCGAGGTGCGGGCGCCGTAGACGACCCGGGTGTAGACGTCGCAGCCCTGGCCGTCGAAGCCGAAGGGATGGCCGGGCTGGGAGCCCTGCTGGGCCTTGGCGAGGTCGCAGTCGAGCGGATTGCCGGAGGCGATCAGCGAGGGCCACACCGAGATGACGACCAGGAAGAGGATGACCAGGGCGGAGAGGACGAAGACGGGGTTGCGGCGCAGATCGCGCCAGGCGTCGGACCACAGGCTCCGGGGGCGCCCCTTCGGTCCGGCGCCGAACGGGGCACCAGGTCCCGCCGCGCCCTGCTCCAGGGTCCCGCCCTCGCTCGTCGCGAGGTCCATCGCACCCCCGGCACCGGTCGGGGCGATGGCTCCCCCAGCTCCCCCCGCTCCCCCGGCGCCACCGGTTCCCCGGTCGTCGTATCGCGGCTCATGCATAGCGGATCCTCGGGTCGAGTACGGCGTACAGCAGGTCGACCAGCAGATTCACCACCAGGAACACCAGCACCAGCACGGTGACGAAGCCGACGACGGTCTGGGTGTTCTGGCGGAGGATGCCCTGGTAGAGCTGGTAGCCGACGCCATGGATGTTGAAGATGCGCTCGGTGACGATCGCTCCGCCCATCAGCGCGCCGATGTCGGCGCCGATGAAGGTGACCACCGGGATCAGCGAGTTGCGCAGCAGATGGCGGCCGATCACCCGGTGGCGCGGGAGCCCTTTGGCGATCGCGGTGCGGACGTAGTCGGCGCGCCGGTTCTCGGCGATGGACGTCCGGGTGAGCCGGGTGACATAGGCGAGGGACACGGAGGCGAGGACCAGCCCGGGGACGATCAGCTCACCCAGCGGCGCCTCGGAGGACACGGAGGGCCGGATCCAGCCCCACTCGACGCCGAGAAGCAGTTGCAGCAGCAGTCCGGTCACGAAGGTGGGGACGGAGATGACGACCAGGGTCAGCACCAGCACGGAGGTGTCGACGGGCCGCCCGCGCCGCAGTCCGGTGAGCACGCCGAGGGTGATGCCGATGACGATCTCGAAGAAGATCGCGACGAGGGTGAGCCGGATGGTGACCGGGAAGGCGGTGCCCATCAGCTCGGTGACGGGCTGTCCGTTGAAGGCCGTGCCGAAGTCACCGGTGAAGACATTGCCCATGTAGGTCAGGTATTGCTGCCAGACGGGCTTGTCGAGTCCGAACTCCCTGCGCAGCTGGGCGGCGGTCGCCGGATCGCACTGGCGCTCTCCGCACAGGCCGGCGACGGGGTCGCCCATCACGTTCACCATCAGGAAGATCAGCAGTGTGGCGCCGAAGAAGACGGGGACCATCTGCAGCAGACGCCGGATCACATAGCGTCCCATCACGGACTCCCTGGGGTCGTGCGGGTCCGGGCGAGCGGGCCGGGAGGCCGCCCGTCAGCCGGCGACCTTGATCTCGTTGTAGACGGGGACGCTGAACTGGTTCAGCGAGACATCGGCGATCCGGTCCGAATAGCCGGCGCTGCCGTTCTGGTACCAGAGCGGGATCGCCCCCATCTGGTCCCGCAGGACGCCCTCGGCCTTCTTGAAGGTGCCGACGGCCTTCGCCTGATCGGTCTCGGCGTTGGCCTCGTCGACGAGCCGGTCGAACTCCTCGTTCGTCCACTTGCCGTCGTTGGAGGAGGCGCCCGTGTAGTAGAGCGGCTGGAGGAAGTTCTGGATCAGGGGATAGTCCATCTGCCAGCCGGCCCGGAAGGGGCCGCTCATCTTGGACTGGGTGATCCGGTTGCGGTAGTCGGCGAAGGTCCCCACCGGGTTTCCGGTGCAGGCCCGGTTGTTGCCGAGGGCGTTGTTGATGGAGTTGCACACGGCGTCGACCCACTCCTTGTGCGAGCCGGCGTCCGCGTTGTACGAGATCGTCAGGCTGCCGCCGGGGATACCGCCTCCCTCGGCGATCAGTTTCTTCGCCTCGGCCGGGTCGTAGGTGCAGTACGTGCCGCAGAGCGAGTCGTCGAAACCCCCGTCGGGTCCGAGTACGGGCGAGGTCCAGTCCTTGGCGGGGGTGCGGGTCTTCATGAAGATCGTGTCGGTGATCTGCGGGCGGTTGATCGCCATGGACAGGCCCTGTCTGACCTTCTCCTGACCGGGCTTGTTCCAGGCCGGGTCGTAGTACGGGAAGGCCAGGGTCTGGATGATGCCGGCGGGGGTGTTGATGTAGCGGTCGCCGAGGTCGGCCTTCACGTTCCCCAGCTGCGAGGCGGGGATGTCGTCGACGAGGTCGAGGTTTCCGGCCGTCAGATCCGTGTAGGCGGTGTTGTTGTCCGTGTAGACCCTGAGGTCGATCCCGCCGTTCTGTGCCCTGTCGTCCCCTGGGTACCCGTCCCAGCGGCGCAGGGACATCTGCGAGCCCTTGGCGTAGGAGTCGACGGTGTACGGGCCGTTGCCGACGGGCTTGTTCAGCCAGGCGTCGTGGTCGGTGAAGAAGCTCTCGGGCAACGGCGAGAAGGCGGCGTAGCCGAGGGTCTCGGGCCAGGTGGAGAACTTCTGACTGAGCGTCACCGTGAAGGTCTGCGGGCCGGTCACCTTGAGGCCGGACAGGGTCTGGGCAGTGGGCTCGCCGGAGGTGGGGTGGACCTGGTCGTAGCCCTCGATGTAGCCGAAGAAGTAGGCGTTGCGCTGGTTGTTCTTCAGATGCGCGCCGTAGTTCCAGGCGTTCACGAAGGACTGCGCGGTGACGGGCTCTCCGTTGGAGAAGGTCCAGCCGTCCTTGACGGTGACGGTGAAGGTGGTCGAGTCCGTGGTGTCGATCTTCTCGGCGAGCATGTTCTGCGCCTCGCCGGTCTTCGGGTCGTAGCGCTTGAGACCACGGAAGATCATGTCGAGGACCTTGCCACCCTGGACCTCGTTGGTGTTCGCAGGCTCCAGCGGATTCTGCGGGTCACCCCAGGACGAGCTGACGATGCCGTCGGCCCCGGTGCCGCCCCCGCTCCCGCCGCCGCAGGCCGCCGTCGCGAGTGCGAGAGCGATCGCGGCGGCGGCCCGCGCGGCAGGTGGGGCATGCACGACCGGGCGCATGGGTGCCTCCTCGGGTCCGGGGAGACAAGTAGACCTCACTATCACCCCAAAACCTGACATTACGCGCAGTCATGGTGTCGGGGTGACTCCGAGGCCCTGTCCGCCCGGACAGGCCCCAGGAGCAGCGGCACGGCACCCGGACATGCCCAAGGGCGCCCCTCCCGGAGGAAGGGCGCCCTTGGACGGTGTACCTCGGTGGCCTGGCCCGGTCGCCGCTCAGGCCGCGTGGACCACGTCCTTCTCCTCGGCGAAGTGGCACGCCGACTCGTGCGCGGCCGGCGTGTCCGCGCCCTGGAAGCGCTCGGGGACCGCCAGCAGCGGCACCTCGGTGGCGCACTTCTCCTCGGCCTTCCAGCAGCGGGTCCGGAAGCGGCAGCCGGACGGCGGGTTCGCCGGCGACGGGACGTCACCGGTGAGGATGATCCGCTCGCGGCCCTCACGGGCATCCGGGTCAGGAACCGGGACCGCCGACAGCAGCGCCTGGGTGTAGGGGTGCGTCGGGTGGTCGTAGATCTGCACGTCCGTACCGATCTCGGCCATCTTGCCGAGGTACATCACGCCGACCCGGTCGGAGATGTGCCGGACGATCGACAGGTCGTGGGCGATGAAGACATAGGACAGGTTGAACTCGTCCTGGAGCTTCTCCATCAGGTTGATGACCTGCGCCTGCACGGAGACGTCGAGCGCGGAGACCGGCTCGTCGCAGATGATGATCTCCGGGTTGAGCGCCAGACCACGGGCGATGCCGATGCGCTGGCGCTGGCCGCCGGAGAACTGGTGCGGGTACCGGTTGATGTACTCCGGGTTCAGACCGACGACGTCGAGCAGCTCCTGCACCTTGCGGCGCCGGTCGCCCTTCGGAGCCACCTCGGGGTGGATGTCGAAGGGCTCGCCGATGATGTCGCCGACCGTCATACGCGGGTTCAGCGAGGTGTAGGGGTCCTGGAACACCATCTGGATGTTCCGGCGGACCGCCTTCAGCGCCCGTCCCGACAGCCGGGTGATGTCCTGGCCCTTGTAGAAGACCTCGCCGGAGGTCGCCCGCTCCAGCGACATCAGCAGCTTGGCGACGGTGGACTTGCCGCAGCCGGACTCGCCCACGATGCCGAGGGTCTCGCCCTGGTAGAGGTCGAAGGAGACCCCGTCCACGGCCTTGACGGCGCCGATCTGCTTCTTGAAGAGGATGCCCTGGGTCAGCGGGAAGTGCTTGACCAGGTTGCGCACCTGGAGGATCGGCTCGCCGCGGTCGACCGGAGCCTCGATGGCCGCTACGGCCTCGGCCTCGCTGCTCGCGTCGACCGTCTCGACCTCGGTGGTGTTCGGGGTCGCGTCCACGGCCTCATCCTTCCTGCTGGCCTCAGCCATGGATCGTCTCCTTCCAGAAGTGACACGCGCTGCCGCGGCCGGGCAGGTCGGTTCCGTCCTGCTCCGACACCGGGTGCAGAGCGGGGATCTCCGTGCGGCAGATGTCCTCGGCCTTCGGGCAGCGCGGGTTGAAGGCGCAGCCGGTCGGCACGTGGAGCAGGTTGGGCGGCAGGCCCTTGATCGCGTAGAGCTCCTGGCCCTTCTGGTCCAGGCGCGGGATCGAGTCGAGCAGACCCCTGGTGTACGGGTGGGCAGGGCGCTTGTACAGCTCGTGCACCGGCGCCTGCTCCACGATGCGGCCCGCGTACATCACGGCGATCTTGTCCGCGACGTCGGCGACGACACCGAGGTCGTGGGTGATCAGGATCAGACCCATGTTGTATTCGCGCTGGAGCTCCGCGAGCAGGTCCATGACCTGGGCCTGCACGGTCACGTCGAGCGCGGTCGTGGGCTCGTCCGCGATGATCAGGTCCGGCTCCAGCGCCAGCGCCATGGCGATCATGATGCGCTGGCGCATACCGCCGGAGAACTGGTGCGGGTAGTCGTTGACCCGTGCCGCGGCGGCCGGGATCTTGACCTTCTCCATCAGTTCGATGGCCCTGGCCTTGGCCTCCTTCTTGGAGAGGCCCTGGTGCACCCGGAACATCTCGCCGAGCTGGTAGCCGACGGTGAGCACCGGGTTGAGGGAGGACAGCGCGTCCTGGAAGATCATGGCGATCTTCTGGCCGCGGATCTGCCGGCGCTCCTCGAAGGACATCTTGAGCATGTCCTGGCCGCGGAAGAGGATCTCGCCCCGCGGGATCTTTCCGGGCGGCATGTCGAGGATGCCCATGATGGCCTGCGCGGTGACGGACTTGCCGGAGCCGGACTCGCCCAGCACGGCAAGTGTCTCCCCGGCGTTCACCGAGTAGTTGACTCCGTTGACGGCCTTGGCCACACCGTCCCGGGTATGGAACTCCACGTGCAGGTCGCGTACTTCGAGCAGCGGACCTTCGTGGTCCTCTCCGCCCCGAGGTGCGGGGACGGGCGCGGTCTTGTCGATGATGGTCACGTACGCCCTCCTCAGCGCAGCTTCGGGTCGAGGGCGTTGCGGACGGCTTCGCCGAGCATGATGAACGCCAGAACGGTGAGGGTCAGCATGATCGACGGGAACAGCAGGATGTGCGGCGCCGTACGGATCTGCGCGACGCCGGCGGAGATGTCGACACCCCAGGAGACGATCGGCGAGGCGAGGCCCAGGCCCAGGTAGGACAGGGTCGCTTCGGCGGAGATGTAGGCACCGAGCGCGATGGTCGCGACGACGATCACCGGAGCCATGGCGTTGGGCAGGATGTGCCGGAACAGGATCCGGGTCGTCCCTGCGCCGAGCGCCTTGGCCGCGTGGACGTAGTCGGCTTCCTTGACGGTGATCACCGCACCGCGCATGACGCGGGTGATCTGGGTCCAGCCGAGGAACGCCAGGGCGAAGACGACCACCCAGATGGTGCGCTCCGTGAAGGACTGGAGGACGACCATGGCGCCGAGCAGGAACGGGATGCCGAAGAAGATGTCGGTGAGCCGGGAGAGCACCGCGTCGAGGATGCCGCCGAAGTAGCCGGCGATCATGCCCAGGATGCCGCCGAAGACCGTGACGATCAGGGTGACGCAGACGCCCACGATGATCGAGGCACGCGTGCCGTGGATCAGCCGGGCGTACACGGAACGGCCCTGGCCGTCCCAACCCAGCCAGCTGTCCGAGCCGATCTTGCTCAGCTCCGGCTTGCCCAGGTAGTGGTGCACCAGGTCGCCCGCCGTGGGCGAGACGCCGGTGAACCAGGTGGGGAAGGCCGTGATCACCAGCAGCAGCACGATGAGAACGGACGACACCAGGAAGTACGGGTTGCGGCGCAGGTCCCGCCAGGCATCTCCCCAGAGGCTGCGCGGCTTCTCCTGCTTCGCGGGCGCGGCCTCCGCCACGGCTGCCGCGTCCACGGGCTCCGTCGACGGGGCGGCGGTCTTGGTCGCGTCAGGCATACCGGATCCTCGGGTCCAGGACCGCGTACAGCAGGTCGATGAGCAGGCTGGTGACCAGGTAGACGAGCACCAGGATGGTGACGAGGCCGACGAGGGTGGTGCCCTCACGCCGGCTGATGGACTCGTAGATGAGCCCGCCGACGCCCTTGACGTTGAAGATGCCTTCGGTGACGACCGCGCCGCCCATGAGGGCGCCGATGTCGGTGCCGAGGAAGGTGACGACGGGGATCATCGAGTTGCGCATCAGGTGCACACCGATCACCCGGCGCTTGGGCAGGCCCTTGGCGACAGCCGTGCGCATGTAGTCGGCACGCAGGTTCTCCGCCATGGAGGTCCGGGTGAGCCTGGCCACATAGGCGAGTGACAGACCACCCAGCACGATGGCGGGGGCGATCATCTCGGAGAGCAACTGGTCGTTGCTGACGTTCGGATCGATCCAGTGCAGTTGGAAGGCGAAGACCACCTTGATGATGTAGCCGAGCACGAACACCGGGATCGCGATGATCAGCAGGGTGAAGATCAGGATCGCGTTGTCGGCGAGACGGCCGGCCCGCAGGCCGCCGACGATGCCGAGGCCGATGCCGAAGACGAGCTCGAAGACAAAGGCCAGGGCCGCGAGCTGCAACGTGATGGGGAACGCACCAGCCATCACTTCGGTGACCGGGCGACCATTGCGGATCTGGTTGCCGAAGTCGAAGTGCAGGATGATGTCGATCATGTAGTTCCAGTACTGCTGCCAGATCGGCAGATCCAGCCCCAGTTCGTGTCTCTTCCTGGCGAGCGTCGCCGGGTCTGCGCCCTTGTCGCCGAACAGGCCCAGCACAGGGTCGCCGGGCAGGCTGTAGACCATGAAGAAGATCAGAAAGGTTGTCCCGAGAAATACCGGGATCATCTGGAGCAGTCGTCGTGCGACATAGCGCCCCATCATGCCTCCGTTGAGATGTGACAGCCGCAGCCGAACGGCCCTCCCCCGCCGTCCGCGCACCTCTCGGGCACACGAACGGCGTGGAAGGGCCCCCCAGCCACTACGTAAGGCGCCGTTGCGGGGATGGCCGGAACGCCATCCCCGCAGCGGCTGCGGACTACGCCTGGGCGCTTACTTCTTGACCTCGACGCCGGTCAGGATCGGGTCGCCGTCCTGGCCGTACTTGACGCCGGAGACCTTCTCCGAGTAGCCCGCGTTGACCTTGTAGTACCAGAGCGGGATCGACGGCATGTAGTTGACCAGGTCCTTCTCGATGGCCTGGAACTGCTTCACCGACTCGTCGAGCGTGGCGGCGGTGTCCGCGGCCGCGATCTTCGTGTCGAGCGTCTTGTTGGTGAATCCACCCTGGTTGCCCGCCGCACCGGTGCGGAACAGGTCACTGATGAAGTTGGAGTTGACGGGGTAGTCCAGCACCCAGCCGGACCGGTAGATCGACTTGACCTGCTGGTTCTTACGAGCGGTCAGGTCGGCCTGGAAATCGGGCTTGCTGTCACCGGTGCACTTGACGCCGGTGGCCTGGGTGATGCTGTTGCAGACGGCGTCGACCCACTCCTTGTGGCCGCCGTCCGCGTTGAACTGGATGGTGATGGCGTTGTTCGGGACGCCACCGCCGGCCTTGATGAGCTCCTTGGCCTTGGCCGGGTCGAACTTGGTGACGTCGCCCGCGGCGTTCTCCTGGAAGCCCAGGACGCCCTTGGCGACCCAGCCGGTGGCCGGCTCGCGGGTGCCCTGGAGCACCGTCTTGGTGATCGTGTCGCGGTCGATCGCCATGGACAGACCCTGGACGACCTTCGGGTCGACAGCCTTCGGCTTCTTCCACTGGTCCGCGTAGAAGGCGATGGCCAGCGTCTGGACGGCCGAGTAGGCCTGGTCCACGGCGCGGGCACCGAGGTCCTGGCGGTAGACCGGCAGGTCCTTCGGGCCGATCTGGCGCAGGACGTCGACGTTGCCGGACTTCAGGTCCTCGTAGGCGGCCTCGAGGGTGGTGTAGTTCTTGAAGACCACACCGCCGTTCTTCGCCTTGTTCGGGCCCTTGTAGGCGTCGTAGCGGACGATCTTGATCTGCTTCTTGTGGTCCCAGCTCTCGAACTTGTAGGGACCGTTGCCGACCGGCTTCTCCGCGGCGGCCTTCGGGTCCTTGTAGAAGGACGCCGGCAGCGGGGCGAAGACGATGTAGGCGAGCTTGTGGCCGAAGGCCGGGGTGGGCTTCGCCAGCTCGATGGTGAAGGTGCTGTCGTCGACGACCTTCAGACCCTCCATGGCCTCGGCGGTCGGCTTGGCGCCTTCCTTCTCCGGGTGGACGGCGTCGAAGCCCTTGATGTCCGCGAACCAGGAGGACAGGCCCATGGCGTTCTTGACGTTGGCGTTCCAGTTCCACGCGTCCACGTAGGACTTGGCGGTCACCGGGGTGCCGTCGTGGAAGGTCCAGCCCTTCTTGAGCTTGACGGTCCACGTCTTCGAGTCTTTGGTGTCCACCGACTCGGCGTTGATCATCTCCAGCGAGCCGTCGGCCTTGTAGTCGACGAGCTGCGAGTACAGACCCGCCATGACCGCGGAGCCGTTGGACTCCATGGTGTCGCCGGTGTACAGCAGCTTCTCCGGCTCACCGAGCTCGACGGAGAAGATGCCGTTCGGGTCCACTTCGCCCTTGGCGTCAGAACCGCTGTCCTTGCCACCGCCACAGGCGGTCGCAGAAAGGGCAACGATGATCGCGCCCACGACCCACTTGGCGCTCTTGGCACCGCGCATGGGTTCCTCCTCATGAGTTGTCACATCAAGAAAGGCACAAAAAGATCGCCGACACCCCTGACGGCGATGACTTCCGGTACCCCGAGTGCTCGTGAGTCGGCGCTCCCCAACAGCGCGTGACCCATTGACCCGAGCTCAGTGGAGCCAACTATTAAGGAGGTCTGAGCTGTAAACCACACTTAAAGGGTCTCGTTTTGACAACATCAGTGCAGCGAACCGGCCCAAAATCCGGACAAAACGATAACAGACAGACACCCGCGAAACGGACCGTTAACACATGATTCCGGAGGGCGGCGTTCGATAAACGGACACTTCGCCCACGCTCGGGTGCAGAAAATGGATTGACCGCGGAGGCCGTTCGACCGCAAGATCCACGGCGCCGAGCCCGTCCGGCCACAGCATCCGCACCACCGGGAACGGCCGTATCGGTACCGCGGCACTCGCTCCGTCGTGTGCGGACCTGCCCACGAGCCCCGGGTTCAGGCCGCAGGCCTGCCCCACGAGGTGCACGAAGACGCCTATCGGCCCGCCAGGTAGCACCCGGAAGAAGCAGACGGTACCGCACACCCGCCCACGGTGGTCCCGAGATGGCCGAAAGACAGCTTGACGCGGTGCCGTCGAACGACGTAGCCCACGACCGTCGTTCGCAGCCCCGTCGTTCGCGGTCCCGCCGTCCGCAGCCCCGCCGTCCGCGGCTCCGCCCGCATACACGCCCGGATCGCCCTCCGGGGCGTTCCCGAGACGCTCCCGGGCGCTCCCGGCCTCGTTTGGGACCCCGGCGGCTACGACGTGCCAACGGCGAAGGCTGCGGCCGGGAAACCCGGCCGCAGCCTTCCTGCGTGCGTCAACCGCGCTCGGTGCGCGGGGTGGTTCAGCCGTGCTTGGCGCGCGACGCCGCGCGGGCACGCTCGCGCGCGTCCAGGTTCACCTTGCGGATACGCACGGCCTCCGGGGTGACCTCCACGCACTCGTCGTCGCGGCAGAACTCCAGGGACTGCTCCAGCGAGAGCTTGCGCGGCGGCACGATGGACTCCGCGACATCGGCCGTGGAGGAGCGCATGTTGGTGAGCTTCTTCTCCTTGGTGATGTTCACGTCCATGTCGTCGGAGCGCGAGTTCTCGCCGACGATCATGCCCTCGTAGACCTCGGTGCCCGGCTCCACGAAGAGAACGCCGCGCTCCTGGAGGTTCGTCATCGCGAAGCCGGTGACGGACCCAGAGCGGTCGGCGACCAGCGAGCCGTTGTTACGGGTCGTCAGGGTGCCGAACCAGGGCTCGTGGCCCTCGTGGATGGAGTGCGCGATACCGGTGCCGCGGGTGTTGGTCAGGAACTCCGTACGGAAGCCGATGAGGCCACGGGAGGGCACGACGAACTCCATACGGACCCAGCCGGAGCCGTGGTTGGACATGTTGTCCATCCGGCCCTTGCGGACGCCCATGAGCTGCGTGACCGCACCCATGTGCTCCTCGGGCACGTCGATCGTCATGCGCTCGACCGGCTCGTGGACCTTGCCGTCGACCTCCTTGGTGACGACCTGCGGCTTGCCGATGGTCAGCTCGAAGCCCTCACGGCGCATCTGCTCGACCAGGATGGCCAGCGCCAGCTCGCCGCGGCCCTGGACCTCCCAGGCGTCGGGGCGCTCGGTGTCGAGAACGCGCAGCGAGACGTTACCGATCAGCTCGCGGTCGAGACGGTCCTTGACCTGGCGGGCGGTGACCTTGCGGTCCTTGACCGCGGCCTTGTTGTCCGCGCCCTTTCCGGTGCCGCCGCGGCCGACCAGCGGCGAGGTGTTCGTGCCGATGGTCATCGAGATCGCGGGCTCGTCGACCGTGATCAGCGGCAGCGCGACCGGGTTCTCCGGGTCGGCCAGCGTCTCGCCGATCATGATGTCGGGGATACCGGCGACGGCGCAGATGTCGCCCGGGCCCGCCTTCTCGGCCGGCTTGCGGGTGAGCGCCTCGGTCATCATCAGCTCGGTGATGCGGACGTTGGCGATCGAGCCGTCCCGCTTGATCCAGGCGACGGTCTGGCCCTTGCGCAGCTCGCCCTCCTCGACGCGGAGCAGCG
This sequence comes from Micromonospora sp. IBHARD003, assembly GCF_056106285.1. Lineage (NCBI taxonomy): Bacteria > Bacillati > Actinomycetota > Actinomycetes > Micromonosporales > Micromonosporaceae > Micromonospora > Micromonospora sp. IBHARD003. Next base: position 5,468,715 of record NZ_JBWBBX010000001.1, on the reverse strand, counting down.
CGATACGGCCGAGGAAGTTGTCGGCGTCGAGGTTGGTGACATGGGCCTGGAGCGGCGCCTCGTCGTCGTACGTCGGGGCCGGGATGTGCTCCAGGATCGTGGAGAAGAACGGCTCCAGGCTCTCGCTGTCCGCCGGGACGGTGCCGTCCTCCGGCTTGGTCAGCGAGGCGATGCCGTCACGGCCGCAGGCATAGACGATCGGGAACTCGATCTGTTCCTCGTCGGCGTCCAGGTCGAGGAAGAGGTCGTAGGTCTCGTTGACGACCTCGTCGATCCGGGAGTCCGGACGGTCCGTCTTGTTGATGCACAGGATGACCGGCATCCGGCGCTGCAGCGCCTTGCGGAGCACGAAGCGGGTCTGCGGCAGCGGACCCTCGGAGGCGTCCACCAGGAGCACCACGCCGTCGACCATCGACAGTCCGCGCTCGACCTCGCCGCCGAAGTCGGCGTGGCCTGGGGTGTCGATGATGTTGATCGTGATCGGGGCCCCGCCATCCTTGGGGTGGTACTTCACCGCCGTGTTCTTGGCGAGGATCGTGATGCCCTTCTCACGCTCCAGGTCGTTCGAGTCCATGACCCGGTCGTCGACGGAGTCGAGCTGGTGCGCGGCGAAGGCTCCGGCCTGCTTCAGCATGGCGTCGACGATGGTCGTCTTGCCGTGGTCGACGTGGGCGACGATGGCGACGTTGCGGATGTCGTGGCGCGTGGGCATGGGTGGCTTGCGCTTCTCTCGGATCGTGGGATGCGGCGTCTGTGTGCTCGTACGCCCGCCGGGCGGACGCGCCACGGCTCTGTCCATGGTACGGGGCGGGCCGGGAAAGGGGCTCCCCGGCCCGATCCGAGGAGGGCTGGGGAGCCGTGCGGGGAAGCTGCGGAGCTGCTTGGGGAAGCTACGGAGCCGTTCGGAAAAGACGCGGAAAAGACGCGGGAAAACAGCGAGCGCGAGGCTCGGGTACTCGGGTACTCGGGTCAAGAGTCAGACATGACCTTGCCCGCCGGGGGCTCCGGCGGGCAAGGGACTTGAGCTGGTTCTGAGGTTCCCGGTGTGCTGCCCTGGTGCGCGGCGCGCGGCGCGGCAACCGTGCCGCGATACCGGCTAGGGCATCTCGTTCTTCCGGTTCTTCTGGTTCGTTGTGTTTTTCGACTCCCGGAATCCGATGTCCTGGTAGCGCGGTGACGCGAATCCGAAGGCGCCCACGTTGGCGAGATCGTTCTTGACCGCCACCAGCTGCGGGCGCTGATAGAGCGGAATCGAGCCCGCGGCGGCCCAGATGTGCGCGTCCGCCTGCTTCACCAGCTCCACGGAGTCCTTCTGGTCGAGTTCGGACAGCGCCTTCTCGAACAATTGGTCGATACGGTCCGTGCCGACCCGGGTGTAGTTCAGCTCCACGAGCAGCGAGCCGTCCGCGGCCGGCCGGGGCTTGGCGAAGATCGGCCGGGCGTCGGTCGCGGGGAACGCGCTGGTGGGCCAGGAGTAGAGGGCGAGGTCGTAGTCGCCGGACGCGATGTGGTCCCTGAAGTAGCTCTCGTCGGCGACCTTGGTGATCTCGGTGCGGATGCCGACGTCCTCCAGCATGCGGACGATCCGGTTGCCGACACTGCGCAAGGTCCCCGAGCCCGCTCCCGAGGGGACGACGAACCGCAGGGTGAGCGGCTTGCCGTCCTTGCCGAGCGGGCCGCGCGCCGGGCGTCCGGCCGAGCCGGCGGGGGCGGGTGCACGAGTGCCGATCGGGGCGTACGCGCCGGCCATGCCGCCGCCCTGCTTCGCGTCCGCGTCCCTGTCACCGGCGGCGGAGTCGTCGTACGTCCCGTCACCGAAGTGCCCGTCCGGAACGGGGGCGCTGTCGAGGGCGTCGGCCTGGCGGCGCAGGGCCGCGCGCTGCAGGGCGGCGGTGCGGGCGGGGGCGAGGACGTTCCATCCGGCCTCACGGCGGGGGACCACGTCTCCCGGTTTGTCGTCGTCGCCGACGGCGTAGGGGCCGTCGTCGGACGCGTCGTCCTCCGCGTAGCCGTCCGCCTCGTCGTCCGACGTGGGGTTCGCCGCCATGGTGTCCGTACCCTCGGCGCCTTCCGCGGATGCGGAGTCGTCGCGGCCGTCCGCATCCACCCCGGCTCCGGTGCCGTACTGGCTCTCGGATCCGTCGTGGGTCCAGGCGCCGCCCCCGGTCGCCGAACCGTTTCCGGTCGCCGAGCCGTCCCCGGCGACGCCGTCGGAGGCACCGCCGTCCGGCGCCGCGGTGCCGGGGCTCTGCCCGGCGGGACCGCCGCCGGCCGGGCTCTTCGCGGCGGGGCTCTTGGGCGTCCGGCCCCTGTCGGCGTCCGCCCCCGCCCCGGCCTTGGTCCCGTCGGGCGCCTTCTCGCGCGCTCCCTCCCTGGTCCAGCCCGCGTCGGCGAGCAGGGCCTGGGCTTCCTCGGTGTCATGGCCGCCGAGCGCCGCGCTGCTGTCGGCATACGCCTGCTGCCCCGCGAGCGCCAGATGGCTGCCGACCGGCTGCGCGGGCAGGCCGAGCGGCTTGAGCGCGATCTCCGCGAGCGCCTTGCGGTCGAGCGCGCGGGCGACGGCGCGACGGACCCGCTCGTCCGACAGCGGCCCGGACTCCCCGTTGAGCGCGAGCTGGGTGTACGCGGGCTCCAGCGACTTGCGGACGGTGAAGTCGCGGAGCGCGTTCTGCTCGGTCACGTACTCCGCGAACGCGGCCTCCCCCCGTCCGCCCGCCAGCTGCGCCGTCTCGGCCTCGTCCTCGTCGGCGCCGTAGGCCTTGGCCAGGGACTGCGTCGCGGACCCGGCTCCTCCCGCGCCCGGAGACCGGCCAGCGGGTCCGTTCTTCCCGTCCCGTACGGCGACGGCGATCCGGTCGGCGACGTTCCGGTCGATATCCGCCACGTCGACGGTCCCCCTGGCGAGCGCCGCGGCGCGCTGGTCGCGCGGGACGGCACGCAGGACGACCGAGTCGAGCCTGGCGGGCTCGCCCCACCAGCGCGGGTTGCGCACCAGCGTCACCGTGCCGGCGTTGCGGTCGGCCGCCTGCAGCATGAAGGGGCCGGCCGAGGTCTTCAGCGCGTTCCGGGCCTCGTCGTTGAAGGCGTTCGGCGCCCCCATGATCTCCTTGGGGTAGAGCGGGGTGAACAGGGCCTGCCAGTCGGCGTACGGCTTGGCGAAGGTGACCCGGACCTCCAGGTCGTTCTTGCCGCGCTCGATCTTCTCGATCCGGTCGTAGCCGGCGTTGCGCGCGCTCCAGTACGCCGTGTTCCTGCCGCTCAGCGCCTGCCACTGGGCGACGAAGTCGGGCGCTCCGAGCTCACGGCCGTTGCTCCAGACCGCCTGCTGGCTGATCTTGTAGACGACGACCTGCTTGGGCTCGCGCGCCACGATCTCGGCCGATGCCAGATAGTCCGCGTTGCGCTGCGGACGGCCGCGCTCGTCGAGCGTGAAGAGGGAGGGGAGCACCGCGCCGGTGACACGGGAGGTGCCGGCGTCGGCGTCGGCCTGGAAGGCGTTGAACGTGGCGGGCACGACCTCGACGGCCCAGCGCAGGGTGCCGCCGTCGTCGAGCTGCTCACGGGCGACGGGGCCGATGTCCATGGGCACCGGCTTCTCGCGGGACCCCAGCTGCGATGTGGTGCATCCGGTCAGCGCGGGCAGCGCGATCACACCGCCGGCGATCAGGGCGACGGAGCGCAGGGTCCTGCGGCGCAACCGGCGCAAGGCGACGACGTCGGACATGGCCTGTACCTCTTCGTCCTGGTTCGGGAATTTGGAGATGATCACACCTATTGCGCCTACACTGAAAGGCACGGCGGGCGGGGCGTGCCGCCGACACGGCGGAACCGCTCGTAAGCCCACCCGTGCGGCCCACCGGGGACGCCCCCTTCCGGGTGGCGCGCGCCGCGAATCGGTGCACGCGCCTTCACAACAGGGGATGTGACGCGCGACACTGCCAGGCGCACAAAGAGCCCTCTGGGGAGCGACCCCCAGACACCCGCATGCCACCCGCGACCGCGGAAGTGAGGGCAATACATGTCCCTGCAGGACGATTTGACTGCCGTCAAGCGCAGTCTCGACGACCTGGTCCGTACGGTCGATCGGCTGGAGCGGAGCCTCACCCACATGCGTGGGGACGCCCCCCCTGCCAAGTCGGCCCACCGCCCCGAGGACCTGGTCAGCATTCCCGACACTCCGTACGACAGCACGCTGTGGACGGATTCGGACGACGAGGGTCTGGGCGCGCGCGACCGACACGCGCCCTAGGGGGGTGTCTTCCGGACCTTGCCGGGTTCGCGTGCCGAGGCACGCACACGACCCGAAGGACATGTCCTAGGAGACCTCGTTGGCCACAGGCACCCAACCTCATAGCGAAACGGGCGTGCACGACGCCTCGCGCGCCGCCATCGCACCCCGCCATCTCCGGACCGACCGCTGGTGGCTGGCGCCCGCCGTCACCGCGGCCGGTCTGCTCGCCTTCGTCGTCTACTCGACCTGGCGGGCCTTCGCCAACAGCGACTACTACGCCGCGCCGTACGTCTCACCGTTCTACTCGCCCTGCCTCGCCGAGAACTGCGAGACGATGAGGGGCGGACCCAACTGGGAGATCTTCGGCAGCTGGTGGAGCCTTTCCCCTGCGCTGCTGATCCTGATCTTCCCGCTCGGCTTCCGGCTGACCTGCTACTACTACCGCAAGGCCTACTACCGGGGCTTCTGGGCGTCTCCCCCGGCCTGTGCGGTCGCCGAGCCGCACCGGAAGTACACGGGCGAGACCCGGTTCCCGCTGATCCTGCAGAACATCCACCGGTACTTCTTCTATCTGGCGCTGCCGGTCGCGGGCATCCTCACCTACGACACGGTGCTGGCGTTCCGCGACGAGCACTACGCCTGGGGCCACATGGGTCTCGGCACCGTCGTCTTCCTCGTCAACATCGTGCTGATCTGGGCGTACACCCTCTCCTGTCACTCCTGCCGGCACATCATCGGCGGGCGGTTGAAGCACTTCTCCAAGAACCCCGTGCGCTATCGGCTGTGGGGCCTGGTGAGCAGGCTGAACGAGCGCCACATGCTGCTCGCCTGGGCGTCGTTGGTCAGCGTCGCGCTCGCGGACTTCTATGTGTATCTGCTCGCCACCGGCGCCTTCGCCGATCCGCGCTTCTTCTAGGGAAGGTGCTCATCGATGACCGAGCTGGAACGCCAGGAGTGGGACGTCGTCGTGGTCGGCGCGGGCGGCGCGGGACTGCGCGCCGCCATCGAGGCCCGCGAGCAGGGCGCCCGTACCGCCGTGATCTGCAAGTCGCTGTTCGGCAAGGCGCATACGGTCATGGCGGAAGGGGGGATCGCCGCCTCCATGGCCAATGTGAACGCCCACGACAACTGGCAGGTCCACTTCCGAGACACGATGCGCGGCGGGAAGTTCCTCAACCAGTGGCGGATGGCGGAGCTGCACGCCCAGGAGGCGCCCGAGCGGGTGTGGGAACTGGAGACGTGGGGCGCGCTCTTCGACCGCACGAAGGACGGGAAGATCTCCCAGCGCAACTTCGGCGGGCACGAGTACCCGCGCCTCGCCCATGTCGGCGACCGGACCGGCCTGGAGCTGATCAGGACCCTCCAGCAGAAGATCGTCTCCCTGCAGCAGGAGGACAAGGCCGAGTTCGGCGACTACGAGGCGCGGCTGAAGGTCTTCCAGGAGTGCACGGTGACGCGCGTGCTCAAGGACGGCGAGCAAAGCGAGGAGGGGGCACCCTCCGGCCTCAGTCCCGGGGGAAGGATTTCGGGGGTCTTCTGCTACGAGCGCGAGTCGGGCCGCTTCTTCGTACTGGAGGCGCCCGCGGTCGTGCTGGCCACCGGTGGCATCGGCAAGTCCTTCAAGGTGACGTCCAACTCGTGGGAGTACACGGGCGACGGGCATGCGCTGGCCCTGCTCGCCGGTGCTCCCCTGCTCAACATGGAGTTCGTGCAGTTCCATCCGACCGGGATGGTCTGGCCGCCGTCGGTGAAGGGCATTCTCGTCACCGAGTCGGTGCGTGGCGACGGAGGGGTGCTACGCAACAGCGACGGCAAGCGGTTCATGTTCGACTACATCCCGGATGTCTTCAAGGAGAAGTACGCGGAGTCCGAGGCGGAGGGCGACCGCTGGTACGAGGACCCGGACAACAACCGCCGGCCGCCCGAACTGCTCCCCCGTGACGAGGTCGCGCGTGCCATCAACGCCGAGGTGAAGGCAGGACGGGGATCCCCGCACGGCGGGGTGTTCCTCGACGTGTCGACACGGATGCCCGGCGAGGTCATCCGCAGGCGGCTGCCGTCCATGTACCACCAGTTCAAGGAGCTGGCCGACGTGGACATCACGGCGGAGGCGATGGAGGTCGGGCCGACCTGTCACTACGTGATGGGCGGTATCGCCGTCGACTCCGAAACGGCGGCGGCGGTCGGCGTGCCCGGGCTGTACGCGGCGGGCGAGGTCGCGGGCGGTATGCACGGCTCCAACCGGCTCGGCGGCAACTCGCTCTCCGATCTGCTGGTGTTCGGCCGACGGGCGGGTCTGTACGCCGCGCAGTACGCGTCCGCGCTCGGCGGGACCAGGCCGGTGGTGGACGGGGCCCAGATCGACACGGCCGCGGCCGAGGCGCTGCGGCCCTTCAGCCCGGAGGGCCAGGAACCGGGCGAGGCTCCCGAGAATCCGTACACCCTGCACCAGGAACTCCAGCAGGCCATGAACGATCTCGTCGGCATCATCCGGCGCGAGGCGGAGATGGTGCAGGCTCTGAAGAAGCTGGCCGAGCTCAGGGTCCGGGCACGGCGCGCGGGGGTGGAGGGGCACCGGCAGTTCAACCCGGGCTGGCACCTCTCCCTGGATCTGCGCAACATGCTGCTGGTCAGCGAGTGCATCGCCCGCTCGGCGCTGGAGCGCGCCGAGAGCCGCGGCGGGCACACCCGCGAGGACTTCCCGGGGATGGAACGCGAGTGGCGCAGGATCAATCTGCTGTGCCGGCTCGCCGACCCCACGGGTGCGCTCGCGGTCAGCGACCCGGCACGGGGCCGGATCGAACTCGTACGGAAGACCACGGAGCCCATCCGCAACGACCTGCTCGCCCTTTTCGAGAAAGAGGAGCTGGTCAAGTACCTCGCCGAAGAGGAGCTGTACGCATGAGCACGTACGACGCTCGGTTCAGGGTCTGGCGGGGCGACCAGGCGGGGGGTGAACTCACGGACTTCACGGTCGAGGTGCACGACGGCGAGGTCGTCCTCGACATCATCCACCGGCTGCAGGCCACCCAGGCACCCGATCTGGCGGTGCGCTGGAATTGCAAGGCGGGCAAGTGCGGTTCGTGCAGTGCGGAGATCAACGGACGTCCGCGGCTGCTGTGCATGACCCGGATGTCGGTCTTCTCGCGCGAGGAGACGATCTCTGTGACACCGCTGCGGGCCTTCCCCGTGGTGCGCGATCTGGTGACAGACGTCTCCTTCAACTACGCCAAAGCCCGTGAGGTCCCCGCGTTCGTGCCGCCGCCCGGTGTCGCCGCGGGCGAATACCGGATGCAGCAGGCCGACGTGGATCGCTCCCAGGAGTTCCGGAAGTGCATCGAGTGCTTCCTGTGCCAGGACACCTGTCATGTGGTCCGTGACCACGAGGAGAACAAACCCGCCTTCGCGGGGCCACGGTTCCTCATGCGTGTCGCGGAGCTGGACATGCATCCCCTGGACGCCGCCGCCGAGTCCGGTCTGGACCGCAAGCGCGCGGCCCAGGAGGAACACGGTCTGGGCTACTGCAACATCACCAAGTGCTGTACGGAGGTGTGCCCCGAGGGCATCAAGATCACCGACAATGCGCTGATCCCGCTGAAGGAACGCGCCGTGGACCGCAAGTACGACCCGTTGGTCTGGCTGGGGAGCAAGATCCGCCGCCGCACCCCGTGACGCGGCACTGGGCAGTGCCCGGCGCCCTCTCGTGACGGCGCCGGGCGGCCCGTCAGAGCCACCCCTTGCGATAGGCCTCCCAGTCCCCCTCCTCTGCAGCGAAGTCGACGTAGAGCGCCACGCCGAACCGCTCCCGTCCGGGGTCCGTACGCCCGAGCCCCAGACGGGTGCCGCGGACCGCGGCGGCCACCGACTCGGCGTTCTCCCAGTGCCCGAGGTCGTCCTCATGGAAGAACGGCAGCCCCATGAGCACATCGGTGCCCTCCGGAGCCGCTTCGAGCGCGAGCGAGGTCTGCTGGGCGACATAGCCGCCGTAGAGGCTCTCGAGCGGCATCCAGGTGTCGTACGACATCACGGCTATCTGGTCCACCCGGCGGGCCACCTCGCCGAAGAACTCCTGCGACCACCACTTGCCCCGTCCGGTGAGCGCGCTGTTGACCGCATGCGCGGCCGGCAGCGGGTCTATCTGGTGGGCGGCCACCGAGAGCGGAACACGACGCCGTGTCGTGAGCGCCCGGAGTTCGTCGAGCAGTGACAGATAGTCACGGTCGCCCGAGTGCAGGGGCTCCAGATCGAAGTGGACCCCGTCGAAGCCGGCGTCCAGCACCTGGCCGGTGGAACGCACCACCGCGTCACGGGTGGCTCTGTCCGGCAACCTCAACCCGTCCGGTGATTCGGTGGCAAGCCTGTCGCCCAGCCATGCCTGCACCCTCACTCCGGGCATGGTGCGGTGCACGCCGTCGATCAGCCATCGTGCCCGTGCATAGCGGGCGGCGGGCAGCGTCCCGTCGTGCTCCAACGGGCCCGCGTGCACATACAGATCGCGTATCCCCGTGCCCCGTATCCGCCCGGCGAAGGCCTTGAGGTCGGCGTCCTTCTTCCGGCCGTCGACCCAGGCGTGGCCGAGCCAGACGGCGTCCTTCCCGCGGGTACCGGTGCCCTTCTCGTACTCCCCGGCGTAGTTCAGCCGCAGAGCCACGCCCGCGGTCGTGACGGGCACGACCAGGAGCACGGCGACCACGAGCCCGATGCGCCGGGGCCAGCGCAGCCGCGGACTCCCGAGCAGTGCGCGAACGCGCCGCATCACGGCGCGCGGTTGTCCCTTCAACAGATCCCCCGTCAGCTGTGGTGTCCGGTTCGGCAGTGCGTACCGATGCCGATACTGGCACCTGGCATTGGCACTGGCATTGGTCTCCAACACTAGACTCCGCTACTGACAGTGACGACCCTCAGGGGGCGATCCTGGCGACTACCCGCCATCGCGTGCCATGCGGCCGTACGGGTAATGCCCCTGCGGCACCCCGCAGCCACGCGGTCTCCCCCCTGCCACCGGGCCGGGGAGCGGCCGCCGGGGCTCCCTACGACTCCGGGGCCCCCGCCCGTCCGTATCCAGCCCCCTCGTCCGGTCGCGCGACCCGAAGAGCGGACATAACCTCCCAAACGTGACACGAATAGCCACCCGGGCCCTGCTCGCCCTGCTGGTGGCGGCGTGGTGGCTCCTCGTGCCCGCCGCTCAGGGCGCCGCACGTGCCGAGGACCCGGTGCAGCTGTCGCGCCAGGGCCAGATCACCGATCCCGTGGACGCGCTCGGCGATCTGGACGGCCAGGTGGCAGCGGCCCTGGACGGGCTCTACGACGACCACCGCGTCCAGCTGTTCGTCGTGTACGTGCACGACTTCTCCGGCCGTCCCGCTCAGACCTGGGCCGACGAGACCGCGACGAAGAACGGCCTGGGTCGCGACGACGTCCTGCTGGCGGTCGCCACACACGACCGGCGGTACGCCTACTCGGCGGACCCCGGCTCCCCCCTCACCGCGGCGCAGCTCGACGAAGTGGCCCGGACGGCGATCGAACCGGCACTGCGGCAGAACGACTGGGCGGGCGCCGCGATCGGAGCCGCGAACGGCTATGCCGCCGTACTGTCCGGACGACCCGTGCCCGCCGTCTCCGTCACCCCCGGGGTGGCCGACCCGGGCGGCTCCGGAAGCGAAGGGGCGTCCGGCACGGATCTGATCGTGCCGCTGGCCGTGCTCGGCGGGGCGAGCGCGCTCGCCGTGTACACCTTCAACCGGCGCAGACGCCGGGCTGTGGAGCGCACGACACCGGGCGACACCTCCTGGGCGGGCGGGGCCTCGCCCGAGGAGGCGACGCCGGGTCCCGCGGCCCCGCTGCCCGAACTGCCCGAACTCGACGCGCAGGCCAAGCAGACGCTCGTGGAGACGGACGACGCGGTCCGCACGAGCCGCGAGGAACTGGGGTTCGCGACCGCCCAGTTCGGCGAGGACGCCGCGAAGCCGTTCACCGAGGCGCTGGAGTACGCCCAGGGCGAGCTGACGGCCGCCTTCCGGCTGCGGCAGGCACTCGACGACGCCTATCCGGAGGACGACGCGACCCGGCGGCAGATGCTGGACGAGATCATCTCCCGCTGCGCGGAGGCCAACCGGCGCCTCGACGCCGAGACCGAGAGCTTCGACGGGCTGCGCGCCCTCGAGGAGAACGCGCCCCAGGCTCTCGCCGCCGCGGACGAGGTGTACCGGGAGCTCACCGGACGGGTGGACACGGCCGAGGCCACGCTCACCGTGATGCGCCAGAGGTATGCCGGGTCCGCGTCGGCCCCCGTCGCCGGGGATGTCGAACAGGCCCGGCAGCGGCTGCTGTTCGCGTCCACGACGCTCGACGAGGCACGCCGGTCCTGCGACGCAGGGGACAAGGCCGCCGCCGCCGTCCGCATCAGGGCCGCCGAAGGCGCCGTCGACCAGGCGGCCCGCCTCATCGACGCGGTCGACCGGCGCGCTCAGGACCTTGCGGAGGCGGCGGGGAAGCTCCCGGGCGCGCTCACCGAGACGGATGCCGATCTGGCCGATGCCCGGGGCCTGCTCAAAGGGACCGGGGCGGGCGTCTCCACGGCAGATCTGCAGGGCCGCATCGCCCGCGCGGAGACGGTCGTCGCGGAGGTACGGCGGGAGGCGGAGGCCGGACCGTACGACCCGATAGAGGCGCTGCGCCGGGTCGAGGAGGCGGACGCCATGCTGGACGAGGCTCTGCTGGACGCCCGGCAGGACGAGCAGGGCGCGCGGCGGACCCGGGCCCTTCTCGACCAGGCGACGCTCACCGCACGCTCGGCGGTCACGGCGGCCACCGACTTCATCACGACGCACCGGGGGGCGATCGGCGCCCCGGCACGTACCCGGCTCGCCGAAGCCCACCGCCGGCTGGAACGGGCCCGGGAACTCGCCGACGTGGACGCCCAGGGCGCACTGACCGAGGCACAGCAGGCGGACGCGCTCGCACGGCAAGCGCAGAGCCTCGCGGAGCAGGACGTCCGCTCCTACGGAAGCCCGTTCGACGGGGGCGGTTTCCCGAGCGGCGGGGGCGGGCTCGGGGGCGCCGTGCTCGGCGGCATCATCCTCGGCGGCCTGTTCGGCGGCGGAGGCGGGCACCGGGGCGGTGGGGGCGGTTTCGGCGGCCGTCCGGGAAACGGCGGCTTCGGTGGTCTTCCCGGCAGTTTCGGCGGCGGCGGCACGCGCGGCCGGCTGGGAGGCGGTGGCCGATTCTGAAGCGGTAGCGCCCTGGCACCTTCAGCATCCCGAATTCCGAATTCCGAGTTCCGAACCCCAGATCCCAGCCCGCGCCACAGACCCCGGGCACCGACCCCTCGAGCTCCGCGCTCCACGACGTCGTCCGACTCGCAAGTCCGCTCAAGGAGAAGCGCCATGACCAAGCAGACGATTCTCGGCCGGGTCGCCCAGTTGGCGAAGGCGAACATCAACGCGCTCCTGGATCAGGCCGAGGACCCGCAGAAGATGCTCGACCAGCTGATCCGCGACTACACGAACAACATCGCGGAGGCCGAGCAGGCCGTCGCGACCACCATCGGCAATCTGCGTCTGATGGAGCAGGACCACCGGGAGGACGTGGAGGCGGCGAAGGAGTGGGGCGGGAAGGCCCTCGCGGCGAGCACGAAGGCCGACGAGCTGAGGTCGTCCGGACAGAGCGCGGAAGCCGACACCTTCGACAATCTCGCGAAGGTCGCACTGCAGCGGCAGTTGCAGTCCGAACGGGAGGCCAGGACCGCCGAGCCGACGATCGCCGCGCAGACGCAGGTCGTGGACAAGCTCAAGTCCGGACTCGACCAGATGAAGGCCAAGCTCGGTGAGCTGAAGGCGAAGCGCGACGAGCTCGTGGCCCGCTCCAGGTCGGCCCAGGCGCAGAACCAGATGATGGACGCGGTCAAGAACATCGACGTGCTCGACCCGACGAGCGATCTGAGCCGCTTCGAGGACAAGGTACGCCGTGAGGAGGCCCGGGCTCTGGGCAAGCAGGAGCTCGCCGCCTCTTCGCTGGACGCGCAGTTCGAACAGTTGGACGCCCTCGGCGACAGCGCGGAGATCGAGGCGCGGCTCGCGGCCCTGAAGGCCGCATAACCATGAGGCGCCGCGCGGACGGATCAGCCCGCGCGGCGCGGCGCGGGCGGCGGCCCCGACCCGGGTACGTACCGGGTCCTGTGGTCCCGGGTGCGTGCCGGTTCCTGGGGACCCCCGGTCAGAACATGCTGAGCAGCTGCTCCACGCTGGGCTCGGCCGCCGCGCCGCCTTCCGGCAGGGCGAGTTCGAACCACACCGTCTTGCCCCGCGGGGTGCGCCGTGAGCCCCAGGCCGCGCTGAGGAGTCCGACGAGCTGCAGCCCGCGGCCGCCCTCGTCGGTGTCCCGGGCACGCCGCCGTCTGGGCTGTACGAGACCGGCGTCCCACACCTCGCAGACGAGGGTGCGGTCGCGCAGCAGCCGCAGACGGATCTCCCCCTCGCCGTAGCGCAGGGCGTTGGTGACCAGTTCGCTGACGAGCAGCTCGACGGTGTCCACGAGCGGTTCGAGGTCCCAGGCGACCAGCTGGGCCCGGGCGAGTTCGCGGGCACGGCCCACCGAGCGGGGTTCGCGGGGCAGCCGCCAGTCCCCCACGGCCTCGGTCGGCAGTCCCTGGATCCGGGCCATCAGCAGGGCGATGTCGTCCTCGCCGTGCCGGGTGTCGAGGGTGTTCAGCACGTGGTCGCAGATGTCCTCGAGCGAGCGGCCGGCCGGCCCCTCGGCGACCGGAGCGTCGTCGGGTGTCGCCTGGGACGGGATCCGGCGGCCGGACAGCGGACGTGAGGGCTCGGTGAGTGCCGCCTTGAAGGCGCTCAGGCCTTCGTCCAGCGGATGGTCCCGGGACTCGACGAGTCCGTCCGTGTAGAGCGCGAGCAGCGCGCCTTCCGGCAGTTCGACCTGGACCTCTTCGAAGGGCTCGCCGCCGACCCCGAGGGGCATGCCCGGCGGCACGTCGAGCAGCAGCGCCTCCTCACCCGGCTCGACGAGGACGGGCGGCAGATGCCCGGCGTTGGCGAACGTACAGCGTCTGGTCACCGGGTCGTACACGGCGTAGACGCAGGTGGCGAGGTAGACCTCGGAGAGCTCGGGACCGCGGGACTTGTGAGCCACCCGGGACGCCTGCTGGGCGCCGCTGGGGCTGCCGAGCCCCCGGGCGATCTCGTCGAGCGCGGAGAGCACTTCGGCCGGCTCCAGGTCGAGGAGTGCCAAGGTCCGCACGGCGGTGCGCAGTTCGCCCATCGCGACGGCGGCGCGCAGTCCGCGGCCCATGACGTCTCCGACGACCAGGGCGGTGCGGTGCCCGGGGAGTTCGATGACGTCGAACCAGTCGCCGCCGACCTCGGTCGCGGTGTTGCCGGGCAGATAGCGGCAGGCGATGTCGAGTCCCGCCGCCTCGGGGTCCCCCGGCGGCAGCAGGCTCCGCTGGAGGATCAGGGCCCGTTCGTGCTCGCGGCGGTAGAGCCGTGCGTTGTCCATGCAGACGGCCGCCCGGGCCGCGAGCTCGATCGCGAGGGCCCGGTCCCGTTCGCCGAAGGGCTCGCTGCCCTTGGCCCGGGAGAACTGAACCAGCCCGACCACGGCGTCGTGCGCGACCATCGGCACGGCGAGGGTGGACTGGACGAGGGAGCCTTCCTCCCCGGGGATCATCTGCACCCGGGCGGTGCGCAGGGCGACGGCGGATGCGGAGCTGAACGGGAAGTGGTGGAGGGCCCCGACGGGGAGCGACGCGGGTGTGCCCGCGGCGGAGCCTTCCGGGCCCTCGGGCAGCAGGGCGCCCGAGACCGCGCTGGCGAAGGCGACACGGCGCAGTTCGGCACTGGCGCCGCCGTACCCGTCGGGGTGGGCCGAGCCCCAGTGTCCGGGCGGGGCCTCGTCGCCGGTGAGCAGACCCTGGTAGAGGTCGACGGAGGCGAGGTCGCAGAAGCCGGGCACGGCGACGTCGAGGAGTTCGCGGGCCGTGGTCTCGAGGTCGAGCGAGTTGCCGATCCGGGCGCTGGCCTCGTTGAGAAGGGCCAGATTGCGCCGGGCGCTGGCAGCCTCACGCGCGGCGATCTGGCGGCGGGTGACGTCGACGCCGAGTCCGGCGACGCCTATGGGGCGCCCCGACCCGCTGTGGACGCGGTAGAGGTTGACGGACCAGTGACGGCGCTCGCCACCGCCGGGCACGGTGCCGACGATCTGCAGATCGGTGACGGACTCGCCGGTCTCCAGCACCCGTCGGAGCGCGGCGGTCATCCGCTCGGCCTCGGGCCGGGAGAGGTAGTCGTAGACGGTACGGCCGCGATGGTCCGCCACCGCGCCGCCGAACACGGTCGCGAAACGCTTGTTGGCGCGTACGACGGTGAGGTCGGGACCGAACAGGAGGAAGCCAAAAGGAGATTGACCGAAAATGGCCTGCGATGCCGCCAGTTCGGTCTCTATACCGCGCAATGCGTGGACATCGACGACGATGCAGAGCGCGGCACGCTCACCGCTCTCGGTCTCGCTCGGCATGACGTAGACCTCGGCCACGCCGTGGGTGCCGTCACCGTCAGGCACACGAAAGGGGACGAGGCCCGTCCATTCCTTGCCGTCGAGTATCTCGGCGATCTTGCGGTGGCCCCGGGAGCGCAGCTCCGCGGGCATGAACACCTCGATCGGATCCTTGCCCATGACGGCTGCGGGCTCGAGCCCGAACTGCTCGGCGGCACGCCGACTCCATTGGTCGACCAGCCCGTCCGGTCCAATCGAGAACGACGCGACCTTGATGTAGTCGTAGATCGAGCCCGGCGGACTGCTCTGCCACACCACGCCGCTCGCCGTCTCAGGTATCTCGCTCACGCGACCGTCCCCTCCAGCTCACCGCACCGGACCGGCCATGCCCCGCAGTATTCAGCACTACGGCTTCTGACGACACGGCGTTCACGATCACAGAGCGGTCTCGTTCATTTTGAGCCGAGAACGCGATGATCGTTGTCCATTCACACTTCTAACCAGGCAGAGGCAGCTCGAACCACACTGTCTTGCCGGTTCTGCCGTGACGTGTGCCCCATCGCTTGGCCGTGCAGGCCACGAGCTGGAGTCCTCGCCCGCCTTCGTCGTCGGGACCGGCCGGGCGTTCCAGGGGCGGATCCGGCAGGGGATCGCTGACCTCGACCAGGAGGGCGGGCCGCGGTAGCGGGGTGTCGCCGTCGACGCTCAGCCGGACGAGGCGTACGCCGATGGGGCCGGAGGCGTACCGAAGGGAATTGGTCACGAGCTCGCTGACCAGCAGTTCCGTCACATCGCCCAGAACGGCGTCCAGCCCCCAGGTCCGCAGTGCGCCGCGCACGGCGTGACGGGCAGAACGTACGGCACCGGGCGCACCAGGGAAGGTCCACTCGGCGACGTCGTCAGCGATGTCGCCCACACCGATCACTTCCCACGGCCGGCCACGGCTTCTGACCACACTTGAATCCGGAGGGTCATTGACCACATACCCGATATTTGGGGCAGCTACCGCCGTGGGATGAGCACGGTGGCGCGAATGGTGGACAGTGCCGGTCCGCGCGCCACCCGGTCCGCGCGCCGAGCACGGAGACCCGGTCCGCGGGTGAGGGGTCACGGGCCCTGTCACCGGATGGAGGCCCTCACTGCGGGGAATCCGGGGAGAGCCGGCGCATGGCGGCGTCGACCGCGGGCCGGTCCTGGGGCAGCCAGTCCACGCTGTCCAGCTCCCCTGGAGCCACCCAGCGCAGTTCGTCGTGGTCCTCCAGGGGTACGGGCTCGCCCCCGAGCAGCCGGACCGTCCACACCTGGAGCACATAGCCGGGGCCGAGCGGCCATTGCCCGGGGACCCGCTCGAGGGGCTCGGTCTCGACACCGAGCTCCTCACGCAGCTCCCGCACGAGCGCCTGCTCGGGTGTCTCACCCGGCTCCAGCTTGCCGCCGGGCAGCTCCCAGCGGCCGGCCAGCTCGGGCGGCGCGCTCCGGCGCGCGGCCAGCAGACGCCCCTGGTCGTACACCGCTCCGGCCACCACGACCCGGGCTGTCACGCGATCCGTCATGCGCCGGAGCGTAACCCGCCGGGCGACGGCCATTGCGCCGCTCGCGCCGTGGAGCGCCCTGCAGGAGCGCGTGAGGACCGCGGACCGCAGGCGCGGGCAGCGGGAAGCCGGGGGGCGACGGCCCCGGCCTCTACGCCCGGTCGGGCGAGGGCGCGGCCTGGCCGAAGCGCTCCACCCAGTAGAGCTGCCGATGACCGCGGTCGCCGAGGCTGTCCGCGATCCTCTGGGCCTCCCCCTCGGTGGCGTACCTCCCGACGCGATAGCGGTTGCCGTTGTCGTCCTGACGGATCACCAGCCAGGGCAGTGTCGCGCTGTCCTCACTCATCGCGACCCTCCCGCCGCCTGCCTGCACATCTTCGACGAACCCCAGGAAACCGCACTCTGCATATGCCCGAGCTTACGCCTGACATTTACTCAGCGGTTACGTGTTTTCACAAAGAGATACGGATCCAGCCAGGAGCCGGACGAGCGGAGGGGGGCGCGCATGGCCGGGCGCCCCCCTCACAGACTGCCGTCCGATGTCAAGGGCGACGAAGAGCGCCGCGGTGAGCAGCGCCGTCGAACGAATTCGGGGCCCGTGGACCACGATCTGAGGGGTGGTCGGTTCCGGCGGTCGGCTCCGGGGCACGCGTCGCACCCCGCTCCAGCGTCACGAAATAGGGAAGACGCCACCGAGTTGCCCGGCGCACACCCCTCCGGCGCTGCGGGCGTGAGTTACAGCGCCGGGTCCGGGAGGCGCTTCACGCGCGATCAAGCCCGGCGGACGGCCGTGTCCGCGGGACGGTCACCGCACCGGAAGGTGGTAGGCGATCCGGTAGCGGTCCGCCGGGATGACCACGTCCGCCGTCTCCACCGCACGCCCCGACGCGTAGTAAGTCCGCTGGATGACCATGACCACATGGCCGGGAACACCGCCGAGCGTCAGGAGCTCCTCCGCCAGCCCCGGGCGCGCGCCGATCTCCTCCACCACGTTGTCCACGACGACATCGATGGCGCCCATCCGCTCGACGACGCCGCAACCGCCGAGCGGCCCCTCCTCGGGCAGCATCACAGGCGTGCGCCCCGTGATGCCGAGCGGCTCCCAGGAGGTCGAGAGCATCATCGCCTCCCCCGCGTCGCGGAAGACGTAGCGGGTGCGCATCACCCGGTCGTCCGGGCCGACTCCGAGCCGGACGCCGACGGCCGTGCCCGCCTCCACCTGCTCACTGCTGGACTCCCACGTGCCCTGGGCACCCTCCGCCGTCTGCTCCTGACGGAAGGGGTTACCGCCGGACGCGGACAGGAAGCCGGAACGGGCGATCCGGCGCGGCACCGGTCGCTCGCGCACATAGGTGCCGGAGCCCGAGCGGCCCTCGACCAGCCCTTCGGCCATCAGCACCTTGCGCGCTTCGAGAGCGACGGTGTCCGACACCCCGTACTCCTCGCGGATGCGCGCCTGAGAGGGAAGCCGGGTACGCGGCGGCAACGAGCCATTCACGATCTTCCGTCGGAGATCGCTCGCAACACGCAGATAGGCGGGCTGCTCACCGAATGTCACTGGCCACTCCCCAACAGGTTGACAGACAGCAACAGCGTGGCAACCGTCGGTTGTCCGCCGCAAGCATGGGCCAGAGATTCACATGCTGCGATGACCACGCTCCGGCCATGGACTTACCGCAGGTAGACCACAGGCTGCGGAACGGACCCGGCGCGCACGGGGAAGACGGCGCGACCCCCTGCGCAACGCAACTGCCATCCTGGATCACATGACGGAATATCAGTGCCCGATGTGCGACGTCCGCTCCCCCGTGGAGGCACTGGCCTGGCGCTGCCCCCAGTGCCTCGGCCCGTGGGACCTCGACTTCACGGCGTCCGCGGTCCCGCGCAACTCACTGTCCACGCGCGTCAATTCGCTCTGGCGTTACGCGGAGGCCGTGCCGCTTTCCGCTTCCGGGGCCCGGGCGGCGGTCTCCCTGGGCGAGGGCCGCACTCCGCTCGTCGCGCTCACCGACACCGTCACGGCCAAGCTCGACTTCCTGATGCCGACCCTGTCCTTCAAGGACCGCGGCGCGGTGATGCTCGCCGAGCTCGCACGGCGGCTGAAGCCGCGGCGCGTGATCGCCGACAGCAGCGGCAACGCGGGAACGTCGATCGCGGCGTACTGCGCAAGGGCCGGACTGGACTGCACCGTTTACGTCCCCGCCGCCACCTCCCCGAAGAAGGTGGAGCAGATCGAGGCCCACGGGGCCCGTCTCGAGGTCGTTCCCGGCGACCGCGAGGCCGCGGCCCAGGCGGCCCGCACGGCGGCCGGCGACGACGGGGTATTCTACGCCTCGCACGTCTTCAACCCGTACTTCCTGCACGGCACCAAGACCTATGTGTACGAGATCTGGGAGGACCTCGGCGGACGGCTGCCCGAGGCGCTCGTGGTGCCGGTCGGCAACGGGATGCTGCTGCTCGGTGCCGCTCTCGCCATCGACGAGCTGCACTCCCACGGGCTGATCGCCGAGAAGCCGGCCCTGGTCGCCGTCCAGGCGGCCTCGGTCGCACCCCTCGCGTTCGCGTTCCGCGCGGGAGCGGACGACGTCCTGGCGCAGAGCTTCGCGACCCACACCCTCGCCGAGGGCATCGCCATCCCGCACCCACCGCGCGCCCGCCAGATCCTCACGGCGGTACGGGCCACAGGCGGGACGTTCCTGACGGTGACGGACGACCAGATCCGGGCGGCCCAACGGGACCTCGCCGCCCGCGGACTGTACGTCGAATCCACCGGGGCGGTGTCCTGGGCCGCGGTCGGCGCATACGGGCTGGGCGACCGGACCGCCGTGGTGCCGCTGTGCGGGGCGGGGCTCAAGACGGGGCCGGCGGCGGCTCCGTAACGGCTCCCGGCCGCACACCACCGGGCCGGACCCCACCGCACGAGCGCGCGACCCACCGTGCGCGTACACGACGCCGGCGCTTCCCGCCGGCGCTCAATACTACGAAATCGTATAGTCCGATATCGTGAACACGAATTCCGCGGCATCCGGTTGGTCCGCCCTGCTCGCACTGCAGCGGGCCACTCACGCCACCCTGCAGCTGCTCTCCACCGAGCTCGTCGATCTCGACCTGACCGCATCCGAGATCAACGCCCTGGCCAATCTCGCCGACGGCCGCGGCCGGACCGTGTCCGAACTGGGCGCGGCAGTGGGTTCCCGGCCCACCACGCTGACCAGCGTCCTGGACCGCCTGGAACGGCGCGGCCACATCACCCGGGGCAGCCGCCCCGGAGACCGCCGGATCGTCCTCATCGAGCTCACCGACTCGGGCCGGCAGACGGCCGCCACCATCCGCTCGGCCATGACCGCACTCGAACGCCGCGCCCTCGGCCGCCTGCCGGCCGAAGCGCTCTCAGGACTGCGCGCCGGCCTGCAAGCCCTCACGGAGGCCACCGCATGACCACACACGACACACCCGCCGCGCACAGGGGCGGCGCCGACACCCCAGGACAGGAGGGCGACGGATTCGACGCCCTCGTCGCCGAGGTGATGGCGGACGCGGAGCGCTTCGGCCACCGCGAGCACGTCCATCTGACCTGGCTGGCCGTGATCCGTCACGGCGTACCTGCGGCGATCGGACTCGTCAGCCGGGGAATCCAGCGCACCGCCCGCTACGCCGGAGCACCGCAGAAGTACCACGCGACGGTCAGCCGGGCCTGGGTGGAACTGGTCGGACACCACGCCACGGAGGGCGCGGACGATTTCACCTCGTTCACCGACCGCCACCCCGCCCTGCTCGACAAGCGCCTCCTCAGCCGCTTCTACCGCTCGTCGACACTCGCCACCCCGCAGGCGAAGACGGGCTGGGTGGAACCCGACCTCCACCCCTTCCCCTGGCAGGAGGCGGTACGGACGCCGGAAGGGATCAGGCCCACGGGCGCCTGACCCCTTCCGGCCTGTGGCAAAGGTGCGTTCCGGCCCCTCTCGTCGTCTACACGATCGACAACGGGGAGCTGGGTCGTGCACGTCGGACGCCTTTCCACGGTCTACGACACGTAGCTGCCCCAGGTTCTGCGGACTGCTGCGGACAGCACAACGGCCTGACCTGCACTCTCGCAGGTCAGGCCGTTTATCCACGTCCAATCAGACGTTGAAGCGGAACGTTCATGGAACCCCTTCCTTCCCAGTGTTCCCAAGGGTTTCTGCCATTTGGAGGGGTGCAGGGTCAGCACCAAGTCAGCACCGTGTCGATCAGTCAGCACGTCATGCCGCCACTGCGACGGCGCGTACCGGCGACGGCCGCAGCGCCTGCTGCATCACGTCCCGGCACCGGTCCCACGCCTCCGGAACCAGGTGCCCGTACGTGTCGACGGTGGTCTTGATGTTCCGGTGACCAAGCCAGCGGCTCACTTCATGGATGGGGACGCCGTTCGCGAGCGCTGTCGAGGCGAAGAAGTGACGCAGCGAGTGCGGGGTGTACTTCGGCTTCTTGTCCGGGGTGACCACGCCCGCCGCCGTGCACGCCTTCCGCCAGTGGTAGCCGTACGTCGACGCCGTGGGCATCTTCCCCTTGCCCCGCTCGCGCGGCGCGAACAGTGCTTCCACGCCGTCGACTTCGACCGTCCCCCAGCGCTTCAGGTGGTTACCGATCTCCTGGTCGAGGAACGTCGGCGTGGGCACATCCCGGTACTCGTCCGCCGTGCGGTGCTTGAGCGGCACGAAGCGTGTCACGCAGTCGCCCTGGTTCGCCTTGGCACTGATCTGCCTGCGCAGCCGCAGGAAGCCTTACCGCTGGCAGTCCGAGGTCAGCCCCAGAGCCTCGCTGATACGCAGCCCAGCACCCGCCTGGAGCCACACCGTGAGCCGGTACTGATCGGACATGGCGGCAGCGATGGCGTATACGTCCGCCAGTGTCGGTATCTCGTCCGGGTCGACAGCCGAGCCCGCCGTCTTGATCGGCGGTACCCCGTCACACGGGCTCTCGGGTATGCGCCGTTCCTTGACGGCCGTCGCCATCATGGCGCGCAGGATGTTCATGCGGTCATTGACCGTTGATGCCGCCAACCCGCCGTTCACCATGACGGCCTGGAGCTTCTTCACGTCCGGGACGGTGACGCTGGCGAGGGTGCGCGCGCCAAGCGCGGGAAGCAGATGGTTCGAGATGAAGCCCTGGTAGTTCCGTCGGGTCGACTCGTTCACCTGGTGCTGCGCAAGCCACTCTTCCGCCCACCTGCGCATGGAGATCTGCCCAAGCTGGTGGTCGATGTAGACCCCGGCCCGCTTGTCGTTCTCCGCCTTGACGCCGAAGCTCTCGGCTTCCTTCTTCGTGGGGAACGACTTCTCCCGCTGGCGCCCAGTCCGCCCGCCGGGCTCGCGGTAGCGGACAGTCCACAGGTGCCCGCACCGGGTCTTGTTCCGGCAGTCACACTTCTTCAGTACCTGCGCCACGCTTCATCCCCTGGAGTGTCTGCACTGCCTTGTCCGTGAGCTGTCCGCCCGCCTTGCCTTCGACCTTGGTCAGGAAGCCCCGCTGCCGCGCAGCACGCAGGTGCCCCTTCACAGTGGCCGGATTCAGATCGAACCCCGCCGCCAGACGCTGCGCCGGAGCACGCTCTCCCGCATCGACGAAGTGCACGTAGAGGGCAGACAGCACCGCCAGCCGCTCATCCGTGAGGCCGCCCGGCAGGGAAGCCAGCCGCTCGCCGAGCTCGCGAATCTCCAGCTCGGCAGCCTCAGCAAGTGACCGCATCGCAGCGAAGTCCTCACTCGGCGTGGTGTTGATCCGCCGTAGAACAGTGCTGGAGATACCGCGTGCGATCTCCTGCGGATCAGCGTCGCCAGCAGGAACGACGTGGATCTCGCACGGTCCCACCGATCCGCTGGTGCCCTCGGGCCAGTACATGGTCACGACCCATGCGCCCATGCGCTTGATGACGGTCACGCCATCTCGCGGTTCGTCGCCCGGTGGCTGAGGTGTCGAGTTCATGCATGCACCGTAAGCAGATGACACACCCCGGTCAAGTCCGGATGTGACAGATCCGGACTTGACCGGGGCGAACTGATGCGCTCAGGATGTGGAAGTCCCGCCCTTCCATCCACAGGAGTCCGCCTTTGCACCACCACCGCCTCATGACCGTTGACGAGCTGGCCGAGTACCTGGGCAAGAAGCCCGCGTGGATCTACAACAACCACCGGGCGCTCGGCATCCCGTCCCGGAAAGTCGGCGGCAGCCTGCGCTTCCGGCTGTCAGAGGTTGACCACTGGATTGACCGGGAGTGCCCCGCGTCGGCATGACCAGCCCATCCCCATTACTCACAGCCACCGAAGGGAGGCACATGTCCCGCCATCCGGCGGGGGCGCCGGCGCACCGCGCCGGACAAGGAAGGAAAAGGGGCCACGTCGAGTGGCTATCAACTTCGGTCTGAGCAAACCCTGGGGCGCCGTCTCGCAACATGAGTACCGGCGCATGGCACGTGATGAGCGCTTCGCCCTCGCGCACCGCGTGCACTTCGCCGCACTCGGCTGGGCCGATAGGCACGGTCACGCACAGTTCGGACCCAACGCGCTCGCGGCCATCCTGTCGAGGAACGGCACACGGCTCAGCAAGCAGAGCACGACCGGCGCCGTCGCCAGCGCGAAGCGCCTCGACCTGGTGTCGCCGCGTTCGTCAGCGGCCTGCCTGGTGCTCGGCAGCCATGTGTTCCAGAAGGAGAAGGGCGCACCGTCGCCCTGCCGCACGCATCCCGAGCGGCTCTAGCGCACAGGTACAGCGCAAACCTGTACCGAGTACAGGCGCGACATGTACGGAAACCAGCTCCGACCTGGGGAAACATTCGTCGCCTCTCTATCTAGTTAGGGCAGCGGCGGAAGAGCGTCAGCGCTGGCGACATGGCATCTGCACCCGGTGCAGCCGAGCTTCGCTCGGCCCAGTCGTAAGCCCGCTAGCCCAGGTGCGGCCCATCAGGGCCGCCACATTGCAAGCCAGTAGATCAAGCAAGCCTGCAAGGAGGCTCTACCTCTTGAGCAAGTCGATGACGAACTCTCCCTCTCGCCGCCGCTCCGCCGCTGGGGCACCGTCGCGTCCGACGTACGAGCTCGGTATGCGCCGGGGAATGCTGACCTTCATCTGCCGCGTAGAGGGTCATCCGCGCCGTCTCCTGTGCCTCTGCGCCTGCGGCGAAGTGAAGGACGTCGACATGAGCAATTTCGCCAGCGGACGAACGAAGACCTGCGGCGGTCCGGCGCATCGCGCCCCCATGTCGTACGTCGAGGCTCACCGCATCGTCCGCATGCAGCGCGGGAAGGCGAGCGCTCGCCCCTGCTGGCGAGACTGCGGCAAGCAGGGCGCCGAATGGGCGTACGACCATCTGGACTCCAACGAGTCACGCAACGAGAAAGGGAGGCATGCAGGCATCCCTTACAGCACAGACCCGATGCACTACGTGCCCCTGTGCCTTAAGTGCCATCGGCGGTTCGACAGGGAGACGACAACTCGCTTGCGAATCAATCCGGCGGCGAAGGAGTCGTCCACCTTGGCCGTCTACTGGTCCTACCTCCACGATCGCCCCGGCATGAAGGTCGACGCCAGCGCTGCGTGACCATTCGGAACGCCCTTCCTGCTCGCTGCGGGGAGGGCCGCATGCCCTCGATGCTTTGCACCACCCCGCCGCCGCATGCCATCCGTTCAGGCCACTAACCTGCGGATACTCCGCATGACGCCCCGCCGGCCGAGGGCAAACGACCTCTGGAACCGTGGCAGGATCCGAGCTGCTAAGACAAGGCGGTCGGGGAGGGGGGACTTCAGGGGTCATACCCCACCCCCTCCGCTCTCTTCCTGCTCTTCGCCGTCGCCTCTACGATCCGCGCATGATCAAGCTGTCGTGGGCCCTAGTGGCCGAGCACGTAGACGAGTGGACCGGCGACAACTTGGCGCAGGGCGCCGCCGCTCTCGAAGCCAAGGTGGGGACTGCGGTCGAGTCCAGCGGCATGAAGCCGGAGACCGTGAGGCAGTGGCGAACTGACTTCTTGGCGCCCGTGGTCGAGTCTCTGCGTACAGAAGGGGCAGCCGCTCTCGCGCGAGGCGAGTCGTGGAGCAAGGCGGCTGGACCATTCCTCGCGTGTGCCTCCCCCGCCATCCGACCGGAGGCCCGGTGACCGTTCCTGTGCCTCGCCGCTGAGGTCAATCCCACCAGAAGTCCCAGCAATTCATGCCGACGATGCGCTCGGCGTAGGCGGCCAGGGTGTAGGGACGGGAGCCCTGCCAAATGTTGTCCGGGCAGAAGGCGAAGTGCTCGGCGGCGACCAAGAGGGCATCCTCGGTAGTCATCGGGGGTGCCGCGACACTGAGATGGAGGGTGCTGAAGCCGACGGCCACGACGCGCGCACCGAAGCGGCGCTCCCAGTCGCGTACGACGGCGGAGAACTTGGCCGTGTCGTTGTCGTAGTTGGCGGGACCGTTCCAGCCGACGGCGGTAAGTGCGTCCGCACCGCAGGCAGCGGCGACGAGCCCAAGCCTCGACCGAGGATGCTGATCGGCGAAGACCCGCGCGTACTCTGCAGCCATCTCATCAGCACCTGTCACGGGCTCTTGGCTGCGGGCGGGACTTGGCCAGGTCTGGCCGAACGGCGCGGTGACTGCGAGACGCTTCTCGGGCATGAGGAGGTCATCGTCGTCGTCGGTACTCGTGTACACCTTCCACCACTGCGCCAGGAGAACCGCCGGGTCGTGCGCGTCGGGTGAGGACATCCGCTCAGGAGACAACTCGCCGGACGCCCAGGGCCGGAATTCGCCGTCGTTCGGGTCATCGGCGTCAAGAAGGAGAGGCCACAGGCCCGAGGCGCTGTGCTCGGAGCACAGGTGGGTCCACAACTCGGCGGAAGCCGGGGTATCACTCAGCCACAGCGGTTGCATGTCGCCGTCACCCTCATCAGAGGTAATCATCCGGCCCTTCGGGAGCGGCACAGCTACGAAGGCGAAGAGTTCAGGATTCACGGGCGGATGCTAGTTCGAGGGTCTGACAACTGTGGGCACGCCTGTTGGTGATCGTTCACTCCTGTTCAGGTGAGGTACTGGGTGAGCACGCTGGCGACGGCAGTGGCGAGGGTGATCACAGCGGCGAAAGCGGCGGCTGCACGCAACAAAGCGGCCGGGTAGGTGGCGCCATCGAGGCGGGCCAGTGTGCCCGTGGCAGCGGCGGCCAGGAGTGCGAACACAACGGTCACGGCGGCGGTCAGTAGGACGACGGCGACATGGGTCACGACGATCTCCCTGCACACGGTGGGATGTTGATGTGACCGAAGTTCGCCGAAGCGATGTTCGCCGTGGTTCGGCCGGACAATGATGAACATCGGCGAACACATGCGACTGGGGGCCTGATGCCTAGCGAGGAGCACGATGGAGGGGAAAGCCCGCTGGCCAAGCTGCGTGACAGGCTCAGCGATGGACTGGCTCGCAAAAGACTGACCAAGACCCAGCTCGCTACCCAGTCAGGGCTGGGTCGCACGACCATCCAGGAAGCGTTCCGGGTGGATGGGGCTGTCCCGTCGGCTGAAACAGTCGTGGCGCTGGCCCGAGTGCTCGGGGTGTCAGAAGCAGAGCTGCTGGATCTGCGACGTAGGGCTGCCGCCCACCCGATCGGTTCGGTGCCCGGGCACGGCGAGGGACCTGGCAGGCCGATCGGACAGTGGGATCCGCACGACCTGGAGGTTCATCCATCTGGATCCGCCGCAGCGGCCAGCTCGGTGCGGGCATTGTCCGGCTACGTCCGCCGTGCGCACGACCAGGTGTTGGCTGAGGCGGTGAGCGAGGTCATGGAGGGCCGCAGCCGGATGTTGGTCCTGGTCGGCTCGTCGTCCACAGGCAAGACACGGGCGTGCTGGGAGGCTGCTCAGCCGCTTGCTGACGAGGGGTGGCAGCTCTGGCATCCCTACGACCCAACCCGCGCAGAAGCGGCGCTCGCCGAACTCGAACGTGTCGTGCCGCTCACGGTGGTGTGGCTTAACGAAGCCCAGCACTACCTCGGTCACCCTCAAGTAGGCGAGCGCATCGCAGCCGCCCTGCACACCCTCCTCACCGACTCCAGCCGCGGGCCGGTCCTCATCCTCGGAACCCTCTGGCCCGAGTACGAGGGCCAATACAGCGCCATGCCCAGACCTGGCAGCCCAGACCCGCACAGCCGAGCCCGAGAGTTGCTCGCTGGCCGAACAGTGGCTGTCCCCGACACCTTCAATCAGGACGCACTCCGAACAGCCACGGTCCTCGCCCAGGACGGTGACCGACTGCTGGCGGATGCCCTTTCCCGTGCTGGCATTCACGGCCGCGTCGCCCAAGACCTCGCTGGTGCCCCCGAACTCCTGCGTCGCTACGAGCATGGCGCCCCGGCCGTTCGAGCACTGCTGGAAACTGCGATGGATGCCCGCCGTCTCGGGGTGGGGCTCCACCTTCCCCAAGCGTTCGTCACTGACGCCGCCGCCGACTATCTCACTGACGACGACTGGGACCGACTCACCAACGACTGGGCAGAAGCCGCCTACGCGGACCTCGCCCGCCCCGTCCACGGCAAGCAGGTCCCACTCGGCCGGACAAACCCTCGACCCTCGCGTCGTCCTCCGAGTGATCCAACGCCGGCAGGTGCTGCGACCCCACCAACGGGTCCTATGCTCCGCCTCGCTGACTATCTCGAACAGCACGGGAGGAGCACCCGCCGTCTACTCTGCCCACCGGCATCCTTCTGGCACGCAGCTCACACCCATCTCGCACACCCTGGCGATCTCAACAACCTTGCTCAAGCCGCCGAAGACATGGGCCGTTCGCAATGGGCCCACCACCTCCGCCTCCGAGCAGCCGGGGCTGGTCACCCTGATGCCCTGATCAAAGTCGCCTGGGTACAAGAGCGCGCCGGGGACCCTGAGGATGCCGAGTCCCTATTCCGGCAGGCTGCGGACGCTGGGGACCCAAGAGGTCTGAAGTTCTTGGGCTACGGGCCAGAGACGGCCGGGGACTGGGAGGGCGCCGCCGCCTATTACCGGCGGGCCGCCGACGCTGGCGACCCAGATGCGATACGCGGCCTGGCACGGCTGCGGGAACGGGTTGGAGATTTGGATGGTGCCGAAGTCCTGTATCGGCAGGCAGCCGACGCTGGCGACCCCAATTCCCTGTCCGATCTGATGATGATGCGGGAGCGCGCCGGAGACCGGGAAGATGCCGAAGCCATCGCCCGGGAAGCCACCGACGCTGGCGATACCTTGTGCTTCGAGATCCTCGCGGAAATGCGGGATGAAGCCGGGGACTGGGAAAGCGCCGAAGCCATCGCCCGGGAAGCCGCCAATGCCGGGAACATTCTCCCTCTGTTGCAGCTATGGCGATCGCGGCTTGACGACGGCGACTTGGAGGGCGCCGAATCTGCCTTCCGGCAAGCCGCTGAGGCCAACGGCGGACCCACCCC
This sequence comes from Micromonospora sp. IBHARD003, assembly GCF_056106285.1. NCBI lineage: Bacteria > Bacillati > Actinomycetota > Actinomycetes > Micromonosporales > Micromonosporaceae > Micromonospora > Micromonospora sp. IBHARD003. The sequence goes on along the minus strand of NZ_JBWBBX010000001.1, from coordinate 5,441,024 downwards.
GGCCCACTTGGCACGAACGCGGGAGCAGGCCGGGGACCGAGAAGGCGCCGAATCCCTTGCTTTGAAGGCTGCCGATGCCGGTGATTTCTACATCCTGCGCGACCTAGAGCGAATGCGGGACGAGGCTGGGGACGAGAAGGGCCTTGACGCCCTCTACCGACACGCCGCCGATGCTGGCCACATCCGCTCGCTGTTGGGCCACGGAAGGTGGGAGTACGGGCTGGACCCGGACGGGTCGCCCTCATCTCCGTGGATCTCGGAATAGGGGCAGCAGTTCGACCATCAGGTATCCGTGATGGCTCACTCGGTCCGCACCACCAACGCGAACGACGTGCACACGCGTCGGAAGCTCCCGTGTCCCGTGCGGCCTGTGTGACTCATACACTCGACGTCCACGGCCGCACCGTCCGTCGACGGCTGCGCCGACCATCCGCACGGGTAGGTCAGACACTCCGCCTCGAACGTCACGTCCGTGTCTGGGTGCCGAGTGATCCGATGCTCCACGAACCGCAGCACAGCCCGCCCCATCACCGACCCCCGTGCACCGAGTACAGGTGCGCCCGCAGGGACACGTTCACGTCCGACGCCTTCGAGTGGTCTCCCGTCGAGACGGCGTTGACTCGCCGCACCGCGAGGTCGAGACAGTCCCGGCACCCGGAGACAGGTTCCGGTCGGACCGTCGGCAACGGCAGGTGAACCGGCCCGGACATGGTGGTCTGCTCTCTGCGCATGCTGTCCGCCTTCCCACGCGTTCTTCCGTGCACGGAATCCTTGCCAGGGGCAGCGGTGGAATCATGCTTCAGTCGCGATGTGGACTAAAGCTCACGGGCGGAAGGCGGCCGCCCACTCAGCCAGCCTGTCTTGCGCTGCTTGCCCGAACAGCGCGCGGTCCTCGTAGCCAGCGAATTCGTCGAGGTACATCCGGACGTCCCTCGGGTCGCGGAAGACCATCACTCCCGTTGTCGTCTCGACCGTCGCGAGCGCTTCGTCGTAGACGGTGAAGGTGTTCAACGGGCACCCCTGCAGACGGGTGCCCATGGGCAGAACGCCGAGGCGCACGTGGGGCAGTCGAGCGAGGGAAGCCAGCCGGTCGAGCTGTACGGCCATGGCGTCGGCGGAGACGAACGGGGAGCGTGCGGCCTGCTCGGTGACCAGGAAGGTGAACCGCTTCCGACGGTCGTACAGGACTTCCTGCCGCTCCAGCTTCTTCGCCACGGTCTTGCTGTGGTCGCCGGGGATGTGGGCGAGGCTGGCCCGGATGTACTCCGGAGTGGAGAGCAGGGCGGTGAGCATCGAGAGCAGGAAGAACCGGAAGTCGGTCGAGGCCGCTTCGAGTCCGGCCAGCTCCAGTTGCTTCTTGTCCAGGCCCTTCCGGCGCATCGAGCGTGCGTCCTGCCACTCCGTGGCTGCGATACGGGCCAGCGCGGAGACCTCCGCCACCAAGGCCGGCGGGGCGTCCAAGGCTCTGAGGATCCGCTCTACGTCCACCAGGCTCGGGCGCACCTTCCCGTTCTCGATACGGCTCACCTTGGACTGCGACATGTTGCAGCGCGCGGCAAGCCGGTCCCCGGAGAGACCGGCCTGTTTTCTCAGGTTGCGCAGCATCGCGGCGAGCTCTTGGGAGGACTGCCCCAACTGCTCGGGCTCGAACGTCACTCGGTCACGTACTCCAGGAACGGGACCGACTCCGCGATGGCGATGCGCTGGTATTCGAGGAACGGGGCCGGGTCGCCCTCGTACAGCTCGCGTTCGGTTTGTGTGCCATCCGCCTCGTATTTCATGAGGACGATCGTGGAGCGGTCGAACATCCAGAAGTCGTCGATGCCGGGCAGCGGGCTCTCGCGGTCCGTTACGTCGAGGATGCGGATGTCCTCGCCGACAGGGGCCTGGTGGCGGTAATACCGCTCGAACTCAAAGCGGAGGTAGTCCGAGAGTGGACGGGTCACGACGTGCACGCGGCCGATCGTGCCGCCCGTTTCCTTACGCTTGCGGATCAGAGCTGTCCAGTCGTCCTCGTACGGGCCGGGGAACCGCTCCCCTGCGAGGAACCTGGCAAGCTCATCGGCTTCCTGTGGCACCCGGTAGACGGGGCGCGTCTCCAGCCGCCACGCTTCCTTCTGGAAGTCCCGGAACTTCGCCTGCCACGCCTCACCAGCCAAGAGCACGGATGGCCTCCCTCAGCACGCTCTCCGGAATCTCGACCAGGCCCTCCCCTTGCGGAGGCGTGAAGCCGTCGAACACGTCGCCCTGCACGACGAACGTCCCCTTCTCGGTGCGGTACACGTTCGGGCAGTCGCCCTGTCCGCATTCCCCGTTCCCGTTGCCTGTCAGTCGGGTCAGCCCAGCACGTTCGGACATGCGCAACCCCCTGGTCTCCGGCTCCCTGCAGAGCCCTCTAGAAAGACCGTACGGACGTCATGCACGGCCGTCCATGCACTGTCGCGACTATGCACGTTCTTGCATAAAGACGGACGGCGAGAGGCCCACACAGGGGCGCCCCGCCATCCTGGACGCCCCCTCCTCGCAGCCACCCACGAGCACCAGAGGAACACCAGGTCAGGGCCAGTACGGGCAGCGTCAGCGGGTCAGCACCAAGTCAGCACACTCCCCGGAAAAGGCCGGAATCAAGCGGAGAAAACAGGAAGGGGCCAGACCTCGCGATCTGGCCCCTGACCTGGGGTTTCATGCTTCTGATCTGCGGTTCAACAGATCAGGGAATCAGGCGTCACACGTTGAAGCGGAACTCCACCACGTCCCCGTCCTGCATCACGTACTCCTTGCCCTCCATGCGCGCCTTGCCGCCCGCCCGGGCGTCGGCGACCGAGCCCGTGGCCACCAGGTCGGCGAAGGAGATGACCTCGGCCTTGATGAAGCCCTTCTGGAAGTCGGTGTGGATCACACCGGCCGCCTCCGGGGCCGTCGCGCCCTTCTTGATCGTCCAGGCACGGGACTCCTTCGGGCCCGCCGTGAGGTAGGTCTGGAGGCCGAGGGTGTCGAAGCCGACGCGGGCGAGGGTCGCCAGGCCGGGCTCCTCGGCGCCCACGGACTGGAGGAGCTCCATGGCGTCCTCCTCGTCCAGCTCGGCCAGGTCGGCCTCCAGCTTCGCGTTGAGGAAGATCGCCTCGGCGGGGGCGACCAGGGCGCGCTGCTCGTTCTTGAAGTGCTCGTCGACGAGCTCGTCCTCGTCCACGTTGAAGACGTAGAGGAACGGCTTGGTCGTCAGGAGGTGCAGATCGTGCAGGAGCTCCTCGTTGCCGGAGCCCTGGGCGATGCCCTGCGAGAACAGCGTGTCGCCCCTCTCCAGGATCTCCTTGGCCGCCTCGACGGCCGCGACCTTGGGAGCCACGTCCTTCTTGATGCGGGCTTCCTTCTGAAGGCGCGGCAGCACCTTCTCGATGGTCTGGAGGTCGGCGAGGATCAGCTCGGTGTTGATCGTCTCGATGTCGTCCTTGGGCGAGACCTTGCCGTCGACGTGCACGACGTTCTCGTCCTTGAAGGCCCGGATGACCTGGCAGATCGCGTCGGACTCGCGGATGTTCGCCAGGAACTTGTTGCCGAGGCCCTCGCCCTCGCTCGCGCCGCGGACGATGCCCGCGATGTCCACGAAGTCGACCGTCGCGGGCAGGACCCGCTGGGAGCTGAAGATCTCGGCCAGCTTGGTCAGCCGTGCGTCGGGGACACCGACCACGCCGACGTTGGGCTCGATGGTGGCGAACGGGTAGTTGGCCGCCAGCACGTCGTTCTTGGTCAGGGCGTTGAACAGGGTCGACTTGCCGACATTCGGCAGTCCGACGATTCCGATCGTGAGCGACACGTTGGCGACTTCCTGGGTGAGGACTGGCGGAGGGCCGGAGGCCCGGCCCCGGGTGGGCCGATCCACCAGTTTACGGGCGTGTCGCCGAGGGCGACGACGGGAACCGGCACATGCGGCAGGCACCTCGCGTACCCCTGGGGGACGGGTTTGCGTCGAACTCATGGCCAAGGTCACCCAAAGGGCGTGTCTTGTGGCGGAACACTCACGCAATGCGACCTACGTTTGATCCGTGGAACACAGGACAGGTCCCTCGCAGCAGCGGCCGCGGCCGCAGGCCCCTCTTTCCGGACAGGGCGCCCTCATCGAGGGCGCCTCGGTGTACCGGGTCACGGCCCGGCCCGGTCGGCCTGACCGGCCGGGCCGCACCGTCAGACCCGGCGGCCCGGGACAGCCCCGGCGGCCGGCCTCCCGGCCAGGGCGTCCGGTGCCGCCGCTGCTCCTCGCCCTGCGCAGACTGCCGAACCCCCGGCTGACCGGTCTCGGCGCCGGGCTGTTCGCCTCTGCCGTGATGCTGCTGCTCGGTTCGCTGGACGCGCTGCTGCTGAACGGTTCGGCGCTGGTGTACGGCCTGCTCTTCCTTCCGGTCAGCGCGGTGACCGCACTGTGGGTGCGGAAGGCCGACCTGGTCACCGCCCCGATCAGCGTGCCCATCGCGTTCACCGTCGGTGTCGTCCCGATCTCGGGCGGCACGGGCGGGTACGGCGGCCACATCATGGCGGTCGTGACGGCGCTGGCCGTCAACGCGGGCTGGCTCTACGGCGGCACGCTGATCGCGGGCGTGATCACGACCGTGCGGAAGGTCCGGCTGATGCGCAGCGCGGGGCGCCGTCCGGCGCCGAAGACGGCGGCCGGACGGCCGGTCCAGGTCCAGCGCGGCCGGCCACGGGGCCGTTCCTGACGGACCGCAGGTCCATGACCGGAGCAGCGGTCTCCCCCGGTGCGCTCGCGCCCGGGGCTCGGCGGAGCGGTCCCCCCGGTCCCCGGCGGCTCGAACCGCTGACCGACTACCGTCGCGCGGCCATCGCCGCCCCCACGATCCCCGCGTTGTTCTGCAGCTGCGCCGGGACGATCTCCGCCCGTACCCGCTTGATGAGCGGCACGAACTTGTCAGCCTTGCGGCTCACACCGCCGCCGATGATGAACAGTTCGGGCGAGAACAGCATCTCCAGATGCATCAGATACTTCTGGACGCGGTGCGCCCAGTGCTCCCAGCTCAGCTCCTCGTCGTCCTTGACCTTGGTCGACGCGTGCTTCTCCGCCTCGTGGCCGTTCAGCTCCAGATGCCCGAGCTCCGTGTTCGGCACGAGCCGGCCGTCGATGAAGAGCGCGCTGCCGATCCCGGTGCCGAACGTCAGCATCATCACCACGCCCTTGCGGCCGCTGCCGGCGCCGAAGGTCATCTCGGCGACCCCTGCCGCGTCGGCGTCGTTGAGGACGGTCACCGGAAGGTTCAGCCGCTCGCCCAGCAGCTTGCCGCCGTCCACGTCGATCCAGCTCTTGTCGACGTTTGCGGCCGTTCGGATGACCGAGCCGGTCACCACTCCCGGGAACGTGATCCCGACCGGGCCCGACCAGCCGAAGTGCTGCACCACCTCGGCGACACCGTCGGCCACGCCGTCGGGCGTGGCCGGGTGCGGTGTCAGCACCTTGTGACGCGGCTCCGCGAGGTCGCCGCGGTCCAGGTCCACGGGAGCGCCCTTGATTCCCGATCCGCCGATGTCCACTCCGAAGACATTCATGGACACAACGTTACGAGGAACCGCTGACGGTTACTTCTCGAGAAGCCCGGCCGCTTCGGAACGCAGATCGCGGCGGAGCTCCTTGGGCAGCGAGAAGGTGAGCGACTCGTCGGCCGTCTTGACGATCTCCACGTCCTCGTAGCCGCGCTGGGCGAGCCACTCCAGGACCTCCTCGACCAGGACCTCCGGCACCGAGGCGCCGGACGTGACGCCGACCGTGCCGACGCCCTCGAGCCAGGCCTCGTCGATCTCATGGGCGTAGTCCACGAGGTAGGAGGACTTGGCGCCGGCGGTCAGCGCGACCTCGACCAGACGCTTGGAGTTCGAGGAGTTGCGGGAGCCGACGACGATCACCAGGTCGGCCTGGGCGCTCATCTCCTTGACCGCGATCTGGCGGTTCTGCGTCGCGTAGCAGATGTCGTCGCTCGGCGGGGAGACCAGCAGCGGGAACTTGGTCTTCAGCTTGTCGACGGTCTCCATCGTCTCGTCGACGGAGAGTGTGGTCTGGGAGAGCCAGACGACCTTGGACGGGTCGCGGACCTCGACCTTCTGCACATCGTCGGGACCGTCGACCAGGGTGATGTGGTCGGGGGCCTCGCCGGTGGTGCCGATGACCTCCTCGTGGCCCTCGTGGCCGATCAGGAGGATGTCGAAGTCCTCGTTCGCGTACCGGACGGCCTCCTTGTGGACCTTGGTCACCAGGGGGCAGGTCGCGTCGATGGTCGCGAGCTTCCGCTCGGCGGCCTCCTCGTGGACGATCGGCGCGACACCGTGCGCCGAGAACATGACGATCGAGCCCTCGGGCACCTCCGCCGTGGTCTCGACGAAGATCGCGCCCTTCTTCTCCAGGGTCTGGACGACGTACTTGTTGTGGACGATCTCGTGGCGGACGTAGATCGGGGCGCCGTACTGCTCCAGGGCCTTCTCCACGGCGATCACGGCACGGTCCACGCCCGCGCAGTAGCCACGGGGAGCGGCGAGCAGGACGCGGCGGGCGTTCGATGCAGTCATGCCCCCATCGTAAGGGCGCCCCGAAGGGCCCAACGATCGCCCACAGGGCTGAGGGAGCGCGTACCCGCGATGTCCTCATATCGTCCGCCCGCATGCCATCTTCTCCCCTTCTTCTCCTCATCTGCGCTGTTCACCGAGCACGAGCCGCGTTCCGCCGAGGCCTGTCGGAGGGGGCCGATACGCTCGCGTACATGGGTCTCACTACGTCAGCCGAAGCTCCCGTGCCCGTCGGCGAGGTGTCGCGGCTCATCGGGGGGTGGATCGACCGGCTCGGCACGGTCTGGGTGGAGGGGCAGATCACCCAGCTGTCGCGCAGGCCTGGGGCTGGGGTCGTGTTCATGACCCTGCGCGATCCGTCGTACGACATCTCGGTGAGCGTCACGTGCTACCGCCAGATGTTCGACGCCGTCGCCGATGTCGTGTCCGAGGGCGCGAGGGTCGTCGTCCTCGCCAAGCCCGAGTGGTACGCCCCGCGTGGGCAGCTTTCGCTGCGCGTTTCCGAGATAAGGCCGGTCGGCATCGGGGAGCTGCTCGTACGGCTGGAGCGGCTGAAGCGGGCCCTGGGCGCCGAGGGGCTCTTCGCGCCGGAGCGCAAGAAGCCGCTGCCCTTTCTGCCACAGCTGGTCGGGCTGGTCTGCGGCCGGGCGTCGGCCGCGGAGCGGGACGTGCTGGAGAACGCACGGCGGCGCTGGCCCGCGGTGCGGTTCGAGGTGCGCAACGTGGCGGTCCAGGGGGTGCGCGCCGTGTCGCAGGTGGTCCAGGCGGTGAAGGAGCTGGACGCGCTCCCGGACGTGGACGTGATCATCGTGGCGCGTGGCGGCGGAAGCGTGGAGGACCTGCTGCCGTTCTCGGACGAACAGCTGGTCCGGGCGGTCGCGGACTGCCGCACGCCCGTCGTGTCGGCGATCGGGCACGAACCGGACTCGCCCCTGCTCGACCTCGTCGCCGATCTGCGGGCCTCGACGCCGACGGACGCGGCGAAGAAGGTCGTCCCGGACGTCGGCGAGGAGCTGGAGAGGGTGCGGGCGCTGCGGGACCGGGCTCGGCGGATGGTGCGGGGGCTTGTCGAGCGAGAGGAGCGAGGGCTCGCGCATGCCCTCGCCCGGCGGTCGATGGAGCATCCGCACCGACTGGTGGAGGAGCGCGAGCACGAGATCGACGCACTCGTCGCCAGGAGCCGGCGGGTGCTGCGGCATCTGCTGGACCGCGCCGACTCCGAGCTCGCCCACACCCGCGCCCGTGTCCTCGCCCTGTCACCGGCGGCGACCCTGGATCGGGGATACGCCGTACTGCAGCGCCCGGACGGCGCGGTCGTCAGGGCCCCCGACGAGGTCTCGGCGGGCGAGGACCTGCGTGCCAGGGTCGCGGAAGGCGAGTTCACGGTCACTGTCGGACCTCACGCATAGGGTGGAGCGCATGACGGCGAAGACGGACGAGAGCGCGGGCGACGGGGTGGACGCGGCGGGGGTTTCCGGGGCGGCGGCCACCGGCGGGTCCGGCGCCCCCTCGGGTGCGATCGGTTACGAGCAGGCTCGTGACGAGCTGATCGACGTCGTACGCCGGCTGGAGGCGGGCGGCACCACGCTTGAGGAGTCCCTGGCCTTGTGGGAGCGCGGCGAGGAGCTGGCGAAGGTGTGCCGCCGCTGGCTGGACGGCGCCCGGGCCCGGCTGGACGCGGCGATGGCGGAGCGGGAGCCGGGCGATCCGAGCCGCCCGGGCACGGGCGGGGCGATGACGGCGGACGACGCCGACGAGGACGATTCCGCCCTGTAGCGGCGGCGAGCCGCGCCTCACCCTGGGGCAGCAGCTGCGGTATCCGCGTCCGTTGAGGCGCCTGTCTCCAGTGGCTCCAGTGGCAGCCTGCACCGGCGCTGCCTGACGACGACTACGGCGCCCGGTGACCAGGGCCCAGGGCGCTTTCGGCGCGCCAGGCCGCGCCCTCAAGGGGCTTTTCGGCCTGACGGCCCGAGCACGGGTGCGCCCAGCACCACTGGTCGGCACCGTGCGGTCCGTGGACACAAACCCATGCCCGAAGACCCGCGGCATAGATCCGGCACAGATTTAGTTGAAAGTTGTGTGAGTCGGCTCACGAGACCGCGGATTTAGTTGAAGATTCACCTACATCGCTCGTACGGTGACTCTCACAGCTCGATCCCCCCTTGCTCAGCCGGAAGGTATTTCCACCATGTCCCTCGCTCTCGACGCCGCGGCCCAGGACCTCCTGTTCCGCGAGGCCCGCACCGCCAGCGCGTTCACCGACGAACCGGTGACGGAGGAGCAGGTGCAGGCCATCTACGACCTGGTGAAGTTCGGCCCGACGGCCTTCAACCAGTCCCCGCTGCGCATCGTCCTGGTCCGCTCCGCCGAGGCCCGCGAGCGTCTGGTGTCGCACATGGCCGAGGGCAATCAGGCCAAGACCGCCGCGGCGCCGCTGGTGGCGATCCTCGCCGCCGACAACGAGTTCCACGAGGAGCTTCCCGGGCTGCTCCCGCACTTCCCGCAGGCCAAGGACATGTTCTTCACCGCGCGTCCGGTGCGAGAGCGGTCCGCCCTGCTGAACGCCGCGCTGCAGGCCGCGTACTTCATCGTGGGCGTCCGTGCCGCCGGCCTGGCCGCGGGCCCGATGACCGGCGTGGACTTCGCGGGAGTGCAGAAGGAGTTCCTGGACGACGACCACACCCCGCTGATGGTCGTCAACATCGGCAAGCCGGCCGAGAACGCCTGGTTCCCCCGTTCCCCGCGGCTCTCCTACGACGAGGTCGTCCAGACCGTCTGACCCTACGGCGGAGGCACCCGGACACCTCCGCGCATACGGCGAGGCCGCCGCAGCCCTGAACGGGCGCGGCGGCCTCGCCGTATGTGCGTGCGTGAACGTGTGTGCCTGCGGTTCGACCGTCGGCTGCCGGACGGATGACGCCGGACGGCAGGTCCGCGGCAGCCGTCCCGGCCGCGGGTCAGGACTTCTTCGACTCCAGCGCCGCCGCCATCTGGGCAAGCCGTTCGAAGGACGCGGTACCCGTGACGACCGTCGTCGAGCCGTTCTCATCCCCGGGCCGCACGAGCGCGTCGTACTTCGGCCCCTCCCAGCGCTCCCAGGCCGCACCGCCCACCTGCTGCGTGTGCTCGGTCTTGCGCGCCTGCTGCGTGACGCGCGGGATGTACTTCCCGGCCGGTGCGGTGGACTGCTCGACCGCGACGTACTGGCCGTCGGGAGCGAGGAAACCGAGGTGCCATGCGTCGTCGCTGTCGCGCTTGTACGAGACCGACGTCGGCTTCCAGCCGTCGGGCAGACCCATCGGGGCGGCCACCGGATACGGCGCCGCCCGGCGTGCCGTCAGCAGCTCGACGCGGTAGTCGACCGCCTTGACCGGATCCCCACTGTCGTCGTGCGGCACGAAGAGATAGACCACGAAAGCGGCGGCCAGAACCACCGCCAACGACTGGATCATTCCGCGTACCGTCTGCTTGCCTCGCATACCTGCCACCGCACTATGGTCGCATCAAGGCTGTCCGCTCAAACGTGGGCCCCACTGCTCATTTTGTCGACGTACCGATAGAGTCGCATCACCCTCTTCTTTCCGGCCGTCGTCGTACAGGAAGGTGCGCTCCGATGACCGAGCACAATCTCCCGTCCCAGCTTGAGGTCTCGCCCGAGGCCCCCGACCGCAACCTCGCCCTGGAGCTCGTCCGGGTCACCGAAGCCGCCGCCATGGCCGCCGGCCGCTGGGTCGGCCGCGGCGACAAGAACGGCGCCGACGGCGCGGCCGTGAAGGCCATGCGGACCCTGGTGCACACGGTGTCCATGAACGGGATCGTCGTGATCGGGGAGGGCGAGAAGGACGAAGCCCCGATGCTCTTCAACGGAGAGCGCATCGGCGACGGGACCGGCGCGGAGTGCGACATCGCCGTCGACCCGATCGACGGGACGACCCTCGCCGCCAAGGGCATGCCCAACGCCATCGCGGTCCTCGCGGCCGCGGACCGGGGCACCATGTTCGACCCGTCCGCCGTCTTCTACATGGACAAGCTGGTCACAGGCCCCGAGGCCGCCGACTTCGTGGACATCAACGCCCCGGTCGCGGTGAACATCCGCCGGGTCGCCAAGGCGAAGAACTCCTCCCCCGAGGACGTCACCGTCGTCATCCTGGACCGGCCCCGCCACGAGGGCATCGTGAAGGAGATCCGGGAGACCGGCGCGCGGATCAAGTTCATCTCGGACGGCGATGTCGCGGGCGCGATCATGGCCGTACGCGACGGCACCGGCGTCGACATGCTGATGGGCATCGGCGGCACGCCGGAGGGCATCATCGCCGCCTGCGCCATCAGGTGCCTCGGCGGCACGATCCAGGGCAAGCTCTGGCCCAAGGACGAGGAGGAGCGCCAGCGGGCCCTCGACGCGGGCCACGACCTCGACCGCGTACTGTTCACCAACGACCTGGTCAGCGGTGACAACGTGTTCTTCGTCGCGACCGGCATCACCGACGGCGAGCTGCTGCGCGGGGTGCGCTACCGGGCGGAGACCGCGACCACGCAGTCCCTGGTGATGCGCTCCAAGTCGGGCACCATCCGCCAGATCGACTCCACGCACCGGCTGTCGAAGCTGCGCGCGTACAGCGCCATCGACTTCGACCGCGCCAAGTAGGTCCTGTCCGGGCGATCTTCCTGGGCTCTCCTCGAAGATCGCCCGGCCTCGACCTGGGTCCTGTCCGGGGCCGTGACGGCCCCGGACGGGCAACGGAAAGGGGCGTCCCCATGTGCGGTGGGGGCGCCCCTTCTCGTACGTGTGCGGGAGAACTTCCCGTACGTATGCGGGACACGCGCGCGTCCGCGCCCTGCGTCGACGTCAGCGGCCGATCAGCCGGGCGACCGGCTCAGGCGACCGGCTCAGGCGACCGATGACGCGGGCTTCTTCAGCTCGGTCTCGCGGCGCCTGCGGCGGGCCAGCACGACTCGGCGCTCGGCAGCGGTGAGTCCGCCCCACACCCCGTAGGGCTCGGGCTGCAGCAGGGCGTGCTCGCGGCACTCGACCATCACCGGGCAGCGCCCGCAGACGCGCTTGGCCGCATCCTCCCGGGACAACCGTGCGGCCGTCGGCTCCTTGGACGGGGCGAAGAACAGCCCGGCTTCGTCCCGGCGACACACCGCCTCCGTGTGCCAGGGCGCGTCCTGATCTTCCCGAGCAGAGGTGCGCTGGGGCGGAACGGCGGCTACCTGCAGGGGCTGATGCGGCAGTTGCAGCACGGTCTACTCCTGACGACGGCTGTGACGGCTTCGCGAGCGGGAGACGATGCAGCAAGGCCTACCCGCTGTACGCGCGCCTATGCACTGAGTGGCACAGAGTTCCGGACACCGGGTTGCGCACCGCCTCCGGAAGCCGCCGCCAGGGCGCCGTCAGCTGTCCAGGCGCCCCCGCAGCCGGTCACGGAGATCGGCGACGCGCTTGCCGCGCTTCGCCTTGGCCTCGACGTTGCCGAAGACCGAGTACCCGTTGACGACGACCACCGGGGCCTGCGGGTCCGCCGCCTCCAGCGTGACCACGTCGAAGTTGCCGAAGACGCCGGTGCCGCCGCCGCGCAGCGAGATGTTCTCCGGGACGCGCACCTCGACGTTGCCGAAGATCGATGTCGCGTTGATGACCGTGAGCCGCTGCCCGAACATCGCCTCGGTCAGATCGATTTCGACGTTCCCGAAGAGGGAGAAGGCGTTCGTCCTCGCACCCACGCGCCACCGGCCCTTACGGGTGGAGCTGGAGAAGACGGCGATCAGGTTCTCGGTGGGGCCGGCGGACGCCTGCGCGTCGCTGTCGTACACCGCAGACTCGGAGCGTCGCCCCGCTGTGGGCAGGTCCCGCACGATCGGCTCGAGTTCACCGAGAGTCTTCGCCCGGTAGACCGCGTCGATCCGGTCGGCGTGCTCGTCGGGGTCGAGCCGTCCCTCGGCCAGGGCGTCGCGGAGGATGTCCGCGATGCGGTCGCGGTCGGCGTCGGAAGCCCGGATGGCGCCTGCCGGATCGGCGGTCTCGGCGGGGACGGCCGACCGCGGTGACTGACCGGGGCCGGAGGCCGCTGATGCATGCTTCTCGAGGTCCACACCCCAAGCCTAGCGAGACGCGATAGATCGCGACTAGGTCCTGTTGTTGGATCAGGCCGGATCGGATCCGATCAGGCCAGGATGGGCAGGGGTGAACAAGGACGAATGTGACGAGTCCGGGCAACAGTGGCGGGGCGGGCAGCGGGGCGCGGCGCTCCGGCACCGACTGAGCCTTACCTCACAAGCCCGGACGGCGACCGGCGTCTTACGCTTGTGGGCGCGCTGCCAAGGGATGCCAGCCGCCGTCTGCCGAGTGAGGAATGGCCGTACATGCCAGAGTTCGAGTACTCCGATCTGCTCCCGCTGGGAGAGGACACCACGCCCTACCGCCTGGTGACCGCCGAGGGTGTCTCCGCCTTCGAGGCCGACGGGCGTACCTTCCTCAAGGTCGAGCCGGAGGCGCTGCGCAAGCTGGCGGCAGAGGCCGTCCACGACATCCAGCACTACCTCCGCCCCGCGCACCTCGCCCAGCTGCGCAAGATCATCGATGACCCGGAGGCGTCGTCGAACGACAAGTTCGTCGCGCTGGACCTGCTCAAGAACGCGAACATCGCGGCCGCGGGCGTGCTGCCCATGTGCCAGGACACCGGCACGGCGATCGTCATGGGCAAGCGCGGGCAGAACGTGCTGACCGAGGGCGGTGACGAGGAGGCCCTGAGCCGGGGCATCTTCGACGCGTACACCAAGCTCAACCTGCGCTACTCGCAGATGGCCCCGCTGACCATGTGGGAGGAGAAGAACACCGGCTCGAACCTGCCCGCGCAGATCGAGCTGTACGCGACCGACGGCGGCGCCTACAAGTTCCTCTTCATGGCCAAGGGCGGCGGCTCCGCCAACAAGTCGTTCCTCTACCAGGAGACCAAGGCGGTCCTGAACGAGGCCTCCATGATGAAGTTCCTGGAGGAGAAGATCCGCTCGCTGGGCACGGCCGCGTGCCCGCCGTACCACCTCGCGATCGTCGTCGGCGGTACGTCGGCCGAGTTCGCCCTCAAGACCGCGAAGTACGCCTCCGCGCACTATCTGGACGAGCTGCCCGAGGAGGGCTCGGTCCTCGGCCACGGCTTCCGCGACAAGGACCTGGAGGAGAAGGTCTTCGAGCTGACACAGAAGATCGGCATCGGCGCGCAGTTCGGCGGCAAGTACTTCTGCCACGACGTGCGCGTGGTGCGGCTGCCGCGACACGGGGCGTCCTGCCCGGTCGCGATCGCCGTCTCCTGCTCGGCCGACCGCCAGGCCGTCGCGAAGATCACGGCCGAGGGCGTCTTCCTGGAGCAGCTGGAGACGGACCCGGCACGCTTCCTGCCGGAGACGACCGACGAGCACCTCGGCGACTCCTCCGCGGCGAACGACGTCGTCAAGATCGACCTGAACCAGCCGATGGACGAGATCCTCGCCGAGCTGACCAAGTACCCGGTCAAGACCCGGCTGTCGTTGACCGGCCCGCTGGTCGTGGCCCGCGACATCGCCCACGCCAAGATCAAGGAACGCCTCGACGCCGGCGAGGACATGCCGCAGTACCTCAAGGACCACCCGGTCTACTACGCGGGCCCGGCCAAGACGCCCGAGGGTTACGCGTCCGGCTCCTTCGGCCCGACGACGGCCGGACGCATGGACTCGTACGTCGAGCAGTTCCAGGCCGCGGGCGGCTCCAAGGTCATGCTGGCCAAGGGCAACCGCAGCAAGCAGGTCACGGACGCCTGCAACGCGCACGGCGGCTTCTACCTGGGCTCGATCGGCGGCCCCGCGGCCCGTCTCGCCCAGGACTGCATCAAGAAGGTCGAGGTCGTCGAGTACGAGGAACTCGGCATGGAGGCGGTCTGGAAGATCGAGGTCGAGGACTTCCCCGCGTTCATCGTGGTGGACGACAAGGGCAGCGACTTCTTCCAGGACCCGGCGCCCGCGCCGACGTTCACCAGCATCCCGGTGCGCGGTCCCGGTCTCGCATAGGTCGTCGCCCGTCGTACGGGCCGCGCAGGCCGTGCCGGGCTTCAGGCCAGGTGCGCCGAAGTCGCCCGAAGGGCCCCGCCGCAGCACAGCGGCGGGGCCCTTCGCCGTCCCACCGCGCGGCGTTCCCGTGCCTCTCGCGGTGCCCCGGGGCGCCGCGGGCTCGCGTCGCTTCCACCCGGCCGGTCGTTTCTACCGCCCGGTAGAGACCGGGGAATAGAAGGATCACGACACGTGCTCACCGGTTCAGGAGGTTCGCGATGTCGCAGATGGGCGAGACGCCAGAGGTTCAGCCGATGCCAGAGGCCGGGGCCGGGGCCGGGGCCGCGGCCGAGTTCGGGTCCGGGTCCGGTTCCGGTTCCGGCGGTGACAAGGCCGGGGGCGGGGAGGCCGCGCACGGCGGCGAGGCGGGCGGCTACCGGATCGAGCACGACTCCATGGGCGAGGTGAAGGTGCCCGCGCACGCCAAGTGGCGGGCCCAGACCCAGCGGGCCGTGGAGAACTTCCCGGTCTCGGGGCAACGGCTGGAGCGCGCCCACATCGAGGCTCTCGCGCGGATCAAGGCAGCCGCCGCCAAGGTCAACGCGGAGCTCGGGGTCCTCGACGAGGACATCGCGCGGGCGATCCAGGACGCGGCGGCGGAGGTCACCGAGGGGCGCTGGGACGAGCACTTCCCGGTCGACGTCTTCCAGACGGGCTCGGGCACCTCGTCCAACATGAACACCAACGAGGTCCTGGCGACGCTGGCCGGTGAGCGCCTCGGCCGCCCGGTCCACCCGAACGACCACGTCAACGCCTCGCAGTCGTCGAACGACGTCTTTCCCTCCTCCATCCACATCGCCGCCACCGCCGCGGTGACCCGGGACCTGATCCCGGCACTTGAGCATCTCGCCGCCGCGCTGGCCCGCAAGGGGGCCGAGTTCGCGGGGGTCGTGAAGTCCGGGCGTACCCATCTGATGGATGCGACGCCCGTCACCCTCGGTCAGGAGTTCGGGGGGTACGCCGCCCAGATCCGCTACGGCACCGAGCGTCTGCGGGCCTCACTGCCGAGGCTCGCCGAACTGCCGCTCGGCGGGACGGCGGTGGGCACCGGCATCAACACCCCGCCCGGATTCTCCGCGGCGGTCATCGCCGAGGTCGCGCGGGCGACAGGGCTACCGCTGACCGAGGCCCGCGACCACTTCGAGGCGCAGGGGGCACGGGACGGCCTCGTGGAGACCTCGGGACAACTGCGTACGATCGCCGTCTCGCTCACCAAGATCGCCAACGATCTGCGCTGGATGGCGAGCGGCCCGCGCACCGGACTCGCCGAGATCGCCCTTCCCGATCTGCAGCCGGGGTCCTCGATCATGCCGGGCAAGGTCAACCCGGTGATCCCCGAGGCCGTGCTGATGGTGGCGGCCCAGGTGATGGGCAACGACACGACCGTCGCCGTGGCCGGAGCCGCGGGGAACTTCGAGCTCAACGTCATGCTGCCGGTGATCGCCAGGAATCTGCTGGAGTCCGTGCGGCTGCTCGCGGCCGCCTCACGGCTGCTGGCCGACCGGACCGTCGACGGGATCACCGCCAACGAGGAGCGGGCCCGGGAGTACGCCGAGTCCTCCCCTTCCGTGGTGACCCCGCTGAACCGGTACATCGGTTACGAGGAGGCGGCGAAGGTCGCCAAGAAGTCCCTCGCCGAGCGGAAGACGATCCGTCAGGTGGTGCTCGAGTCCGGGTATGTGGAGCGTGGCGATCTGACGCTCGAGCAACTGGACGAGGCTCTGGACGTGTTGCGGATGACGCGTCCGTGACGGCATCCGCGACGGGTGCAAGGCCGTGACCTGCACCGCAGCGCGTACTGCGCCGTAGCCCTAAGATCTGCGCATGACAGGATCGGCAGGCTTTCGGCACTGGGCACCAGGGGACCACATCCTCTGGCGCTACCGCGGCAACGCCTCCGGCGACGTCCACATCTGCCGTCCCGTGACCGTGGTCGAGGACACCGACGACCTGCTGGCCGTGTGGATGGCGCCGGGTACGGAGTGCGTACGGCCCGTGCTCAGCGACGGCACACCGGTGCACCAGGAGCCCCTCGCCACCCGCTACACCGCTCCTCGTACCACGGCCCGTTCGCGCTGGTTCGGCACAGGTGTGCTGAAGCTCGCACGGCCGCACGAGCCCTGGTCGGTCTGGCTGTTCTGGGAGCCGGGATGGCGGTTCAAGAACTGGTACGTGAACCTCGAGGAACCGCGCACCCGATGGACCCGCGGGGTCGACTCCGAGGACCACTTCCTCGACATCGCGGTGCACCCCGACCGCAGCTGGCGCTGGCTGGACGAGGACGAGTTCGCCCAGGCGCAGCAGGCCGGGCTGATGGACGCCCGGCAGGCGAGGCGGGTGCGGGCCGCCGGGCGGTCGGCCGTCGAGCTGATCCGGGCCTGGGGAGCGCCTTTCTCGGACGGCTGGGAGGACTGGCGGCCCGATCCCGGGTGGCCCGTCCCCGAGCTGCCCGCCGACTGGAATCACACCCCGGCGCGCAGGTCGGCATGACGACGTCGTGAGACCCTTGATGCGCCCCCGGGGTTCAAACGTAGGATCGTCCTCCGCAAGGCCGCATCGCCCGCAACGACCGAGCACCGCACAGGAACTGACCGCAAGTCATCACGAGGGGGAGCAAACCGTGCTTGATGTGCGCCCGGATCTCCCTGATTGTGTCGAGGCCCCGCCCGGATTGGGTATGGGTTGTATCGACAGCCCGAGGACACTGCTGCCGCGGGCCACGGGCGGACCCTCCGCCCGCCGGTCCGGGGACGAGCGTCCCGGCCTCCGGAGCCGGGGCCCCCGGAGCCACACTGCGGCACCCGAGACGCCTCGGCCCGACGACCGGACGAGCCCGGCACGATCCGGAAGACAGGCCCCGACCTCGCACTACCGGCCCGGACGGACGGAATCCCACGCGTGACGGAGCATCCCACCTCCCACGAAGGCCGGCAGCCCCTCGCTGCCCGGCCTCAGGAGCGCACCCGGCCACGGCACGAGGCGGCCGCGCACTCGCCCACGCCGGCGGGCGGGAGCGTCCCCGCCCAGCAGCCGGTGCCGCCCTCTCCGGCGGCGCCGACGGCGTCCTCCGCCCCGATTCCGAAGCCGGCGGCAGCCGCGGCGGGCGCACCGGGGCCTCCACAGGATCCGGCCGGTGTCGCCCGGCGCGAGGGCGACCGCCTGCGCTTCGTGGGGGCCGCGACCCGGCGTATCGCGCGCGGGATAGACCTGGACGAGATCGTGCTGGGCCTGTGCCGGGCCACCGTGCCGACGTTCTCGGACGCGATCCTGGTCTATCTGCGCGACCCGCTGCCGGTCGGCGACGAGCGGCCCGTCGCACCGTTCGTGCTGCGGCTGCGGCGCACCGACCGGTTGCGTTTAACCGATGAGGACACCGAGAACTCGCTGGTCACCAACGCCATGCAGATGCCGGTGCTCAATCCGCAGGCGGATCTGCCCGCGGCGGAGCTGTGCGAGGTGCAGGCCGGTGGAGCGCTCGCGGAGGTGCTGCGGGGCGTACGGCCCGTGTTCGGCGACTCCGCCGCGGCTCGCGCCGCCCTGCCCGAGCTGCTCGGCGACGGCAAGACCGTGCCGACCGGCCACCGTGCGATCCTCGCGCCGCTGCGCGGCAGGCGCCGGGTCACCGGGGCGGCGATCTTCCTGCGCCGGCCCGACCGTCCGGCCTTCGAGCCGAACGACCTCCTGGTGGCCGCTCAGCTGGCGACTCACACCGCGCTCGGCATCGACAAAGCGGTGCTGTACGGCCGTGAGGCGTACATCGCCGACGAGCTGCAGCGCACCATGCTGCCCGAGGGCCTGCCGCAGCCGACCGGTGTGCGGCTCGCGTCCCGCTATCTCCCGGCGGCCGAGACCGCCCGGGTGGGCGGTGACTGGTACGACGCGATCCCGCTGCCCGGGAGCCGGGTGGCGCTGGTCGTCGGCGATGTGATGGGTCATTCGATGACCTCGGCCGCGATCATGGGCCAGCTGCGTACGACGGCCCAGACCCTCGCGGGTCTGGACCTGCCGCCGCAGGAGGTGCTGCACCACCTGGACGAGCAGGCCCAGCGTCTGGGCACCGACCGCATGGCGACCTGCCTGTACGCCGTCTACGACCCGGTCTCACACCGGATCACCATCGCCAACGCGGGCCATCCGCCGCCGATACTGCTGCATCTGGGCGGCCGGGCCGAGGTCCTCCGGGTGCCGCCCGGAGCGCCCATCGGTGTCGGCGGGGTCGACTTCGAAGCCGTCGAGCTGGACGCCCCGGCCGGGGCCACGCTGCTGCTCTACACGGACGGGCTCGTCGAGTCGCGGCTGCGGGACGTGTGGACGGGGATCGAACAGCTCAGGGAGCGGCTGGCCGCGACCGCGCAGCTCACCGGGCCCGATCATCCGCCGCCACTGGAGGCGCTCTGCGACGACGTCCTCGACGTGCTCGGACCGGGCGACCGGGACGACGACATCGCGCTGCTCGCCGCCCGCTTCGACGGGATCGCGCCGAGCGATGTCGCCTACTGGTTCCTCGAGCCCGAGGAGCAGGCGCCGGGGCGGGCCCGCCGGCTCGCCCGCAGGGCGCTGGCCCGCTGGGGTCTGGAGGAGCTGTCGGACTCGGTGGAGCTGCTGGTCAGCGAGGTGGTCACCAATGCCGTGCGTTATGCGGAGCGGCCGGTGACGCTACGTCTGCTGCGCACCGATGTGCTGCGCTGCGAGGTGGGCGACGACTCGCCGCAGTTGCCGCGGCAGCGCCGGGCGCGGGACACCGATGAGGGCGGACGCGGCTTGTTCCTGGTGAACAGGCTGGCCAGACGGTGGGGGGCGACCCGTCTGTCGACCGGCAAGGTGGTGTGGTTCGAGCTGCCGACCCGGGGCTGACGGCGGCGGCCCGGCCGTCCGGCACGGCACGCACGGATACGGACAGTGGGCGGGGCCCGGCGCGAATGCGCCGGGCCCCGCCCACTGTCCGGTCGGCTACCCCGTGGTGGGTGGCTTGCGACCACCGCCGGCCCCGGTGGTCACCCCTTCGGTCACACCGCTGTCCGTGCCGCCGTTGTCGGTGCCGGTACCGCCGTTGTCCGTACCGGTACCACCGTTGTCTGTTCCCGTGCCGCCGTTGTCGGTGCCGGTACCACCGTTGTCCGTACCGGTACCACCGTTGTCTGTTCCCGTGCCGCCGTTGTCGGTGCCGGTACCACCGTTGTCCGTACCGGTACCACCGTTGTCGGTACCCGTGCCGCCGTTGTCCGTACCGGCGTTGTCACCCGGCTTGCCCGGCTTGTTGCCGTCGCCGGGCTTGCGGTCCTTGTCCTTGTCCTTGTCCTTTTCCTTGTCGCGCTTGTCCTTGTCCGGCGACTCCGACGGCTTCTGGACGGGCTCCAGCGACGATTCCGGGACCTCCAGGTCGAACTTCTCCTCGGAGCCGCCGTCGAGCGCATCGGTCGTGTACTGCTGCCAGACCAGAGCCGGTACGCCACCGCCGTTGGCGCGGCCGTCGTTGACGGTGTCGGTCAGCGTGACCTGGCCCGTGCCGTCGGGCTTCTCGCCGAACAGGCCGACCGCGGTGACGAGCTCGGGTGTGTAGCCCACGAACCAGGCCGACTTGTTGTTCTCGGAGGTGCCGGTCTTGCCCGCGGCCTCGTAGTCGCCCTGGGCCCGGCTGCCCGAACCGTTCTTGACGACCCCGGTCATCGCCTTGGTGACACTGTCGGCCGCTTCCCGGCTGAGCACCCGCTCGCCGACCGCGTTCTCGATGTCGACCTTGCCACCGGGGTGTTCCTTGTTCTCGGCGGACTTCACGATCGACGGCGTGGTCTTCTTGCCGTGGTTGTCGAGGGTCGCGTAGGCCCCGGCCATGTCCCAGGTGGAGGCGCCCATCGTGCCGAGCGACATCGCGGGCCGCTCGGGCCAGCCGTCACCGTCCCGCATTCCCAGGGCGATCGCGGTCTTCTTCACCTTCGCCGGAGTGACGTCGACGATCATCTGGGCGTAGACCGAGTTCACCGACTGGTTCGTGGCCTCCTGGACGGTGATGTTGCCGTAGTCCTGGTCGTCCTCGTTCTCCGGGGAGAAGGCGGTGTCGCTGCCCTTGACGGGACGCTTGCTGGTGCCGTCGTAGATGCTGTTCAGCGTGATCTTGTCGCCGTCCTGGGTCTCGGCCCCGTTCTCCAGGGCGGAGGCGAGCACCACGGGCTTGAAGGTCGAAGCCGGCTGGTAGTCACGCCGGGTGGCGTTGGACAGCCAGTGCTGGGTGGCGCCGATGCCGCCGTACATCGCCACGACCGCGCCGGTCTTGGGGTCCACGGAGGTGGCGCCGGCCTGCACGGTCGCCTGGGCCTTCTTGCCCTTGCGGTCGAGCTTGGCCTCGAGTTGCTCGTTGACGGCCTTGGCGAGGACTTTCTGCTTCTCCTCGTCGATGTTGAGCGTGATGGTCCAGCCGCCGGCCTGGATCTGCTCGTCGGTGACGTTGTAGCGCTTCTCCAGCTCGGCCTTGGCCGCGGCGACGAGATAGCCGGTCTGGCCCTCCATGCCCGGTGCCGGCTTGGGCTCCTTGGGTACGGGGAACTTCTGGCCGGCGCGCTCGGAGGCGCTGAGCCACTTCTGCTCGACCATGTTGTCCAGGACGTAGTTCCAGCGCGCCGTCACCAGCTTCTTGCTGGCCGCGGAGGCGACCGCCCAGTCGTACTGGCTCGGGGCCTGCAGCACTGCGGCGAGATACGCGCCCTGAGCGACGGTCAGCTTGTCCGCGTCGACCCGGTAGTAGGCCTGCGCGGCGGCCTGGATGCCGTAGGCGCTGCGCCCGTAGTAACTGGTGTTGAGGTAACCGGCGAGGATCTGGTCCTTCTCCTCGTTCTGGTCCACCTTGAGCGCGATCACCAGCTCCTTGAGCTTGCGGGTGACCGTCTGATCCTGGTTCAGGTAGTAGTTCTTGACGTACTGCTGGGTGATCGTCGAACCGCCCTGCTTCCCCTTGCCGGTGAGGGTGTTGAACACGCCTCGGGCGGTCCCTCGCAGATCGACGCCGGAGTCCTCGTAGAAGGTCTTGTTCTCGGCGGCGACGAACGCCCTCTGGACGGGCCGGGGGATCCGTTCGATGTCGATGATCTCGCGGTTGACCTTGCCGGTGCGAGCGAGGATCTTCCCGTTGCTGTACTTGTAGATGTTGCTCTGAAGCTCGGCCTGGGCGTTCGCCTTGGGTACCGGGACCAGCCAGTAGACGACGAAGAACGCGGCCATCAGTGCGAGGCAGAGCCCGAGAAAGGTCCCGAGGAGTTTCCTCCAGGTGAAGAAGCGGCGTATGCCGCCCTTCTTCGTGTCCCGGCGCGCCTCACGCTGCCGGGAGCGTCGCGCATCCGCTCTGCCCATCGCCCCGTCCGTTCCACTCTTCTCGTCAGAAAATCAGCTCAGAAAGCTAACACCGCCGGTGCTGACAAAGGCTCCCTCATCCGGCCTTTTCCGGACGTGAGAATCAGCACCTGTCTCAGTGGAACCGACTCACAACCAGGGCGCAGGGTTGCCGTATCGGATAATGTGTAATCACATTGCTAGCGATCCCGGCCGCCCACGCGGCCGGTCGGACGGGGGGACGGACACACCCATGACCAGCACATCTCTACGCAACGACGTACCCGAGATGCCCGAGCCGCGGACCCGCGAGTTCACGGCCCACAGCATCGGCGGAGGACTCGCCCTGCTGCTCGGTCTCGTGGGCCTGGTGGCGGGAGTAGGCCTGATCGCGACCGGCGCCACGCTGGCGGGCACCGGGGCGAAGGTCACCCTGGCCGTTCTCGGCGTGGCCGTCGCGGCCGCATCCCTCCTCGCCATGGCGGGACTCAACATGGTGGCGCCGGGCGAGGCCCGGGTGGTCCAGCTCTTCGGGCGTTACCGGGGCACGATCCGCACGGACGGACTGCGCTGGGTCAACCCGCTGACCTCGCGCGAGAAGATCTCGACCCGGGTCCGCAACCACGAGACCGCGGTCCTCAAGGTCAACGACGCCTACGGCAACCCGATCGAACTCGCCGCGGTCGTCGTGTGGAAGGTCGAGGACACGGCACAAGCGCTGTTCGAGGTGGACGACTTCCTGGAGTTCGTGTCGACCCAGACCGAGGCGGCCGTGCGCCACATCGCCATCGAGTACCCGTACGACGCCCACGAGGAGGGCGACCTCTCGCTGCGCGGCAACGCCGAGGAGATCACCGAGAAGCTTGGGGCCGAGCTGCACGCACGCGTGGAGGCCGCCGGCGTACGGGTCATCGAGTCCCGCTTCACGCACCTCGCCTACGCACCCGAGATCGCCTCCGCGATGCTCCAGCGCCAGCAGGCCGGCGCGGTGGTCGCGGCACGCCGGCAGATCGTGGACGGCGCGGTCGGCATGGTGGAGGCGGCCCTGGCCAGGATCGGCGAAGAGGGCTTCGTCGAGCTGGACGAGGAGCGGAAGGCCGCCATGGTGTCGAATCTGATGGTGGTGCTGTGCGGGGACCGCGCCGCGCAGCCGGTGATCAACACAGGCCCCCTCTACCAGTGACCGGGCGCGGGCAGGACCGCAAGCAGGTGCTCCTGCGTCTGGATCCTGCGGTGTACGAGGCACTCGCCCGCTGGGCCTCCGACGAACTGCGCAGCGCCAACGCCCAGATCGAGTTCCTGCTGCGGCGCGCACTGTCGGATGCGGGTCGGCTGCCGGGCGGGGTCGGTCCGATCCCGCCCCGGGGGCGTCCGCCGAAGTCCGGGAACAGGCCCCAGCCGCCCGGACCACCGGAGCCGCCCGTTCCAAAGCGTGACAATCGGCCCTGACCTGCGACGACGGCCTCGCGAAGATCGACTCTACACAGCATGTATACACACGGCGTATACATGCTGTGTAGAGTCATCGGTATGTCCATCGGTCACACGCTCCTCGGGCTCCTGGAGTCCGGTCCACGCCACGGTTACGACCTCAAGCGCGCCTTCGACGAGAAGTTCGGCCACGACCGCCCCCTGCACTACGGGCAGGTCTACTCGACGATGTCGCGCCTGCTGAAGAACGGCCTCGTCGAGGTCGACGGCATCGAGGCCGGCGGCGGCCCCGAGCGCAAGCGGTACGCGATCACCGAGGCCGGCATCACGGATGTCGGCCGGTGGCTCGCCACACCCGAGAAGCCGGAGCCGTACCTCCAGTCGACCCTCTACACCAAGGTCGTCCTGGCACTGCTCACCGGCCGCGGTGCCGCCGAAATGCTCGACAACCAGCGCTCGGAGCATCTGCGGCTGATGCGCATCCTCACCGACCGCAAGCGCCGCGGCGATCTCGCCGACCAGCTCATCTGCGATCACGCGCTCTTCCACCTCGAGGCCGACCTGCGCTGGCTGGAGCTCACCGCCGCCCGTCTCGACCGGCTGGCGAAGGAGGTCACCGCATGACCCCCGCCGGTTCCCTCCTCGTGGCCGACGGCCTGCGCAAGGCGTACGGCCCCACTCACGCCCTCGACGGCGCGGACTTCTCCATCCACCCGGGCGAAGTCGTCGCCATCATGGGCCCCTCCGGCTCGGGCAAGTCGACCCTGCTGCACTGCCTGGCCGGGATCGTCCCGCCCGACGAGGGCACCATCACCTACAACGGCCGTGAGCTGTCGGCGATGAGCGACGCGGAGCGCAGCGCGCTGCGCCGCAGCGAGTTCGGCTTCGTCTTCCAGTTCGGCCAGTTGGTGCCCGAACTGACCTGTGCCGAGAACGTCGCTCTGCCGCTGCGGCTGAACGGCGCCAGGCGCAAGGAGGCCGAACGCACCGCGCTGGAATGGATGGAACGCGTCGAGGTCGCCGATCTCGCGGCCAAGCGCCCCGGAGAGGTCTCGGGCGGCCAGGGGCAGCGCGTCGCCGTCGCCCGCTCCCTCGTCACCAGCCCGCGGCTGCTCTTCGCGGACGAGCCGACCGGAGCACTCGACTCGCTCAACGGCGAGCGGGTGATGCAACTCCTCACGGACGCGGCCCGGTCCACCAACGCCGCCGTCGTCCTGGTCACCCACGAGGCACGGGTGGCCGCCTACTCCGACCGCGAGATCGTCGTACGCGACGGCAAGTCCCGGGACATGGAGCGGGCCATATGACCGCGAGGACCTGGATCCGCGATCTGCTCATGGGAGCGAGGTTCGCGGTCGGCGGCGGCCGGGAAGGGTGGACCCGCACCCTGCTCACCGGTGTCGGCGTGGGTCTCGGCGTGGCGCTGCTCCTGGTCACGACCTCGATCCCGAGTGCCATGTCGGCACGTGACGCGCGCGCCGACGCACGCAGCGACCAGACCGCGCCCACCGCCGAGGCTCCCGGACCGGGCACCCTGCTCACGGGCGAGGCCGACACCCGCTTCCGCGACCAGGAGGTCTACGGCAGGCTCCTCAAGCCGGAGGGGCCGGACGCACCCCTCCCGCCCGGGCTCCGGGAGTTCCCCGGTGACGGCGAGATGGCCGTTTCCCCCGCGCTCGACGCGCTGCTGAAGTCGAAGGAAGGCGCGCTGCTGCGGGAGCGCCTCGACCAGCGGGTCACCTCGGTCATCGGGGACGAGGGCCTGGTCGGCCCCGCCGACCTCGTCTACTACGCGGGCGACGACACCCTGAAGCAGGTGGACGGGAAGGTCTCCAGGGTCACCGGGTTCGACAACTCCGCGGAACAGGAGCCGCTGGACCCCGTCCTCACCCTGCTCATCCTGCTCGTGTTCGTCGCCCTGCTGATGCCCGTCGCCGTCTTCATCGCGGCCGCCGTGCGTTTCGGCGGTGAGCGCCGCGACCGCCGCCTCGCCGCGCTGCGACTGGTCGGTGCCGACGCCCGGATGACGCGCCGGATCGCGGCGGGTGAGGCGCTCGCAGGGTCCCTCGTGGGTCTGGCGCTGGGCGCCGGCTTCTTCGCCGTGGCCCGCCAGGCGGCGGCCGGGATCGACTGGTCCCGGGTGAGCGTCTTCCCCTCGGATCTCACCCCCTCGCCGTGGCTGGCGGTGCTCGTCGCCGTCGCCGTATCCGCGGCGGCGGTCATGGTGACGCTGTTCGCCCTGCGCAGCGTGGTGATCGAACCGCTGGGCGTGGTCCGCACGGCGAAGCCCCCGCGGCGGCGGATCGTGCTGCGGCTGGTGCCGCCGGTCGCCGGGGTGGCCCTGCTGTATCCGATGGTCGGACAGGGCAACGACAACGGAGAGTTCAGCCAGTGGCAGGTCATCGGCGGAGTGGTGCTGCTGCTGATCGGTATCACCGCGCTGCTGCCGTGGCTGGTCGAGACCGTCGTCTCGGGCCTCGGCGGAGCCGGTCCTGTCGCCTGGCAACTGGCCGTCCGGCGCCTGCAGATGAACAGCGGGGCCGCTGCCCGGCTGGTGAACGGGATCGGTGTCGCCGTCGCCGGAGCGATCGCGCTGCAGATGCTGTTCGCGGGCGTCGAGAGCGCGTACACCAAGAACACCGGCGCCGACCCGAACCGCGCGGCGATCGACGTGAGGGTTCCGTCCGCAACCGGGGCCGCCGCCCGCAGCGATGCCATCGCCCGGCGGATCGGACAGACCAGGGGGGTGGCCAAGGCGACCTCGATCATCATGGCCGAGGCCGCCACCACCCCGAAGGCCCCAGGGAAGGCCGCCACCATGACCGTCGGCGGCTGCGCGGCACTGCGCGAGCTCGCGACGCTCCCGTCCTGCAAGGACGGTGACACCTTCGTGCTGACGGGCGGCCTCGTTCCCCAGGACGAGGCTCTCGGCTGGCCCGGCAGGAAGCTGTACGTGGGGCGGCTCTACGGCGATGAGGACCACGACCCGATCGCGTGGACGCTGCCCGCGTCCACGAAGAAGGTCACGAGCCGCAAGGACCCGACCGGCGTCGCGCGCAGCGGCATCCTCGCCACGACCGGCGCGGCGCCGCGGGGCCTCGGCTCGGACGAGTCCGCGACCATCTACGTCCAGCTGGACCGGTCGGTGCCGGACGCCATCGAGCACGCGCGTACGGCCATCCTCAAGACCGATCCGATGATGACGACGTTCCACCTGCAGACCTCGTCCCAGTCCGCACGATTCGCCTCGATCCGCACCGGTCTCTTCGTCGGGGCGGCCTGCGTCCTGCTGCTGATCGGCGCAAGCCTGCTGGTCTCCCAGCTTGAGCAGCTGCGCGAACGCAAGAAGCTGCTCTCGGCGCTGGTGGCCTTCGGCACCCGCCGCTCGACGCTGAGTCTCTCGGTACTGTGGCAGACGACCGTCCCGGTCGCGCTCGGTCTGTTCCTGTCCACGGCCGTGGGCGTGGCGCTGGGCGCGGTGCTCCTGAAGATGGTCGCGGCGCCGGTGGCGGTCGACTGGGCGACGGTGGGGACGATGGCGGGGATCGGCGCCGGAGTCGTGCTGCTGGTGACGCTGCTCAGTCTGCCGCCCCTGCTGCGGATGATGCGGCCGGAGGGACTGCGCACCGAGTGACCCGGTCGCCGTCCCGTACGACCCGCACCGGGAGGTCCGTCAGGGCCTCCCGGAGCGCTGCCGCGAACTCCTCGAACTCGCCCTGGCGGGCCGCTCCCGAGCGCATCGCCAGGGCGATCCTGCGGGTCGGGGCGGGTTCGGCGAAGTATCCCGTGACCAGGCGGTCGTTACGGCCGGTCTCCACCCGCAGGGCGGTGCGCGGCAGCAGCGTCACCCCGAGACCGCCCGCGACCAGCTGCACCAGCGTGGACAGTCCGGCCGCTGTGGTGGTGACGGGGGCGCCCTCGGTACGGCCTGCCTCACGGCAGATGTCGAGGGCCTGGTCGCGCAGGCAGTGGCCCTCGTCGAGCAGCAGCAGCGGAAGCTCCTTCAGTGCCTCACGGGGAATGTCATGGCGCCCGCCGAGCCAGTGCTCCTGCGGTGTGACCAGGACGAAGTCCTCGTCGAACAGCGGCAGTTCGGCAACTCCCGGCACTCCGAGGGGGACGGCGAGCAGCAGCAGGTCCAGCCGTCCGGCGCCGAGCCCCTCCAGCAGGGACGAGGTCTGCTCCTCGTGCACCTGGAGGTCGAGCGAGGGATAGCGCTCGTGCACCAGCCGCAGCACGGCCGGCAGCAGATAGGGAGCCACCGTCGGGATCACCCCGAGCCGGAGCACCCCGGTGAACGGCGCCCGTGCCGCCTCGGCCTCCTCGAGCAGCTCGCCGACCGCGGCGAGGACCGCCTTGGCCCGGACCGCCAGCCGCTCACCGGCGGGAGACAGCAGCACCTTCCGGGTCGTACGCTCCAGCAGCTGGACACCGAGTGCCTCCTCCAGGGCCGAAACTGCCCCGGACAGTGCCGGCTGGCTCATCCCGATCGCGGCGGCCGCGTCACGGAAGTGCAGATGCTCGGCCACGGCCGCGAAGGCGCGCAACTGCGACAGACTGGGCTGTTTGCCCCGGTTCACTCCGTTCACGACCGCCGCCACCGTCTCATCACCACTTCATCGTTCACCACTGATAAGCACCTCCGATCACGGCGACCGAGTCTAGCTATTTCTTTGATCAATGCACTCTGTGCCAGGGTGGAGATCCGTCCAACCCCACGGAGCCCCCACAAGGGGCCTCCCACTGCAAGGAGAGCGCGTGCTCACTGTCGGTGACCAGTTCCCCACCTTCGAACTGACCGCCTGCGTCTCGCTGGAGAGCGGCAAGGAGTTCGAGCAGATCACCCACAAGTCCTACGAGGGCAAGTGGAAGGTGGTCTTCGCGTGGCCCAAGGACTTCACCTTCGTCTGCCCCACCGAGATCGCCGCGTTCGGCAAGCTGAACGACGAGTTCGCCGACCGTGACGCCCAGATCCTCGGCTTCTCCGGCGACTCCGAGTTCGTCCACCACGCCTGGCGCAAGGACCACGCCGACCTGCGTGACCTGCCCTTCCCGATGATGGCCGACTCCAGGCACGAGCTGATGCGCGACCTCGGCATCGAAGGCGAGGACGGCTTCGCCCAGCGCGCCGTCTTCATCGTCGACCCGAACAACGAGATCCAGTTCACGATGGTGACCGCCGGCTCCGTCGGCCGTAACCCCAAGGAGGTCCTGCGGGTCCTCGACGCCCTGCAGACCGACGAGCTCTGCCCCTGCAACTGGACCAAGGGCGAGAACACCCTCGACGCGGTCAAGCTGCTGGCCGGTGAGTGAGCATGGCTCTCGATGAGCTGAAGTCCGCACTGCCGGACTACGCCAAGGACCTCAAGCTGAACCTCGGCTCGGTCATCGGCAACAGCGACCTTCCGCAGCAGCAGCTCTGGGGCACGGTCCTGGCCTGCGCGATCGCGTCGCGCTCGTCGATCGTGCTGCGCGAGCTGGAGCCGGAGGCGAAGGCCAACCTGTCCGCCGAGGCGTACACGGCCGCCAAGTCTGCCGCCGCGATCATGGCGATGAACAACGTCTTCTACCGGACCCGGCACCTGCTGTCGGATCCCGAGTACGGGACGCTGCGCGCCGGTCTGCGGATGAACGTCATCGGCAACCCCGGTGTCGAGAAGATCGACTTCGAGCTGTGGTCACTCGCGGTCTCCGCGGTCAACGGCTGCGGCCAGTGCCTCGACTCGCACGAGCAGGTGCTCCGCAAGGCGGGCGTCGAGCGCGACGTCATCCAGGAGGCCTTCAAGATCGCCTCGGTGATCCAGGCGGTCGGCACGACCCTGGAGGCCGAAGCCGTCCTGGGCGGCTGAGACTCCGGAAGTTTCACACGGGGCGCCCCCGACCGGCTTCGAGCCGGCGGGGGCGCCCTGTTGTGTACGGCGTCGAGGGGCGGGAGCGGCGTGGCGGCTCGGCCCTCGGGGAGGTGTCGGTCACCCGTGCGATTGCCGCTCACTCTATCGGGCGTATTGCCGGACTTCTCCCCCGGAGCCGTTCGCCTGCCTACGATGATGCTCTCGACACCAGCCCTCAGGAGGCGCGATGTCTGCCGCAGCAATCGAGCCCATGCCTTGCGACGACGAGCCGCCGACCCTGCTCGAAACAGCCAACGCGCTGTCGGAGCAGCACCCCGGCTACCGCGTCGAGATCATCGGAGGAGTCATCACCGTGGCCCCGCCCGCAGACGCCGCGCACGCACGCACACTGACCAGGCTTATGCGCCCGTTTCTCGCGGCAGGTCTCGGCGAGGGCCGGAGCGAGGTCCTCCAGGGGATCGGTCTCTGGCTGCCGACCGGCCCCGAGGACTACGCCATCCCCGACCTTGTGGTGGTCGACGCGGACGTCGAGGAGCACGCCGCGGAGAACAACTGCTACGACCCGGTCTGCTTCCGCCTCGTCCTGGAAGTCACCTCCAGCAACTACAACAGCGACCTCAAGAACAAGGTGGCCGCCTATGCCGGCGCCGCCATCCCGGTCTATGTGATCGTCGACCGCAAGAACGACCGGATCCACGTACTCACGGACCCCGTCCCGGGCGAGGCCGCCTACGGGAGCCACACGCTCCACGCCCGGGGACAGCACGTCACTCTGCCCGACTCCATCGGCGCCAAGGTCACCCTCGATGTCACCGAGTTGCTGCGGGCGGGCGAGCGCATGCCCCGGGAAGCCACGCCTGATGCCGGTGCGGAAGAACCGGGGGTGGAGTAGCCGCCGTTCAGCGGACCGCCGTCGGTTCCGGCTCCGGGATCACCGCTCCCCTTCCTGCCCGGGGGGCGGCGTCGGCGCCACGTCGATCACGGTCGCGCCGTGCGGCGCGGGGCCGATCAGCCCCGTCCTCGCCTGGCTGTAACTGCGCAGATAGGTGACGACGGTGTTGGTGACGGCGACCAGCGGCACAGCCACGACCGCGCCGCCGATGCCCGCCGTCAGACCGCCGGCGGCGACGGCGAGGACCACTGCGAGCGGATGGACCCGCACGGCTCGGCCGAGGATGAACGGCTGCAGTACGTGCCCCTCGATCTGCTGGACGGCCAGCACCACCAGAAGGACCATCAGCGCGGTGAACACGCCCTGGGTGACCAGCGCCACGATGACCGCGAGCGCGCCGGACACGACCGCCCCCACAAGGGGGATGAACGAGAACAGGAAGATGAAGACCGCCAGGGGCACTGCGAGCGGCACGTCCAGGAAGTAGATGCCGAGGCCGATGAAGATCGCGTCGATCAGAGCCACCACCACCGTGCCCCGCACATACGCCGTCAGCGTCCGCCATGCGCGCGGACCGGCACCTGCGACACCCGGGCGGGCCTGGGTGGGCACCAGCTTGAGGGACCACTGCCAGATCCGCTTCCCGTCGTAGAGCAGGAAGAGCGTCGAGAACATCGCCAGCAGCATCCCGGTGAGGATCTCGACCATCACGCTCACCCCCTGGAGCCCTGCGGAGGTGATCTCCTCGGTGTTGGTGCCGATGGTGTTCTGGAGGTTCTGGGCGATGTCGTTGATCTGCTGCTCGGTCACATGGAACGGACTGTTGAGCAGCCAGTGCTTGAGCTCCTCGATACCGTCCTTGACCCGGTCGGCGAGATTGTCCAGGTTGTCCAGCACCTGCCACACCACGAACCAGCCGACCAGACCCATGACGACGAATCCGAGGACGGCGGTCACGGCGGTGGCGAGGCCGCGCGGCAGACCGATCCTCCTGAGGCGGCCCACGGTGGGCTGCAGCAGCGCGGTGATCAGCAGGGCGGCGACGAACGCCAGCACCACCAGCTGGACCGCGCTGATCACCCGCATCAGCACCCAGAGGGTCCCGGCGAGCACCAGCAGCCGCCAGCCGGCCTCGGCCGCGACGCGCATCCCCCAGGGGATGGCCGCGACGGGGTCGGGGTCGGCGGCGACGGCGGGGGCGTACGACGGTGGCGGCGGGACCAGATCCTTGGACGGTTGTGGAGCCGACGGCCTGGCAGGCGGCTGCTCGGGGGCGGTGGCACCGTTCTCGTCGTCGGCACCGCCGAGGGCCTCGGCCCGTCGCTCCTCCAGCCGTTCTCCCCATCGGGTCAGACCGGTACCGACCTGGCGCAGCCACCCTGGCATTCTCGACATGTCGCTTCCCTCTCCCCCCGGGGTCCGTCACGACCGTACACGCACGAAACCCCCCACCGTGGACGGCGGGGGGCTCGGGATGTGCAACTGCCGCGTGCCGGAGCCCGGGTGCGGCGGTGTGCCGGGTACTGGCCTAGTACCAGTTGTTGGCCTGCCAGAACGCCCAGGCGCCACAGGGGCCGCCGTAGCGCTCGTTCATGTAGCCGAGGCCCCACTTGATCTGGGTGGCCGGGTTGGTCTGCCAGTCGGCTCCGGACTTGGCCATCTTGGAGCCGGGGTTGGCCTGGACCAAGCCGTAGGCGTCGGAGCCGGGGTTGTCGGCGCGGTAGTTCCAGCTGGACTCGTGGTCCACGATGTTGCTGAAGCACTGGAACTGGTCGCCGGGCACCATCTGCCGGGCGATCGCCTGGACGTCGGCAACGCTGTACGACGACTTCGTGGCGAAGCTGGAGGCGTCACGGACCGCGGAGCGGCTGGCGCGCTCGGCCTTCTCCTCGGCCTCGCGGGCCTTGTCCTCGGCGGCTTCCTTCTTCGCCTCGGCGTCCTTGGCGGCCTGGACACGAGCCGCTTCCTCGACGGACTTCTTCGCAGCCGCGTCCGCGGCAGCGGCCTGTGCATCGGCCTGCTGCGTCAGAGAGGCGACCTGAACCTGGGCCTGCTGACCGACGGGGATGTCCGCGAGCAGCGTCGCGTCTGCGGCGGTTGCCTCGAAGTCGCTGTTCGCGGTCTGCGAAGCTCCCGAAGCCACGCCCACGACGGCGCCGACGGTGGTGACCGCAGTGGCGGATGCCACCGCGAATCCCCGGACCGAGATCCGGCTCACACGCTTTCCTTCCAGCAGCACCCGCACAGGTGACCTCGCGAGCGCAATCGTGCCCCTGACACTGGCACCCCTACTTACTAGGTCACGGGGGGCACGGGCCCGGTGGGCAACTCCCCTGCGGGGAGCGCCACGTGGTGCTCGGGCGGCATACGGCGGCGTCTGTTGAGTTGTGTGGTGCCACATCCCTGAGGATGCAGGTGTGCCGCATGCGGGGCCTGACGGAAGCAAGACTCTGCCGGAAGGCGAGGGCGCAAGGCAATTCCTCGTTACGTGTGAAAGCTCACACGTCGTTTGCCTCAGGGGTTTTACGGAAACCGGCGCGCAGCACAGCGCCGCCCGGCTAAGCTCCTTCGCTTCGCCGGGCGGCGCCAACTCTTCCGCGAGGACGGCCGGGTCGCACTCTGACGGATTACTCCACAATCCGTCAGATTCGACCAGTTCCCGTCATACTCGGCCGAACTCTAACGAGGCCAGTCCAGATCTGACAGATCTCGCCAGACCCCTTAAATCGGCCCATCTTCGAGCATTTCGGTCACCAGGGCGGCGATCTGCGACCGCTCGGAGCGGGTGAGCGTGACATGGGCGAACAGCGGATGCCCCTTCAGCTTCTCCACGACGGCGACGACTCCGTCATAGCGACCCACGCGCAGATTGTCCCGTTGCGCCACGTCATGCGTGAGGACCACACGGGAGTTCGCCCCGATCCTGGACAGAACGGTCAGCAGGACGTTCCGCTCCAGCGACTGGGCCTCGTCGACGATGACGAAGGCGTCATGCAGTGACCGCCCGCGGATATGGGTGAGCGGCAGCACCTCGAGCATGCCGCGGCCGAGGACCTCCTCAATGACTTCACGGCCGGCCACCGCGGAGAGCGTGTCGAAGACCGCCTGGGCCCAGGGGCTCATCTTCTCCGCCTCGGTACCCGGCAGGTACCCGAGCTCCTGCCCGCCGACCGCGTACAGCGGCCGGAAGACCATCACCTTCTGGTGGTGCCTGCGCTCGAGGACCGCCTCGAGGCCGGCGCAGAGCGCCAGCGCGGACTTGCCGGTGCCGGCCCGGCCGCCCATCGAGACGATGCCGACCTCCGGGTCGAGCAGCAGATCGAGGGCGATGCGCTGCTCTGCGCTGCGGCCGCGGATGCCGAAGGCCTCGCGGTCACCCCGTACCAGACGGATGTTCCCCTCGGAGGTGATGCGGCCGAGGGCCTTGCCGCCCTCGGACTGGAGGACGAGACCGGTGTGGACGGGAAGCTCGGCGACCTCGGGGACGTACAGCGTCTCCTCTTCATAGAGGATGTCCACCTGTTCGGCCGAAAGGGCCAGTTCGGACATTCCGGTCCAGCCGGAGTCCGTGATGGCGAGCTCCGCCCGGTATTCCTCGGCGAGCAGACCGACGGACGAGGCCTTGATCCGCAGGGGCAGGTCCTTGGAGACGACGGTGACGTCGTACCCCTCGGCCTGGAGATTGCGGGCCACGGCGAGGATCCGCGAGTCGTTGTCCCCCAGTCGGTAGCCGGCGGGGAGCACCCCCGGATCCGAGTGGTTGAGCTCCACGCGCAGGGTGCCGCCGAGGTCCCCCATGGGGATCGGGGCATCCAGCCGGCCGTACCGGACGCGGCAGTCGTCCAGCAGGCGCAGGGCCTGCCGGGCGAAGTACCCGAGCTCCGGATGGTGCCTCTTGGCCTCCAGTTCGGTGACCACGACGATCGGGAGCACGACCTCGTGCTCGTCGAACCGGGCCACGGCATTCGGGTCGGCCAGCAGGACGCTGGTGTCGAGAACGTAAGTGCGCCTGTCGGGCATGCGGCGCTTAGTGCTGTTCACCACGGAAGGACGTACCCCCTCGGCTGAGATCGGGGTGCGACGACGTCGCGCGCTTGAGGTCTCCCCATCCCCAGACCGGTCCGGGGCCTTCGCGCCGCGGTGCGGCCGTCGGGCTCCTCGCCGGAAAGGCAGAGGACGGAGCCGGTATCCGGCCGCGATGCACGGGCCGGGCACCGGCCCTCCGTTCCTTCCGTGCCGAACGCACGGTCGTCCTGGCGCAAAGGGCCTCCCGGGCGAGCGGCTCGGTGCCACTCGCAGTAGAACGGCATCCGGCCGGTTGTCCGGATGTCGACCTGCAGGGGATATTCCCTCGAACAAGCACAGCCATGCCATGGCATATGACGACGCGTCGATGAACAGGCGATGACCATGACAGCGCGGCCCGGGAAGTACAGGCCGGACCGCCCCGCGGGCGGAACGCCCGCTGACGGTCCCCGGCGGGAAACCGCCGTTGGACGAGTGGCCCGGGGGCCTGCCGGGAGACCGGGCCACCCATGGTCCGGGAGTGCCGCGTCCCCATGGCCCGCGAGAGCGGACCGGTCGAACAAATCGGCCACAACTCGGCAAAGTCACAACAAAGGCGGTCGATTTCGCGACCATTGAGCCGTTCGGGCGACGCCGATCGTGAACGGGCGGGGCCCGTTAGGGGGTTTCTGATGGATCTCCGTGGCGTCGCGACGCCCGGCCCTCACTCTCGCCGCACCGGCCGAAAGCCCAAGTACGTCCAGTACGAGGGCTCCCAGCCGGCACCCCGAGAGCACGCACCGAACGCCGCTCCTTCCTCCACGGAGACCCATCAGAAACCCCCTAGGCCGTCCGTGTGCCGGGGGCTCCGGTCGGTGGCGGCACTCCGGTCGGACACGGGGCGCTCGCGCCGGGTGGAGCAGGCCCGCCGGCGCTCCGGTCAGCTGCCGTAGCGGCGGTGACGGGCCGCGTAGTCGCGCAGGGCGCGCAGGAAGTCGACCTTGCGGAAGGCGGGCCAGAAGACTTCGCAGAAGTAGTACTCGGAGTGGGCGCTCTGCCAGAGCATGAAGCCCGAGAGCCGCTGCTCGCCACTGGTACGGATCACCAGGTCCGGGTCGGGCTGGCCCCGGGTGTAGAGGTGGGAGGCGATGAGATCCGTGTCGACGATCTCCGCGAGCTCCTCGAAGGTCGTGCCCTTGGCCGCGTGTTCCGTCAGCAGGGAGCGGACCGCGTCGGCGATCTCCTGGCGCCCGCCGTAGCCGACGGCGACGTTGACGAGTATGCCCTTGTTGCCGGCGGTGGTCTGCTGGGCTTCCTTCAGCACCGCCTGGGTGCGGGCAGGCAGCAGGTCCAGGGTGCCGACGTGGTGCACCCGCCAGCGGCCGTCCGCGGCGAGCCCGCGGACCGCGTTCTCGATGATGCCCAGAAGCGGGACCAGCTCCTCCTCGGGGCGGTCCAGGTTGTCGGTGGACAGCATCCAGAGGGTGACGACCTCGACATCGGTCTCGGCGCACCACCCGAGCAGCTCGTGGATCTTGTTCGCGCCGGCCTTGTGGCCCTGCTCGGTCGTGCCGCCGGACGCCTTCGCCCAGCGGCGGTTGCCGTCCAGGATGACGCCGATGTGCTTGGGCACCTGGGCGTGGTCGAGGCGGCCTTCCACCCGGCGCGCGTAGAGCCCGTACACCAGGTCGCGCAAGTTCACGTAGTCCACCCTCTCGGTTCCGTCCGGGCCGGCGCCATCCCTCATGGGGTCCGGCCCGCCGCGCAGCGACGCCTCTCACGTGCTGTGGCTGCCCCCGGCGTCGCCACACTACTGGGCACCGGCCACGGGGGCCCAACCCGGTCTGTCACAAGTCCGTGATAAGCAGAGAAGCGTGAACGATTCCCCCCATTACCGCGCCGCCGCGAGCCGCTATGACTCGATGGAGTACCGCCGCAGCGGCCGCAGCGGGCTCAAGCTCCCCGCGATCTCCCTCGGTCTGTGGCACAACTTCGGCGACGACCGCACGCTCGAGTCACAGCGCGCCATCCTGCGCCGCGCCTTCGATCTGGGGGTGACGCATTTCGACCTGGCGAACAACTACGGTCCCCCGCCGGGTTCCGCCGAGCTGAACTTCGGCAGGATCTTCGCCCGGGACTTCGCTCCGTACCGGGACGAGCTGATCGTGTCGACCAAGGCCGGCTATCTCATGCACCCCGGTCCCTACGGCGAGTGGGGGTCCCGCAAGTATCTGCTGTCGTCGCTCGACGCCTCGCTGCGGCGGATGGGCCTCGACTACGTCGACATCTTCTACTCGCACCGCTTCGACCCCCACACCCCGCTCGAGGAGACGATGGGCGCGCTGGCGTCCGCCGTCCAGCAGGGCAAGGCGCTGTACGCCGGAGTGTCCTCCTACAACGCGGAGCAGACCGCGGATGCCGCGCGACTGCTGAGGGAGATGGGCGTACCGGCCCTCATCCACCAGCCCTCCTACTCGATGATCAACCGCTGGATCGAGGACGACGGGCTGCTCGACGTCCTCGAGGGCGCCGGCATGGGCTGCATCTCCTTCGCTCCGCTCGCCCAGGGGCTGCTCACCAGCAAGTACCTGACCGGCATCCCGGAGGGCTCGCGTGCTTCGCAGGGCAAGTCCCTCGACCCGGGCCTCCTCTCGGAGGAGGTGCTGCGCAGGCTCCGGGGCCTGAACGAGATCGCCCAGCGCCGGGGGCAGTCACCGGCCCAGCTGGCGCTGGCCTGGGTGCTGCGTGATCCGCGCATGACGTCCGCGCTGATCGGCGCGAGCAGCGTACGGCAGCTCGAGGAGAACATGGCGGCGCTCGCCGCGCCCCCGCTGTCGGCGGAGGAGCTGGCGGAGATCGACACCTTCGCGGTGGACACCGCCGGCACGAACATCTGGGCCGCCCGGAGCTGACCGGTCGCGGGCAAAGAAAAACGGGCCGGTCCGTGGGGGGGATACGGACCGGCCCGAGGGGGGGTTTCCACCATAACCCTTCGTAAGGGCTGGTGCGTGCCGCGGCATGCCACAACTACTCTCCGAAAGCGCCGGACTGCGCTGCGGAGACGGGAATCCCCCGCTGATACGGCCCGGCGCCCGGGCTCCTGCCGCACCCGGACGTGGGGGCGGCTACTCCCGATGGGGGACCCGCGGTGGCGGGCGCGCTGTTGACGAGCCGGCCGGACCGGCGCTCGGACTGGCGTTCACGAGCGGCGCAGCAGGGTGATCCCGTCCCGCTCGGCGACGACCTCGTAGCCGTACGAGCGCCTGGCCGCGTCCAGCTCCGCCATTTGCTGCTCGAGCGGATAGGGCCAGTGGCCCGTCTTGTAGGGCCAGGCCTCCGGTGCCCTGCGGTCATGGATGATCCACTCCGCCGTGGGCCGGGGCAGCCGCTTCTTCTCGTACTCGTAGAGATGCCCCTCGACCGGCCAGGTCGGGAAGATCACCACCTGGCAGCGCGAAGTGAGCTGGGGCACCAGACGGTTGGACGCCGCGACCGTCGCGCCGTCCGGGATGCGCCGGAGCAGCGCCTGCGCGGCGTCGATGTGCGGGGTGGTGCGCCAGGTGGTTCGCTGCGCCAGCTGGGCGAGGGGGAAGGAGGGCAGCATCACCACCGTCACGGCGATGACGGTCAGCAGCGTGGCACGGACATGGCGCGCCGCGAGCGGATCGCCGGACGCGGCCCGGTAGCGGGCGAGGGCGTCGATGAGCCCCGCGCAGACGACGGGCATCAGCACGGCGCTGTAGTGGAAGGCCGTACCCCAGTGGAAGGCATTGTCCGACAGCATCCGCCAGCCCAGCGTCGGCACGGCGATCAGCGCGAGCGGTGAGCGCAGGGCGACGAGCGCGCTCGGCGCGAGGACCAGCACGAGGGTCATGGCCTTGATGTCGGGACGGAGCGCGTCCAGTGGGGCGAAGGCGACCGTGGCGAGGAGTGAGCCGTGCGCCTCGGACAGATTGGCACCGTGCGCGTATCCGCCGCCCGGGTTGAACGCCGGAAGCAGCAGCTTGATCTCGATCGCGCTGCCGATCAGCCCGGCCGCGGCGGTCAGGATGCCGAGCCTGCGCGGGCCCTTCCAGGCGATGTACCCGCCGATCGCGGCGAGCGTCAGCCCGAGGTCCTCCTTCACCAGCAGCAGCGGTGCCGCCCAGGCGACCGCATGCCGCCAGCGTCGCTGCCCGAGTGCCTCCAGGGCGAAGGAGAGCAACGGGACGGCGAGTGCCACCTCGTGGAAGTCGAAGGCCGCGGCCGATGCGATGCCCCAGCTCGCTCCGTAGGCGAAGGCGACGACGTGCGCGGCGCGACGTCCGAGCGCACGGGCGGCCCAGCGGGCGAGCGGGACGACGGCGACGGCGAGCAGCGCGGACTGCGCGAGGAGCAGACAGAGCGGGGACGGCCAGACCCGGTACAGCGGGGCGAGCACCGCGATCAGCGGATGGAAGTGGTCGCCGAGCAGATTGAAGCCGTCGCCCCGCAGCGGGACGACGGGGGCCTCCAGATGGGCGTAGGCGCGTACGGCCTGCTCGAAGATGCCGAGGTCGTAGCCGGTCGTACGCAGCAGCTGGTGCCGGCGCACGGAGACGGTCGCATAGAGGAGGAACAGCGCCGCCGCCCATGCCCAGCCGAGGAGGGCGGCGGAGCGGCCGGTGCGGGGCTGTGCGGGGGGAGCCTGGATCGTCTGCGTATACGCGGGCAGAGCCGTCGTATTGGCGAAGAATGTCCGCATACGCCCGCATGCTAGACGGCATGGCCTGCTGCACGGCCTGCCGCGCTGTCCCGATGGCCAGACGTCTCCCCCTGGTGGCGGCCACGGGTCGACGGCGCCCTCGCGGCGGGACGGTCGCCAGCGTCGTTGCCGTTGCCGTCGCCCCAGGGCCTATGCCGCCACGGCTCCCAGCAGCAGACCGATCAGAGTTCCCCCGATCATGAAGGGGCCGAACGGGATCGCCGACCTACGGCTCGCCCGGCGCAGCAGGACCAGCCCCAGGCCGTACGCCGCCCCGAGCACGAACCCGGCGAAGGCGCCGGCGAACAGCACGTCCCAGCCGTACCAACCGAGGGCGATCCCCAGCGCGACCGCGAGCTTCACGTCCCCGAACCCCATGCCGGCGGGGTTGATCAGGAAGAGGACGAAGTACGCCCCGCCGAGCACGAGTCCGCCGAGCAGCGCCGTCGGCCACGACCCTGCGGCGCCGGGGACCAGCGCGGCGCCTCCGAGCAGCACGGCGGCCGCGGCCGCGAGGGGCAGCGTCAGGGGGTCCGGCAGCCGGTGGACACGGCGGTCGACGAGCGCGAGCAGCATGGCGACGGGCGTGAGCAGCACCCATACGGCCGTTTCGGGTCGCACCCCGGAGGCGGCCGCGAGCACAAGACAGACGAGCGCGGTGACGACGGGCACGGCGAGGGAGGCGCGGTACGGCACGGGGGCGCGCTCACCGCTGCCGGGCGCACCGGGGGCGTGGGAAACCGCCCCGGGCGCCGGGCCCGCCGTCGCGGGCACCGCCGCCGCGCAGTCCGGGCACCGGGCCGTGCCGAGCCAGCCGCGCATCGGTCCCGTGATCGCGTGCCCGGACGGACATGCCCCGCGCCAAGGCTCCTCCGGTTCGACCGACAGCCGGTACGCGGCGCGCGGGACCAGCGTCCCTGACGCGGCTCCCCAGAGCCCGGCGGCGGCGGTCGTCGCGGCGTAGCCGATGTCCATGCGGTGAGCCTAAGGGCTGTCCCGCAATACCCGGCAGACCAGCGCGCGGCGTCAGATGCGGTGCATCGCAAGGCGGTGGGGGTACCCCCGGCCGGAGGCTGGGGGAGGTCACCCCAATACTGGGCGTATTGGGGTGATTCGACAACGCAGCGTGGGGGTGCCTCCCAGCGGTAGCTGGGGGAGTGCCGTAGCTGTCGTCGCGCGCCTGGCGGGTATTGCGGGACAGCCCTTAGAGGGTTCATGTGCGGATACGGTCTACGCCCATGGGCATCTGGCGTGACGGGAAAGGCGAGTTGAGGATCCCGGGCCGCGACACCCCGGTGGACCTGGTGATCGCGGCGTCGTACCGGGCACGGGCCCGTGGTCTGCTGGGCAGGGACGGCATCGACGGGGCGATCATGCTGACCCCGTGCAACAGCGTGCATACGTTCCGGATGCGGTTCACGATCGATGTGGCTTATCTGGACCGGCAGTTGCGCGTCGTCGCGGTACGGACGATGAAGCCGGGGCGGCTCGGCCTGCTGCGGCCGCGAGCCCGTCATGTGCTGGAGGCGGAGGCCGGGGCGATGGAACGCTGGGAGGTGCGGCCGGGCGTCCGCCTCACGATCGACGCGTAGAGCGCAGAGCGGGGATCGGTATCGCGGTGCGTTACGGGGGGCCCGAACCCAGGAGGGTGAGCGCTCCGTACAGACCGGAGGCGACGGCGAGCAGCCCCAGCACGATCACGGACGACCGGGGCCGGACCCTGGCCAGCGCCACGGCCGCGGGGAGCAGAAGCGGAAAGGCCGGCATGATCAGGCGCGGCCGGGACCCGAAGTACGCGGCCCCGATGAGGGAGATCACGACGATGCCGATGCCGTAGACCAGCACCGGCAGCGGCTGCCTCTGCCGCACGCATAGCCAGACGACCCAGCCGAGCAGCCCGAGCACGGCGATCAGGCCCACTCCGGCGAGCGGCTGGGGCCCGGTCAGCTGCTGACCGGCGAAGCGGGCAAGGGCGACACCCCCGTCGATGTTGTTGCCCCATGCCGCCTGGATCTCGAAGTACGCGGTAGGGCTGCCCTCACGTACGGCCACGAAGATCACGTACCCGAGCCAGCCGAGCGGTGCGAGCAGCACCCCCACAGCGAGCCGCCAGGTGAGCCCGGCGCGCAGGCCGGTACGGACCAGGTGCGCGATCGCGGTGATCCCGACGGCCGCGACGAGGGCCGCGGCGGAGGGCCGGGTGAGACCGGCGAGCGCGCAGAGCGCACCGGCGGTGATCCAGCGCCCGGTGAGCAGCGCGTACAGCGACCATGCGGCGAACGCGGTGAACAGCGTCTCCGTGTACGCCATCGACTGCACGAATGCCGTCGGGTACACGCCCCACAGCACCGCCAGCAGCACCCCGGCCCGCTGCCCGGCGATATGTGCCCCGACGGCGTAGATGCCCCACGCGGCGGCGAACGCGGCGACCCAGGCGATCACCAGCCCGGCGGTCGCCGCGTCGACGAGCGGCGCGATCCCGGAGAAGCCGCGCTCCAGGGCGGGGAGCAGGGGAAAGAAGGCCAGGTCCGAGTGGATGCTTCCGTCGGGGAGCGTCACCTCGTACCCGTAGCCGTGCTCGGCGATCCGGACGTACCAGACGGCGTCCCAGCGGCCCTTCAGCCGGTGCAGCCCGTCCTTTCCGGTGGCCGTCGCGGCGATGGCGAGGATCACCATGCCGGCCAGCCGGACCGCCGCGTACCCGAGGAGCGCGGGGACGGCGGGCCGGTCGCGTAGCCGGGCGGACAGAGCTCTGAGCTGCTGGGACATGCGGTCGATTATGGCCGCCCGGCGGCTGCGCTCCCCGAGCCGGGTGAAGGCCCGGCCGTCCCTCGCACCATCCGCTCGAGCGGGTCGGCCGCCCGGCCGGTGCGAGCGGCCTTGGGCCCGGGGGCCCACGCGATGCCGGTACGCCATCAATCCACCCCAGGCACGGGGCTTGGCAGGGGCACCGCAATTGGGCCCGGATTTGGGGCCGAGGACCCACGCCACCGCGCGCCCGCGCTCGTACGCTCGCGCCGCGCGCAGACAGCGCACGCACCGGGCGCGGACGGAAGCGAGCACACACGCCCGCATACACGCACACACACGGGCTGCGCGGAGCTCACCCGGAGAACGCGGTCCGCACCGCGGGGCGCAGCGCACGGCAGCAGCGACTTCAACCGCAGGCAGGGCTCTGCTCGGGGGATACGGAGAGGTACGCAGTGAACGGTGGCGGAGAATGGGGCAGCAACGCGAACGGTGGCGGCGGCACTTACGGAGGGGCCGGGCACCGGTCACCCGGGAGTCGCGATCCCGGTGGCTCGGGGAGCTTCTTCGCACTGATACGCAGCTGGGCCGCCGCCGTGATCGTGTACTTCGCCTGCGGCCTGCTCTTCGCCGCGGCCCTCCTCGACCCCCTGGCCACCGCCGACCGCCTCGAGGCCTTCACCTGGCGACTGGCTCTGCTGCATGTGCCGGGCATCCTCACGATCACGCTGACCGTGCTGGCCGCGGCCCGCCTCCTGCCCCGCTCGTACCGCGACTCCTCGCCCGTACGGCTCTCCGCCACGCTCGCCGTGCCGCTCGTCGCACTCGTCCACGGCTACACCGTCTCGTGGCAACTCCTTTCTCCCGAGGGCATTTTCATGCCCGCCGTAAGCCTCACGACCGGCTCGGTCGCGGGTCTCGCGCTGGACCGGCTGATCGAAGGACGCGGCACGGGCGGCCGGGCGCCGACGCCGTATCCGTACACCTGGCGGGACCGCGGTGCCACCGCGTTCGAGTATCTGGGCGTCATCGTCGTCGTGGTGGCCCTGATCCTCGCGGTGCCGGGGCTCGGCATCGGCGGGCGGGTCGGGGAGCGCATCCGGTGCGCCATCACCTCCCTCACGGGCTCCGGCGGCGGCAACTGCACCACCGGCCCGGACGGCACGGCCCTGCCCAGGACCGACGCCGACTACGAGCCGAAGCTGTGCCAGATCTCCAACGTCTCCGACACCGCCGGCGGCAAGGTGAAGATCGGCTGGTTCGAGTGGGGCGAGGAGTAC
Organism: Micromonospora sp. IBHARD003; assembly: GCF_056106285.1. NCBI lineage: Bacteria > Bacillati > Actinomycetota > Actinomycetes > Micromonosporales > Micromonosporaceae > Micromonospora > Micromonospora sp. IBHARD003. The sequence continues at coordinate 5,398,133 of NZ_JBWBBX010000001.1, read as the reverse complement.
GGCTTCCAGCAGAAGGTCGTCCAGGCGAACACCGATGTGAACGGGGACGGAAAGGTCGACGGAGACGACAAGCTGGTGTACCTCACCTTCACGGACGCGGCATCGGCCGGCCTCAACGGCAGCACCCCCGGGGTGAAACTCGGCAAACTCGGCAAGGCCGACGTCGACCTCGGCGGCGGCATCAAGGTCACCAACGGCGACACCTGGGTCTTCAGGAGCGAGCAGGACGCCGAGAAGATGCGTGACGACATCGAGGAGTTGAAGATGTGGGAGACCTCGATGAAGCACAGCGGCGCCTACGGCGGCGGCAATTGGTACGTGGCGAAGGAGTGGGCGGAGAAGAAGGAGGACATCGAGCGGCAGATCGGCGACAAGAAGATCTCCTACTCGACGATCGGCCTCTACGCCCAGGCCGACGGCGGCCTCGGTATCAGCGCGGACGCCGACGCGAAGCTCGGCGCCAAGCTGGGCGGCAAGGCGAAGCTCTCCCCCGACGTCACGATCACCAAGGACGACGTCAACGGCAACGAGTCGTACACGTACACCGCGAAGCTGGAGGTCGAGGGCAAGGTGAGCGGCGAGGCGGGGCCGCTGGGCGGGACGGCCGGTGCGAAGGACACCTACACGGGGGCGATCACGGTCACGCGCGATCAGAAGACCGGCAAACTGGTCCGTATCGACATGACCAGGACCAAGGAAGGCACCGCCACGTCGGACAAGACCGAGGTCGGCCACGACAACGGCAAGAACGGCGACGACAAGAAGAAGGGCAAGGGCAGCATCAACGACTCCTCCGGACCGACCGGGATCGAGGTGCAGACGAACTCGCTCGTCTTCGGCAAGGAGACCGACCCGGCGACGGAAGCGAAGCGCGCGACCGCAGAGCAGTGGCTCGACGGTTCGGGGAACAACACGGCCCCGTTCGTATACATGTTCGGCGACCGGTCGCTGCAGCAGAAGCCCGCGGGGAACGACCCGTTCGAGCAACTGATGTTCCAGGCCGGACTGTCGAGCACCCTGAACTACCACGGCGAGACGGACGCCCAGGAGTTCGGCTTCGAGATCTCGCTGGGCATGAGCCTCGGGTTCTCCCTCTCGGACGAGCACAAGAAGGAGACGCTGACGGATGCCCGGTTCCTCGGCGCACCCCGGGGCGACAAGCGCACCTACCTGCCGTACAGCTACTGCGCGAAGTGAGGACAAGAGGACGATGAGGAACTTCCGCAGGCGCTTCGGACCGAGTGCCGGACCCTCTGTCGAACCGTGTGCCGGACCGCGTGCCGGCTCCGGCGCGGCGACCGCCGCGCTCGCCGTGACCGCACTGGCCGCCCTGACCGCCGCCCTGACCGGCTGCGGCACGGGATCCGGTGCCGCGGCCCTCGCCGACGGCTGGGGCAGGCTCGACACCACGAGTCTGAGCGTCGGCTACCCGGAGAAGAAGGGGTACGAGGAGCAGCCCGCTGCCGAGCGGAGCAAGCACAACGCGGCCGTCGCCCTCAAGCAGGAGGGCGGACTGCGCACCGGAATGGTGTCGGTGCAGTTGAACTTCTCGACCGGTGTCGACGACGCGGAGGAGGCGGGCGTGGCCGCCGGAGCGGTCATCGGCATCGGGGCCACGCGCGAGGAGACCACCGATGTGCGGCTGAACGGCGAGGAGAGCGCCCGCCAAGCGCGCCGCATCGACTACGAGTTCACCTCCAGCGGTGAGCAGAGGACCCCGAAGAAGGGCACTCGGATGCTCGGGGTCATGGTCGCCGGGGTCGACTCTAAGGGCGTGCCCTTCCTGGTGCGGATCAACGCGTTGAAGGGCTCCCTCAGCGCAGGCGAACTCGATACGTTCGTGGAGTCGATCACCGTCAAGTAGCCCATCTCACGGCATAAGGCAGGCAGCGCATGCAGATCCTCCCGGGCGGCGGGGCCGCACTCCTGCTCCTGCTCGGCGTCTTCTTCGGGGCGTTCGCCCTGCGCTCCGCCTTGCGGCTGCGCCGGGTGCTGTGGCTGGTCCGGCACGGCGAGCACACCGAGGGCCGCTGCGTCGGGCGCCGCACCGTCGACCGGGGGCCGGGCATGGACCGCCGTTACGCCACGGAGTACGCCTTCGCCTTCCGCACCGGCGACGGGCGCGAGATCGAGTTCACCGACACCGCCCCGGGGCCCTTCGGCTTCGAGGCCGGCGCCCCGGTGCGCGTCTCCTACGACCCGGCCGCCCCGGAGAAACGGGCGACGGTGGCGGGCCCGGGCGCGTGGGGACCGGTGCTCGCCCCGGCCGCGTTCGCCGTCGGGCTCGGGGTGTTCGCGCTGGGGCTGCTGTACGGGTTCGTGGCAGTGATCGGATGGGTCTGAGAGCGTAGCCGTGGTCCGTCTCTACGAGCCTCCTGTCTACGAGCCTCCTGCGCCGCGCGGGAAGGAGACCTCGACGCGACGGTTCTTCTTGCGGCCTTCTTCGGTGCTGTTGTCGGCGATGGGGTACTGCTCGCCGTAGCCGCGGATCTCAAAGGTGATGGCTCCGCCGCCGAGTTCCCTGTTGAGCACGCCGTGCACGGCGTTGGCCCGCTGCTTGGAGAGCACGTCACCGTGTGCGTCTGAGCCGAGGTTGTCCGTGAAGCCGAACACGCGGACCTTGGTCGCGTTCTGCTTCTTGATCTCGGCGGCGATGGCCACGATGCGGGCGTTGGCGGCGGGGCTGAGAGCGGAGCTGTCCTTGGCGAAGAGCACTTCGGCCTGGAGGGCGAACTTCACCGTGGCGTTGGTGTCCTCCCGGCGTTCCTCACCCGCTTGGTCTTCGACGACAGACTTGATGTCCAGCACCTTTGCGGGCGCCAGAGCGGCCCCGTCAGCCAACTTGAGTCCAGGAGAGTTCGGATCGATTTCGACCGGCGGTTGCGCAGACGCCTCCGTACCAGGAGGAACGCTCGGCGGGTCGTCGGCACGCGCGCTGACCACAGACAAGCTGTGCGTGCCGACGATAAGGACCGCAACGCTCACGAACCGAACGGCGTGCCGCCGTGTCACGACCCTCGCGCATGAATTGGCCATGGAACGATCACCCGGAGATTTTCAGCTTGGCCGTGGAGAAAGTCGGAAGGGTCAGGTCGACCTCAGACGTATTCTCCGGAGGCGCAGGGAACTGCATGAAGACAGGGACCGACTTTCCCGGCTGGACCGGCGTGATCCCCGCGGTGCACAAACAGCGCCCATCTGTGTCGCGCAAGATGTAGTAGCGCTTCCTACCGACAGGATCCACCAGGGTTGCGCCGGCAACCGAATTGGGGTTCTTCGAAAGCACATCGAGTTCCGTACCAGCCCAGGCGCTCGTATTCTTCACCTCGCTCCCTTCGTTCTTGACGACACCCGACACGGTAACGAATCCACCCGCATCACGCTTGGCGATATTGATAGTGAGCAGAATGTCACCTGCACCTCTGATTTCGGCAAGCTTCACATCTGGATCCTTGTTGTCTCCGGCTGCGGTGTCGTTGTTCGGGCCGCCCCTACCGGCTGGCGCGGGCGTCGAAGAGTCAGCTCCTGAACCCTTCGGGTCGCCCCCCCCGCAACCGGCCACGGTCAGGGCCAGAGCGACAGCCGCGGTAATCGCTGCTGCCCCCCTTCGAGCCTCGATGGCGAGCCGAATGCGCATAATTCCCTTTTCCTTTACTCATCGTCCACTGTCAGTCGACCAGATGCACAGCAAAGAAGACCTTCGCCAAATCCTCCCACGGACCTGGGTTCAATGGGTCAATCTTGAACGGGGCACGGTCGTTACACTCGAACTCAATCGGACTCGGCTCCCTCTTGCCCTTGCCGCTCCCCTCACCCGACCCACTACCGTAACCACCTTGCTCAGGCGAGGATTTCCAAGAGCAGCGACGAAACTCAACCACGGCAGATGCCGAGGCTGTGGCATGCCTATCTTCCGTACCGGGAACAACCGAACTACCCACCGTGTAGCGAGTCTTGACCTTGACCTTGACCTCATCCCGCATGAGACCGGTGCTCCATGAACAAAATTGACCGGAGTTGTTTGGTACCAGGTCGGAACGGTTCTCGGCAGCGAATCGCTGTGCCACTACACATGGCTCACCACCGAACTTTTCCCCGCGGAAGAAGCCTTCGAGGCCATCAGGCAGCAGGAGGGCGGCAAGAAACCTTGGCCCCATCTCAGTCCGAGCTTCCTGAGCAGCGGCCAGCGCCGCCGCGTCCGCCGCGCCCTGAGCCCCATTGCGCGTTGCAGATGCCTTGCCGACCGCGAAGAACGCAAGCGCAAGAAAGAGCAGGCCCGCCACCATCATGATGTAGATGGGGAAGGCCTGCCCTCGATCGCTGCGTTTGAGAATCAGCATCATCCTGCGGTAATAGAGGCCACCAGGCCGGTGATGCGTGTAGTGATCGCCGTACCAATGCCCGTAGCCACCATGCCGCCGATGATCGCCACCACAACCAGGATGATCCCCAGGTACTCGAACGCCGTCTGCCCCCGGTCCTTGCCCTCGTAACGCTTCTGGAGCCTCGTGACAGCGGTGTTCGCCCAGCCACTGACACGGACCTGGGTGTGGGCAACGGCCTTCAGCATCGTGTTCGACATGGTGATCCCCTCTGGGTCCGGCCGACGGCCTGCCGGCCGACGCGTAAGTCACTGTGACGCCGCCTGTGTTACCGGCTTCCACCTGGCCGGTGCGGCTTGCGACACGCGAAACGTACGCCGGGGCAGTCCTTTCCCCGGAGGGTCCCAGGGCCCATTTCAGGGCCCAAAAGGCGGCGGTACGGGCCCTGGACGCGGGGAGATTCGCCCGTTCGGTCATGACCGTCCGCCTCCCGCAGGGCCGAGTCCGCTGGTCGGCGCGGTGCCGAGCCAGCGGGCGATCGCCTCGCTGCGGCTGACGCTGTGCAGCTTGGTGAAGATGCGGTTGATGTGGTTCTTGACGGTCTTCTCGCTGATGAAGCACGTGGCGGCGATCTGCTGGTTGCTCATTCCGGACGCAATCAGATCCATGACCTCCACCTCCCGCGAACTCAGCCCGAACACTTCCCTGTTGGCAGGGTGCCCCAATCCTCCCGCCATGGAAGAATGTGCCACAGAAGGTTGCAGTTGCGAAAGACCTCGGGGTTGATTGGCGGGTTGCGCTGGCGCCTGTGCAGCAGAGACATCCGGCCTGCCGTGCGTAAGGCCTCCCCGGTAGGCAGGTTCATGCAAAGATCCCCTGTGCAAAGAACCACCGTGCAATGGTGCCTCGTGTAAGGGCTCCGCAGGGGCGGTCGGTTGAGGCATGCCGTGGAGTTCGTGGAGCGGACCCGCGCTCGGCGTGGCTGCGAGGTCGTCCGGCAGACGTCGTGGACCGTCGTCCGGTGCCCCCGACAGCCCCTGACGCATGTGCTGGAGCAGCGCGTTGGCTGCCGTCGTGGTGAAGTGGGCCTGACCGTTCCAGATGTCCCGTACGGCCTGGACGAGTTGGTCGGCGGTGAACTCGCCGTGCACGAGATAGCCGTCCGCACCGAGTCGCAGGGCCTCGTGGACGATGTCGCTCTCCCTGCTGTAGGTCAGCATCATCACCGGTGCGAGCTTCACCAGGTGCGGCAGTGCGGAGATACCGTCCACACCCGGCATGCGCACGTCCAGCAGTACCACGTCGGGTCGCTGTTGGACGGCCGCCTCGATCGCTTCGCGACCGTCCGCGGCCTCGGCCACGACCTCGATGTCCTGGCGGCCGGAGAGCAGCACGCCGAGGCCGGCCCGGACGACGGGGTTGTCGTCGGCCACCACGACCCTCAGGGTGCCGGGGACCGTTGGCGCGGCGGCGGGGAGGACGGGTATCGCTCCGGCTGCCGTGGGCTCGGCGGGTGCGAGGTATCCGGAAGAGCTCTGGTCCGAGTGGAACGGTGCGGCGTGCGAGGACGTGTGCGGGGAGACAGGGGTGTGCTGGGTCCGTTGCCGACCCGGCGTCCGGGGGATGTCGTCCGGCATTTCTGTCGCCTCCTCTCGGGGGCTTGGGGACTGTGGGAGCGGATCAGTGGGCGTGTGGTGGGGAGGGGGTGCCGGACGAGTCCGGCGGGTGCGGCCCGCATGGGGTGATGGCGGACAGCGGGAGTTCCAGCCGGACTTCGGTGCCTGTGACCGCGTGCCCCCGGCCGATGCGTATCCGCGCGCCGATGGACGCCGCGCGCTCCACCATGCCGACCAGGCCGAAGTGGCCCGCGCGTCTGAGCTGGTCGAGACTGGTGCCGGGCGGAAGCCCGCGCCCGTCGTCGTAGACGCTGACGCGCAGGACATCGCCGTCGACCCCGGCCGATACGTCGATTCGGGTGGGCCCCGCATGGCGGTGGGCGTTCTCCATCGCCTCGGATGCCACGGTGAGGATCTGCCGGGCCACGGCCTGCGGCACCGGGGGCACGATCGCGTCCCCGAGGCGGTGGAAGGCGACGGCCGTGCCATGGCGACGGGTGAAGTCGGCGGACCGGGCCGCGAGCTCGGCGCCGACGTCCACCCCGCCGTCCAGTCCCGACTCGCGGCGCAGGTCCGACAGGAGCTCCCGGGACTCCGCCGCGGCGCGGCGGGCGGATCGTGCGACCAGCTCGGCCTGGTTTCTGACGGTGAGTGGGTCCATGCGGTCCGCCGAGTTCGCCAGGGCGTCGGCTGCGAGCGCCAGCCCGTGCAGCGTCTTGGCGACCGAGTCGTGCATGTCGCGCGCGAGCCGTGAACGCTCCCTCTCGACAGCCTCGTTGACCGCCAGACGGGCGCGTGTCTCGGTGAGCGCCTGGCTTGCCGTGCCGAACCGCAGAAGCAGATTGCGCAGCGTGACGCCGACCGCTCCGGCGATGACGCAGAATCCGGGCAGGAGCAGGGCGGTTGCGCTGCCGGCGTCCAGGGTCTTGTTCCCGCCGTAGATGATCAGGATGATCACCGTCTGGAGTGCGGCGAAGACGGCGGCTCCCCGCCATCCGTACACGAGTCCCGCGAGCAGCGGGGTGCAGACCGTCACATAGGCGAGCGTCGACTCCGGTGTTCCCGTGATCAGCAGTAACGCCCCGAAGACCGCGTCGACGGCGAGCAGCCACGGATGGCGCAGGAAGAGCGGGCCGAAGCGCTCCCAGTCCCGGAAGAGTACGTACGAGCCCATGAACGTGACCACGACGGCTGCGCCGATCAGCCATTTCGCGGGCCCGGGTGCGGCACCCTCGATGGCGAACGGCGTGGCGACGGCGATCATCGCGAGCCGGAATCCGAAGACCTGGCGGCACAGTGCCTGGAGCGCGTTGACCTGGATGCTCAGTGCGGGCTGCGGCCCGGGTCCGGCCGTCGCCCGGCGTACGTCGGCCCCGAGGTCGCCGTGCATACCGCTGAGTTGGATGGCCATCGCCCGCTACCTCTCCCCGCGCTCTGGTCGCATCGTTCCCGTCACCCGCCCGAGAGGAAGCTGAAGTCGACGTCGGCGCCGTAGACGAATCCGACCGTCAGCAGGATCAGCGTCCCCGGCAGGAGAAAGGACGTCACGGCGAACGTCGCCTTCGGCACGGCCTTCGCGGCCTTCCTGCGCGCGTTCTGGGCGTCGGCGCGGCGCATGTCGTTGGCGATCTGGATCAGGGTGCCGACGATCGGCGCCCCCAGCTCCTCGCCCTGCTGAAGCGCCGTGACGAACATCCCCACCTGCTCCGAGTCGTTGCGCTTGCGCAGTTCGTCGAAGGCCTGGCGCCGGCTGACGCCCATGTCCATCTGGCGCAGGGTGATGCGCAGTTCGTCCGCCCACGGGCCCTCGTACTTCTCGGCGACCCTCTCCAGCGCCTGCCGGAAGCCGAGTCCCGCCGAGACGACGACCGCCAGCACATCGAGGAAGTCCGGCAGCGTCCGCTCGATGTGGTCCCTCCGGACGCGGACCGCGGACCAGATCCCGACCTCGACCCAGAACAGCCCGAAGGCGATCATCAGCGCGGAGAGGACGAGCTGCCCCCGGAGAACCATCGAGAGGGCTCCGAGGAAGCCGAGTACGCCGTAGACCGCGCGCCGGGCCGCATACCGGTCGATGGTCAGACCGCCGGGGTTGCCGGCGAGATCGATCTGCCGGCGTTTCCGGTTGACCGCCCCGGGTCCCATCATCCTGAGCACCGCGGGCGCCCAGCGCATCCCCAGCCGGTCGATGCCCGATCCCACCGCGGACGTACGGCTGGAGCCGATCTCCAGGGCCACCGCGAGGTCGCCGGGGAGCCTGGCGTCGGCCCGGTACATCCGGATGCCGTGGAGGGTCCCGTAGACACCGAGACCGAAGACGGTGGCCAGCAGCAGCGCCATGTCCGGTCCTCCCTTCAGACGTCGATACGGGACAGGCGGCGGATCACGACGAATCCGATCGCGTAGAGCATCAGCGAGACGATGACCGCGCCCTGGCCGATGGTGGCCGCGGTCATCCGGTCCAGTGCGCCGGGCATCACCCCGTTCATCAGGAGCAGCGCCCCGAGGCCGAAGACGGGGACCGCGTACGCCGTGACCATCACCTGGGACAGCTGGGTCTTGACCTCGCGCCGGGTCTCCTTGCGCTCCTCGAGCGTCTCGGTGAGATTGCGCAGCGAGCTCACGACCATGCCGCCGGCCCTGTTGGAGAGGACGAGCGTGGTGACCAGGACCACGAGTTCACGCGAGGGCAGCCGGTCGGTGAGCTCGCTCAGGGCGTCCTCCAGGGACTCCCCCACCGCGAGCCGCTGGGCGACGCGCCCCAGCTCCTCCCCCGCCGGGTCCTCCAGTTCCTCCGCGGCCATGGAGATCGCCGTACGGAGTGCGAGGCCCGCGTGCGTGGCGTTCGCGAGGATGCGGGAGAGCTCGGGGAGCTGGTTGATGAATCGCTCGGTACGTTTTGCGCGCTGCCAGTTGAGGAAGGTGTTGGTGCCCCAGAGTCCGATCAGGGCGGTCACCGGGCCGAAGAACGCGGCCAGGACGGACGCGGCGACCATCCACAGGGCGGCGAGCGAGGCGAGGGCGTAGACGAAGAACTCACCGGGGGTGACGTCGAGTCCGGTGACGGCGAGCTTGATCTCGAGCCTGCGTCCGAGGGCCGTCCTGCGCAGTCGGCGGTCCACGCCCCGGAAGCGGCGCGGCCGGCCCGCCGCCTCGATCTGCCTGGTCCCCGAGAGGCGGTCGACCAGGGCGTCGCGCTCGGACTTGCCCGTGGCCCAGGCCTGCAGTCCCAGCACGCCGAGCACGCAGCACACCAGGGTGACGCCGATCGTGAGCAGTACGAGAGCGTTCATCGTCCGGAACCTACCTGGCCTCTCGGGTGGCGAGCTGATCGACGGACGCGGCGACGCCGAAGGCCTGGGGTACGGGCTGGTTGGCCATGTACAGGCGCTCGGCGAGCCGGCGGGGCAGCGGGTAGTGGGAGAACCGCCCGTGGACCCGCCCGTCGGCGGCCATGGGCCGGGCTTCGAACCGGGCGACGGTGACGATGCGGTAGGCGTCGCGTCCATAGGAGTCGAGGTACGCGATCTCGGTGACCTTGCGGGCGCCGTCGGCATGCCTGGTCAGCTGGACGATCACGTCGACGGCGCTGTTGATCTGGTCGTGGAGCGCTTCGAAGGGGATCTTGATCTCGGACATGGAGGCCAGGGTCTGCAGGCGCATCAGCGCGTCCTCAGCGCTGTTGGCGTGGAGGGTGGCGAGCGAGCCGTTGTGGCCGGTGGACATCGCCTGGAGCATGTCGAGCGACTCGCCGCCGCGGACCTCGCCCACGACGATGCGGTCCGGGCGCATACGCAGCGAGTTGCGCACCAGATCGCGAATGGTGACCTGCCCCTTGCCCTCCACGTTCGCCGGGCGGGACTCCAGCCGGATGACATGGGACTGCTGGAGCTGGAGTTCGGCCGAGTCCTCGATGGTGATGATCCGCTCGTTGTCGGGGATCAGTCCCGACAGCGCGTTGAGCAGTGTCGTCTTTCCGGTGCCGGTGGCGCCGGAGACGATGATGTTGAGCCTCGCCTGGACGAGCCCGGACAGCAGGAAGAGCAGATGCTCGTCGATCGAGCCGAAGCCGATCATCTCCTGGAGGGTGAAGGAGCGCGGGAAGCGGCGGATGGTGAGGGTGGCGCCGGTGAGGGACAGCGGCGGGATGATCACGTTGACGCGCTCCCCGCTGGGGAGGCGGGCGTCGACCATCGGATTGGCCTCGTCCACACGGCGGTTGACCGTGGAGACGATGCGTTCGATGGTCTGCATCAGCTGTTCGTGGGATCCGAAGCGCAGCGGGAGCTGCTCCACCTTGCCGCCGCGCTCGACGAAGATCTGGTCCGGGCCGTTCACCATGATCTCGGTGATGGAGGCGTCCTCCAGGAGCGGCTCCAGGATGCCGAGTCCGAGGGCCTCGTCGACGACCCGCCGGATCAGCTGGGAACGTTCGAGCGTGGAGAGGACCGGGCCCTCGCGGCTGATGATGTGGCCGAGTACGCGCTCGAGCCGGGCCCGCCGCTCGGCGGCGGCCAGCGAGGACATCTCCGCGAGGTCGATCTCCTCGAGCAGCTTGGTGCGGTAGACGGCGACCAGATGGCCGTCCTCCCGCCCCCCGCCGTTCTCCTCGGGGGCGGCGATGCGTGCCCGCAGGCTCATGTGCGTAACTCCTCGGTCGGGCTGGGTGGTCGAGCTGTCCGCGCATGTGGGCGCGGGCGCCGCCGGTGGACGTCAGCCACGGGGCATGGTGGAGCTACGCTCGGCCGTGCCCCAGTCCACGCCGGGTACGACCGACGGCACCTCGACCCGCACGGTGTACGTCACCTCGTCTTCGCCGTAGCGCGACAGCGGCTGGTCCATGCGCCTGGCGAGCCAGCCGCTGACAGCCTGTCTGGCCGCCTGCTCCGGGCTGATCTCCGGATCGTCCATGCTCGCGGTGCGCGCTGCCGCCCGTGCCGCCGTCCCGGCCTGGTTCGCGGTGTAGCCCGCGATGCCCAGCTGGATGGCGAACAGACCGACGAGCAGCAGCAGGGGCAGGAAGCCGAGGTACTCGATGGCGACCTGGCCCCGGTCCGCGGCGGCCCGGTTCCGGCCCTCCCGGTCCGCGGCCCTCGCCCCGGCCCGGTTCCGGTCCCGTTGCGCCGATCCCGTGGTGGCCCGCATGTCAGTCCTCCCTCACGGCGGCCGCTTCGCCCGTCACCGGCATGGGGAAGTCGAGAACGCCGGGCACGAGCACGGGTACCTGGAGATTGACGGTCGCCTTGAAGAGACCTGCCCCGGCGGCGCACGTCGTCCCGTCCATGCTCGCGGCCCAGGCGTCGGGAAGGTCCTCCTTCGCCGCCTCCTGGCATTCCTGCTGCCCGCCGCCCTCGGACACCGCGCCCGCCCGTGCGGCCTGATCGGCCGCGTTGCCGGCCAGGCTGAAGGTGTAGCCGATCAGGGCGCACTGCCACAGTGCGACCAGAAGCAGAATGATCAGCGGTGTGACGCCCACGAACTCGATCGCGGTCTGGCCGCGATCCCCGTCACGCCCCCTGCCCGGACCGTGCTTGCGAACTCCCGCCGGGCCCTCAGCGCTTCCCGCCGACCTCGTGAACCGTTCCCCTAAGCCCGCCATCGGTCAGCGCGCCCCCTCCCTCTCCCCGGAATCCCCGCGCCTGCGACGGCCTCCGATCGAGCCCCGGTCGCCCCGGAACCTACCGCTCTTCTCGGCTCCCCCGGGGATTTTCACCAGACCCAACTCCCCCGCCAGGCCCCACAGCGCCTGCTTCACCGTGCTTTTCGCCTCGAGTTCATGCATACGTCCGGAGTCCACCGCTCCCTGGAGCTCCTTGAAGTTCGCCGGGACGGCCGTGCCCGCCATCCGGGTGCCCGTGATCTTCTGGATCAGCGCCGGCTGGATCTCCGTGTTGCGGGTGTAGCGGTTGACCAGGGTGACCGTCTCCTCCGCCTTGCGGATCTGGAGGCGGTCCCACAGCCGTACGATCCGTTTGGCGCCGCGTACCGCCACCACGTCCGGCGTGGTGACCAGGAGGGCGATGTCGGCCATTTCGACGGCCGCGGCGTTCGCGCCGTGCATCTGGCTTCCGCAGTCGATGACGACCACTTCGTAGCGGGACCGGAGAGCGCTGACGATCTGACGGGCCGACCGGTCGCTGACCTCCTCGCCGCGTTCGCCGTCCGCGGGGGCCAGCAGCAGGGCCGTGCCGGTGCTGTGGCTGAACACCGCGTCCGACAGCACCCGGGGGGATATGTCGGAGATCGCGGCGAGGTCGACGATCGAGCGACGGAACTGCACGTCCAGATACGACGCGACGTCACCGGTCTGCAGGTCCATGTCGGCCAGCGCCACGGTACGGCCCGACGCCCGCGCGGCCAGGGCGAGCTGGACCGCGGTGAGGGTCGTACCGACGCCGCCCTTGGCGCCGGTGACGGTGACGACGGTGCCTCCGGGGCCGGTGAAGACATCGGCGCCCGCGCCCAGGTGACGTCGTACGCCGACGGACCACTGGGCCGCGGCCTGGACGCGGTTGGCCAATTCCTCGTAGCTGAGGGGCAGGACGGCCAGTCCCCGGGCTCCCGAGTCCATCGCGGCCGAGAAGAGTCCGGGGCTCGCGTCGGCGGTGATGAGAACGACTCCGACGGCGGGGAAGCGCAGGGCGACCTCGCGGATCAGCTCCAGTGCCGGTACCGGACCGATCCGTTCGTGGACCAGCACGACCTCGGGCAACTCGTCGAGCGACTCGCCCGCGAGGCGGGCCAGGGTGTCGATCAGCTGGGTGGAGTCGCCGACCGGGGCCGCCGGCTCCGCGTCGGGCAGCTGGCTCAGCAGTGTGGTGACGGACCTGGCCGCATCGGGGTCGCCGACGGCCGGGAGGATCCTGGTGGTCATCCCATCCTCACTTGTCCCTACTTGTCCCTACTGTCGCTACGGTCGCGCTACTTGTCCTTGTCGAGCGTGTACGTGCGGTCGGCCGGACGGATCGTGGTGTCGCCGCCCTGACCGATCAGTGCGAGGCGTACGTGCTCGGCGAAGGACTCGGCATAGGCGACCCGCTGGGCGTCCAGCGTGGTGAGCGCGAACGTGATCGGTACCGCCTCGGTCGCCTGGTTGCCCTTGTTGTTCCGGTCCGGCTCGAGTGCGGTGAGCCGACCCACGTCCAGGACCTTGGCGTTGGACACGATCACCTTCGACTGCGCCGGGGCGCCCTCCCGTCCGCCGGCGAAGGTGGCGTAGATATTGACGCGCGAATCCGGCTTGATCTTGCCTGCCACTCCGGTCGCCGCATCGATCATGATGGCGATCTCCTGCTCACCTGGCTGGAGGGCGGGGCGCGCCACGATCATGTCGTTCTGGAGCAGTGAGCCCTTGTTCAGCCGGGTGACCGCGATCTTTCCGCTGATCTCGGAAAGGTCGGTCACGGCGTTTTGCGAGAGCCAGCGTTTGGGCATGGTTACTTTTTCGAACTGGCTCGGACTGAGCGCCGTGTACGGCGGCACATCGGAAGTGATCTCGTATGCCGTCACCTCGGGTCCGACCTTCGAGTTCACGTCGCTGATCACCGAAAGCACGCCGACGAAGGCACCGAAGGCACACAGGAGTGACAACAGCAGGAGTATGACGCCGCGGCGCTGGCGGGAATTCATGGGCCGGACAACCTCGTTCGAATACGTCGGGCGGAACGGACAGGGATGTGTGGTGCGCGGATCGCGGGGTCACGGCCGGGGACGGGCGAGCACTCTGTGATGGAGGGCGCCTGCCGCGGTCGGTCGGTTGTCGGGCTCGTGGAGGGGCGCGGAGCAGAAGCCGCAGCGGTCGCCGATGAGTTCCATGGAGCACCAGTGGCACCTGGCCCGCCGCACCGAGGCGACGAGCTGGTAGAGCACGGAGATGTCGGGCAGGAAGGCGGCGAACTCCACCAGCTTCGCGGTGCCCCACCAGCGCGGCGAGTCCGCGGGCAAGGCCGCCTCGTGGAGCCCCTGGACGCGCCAGGCCGGGGCGAGCGTGTTCGTCACCCAGTCGGTGGTCATCTGCCCTTCGGCCACGATGAGCTGGGTACCGAACTCGGGGCCGCCCAGGACCCCGGAGTTCTGGCCGATCTTGAACAGCTGGGGGGTCGGGCCGGCCAGCACGGCGAACTGGGAGCCGGGGACCCAAGACTTGGCGTGCGAGGTGAGACTGACGGGCATCCGGTCGAGCCGGGCGACGGAGTTCAGCACCGCACCCGCGTAGATGTAATGGGCGAGCAGTCGTGCCGCGGAGGCGACGACACCCGGACTGAAGTCGCAGATGGACAGCTGACGCAGCTGGCGTAACAGGACCGCCACGCCGAGGGGCGGCAGATCCGATCTGAGCAGGGCGATCCGGTCGCTCTCCAGCATGGCGCGAACGGCGAACATCCGCTGCTCCAGGGCGGCGGGCACGGATGACGGATAGAGGACGATCACATGTCCGTGCTGCTCCAGGAGGACGTGCATCTCGGTGAGTGCCGCGTCCAGCGGCTGTACCTCGGGGGGCTGGACGACGGCGGCGGTCGGTGTCTGCTGGTCGGTGGGCGGCAGAACCAGGTCGGCACTGGTCGCCGCAATGACAGTCGGCACTCTGTGTTCCCCGTCCACTCCGGCCTCCGGTGGCCCGACGACCGCAGATCGTTCGCTGCCCGGTACAGCTGTATCAGCACCTTATCTGCGTCTTACGGACCGGAGAACCCAACTCCGCGATCGCGCACGGCATTCGGAGCTGAAACGGCCACCAAAACTGGACAGAATGGGCACACAGAAGCCCGTATTCCCCTTTCTTGATCCATGCGATCGACCGAATCGAACCCGAAAGGATGAACAAGCCGCGGCGGCACGGAATTCGATCGAGTGCCCGATCGCGGGCATACGAAACCGCCGATGCGGGCAGTCCGTCAATTCCCGGACCCCTCTCTCCGTGCGCGACCTCGCGTCCGGGTGGCGGCCGGCCTCATGCCCGTGCGTACGACTTCACGCCTCCGTATGCGACGCCTTGTCCGCACGCACGACTTCACGCCTCCGTATACGACCTCATGCCGGAGGCCTTGACAGCCCGATTGGTCTGGACCAGCTTGTACGGTCAGCGGTGGCCACCGTTCCGCGTACGTCCGTCATCCCCTGCGTCGTCCGTACGTACGCGCATGCCCTCCATCCCCCCAACTCCCCCACGGAGGCAGCAAGTGGACCGCAGCACAGCGGGCAGCCGCGCCCGCGAACACCACGGCAGTCGCAGTGACCGAGGCAGTGCCGACGGGAGGCCCACCGGTGCCCGGAGACTGCTCGGCGCGGCCCTGACCCTGGCCATGGCCGCCGGGCTCGGGCTCGTCGGCGGGGCCGGTACCGCGCAGGCGGTCGATGTGAACGCCGCCAGGAACGCCGGCTTCGAGTCCGGTCTCGCCAACTGGTCGTGCACCGCCGGGAGCGGGACGACGGTATCGGCTCCCGTGCACGGTGGCGCCTCCGCGCTCAAGGCGACGCCCGCCGGGATGGACAACGCGAAGTGCTCGCAGACCGTCACCGTGAAGCCCGGCTCGACGTACACCCTGAGCGCATGGGTCCAGGGCTCGTACGTGTATCTCGGGGCGAGCGGCACCGGGACCACGGATGTGTCGACCTGGACGCCGGGGACGTCCGGCTGGTCCCAGCTGACGACCCGTTTCACCACGGGCCCCGGCACGACCTCGGTGACCGTGTACACCCACGGGTGGTACGGGCAGCCCGCTTACCACGCCGACGACGTGTCCGTGTCCGGGCCGGACGGGGGCGGCGGCGGTGACCCGGACCCCGGGGTGCCCCGCGCCCCGGCAGGGCTGGCCGTCGGCACGGTCACCTCGTCGTCCGTCGCGCTGAGCTGGACGGCCTCGGCCGGCGCGACCGGGTACAACGTCTACCGCGACGGGACCAAGGTGCAGTCGGTGACCGGGACATCGGCGACCGTGACGGGGCTCGCCGCGTCGACCTCGTACCGCTTCCAGGTGAGCGCGACCGGTTCGGCCGGCGAATCGGAGAAGTCGGCGGAGGTCACCGGGTCGACCTCGCCGGGCGGCAGCACTCCGGGCGATCCCGGGGTGCCGAAGCACGCTCTGACGGGCTACTGGCAGAACTTCGACAACGGCGCGACCGTGCAGAAGCTGCGGGACGTCCAGGCGCAGTACGACATCATCGCCGTGTCGTTCGCCGACTCGACCACGACCCCCGGTGAGATCACCTTCAACCTCGACCCCGCGGTCGGCTACGGCTCGGTCGACGAGTTCAAGGCCGATATCGGCGCCAAGAAGAAGGCGGGCAAGTCGGTGGTGCTCTCGGTCGGCGGCGAGCGCGGCAACGTCACCGTCAACAGCGACGCCTCCGCGACGGCCTTCGCGAACAGCGCCTACGCGCTGATGCAGCAGTACGGCTTCAGCGGCATCGACATCGACCTGGAGCACGGGGTCGACTCCACGTATCTGACGAAGGCGCTGCGCCGGCTCGGGCAGAAGGCGGGCTCGTCACTGGTGCTGACCATGGCCCCGCAGACGATCGACATGCAGAGCACCGGCACCGAGTACTTCAGGACCGCACTCGCCGTGAAGGACATCCTCACCGTCGTGAACATGCAGTACTACAACAGCGGTTCGATGCTGGGGTGCGACCAGAAGGTCTACTCACAGGGTTCGGTGGACTTCCTCACCGCGCTCGCCTGCATCCAGCTCGAGGGCGGTCTCGACCCGTCCCAGGTCGGCATCGGCGTCCCGGCGTCCAGCCGGGGGGCGGGCAGCGGGTACGTCGATCCGCAGATCGTGAAGAACGCCCTCGACTGCCTGACGCGCGGCACGAACTGCGGCTCCTTCAAGCCGTCGCGTACGTACCCGGGTCTGCGCGGCGCGATGACCTGGTCCACGAACTGGGACGCGACCGCCGGGAACGCCTGGTCCAACGCCGTCGGACCGCATGTGCACGGACTGCCGTAGCACGGACCGCCGTAGCACGAGCGGGCCGATCGCAAGGCGGACCGGACAGCCGCGTACTGGGCCGTACGCGGCTGTTCGGCGACGAAGCGAGGGGTCGTGCCGGGCGTCGCGCGCACCGGAGGTCCCCGAGCTGTGATCATGGAGCGTTCGTTGAAGGTGGCCGACGAGGAGCTCCACATCGCGGGGCCATAGGGTCGCCCCGCCGTATGGCGCTCACGGGAACGCGCTGTAGGTGATGCGATGAACTGGTTGACCTCACTGCCGGCATTGGTGCTGGTGGGGGGCTGGCTCTTCGTCGCCCTCCTGGTCGCGGCCCTGGCACGCGTCGGCGTCCGGGCGCTCGTACCGGTCGGGGAACAGGACCGGGTGCCGCAGATCGCCATGCCCCTGATGCCCACGCTCGGCGCCGCCTTCGCGATCTTCGCCGCACTCACCCTGGCCAGCGAGGCCGGTTATCTGCGCGCAGCGGAAGGGCTGGTGAGCGACGAGGCGGCCGCGACCTCCCGGCTGGCGTGGGCGGCGACGAGCCCTCGAGTCCAGTCCGAGCCGATCCATGCGGCGCTCTTGGACTATCTGCGGACCACGCGTGCCAGGGAATGGAAAGGCGCGGCAGCGGCGTCCGGTGACGATCCGGCCACCGCTCACGCGATCGCACGGCTGGAGCGAACCGTGCGTGCCGAGGCGGCCAGGCCCGAGCTGGGATCACCGGCGGGCACGGAGCTGCTGGTCTCCCTGGACAGTGTCACCAGCAGCCGGCGCTTCCGCGTCGCGGCCGCGTCGCGCGACGTGCCCGGCCTCTATGTCGTCACGCTCGTGGCCAGCGGGCTGGCATTGATCGTGAACGCCGGCGCACTGATCTTCCGCAGCAGCCTGCGAACATCGCTGCTCGTCGTGGGCGTTGCGAGTGTGGTCGGGCTGAGCCTGGCGTTGCTCTTCGCACTCAGCGCCCCCTGGAGCGGACCGTTCATCGTGAGCGGTCATCCACTCGACGCCGTCGTCCAGGACCTGAGGTCCGGCTTCTTCGGCGGCGGGCCGTAGGGGCGTCGGGCGGCAGGACGGAGGCGAGCCGGGAGGGCCGCCCCTCCCGGCCTCTCAGACGGCCGGCGGGCGGTTCGCCAGGAAGTGGTGGAGTACGGGGCCGAGCTGGGCCAGCCACTGCTGGAGCTGCGGTTGGCGACGGGCGGTGACCCGGCACTCGTAGAGCATCCCGGCCGCGTGCGAGACGGCCACCATCAGGACCGTGCCGTGGGGCGCCGGAGCGAAGTGGACGGTGGCGATCGCGGACCAGGGGAACTCCATGGTGTGGCCCTGCACCTCCAGGGCCACCCCGTTCACATCGACGATGACGGAGTTCCGGCGGTCGTGCGCGATGAATTCAGGGCCGTCCGGTACGGGCGGGCCCGGCGGCTGGACCGCGTAACCGCCCTGGTACGCAGGGCCGTAGGGAGCCTGCGGGGCGTACCCGGCGGCCTGGGGCGGTGCCCCGTAGGGAGCCTGCGGTGGCGGGCCGTACCCGGCCGGGGACGGCTGTTGCGGCGCGCCCGGGCCGTACCCCGGCTGCGGCGGAGGCGGGATCGGGGGTCCGAAACCCGGGGGTGGGGGTGCGCCCTGGGCGTGGTGCTGGTCCGGGTGGCCGCCATACGTCATGCACGCCAGTATGACGGGATGCCTGCAGGGCAGTTCACGCACCTGCCGCAGACACGGCACCACGGAACAGCGGCGCGGCGGCCGCTCTTTCCTCCACGGAGATCCATCAGAAACCCCCTAAGCCGGTTGCCGCGACAACGACGCCCGGGCCGATATGCTTCCCACTCGCCTTGCGGGTCCGGGCCGCAGGTGTCTGCGCGCCTTCCGCCTTGGTCTCCGTCAGTGGGCCGGGGTCCCGCCTTCCCAAGTCGCCGTCGAACTCAAGTCGTCGTCGAACTCAAGTCGTCGTCCCACTCGTGGCCGAAGCGCACCCTTGACCGGGGCATGCCAGACCCCCACCATGTGCCCGTCACACCCGCACGTCGCAGAGCAACCCCCACACTCCCTACCCAGGAGACAGCATGCGACTTCGTATCCGCGGCGGTGGCAGAAGGTCCGCCACGCGGTCCGCCGCGTTCGCGACCCTGCTGGCGCTGGCCGTAGCCGCGCCCTTCACCGCCACCGCAGCCCCCTCCCCCGGCACGGACCGCGCTCCCGCGGCCCTCCAGGAGGAGCAGACCAGGCAGTACGAGATCCACGGCCCGTCCACCGTCGCCGAACGGACCGCTATCGCCGCCACCGGCGTGTCGATCGACGAGGCCGACGAACACTCCGTCGTCGTCAGCGCCAACGCCGCCCAGGCGAAGCGACTGCGCGCGCTCGGCCATGCGCTCGAACCCCTGCCGGGACCGCCCGCCCGCATCGCCGCGGGTGCGACGGCGAAGGCGTTCGACTTCCCGTCCGCGGACGCGAAGTACCACAACTACGCCGAGATGAAGGCGGAGATCGACCAGCGCATCGCCGCCCACCCCGACATCATGAGCAAGCGGGTGATCGGCAAGTCCTACGAAGGCCGCGACATCATCGCCGTCAAGGTCAGCGACAACGTCGGCACCGACGAGAACGAACCCGAGATCCTCTTCACCCACCACCAGCACGCCCGTGAGCACCTGACCGTCGAGATGGCGCTCTATCTGCTGCGCGAGCTCGGGGACGACTACGGCAGCGACTCCCGGATCACCAACGCGGTCAACAGCCGCGAGATCTGGATCGTGCCGGACCTCAACCCGGACGGAGGCGAGTACGACATCGCCACCGGTCGTTACCGCAGCTGGCGCAAGAACCGTCAGCCGAACTCGGGCTCGTCGTACGTCGGTACGGACCTGAACCGCAACTGGAACTACAAGTGGGGCTGCTGCGGCGGCTCCTCGGGCTCCACCGGCTCCGAGACCTACCGCGGCAGGTCCGCCGAGTCCGCGCCCGAGGTCAAGGTCGTCGCCGACTTCACACGCTCCCGCGTCGTCGGCGGCAAGCAGCAGATCAAGGCCGGCATCGACTTCCACACCTACAGCGAGCTGGTGCTGTGGCCGTACGGCTACACGACCGCCAACACCGCACCGGGCATGACCCAGGACGACCGGGACGCGTTCGCCGCAGTCGGCCAGAAGATGGCCGCGAGCAACGGCTACACGCCCGAGCAGGCGAGCGACCTCTACATCACGGACGGGTCGATCGACGACTGGCTGTGGGGCAACCAGAAGATCTTCTCGTACACCTTCGAGATGTACCCGTCGGGCTTCGGCGGCGGCGGCTTCTACCCGCCCGACGAGGTGATCGAGCGCGAGACGAACCGCAACCGGGACGCGGTGCTGCAGCTGATGGAGAACGCGGACTGCATGTACCGGTCAATCGGCAAGGAACAGCAGTACTGCAAGGCATGACACGGCTCGGGCCGTGAGGCAAGGGGGCGTCCGGGCCTGTCGTGGTCCGGACGCCCCGGCGTGTACGAGGAACGTGCGCGAGGAACGTGCGCGATGATCCGGTGGCCCGGTGGCCCCGGTACGGTCGTCCGGGGCCCCGGAAGCCGGACAGCGACCATGGGTATGTTCAATGGACACTGCACATACCGCCGCTGTACGCCGTACCCCGAGGAGGCCCCCATGGCTGCTGGCCACGCCGGCACCCCCGCCCCGTCCACGCCCGTCACCCGGCTCGCGGACGAGCGCGTCGACCACCGGTTCAAGGCGCTCCCGCCGGATGCCGAGGGCCTGACCGTCGGCGAGCTGGCGGCGCAGCGGCGCAATCTGTTCACCGGCGGCTTCACGACCCCGGTGCTCGCACTGTCCGCTGAGTCCCTCGAGCACAACCTCGCTCTCCTGGAGACCTACGCCGAGCGCCACGGCCTCGCTTTCGCCCCGCACGGCAAGACCTCCATGGCGCCGCAGCTGTTCGAGCGCCAGCTGGAGCGCGGGGCGTGGGGCATCACCGCCGCCGTGCCGCACCAGGCCCGTGTGTACCGCGCGTACGGCATCCAGCGGATCTTCCTCGCGAATGAGCTCGTCGACGAGGTCGCCCTGCGCTGGTTCGCCGCGGAGCTCGACCGCGACCCCGGCTTCGAGCTCGTCTGCTACGTGGACTCGGTCCGCGGGGTCGAGCTGATGGACCAGGCGCTCGCCGCCGCCGGGGCCCGCCGCCCCCTGGACGTCGTGATCGAGCTCGCCGCGGGCGAGGACGCCCGCACCGGCGCCCGGACCGAGGCCGACTGTGCCGCCGTCGCCGAGGCCGTCTCGGCCGCGCGCACCCTGCGTCTGGTGGGTGTCGCGGGCTATGAGGGCGAGGTCCCGGACGCGACCCCCGAGCGGGTGCGCGACTGGCTGCTCCGGCTGGTCTCCCTCGCCACCGTCCTCGACAAGGACGGCCGGTTCGGCGACGCGCAGGAGATCGTCGTCAGCGCGGGCGGCAGCGCCTGGTTCGACACGGTCGCCGATGTCTTCGCGGAGATCCCCGAGCTGTCCCGCCCCGTGCTCAAGCTGCTGCGCTCCGGCGCCTACGTCTCGCACGACTCCGGCCACTACCAGCACCTCACCCCCTTCAACAGGGTCCCCGAGGAGGGCGCTCTGGAGCCCGCGTTCCGCCTCTGGGCCCAGGTCCTCTCCCGCCCGTCCGCGCTCCAGGCGTTCACCAACGCGGGCAAGCGCGACGCCGCCTACGACCTGGGGCTGCCGGAGGCCCAGGTCGTCCGTGACGCACGGACCGGCGAGGTGCGCCCTGCCGACGGCATCACCGTCACCCGCCTGTCCGACCAGCACACCTGGCTCAGCACGGAGGAGGGCGCGGATCTCGAGGTCGGCGACTGGGTGGGCACCGGTCTGTCGCATCCGTGCACCTCGTTCGACAAGTGGCAGCTGATTCCGGTGGTCGAGGCGGACGGGACCGTCGTCGACTACATCCGTACGTTCTTCTGACCGGTGTGACCTGCCGGTACGTGCCCCCTGCCCGCGGCTACCCGCCGCGCGGCTTCGCCCGGACGTGCATGCGCTCGCCCTGTGCTCCGAAGAGGCTGAGGATCTCCACCGGCGCCTGACCGGTGCTGCCGAACCAGTGCGGCAGCCGGGTGTCGAACTCCGCGGCCTCGCCCGCCCTGACCACGATGTCGTGGTCGGCGAGCACGAGACGCAGATTGCCGCTGAGCACGTACAGCCATTCGTAGCCCTCGTGCGTACGGGGTTCGGGCGTGCTGCGGCTGGAGGGCATGACCATCTTGAACGCCTGCAGCCCGCCGGGGTGCTGGGTCAGCGGAACGATCGTCGCGTCGCGGCGTCTGATCGGCTTGAGCCGCACCCGCGGGTCGCCCACCGGCGGCGCGCCGACGAGTTCGTCGAGCGGCACCTCGTAGACGCGTGCGAGGGGCAGCAGGAGTTCGAGTTGGGGCTTGCGCTCGCCGGACTCGAGGCGGGACAGGGTGCTGACCGAGATGCCGGTGGCCTCCGAGAGCCGGGTCAGGGTGATGCCGCGCTTGGTGCGCAGCGCGCGCAGTCGCGGGCCCACGGCGGCCAGGACAGCGGCATCGTCGCCGACGCCGGCGGCATCGTTGTTTGCCATGGCAGCAACAGTACGTTGCCGGATCGGCCGGATGGCCGGAATCCGCACAGCGGATGCCGTGTGCCGGACACCGATCGTCGTCGGTGTCCGGCACACGGCCGGGGCGGTCGCGTCCTACGGCTTGGGCAGCGTGCAGCCCGCCCGGCCGAGGTCGATCTTGTTGCCCGTGCCGACGCACGGGACGACGATGTACGTCTCCTGGGCGTAGTTGATGCCCTGGCGGACCGTCACGGCGCCGTTCTCGTCGACCTCACACGGGTTGTTCACCGTGCAGCGTGCGCCGTCCTCGTTCCCGGTGTTGTTGACGGCCACGACCTTGCCGGTGGCGTTGTCGACGACGGGCGAGCCGGAGGTACCACCGATGGTGTTGCAGGACGAGGTGTAGCGGACCGAGTCCTTCCAGGTCCAGTCGCCTTCCTTCAGGCGGTAGGCGAAGCCGTCGATGTTGCAGCTGTAGATCCGCTTCCAGTAGCCCGAGACCACCTTGATGGCGGTGCCCTTGACCGGGTGGCCGGCGTTCAGCTCCAGCGCCTTGATGCCGTAGCGGCTCTCGATCTGCGCGTAGGTACTGGTGAGCTGGTACAGCGAGATGTCGGTGTCCGTCATCGTCGCGTACGCGATCTTGCTCGCGCGCAGCGTTCCGACTCTGCTGCCCGAGGCGTTGAGGAGGCCGAAGGAACGGCTGGAGGGCTTGTCGACGACGACCTCACCGGGGCCGGGGAAGCCGGTTTCGAGGCAGTGTCCGTTGGAGAGCACGAGGGCGGGGTCGTTCGCCGCCGAGCCGGGCATACGGACGACGGAGCCGGAACAGTTGCTGAGCGCGACGGTCCCGGCGAAGTTGACCGCCTTCACGGCCTTCACGGCCTTCTCCGCCGTGGGTGCCGGGGCTTCGGCCGGAGCCGACGCGATCGCGGGCGCGGTCCCTGCTCCGAGGAGCGTGAGGGCGAGGAGCGCGCCGACGAGAGGCTTGTTCATGTGGGGGTCCCCTCTTGCGACAGGAGAGTCCGGAGCGGCTTCCGGACATGTCATGCGCATTGTCGAGTGTGCCTCGCGCCTCATCAAGGGTCCCTTTCAAGTCAGTTGACGATCGCGGCCCGCCCATGCCTACCGTGATCTCCATGACGGAAGACACACGTATCGGGCCACCCGTGCGCGGCGCCGAGCGCGAGATGCTGCGGGGCTTTCTCGATTTCCACCGCGCGACGCTGGCCATGAAGTGCGAAGGCCTGTCCGACGACGAGTTGCGCCGGCAGTCCATGCCGCCGTCCACACTGTCGCTGCTCGGACTCGTCCGGCATATGGCGGAGGTGGAACGCTCCTGGTTCCGCCGGGTGATCGCGGGCGAGGAGATCCCACTCGTCTGGTCGGACGAGGGCGACTACCAGGCGGCGTACGACGCGACGGGGGCGACGCGTTCGGAGGCGTTCGCCGCGTGGGAGACGGAAGTCGGGCACGCACGCCGCATCGAGCGCGAGGCGGAATCGCTCGACGTCACCGGATACCAGGCCAGATGGGGCGAGGAGGTGTCGCTGCGGCTCGTGATGCTGCACCTCATCCACGAGTACGCACGCCACAACGGGCACGCCGACTTCCTCAGGGAGGGGATCGACGGAACCGTCGGCGCCTGAGACGCACGGAGGGGGACGCGGGGGTGGGAGGAACCGGACCGAGGACGGGGGTGGGTCGGCACCCGCCCTGCTCCCGCCTTCGGTCCGGACCTCGGCGGGACAGGGGCGGGTTGCCGCCCGTGGGCCCTGGATTGATCATCAGTCAGCTCGCACACCCCAGTCAATCCTTGAATTAGCTTGACGATCTCCAAGCGATAGCTTGGGGGTTGTGACCCTTGACGATCTGCGCGTCTTCGTCGCGGTGTGCCGGGCCGGGAGCCTCAGCGCCGTCGCCCGCGACCTCTCCTGCACACAGTCGGCGGTGAGCCACCATGTGAAGCGGCTGGAACGGGAGACGGGCGTCCGCCTCCTCGAACGCCGTCCGCGTGGAGTCGTGCCCACCCCTGCGGGACGCATCCTGCAGGCGGCGGCCGCGGACGGCATCAGCGGACTCGACCTCGCGCTGCACCGCCTCGAGGAGCTCGCGAGGGGTGAGGCCGGATCCGTACGCGTGACGACGGGCGCCACGACGGTGCGGCACTTCATGGCGGACGCCGTCGTCGACTTCCACCGGCGCTATCCCGAGGTGCTCCTGGAGTTCCGGACGGAGAACTCCAGCCGCAGTTGCTTCGACGCACTGTCCGCCGCCGCGCTCGACCTCGCCTGGATCACCATCGGTGCCCCGGTGCGCGGCATCGAGCAGCGCACCGTCGTCGAACTGCCCTGGGTGCTGGCCGTACGCACCGATGACCCGCTGGCCGGGCGGACGGCGGTCGAGGCCGCCGAACTCGCCGCCCTGCGCCACATCCGGCTCCCGGAGAACTCTGCCTCCCGGGCACACCTCGACGCGGCCTTCGCCGGGCTGGGCGTTTCCGTCCCCTCCGGCACCAGCGTCGCCGACTGGGACACGGCCATCCTGCTGGCCGGGCTCGGCCTCGGCCACGCGGTCATACCGCGACTGCCCGGCCGGCCCGTTCCGGACGAGGACGGGCCTGTGGCCTTCGTGCCCGTCCCCGAACTGCCCCACCTGCGGGTGGGCTGGGCCGTACGCCGCTGGGACGCCCTGACACCCCCGGCCAGGACCTTCGCCGACACGGTGAGCCTCAGCTGCACACAAGGGCTGCCGGGCTCCGACCGATAGGTCACGGCGGTCCGGGAAGCGGGGCCGTCGTCGCGGCGTAGTGGGCGGCGGCCACCCACAGGACGGCTCCCCCGGGATGAAGGGCGGAACGCCCCACCCGAGGGTGGGGCGTTCCGCGACCGTTGTCAGGCGGTGTCTTTCACTTGGTGAGCTGTTCGTTGATCTTCGCGGAGAACTCACTGACACGTGTGTACAGGCCGGGATAGCCCGGCTTGCCGCAGCCGATGCCCCAGGAGGCGATGCCGGCGACGACACCGTTGACCACCAGCGGGGCGCCGCTGTCGAATTGGCAGGTGTCGACACCGCCGTCGGCGAAGTTGCCGGCGCACGTGTACTGGTGGGGGTCGTACGAGTCCCCGTACGAGGCGGCGCTCGCGCAGGAGGAGTCGGCAACCACCTCGGTGGTCGCCGCGCGCAGGACTCCGCCGTCGATGGCGCTGGCGGAGGTGGTGCCCCAGCCGAGGATCCGAGCGGTCCGGCCGGGCTGGTAGAGATCGCGCGAGTTCGGTCCGGCGATGGGCAGGGTCGGGGCTTTGATCGGCGACTTGAGGGTGAGGACGGCGACGTCGTTGCGGTAGCCGGTCTCGCCCTTGTAGGTGAAGGTGGAGTAACCCGGATCGCGCCAGACACTGGCGACGGTCACCTTGGTGCCGGCAAAGGACAACATCTTGTCGCGGCCGGAGACCACCTCCAGGAGTCCTGGGACCTTGACGAAGGGGTCCACACAGTGCGCCGAGGTGAGGACCTTGGTCGGGGCGATCAGTGTGCCGCCGCAGAAGGCGAACGGGATCAACGCGGGCTTGACCGCGACGGCCCAGGGGGAGTCCGCCGCCCTGGCCGGCTGGCCGCCCTGGATTGCCGCGGCAGGGGTGGCGGCGGTGAACAGCGCGGAGGACGCCAAGGCTGTTGCGGTGAGAGCCGTGAGGGCGCGCTTGCGTATGGGGGTGATCCGCATGACAGATTTTCTCCTTAACACGCAGTGGGGTTCGTGGTTCGTTCAGTTGCTTCGCCCCGCTCCTCAGGACAGGAGGGGGCCGGAGGGAGTGTCGACGGCGTTGGCGGGGGCACTCTCAGCCGTGCCACTGGAAGGCAGACCGGGCTGCGCGCTTGGTCGGAGCACGCGGCCATCAGGCGAAGGCCGCTGCCTGAGTTGACGCTCATCGTCACTGGCGGGTCTCAAGTTCCTTGCGTACTCGGGCGTTTGTGGTCCCCCTCCGCACACCTAGATGGCCGCCGACGGCAGTGGGTTCCCAACGATGGAGGCTCCGCTGCGGGTCGCGCACACCCAACGCGCCGGACGTGGCCGTGGCTCCGAGAAGCTGTTCTCATCCTCCTTGCTCGTGTGTGAACCGTGAGGGATCGAGCGCCGTAAGCCTTCGTTGGCATGTGGCCCTGGGCCCGGCCTCAGGGGCCGGTCCGGCTTCGAAACGGAACGAGAGGTGGAAACGGTGAAGGAGCTCCCCGCCGGCGAAGGCGCCTTGGTGATTCGTACGGATTTCTCCCATCAGCAGATATGGGACGACGTGTGCAAACTGATCCGTGCGTGGGCCCCCGAAGGCTTGCTCATGGATGTGCGGTTCGTGGATGACCCGAGCTATCACGGCATGACACCGCAGCAGCTTGTTGCCCATGTGCCCGATGAGGCCGAATATCCGTACCTGGCTGTTGTGGATGCAGTCACCACCGCGTCGCCGGGACGACCACAAGATCGAAGCCTGCTCCTCATCGATCTGGACGACGAAGAGCCAGGCAGCTCGTTCCGCGCCCTCGCCTCAGAGCTCGCGGGGATCGACGCCAACCTGGCCGTCGGAAATCTGAGCTTCGGTGAGTACCTGGAAGGATTGGACGAGGGCGGCGTTTACGGGGCATCCCGAGGTCGCTGAGCTGCTGCCTTGTGTTGCTGGGTTGTGCTGTGCCGCTGTGTTGTGATTCCGGGCGGGTGCCGGGCCGCTTCGGGGGCCGGGGGCAGGTTCGGCTGGTCGCCGGACCGTCCTGGTCGGGAGGGGAGGCCCGACAGGACGGTCCGGCAGCCTCATACGGGCGAGGGGCCCTGGTTGCCCCATGCCTCCGGTCAGGCGCGGCCGGCGGAGTCTGTACGACGCACCCGTCGCGGTGAGCAGGTCCCTCCTCTGACCGCGCAGGTCGCGCGGGCGGGCAAACGGCCGGCGACTGACCGACTCGGTCGGCTCCCGGCTGTTCCTTGACCGTATGGGCTGGGCCTGTGCGCTGTACGGGTGGTTCATGTACGCCAACTGACGGCTCATCGGGTGACGTTCAGGACGCTGTGCCGCTCCCCGACCGACAGTGGGCCGCACGGCAGACGCCGTGACGGGACGTGCGGACAGACGCCGACGCTGCGACATGACAGGGGAGGCCGCCGACCCGGATGCCCGACGGCGGCAGCCCTCCGGAAACAGGGGGACAGCCGTCCGATCCCGAAGGAGTGTCATGCGCGGTGTCCGCCCGATCCGGTCGCTGCTGGCCACGAGCCTCACCATGGTGGGCCTGGCTTTCATCCCGCCGGCCGCACCCGGCTTTGCGGCGCCCGCTGGTGCTCAACCGAGCGGCCAGGCTGTCTGCGCTCAACCGTCCGAGCCCGACCAGACAGCCTGCCTGGCCACGATCCGCACCGACTCGCCGTCCATGTACTCCACCCCGCCGAACACGAAGCCGCCCGGCTACGGTCCCCAGGACATCCGCAGTGCCTACGACCTTTCCCGCCGCCACGGCGACGGCAGGACAGTGGCCATCACCGTCGCCTTCCACAACCCGAACCTGGAAAGCGACCTGGCCGTCTACCGACGCCAGTTCAGACTCCCGCCCTGCACGAAGGCCAACGGCTGCCTCCGCCAGATCAACCAACGCGGCGGTCTCACTCCCCCGTCCGGCACCAACAGCGGCTGGGCACTGGAGTCCGCACTGGACGTCGACGCAGTGAGCGCGGCCTGCCCGGGCTGCCGGATCCTGGTCGTCGAATCCGACAACAACCTCCTCGGCAACCTGCTCGCTGCGGTCGACCAAGCCGTCACGCAGGGCGCCAAGGTTGTCTCGAACAGCTGGGCCCTCACCGGCGGGGAAGTCCCGTTCGAGACTTCGTTCGATCACCATTTCCGTGACCGCCCCGGCGTAGCCTTCACCTTCCCCGCGGGCAACGGTGGATACGGAACGACCTACCCGGCCGCCTCGCCCTTCGTCACCTCGGTGGGTGGCACATCCCTGAATCGAGCCCGCAACCGTCGCGGCTGGACCGAGAGCGCCTGGTTCCGCACCGGCTCCGGCTGCTCCCTTTACGAGCCCAAGCCGCCTTTCCAGCACGACCCGCTGTGTGCCAAGCGCACCATGAACGACGTCTCCGCGGTCGCCGACCCCACGACCGGCCTTGCGGTGTACAACACCTTCGGGACGTTCGGTACCGGCTGGCGAGTGGTCGGCGGCACCAGCCTGTCCACCGCACTGGTCGCCGCCATGTACGCCCTGGCCGGCGACCCCGCCCCCGGTACCTACCCCAACTCCTACCCCTACGCCCGCCCGCACGCCTTCAACGACATCACCACAGGGACCAACGGCACCTGCGGCGGCACCTACCTGTGCACCGCCGTCCCCGGATACGACGGACCGACCGGCGTTGGCACCCCGCGCGGTGTTGCCGGACTGAGTGGCCGGTCCTGGTAGACGTCGACGGAGTCACGCCCTCACGCCATACCCACGCACTGCCCACCGGGACGCGCGAGTCGAACAGACCGGCTCGCGCGTCCCGGAATTTGTCTCGATCACATGACCGTCGAAGACGATGTGCATGGGGCGCAGTCCGTTCCTCGAGGTGGTCGAATCCGGCCCAGGATGGGCCAGTCACACCTGCGAACCCACCGGCCGGCGCGACGGAGGATGCCGCGGTGCGGGCCTCAGCCGCTGGTGACCCTGAGCGGGTCCTCCTCGGCGCGGGGCCGGGGCAGCGAGGGCTTTCCGTCGGGGACGTGCCTCCCGTCCCCGCGCAGGGCCAGTACCGCGATCACGGCGGCGAGTGCGCCGAGTACGAAGCCGTACACCGGGGTGTGTCCCGAGGGCTGGGTCTCGTACACCAGGGCCGTGCAGAGCACCATCAGTGCGCCGACGACCCGGCTGTCCCACACCGCGGTCGCCGCGACCGCAGCCGTGCCCCACAGCAGGTACCAGGGCTGCACCATCGGCGAGAGCGCGACGAGCGCCAGCAGGGACAGGCCCAGGCCGTGGACGGGATGGAGCCGGCCGCGCAGGGACCGGACGGCCAGGAAGGCGATCGCCGCCAGCGCGGCGGCGAGACCGAGGCTCTGGGCCGCGCTCTTGACCACGGCCGGGTCCGTGCCGGCGGCGAGCCGTGCCAGCTGCCCGGCCGCGAGGCCGAGGTCACTGGTCAGGGAGAGCGGAGTGTGCACCGCCGCGGCGACGCTCTGGGTGCGCAGCCAGCCGAAGCCGGTGCCGGCGAGCAGCGTCGCCCCCACCGCGACCGCGGCGGCGACCGCCGCCGGGCCGATGATCCCCTTGGCCGCACGTGCGATCACCGGACCCTGCCCGTCGCGCACAACGGTCACGGCGATGAACAGCAGGGCGACCGCCGCCGGCGATTTGATCATCATCGCGAGGGCGACGAGCGCACTGCCCAGTAGCCACCGCCCGCGCAGCGCACACACAACACCGGCCAGCATCAGGCCGATCATCAGCCCGTCGTTGTGCATTCCGCCCACAACGTGCATCAGCGTCAGCGGATTGAGCGCGGCCAGCCACAACGCCCGGCTCTCGTCGGCACCGCACTCCACCGCCAGCCGCCGCACCGACCACACGATCAGCGCGAGCGCGACGACGGACAGCAGCCTCATCCCGAGCACTGCGGGCACCACGGTCCCGCCGGTGATCCAGACCACTGACTTCGCCAGCAGCAGGAAGACCGGCCCGTACGGCGCGGGCGTATCGGTCCAGTTCCCGCCCACGCTCGCCGCCGCATCGGCGCCGAGCGAGCCGGGACCGAGCACCGAAGGCCCGCGCGCATAGACGTCGTGGCCTTCGAGCACCATCGCCCCCTGGGCGATGTAGCTGTACACATCGGCGCTGTAGAGGGGCGGGGCGAGGATCAGGGGCGCTGCCCACCAGGCGAGGGTGACCACGGTGTCGCGCACACGGTGCTCCCGGGGCAACCCGTACCGCTTGTACGCCCACCACGCGACGACCAGGAGCGTCAGACCGACGTACGCGAGGACGGAGGAGGCGAGGGCTGCGGCCGTAAGAGCGTCACGCCGCTCCCACAGGCCCCACGGGTCGTGCGCGGGCAGGCTGCCGGCGCCCAGCCCGCCGACGGCCATCGCGAGCGAGCCGGTCACCCCCAGCCGGCGCGCACCGGCCGCACTCCGCATCCCCATGAGCAGTCTGTTCTTCCCCACCGGTCCTCCTGCCGGCCAGGTACCGGCCGGGCCGCACGGACCCCGAGCGTAGCGCCCGGCCCGAAGCGCCAAGGGCGTGCACCTCACCGTGGAGAGCGAGGTGTCCTGGCTGAGGGCGAACGACGGGGAGATGCCGCGTAAATCCGACTCATGTCATTCATGTGGCAATGCTTCACTATCGTCCCGGTAGGTCCCGTCCGGGCGATCTTGAGGACTACCGCAGCCGGACGGGCTCCGGGATGGCTCCGCTTGACACCGCACCAGGGAGTTTCCGCAGGCCCGGGCATCGCACATCGACGAGCGGGGCCGACAACGGGTGGTTGGGGCCGATCTGTCGCAGTCGAATTCGAACCGTTTTCCCTTTCCAGCCGTTCCGGGATGTGAGCACCTCTTCCTGACGTCGTTTCAGCCTCTGAGGCGATACGGGCTATTCGAACCAGAAAGGAACACTATGGCCACTGTCCGTAAGGCTCAGATGGCGACGCGTAAGCGCTCCGCTCAACCCATCCCGAAGCGGGGAACTGTTCAGACCGGGGGCGAGCTCATGTACTACCGGAGACTTTTTGACTCGTTCAAGCGCGACGACAGCGGCAACATCTCCCCCGTCGAACTGCTCCGCCGGATCCAGAAGTCCGGGATCCAGCCGGACGACCCTCGCATCGCGGGCGCCTGGGCCGCTCTCGAAAAGAGCGCCGGAGGTCAGGCGCCGAGCCTGGACTTCGAAAGGTTCGTCACCCTCTGCCAGGGCGGCGGGCAGGTCGTGGCGAAGGCCATACGCGGAGACCTGATCATCGCGGAATTCGCGGAGATGCAGGCCGACATCAGCGAGATGTACGAACGCCTGAAGCATGAACGGCATGGTGCCGTGGCCGACTACATCCCGCAGTTGCGCAGGGTCGACCCAGAGCAGTTCGGCATCGCGCTGTGCACCACCGACGGGCAGCGTTTCGCCATCGGTGACACCTCCACGCCCTTCTGTGTGCAGTCGGTGTGCAAGCCCATCAACTACTGCCTCACGCTCGAAGAGCACGGTGCCGCCCTCGTGCACCGGCATGTGGGGCGGGAGCCCAGCGGCCGCGGATTCAACGAACTCACCCTCAACAGGGACGCCCTGCCGCACAACCCCATGATCAACTCCGGTGCGATCATGTCGAGTTCGCTGATCCGTCCCCGGCAGGACGTCGCCGACCGGTTCGACCATGTGGCATCGACCTGGCGGCGCCTGGCCGGCAACGGGACCATCGGATTCAACAACGCCGTGTACCTGAGCGAGCGCAAGACCGCGGACCGCAACTTCGCGCTCGGCTACTTCATGCGAGAGCACGGGGCGTTCCCCGAGGGCACCGACCTGGTGGAGACGCTCGAGTTCTACTTCCAGTGCTGCTCCATCGAGGCCGACGCCCGGTCGCTGTCGACGGTCGCGGCCACCCTCGCCAACTCCGGCATCAACCCGATCACCGGCGACAGGGTGTTCTCTCCGGACACCGTCCGCAAGTGTCTTTCCCTGATGTCCTCGTGCGGGATGTACGACTACTCGGGCGAGTTCGCCTTCACGATCGGGCTCCCCGCGAAGAGCGGCGTGTCCGGGGCGCTGATGCTGGTGGTTCCCGGCGTCATGGGCTTCTGCATCTGGTCACCCCGGCTCGACTCACTCGGGAACTCCGTGCGCGGCGTCGAGTTCTGCAAGGAGCTGGTGGCCCGCTACAACTTCCATGTCTACGACGCCTTCACGGACAGCGAACGCACGGGCAAGAAGGACCCCCGCCGCACCAGGAACCAGACCGAGGTCGCAACGACCATGCGGCTGCTGTGGTCGGCCAGTCAGGGCGATCTCGACGACCTGCAGGCCGCCCTGGCGGCTGGGGCCGACCTCAACGCCGCCGACTACGACGGACGGACCGCCCTTCATCTCGCGGCCTCGGAGGGCCATCGCGCGGTGGTGGACTATCTCCTCGAGAACCATGCCGACCCCCTCGCGGAAGACCGCTGGGGTGGCACTCCGGTGTCCGACGCCGAACGCGGAGGTCACGGCGCCGTCGCCGATGCGCTGAACAAACGGGCGCAGGCACTCGGCACGCCCCGGGCCGAGCCCGAGCCATCGAGCTGACGCCTCATCCACGCTTCAGCGCACACAGACTCCCGCTGCCGGATCCTGCCCGGCCGTCGGCAGACGGGACGAACACCCGGCCGGCACCCCCATGCCCGAGCTGACAGAGAAAGAAAACGGAGAGAAACATGGCCCTCAAGGCTGAGTACATCTGGATCGACGGCAACGAGCCGACCGCCAAGCTCCGCTCGAAGACGAAGATCCTCACCGCCGGTTCGGCGACCGGTCTGGCCGATCTGCCCATCTGGGGCTTCGACGGATCCAGCACCAACCAGGCCGAAGGCCACGCCTCCGACTGCGTGCTGAAGCCCGTCTTCACCTGCCCGGACCCGATCCGCGGCGGCGACCACATCCTGGTGATGTGTGAGGTCCTGAACACGGACATGACCCCGCACCCGACCAACACCCGGGCGCAGCTGGCCGGGATCGCGGAGAGGTTCGCGAACCAGGAGCCGATCTTCGGCATCGAGCAGGAGTACACCTTCTTCGACGGCGACCGGCCGCTGGGCTTCCCGGCCGGAGGCTTCCCGGCCCCCCAGGGCGGCTACTACTGCAGCGTCGGCGCCGACGAGATCCACGGCCGTGACGTGGTCGAGGCGCACCTGGAGAACTGCCTCGCCGCAGGTCTGGGCATCTCCGGCATCAACGCCGAGGTCATGCCCGGTCAGTGGGAGTTCCAGGTCGGCCCGCTGGCGCCGCTGGAGGTCGCCGACCAGCTCTGGGTGGCCCGCTGGCTGCTCTACCGCACCGCCGAGGACTTCAACGTCTCCGCGACGCTCGACCCGAAGCCGGTCAAGGGCGACTGGAACGGCGCCGGCGCGCACACCAACTTCTCCACGAAGGCGATGCGCGAAGGCTACGACGCGATCATCACCGCGTGCGAGTCGCTGGGCGAGGACTCCAAGCCGATGGACCATGTCAAGCACTACGGCGCCGGGATCGACGACCGTCTGACCGGTCTGCACGAGACCGCCCCCTGGAACGAGTACAGCTACGGCGTCTCCGACCGCGGCGCCTCGGTCCGCATCCCGTGGCAGGTCGAGAAGGACGGCAAGGGCTACATCGAAGACCGCCGCCCCAACGCCAACGTCGACCCCTACGTGGTGACCCGCCTGCTGGTGGACACCTGCTGCTCCGCACTGGAGAAGGCCGGCCAGGTCTGACCCCCGCACCACCGAGGAGGCGCCCGACCGGAACCCGGCGGGCGCCTCCACCCACATGCCCAGAACCTGCACCGCCAGAACCTTCGCGTACCGGCACCGGCACGTCGCGGCACGAGCCGCCGTGAACGCAGTCGGAATCGTGAGGACCACGAAGCCGCCGAATCGTCTCGGACCGACAAACGCCGAGGCCGTTCGCCGAGCTCGATCGCGATCGCGATCGACCGCAGCTCACGGCTTGATCCCACGTCGCTCGCCTGCGTCAGTCGACCGGGGGACGTCTCCGACACGGTCACACCACCTCAGAGGACATCACCTCAAGTAGCGTGCCCCCTCGGGCTGTCTACTCGGTCGTAAGCGGCTTTGCGGCGGGGATCTCACACACGCCGTGGGCGCAGATCTCGTACGCCTCGTCCTTCTTCGCCCACCCACGCCGGATGAGAAACCCATGGATTTCGCAGCCCAAGCAGATGCCCAGCACCGCCTCGCTCCACATCAGCAGCAAGCAGATCAGGCAGACCGTCCGCGGGAGCAGGCCGCGAACGCCGCTGTTCGTGATGATCGTCATCGAGAGCGAGAGCATCACGCCGAGCGTCCACGCGAATCGCTTGGGCTTCGCCGACACCCAGTCGGGCGGTTGGCGCCAGGTCAGCAGGCGCGCCACGACCCCGGCCGGGCTGTACCGGAGTCCGAGCGTCACACGGATCAGGAACTCGGCGAAGAAGAAATGGGCGACCACTTGAAGCGGAATGTAGTTCCGATCGAAGTGGGCGAAGGCGAACGCCACAGCGCCGACAACCATCGTTAGGCCGGCTGCGGCACGCACCTCGTTCTCATTGAACACTCCCGACCGGAGTTCCGAGCCGTCTGCTGCCACGCCTGGTATGACCTGGCCGTATGTTCTGCCCATCGGGGCCCCTCAATCCGTCTCGCAACGACCTCCGCATGCATCTGCTGCTCGTCTCGCCCTGCTGGAGGACCTCTGCAACCCGCGGAATCGGTCTAAATAATACTATTTCTGTTGTGTGTGCGTAAGGGATCAACGGCACTGCGTGTCTTCCCGGTTGGCTGCAGCCGAGGCGCTTGCACAGCGGGCCAGGCAAAAGGCCGAGCTCAGCCGAAACCGTCGGGGTGATCTCGCTTCGGTCTGGTGGACACCTGCTTGGGGACACTGGCAGGGCTCTTGCAAGGTCGATGTGATCTCGCGAAGGCCTTGGTTGGGCCTGGTGTGACCAGACAGGCCGAAGCTCCGTTGATGTGAGCGATTCATCAAGTCGCGTGTCATCAAAGGAGCTTCGATGCGTTGTGAGTCTTCCACACATGCCGCGGTGCTGCCGTGTGTGGTCACCGGTGTGGGTGACGGTCCCGAGGGGTCAGTCCGTCACCGGTTCGACCACACGGGTCGTTGACTCCACGCCGGGGAGAGGCTTCCTGCCCGTGAGCAGGTCTTCGCCCTCGGGGCGGTCGTTGAGGTGTTTCTCGAAGAACGCCGTGGCGTATGTGGTGAAGGAACCCTGTTGGCTTTCGGGGGTCAGTTGGCGCGCGGGGCACGTGCTGTCGTTCTCACCCAGCTGGGCCGGGGGCGTCCACTGGGTGTTGAAGAAGTTGTGGTTCCCGGCGCGCAGCGAGACGGAGTACGCCGGTTCGGTGGAGTGTCCCTTGGCGTCGTCGAGGTACTGCTGACCGGATTCGCCCACCGCGCCGTCGCAGCCGCCGGTGACCACGGCCACAGGAGTGTCCGTGACGAGGGTGTCGCTGTTGTCCCCTTCCGGATCGTCGAACTTGACGGGCGCCAGGGCCAGGACGGCCCCGATGCGGACACCGTCGGGTACCTCGTTCCGGTGTTTGTCGGAGGCCTGCCACATCACGCCCTTGCCTCCCCGGGAGTGCCCCACGGTCCCGACGCGCTGCATGTCCACGTGGCGGCTCAAGGCCGGCAGTCGCTCGGCCAGAACGCCCTTGCCGTAGGACAGTTGCCGCCACAGGCGCAGGTGCTCGTTGATCAGCCGGGCGCGGTCCCCGTAGTCGAAGGACGTCATGTTGATGGCGTCCGCGCTGAGCGAGACGACCACGAAGCCGCGTTGTGCGAGTGCCTTCGCGAAGTAGTCGTAGCCGCGGTAGCTGGGGTAGGGCGTGCCCTTCTCGCAGGGCCACTGCTCGGCCTCGGGGTCGGTGCACGCGAACCACGACCCGTGGGAAACGATCACCACGGGGAGCCGTCCCCGCACGGTCTTCGGGCGGTGCACCACCACGCTTATCTCGCTGACGGTGCCGCTGTTCGGGATGGTGAAGGCCTTGTCGCCCAGGTCGTAGGTCTCGGTCACGACGCGAGTCCGGTCCTTGGCGGTCGTGCTGGAGGCGGGGGCGGGCGTCGTGCCGTTCGACGCCAGAGCAGGCGTGCTCACCCCTGTCAGGTAGGCGCCTACCAGGATGCCGGCGGTGAGCACCCGGAGCCCCGTTCTTCCCGTACCCGTGCCGACGGGCCGACGGGCCGACGTGATGTCACGTGGTCCACTCTCCCGTTGTCCAGAGCCGGGCCGGATTCCTGGCGAACGCCGTGAAGCGCCGGTTCCGCCGGGATAGAGGGAAAGATGACCGTTCCGGTTGCGTGGAGGGGCACGACGGGCGGTTCCCGGGCCGGTCACGCTCACGCCCTACGGTCAAACGCTCCAACCTCGCCGACTGGGCCGGCTATGGCTACTGCCCCTCGCACTCGCACCGACACCGGCACCGGCACCGGCACCGCATACCAGTCATACCTGGGAGCTACGTACGAGGTGGGCTCCCTGGTGTGACGCGAGCCAGATCATGTGATCCGTAGCTTCACCACCGGCAGCACGACAGATGTCCGGTACAGGAGGAGCACCCCACCATGGCAACTCGCCCGCGCAGGCGCCGGCTCGGCCGCACCCTTC
Organism: Micromonospora sp. IBHARD003; assembly: GCF_056106285.1. NCBI lineage: Bacteria > Bacillati > Actinomycetota > Actinomycetes > Micromonosporales > Micromonosporaceae > Micromonospora > Micromonospora sp. IBHARD003. Next base: position 5,361,337 of record NZ_JBWBBX010000001.1, on the reverse strand, counting down.
TCGCCGCGCTCGTGATGGCCTCGGTGGCCGTACCGCTGTCGGGGGCGGCCCGGTCCTCCGCCGTCCCCGCGCCCGTTCCGCCCGCTCTTGCTCCGATACAGACGGCAACGCCCGCCGCCCTCACCGAGCGCTACGCCGTCAACCGCGAAGCCATCCGCGCCGCGGAGCGCATGGCCGAAGGGCACGGCGACCACCGGCGCGCCGCCGCGCTGCGCACCCTGGCGGCTCCGTCGCGGCAGTTCCTCGCCTTCGACGGCCGCGACGGCGGCCGCACGGCCGAGGTCTTCGGCGATCTCGCCACGGCCGCGCGGATCGCCGTGCTCGTCCCCGGCTCCGACACCAGCCTCGACACCTACGAGCGCTTCCACAAGGCCGCGGCTGCCCTGCACCAGGAGCTTCGGGAGCGGGGCGAGCCGGTCGCCGTGGTCGCCTGGCTCGGATACGAGACACCCGGCACGGTGAGCCCGGAGGTGCTGACCCCGGGCCGCGCCGAGGACGCCGCCCCGCAGCTGGGGGCCTTCGTCGCCGAGTTGAGTGCGCTGAGGGCAACGGCCCGGATCTCGCTGCTCTGCCACTCCTACGGCTCGGTGGTCTGCGGCGTGGCCGCGGCTCGGCCGAACACCACGGACATGGCCAGCGTTTCGGACATCGTGCTCTACGGCAGTCCCGGAGCGGGCGTCGACACCATCCGGTCCCTGCACACCAAGGCCACCGTCTGGGCCGGCCGCGGGTCCGCCGACTGGATCTCCTGGGTCCCGCACATCCGGCTGAACCTGCCGTTCACGCAGCTCGGCCTGGGGAGCAACGACCCGGTCTCCGAGGCGTTCGGCGCCCGGGTGTTCACGGCGGGCGACGTCGGCCACAGCGACTATCTGAAGCCGGGGACCGATTCGCTGCGCACCATCGCGCGGATCGCCTCCGGACGGGCCTCTTCCGAGGAGAACGGCAATGCGTGAACTGACAGGGCGGATCGAGGCCGCCACTCCCCCGAACCGCGACCGCGCCGTCGACGCCCTGCGCGCCTTCGCCATCCTGGGCGTGATCCTCGGCCACTGGCTGGTGACGGCCCTGGTCGCCGACAGCGGCACGGTGCGCGGCGCGAGCCCGTTGCAGAACATGCCCCAACTCGCCCCTGTCTCCTGGCTGTTCCAGACGCTGGCGGTGTTCTTCCTGGTGGGCGGGAAGGTCGGTGCGACGGGATACACGTCGGCGCGCGCCCGCGGCGAAACGTACCGGCAGTGGCTCGGCACCCGGATGGCCCGGCTGTTCCGGCCGGTCGCGGCCGTGCTGGTGGTCTGGGCCGTGGTGGCGGGAGCGCTGCTCGTCTCCGGGGTGGGCGTGGAGACGGTGCGCGCCCTGCTCAAGCTGGTGCTGTCCCCGATGTGGTTCCTGCTGGTCTTCGCGGCGCTGACGGCGGCGACGCCGGTGATCGCGAGGCTCAACCCGCTGTGGCCGATCGCCGTCGTCCTCCACGTCGATCTGTTCCGTTTCGGGCTGGACGGCGAAGGGTTCACGGCCTGGCAGGACATGGCCGGTTGGATCAATGTGCCGGCCGGCTGGATGGTGCCGTACTGCCTGGGGGCGCTCTGGGCCCGGGAGGGACTGCCGCGTCCCGCGACCCGGTGGACACTGCTGCTGGGCGGCGCCGCCCTCACCGCCCTGCTCGTCACATCCGCGGGCTACCCGGCCTCCATGGTCGGCGTCCCGGGTGCGGAGATCTCCAACCTCAACCCGCCGACCCTCGCCGCCGTCACCTTCGGACTCGCCCAGTGCGGGGTGGCCCTGCTGCTGCTCGAACCGCTGCGCCGGGCGCTGCGCCGACCCGCCGCATGGGCCGCCGTGGCCCTGGTGAACCTCTCCGCGATGACGGTCTTCCTCTGGCACCAGACGGCGATGATGGCGGTCACCGCGACGGGGCTGCTCGCGGGAGAGCCGCTGCCCGGACTCCACACCGTCCCGGACGGCCCCGGCTGGGTGCTCGCCCGGCTGGCCTGGCTGCCGGTGTTCGCAGGCGCTCTGCTGGTGTGCTGGGCCGCGTTCCGTACGTACGAGCAGAGGCAGCGGGCGAGCCGGGGCGGCTCCCGGGTCGTACGGGAACCGCGGACCGCCCGCGCCGCCCTGAAGATCCGTCCCTAGGATGCGACGCATGAGCGAGGGGGAAAAGAGCCGAGGGGACGCGAAGGGCAGGGGCACACGCCTGCTGGCAGCGTTGCGGGCCACACCACGGATCCTGCGCGAGGACCTGTGGACGGTGGCCCGCGACCCGTTGCCGCGTACGGGGTGGCTCGGCTGGCTGCCGCACGTCCACATGGTGCTGCTCGCCGTATTGCTGCTGATGCTCAACATGGCCACCACCACCGGCAGGATGCCGGGGCCGCTTCCGCCAAGCGTGGGTCTGCTGACCGTACTCCAGTCGGCGGCAGCCGTTCTGGCCATGTTCCGCCCGGCACCAGCCTGGTGGCTGTCGACACTCGCGTTCTTCCTGCTCACGCTGCTCCGGTCGCCTACCGAGTTCGGCGTGGACTGGCCGTGGACCTTTGGCGGGATGGTGCTGCACGGCTTCGTGCTGCTCCTTCTCGCCTTGCGCGTCCGCCCCGTCGCCGCCGTGACGGCGCTGGTGGCCACACTGCTGCTGGGGCTGCAGCGCGCTGCGGTCGCGCCTCCCCAGGACGGCCAGACCGAGTGGGCCGTGATCGTCTTCGTCGTCGCCGTCGTCATCGGCTCCTCGCAGCGCACGAGCCGGGTCGCCCGGGAACGGCTCGTCGAGCAGCAGGTGCTCACCGCCGGGGAACGCGCGAGACGCACCCTGCTCGAGGAACGCAACCGCATCGCCCGCGAGCTGCACGACGTCGTCGCCCACCACATGTCGGTGATATCGATCCAGGCGCAGGTCGCCCCGCGTCTGGTCGAGAATCCTCCGGACGCGCTGAAGGAGAATCTCGCGGGCATCCGCGAGAACGCGGTGGAGGCACTGACCGAACTGCGCCGCGTACTAGGGGTGTTGCGAGCCGAGGACGCCCTGGCGGACGGAGTACGGCACGCCCCGCAGCCCACCCTGGCCCGGCTGGACGAACTCGTCGCCAACGTCCGCGGCGCCGGTCTCACGGTCACCACGGAGACCACCGGCGAACGCCGGGCCCTGTCACCGGGTGTCGAGCTGTCGGCGTTCCGTATCGTCCAGGAGGCGTTGAGCAACGCGATACGGCACGCCCCCGGAGCGTCCGTCCGTGTCGAGCTCGACTACCGCGGGGACCGTCTGGCCCTCCGGATCACCAACACCCCGCCCCACAAGCCGCCTCCGCCTTCGCCGGGCGCCGGTCACGGGATACTGGGCATGCGCGAACGCGCCGCCATGCTGGGCGGATGGCTCGACGCGGGCCGCACACCCGACGGCGGCTGGGAAGTGACCACGATCCTGCCCACCGAGGACCCCGTATGACGACGACCCCCATCCGCGTACTGATCGCCGACGACCAGATGATGGTCCGCCAGGGCTTCACGGTGCTCCTCAACGGCGAACCGGACATCGAGGTCGTCGGACAGGCCGTCGACGGTCACGACGCCATCACCCAGGTCGCCGAACTCGCCCCGGACGTCGTCCTGATGGACATCCGTATGCCCGGCCTCGGCGGCATCGAGGCGACCCAGCGGATCACCGCCCCCGCCGGATCGACCGTCAAGGTCCTCGTCCTGACCACCTTCGATCTGGACGAGTACGTGTACGAGGCGCTGCGCGCGGGCGCGTCCGGATTCCTGCTGAAGGACGCGTCGGCGGACGAACTCGCCCACGCTGTACGGGTGGTGGCGGCCGGCGACGCCCTGCTCTCCCCGAACATCACCAAGCGGCTCATCGGTGAGTTCTCCCGGGCGACCCAGACTCCCCGCGCCCCGCGCAAGGACCGCGTCGGGGTGCTGACGGAACGCGAGACCGAGGTGCTGTCCCTGATAGCGCAGGGCCTGTCGAACGGGGAAATCGCCGAGCAGCTGGTCGTCGCCGAACAGACGGTGAAGACCCATGTAGGCCGCATTCTGGTCAAGTTGGGTCTGCGCGACCGCACACAGGCCACGGTCTTCGCCTACGAGACCGGGCTCGTCCGCCCCTCCGGATACTGAGCACCGACGGCAGCGGTCGCGGGAGCACAGGACGGTGGCGACAGAACGAACCACACGGTCTTGCCGATGCCGCACGCACGGGGACGCGCGCCCCAGGCATCGGCGAGCGCGGCGACGATCGCGAGGCCCCGCCCGGACTCGTCATCGGGCGCGGCGAGGCGCGGGGCAGGAAGGACGTCGCTGGCGTCCGAGACCTCGACCCGCAGCGACCGGTCCCACCGCAGCACACACCGCGCCCGGATCTCCCGGCCCGGCGACACCCTGGCATGCCGGCAGGCATTGGTCATCAGCTCACTGAGCAGCAGAACGGCGGTTTCCGTCGTCTCCTCGGGGAGCTTCCACTCCTTCGCCTGCGCTGCCAGGAACGCACGGGCCCGGCCCACGCTGCGCGGGTGGCGCGAAAGCCACCACTCGATGTGCTGATTCATGGCGCATACGCTGCTGGCACGGGCCTAGCCTCATGAAGTAACGACATGGGTACGCACGGTGGTTGTACCCACCACGTCCTGGGGAGGCAAAGCCGTGAGCGAGGCGTGGCGGTACTGCGGCAGCCAGATCAAGCTGTGGCGTACGGAGGCGGGCATCAGCCGTGAACAGCTCGCCAGGGAAGCGAACTACGAGTACGAGACCATCAAGTCCATGGAGCAGGGCCGCAGAAAGCCGAGCGTACGGCTGCTCCAGGTCGCGGACCAGATGCTGGGTGCGGGCGGGAAGCTGCTGGCGGCACAGGAGTTCCTGAAGCCGGAGCCGTTTCCGGCGCGTGCGCAGGAGTTCATGGAGCTGGAGAAGGAAGCCATCGCGCACCACTCGTACGACACCGTTCTGATCCCGGGCCTCCTCCAGACCGAAGCGTACGCCCGCACCCTGATCAGCGAGAGCCATCCGCCACTTGACGACGAGACCGTCGAGGAACGCGTCCGGGGACGGCTTCAGCGACAGGATGCGCTGACCCGCAGGACCGGTACGGTGTACAGCTTCGTCCTCTACGAGGCGGCATTCCGGACGCTGGTGGGCGGCCCGGAGATGATGCGCTCACAGCTTGAACACCTGTTGAAGATGGGCACCTTGCGCAATGTGTCGATCCAGGTGCTGCCACGCGGCAAGTGCAACGGCCTGGCACTGAACGGCTCGATGATTCTGCTGGAGACCGAAGACCATGAGCGGTATGCCTACGTCGAGGCACCGAAGACGAGCGCACTCCACTCGGAGCCTTGCAAGGTAAGCGCCATCGCCGAGACGCATGGCATGATCCGCATGCAGGCTCTCGGCGTCGAGGAATCAGCGAACTTCATCAGGGAAGTGGCGGAGGAACTATGAGCGAGCGTCTCACATGGTTCAAGTCAAGCTACAGCGACAGCGAAGGCGGCGCCTGCCTCGAAGTCGCCCTCGACTGGCTTAAGTCCACGTACAGCGACAGCCAAGGCGGCGACTGCGTCGAGGTCGCCACCTGCCCCTGCCCCCACACCGTCCACGTCCGGGACTCCAAGCTCGGCGAGACCAGCCCCGCCTTCGCCGTCCCCGCGGCCACCTGGACCGCCTTCCTGGACGGCGTCACCGCATGACGGCCGTGACGGCCACGGGCGGCAAGGTCCCCGGCCCCGCCGGAGTGCCCCTACTGGGCTCCCTGTTCGACCTCAAGCGGGACTCCCTCGGCACCTATCTCAACGCCCGGCGCGAGCACGGTGACGTCGTCAGATTCTCCGCCGGTCCGCCCGGGCTGAGGATGGAGCTGTACGGGGTGTTCTCCGCCGAGGGCGCCCAGCAGGTGCTGGCGACCGACGCGGCCAACTTCCGCAAGGACAACGCGTTTTACGAGGAGGTCCGGGAGTCCTTCGGCAACGGTCTGCTGACCAGCCAGGACGAGGACTACATGCGCCAGCGGCGCCTTATGCAGCCGCTGTTCACGCGCCGCCGCGTCGACGGATACGCCGCGGCCGTCACCGACGAGACCGATGTGCTCCTCGCGCGCTGGAAGGACGCCCCGGCGTCCACCGTCGACGTGGTCGACGAGATGACCGGGCTCGCGCTGCGCGCGGTGGCCCGCATCCTGTTCGGCACGGACGTCGAGGAGGCGGTGCACGTCATCGAGCGCTGCTTCCCGGTGATCGGGAACTACACGCTGCGCCGCGGGTATTCGCCCGTCAATCCGCCGCGCAGCTGGCCGACCCCCGCCAACCGCGGTGCCGCCTCCGCGACGGAGGAGCTGTACGGGGTGTGCGACCGGATCATCGAGCAGCGGCGCGCGGAAGGGGACGGGGCGAAGGGCGACGATCTGCTCACCCTTCTCTCGCAGGCGCGGAGCGCCGAGGACGGCAGCCTGGACGCGTCCGAGATAAGGGACCAAGTCCTGATCTTCCTGCTGGCGGGGCATGAGACGACGGCCACCTCACTGGCGTTCTCCCTCCACCTGCTGGCCCGGCATCCCGAACTCCAGGCCCGGGCACGGGCGGAGGCCGTACGCGTACTGGCGGGCCGGACGCCCGAGGCGTACGACATCGACGCGCTGCCGTATCTGACGCAGGTGCTGAAGGAGGCCATGCGGCTCTATCCGGCGGCGCCGGTCATCGGCCGGCAGGCGGTCGCCGCGGCCGAGGTCGGCGGGCTCACGATTCCGGCCGGTGCGGATGTGATCGTGGCCCCGTGGGTGACGCACCGGCATCCGCGGTACTGGGAGGAGCCGGAGCGCTTCGACCCCGATCGCTTCGAACCGGGTCGGGAGAAGGACCGGCCGCGGTACGCCTGGTTCCCGTTCGGGGGCGGCCCGCGGGCCTGCATCGGTCAGCACTTCTCGATGCTGGAGTCGGTCCTCTCGCTCTCGATGATCCTGCGGGCGTACGAGCTGGAGGCCGTGGACGGGGAGGTTCCCGTCGAAGCCGGGATCACCCTGCGCGCGGCCGGGCCGGCGCGCTGCCGGCTGCGCCCGGTCGACAACTGACAACGGCTGACGACTGCTGACGGCGGGCTCGCCGACCGGACTCAGGTCACTTCGGCGGCGGGCTCTTCGCCAGCAGTGCGGCCTCCGATGTTCCGAGGGCGCGGGGGAAGGCCCGTACGTCCCCGATGAGGCCGTCGAACCGGTCGGAGTCCCCACCGCCCCACTTGGCGCGTCCGGCGACGAAGTTGCCCCGGGCGCCCCAGTCGCCCGAGTGTCTCTCGGTGTCCTCCAGTACACCGTTGACGTACAGGCGCAGTTCGTCCGCGTCGTCGTCGTAGACACCCGTGAGGTGCACCCAGGTGCCGACCGCCGGCCGTGTCACGGACTCGGCCTGGTCGTAGTCCGCGCGGGTGGAGTCGTCGTCGAGGACGGCCATGGTCCAGCGGTCGATGCGCGAGTCGTACTGGAGGAAGAAGCCGCTGATCCGGTCGCCGTCCTGACTCACCGCGGTGCGGAAGGCCCCCTTCGACCCGAGGTTCACCCAGGCGGCGACGGTGTAACTGTGGTTGGTGTCCACGGCGGAGCGCACCGACTCGACGTACTGGCTCCGTCCGTCGAAGCGGAGCGCTCCGCCGGCGGGGCTCGGACCGCCCACCAGCACACCGGTGTTGCCGTTGCCGGACCCGTCGGCGGTCGCGGCGCCGGTGTTCTGCCCGAAGTTCCAGGAGACCACGGCGCCGGGGACGACCGGTGGTGCGGGCGTCGGCGGCTTGTGGCTCGGGGACGCGCTGGGGCGTGGGGACTTCCCGCGTTCCGGCGGCGGCAGCGTGGACGTGCTCGGCGACGGAGAAGGGGACGGGGAGGCCGACGGCGAAGCCGACGCGGATGCCGATGCGGATGCGGTCGGCGGCAGCGCCGTCGCGGGCACGAGGGCACCGCTCGCGACCGGCGGCCCTACGGGATCGCTCGCGGTGAACGCCACGATCGTGGCCGGTACGCCCACGGCGAGGCAGACCAGCGCCCCCACGGCGGCCAGTCGGCGCGCCCGCTGTGTGCGGGGCAGCCCGGGCGCGAGGCCGGAACGGGCCATGAGCACCGCGCCGCCGATGCGTGCGAGCCCACGCCCGCTCGATGGCCGGGATCCGGCGGTGCGTTCGCCCTGCGGGTCACCGGCCGGGCGCTGCGCGACATACCGGGCACCGCCCCATGCCAGGACGCCTTCGGCGAGCAGGATGCCGTGACCGCCGTGCATCCGCTGGAGGTCGTCGTAGGCGCGGCTGCAGCCCGGGCACTGTGCGAGGTGGGACTTCAGATGGCTGTCCATGGGGTTGGCACCGAGCCGTGCGGACGCCACGACGATACGGGTGAAGTGCCGGCATTCGCCCTCGGCCTGGTCCTCGTAGACCCGCACATAGGCGATGCGGAAGGCGTCGCGCGCGCTCGCCGGACTGCCCGGGGTCGCCTCGGCGGCGCCGATGTAGCGGCTGATCGTCGCCAGGTCCTCGCCCTCCACGACGTCGTGCCACAGCACCGTCTGTGTGCGCGCCGGAAGACCGGAGAACGCCTCCAGGGCCAACGACGGGACGTCGCCTCTCGCTCGCCCGCCCCCTTCACCGGCCTCCAGCGTTCTGCGCAGATCGGGGCCGAGGTCGGCGCCACGGCCGGAGCGCATCCAGGAAGCGGCGACACCCAGCACCGCGGTGAGCAACCGTGGACGCCAGGCGAGGTCTGACAACGTTGGCACGTCGCGGATCGCGATCCGGCCGGCCTCAGCGGCGAGTTCGCCCGCGGAGTGAGGGGTGGCCGCGCACAACGCCGCGAACCGCAGGAGCGCAGCGCCGTGACGGTCGTACAGCTCTGCGGCTGCCCGGTCGGCGGAAGCGGGACGGCAGCGGACGATCCGTACGAGGGCGGTGTCGGCGACGCGTTCGCCGTCATAACCGTAGTAGAGGAGGTCGTCGCTCGCGGAACGGGTGGTCCGCGCCTCCCCCGCACCCACTGGGGATCTGGCGTCCTGTCCGGACTGCACCACCTGGTTTGCTCCTGGTTCACTCGTCAGTCCGGCGATCAAGGGGCGCTGCGAACCATCGACTTCCCCCTGGGTCCCCTCCCCTGCTGCTGTACGCAGGGGCCCCGACGGGACCACTCACCGGACCATCGCTCGCGCGTGTCGGTCGTGGCGTAGACGTCAACCAGCCACTGAGTGGCTGAATCTACTTGGACCTTCGGGCGACGTCCAGCAGCCGCAACGACGAGAATACGGACGAACACCCTCCGGTTTCAAGGGTGTTGCTCCGGACTCGTTCGAACGCGGCACACAGGCTCCGGACACTCCAGAGGCCCTGACGCCCCGCCTCAACTCACCCCGCACGGACGGAACTGGATGCTGATCCTGGGCCCGACCGCCCGTGTGGTCTTCGGGACGGCATGCTCCCAGGTCCGCTGGCAGGAGCCGCCCATGACGAGGAGGTCTCCGTGCCCGAGCGCCTTGCGGACCGTGGGGCCGCCGCCGTCGCGGGGGCGGAGTGCCAGATCGCGCGGGGAGCCGACGGAGAGGATCGCGACCATCGTGTCCTCGCGGGAGCCGCGCCCGTGGGTGTCACCGTGCCAGGCGACGCTGTCGTGGCCATCGCGGTAGTAGCAGAGCCCCGCCGTCACGAATCCCTCCCCGAGCTCGCCGGCGTAGTGCGCGGACAGAGCTTCCCTCGCCTCGACGAGGACGGGGTGCGGGAGGGGTTCGCGCTCGCGGTAGTAGGCGAGCAGCCGGGGCACGTCGACCTCGCGGTCGTACATCTGCCGGCGCTCGGCGTGCCAGGGGACGCCCTCGGCCAGCTCCTCGAACAGGGCGTCGGCGCCGGTGAGCCAGCCCGACAGCGCATCGATCCAGGCGCCGGCACCGAGCACGGTGCGGTGGACGCCCGTCAGCGGACCGAGGTGGATCTCGTCGCTCTGGTCGAAGAGCGAGCCCTGGAGGTGGACGGCTGCCATGCCTCCAGGGTACCCAGATAACCGAACAAATGAACGATAGCCGCGGGCGCGGCCCGCACGGCAGAAGCCCGGGCGTCAGCCGTTGAGCATCTGCATGAACGCGGGCGAGTAGCGGTCGCCGGACGCGACACCACGCGGCGCCACGGCCTCGAGGGACGCGAGGTCATCGGCGGTGAGGGTCACGTCCAGGGCCGCCACGTTCTCCTCCAGGTAGCGGCGGCGCTTGGTGCCGGGGATCGGGACCGCACCCTGGCGCAGCACCCAGGCCAGCGCCAGCTGGGACGGGGTGACCGACTTCTCCTCGGCCAGGCGCCGCACCTCGTCGACGACGGCGAGGTTCCGGGCGAAGTTCTCCCCCTGGAAGCGCGGGTCGGTACGGCGGTAGTCGTCCTCGGCGAAGTCGTCGGGCGAGGTGATCGCACCGGACAGGAAGCCGCGACCGAGGGGCGAGTAGGCGACGAGGCCGATACCGAGCTCGCTCAGCGCGGCCCGGACGCCGTCACCCTCGAGGCCCCGCTCGAAGAGCGAGTACTCGGTCTGCACGGCGGTGAGCGGATGGACGGCGTGCGCACGCCGGATGGTCGCGGCCGCCGCCTCACTCAGCCCCAGATAGCGGACCTTGCCGGCCGTGACGAGCTCCGCCATGGCGCCGACGCTCTCCTCGATGGGCACGTTCGGGTCGACGCGGTGCAGGTAGTAGAGGTCGATGTGGTCCGTGCCGAGGTGGCGCAGGGAGCGGTCCGCGGCCCGGTGAATGTACTCGGGCCGGCCGTTGAGACCGACGACGGCGCCCTCGTCGGTGAACTCGAACCCGGTCTTGGTGGCGATCACGACGTTCTCGCGGCGGCCGGCGACCGCCTTGGCGACCAGTTGCTCGTTGACGAAGGGACCGTACCCCTCGGCGGTGTCCAGCATGGTGACCCCGAGGTCCAGGGCACGGTCGATCGTGGCCAGCGCCTCGACCTCGTCGATCGCGCCGTAGAAGGCGCTCATCCCCATGCAGCCGAGCCCCTCGGCTCCGACGACCAGACCCTGGGATCCCAGTGCACGCTGCTCCATGACGCTCTCCGCTCGCTCTGCGCGGGTCACGACCCGCTAAGTAACTAACTCGTTAGTTTCACTATGAGGCAAGCCTCTGCGCGATGTCAATAACTGGATAGTTACCGGGTACGCTGCTCCGCATGGCACGGGACTCCAGCGCTACCAAGGCACGCTTGCTCGACGCGGCTCTCACCGAGTTCGCCGAGTACGGCATCGCGGGCGCCCGGGTCGACCGCATCGCCGAGGCGGCCGGGGCGAACAAGCGCCTGATCTACGTCTACTTCGGCAACAAGGAGCAGCTCTTCGACCGGGTTCTCCAGCAGGCCATGGAGGAGGGCGCCGAGTCGGTGCCGTTCGACGCCAGGGACCTGCCCGGTTACGCCGGCGCGATCTTCGACCATCTGGCGGACCGGCCGGAGCTGATGCGGCTCGTCACCTGGAAGCAGCTGGAACGCCCCGGGACATCGGCGGCCGGCGCCGATGCCTACCGCCACAAGGCCGCCGGCGTGGCCGCCGAACAGGAGGCCGGACGCATCGACGCGGGCACCGACCCCGCCGACATGCTCACGCTCGTACTCTCCCTGGCCCAGTCGTGGTTCGCCGCGCCCGGCGGCCCCGCCACCGACGCGGACGGCACCCCGTGGCACGAAGAGCACAGGGCCCGTTACCGCGCCGCCGTCGTGGCGGCGGTGGCGCGCATCGTCGCACCGTCCGCGGACGGCGGACCCCGGCCCTGACGGGGCCGGCCGAGGCTCTCCAGCCCGTGCCGCCCTCACCCGAACGGGCGGCACCGTGAGCGCCTACGGCCCCCGCGACCTGCGGCGGGCCGCCGGGCCGACCACGACGTGGCCCAAAACACGGAGCGCCCCGCGCGGCACCCCCGTAAGCTCGCGTCATGCAGGTGATCCAGTCGACCAAGCTCGCCAACGTCTGTTACGAGATCCGGGGCCCGGTACTCGAGGAGGCGATGCGACTGGAGGCCGCGGGGCACCGCATCCTCAAGCTGAACACCGGCAACCCCGCCGCGTTCGGCTTCGAATGCCCGCCGGCGATCCTCGAGGACGTCCTGCGGAACGTGGCCGGCGCCCATGGATACGGCGACGCGAAGGGCCTGCTGAGCGCGCGGCGCGCGATCATGAGCCACTACGAGACCAAGGGCATCCCGCTGTCGGTCGAGGACATCTACCTCGGCAACGGCGTCTCAGAGCTGATCCAGATGTCGATGCAGGCACTGCTCGACGACGGTGACGAGGTGCTCGTACCGGCTCCGGACTACCCGCTGTGGACCGCCTCCGTCTCGCTCTCCGGCGGCACGGCCGTGCACTACCGCTGCGACGAGCAGTCCGACTGGATGCCCGACCTCGCGGACATCGAGCGGAAGATCACCGACCGCACCAAGGCGATCGTGATCATCAACCCGAACAATCCGACCGGCGCCGTCTACGACGACGAGGTACTGCGCGGCCTCACCGAGATCGCCCGCCGCCACCAGCTGGTCGTCTGCTCCGACGAGATCTACGACAAGATCCTCTACGACGGGGCCACCCACACGCCGACGGCCGCGATCGCACCCGATCTGATGGTGCTGACCTTCAACGGGATGTCCAAGAACTACCGGGTGGCGGGCTACCGCAGCGGCTGGCTCGCGGTCTGCGGCCCGAAGGCGCACGCGTCGTCCTACATCGAGGGCCTGACGATCCTGGCGAACATGCGGCTGTGCGCCAATATGCCGGCGCAGCACGCGGTCGCCGCGGCGCTCCAGGGGCGGCAGTCGATCGAGGAGCTGGTGCTCCCGGGCGGGCGGCTGCTGGAGCAGCGGGACGTGGCGTACGACCTGCTGACCCAGATCCCCGGGGTGACCTGCGTGAAGCCGAAGGGGGCGCTCTATCTGTTCCCGCGGCTGGACCCGAACGTCTTCAAGGTCAAGGACGACCGGAAGATGGTGCTCGACCTGCTCCGGACCGAGAAGATCATGGTCGTCCACGGCACCGGCTTCAACTGGCACGAGCCCGACCACTTCCGGATCGTCACCCTGCCGAACGCGAAGGACCTGGCGGACGCGGTGACCCGGATAGGGAACTTCCTGGACGGGTACAGCCAGCCCTGACGCGGCCCGCAGGGTCTGCCGGGCCCAGGCCACGGCCTCCGGCGAGAGTTTCCCGGACAGATTCCCGATCCGGCACAACTTTAGACAGAATCCAATGTAGGATGGCCTCCTGACAGTGTGAGGGAGGCCGTCCACCATGTACGAACCGATACGCTCCAGATCCGTCCACTCGACGGACGTCGCCTCCGACTTCCCCCACCGCAGCCGGGAGGAGGAGCTCGACATCCAGCTCGCGGGTCATCTCGCCGCGCTCCTCGCGGTCACCGACGAGCTCGGGCTCGAGACCGAGGCGGAGCACATCGCCACCCAGGTCGCCCGGCTCCGCGGCACCCCGCCGGTGCGGCACGCGGGTCTCACCGGTGCCGGACCCGAAGCCCTGCACGAGCGCGCCCTCGCACTGGCCGGGCGGGCCCTCGTCGTCGCCGCCTCGCGCGCCGACACCGCCGCCGCGATTCTGTCCGCCGAGCGTATGGACGCCCACACCGCCGCGCTGCACCGGACGCAGCTGGTCGGCACCCTCTGACGGCCCCGGTCCGCGGGCCGCGGAGGCGCGCGGACCGGGTGCCACCCAGCGTTTCCTGGGCCCGGGCCCAGACCCTTGGGGGCGCGCCCCCGGGGGGTCCGTCCTCAGGCGGCGGACGGCCTTGGTGTGGGCCGGGGCCTTGGCGCCGCACCGGGGTGTCCGTCCTCAATCGCCGGACGGGCTTGTTGTGTGCCCTCTACCGTTGCGGCGGCCGGTGTGTCCGTCCTCAATCGGCGGACGGCCTTGAAGGTGTGGCCGGTGCGTTGGGGATGGGGGTGGTGGGTGGTGGGGGCCCCTCCGGGCTCGTCCCCTTCGGGAGCGGCGGCGTCGCCGTGATCCGCATCGAGGCGGGCTGTATGCCACCACTCCGTCCGGGGGGACCCCCATTGTGGCGCGCAACCCGAGCGGTGCCACAACGGCAGGGGTAAGGCGCGACGTAAATCATGCCGTCCAGGGCGCGAGGCCCGCAGCGGCACCCAACGCCCAGCACACGCACCGGGCAAGCCCGCCCAACCAAGCCCGTCCGGCGATTGAGGACGGACACACCGGCCGCCACCTAGGCACCGGCAACCCACCCAGCCCGTCCGGCACTTGAGGACGGACACACCGGCCACGCCCACGCCAGGGGGCAACCCCCGACCACGCAAGGCCGTCCGCCGCCTGAGGACAAACACAAAGACCGGGCCCGCCACCGTACGCCGTTGTACGGTGCGGGCCACGGTCTCAGCTCCGAGTGGGGGTTCAGCCCAGTCGGGCGACCAGCGCGCGGTACTCGTCCCACAGCTCCTTCGGGGTGTGGTCACCGAAGGTGTTGAGGTGCTCGGGAACCAGCGCAGCCTCCTCGCGCCACACGTCGGCGTCGACCTTGAGGAGGAAGTCCAGGTCCTCCTCGGGCATCTCGAGGCCCTCGGTGTCCAGCGACTCCTTCGTCGGCAGGATGCCGATCGGGGTCTCGACGCCCTCGGCCTTGCCTTCCAGACGCTCCACGATCCACTTCAGCACGCGACTGTTCTCGCCGAAGCCCGGCCAGACGAACTTGCCCGCGTCGTTCTTGCGGAACCAGTTCACGTAGTAGATCTTCGGCAGCTTGGCGGCGTCGGCGGTCTGGCCGACCTTGATCCAGTGGGCCATGTAGTCGCCCATGTTGTAGCCGCAGAACGGCAGCATCGCGAATGGGTCGCGGCGCAGCTCGCCGACCTTGCCCTCGGCGGCGGCGGTCTTCTCGGAGGCGACGTTCGCGCCGAGGAAGACACCGTGCTGCCAGTCGAACGACTCCGTCACCAGCGGGACGGCGGAGGCGCGGCGGCCGCCGAAGAGGATCGCCGAGATCGGCACGCCCTTCGGGTCCTCCCACTCGGGCGCGATGATCGGACACTGCGACGCCGGGACGGTGAAGCGGGCGTTCGGGTGCGCCGCCGGGGCGTCCGACGCGGGCGTCCAGTCGTTGCCCTTCCAGTCGGTGAGGTGGGCCGGAGTCTCCTCCGTCATGCCCTCCCACCAGATGTCGTTGTCGTCGGTCAGCGCGACGTTGGTGAAGACCGCGTTGCCCCACAGGGTCTTCATGGCGTTGGCGTTGGTGTGCTCACCGGTGCCGGGCGCGACGCCGAAGAAGCCCGCCTCGGGGTTGATCGCGTAGAGCCGGCCGTCCTCGCCGAAGCGCATCCAGGCGATGTCGTCGCCGATCGTCTCCACGGTCCAGCCGGAGATGGTGGGCTCGAGCATGGCGAGGTTGGTCTTGCCGCAGGCCGACGGGAAGGCGGCGGCGACGTACTTGGGCTCACCCTGCGGCGGCGTCAGCTTGAGCACCAGCATGTGCTCGGCGAGCCAGCCCTCGTCGCGGGCCATGACGGAGGCGATGCGCAGGGCGTAGCACTTCTTGCCCAGCAGCGCGTTGCCGCCGTAGCCGGAGCCGTAGGACCAGATCTCGCGGCCCTCGGGGAAGTGCGAGATGTACTTGGTGCTGTTGCACGGCCACGGCACGTCCTCCTCGCCCTCGGCGAGCGGCGCGCCGAGCGTGTGGACCGCCTTCACGAAGAAGCCGTCGTCGCCCAGCTCGTCCAGGACGTCCTGGCCCATGCGGGTCATGGTGCGCATGGAGACCGCCACGTAGGCGGAGTCGGTGATCTCGACGCCCAGTGCGGAGAGCGGAGAGCCGAGGGGGCCCATGCAGAACGGGACCACGTACATGGTCCGGCCGCGCATCGCGCCGCGGAAGATTCCCTGCTCACCGGTGAAGATCTCCCGCATCTCCGCGGGGGCCTTCCAGTGGTTGGTCGCGCCCGCGTCCTCCTCCTTCTCGGAGCAGATGAAGGTGCGGTCCTCGACACGGGCCACGTCGGAGGGGTCGGAGGCGGCGTAGTACGAGTTCGGGCGCTTGATCGGGTCCAGCTTGCGGAACGTGCCCTTGGCGACGAGCTCCTCCGACAGACGGTCGTACTCGGCCTCGGATCCGTCGCACCAGACCACCCTGTCCGGCTGCGTGATGGCTGCTATCTCATCCACCCAGGCCAGAAGTTCCCGGTGGTTGGTGGGGACGGTGCTGGGAGCCGCGATGTCGCGCGCCACGATTGCTCCTAAATGAGGGGTTTGAAGTTTGTTGCCCCGTGGGGGCTGCGACCCGGATGCTTCGTAGCCGCTCATCCGGTGCCGACCGCACTCATCTGATCATCCGTGCCGCCTGCCCATATGTCCAGAGGACGTCTCACGTGAGCATGGCCACTCCGTGCCGCAAGTTACGGGCGCGTAGGTAGCATGCCGCCATGACAGCAGCCGCGCCCGAAGTGCACGAGATCGAATCACCACCGGTGAAACCGCGGCTGCGGGGATGGCTCCACGCCGGGATGTTTCCCGCCGTCACCGTCGCGGGCATCGTGCTCACGGCCCTCGCGGACTCGACCCGCGGCCGGATCGCCTGCGGTATCTACGTGATCACCGCCTGTCTGCTCTTCGGTGTGAGTGCGCTGTACCACCGAGGCACCTGGGGCCCGCGTGCCACGGCCGTACTGCGCCGGCTGGACCACGCGAACATCTTCCTCATCATCGCGGGTACGTATACCCCGCTGACGCTGCTCCTCCTACCGGACTCCACCGGGCGGGTGCTCCTGTGGGCGGTCTGGGCGGCAGCGGTGGCGGGAATCGCCTTCCGGGTGTTCTGGGTGGGCGCGCCCCGCTGGCTCTACACCCCGTGCTACATCGCGATGGGCTGGGCGGCGATCTTCTTCCTGCCGGACTTCATGCGCAAGGGCGGCATCGCCGTGCTGGTGCTCGTGATCGTCGGCGGACTGCTCTACAGCGCGGGCGGGGTGGTCTACGGGATCAAGCGGCCGAACCCGTCACCGCGCTGGTTCGGCTTCCACGAGGTCTTCCACTCGTTCACGCTGGCCGCCTTCGTCGTCCACTACGTGGGAATCTCCCTGGTGGCGTACCAGCACTCCTGAGCTGCGCACTCCTGAGCTCCGATATGGCGTGCGTCACTTTCCGGGAACGAGTCCAGGTCGGCCGGACAGTCCCATGGCATGGAGCTGAGTATGCGCGCCCGGATGCGGGCGGGAGATCCCGACACGTTCGGGTCTCTCTTCGATGACTACGCCCGGGCCGTGCACAGCCATGCCTTCCGGCTGACCGGCGACTGGTCGGCAGCCGAGGACGTGCTGTCCCTGACGCCCACCCAGGCCGAGCGCGAGGAGCTGGCCCGGCTGCTGCCGGTCCCGGTCGAGCGGGACCTGCCCGGACGCCACCACGGGCTCCTGAAGGACCACCTGGTACGCGAAATCCGGCACAGCGCCGACGCCGCCACCCCCGAGCCCCGTACCCGGCATCGTCGCCGCCTGATATTCGCGGCCATCCCGCTGGCCGCAGGTGCCATGGCTGTCGCACTGGTCGCCGGCGGTGTGCTCGACCGGCACTCCACCACGGGCCCCGGCCCGGCCGTGGCCTCCGGCCCGTCGGCACCCGGAACCGAGGCCACACCGGCTGTGGCGCTGCTGGACCGTATCGCCACCGTCGCCGCGTCCAAACCCGCGCCCACCGTCCGCGACGACCAGTACGTGTACATCGCCACCAAGCAGGCTTCAAGCCTGGACAGGATGCACTTGCGGCAGGTCTGGCTTTCGGTCGACGGAACCCGCCCCGGCCTGCTGCGCGAGCATGGCGAGAACGTGGAGCTGGTCGACCGGTGGACGGACGACGCCGGGCGTCTTGTCACCGGGGATCTCCCGGCACCCTCGCTGAGTAACCCGACCTACCGCTACCTGGAGTCGCTGCCCACCGACCCCGACGCGCTGCTGAAGAAGATCTACGACGAGGCCGGGGGCGCCGGAGACGGCCGAGACCAGCGGGCGTTCGAGACGATCGGCGAGCTGATGTGCGAGCAGCTGGCGCCGCCGAAGGTCAGTGCGGCCCTGTACAAGGCCGCAGCCAAGATCCCCGGCGTCACCGTCGTGGGTGATGCCGTGGACGCAGCAGACCGCCACGGCATCGCCGTCGCCCGCGTCCAGGGCTACGAGCGCACCGAGTGGATCTTCAACAAGCGCACCCTGGAGTTCATCGGCGAGCGCAGCGTCTTGATCAAGGACAGTGGCAAGACCGAGTCCGGCCAGGTCACCGCCACCACCGCGGTCCTGAGCCGCAGCGTCACCGACAAGCGCGGACAGCTCCCCGGCCTCGGAAGCTGACGAAGCATTGCAGCGATGCCCGAACGGCTCAGTTCGGGCACCCCCTCGCCGGCGACACCTCGTCCGCCCAGACGGCCGGACCGCAGTCCGAACCATCCACGCGTTGCCGCTGCCGGCGCCCGTGCGCACTGCATACACGAGGTGCCGTCCGAACCGTCGAACTCGCGACAGGACCCCCTTCATGGACGCGCTGAACTGTGCTGCCCTGCTCACCCGTCTGCCATCCCCGTACGCACGTCAGGTGCGGCCATGACGCTCCAGGCGATACGCACCGACACAGCCGCGGCCCCGCCGGCACCAGGGTCCGCGCTGCTGCCCTCCCTGACCGGCATGCGCTGGGCGGCGGCGTTCGTGGTCTTCGTCTACCACGTGCGGAACTTCGGGTACTTCGGCGGCGAGAGCGCCCGCATCGTCGACTGGGCCTTCGGAGCCGGCGCGACGGGAGTGTCGTTCTTCTTCATTCTGTCCGGCTTCGTGCTGGCGTGGTCGGCCCGTCCGGGAGACAGCGCCCGGGTGTTCTGGCGGCGGCGGATCGCCCGGATCTACCCGGTGCACCTGGTCACCGCGGCGACTGCCCTGGTGCTGGCCCTCGCCCTGGTTCCGGGCCTGCGCCCGAGCGGCCTGCCCGAGGCGGTGTCGAACCTCCTGCTGGTCAGCTCGTGGAACTCGCAGTGGTGGCAGGCACTGAATCCGGTCAGCTGGTCGCTGACCTGCGAGGCGTTCTTCTACGCCGTCTTCCCCGCCCTGTACGCGGGCCTGCGCCGCCTGAGCCCCCGCGGCCTCACCGCCCTGGCGATGTCATGCACCGGGGCGGTGATCCTGCTGCCCTGGGTCAACTCGTATCTCGCCCTGGGCTGGACGCTGTACTCGTTCCCGCTCGCCCGGCTCCCCGAGTTCGTCCTCGGCGCGGCGATCGGCCGTCTGGTCCGGATCGGGGCGTGGCGCGGTCCCGGGTCGGAGGCGGCCATGGGGCTCACCCTCATCGGCTACTTCCTCGCGCATCAGCTGCCCGGCGGCGGCAGCTATGCGGCGTTCACGGTGATCGGGCTGGCCTGTCTCATACCGGCGGCGGCACTCAATGACGTGCACGGCGCCCGGTCGCTGTGGCGTCGCCCGTGGATGGTCCGGCTCGGTGAGTGGTCCTTCTCCTTCTACATGATCCACATCCTGGTCATGCGGGCAGCCGAGCAGCTGCTCGGCAAGCGTCCCGAACTCGGGACAGGGGCCGCCCTGGCTCTCGCCACCGCCGTCTTCGCCGTGTCACTCGGCCTGTCCTGCGTCCTGTACCGCTGGATCGAGCTGCCCGGCAGACGCTGGATGCTCCGAGGACCCCGCGCCGCGGGACGTCCGGTCACGAGAGGACGCTGACATGGCTCCGGTGCTTACGCGATCCCGAGCCCCGTGGCTCGCGCCTGCCCTGTTCAACCTGTGCGTGCTCCTGACGGTCACCGCACTGACCGTCACCGCGCAGACCGGCGCGTCCCCCGCTTCGTCCGCCCCTTCCCCTTCCTCCGGCCGGGACGTAGTGGTGATCGGCGCATCGGTCTCGGGTGGACACGGCACCACAACGGGCGCGGCCTGGCCCGAACAGATGGACCGGCGCCTCAAGAACGCCGGCTCACCCGTATCGGTGGTCAACGCCAGCGTCACCGCCACCCGGCTGCTCACCAGGAACGACGACGGCAATCCCAGCGCCCTGGAACGCCAGGAACGCGACGCGCTCGCGGTCCCCGGCGTGCAGACCATCGTGCTCACCGATGTCATCAACGACATCCAGCAGACGCCGCACCAGTACGACCCGCAGGCGATCATCGGGGGGTTCAGGAAGTTCGTGGCACGCGCTCACGCTCGCGGCGTCCGTGTCGTCGCCACGACCATCCCGCCGTACAACGGATTTCTCCGCTACGAGCAGGCAGGCGAGCGCTGCCGCCAGGCCGTCAACACCCACATCCGCCGCAGTGGCCTCTTCGACGGCGTACTGGACTTCGACGCCGCCCTCAAGGACCCCGCCGATCCCACCCGTATCCGCCCCGCGTTCGACTCCGGGGACCATCTCCACCCGAACGACCGCGGACACCACGCCATTGCGGAGGCCATCGACCTCCGCCAACTCACCACCAGCGGACCGGTGCAGCGCCGCCGGTGAACGACTCCGGCTTCGGCGGGCGGTATCCGAGCCGGTCCGCCCGCCGAACCGGTGACCTACCTCCCCAGATCCCCCTTCCCGCAGATACGGCCGTCCCGGTCCGGGTCGAGCCGCAGCGGGTCGCCCCTGCCGTTGACTTTCAGCCGGCCGTATCCGTGCGAGGCCAGCCAGTCGCAACGGGACTTCGTCGTCACCTTCACCGGCTTCGGGAAGGCCAGCGGCACGCACACGTTCGCGGGACCGTAGTGCCGGTCGCAGCCCGCGATCTTCGGGCTCACGGGCACCGACGCACGCTTCTGGGCGTTCTTCCCGGGCGACGTGGATAGGTCGCCCGCGAAGTCGTGGACGTGCGCGGACGGTGCCTGGTGCGCGGAGGGGGCGTGCGCGGCACCTGCCCCGGCGGCTCCCAGGTGCACCCACTCGGCGACCGTCGGCAGCCCGTTCGCGTCCACCCCGAAGAGCATGTACCAGCCGGGCGGGGCGAGGTTGGGGTTGCCGGTGACGTTCAGATCGACGGTCCGGTCGTCGATCACGCTCAACGGCAGGTCCACGAAACGCTGGTTGGGGTCCGAGGAGTGAGTGACGGCCGCCGGGCGGATCAGCTCCGCCTTGGCGATCGGCCGGTCGACGGTGATCCGCTGGGTGTCCCCGTACTGCCACTGCCTGTCGCTCACCGAAGTGATGCGCGGGCGCGGCCCCTTGAGGAGGTAGGGCGGGGTGTAGATCGACACGTTGTGGTTGTACGTGCCGTTGCCGGGGTTGTCGCCGACGGACATCACCCGGCCGTCGGGCAGCAGGAACGCCGACGAGTGGTACGTCCGCGGAACCGGGTCGGCCGCGAGCCCCTCCTGGTACGTGTTCGTCGTCGGGTCGAAGAACGAGGCCTCGTACACCGGGTCGGCCCGGTCGTGCAGTCCGCCGCCGGTCTCCAGCACCTTGCCGTCGGGCAGCAGTACGGCCGAGACGAACATCTTGCCCTCGTCACCGGTCTGCGGACGCTTGCCCTGACCCTGGTCGACCAGGCCCTGCGGAAGCGGCGGCCCGGCCGTGTACTGTGGGCTGGGCTGCTTCAGGTCGATGATGTCGGTGAGCCTGTTGGCCACCGGGTTGGTCTCGTTGTTGCCGCCGCCTATGGTCAGCACCCGCTGGTCCTGCGCCGGGGGCAGCAGCACGCTGGCGCTCTCGTCGCGCTGGTCCTTGTTCCGAAGGCCCGGCACATCGGTGATGGTGTTGGCGTCGTAGTCGTAGACCGAGGCGCCGGTGCCCGGGGTGCCGTTGCCGAAGACATGGCTGCCGGAGTAGAAGAGCCGGCCGTCCTGCATCAGGATCATCGACGGGTACAAGCCCCAGAACGACCAGGTCTGGTTGACCTGGTGGAGCGGCAGCCACTTGTTCTCGGCCGCGGAGAACTTCTCCGCGGTCACATTGCCCGTCGAGTCCTCCTTCAGCCCTCCGAAGGAGATGACGTCGCCGTTGCCGAGGACCGTCGCCGACGGGTACCAGTGCCCGCCGTTCATGTCGTTGGTCCTGGTGTACGTCTCGGTCGCGGGGTCGAAGATGTACGAGTCCTTCAGGCCCTGGTAGCCGATCCTGCCGTCGGCCGACGGATAGCCCTTGTTGCCGCTCATCACCAGCACCCGGCCGTCCGACAGCTGGACATGTCCGGCGCAGAACATGTCCGCAGGCGTGGGGATGTTCTTGTACGTGCCCGCCACCGGGTCGTAGACGGCGGACGTGAACGTCCCCGCCGCGAACATCGTCGGGTCGTTGCCGGAGCCCGCGATCAGCAGCACCTTGCCCCCGTGCAGCACGACGGAGTGCATCGACCGCACCGGGTTCTTGGTGGGCATGACGTCCCACCGGCCCTTCGCGCACTCCTCCGCCGTCGCCGTGCACACCGGGTCCGGCGCGGGCGGGGCGACCTCCTCCATCACATAGTCGTCCGTCGTCACACTGCCGGGGCCGAAGACGGAGACACCCCAGGTGATCTGGTCCGTGTTCGGTGGGACGGCGGGCGTACGGACCTCGCTGCGGGTCCAGCCGGACTCCATCGGCAGCGTCCGCAGGTCGGTCCAGTACTGCCAGCCGGCGGTGGTGTCGTGCCGGAAGAGGGTGAGTGCGGTGTCGGGGGTCGTGGACTTGTACCAGAACGACAGGTCGTACTGCCGCTCCGGGACGACCTGGGGAGCGCAGGCCGCGGTCTCGGTGATCAGGGCCTTGCGGTCACCGTCGACCCGCCGGGTCAGCTCGACCTTCATGGCGGCGGAGCCGGTGTGCGCGTCCGTGGTCGTGGTGAAGGTGAAGTCGTTGTCGCCCCAGCCGGACTTCTCCCAGCAGTGCGGCATGCCGTCGCCCGTGCCCGCGGTCTCGAAGCCGGGGTTCTTGACGAGGTTGGGGCCCGCGGTGGCGGCCTGTGGGACCGAGACCAGCAGGGCCGTCGTCACGGCGGCGACGGCACCCAGCACAGTTGTCCTGCGGGCGGATGAGCGCGGTCTGCGTAGGGATGGACTCAACTGGTGCTCCTTGCTGTGCGGCTCCGGTCGGTACGGCTCCTGCGGGGCAGATAGACCAGCGCCTCGGTCCCGATGAAGCGCAGGGTGAAGGTGGTGAGCAGCGCGAGGGCGGTCGCGGGCAGCACGGCGAGCTTGAACTGCGTCACGAACAGGGCGATCAGCGGGATGCGCAGCACCAGATCGGCGTTGGCCAGCAGCGCGAACCGGCCGACACGATCCGCCCAGTGACGGTGGTGGCGCCGGTCGCGGAACAGCAGCACCTCGATGAGGAGGAAGTTCCAGATCACACCCAGCTGGTTGGCGAGGATCTCCGCGGGCAGATAGTGCACCCGCGCCCCGACCAGCAGATGCAGGGCCAGCAGGTTGGGCACGAAACCGGTGAGCCCGATCAGCCCGAACGCGATCATGCGGGCGAGCGGCGATGCGGTGCGCAGTTCGACGAGATGCCTCAGGAAGCGCACACCCTCCTTGGCCGTCGACTTGGACTCGCCCGCGAAACGGTCCTGGAAGTCGAACGGCACCTCGGCGACGGCGGCGGGGCGGCAGCGCACGGCCAGTTCCAGCAGGATCTTGTAGCCGAGGGGCTTCAGTGCCTCCGCCGTCACCGCGGCCCGGCGGATCGCGAAGAAGCCGCTCATCGGGTCGCTGATGCCCCGCAGGGAGCGCGGGAAGAGCCCCTTCGCCAGCCAGGTCGCGCCCCTCGACACGGCCACCCGGTAGCCGCCCGCCAGCCCCGCGCGACTGCCGCCGGGAAGATAGCGGCTGGCCACGACGAGATCGGCGGACTCCTTCTCACCGGTGGCGACGAGATCGGGGACGAGGGACGGCGGATGCTGGAGGTCGGCGTCCATCACGACGATCCAGTCCGACCCGGCCGCCTTCATCCCCTCGACGACCGCTCCACCGAGCCCGCCGTCGGGCGACTCCCGGTGGATGACGGACACCGGGAAGGGGCAGTCTCGCGCGGCGTCGGCGATCACGGCGGGGGTGTCGTCGGTGGAGTCGTCGACGAACACGACCTCGCAGGGCAGTCGCGCGGGCACCGACTCGGCGAGCCTGCGCAGCAACTCCCGTACGTTCCCCGACTCGTTGAAGGTGGGGATGACGAGGGTGACCGCGCCAGGCTCCGCCACGTCGCGCGGCGCCGCCCTACTGTGCGCCTCCGTGTCGTGCGCCTCCGTGAGCGCTTCGGCGGCGTCGGCGGCGGGATCGTCCAGTCCCCCGACTCCTGTGTGCTGGGGCGTCAATTGCGTTCAGCTCCCCCGACTCTGCGGATCTCGATCCGGTCCTCGCCCGTGCCGAAGACGGCGACGGGTGTCGAATGCTCCAGCGCCGCCTTCACCTTGGGCAGGTCGCGCGCGTCTCGCCGCACCGTGGGCGACGCGACGACATAGTCCAGGTCACGCCAGCCGCCCGGCATCGTCCTGGTGACCGCCGGGTCGAGATCGGCCTTGTAGAACCAGATCGCGCCGAGACCGGGCTCGTACCCGGCGTGCACCAGGTCCAGCCAGAGCGCGTCGTCGACGAGGACCCGGGTGCGGGCCGGTTCGGCGACCTCGGACGCCAGCCAGGAAGCGGCCGCCCGGTAGGAGGCGTTGGCGTCCGCGGTCATCGCCGTGCGGTCGCCCTCGTACCAGCGCGGCACGGTGTACACGGCGGCACCGGCGACGAGCAGCACGGCCACCACCCGGCGGGCAAGGGTCAGCGAGCGCCGCTCTCCGGCACCCCGGCGTCTGTTGAGCACCGCGTGCGCCACGCTGGCCGCGCCGCCCGCCAGCACCAGCGCCAGGAACGGCAGCGCCTGGATGACGTACATCGCCGGCAGATAGCCGGAGCCGCGCATCGCGACCGCCGTCAGGATCGCGACCGCGAGGGCGGGACCGGCGAGGGCCCGTGCGGTCACCGACCAGCGCAGGGTGACCAGCAGCAGCGCCGCGCCCGCGACACCGCCGACCGGCAGCACCCGGTCGTAGTACAGCCAGGACCGCAGCACACCGTTCGACCCGGTGCCCTCGGTGAGGATGAAACCGGAGCCCGGCCGGCTCATCTGGTACGTGATGCCCTCCCACAGCGACACATGCCCTTCGCCGGGGACCAGTTCGCCCTTGAGCAGGGCGAACAGCGGATACGAGAAGCCGATCAGCGCACACGCCGTGACCGCGCCGGTGACCGCGAACTTGCGGGTGTCCCGGTGGCTGAAGCGCCACATCGTCACCAGCAGCGCGGGCAGCACCACCAGCATGGTCTCCTTCGTCAGCACACCGACCGCCGCGGTGAGCCCCGCCGCGAAGTGGTGCCATAGATGCCGGCTCGGCGATGCCGCGAGACAGAACGCCAGCAGCATCCACATCACGGCGAGGTTGTCGAGGAAGATCTCCCGCTGGAGGACGACGGACAGCGGAGACAGGCCGAACAGCACCATCGCCAGCCCCGCCGCCCAGCGCGGCAGCCACAGCCGTCGCGCCAGCACATACAGCAGCACGGCGCTGACTGCGCTGACCAGCAGCATCGCCCCGCGCATGGTGGCGACGGTCATCGAGTCGGGCGCGATCAGCGAGGGTATCCAGGTGAGCGCCGCGATCTGCAGCCAGCCGAGGGGCGGATGGTCGTACCAGTAGGTGTAGTGGGCGAGTCCCTTGCCCTGCTGGACCGCCCAGGCCTGGGCCAGGTACGTGCCCTCGTCGTCGCTCAGGGTCGGGAACCGCCCGATGTTCCACCCCTGCACCAGCAGGATCGCCACCAGCAGCGCCCCGCACAGCAGCAGATCGGGCCGTGAGGAGCGGAAGCGGACCACGGGCCGGACGGTCAGACGCCGTTTGGGATCGGCAGGACGGACGGGCGACGCCTCCGGGGGCGCCTGCGTGGTCAGGGTCGAGCTCACGCGTGGACGTCCTCTCGGGAAAGGTGCGCGCCGACATGGCTGGTCAGCTCCCAGCCCCGCTGGCCCCGCTGTTCACGCCACACGGCCCGCACGGCCGCGCCCGCAAGGAGCAACTGGTAGAAGGGGCCGCCGGCGATGAGCTTGAGGTAGTGCGCGAAACGGACCCTGAGCCCGTACTGGGCACCGAAGTCGTGCAGCCCGACGATCTCGAAGACGAAGGTCACCAGGGCCGTGATCAACGGCAGGAAGGTGACGAAGGCGACCCCGACGGGCACGTCGAGGAGGAGGGCGATCGCCACGTTGAACGGGATGACCAGACCGGTGAACGCCTGCATGAACGGGGTCATGAGCGTGTGGCGGGCGAGCATCCGCTGCCCGAGCGTGGGCAGTTGCCTCCAGTCCTTCTTCCGGTAGACCTGCAGGAAGCCCTGGTTCCACCGGGTGCGCTGTTTGAGCAGCGACATCAGGGAGCCGGGTGTCTCCTCCCGGGTGACCATGTCGGCGTCGTAGGCGACGACGACCTTCTTGCCCTTGCTGGACAGCCGCACACCCAGGTCGCAGTCCTCGGCGAGGCAGTTCTGGTCCCAGCCGCCGGCCTCCCGCAGCACATCGGTGCGTACGAAGACGGTGTTGCCACCAAGCGGGATGAAACCTTTCTGCGCGTGAAGGTGGAGCCGCGAGCGGAACCAGAAGAAGTACTCGAGGCAGTTGCGCAGTGAGTACCAGGACGAATGGAAGTTGATCAGCTGGACGCCGCCTTGGACCACGTCCGCGCCGGTGGCGGTGAAGGCATGGTCGACATGGGCGAGCAGTTCCGGGTGGACCTGGTCCTCGGCGTCGAAGACCCCGACGACATCGCCCGTGCAGTGCGGCAGGGCGGTGTTGAGTGCCTTCGGCTTGTTCTTGATGTCGTGGGTGTCGACCACGACCCGCACCCGGTCCGGATCACGGGCCGCGGCCAGCACGGCGACCTGCGTGGTCTCCGGGTCGTCATGCCCGACGATGACGATGATCTCGAAGTCACGGTGGGTGGATTCGAGCAGCCGGCCGATGGTGTGCTCCAGCACCAACTGCTCGTGCCGGGCGGGCAACAGCAGCGAGAACGACAGGCCGTGTGCGCCGGCCGGACTCTCGAAGCGCGTCGCCGCGAGCGTCTCGGGCGTACGCCAGGCGTGCATCTGCCACCAGAGCGTGAACGCCGCCATCCAGAAGAGCACCATGGAGACGGCGGCGATGGATATGGAAGTGAGCAATTGGCCCCCCTCAAGCAGGGTGACCCCCACCGCAGGCCCCCTTGCCCACCGCGCTCGTCTCCCTGAAACCCCCCTGCGTGCACGGCGGAACCCCGTCGTTGCGGCCCCGCGCGACGCAGCTGTGTGTCAGCTGTGAAGAGAATAGGCAGGAATCGTGTCGACGATGGCTGGTTTTGGTGAATGGCTTGTTTCGCTTGGACCACCGGGGGTATTCGCGGCCGCTTACGCCCCAGGGGTCAACTCCCCCACCAGTGCTGCTTCGTCGGTGACCGGGGCGGCACAGACGAAGTGCCGGCAGACATACGCCGCAGGCCTGCCGCCGACCAGGGGCCGGTGCGCGAGCAGCGGGAACTCACCACCGTCCGGCTCCCCGGCCGCGACGACCGCACCGGGGGCGGTGCCGAGCAGCGCGGCGCGGTGCAGCGCACGCGTCGCGGGATCGTCCTGCGGCCCGACCACGGCGACCTCACGCGGCCCGTCGAGCAGGGCCTCGGCGACGGCGAGCCCCCAGCCGACGAAGCGGGGCACCCGCGGGCCCAGTGCCTTGACCACGCCGAGCGCCTGCTCGGCGGCGGTGCGGTGGGCCTCGGAGCCGGTGTGCGCCGCATAGGAGAGCAGTGCGCCCGCGGCGGCGGTCCAGCCGGACGGAGCGGCGTTGTCGGTGGGGTCCTGCGGCCGCCGGATCAGCCGCTCGGCGTCATGAGCGGTGTCGTACAACTGCCCTTCGGGGCCCGTGAACCGCTCCAGCACGATGTCGAGAAGAAGTCCGGCGAACTCCAGCCACACGCCCTCGCCGGTCACGGACGCCAGCGCGAGGAAGCCCTCGGCGACATCGGCGTAATCCTCCAGGACGCCGGCGTTGGCCCCTGCGCGGCCGTCCTTGGAGGTACGGGCGAGACGCGCGCCGGAATCCATGTGCAGCCGTACGAGCAGATCGGCGGCCTCGGTCGCCCGCTCGACCAGATCCGGCCGCTCGAAGAGTGCGCCCACCTCGGCGAGTGCCGCGATCGCCAGTCCGTTCCACGCCGCGACGATCTTGTCGTCGCGGCCCGGCCGGGGCCTCCGCTCGCGCGCGGCGAGCAGCCTCTCGCGTACGGAGGCGAACCGGGCGGCGTCCCCTCCGGCGTCCTTGCCCGTGCCTTCCCCCGCACCCTCCCGCGCGCCTTCCGGCATGTCCTCCGGCGCGCCAGGAGCCTCCACCGCTCCGTCCTGCGGGAGTTGCAGCACGGAGGCGCCTTCCTCGAAGGTCCCCTCCTCGGTCACACCGAAGCAGCGCGCGGCGAACTCCGCGTCCTCCTCGCCCAGAACCTCGGTCAGCTGGGCGGGGGTCCAGACGTAGTACGCCCCCTCGGCGTGCCGGCCGCCGCCGTCCCCGGGGACGGCGCTGTCGGCGTCCAGGGCCGAGGCGAAGCCGCCCTCGGTGGTGCGCAGTTCCCGCACCATGAAGTCCGCGGTCTCCAGGGCGACCCGGCGGGCCGTCCCACTGCCGGTCGCACGCCACAGATGGGCGTAGACCCGGCACAGCAACGCGTTGTCGTAGAGCATCTTCTCGAAGTGCGGCACGACCCAGTGGCGGTCCACCGCGTACCGCGCGAATCCACCTCCGAGCTGGTCGTAGATCCCGCCCCTGGCCATCGCCTCACAGGTGTCGGCGGCCATCTCCAGCGCCCCCTCGGCACCGGTGCGCGCCCAGTGCCGCAGCAGGAACTCGAGGACCATCGACGGCGGGAACTTCGGCGCCCCACCGAATCCGCCGTCCACCGCGTCGTAGTCCCTGGTCAGACTCAGCAGCGCCGCGGCGGTCTCCTCCTGGCCCGGCTGCCCCTGGCCCCCGTACGCGAGCGAGCGGCCCGACAGATCGCGCACGATCTTCCCGGCCACCTCGGCGACCTCGTCCCGCCGCTCGCTCCAGGCGGAGGTGACCCCTTCCAGCAGCTGCCGGAAGGACGGCATACCGTGCCGGGGCTCGGGCGGGAAGTAGGTCCCGAAGTAGAACGGCTCGGCGTCCGGGGTCAGGAACACGGTCATGGGCCATCCGCCCTGCCCGGTGGCGGCCTGCACCGCCTCCATGTACACCGCGTCCACATCGGGACGCTCCTCACGGTCCACCTTGACGGACACGAAGTGTTCGTTCAGATACGCGGCGGTGGCCTCGTCCTCGAAGGACTCGTGCGCCATGACGTGGCACCAGTGACACGCGGAGTAACCGACCGACAGCAGAACGGGGACGTCACGCCGCCGCGCTTCCTCGAAGGCTTCCGGCGTCCACGGCCACCAGTCGACCGGATTGTCAGCGTGCTGAAGCAGATAAGGCGAGGTCACGCCAGCCAACCGGTTCATGTGGCCCAGCCTCTCACAACGCCCGACCCCATCGGCGAAGCCCGCCGGGCTCTGCCTCGCTTGGCCGAGGTGCAGTGATGCGCCCTCACGTGGTGGACGGCAGCCTCGCCGCTCGTGACAACTCGCTCGACCAGGTCAGCAGCCGCGAGCCGGACTTGCTCACGCCGGGCCCGTTCCCCGGCTGCCAAGCCACCGCCATCGTGTTCACCGATGCAGGGGGCGCCCAAACGCCTTTCGCACGCGGGTGCACGCCTGCGCACGCCCGGCGCACAGTATGAAGATTATGCGCCCCTGTGCACCCCGCAGTCCGACTAGGCCTCTGGCGACGGGGCACCGGGTTGTATGGACTGACGAGATGTGTGCGGTGCAACGGCGCCCCGTGCACGCGTGTTGGGGAGGCGACGGGGTTGATACGGGTACTGCTCGTGCATGACACCAGCCTGATGCGGTCGGCACTGACCGCCCTGCTGGGGAAGGAGGGCGACATCGAGGTGATTCCCTCCTCCTGGCGCTCCGCCGCCGTACAGGCGCAGTCACTGCGGCCCCATGTGTGCGTCGTGGACATCGACTGCCCGGGCTCGGCCATGCTCGGCGCGGTGGCCGGACTCGCCCGGCGCATCACGGAGATGGGCGCCGCCCTGCTGGTCCTGGCGACGGGTTCGCGGCCCGGTCTGCTGCGGCGCGCCTTCGACGCCGGCGCACTGGGGTACGTCAGCAAGGACGGCGGCCCGCAGCGATTACTCGACGGCATCCGCAGAGTCGCCGCGGGCGAGCGATTCGTCGACGAATCGCTCGCCTTCGGGTTTCTCCAGGCCGCCGAAGTGCCGCTGACGCCCCGCGAACTGAGCGTGCTGCGCCTGGCCGCCGAGGGCTCGACGGTGGCCGAGATCGCGCGCAGTCTGCATCTGTCCCGGGGGACCGTCCGCAACTACATGTCCGCGATCACCCGCAAGACCGGGGCCCGCAACCGGGTCGACGCGATACGGATCTCGCAGCACGCGGGCTGGGTCTGAACGGCCCGCCGGATTCGTCCCACCGCGTCCCGCCGCGTTCCGCTCGTCGGCGAGGTGGCGCTCAGGCCCCCGTGTCCTCCCAGTGCCCCACGAGGTCCCGGTACAGCTCCGAACGGGCCAGCAACTCCTCGTGGGAGCCGGAAGCGGCGTGCACGCCGTCCAGGACGAGCACCCGGGAGGCCCGGCGTGCGGAGGTGAGGCGGTGGGCGATCACCATCAGGGTGCCGGGGCGTTCGGCGAAGGCGCGTTCGGCGCGGGCCTCGGCTGCCGGATCGAGATGGCAGGTCGCCTCGTCCAGCATCACCAGCCGTGCGGGGGAGAGGTAGGCGCGGGTCAGGGCGACGAGCTGTCGCTCGCCCTGGGACAGGGTCCCCGGGCCGACCGGTCGGTCGAGGTCACCGAGGCGGCGCAGCACCGGTTCGAGCCCGATCGCCTCCACCGCGCACCGCACCGCCGCAGAAGGCGCCCCGTCGGGACACAGATAGAGCAGGTTCTCGCGCAGGCTGCCGCTGAACACATAGGCCTCCTGCGGTATCAGGACCATCGGGGCCCGCGGTTGCGGGGACGCGCACCGGCCGGGATGCCCTGCGGGCACCCCGTCGATCCGTATGTCCCCGCCGTCCGGCCGCAGCAGCCCTGCCACCAGCGCGAACAGTGTGGATTTACCGATGCCGCTGGGTCCCACCACGGCGAGGTGCTCACCGGGCTCGACGACGAGGTCGAGTCCGTCCACGACGGGCCGGGCCCCCGGCCCATAGGCGAACGACACCGATCGCAGCTCCACGCGCGGTGCCTGCACCGCCCCGCCGGCGGGGGGTGCAGCGAGGGGCGCGGCCGGTGGCGCGGGCACCCCGTCCGAGGGGCCCCGCCCGTCGGGGCGGCCGGCGAGGTGGTCCAGGATCACGAGCAGCCGGGTGCCGGCCGCGCCCAGGCCCGTCATCAGCGTGTGCAGGGCGGGCAGCAGGGCCTGGGTCAGATACGTGAGCGCCCCGAGCAGCGCCCCGGCGGTGACCCCCTGCCGGAGCAGCCACGGCGCGGCGGCGAGGAGCAGCACGATCGGCATCTGCGCGGACAGGGCGAGCGCGAGCGTACGCACGGCGGCCCACCGGGCGAGCGAACGAGCCGCCCCGGTCTGGGCGTCGATCAGCTTCCCGGCCGCCGCGGCCGTCCGTTCCTCCGCGCCGCATGCCACGATGTCCCGCAGTCCCGGCACGATGTCGCCGAACCGCTGGGCGAGTTCCTCGTCGGTACGCAGGAACTCCCGCTGTCGTGCGGCCATCGGGCCGAGCGCGGCGGTGAACAGCAGCAGACCGGCGACCAGTGGCGGCAGTACCACCGTCAGCAGCGCGGGCGCGAGGGCCGCGAGACCCAGCAGGGCTCCCGCGCAGGTGAAGACGAACGACCGCAGGACCAGGACCAGTCCCGCGAAGCCGTCCCGCGCCGCCTCGGTCTGGTGCGTCAGCCTGGACACGGCCGTGCGGTCGTCACCGGCCCCGGCACCGGCTCCCGAGACCGCGGTCCCGAGGGCGCCGGTCACGACCCGGCGGACCAGGCCGTCACGCAGCGGTTCCACGAGGTCCGCCAGCCGGCGGAACATCCGTCCGGTGGCCACCCCGCCCGCGACGATCGCCACCGCGGCGACCGCCAGCCAGACCAGGCCCGTTCCCGGCCGTCCGGCGAGGAACCCGTGGTCCAGGGCCTGGGCGATGCCGTACCCGCCGAGGAAGGTCTGGCCGGATTCCAGCAGCGACCAGCCGGCGAGGCCCAGCAGCGCGCGGCGCCGCGGCAGGAGGAACGGGCCCGCCCGGGACAGCACCCGGCGCAGCGCCCCGCGCCGGCTGCTCGCGCCGTGGTGCCGCTTCCGGACCGCGGCGGACGTGGTCCCGGCCGTGGCGGCGCCGGGCGTTTCGGCTGTGGCGGCCGACAACGACCCGGTGGTCGAATGTCCGGCCGCGCCCCCCGGCGCCCGTGTGTGCTCCCGGGCCGTCAACGTGCCCCGCCCCAAGGGTCGTCACCGTCGCCACGGTGGTCACGGCCGTCTCGGTCGTCGCCGTCGTCTCGGTCGCCGCGGTCGCGTCGGCCACGTCGGTCGTCCTGGTCACCGGTGCCGTCCTGGTCACCGCCGTCGTCTCGGTCGTCGCCGGTGTCCGTGGCGAACACGGCCCGGTACTCCGGCAGGGCCCACAGGGCGGCGTGCGGCCCGACCGCCCGGATCGTGCCGTCGTCCAGCCAGGCGACCAGATCGGCACGGGCCGCAGACGACGCACGGTGAGCGATGACCAGCCGGGTGCCGGGCCGTACGTCGTGCAGCAGCGCCCGCACGACCTGACGCTCGGTCACGCTGTCCAGGCTTGATGTCGCGTCGTCGAGCACCAGCAGCCGACCGGCATGGGCGAACGCCCTGGCCAGGCCCAGGCGTTGGGTCTCCCCGCCGGACAGCGGCGCCCTGTGGAGCGGGGTGGCGTAGCCGTCGGGGAGCCGCCGGACGAAGGGGTCGGCCCCTGCTGCCCGCGCGGCGGCGATCAGCTCGGCCCGGCCCGGCTCGTAGGGGCCGAAGGCGAGTGCGTCGGCGACCGTCGCGCCGAACAGCGCGGGCCGCTCGAAGGCGTAGCCCACCTCGCGCCGCAGCGTGTCCCGCTCGATCCCGGCGAGCGGGATGCCGTCCAGCAGCACGGTTCCCGCGTCGGGGTCGGCGAGCCGTCCGGCCAGCTCGGCCAGGACCGTCTTGCCCGCCCCCGACCGGCCGACCACGGCCAGGGACGCGCCGCCGGGCACCACCAGATCGACGTCCCGCAGCACCGGGCGCCCGTCGCGCACCACCGTGACCTGACGGAACTCCAGTCGCCCGGGACCGTCCGCTGGCGGCTTCCGCTTCCCGTACGCGATGACGGGTGCGGTCCGCACCCTGGCGATACGGCGGGTGGCGGCACGGCTGCGTACGAGTGCGGCGAGCTGTCCCACGACCGCGCCGATGCCCGCGGCCAGCGCGGCGTAGCGGACGACGGCCAGCAGTTCGCCCACGCTCAGCTCCCCCGCCGCGAGCCGCAGTCCGCCGACCGCGAGCACCGCGGTCTCCAGCAGCGGAAGCAGGACCGCTCCCCGGGCGACGGCGGTGCCGTACACCCGCCACACCTGCCGTCCGCGCAGGCCGAGTTCGGGCAGCGGTGCCAGGATCCGGGCGCGCTCGCGCTCCTGCGTGCCGGCCGCCGCGACGGTGCGCGCTCCGCCGAGCGCCTCCACCAGCCGGGCGGCGATGTCGCCCTGGACGTGCTGGTACCGCGCCACCGCCGTGGAGGTGTCGCGGGTGAACGCCCGCAGCAGCAGCACCAGCACTGGTGCTCCGGCGAGGAAGGCGGCCGCCGTCCAGGGGTCGATCAGCAGCAGCGCCACCAGTCCGCCCAGCGGGAGGACCAGGGCGGGCGCTGCGGCCGCGACGGTGGCCGGGGCCACGGCGGCTTCGGTCACGTTCCCCGTCAGCCGTGTCACCAGGTCACCGGGAGTGAAGCGGGCGGCTCCACGGGGCCCGGCCGCCAGTAAGTGCCGCAGGGCACGGTGGCGCATCCACGCTGCGGAGTGCGCGGTGACCGTGCCGGTGAGCAGGGCCGACGCGGTGTCGCACAGCAGGTCGACGACGATCAGGGCAGCGCAGAGTACGAGCCAGGTCGTGGCGTGCGGGGAGGCGTCGAGCACCAGGTCGAGTGTGCGGCCGAGCACCGCGGGCAGTGCGATCGCGGCTCCCGCCGACACGATGCCGGACACGGTGATGGCGACGACCCGTGCGGCGGATGCCCTCGCGGCGCCGCGGAGCAGCTCGCGGGCGCCGCGGATCTCCTGCGCTTGCTCCCGCTCCTGTTCCCGGTCCTGTTCCCGGTCCTGCTCCCGGTCCTGCTTCTGGTCCTGCTTCTGGTCCTGCTTCTGGTTCCGCTCGTGCTCCCGCTCGGAGGCCTCGGCTTCCTCGTGAGCCGCGGCGTCTCCTCGGAGGAGGGCATGGTCATCGGGGGTGTACGGCGCGGTGGCGGCGGACTGACTGTGCCTCATGGTCGTTCCCCGTCGTACGAGGGGCCCACCGGTCCCGGACGGATGTCCGTCCGGGACCGGTGGGACCGGGTCACCGCCGCGCGGAGCGGACTCCGCGCGGTGCCGGAGATCAGTTGCAGGTGGTGATGCTCAGGCTGCTGTCGCCGCAGAGCAGCAGGCTCGCGCGGCTGCCGCCACCGTGGCCGCCGCCGAACTCCTCCGCGAGCTCGTCCTTGGGGGTCTCCATGGTCTGCAGGTCGAGAAGCGACATGGTCGTTTCCTTTCATTGGGGACGGATGTCTTGCCATGACCCCTGTGTCCAGGGGCCAGTTCAGGGGGCCGCGTCGGCGGCCGGGGTGGGCGGCGGCAGGAACGGCAGGTGCACCGGCGCGTCGTGGAGCGCCGCGCCCAGCGCCAGGAGGCATCCGGCGGTACCCGTCGCCAGATCCATGGACAGCCGCATCATCTGCTCGCCGGGGAAGGCGAGATGTCCCTCGTACGGGAGGGCGTGCCAGGACAGGACACCGATCTGCCGGGCGAGGTCGGCCGGTGAGGTGCCGGGGCCGGTCGCCTGCGTCCGGCCGAGATGGAGCACCATCCCCGCGGCGCCGCGGAACAGACCCGGCTGGGCGTAGAACTTGGCCTGCGCGGCCTGCACGATCTCGCTCCGTGCCCGGGTGAACCGCTCGTCGTCGGCGTACCCGAGCCAGTCGTCCAGGACCATGCCGATGCCGACGCTGCCCGCGCCGAGGTACGGCATCGTGCGCCAGCCCTCGTCCACCTGGAGCGCCCCGCCGGCACCGACGACGCACCGGTCGAGGTCGCGGTGCAGGGCGTCGGCGGCGAGGGCGAGCAGAGCGGTGTCACCGGTGCGTTCGTACAGCCGCAGCTGGAGCAGGGCCGCGCCGCTCCCTCCGTACAGCAGCCCGGCCCGCTGCTTCGCCTTGCCGGTGGCGGAGGCGGTGGCGGTCTTCTCGGACACCAGCCGCCCGCAGCGGAGGGCCGCCCGGTGCAGGGAGTCGTCGCCCGTGGACACCGCCAGTGCGTCGAGGGCGAGTCCGATGCCCGCGAGTCCGCTGTGCAGATCGGGCGCCATACCGGACCAGTCCTCGGCCCGGACGAGGTCCATGAGTTCCATGGCCCGTGCGGTGTGCCCGAGCCGGTCCAGGGTCCAGGCGATTCCGGCGAGGCCGTCGTAGAAGCCGAGCGGGGTGCCAGGGGCCGTTGTGCGCACGGCACGCAGCAGCCAGTCCTCGGCCTCGGGCCACCGGCCGCAGCCGGTCTGCGCGAGGGCGTGGAGCACTCCCGCCGTTCCGTACGCGAAACAGGCGCCACCGGCCGGGGCCGCGAACTGGGCGATGTCACCGGGGAAGCAGCGGTCGTCGCGGCCGAACGTGGCGGACGCGCGGATGGCCGCGGCCATCGCGTCACGGCTGCGCGGCCAGTCCCCCGGTTCGACGGGCAGATAGCCGCCCGCGGCGGGGTCCGGCCGTCGAGGCGTCCGCGCGGTGGCGTGGGCGGGATGCCCGCGGGTGATCTCCGCGACCGCTTCGTCGAGGAGCGTCCGGTCCACGGGGAAGTTCTCCGCCACGATGTCCGCCAGGTGCGCGGCCTTGCCGCGGTCCACCGCCAGCAGGCTGGTCAGCGGCAGGAACAGGGCGATACGGAGGCAGGCGAGCGCGTACCGGTCGACGTCGGCGCCCCGGCGGTCGGCCGGTGCCACGAAGCCGGGGTTGGCGATGACCTGCCGGCGGTCCTCTTCGATGCCGGAAGCTGCCTCGAAGTCGAGCAGCACCACCGACGATTCGTCCTCGGAGACCATGATGTTGAACAGATGCAGGTCGTTGAAGGCCACGCCCCTGGCGTGCACCGCCGCGACGGCGTCCGTCACCAGGCCGTGGATGCGCAGCGCCCACTCGGTGTACGCGGCCAGGGCCTCGGGGGACGGATCCTGTTCGATCA
The DNA here is from genome assembly GCF_056106285.1 of Micromonospora sp. IBHARD003. NCBI lineage: Bacteria > Bacillati > Actinomycetota > Actinomycetes > Micromonosporales > Micromonosporaceae > Micromonospora > Micromonospora sp. IBHARD003. The sequence goes on along the minus strand of NZ_JBWBBX010000001.1, from coordinate 5,324,892 downwards.
GTGGGTGCCGGCGGGCGAAGAAGTTGTTGAGCGGGCGCCCTTCGATGTACTCCAGCACCAGGAAGCGATGGTCGCCCAGAGTGAACCAGTCCAGCACCTCGGGCGTGCAGGCCAGCCCCGTCAGCCGTTCCAGCGCGGCCTTCTCGCGCTCGAGCCGGGTCACCGCGTCGGCGCCGTCCGCGGCCAGCCCGGCGTGCGGGCGGGCCTCTTTGAGGACCACTTTGCGGCCGGTGCGGTCGTCACGCCCGGCGTAGACGCCCCCGCCGTTGGAGAAGTGCAGGGCGCGTTCGATGGTGTACGGGAGGCCGGTGGTGGTGGTCGCGGAGCGGGCCGCCAGATGCGGCCGGAGGAACTCGGGGAGGGTCACCCAGGGCGGAAGGTGGAAGGCGGGCTCCCTGCGGTCCGGTACGAGCCGGCCGTCGGCGTCCTCGACCGCGGGCCGTAACTCCCCCTCCTCGCCCCGGCAGTGCCGCTCGGTGAAGCTGCCGTAGCGCAGGTACACGGGTCCGTTCCGCCAGCGCAGATCGCTGAGGATGTACGGGCCCGGCTCCCCCGCGAGGAGTGCGTCGAGTTCCTCGGCGACGATGCGGCACTGCGCGTCGTCGGCGGGATAGACGGTGAGGAACTTGCCGCTGCCGGCGCGGTCGGCGTACTTGGCGTTGCGCGTGTGCAGCAGATAGCGGCTCGGCATGAACTTGAAGGCGATGTCCCGGGGGACGCAGTAGTCCCAGACCTGGGCGAGTACCTTCTCCGCGTTGTCGAGGCAGGCCGAGACATGGATCTTCCAGCCCTGCGAAGGGAGTTCGGCATCGAGGGGGCGGAAGGCGAGCCAGTCGCCGGACCGGTGCCGCTGCCAGCCGGCCGGCGCCTCGCGCCGCGCCGCCTCGTACGGCCGCCCGAGGCCGTCGCCGGTCGTGGTGAGCCGGTGCGGGGCGTCGTAGAACTGCCGGTCGGCATCGCAGAAGACCGCGTAGCCCTTGTTCATCTCGCTCCTTCGGCTGTTGACGGCCTGAGGCTGTCACGGGGCGAAGGGCGGTCGACAGTCACAGCTGTAACGAAGGGCCCGTGAGGAACTCACAAGTAGCTTGGGCGTCCGCTGCCCGTTCGGGCACACAGGTCCAGGTGGCATCGGGCCTCCGCGTCCGCCACCGGCGCGGACGGCCTCACCGGCCACCCACGCCGGTCACCGAGCCCACGCCGGCCGGGCCTCGGATCGCGTACGGCGGAAGGATCCGGCTCCGGAAGGTGCGGGGGTGGCGGGCCGGGAGGTGCGGGGGTGGCGGGCCGGGAGGTGCGGGGGTGGCGGGCCGGGAGGTGCGGCGGCGGTGCCTGTCGGGCGCGGCGATGGGGCCCGGACACGGGCGGAGCGGGAAGAGATCGCTCTCTTCCCGCTCCCGCTTCCCCGAGATTCACCGTTGTCAGTACGTCATTGGCCTCCTCGGTTCTTTCCGGCGACCGATGGTCGCGGCGACCGGTGGGTCCGCCTCTGTGGTGCTCCTTCCTGGTCGGTTCCTTCGCTATCGATCAAGTGCCCACCACAGACCAGGACAAACGTCCTCTTATCGGGTGATGCTCCGGAGCCTTCACCGCTCGCTCGCACCGACCCCCGTTTCGCCATGTTCCACCCCGTCCCGCCCCGAACCACACCATCCCGGACCCGATCCGGCGCGGGCGATCTTCCGAGTCCCTCGCGCCGACGCGCGTCACGCAGGACACTTGACGCCGGAACCGGAGGCTCTCGGAGGGGGACCCATATGCGGGACAGCCATCGAGCGGAAGCCGAGCGGCTGTTGGCACGCGCGGTCGAAGAGGACACGCGGCGCTCGGGCGGACGCCCCGACTCCGCCGCGCTGCTGGCACGCGCGCAGGCGGCGATGGAGACGATGGCGGAATCGGCGCGCGAGGAGTACGAGGCGTATCTCCGGGCGGTCGAGGACGCCGAGGCGGGGCAGCTGTCCCTGTCCGAGGGATTCCGTCGCCAGAACGTGTCGACTCCCGTACTGGTCACGGCTGTTGCGGCGATGGCGGCGATCGGCACCGACCTCGCACTCGGTACGGCGACGGGTACGGCCCTCGGCGCCGGCGCGGTCGTCGCCGTGGCCGGTGCCGCCACGACCGTGGCCAAGGTGACCGCCTCGCACTGGCCCGCCGCCCACCGCAGGGCCGGAGCGCTGGCTCAACCGGGTGGTGCGGAGCAGCTGAGGCTGCAGTGGCTGACGGCACTGGAGGTCCGGGGCATCCGCCCCTTCCTCGACCAGCAGCGGATACTGACGGCCGCCGCGGCCCGGCCCGTGAAGAAGACGGGGAACGCACCGGCGCTGCGCGGCACCGACCGCAGCCAGGCGGCCCGCAGGCGCAGTGTGCTGGAGCAGTCCTTCGGGCATCTGCCCGTGCCGGACGGGCCGTTCACGGGGCGCCGCGACGCGATGGTGCGGATCGCGCAGTGGGTCCACGCCGCACGGGCGTCGACGGAGACGAAGCCGACGGTGGTGGTGCTGCACGGTGAGCCCGGCTCGGGGCGCACCACGCTCGCGGTGCGGGCCGCGCACGATCTGAAGGACCACTTCCGCGGCGCATGCCTCGTCGATCTGCGGGGTGGTTCCGCGGCCGAACAGCCCCTGCCCACACGGGATGCGCTGCTGCATCTGCTGAACCGGCTCGGAGCCCCCCGCGAGCAGCTGCTGTTCCGGGAGCCGTCGTCGGGTCCCCGGACCGAACGGTCCTCGGGTGAGCAGCAGGTGCGGCGGCTGAGCGAGCTCTACCACCAGTATCTGACGGGACTTCCGGTGACGGTCGTCCTGGACGACGCGAGCGACCCCGATCAGGTCCGGACGCTGATCCCGGAGCGGTCGGACTCGCTCGTGCTGGTCACCGCGCGCCGGCCGCTGGAGCTGCCGGAGGACGTTCCGGCCCGGGTCTACCAGCTGTCCGTGGAAGCCCTGGATGTGGCGGGCTCTGAGGAGCTGCTCAAGGCCACCGCGGAGAAGGAGCAGGAGGGCGACGAGGAACCGTACGACTCCCAGTCGGCGGACTCTGTAAGGGAGTTGTGCGGCGGGCTGCCGCTCGCTCTCCGCATCGCCGGGTCCTCGCTCGGGACGCGCACGATGCACGAACTGGCCGCCGGGCTGTCCGACTACGGGCCGGTGCTGCCCGTCGAGCGGGCGCTGTGGCTGCGCTACACGGACCAGAGCGAGCAGGCCCGCCGGCTGCTGCGCAGGCTCGCCCTCGCGGGGCGCACCTCGCTCGGCGCGGCCGCGGCCGCCGCTCTGCTGGGCACGGACGAGCAGGAGGGGCAGCGGCTGCTGTCGGAGCTCGCCAGGGCGGGGCTCCTGGACCATGTGCGCGGGGAGCGCTACCGACTGCACGACGCCGTCCGGTCGTTCGCCCATGCGCGGCTGCTGGACGAGGAGCCGCAGACGGAGCGCACCGCGGCGCAGGAGCGGCTGATCATCGGGTACGCGGAGCTCGCCGACTCGGTGATCCGGCTGGTCGACGGCAAGACCTCGACCCGCGCCGACCATTTCGACGGCCATGGCTTCTCATCACTGGAGGCGGCGCTGCGCTGGCTGGACGACGAGTCCAGCTTCATCACGGCGGCGCTGCGGCACGCGGAGGGCATCGACCAGCAGGCCGTGCTGAATCTGCTCGGCGCACTGTGCGACTACTGCCTGCTGCGGGGCGACCTGTACCGCCTCGGCGAGATCAGCGAACTCACCCAGGCCGTCGACCAGGGGCTGCTGATCCGCTCGGTCCAGTGGCGTACGGGTATCGCCGCGCGCCAGCTGGGCGAGCTCGACAAGGCCCGTACGACGCTGTCGTCGGTGGTGGACCTGTACCGCGAGGCGCAGCACGACGCGGGCGCAGCCCGGGCCCTGTGTTCCCTCGGCATCACCCTGCACCACCAGGGCAGCCTCGCCGAGGCGGCGGCGAAGCTGCGCGAGGCGATCGCGCTCCAGTCGTCCGACGAGCTCGCCGCCGACCGTGCCTGGACGCTGCACGCGCTCGCGGCGGTGGAGCGCGACCGGGCGAACCTCGCGGAGGCGCTGACGCTGCTGTCCACGGCGCTGACACTGCACCGCGGCGGCGAGTCCCTGCACGGCGAGGCATGGACGCACTTCCAGCTGGGCCAGGTGTGTCTGCGGATGGGCGATGTGCCGCGGGCCGATTCGGAACTGCGCGAAGCCCTCGGGCTGTACGGCCGCACCCATGACGACCGCGGTGAGGCCTGGGCGCTGACCCAGCTCGCCCGGGCCCGGCTCGTCGACGGCGATCCGGCGGCGGCGGTCGATCAGCTGCGGCAGGCTCTGCCCCGGCACCGCGACAGCGAGGACGCGCGCGGTGAGGCCTGGACGCTCTACTACCTGGGCCAGGCCCTGGAGGAGCACGGCGACCGCGACCAGGCGGTGCGCGAGCTGGAACGGGCCCGCACGATGTTCTCGCGGATGCGGGACGTCTACGGCCTGGCCTGCGCTCGCCACCACTCGGGCCGCGCCACCCGCGACCAGCGGGCCGCCCAGACGGGCAATCTGCGCAACTCCGGCTTCGCCCGGCAGCTGCTCGTCGACGCCCGGGCCGACTTCCGCCGTATCGGTGTGGCGCACGGCGAGGCGTGGACCTGTCTGGAGCTGGCCGTCGTCGACGCCGGCAACAACCGCCCGGCGCAGGCCCTGGGCCTCTGCGACGAGGCGATCGCGCTGTTCGCCTCCTACGGGGACCTCCGCGGTGACGACTGGGCGCGCTTCCTGCGCTGCACCCTGCTCCCTTACGCGTCGGCGGGCGGGGTCGAGGTCGGCACGGTCGTCGCCCAGGAGGAACTCGCCACCCTCCGCGCCCGGCACCATCCGAGCCGCGACGCCGGGCTGGAGGACTTCATGGAGGCGTTCGCCCTGGTCCTGGAGCGCGGGGTCCGGCTGGAGGACGGCTGGCAGGCATGGTCGCTGGGGATGGTGCCGGACCGGCACGCGCGCGAGGTGATGGGCGTGCCGCTGGACGCGGCACAGCCGTAGGTCCTGTCCGGGCCTGGCTGCCGACGCGACCCCGGCCCGGGAAGGTGCGGGCCGGGGCCACGTCGGGCATGACGTGCACGGCCCGCCAACCGGGCGGGGGCACCGGGGTCGGTCCGGCATGGCGCCGGGGCCGACGCGGCGACGTACCGGATGCTGATGGCCTCCGACCCCGGCAGGAGATTCCCGTGAACGACCCCCGTACTCGAGGAGCGAGGACTCCGGCATCCCCTGGCGCGAGTCACAACACCGCCGGTCAGCCCGGGGTCATCGGCATCGCACTCGCCGCCGTGCTGGCGGCCGCGCTGGCGCAGGGTTCCTGGCAGTGGTTCGCCACGTATATCGGGGTGACGCTTCTCGCGGTGGTCTTCGCCTTTTACCGGCTGCCGGAATGGACGCCTGGCATCCGATCTTCCTACGCACGGAATCTGGCCGCGTTCTCGCTGGTCGCCGGCCTCTGCGTAGCGATCACGCTGGCACCCCTGCTACAGCGCTGGGCCTGGCTGTTCCCGATGCCGGGCACCCGCAGGGGGTGCACCGAGATGGGCAGGTACGAGGCGCTGCGGGCGGGGGCCGCGCTGGCGGACCTGGCAGGCCGGGACGGCACCGCTCTGGCGCACGCGCAGACGGTCCGGAGTCATGACGCCGTTGCCGTGTGCCTGTCGGCCACGACGACCCAGTGGCTGCCCGTGTACGCGGCCGGGGCAGCCGTGCTGGTGGGAGTGGGCGCCTGGTTCCGCGACCGGGCCAAGGCGGGGAAGCAGACCCCGTCGTAACGCACTCCCCCCGGGCACCGGGAGGGGACCCGGTGCCGAACCCCCCGGGTCTCCCCCCACCGGCGCGTCAGCGCACCACGAGCGAACCGGCTGCCCCGATCGCTACTCCTTGGCCGCGGCCTCGCCGCCGACGGTGCCCTTCGGCGCCGCCGGCGCGCCCGCCTCGGGCGCCTCCTCGAAGTTCACTCGCCCCATGTGCCGGTTCATCGACTTCATCAGCATCCACACGCCCACGGCGAGTGCCGCGAAGACGATGAAGCCGAGGACCCCGGGGGTCACCTTGTTCTTGTCCAGTTCCGTGGCGGCGAACGGGACGAGGTGGGTCATGGCGAGGTTTGCGCTTGCGCTCATGTCAGGCATTGTCGCGGATGCCCGCGAAGAGGTCGCTCTCGGGGAGGGAGGTGTCCACGAAGGACTTGGCGAGCTCGTACTCCTCCGTCGGCCAGACCTCCTTCTGGATGTCCATGGGCACCCGGAACCAGCCGCCGTCCGGATCGATCTGCGTCGCGTGTGCGATCAGTGCCTTGTCGCGGGTCTCGAAGAAGTCGGCGCACGGGACGTAGGTGGTCAGCGTCCGCTCGGCGCGCTGGAACTCCTTCCAGCGCTCCAGCCACTCGCCGTACGGGGACTCCATGCCGCGCGCCAGCAGCGCCTCGTGCAGGGCCACCGTGCGCGGGCGGTTGAAGCCCTGGTTGTAGTACAGCTTCTGCGGCTGGAAGGCCTCGCCGTATACGGACTCCGGGTACTTCTCGGTGTCCGCCGCGCCCTCGAAGGCCACCATCGTGATCTTGTGCGTCATGATGTGGTCGGGGTGCGGGTAGCCGCCGTTCTCGTCGTACGTCGTGATGACCTGCGGACGGAAGGCGCGGATCTTCCGCACCAGCTCGCCGGCGGCCTTGTCGACGTCCTCCAGGGCGAAACAGCCGTCGGGAAGCGGCGGCAGCGGGTCGCCCTCGGGCAGGCCGGAGTCGACGAAGCCGAGCCACTCCTGCTTCACGCCGAGGATCTCGCGGGCCTCGTCCATTTCCTTGCGGCGCACCTCGTGGATGTTCTCCTCGATGAACGTGTCGCCCTGGAGCTTCGGATTGAGGATGGAGCCGCGCTCGCCGCCCGTGCAGGTCACGACCAGCACGTCCACCCCCTCGGACACATACTTGGCCATCGTCGCCGCGCCCTTGCTCGACTCGTCGTCGGGGTGGGCGTGGACGGCCATCAGTCGCAGCTGCTCAGTCAAGACTCGATCCTCGGATCCTCGGTGATGCCTCGAATTGTCGTGCCCCCCACAACGACGTTCGGCACAGGGCGGCGGTCGAAGGCGGATAGCGGGCTTCTATAGTGACGGAATCGAAGGGCGGAAAAATTCCGGCTCCCCTGTTTCCGGAGGACGATCATGACCACGGCACGCCCGCAGGTCCCCGGTGGCCGTTACGGTCGTCCGGCGGACGCGCGTGCGGACCGCGGGCTGAAGATCGTGGGCGCCGTCCTCGGTGTGGGCATGCTCACCATGGTCGGCTGGTTCGGCTACGACTACGTCAGCGGCCAGAAGATCAGCGCCGAAATGATCAAATGGGATGTGACCGCGGACGACGAGGTGAAGGTCCACCTGGAAGTCCGCAAGGACAAGGACGCCAAGGGTTACTGCACCCTGCGCTCCCGTGCCGAGGACGGCACCGAAGTCGGTCGCAGGGACGTCCGCTTCGACAGCTCCGAAAGCCGTATCGACCAGGTGGTCACCGTGCGTACAACGGCACGGGCGACCAGTGCGGAGCTGGCCGGATGTACTGCGGACAGCGGGCCGAAAGACTGAGACTCATCACTCCCACTCGGCGCTGACCTGCATTGACGCATTCTTGAAGCCTTTTGGTCCTCCCCCTTTTCGCCACTCGTTGTTAGGCTCGTGGTTTCGCCCGCACCTGAAGGCACATGCTTCTGGGTAGGGCGATGCTTTGTATTCCCAGTACCTACGAGGAGCACCTGTGACCCAGACCAGCGAGAACGTCACCTGGCTCACCCAGGAGGCGTACAACCAGCTCAGGGCCGAGCTGGAGTACCTGTCTGGTCCCGCGCGCGTCGAGATCGCCAAGAAGATCGAGGCGGCTCGCGAAGAGGGCGACCTGCGGGAGAACGGCGGGTACCACGCGGCCAAGGAAGAGCAGGGCAAGCAGGAGCTCCGTGTGCGCCAGCTGACCCAGCTCCTCGAGAACGCGAAGGTCGGCGAGGCCCCGGCGGACGACGGCACGGTGGCCCCCGGCATGGTGGTGACGGTCGCCTTCGACGGCGACGAGAGCGACACCGAGACCTTCCTGCTGGCCTCGCGCGAGTACGCGTCCGGCAACATCGCGACGTATTCGCCGCAGTCGCCGCTCGGCGCGGGCGTCAACGGCAAGAGGATCGGCGAGGACGCCGAGTACGAGCTGCCCAACGGCAAGACCGCGATGGTCAGGATCCTCGAGGCCAAGCCGTACCAGAGCTGAGCCGCCTCGCATCGCCTGCGTACAGGCCCCCCGCACCCGGAGGTGCGGGGGGCCTCGTTCGTAGGGGTCGCCGCAGGGGGACGGACGGCGCGGCGCTCAGGCGGTCGCCGAGCGGTACTTGCGCACCGCCAGGGTGCGGAACACCGCGACGATCAGGACCGAGTAGACGATCGACGCCCACACCGGGTGCTCCATCGGCCAGGCGTCGGACGCCGAGACCCCCGGGTTGCCGAACAGCTCACGGCAGGCCTGCACCGTGGCACTGAACGGGTTCCATTCGGCGATCGTCTGCAGCCACGAGGGCATCTTGCTGGAGTCCACGAACGCGGTCGAGATGAACGTGACGGGGAACAGCCAGATCAGTCCGCCGGAGGTGGCGGCTTCGGGGGTACGGACCGACAGGCCGATGAGCGCGCCGATCCACGAGAACGCGTACCCGAGCAGAAGCAGCAGGGCGAACGCACCGAGCGCCTTGGGGACGCCGTTGTGGATCCGCCACCCGACCAGCAGGGCCACGACGGTGAGCACCACGACGGTCAGCGCGGTCTGGACGAGGTCGGCCAGGGTGCGCCCGGTGAGCACCGCGCCGCGCGCCATGGGCAGCGACCGGAACCGGTCGATGAGTCCCTTGTGCATGTCGTCGGCGATGCCCGCGCCCGCACCCGCCGTGGCGAAGGTGACGGTCTGGGCGAAGATGCCGGCCATCAGGAACTCGCGGTAGACGGTCGGGGCCGTGGAGCCGCCGATCTGCATCGAGCCGCCGAACACATAGCTGAACAGCACCACGAACATGATCGGCTGGATCATCCCGAAGATGACCACTTCGGGGATCCGGGTCATACGGATCAGATTGCGCTTGGCGATCACCAGCGAGTCGGTGAAGGACCGGACGATGCCTCCGCGGGCGCGCGGGGCGGCGGCGCGGTCCGCTGTCTCCTGGACGGTGGTCACTTCGCGGCCTCCTTGTCGGCCATGGCCGTGCTTCCGCTGCGGTCGCCGGTTCCCCGGCGGTCCGCCGGCTCGCCGTTGTCCTCGTCCCGCTCGGCGTGATGGCCGGTGAGCGACAGGAAGACGTCGTCGAGGGTCGGGCGGCGCAGCCCGATGTCGTCGATCTCGATCCCCCGGCCGTCGAGTTCGCGGATGACCTCCGCGAGGAGTTTCGCGCCGCCGGTGACCGGAACGATCAGCTTGCGGGTGTGGTCCTCGACGGTGACCTCGCCCTTGCCGAAACCGGACAGCACCTCGCGGGCGACGGGGATCTCGTCGCGGCCGTGCACGACGACCTCGACGCGCTCGCCTCCGGTGCGTGCCTTGAGCTGGTCCGACGTACCGCGGGCGATCACCCGGCCCTGGTCGATGACACAGATGTCGTCGGCCAGGTGGTCGGCCTCCTCGAGGTACTGGGTGGTCAGCAGCAGGGTCGTGCCGCCGCCGACGAGCTCCTTGATGACCTCCCACAGCGCCTGGCGGTTGCGGGGGTCGAGACCGGTGGTCGGCTCGTCCATGAACATCACGGGCGGCTGCACGACCAGGGCCGCGGCGAGGTCGAGGCGGCGGCGCATACCGCCGGAGTACGTCTTGGCGGTGCGGCCCGCGGCATCCGCGAGGTTGAAGCGCTCGAGCAGTTCGGCGGCCCGCTTCCGCGCGGCGGCCGCACTCATCTGGTAGAGCCGGCCGACCATCTCGAGGTTCTCGCGGCCGGTCAGATACTCGTCGACCGCGGCGAACTGCCCGGAGAGGCCGATGGAGCGGCGGACTTCGTTGGGGTGCTTGAGGACGTCGATACCGGCGACGACCGCCCTGCCGCTGTCGGGCTTCAGCAGGGTGGTCAGCACCCGCACGGCGGTGGTCTTGCCGGCGCCGTTCGGCCCGAGCAGTCCGAGGACGGTGCCCTCGGGGACCTCGAGATCGACGCCGTCCAGCGCTCTGACGTCGCCGAAGGTCTTCACCAGGCCTTCGGCGTGGATGGCACCTGGCATGTGGGTTCTCCCGGTGGCAGTTCGGAGTTCGCGCGGTTCCGGAGCCCGCGTACGTCCCGCTCGGCGGCGCGTAGGTGCTGCGTTGCGGTGGTGTGCAGCGCTGCTGCGAAGGGTTGTTGTGAAGGTTGTTGTGAAGCGTCGCGCAGCGTCATCGTGAAGCACTGTTGTGAGGCGCCGTTGTGAAGCGCTGTTGTGAAGCGTTGCGCAGCATTGCCGGGAAGCGTTGTCGTGGTCCGTCCGCGGTGCTGCCGCGTTTCCGCGCAGGTCTGGGCCTGGCAAATATTTCGCGCAGGCGATTTTCGGCCTGTCAAGGATGGCGACACGATACATCCCGGCCAACGCGCGGGGGTCGGGGAGTCCTCACAGCGGACCGCGGCGCGAGAACCACCGCTCCCGCGCCGTCCTCGCCGTCCTGCGTCCTCGCCGTCCTGTGTTCTGCGTCCTGCGTCCTGCGTCCTGCGTTCTGCGTTCTGCGTTCTCAGCCCATCACGCGGTACCCCGCATGGCGCAGCGCCCTCTCCACCTCCATGCAGTGTTCGCGCCCCTTCGTCTCCAGCTGGAGTTCGACCTCGACCTCCGAGAGACCGAGACGCGGATCCGTGCGCACATGGGCCACGTCCAGGACGTTCGCGTCCACCTCCGACAGCACGCCCAGCAGACTTGCCAGCGCGCCCGGCCGGTCGGCGAGCCGCAGCCGCAGCGACAGATAGCGGCCCGCCGCGGCCATACCGTGCCGCAGGATCCGCTGCATCAGCAGCGGATCGACATTGCCGCCGGACAGCACCGCGACCACCGGCCCCTGGAAGGAACGCGGCTCGGACAGCAGGGCCGCGACCGTACTCGCCCCCGCCGGCTCCACCACCAGCTTCGCCCGCTCCAGACACAGCAGCAGCGCCGAGGAGAGCGCGTCCTCGGACACCGTGCGCACCTCGTCGACCAGCTCCTCGACGATCGCGTAGGGGACGTCCCCGGGTCTGCCCACCTTGATGCCGTCCGCCATCGTGAGCGGATCGTCGATCGACACCGGCCGGCCCGCCTCCAGCGACGGCGGATACGCCGCCGCGCCCTCGGCCTGCACACCGACGATCCGCACATCGGGACGCAGCGCCTTCACCGCGACCGCGATGCCCGCGGCCAGGCCGCCGCCGCCCATACCGACGACGACCGTCCGCACCTCGGGACACTGCTCGAGCACCTCGAGGCCGACCGTGCCCTGCCCGGCGATGATGTCGGGGTGGTCGAAGGGGTGGATGAACACGGCCCCCGTGTCCCGCGCGTACTCCTGCGCGGCGGTCAGGCTTTCGTCCACGACGCTGCCGTGCAGCCGTACGTCCGCACCGTACTCACGGGTCGCGGCGACCTTCGGGAGCGGAGCGGCCACCGGCATGAACACGGTGGAGCGCACACCGAGCAACGACGAGGCGAGCGCGACGCCCTGCGCGTGGTTTCCGGCCGACGCGGCCACGACACCCGCCGCGCGCTCCTCGGGCCGCAGCCCGGAGATCCGGACGTAGGCCCCGCGGAGCTTGAACGAGCCGGTCCGCTGGAGGTTCTCGCATTTGAGATGGACCGGGGATCCGACCAGGTCGGAGAGATAGCGGCTGCCCTCCATGGGGGTCAGCCGGGCCACACCCGCGAGCATCTTCTGGGCCCCCCTGACATCGTCGAGGATGAGAGGGTGAAAGGGGCCTGCCGTACGGAAGCTCATGACAGCCAGTCTCGCAGCTCAGCGGCCTGACGGCCGTCCCGGTCACACAGTTGTCCACAGTATTCCGCAGGGCGGTACGCACCCGCCCCCATCCGCGTACTCTGTCCCCCACCAACCGACCACCGCACGAGAGAGCCCACCGCAGCCATGCCCACATCACCGGACATGACGACTGATCTGAACCCCGGTCTCCTCGATGCCCTCCAGCACCAGGTGGCCGTCTTCGCACGCCGTGCCGAGCAGACCCGGCTCGGCGGAGTGGGCCAGGTTCGCAACTCGATGGACCGTGCCGCTTATCTGCTGCTCAACCGGCTGGACCGGGAAGGGCCGATGGGCGTCAAGGCACTCGCCGCCGGGATGGGCATCGACTCGTCGACCGTCACCCGCCAGGTCGCGCCGCTCGTCGACACCGGCCTGGTCAAGCGCACCTCGCACCCCGAGGACGGGCGCGCGGTCGTGCTCCAGCTTTCACCGCGCGGCCAGGCCCGCCTGGAGGAGGTCCGCTCGTCCCGTCGCGAGCTGATGGCCCAGGTCACGGACGGCTGGACCGAGGAGGAGCGGGAGTCGTTCTGCACCCTGCTGACCCGGTTCAACTCGGCTCTGTCGGCCCGTCAGGCAGGTCTCCCCGCCGCCGACACGGAGGCACAGCCCGGTTCCTGACCCCGGTTCGCGGCCGGGGCTCGTTCCGGACGTGTCCGACCCCTTGACCCGGTGCTCGGACTGGCTTGATATGAGCACATGCAGCAGCCGTGGCAACTCCCGGTTTCCGGGCGCTCCCAGGACTTCGACGCATTCGTCGGGGGCGCGGCGGGGCGGCTGCTGCATACCGCGACACTGCTGACCTGCGAACCGCCCTCGCGCAATCCGCAGGCACAGCGGCTGCTCGTCGCCGCCCTCGCCCACACCTACGCGGAGTGGAGCCGGCTGCGCGGCGAGGACCCGTACGAACGGACCCTCGCCCACCTCGTCGTCCGCTTCGGCCGCTCGGCATGGCGCCTCCACCGGGCCCACGCAGGCTGCCCGCTGTCCCCGCTCACCGCCCAGGAGCGTCTGATCGTGGTGCTGCGCCTGTACGAGGGCATGGCGGAGGAGCAGACGGCGGCACTGCTGGGTCTGCCGGTGGACCGGGTACGGGCGATCTGCAACCGCGCGGTCGCCGTGCTGCGCCACCCGGGCACGCGCGGGGACGGGGCACGCCCCCGCTTCCGGGCCGCGGGGGCCTCATGAGCGCCGCGAACGGCGACGGGCGCAAGGAGGAGGAGATCCGGCGGATGCTGGACACCCCTCCCGCGCCGGTCCCCACCGATCTCGCCGGTCGGGTGGCCGCCCGTGGCGCACGGCTGCTGCGCCGCCGCCGCACCCTGCGCCTGACCGGCTGGACCCTGCTGGTGGCCGCAGTGATCGCTTTCGCCGTCTGGGCGTCGGCGGCGGAACCGTGGACCACGCCGCCTGCCGAGACCAGCCCGGAGGTCGTGGGCTGGTAGCACGCGGTCCCGGGCCGCAGGGCCTCCCCGCGGCGCCCCTTCCGCAGCGTTCCGCGCTTCTCGTCCGGAATCAGCGGTTCTAGTCTGGAATCAGCGGCGCAACCACACCAGCACGGGAGGTCGTCATGACCAGGAAAGTCGCCGACTGCCGCAGGTTCCCGAGCGAGACGAAGTGCAGCCTCACCATCGCGGGTGAGGAAGAAGAAGTACTCCGGGCCGCCACCGAACACGCGGCCTCCGTCCACGGCCACGAGAACACCCCGGAGCTGCGCGAACAGATCCGCGGAATGCTGGAGGACGAGAAGGTCAGCGCCTGACCGCCGGGCCCCGCGGGGCACCGCCCCCGGACGTCCACCCCCGAGAAGGCACATAGGGGCACGCCCCTCGCGGAAGGCGAGGGGCGTGCCCCTATGACGGGCCGGGCCGGAACCGGGCCCGTCAGCCGTCAGCCCAGAGCCTGCTCCAGGTCCGCCAGCAGGTCACCCACCGACTCGATCCCCACCGACAGCCGCACCAGGTCCGCCGGAACCTCCAGCGCGGAGCCCGCCACCGACGCGTGGGTCATCCGGCCCGGGTGCTCGATCAGGGACTCCACACCGCCCAGCGACTCACCGAGCGTGAACACCTTCGCCCGGTTGCAGACCTCGACGGCCGCTTCCTCGCCGCCCGCGACCTGGAACGACACCATGCCGCCGAAATCCTTCATCTGCTTCGCGGCGATCTCGTGGCCCGGGTGCTCCGGCAGCCCCGGGTAGAGGACGCGCGTCACCTTGGGGTGCTTGGTCAGCATCTCCGTGATCTGCGCCGCGTTCTGGCTGTGCCGGTCCATACGGACGGCCAGGGTCTTGATGCCACGCAGCACGATCCACGAGTCGAACGGTCCGGCCACCGCGCCCATCGCGTTCTGGTGGTACGCGAGCTCCTCGCCAAGACCGTCGTCGGCCGTGACCAGCGCACCGCCGACGACGTCCGAGTGCCCGCCCATGTACTTCGTCAGCGAGTGGACGACCACGTCCGCGCCGAGCGCGAGCGGCTGCTGCAGATAGGGGCTCGCGAACGTGTTGTCGACGACGAGCTTCGCGCCGGCCGCCCGGGCGATGCTCGCGACATGCGCGATATCGGTGATCCCGAGCAGGGGGTTCGACGGGGTCTCCACCCAGATCAGCTTCGTACGGTCGGTGAGCGCCGCCCGCACCGACGCCGGGTCGGACGTGTCCGCCACGGAGAACTCCACGCCCCACCGCTGCACGACCTTGGCAAAGAGCCGGAACGTTCCGCCGTAGGCGTCGTTCGGGATGACGACATGGTCACCGGGCACCAGCAGCGTACGCAGCAGGCAGTCCTCGGCCGCGAGACCCGAGGCGAAGGCAAGACCACGCCGGCCGCCCTCCAGCGCCGCGAGGTTCTCCTCCAGCGCCGTCCGGGTCGGGTTCGCACTGCGGCTGTACTCGTAGCCGCCGCGCAGTCCACCGACCCCGTCCTGCTTGTAGGTGGACACCTGGTAAATGGGCGGGACGACCGCGCCGGTCAGCGGGTCGGCGGTGTTGCCCGCGTGGATGGCGGTGGTCTCGAAGCCGCGCTCGTGGCCGGACTCGTTGCTGTACTGGTCACTCATGAGCTCGAGCGTAGTCCCGGTGCGTCCGCATCCCCACGCGGTCCGGGACAATGGCCGGTATGGAGATTCTCTGGTTCCTGATCGCGACGGCGATGCTCGTCGCGGTCATAGGCCCGTTCGTCATGCGCCGCCGGGGCGCCGTCCGCCAGGTCGCCCCCGGCTCACCGGACGCCGCCGACCCCGCCACGTACGGCTTCGTGCGACAGGAACAGCTGGATCTTCGTCTGCCCGGACCCGACCAGGACCTCCTGGACGTCCTCGACGTCGTCCAGCGCACCCAGGACTGGCGCGCCGCCTCCCAGCTGCTCGCGGGCACCCCGAAGGAGGGCGAGCAGCGCTGGCAGCGCGTCCAGGCCTTCGCGGGCGCCGCCGCGCTGGAGCTCCAGCAGCAGCCGGGTACCGGCGGCTCCTGGCTGCGCGCCTGGCGCGCGGAATCACCCAAGGACGCGGGCGGCGCGGCGGTGCACGCCGAGTTCCTGGTGCAGCAGGCCTGGCGGGCCTCCGGCGGCTCGGGCAGCGACGACTTCCGGATCATCCTGGAGGAGGCCCGCACGGTCTGCGCCGAGGCGGCTCTGCTGGCGCCCGGCGACCCCGTGCCGTACATCGTCGAACTGGCCGTCGCCCGTGGACTCGGATACTCCCACGAGCAGTTCGACCAGCTGTGGGCAAAGGTCATCGACCGTGCGCCCACGCACATGGGCGCCCATCTCGCGGCCCTGCACCACCTGTGCGAGAAGTGGCACGGCTCCCGCGAGGAGGCGGACCACTTCGCGACGACGTCGGCCGCCCGTGCCCCGCAGGGCTCGCTGCTGGCCGCACTGCCGCTGTTCGCGGTGTACGAGCATCTGCCCGAGGTCAATCTGGTCTCCGGCTTCTACGAGAGCGCCGTGGTCACCAAGGCCGTCGAGGGCGCGCTGCACGCGACGCACACAGCGGATGCCGGTGATCCGGTGCTCCCGCAGGTACGGCACCTCCTGGTGCTGTTCCTGGTACGCATGGAGCGCTGGGCGGAGGCGATGCACCAGGTGGTGCTCGTGGAC
The DNA here is from genome assembly GCF_056106285.1 of Micromonospora sp. IBHARD003. Taxonomy (NCBI): domain Bacteria; kingdom Bacillati; phylum Actinomycetota; class Actinomycetes; order Micromonosporales; family Micromonosporaceae; genus Micromonospora; species Micromonospora sp. IBHARD003. The sequence goes on along the minus strand of NZ_JBWBBX010000001.1, from coordinate 5,308,813 downwards.
GGGCACGTGGGGGCGCTGCCCTGGACGCACGGGAACGACCCGGCGGCGGAGTACGCGGTGTACCGGGCGCTGGCGGTGGCGGGATACGAGGCGAACGGCGGCAGCCCGGCGACGCTGCTGCAATAGGTCCTGTCCGGGCGGCGGGGCGTGAGCTGCCGGGAGAGGGTCCGGGCCAGGAATGCCCGGGGGTCCGGCCGCGTTGCTTGGTACGGACCCCAAAAACCGAGGAGCCCAGCATGTTCCTGTCCCGCCGCGTGCCCGAGCTGCCCACCCGTGAGCAGGCCCTCCGCGGCCGCGCAACCCCTGCCTTCGACATCCCGGACCGCCACACGGTCCTGGGCAACCCGCTCCTCGGCCCCTACCCGGACGGCCTGGAGACCGCGGACTTCGGCCTCGGCTGTTTCTGGGGCGCGGAGCGCAAGTTCTGGCAGGTCCCGGGCGTGTACACCACGCTGGTCGGCTACCAGGGCGGATACACCGAGAACCCGACGTACGACGAAGTCTGCTCCGGCCTGACGGGCCACACGGAGGCGGTCCGGGTGGTCTTCGACCCGTCCGTCGTCTCCTACGAGCAGCTGCTCAAGGTCTTCTGGGAGGCCCACGACCCCACCCAGGGCTTCCGCCAGGGCAATGACGTGGGCACCCAGTACCGCTCGGCTGTCTACACCCACTCCCCCGCCCAGGCGGCGACCGCGGATGCCTCCCGCGAGGCGTACCAGAAGGTCCTGACGGGCGCGGGGCACGGCACGATCACCACGGAGGTCCTCCCGGCGGAGGGGCGGACCTTCCATCCCGCCGAGGGATACCACCAGCAGTACCTGGACAAGAACCCCGCGGGGTACTGCGGGATCGGGGGCACGGGGGTCTCGTGCCCGATCGGCATCGCTCCTGCGCCGGAAGCCCCTGAGGGATAGTCACCCCCAAGGGCCGGGAATTCAGTTGCCTCGCATCACCCCAGGCTGGCTAGATGCTCGGCATGGCGGACATTCAGGGCTCGTACGATGATCTGTTCACTGCCGTGCCCAGCGCGCTGGCGGCATTGCTGGACGAAGGAGACGCCGGTGGCTCGGTGGCCGTCTTCGTGGACGGCCGGCCGGTGGTGGACGTCTGGGGCGGATTCACCGACGCCGACCGTACGATCCCGTGGCAGCGCGACACGATCGTCAACGTCTGGTCCGTCACCAAGACGATGACCGCGCTGTGCGCGCTGGTTCTCGCCGACCGTGGCGAACTCGACCTGTCCGCGCCGGTCGCCCGGTACTGGCCGGAGTTCGCCGCGGCGGGCAAAGAGAAGGTGCTGGTACGCCACCTGCTCGCGCACACGGCCGGCCTGCCCGACTGGGACGGACCGGTGGCGGAGCTGTACGACTGGACATCCGCCACGGAACGACTGGCAGCGCAGGCTCCGCAGTGGGAGCCGGGCAGCGAGGCCGGATACCACTCGCTCACCCAGGGATTCCTCGTGGGCGAGCTCGTACGCCGTATCACCGGCCGGACCCCGGGCGCGTTCTTCGCCGACGAGGTTGCCGACCCGCTGGGCGCGGACTTCCACATAGGCCTGCCCGCCGAGCACGACCACCGGGTGGCGCTCGCGATCCCGCCGCAGTCCCGGGACGACGGCTACGCCGCGAGTGCGGCCGCCGGCGGCGCGACTCCCGCCGCCGGGACCCCGATACGGGTCCGGGACGGGAACAGCGTGGCCTGGCGCCGTGCGCAGATCCCTGCGGCGAACGGGCTCGGCAACGCCCGCTCGGTCGCCCTCGTCCAGTCCGTGATGGCCTGCGGAGGATCGGTGCGGGGGGTGCGGCTGCTGTCGCAGGCGGGTTGTGACCGTGCCAGGGAGGAGCAGTTCCACGGCGATGACCGCGTCCTGGGCATGCCGATGCGCTGGGGTCTGGGCTACGGACTCTTCGGCAACACCTACGGGTGGGGCGGTTGGGGCGGCTCACTGGTCATGGTCGATCCTGACGCCCGTATGGCGGTGGCGTACGTGACCCATCAGATGCGCGAACCGGCGGACGACAATCGGGGACTGGCGATCGTCACGGCCGCGTATGAGGGGCTCGCGGGTCTGCGCGCCTGATCCCTCGGGTCACACGGCAGCAGGGGCTCGCCGGGACGGGGGCTCGTGCCCGATCTGCGTGGCGAAGGCCGAGGGCCGACGTCACCGGGTGAGGTTGCGGAATCTTCCGTTCCGGGGCGCCCGCGGGACCCGGTGAGGCGTGTGGCAAGGTATGCCGACGACTCACACCGGCCCGGCCGTGCGAGGGGTCTCCGGCCTGCGTGTTCTCCGGCTCGGGGCCCTGCGCCCGGCGCAGGGCCCGACGGTCGCCGACCGTGCGGGAGAGTCCCGGACGGACCCTCCCCGCCTTGTCAGGAGCACGCCCGTGAACGGAAGACGCCGCCGCCTTCTTCTGGCCGCCATCGACCCCATGCTCGAGTCCGGCGAGCAGGTCGAGGTGACGACCATCGTGAATCTCAGCACGGTCTCCGTGCGCCGGACGGCGGCGTTCGCGGCGGCGTCGGCCATCGCGAGTGCCGGCGCCATGTCCGTGATCCCGGTGCCGACCCCGATGTATCTGGCCATGACGGACCGTCGTCTCTTCGTCTTCCGGGCGAACCCGACGTTCGCCAAGCCGGAGGAGCACCTGATGACGATCCCGCGTGCCGGTCTCGTCCGTACGGAGATCAAGGAGCGTCTGCTCAACTCGTCGTTCGTCGTCTCCTCGGCGGAGAACGAGCAGGGCCTGAAGATCATCTTCCCCCTGATCAGCCGCAAGGAGCGGAACGCGATAGCCGCCGCGCTGCCCCTGGCCGGATGACCCGCCCGGTACCGGGCGGGAGCCGCCCGCCCGGTACCGGCATGGCGCCCTGCGTTCAGCCGGGGACCGGGCCGGCCCCGGGTTCCCCGGTGGGTTCGCCGCTTGCGCCCTGACGGGCCCCCAGGGCACGGCGGACGGTGCCTTCCGCCTTCTGCCGTTCTTCGCCGGTGAGCGGGCGGGGCTGCTGGATCCTGGCGTCCTTGATGCGGTCGACGGCTTCCAGGAAGTCGTCGACGCCCAGCGGTTCGCTCTGCGCGACTGCCGCGCGTACGGCCGCGTCCACGACCGCGTTCTTGATGTCCCGGCCGCATACGTCGTCCGCCTTCTCCGCGAGCAGTGCGGGGTCCACGTCGGGGGCCACCGGGAGTCCGTCGACCAGATGGCGGCGCCAGATCTCGGCTCGCGCGGCCTTGTCGGGGAGCGTGAACCGGATGTGGCGCACCCGGGTCTCGAAGGCCTTGTCGTAGTTCTCCGCGAGATTGGTGGCGAAGATGACGATGCCGTGGAACCGCTCGAGGCATATCAGCAATTGGCTGCGCATCGAGTTGATGGCCTGTTCGGATCCCTGGGTGACGTTGGTGAGCCTTCTGGAGAGCAGGGAGTCGGCTTCGTCGACGAAGAGCACCGCCCCCGACTCCTCCGCCGCCGAGAAGACCCTCTGGACGTTCTTGGGGCCGTCACCGTGGTATTTGCTCTCGATCTCCGCGTAACTGACCGCGAGGATGCCCCGCCCCAGGCGGTCGGCCATCGCATGGGCGGCGAGGGTTTTTCCGGTGCCCGAAGGCCCGTGGAAGTTGAGTGCGCTGCGCGGGAACGGCTCGATACTCCGAAGTCCCCATTCGCCGAAGACCTTTTGCTGCACTTTCAGGACGTCCAGCGCCGCCATGAGGTCGCGGCCGACCGCCTCCGGGACGACCAGTTGGTCGAATCGGTGGAGCGCCGGCCCCGGGACGTACTGCGCCTCTTCGGCGCGCGCCCGGGGGACCTGGGCGGTCGATTCGCCCGCCGCTCCGGTCGTCTCCGCCCCCACCGCGAGGGTGAAATCGTCCGCGCCGATGGCCTTGGCGAGCCCGTTGGCGGCGTCCAGCAGCCGCGACCGGCATATCGCGGCCACTCCGTCCGGCGTATGGCCCGGAATGCCGGACACCGTGAACCGGGTCTCCCGGCGGCCGGGTGACACCATCCGTGTGTTCCTTCCCCATCGTCGTGTCGTGTGCTCGCGTCTTGTGCTCGCGCCGCTTGCCCGTTCCGCCCTGCCGGTCACTCGTAGATGACGAGCTCGTTGGTGCCGTGGACCTGCCGCAGCCTGTCGTCGATCTCCTTGGTGCGCATGACGCGGCCGTCCGCCAGCTGGTCGGTGCGCTTGTTGAAGATCCCTTGTACGACCTTGTAGTCACCCCCGTTCATCCAGGTCTTGATCGTCACACCGACATGGTCCCGGTCCGCGTTCTTGAGGTCGTTGCGGCTGTTGAACCAGTCGACGATGTCGTCGTAGTAGACGATGGCGAGCACCACCGCCGTGAAGGCGGCGGCTCCCATCAGAATCAGGGCTATGAGGGGAAGAGGCACGGCTGGGTCCTATTCGACGATCACGAGCTTCTTGCCGGCGAATGTGGCTGACAATTCCGGGTCGAGACGCCGCACGATGAGCTGCCGGCCGTAGGGCTTCCCATCGGGCTTCGTCACCGGTTCGTTGGACGTGTCGAGGAAGATCTGTACGATAACGGCCCCTTCCCGGTGCGGATTCAGCAACAGTGCGCCTTTGGCCACGCTGGGGTCCAGAGGCCGGTGTTCGACGAAGTAGGACATCGCCGTTTCGTAGGTCATCTCGTCGATGATGTCGGGGCGCAGCGGGAGGTTCTCGTGAAGCCACTGGCTCGCTTCACGGATGAACTCGACGGCTTTCGCCGCGTCTTTGAGCGTTGGTTCTCTCTTGCGTCTGACGAGATCGGGCAGACTCTTCACCCATTCCGCATCCATGTTCGACTCTCTCCGTGTGAAGTCCCCGTTCGCCCGGCCTCTGCGTTTTCCGGCGGGCGCACCAAGAATGCCCCCGCATCAAGGGGGCGGGCGAGGTCGGAGAATTCCTGGTTTCCCCGGCGTGCGGCGGGAACACGGCTGCACAGAAGCCTGTTCGGCAAGGCGTTCCGCGTCGAGGACGCACGAAGTCTGCGTGACGGAATTAGTACCGTTGTATGACGAGTGCGAGGGGTCCGGCTGATCTTTCCCTACGGGATACGGGAACGGACGCGTCCGGGAGCCGCGTCCCCCGGTCATGCGCACCGGACAGCCGGCTCGGCCGCTCCCCCCGGCCCCGGACCGGCCGGTACGCCGCGGGTGCGCGCATATGGGCAGGGGCAGACGATGGAAGCATGCACATTCACAAGGTGCGGCCGGACATCAGCCTGCTGAGCGACAGCGTGGAGGTGCCGGGCATCGGCTATCTCCCGGTCAACGCCTTCGTGCTGTTCGCGGCCGAGCCGGTGGTCGTGGACACCGGGCTCGGGCTGCCGGACCGGGACTTCCCCCGGTCACTGGGATCCGTCGTGGATCCGGCGGATGTGCGGTGGATCTGGTTGACGAACCCGGACCGGGATCACACCGGCGGTCTCTTCGACCTGCTGGACGCGGCGCCCAGGGCCAGGGTCGTGTGCACCTTCGGCACCGCCGGTCTGATCGCCTGCGAGCGGCCGATCCCGGTCGACCGGCTGTACTTGCTGAACCCGGGACAGTCGCTGGACGTCGGCGACCGCACCCTCACGGGCTTCCGCCCGCCGCTCTACGCCAGTCCGACCACCGTGGGCTTCTTCGACGACCACTCGGGCGCCTGCTTCAGCTCGCACTGCTTCGGCGGCCCGCTGCCGACCGAGGAACTCGCCGAGGCGGCCGATGTGAGCGAGCTCGACCCCGAGGACGTGGAGGCCACACAGTTGCTGTGGGCCACCGTCGACAGCCCGTGGGTGCAGTTCGCCGATCCCGGGAAGTTCGCCCGCGCCTTCGAGCCGATACGGGACCGGGACCCCGCCCTCATCCTCTCCGCCCATCTGCCACCGGCTCCGGGGATGACCGGCCACATGATCGACACCCTGTGCGGGGTGGCGGGGGCGGCCCCGTGGATCGCGCCGGACCAGGCGGCCCTGGAACTGCTGCTCACCCGCTTCGAGACGGAGAAGTAGCCCGGTGGCGGCCCGGCAGATGACCCGGCGTCACTGCACTCACCGCCTCTCACCCTCCTCTTGCCGGGGTGGTACGGGACACGACCCGTACCACCCCGGCACCATGTACCACCCGGAGTTCGAAGCGCCCCCCGCACCGGTCCGGGGAGGACGCACCGGCGGGCCCGCGCGGTCAGATCGTGGAGACGTCGATCACGAACCGGTAGCGGACGTCACTCGCCAGCACCCGCTCGTACGCCTCGTTGATCTGGTCGGCCCGGATCACCTCGATCTCCGAGCCCAGCCCGTGCTCGGCGCAGAAGTCGAGCATCTCCTGGGTCTCGGGCAGACCGCCGATCATGGATCCGGCGTACGTCCTGCGCTGTCCGAGCAGCGAGAAGACGTTCAGCGAGACGGGCTCCTCGGGCGCGCCCAGGTTCACCATCGCCCCGTCCGTCTTCAGCATGCCGAGGAACCTGTCGAGCGGCAGCGGTGCCGAGACGGTGTTGACGATCAGGTCGAACGTGCCCGCCAAGGCCTCGAAAGTGGCGTCGTCGCTGGTGGCGTAGTAGTTCTCGGCACCCAGCCGCAGCCCGTCGTCCTTCTTGCGCAGGGACTGGGACAGGACGGTCAGTTCGGCGCCCATCGCGCTTGCGATCTTGACGGCCATGTGGCCGAGGCCGCCGAGGCCCACGACGGCGACCTTCTTGCCGGGGCCGGCGTTCCAGTGCTTCAGCGGCGAGTAGGTGGTAATGCCGGCGCACAGCAGCGGGGCGGCCACGTCCAGGGACAGCCCGTCGGGGATACGGAGGGTGAAGGCCTCGTCCACGACGATGTGCGTGGAGTAGCCGCCGTGGGTCGGCTCGCCGTTCTTGTCGAGACCGTTGTACGTGAGGACGTTGCCGACGCTGCAGTACTGCTCGAGCCCGGCCTTGCAGTTGTCGCACTCGCGGCAGGAGTCGACCAGACAGCCCACTCCGACCCGGTCGCCGACGGCGAATTTGGTCACCTCGGGTCCGACCTCGGTGACGATGCCGGCGATCTCGTGGCCCGGGACCATCGGGAAGATCCCTTCGCCCCAGCCGTCGCGGACCTGGTGGATGTCCGAGTGGCAGATGCCGGCGTACTTGATGTCGATCAGCACGTCGTGGTCGCCGACCGCCCTGCGCGGGACGGTGGTGCGCTCCAGCGGGGCATGTGCGGCGGGAGCGGCGTATGCGGGAACCGTGGATGCATATGTGGTCATGGCTACGAGACTGCGCCCCTCGCGCCCGGACACCCAGCCCTCTGTCGTTCGTACGCCGGCTGTTCCTACTACTGGCAGGGTCAGGTTCAGCCACGTGGACCTACACCGGGGACGGAATACTTGACGGTATGGACCAGCGTGCCGAACTCAGCGAATTCCTGCGGTCACGGCGGGCCCGGCTGAAGCCGGAGGACGTCGGCCTGCCCGATTTCGGCCGTCACCGCCGCGTCCCCGGACTGCGCCGGGAGGAGCTGGCGCAGCTTGCCGGGGTGTCCGTCGCGTACTACACCCGCCTCGAGCAGGGCCACGGCCAGAACGTGTCGGGTGAGGTGCTCGACTCGATCGCGCGGGCCCTGCGGTTGAACGACACGGAGCGCGCCCACCTCACCCATCTCGCCAAGCCGAAGCCGCACAAGAAGCGCGCGGCGCGGGCGGCGCAGAAGGTCCGGCCGCAGCTCCAGGAGCTGATCGACGCCATGGACGGCGTTCCCGCGTTCCTCCTCGGGCGCCGGATGGACATCCTGGCCTGGAACACCATGGCGCGTGCCCTGCTCGGCGACTTCGCGGCGATGCCGCCGCAGGAGCGGAACATGGCGCGGATGGTCTTCCTCGATCCGGGCGCCCGTGAGCTGTACCTCGACTGGCACTGCAAGACGGTCGAGGTGGTGAGCGTGCTGAGACTGTGTGCGGGCTGCTATCCGGACGATCCGCAGCTGTCGGCGCTGATCGGTGAGCTGTCGGTCAAGAGCGACGACTTCCGCACGCTGTGGGCGGCGCACACGGTGCAGGAGAAGGGCCACGGCACCAAGCGGCTGCACCACCGGCTGGTGGGCGAACTGACCTTGTCCTACGAGACCTTGCGGCTGCCCGACGACGACGATCTGCACCTGGTGACGTACCACGCCGAGCCGGGGTCGGCGTCGGCGGCGTCGCTGGGGCTGCTGGCGCAGTGGGGGGTCGACGAGGTCTCCGCCCCCTCCGTGGCGCGCTGAGCCGCCGGAACGGCAGAGCACAACGGCAGAGCACCACACCAGAGGCCAAGGGCAGGGCACAACGGCGACGGCTCCCGGGAGCGCTTGAAGCGCGCTCCGGGAGCCGTCGCCGTTGCCGCCGCCGGGACGGGGAAGCGTGGGGCGGATCAGACCGCCGAGCCGGCCTTCCAGTCCGCCCAGCTCAGGTTCCAGCCGTTGAAACCGTTGTCCGGCTGGATCGTCTTGTCCTTGGAGTTCTTCACGACGACGACGTCACCGACGATCGAGTTGTTGTAGAACCAGGCGGCGGGCTGGTTCGGGTCGCCGGCGCCCTTGACGTCGTTCAGGCCGACACAGCCGTGGCTGGTGTTGGAATTGCCGAAGACGCTGTCGGGGCCCCAGTAGTTGCCGTGGATGAAGGTGCCCGACGAGGACAGCCGCATGGCGTGCGGCACGTCCTTGATGTCGTACTCGCCCTTGCCGTCGTCGTCCGTGAAGCCGACGGTGGCGCCGTTCATCCGGGTCTCCTTGAACTTCTCGGAGATCACCATCTGGCCGTTGTAGGTCGGGTTGTCGGGCGAACCGGCGGAGATCGGGATGGTCTTGATCGTCTTGCCGCCCTGGGTGACCTTCATGGTCTTCGCGGAGGCGTCGACGGTGGAGACCTGGTTCCGGCCGATCTTGAAGGTGACCGTCTTCCGCTGGACGCCGTAGACGCCCTTCGCGCCCTGGACGCCGTCGAGGTCCAGCTTCAGCGTGACGGTGGAACCCGACTGCCAGTACTGGTCGGGGCGGAAGTCGATCCGCTGGGAGCCGAACCAGTGGCCGACGACCTCCTGGCCGCTGCTGGAGGTGACCTTGATGCCGGACTGTACGGCCTTCCGGTCGGTGATCGCCTTGCTGAAGTTGATGGAGACCGGCATGCCGACGCCGACGGTGGATCCGTCCTCGGGCGTGAAGTTCCCGATGAAGCTGTTGGAACGCGAGACCGTGGTGAAGGACGCGTTCTCGTGGGCCTCACGGCCCTCGGAGTCCTTGGCCGTGGCGGCGATCTTGTAGCTGGTCTCCCGCTCCAGCTGGCCGTCGGGCTGCCAGCTCGTGCCGTCGGCGGACAGCGTGCCCTTGACCTGCTTGCCACCCGCCGCGGTCATCGTGACCTGGGTGAGCTTGCCGTCGCTGACGGTGACCTTGGCGTCCTTGTTGATACTCGCGTTGGTGGCGCCGTTCTTCGGCGTGATGACTATTCGGGCATCGGAAGCGTCCTTCGCGGCTGCGGCGTCGACGTCGCTCTGTGACTTCTTCGAGCCGTCGGCGGCAGCCTTGTCGGCACTGCTGCTGCAGCCCGTGAGCACCAGAACGCTGCCGAGCACCACGGACGCGGCCGCAAGGCCCTTACGCCGCTTGCTGTCCGTCATCACACGCTTCTCCATCGTCGCCGATCCCTGCCAACTACATTCAAGAAGACCCATAAAGGGCCGCCCGGTTCCACACCTCGGAAAAGATGTGGGCAACACCACTGATCGACGCCCGGCGCTCCCGGACGGTTGCAGCCCGGAAGATTCCGGTTCGGCAACGACGGCCCCGGAGAGGGGCACGTACGCCACAGCGGACCGGTTCAAGCCACGCTCAAGACACGTTCCACGCCACAGTCCACCGGGCTCGATCAGGGGCACCGGCGGACAGTTCCCGGATGGATCCCCGCACCCGCCAGGCTGCGGCCCCGGCGGGCCCGGGGGCCGAGCCGTCCGGGCGGACGGCCACCGGGGCTGCCGCCTCTCCTGCCCGGGGCCGCGGCCGGCATTCCCGTCCACCCCCTCGGAATCACCGCCGCCGGGGGTCGCCGCTTCTCGGCGTCACCGCCCCCGCGCGTCGCCGTCCTCGTCGTCCTCGGCGTCGTCGTCCTCGGCGTCGTCGGCGTCGTCGGCGTCGTCCTCGGCGTCCCAGTCCCCCTCGGCGTCGGGGTCGTAGTCGACCTGCTCGCAGCTCCAGGAGGCCTGCGCGAGATCGACGCCCGGAACCTCGCTGACGAGATCGAAGGGGTCGACGAGATAGGCGAGGGCCTCGGCGGAGTCCTCGCGCACGGCGGAGCGTGCGTGGCCGCGCTCGTCGTCCTGCATGTGCTCGTCGGCTTCGACGCGCTCGAGCGCGGCACCGGTCAGGGCTTCCGGTTCCGTGACCTCGAGTACCAATTCGACATGCAGGCGCACATAGCGGGAAGTCTCAGAAGTGGTCATACGACGGAGGGTAGGCCCCCGGGCGACCGCCACTTTCCTGCGACCCGCTGCATTCATTAGCATCGCGGCAGCATCACCGAACGCGGTCAATTCACCGCTGTCGCAAGGGGAATCATTTCGTGTCCGTCGCCCGCCGCCCACTGCTGACCGCGACCGCCGCCGGCACCCTGCTCTGCGCACTGTGGTTCGTCCCGTCGGCGAACGCGACGGCGGAGGGCGAGACGGCGCAGGCGTCGCGCACCGCCGGCGGACAGCCGTCCGGAGCTTCCACTTCCGAGTCGGCGATCTCCGTACGCTCCGCGTCGGGCGGAGCACAGAGCGGCACCGCGGGCGGCGGCACGGAGGCCGGCACCACCGGGCAGCTGAGGCTCGCCGACACGGGCACCGTGGACACGACCCCGTACCTCATCGGCGGTGCCGCGTTCCTCGGTATCGGTGCCGGATTCGTGTCGTTCGCCATCCGCCGGGGCGCACGCGCCTTCTGACGGGCCCGCGCGGACGGGCTCGGACGGACGGGCTCCGACGGTCGCGCTCGGCCGGACGGCTCGGGCCCCGGGGACGGTGTTGCGTCCCCGGGGCCCGAGCGCGATGAAAGGCCTTTAGGCCAGCGGGCCCGTCACCGGCTCGACGGCCTCGACGAGCCTGCCGTTTCGCACGAACGCGTCGGCGGCGGCCAGATCGGGGGCGAGGAAGCGGTCGGGACCCGGGCCCTCGACGCCCGCCGCTCGCAGCGCGGCGATCGCCGCCCGCGAGGCGGGGGCGGGGCTCAGGCTGCGCCGCAGCTCGATCGCGCGCGTGGCCGTGTAGAGCTCGACGGCGATGATCCGGGTCAGGTTGTCGACGGCGGTACGCAGCTTGCGGGCCGCGGACCAGCCCATCGAGACATGGTCCTCCTGCATCGCGGAGGACGGGATCGAGTCGGCGGACGCCGGGACGGCGAGCCGCTTCATCTCGCTGACCAGCGCGGCCTGCGTGTACTGGGCGATCATCAGGCCCGAGTCGACGCCCGCGTCGTCGGCGAGGAACGGCGGCAGGCCGTGCGAGCGGTTCTTGTCGAGGAGCCGGTCGGTGCGGCGCTCGGCGATGGAGCCGAGGTCGGCCGCGGCGATCGCGAGGAAGTCGAGCACGTACGCGACGGGCGCGCCGTGGAAGTTGCCGTTGGACTCGACCCGTCCGCCCTCGGCGCCCTCGCCCCCGAGAAGGACGACCGGGTTGTCGACGGCGGCGGCGAGCTCGCGCTCGGCGACGAGCTGGGCGTGCGCGAGGGTGTCCCGGCCCGCGCCGGCGACCTGGGGCGCGCAGCGCACCGAGTACGCGTCCTGGACGCGCGGCGCCTCCTCCTCCTGGAAGTGGCCGGTGAGCTCGGAGCCCTCCAGCACGGCGCGCATGTTGGCCGCTGCGGCGGCCTGGCCGGGGTGCGGGCGGATGGCGTGCAGCTCGGGCGCGAGGACCTTGTCGGTGCCGAGGAGGGCCTCGAGGCTGAGCGCCGCCGTGATGTCGGCGGAGGTGTAGAGCCGCTTCAGATCGGCCAGGGCCATGATCAGCATGCCGAGCATGCCGTCGGTGCCGTTGAGGAGGGCCAGGCCCTCCTTCTCGTGCAGCTCGACGGGCTTGATGCCGTGCGCGGCGAGCAGTTCGCCCGCGGGGCGTACGGTCCCGTCGGGGCCCTCGGCGTCGCCCTCGCCCATCAGGGTCAGCGCGCAGTGCGAGAGCGGTGCGAGGTCGCCGGAACAGCCGAGCGAGCCGTACTCGTGGACCACGGGCGTGATCCCGGCGTTGAGCACATCCGCCATCGTCCGGGCGACCTCGGGGCGCACGCCGGTGTGGCCGGACGCCACGGTCTTCAGCCGCAGGAACATCAGCGCCCGGACGACCTCGCGCTCGACGCGCGGCCCCATGCCCGCGGCGTGCGAGCGCACGATGTTGCGCTGGAGCTGGGTGCGCAGATCGTGACCGATGTGCCGGGAGGCGAGCGCACCGAATCCCGTGGACACCCCGTACACCGGCTCGGGCTTCGCGGCCAGCGCGTCGACGACCTCGCGGGCGGCGGCGAGCGCGCTGAGCGCGCCCTCGGTGAGCTCGATGCGCGCGTTGCCGCGGGCGACGGCGATGACGTCCTCGACGGTGGTCCCGGACGTCCCCACCGCGACAGTGTGCATATCCATATTCAGCACCCTACGGACTGAATCCCTCTCTGTCACCATCTCTCTCCGAGGGGGATTCGGTCCGCGCGGAGCCCGTCGCGTCACCCGCCGGACGACGGGCGGATGTTCTGGTTCAGCCGGAACAGATTGGTCGGGTCGTACGTGTCCTTCACCCGCACCAGCCGCTCATGGATCCCCGCGGGATACGAGGCGCGCACCTTGTCCTCGCCCGCGTCACCGGTGAAGTTGACGTACATCGCCCCGTCGCCGTGGCGGGCGATCTCCTCGCGCGTGGCGCGCGCCCAGGCGATGTGCGCGTCGAACCCCTCCGGCTCGGGGGAGCGTGCGATCACATTGCACAGCACGCTCGCATCGCGCTGGCTGAAGGCGGTCCCGTGCGGGGCGACCCGCCCGAAGGCGCCGCCGAGCTGGTGCAGATGCAGTTCGCTGTGGGGGGTGGGAGTGGTGAGGTGCCGGCGGGTCACCGCGTCGAGGGCCGCGTCGGACGGCTCGATGAACGCGGAGCTGAAGTAGTTGTGCGCACCGCGCTCCCACAGCGGATCCAGCAGCGACTGCATCCCGGTGTAGGGCATGGGGCCCAGTACGTCGGCGATCGGGGTGCCCAGCGCACGCAGCGGGCGGACCGCCGCCTCCCCGGCGTCGGGTGCGCCGGCGTACATTGCGCCGATGACCACGATCCGGGTGCCGTGCACCTCTTGCGGCAGGAAGGGCAGAGGCGGCGCCGTGGTCAGGTTGACCAGCGTCGTCAGCTCGTCGGGCATGGTGGCGGTCGCCTCCCGCCACCGGGAGATCACCTGCCGCGCCTCGTCCGCGCCGTAGATGACCAGCCCCGCGAGTACCTGCGGCCCCACGGGGTGCAGCTCGTACTCGAACGACGTGACGACACCGAAGTTGCCGCCGCCTCCGCGCAGCGCCCAGTACAGATCGGGGTTCTCCTCGGCACTCGCGTGCACCAGCCGGCCGTCCGCGGTGACGACGTCGGCGCCGACCAGGTTGTCCGACGCCAGCCCGTGCTTGCGGACGAGCCAGCCCACACCGCCGCCCAGGGTGAAGCCCGCGATCCCGGTCGACGAGACCAGTCCCCCGGGCACGGCGAGACCGAACGCCTGGGTCTCACGGTCCAGATCCGCCCAGGTGAGCCCGGGCTGTGCGACGACCCGGCGGCGCCCGGGATCGACCCGCACGCCCTTCATCGCGGACAGATCGATGACGATGCCGCCGTCGCAGGTGGAGAAGCCGGCGATGCTGTGGCCGCCGCCCCGCACCGCGACCAGCAGGTCCTGGCTGCGGGCGAACTCGACCGCCCTGATCACATCGGCGGCACCGGCCGGACGCACCACCAGCGCGGGCTTCCGGTCGTGGGAGGCGTTCCAGACCGCCCTGGCCTCGTCGTAGCCGGGCGTTCCGGGGCGCACCACCGTGCCCCGCAGTTCCGCCTCGAGTTCACCGATGGTGGCGTCCCCGAGGACACCCGTTGCCGTCGTCTCGGTCGACATGACCGGCCTCCTTGGTACGTGGGTTTCATCCGGCACCACAAAAGGTAGGAAACGCTCCTTTGCAACCGATGAGCACGTGTTTGGCAATCGATGAGCAAGGGGTCGTCCGCCTGTCGCCGGCTGTCCGGCTCGGGCGGCGGCGACCCCGGTACCGACCCTCCCCGGCATGAGCGCACGGATCTGTCATCCCGCATCCGGCATCCGCCGCCCGGCAGCCGGCCCGGCCCCGTGCAGCCGGGCGACAGCCCCCGCGTCGCCCAGGCTGGTGAACAGGGCCTGCGCGCGGGCGGCGGCCGCGTCGGCAGCGGCACGGTCACCGGCGTCCGCCGCCAGCCGGGACAGCATGACGGCGACCCACCCGGCGGCATGTCGCGACCCGGCCACGTGCTCGAGCTCCTGGGCCCGCGTCAGCAAGTTCCGTGCCGCCGCGGCATCGCCCGCGGCCCGCGCGACCTGGCCGAGGTGCAACAGGCTGTTGACGGTGCCCGGGATGTCGTCGGTCTCCTCGAACCCCGTACGGGCCCGCTCGATCGCCGCCCGTGCGCGGCCCACGTCGCCCGTCGCCAGGGCCAGCAGCCCCAGAGCGCCGAGCGAGATCCCCATCTCACGGCGGTCACCGAGCCTGCGCCGGATGAGCAGGGCCTCGTCGAGGCAGTCCCGCGCCTTGTCGTAGTCCCGGCGCGTACGGCAGATGTTCCCGAGGGTGCCGAGGGCGAGCGACTCGCCGTACGGGTCGCCGAGGGCGCGGAAGCAGCCGACGCTCCGTTCGGCCGCCGCCGCGGCCTCGTCGAGATCGCCGTCCAGGCGACCCGCCCAGGCGAGGCCCGCCAGCGCATGGCCGCGGGCCTGGGCGGCCCGGACCTGGCGCCCGGCGAGCACGGTCTCCTCGAAGAACAGCGACACCGTGCCGTCGTCGTCGGCCTCGGTCACGTACCCCGGGGTCATGACCGGGAAGAACGGACGCGCCCCGTCGTCGCCTCCGGTCTCCGCGAGCAGGTCCAGGGCCCGGGCGAAGGAGTCCCGCGCCACCGTTCCCTCACCACGGCACACCGCCTGGATCCCGCGCAGATGCTCGGCGGGCGCGAGCACGGCCGGATCGTCGGGGGCGAGCGCGCAGGCCTCGTCGAGTGCCGTACGCGCCTCGTCCCAAGTGCCGCGCATCCACAGCAGGACGGCCTGCTGGTAGTGGGCGTACGCCAGCGCCTTCCGGTCCCCTCGCGCCCCGTGTACCGCCACGATCTCCGCACCGATGGAGGCCAGCCGCGAGCCGTCGCCGAGCCGGATCGCGAACACGCCCTGCCCGATGAGCGCGCGGGCCCGCAGGGGAGACGGTTCGGGCGCGGCGGCGAGTGCGTCGTCCAGCAGGCGCCGCCCCTCGGCGAGGTGGCCGCGCTCCAGCCAGAACCCGCGCAGCGCCACCGCGAGCCGCAGCGCTTCCTCCGGGTCGCTCTCGAGGGCGGATGCCAGGGCGGCGCGCAGATTGTCGTGGTCGGCCTCGAGCGCGAGCGACGTCCGGACGCTGCCGCTGTCGCCGCCTGCCCGGGGCCGTACGCCACCGTCGCAGTCGCGGTCGGTCGCCTCCGGGTCGTAGGACTCGGCGAGCGCCCGGTAGAAGGCACGGTGCCTCTGCTCGGTCTGCGCGAGCTCACCCGCCTCCCGCAGTCGTTCCCTGGCGTACTGGCGGATGGTCTCCAGCAGCCGGTAGCGGGTCCGGTCACGGCGTCGCTCCACGAGCACCAGCGACTTGTCGACGAGCCTGCCGAGCAGGTCGAGCACCGTCGCGGGGTCGATGTCCCGGGTGCACACCTGCTCCACCGCGGCCAGCGAGAAGCCGCCGGCGAAGACGGCGAGCCGGCGCAGCAACAGCCGTTCCTCGGCGGCGAGCAGCTGATGGCTCCAGCGCAGGGTCGCGAGCAGCGTCTGCTGACGGGTCACCGGGCGTCTTCCGCCCTCGCCGAGGAGGGCGAGGGCGTCGTCGAGGCGCTCGGCGATCTCGCGTGGCGCGAGCATGCGCGTCCGTGCCGCGGCCAGTTCCAGCGCGAGCGGCATTCCGTCGAGCCGGAAGCAGATCTGCGCGACGGCGGGCGCGTTGTCGGGGTCGAGCCGGAAGTGCGGGGCGGCGTCGGCCGCGCGGTCCACGAACAGCCGGACGGACGCGTAGCGCGTGAGCTCGTCCGGCGGGGGCAGCCGCCGCGGGTCCGGCAGCCCCAGCGACGGGACCCTCCAGGTGCGTTCGCCGTAGGCGTGCAGCATCTCGCGGCTGGTGGCCAGCACGGCGGCGTCCGGGCAGTGCGCCAGGATCCGTGCGGCAAGGGCTGCGCAGGCGTCCAGGAGATGTTCACAGTTGTCGAGTACGAGCAGCAGTTCACGTCCGGCCAGCTGCCCGACCAGCGCCGCGGGTGCCGAGTCGCCGGGCGGGAGCTGAAGCCCGAGCACGGCTGCGACCGCGTCGGGAATGAACCGCGCGTCCGAGAGCGCGGCCAGGTCCACGAACCAGACGCCGTCGCGCACCACGCCGACACGGCGCGCCGCCACGGCCAGGGCCAGCCGGGTCTTGCCGCAGCCGCCGGGACCCGTCAGGGTCAGCAGCCGGCTCCGCGCCAGCAGGTCCTCCACCTCGGCGATCTCGCGCTCCCGGCCGATGAACGTGGTCGGCTGGACGGGCAGATTGTGGCGGGGCGGCACTGCGGGGACCGGGCCCGGGACCGGGGCCTGTGCCGCCCCGTTCCCCGGGCCGCCGGCCGGAGCCCCGAGTGCCGGGCCCGCCCCGGGTCCGGTGTGCTCACCCGGCTCCGCGACCGAGCCCACCAGCAGCATCCGGTAGAGCTCACGGGTCTGCGGATCCGGGTCGGCGCCGGTGTCGTCCCCCAGCGCGTCCCGCAGCCGCTCATAGGCCGCCAGTGCCTCACTGCGCCGTCCGGCGGCCGCGAGGACCCGCATCCGCGCCCGGTGAGCCGGCTCGTACAGAGGGTCCTCGGCGATCAGGGCGTCCAGCACCTCGACCGCCTCGGCGCTGCCGCCCTCCCGCTCGAGCGCCTCGGCGAGGCCGAGCCTCAGCCGGGTGCGCCGCACCGCGAGAGCGGCGCGCGCGTCCTGCGTCCAGGGCTCGAAGACGTCCTCGGGCAGCAGCTCGCGTTCGGCGAGGGCCAGCGCGGCCCGCCGGTCCGACGCCCCGACCTCGGCCGGTGCCCGTGCCGCGGCTCGGTCCAGCTCGTCGAGCTCGTCGAGATCGACGCATACGCCGCCGTCCGGTGCGAGGACGGCCATGTCGTCGCGGAGGACGAGGACATCGCCGGGCGTACCTGCGGTCGCCAGCGCGCGCCGGACGGCATGCAGCACCTGGTGCAGATTGTTGGACGCAGCCCGGGGGGCGAGGTCCGGCCACAGCAGGGCGCACAGCTGCTCGCGGTGGAGTCTGCGGCCGGGAGCCAGGGCCAGCACCTTCAGCGCGCTCCGGGCCTTGCGCAGCCGCCATGCCCCGGCAGCCACCTCGCGGTCGCCTACCGCGACGCGGAAACCACCGAGCAGTTCGATGCGTACCTCGTCGGCCATGTCCGCCCCGTCGGGGCTCGTGAGGGTGATCGGCAGCAGGCGACCGGCCGGTGCCGACCGGTCATCGGGCCGTCGGCCGTCCGGCCGGTACCGACTCGGACCTGCCCGCTTGGACGTACCTCCGTACGTCGATCATCTTACCGGCGGGTCAGGATCCCGCCGTGTGCACAGCGGCCAACGGGCCAGGCCCCTGAGAGGCCCGCCCCCGGATGGAGCCGCTCACGTGGGTGCGTCACGGAAGCGGCGGCGGTCCTGGGCGGTGGCCGGGGGCGTGTCGGCCAGCGAGAGGACCGTGTCGTCGCGGCCCGCCACCACCGGGCCCCGCGCGCGGGCGGCCTTCGCCCGGTACTGGGCCGCGTCGGCGAGACGGAACAGCCGCCGGGCCGAACGGACCGGGCCGATC
This sequence comes from Micromonospora sp. IBHARD003, assembly GCF_056106285.1. Lineage (NCBI taxonomy): Bacteria > Bacillati > Actinomycetota > Actinomycetes > Micromonosporales > Micromonosporaceae > Micromonospora > Micromonospora sp. IBHARD003. Next base: position 5,290,769 of record NZ_JBWBBX010000001.1, on the reverse strand, counting down.
GCGTCGCCGGTCGAGGCGACCCCGCACGCCACCCCTTCGCCCAGCTTCAACTCCCCCGCCCGCTGGCACAGTTCGCCGGCCACCTTCACCACGTCGTCCGCCGAAGGACCGGCCGTCAGCAGACAGAACTCGTCGCCGCCGAGCCGCGCCGCCAGTGCGCCCGGCAGCATCGCACCGCACAGCGACAGCACCGACCCGAAGCGCTCCAGCAACCGGTCGCCCGTCGCATGGCCGAGGGTGTCGTTGACCCGCTTGAGGCCGTTGAGATCACACACGACCAGCGAGACCACCGCCCGGTCGACCCGGTGCTGCTCGATCGCCGCGTCCAGCCGCATGTCCACGGCCCGCCGGTTAGCCAGCCCGGTCAGCGGATCCGTGAAGGCGAGCCGCCGCACCTCCTCCAGCCGTTCCTGCTGGGCGATCCCGGCGGCGATCACCGAGGCCAGTACGGTCGCGAAGTCCGCGTCGTCCCGGTCGAACACCGGCTGTCCCACCGCCCTGGCCACATACAACTCGCCCCACGCCCGCCCGTGCAGCACGATCGGCGCGACGACGCAGCAGCCCCGCCCGCGCCGGCGCAGCGCGTCGACACGCTGATGGCTGTAGCCGTGCTCCCCGGAGGCGCTCCCCGCCGTATCGCCCGGGGCTCCACCGGGTCCGGCCGCCTCAGGGGCGACCGGTCCCTCGGCCGTCTCCACCCAGGCCCGCGGCGCACCGCCCCCCGCCCACTGCTCGTGCAGGAACTCGGTGATCTCCGGGAAGCGGTGCACGGGGTACGTCTCACCGTCGGGGAACTCCTCCTCGTCCGGCGCCCGGTCCCCCGCGTTGACGAGCACCTTCAGCCGGCCCTGGTCCCGCTCCCATACCGACAGAGCGGCGAAGCTCCCGTTCAGCGCGTCGCAGGCGCCCAGCGCGGCCGCCCGCCATGACTCGCGCGGTGTGTGCGCAGCGGCCATCGACTGTGCGAGCGCCACCACGGCCCGCAATCGCACATCCTCACCCATTACCCCAGCTTAGGGACATCAAGGGCGATTTCACTCGCCAGGCCACTCCGGCTTGCGCTTCTCGTTGAACGCCGCGACGCCCTCCGCGCGGTCCCCGGAGAACGCGACCGAGCGCCATGCCGCGTCCTCGACCTCGAGGCCGGCCCGCAGGTCCAGACCGTGCCCGAGGCGCAGTGCCCGCTTGGCCGCCCGCAGACCGACCGGCGAGTTCGCCGCGATCCGCGCGGCGAGGCCGAGCGCGGCACTCCGGGCGTCGTCGGCCGGCTCGGCCAGTACGTCGACGAGTCCCAACTCCCGTGCCTCGGCCGCCTCCACGCGCCGGGCCGTGAACACCAGCTCCGCGGCCCGCGCGGCACCCACCCGGCGCGGCAGCAACTGCGTGCCACCACCGCCGGGGATCACTCCGACCGACACCTCGGGCAGTCCGACGACCGCGGTGCGGTCGGCCACGATCACATCACAGGAGAGTGCCAGTTCGAATCCGCCGCCGAGGGCGAAGCCGTGCACCGCGGCGACCGTCGGCATCGGCAGTTCCAGGACCCCGGTGTACGCGGCGCGGGCCGTCGGCCGCTGCCGTACCAACTCGGCGTCCGTGAAGGAGTTGCGCTCCTTGAGGTCGGCACCCACACAGAAGGCACGGTCGTTCGACGAGGTCAGCACGGTCACCCGGACCGAGCGGTCGGCCCCCAGCGCCTCACAGGCGGCGCCGATCGAGCGCGCCATGTCGGTGGAGACGGCGTTCATCGCCTTGGGGCGGTCCAGCACCAGCTCCGCGACATGTCCGCCCTCATGGCGGCGTACGACGACGAACTCCCCGAAGCGCTGCTCGGACACGGTTTCGGACATGCTTCCGGCCCCGGCATCGGACACGGCATCGGACATGATCAAGCCTCCCGGTTAACGGTGGTTCACCGGGAGGGATATTAGGTGGACCGCCTCGTCAGCAGCCAGGGCTCCACGACCCCCAGTCCGCGGACCGGCCGCTGCCACATCGGCTGCATCGCAAAGCGGTACTTCGGGGCGGCCGCCTCCTCGCCCTCCTTCTCGGCCACCGCCGCCTCCTCCGCGGCCTGGGCCTCCGACACCGGCGCGTCGCCCGTGCGCGCCAGTTCCTCGGCGAACGCCCCGTCCACCAGGACGGCGTCCCTCGGGGCTATCGAGGTGAGCCGGCTCGCGAGGTTCACGGTCGTGCCGAACACGTCGCCCATCCGCGTCGTGACCGTCCCGAAGGCGATCCCGACCCGCAGCGCGGGCATCGTCTCGTCGTGCCCCATCGTCTCGATCAGGCGCATCGCGATCTCCGCCGCCGTGCCCGCGTCGTCCGCGGCGTAGAGCACCTCGTCACCGAGGGTCTTGATCAGCCGGCCGCCGTGCGCGGCGACCAGATCGGCGCAGGTGGTCTCGAAGGACTCCACGAGCTCACCGAGCTCCTCCTCCTCGAGACGGCGGGTCAGCCGGGTGAAGCCGACGAGGTCCGCGAAACCGACCGCGAGCCGCCGGTCCACCATCTCCTCGTCGTCGGCCGCCTGGACGACCCGCCCGGTGGCTGCCGCGAGCTGGCGCCGCCACACGTAGACCAGGAACTCCTCGAGCTCCGGCAGCAGCAGCTCGACCAGGGGATAGGTGACCTCGGTGCGGGTCATACCGGGCTCCGGCGGCTCCGTCAGGCCCTCCAGAAAGGAGTCGATCTGCCATTCGGCGAGCCGCGCCGTGGTCTGTCCCGTCGACCGGGCCACCTGCACCGCCATGGGCTCGCTGAGCAGCCCGGCCTCGACGAGACCGGCGAGACGGCGCAGGGCGAGCACATCCGCCTCGGTGAGGGCCTTGGCCTGACCGATGTCGGCGAAGCCCATGGCGCGCCAGAAGCGGGAGGCCAGATCCATGGACACACCGGCGGTCCGGGCGGCCTGGAACGGGGTGTAGCGGCGGTCGGCGCCGAGGATCAGCTGTTCCAGCCGGATGGCGAGCGGGTCCTTGGTGGGCTCCGCCGTGTGGTCCACCTCGTGGTGCGGGGTCGGATAGACCGAGTCCGACGACTGCTGCTTGCGCCCGCCGGGGCCTCCTGAACCGCCGGTGGCACCGGAAGCGCCCGAGTCGCCGGCCCCGCCCGGACCGCCGGAGCCGCCCGTAGCCCCGGAGGCGCCCGCGCCGGAACCGGAAGTCGTGTCGTCGACGGTCACCGGCCGCCTCCTGCCCGTTCCCTGCGCACTGCCCTGCCGATCTGTCATGCCGTGCCGGCCCGCGCATATCGCGGACCCACCGGCGCGCCTCAACGATACGGCAGGTGTGCCCTAGCTCACGTCCGGGTGGGCCACCCGGTTCAGCCGCCCGGGCGCAGGTGCACGATGTCACCCGCCCCGATGGGGTGGTCCTTCCCGTCCGGAGTGGTCACGACCAGCCGTCCGTCTGCGTCTATCGCGACGGCCTCCCCGATCAGCGTCCGGTCGCCGGGCAGCTCGACGCGCACCCGGAGGCCGAGGGTCGAGCAGCCCGCCGCGTAGGTCTCCTGGAGCCGGGAGAGGTGCGCGTCGCCGTTCACCGCACGCCACTGCTCGTACCAGTGCTCCAGCGAGCGCAGCAGCGCCCTCAGCAGCGGGTCGCGGTCGGTCGAGATCGCGTCGGCGAGCGCGAGGGAACCCGCCTCGGGCACCGGGAGCTCGTCGTCGCGCAGCGTGACGTTGATGCCCATGCCGATGACGACGCCGTCACCCACGCGCTCGGCGAGGATGCCGCCGGTCTTGCGCTCCTCACCCCCGATCTTCACCAGCAGGTCGTTCGGCCACTTGAGGGCGAAGTCGGTGCCCGCGGCCCTGGCCAGTCCCGTCGCGGCCGCGACACCGGTGAGCAGCGGCAGCCAGCCCCAGCGTGCGACGGGCACGTCGGGCTTGAGGAGTACGGAGAGGAAGAGACCGGAGCGCGCGGGGGCCGTCCAGCTGCGGTCGAGGCGCCCACGGCCCGCGGTCTGCTCCTCGGCGACGAGCACCGCACCCTCCGGGAGCTCCGCGGCCCGTGCCGCGAGATCGGAGTTGGTGGAGCCGGTCGACTGGACGACGTCGAGCGACGTCCACAGACCGCCCGGGCGCAGCAGGGCGCGGCGCAGCGCGGCAGCGTTCAGCGGGGGACGGTCGAGATCGGACCAGCGGCCTTCGGATGCGGCGGGAGGGGTCATGTCGCACAGCTTGGCCCCTCCCTGGTCCGGCACGCGAACCGGGCCCGCCCGCGGCGCGATCGCGTCACACACCGGCCCCGCCGGAACGCGTCGCGTCACATACGCAAGCTCAGCGGGGTGTGGTAAACGCCGCACTGCGCCGCCGTATCCCCGCCGATACGCTACGAGTCAGTAGCCCGTACCCCCGTGACCAGCCAGGGAGCCGCAGCGCGATGTCCGAGCCGGCAGAGCCTCAAGAGATCGACATCCACACCACCGCTGGCAAGCTCGCCGATTTCCAGCGACGCGTCCACGAGGCGACGCACGCGGGCTCCGAGCGCGCGGTCGAGAAGCAGCACGCCAAGGGCAAGCTGACGGCCCGTGAGCGGATCGAACTCCTCCTGGACGAGGGTTCGTTCGTCGAGCTGGACGAGCTGGCGCGGCACCGGTCCACCAACTTCGGCCTGGAGAAGACCCGCCCGTACGGAGACGGCGTCGTCACCGGCTACGGCACCGTGGACGGCCGCCCGGTGGCCGTGTTCTCGCAGGACTTCACGGTCTTCGGCGGGGCGCTGGGCGAGGTCTTCGGCCAGAAGATCGTCAAGGTGATGGACTTCGCGCTGAAGACCGGCTGCCCGGTGATCGGCATCAACGACTCCGGCGGCGCCCGCATCCAGGAGGGCGTCATGGCCCTCGGCATGTACGGCGAGATCTTCCGCCGCAACACGCACGCCTCCGGTGTGATCCCGCAGATCTCCCTGGTGGTCGGCCCCTGCGCGGGCGGTGCGGTGTACTCCCCGGCGATCACCGACTTCACGGTGATGGTCGACCAGACCTCGCACATGTTCATCACCGGCCCGGACGTCATCAAGACGGTCACCGGCGAGGACGTCGGCTTCGAGGAGCTCGGTGGCGCCCGTACCCACAACACCACCTCCGGTGTCGCGCACCACATGGCGGGGGACGAGAAGGACGCGATCGAGTACGTCAAGTCCCTGCTGTCCTACCTGCCGTCGAACAACCTCTCCGAGCCGCCGGCCTTCCCGGAGGAGGCCCTGCTCGACCTCACCGACGAGGACCGCGAGCTGGACACGCTGATCCCCGACAGCGCCAACCAGCCGTACGACATGCACACCGTCCTCGAGCATGTGCTGGACGACGGTGAATTCCTGGAGACGCAGGCGATGTTCGCGCCGAACATCGTCACCGGCTTCGGCCGGGTCGAGGGCTTCCCCGTCGGCATCGTGGCCAACCAGCCGATGCAGTTCGCGGGCTGTCTCGACATCGACGCGAGCGAGAAGGCGGCACGGTTCGTGCGCACCTGCGACGCGTTCAACATCCCGGTGCTGACCTTCGTGGACGTCCCGGGCTTCCTGCCCGGCGTCGACCAGGAGTACGGCGGCATCATCCGGCGCGGTGCCAAGCTCATCTACGCCTACGCGGAGGCGACCGTCCCGCTGATCACCGTGATCACGCGCAAGGCCTTCGGCGGTGCGTACGACGTCATGGGCTCCAAGCACCTCGGCGCCGATCTCAACCTGGCCTGGCCGACCGCGCAGATCGCGGTCATGGGCGCGCAGGGCGCGGTGAACATCCTGCACCGCCGCACCATCGCGGCCGCGGGCGACGACGTCGAGAAGGTCCGCGCCGAACTGATCCAGGACTACGAGGACATGCTCCTCAACCCCTACATCGCGGCCGAGCGCGGCTACATCGATGCGGTGATCATGCCGTCCGACACCCGGGCCCAGATCGTGAAGGGCCTGCGTCAGTTGCGGACGAAGCGGGAAAACCTCCCCCCGAAGAAGCACGGCAACATCCCCCTCTAGGCCCGGTCGGAAGGAGCCACTGTGATCAAGGTCGTACGGGGCAACCCGACCCCGGAGGAGCTGGCCGCCGCACTCGCGGTGGTCCAGGCGCGCGCCGCGGCGACGGCATCGGCCGCGCCCGGCGCGCCGAGGGTGCCCGAGGAATGGTCGGACCCCGCCAGAATCGCCCGGACCCGGGCGATGCGGCCGGGCCCGCGAGCCTGGACGCGCACGTTCTGGCCGAGCTGACGCCGCCCCTGTCGTGGCCTGAGGCCCTCCCCCCGGATCTGCCGCCGGGGGCGAGGGCTTCGCTGCCGTCCGGCGGCGGACAGGAGTTAGGGGGCTTCTGACGGATCTCCGCGGCGTCGCGACGCCCGGCACTCACTCTCGACGCACCGGCCGAAAGCCCAAGTACGTCCAGTACGAGGGCTTCCAACCGGCACCCCGAGAGCACGCACCGGACGCCGCTCCTTCCTCCACGGAGATCCATCAGAAACCCCCTAGTCCTTCGGCACAGGTGCGCCTGAGTACGCGTACTCAGGCGCACCCGGCGTCCGCGCAGCACGATCGGAAGCATGCTGTGGTCAGACCCGGAGAACGAACCGCCCCAGGAGTTGCGCGACATGGAGGCGATGCTGCGCCGGGCGGGCATCCTGCTGGCCCTGGTGATGATCATCGGGATGATCGCCGTGGGCCTGCGCTGAGCAGCCGAGCCGCTGTTCCTCCCCTTCCCCGGACCACGTCACACCCGGCCGCCTACGATGGCCGGCATGACCGTTCAGTCGCGCCGCCGTCTCGTCCTCGCCTCAGCGTCCCCCGCCCGTCTCGGGCTGCTCCGCGACGCCGGCCTCAGCCCCGAGGTCATCGTCAGCGGGGTCGACGAGGACGCCCTGGCCGCGCCGAGCCCCGCCGAGCTGGCGCTGGTGCTCGCCGAGGCGAAGGCCGCCGCCGTGGCGGACCGGGACGAGGCCGCCGGGGCCCTGGTCATCGGCTGCGACTCGGTGCTCGACCTCGACGGCGAGCCGCTGGGCAAGCCCGCCGACGCCGAGGAAGCCACCGCACGCTGGAAGGCCATGCGCGGCCGCGCCGGCGTCCTGCGGACGGGACACTGCGTCATCGACACCGCCAGCGGGCTGCGCGCCTCCGCGACGGCGTCCACCACGGTGAACTTCGGCGACCCGACGGACGGCGAGATCGCCGCGTACGTGGCGAGCGGCGAACCGCTGCGGGTCGCCGGTGCGTTCACCCTGGACGGCCGCTCGTCACCGTTCGTGGACTCCATCGAGGGCGACCACGGCAATGTCATCGGCCTGTCGCTGCCGCTGCTGCGGCGACTGCTCGGAGAGCTCGGGATCCGGATCACGGATCTCTGGGTCTGACCACCGCGGCCGACCACCCCGCGCGCGGCAACACCACACGGTCGGTCCCGTCAAGCGGTCGGTCGCGTCGGGCGGGCGTCGCGTCAGGCGGGCGTCGCGCCGCCCTGAGGGGCTGCGGTGCCTTCCGGCCCGCCGGCCTCGGGATCCGCTTCGGTGGCCCGCGCGCCCGGCCCGTACGCCACCAGCGTCAGCACGATCAGCCCCAGCACCACCATCATGAACGCGAAGGCGTCCCAGCCGACCAGCCCCACCGTCAGCGCGCCGAACACACCGTGGAAGACCGCACAGACGAGCAGCAGGACACGCCCGAAGCGGCCCGGCGCACGGTCGCGGGCACCGGCGAGCAGCAGCACCACGCCGCAGCCGGCCAGATAGAAGCCGAAGACGCCGCCCATCGCCCAGGTGCCGGTGGCCATGGCGCCGGGATCCATGCCGTCGAGGGACATGTTCTGCTTCTCCACGAAGGTGGCCATGATGCCGTTGAGCGCCACGATCCCCACGGCTTCCAGGAAGAGCACGAGAGCGGCCACGAAGGCCACCAGTCTGCGCGCCACGGCGCCCACCCCACAGTTCCGAGCGTCTGTTACCACCAGTACGAATGACACGGCGAACGCTACTAACGGGTAAACCCACGGACAAGGCCCCGGACACGGGCAAAGAATCATTCGCCCATTCGTAGGGACTCCACAAAGAATCAAGTCACCCGCCTTAATCCTTGGTCAGAGACCTAGACCACACGGGAGGGCTACGCTGCACGGCAGGAACCAGGCGTACCGTGGTGCGACAAGGGGTTTCACGGTATGGGTATGTCCCGGATCACCCTCCGTGTGGGCAAGCTCACGAGTGGGAACGGGTCGAAAGCCCGTGTCGGTAGTCCCTAAACTCAGCGTGTTTGAGCGAAGTCTTCGGCGCGGTGACCCGCCGAGTCCTCCGAGTCGGGACGAACCGGCCCGGGGACCGGCCCGCGGCGTAGGAGCCGCAGACCGGGGGTGGCATCCCCCCGGCACAACACAGCAAGGAGGGAGCCATCGTGCGCAAGGTGCTCATCGCCAACCGGGGCGAGATCGCTGTCCGCGTTGCCCGTGCATGCCGGGACGCCGGGATCGCGAGCGTAGCCGTCTACGCCGATCCGGACCGTGACGCACTGCACGTCCGCGCGGCCGACGAGGCGTTCGCCCTGGGCGGTGACACCCCGGCGGCCAGCTATCTGGACATGGGCAAGGTCCTCCAGGCCGCCGCCGATTCGGGCGCCGACGCGATCCACCCGGGGTACGGATTCCTCTCCGAGAACGCCGACTTTGCCCAGGCGGTCATCGACGCGGGCCTGACCTGGATCGGCCCGCCGCCCTCCGCGATCCGCGACCTGGGCGACAAGGTGGCCGCCCGTCACATCGCCCAGCGCGCCGGTGCCCCGCTCGTCGCCGGAACGCCCGACCCGGTCTCGGGGGCCGACGAGGTCGTCGCGTTCGCCGAGGAGCACGGGCTGCCGATCGCCATCAAGGCCGCCTTCGGCGGTGGCGGACGCGGTCTGAAGGTCGCCCGCACGCTGGAGGAAGTGCCCGAGCTGTACGAGTCCGCGGTCCGCGAGGCCGTGGCCGCGTTCGGACGCGGTGAGTGCTTCGTCGAGCGCTACCTGGACAAGCCGCGCCACGTCGAGACACAGTGCCTGGCCGACCAGCACGGCAACGTGGTGGTCGTTTCCACCCGTGACTGCTCGCTCCAGCGCCGCCACCAGAAGCTCGTCGAGGAGGCCCCCGCGCCGTTCCTGACGGACGAGCAGAACGCGGAGCTCTACCGGGCGTCCAAGGCCATCCTGAAGGAGGCCGGCTACGTCGGCGCCGGCACCGTCGAGTTCCTCGTCGGAACGGACGGCACGATCTCCTTCCTCGAGGTGAACACCCGCCTCCAGGTGGAGCACCCGGTCACCGAAGAGGTCACCGGCATCGACCTGGTCCGTGAGATGTTCCGCGTCGCCGACGGCGAGAAGCTCGGCTACGACGACCCGCCGCTGCGCGGCCACTCCTTCGAGTTCCGTATCAACGGCGAGGACCCGGGCCGGGGCTTCCTGCCCGCGCCCGGCACCGTGACCTCCTTCGTGCCGCCGACCGGCCCCGGTGTCCGGCTGGACACGGGCGTCGAGTCCGGCTCGGTCATCGGCCCCGCCTGGGACTCGCTGCTGGCCAAGCTGATCGTCACGGGCGCTACCCGCCGGCAGGCTCTGGAGCGCGCCGCGCGCGCACTGGCGGAGTTCCAGGTGGAGGGCATGGCAACGGCCATCCCGTTCCACCGCGCCGTCGTGTCCGACCCGGCGTTCGCCCCGGCCTCGGGACCGTTCAAGGTCCACACCCGGTGGATCGAGACCGAGTTCGTCAACGAGATCAAGCCCTTCGCCGCCCCCGCCGAGGTCGAGGCGGAGGACGAGCCGGGCCGGGAGACGGTCGTCGTCGAGGTCGGCGGCAAGCGTCTCGAGGTCTCGCTGCCGTCGTCCCTGGGCATGACGCTCGCGCGTACCGCCGCGGCGGGCGGCGCCAAGCCGAAGCGCCGTGTGGCCAAGAAGTCCGGCCCGGCGGCCTCAGGCGACACCCTCGCCTCCCCGATGCAGGGCACCATCGTCAAGGTCGCCGTGGAGGAGGGTCAGCAGGTCAACGAGGGTGACCTCGTCGTCGTCCTCGAGGCGATGAAGATGGAGCAGCCGCTCAACGCCCACCGTTCCGGCACCATCAAGGGCCTCTCCGCCGAAGTCGGCGCGTCGCTCACCTCCGGTGCGGTGATCTGCGAGATCAAGGACTGACGGGACCGACGTCCCCTGTGTGGGCCCATCGGGTACGCCCGGTGGGCCCACACGCGCGTACGGCATGCTGGGTGCCATGACCATGAGCACGGAGGCCGGCACGGCCCGGCCCATGCGAGCCGACGCGCGCCGCAACTACGAACGGCTGCTCGTCGAGGCGCGTGCCGCGTTCGCGGAGCACGGCACGGACGCGTCGCTGGAGGACATCGCACGGCGCGCGGGCGTGGGGATCGGAACGCTCTACCGGCACTTCCCGAACCGGCACGCCCTGATGAACGCGGTCTTCCAGGAAGCGCTGGCGTCCCTGTTGGAGCGGTCGCGTCAGCTGGCGTCCGCGGAGGAGCCCTGTGGGGCGCTGGTCGAATGGCTGCGCGCGATCATCACTCATACGGGTGAGTACAGGGGTGTGGCGCGGGCCCTCATGTCGGCGTCGTTGTCGCAGTGCAGCGAGCAGCTGAGGGAGGCGGGCGCGTGTCTGCTGGCCCGGGCGCAGGAAGCGGGGGTGGTGCGCGGCGATGTGTCGATCGGCGATCTGATGCAGCTGACGAACGCGATCGCGCTGGCCGCGGAGCAGGCCCCCGAGGACCCGGGCCTCCCGGACCGCCTCCTGCGGTTGACGCTGCGCGGCCTGAAGGCGTAGGGCGTCGCGGCGTCCGGGGGTGCCTTGGCGGTGCCCGGGTTGGCGCCCTGGGTGTCCGTCCTCAAACGCCGGACGGGCTGGGTATGTGCCCTCTGCCGTGGGCGCGGCCGGTGTGTCCGTCCTCAAGTGCCGGACGGGCTTGAAGGTGTGGCCGGTGCGTTGGGGCGGGGGTGGTGGGTGGTGGGTGGTGGGTGGTGGGGTGGGGCCCTCCGGGCTCGTCCCCTTCGGGAGCGGCGGCGTCGCCGTAATCCGCATCGAGGCGGGTGGTATGCCACCACTCCCTACGGGGCCGACCCTGCACGGCCCCACCCCGGGCCGCCTGCCGACCGCGGGAAGGGGGGACGCGGAGGGATCGTGTCCGGGACACTCAAGCTCCCCCAGACTCCGTCCGGGGGGACCCCCATTGTGGCGCGCCCCAACGCAAGGGACGCCTTCACGGTATGGCTAGGGGGCGCGACGTAAATCATGCCGTCCAAGGCGCGAGGCCCGCAGCGGCACCCAACGTCCAGCACACGCCCCGGGCACGCCCCGCACCCCAAGCCCGTCCGCCGCCTGAGGACGGACACACCGGCCGCCAACCCGGTCCCGGCCAAGCCCAACAACCGCACCGGCCCCGCGCAGCCCACCGCACCGCCAGCGCAGCGTCAGCGTCGGCGGAGGTCCGCCACCCTCGCCCGGTCCGGCGCCTCCGCGAGCGCCGCCGCAGCCGCGGCCCGCAGACCCGGTCCCGTGTGGGTGCGGCGCTGCCCCGGCAAGGGGACCTCATGGCGAGGGCGGCCACTCTCACCACCTCCGCCGGCCACCGCGATCTGGACACCCTGGTCCGCGAGGGCCTGCAGCTCCGTTGCGGCCCGGTCGTCGTGGGACGGCGGCTCGTCCGTCACCAGACGTGTGATGACGTCCGTCGGCACGGTCTGGAACATCGTGTCCGTGCCCAGCTTGGTGTGGTCCGCGAGAACCACCACCTCCGCCGCCGCCTGCACCAGCGCCCGGTCGACACTGGCCGACAGCATGTTGGACGTGGACAGACCACGCTCGGCGGTGAGACCGCTTCCCGAGAGGAAGGCCCGCGAGACCCGCAGCCCCTGCAGGGACTGCTCCGCCCCGCTGCCGACGAGCGCATAGTTCGAACCACGCAGGGTGCCACCGGTCATGACGACTTCGACACGGTTGGCGTGCGCGAGCGCCTGCGCGACGAGCAGCGAGTTGGTCACCACGGTCAGCCCCGGGACCCGCGCGAGCCGGCGTGCCAGCTCCTGCGTGGTGGTCCCGGCGCCGACCACGATGGCCTCGCCTTCTTCGACCAGAGCCGCGGCGGCGTCGGCGATGGCCGTCTTCTCCGCGGTCGCGAGATGGGATTTCTGCGGGAAGCCGGATTCTCGCGTGAATCCACCCGGCAGCACCGCACCGCCATGACGGCGGTCGAGGAGTCCTTCGGCCTCGAGCGCCCGCACGTCGCGGCGTACGGTCACTTCGGAGGTCTGGACTACGCGGGCGAGCTCACGGAGCGACACGGCTCCGTTGGCGCGCACCATTTCGAGGATCAATTGACGACGTTCTGCAGCGAACACGAAACTGACAGTAACCTGACCGGCCGATCCCTTTCAGCGCTTTGCGCCGAATCGGCGAAAGTTCGGACAAGCCGGATCGAATTGTGGTATGGCAGCGTCGCGCCGACTCCGGGGTACGTCCCGCTTGGCCCGCGAATGCCCCCGTTACGCCTCGCCCGCCGTCTTCCGTGTGTGCAACTGGCGGGCCACCTCCGCGATCGAGCCCGAAAGCGAGGGGTACACGGTGAAAGCGTTTGCGATCTGTTCCACCGTCAGATTGTTGTCGACCGCGATCGAGATGGGATGGATCAGTTCCGAAGCACGCGGTGACACGACCACTCCGCCCACGATGATGCCGGTGCCGGGGCGGCAGAAGATCTTGACGAATCCGTCCCGGATGCCCTGCATCTTCGCGCGCGGGTTGCGCAGCAGCGGCAGCTTGACCACGCGGGCGTCGATGACCCCGCCGTCCACGTCCGCCTGGGTGTAGCCCACGGTCGCGATCTCGGGGTCGGTGAAGACGTTCGACGAGACCGTCTTGAGGTTGAGCGGGGCGACCGCGTCGCCGAGGAAGTGGTACATCGCGATCCGGCCCTGCATCGCGGCGACGGAGGCCAGCGCGAAGACACCGGTGACGTCACCCGCCGCGTACACGCCGGGAGCGGAGGTGCGGGAGACCTTGTCGGTCCAGATGTGGCCGGACTCGGTGAGGCGGACACCGGCCTCCTCCAGGCCCATCCCGGCGGAGTTGGGGATGGCACCGACGGCCATGAGGCAGTGCGTGCCGGAGATGACCCGGCCGTCCGACAGGGTGACCTCGACCCGGTCGCCGACGCGCTTGGCGGACTGGGCGCGGGAGCGGGCCATGACGTTCATGCCGCGGCGCCGGAAGACGTCCTCGAGGACGGCGGCGGCGTCCGGGTCCTCGCCCGGGAGCACCCGGTCGCGGGACGAGACGAGGGTGACGCGGGAGCCCAGGGCCTGGTAGGCGCCGGCGAACTCGGCGCCCGTGACACCGGAGCCCACCACGATCAGCTCCGCGGGGAGCTCGTCCAGGTCGTACACCTGGGTCCAGTTCAGGATCCGCTCGCCGTCGGGCTGCGCGTCGGGGATCTCGCGCGGATGACCGCCGGTCGCGATCAGCACGGCGTCGGCCGTGAGGGTCTCCTCGGTGCCGTCGGCCGCCCTGACGATCACCTGGCGGGAGCCGTCCATGGCCTGCCGGCCGTTCAGCCGGCCGCGACCGCGCATCACCCGGGCGCCCGCCCTGGTGACCGAGGCGGTGATGTCGTGGGACTGGGCGAGGGCGAGCCGCTTCACCCGTCGGTTGACCTTGCCGAGGTCGACCCCCACGATCCGGGCGGCCTGCTCGATGTGCGGGGTGTCGTCGGCCACGATGATGCCGAGCTCCTCGTGGGAGGAGTCGAAGTTCGTCATCACCTCGGCGGTGGCGATCAGGGTCTTCGAGGGTACGCAGTCGGTGAGTACGGAGGCTCCGCCGAGGCCGTCGCAGTCGACGACGGTCACCTCCGCGCCGAGCTGGGCCGCCACCAGGGCCGCCTCGTATCCGCCGGGTCCGCCACCGATGATCACGATCCGGGTCACTGGGGTTACGCCTCGCGCTCTCGCTCTGCCGGGTGGTCCGTCGAACCCATTGTCCCGCACGCCTCAAAGTGCTTCGCGCCGGGTCCTGATGCGGGCCGTCCGGGAACGCGCCGGGGTGCGCTGCCGGGCTCCCGCACCCGTCCGGGCGGCGCCCGGACGTGGTCGCCGGCCCCCGCACAAGGCCCGGCGCACCAGGCCCGCCACACCGTGTGCGCGGCACGCGGCACGCACCTTCGGGCGCCGGGGCGGCCACCGCGCACCGGGGCTCCCGTCCTCGTACCGGGCCTCGGGACAGGCGGTCGGCGCTCCCCCTCCCGTACCCTCGATCCCATGTCGCTCTACGCCGCGTACGCCGGCAACCTCGACGCGCGGCTGATGACCCGCCGCGCCCCGCACTCCCCGCTGCGCGGCACGGGCTGGCTCAACGGCTGGCGGCTGACGTTCGGCGGCGAGCAGATGGGCTGGGAAGGAGCGCTGGCCACCATCGTGGAGGCGCCGCGCTCCCAGGTCTTCGTCGCGCTGTACGACATCGCCCCGCTGGACGAGGACTCCATGGACCGCTGGGAGGGAGTCGGGCTCGACATATACCGGCGGATGCGCGTGCGGGTGCACACGCTGGACGGCGAGGAGCCGACCTGGGTCTACGTCCTGAACGGATACGAGGGCGGGCTGCCCTCCGCCCGCTATCTGGGCGAGATCGCCGACGCCGCCGAGTCGGCGGGAGCGCCGCACGACTATGTGATGGAGCTCCGCAAGCGCCCCTGCTAGGGGGCTTCTGACGGATCTCCGTGGAGGAAGGAGCAGCGTCCGGTGCGTGCTCTCTCGGCATTCCGGCTGGAAGCCCTCGTACTGGACGTACCTGGGCTTTCGGCCGGAACCGCGAGAGTGAGGGCCAGGCGTCACCACGCCGCGGAGATCCGCCAGAAGCCCCCTGGGGTCCTGTCCGGGCGGCAGGATCTGGCGCTGTGACGCGCCGGGGGTTCTCCGGCGCGTTCCCCCGCGTGGACGCACGCACCGCCGGCGGGGCTGTTGTGGAATACAACGAGAATTGGGCCGAAGACTAGTGAGCATCGTCATCTACGCGCGTAGGGATTCACGGGCTAGGCTTTCCCCGTGAACGTTTCTGTTACCCCGGACCCCTATGCCGCCGCCTCCGAGGCCGCTGCACGCCTGCGCGAGCTCACGGGCGCCGAGACCCACGACGTCGCCCTGGTGATGGGCTCCGGCTGGGCGCCGGCCGTCGACGCCCTGGGTGCTCCCGAGGCCGAGTTCCCGGTCACCGAGCTGCCCGGCTTCCCCCCGCCCGTCGTCGAGGGACACGGCGGCAAGATCCGCTCGTACAAGATCGGCGACAAGCGCGCGCTGGTCTTCCTGGGCCGCACCCACTACTACGAAGGTCGTGGCGTCGCCTCGGTCGCGCACGGTGTGCGCACCGCCGTGGCCGCCGGCTGCAAGACCGTCGTCCTGACCAACGGCTGCGGCGGTCTGCGTGAGGGCATGCGCCCCGGTCAGCCCGTGCTGATCAGCGACCACATCAACCTGACGGCCGCGTCGCCGATCGTCGGCGCGAACTTCGTCGACCTGACCGACCTGTACTCGCCGCGGCTGCGGTCGCTGTGCAAGGAGATCGACGCGTCGCTGGAAGAGGGCGTGTACGTCCAGTTCCCCGGCCCGCACTACGAGACCCCGGCCGAGATCAACATGGTCCGCGTGATGGGCGGCGACCTGGTCGGCATGTCCACGGTCCTCGAGGCGATCGCGGCGCGTGAGGCGGGGGCGGAGGTGCTCGGCATCTCCCTGGTGACCAACCTCGCGGCGGGTCTGTCGGGCGAGCCCCTCAACCACGAGGAGGTCCTCCAGGCGGGACGCGACTCGGCCGCCCGCATGGGCGAGCTGCTGACCAAGGTCCTGGCCCGCATCTAGGCTGCGCCGCGGTACGGGGTGGGCCGGTTCAGGCTTGCCCCTTACCGGGTGGGCCCCGGTGTGTCCGTCCTCAAACTCCCCCAGACTTCGTCCGGGGGACCCCCAGGACGGGCTTGATTGCGCACCGGTGCGTTGTGCCACCACTCCCTACTGGGCCGACCTTGCACGGCCCCACCCCGGGCCGCCTGCCGTCCGCGGGAAGAGGGGACGCGGAGGGATCGTGTCCGGGACACTAAAGCTCCCCCAGACTCCGTCCGGGGGGACCCCCATTGTGGCGCGCAACCCGAGCGGTGCCGCAACGGCAGGGGTAGGGCACGACGTAAATCATGCCGTCCAGGACGCGAGGCCCGCAGCGGCCCCCAACCCGCACCCCACGCACCGGGCAAGCCCGCCCAACCAAGCCCGTCCGGCGCTTGAGGACGGACACCCCGGCCGCGCCCACGCCAGGGGGCAAGCCCGACAACCACCGCCCAGCGCAGCGTCACCGCCCCCGAACGGGTAGGCGTAGCCATACCGCACACAACGACGTCAGAGAGGCACATCACCGTGGCGCAGGACCTGATCGCGAGGGCCCGGGCTTGGCTGGCCGAGGACCCGGATGCCGAGACACGGGACGAGCTGACCAGGCTTGTCGAGGCCCGGGACACGGCGGAGCTCGAGGCCCGGTTCGCCGGGACGCTGCAGTTCGGGACGGCCGGGCTGCGCGGGGAGCTCGGTGCCGGTCCGATGCGGATGAACCGGTCCGTGGTCATCCGTGCGGCGGCCGGGCTCGCGGCGTATCTGAAGGCCCAGGGCCACACCGGCGGCCTCGTCGTCATCGGCTACGACGCCCGCTACAAGTCCGCGGAGTTCGCCCGTGACACCGCCGCCGTCATGACCGGCGCCGGACTGCGCGCCGCCCTGCTGCCCCGGCCGCTGCCGACCCCCGTGCTCGCGTTCGCGATCCGGCACCTGGGTGCCGTCGCCGGTGTCGAGGTGACCGCCAGCCACAACCCGCCGCGTGACAACGGCTACAAGGTCTACCTGGGGGACGGCTCGCAGATCGTGCCGCCCGCCGACGGTGAGATCGCCGCGCAGATCGACGCGGTGGGCGGCCTGGCCGACGTCCCGAGGCCCGAGGAGGGCTGGGAGACGCTCGGGGACGAGGTCCTGGACGCGTATCTGGCGCGTACGGACGCGGTGCTGAGCGCGGACTCCCCGCGGACCGCCCGCGTGGTCTACACGGCCATGCACGGCGTCGGCAAGGACGTGGTGCTGGCGGCCTGGGAGCGGGCCGGCTTCCCCGCGCCGGTGCTCGTCGACGAGCAGGCCGAGCCCGACCCGGCGTTCCCGACGGTCGCGTTCCCCAACCCGGAGGAGCCGGGCGCGATGGACCTGGCGTTCGTGAAGGCCCGCGAGGCCAAGCCGGACGTCGTCATCGCCAATGACCCGGACGCCGACCGCTGCGCCGTGGCCGTGCCCGACGACGGTGCGGACGGCGGCTGGCGGATGCTGCGCGGGGACGAGGTCGGCGCCCTGCTCGCCGCGCACCTGGTCCACAAGGGCGTGTCCGCCCGGGACGGGAACAGCACGTTCGCGGAGTCGATCGTGTCGTCCTCACTGCTCGGCAGGATCGCGGCGGCCGCCGGGCTCGGCTACGAGGAAACCCTGACCGGCTTCAAGTGGATCGCTCGTGTCGAGGGGCTGCGGTACGGCTACGAGGAGGCGCTCGGCTACTGCGTCGACCCCGAGGGCGTCCGCGACAAGGACGGCATCACCGCCGCGCTGCTGGTGGCCGAGCTGGTGTCGGAGCTCAAGGCACACGACCGTACGCTCGCGGACCTGCTGGACGACCTCGCCGTCGAGCACGGACTGCACGCCACCGACCAGCTGTCGGTGCGGGTCGGGGACCTGAGCGTCATCGCCGACGCGATGCGCCGGCTGCGGGAGCGGCCGCCGGTCCTGCTGGCCGGGCTGCAGGTGGTCTCGGCGGAGGACCTGACGAAGGGCACCGCACAGCTCCCGCCGACGGACGGTCTGCGGTACCACCTCGAGGGCGAGTTCAGGGCCCGGGTCATCGTCCGCCCGAGCGGGACCGAGCCCAAGCTGAAGTGCTACCTGGAGGTCGTGGTCCCGGTCGCCGGTGCCAGCGAGCTCGCGACGGCGCGGAGCCGCGCCGCCGAGGTCCTCGCGGCGGTCAAGAGGGATCTGGCGGCGGCCGCCGGTATCTGAGGCCCGTGCACGGGCACGGGCGCTGTCTTCCTGCGGGTGAATCCCGTACGGCAGTTGACGCAGCTCCCCGTGCCCGTCCCCGGCCGCGCGGGCGAAGGTGAACTCCGGTAGCGCCCGTCGAGCCACCGGAGCAGCCGCAGTGCCCCCCACCGCAACACACCACCTCACCGTGCCCGCCTCCCGTCGGCCTCCGGCCCCGGGGGGCGGCGGCGTACCGGGCGCGAAGCAGCGGTTGCTCACGGCTCTGCGGCGGGTCACGCCCGCGCTGCTCGGCTATCTGGCGGTCCGGCTGTGCGGGCTGCTGGTGCTCGCCCGCTGGACGCACACCCAGGGCGGCGATCTGTGGCCTGCGCTCGCCACCACCTGGGACTCGCGCTGGTATCTGGGGATCGCCGACCACGGGTACCAGCGGGAGCTCGGGACCGCCCTGGACTCCAACAACCTGGCGTTCTTCCCGCTCTTCCCGATGCTGGTGAAGGCCGTGGCCGCCGTGACGCCCGGCACCCGCGCCTGTGTCGCGCTGGCGATCGCGGTGGCCTCGTCGCTGGTCGCCGCGTGGGGGGTCTTCGCGGTCGGCGACCTGCTGCACGGCCGGCGCACCGGAACCGTGCTCGCCGTGCTGTGGGGCGCCTCGCCGGTCGGGATCGTGCAGTGGATGGGCTACACCGAGTCGCTGTTCACGGCGTTCACGGCGTGGGCCCTGTACGCGGCGCTCAGCAGCCGGTGGCTGTGGGCGGGCTCCCTCACCGCACTGGCCGGGCTGACCCGGCCGACGGGAATCGCCGTGGCCGTGGCCGTCGGCCTCGCCGGGGCGGTGGCGTGTGTGCGCACACGGAGCCGAAGGGCCGCCGCCGGAGCGCTGCTGGCGCCACTGGGCTGGGCCGGTTACGTCGCCTGGGTGGGGCTGCGGATCGGCCGCTGGGACGGGTACTTCGCCGTGCAGAAGCTGTGGCACAACGAATGGGACGGCGGCCGGGAGACGCTGCGGCGGATGCGCGGGCATCTGGCCTACGACGCGATGCCCACGCTGTACCTGGTCCTGGTGTCGTTCGTGCTGCTGCTGTCCGTCGGGCTGTTCCTGCTCTGCCTGGCGGACCGCCAGCCGCTGCTGCTGCTGGTGTTCTCGGGGGTACTGCTGACCGTCGTCCTCGGCAGCGGCGGTGTCTACTTCCCGCGGGCACGTTTCCTCATGCCCGCGTTCCCGCTGCTGCTGCCGATCGCGCTGGCGGTGGCGCGGGCGCGGCGTGCCGTCGTCGTGCTGGTGATGGGCGGGGCGCTGCTCTCGTCGGCGTGGTTCGGGGCGTACATGCTGCTGGTGTGGTCGGGGCCGCCGTGACGCCGGCGGGGCGGTGGCTCAGCCGATGGCCAGCAGTACCACCAGCAGCACCGCGCCCGCGGCCGCGGGGCCGATGATCTCGTACGCCCAGCGCGCCTGGGGCTCGCCCTGCGCGCCGGGGCGGGAGGCGCCGCGCTCGGCCATCTCGCTCAGATCCGCGACGGTCCGGTCGGCGGGGGCCAGCCGGGACATGGCGTCGGTGACGTCGGCCGTCACGGAGGTGCGTCCGTGCGGGTCGTCCTGCGCTGCCACCGCCTGCTTGCGGGCGGCGCGCTTGCGCTGGCGCAGCGACACCGGCACGGCCCAGAGCTGGTACTTGGTCCCCTGCCGGGTGAAGACCTCGCTCGAGTAGCCGGACCTGACGTCGGCGACGGCCGCCCACGGGAGCGTGATCGTCCGGAACGGGTTCCTGATCCGGAGGCGGTCGTCGCCGGCGTACACCACGGGACGCAGGGTGAACGCGATGATCAGCGGCACCACGAACAGCAGCCCGGCGAGGGCCAGCCAGGGAACGCGCCCCTCGCCGCGCACCAGCGCGTCGACGCCGATCCAGCCGACGACGGCGAGCATCGGTACGCCGACGGCCATCGCAGTGGTCGACCGGTACGAACGGTCTGCGTACGTCGGCTCGGCGGGCTGCTGCTCGGGGCCCGGACTGGGGGTCGTCATGCCCCGATTCTGCCTCACGCGCCCCGGGGGCCGAGATCGGCGTACAGGATCGCGTCCCGGCTCCGATCGGGCTCGGGACTGTACAGTCGCTACGCGCGTAGATATGCTCCCCTGGTGACCATGCCCACCATTGCACCCGCATTCGCTGACGTGATCTCGTCCGACAGCGCACTGCGCCGCTTCCTGCACGGGCTGCCCGGTGTCGACGCCGTCGGCCTGGAAGCGCGCGCCGCGTCTCTCGGCACCCGCTCCATCAAGACGACGGCCAAGGCGTACGCCATCGACCTGGCCATCTCGATGATCGACCTGACGACGCTGGAAGGCGCGGACACCCCGGGCAAGGTCCGGGCGCTCGCCGCCAAGGCCGTCCACCCCGATCCGACCGACCGTACGACCCCGAAGACGGCCGCCGTCTGCGTCTATCCCGACATGGTGGCCACCGCCAAGGCGGCCATCGGCGGCGCCGACGTCAAGGTCGCATCCGTCGCCACCGCCTTCCCCGCGGGCCGTGCGGCCCTGGACGTGAAGCTCGCGGACACCCGTGACGCGGTCGCCGCCGGGGCCGACGAGATCGACATGGTGATCGACCGCGGCGCCTTCCTCTCGGGCAGGTACATGAAGGTCCTCGAGGAGATCCTCGCCGTCAAGGAGGCCTCCGGTGCCGCGCGCCTGAAGGTCATCTTCGAGACCGGCGAGCTCTCCACGTACGACAACATCCGCCGTGCCTCCTGGCTCGGCATGATGGCCGGGGCCGACTTCATCAAGACGTCCACCGGAAAGGTCGCCGTCAACGCCACCCCGGCGAACACCCTGCTCATGCTCGAGGCCGTGCGTGACTTCCGGGCGCAGACCGGGGTACAGGTGGGTGTGAAGCCCGCCGGCGGCATTCGCACCAGCAAGGACGCAATCAAGTTCCTGGTGCTGGTCAACGAGACCGCCGGTGCGGACTGGCTGGACAACCACTGGTTCCGCTTCGGCGCCTCCAGCCTGCTGAACGATCTGCTGATGCAGCGCCAGAAGCTGGCGACCGGCCGTTACTCCGGCCCCGACTACGTGACGGTGGACTGAGCGAGATGACCATGTCCTTTGAATACGCACCGGCTCCCGAGTCGCGGTCGATCGTCGACATCGCGCCCTCGTACGGCCTGTTCATCGACGGCGAGTTCACCGATGCCGCCGACGGCAAGGTCTTCAAGACGGTCTCCCCGTCCACCGAGGAGGTCCTCTCCGAGGTCGCCCAGGCGGGCACCGAGGACGTCGACCGTGCGGTGAAGGCCGCCCGCAAGGCGTTCGAGAAGTGGTCGGCGCTGCCGGGCTCGGAGCGCGCCAAGTACCTCTTCCGCATCGCGCGGATCATCCAGGAGCGCTCGCGCGAGCTCGCCGTCCTGGAGACCCTCGACAACGGAAAGCCGATCAGGGAGACCCGCGACGCGGACCTGCCCCTGGTCGCGGCGCACTTCTTCTACTACGCGGGCTGGGCCGACAAGCTCGACCACGCGGGCTACGGCCCGAATCCGCGGCCGCTCGGTGTCGCGGGCCAGGTCATCCCGTGGAACTTCCCGCTGCTGATGCTGGCCTGGAAGATCGCCCCGGCGCTCGCCACCGGCAACACGGTGGTGCTGAAGCCCGCCGAGACGACCCCCCTCTCCGCGCTGTTCTTCGCGGACATCTGCCGCCAGGCCGGACTGCCGAAGGGTGTCGTCAACATCCTTCCCGGCTACGGTGACGCGGGCGAGGCGCTCGTCGGGCACCCGGGCGTCGACAAGGTCGCGTTCACCGGCTCCACCTCGGTCGGCAAGGCCATCGCCCGCTCGGTGGCCGGCACGGACAAGAAGGTCACCCTGGAGCTCGGCGGCAAGGGCGCCAACATCGTCTTCGACGACGCCCCCATCGACCAGGCCGTCGAGGGCATCGTCGGCGGCATCTTCTTCAACCAGGGCCAGGTCTGCTGCGCGGGCTCGCGGCTGCTGGTCCAGGAGTCGGTCCAGGACGAACTGCTGGAGTCGCTCAAGCGCCGGCTGTCCACGCTGCGCCTCGGTGACCCGCTGGACAAGAACACCGACATCGGCGCGATCAACTCCGCCGAGCAGCTCGCCCGGATCACCGCGCTCGCGGCGACCGGCGAGGCGGAGGGCGCCGAGCGCTGGACCGCCCCGTGCGAACTGCCCTCGTCCGGCTACTGGTTCGCCCCGACGCTCTTCACGAACGTCACCCAGGCGCACACCATCGCCCGTGACGAGATCTTCGGCCCGGTGCTGTCCGTGCTGACCTTCCGCACCCCGGACGAGGCCGTCGCCAAGGCCAACAACAGCCAGTACGGCCTGTCGGCCGGCATCTGGACGGAGAAGGGCTCCCGCATCCTCGCGGTGGCGAACAAGCTCCGCGCCGGTGTGGTCTGGGCCAACACCTTCAACAAGTTCGACCCGACCTCGCCGTTCGGCGGCTACAAGGAGTCGGGCTTCGGCCGTGAGGGCGGCCGTCACGGTCTGGAGGCCTACCTCGCCCCGTCGACCCCGAAGGGGGAGCGCACATGAGCTCTGTTGATGTTTCGCGCCTGAGTGTCTTCAAGACCTACAAGCTGTTCGTCGGGGGCAAGTTCCCCCGCAGCGAGAGCGGACGGGTGTACGAGGTGACCGACTCGAAGGGCAACTGGCTGGCCAACGCGCCCCTGTCGTCCCGTAAGGACGCCCGTGACGCGGTCGTCGCGGCGCGCAAGGCGTTCGGTGCCTGGTCGGGTGCCACCGCGTACAACCGCGGCCAGATCCTCTACCGCATCGCCGAGATGCTGGAGGGCCGCCGGGACCAGTTCGTGCGCGAGGTGGCCGACGCCGAGGGCCTGTCGAAGTCCAAGGCGGGCGCGGCGGTGGACGCGGCGATCGACCGCTGGGTCTGGTACGCGGGCTGGACCGACAAGATCGGCCAGATCGTGGGCGGGGCGAACCCGGTCGCGGGTCCGTTCTTCAATCTGTCCACGCCCGAGCCGACCGGTGTGGTCACGGTGCTGGCCCCCCAGGAGTCGTCGTTCCTGGGCCTGGTGTCGGTGATCGCCCCGGCGATCGCGACCGGCAACACGGCCGTGGTGATCGCCGCCGAGAAGGCACCGCTGCCCGCGCTGTCCCTCGGCGAGGTGCTGGCCACCTCCGACCTGCCCGGCGGCGTGGTCAACGTCCTCTCCGGCCGTACGTCCGAGCTCGCCGCCCCGCTCGCCGCCCACCAGGACGTCAACGCGATCGATCTGACCGGCGCGGACGAGCGGTTGGCGAAGGAGCTGGAGGTCGCCGCGGCCGACAACCTCAAGCGGGTGCTCCGGCCGGGCGCCGAGGACTGGTCGGCCGACCCGGGTACGCGACGGATGACCGCGTTCCTGGAGACGAAGACGGTGTGGCACCCCACGGGCTCGCTGGGCGCGTCGGGCTCCTCGTACTAGGGTCTTTCGTTTGGATCAAGCCGGGTCAGTGAGCGGGGCCAGGGCATGCGAGCCCGGCAAGATCCGTACGAAGGCCCCTGACCCGACCCGCGGAGCCGGAGAGCCGCGCCCCCTCGTCCTGAGGGGGCGCGGCTCTCGCACGCCTGGTGCAGCGCGGCAGAGGCTGCCAACTCCCCCGTCGCCGGATCCCGTCCGGCCGGCCGCACCTGCGCAGGCGGCCGGCCCTAGGGGGCTTCTGACGGATCTCCGCGGCGTCGCGACGCCCGGCACGCACTCTCGCCGCACCGGCCGAAAGTCCAAGTACGTCCCGTACGAGGGCTTCCAGCCGGCACTCCGAGAGCACGCACCGAACGCCGCTCCTTCCTCCACGGAGACCCATCAGAAACCCCCTAGCGCGGCGTGAGACCGCCCAGCAGCGGACCCGCGACCGGGAGGTCCGACACCTTGTCCAGCGAGCCGGTGGCCCTGCGGGTGTCGACGGTCTTGAAGTCGGCGACCTGGGTGGCGACGCCGTTGTTCAGCGGATCGACGGGCGTGTTCGCGAGCGGGTTGAGCGGGATGTGCTCGACGGGGTTGCCCACGTCCCCGGTCGTCCCGGTCAGAGTCCCTACGGCTGCGGCCGGTTCGACGTCGCCCAGCTGCGCCGCCTCGGCCGTGCCGGCGCCGCCGAGCGCCGCGCCCAGTGCGGTGACGGTGAGGCCGGCGGCCCTGAGCATTGTGAGTCGTGCCATGAGAATCCTGCCTGCTGGAGTGACGGAACGACCACACAGCGTAGTTCTTTTGTGATGCTCGATACCAACTCGACCCCGGGGGGATCCCCCACGGGAGTCAATGCCTCACACTGGTGTTCCGTGAGTTCCCAACCTCTTCCCACGCGTGTCGTGCTGCTCGCCGGCCCCTCCGGCTCCGGAAAGTCCTCCCTCGCCGCGCGTTCCGGTCTTCCGGCGCTGCGGCTCGACGACTTCTACAAGGAAGGGGACGACCCCACGCTGCCGCTGGTCATGGGCAGCACGGACATCGACTGGGACTCCCCGGCGTCCTGGGACGCGGACGCGGCGGTACGCGCGATCGAGGAGCTGTGCCGCACCGGGCGGACGACGGTTCCCGTCTACGACATCGCCACCAGCTCCCGGACCGGCTGGGAGACGCTCGCCATCGAGCGCACACCGCTGTTCGTCGCGGAGGGCGTCTTCGCCGCGGACATCGTGCGCCACTGCCAGGAACTCGGTCTGCTCGCCGACGCGCTGTGTCTGCGCGGACGCCCCTCGACCACCTTCCGCCGCCGACTGCTGCGCGATCTGCGCGAGGGCCGCAAGTCCGTCCCCTTCCTGGTGCGGCGTGGCTGGCGTCTGATGCGCGCGGAGCGGAACATCGTCGCCCGCCAGTGCGCTCTCGGCGCACACCCCTGCGGCAGGGAAGAGGCACTCGGCCGGCTGGCCGCCGCGGCGGCGGGGCGCTGCCGCAGGCCGGCGCCGGAAGCGGCGTAACGAGAACGAAGACGACGAAGACGACGACGAAGGCCAAGACAGGGAAAGAGAAGTCGCAGACGGACACGGAGACGCCGCAGTCGAACGGGCGGAGCGGCACCGGCACTTGTGCCGGCACATCCGAACACGAAGGACCGGCAGGGACATATGCGTCCCGGCCGGTCCCGTGCCTCTCCCCCGCTGGACCGAGGGGATCCCCCGTGATCCCCTCGGCTCCCCCGTGCTTCCCCCGTGTCCCCGTTGGTCCCCCGTTCCCCCGTGGGTCCCTGGTTTCCCGGTTGACCCGCGTTTCCCCCGTGGGTCCCCGTTTCCCCCGTGCTGCCTTCAGGCGACCAGCTCGCCGAAGGACTCTTCCTCGTCACGGCCGAGGCTGAGGGCCTCGTCCTCGCGCAGCCGGCGGAGCGACCGCCAGATGCTGGACTTCACCGTGCCGACACTGATGTCGAGGATGTCCGCGATCTCGGGATCGGTGCGGCCCTCGTAGTAGCGGAGCACCAGCATGGTGCGCTGCAGCTCGGGCAGCCGCGCCAGCGCCTGCCAGAGCACCGCCCGCAGCTCGGTGCCGCGCATCGCGTCCGTCTCGCCCACCGTCTCCGGGAGCTCCTCGGTCGGGTACTCGTTCAGCTTGCGGCGGCGCCACGCGCTGATGTGCAGATTGGTCATGGTCCGGCGCAGATATCCGCCGACCGCGGCCTTGTCGCTGATCCGGTCCCAGGCCCGGTACGTCGAGAACAGTGCGCTCTGCAGCAGGTCCTCGGCCTCGTACCGGTCACCGGTCAGGTGGTAGGCGGTCGCGTACAGGGAGGCGCGGCGCTCCTGGACGTACGCGGTGAACGCCGCCTCGGCGTTCCCGGCGCCCGACGGGCTCCGCTCCCCGTTGACCTCCCCGTACGCAATTCCTCCGTCGGCGCCCGCACCTTCGGCTCCGCCGTCCACGACCGTCATATAGGCCGTGGACGCCACCGAAGTCCTGTGCTGGCGCCCGGCGCCGCGAACGCACCCCCGCCCGTTCACGACGCCGGACTTCTCCGTGCTCCTCACGACGTCGTGCAGGCGCGTGACAACTGCGCTTGAGGTGGTGCTGTGCAGTGCGTTCATCTCGCGCCCCCCGTCGGTTGGAGTCTGCTTCAGGCCGTCTTCCGGCCGTGTGCGAAAAAGCTTGCCCGGGCACCTTCACGCCGGTGTCCGCCGACTGTCACAGAGCTGTCACAGGGGCCGGGTCCGCGTCACGAAGCAGGTGCCCGGCCCCCAACGGTCGAACTCGGCCACCCCCATGGGCCAGAATGACCTCCGTGCCTTTCCTGTTGCTGATCGAGGACGACGACGCCATCCGCACGGCCCTCGAACTCTCGCTGTCACGCCAGGGCCACCGTGTGGCCACCGCGGCGACGGGAGAGGACGGCCTGAAACTGCTGCGTGAGCAGCGGCCGGACCTGATCGTGCTGGATGTGATGCTGCCCGGCATCGACGGCTTCGAGGTGTGCCGGCGCATCAGGCGCACCGACCAGCTGCCGATCATCCTGCTGACCGCCCGCAGCGACGACATCGACGTCGTGGTCGGGCTGGAGTCCGGCGCCGACGACTACGTGGTCAAGCCGGTGCAGGGCCGGGTGCTGGACGCCCGGATCCGCGCCGTGCTGCGGCGCGGGGAGCGCGAGTCCACGGACTCGGCGACGTTCGGCTCACTGGTGATCGACCGCTCCGCGATGACCGTCACCAAGAACGGCGAGGATCTGCAGCTGACGCCCACGGAGCTGCGGCTGCTGCTCGAGCTGAGCCGCCGGCCGGGCCAGGCGCTGTCGCGCCAGCAGTTGCTGCGTCTCGTCTGGGAGCACGACTACCTGGGCGACTCGCGTCTGGTGGACGCGTGTGTGCAGCGTCTGCGGGCGAAGGTGGAGGACGTGCCGTCCTCGCCGACACTGATCCGCACCGTCCGGGGCGTCGGCTACCGGCTGGACGTCCCCCAGTGACCGACGTACGGGACGCATACGCGGCCACCTCTCGCCACCGGGCGCCGGCTCCGGCTCCCGCCGCGGCTCCGGCTCCGGCTCCGGCAAAGAGCGGGACGGCCCGGTGACGCAAGCCGAGAAGAAGGGTGCCGCGAAGAGAGCCGTGCTCGCGGGACTCCGCTGGACCAGCCTGCGCCTGCGGCTCGTCGTCGTCTTCGGCCTGGTCGCGCTGACGGCCGCCGTATCGGCGTCCGGGATCGCCTACTGGCTCAACCGCGAGGCCGTCCTGACCCGCACCCAGGACGCGGCTCTCGGCGACTTCCGGCAGGAGATGCAGAACCGGGTCGCATCCCTGCCCGTCCGGCCGACGCAGAACGAGCTGCAGACCACCGCCGAGCAGATGGCGTCCGGCAACGCCGGGTACAGCGTGGTGCTGCTCGGTGAGCGGGAGGCGGGCAAGCCGATCACCGGGGCGTCCGACCCGGATGTGTTCACGCTCGACGACGTGCCGCAGTCGCTGCGGGACGCGGTGAACGAGCAGCAGCCGGTCACGGCGGGCAACACCTACCCGTACCACCTGTACTGGCTGCGCACCCAGCGCGGCAACACCCCGTATCTGGTGGGCGGCACGCGGATCATCGGCGGCGGGCCTACGGGCTACATGTTCAAGTCGCTGGAGCAGGAGCGGGCGGATCTGAACTCGCTCGCCTGGTCCCTGGGCATCGCCACGGCGCTCGCGCTGGTCGGCTCGGCGCTGATCGCGCAGGCGGCGGCGACGACGGTGCTCCGGCCGGTACGGCGTCTGGGCGAGGCTGCCCGGCAGCTCGGCGAGGGCAAGCTGGACACCCGGCTGCATGTCTCCGGCACGGACGAACTGGCCGAGTTGTCGAGGACCTTCAACCGTGCGGCGGAGTCGCTGGAGAAGAAGGTCGCGGACATGAGCGCGCGGGAGGAGTCCAGCCGCCGCTTCGTCGCCGACATGTCACACGAGCTGCGCACCCCGCTGACCGCACTGACCGCCGTGACCGAGGTCCTGGAGGACGAGGAGGAGAGCCTCGACCCCATGATCGCGCCGGCTGTGGCGCTGGTGGTGAGCGAGACGAGGCGCCTCAACGTCCTGGTGGAGAACCTGATGGAGGTGACCCGCTTTGACGCGGGTACGGCGCGCCTCGTCCTCGACAACGTCGACGTGGCCGACCAGGTCACCGCCTGCATCGACGCCCGCGCCTGGCTGGACGCGGTCGAACTCGACGCGGAGCGCGGCATCATGGCCCGTCTGGACCCGCGCCGTCTCGACGTCATCCTCGCCAACCTGATCGGCAACGCCCTCAAGCACGGCGGTTCGCCCGTACGGGTGGCGGTGCGGACCGAGACCGACGAGACGGGCATGGACGAGCTGGTCATCGAGGTACGGGATCACGGTCCCGGTATCCCGGAGGACGTGCTGCCCCATGTCTTCGACCGCTTCTACAAGGCCAGTGCCTCCCGGCCGCGTTCGGAGGGCAGCGGCCTCGGGCTGTCGATCGCGATGGAGAACGCGCTGATCCACGGGGGCGGCATCACGGCGGCCAACTCGACGGACGGCGACGGCGGTGCGGTGTTCGTGCTGCGGCTGCCGCGCGACGCCTCGGACATCGCCGAGGACGGCCGGAGCGGCAGGAGCCAGGACCAGGACGGCGACCGTGGAGAGGCGGGCGACGCGCGGTGACC
The DNA here is from genome assembly GCF_056106285.1 of Micromonospora sp. IBHARD003. Classification (NCBI taxonomy): domain Bacteria; kingdom Bacillati; phylum Actinomycetota; class Actinomycetes; order Micromonosporales; family Micromonosporaceae; genus Micromonospora; species Micromonospora sp. IBHARD003. The sequence continues at coordinate 5,262,132 of NZ_JBWBBX010000001.1, read as the reverse complement.
GGAGGAACAGGGCGGGCACGGCGTGCCGCAGGCGCCGTGGCGGTGGCCGCCGTGCTCGCGGGCACCGTCGCCGGCTGCGGTATCAGGACCACCTCCGTGCCCGTGGACGCCGGGGCCGCGCCGTCACGGATGTCCTGCACGCCCCCGGAGAAGGAGGCGACCACGCAGACACAGCCCGGAGTGCTCACGGTGCGGGTGTTCCTGGTGTGCGCGTCCGCGCTGGGAGCCGTGGACCGGACGGTCCCGGTCCCGGAGAAGCCCGGCGAAGGCCGGGTGGCCGCCGCATCGATCCTGCTCCACGAGCTGGAGGAGGAGCCGTCGGCCGACGAGCGGGAGGCCGGGTTCACCACGAACGTCCGCGCTCCGCTGACCGTAAGTCCGGGCCGGGACGACGACCCCGAGGGCACTCTGCGGCTGAGCCGGCAGCCGGAGGACCTGCCGCCGACCGCCCTGGCGCAGATCGTGTGCACCCTCGCCGGCAGTGCGGTGGCGACCTCCGGCGGGACGGTCGTCCTGGGCGGTCCCGGGGACTACGCCCCGCGCGGCTACCGCTGTACGGATGCGGTGAAGGAGCGGCCCGAATCGGTGCTGTCGACGGCGGGTCCGGCCACCCCCGGGAGCGGTTTCTGAGCGATCCGTCACGCGGCGGAACCGATCCTGCCGATCGTGTCGTCTTGGGGGTCGTGCAGCGTCAAGGTTCGGGCGGCAGTGCCGCCATCCACTTCCGCGTGGCGGGGGGCGTCCTCCTCCTCGCGCATCTGGCACTCGTGGGATGGCTGACGCTTCGCCCCCTCGACGTGATGTGGGTGACGGCGGCGAATCTGGAGCCGTTCGCGGGCATCAAGGCGGATCTGGCGCTGGGTCCGGTGGAGGCGGCCCGCCGGATCGGCGAGGGGCTGCTGCTGCTCGCCCCGCTCGGGATACTGCTGCCGATGGCGGGCGGGCGGCTCACCGTGTCGCCCTGGGCTTCGATGACCCGTACGGTCGCGGCGGGCGCGCTGCTGTCGCTGGGCATCGAGCTGCTGCAGACCGGCGTGCCGGGGCAGGTCGTCGATGTGGACTCGCTGCTGCTGAACACGGCGGGTGTGGCGCTGGCCCATCTGATCGTCGTGCCCGCGGGCCGTGCCCGGCTGCGGCGCAGATGCCGGGCCGGCCGCTCCGCCGGCTCCGGTGACGAGCGCCAGGGGCGCGGCGCCCTGCTGCGGGAGGACACCTCGCAGGGGACGGCCCCGGCGATGCGCCGGATCGGGATCGCTCCCTGAGGGCTGCCCCGCGCTACCCGGCGGAACGGAGCCGGACCGCCGGCGAGGACCGCCGGGTCCATGTGCGGGCCGGCCTGGCCGCTCTGGTCACTGCCGGAAGACCCACACAGCGGGCAAGCCCCGGCCGGCGGACCGGGGCTTGCCCACAGAACAGGGTGCCTAGTGCCGTGACCGGATAGGTTCACCGGCTCGAGGCGCCCTGCACGGCGCCTCGCTGCGTTGTCGAGTCACCCGAGTACATCCAGTACAAGGGCGACCTCCCCCAGCCTCCGGCCGGGGGTACCCCCACCGCCTTGCGATCCACCGCACCGGACGCCGCGAGCTTCCCGGCAAACCTATCCGGCCACAGCACTAGGTGGTGGTGCGTGCCTACTTGGTGGTGCGGTAGGCGCTGTAGATCGTCTGCTTCACCGAGTTGCCGGCGGCGTCGGTGAGCGCTGCGCGCAGCGAGACGGTGCCGGGGCGGGCGGGGTGGCGCAGTTCGAGGCGGCTGCGGTCGACGACCTTGGCCGCCGTCCAGGTCCTGCCGTTGTCGTAGGACACGTCGAACGCCAGCTTGCGGGCTGTGCGTGCGGTGGCCGCGCCCTCGACCGTGAACGGGACCGCGAAGGACGTACCCGCCTTGGCCGTACTGGCCGTCCCCAGTTTGGGAGTGAAGCGGACCGCGGACAACGGCAGCCACTTCTGGGTGTCTCCCTCCACATGCGCGGAGGAGAAGGTCCACTCGGCGGTCACCCGGGTGCTCACGGCGGAAAGGGAGGCCGGACGGGAGACGTCGGTGGTGAGCCGGTAGGTGTGCTTCTCGGCGGGGAGGGTGTACGAATCGCCCGTCAGGGGCGTGTCCGAGGTGAACACCCTCTTGCCGTCGGCGTACAGGGCACTCGTGGCCTTGGTGTATCCCGAGATGCCCGCATGGCCGGCGCCGTCGGAGAACAGCGGCACACTGGCGGCGAAGGTGTCGCCGCGGCGGATCGCGCCCGATGCCTCCTCACCCGCGCTGTAGAGGTGCGGACCGAATACGCCGACATTGAAAGGCTGCGCGTACTCCTTGCCCGCTGTGTAGGACCTGGCCTCGTTGACCGTCTGGCGGCCCTCCCACACCGGCTCGCCGTTCGCGTCCGGAGCGCCGAACTGGTGCACGACGTACCACCACTTGACGCCCGGCAGCACGTAGTCGGTGACGGTGCGCGGCAGGGTGTACTCGTCCTGGGAGAAATCGAACCAGGCGTTCTTGGGTGTGAGCGGTGCGGCGCTGAGGCTGCCGGTCTTGCCCGCGGCCGGTGCGCCGATGGTGATTCCCAGCTTGGCGAAGTCCTTGCGCTTCAGGTTCACGGTGAACCCGGAGAGGGCGCCGGTACGGTTCCAGGCCGGACGGTAGTTCACATCACCGTGCTTCCACGTCCCGTTGTACTGTGCGAACGCCTCGCGTGCCGGCAGCCGGGCCCCGAGCTGTCCGACGCGCAGGTCCTCGAAGCTGCGCAGGATGTACGTGGTCGTGTGGCCCGCTCCGTCGATGTCGACGCCGTAGTTCAACGCGGCTTCGGTGTTCTTCGCCGCGCTGTCGGGCACGGTGATCCGGACCGGCTTCGCCTGCCGGGCGTCCATGACCACGGTGGTGTCCTTGGTCAGCGTGAACTTCGGATGCAGCAGCACGGCCAGCTTCCCTTCGGCGAGGCCGCCGGCTCCGGTGGAGACCCGGCCTTCGAGGGAGTAGCGGCCCTTGGCGAGGCGGACCGTGAACTCTCCGTCCGCGGGGTCGGAGTAGCTCCGCGAGAGGTGGCCGTCCAGGGCGAACACGCCCGTCTCGGAATCGCCGGTGGGCTTGCCGGACAGGTCCAGGTGCCTGACCGTGAGGTTGTACGACTCCTGCTCACGGACCACACCGATGGCGGTGCGCACGGTGGTGTCCCCGCCCGTCGCGGTAACGGAGCCACTGAACGGGCCGTCTACCGTGCCGGCGCGGGTGTCGGCGGTCACAGCGGCGGTCGCGGTGCCGCCCGCGGGGACAGTGAGCCGCTTCGGCGAGACGTCGAACATGCCCTCGGCGGCCGGCTTGCCGTCCTCACCGGCCGCCTTCGCGGTCAGGTCGAGGGTGACCGGCCCTTCACCGTCGTTGCGGTAGGTGATCTCCTTGGCGACCGGCTTGTCGTCGGCGTGCGGCCACTGGACGGTGCCGAAGCCCAGCGCGGGGCTGCTCGTCACCCGCTGCTTCGTGGCCCGCGTGATGTCGGTGCGGCCCGTACCCTGCGCGAACGCGGACAGACCGGCGGTCGGCACGGCGGAACCGGTGAGCGCGGCCTTGAGCCGCTCACCGGTCCAGTCCGGGTGCTGCTGGGCCAGGATCGCGGCGGCGCCCGCCACATGCGGGCTGGCCATCGACGTACCGCTCATCGCGACGTAGCCGTCGGCCTTCGCGGCGACGATGTCCACACCGGGTGCGGTGAGGTCAGGCTTGAAGGAGCCGTCGGCGGCGGGCCCCCGGCTGGAGAACTCCGCGATGGCGTCCGTCCGGTCCACCGCGCCCACGGTGAGCGCGGCGGCGGCACTGCCCGGGGAACCCATGGTGGCCGCGCCGGGACCGCTGTTGCCCGCGGAGACCACGAAGAGAGCGCCGGAGTCCGCCGACAACTCGTTCACGGCCTGCTCGAGCGGGTCGGTCTCCGGGGTGTCATCAGTGCCGAGACTGAGGTTGACCACCTTCGCGCCCTGGGCGACCGCCCACTGCATACCTGCGATGATGTCGGAGTCGTTGCCGAAACCGGAGTCGTCGAGCACCTTGCCGACGATGAGGCGGGACCCTGGCGCGACGCCCTTGTACTTCCCGCCCGACCGGGCCCCCGAGCCCGCGACGGTCGAGGCCACGTGCGTGCCGTGGCCCACGCGGTCCACCGTGTCCGCGGAGGCGGAGAAGTTCTTCGTGGTGCCGATGCGGTCCTTCAGGTCCGGGTGCGTGGCGTCCACCCCGGTGTCCAGCACCGCGACGGTGATCCCCTTGCCGTCGTAGCCCGCAGCCCAGGCACCCGGTGCGCCTATCTGGGCGGTACTGCGATCCAGGTTCGCCTTGACCTTGCCGTCCAGCCAGATCCTCTCGGCCTTCGGCGATGTGGTGGCCGCCGACGAGCGCGAGGCCGCACCGTTGCCGGTGAGGGTCCGCCACAGCGTCGCCGCCTCGGACTTGGGGGCCCGCAGAGCGTCACCGTTGACACTGGGCAGGTCCCGGGTGACCCGGGCACCGGAGTCCGACAGCGCACGTGCCGCAACGGAACGCCCCTTGGCGTAGGTGACGATGAGCCGCAGATCGGACCGCGAAGCGTCGTCGTAGCCCTGGCTCGCCAGCCGCGTCACGTCGAACAACCGCCGGTCGGCGGTGCCGTCCGCGATCAGCCGCCCCGCGTCCTGCGGCACGACGTGCGTATGACCGTCGGCAGCCTGGGAAATGCGGAATCCCATGCCTTCCCGGCCCTTGGCGGCCTTCACACCGACGACCCGTCCGGCAGAGTCGAGGGTCACCCTGTCGCCTGTGACGAGGGTGACCGTCTTCCCGGGGGCGTTGGACGCGGCACCGGACGCGAGCCCGGTTCCGGCCAGCGCGGGTGCCGGAACGAAACCGGCCGTACCGATGAGCAAGGCAGTCGTGACGAAGGCGACGGCGGCAGCCGTCGCCCGTCTCGTGTGCTTCAAAGCGTGCCTTCCTTTCCGGACACGGCGCAGCACCCGTGCCGGTGAGGGATGGCGTTGATCTGAAGCGGCAGAGGGGAACAGGAGCCGGTCCGCGTTGATGCGGTCGCCTCTTACCTGTCGGGCCGGGCCGCCGAGTTCCCGATTTTCCCCGACCGGTTTCCCCCGGCACGCCCGCACAGCGGCCGACCACCACCGCGCCCCTCGGCGGGTTCCGCCGCGGCACGGCGCTTCCTTCGCATCATGCTGTCCGGCAGGAGCGGTTCGCGGAACTGTCACGCGTCCGGGGCGGGTTCACGATCCGGCCGGGGTCAAGATCCGGCCGGGCTGGGAAGGGCCGGGCTGGGAAGGGCCGGCGCCGTGCCGCCGCCCTCCCCCGGCCCCCGCTCAGCTCTCGTCGCGCGCGCTCTCACTCGCCGTGGCGGTCTGCCGGAACAGCCATTCCGACTTCAGCTCCGCATAGCCGGGTTTGATGACGTCGCTGATCATCGCGAGGCGTTCGTCGAAGGGGATGAACGCGGACTTCATCGCATTGACGGTGAACCACTGCATGTCGTCGAGCGTGTAGCCGAACGTCTTGGTCAGGAGCTCGAACTCACGGCTCATGCTGGTGTTGCTCATCAGCCGGTTGTCGGTGTTGACGGTCGTACGGAAGTGCAGCCGCCTCAGCAGTCCGATCGGGTGTTCCTGGTACGAAGCCGCCGCGCCGGTCTGCAGATTGGACGTCGGGCACAGCTCCAGCGGGATGCGCTTGTCGCGTACGTAGGCGGCGAGACGGCCGAGCGTGACCGTGCCGTCGTCGGCGACCTCGATGTCGTCGATGATCCGTACGCCGTGGCCCAGCCGGTCGGCGCCGCACCACTGGAGCGCCTGCCAGATCGACGGCAGCCCGAAGGCCTCGCCGGCGTGGATGGTGAAGTGGTTGTTCTCGCGCTTGAGGTACTCGAAGGCGTCGAGGTGGCGGGTGGGCGGGAAGCCCGCCTCGGCGCCGGCGATGTCGAAGCCGACGACGCCCGAATCCCGGTAGCGGTTGGCGAGTTCGGCGATCTCCAAGGCGCGGGCCGCGTGCCGCATGGCGGTGAGGAGGGCGCCGACGCGGATGCGGTGGCCGTTCGCGCGGGCACGGCGTTCGCCTTCGCGGAAGCCCTCGTTCACGGCTTCGACGACCTCTTCGAGGGTCAGTCCCGCTTCGAGGTGCTGCTCGGGTGCGTAGCGCACCTCGGCGTAGACGACCCCGTCCTCGGCGAGGTCCTCGGCGCACTCGATGGCGACGCGTTTGAGTGCCTCGCGGGTCTGCATCACGGCGCAGGTGTGGGCGAAGGTTTCCAGATAGCGCTCCAACGAGCCGGAATCGGCGGCTTCGTGGAACCAGATGCCGAGCTTGTCGGGTTCGGTCTCCGGCAGCGACGCGTAGCCCGCGTCACGGGCGAGCTCGATGATCGTGCCGGGGCGCAGTCCACCGTCGAGGTGGTCGTGGAGGAGCACCTTCGGGGCACGGCGGATCTGGTCCGCGGTGGGCCCCTCGGGCCCGGGGGCCGTCCCCCGGGAGGACACGTGCGTGGTCTGGCTCTTCATTTCCGCACTGTAATCCCTACGCGCGTAGAGGGCCGCTACACGAATCACGCGTCGATACGTAACAGTGACCGTGCGGCCGGGTGGAGTACACGTGTACTTCTGAGACTGTTCTGTCATGGCACACCACGCACTGCCCCGCTGGTGGGGGCGTTCGGCCGACAGGGCCGGAGCGGCGCGGGCCCGTCCGGGGGCGAACGCGGCACAAGGAAGCGGGGCGGCGGCCGCGAGGCTGGGCCGGCCGGTCCGGGGAGTGGCGCCGGGGCCGGCCGCGCCGGATGGCGCCGTGAGCGGGGTGGTGCTCCTGCTGCCCGACGGGGAGCCGGAGTCGGCGCGCGGCCCTTCGACGGTGTCGCACGCGTCCGCGCTGCCGCTGGCCCGCTCACTGGCACGGGCGGGACAGCAGGACGGTCTGGTGGCACATGTCGTGCGCTACCGCGGCCGCGGCTGGAACGGCCCGGACGCGCGGCTCGCACAGGACGCGGTCTGGGCGGCGGACGAGGTGGTACGGCGGTACGGGGACGTCCCGGTCTGTCTCGCCGGTCATGGCATGGGCGGCCGGGCCGCGCTGCATGCCGCCGGGCACGCCGCCGTCAACTCCGTGCTGGCTCTTGCCCCTTGGCTGCCGGAAGACGATGTCGCGGCGCGCCCCGAACCGGTGAAGCAGCTCACGGGCCGCCAGGTCCTCATCGTTCACGGCACCAATGACGCCCGTATCGATCCCGAGCTCTCCTACCGGCTGGCCGAGCGGGCCAAGAAAGCCAACCGGGACACCTGCCGCTTCGAGGTGCACTCGGACGGCCATGCCCTGCGCCAGTACAAGGAGGAAGTCCAGGCCCTGGCCGCGGACTTCGTTCTCGGCGCGCTCTTCTCGCGGGCGTTCGCCCGCCCGGTGGCGGACGCCCTGGCGGCGCCGCCGCCGCTGGGTCTGAGGATGCCGCTGGCGGCGGGCTTCGGACGGTCGCTTCGGCACCGGCGCTGACGGGGTGGCTCCCGGATCCTTCCGGGAGCCGGGACGGACCGCACCGTATACGGGCGGCTTCCCGTCGCATCGCTGCAGGTGGCCCGCCCCCGGACCCCGTGGGACGCGGTAAGGGGGCTCACCGGTAGTCGAGTTCGGCGAGCTCGGTGGCGAGCCTCCTGGGCAGACCGGTGAAGCGGCCGAGCAGTAGGAGGGCCGTATTGCGCACGGTGCGCGCGACGGCACCGCGCACGGTGGCGACACGGGTCATGCGGTGGGTGAAGGCGACGACGCGCTCGGCGACCGGCCGGCGCTGCGCCTCGTAGCCGTCGAGCCGTCCGGTGGCGAAGGCCGTTCCGAGGGCGTACCCGTCCTGGATACCGGTGTTCATGCCCTGGCCGCCTGCGGGGCTGTGCACATGGGCCGCGTCCCCGGCGAGCAGCAGGTGGCCGTTGCGGTAGCGGTCGGCGACCCGGTGGTGCACACGGAAGCGTGAGGACCACACCAGTGTGTCGATCCGGGCCTGGCCGGGAGCGCGTTGATCCATCAGGCGCTGGACGCAGGCGGCATCGGGGGTGACCGGCGCGTCGTCGGCGGTGGCGACGACGCGGTAGCGGCCGCCGGGCAGCGGCGCGACCACGAGGAGGCCGGTCGCACTGAAGGTCAGGGAGGTCTCGGCGGGACCCGGGGCCCAGTCCATCACGACGTCCGCGAGGACGAAGGACTCGTCGTAGCTGCTTCCGGTGAAGCCGATGCCCGCCGACTCCCGGACGACGCTGTGCATGCCGTCGGCGCCCACGGCGTAGCTCGCGCGCAGCTTCTCGCCGTTGCTCATGACGAGCTCCGCACCGTCGTCGTCCTGGGTCACCGAGGCGACCTCGCAGGGCCGGTGCACCTCGCCGCCCAGCTCGCGCAGCCGGTCGAGCAGCACGGCCTCGGTCTCGTACTGGGGGACCATCAGCGTGTACGGGTGCGGGGTGGGCAGCCCGTCGAAGGGGACGGTGAGCAGACGGCGCGCGCCGTCGCGGACGGCGAACCTGGTCAGCTTCACTCCGCGGGCGATCAGTTCGGACGAGGCGCCGAGCTCGTCCAGGACCTCCAGGGTGCGGGCGTGGACGACGGCGGCGCGGGAGGTGTTCGCTCCTTCCGCCTGCTTGTCCAGGAGGACGAAGTCGATGCCCGCACGAGCGAGGGTCACGGCCAGCGCGAGGCCGGTGGGGCCGGCGCCGACGATGGCGACCTCGGTACGGGTGGGAAGTGCGCTGGTGGTCATGGCGGGGCTCCGCATCCTGTCCGGTCGTCGAATGCCAACGCGTGTTGGCCATCGCTTGTTGGCATGGTGCGCCCACCCGCACTGGAAAGTCAACAGCCGTTGGCCTACATTTGTTGGCATGACACGACAGACGGCGGACACGCCCCCGGCGCGGCGCTCCGACCACACGAGGGCGGCGATCCTCGACGCGGCGCGCAGACAGTTCGCCGCGCACGGATACGAACGCACCACGATCCGCGCCGTCGCCGCCGACGCCGGTATCGACCCGTCGATGGTGATGCGCTACTACGGCAGCAAGGCCGGGCTCTTCGACGCCGCGCTGGACATCGATCTGCGCCTTCCCGACCTCACCGGTGTCGCGGCCCCCGATCTGGCACGCGTGATGGTGCGCCACTTCCTGGCCCGCTGGGAGGGCGATCCGGCCGACGACGCCCTGCTCGTCCTGCTGCGCTCGGCGGTGACCAACGAGCACGCCGCGGAGCGCATGCACCGGATCTTCGCCGCCCAGGTCGCCCCGGCTCTCGCGGCCGTCATCGGACCGGAGCGGGCCGCGACCCGCGCGGGTCTGGTGTCGGCGCAGCTGCTCGGTCTCGGCCTGTCCCGCTATCTGCTGCGCCTGCCGGCGGTCACCGCGCTGACCCCGGAGGAGATCGAGAACGGCCTCGCGCCCGCGATCCAGGCCACTCTCGGCGCGGGGTGAGCGAATCCGGGACCCCGGGACCCCGGGACTCAGCCCCGGCAAGGCCGCGAACGGCATGCACAGGCTCACGCGGCCGCTCAGTCCGGCAGCAGATTGCCCCTGCGCGACAGCAGGAACTTCTTGAACGCCGCCACCGGGGGCGTGTCCGGATGACCGTCCAGCCAGGCGACTCCGATCTCGCGTACCGCGCGCGGAGCCGTCACCGTCAGCTCGACGATGCCCGGACGGGGGACGGGCGGGGGCGGCAGCAGGGCCACCCCGAGTCCTGCGGCGACCAGTCCGCGCAGGGTCTCCGCCTCCTCCCCCTCGAAGGCGACACGGGGCGTGAAGCCCGCCTCTGCGCAGAGGGCGTCGGTGATGCGGCGCAGTCCGTAACCCGGCTCCAGGGTCACGAAGGTGTCGTCCGCCGCCTCCGCGAGCCGGATGCGCTTGCGCGTGGCGAGCCGGTGGTCGTCGGGGACGACGAGCCGCAGCCGCTGCTCGTCGAGGCGCCGCGCCACCAGGTCGGGCGCGTCCGGCACCGGGGAGGTGAGACACAGGTCCAGGTCACCCGCGCGCAGCCGCTCGATCATCGCCTCGCCGTAGTTCTGGACGAGCGTGAAGCGGACGCGCGGGTGGTCGACGCGGAAGGCCCGGATGAGTTCGGGGACGGTCTCGGTGCCCATGGTGTGCAGAAAGCCGAAGGCGATCTTGCCGGCGGACGGGTCCGCGTCGGCGCGTACCGACTCGGCAGCCCGCTCGACCTCGGCCAGGGCGCGTTCGACGGCGGTGAGGAAGGCGCGGCCCGCCGGGGTCAGCGAGACCGTGCGGCCCTTGCGGGCGAACAGCGCGACACCGAGGTCCTCTTCGAGCCGGACCATGGCCCGCGACAGGGTGGACTGGGGGACGGCGAGTTCCTGTGCGGCCCTGGTCACATGCTCGTGGCGGGCGACTCCCGCGAAGTACGCGAGACGCGGAGCGAGCAGCAACCGCATGTCTTCTTCGTAACTGTTCGGTGACACCCGAGGCCGTGAGCTGTAGTCATGCACCATGGGAACGATTAAAGCCGTTCCATGCATTGGACGCATCAAAAGCGGACGCCTACCTTCGGGGTATGCCTTCCGCCAGTACCGGGGCACCCACAGCCGTGGGTGCCCTCACCTCGTCGTCCCGTCAGCTCGCCCCGGGTGCGCCCGGCTACCGCCGCATGAGCTTCGCGCTCTTCGCCGTGGGTGTCGCGGCCTTCGCCCTCCTCTATTCCACCCAGGCCCTTCTCCCCGCCATCTCCGCGGACTTCGGGGTCACCGCGAGCGCGGCCAGCTGGACGGTGTCGGCGTCCACCGCGGCACTGGCCCTGTGCGTCCTTCCGCTGAGTGCGCTGTCCGAGCGCTTCGGCCGGGTGCGGCTGATGACGGTGTCGCTGGTGGTCGCGGTGGCGGTCGGTCTGCTGGTGCCGCTCGCACCGAACCTCGAGTGGCTCGTGGCACTGCGAGCGGTGCAGGGTGCGGCACTCGCCGGTCTGCCCGCCTCGGCGATGGCTTATCTCGCCGAGGAGGTGCGGCCGAAGGCACTGGTCGCGGCGATCGGCCTGTTCGTGGCGGGCAACAGCATCGGCGGCATGAGCGGACGGATCGTCACCGGCTGGGTCGCGCAGCTGTGGGGCTGGCGCGCGGCGCTCGCAGCGGTCGGTGTGATGGCCCTGGTGTGCGCGTGCGTCTTCCGGCTGATGCTGCCGCGGGCGCGGCACTTCACCGCCGGCTCGCTGAGTCCGCGTGCGCTGGCGGGCACCGTCCGCGGGCATCTGTCCGACCCGCTGCTGATGCGGCTCTACGGAATCGGCGCCCTGTTCATGACCGTCTTCGGCGCGGTCTACACGGTGATCGGCTACCGGCTGGTCGGTGAGCCCTTCGGCCTCTCCCAGGGTGTCATCGGCTCCGTCTTCCTGGTGTACCTGGTCGGTACGGTCTCCTCGGCCGCCGCCGGAGGGCTGGTCGGCCGGATGGGCCGGCGAGGTGCGCTCTACCTCGCGGTCGGTACGACGACGGCGGGACTGCTGCTCTCGCTCGCGGACTCGCTGGCCGCCGTGCTCACCGGCCTGGTCCTGATCACCGCCGGCTTCTTCGCGGGCCACGCGGTCGCCTCGTCCTCGGTGAGCCGCACCGCCAAGACCGGCCGTGCGCAGGCGTCCGCGCTGTACCAGTCGGCGTACTACCTGGGCAGCAGCGCGGGCGGCACGCTCGGAGCGATCGCCTTCCACTCCGGCGGCTGGGCCGGCACGGTCCTGCTGGGGCTGCTCGCCGTCCTCGGCGTCGTGTCGATCACGCTGTACGGGTCGTACGCGGCCCGCGCGGCACAGCAGCAGCAGCGGCCGCGGCCGGCGCTCGCCACCGCGGCGGCACGCCACTGAACCGCCCCTCCGCACACGGCTGAACGACCACGCGGGTACGCGCCGAGCCCCGCGACTGCCGCCCCAGGGGCTCCTGAGGCCCCTGGGGCGGCAGTCGCCGGCGGCGGCCGGTTCGCGGAAATCCACGCACGTTTCCTACAACCGCAGCTCCCCCGTACGCGTCCATAGGTCAGAGCAAGCGCACTGCGCGTACTGGGGAGTTGGTGACCGTGGAACATGTAAGGACCATGCGGAGACGGGGCCTCGTGGCCCTCGGCATCAGCGGAATGCTGGTGCCCCTGACCCTCACGATCGGCGCCGCACCGGCCCAGGCGGCGTCGTGCACCACGTCGACGGGGCCGTACCAGACGCGGGTCGAGAGGTTCCTGGGCCGCCCCGTCGACGGACGGCAGTCGGCCGCCGACTGCAAGGCGATCCAGAACTTCCAGCGGGCGCACGGCATCACGCCGACGATCGGCTACGCGGGCCCGCTCACCTGGCGCACGATGAACACGATGCTGGCGCAGCGGGCGGCGGGCCGGACCCCCAACAAGGCGGGCAAGTGCCCGACGAACAAGGGCCGGATCGCCTGTGTCGACCTCACCCGGCAGCTCAGCTGGATCCAGGACGGGGCACGGCTGAAGTACGGGCCGGTGCCGGTGCGGACCGGGCGGGACGGCGCGGAGACCCGCACCGGTGCGAAGAAGGTCTACTACCGCAGCATCAAGCACTGGTCGACGATCTACAAGGTGTGGATGCCGTACTCGCAGTTCTTCGACGGCGGGCAGGCCTTCCACTCGGTCACCAAGAGCATGTACAACCCTCCGGGTTCCGGCGGCTGCGTCAATATGCGACCGGCGGACGCGAAGGCGTACTGGAACCTGCTGAAGAACGGGGACGACGTCTACGTCTACGGGCGCAAGCCCGGGACCTGAGCCCGTTGTCAGTCCCCTCCTGTAGCGTCCGAAGAGCTGGTGGAGAGGCCGGCATGGGCCGGTACGGACGGCGACAGAGGGTGGACCCGATGACTGATCCGGCGACGACGCAGGACCTTGAATCCCGGCTGGAGCGGCACCGGACGGAGCTGACCGGCTACTGCTACCGCATGCTGGGCTCCGCCTTCGAAGCGGAGGACGCCGTCCAGGACACGATGGTGCGCGCCTGGAAGAGCTTCGAGAAGTTCGAGGGAAGATCGTCTCTGCGTTCGTGGCTGTACCGGATCGCCACGAACGTGTGCCTGGACATGCTGAACGCGGGCAACCGCCGGGCCCGCCCGATGGACCTGTCGGCCCCCACGCCGGTGGCCCAGGCCCAGCTCAACGCCCGTCCGGAGATCACCTGGCTGGAGCCGGTGCCGGACGGGCGGGTGCTGCCTTCGGTGGCCGACCCCGCCGACAGGACCGTCGAGCGGGAGTCGATCCGGCTCGCGTTCGTCGCGGCGCTGCAGCATCTGCCGCCCAAGCAGCGCGCCGTGCTCATTTTGCGGGAGGTGCTGGCCTGGAAGGCCGCCGAGGTCGCCGAGCTGCTGGGCACCTCCGTCGCCTCGGTCAACAGCGCCCTCCAGCGCGCCCGCGCCACCCTCGCCGACCACGGTCCCGCGGAGTCCGACCCGGCCGACTCGCTGGACGAGGAGCAGCAGCGGCTCCTCGAGCGCTATGTCGCCGCCTTCGAGGGATACGACATGAAGGCACTGACGGCGCTGCTGCACGAGGACGCGACCATGTCCATGCCGCCGTACGACCTGTGGCTGCGCGGCCACGACGACATCGTGGGCTGGATGCTGGGCGTGGGCGAGGTCTGCCGGGGCTCCCGGCTGCTGCCGACCGTGGCGAACGGCTCCCCGGCCTTCGCGCAGTACCACCCGATAGCGTCCGGCGAGGGGTACGAGCCCTGGTCGCTGATCGTCCTGGAGGTCAGGGACGGCAAGGTCGGCGGCATGGACTTCTTCCTGGACACCAAGCGCTGGTTCCCGCTGTTCGGGCTGCCGCTGCGGCTCAGCGCGGAGGCGGAGGCGGAGGGCTGAGGGCGGTCTCGACGCCTGGCTCGTCCTCACCGAGGCCGACCAGTTCCAGCAGCCCCAGCAGCTCAGGCCCGGCGTTGCGCAGCCTCAGCTCCCGGCCCAGGCGGCGAGCGGTGAGCCGCAGCCGGGCGACGGCGTCGACGGCGGCGAGGTCGGCCACGGCGAGCCGGGCGGCATCGCAGACGACCTCCCCCGGCCCGTCCCGGGTTTCGGCACCGGCCCGCAGCCGTGCGCACAGCAGGGGCACATCGGCCGGGGTGATGCGGCCGGTGAGTTCGAGAACGAGGGGCTGCCGAGTGCTGTCCACATGGGATCTGACCGGTGTGGGGGCGACAACTCATCGCCGGAAGGGGCGACGGGCACCCTCAGTCGGCGGGGAAGGCGCTGGTGTCGATCGTCAGGTCGAAGGGTTGGGGCAGGTGGATGTCCTCGCCGTACTTCACCGTGTCGAGGACGCGGTACATCCCGTTCCTCGGCTCCCCGTAGAGCGTCGCGGTGGGGCGACCGGAATGCCAGCTGTCGAGCAGCAGGTACAGCGGCACTCCCGCCGTCGCACAGCCGTGCAGCTTTTCGACCCGGTCGTGATTCGCGTTGGACCTCGAGGTGATCTCGACGACCAGCTCGGCCGCAGCTGCCGGGATATCGTGCCCGGACCCGCCGAGGGCGGACCGGGGCGCCACGACCAGATCCGGGATGAACATCCCCAGGCGGGACGGGATGGCGACGGCGAGAGTCTGGTAGATGCCCCAATCCCCAGGAATCACCCCGTACAGGCGGCGCTGAACCAAGTCGGCGACGCTGTTGTGGCTATTGGCGGGCGTAGGTGACACGGTGACGATCCCCTCGATGATCTCCACCTTGCAGCCCTCGGGTGCATCCGTCTCATCCCAGAGACGGACGAGATCGTCCCAGCCCTGACCGGGCTCGGTTTCGACGGTGAGTGCGCTCACGGCGGTCTCCTCTGCTGGTGCGTCACCGATCCCAGCATGCCGAACGGGACCGGCGGGGGTCCACCGGTCCCGTTCACCCGAAAGAGCCACAGGCATATGCGGGCACGCCCGCCTCAGATCACGCGATGCGGTCCAGCACGATCGGGTTCGCCGTGAACTCGGTGTCCGAAGCGGCGACGTCGAACGAGCCCTCCAGGGACTCCAGGGCGTACGCGAACTTCTCCGGCGTGTCCGTGTGGAGGGTCATCAGGCGCTGGCCCGCCGTCACCGGCTCGCCGGGCTTCGCGTGCAGCTCGATGCCCGCGCCCGCCTGCACCGGGTCCTCCTTGCGCGCGCGACCCGCGCCCAGGCGCCAGGCGGCGACACCGACGTCGTAGGCGTCGAGGCGGGTGAGGACACCCGACGACGGCGCGGTGACCACATGCTGCTCACGGGCCACGGGAAGCTCGGCGTCCGGGTCACCGCCCTGCGCGGCGATCATGCGGCGCCAGACGTCCATCGCGGAGCCGTCGGCAAGGGCCTTCGCCGGGTCGGCGTCCTTGATGCCGGCCGCGACGAGCATCTCCTGGGCCAGGGCCACGGTGAGGTCGATGACGTCCTGGGGCCCGCCGCCCGCGAGCACCTCGACGGACTCGCGGACCTCGAGGGCGTTGCCCGCGGTCAGGCCGAGCGGCGTGGACATGTCGGTGAGCAGGGCGACGGTCTTGACCCCGTGGTCGGTGCCGAGGCCGACCATCGTGGAGGCGAGCTCGCGCGCGTCCTCGATGTTCTTCATGAAGGCGCCGGAGCCGACCTTGACGTCCAGGACCAGCGAGCCCGTGCCCTCGGCGATCTTCTTGGACATGATCGAGGAGGCGATCAGCGGGATGGCCTCGACGGTGCCCGTGACATCGCGCAGCGCGTAGAGCTTCTTGTCGGCCGGGGCGAGACCGTCGCCGGCCGCGCAGATGACCGCGCCGGTGGTGTCGAGGACGTTCAGCATCTCCTCGTTGGACAGCAGCGCCCGCCAGCCGGGGATGGACTCCAGCTTGTCCAGGGTGCCGCCGGTGTGGCCGAGTCCGCGGCCGGACAGCTGCGGCACGGCCGCCCCGCAGGCCGCGACGAGCGGGGCCAGCGGCAGCGTGATCTTGTCGCCGACACCGCCGGTGGAGTGCTTGTCTGCCGTCGGCCGGGACAGCGAGGAGAAGTCCATGCTCTCGCCGGACGCGATCATCGCGGCGGTCCAGCGGGCGATCTCGGCCCGGTTCATGCCGTTGAGCAGGATCGCCATGGCCAGCGCCGACATCTGCTCGTCGGCGACCTCGCCGCGGGTGTACGCGTCGATGACCCAGTCGATCTGCTCGGGGGTGAGTTCGCCTCGGTCACGTTTGGTGCGGATGACGGAGATGGCGTCCATGTGCTGGGGTCCTTCCAGGAACGAACCAGTGTGGTGCGAGAGATACGAAGAGTGCGCGCACGGCGCGTGGCGTACGCAGACCGAGTGGCGTACGGAAACTGTGCGGTGTACGGAAACTGTGCGGCCCCTCCGCCGGGAGCGGAGGGGCCGCGGGGGTCTAGCCGAGCTTCTCAGGGCCCAGCTGCTCCGGGCCGAAGGCCAGGGGCAGCATCTCGGCCAGCGTGAGGATGCCCTTGGCGGTCTCCAGCAGTAGCCCAGGCCCGCCGAACTCGTACAGCAGCTGGCGGCAGCGACCGCACGGCATCAGTACGTCGCCGTTGCCGTCCACGCAGGTGAAGTGCGTGAGCCGGCCGCCACCAGTGGCCTGCAGCTGCGAGACCAGGCCGCATTCGGCACAGAGCGAGAGCCCGTACGAGGCGTTCTCGACATTGCAGCCGATGACCGTGCGGCCGTCGTCGACCCGGGCGGCCGCGCCGACCGAGAAGCCCGAGTAGGGGGCGTACGCGCGGGACATCGCGTCCCGCGCGGACTCCCGCAGGGCCTCCCAGTCGAAGGGCTCGGCGGCGTCGGGGCCCGGGGCGGACGTCACTTGCCCTGGCCCTTCTTGTAGGGCATTCCGTCCGCCTTGGGCATGCGCAGCCGTTGCGCCGACAGTGCGAGCACCAGCAGCGTCGTGACGTACGGCGCCGCGTCCACGAACTGGCTCGGCAGCGTGCTCGTCAGCGAGTACCAGGCGAACATCAGAGCCGAGACGCCCAGGCAGATCGCGGCCTGCCAGTGCTTCTTCTTGTACAGCTGCCAGGCGAAGGCGAGCACCAGCAGGATGCCGAGGAACAGAAGCATGGCGTGGACGTTCTCGGCGCCACCGCGCAGCTTGAGGCTGTCGGTGAAGCCGAAGAGCCCGGCGCCCAGCGCCAGCCCGCCCGGCATCCAGTTACCGAAGATCATCGCGGCGAGACCGATGTAGCCGCGGCCGCCGGTCTGGCCCTCCTGGTAGATGCCCGTGGAGACGATGGCGAGGAAGGCACCGCCGAGGCCGGCCATGCCGCCGGAGACGATCACCGCGATGTACTTGTACTTGTAGACGTTGACACCGAGGGACTCGGCGGCGACGGGGTTCTCACCGCAGGACCGCAGCCGCAGGCCGAAGCCGGTGCGCCACAGGATCCACCAGGTCGCGGGGACCAGCAGGAGCGCGACGACGGTCAGCAGGGACAGGTTGGTGACCAGACCGCCGAGCACACCCGCGAGGTCGGACACGAAGAACCAGTGCTTGGCCTGGAGATCGGCCAGTGCGTCGGAGAGCCCGGGGATGGTGATGTCGGCGATCTGCTCGATGCGCGGGGACTGCTTGGAGGAGCCGCCCTCGGCCTCGGCGAAGGTGAACTCCGAGATGTAGCGGGTGACACCGACGGCGAGGATGTTGATGGCCACACCGGAGACGATGTGGTTCACGTTGAACGTCACCGTCATGATCGCGTGCAGCAGACCGCCGATCGCGCCGCCGGCGATGCCCAGCAGGACACCGGTCCACGGGCCCCACTGGTAGCCGGCCCAGGCGCCGAACCAGGTGCCGAGGATCATCATGCCCTCGAGACCGATGTTGACCACACCGGCCCGCTCGGCCCACAGACCGCCCAGACCGGCGAGACCGATGGGCACGGCCAGCTGGAGCGCGCCGGACACCTGGCCGACGGAGGTGAGGTCGTTGGCGCCGCTGATCACCCGGACCAGCGAGAACAGGGCGAGACCGCCGGCGATCATGAGCATGATCACAGGCAGGGACAGCTTGCGGCTTCCGCCGTTCTTCTTCGGCGCGATCGCCGCGGCCGAGACGGTGCTGGTGGACTCGCTCATGCCGCGACCCCCTCCTTCTTCTTGCGGGCCTGGGCGGCAAGCTGCTCGCCGACCTTCTGCTGCTGGCGGCGCAGCCCGTACTGGCGGACGAGTTCGTACGAGACGACCACGGCGATCACGATGAGACCCTGCATGATCATGGCGATCTCCTTCGGATAGCCCTCGAGGCCGAGGCCTTCCGCGGTCTTCTCCAGGAAGGAGATGAGCAGGGCGGCGAAGAAGATGCCGAGAGGGCTGTTACGGCCCAGCAGCGCGATGGTGATGGCGGTGAAGCCGACACCGACCGGGAAGCTCAGGCTGTAGGTGTGGGTCTGGCTCAGCAGCATCGGCATGCCGGAGAGACCCGCGACCGCGCCGGAGATCAGCATCGCGGTCATGACCATCTTCTTCGCGTTGACACCACTCGCCTGGGCCGCGGACTCGCTGGCGCCGGTGGCGCGCAGGTCGAAGCCGAAGCGCGTGCGGTTGAGCACGAACCAGTAGACGATGCCGAGCGCGAAGGCGACGAAGGTGAAGCCGTAGACGCTGCCGCCCTCGAGCTCCAGGCCCGGGAACCAGCCGGACTCGGCGATCGTGCCGGTGGTCAGGTCGTTGGAGCCCTTCTCCTGCACACCGAAGTTGGCGGGCAGGATCATCCACGCGATAAGGCTGGTCGCGATGGCGTTCAGCATGATCGTGGAGACGACCTCGCTGACCCCGCGGGTCGTCTTGAGAATGCCCGCGATACCGGCCCAGAGCGCGCCGACGAGCATCGCGACGATCATGATCAGCAGGACGTGCAGCGGCGCGGGAAGCTCCACGGCGGCACCGACGACGGCCGCGAGCATGACCGCGAGGCGGTACTGGCCGTCGACGCCGATGTTGAAGAGGTTCATCCGGAAGCCGATGGCGACGGCGAGCGCGGCGAGGTAGTAGATGCCGGTCTGGTTGATGATCAGCACCTGGACATCGGTGAACTCGACCTGCTCCACCATGAGGGAGTACGGCTTGAAGGGGTCGAGCCCCGAGACGACCAGTACGACCGAAGTGAGCAGGAAGGCCACGACCAGGGCGAGCGCCGGGCCGGCGATGCCGAGGAGCAGCCGGTCCTTGTCGAACTTCTTCATCGGCCCTCACCGTTCTCGTAGTGCTCAAGGTGGCCGGTGGCAGCGCCGGTCATGGCCGAGCCCAGCTCCTCCGGAGTGATCGTGGCAGGGTCGGCGTCCGCGACCAGTCGGCCGCGGTACATCACCCGCAGGGTGTCGGAGAGCCCGATGAGCTCGTCCAGGTCGGCGGAGATCAGCAGCACTGCGAGACCCTCACGGCGGGCCTCGCGGATCTGGTCCCAGATCTGCGCCTGCGCGCCGACGTCCACACCGCGCGTGGGGTGGGCGGCGATGAGCAGCTTGGGCGCGTGGCTCATCTCGCGGCCGACGATCAGCTTCTGCTGGTTGCCGCCGGACAGGGAGGCCGCGGTGACCTCGATACCGGGGGTGCGGACGTCGTACTCGCGCACGATCCGCTCGGTGTCCTTGCGGGCGGCCTTCAAGTCGAGCACGCCCCGCTTGCTGTTGGGGCGCTCGGTCACATGGCCGAGGATACGGTTCTCCCAGAGCGGGGACTCCAGCAGCAGACCGTGCCGGTGGCGGTCCTCGGGGATGTAGCCGATGCCGTCCTCGCGGCGCTTGCGGGTCGGCACGTGCGAGATGTCCCTGCCGTCGAGGGTGATCACACCGCCGTCCGGGTCGCGCATGCCCATCAGGGCCTCGATCAGCTCGGTCTGGCCGTTGCCCTCGACGCCGGCGATGCCCATGACCTCGCCCTTGTGGATGGTGAAGCCGATACCGGCGAGGACCTCGCGGACGACGCCCTCGGGGTCGGTCTCGGCCAGCCGCAGATTGTCGACCTTCAGCATCGGCACATTGGTGACCGTGGAGTCGCGGGTCTCCGGCGAGGGCAGCTCGCTGCCGACCATCAGCTCGGCGAGCTGCTTGGGCGTGGTGGTGCGCGGGTCGGCGGTGCCGACCGTGGTGCCGCGGCGGATGACGGTGATGTCGTCGGCGACGGACAGCACCTCACCCAGCTTGTGGGAGATGAAGATGACGGTGAGGCCCTCGGCCTTGAGCTCGCGCAGGTTGGCGAAGAGGGCGTCGACCTCCTGCGGCACGAGCACGGCGGTCGGCTCGTCGAGGATGAGGGTGCGGGCGCCCCGGTAGAGGACCTTGAGGATCTCCACGCGCTGGCGGTCGGCGACGCCGAGCTGCTCGACCAGGACGTCCGGGCGGATGTTCAGCCCGTACGCGTCCGAGATCTCCTTGATCTTCTTGCGGGCCCTGCCACCGATGCCGTACAGCTTCTCGCCGCCGAGAACGACGTTCTCCAGCACGGTGAGGTTGTCGGCCAGCATGAAGTGCTGGTGGACCATGCCGATACCGGCCGCGATGGCGTCGGCCGGGCTGTGGAAGCCGACCTGTGCGCCATCGATCGTGATCGTGCCCTCGTCCGGCTTCTGCATGCCGTAGAGGATCTTCATCAGGGTCGACTTGCCGGCACCGTTCTCACCGACGAGGGCGTGGACCGTGCCCCTGTGGATCGTGATGTCGATGTCGTGGTTGGCGACGACGCCTGGGAAGCGCTTGGTGATACCGCGCAGTTCTACAGCAGCAGCCGGCGGCGTTGACGGACTGGACGCGTTGATGACGCACTCTCCTTGGCGAGAGAAGGAGCGGGCAGGGCAAGGAGGCTGTCGCGAGCAGGGGGTGGAGCGAAATTATCGCGCCCGAGAGCGTTCTACGCGCGTAGCGATGCCAAATAGAGGCCAGAACCGGGTCCGGGGTCCGGAGGGGCTGTCACCAGCGCACACTCCGGACCCGCGAACCGGGTTCGGCTACAAGGTTACGGTGCGGTCTTGACCGTGATCTTGCCGGCCGCGATGTCGGCCTTGGCCTTCTCGACGGCGGCGGTCACCTCGGCCATCTTGGCGAAGGCCGGGTTGGACCCGGCCAGGCCCACGCCGTCCTTGGCGATGCCGTAGCGGACCTCGCCGGACTGCGGCTTGCCGTCCTTGACCGACTTGATCAGGTTGTACACGGCGCCGGAGACGTCCTTGGTCACCGAGGTGAGGATCGACTCCTTGTAGGCCGCGAGGCCCTTCTGGCTGTACTGGTCGGAGTCGACGCCGATGGCCCACTTCTTCGCCTTGGCGGCGGCCTCGATCGAGCCCGAGCCGGCGAGACCGGCGGCGGCGTAGACCACGTCGGCGCCCGCGTCGAGCTGGCCCTGCGCGGCGGCCTTGCCCAGGTCCGGCTTGGCGAAGCCACCGAAGTCCGGCGGCTGCGTCAGGTACTGGACCTTGACGTTGACGCTCTTGTTGGTGTCCTTGACGCCCTGCACGAAGCCCGCCTCGAACTTCTTGATCAGCGGGATCTCGACACCGCCGATGAAGCCGACGGTCTTGGACTTGGTGGTCTTGGCCGCGGCGACACCGGCCAGGTAGGAGCCCTGCTCCTCGTTGAAGACCAGGTTGGCGATGTTCTTGCCGGTCTTGGACGTGTCGTCGATCAGGCCGAAGGTGGTGTTCGGGAACTTCGGCGCGACCGCGGCGATGGCCGGGCCGTAGGAGAAGCCGACGCCGATCACCGGGTTGTTGCCGGCGCGGGCCAGCGCGGTGAGGCGCTGGATCTTGTCCGGGTCGCCCTCACCCTCGCTGGGCTCGGCCTCGGAGCCCTTGACCTGGAGGTCCTTCTCTGCCTTCTCGAGGCCGGCGTAGGCGGCGTCGTTGAAGGACTGGTCGCCGCGACCACCGATGTCATAGGCGATGGCGACCTTGACATCGCCGCTGTCCGAGGCAGCCTCGGACGACTTCTTGCCGCCACACGCGGTGGCGGACAGTGCGAGAGCCGCGGACGCGATGCCCACGGTGGCGATCCTGGTGATCCGGCGCACTGGGAGCTCCTTCTAAACCTGACCGAAAGCGCCACTTCCGGCGCTGGTTTTCCGCGATCGTAACGCGCGTAGATGTCAGGTAAAGGAGTGTTCGACAGCCGTTATCGTATCGTCGCGTTCCACGAACCTCAGATGAACTGACCGGTTACGAACGGTGTCCATCGAGCAGGGCGGCAGCGGTGAACAGCTCCACTCCGGCACGAATAGCCTCCTCGTCCACGTCGAAGTCTCCCCTATGCAGGTCAAGCCTGGCAGTGGAGCCCGGCGGGCGCACGCCGAGCCGTGCCATCGCGCCCGGAACGTGCTCCAGGTACCAGGAGAAGTCCTCGCCACCGAGGCTCTGCTCGGTGTCCTCGATCGCCAGGGCCCCTCGGCGTGCGGCGTGGGCCTCGTGCAGAAGCTCGGTCACCTCGGGGTCATTGACCACCGGGGGCACCCCGCGGACGTAGTTGATCTGCGACTTGGCGCGGTGCAGCGTGGCCACCTCGTCGATCGCTGCGTGGACCAGATCGGGGGCCTCACGCCAGGCGTGCAGATCCAGGCAGCGCACGGTGCCGGCCAGCTCGGCGTGCTGCGGGATGACGTTGCAGGCATGGCCCGACTCGATACGGCCCCAGGTCAGGGCCAGTCCCGCGCGGGCGTCGACCCGGCGGGCCAGTAGCGCGGGGACATCCGTGACCACCTTCGCCGCAGCGGTGACCAGGTCGGTGGTGAGGTGGGGGCGGGCGGTGTGGCCGCCGGGGCCGTCGAGGGTGACCTCGAGCCGGTCGCAGGCCGAGGTGATGGGCCCGGCGCGCAGGCCGATCCGGCCGGCGTCGACCCTGGGGTCGCAGTGCACGGCGATGATCCGGCCCACCCCTTCGAGCACCCCGGACTCGATGGCGTCGGCGGCGCCCCCGGGGAGCACCTCCTCCGCGGGCTGGAAGAGCAGCCGCACGGCTACGGGCAGCAGCCCCTGCCGGTCCAGCTCGGCGAGCACCAGTCCGGCGCCGAGCACGGCGGTGGTGTGAACGTCGTGTCCGCAGGCGTGGGCGCGGTCCGGCACGGTCGAGCGGTACGGCACGCCGACCTTGGTGTCCGGGATCGGCAGGGCGTCGATGTCGGCGCGGAGCGCGAGCATGGGACGGGACCCGGCCCGGGTCCCGATGTCGCACACGAGCCCCGTGCCCGACGCGAGCACGCGCGGGCGAAGTCCTGCGGTCTCCAGCCGGGCCTTGAGCGCACCGGTGGTACGGAACTCCTGGTTCCCGAGCTCCGGGTGCATATGCATGTCCCGGCGGAAGTGGATCAGTTCCGCGCGCAGGGCGTCGGACAGCGTGCCGGGCAGTACGGCGGCGCCGGTCAGGTCGGCATCGGGGTCGCGGGACATCAACTGGTTCACCTGTTGAAGGGTAGGCCCCTTTACGTCCCAACTAACTCGAGATCAACAAAAGTTCAGCCTATAGGGGAAAGAAAACACGCCTGACGACGCATAGCCGTCTGCCGGTGTGGGTAAGCTCACGCGATTCACCTGCACGACGCCCACGATGTGGACGGCACCGGCCGGTACCGCCCCGCGCGGGGCCCCGTCGACCGGGCCTTCGGCAGGCGACCGTGCCCCTCAGGCGGGGGCCGCGATCCGGTGGACGTCACGGGCCGCGCCTGTGACACCGGCCAGAAATCCCTGGGCTCGCGGAGATGCGGTGTCCTTCAGCCATTCGGGCGAAATATCGCAGACCGCGACCCTGACCCCGGTGCCCACGAGGGCCTGCGGCAGCGTGTGCACCACCGTCGACGGGAAGCTCAGGACCGTGCGTCCGATCGGGCCCCGCCGTGCGATCAGCTCCAGCGGCAGATCGGGGCGGACGATCTCCAGCCCGGTCCGCGCGGCGAGCCGGTGCAGCTTCTCGACGCTCTCGCGGCGGTGGGCGAAGTAGCGGTTGGCACCGTGCTGGGCGGCGAGCGCCGCGACCGCCTCCTCGTACTGAGCCGGGTCGACCACGCCCGTCTCCACCAGGGAGGTGCCGACCAGATCGGCCCCCCGGGTGAGCCGTGGCGGGCCGAACCGGGAACGGGTCCAGGCGAAGGTGTTGGCGGTCACCCGGATGCCCGCCGGAGGGTCCACCGGCATCGCGGTGAAGACCTCGACCTCGCGGGTGGCGGACGGCGAGAGCCGGCGGCGCGCGGCGGCGGAGACCGGCGCGAGAGCGAGCTCGCGTGCTCCCCGCCGCCCGCGGCGGTGCCAGCGCACCAGGCGCTCGCCCCTGGCCACCTGGGCGACGTACTCCATGGTGGCCGTGCCGTCGTCGACGACCGTGAGGTCCTTCGTCCCCACCAGGGTCAGCAGCAGTTGCACATAGCGGGAGAACGGGTCGCCCACCACGACCCGCTCCGTGTCGCGCAGCAGGGGCGCCAGCTCCCGGACCGTCCGCAGGGGCGCGCCCGCGCCTGCCCGCGCCTCCTGCCAGCGGAGGGTGACGCCCTCGTCGCGGGCGAGCTCGGCCATGCGGCGCAGCTGACCGCGCGACATGGGGTCGGTGGGCGACAGCACGACGACGGTGAGCTGACGTACCGCTCGTCCGCGACCACGGCTCCCGGCGGTGTCCGGGCCGGACGGCTGCGACGGGATGCACGGCAGCGGTCCGGCGGGCCTGAGATGGCTCCACTCCAGGACGTTCAGGAGCTGGACCGGGCTCTCGACGAAGGCGAGGTCCATGGTCGTCAGACCGCGACCGCTTCGGCCTGCTCGGCCTGCTCGGTCCGCTCGGCCTCCTCGGCGACGACGCCCGCGATCCGGCGGAGCTTCCTCATCGGCGCGAGCTCGGACTCGTACACCTTCTTGACGCCGTCACCGAGGGCGGTCTCGATGGTGCGGATGTCGCGGACGAGGCGCTGCAGGCCGCCGGGCTCGACGGACGCGGCCTGGTCGGAGCCCCACATGGCGCGGTCGAGGGTGATGTGGCGCTCGACGAAGGCGGCGCCGATGGCGACGGCGGCGAGCGTGGTCTGCAGACCGGTCTCGTGGCCGGAGTAGCCGATCGGGACGTTCGGGTACTCCTGCATCAGTGTGTTGATCACGCGCAGGTTCAGCTCCTCGGCCCTGGAGGGGTAGGTCGAGGTGGCGTGGCAGAGCAGGATGTTGTCGCTGCCGAGGACCTCGACGGCGTGCCGGATCTGCTTCGGCGTCGACATACCGGTGGACAGGATGACCGTCCGGCCGGTCGCGCGCAGGGCGCGCAGCAGCTCGTCGTCGGTGAGGGAAGCGGAGGCGACCTTGTGCGCCGGGAGATCGAACTTCTCCAGGAAGGCGACGGCCTCGGTGTCCCACGGGGAGGCGAACCAGTCGATGCCGCGCTTCGCGCAGTGCTCGTCGATGGCGCGGTACTCGACCTCGCCGAACTCCACGCGGTGGCGGTAGTCGATGTACGTCATCCGGCCCCAGGGGGTGTCGCGCTCGATGTCCCACTGGTCGCGCGGGGTGCAGATCTCCGGGGTGCGCTTCTGGAACTTGACCGCGTCGCAGCCTGCGTCGGCGGCGGCGTCGATCAGCGCGAACGCCTTCTCCAGGTCGCCGTTGTGGTTGATGCCGATCTCACCGGTGATGTAGACGGGGTGGCCGGGGCCCGCGGTCTTGCCGCCGAGGGTGCGCAGACGGGAGTTCATGAGGGATTTCCTTACGGGGTTGGGGTGTTGAGGGTGGGGCCGAGGAGCCAGGTGGCGATCTCGCGGATCGCACCGGCGCCACCTGGGGTGGTGGTGACGGCGCGGGCGGCGGCGCGTACGGAGTCGTGCGCGCTCGCGACGGCTACGGGCCAGCCGACGAGCCCGAAGCAGGGGAGGTCGTTGACGTCGTTTCCGGCGTAGAGGACCCGCTCCGGAGCGACCGACTGCTCTTCGCACCACTCCTTGAGCGCGAGGTCCTTGCGGTCGATGCCGTGCAGAACGGGGATGCCGAGCTTCCGGGCGCGCGCGGCGACCACGGGGTTCTGCTCGGTGGAGAGGATCAGCAGCTTCAGGCCGGCGCGGCGCAGCGCGGCGATGCCGAGCCCGTCGCCGCGGTGCACGGCGACGAGTTCGCGGCCGTCCGCGTCGATGAGCACACGGTCGTCGGTCTGGGTCCCGTCGAAGTCGAGGATGACGGCGTCGACGTCCTCCCCGGCCGGCAGCGGCGCCGCGTCGAGCAGCGGGGCGAGCGCACGGGCGCGGGCCAGGTCGTGCGGGTCGTCGATCTCCAGTACCCGTGCGGGGTCGGTCTCGACGAGCGCGGTCCTTCCGAAGAAGCGGTGGCCGTGGGTGCGGAAGCCCTCGGCGTCCATGGCGTAGACGGCGCCCGTTTCCAGGAAGTCCTCGGGACGGTCCTGGCGCCGGGGGCGGTAGGACTTGTCGTGGTTGACGCCCCGGCTGTCATCGGTCGCGGCATCGGTCGCGGCGGCTGCCCCGCCGGACTGGGCCGGGAGCGCGGCGAGTTCGGGGGTGCGGCGCCAGAGGAAGCCGTGGAAGGGGGCGACCGTGACGGCCGTGTCCGCGCCGTCCTCGATCACCGCCGATGCCACACCGTCGACGTCGTCGCTGGTCAGGAAGGGGCTGGTGCACTGGACGAGCAGCACCACACCGGCCGGGGCGCCATGGATGGCCTCATGGGCTTCCATGGCGTGCAGCACGGCGGATTCGCTGGTCGCGGTGTCGCCGGCGATGGCGGCAGGGCGCTGGACGCAGTCCATCCGGCCTGCCGCGCCGGCGGCCATACCGGCGGCCCGGGCCGCGTCCGCGATCGCGGCGTCGTCGGTGGAGACCACGACATGGGTGACCAGGCGGGCGCCGAGACAGGCGCGGACCGCGCGGGCCACCAGCGGGATGCCGCCCACCTGGGCCAGGTTCTTGGCGGGGACGCCCTTGGAACCACCCCTGGCGGGGATCACGGCGAGGACGGTGGACATGGCGGAGGGCTCCTTCGGTGCCGTCAGGGGGGTCACAGTGCGCCCATACGGCGGATGACGGGGGCGATGCGCTGTACGCCGTGGCGGTAGGCGCCGCGCGCCGCTCCCCGCACCGCGTCGCGCAACACCCGGCGCAGGCCGGTGAGTTCGGTCGCCGGGGCGGCGCCGGGCAGCGGGGCGCCGTCGGCGTCGAGGTGGTGGCGGGCGAGGATGCCGGGCAGATAGCCGGGCGCGGTGGCCGTCGTGTAGTACGGGGCGACCGGCGGGAGTCCGGGCAGCGCGAGCAGCGCGGCGACCCGCCCCCGCGCCTCGTCGAACGCGGTCTCGTACGTCCCGTCGGCGGCGACTCCCTGCCGGGACAGCCACTGCTCGTCCGGCTGCGGCCGGTGGCCGGCGTCGAGCGTGTCCCAGGAGGTGAGCAGCCCGGAGCCGAGGAAGTGGTGGTTGCCGAGCGCCTCACGGACACCGAAGTCGGTCAGGACCGCCGTCGGGATGCGGCGGTGCAGCGCTTCGAGGGCCGCCGTGGAGGAGACGGTGACGAGGAGGTCGGTCCGGTCGAGGACCTCGCCCATGTTCCCGTACACGAGACGGACGTTGGGGGGCAGTCCGCCGGGCAGCTTGTCCGCCAGCTTCTGGTACGGCAGTTCCTCCAGGTGCGTCGTGTGCTCGCCGGGCCTGGAGCGCAGCTTCAGCAGCACCTCGCGGTGCGGGTGGAGCCGGGCGTGCGCGGCGAGCCTGCGCAGCAGGTGGATGCGCTCGGCGCGGGTCTCGGGCACGGACGGCTGGGCCGCGAAGACGACGGTGTCGCGGCCGACCTCGGGCACGTACGGGGCTCCGCCGAGGAAGGGCAGCGCTGCTTCGGTCACGGCGGACGCGTCGGCGCCGACGCCCTCGTACACCGCGCGGAAACGCTCCGCGTCGTGGCGTGAGTTGGCGAGGACGACATCGGCGCCGTGCCGCAGCAGCAGGCCGTCGGCGAGCTTCTCGTAGACCACGCCGACATAGCCGGTGACCAGTACGGGCCTGCGGGGCAGCCGCAGGGCGGCCAGTCCGTGCAGCATCGCCTGTACGGCGCCGCCGACGAGGGCGAGGACGACGACGTCGTACCCCTCGTCGTGTATCGCCCGGAGGAATTCGGCGCCGGTCACCTCGCGCAGTTCGTCCGCCGTGACCCCGACCTCGGCGAGTTGCCGGGCGGTGGGCGTGGCACGGCCGCGCAGCAGGAATCCGGTGAGCGCTGTGCCCTTCGCGGCTTCGTCCCCCGCCTCCACCGCGGTGATCCGGCGCGCGGTGAGCGCACCCCATTTCCACCGGGTGTCGGAGTCGGCGAGCACGGCGACGCGCAGCGCTTCGCTGGTAGGTGATGGCACGACGAGGACGTTAGAAAGGCATTCCGGTCGGCGGCCCAACTGGACAGCAACAAATGGTTAACAGCGGGTCTACGAATCGGGAAAAGGCCCGCGGGTCCGACCGGTTAACAATTCCGCCGCGCCCTGTTCACCCACTGTCCGCCCGGGTGTCAGGGTGAATGACGGGCCCGCGCTTAATGTCCGGTGGGTGGTCAAGCTCTCCGTCATCGTGCCGTTCTACAACGTGCAGCCCTATGCGCCCGACACTCTCAGAAGCCTGTATACGAACAGACGCGAGGACTTCGAGTTCCTGCTCGTCGACGACTGTTCCACGGACGGCACCCGGGAGATCCTGGAGCGAGCGGAACGGGAGCTTCCAGGGGCGGTCCTGATCCGGCGCGAGCACAACGGCGGTCTGGCCACGGCCCGCAACACCGGCCTCGACGCCGCACGCGGGGAGTACCTCACCTTCCTCGACGGCGACGACTGGCTGGCGCCCGGCCATCTGACCGGGCTGCTCGCCGCGATCGAGGAGCTGGGCACCGACTTCGTCCGCACCGACCACGTGCGCTGCACGGGCCGTGACCGCAAGGTGGCCCGGGCGCCGATCAGCCGCAGGAACGAGGTGCTGCACCCGCGCGACGCGATCCTGCCGGCCGACCGCACCACCTCCGTCGACTACCCGATGGCATGGGCGGGCATCTACCGGCGCGATCTGCTGGACCGCGGGCTGCTGCACTTCACGGACGGGCTGCGGACGGCCGAGGACCGGCCGTGGATCTGGCGGCTGCACCGCGAAACGGATTCCTTCGCCGCGGTGGGTCTGCTCGGAATCTTCTACCGGCGAGGTGTCGCATCGTCGCTCACACAGATCGGCGATATCCGCCAGCTCGATTTCATCCGGGCTTTCGATCAAGTACTCGAAGAAACGACAAAAGATCCGGATTCCGAGCGTCTGCTGCCCAAAGCCGTGCGCACCTACTGTGCGCTCATTTCTCATCATCTGGGATCGACGGAGAGGTACGAACCGGCTGTGGCCCGGAAATTGCGTTCGATGAGTGCCGCCGCACTGCGCAGGATGCCCCAGGACATTCTTCGCGACGCACTCGGATCGATGGACGCCGAACGGGCGTCCCGGCTGCGCCGGGTGCGCCGCCGCCGGGGCGCTGCGGCCCCGGCCGCCGCCGCGTCCGGCGGGGCGGTCGCCTGATGCCGGCGCCGCGCACCACTCAGATCTTCTTCGCCTCCACGCTCTACGGCGCCGTGACCCTCGCCGCGGCCCTCGACAGCGGCTGCTTCCCGCCCGCCGACCGGCGGATCCTGCTCGTCGGCAACAACGCGCCGGTTCCGGAGACGACGCCCGCCCTGGACGAGATGCCCGGTTTCGAGCGGCTGCGCGGTCGCTTCGACGAGGTGCGGTCCTGGAACGAGACGATCTTCCCGCTGCACCCCGGCGGCTGGACGCCGCGGCCGGAGGACGTCCCGATGTGGGAGCGGCATCTGCGCACGGCGTGGGGGCTCGGCGACGACCGCGTCGAGCTCGCCGTGGAGTCCATTCAGGTCAATCCGGCGCTGGCGCTCACGCAGTTGTTCCCGGACGCGCGCCTCGACGTGTACGCGGACGGGCTGATGAGCTACGGCCCGACGCGCAACAAGATCGACCCGCTGGTCGGTGGGCGCGTACGGCGGCTGCTCCACCTCGATCTGGTGCCGGGCCTGAAGCCGCTGCTGCTGGCGGAGTTCGGCGCCCGGCCGCAGCTGGTGCCGACGAAGGCGTTCACCAAGGTGGTCGGGGAACTCGCCGAGGAGGAGCGCGGCGACTCGCCGGAGCTCGCCGGTGCCACCCCGCCGCCGACGGGACCCGAGGGTGCCCCGGGGCGCGAGGACGCCGAGCCCCCGGCGCTGCTGCTGGGGCAGTACCTCGCCGCCCTCGAGATCCTCACCCCCGCCGAGGAGGAGGACCTGCATCTGCGGATGGTCCGGGGCGCGGTCGCCCTCGGCCACCGGCGCCTCGTCTTCAAGCCCCACCCGGTGGCGCCGTCGGCGTGGTCCCGGGCCCTGGAGCAGGAGGCGGAACGGCTGGGTGCGGAGCTGACCGTACTGGAGCAGCCCTGCCTCGCCGAGGTGCTGTACCAGAGCCTCGGGCCGGGGCTGGTCGTGGGCTGCTTCTCCACGGGGCTGCTCACGGCGAGCACGTTCTACGGCATACCGGTCGCGAGGATCGGCACCGAGCGGCTGCTGGGCCGGCTCTCGCCGTACCAGAACAGCAACCGGGTGCCGGTCACCCTCGTCGACGCGCTGCTGCCCGACCTGGAGGAGGGGGCGGCAGGCACCCCGGGTCCGGTGGACGAGGAGCTCTCCGGGCTGGTGCGGGCGGTCGGTTTCGCCATGCAGCCGCAGATCCGCTCCGATCTGCGGCCGGCGGCGGAGGCCTATCTGTCGGCGCATCTGTCACCCGCCACCTGGCGCTACTTCACCCGCCGCCGGCTGACGGTCCTGGGCCTGCCGGGAGGCATCCCGGTGCCGCGCCATGCCGCCGTGCGCCGGCTCGCCCGTACGGCGCGGGCCAGCGGGACGCTGCGCCGGGTGGCACGCAGGGCGCGGTCCCTGAAGCGCTCCGTGCTCAGCTAGTGCTGTGGCCGGATAGGTTTGCCGGGAAGCTCGCGGCGTCCGGTGCGGTGTATCGCCAGGCGGAGAATCGGCCTTGTACTGGATGTACTCGGGTGATTCGACAACGCAGCGAGACGCCGTGCAGGACACCGCGAGCCGGTGAACCTATCCGGTCACAGCACTAGGTCCTGTCGTTTGGATCTTGCCCCGGAGCGATCGGGTGCCGCCTCCGGGGTACGGGACCGGGCCGGATAGCAGTCGCGCCGCCGGGGCAAGCCGGTGCCCCTTCGCCGCGGCCTGCCGTCACGGGGCCATGGTCTGCCCGATGCCCGCCACCACCGCGGCCAGTCCCGCCTCGAAACCCTCGTCCTGGTGCGCGAAGATCTCGAAACCGGCCTCGGCCGCCAGCGGATGACCGGCCAGCCGCTCGGCACGCTCCTGAAGGTCGTAGCCGTCCGGCCCGTTGGCCGGGCCCGGGCCCATGGCCTGTTCCTCGATGACGTAGCCGATCGTGTAGCTGTACGCCGTGAACCAGGCCCGCCCGGCCGCCGCGGGCGTGAAGCCCGCCTCGGTCAGGGCCCGCAGATGGGCCTCCATGGGCGCGGCGTAACTCGTGTCGGTGAAGTGCGTGCCGCTGTAGACCTTCGCACCGTCCCGGTAGCGCAGCAGATGCGCACGCAGCCCGCGCATCGCCGCCGTGAGGCGCTCGCGCCAGTCGCCGGACAGCGACCCGGCCGTGTCCGCGGTCATCCGCCGGAGCATCTCGGTCGCCATCTCGTCGAGAAGCGCCTGCTTGTCCTTGAAGTGCCAGTAGAGCGCGGGCGCCTTGACGTCCAGCTCCTTGGCGATGGCGCGCAGGGACAGCCCCTCGAGGCCCACCTCGTTCAGCAGGCGCAGGGCGGTGTCGGCGACGCGGGCACGGTCGATCTTGGTAGGTCCCACCTTGACAGTTTAACGCCGTTAAGGGCATGCTCCGGGGCATGGAACTTAACACCGTTAAGGAAACGGACGTCCTCATCGTCGGAGCCGGCCCCACCGGGCTGGCACTCGCCGTGGACCTGGCCCGCCGCGGAGTCGCCGCCCTCGTCGTCGAGCGGCACGCGGGCCTGTTCCCCGGCTCCCGGGGCAAGGGTCTCCAGCCGCGCACGATGGAGGTCTTCCACGACCTCGGCGTGATCGACGAGGTGCTGGCCGCGGGTGGCAGCGCGCCGCTCGCCCTGCTCTGGAAGGACGGCGAGCGGCACGGCGAGCACGACATGTTCGACCGGGCCGAGCCGACGGACGCCGATCCGTACGGGGAGCCCTGGCTGCTGCCGCAGTGGCGTACCCAGGAGATCCTTTTCGCCCGGCTCCGCGAGCTCGGCGGTGACACGGCCTTCGGTCACGAGGTCACGGAGATCGGTCAGGACGCCGGCGGCGTCACGGCGCGACTGGGGTCCGGGACGGTCGTCCGCGCCCGGTACGCCGTCGCCGCGGACGGCGGCCGCAGCACGGTGCGCGCGGCCCTCGGCATCGGCATGGACGGCGAGAGCGTCGACCCCTCGCCGCTGCTGGTCGCCGACGTCCGCATACCGGCTCTGGACCGGGACAACTGGCATATGTTCGGCGGGGACGACGGCTACACCGCGATCTGCCCGCTCCCCGGCACCGAGGACTTCCAGCTCGTCGCCCAGTTCGTCACGGGCGCACCGGACACCTCCGCCGAGGGCGTACGCGCCCTGGTCGGCCATCGCACCCATCTGACGGCGGCCCAGGTCACCGAGGTGCTCTGGGCCTCGGACTTCCGTCCGCGCGCGGCGCTCGCCGAGCGTTTCCGCGACGGCCGGATCTTCCTGGCGGGGGACGCCGCCCACATCCACTCCCCCGCCGGCGGACAGGGCCTCAACACCAGCGTCCAGGACGCCTACAACCTGGGCTGGAAGCTCGGCCAGGTGCTCCGTCACGGTGCGCCGGAGTCCCTGCTGGACTCGTACGCCGAGGAACGCCGGCCCGTCGCGGCCGAGATGCTCGGGCTGTCCACCCGGATCCACCGGGGCGAGGAGGAACGCGGCGGCAGCACCCGCCAGCTGGGCCTCGGCTACCGCGGCGGCCCGCTCGCCGACGGCGCCGCGGGCACCCTGGCGGCCGGGGACCGCGCCCCCGACGGACGCCTCGCGGACGGCACCCGGCTTTTCGACGCCTTCCGCGGACCGCAGTTCGTCCTGCTCTCCGCGGGTACGGAAGCCGCACTGCCCGAGGGCCTGCCCGGCACCGTGCGCACCCTGCGGACCGAGCCGCTCGAGGCGTACGGGAAGGGCCTCTTCCTGATCCGCCCCGACGGCTACATCGGCTGGGCGGGCGAAGACACCGCGGGGCTCGAGGACTTCCTGGCGAAGGTCGTGCGGCGTTGAGGCGGAGGCGCCCCGCCTGGCGGGGCACCCGGGCCACGCCGGACATCAGACGCCGCCGGGGATGGGCGCAGCGTCAGGCGCTGCTGAGCGACAGCTTCACCGCGAAGCCGAGGAACAGCGCTCCCGCGGCGGACGTGGCTCCGGCCGAGAGCCGGCGGCGACGGCGGAAGGCCGACGCCAGGTGCGTACCGGCGAATATCAGCAGCGTCAGGTACAGGACGCTGGCCAGCTGGGCGAACGCGCCCAGGACGAGGAAGGACAGCGCCTGGTAGGCATAGCCCGGATCCACGAACTGGACGAAGAAGGCGACGAAGAAGAGGATCGCCTTGGGGTTGAAGAGACTGACCACCATGGCCCGCCGGAACGGCCGCTCCGCGGCGCCCGCCGC
The DNA here is from genome assembly GCF_056106285.1 of Micromonospora sp. IBHARD003. Taxonomy (NCBI): domain Bacteria; kingdom Bacillati; phylum Actinomycetota; class Actinomycetes; order Micromonosporales; family Micromonosporaceae; genus Micromonospora; species Micromonospora sp. IBHARD003. The sequence continues at coordinate 5,228,521 of NZ_JBWBBX010000001.1, read as the reverse complement.
TTCCCCGGCCTCCACGGCCACGGCTCCGTGCTCGTGCCGGGAGCGCCACATGCCCCAGGCCGCCCGCATCATCCCGATCGCCATCCAGGTCAGGTAGCCCGCGCCGGCCAGCTTCACGATCCCGAAGAGCACCGCGTTGGCCTGGAGCAGCGAGGCGGCCCCGGCGGCCGACAGGGTCATCAGGACCGTGTCCCCGACCCAGACACCGGCCGCGGCCGTGTATCCCGAGCGCACACCACGGCGCGCGGCGACCGAGAGCACATAGAGCGAGTTCGGCCCCGGCAGCAGAATGATCAGGACGAGGCCCGCGAGGTAAGTCGGAAGATCTGTCACACCCAGCATGAGGCGGAGTGTCGCACATGGGTACGACACTCCGCCTTTGCGTTCCTTGTCGTGGACAGCCGCCCTCCACCCTGTGGAAGAAGCCGGGTCAGTCGTCGCCGTCGAGCAGCCGGTCGGCGGACAGCTTCAGGGCGACGCCGACCGAGTCGGGCAGCGGCACGGACATCCCGCGCTTGTACGTCGCGCAGACGCGGTACTCGTCACCCTCGGGATCGGTGTGCACCAGGACCCGGTCGTGTTTGCGGTCCACGACGACGTACACCGGGATCCCGGCCCTGGCGTAGGTCTCGACCTTGATGATCATGTGGTTCGACCAGTTGGTGGACGTCACTTCCAGGACCATGCGGAAGACGTGCGGCCCGTAGCAGTTCCTCTCGACGAGCGCGTCCTTGAAGTTGGCGTCAACGACCGACAGATCTGGAATCGCGTAGTCGTCCGGGCCCGTGGGCAGCCACAGACCGATGCCCTGGAGGTACTTGATGCCTGCCCGTCGCGCACCGGCTTGGAAGAACTCCTCCGTGAGCCACAACAGCGACTCCTGGTGCGGCCCATCCGGTGGCGGTGTCACAACAATGCTCCCGTTGAGGATCTCCACCCGGTGCCCGGGCAACTCGTCCCGGAGGCGATCGGCAGCATCAACAAGCGACGTCTCGTGCATCATCACAGCCACGGCACCCTCGTTTCGGGGAACACTCTCCACGAGCGTATCCCGGGCTGCAGGGACTCGGCCCTGGATCACCCGTTCGGGTCCGGCAGCACAGAACGCCCACCTCAGAACACATCACTCGGCACATACGTCCCCCACACCTCCCGCAGCGCGTCGCACACCTCCCCCACCGTCGCCCGTGCCCGCAGCGCCTCCTTCATCGGGTAGAGCACATTGGCACTACCCGCCGCGGCCTGCTTCAGCTCGCCGAGCGCCGACTCGACCGCGGCCCGGTTCCGCTCCGCGCGCAGCTTCGACAGCCGTTCCGCCTGCCGGGCCTCGATCGCCGGGTCGACACGCAGCGGCTCGTACGGCTCCTCCTGGTCCAGGGTGAAGCGGTTGACCCCGACGACGACCCGCTCGCCGCTGTCGGTCTCCTGCGCGATCCGGTAGGCGTTGCGCTCGATCTCGCTCTTCTGGAAGCCCCGCTCGATCGCGTTGACCGCGCCGCCGAGGTCCTCCACCTTCGCCATCAGCTCCAGCGCCGCCGCCTCCACCTCGTCGGTCATCGTCTCCACGGCGTACGAACCGGCGAACGGGTCCACGGTGGCCGTCACATCGGTCTCGTACGCGAGCACCTGCTGGGTGCGCAGCGCCAGCCGGGCCGAGGTGGCCGTGGGCAGGGCGATGGCCTCGTCGAAGGAGTTGGTGTGCAGCGACTGCGTGCCCCCGAGCACGGCCGCGAGGCCCTGGACGGCGACCCGTACGAGATTGACCTCGGGCTGCTGGGCGGTCAGCTGCACACCCGCGGTCTGGGTGTGGAAGCGCAGCATCATCGACTTCGGGTCGCGCGCTCCGAACTCGTCCCGCATCACCCGCGCCCAGATCCTGCGGGCGGCGCGGAACTTCGCCACCTCCTCCAGGAGCGTCGTGCGCGCGACGAAGAAGAAGGAGAGCCGGGGAGCGAAGTCGTCCACGTCCATCCCCGCGGCCAACGCCGTCCGTACGTACTCGATGCCGTCCGCCAGGGTGAACGCGATCTCCTGCACGGGCGAGGCCCCGGCCTCGGCCATGTGGTAGCCGGAGATCGAGATGGTGTTCCACCTCGGGATCTCGGTCCTGCAGTACCCGAAGATGTCGGCGATCAGCCGCAGCGAGGGCTTGGGCGGGAAGATGTAGGTGCCCCGGGCGATGTACTCCTTGAGCACGTCGTTCTGGATGGTGCCGGTGAGCCGGTCCGCCGCGACGCCCTGTTCCTCGGCGACCAGCTGGTAGAGCAGCAGCAGTACGGCGGCCGGCGCGTTGATCGTCATCGACGTGGAGACCTTGTCCAGCGGGATCCCGCCGAACAGCACCCGCATGTCGTCCAGGGAGTCGATGGCGACGCCGACCTTGCCGACCTCCCCGTGGGCGATCGGCGCGTCGCTGTCGTAGCCCATCTGGGTCGGCAGGTCGAAGGCCACGGACAGCCCCGTCGTACCGTGCTCGATCAGCTGCCGGTAGCGGGCGTTGGACTCGGTCGCGGTGCCGAAGCCCGCGTACTGCCGCATCGTCCACGGCCGTCCGGTGTACATCGATGGGTAGACGCCCCGGGTGTACGGGTACGCCCCGGGCTCCCCCAGCCGCCCGTCCGCCTCCCACCCGTCCAGGGCGTGCGGCCCGTACACCGGCTGGATGGGCAGTCCCGACTCCGACTCGCGCGCCATGTGCCGTGCCTCCCGCTGGAGCTGCTGCTAAAGGTGTTCTTCCGCGTTTCTGCTGTGCCTGCTGCCGGCGCACCGGCCGCACGCTGGGATCTTCCTCACAGGATGCTCCCCCGACCGCAACCAAGCACGGCCGGAGCGCATCCCTACTGACACACACACCATCCCGGGGGGCACCTATGCGTCGTACGTCCGTCCTGAAGAGATCGATGATGGCCGCCATTGCCATCGCTCTCGCCGCCGGTTGCAGTGCCCAGTCGTCGGGGGACGGCAAGGCACAGGCGCTGCCGTCCGAGGGCGCGCCGTCGAAGGCGGCCGGCGCTTCGGCCGATCCGGTCACGGACGCCAAGCCGAGCGGGGCCCCGGAGGCCTCGCCGTCGTCGGCCTCGCCGTCCGCGGACCGGTCGGCGGCGCAGCAGGTGCTGATGCGGGAGGGAACGGAGAACGACCAGGTACGCGAGCTGCAGGCGCGGCTGCGTCAGATGGACCTGTTCCACCGCGCTCCCACCGCCTTCTACGGCTCGATGACCGCCGAGGCCGTCAGCGCCTTCCAGAAGAAGCAGGGGCTGGCCGTGACCGGGTCGGTCGACTCCGCGACCTGGAAGGGTCTGACCAAGGCGACCCACAAGCCGACCGCCGACGAGATGCGCCCGTCCACCACCAACACCCTGGACAAGCCGGATCCGCAGTGCTTGAAGGGCCGTGTGCTGTGCATCAGCAAGGAGAGCCGGACGCTCGCCTGGATGATCGACGGCAAGGTGGTCGCGGCGATGGACGTGCGCTTCGGCTCGGAGAACACCCCGACCCGTGAAGGAACGTTCAACGTGGGGTGGAAGGCGAAGAAGTGGACGTCGACGCTCTACCACACCCCGATGCCGTACGCGATGTTCTTCAGCGGCGGTCAGGCGGTGCACTATTCGGCGGACTTCGCGGCCCGCGGCTACGCGGGCGCCTCGCACGGCTGCGTCAACGTCCGGGACAAGAAGAAGCTCGCGGAGGTCTTCGACCAGGTGCGTAAGGGCGACAAGGTCGTCGTCCACTGGTGACGGTCGTCGTCCGCTGTCTTCCGCTGGAGACGGTCGGGAGTGGAGGGGGCGCGGGCGGGACCGGGGGAACGTGTCCCGCCCGCGCCATGTGCGCTGAGCCGTAGGTACGGGGGGAACCCCGGCTCTTGCGCGGCCGATGACCAGTCGGCACTTAGTACTGCGCCGCACCGCCGAAAAACGTCACACCTGGCTGAAAATTTCTTCCCGGGAAAGGAAAACCGCAGGCCAGAGGACTGCGGAGAATCGGGCCAAGAGTCAGGTGCAGAGGCAGATGGGGAGTCCGGCTCGGAGTCCGGCTCAGAGTCAGGCGGCGATGACCGGGGCGGCAGAGGTGGCCGTCACCCGGGCGGAGAGCGCGGCCACGGACACGGGCACGACGGACGGCGTGACCGCGGGAAGGCGCGTCACGGACAGTCCGGGCAGGGCGCCGACCGGAAGCCGGGGCAGGGACGCGGGGTCGGCCGGCAGGGCCGGAGCGGCCGGCGCACCGTCGCTGTCGCCATCACCACCGTTGTCGCCGCGGCCACCGCCATCGTTGTCGTCGCCGCTGCCGCCGTCGTTGCCGCCTGAGGTGCCGAAACCGCCGGAGAGCACACGGTCGCAGAAGCGCCTGATCCGCTCCGAGCCCTTGGCCTGCTCCTCCAGCCGGGCCTTGCCGTCCTCGTCGAGCCGCCCCTTGCGGTAGTCGCGACAGGCCGCGACGGTCTTGGCGAACCAGTCGCCGCGCCCGTTCCACTCCCTGTCGCCGGAGCCGCGCCGCTGCGTGCCCGGCCCACCGCCGGGGCTCGGCTTGCGGTCCTCCGTCCCGGCCGACGGCTCGGCGGCATCGGAGGACGGCGGAGGCACCTCACCGCTCCCGCCCGTCGGCGGCGCGACCGGTGTCGAGGCGTCGGGGCCGTCCGTCGCGGGACCGGAGTCGACCGGCCCCGGTGTGGCGGGCCCTGAAACCGATGCCGCGGGGAGCGGCGCGCGGTCGTCACCGAAGGGGGTGGGCAGCATTCCGGCCCCGGCCGCCACGGCCACACCGCCGACCGCGACCCCGGCCAGCGAGGCCGCCAGTCCCCAGCGCAACGGGCGGGCCCAGCGAAGCGGACGGGTGGGGGGCGGCGCGAGCCTTACGGTCGGCAGCAGTTCGTCCGCTCCACCGTCGCGGGCCTTGCGGAAGGCGGCGAGTGCGGCCTCCTCACCCCGCAGGGGCTCGTTTCCGGCCTCGGGGGTGCGGGCAGCATCCAGGGCAGCCGCGAGCCGGTGCGCGTCGCTACGCGCGTCAATGCCGACGGGCTCGACCGGCTCACCGCGCAGCAGTCGCTCCGCGGCCTCCTGGTCGAGCCATGGGTACCGCTCGTCGGCCATCACATGTCCTTCTGCGTCCGCAGACGCGAATGCGTCACACCTGCGGAGCGTGCCACTCCGCGGCGGGGGCGGCGCTGCGGGGGTACGGCGCCGAGTTCCCCGCCGTGTTGTCCCAGGTTGCCGGAACCCGCACGGCTCGTGCCGTTGCCCGGTCCCGCGCTTTCCCCGTGGTCTTCGCGATCCCGATCGCCGCCGTGATCTCCGTCACCCGTGCCGAGCAGTTCCGCCAGCCTCTTCAGCCCTCGGTGCGCGGCGGTGCGGACCGCTCCGGGGCGCTTGCCGAGCGTCTTGGCGGCGCTCTTCGCGTCCAGTCCGACGACCACGCGCAGCACGACGGCTTCCGCCTGGTCCTGCGGCAGCTGGGAGATCAGCTCCATCGTCCGGCCGGTGGCGAGCGCCTCCATGGCCTCGTCCGCGGTGTCGGACTCGGCGGCCCTTCCGGTGAGTTCGGTCTCGTCGCCACCGATGGCCGGGCGCCTGCCGCGCATCCGGATGTGGTCCAGGGCACGATTGCGCGCGATCCGTGCCGCCCAGCCGCGGAACCTGTCCGCGTCCCCGCTGAACCGCTCCAGGTCCCGGGCTATCTGCAGCCAGGCCTCGGACGCCACGTCCTCCGCGTCCGGTTCACCGACCAGTGTGCGTATGTATCCGAGCAGCCGCGGGTGCACCGCGCGGTACACAGTCCGGAAGGCGTCTTCACTTCCGTCCTGAGCCGCGAGCACCGCGGCGGTCAGCTCCGCGTCGTCCCCCAGCACTCCCACTACCCGTTCGTCATCGCGGCTGGTCACCGCCACAGCACGCCCCTGCGCGCAGAAGCACGCTACGCGGCTACCGTTGCGTACGTCCATGTCTTGTACAACCTGCAACATTCTGCGGCGGGCGTGTGTGTGACAGAAAACGCACCCCCGGCGCTGAACGGAGTACGGGGCCGCACAGCGGCCCCCGGACGGCGACCGGGGCCTCTCCTGTGGGGGGTGGCGGCCCCGGTCGTCCTTTCCGAACTCCCCATGATTGTGCCGGAATCGGCCCGGCTTCGCCCGACTTCACCGATTTCTCCCAGAAGTCCTGGGGGCCTTGGAAGTCCTGGGGGCCTTGGAAGTCCTGGGGGCCTTGGAAGTCCTGGGGGATCGGAAGATCAGGGAGATCGGGGGATCTGAAGATCGGGAGACGGAAGGTTCCGGGGAGTCGCGAAACCCTGGGAGCCCGGGGTCGCTTAGGAGCTGTACGGGCGATCACGATCGAAGCCAGATGATGAGGGCTGCCGCGGTCACGGTCCCAAGGAAGACGTTCTTGCGGGGCCTGCCCGCCCCGGGTCGGGGAACGCGGATCTTCTCCAGCACATCGACGAACCGGGTGCAGTCCGCCCGTTGGCCTGGTGTGACGATCAGGGACACGGGCCCGTTCCAGTCGATGTCGCCTCGGCCGGGTAAGCCATAGCCAGGTCTCGTGAGGGCACCGATACTTGGATCACGTCGACACGGGGAGATAACCATGGCATTCGCAGTAGTGCTTTTCGGTGTTCTGGGCGGCCTGGTTCTGCTGCTGATCGTCACGCTGCTGCGCCGCAACGGGAAGCAGACAGAGACGGCCGAGGGACTCCGTATCGAGGAGCAGGCCCGTATGCAGGCAGGACAGGACCGCGCTTCCTTCAACATCGTGGCCATGCACACCGCGCCGCCCACGGCCAGCGACGCCCACCATCGCCGCTAGGGGGCTTCTGACGGATCTCCGCGGCGTCGCGACGCCCGGCACTCACTCTCACCGCACCGGCCGAAAGCCCAAGTACGTCCAGTACGAGGGCTTCCAGCCGGCACCCCGAGAGCACGCACCGGACGCCGCTCCTTCCTCCACGGAGATCCATCAGAAACCCCCTAGTGGGCTCCAACACCCTGACGCCCCGGTCACATGCTGACCGGGGCGTCACGCGTTTCTCACACCCTCAAGGCGGAACCGATCCCGGCCTGCCTGACCCCACATGCCCTGACGGCTCGCAGCCAGCTCTCAGCACGTGAATGTCTGGGTTTCATGATCGGCCGGACAGCTCCTGGTGGACGAGCAGCGGCTGACAGAGCGGCTGTCGACGGAGGTGGGTCCGGTCGAGCTGGTGGAGACCGGCGGCGGGAGGCTCTGCTCGTGCAGTGCCGGGCGGAACGGGTCGAGCCGCCGGACCGTATCGCCCGGATCAGCCCTACAAAGCCGCGGCGGGCGCCTGCCCACCCAGGCCGGGCAAGGGCTACATCGGCGCCCGGATCGGCATCCTTGACCTGATCCGGCACCCGAAGGGCCGATCCGAGCAGGCCCTGCACGGAACTGATCAGCTGAGAGAGCGTCAGCGTGTGGCTTCGCGCGCGTGTCGGCCAAGTGGCCCGTCCGTCAGGCGCACTTCGGTGAGTCTCCGCGAACGTAGACGTTGCTCACCCAGCCGCCATGTACTGGCCCATTGGGGTCGAGGAAGGTCCACCAGGCGCTGGTAGCTCCCCCAACAGTCACCTTCTGCCCCTTCTTCTGGCAGGTAGCCTGGGCCTTGACGTTCGTCACTCGCCCCAGGAGACGGCAGCTGCTGGACGGGTATTTCCGGCAGTTGTTCGCCGACTCGAACGCGCGGACGGCGACGTCTGAGCCCCGCACCGAGACCGTGACCGTCCTCGACGCGCGCTGTTGGCCGGGTGCCACCTCCGGCGTGGAGGATTCCGTCGACGTCGACGATGCCGGGTCCGCCGGGATGGCAACGGCCCCATGGCCACCTGGATATCCGGCCGGGGCTGCTACCGCCGTGCCCGCGCCCAGAAGGCCCAGGGCCATTCCAGCGGAAATTCCCGTGCCGAGCTTGTACTTCATGGAAAACTCCCCCGTCCTCAGAAGATTACCTAGTGCCTTTGTAATGTGTGGAACCTGAGGCGTGTGTGATCGTTGAGTCTGGTATCGATCTCCACTCTGAACAGAATTGCCGAGCGTACCCACCTCAACGGCCGCGACTACCCTAGGAAATCAGGTTGAATTTCCGGCCGTCGTACTTCTCGTGCCCATTCTTCGTCAGGGACACCCTGATGCCCACTCGAATGTTCTCGGGCACCACACTTGCGAAACTCTTGCTCTCGCAGTCCAGATGGCCGTCATTCGTCTTGAGCGTGGCCAGATCCTTGTAGTCGCTCATCCTGAACAGGTGGATGCTGACGTTGTAGCCGTCCGCCTGTTCGTCGCACACCTTGATCCAGTCGCCGTCGTGCCCGAAGGCTCCGACTCCGCCGGGGTCGTAATCGGTGGTGTAGACCCAGCCGCTGTTCGTTCCGGCGCTGCTCGTCCCCGGCGATAGCAGCACGGCGGCGAATGCCATGAGAATTGCCATGACCCAACGTGGCTTCCGCATCGTTCTCCTTCGGCTTTTTGGCCGGTGGGTGCCAGTGCGCTTCTCACGATAGGCCGCAGCCACAGGGATTTCGTTAGCGCTGAGTGCACACCACATTGGCGATGCGTCTACTCGGCGATGCGCCGGTGGCGGTAGTCCCTGGGCGGGATGCCGTAGACGGTGCGGAAGGCACGGGTGAAGTCGGACGCGCGTGGGAAGCCGCAGCGGGCGGCGATGGCGTGGATCGGTGTGGTGCGCTGAGCCGGGTCGGCGAGGGCGTGGCAGGCTCGTTCCAGACGCCGGCGGCGGATCCAGGCCGCGATCGTTTCCTCTTCGTGCTGGAAGAGGCGGTGCAGGTAGCTGACGGAGATGTGGTGCGCGGCGGCGATGGCGGGCGGGGTCAGGTGCGGGTCGTGCAGGTGCTGCTGGACGAAGGCACGGATGCGTAAGACGAGCGCCTGCCGGCGGGTTTCCGGGAGGAGGAGGGTGGCGGCGTCGAGGGCATGAGCGAACAGCGCGGACAGCAGGTCCACCACGACCGTCCCCAAACGGGGTCCGTCGGCGGGCTGGTACGCATGGGTGCCGTTCGCCAGTTGAGTGAGCAGTTGTGCCAGCAGGGAGCCGAACCCGTCCTGCGCTGACAGCCGCAGCCGGGCCACGTGGTCGAGCTGGTTCCGGGGCAGTTGCAGCAGTGCTTTGGGGACCTCCAGCCCGACTCCCGTGTGCAGACCGCCGTCGTCACCCCCGTGGATGTGGACGGGCCGCGAGGTGTCGACGACGCACAGGCTGTCCGGACCGTACACGGCCTCTTCCTCGCCCCGGACGGCGCGCAGCGGCCCGCTCAAAGGCAGCGAGACGTGCAGCCCCTCGGGATCGGACTGCCGGATCAGTTTCGGCGTCCGCCGAAAGCACACCGGCTGGAAGGTCGTCGGCCACACCGATACGGCACCGAGGTCCAGCACACGCTGGGAAGCCCGAAAATCCGCCCAGTGGTCACTGCGCAGCTCCAGTGGAGCATGGGTCTGGCCGACCAGTTCGTGCCAGCCGTCGAACCGGTCTGCCGGAGGCAAGTCCTCGCTGCGGAATACCCTTTCGATCAGCATCTCGCGTCCTCCCCGTCTGTCGAGTCCCTGAACGCTTTACCCCTTTTCCCTCTCTCGGAAAGGGGAGTGCGTGCCTGGTTCTCGCTCCACACTGTGCGCAGCTCATACAGGGCGTATTCGGATGATTCGACAACCGCTGCCCGTCCGAAGAGGACAGCGTGCCGCCGTCGAACGCCCGGGTCAGCGGCAGGTGGTGGTGGTTGACGACCGCGGCGTCCCGGCACCGCAAAGGACCTTTCGCCGCAGCCACGCTTGCGGCACCTCCGCTCCCCTCCGCCCCTCTCCGGGCCCGCCGAGCCCCGTCGGCCCGCGAATGTGACGCTCTGTCAGCCCCCTTGCGGCACGCGGGGTGTGATGAATCCCGGCCCCTGTGCGCTGAGGTAGATGCTCGACCCATTTAACATCCGCCCGTACCACAGTGAACGTAGGGAATACGTACCTTTCATGAGATCTCGCCGCATCTGGGTCACCAGTGCCACCGCGGTGGCCGGACTCGCCGGAGTGCTCGTCTTCCAGGGAGTGACCGGCCTGCCATGGGCCGACGCCGGGACGGAGGGAAAGGCCGGATCGCCCAAGGCCATATCCCGAACGAATGACTTGGACGTGGACGGCGACGGTCGCAGCGCCTCGCTCGGCGAGCGCGACACCGAGCCGTTCAGCATGCTCGGTGTCACCTGGACCGATCCGGCCGCACGTGTCACCGGCACCGTGGAGGCCCGCACCCGCGCGGTGGGCTCCGGCAAGTGGTCGCACTGGCTGAAGCTCGGCGGCGACAGCGGCCCCGGGGAGAGCACGGCGCGCCGCGGCGGGACCGACCCCGCGTGGGTGGGCCCGTCCGACGGCGTGGAGGTCCGGGTCACGGCGGACGGGAAGACCTCGTCGAAGCTCCCGGCCGGGCTGCGCCTGGACATGGTCGACCCCGGCCGGGGAAGCGTCACGGGAATGGACCCCGCCGCGTTCACCGTGGACGAGAGCGCGACCCCGACTGCCTCGTCGGAGCCGCCCGCTCCGCAGGACACCCCGCCCCCGGCCTCCTCGTCGGCACCGGCCGACGAGCCGACCACCCCGGCGTCGACCGACCAGCCGTCGGATACGCCGTCGACGAGCGCCTCGCCCTCGGAGTCCACCGGACCGGGCGAAACGGCCTCTCCCTCGGCCTCCTCTTCGTCCTCGCCGACCCCCACGGCCAGTGTCCCGACCGCGCCGCCGTCCACCGTCCCGCGCCCGCCGATCACCTCACGGGCGGAATGGGGAGCGGACGAATCGATCAGTCCGGAGGAGCCGGGCTACCTCCCCGGCGAGAAGATCAAGGCCGTCGTGGTCCACCACACGGCCGAGAGCAACACCTACACCTGCGCCGAAGCCCCGGCGGTGGTGCGGGGCATCTACACGTACCACGTGAAGCAGCTGGGCTGGAAAGACATCGGCTACAACTTCCTCGTCGACAAGTGCGGCACGGTCTACGAGGGCCGCAAGGGCGGCGCCGACCTGCCCGTGCTCGGCGCGCACGCCTACGGCTTCAACACCGAGACGACCGGCATCTCGGTCCTCGGCACCTACACCGACACCGCTCCGCCCCAGGCGGCCCTGACGTCGGTGGCCCGGGTCGCCGCCTGGAAGCTGGGCCAGTACGGCGTCAGCCCGACCGGGACCACGACGCTCACCGCCGGCGACAGCGGCCAGAACTACTTCGGCAAGACGTGGGCCAAGGGCGCCCAGATGACGCTGCCCACGATCCACGGCCACCGCGACGGTTTCAACACCCAGTGCCCCGGTAACTCGCTCTACGCCCAGCTCGGCACCATCCGCAACCTGGCGGCGGGCCCGGTCACCGGACTCGCCATCAAGTCCGTCACCGGCGCCGGTCTGTCCGGCACGACGTACTACACCAAGGCCGGCATCACGGTCGGCTGGTCGGCCTCCACCCCCAGCTCGCTGATCAGCACGTACGAACTCCTCGTCGACGACAAGGTCGTGGCGTCGGCCGCGGGCTCGGCCACCTCGGCGAAGGCGACACTGACGGCCGGCACCCACAAGGTGACGGTCCGGGCGACCCACCAGTCCGGGAAGACGGCCACCTCCGCGGCGGCCACGGTGATCGCCGAGACCACCGTACCCACCTTCACGACGAAGCCCTCGCTCGCGCTGCGCACGGGCACGGTGAGTACCACGGCCGTGCCGCTCACCCTGTCCTGGAAGGCGAGCGACAGCGCGGCGCTGAAGGAAGTGCGGCTGACCGCGCCGCTCGCGAAGACGTACGGCCCCACGGTCGCGAGCGCCGCTCACACCGCCAAGTCCGGTGTGGCCACGGCCTGGAACATGACGGCCTACGACCAGGCGGGCAACACCGCGGCCGCCTCCGTGTCCGGCACACCGGTGATCCTCCAGGAGTCCTCCGCCGTGCGCAGCGGTACCTGGTCCACTCGCTCGTCCACCAGCTACCTCGGCAGCGCCTCGTACTCCAGCGCGACGAAGAACGCCTCCCTGACATGGACGTTCACCGGCCGTTCCGCGGCCTGGGTGGTCTCCCGCGCATCGACGTCGGGTCAGGCGTACGTCTACGTGGACGGGGTGAAGGTGGCGACGGTGGACCTCAAGTCCACCACCACCAAGTACCGGGACGCGATCTGGACGAAGACCTGGACGACGTCCGCCAAGCACACCGTCAAAATCGTGGTGGTCGGTACCACGGGCCGTCCGACGGTGACGACCGACGGGCTCGTCTATCTGAAGTAAGGGGGCCCCGGCCCCGCCGGGACCCCTGCTGACGCTGCCGCTCACCCGGAACCCGGGTGGGCGGCAGCGCTCTTTCGTGGCCTTACCGGTGAGGGGAACCCAGCCTCGCCGTCCGGCAGTTCACACCAGACGGTCTTGGTGCCGGGGCCCTGCTCCACGCCCCAGCGCACAGCCAGGGCATCGAGCAGAGCGAGCCCTCTGCCCGTCTCGTCGCCGCCGGTGGCCCGGCACACGACGGGCAGAGCCCGGGAGTCGGGATCCGTGACCTCCAGCCGGATACGGCCGCCGTCGCCACGGGAGACGCGGACGGCCACCGGCACGCCCTCGCCGAGATGGCGGACGACGTTGGTGAGCAGTTCGCTGACGCACAGCTGGAGATCGCCGCAGGAGCCGCCGATGTGGGCACGCACAGCGTGACGGACCTCGGGCACGGCCTTCGGTGTGGCGAGGAGCTCCAGGGTCAGCGGCGGCGTCGCACTCATCGGGCGGCTCCCGCGCGCAGCGCGGCAACCAGCGCGTGGGCGGTGGTCAGATTGCAGTTGCCGAGCGCGATGAGCGGCGGACTGCCGGAACGGTCCGCGAAACTCGGCAGATCGACGCCGAGGGACGGCAGCGTGATGCCGTGGGCGGCGAGGGCGGCACGGAGCTGTGCGGTGCACTCGTCGGCTCCGGTGTCGTCGTGCATGGGGGTACGCCTTTCCTGTGCGCTCTGTGACGAATCACGCACACAGTGACGTGAAAGGGCTTACCGTGGGAAGGGTTTGGATTCCCGTACGTGAACGGCGTGCATGTGTGGCGCGGTTGGGACCCCGCGGGAATCACCGGGAACGGTCGGGTAACAGCACCAGGCGGTGAACGATGGCACGGCGCAAGGACATCGACGGCTCGGCGGGCGTCCCCACCTTCTACGGCAAGGAGCTGCGCTTCCAGCGGGAGCAGGCCGGGCTCACCCTCCAGCAGCTGGTGGAGGGCAGCTTCTACGGGCAGAGCCACCTCAGCGAGATCGAACGCGGGGAGCGCCGTATGCCGGCGGAGCTGGCGGAACACGTCGACCGGGTGCTGAAGACCGACGGCTTCTTCCGGCGCTGCTGCGAGGACGTGGGGCGGGCGAGGCGGCGGGGGCACGCGAAGTACTTCGAGCGGGTGCTGGAGGCGGAACAGCACGCGGAGACGATCGAGGATTGGAGTCCGACGCTCATTCCCGGGCTGCTGCAGACGGAGCCGTACGCGCGCGCGGTGGTGCGGGCGACGCATCCGACAGCGCCCGACGAGGCGGTGGAGGTGAAGGTCAACGCTCGGCTGGGGAGGGCCCGACTGTTCGAGGACGACCACCACACACCGGAGTACTGGACGATCCTGCCCGAGCAGCTGTTGCGCCAGTCGATTCTCCCGGCAGAGGAGATGGCCGAACAGCTGGATCGCATCGCGGCGTTGGCGACGCGCCGACGGATCGTTCCACAGATCCTGCCGTGGAACTGCGGCGCGCACCCGCTCATGATGGGGATGGCCATCATCATGACCTTCCCGGACGCCCCGCCCTTGGTGTACACCGAAGCTCAGTACAGCGGCGACACTATCGACGATCCAGCGCTCGTGAAGCTGTATCGCAAGGCATACGATCGGCTCAGGGCCGCCGCACTGTCACCCAAGGCGTCCCAGGCCCTGATCGAGGAAGCGGCTGAGGATTTCCGAAATGGCAAGCAACCACATTGACTTGAGCACGGCGGTCTGGCGCAAGAGCAGCCACAGCAACGGCGACGGTGGAGCCTGCCTCGAGGTCGCGGAAGGCTTCCTGGGTGCCGCCCGCTGGCGTAAGAGCAGCCACAGCAACGGCAGCGGCGGAGACTGCGTCGAGGTAGCCGACGGCCTCCCCGGTGTCGTCCCCGTACGCGACTCCAAGGTGCCCGACGGCCCCGTCCTCGTGATCCCCGCCGGAGCCTGGTCCGCCTTCGTCACCGCCGTCAAGGCGTAACCGCAGAAGGCGTCCTGGCCACCCGAGTTACCTCGGGCGGCCAGTCCCCGTCAGCGATACGCGCAGCGTGGCGCTGGCACTCCATGGCTGTCGAGCTCAGAGCAGGTTCAGTTGGCTTTGAGCCGAGGTAGTTCCGCGGGGAACTTCCGCGACTCCAGGCACTCACCGGCCGCGTACGCGTGCTTGGCCAGCTGATAGGCGAAGTCCATCAGCACCTGGCGGAGCTCAGCGCCTTCGACGCGGGTTTCCCCGATGGTCCTCGCCTCCACCACCAGCGAGAACGACTGGAGCGCCTTGTCGGCCTTCTTACGCGGTGGCGTGCAAGGAACATAGACCGATGCGAGGTTGGGCAGTGCGAGGACCTTCACATCCCCAGCCGATGCCGTAACGGGCTTGCCGTCCTGCTGCCCCTCGTAAAAACGAAGCCAGTTATTCACGGAAGCATCGCGAGATTGCGCCTCGCCAGAGATCGTGGAGTCATCGGTGCGCACATAACACCAGAACGTGAAGTCCCCGTCACTGGACGAGGTGAGCCGCCCCCGCTCCTTGGCCTTCCGCGCAGCTGGCAGCGCACTGGCCGCGGTTGCTCGTTCCACCGCCCCCGCACAAGGCCTGTCAGGCAGTCGGTCGAGCCCCTTGGTAAAGACCTCTATGTAGCCGAACACCCCTCCGACAGCAACGAGACAGCCGACGACGGCGGCTATCGCTTGCCTCTTCCGGTCCAATCGTGCGGGCTGTGTCACTCCTGCTCCCAACCTATGCACTCGGACGGGCATGGGTGTCCTCCAGCATTCCATCGCTGGTGTGCCGTCCCTCATTCAGCGCGTCGCGGATAAGATTCCTCGTCGCCTCGGGCTTCAGCTGGGAATCATGCCTTTCGATTGCGTCTAGCGCCGACTGCTGTGTCTGCAAAAGTGCGGATTTCTGCGACGCTTCAAGGCTCAGGCCAGAGGAATACAGGGATCTGTCCAACGCACCCTGCGCCTGCTGCCCTTCCGCGATCCGGTCAACAGCCATACCAGCGACCCCACCGAAGAACCCACTAGCCGCCGCTCCCGCTGCGGCACCGGCCGGACCCGCAGGAACAAGGGCAACGGTGCCCACCCCCACACCTGCAGCGATGACGGACTTGAGGAAGTCACTCTTACTCTTCAAGGCGTCGTTCTGGTCCTTTTCGACACCGAGCGCATCAGAGATTTCAGTATCCGCATTCGAATGCGCCACGATGCCCTCGATAACCCCAGCACTCTCGGCAACCGTGATATGCAGAGTCGGGTTAGCTATATGGGCTTCAAGAAGGCTTGACGTGTAGACGCCTTCACCGACGATAATGCCGGCTCTACCCATGGGGTCTTTGGAGACCTCGTACAGGAACCGTTTCGTGTCCGTCGTGCCGAGTTCGCCGTGTGCGGGACCATTGGTGAGCAAGATCGATTCCGTACCAGGGCCGGCTAGGGAGCGACTGATCTCCGGCATATAAGAGCTTGCCATGTCGCCAAGACTTTCCCCCATCCCCGCTTTCACGAGATCCGAGCCTCCATCCGGCTGCGCGACGGCATGCATGACGTTCGTCATGATCTCGACCTGCGTTTGACTGTGTGGCTTGGGCCAGGACCTCTCCCCGTCCCCAACCCCCGTAACCGCCGCCTCCAGCGCGACTCCCACTGACGCGCCACGCTCCGTGTATTTCGCACTCTGGAGCACATGCTCGAGCACGGACTTGTCATCGAAGGTGTTCGTCGCCGCTTCGGGGTTATGGGAGAGCGCCTCCATTGCCGGGAGCGTCCTCGACGAGCTTCTCCAGGTCCTTCTTGGCCGCCTGGAACTCGTTGTGGGCGTCCCTCAGGATGTTCCTGATGCTCGTCGCTTCCTTGAGCGCGTCTCCGAACTCCTTGGCCGTCTTCTTCACGAAAGCCTGGGTCACACCCGCGTTCTCGCCCGCCCATTCGGCCTTCTCAGCCTTCTTGAGCAGGCCGTTCACCGCCTTGTCCTCGGTCTCGGTCAACTTGGTGACCGTCTCGGACCAGTCCGTGACCGCCTCCTTGAGGCTGCCGAGTTTCGCGTGCAGGACCTGATCGAATGTCAACACGTGCGCCCCCACGTCACCTGAAGTGCTTGTCGATCTCGGCCATGGAGAAGTTGGTCACGAGGACTTCCTCGGCCTTCCCATGGGTGCTGACCGTGTCCTCGAGGTGATTGTGGATGTGCGCGCAGGCACTCAGCAGCGTCTCGCATTGCGTACGCCAGGTGTCCCAGGCGGTCCACAGAGCCGAACCCGTCAGAAACCCGTCCGCGTCCAGGCTGGTGGACGCCGTGTCGGTCGTGGCGCCCGCATGGAAGGCATCCGACTCGAACCAGTGGTACAGCATCTGGGCCTCGTTCCCGACGGCCTTCAGATCCGGGGACGTGACCTTGTAGTCCGCAGCCCCGACGCCACCCGGCGAGCCCCCGTCCAACGAATTCAGCCGCGTGCCCGCATTCGCCTTCGCAGCGGCGACGGCCGACGCCCACTCCTCGTCGAACGACATGATCCCCCTTGATCACAACCCAGCAGCATGTCCGGCCGCTCTGGCCGCCCTCAGCGTAGGAGGACGCACGTCGGGACCCCTACTCCGGCCCACAGGCGCACACGAAAAACACACGAACGTGCGGCAGGGTTTCGCACCTCAACTGCCGCTGCGGCCATGCCGGTTCACCCGGCCCGGCCCCCTCCGCTGTGCGGGCTCGCCCCGCCCCACCCCCGTGGGGGCAGAGCGAGCCCGGTCATGGGCGCCCGGTCACGCGGTGGACGCGGGCGGCTGGGCGGGGCCGGGAAGGTGCCGGGCCAGATGCCTGGCCACGTCGATCACCGAGCGATCGGCGAGGTACGGGCCGATGATCTGGACGGCCAGCGGCAGTCCGCCGGCGGTCTTGCCCGCGGGCATGACGACGGCCGGGAGACCCACGGGGCCCGCCAGGTTCAGCCAGGCCGTCTGGTCGAAGTACGGGCGCTTCTCGCCGTCGACGGTAATGAACCTCGCCGGGACCGGTGTGGACGTCTGGTCGTCGACGGACGGGGCGGGGACGGCCGGTGTGATGAGGACGTCGTGGGTGGCGAAGTAGTCGGCCCAGCGGCCGCGCAGTTGCTCGCGTTCCTCGTTCGCGCGCAGCCAGTCCCGGTGGCGCATGGTGCGCGAGTGCAGGAACAGGCCGCTCGGGTCGTCGGCGGGGATCTCGTCGGCTGCCGCGATGTCATCGGCGAAGCCTGCGTCGGTGGCCGTGGCGCTCGCCGTGGCGAACATGAGGCGCTGGAACAGCTTGTCGCTGCCGGCGAAGTCCACGGGCCGTGTGTCGTGGTCGACGGTCGCGCCCTCGGAGCGCAGGAGCCCGGAGATCTGGTCGAGGATCCGGCGGATGTCCTCGTCGGCGTGGCAGTACGGGTCGTCCCGCCACGTTCCGAAGCGGTAGTCCGCGAGCCGGCCGCGCCGTGGAGCGGGGAGGTCGATCCGCCAGGCGGCTGCCTCGGCCGGGGCAGGGGCGGCCAGGACGTCGAGAAGGACCTCGAGATCGTCGGCGTTCCGGGCGATCGGGCCGAGGGTGAGCATGTCGGAGGTGGTGAGCCAGCCCGGTGGCCGGGGGATGTGTCCGCGGGTGGGGACGATGCCCCCGCTCGGGCGCAGCGCGTACACACCGCAGTAGGCGGCCGGGAGGCGGAGGGAGCCCGCGAGGTCGGAACCGATCTCGACGCTCGTCATGCCCGAGGCGACGGCGACCGACGGCCCTCCGGAGGATCCGCCCGGGGTCTTCGTCTCGTCGTACGGGTTCCTGGTCGTGCCGAAGACCGGGTTCGAGGTCTGCAGGTCCTGGCACATGACCGGGACGTTCGTCTTGCCGACGATGACGGCTCCGGCTGAGCGCAGGCGAGCGACGGCGTCCGCGTCCCGGTCGGGGACGTGGTCGGTGAGGTCGGGGGAGCCGCAGGCGGTGCGCAGGCCCTTCGTCTCCAAGGCGTCCTTGACCGTGAGGGGCAGGCCGTGGAGGGGGCCGATCGGCTTGCCCGTCGTGGCCAGATGGCGGTCGGCCTCGTCGGCCGCCGCGCGTGCGCCGTCGGCGTCCAGGGTGATGACGGCGTTGAGGCCGGGATCGGTCTCGGCGATGTGCCGCAGATACTGCTCCAGCAGGGCGCGGCTGGTGATCGTGCGCCGGCGCAGCGCGGCGAGCTGTTCGCGGGCGGGTGCCAGGTGCAGGCCGGTGGTGCGCGGGGGCGTCGCGGCACCCGTGCGGGGGCGGGCGGCCGCGGACATGGTGGCCATGGACGCCGCCGCGGCAACGGCCATGGAGGCGATGAGCAGGGTGCGACGAAGGATCACGAACGGGCTCCTGTGGTGGCGCTGCGGACGTCGGAAGCGTTGCGGCGCTCGCTCGCGGGGGGTGTGAAGTACGCGGCGACCCGCTCGAGGTGCAGAAGTTCGTCCTCCGTGGTGGCGAGGGAGAGGTCGGCGTCGGCGAACTCGGCGGGGCTGTCGACGGGTTCGTCCGCCGCGTGCCGGATGAGGGCGGCGCGGATCTGGTCTGCGGTGACCGCAGCGACGAGTGCGGCTCCCGAGAGCCCTTCGGACGCGCGGCGGGTCTCCGCCCGGGCCCGTACGACCGGGTCGAGGTAGCGGCGCATCAGTTTCTGACCCTGGCGGATCTCGACCCGGCGGCGCAGCAGGGGGAAGTGGGCGCTGCGGCCGCGCAGCACGTCCTGACCCTGGCGGGCCGGGCGGCGCAGGGTGATGCCGGGGTCGGCCTGGTCGAGTGCGGACCACAACGGGCCGAGGCGCCGGTAGCGGAGGTGTGCGGTGGCCCAGCCGCGGACGTCGGCGGCACGCCGGGCGACGGTGGGGATGAGGTAGCCGATCTGGGTGAGCGTGGCACCGATGTCCCCGCAGGCCCAGGCGAAGTCGTTGAGGTGTCTGACGCTGAACCCCGCCTCCGCCCCGATGATGCCGGCGATCCGGATGCCGCTGTACCCGAGGGTGATGACCGCTCCGCCGGTCACGAGGCGCAGGCTGAAGGCGATCGACCGGTTGGTGGCTCTGCGCGCGTACGTCCAGCAGGACACCGCCAGATAGGTCTCGGCGACGCTGTACGTGCCGAAGTACAGCAGCACATAGGTCTGGAAGGCCGGGTCGTGCGCGTAGTAGAGGGAGAAGTCGGTGGGTCTGGTGGTGGCCGGGGTGAGCGACGCGAACAGCACCGCCATGGCGACGATGACCGCCAGGGCCGCGACCAGCAGGAGGCGGCTGCGGCGGCGGGCTTCGTCGTGCGGGCGGGACCAGTGGGCGAGGACGGTCGCCTGGAGGGCGAGGACGACGATCACGAAGCCCTGGGCGATCGGCACGACGATGTTCGGGACGCCGAAGAGGCCGTCGACGCGTACCCACACCCAGGTGAGGGAGACGGCGTAACTGAGCGCGGAGAAACCGTAGGTGAAGGCCAGGGCGACGAGCGCCGGGTCGCGGCGGCTCCTGCCCAGGTCACGCACGAGGACGAGGAACCCGGTGCCGGCGATGGCGAGGCAGAGGGGGTGGAGGATGTCTTTCACGGGGCTCTGTTCCGTCGGCTTCCGTCGGCTTCCGTCAGCGCAGCAACGTGCGGGCTATCGGGTCGGCTTCCCTGGCGTCCCGTGTCCGGGACGCGCTCACGTGTTCCTGCAGAAGAGACCCCAGCATCTCGGCCTCGAACTCCTCCGGTTCGTTGTAGCGGGTCCGCCCCAGGACGAGCTGCACCGTGGCGGGGTCGATGTCGGTGATCAGACCGCCGAGGCTGCCCGCGTCGACCGGTGCGTTGCCCCGGTGGCGCTTGAGCATGTGGCCGAACTCGTGGCCCACGATGATCTCGGCGTGTGCCCGGCTGATGGCGGTGTCGTAGAAGACGTAGTCGGTGTCCGCGGTGGCGAGCCAGAGCCCGCACGGGGCGGAGGCGTCCAGGGAGTCGGGGTCGGCGGGGTCCGAGGCGAACGGCATGAGCCGGATCGACCGGCCGAGGCGTTCCTCCATGAACGGCACCAGTTCCAGGACGCTGTCGACGGCGGGCAGGCCGAGGCTCTCGACGAACTCCCTGCTCCGGCGCTCGACTTCATCGGCAGCTGCGTCGGCCTCGCGGCCTGTTCCGCGGTTACGACGGCTGAGCCACATGGAGCTTCCCCCTCTCCTGAAGACACCGGTCGCTGCTCACGGCAGGTCCCTTGCGGGGTCGTCGGGCAGGCCTTCCTCCCTGCGTACGGCTTCGAGCGCGGCCAGGACCTTGCGCTGACCGGCGGCGGACACGCCCATCGACCGGAGCGCGATCTGTTCGACCCCGCCCTCCTTCAGCTTCCGCAGGATCTCGAACTGCGTCGTGATCTTCCGCGTGACCTCGTCCTCGACGAAGTAGGCGGCCTCCACGCCGAAGAAGCGGGCGAGGAGCGGCACGATGGTGATGGTCGGGGTCCGCTTGCCCGCGCGGAGCAGGCTGATGTGGGCGCGTGTGTAACCGTCCTCCCCGTACGACGAGATCGTGCGGGCCACATGGGCGTTCGTGTATTCCTCCGCCCCCGGAGGACGCACCCGGTCGAACAGGAAGTTGAGGCGGTCGCTGAAGGGAGCACCGGGGCCGGGGACGGGAACCGGTCGGGCCGTCTCCTGCTCTTCGGGCCCAACTCCCTGTTCCACCAATGCCGCACCCCCTCGGTCGGGCGTAACTATAGTTGCGCTCGTTGCGCGTAACTATAGTTGACGCCCCCGGGAAGGGAAGCCCCGATCCGGTCGTGGGCGTGCAGGTGTGGCCGGTTGTGCGGACTTCAGGCCAAAGTGCGTGCGCGGGAAGGCACTTGGGGCAGCACTTGAACACGCGCTCACCATGTTCGCGGCGCTCGCGAACACCGCCGCCGCGGATGACTCCCGGGCCAACGCGTTGGGCCGGTGCACCTGCACACCCGCCGCGACGCGGACCCGGGAAGGTCGCCCGGACAGGACCTACGCGGTCACGGGTTCCAGCCGCAGCCGCCGGACCGGCCAGGGGGGCGGCTCGGCCGGGCCGAACCACACCCGTACGTCCTCCCCGGTGCGGACGGGCAAGCGGGGAAAATCGTTCTCGGCGTGCTCGGTGCGCTGCAGCGCATGGCCCGGGGACAGGTGCCGGGCGGCGTACGCGTCGAAGGCGGCCGCGTCGGGCGGCAGGCAGATCGTCGCGACCATCTCGCGAATGCCCGGCTCCGGTGCGAAGCCCGGGCCACGCAGCAGCAGGACGTCGTCGCTGTCGACCATGGTGGCATTGGCGGCGTCGCGGTGCTTCAGCCAGACCGGACCGGTGTAGAACGCCTCCAGCGCGCGCCGGCGGTGCACCATGTCGGGGAAGGCGCGCATCCAGACGAAGCGGTTCGGATCGTCCAGGTCGCGGAAACGGCTGCCGACGGTGATGCCGGCCGCCTGCTGACCGGTCACGAACTCACGCTCGAACAGGTCGATCAGCGTCTCCCGGCTTCCCGGATGCAGGGTGTACTGCCGGAATTCGACGATCCTCATACGTCTGCCCGCCCGGTGCGGGTGAAGTCCATGGTCCGGTTGAGCCCCCAGGTGCGGCCGCCGGCGGGGAACTCCTGCTCCCAAGTGCCGGGGCGCGAGCCGAGCGGCGCGGTGGGACGGCGGTCGGCCCTGTCCCGGGCGCGGTGCTGAAAGTCGAAGTCGTTCATGCGCCGCAGGTTAGGAACACTCCACTGACATCCACTGTCAGTGGATACTGGGCGGCATGCGCGCGAGCCGACTGGTCACCCTGCTTCTGCTGCTGCAGAACCGGGGCCGGATGACGGCCCGGCAGCTGGCCGAGGAACTGGAGGTCTCCGTCCGGACGGTCTACCGGGACGTCGAGGCGCTCGCCGGCGCCGGTATCCCGCTGTACGGCGACGCCGGACACGCGGGCGGCTACCGGCTGGTCGAGGGCTACCGGACCCGTCTCACCGGACTGACCGCGGACGAGGCCCAGGCCGCGTTCCTCGCCGCACTCCCCGGCACCGCCGCCGAGCTCGGGCTCGGCGAGGCGCTCGCCACCGCCCAGCTCAAGTTGCGGGCCGCCCTCCCGGCGGAGCTGCGCGAGCACGCGGGGCGGATCCAGGAACGCTTCCTCCTCGATGCACCCGGCTGGTATGGCGACGCCGACCGCACGCCCCACTTGGCCGCGGTCGCCACCGCGGTGTGGGAGCTGCGGGCAGTGGTCCTGCGCTACCGGCGCTGGCGGGCACCGGAGGAGATCGAGCGGCGGGTGGAACCGTACGGGCTGGTGCTCAAGGCGGGCCGCTGGTACCTGGTCGCCGGCGGGCCATCCGGAATCCGCACCTACCGCGTCGACCAGATCCTCGAACTCCGGCCCCTGGAAGAAGAGTCCGTCATCCCGGACGGGTTCGACCTGTCCACGCACTGGAACGGCTACGTGTCCGATTTCCGCGCCCGGCTGCACACCGGGGAGGCACGGGTGCGGCTCACCCCGGAGGGCGCCCGCCGTCTCGGTGTGACAGCCGCGGGTGACGGATGGACGGAGACCCGGGTGCCCATCGAATCGATCGACCACGCCCACGGAGAGTTCCTGCGGCTCGGCAGCGACGTCGAGGTCATGGCACCGGCCGAACTCCGCGACCGTATCGCCGAGACCGTACGGACCCTGGCCGTCCGCTACGAGGTCTGACCGCGGGCAGCGGGACCTCTCCCAACCCGGCCCGCCCCGCACCGACCTCAGCGCACCCTCAGCACGGCACCTTCCGGCCGGCGCGGCCGTGCAGCGTCAGATAGAGCCGCTGGACCGACTCCTCCGGACCCGTCTCGTATCGGTTGACCACCTTGCCCAGCGGATTCCAGACCCGGCCGTCGGGCATCCTGACTCCGATGGGCTGCCCGAAGTACTCCCGCTGCTCGGCGTCGAAATCGACCCACTTCCCGCCGGCCCTGCGCACCATCACCTCGCCGACGTACGCCCCGAGACCGCTCAGGACTTCTTGAACCTGCGCCCGTTCGGAGTGGCCACGGCGCAGCCCGTCGACGACGAAGTCGACGATCCGCAGACTGGCGACGGAGTAGTCGAGCGGCAGCCGGTTCCTCGCCGTCAGCTGCCCGACGAACCGGGTGACGTACACGCGTATGCCCTGCGCGCCGGGCATGGTGGCGAAGTCGCTGTCCATGTCTGACCCAGCGACGGCGATGCCACGACCATCACGGGGAGACCGTGTGACGGCCCTCACATCGAGCACCGTCGCCGCGTGTACGGCCTCCCCCGGTTCGGCACCGAGCTCTCTCCCTGTTTGCCGTGGGCGCGATCAGCCGATCGCGATGCGTGGATGCGCCGACGGGCTGATCCACCCCATGATCCGGTCCATCGTCGCCCGCGGCACCGAGACGCATCCCGCGGTCGCCCCGCTGCCGTTGACGTGCAGGAAGATCCCCGCTCCCCGGCCCGGCACGGCGGGCCACCTGTTGAAGTCGACGACCAGCGCCTTGGCGTACTGGGTGGGGTGGTCGACGAGGTGTTCGCTGCCGCGCTCGCCCGCCTCGGTGAGCGGGAAGTCCGCGCCCACCTCGGTGCGCATCGAGTTGTAGAACTTCGACTCCGGGTCCTGGACCCACCAGTGACTGGAGTTGACCTTCGTGTACGGCATGGCGGTACCGCTGGACTCCACGCCGAAGCCCTGGGTGATCGTGTACGTGCCGGACGGCGTGGTGTACGTGTTCTGCCGGCGGGTGGCCCCGTCGACGACACCGTTCGACCCGACGCGGCCGCTGTCGGAGATGACCGCCTTCCAGCCGGACGAGCCCTTGGACCAGGCCGTGACGGTGGCGTACGAGCCGCTCGCCTTCACCGTCACGATCTGTGTGGCGTTGCCGACGTCGACGGGCACGGGGAACTTCGGGGCGGCCGGCGCGGCGGCGGCCCCCTGCCCCGTTCCCGCCCCGTCCGCGCCGCTGCCGCCACCGGCCCGGGCGCCCGCGGTGACGGACGCCGGCGCGGAGCCCCGCGCCGACGCGGACGCGGATCCGGTGGTGGACGCGGAGGCCGAAGGCGACGCCGAGCCGGACACGGATGCGGACGGGGACGTGCTCGCCGACGGGGAGGCACCGGCTCCGTCCTTGGGCTCCCGCGCGACGTCGGCCGTGGGTGACACGAAGGACCCGGCGGAGTCGACGGCCTCCTGACTCCCGCAGGCCGACATCAGCACCACGGCACCGATGACGGACATAACCACAGAAACAGGGCGCTTCAAGGGCAGCACGAAGTGATCCTCGGGTCGTCAGGAGGGCGCGGTACATCACGGCCGCGCGACACGGCCGACCGGTTATACACGGCCGCCGCGCCCGAAAACCAGGCGACGCGCATTCACGACGTAGAGGGCATAACGGGCTACCGGGGCCCGTGGAACCGCCCTGGGATGAGCCTCGTCACGGGCCGGGTCACCCGGCGCGGCCGGCCGGCTTCCCCTGTTCGGTGTCCTGCTGGTCGACGGCCGGCGCCTGGACATCCGGCTGGTCGACACCCGACTGGTCGGCGGCCGACGGCTCCTCCGGCGCCTTGGAAGACTTCGCGGCGCCGGAGTCGTCCTTCGGAGCGCCGCCCTGCCCCGCACCGGAGCCCGGCTCCTGCCCCTGCCGCTTCTCCTGCTTCTGCCGCTCCCGCTGTTCGGAGGCGATCAGTTCCTCACACCAGGCCCGTACCGCCTCAGGACCGCCGGCCTTCTCCTCCAGGCGCGCCGCCGCCTCACTGCGGGGCGGTACGCCCTTGCGGTCCAGCGAGGCCAGATAGGCGCGGCAATGCGCGACGTCCGCCGCCGACGCCGCTCCCCCCGGCCCGCGACCGCGCCCGTCGGGACCGCCGGATGGCGACGGGAGGACCGAGGCGCCCGGCGGCCGCGTCCCTTCGGTCCCGCCGCTCCGAGCCGGGTGGGGGACGCCGGATCCGGGCTTGTCACCGCCGTCGAACGGCGAGGGGATGGTACCGGTGCCCGCCGCGACGGCCACGCCGCCCAGGGTCCCCGCGACGAGCGCCGCGACCAGGGCCCTGACGACCAGACGGCCGCGACGCCGCTCACCGTCAGGACGCCAGTCGTCCTGGCGCCGGCGTCGCCACCACGGCACGGGCACGGTGTGCAGTCCCGCGTCGCGCGCCGCGCGAAAGGCCGCGAGTGCCCGGTCCTGGGCCGCCGGACCGGGCGCACCGGGACGGCGCGCCGCCTCGAACAGCGCTTCCAGCTCTGGGGTGCGGGGCTCTTCCCGTTCCGGTCTCATGTCGTCTCGTCCTTCACCGCGCGGCGTGGTGCACGCGGCCCACCGCCCGCTTGTGCCACTCGTTCGGCCAGTCTCTTCAGCCCCCGGTGCGCGGCGGACCGTACGGCCCCGGGGCGCTTGCCCAGCACCCGCGCGGCCGCGGGCCCGTCAAGACCGACCACGACCCGCAGCAGCACGGCCTCGGCCTGGTCCTGGGGCAGACCCCTGATGAGCGCGATCGCCTGCGCGGTGGACACGGACTCCAGAGCGGCGTCAGCGGTGTCCGTCCCACCGGGGATCTCGAGCATGTCCTGCTCCAGGAGCGACGTCTGCGGACGCCGCCGC
Organism: Micromonospora sp. IBHARD003; assembly: GCF_056106285.1. Taxonomy (NCBI): domain Bacteria; kingdom Bacillati; phylum Actinomycetota; class Actinomycetes; order Micromonosporales; family Micromonosporaceae; genus Micromonospora; species Micromonospora sp. IBHARD003. Next base: position 5,202,683 of record NZ_JBWBBX010000001.1, on the reverse strand, counting down.
CGCTTGCGCAGATGGTCCAGCGCCCGGTGCCGGGCGATCGTAGCGGTCCAGCCTCTGAAGCCGGGACCGTCCCCGCGGAACCGGCCCAGATCGCGGGCTATCTCCAGCCAGGCCTCGGACGCCACGTCCTCGGCCTCGTCGCCGACCAGTCCCCGGAGGTAGCCGACCAGCCCGGGCTGCACCAGCCGGTACACCCGTGCGAACGCGTCCTCATCCCCCTGCTGAGCACGCGCGACGGTGACGCCGAGCTCCCCGTCGTACGCCTCCACACATCCCTCTTCGTCCGTGGCCCGGAGCAGCCGGGCCTCATCGAGGCGGCACGAGGGAACTTCCAGGAACTCCCACGGCGCCCCGGGCTCGCACGGCCGCGCGCGACGACGCGCCCAGCCGCTGAACGGACTCCTCCACTCCGCCTCGAGCCGGTCGACCACCTTACCCAGCGGATCCGACACCAGGGGCCGCGTACCCGGGACCCCGTGACACGGCGCCCCGCCCGTCAGACCTCCATGACGAGGTCGCATTCGGGACATACCAGGTCGGTGTACGCGGGGTCGTACCACGGCTCGCCGGAATTCCCGGCAGGCCGCCCCGCCGCCACCTCCATCCCGAACGTGTCCTTGCCGCACATCGTCCGCGGACCGGGAGCGTCCGGATTCCCGGGGGCGGCCGGTGCCACATGGACCCTGCGGACGTTCCTGCTCCGGTCCGCCGAGCCGCCGGCCGGCTTCGGCTTGTCGTATTCGTGCACGACGAAGTTCTCGCTCATGGTGCGACGGTATGCCGTCGGGCGCGGGCGATCGCCGACCCACGCGACGCGGGCCGGTCACCGGGCCTCCGCCGGGTTCTGCGCTACCCCCACGGTTCCCCCGAGCAGGGGGCGAGCCCGGCCTCCCAGCGCCGCTTCTGCTCACGCCAGTTGACGAAGGACGGCTCCTCCGGGAGCGCGACACTGATCGTCTCCTCCTGGAAACCGTCATCGGCGAGCAGTCTGCGCAGGAATTCGACCATGCCGAAGGAGTGGACCTGGAAGGCGGGAGACGTGTGCCGCCCGCAGACCAGCACGGGCCACCGATCGGGGTCGTCGTCCGTCGTCAGCCAGCCGTAGACGTCCGCGCCGCTGCTGAAACCCCAGGCCAGGATGGACTCCGGGGCCACGTCGAGCACCCGTCTGCCGCCGAGCATCTCCCAGGTGCCGCGGGCGTTCGCCGTCTCACCCGCCAGCCCCGATCCGTCCGAGTAGGCGTCGGGGCGCGGGACGGGCATCAGGATGCCGATCTCCTCGCTGAGCTGCCCGGCTCCGTACACCTCCATGAAGGCGACGTAGTCCGCGGGGAAACGCGTCCCCCAGATCTCCTCCATCGCGCTCCAGTCGATCAGCTCGTCCACGCCGTCCGTCTCCGGCACGAGCCGTGCGAGGTCCGCCGTCAGGGGATGTCCGCTCACCGCTGCCGCTCCTTCCCGTCACATGCCTACCGCCGTACACGCTTACTGCCAGGACGCGAGGGCCCGGCAGGTCACCCGTAGCTCTCCAGCCTGATGAACTCCAGCGGATCGTCGTCCACGTCGAAACCCGGAAACCCTTCCCACCGGAAGCGCCCCCGCAGCCACTCCAGCAGCGTGTCCGTCAGACCCATCGGCAGCGGCCCGCCCTGGTCCGCGTGCCGGGGCACCACGATCAGCGGCCAGTCGTCGGGGTCGTCGCCCTCCGTCAGCCAGCAGATCTGGTCGCCGTCGATGCTCGACGCGAACGGCAGGAAGCCGCCCTCCTCCGGCCAGACCGGAAGCGGGTTGTACTCGGGGAAGTTCGCCCGCAACCCGCGGTAGGCGTTGCGGTACCACTGTTCTGCCACGACCCCGGCGTGTCCGGTGTCCAGCGGCGCGGCCACGCGGAGCCAGCCCAGCCAGGTGCTTCCGCCGTACGTCTCCATCAGCGTGACGTACTCGGCGGGCAGCCGGGTGCCCAGCTGCTCGTACAGCCACGGCCAGTCGCGGTCGCCCAGATACGGCTTCCCGGGCGGCGGCAGCAGGTCCCGCAGCGCTTCCAGCCCTTCGCCCTCGGAGAGCGCGGTCCGGCGGCGTGCCTCGGTCTCGGCGTCGTACCTCGGCCTCGGCGGCGTCCAGGGCCGCGCCCGGGTGAGGAAAGCGGTCCGCGACAGCGTGGCGGGCAGCGGCCCCAGCTTCCCGCCGCCGGGGAGCGGCAGTCCTTCGCGCAGGAGCGCGACGAGGGTCTCCGCCAGCGGGGTCCCATAGCTGTGCCAGGGGTTCACGCCCTGGTAGACCGCGTCCTGGTGGAAGATGACGACCGGCCATGCCCCGGGGTCGTCGGACGCCGATGTGTCCCAGAACAGACAGCTGGTCGCCCGGGTCTCCCCCAGCGCCAGCAGCCCGCCCGGCTCCGGCCAGAAGGCGGGCGGCTCATGCGGAGGGACGCGTCTGGAGGCGACACGGCATCTGCGGTGGGTCGACTTCAGCCAGGAGCCGTAGTCGTGTCTGCCGTCCTGTGCACAAGGGGTGTGCAGCCAGATGAACTCGCCGATGTCGAGCGGTCCATACGCCGCGAGGGCCTTGTAGTCGGCGGGCAGCCCGACGCCGAGCCATGCCTCGACCGCGTCCCAGTCGACGGGTATGCGCTCGGGTGCCGACGCCTCCAACAGGTCACCGAGGATGGGCATTTCCACGTTCACCACCCCCTGCCACCGGGACCGGCGGCAGTGGACCGCTCGGGCGAACAGCCACGGAATGAGTCCAGCACGGAAAGTCCTTCTGCTCGTCGGACAGCGCGACCGAACAGCGCCGCGCTTCGAGTCGGCCGGTTATACAACGGCCGCGCCGCCGAAAACCAGGCACCGGACATTTCGGGCACAACGGGCCGTGCGGTGCGCCGGCCGCATCCGCGGGAATTCGCGACCGCACCCGCCGGAAAGCAGTCAGGGCCCGCCGACGGATCGGCGGGCCCTAAGGGCTGTCCCGCAACTGGCTTCGTCACTCCGGATCGGCGTAGGACACATAGTGCGGCGACGGCGCGTACCGAGTCATGGTGAACGGCTTGAACTCCTCATCCGTCAACATGCGGTGCACGAATTCGGAAGTACTCGTCCGGTAAGTGTGCCATTCCTCCGTGCAATCCGTACGCGCGACGATCGGCCAGTTCTCTGGATCCGGGTCGTTCGCGAGCCAGAAGTACTCGTACCCCTCGGCCGCTGCGCCTGCCCACCTGATGAGCCCCCCTTTACCGGGGGCGTAGATCCGATAGGGCTCGTAAACACTCTCGGACTCGGGAAATCGCTCGAGCGCGCGATTTAGCCGTCGCAGGTTGTCGATCACCTCCAGATGGCTACCACCCTTGGACGCGTAGAGATACAAAAAGCCGTTGAACTCACCCCTACCGAACACCTCGCACAACTGCTTGAAGTCCGTCGGAAGCGGCGTGCCCAGTTCCGACTCCACCGCCGGCCAGTCGACGTGCACATTTTCCGACCCACGGCCGACCGCTTCCAAGATCTGCTCGACCCACGACATTTGCAAAATTCTCCGATTTTTGCGGGGCAACCGAAGGTGGCTCCGCCCCCGAGCACGGGTCGGCACTCGGGGGCGGAGCCTCTTCTCAGTTTACCTCGGCGACCTCTTCCCCTTCATCGGGGTCAAGGTACGTTGGGTATGTTAATTGCCTTTGACTGGCCAGTGGTCAGACTGGTCCAGCTGATGGAAATACTGTCCGGGATCGAATTGTTCCCGGTGTAATTCGCATCGGACTGGTAGTAGATCGTCTCACCGGCCTTGACCCGGGCGGCGACCTCGTTTTCGAAGCTCGACATGACCGGAGAGTTCGTCTCGTTGTACAGGGGCACCAGATTACGCATGTCGGTACCGCTGCCACCAAGCTGCTTGCCGATCAAATGGCCGCGCTGAACGTAGTCGAGCCCTTGCCTGTCCGCTGTCTGGCGGCTGTAGTAGCCCTTGGGGATCTTCGACCAGTCGATCGGGAACTGGGTACGGGTACCGAAGATCTTCGACGTGACCCCCGGGAATGCCTCCGAACCGTCGTCCTTCTCGTAGTTGTAGTCACCGGCCGTCAGGCAGGCGCGCCCGCCCTGTGCCCTGCCCTGCCCGTCGAGCGGCAGGTAGTAGATCGCGCTCTGGCCCTTGCTGCAGTTGTCCTGCCTCAGAGCGAAGTCGGCGTAGGGCCGCCACTCGACGTCCTTGTCCGGAGTGGTGAGGCGTCCGAGGTTGTAGTTGTACTCCTCGCCGATCGCCGACTCACGGGACGCTGTCGACGACCCGTCGAGGTCGAAACCGAGCGTATCGAGGAAGACATAGATCGCGGTGCCGACTCCCGACGCCTTGCCGAGGAACCTCAGCGCACCGGAACCGACCTTGGACGCCGTCTTCGAGGCAGCATCGTCCACCTCATTGGCCGCGCTCTTCAGCCAGTCGCTCGCGGTATCGGCAACCTCACTGCAGATGCCGCAGTCGAAGTGTCCGTCGATCTCGACACTGCTGGACGGGTTACCGCCGCCGAAGGCGTACCGGTTTCCGGTGAACGGATCGTTGCCGAGGTTCATGTCGGCGAGTGCCCCGTTGTACATGTCCCGGGTGGTGAAACGGTTCAGGCCGGGGCTGTAGTTGCGGAAGCCCATGTCGTAGGTGCCGGAATGGGCGTCCCACCGCTTGGAGTTGAATCGGTACGGGTTGTAGGCCTCCTTCGTCGGGTCGGCGGTGTCGGGCTTGTCGATACCGGTGAAGTCGTCTTTGTCGTCCGAACCGTAGGCCGTGTAACCGTAGGTGGCCTTGGTGTCACCGTTGTTGTCGGTGAGCGTCTCGACGTCGGTGTGGCTGTTGTAGCCGTAGTAACCATCCTCCGTCGTGCCGTCGTCGTTGTGCTTGACCTGCGACAGACGCTCGCCCCACGGGCTGTACTGGTACGACTTGGTGACCTTGCCGGCGACCTCTTCACCCAGCACCTCGCCTGAGAGGCCCAGGTAGGTGAAGTCGGTCGTCTTCCCGTCCGCCGTCTTCGATGACGTGCGGTCCAGCGGGTCGAACGTGTACTTGGTCGACTTCAGCACGCCCGCGTCGTCCGCCTTCTGGGACTCCACGACGTGGTCGAAGCCGTCGTACACGCTCCGCTCGATGACCTTGCCGCCCGCAGTGACCGTCTCGAGACGGCCGAACGGGTCGTAGGTGTACTTCGAAGTCTGGCCGCCCGACGCGCCGCTCAGCAGCCGGTTGCGGTCGTAGTTGTACGTGGTCGTGGTGCCCTTGACCGTCTGGCTGATGACGTTGGCATTGTCGTCGTGGACGTAGGTGTCCGTCCCCGCGCCGTTGCCCGTCTTGACGGTCTTGGTGAGCCGGTCGACCGGGTCGTAGGTGTAGTCCGTCGTGGAGTCGAGGAACGCCGCGTGGTTGTCGGCGTTCATCTTCCTGGCGACGTCCTGCGCCTTGTTCCCGTTGGCGTCGTAGGCATAGGTGTGCGAGGCGACCAGGGTTCCGTTGGGCTTCTTCTCCGTGGTCGTCTTCACAGCTCCGTCGAGGAGGTATGTGTGGTCGACGGTGTTTCCGTTGGCCTTGGTCTCCTTCGACTTCTGCCCGCGGGCGGTGTAGGTGTACGACGACACCTTCGGCGAGGTGTCGGTCGCCGACTTGCCCACGGAGACAGTCTTGACCAGCTCACGAAGGTCGTAGGTGTATTCGGCGAACTGGTCCGGGTGCGTGACGGTATCGGTCTGGCCGTTGATGTCGTAGGTGAAGGACGTGACCTTCTTCTCCTGGCCTGCCAGCGCCTCGGTCACCTTCTGGACCTGGTTGAGGCCCGTGTACGCGACCGTGTAGGCGTCGATCTTCGCGCCGGATGAGGTGTCGTCGATCGACGTCATGTTGCCGTTGACGTCGTAGGCGTACGCGAAGGAGTTCTTCTCCGTGTCCGTCTCACCGGTGGTGTCCCGGACGAGCTTCACACCATCCGCGACGACCACGCCACTGCTGTTCTGGTCGAGCTTGAGCTTGGTGTCCTCGCCCTGCTTGAGGCTGTAGGAACCGAGCGACACCCAGGCGCCGGCGGACGCGTTCTGGTCCTTCGTGACCGACGGTTCGGTTGTCGTGCCGCGGGTCAGCGTGTACTTGGCGGCCGTCGCCGCTCCGGTCACCTTCGGGTACTTCACATACGCGGTGTAGGTGCCGTCCTTCGGGATGTGCAGTGTCCAGGTGAACGCGTCCGTGCCACTGCCCGCTGTGTGGGTGCGGTGGTCGTAGCCGTGCTGCCCGGTGAGGTTGCCCGTTGCCCAGGTACCGGTGGAGGAGACGTTCTGGGCGTCCGAATTGTCGACGAGGACCACACTCTTGCCGACCGGCACACCGTCGTCCGACTTCGACCTCAGGCTACCGTCGGCGTAGTACGACCAGGCCATGGTGCGGTCGGAAGATCCGCCCGCCGAGGTGAGCGTGCGCTTCACCTGCTGGCCCATGTCGTTGTAGTCGAACGTGGTGACGATGTCCCACGCGTCCGTAGCGGACTTGGCCCAACCGTTGTCGAAGTAGGTGTACGTGGTGTCGTTGCGGACCGTCTCACCCTCCGACGGCGGCGAGGAGCTTTTCGCCACACGGCCCACCGCGTCGTAGGTGGTCTCCGTGTAGACATCCGCCTTGTTGTGACGGGCATCGTTCGGGTCGTACGGCTGGTACTGCCGCTTCGGACGGTTCAGCTCGTCGTACGTCGTTCGTACCGCGAAGTCGTCGGCGTTGGCGGTGGCCGTGCCGCGCGGGGTGATCACCCGGGTCGTGTTGCCGACCTGGTCGTACTCGAACTTCGTCGAACGAGTCGTGGCGCCCTCACGTGGGACCTTGACCTCGGTCTTCTTGCCGCGCTCGTCGTAGGTGATGGTGGTGGTGTTGTTCTCCTTGTCCGTCGTAGAGACGACGAGGCCGTCCTTGTCGTAGGACTGCTTGGTGAAGTTGCCGGCCGCGTCAGTGACCTGTACGACCCGGTGATTCAGGTCGTACAGCGACGATGACGTGAAGTCGTCCGGGTCGGCCGTGGCGTGCTTCTTCGGGTCGACGACCTTGTTGACGTTGCCCACGTCGTCGTAGGCGTAGGTGATCCGGTGGCCCTGGGCGTTCTCGACTGCCGTGAGCTGGTAGATCGCGTCATAGGTGCTGGTCGTCAGGTGATCGGTGGCGTCCGACGTCGTCAGCGAGCCCTTGGGCTCGGTGGACGTCCTCAGGTTTCCGACCCTGTCGTAGGTGTACGTCGACGTGCGCGGATCGGTGTTGTTGTTCGCCGGTGCGGTGGCCGACACCACCTGGTCCGCCGCGTCGTAGACCGCTGTGGACACCGCGCCGTTGGGCGCGGTCGACTTGGTCACGTTGTCGTTGGCGTCGTACACGGGGGCCTGAGAGGTGATCAGCACGCCGGCGGCTTGGTCCTTCGGCACCGTGGAAACCAGCGGGCGTCCGAAGGTGTCGTACGTCTGCGTGGTCTTCTTGCCCAGCGGGTCGACGGCCTCGGTGACCTGGCCGCGCTCGTCGTACACGTACGACATCGAATTGTTCAGTGCGTCCGTGATCTTCTCCGGGTAGCCGGTCGGCCCGAACCCTGTATTGGAGGCGGAGTGGTTGTTGGCGTCGATCGCCTTGCTCAGCTGGCCGTAGGAGTCGTACTCGTACGACGTGGTGTAGTCACCGGCCGTCGTGGTGGCGACCCCCTTGGGGTCGGTAACCGTCTTCAGGTTGCCGAACGAGTCGTACCCGAACTGCCACTTGCGGCCCTCCGGAGAGGTCTTGGTGAAGATGTCCGCCGAGTAGCCGTCCAAGCGCGTCTGGTACTCGAATCTCGTCGAGTTCGCCGGATACACGCCGGGCGCGCAGTCCGAGGACGGGGGGACACCGGCCTTGTTGTTCTCCGCGTCCCTCGACCACAGGGGGTAACCGGTCTTCTGATCGAAGCAGTACGCCGTCTTCGCGCCGTTGTTCTCCTCCAAGTAGGTGACGTTGTTCTCCGCGTCCCACCCCATCTTGGTGACCTGAGAGTTGGCGTTCGTCGTCTGCACACCGCGCCCGAAGTCGTCGATGACGTACTTGGTCGCGTGCGACTCGGCGTCAGTGGCAGTGGTGTCGGTGAACTTGGTGTTCCCGGCGTTCGCGACGTAGGTGAAGCCCGTGGCGCCCTGTAGACGGTCGTTGATCGTCTTGGTCCACCAGTGGTACTTCGGGTCGTCTCCGGTCTGCGGGGCGTAGTACGCCAGCTCTGTGGCGTTGCCGCGCGGGTCGGTCGCCTTGACCAGCTTGACGTTCTTGTTCCCCTGCGTGGCGTCGTAGGTGAATCGGAAGTCCTTGGGCTGGCTGGAACCGACGCCGTCGGTGATCTGGCCGAGCAGGCCCTTGGCGGTGTAATAGAAGGCGATCTTGCGACCCGAGATGTCCGTCATGGACTTCACGTGGTCGTAGATCTTGGAGTTGGTCAGGTTCGAGCCCGTGACCTTCGCGCCCGTGTCGTTGATGTACTCGTAGGACGCATCACCCTTCTTGTAATAGTCGACGGTGAGCGACTGCCGGCCGGCCGGGTCCGTGATGTAGGCCAGGAACTTGGTCGGCTTGTTGTTGGACTTGCGCTCCTCGTAGGTGAACGTCTGCGTGTTGCCGTTCTTGTCGACCGTGGAGGTCATGTAGCCGTCGCAGCCGAACAGGAAGCGCGTGCCGTCGGGGCGCGTGAGCGTCCAGGCGTCCGGGACCGGGTCCTTGGTGGGCTTGCAGTCCAGGCCCGCCTTCATCGTGACGTTGAAGTGGACACCGGCCGGGGCCTTCCAGGTCCCGTCGGGCTGCTTACGGAAGACGTGCGTGGTGCCGTCGCCGTCCGGGAGCCGGATCTCCGTCGGGTTCGGGTTGGGGTGGAAGTCCAGCGGCGCGCCCAGCCGGATCGGTCCGGCTGCCTGGAACGACCAACCGTGACCGGCGACCGTGTCGGAGGTGTCGAGACTGTTGTATGCGAACCGGGCGAAGGTGTTGAGCCCGCGGCCGGGGTTGGCGAACGCGTTGTACGACCAGACGCTGTTGCCGGAGCCCAGGTTGTTCATGACCGTCGAGCCCGCACCGGTGTTCTTGCCCGTGTACGAGTAGAACTTCTCCAGGCCCAGCGTGTTGGAGGTCGGGTCCTCGACCCTGACGTTCTGCTTCAGCGGCGGGATGGCGCCCGTGCCCGCGGACAGCCAGGAGCCGTCGGCGACCTTCTTGATGTCCCAGCCGAGCACGTAGTCCAGGCGCTTGTTGCCCTCATCGGAGTTGATGGGCGTCTTGACCTGTGCCTGGATCGTGGCCGACTTGCCCGGCAGCAGCGCCGGGATCGCGGTGGACAGCTGGTTGCCGCCGGTGGTGACGTCCGTGCCGTCGGGCAGCTTCCAGGTGTACGACAGCTGCCGCTCACCGGCCGCCCATGCCGTCGACGTGGTGTTGGTGACCGTGAACTCGACCGTGTACTGCGAGTTCGGGGTCATACGGGCCGGGGTGGTCGGCGCGTAGTACGTGTCCTCGGTCGTCGAGTCGACGTAGATGACCTGCATATACGGCCGCAGCTGCGGGTCGGCGGCCTCGGCGGACAGGAACAGGGTGCGCTCCTGCGGGCCGGTGGCCGTCTCGTCCTTCAGCTTGACGGCGACGCCCTTGTTGTTGGCGGGGGTACGGACCCAGGACTGCATCAGTCCGGTCGCGTCCCACCAGTGGCGGCCCACCTCGTCGGTGATCTGCGGGACGGTGTCGGCGACCGCGGCGGAGAAGTCACCGCCGGCCGTGGTCCACGGCGTCGTCGAGGTCGCGTTGTTCCACGTCGCCTGGGTCTCGTTGAAGTCCCGCGTCAGCGAATGGAGTTCGTAGATCGCACCGTTGGTCGTGCTGGTGGTCTCCGCTCCCCACATGTACATCTTGTTCTCCAGCACCGTGGCGGTGGAGGGGATGTCACTGGTGGGGAACTTCAGCACGGCACGGGTCTTGCCGTAGGTGGTGGAGTTGTTGCCGACGCTCAGCCAGGTCTGGGGCAGACTCCAGGACATCAGTCCGTCGTGGTTGGCCGTAGGCAGCTGCGAGGAGAGCGTGGTGTCCGTCTGACCCGCCTGGATGATCTTCATCGTCCGGCCGGCCTTCGGGATGCCCACCACCCGGGTCGGGGACCCGAGCAGCTCGCCGCCCTTGGTCTTGACCGCGAGCTGGTAGAAGTACGACTTCCCGATCTCGCTGGAGCTGGAGTCCGGGGTCGGCACCGCCGTGGTGTCCGTGTAGGCCGTCGCGGCCTTGTCGATCGGTGCGACCAGCGTGGCCGCGGACGGGGTGAAGACCTGCTGGGTGGAGCGGTGCAGCTGGTATTCGACGATGTCGAGGTCCGTGTCACCCGTGGTGTTGGTGTACGTCGGCCAGGACAGCTCCGGGCCGGTGGAGTGCACCACGGTCGGCGAGTTCAGCGCGGCGCCGACCTTGTCGTACGTCACCGTCAGCCGCGGGTAGGTGGAGGTCTCGCCGCCGTAGCTGTTGCCGTCGGCCGCCTCGTAGCGCGGGCCGCCGGTGAGCGCGGTCGCGGACTCGTCGGTTCCCTTGATCACGAACCCGTGGTTCGCGGCCGTGCCCGACACCCACTTCTGGACCGTGTCGGTCACCGCGAACTTGTGCCACTGGTTGTACTCGCCGGTGTTCTTCACGATCGAGGCCGGGTTCACCAGCCGGATCGAGTCGGCGAGGGTACGGGTCGTGGCCGATCCGGTGTCGCCGAGCACGATCTTGCCGGCGTTGCCCTTGGAAAAGTACCGCTGGGTGGAGTCCAGGGTCTTCCACACACCGCCCGAACCGGTCTGGTTGACCGTGTAGTTGTTCGTGCCGTCCCGGTGAGTGACCGTGTAGGGCGCGGCCGTGGCCGCGTCCGCCGCCGCCGGGTAGTGCACGTCGACGCGGTACGACGCGGTCTCCGGGATCTGCGGCTGCCAGGTGTACGTCTCGCCCGTCAGCGCGTTCTTGTTGGAGGCGTAGTCGTTGTCGGTCGCCGCGCCACCCGTGGTGGTGCCGCCCGGCCACTCGCCGACCGCCGCCGTGCCCGGATCACCGTCGTCCTGCTGGACGGTGGTGCCCGACAGCTCGCCCACCAGCGCGTTGGTGTTCGTCCAGTTGGCCGTCGACTCGTCCCATGCGCCGGTCGCCCGGTAGGCGCCGATGGTGACGTCGTTGCCGTTGGTGGTGTGCGCCTGGTCGAAATACATCTCCAGGCGGGCGGTGTCGACCGTCACACCCGAAGGGATCTCTGTCAGCGGGAACTTGATCAGCGACCGGGAAGTGCCCGTGTCGGTCTTGCCCGCCGACAGCTTCCAGGTGTTGTTGAAGTTCACACCCGGCTGGTCGGACAGGATCATGGTGTCCTGGGACGCGGTCGCGTCCGGTGTGACCGTGATCGTCGGGTCGATCACCACCGGGTACTGACGCTCCTTGGCCGCCAGCCACTTCGCGTCCGGTGTGACGGTGAGCTTCCAGCCCTTGCCGCTGCGGCTGAGGGTCTGGGTGACCTTGTTGCTGTAGGTGCCGCCGGTCGGGGACAGCGGGTCCTTCGTGGCGTCCGTCATGTACGGCGCCGGGATCACCATCGCCGGGGTCTGCGGCGCCTCACCGTAGAAGGCGATCGAGCCGTCCTTGCGGGCCTTCGGCGTCAGGCCCTCGGTGTTCAGGGTGAAGGTGAACGACACCGGCTTGGCCGGGCGTTCGCCCAGGACGATGTCCTCCTTCACTTCGCCGTGCCCGACCCGGTACGACAGGTCCGCGCCCGAGACCGCGTCCTTGTAGAGGACCCGGTCGGCCTTGGCCTGCGGCGTGAGCAGCCTGGCCGCGCCCTCGAGCCCGAGGGTTACCGCCCGGCCGTCCTCCGCCTCGAAGCGCATCAGCCTGCGGGCGTCGGAACCGAACCAGCTCTTGCCGGTGTTGGTGGTGTTGGCGAAGTCGAAGCCCTTGTCCGGGCTGGTGTGCACGGTCGTCTCGACCGGCTTCCAGGACTTCCCGGACCTGTACGACGTCGGCACGGCCGTCAGCTCGGCCTCGATCCGCCCGTCCGAGAGCTGCCAGTAGCGCGCCTGCGACGTGCGCTTGCCCGTCAGCTCCTTGACCCGCTTCGCCTGCGGTAGCGCCTTGCCCTTCGGCAGCTTCTGCCGGCTGGCTATCTCCAGCTTTCCGCCGACCGGGGGCTTCGGGCCCTCGTCGTCGTCCGAGAACCAGCCCACGATGCTGTCGATGACGCCCTTGTCGTCGTCCTTCGACGCCGACGCGGGGGCCGCATAGGCGACTTGCGGCAATAGCGTACCGGCTACCGCCGACACGACAAGACAGGAGAGATATCTCCTGTACGGAACTTTCACCTCAATGCCTTTCGCATCGGCGTGCCCATCCCGCCGCATGCGAAATGGGCACGCCGAATGAGCCGTCGCGGAGGTTTCCGCCCGGCTTGGAGCAATGCGAAACAACCGCGAGAAGAAGGCAGTTCACGACTCGCGGAGATCGCGGCGGGATTTCTAACCAGCGGGCTGACGCCATGTCAACTGCCCAGACATACTGGACAATCCACAGGCAGAATGCGATGCGGTTCGCCCGTTTCCTCCGCTCGCTCGCACCGGATCTGCGGCGTGGTGTATAACCGCCCGGTTCCACGTCAGCCAATCACCGAAAGCCGGAGCCCACCCATGTCAGCGAAAGCACCATCGACAAACACGGCACCGGACAAGGAACTTACGGAGCAGAAAGCCCCGGAGACGAAAGGCCAGGGGAGTGAAGTCCCGGGGGCACCGGAGAGCGGGCGCGGCGAGAACTCCCCCGACCGGCGTGGCCTGTTGATCGCCGCCGCCGTGCTGCTCGCCTGCGGCGGGCTCGTCGGATACGGCATCCTCAGCACGCCGGAGCCGCCGAAGCCCCGCGCGGTCCCGACGGCCGAGGTGACCTACGAGGTCACGGGGTCGGGCAGGGCGGAGATCTCGTATCTCGCCCGCAGCGAGTCCGGCGCGGCAACGGTGGAGAAGGACGTCACGCTCCCCTGGAAGAAGTCGGTCCAGGTGCCTCTCGGCAAGGCTCCCACCGTCGGCGTCGTCCTCGACGGCAAGGGCGGACAGGCGTCCTGCACGCTCGCCATCCGCGGCAAGCACGTGCAACGGGCCACGGCCATGGGCGCGTTCGGGCGTACGACCTGCACGGGGGCACTGCCCGCCGCCGGCTGACCACAAAACGGTTCACCAAGGCCCCCGCGTGCGGTACGGGCTCGCCCCGCCCCACCCCCGTGAGGGCAGGGCGAGCCCGGTGATCGGGCGCGCGGTCCACGAAGGGACACGGGCGACCGGGCATGGTGGGAAGAAGCGTCGCGGACATGTCCGCCGCACCGGTCAACAACGGGCGGTGGCAACGAACTTGGGTACGGGCAGGGTCAGCTCACGGCAGGGTTGATCCTGCTGCACCAAGCCGAAGACTGTCAACAATCGTTGAATCAAACGATGGATGCGCCGTTGCCCAGGGCTCTTCTTCCGCATATCTGTCACAGTTGTGTCGGTGAGCGGGTGACGCAGGGCCTGAGCGACCGATAACCTTCCGGCAGGCCCGCGCATGCGGCCGGAACTGCCTACCGACCAGGAGACTCCCCCGCATGGAAGCCGCTGCTGCCGCTCAGGTCGATGAGCTCGCCGCGGCTGTCGGAGCGATCGACGAGTTGCTCAGGGGGCTGGGCCTGGACCGGAGCGCGATCGACATCGGCAAGGTCTCGCACGAGACGGGCATCGCCGCCGACCGGATACACGCTCTCCTCGACGGCAGGGAAGTAGAGGCCGAAGACGTCCATGAGATCTTCCAGCAGCGCCTCGTCTTCCTCAGATCCACACGCCTCAAGCCCGACGGCAAGCAGTTCACACTCGACGAGATCGGCGCCGGAGCCGGGATCTCCCACGGAGCGGTGGGCTATCTGCTGAAGGGCCAGCGCAGTCCCGGGCTTGCAGTCCTCGCCAACCTGGAAGCGTTCTTCGGGGTTCCGCCCGGCTTCTTCACCGCCACCGACCGCCAGGCACTCCTCAGGGCCCTGGTCCCCATCCACGAGCAATTGACCCACCTCGCCCTCATCCAGGGCAAGGGCATCTCCCAGCTCGCGATGCGAAGCAGTCTGGCGCACACAGGACAGGACACGATCGGCCTGGAGCTGCGAGAGGCACTCGCCATCGCACTGAACCAGGAAGACGATCCGGAGGTGCGCGCCCTCACCGACCAGGTGCGGTCATTGCCGTCCAGGAGCAGGAAGCGGATCCTTCCCCTGATCTGGGGCGTGCTCGGGCTGGTCCGGCCGGACGGCGACGGGCCGGACGCCGACTCCTCCACCCGGTCCTGACTCCGGACCGGCCTCTGCGGAGACGCTCCCGGCACTGGTGCGCCGACACTGGCATTCCTGCTGCGAAGTTCATCCGCTATGCCCACTCTTGCGCCGCGCCTCTTTCGGAACTGCCCGATCTGGAGGGCTTCTTGACTCGAAGCCACGTATAAGATCGACCAGCCTTCTGACGGTGACTCGTCTCGAAGACGCGTACGGACGCGAGTGACCGGGAGAACCATTCCTCGGCAACCCCTACGCGGTCTGTGAGCTGCGAGTTGCTCAAGTCGCCACCCGAGGAGAGCACATGGAGAGGGTTCGGAGGGAATTGACGGTTGCGGGATTCGGCGCGGTTCCTGCCGCCGTCCACACGGCGGAGATAGGCCACTCACTGAGTCATGGATGAGCCCACGAGCAACAAGTCCCCATCAGACGGCGGCCATTCATCCGAGCCGGTGGATCGCCGGTGGCGCCGTGACGCGAGATCTCTCCTGGCGTCCACGCGGGAACAATTGTCCATCTCCGCCGCAACATGGTCGATGTCACGACTCATCCGCCGCGACCTGAGACTGTCGGGCGTTCGCAGACTGCAGGATCTCGTCGACACGGTGGCGGAACGCCGCGGCAAACCCATCACGCTCACCGAAGCTCCCCTACCGCGCCAGGTCTCGGCCTTCTGTGCCCGCGGCCGCGAACGGGACTACATCGTCGTCGACGCCAACGCGAGCGAACTGACCAGGCTCCATGCGAGCCTGCACGAACTCTGGCACCTGTGGGAGGAGCACCCCTCGGAGGACGAAACGCACCAGCCTCTGATGGAGGACACCGTGCGGCAGCTGCTGCCCGGTCTCAATCCGGGGCCGGTGCTCCAGGTCCTCACCAGGTCCCACTACGACAACGTCCACGAAAGACGCGCGGAGGCCTTCGCCACCGTGATGCTCCAGCGGCACTTGCAACTGCGGAGCGATCAGGGAAACGCGGGGTTCCTGACCTCGGTCCTCACACACAGGAGATCGGGTGTCTGAGAGCGTCTCAAACATCGTCTACCTGGTCATCGCCGCTCTGAGCCTCATCCTCGCGAGCTGGAAGTTCCTGGCTCTGCTGCGTGACCCCACGCCCACGCTGGCGCTGATCGTGTCCGCCAACACGATTTCCTGTGCGAACTTCGCACTGGCCTCTCCCACCGTGTACCGGATCGTGGGAGAGGCCACCGGCCGGCCCAGCTTCGCCACCTTGCCGGTCTACGTCGGCATCCTGGCGAGTTTCGCCCACCTCCATCTGCTCACGCTCCTGTGGAATCCGCAGATGCAGCAGTCCAAGGGGGTGCTCCGCCGACGGGTCGCCCTCTGGGCCGTGACCTACGCGGTCGCCGCGGTCTCGATGATCATCCTGTTTCTGTCGGCCGATCTGTCCGCGGAATCGGATCCGCTCAAGTTCAACACCGTGTACGCGCAGGATCCTCTGATCCTCACGTTCCTGACCGTGTTCCTGTGCACGCTGACCACCAGCACCCTGAACACGTTCCGGCAATGCCGCAGGATTCGGGTCGCCGACCCTCAGGTACAACATTCCCTGACGTCCTTCGCGATCGCGATGCTGTTCCTTTTCGGGTACGTGGTGTGCGGAGTCCCCGCGATCGCCGCAGCCGCACTGGGCAACCACGCACTCGACCAGGTCGGAGTCATCGGATCCACGTTCGGCTCCATCGGCGCATTGATCGCGTACTACGGTCTCTCCGGAGCTGTCGTCGGCGCGTGGCTGCGAGAGCGCCGGGACATCAAGACGTTGCAGCCCCTGTGGGACCTGGTGGTAGGCAAAGTGGACCAGGACCTCGCCTTCGGTGCGAACAGCTCCCGGAACCACCATCCGACGGCCAATGTGAGCTTCAACCTTCACCGGCGCATCATCGAGATCCTCGACGGGATCCGCGCGCTGCGCCCGTGGGTGTCAGCCGAACCGCTCGACGCCGTCCGCGTCCTCCAGGAGAGCCTGGACCCTGCTCAGCGTCTGCCCGCCGCTGAACTCGAAGCACTCGCCACCGCGGCGGTCCTTCGTGACGCGGTCGAGCGCCTTCAGCACGCACGGCGCGTGGCGGTCGGCGGCCGCGTCGCCGAGCCCGACGGCCCTCCACCTCCCCTGCCGGGCGAAAGCACTCCTGCCGGCCGTGAACGAGAGCGTCTGCTCCGAGTCGCGAGGGCCCTCGGCCACCCGTTCATGGCGGAAATCCCAGCTCCGGGCCTGCCCGCCCCCGCAGGAGACGTTCCCGGCCGTGAGCCATAGGGGGCAGGACCGCTACCCAGGGGGCCGGCGGCGAAGACAGACCGTGCGAACACGGCGACACGCCAGATCCAGTGGTTCGGAGGAAGTACCAACGTGATCGTGACCACATGGTCGGACACCCTCGACCGGGCGGGCATCGAGGAGCCCTCACACCGACGCGACTACAGCGAGGAGCGTCGCACGGTGGCTCGCTTCGCGAGAGCCGAGTACACAGCGGTCAGGCTGCTGCTGCCCCCTGCTCTCGTACCGGACGTCATCGCCGCCACCGCCTTCATGCACGTCACTGACGACCGCATCGATCAGGGCCCTCTCGAGCAGCGTCTCACGGCGCTTTCCGACTGGGACGGGCGCGTACGGGCAGCGTTGGACGGCGGATCAGCCGGCCTGCCGGTTCTGCGAGCCCTGCTCCACACCGTCACCAGGCACCCGCAGTTGCGAAGCCATGTCGAGAGCTTCCTCGACGGCGCTCCCGCCGAGGTGACATGCGAAGGCTTCGCCACCGAAGCCGACTTCCAGCGCTACGTCGACGCCTACTCGCATCCTGCCTTCATGCTCATAGCCTGCCTGCTCGCGCCCCCGTCGGCAGCAGACGAGTACTCGGGTGCGTGCCGCACGTTCATCGAGTCGAGCCAGCGCCTCGACTTCCTGGAAGACATTGCGGAAGACCTGCGAAACGGACGCCTCGGCATACCGCAAGAGGCACTCGACCAGCATGGCGTCACACGGAGGGAACTCCATGACGGCAACGGCTCCGGGCGTATCGGTGAACTCATCGAGCAGCAGGCCGCGCGGATCCGCCCAGGGCTGACCGCGTCGCGTGAACTCACGACTTTCGTGGAGCCGGCGAGCCGGCCGTTCATCCGCGCTTTCGTGGCTCTCCAGGAAGCACGGCTGTCCGCGTTGGAGAAGAAAGGACCGGCGCTTACCGAAAGCGCTCCGAGGACGCCCGTCGTCGCAGCCATCCGCATTCTGGCCCGGGAGTACCGCTCCGTACGTCGGGGTGGACGAGCCGGCGGCCACCCCGACCACCGCGACCGTTGACCCCGGTCATCGCACCGGCCGACGCTTCAACCGCTGCGCGAGTACGGCTTTGGTCACGGCGAGGACAAAGCCCGGGCTCCGCATGGAACGCGGGTGACTGATCATATGGGCGACATCAAGGAACTGCCTGTTCACCTTGGCGTCCGTGACGGTCGCCTCGGAGACGAGCCGGCCCAGTTGCTTCGTGATTCCGTATCCGCGGGGGTACGGGCCGTCGACATGAGGCTGGGCCAGGTCGCGCAGCGTGGAGACCTGCCAGGCGGCATCGACGAATACGCCGACATCGCGGAAGTACCCTCTGGCGGGCTCGTGAGGTGACGCACAGCGCTCCAGATGCCTGGCAAGACAGAATGCGTGCAGGACGGCCGACGTCATGCCCTGGCCGTAGACGGGGTTGAAACTGGCGACGGCGTCTCCCGCGACCACAAGTCCCCCCGGCAGCCGGTCCATCACGTCGTAGTGATGCCGTCGGCTGTCGACCATGCGGTACGTGGACACGTCGCCGAGCATCTCGCATCGTGCCGCGACCTCTCCGAAAGGTGCGGCCTGAAGTTCCTTGCAGCGCTGGAGGAACTCCTCGCGATCGCGACTCGGTCTCCTTGAGGCGTAGTTCGCGATGACGACCATCCATCGACGGCCTTCCACCTCTGCCATGGCTCCGGTATCCGGCTGGCCGTCCCCCACCACAGCGCTGCCGGGCAGGGAATGGACCACCTTCACGTCCGGGAGCTCATCACCACGCCTGAACAGAGCAGTGGCGTATCCGAGGTCAATGGCCATGGTCTCGGTCTCCGGCGCCTGCCGGCCCTGTTCCTCGAGCCACTGGGGCATGCGGCTGTTGCGGCCTGTGGCGTCCACGACAAAGTCGGCGTGCAATATCCGGCGCTCGCCGGACTCGCCCGCTCCGTGCCTCGGCTCGTAGAGGACGCCACTCACCCGGTCCGGCCGATGGGGATCGTCGAGCGCGATTCCGACGGCCCGGCCTCGAAGCGTCTGAACGTTTCCGACGCTCAGAGTTCGCCGCCGAATATGGGACTCGATCAGCTCGCGTGTGGCGCCGATGAGTTCGTATCCCGATACCGGCACTTTCATTACGCCGTCGGCATATTGACGCAGCTGCTCATCGGCTCCCAGGACCGCACCGGCTTCCAGGATTTCCTGTGAGAGACCTGGAAACCACCGGTCGGTCTGGACACGTCCCATATGGAGAAGCGCATGGAGCTGAGGAGTCTGCGGCACGCCACGACGCACCGCCCCTGGCACATCGAGGTCGTCGGACTCCACGATCGTCACTTTGCGGAAGTGCTCACTCGCCACCCGAGCCGCCATAAGACCCGCAATGCTTCCCCCGACAACGACAGCATGGCTCATACCGCATCCCCTCGACGCATCACCGCTACGGTGCGGTAACGCTAACGCCTGCCGGAAGCCCCGAGGATTCGGCCCTGGCGGCCACCGCCCAGGACCCCTTACCCCGGCACCGCGCCGTACCAGCGCCAGGACTCCCGCCGGTCGTAGCCCGGCAGTTCGCCGCGGCCCGTCGCCCACAGCAGGGTGGGCCAGCGGTCCGTGTCCGAGGGCGCGTCGGGGAACAGGCGGGCGAGGACCCGGCCGCACAGTCCGGCCGGGGGGTTCCAGGGCAGGCCGAGGCCCTGGGCGATGTCATGGGTGTGGACGAGGGTCTCGACGACGCCCATCGCCGCGAAGCCCTCCGGGTCCGACACCCCGTAACCGTGGTGGGCCCGCGTCTCGGGCGATGCCGTGCGGACCATCGCGGTGAGCATCGCCCCGCACGCCTCCAGCACCATCAGCAGCCCGGCCGGGCCGGCGGCGCGGTCGGCGAAGGTCACGTTCGCCGGTCCACCCTCTCGGCGCTTCACCCAGTCGAAGGGCACGTCGCCGTCCAGCGGGGGCGCCTCCGGGCCGAGCTGGGCGCCGTACGCGAAGAGGTCGTCGGCGAGGTGCTCGACCGTCTCCCAGCACGTCCACTCCAGGGTCCCGGCCTTCGTCTCCCAGTCGCCGCCGAGACCGGCCCGCAGGGCCGTGAGCGCGAGTCGCACGGCGTGCTGGACGTCGTCCGGGGAGACGGGCGTGCGTGTCGATACGTGATCTCCGGCCATGCCGGGACCGTATCAACGACATCACCCGAACAGCAGTCGGGACGTACGCCGATAGCCCGTCAATCACCTCCTCATTTCGGGCGATCAACGGAGCGGTCAGGGCCGGGTCGCGCCGCTGCCGGGACTTGCGTACGTAAGCTCGCGCGCCATGACCAGCCGCGTCCCGATGCGCTCACGCAGTGCCGTACTCGCCGCCGCCCTTGCCGTGGGACTCCCGCTCACGGGGCCCACGACATCCGCCGTGCCCGCTTCCACGACGGGTGCGCAAGCCGGTTCCACGCCCGACGCGCGGGCCGGCGACGTCCACAGCGTCCCCGTGCCCGCCGGAGACGACCCGGCGTTGCAGAACCTCCCCGCACGCACCACACAGCCGTTCAGCCTGATCGGCCTGACCTGGAACGATCCTCGCGCCGAACTGGGCGGCACGGTCAAGGTCCGTGCCCGGGACAGCCGTACGGGGGTCTGGTCCGAGTGGCGGGCGCTCGACGACGACATCGGTGCGCCCGAGCCGGGTCCGGAGCGGTCGGGCGTCGCGCTGCGCGGCGGGACGTCGCCGTTGTGGACCGGGCCGTCCGACGGGATCCAGCTGCGGGCACAGGGCCAGGCGCTGCCGAAGGGCCTGCGGCTCGAGCTGATCGACCCCGGGGAGGACGACAGGGCCTCGGTGCCGGTGTCGCCGCTGCCGTCGCCGCCTCAGCCGTTCCCCTTGCCGTCGGCGCCTCAGTCGTTCCCCTTGCCGTCGGCGCCTGCCTCGCCGCTGTCACCCACCTTGCCGCTGTCGCCGGCCTCTCCGTCCCCGACCGCGGGTGCACAGGTCCAGGCCGTGGCCCCGAGGCCGCCCGTCGTTCCCCGTTCGGGCTGGGGCGCGGACGAGTCGCTCGTCGAGGAACCGCCCCGGTACAACCAGACCACGAAGGCGGTGTTCGTCCACCACACCGCGGGCTCGAACAACTACACCTGTGCCCAGTCGCCCTCGATCATCCGGGCCATCTTCCGCTACCACGTGGTGAGCCAGGGCTGGAACGACATCGGCTACCACTTCCTCGTCGACAAGTGCGGCAAGATCTTCGAGGGCCGGGCCGGCGGTATCGACCGCCCCGTACAGGGCGCCCACACCCTCGGGCTCAACGTCGACACCAGCAGTGTCTCGGTGCTGGGCGACTACATGACCGCAACCACCGTCCCGGCCGTCCGCAAGGCGGTCGCCTCGGTCGCCGCCTGGAAGCTCGGGCTCTACCGTCAGGACCCCTCGGGGAGCGTCACGCTCACCGTGTCCACGAACAACGGCAAGTACCGGGCGGGGCAGCGGGTCAGCCTCCGCCGGATCTCGGGCCATCGCGACGGCTCCGCAACCGACTGCCCGGGTGACAAGCTGTACGCCAAGCTGCCCGAGATCCGTGCGCTGGCCGCGGCCATGGCCGCCGGACTGAACCCGGCGCAGACGGTGCAGAACACGGGCGCGGCGGCCCCGGGCACAAGCGCGGCCATGGGCGCGGACGTCCAGGTGGCGACCGGAGACTTCGACGGTGACGGCTTCGAGGACGCCGTACTCTCCGTGCACACGCAGACGGGCGCTCTGTCCCTCGTCCTGCTCAAGGGCACCGCGAACGGTTTCGGGACCGGTTCCCCAGCGACCCTCTACGGGGCGGGCGGACAGGCCATCGCCGCCGGCGATCTGAACGGCGACGGATTCGCCGACCTGGCCGTTGCCAGCGCCCGGGTCATCGCCACCTTCCACGGCTCGGCCACAGGACTCACCACCACGGGCGCGCCGACGCTGGACGGTCCGTGGACTCTCGGCACGTCGTTCACGGCGCGGGACACCGACGGCGACGGATACGCGGAGCTCGTGGCCGACGGGACGGTCCTGGCGAAGGGCGGACGCGACGGGGCGGTCGCGTCACGGAGGTGAACCGGCCGGCCGGGCACGTCAACGAGCCCGGCCGGATGCGGTGGCGACGCTCAGGCCGGGTCCCCGGGGTCCTGTGCCGCCCGCGCCCGGCGGGACAGGGCGGCGCGCAGCACACGCTGCCCTTCCACCGAGAGGTCCAGCGCCCTGCGCAGGCCCGCACCGCCCGGGATCGACGACAGGGCCTCCAGGATCTGGACCTGCCGGCGCTGCTCCCCCGTGGCCAGCGGGCCCTGCGCACCGCCGCTCGGGTCGAGATCCTGATGGAGTTCGAGCACGAGGGCCGAGCAGGCCGCGGCCCACTCGGCGAGCGGCTCCGCGGACCACTCGGCGGGAGCGGCGCAGATCATCTTCCGTACCGGGGCGACGGCTTCGCCGATCACGGCCGGGTCGTCGAGCGCTGCCCTGGTGGTCTCGAGCTGCCCTGCCCAGCCGTCCGCACCGTCGGCGATTCCCGCCCAGAGCGGACGGAGCACGTCGGTTTCGTCGACGAGGAGGGGCAGACAGCGGTCGAGGCAGGCCAGGCCGCTCGCGGCCAGGCTCCTCTCATCCGCTTCTGCGATTAGTTCCACCAGGCTCATCGACGCCTCCCGAACGGTGCGGACGCTGCATGGTCACGTGCCTCATTCTGCGCCAGGTGGCTCAAAATCGTCACCTGGTCAGCCGAAAAGTGCCCGACTCGCCCGAAATGCCGGGCGGTTGACGCGCCTATCCGGGCTGGAACTGCCCCATGGGCGCCATCGCGCCCGAGGCCTTGGCCTCCTGCATGCGCGTCAGCCTGCGCACGAAGAGGATCGCCAGCACCGCCGCGGCGATGTCGGCCAGATCCCCGAGCATGAGACCGCTCGCGGCCTCACGGATCTCGTCGACGCTCTCGGCCTTCTCGTACGCCTTGTCCGTGAACCGGCCGATCACCCACGACACCACCCACATCGCCCACCAGGCGTTGAGGAGGCCGTCCGACGCGGCACCCTTCACCTTCTCCTGACCGAAGTCGGGCCGGGAGGCGTTCAGGATGTCGCTCGCCACTCCCCGGGGGAGCCAGAGGTTGCCGATCGGGATGAACCAGGCGCCGATCGCCCAGCCGGAGCCGCGGCGCTGCAGATCGGGCCGGAACAGCCCGGCGGTGATGCGCGCCCGGTGGAACCAGATGATGAACACGACGCCCGTCGCCAGCAACAGGACCGTGTAGAGCACACTCGAGCCGGCCATGAACAGGTCCGCGCTGTCCAGCTCGTCCTGGGTGTGGGCGGCGACGTTCTGCAGCAACGCGCGCACCTGGACGGCCGCCGCCAGCATCGCCAGATCGGCGACTATCACGAGCGACAGCAGCACGACGACCGCCTGCGCGAGCCCCGTGGGCACACGCAGCGGCGGCCCGGGTGCGTACATCGCCACCGGTGCCTGAGCCGGGTGCGGGTACGGCCCCGCGGACGGCGCCTGCGGCGCGGGCGGCATGGCCGCGGTGTTGCCCTGTGCAGCGGTGTCGCCCTGTGCAGCGGCGCAGCCGCCGCACAGTCCTCCGGCCGTCGTGGCCTGTTGCGTGGCGCAGTTGGAGCAGAGCACGGCTGAGACTTCCCCCCTGAAGTGGTACGAACGTCGCGCCTCGTCTCCCCAGGGAGGCGCTCGCGGCCGGTCACCGACCGCCCGCGGACCTTATGCGCCCCGGCCGAGCGCCGTCCAGCGGGTTATCCGGCCCCTGCGCTTGGTCCCTACGCCCGGCCGCGCCCGGGGTTCCGCCCAGGCAGGTTCGGCCGGTTCAGCCGAGCCGGTTCGCCAGCCCGGTGAACGCCGCCCAGCCGAGCGGCGGCTTGCCCGGCGTCCAGAGCTTCTGGGACACCGCCCGCAACGGCATCCGGATGCCCGCCGCCACCTGGTCCTGGGTCTGGGCCTGGGCCAGATCGCTCCAGATGGCGAGCCGGCCGCCGGGTATCTGCCCGGAGTAGCGGGCCGGGACCGCCGTGCTGCCGCGCAGGACCAGCGGGTTCCACTCCTCGTAGATGCGCCGGCCCGTGGGATAGGTGAACTCGTTGGGCTCGCCGAGCACGTAGTAGAGGTACTCGTCGTTGAGGTTGACCACCTTGCGGCCCTCCGCCAGATACTCCTGCGGCGGCCGCGCCCCGATCTCCTTGCCGGTCCAGTACTCGACCTCGATGTTCTTGTCGGCGCTGGTCACGCCCCCGCGGAAGAACCCGTCGTTCCACGCCTTGGGCTGCTTCCCCGCGGCGCGCACGACGGCGGCGCGGTCGTTCAGCCAGCCGGTCGCCAGGTCCTTCACACCGGCGTTCGGGCCGTACTTGCGTATCGCGGCCTGGGCGAGCTGCGGGTACGACGCCGCCGGATCCCGCACGGTCAGCGCCTGGTACTCGTCGGCGCCGACGTGGAACCAGCCGCCGGGGAAGAGGCCCGCATACTCGCGCAGCAGATCGTCCACGATCTTCGCGGACCCGGGCTTGGATATGTCGATGGCGCCCTGCCGCGGTGTGCCCTGGGTGTTGCGCAGTTGGAGATCCGGGTGGGCCCGCAGGACCGCGCCCAGATGTCCGGGCGAGTCGATCTCGGGCACGACGGTGATGTGCAGACTCTTCGCGAGGGCGATGATCCGGCGCACCTCGGCCTTGCTGAGGTGCTGCGCCGACACGACCTCGGGATGCGAGTCGGAGGCTATGCGGAAGCCCTGGTCGTCGGAGAAGTGCAGGCCGAGCGTGTTCAGCTTGATGTCCGCCATCTCGCGCAGCCGGGCCTCTATCCAGCCCGCGGTGTAGTGCTTGCGCGCGATGTCGACGTTGAGCCCGCGCTGCGGCCGGTCCGGCTGGTCGCGCACGACCCCCTCCGGCATGGTGCCGCCGGAGTGCAGCGCCTGCTTCAGGGTGCGGGTGCCGTAGAAGACGCCCGCCTCGTCGGGTCCGGTGATCCGGACCCGGTTGCCACGGGTGGTGAGGGTGTACGACTCCGGCGCCCCCGAACCGGCCGGGCCGAGGGCCAGCTCCACATCGCCCGGACGCACGGGGCCGCTGTTGCGGACGCCAGTCTTCAGCTCCCCGGCCAGCAGCCGGGCCTCGTCGGCGAGCGCCTCGCTGCCCTTGGCGACGACGACCGCGCTGCCGGGAGCGGGCCGCCAGCCGGGGCCGCGGGCCGCCTCGTGCGTGCGGACCGACGGGATGGTGCGGGGCGCCGTGGAGAGCGGATAGCTCTTCGTGGGGCTCGGCGTGGGCGTGGGGGAAGGGGTGGCGGCGGGGGGCCGCTGAGCGTCGGCCCGGGAGTCCGCCGGCGCACTCCCCGAGGCCCCCGACGAGCAGGAGACCACCGCCGTCATGGCGGCCACGACCGCCGCCGTCGAGCCCGTGAGCCATGTACGCCTGGACCGCCAGATCATCCGATCAGCCTCCTCATCCCGAAGAAGTATGACCAATCAAGATGAATCAGGCGAAGTCGGGCGACTTCGTCTATCATGCGCGCCGAAAACCTCTCGTCCGAGTGAAAATCATGCATCAACCGGACGCTTTCCGACCCGCCATGGATAGCGTTACAGCTCATCCACCTCACACGTTCGCAGGCATCCGCCTGCGTGGAACACCCAGGTGGCAGCTGCCGAGGAGCCGAGGAGCACACGCTGTCCAGCGCATCGCACACCGGCCTCCCGCGGGTCCCGGCCCCCGCCGGCCCCTCCCGTCCCACTCCCCTGCCCGGTCTCGAACGGTTCAACACCGCACCCCCGGGCGCCGCCGAAGCCGCCCTTCTCGCCTGCTGCGGAAGCCGCCGCTGGTGCCGGCGCGTCGCCGCCCACCGGCCCTACCCCGATCTGCACTCGCTGCTCGCCGCCGCCGACGAGGCGAGCTACGACCTCGCGGTGGCCGACCTGGTCGAGGCGCTCACCGACGAGTCGTCCTCGGCGCTGCCGCCGGGCGCGCCCGCTGCCGCCCACACGGCGCTGCACGCCGCCCAGGCCGCCTACGAGAGCCGGTTCGGCCACGCCTTCGTGATCTGCCTCGACGGCTACCGGCCCGACGAACAGCCCAACCAGATACTGGCTGCGATCCGCTCACGACTCGGCAACGATCCGGACGAGGAGCGGGTCGTCGCCACCGACGAACTCCGCGGGCTGGCGCGCGCCCGGCTCACGCACCTGGTGGCGAATCCCGCTGCACAGAGCCATTCCGGTCACCCGGAAGGCCGTCCTGATAGCCCGTCCGTGCCTGTTTGATCACACATAACGACCCCGCGCGAGGGAACCGACAACTCGTCGCTACCATGGCCGGGGCCGGTGGACCGTACCCGGCCGGGCCAGACCGACAGAGCTGTCACCTTTGGTAGAACGCTGGCGGCCGGCTCCAATCCCCGCTCCCGGAGGGTTTTTCCGTGCCGGCTGGAACGCTGTACCGCGGCCGGGAAGGTATGTGGTCCTGGGTGGCTCACCGAGTCACCGGCGTCCTCATCTTCTTCTTCCTGTTCGTACACGTGCTGGACACCGCGCTCGTCCGCGTCTCACCCGAGGCCTACGACGAGGTCGTCGCGACGTACAAGAATCCGATCGTCGCGCTGATGGAGTACGGCCTCGTGGCCGCAATCCTCTTCCACGCGCTCAACGGCCTTCGTGTCATCGCCGTCGACTTCTGGTCCAAGGGCCCCCGCTATCAGAAGCAGATGCTCTGGTACGTCCTGGTCGTCTGGATCGTGCTGATGGCAGGCGCCATCTACCCGGTCCTCGGCCACGCCGCACGTGAACTGTTCGGGTGAGGAACGACATGTCTGCTGAGACCCCTTCCGCGATCGGGGCCGTCGAGGGCGTCGGCCTCTACGACGCCGACCACCCGGCCCCCGTCATCGAGCCGCCGCGCAAGCGCACCTCGAGGACCCCGAGGACCACCCGCGGCAACTTCGAGATGGCCGCATGGCTCTTCATGCGCCTGTCCGGTGTCGTGCTCGTCGTCCTCGTCATCGGCCACCTGCTGATCCAGCTCGTGCTGGACGGCGGCGTCTCCAAGATCGGCTTCGCCTTCGTGGCCGGCCGCTGGGCGTCCCCGTTCTGGCAGGTCTGGGACCTGCTGATGCTGTGGCTGGCCATGCTGCACGGCGCCAACGGCCTGCGTACCGTCATCAACGACTACGCGGAGCGGGCGAACACGCGCCTGTGGCTCAAGGGCCTGCTGTACACCGCCACGGTGTTCACCATCCTTCTGGGCACGCTGGTGATCTTCACCTTCGACCCGAACATCCGCTAGGCACGGGGCAGAGGCGAAACCACTGATGAAGATCCACAAGTACGACACCGTCATCGTCGGCGCCGGCGGCGCCGGTATGCGCGCCGCCATCGAGGCGACGAAGCGCAGCCGCACCGCCGTGCTGACGAAGCTCTACCCCACCCGCTCCCACACGGGCGCCGCGCAGGGCGGCATGGCCGCCGCGCTGGCGAACGTGGAGGAGGACAACTGGGAGTGGCACACCTTCGACACGGTCAAGGGCGGTGACTACCTGGTCGACCAGGACGCCGCCGAGATCCTGGCGAAGGAGGCCATCGACGCCGTCCTCGACCTGGAGAAGATGGGCCTGCCGTTCAACCGGACGCCGGACGGCACCATCGACCAGCGCCGCTTCGGCGGCCACTCCCGCAACCACGGCGAGGCCCCGGTCCGCCGGTCCTGCTACGCCGCGGACCGCACCGGCCACATGATCCTCCAGACGCTGTACCAGAACTGCGTCAAGGAGGGCGTGGAGTTCTTCAACGAGTTCTACGTCCTGGACCAGCTGATCACCGAGGTCGACGGCGTCAAGAAGTCCGCCGGCGTGGTGGCCTACGAGCTGGCCACCGGCGAGATCCACATCTTCCAGGCGAAGGCCGTCATCTACGCCTCCGGCGGCTGCGGCAAGTTCTTCAAGGTGACCTCCAACGCGCACACCCTGACGGGTGACGGCCAGGCGGCCGTCTACCGCCGCGGTCTGCCGCTGGAGGACATGGAGTTCTTCCAGTTCCACCCGACGGGCATCTGGCGCATGGGCATCCTCCTCACCGAGGGCGCCCGTGGCGAGGGCGGCATCCTCCGCAACAAGGACGGTGAGCGCTTCATGGAGAAGTACGCGCCCGTCATGAAGGACCTCGCCTCGCGTGACGTCGTCTCGCGCTCCATCTACACGGAGATCCGCGAGGGCCGCGGCTGCGGTCCCGAGGGCGACCACGTCTACCTGGACCTCACCCACCTGCCGCCGGAGCAGCTGGACGCGAAGCTCCCGGACATCACCGAGTTCGCGCGTACGTACCTCGGCATCGAGCCCTACACGGACCCGATCCCGATCCAGCCGACCGCGCACTACGCGATGGGCGGCATCCCCACCAACGTCGAGGGTGAGGTCCTCCTCGACAACACCACCGTCGTCCCGGGTCTGTACGCCGCCGGCGAGGTCGCCTGTGTGTCGGTGCACGGCGCCAACCGCCTGGGCACCAACTCGCTGCTCGACATCAACGTCTTCGGGCGCCGCGCCGGTATCGCCGCCGCCGAGTACTCGGCGAAGGCCGACTACGTCGACCTGCCGGAGAACCCCGCCTCCCTGGTGCGGAAGCAGATCGACCAGCTGCGTAACTCCACGGGCAGCGAGCGGGTCGCCCAGCTCCGCAAGGAGCTCCAGGAGACGATGGACGCCAACGTGATGGTGTTCCGCACGGAGCAGACCATCAAGACGGCCGTCGAGAAGGTCGCCGAGCTGCGCGAGCGCTACAAGAACGTGTCCATCCAGGACAAGGGCAAGCGGTTCAACACGGACCTGCTCGAGGCGATCGAGCTGGGCAACCTGCTCGACCTGGCCGAGGTCATGGCCGTCTCCGCGCTCGCCCGCAAGGAGTCCCGCGGCGGTCACTACCGCGAGGACTTCCCGAACCGCGACGACGTCAACTTCATGCGCCACACCATGGCGTACCGCGAGGTCGGCGCCGACGGCTCCGAGACAGTCCGTCTCGACTACAAGCCCGTCGTCCAGACCCGCTACCAGCCGATGGAGCGTAAGTACTGATGGCAACCCCCGTACTCGAGAAGTCCGACGCGGTCCCGGCGAGCCCCGCGTCCCCGTACATCACGGTCACGTTCCGGATCCGCCGCTTCAACCCCGAGGTCTCGGCCGAGGCGGAGTGGCAGGACTTCCAGATCGAGATCGACCCGAAGGAGCGGGTGCTCGACGGCCTCCACAAGATCAAGTGGGACGTCGACGGCACGCTGACCTTCCGGCGCTCCTGCGCGCACGGCATCTGCGGCTCCGACGCGATGCGGATCAACGGCAAGAACAGGCTCGCCTGCAAGACGCTGATCAAGGACATCAACCCGGAGAAGCCCATCACGGTCGAGGCCATCAAGGGCCTGACGGTCCTCAAGGACCTGGTCGTGGACATGGAGCCGTTCTTCCAGGCGTACCGGGACGTCATGCCGTTCCTGGTGACCACCGGCAACGAGCCGACGCGTGAGCGCCGGCAGTCGGCCGAGGACCGCCAGCGGTTCGACGACACCACCAAGTGCATCCTGTGCGCGGCGTGCACGTCGTCCTGCCCGGTGTTCTGGAACGACGGGCAGTACTTCGGCCCGGCCGCGATCGTCAACGCGCACCGCTTCATCTTCGACTCGCGTGACGAGGCCGGGGAGCAGCGTCTGGAGATCCTCAACGACAAGGACGGCGTGTGGCGTTGCCGCACGACCTTCAACTGCACGGACGCCTGCCCGCGTGGCATCGAGGTCACCAAGGCGATCCAGGAAGTCAAGCGCGCGCTGATCACCCGCCGTTTCTGATCCGACGGGTCAAAGCACCGGCCAGGGGCCCGTTTCTGTACGCTCACCGTACGGAAACGGGCCTTTGTCATGCGAGAGCGGGGACTGATGAGCGTGCCTAACCCCTACCAGGACGGCGGGGAATACCAGTGGGGGCCGACACAGCCCCCGGGCACCGCCGGCGCCGGTTACGGCTACCCCAACACCCCGCCCGGATACGGCTATCCACAAGGAGTGCCGGCCGTCGCGGGCGCTCAGGGGATGCCGCTGCTCTCCATCGGGGACATCACCGTGCTGCAGGACTCGATCGTCACCCCTGCGGGCACGCTCCCCCTCAAGGGGGCGGTGTGGAACGTCACGGACATGTCCCGCACCGAGGAGAAGATCCCCACCGTCGGCATCGTGCTGGCGGTGGTCTTCGCGGTCTTCTGTCTGCTCGGCCTGTTCTTCCTGCTGATGAAGGAGAAGACGACGACGGGCTTCGTCCAGGTGAGCGTCACCAGCGGCGGCCGCCACCACACGACGATGATCCCGGCGACCGGCCCTGGCACCCTTCACTGGGTGATGGGGCAGATCAACTACGCGCGCACGCTGAGCGTCTGAGCGATTTCGGTCGCCTGGGCGTCTGTACGGCCGAACGTCAGAGCAGCGAGCACCCGGGGTTCCCCGGGTGCTCGCCTGGCGTGCTCAGATACCGTGCACGGCCGCGATGGTGAACGGAACCTCGGGAGTGCCCGGCCCCACGGGGCCGCCCTTGTCGAACTGCGAGCGCACCACGTACAGCGTCCCCTGCCGGCGCACCGCGGTCGTCGGGAACTGCAGGGCCTCGTCGGTCACCCGGCGTTCCACGCGGGCCGCGTGGCCGTCCTCGGTGATCCGCCAGCGGCTGACCGTGTCGGTGGTGTTGTGGACCACCCACAGCCTGCCGTGCTGCAGTTCCATTCCGTCGGCCATCGCCATGTCGCCCCCGTGCAGGGCGACTTCATCGATCCGTCCCGTGGTGAGATCGATGCGGTACAGATCGCCCCCGGTCATGTCCACCGTGAGCAGATAACGTCCGGCCGGGTCGGCGACGATCCCGTTGAGGGTGTACGCGTCCGGGGTGTGCGGCTCGATACGGCGGCTGAGGTCGAACCGCGGGGTGAGCGGGGCGGGCACGCCGGCGGCCTGGGCGCGCCGCAGTTGGCGCGGAGTGACGCGATAGACCACGGCGCGGCGGCTGTCGGTGAGGTAGGCGGTGCCGTCGGGGGTGAGGGCGAGGTCGTTGACGAAGACCGGGCCGTCGCCGGACACCTGGAAGCGTGCGAGCAGCCGGCGGCTCTTCACGTCGTACACGGACACTCCGGCCGTGGAGTCGGTCACCCACAGCCTTCCGCTCCGGTCCACCTTCAGACCGTTGGCGGTGTGCCGTCCGTCGGCGCCCGCAGGCAGGAACGTCTCGGCCACCCGCCGGCCGGGCGTCATCCTGAAGACCGTGCCGTCGGTGTAGGACCCGGCGTAGAGGTCTCCCGTGCGCGGGTCGGCGGCGATGCCTTCGGGGTAGACGCGGTCGCCCGGGAGTACGTACGCCGGGGAGATCCGTGTGTGCGCCTCGGCGCCGGCCGCTAAGGCCGTACGGGTGCCGGGGCCGGCGGCCTGCGCCGTGGAAGCGAGGGGGAGGACGGCGGCGACGGCGGTCACCGCCACGGCGAGGGTGCGGGTGCGTATGCGGCGCTGAAGTACGCGGGGCATGGCGTCCTCTCTTGGTGTTCTCGTCTTGGTGCCTGGTGTTCTCGCGCTCTCGACTCTCATTAGAGCCGTAGCCTTACTACGAACACGAACCATAGTTAGAACTCTAATGATCGTCAAGGTTCGAAGATCCGGGGTCGTTACCATGCGCAGATGACGTCGATGCCTGCCCCCGAGCGCCTTGGCTCCCACATCAAGCGAGCCGAACAGGCGCTCAACGCGACCAAGCACGCCGCGCTCAAGCCGGCAGGCCTGACGGTGCCGCAGTACGCGGCACTGCTGCATCTGTCGGGGAACCCCGGTATGTCGGCGGCGGCCCTGGCCAGGGCGTGCGGCGTCACCGCACCGACGATGACCACCGTGCTGAAGAACCTGCAGGAGCGCGGACTGATCGAACGCACCCCGCACGAGTGGCACAAGAACATCCTCGAGACCCGGCTCACCGAATCGGGCCGGGAGGTGGTGGCGGACGCCGACGCCCGCGCGGTACGCGTCGAGCGCGGCCTCGCCGCGGAGTTCAGCCCCCAGGAGCGGGACACCCTGATCGAGCTGCTGGGCCGCTGCATCGGCTTCCTCGACGCGGCCCGTACGGACTGAGACCGCGCCGTGGCCGCCGGTGCGCGGCAGCGGGCTTACGGGCGATCAGCCGACCGGCGGAAGACGGTCGCGGAGGAAGCCCGCGAGAAGGTCGCTCACTTCCGCGGGCCGCTCCAGCGACGGCAGATGACCTGCCCAGGCCAGTTCGACGGTCCGGGCGCCGGGGATCCGTCCGGCGAAAACGGAACCCATGGCGCGGAAGTCGTCCAGGTCGTGCGCCCCGGTGACGACGAGCGTGGGCGCCCTCACGGCGGTGAGGTCGAGGACCGGTTCGGGCGCCCCCACCTCCGAGGCGGTCGCGTCGGCCGTGCCGTCGGCCGCCACCTCGTCGCCCCGCTCATCGCCCGCCGCCTCGGCCGCCCGGTCGGCGGCCAGTTGGATCTCGAACGCGTGGCGCTGCATCGCGCGCACGCGCTCACGCACCGGCTCCTCCGCGTCAGGGCCCAGCCAGGTGGCCACGTTCAGCTCGACGGCACCCTCGAGGTCGCCCGCCTCGATCAGCTCGTCCTCGCGACTACCGAAGTCCCGTAGCGCCGGACCGGGTTGATGCCCGGGCAGCGCGGCGCAGAGCAGCGCCAGCGCGGTCACCCGGCCGGGACGACGCGCCGCGATCTCCACGGCGACCCCACCGCCGAAGGACGCGCCGACGAGTGCGGCGCTGCCGATACCGAGCTCGTCCAGGAGGGCGAGCACATCGTCCGCGTCACGGTAGGGGCGCACCGCCTCGGCCGGACTGCCGCCGAAGCCGCGGAAGTCGCAGCGCACCACCCGGTATCCGCCGCTGACCAGGTCCTGCCACTGGGCGTCCCACATCCGGCGGTCACAGACGGACGAGTGCAGGAGCACCACCACGGGGCCCTGCCCCGTCACATCGTGAGAAAGCGTCATCCGCCCCACCCTAAGGGCTGTCCCGGACGCCCGCCGCCCTATTTCCGGAGCGACTTGAACATGTTCAAGAACGGGTCTACAGTCCATGACAACACCGCTTGAACACGTTCAAAGGAGGGTGAGGCATGGACCTCACTGTGCTCGCCTACGCCGTCTACCTGCTGATCAGCGTGGCGCTCACCGTCTGGGTGGCCCGCACGCTCAGCCGCAACGGACGGGTCTTCCTCGCCGACGTACTGAAGGGGAACGAGAAGCTCGCCGATGCCGTCAACCATCTGCTGGTGGTCGGCTTCTACCTCGTCAACCTCGGCTTCGTCGCGCTCTACCTCAACCAGGACGACAGCGTCACCAGCGCCCGCGGGCTCTTCGAGGCGCTCTCGGTCAAGCTCGGTGTCGTCCTGCTCGTCCTCGGGGTGATGCACCTGGGCAACGTCTACGTCCTCAACAAGATCCGCCGGCGGGGAATGATGGAGCGGGAGCAGACCCCGCCCATGCCGCCGCAGGGCTGGACCGGCGAGCAGGGTCCCTGGGCGGCACCGGCCTCGGGAGTGTGAGCGGTCATGGGCGGCGTACCGGTGAAGCGTCTGACCGTGCTCTACGACGCACAGTGCTCGCTCTGCGTCCATCTGCGGCACTGGCTGGCGCGGCAGCGGCAGCTGGTCCCGCTGGACCTGGTGCCCGCGGCATCGGCCGAGGCCAGACGCCGCTTCCCGGACCTCGACCACGAGAGCACCCTGCGGGAGATCACCGTGGTCGGGGACCGCGGCCAGGTGTACCGGTCCACCGCCGCCTTCGTCGTCTGCCTCTGGGCCCTGGCCGAGCACCGGCCGAAGGCCCACTGGCTGGCGACCCCCGCGGGCGCGCCCTTCGCCCGGGCCACCGTCATCGCCGCCGCGAAGTACCGGGAGGCCACGGCGGCGTCCTGCGAGGACGGGCGGTGCGAGGCCCCCGTTCCGCCCCGTTAGGCTCGGGCACCGTGACCGACGTGAACGCCCCCCAGGACGACAAGAGCGACAAGTCCGCCGCGAAGCCGCCCAAGAGCGAGCAGACCCGCACGCTCATCCTCGAGACCGCCATGCGGCTCTTCCAGGAGCGCGGTTACGACAAGACGACCATGCGGGCCATCGCCCAGGAAGCCGGAGTGTCGGTCGGTAACGCGTACTACTACTTCGACTCGAAGGCGTCCTTGATCACCGGCTTCTACGACCGGATGACCCGCGAGCACGCCGCCATGACGCAAGAGCGCCTTCGGGGAATCGAGGACTTCGAAGAACGCCTTCAGATCGCGGTGACGGCCTGGGTGGAATGCGCGCGCCCGTACCACGAGTTCGCGGCCCAGTTCTTCAGCACGGCGGCAGATCCGGAAAGCCCGCTGAGCCCCTTCTCGGACGAGTCCCACCCCGCCCGCGCCCAGGCCGTGCAGATCTTCCGTGACGTGCTCGACGGCTCCCAGGTGGGCGCGAAGCTGGACCGGGAGCTGAGCGCGCTGCTGCCGGATCTCCTGTGGCTGTACCTCATGGGCGTGGTCCTGTACTGGGTCTTCGACCGGACCGAGGGCACGGAGCGCACCCAGGCCTTCGTGCTGAAGTGCACGCCGCTCGTGGCCCGCGCGGTTCGCCTGTCCCGCTTCAAGATCGTCCGCCCGCTGGTGCGTGACGCGGTGGACCTGATGCAGGAGTTCGTCGTGCCCAAGGTCCGCAGCGGCGTGGCCAAGTAGCGAAAACCCCGGCCCGGCCGTCTGCCGGAACCCTGGGGCGCCGGTGGGCGCGGCCCGAGGACTCCCGAGCCCTCACGCCCCCACACCACCCTCAACGCCCCAGGCCCCCGGATGCCCGATCGTCCGGGGGCCGTCGGGCAGGCCGCTCGCTACGGCGTGAAGACCTGCTCCAGACGGTGGATGGCGCCGTCGTCGCCGGTCTTGTACCTGAACACCAGACCGGAGTCGGGGTGCGCGTTGATCCAGTCGATCAGCTCCTGCACACCGATCCGCTGGTTCTCGGTGCTCTCGGTGATGGGCGTGGTGGCGGTGACGTACGCGGCCTGGTCGAGGGCCCAGCGGCTGTCCTCGCCGGTGACGACGAAGGGTGCGCCGTCGGTGTCCTTCCCGGGGCATCCCCAGGCTCCGTGCTGGATGACGAGGTTGACCTTCCCGGTGGAGCCGTCGAGCTCCTCGACGCGGTAGACCGCGAGCTCGTCGGGGTCGACATGGTCCGGGTCCGGTGCCTCACTGGCGCAGTCGGCGCCCGGCGCTGCCGGACCGGCGGGCTTGGCTCCGGGCTTCTCCGCAGGCTTCCCGGCCGGCTTCTCCGCAGGCTTGCCGGCCGGCTTGGCACCCGGCTTTCCGGCGGGCTTGGCACTGGGCGTCCCGGAGGGCTCGGCGACGTCGGCGGCCCCGGGCGACGGGACGGCCGTCGCACCCGCGCTCGGCGCGCCGGCTCCGGCCGCGGAGCCGTCGTCCCGGCACCCGGTGAGCACGGCGGCCATGGCGACGGCCGTGAGCGCGAGGACGACGGGTCTGAAGCGGTTGCCGTTGACGTTCATCTGAGACTTCCCCCCTGTTCCAGGCGGCCCCACGGCCGCACCCAGGACCGGGAACGTAGCAACGGCCTCGTCGCGGCGCAGTACCGGGAGGCCCGGTGTCACCGACCCGGGACACAGCCGTCACCGGGCTCGGACGGTCCGGCCGGGACCGTTGCTTTTCACGGCGGCGGACGGGCGCGGCACGGAGACAGTGCGGCGAGCACGGCGGCAACGGGCAAGCCGAGGCACACGGCGAAGGGGAAGGGCCGGGACCGTTCGGTCTGACCCGCCCCCGCGGCGAAACCGGCCGCTCGCGCGGGGGCTGACTCGGGGGCTGACTCGGCGCCGTCAGGCCTGGCGGGAGGCCAGCTCCACGATCGTGATGTCGGACGGTGCGCCGACCCGGACGGGCGGGCCCCAGGCGCCCGCTCCGCGTGAGACGTAGAGCTGGGTGTCGCCGTAGCGTTCGAGTCCGGCGAGGGTCGGATTGGCCAGGTCGGCGATCAGGTTGCCCGGCCACAGCTGGCCGCCGTGGGTGTGCCCGGACAGCTGGAGGTCCACTCCATGGCGTACGGCGTCATGGATGACGACGGGCTGGTGGGCGAGCAGCACCGCGGCCCGGCCGCGGTCACGGTCGCCGAGGGCGCGGGCGAAGTCGGGGCCGTGACCCTCGCTTTCACCCGCCACGTCGTCGACGCCCGCGAGGTCGAAGCCGGCGACCTCGACGCGGGCGTTGCGCAGCGGGGTGAGACCGAGTTCACGGACGTGGTCGACCCAGGCGTCGGCGCCCGAGAAGTACTCGTGGTTGCCGGTGACGAAGTACGCACCGTCCCGTGCCTCGAGCTGCGCCAGCGGCTCGGCGGCCCGGCCGAGATCGGCGACGCTGCCGTCGACGAGGTCGCCCACGACGGCCACGAGATCGGGCTGTGTGGCGTTGATCGTGTCCACGATCCGCTGGGTGTGGGCACGGCCGAGGATCGGACCGAGGTGGATGTCGCTGACGACGGCGATGCGGTAACCGTGCGTCCCGCGCGGGAGTTTGGCGAGCGGCACGGTGATCCGCTTCACCCGGGGCCCGCGCAGTACGCCGTACGTCCCGTAGCCGACGGTCCCCGCGGCGACCGCTGCCGCGGCACCGCCGGCGACGCGCGCGACGAACAGGCGGCGCGTCAGATCGCCGGGGGCGACGGCCCCGGGCTCCGGGGCCGTGCCGGCGGAGGGCGCATCCGCGGGGGTGTCCGCTACGGCGTCCGGCGGGGTGTCCACGGCGACCGGACCGGACGGGGCCGTGTGTTCCGCGGCCACCGTCGCGGAGCCACCGCCCGTCGCGGAGCCACCGGCCCTAGTGGGGGCCGTCACCGCTGCCGTGGGAGTCCCGGCCGTTGCTGCGGCGACCGCGCCCGCGTCCGACCCCGTGTCGGCCCTGCGCTCCAGCGCCCGCCGCAGCAACGGCCGGACACCCTCCGCCACCACCAGAGCGAGCGTCAGATAGAGCAGCACGGCGAGCCACATATAGCCCGGCCAGGCCACGGCCTGCTGGAGCCAGAACGGCGCCCCCGCGCGTCCGGAGACCAGAGCCCCGACCGAGAGCAGCGGCAGCACGATCAGGGCCACCGTGCCCGCGCGGCGCACGGCGCTGCCCCGCACCGTCGTGTCGCGGACCAGGCGCTTCCACACGTACCAGTGCACGCCCCCCAGGACGGCGAGGATCACGGCGATCACCAGCAGGACGACCAACACGGCACTGTTCCCCTATCCGAGGTGTTCGCGCTCACGGCGCAATGCGCGTACGCCGCGCAACCCGATGACCCCGACCACCGTCCCCAGGAGAAAGGACGTGATGGCGAGCAGCAGATGGACCCAGAAGTACGCAGTCGGGTCACCGGCGTCGTCGAAGGCGAGCCCGCTGGCGTCCTGCCACAGGTTCTTGACGAAAGTGACCCAGATGACCCAGCTCCATACCCCGAACGCGAGCAGGAACCAGGAGACGGGGCGGCTGAGCTTCATGGACTCAGTATCGCCACTGTCCTCCATCCCGGTGCGGCGGGGTCCGGCAGATGGGCTGTCCCGGCGGAGCTCACGGCGGGTCATCCCACCGGTGTCCGCTCCGCTGACAACTCCATGTACTTTCTCGATCGTGTCTGCTTTGAAAAAGACCACGTTGACAGTTATCTCTGCCTCTTTGCTGACTTCCCTTGCTTCCGCCCCTGCGATGGCGGCCGGCCCCGGAGTCAGGGCCTCCGGTTCTGTCAGGACGGACGGCAAGGTGCCGAACCCGCCCGCGGTGATGTCCACCGTCGGCGGTGCGCAGCTCGGCAGGCCGGGCACCCAGGTCAGTCTCGGGGCCGGCGCCCCGGTCCTCCCCAAGGACCTGTCGGCCCGCTCCTGGATCGTCGCGGACGCGGAGACCGGCGATGTGCTCGCCGCGCACAACGCCCACTGGCGGCTTCCCCCCGCCTCCACGCTGAAGATGCTCTTCGCGGACGCCCTGCTCCCCAGGCTGAACAAGGAGCAGCAGCGCACGGTCACACGGAACGATCTCATGGGTGTCGGCGAGGGCAGCAGCCTCGTCGGGATCAAGGAGAACCAGACCTACACCGTCCACGATCTCTGGCTGGGCGTGTTCCTCCGTTCCGGCAACGACGCCGTCCATGTGCTCTCCGCAATGAACGACGGCGTCGAGAAGACCGTCCGGGACATGCAGGCCCACGCCGAGGAGCTCCAGGCTCTGGACACCCATGTGGTCACACCGGACGGGTACGACGAGGAGGGTCAGGTCTCGAGTGCGTACGACCTGACGCTCTTCGCCCGCAGCGGACTGCAGAAGAGGGACTTCCGGGAGTACTGCTCGACCGTGCGCGCCAACTTCCCCGGTGAACAGAAGCCGGGCAAGAAGCGCGACACGTTCGAGATCCAGAACACCAACCGGCTGCTCACCGGCACCAGCGGCATCCAGCCCTACCAGGGCATGGCGGGCGTCAAGAACGGCAACACCACCCACGCGGGCGCGACCTTCACCGGTGTCGCCGAGCGGGGCGGCAAGGTGCTGCTCGTCACGGTGATGAACCCGTCGTCGAAGGAGGGCCAGGCCGTCTACAAGGAGACCGCCCGTCTGCTCGACTGGGGTTTCGCCGCGGCCGGAAAGGTGCAGCCCGTCGGTGAGCTCGTTCCGCCGCGTTCCGCGGACACCGGCCCCTCGGGCGGCTCGCAGTCGTCGTCCGGTGGAAGCGGCAGCGGCGGCGAGGACGGCAAGAAGAACGGCTCGGGGCCGGCGAAGGCGTCCACCGCCGCCCACGAGGGCTCCAGCGGCGTCGGGGTCGCACTCGCCATCACCGGCGGCGTGCTGGTGCTGCTCGCCGGTGCCGCGTTCCTGGTCAACCGTCGCTGGCCGCTGCCCGATCTGGTCCGCCGTCTCCCCCGGCGCTGACGCTCTCCCCGTCCTGGGCGGCGGCGGTTCCCGTCGCCGTCCAGGACGAGCTGTACAGCAGGAGCTTCGCGGTGAAGTTGATCCACAGCAGCAGGGCGACGGGCACCCCGAAGGCGCCGTACATCGATTTCGAGGCGACCCCCGCGATGTAGCCGCTCAGCAGCAGCTTCAGCAGTTCAAAACCGACCGCGCCGATCAGCGCCGCCACGACCAGCCGCCGGCGCGGCGGATGCACCGCGGGCAGCAGGGTCAGGGCGTAGAGCAGCATCACGAAGTCGGCGAGGACCGCGATGGCGAGTGCGCCGGTCTGGAGCAGCACGCCGCCCACCCCGCCCGGGTCGATGCCCAGCTTGTCGGCGCTCCAGCCGAGGGCGGTGGAGCCGAGAGCCGACGCGGCGAACGAAGCCAGCACCACCGCACCGAGCCCGATCAGCACGAGGATGTCCAGGCCCTTGCGGACGATCGGATTCCCCTCGCCCACGTCGTCGAGCCCCCAGACCGCGCGCAGGCAGTCACGCATCGACCCGACCCAGCTGACACCGGTGAGCACCAGCAGCACACCGGCGATCAGCCCGACCGCTCCGGCGTTGTCGACGAGTGCGGCGATGTTGAGCTGATCGGAGATGCCCGGCACCTGGTCGGCGAGCTTGTCCTCCAGATTCTTCAGCTGCCGGTCGGTGAGCAGCGCCGCGCCGATCGCCGCGCCGACGGTGACGAGCGGGAAGAGGGCGAGAAAGCTGATGAAGGTGATCGCGGCGGCGAGCCGGGTCCAGTGCACACGGTCGAGCCGCTCGTAGGAGCGCCAGGCATGGGTCGTCATCAGCCGCCGCAGAAGCGGTCCGATGACGGGGAGTCGGGTCAGCCAGTCCATGCCGTACGCCTGCCCTTCCCGACGCGATCCGATCCCCCTCCGCGGCGGTGATCTTGGATGGTCCCAGGGCGGCGGTCCCGGCTCCCTGTGCTCTGCCTGTGGCTCACAGACCCGCCACGGCGAGGCCGTACATCGCCAGCCACACCAGTCCGATGACCGCGAGCGGCCGGTCCCGCAGGACGACCTCCTCCGGGGCACCCGCCGCGCCCCGGTCGGCGAAGACCGCGTAGCGGAGCACCGCCAGGATGAACGCGATCATCGACAGCTGGCGCCAGGGCAGCAGCGAACCACCCGCGGCGCCGCCCGACTCCAGCGCCCAGAGGCAGTAACCGAGGACCGCGACCCCGGCCGCCAGCTGCCAGACGAAGCGCAGATAGCCGGTGGTGTACGAGCTGAGCAGCGCCCGGGTCGCACCGTCCGCGCCCGCCATCTCCACGGCCTCCGAGTAGCGCTTGGCCGCGACCATGAAGAGCGCCCCGAAGCCGGTGGTGATCAGGAACCACCGGGAGAGCGGGATCGACAGCGCCACGCCGCCGATCATGGCGCGCATCAGGAAGCCGGTGGTGACGACGGCCAGGTCCACGACGAGGACGTGCTTGAGCCGTACGCAGTAGGCGAGCTGCATCGCGATGTACGCGCTCAGCAGCGCCGCGGTCATCGCGTTGCACAGGGCCACGGCCGCGCCGATGGTCACCAGGGTCAGCAGCGTCCCGGCCGCGTAGGCGACGGGCACGGGCACCTCGCCCGACGCCACCGGTCGCCGGCACTTCACCGGGTGGGCCCGGTCGGCCTCGGCGTCGCGTGCGTCATTGACCAGGTACACGGCCGATGCGGCGCTGGTGAAGAGGACGAACACGACGGCCAGTTCGGCGGCCGTGCGCCAGGACACCAGATCGCCGGCCGCCGCCGGAGCCGCCACGACCAGGACGTTCTTGATCCACTGGCGCGGGCGTGCGGTCCTGACCAGTCCGGCCGGCAGGCTCAGCGGACGGCGTACGCGGGAGGGCGCGGGGCGGCCGGGACCGGGGCGCTGCTCCGGCTGTTCCAGGACCGCCGTGCCGGGCTCAGCCATGGGCGCCCCCGCCACCACAGCAGGCTCGCGCGCCGGCAAGGGCGGTGGCCCCGGCCAGGACCGGGCGTGCGATGCCAGGGCCGGTCCAGGACGCGACCTTGCCCGCCGTACGGACCGCGGCCCGGTCGACGCCGTCCGGCGCGGACCGCAGCCACCCCGCCCCCAGACGGGCCGTCAGCCCGCCGAGCAGCGCGCCCGCCGCCACATCCGTCGGATAGTGGACGCCGACGACCAGCCGGGACACACACATCGCGGCGGCCAGGGGCGGCACGAACCGCCGGCCCGCCGGGCACAGGGCGCCGAAGGCGACGGCCGCCGCGGCCGCGGCGGTGGCGTGCGAACTGGGAAAGGAGTGCCGGCCCGCGGTCTTCACCAGCGGCTGCAGCCGGGGCAGCCGGGGGCGCGGACGGCGTACGAGGCGTTTGACGCCCATGCTCGTCAGATGGGCCGCGCCGACCAGCGCGGTGCCGCGCAGCCAGCCGTGGCGCCGCTCGCGGTCGGCCGCCGCGCACACCAGACCCGCCGCGATCCACACCGCGCCGTGCTCGCCTCCGTGCGACAGGGCACGGGCCGCGGTGGCCACGTGCGGCTCGCGTCCGCAGTCACGCAGGGCCGCGAGCAGCCGGTGGTCGGCGCGCGCCCAGTCCGTCCAGCCCGCGGCACGGAAGCGGCGGCCCACGGTGCGGACCGTGCGCAGCGCGGCGCCGGCCGTCCCGCCCGCCGTGCCCTCCACTGTCAGGTCCTTCATCAGGTCCCTCGTCAGGTCCGCCGAGTCGGTGTCTCGCATGTGCCGCCCCTTTCGATCGACCAGAGGCGACTCTTCTCAACCGGAGCCGATCATTCACGGCAATCTTTGATGACACTCGTTTAATCACCCATTTCGGCGAGTCAGCCGACAATGAGGGCAATTCACCTATAACTGGCGGTAGCTTCCGTGCATGTCCGCCGACTGCTCCGTCGACTCCCGCTCCACGACCGGCCCTTCCACGACCGGCGCACCTCCTGCCGCCGCGACGAGCGCACCTCCCGCCGCCACGGCAGGGCGGCTTCCCGCAACCGTGACCGGCGAACCTCCCGCGGTCGTGACCGGCTGGGGCCGCACCGCGCCGTCGGCCGCGACGCTCGTCCGCCCCCGTACCCACGAGGAGGCGGCAGCGGCGGTACTGCGCTGCGGGGCGCGCGGCTCCATCGCCCGCGGCCTCGGGCGGGCGTACGGCGACGCGGCGCAGAACGCGGGCGGGACCGTGCTCGACATGACCGGCCTCGACCGGATCCGCACCGTCGACGCCGAGGCGGGCATCGTGGTGTGCGACGCGGGCGTCAGCCTGCACCGGCTGATGGAACTGCTGCTGCCGCTCGGATGGTTCGTCCCGGTGACGCCCGGGACCCGACATGTGACCGTCGGCGGGGCCATCGGCGCCGACATCCACGGCAAGAACCACCATGTCTCCGGCTCCTTCTCGCGCCATGTGCGCTCGCTGGAACTGCTCACCGCCGACGGCGAGGTGCGCACCGCCCTGCCCGGCACCGATCTGTTCGACGCGACGGCCGGAGGCATGGGGCTGACGGGGGTGATCCTCGGTGCCACGCTGCGGCTGCTCCCCGTCGAGTCGTCCCTGATGTGCGTCGACACGGAACGGACCGCCGACCTGGACGAGGCGATGGCCCGGCTCGCCGCGGCCGACGACCGCTACACGTACTCGGTCGCCTGGGTCGACCTGCTGGCCCGTGGCGGGGCGACCGGGCGCGCGGTCCTCACCCGCGGCGAACACGCCCCGCTCGACGCGCTCCCGCCGCACGCCCGGCACCGCGCCCTGGACTTCCGGCCGCGTACGCTCCCCGCCGCACCCGGATACGCGGGCCTCGCGCCGGACTTCGTACCGAAGGGGCTCATCGGGCGCACGTCGGTGTCCCTGTTCAACGGCCTCTGGTACCGCAGGGCACCGCGCTCCCGCGCCGGTGAGCTCCAGCGGATCTCCGCGTTCTTCCACCCCCTGGACGGCGTACCGCACTGGAACCGGGTCTACGGACGCAGCGGCTTCGTCCAGTACCAGTTCGTGGTGGGGTTCGGCCGGGACGAGGTGCTGCACCGGATCGTGCGGCGCATCGCCCGCCACCGCTGCCCCTCGTTCCTCGCCGTGCTCAAGCGGTTCGGGGAGGGCGACCCGGGCTGGCTGTCGTTCCCCATGCCCGGCTGGACGCTCGCGCTCGACGTACCGGCCGGGCTGCCGGGGCTGGGCCCGCTGCTCGACGCGCTGGACGAGGACGTGGCGGCGGCCGGCGGCCGGGTGTACCTGGCCAAGGACTCCCGGCTGCGGCCGGAGCTGCTGTCCGCGATGTACCCCGGGCTCGAACGTTTCCGGGCGCTGCGCGCCGAGCTGGATCCGCG
This sequence comes from Micromonospora sp. IBHARD003, assembly GCF_056106285.1. Taxonomy (NCBI): domain Bacteria; kingdom Bacillati; phylum Actinomycetota; class Actinomycetes; order Micromonosporales; family Micromonosporaceae; genus Micromonospora; species Micromonospora sp. IBHARD003. The sequence continues at coordinate 5,159,755 of NZ_JBWBBX010000001.1, read as the reverse complement.
CGGGGTCTTCGTGTCGGACCTGTCCCGCCGGCTGTCGCTGTGACGGTCCCGGCGTGCCCAAGGGCTGTCCCGTAGGGCCTTTCGTTTCCGAACGATGAAGGAGACTCCACCATGAAGGACGCCTTCGGCGCACCGCAGTCCCTGCTCGTCCTCGGCGGCACGTCCGAGATCGGCCTGGCCACCGCACGCCGGCTGGTGGCCCGCCGCGCGCGTACGGTCTGGCTGGCCGGGCGGCCGTCCCCCGCCCTGGACGAGGCGGCGGCCTCGCTGCGGAGTCCGGTCACGGACGTGCGCACCGTCCCGTTCGACGCGCTCGACCCCGCCGGGCACGAGGAGGTCCTCGGCAAGGTCTTCGCCGAGGGCGACATCGACATGGTCCTGCTCGCCTTCGGTGTCCTCGGCGACCAGGCGCGGGACGAGGCCCAGCCGCTCGCGGCGGTCCGGGTCGCCCAGACCAACTACACCGGCGCGGTCTCGTCGGGGCTGGTCTGCGCGGCGGCTCTGCAGGCCCAGGGCCATGGCTCACTGGTCGTGCTGTCGTCGGTGGCGGGCGAGCGCGCCCGGCGGGCCAACTTCATCTACGGGTCGTCGAAGGCCGGCCTCGACGCCTTCGCCCAGGGGCTCGGCGACGCCCTGTACGGGACGGGCGTGCATGTGATGGTGGTCAGGCCGGGATTCGTACGGTCGAAGATGACGGCGGGCCTGCCGGATGCACCGCTGGCGACCACCCCGGAGGCGGTGGCCCTGGCCATCGAGACGGGTCTGCGGCGGCGTTCCGAGACCGTCTGGGTGCCGGGGCAGCTGCGGATGGTGATGTCGGCGCTGCGGCACGCGCCGCGCGCGGTGTTCCGGCGGCTGCCGGTCTGAGGCCGCTCCGAGCCCTGCGGGCGACGGGGCTCCCGCGCCGGGCCCGGTACGCGTGCGTACCTGTGCCGGGTGCGGGAGCCCCGTCGTGTCACGGTGGGTCAGGAGTTCAGCGCCGGCCCGGTGTCCGGCGGAACCGTGACCGTGGGCCCCAGGACGATGAACGTGTCCACCGGGCCGGGGTCGCCGGTGGCACCGGTGGCGCCTGTCGCTCCGGTGGAACCCGTAGCACCCGTGGCCCCCGTCGAACCCGTCGCACCGGTGGCCCCCGTCGAGCCCGTCGCACCCGTGCGACCCGTGGCGCCGGTGGCGCCCGTGAAGCCCGTCGCACCCGTGAAGCCCGTCGCACCGGTGAAACCCGTCGGGCCCGTGGGGCCCGTCGCACCTGTGGGACCGAGCGCGCCCGTCGAACCCGTCGAACCCGTCGAACCCGTGGGGCCCGTGGGGCCCGTGGGGCCCGGCTTGCACCGGTCGGGTCCGTTGGCGCCGTCCGGGTCAGCGCCGGTCGTCCAGGGCCCGTTGCACTTGTCCCCGCCGTTCGGGGGAGGCGCGATGTGGAACGGCGAGCCGGCGCCCGGTGCCTGCACCGCGGTGGCCGCGGGCATCGCGATTCCCATGAGGACGAGCGCGGCGGACGCGATCGCACCGCCGGTATGCCATGTGCTCCGACGGGGCAGCGGCCCCAGCGGTGAGCGGGGGGGCGGTGTGCACTGAGAGGTCATGCGTGTCTCCTATCGTTCGGGAAGCGGCCGTCATCGCTGGAGAGGACCGGACGACGGCCCTGTCCCCCTCCCGGCAAGGGCCTATGGCGCGGTCTCAGGGGCGCACACCGCGTAAGGCGTGAAGGTGATGGGCTCGTCGGATTCGTTGACGAGAGACACCTGCCATGCGTCGCCGACCGGCTTGCTGGTGAAGTCGCTCGGCGGCGGGCCGCTGATCTCGTGACCGCCACCGGTGATGACACTGCCCTCCGGGCACTCGGCCCGCGCCGACGCGGGGACCTCGGCGACCGCCACACCGAAGGGGCCGGCGCCCACGCCGACGGTGGTGGTGACGGCATCGGTCGTGGTGTTGATCACCGACACGTTGTTCGAGAGGAAATTGGTGACGTAGGCGAAGGCGCCGTCCGGGGCGACCGCCACACCGACGGGGTTGTTGCCCACGGAGATGGTGGTGGTGACGGTCTCGCCGGTGGTGTCGATCACCGAAACGACGCCCGGGTTCCCCAGGTCGGGGACGTAGGCCTTACTGCCGTTCGGGGTGAACGCCACGTCACGCGGGTCGCCGGTGGGAATGGGGATGTTGTTGGTGACCGTGTTGGAAGTGGTGTCGATCACCGCCACGAGGTCCGAGTCCTGGACGGCCACGTAGACCTTGGCGCCGTTCGGTGAGACCGCCAGACCGATAGGGGTGGTGCCGACGGGGATGGTGGTGCTGACCGTGTTGGTGGCGATGTTGATCACCACGACGCGACCGGTTCCGGTATTGCTCACGTAGGCGGTGTCGCCGTCCGGCGTGATCGCCACGTCCACGAGGTTTCCGCCGACCGCGATGGTGGTGGTGACGGTGTTGGTGGCGGTGTCGATCACCGTCACATCGCCGGAGGTCTCGTTGGCGACGTAGACGCGGGTGCCGTCCGGGGTGACCGCCAGCCCGCCCGGGCCGTCACCGACGTCGATGGTGGTGACGACCGCGTGGGTGAACGTGTTGATCACCGAGACGGTTCCGTCGGTGAGGTTGGCGACATACGCGCGGGTGCGGTCCGGAGAGATCGCCACACCGGTGGGGCCGGCCCCGACGACGATGGTGTCCACGACCGCGTTGGTGTCGGTGTCGATCACCGATACGGTGCCCGCCTGCTGGTTGGCCACGTAGGCGAAGGTCCCGGCCTGCGCCGCCGCCGGAGTGGCGAGCGCCAGCGGGGCGGCCAGCCCCGCCACCACGGCCACTCCCGCCGCCCAGGACCGCAGCAGCCACCACCACGAGCGTCTGCGGCCTTCTTCTCTGCCGCGGGCGGTTGCCCGTGGCCTCACCCGCAGCACTGCGATACCCGACATGAAGACCTACCTCCCGTCTGCACACCGAGGTGTGTGCCCGGCGTGCTCGAGTGCCGAAATCCCGGCGCTCCCCCGGGCCCCGGACCGGGTCCCCGGCGCGCCCTTGGCGCCGGTTCGCCGCTGCGACGCTAGACACCGGGTCGGGGAGGGAAGCGTCTGACATCCCCGATGGGGCCGGACGAGCGACAACCGGCCCGGGCGGCACGACCATTCAGCGGATCCGGGCCGGTCCGGTTCACGGGGGCCCGCCTCCCGCACGCCGGCCCCGCAACGGCGCCGGCCCCGGGTCCTGGTCAGGACCCGGGGCCGGGGTGATCGGCTGGGATGATCGGCTGGGCGGGGCCTCAGCGTGGCGTGGGCGTCGGGGTGTCGGCCGAGGCGCCCTGCGGGGGCACATTGGACCTACCGGGGCCGCCCCCGAAGGCGTACTCCCGCAGCTTGCGCCACACGGCGTCCGCGCCCTGCTCGTACAGCGCGAAGGAAGCACACGTCCACCGCGCCTCGTAGCCCGCCAGCTCCTCGTACGCCCGGTCCATGGCCTCCTCGGCGATGCCGTGGGCGACGGTCACATGCGGGTGGTACGGGAAGTGCAGCTCCCGGGCCAGCGGACCCGGCTCGTCCCGCACCAGCTGCTGGAGCCGGGTGCAGTCCGCCGCGCCCTCGACGACCTTGACGAAGACGACGGGCGACAGCGGACGGAAGGTGCCGGTCCCGCACAACCGCATCGGGAAGGCCCGCCCGCACGCCGCGACCCGGCCCAGATGGACGTCGACGGACGGCAGCAGCGAGGAGTCGACCTCGGTGGGCGGAAGGAGGGTGACATGCGTGGGAATGCCGTGGGCCGCGGGATCCCCGAAGCCCGCGCGCCGCTCCTGGAGCAGGCTGCCGTAGGGCTCCGGGACCGCGATCGAAACGCCGAGCGTTACGGTCCCCACGTCGTTCTCCCATCCGGGTCGGTGGTCTCTACAGCCGCCAGTGTGACGGCAACGGCGGGCCTCCCGCCAGAGTCCTCGGGCTCAGTGCTTGGCGGGCAGGAAACCCACCCGCTCATAGGTCTGGGCAAGGGTCTCGGCGGCGACCGCCCGGGCCTTCTCCGCGCCCTTGGCGAGGATGGAGTCCAGGGTCTCCGGGTCGTCCAGGTACTCCTGGGTACGGGCCCTGAACGGAGTGACGAAGTCCACCATGACCTCGGCGAGGTCCGTCTTCAGCGCGCCGTAGCCCTTGCCCTCGTAGCTCTGCTCCAGGTCCGCGACGGGCCTGCCGGTGAGGGTGGACAGGATCGTGAGCAGATTGCTGACGCCCGGCTTGTTCTCGGCGTCGAAACGGATCACGGTGTCCGTGTCCGTGACCGCGCTCTTGACCTTCTTCGCCGTCACCTTCGGCTCGTCGAGCAGATTGACCAGACCCTTGGGGTTGGCCGTCGACTTGCTCATCTTGCTCGACGGGTCCTGCAGATCGTAGATCTTCGCCGTCTCCCTGAGGATGTACGGCGACGGGACCGTGAACGTCTGCCCGTACCGGGCGTTGAAGCGCTCGGCCAGATCGCGTGTGAGCTCGATGTGCTGGCGCTGGTCCTCACCGACCGGAACCTCGTTGGCCTGGTACAGGAGGATGTCGGCGACCTGCAGGATCGGATACGTGAACAGGCCGACCGTGGCGCGGTCGGAACCCTGCTTGGCGGACTTGTCCTTGAACTGCGTCATCCGGGAGGCCTCGCCGAAGCCGGTGAGGCAGTTCATCACCCAGCCCAGCTGGGCGTGCTCGGGCACATGGCTCTGGACGAACAGCGTGCAGCGCTCGGGGTCGAGGCCGGCGGCGAGCAGCTGGGCGGCGGCGAGGCGGGTGTTCGCCCGCAGCTCGGCCGGGTCTTGGGGGACCGTGATCGCGTGCAGGTCGACGACCATGTAGAAGGCATCGTGCGTCTCCTGCAGCGCGACCCACTGGCGGACCGCGCCGAGGTAGTTGCCGAGGTGGAACGAGCCCGAAGTGGGCTGGATTCCGGAGAGCACGCGAGGACTGTCAGAGGCCATGTCCAGCATTCTCTCAGGTACGGCGGACAGTCCGGGAACCAATCGGCTGCGCGCGGTGTATCAACGGTGTGAGCATGCGGGAGGGGACCCTGGAGGGGGGCCGCACTCTGACCGTGGTCGACGAGGCAGCGGTGATCGCGCGCGTACGTTCCGGGGAGCCCGAGGCGTATGCGGAGCTGGTGCGCGCATACACACCGGTGGCGCTGCGCGCGGCCGTGGCCTGCGGCGCGGGCGCGGAGGCCGAGGATGTGGTCCAGTCGGCCTTCTTCAAGGCCTACCGGTCGCTCGGCGGTTTCCGCGACGGTTCGTCGTTCAGACCCTGGCTGCTGCGCATCGTCGCCAACGAGACAAGGAACACAGTGCGGTCGGCGGTGCGGATGCGAGCCCTTGCCGGGAGGGAGGCGACGCTGCTCTCCGCCGCCGAACCGCTGATACCGGATTCTGCGGACCCGGCGGCCGCGGCCGTGGCGCAGGAGCGCCGCGACCGGCTGCTGGCCGCGCTGGACACCCTGGGCGAGGAGCAGCGACAGGTCGTGATCCACCGCTATCTGCTGGAGCTCGACGAGGCGGAGACGGCGCAGGCTCTGGGCTGGCCCCGCGGGACGGTCAAGTCGAGGCTGAGCCGCGCGCTGAAGAAGCTGGGACGTCTGCTGGTCGAGGGACCGGACGGGGAGGGAGGTGACAGGCATGGCTGAGCCCCGGCGCGAGCACGAGCCCGAGCACGAGCCGCTGGGGGGACTGCCGGATGAGCTACGGGAGCTGGGGCGCCGGCTGCCGGTGCCGGATGTCGACGGCGCGACGATGGCCGAGCGGGTGCTGGCCCGGATAGTGGCGGAGTCGGTGCCGGTTCCGGTGCAGGTTCCGCGGCGGACGCGCCGGGTGGCGGGCTGGCTCCGTCGGCGGTGGCGCGCGCTGGGCGTCACGCTGTCCGGTGTCCTGGTCGTGCTGGTGCTCACTCCCCCGGTCCGGGCCGCCGTCGCCGACTGGTTCGGGTTCGGCGGTGTCGAGGTGCGTTACCAGCCGGCCGCCACACCTCCGCCCCGGGCGGAGGTGCCCCGGTGCGGCTCGCCGGTGGCACTGGCGGAGGCGACACGGCGAGCCGGCTTCGGGGCGCAGGTGCCCCGGGGGCTGGGCAAGCCGGACGCGGTGTCGGTGGGCGTCACCCCCGGCGGTCACCGGGTGATCAGCCTCTGCTGGTACGAACGGTCCGGGACGATCAGGCTCGACGAGTTCCCGGCCCGGCTGGACCCGGGCTTCGCCAAGCAGGTGCGCGTCCACCCGGAGTGGGTGGAGCTGCCCGGTGAGCGGTATGCGCTCTGGTTCGCCGAGGCCCATGTCCTGCGGCTCCCGCTCACCGATGAGAGCGGACGGCAGCGGATCGAGTCGCGGCGCACCGCGGGCCCGACGCTGCTGTGGACGACGGCTGACGGGCGGACGACGCTGCGGCTGGAGGGCGTGTCGGACGCCGCCCGGGCCGAGGAGATCGCGGAATCCACCCCGTGAGATCCCGTGAGGGCCTCGGGTTCCTTGCCGGGGATCCGGCGCCGGGACTCCGGCTGGGGGAATCCGGTGGGGGCGGCGCCCGGGGTCCGGTGGGAGCGGGTGGGATCGGCAGGGATCCGGTGCCGCGGATCGGGAACCTGACCGGGTCGGGCGGTGTATCAGAAGTGACGCTGAAGCGGTGTGGAAGGGCCGTACCGCACAGGAGCGTCGACAGGGGGAAGCATGCGACTGTTACGGCGACTTGCGGCGCTGATGGCGCTGATGACCATGGCCCTGGGAGCGACCCTGGTCCTTGCTCCGGCCGCTGCGGCCGGGGGCCCGACGAGTGCCCTGATCGTCTCTCCGGCGAGCGCTGAGACGGCCTCGCTCTACTACTCCGCTCCCGAGTACCAGACCCTGACGGATCTGCTGGGCCACGGCTCCTCGGGGGATACGGACCGTCCGCCCTCCCTGGACACGACGAAGGGGGTCCGCCAGATCAAGGTGACCTGGATGGTGCACGACATCGCTCCCTGGCGGGTGGACGAGATCTATCCGTCGGACGACCCGGACACCGTGTGGATACACACGGCGGTCGGGCTGCCGACCTCGTACGACGGCCTGTGGCACAAGGCCGCCCAGCCGGCCGAGCTGACGGCGCTGCTCAGGAAGCTGGGTGTGATGGGCAAGGCGAGCAGCGGCGGCGGAGAGCCCGGCTCTCCGCCGCCCTCGTCCTCGGACGGCAACAGGGCTCCGGCCGCGGCGGCACAGGAGGAGCCGCACGCCGCATCCGCTTCCCCGGCCGGTGACACCACCGGCTGGTGGTGGCTGATACCCGGCCTGGCAGCCGGGGCGCTGCTCGGGGTGCTACAGCGCCCGGTCCTGCTCCGGATCCAGCGCGCACGGTCCCGTGGACGGGGCGGGGAGCGGGATCCGGAGCCGCGGCAACAGCTGCTGGACCTGTAGAGCGCGCCGCCTCGTCTGGAGGGCCTCCCCCTCGGCGGTTGGCCAAGGGCTGTCCCGCACATCCCCGCCGGGCGGGACAGCCCTCAGGCCGGAAGGCCCGGTGCCGGGAAGGCGGCCATCAGCTCCGCGACCTCCGCTCGGACCGTCGCGAGAGCGTCCTCGTCGCCCGACCCGGCCGCGGTGACCCCCCGGTGGATCCACTCGGCGACGGCCGGCATGTGCTCGGCGGTGAGACCGCGGGAGGTGAGGGAAGGCGTGCCGATCCGGATGCCCGAGGGATCGAAGGGCTTACGGGGGTCATAGGGGACGGTGTTGTAGTTGACGACGATCCCGGCGCGGTCCAGCGCCTGTGCCGCGATCTTGCCCGGAACGTCCTGCGGCGTCAGGTCGATCAGGATCAGATGGTTGTCGGTGCCGCCGGAGACCAGCTCGAAGCCGCGGGCGAGGAGTGCGTCCGCGAGAGCCCTGGCATTGGCCACGACCGCGCGCGCGTAGTCGCGGAAGGCGGGCTGGGCCGCCTCGTGCAGGGCGACGGCGATGGCCGCGGTGGTCTGGTTGTGCGGGCCGCCCTGGAGCCCGGGGAAGACCGCCTTGTCGATGGCCTTCGCATGCTCCTCGCGGGACATCAGCATCGCGCCGCGCGGCCCCCGCAGCGTCTTGTGCGTGGTCGTGGAGATCACGTCGGCGTACGGCACCGGCGACGGGTGGGCACCGCCCGCGATCAGACCGGCGATGTGTGCGACATCGGCGACCAGCACCGCACCGGACTCGCGGGCGATCTCCCCGAAGGCGGCGAAGTCGATGGTGCGCGGCAGGGCTGTGCCGCCGCAGAAGATCACCTTCGGCCGCTCCTTGAGGGCCAGTTCGCGCACCTCGTCGAAGTCGATGAGGCCGGTGTCCCTGCGTACCCCGTACTGCACGCCGCGGAACCACTTCCCGGTCGCCGAGACGCCCCAGCCGTGGGTGAGATGGCCGCCCATCGGCAGGGCCATGCCCATCACGGTGTCGCCGGGCTCGGCGAACGCCAGATAGACGGCGAGGTTGGCCGGGGAGCCGGAGTAGGGCTGGACGTTGGCGTGCTCGACGCCGAAGAGCGCCTTGGCGCGGGTGACGGCGAGCCGCTCGACCTGGTCGATGTTCTGCTGGCCCTCGTAGTAGCGGCGCCCGGGATAGCCCTCGCTGTACTTGTTCTGCAGAACGGTGCCGGAGGCTTCCAGCACGGCGTCGGAGACATAGTTCTCGCTGGGGATCAGTCGCAGGGTGGTGGCCTGCAGCTGCTCCTCGGCGCCGACGAGCGCGGCGAGTTCGGGGTCCTGGGCGGTGAGCGCGGGATGGCGGGGCTGAGCGGTGAGCGTCATGGGGTCCTCCGGGCAGGCGGTCGGTGTCCTGGTCCCGGGGTGCGGCCGGTTCCCGCCGGAGGCAGGAACCGCACCGACCGCACCCGCACGGGATATGGCCTAGGTGCCCAGGCGGGCGGCACCTCGTCGGTTCTGCCGCACACGGCTCCCCCGCGGTTCGTTCCGCGTACGCCAGTCGCCGTGCGTACCACCCACCTTACTCATGGCACCCCCGGAGCCCGGTCACCGGCCGCGGGACCGGCAGGACACCGGAAGGTCTTCGGTGAGATCCCCGTAACCCCGTGTTTCTTCACGCGGAGACCGAGCGACGATAGAAAGGGACACCACCACCCGACCCCGGTCGGGGGCCCTCCCGGCGCCCCGGCCCGACGACCCACGCCGCAGGACGAACGGAGAACCCGTGTCTGCTACGGAGAAGGCGATCGCCTCCGCCGAGGCGCACAGCGCCCACAACTACCACCCGCTGCCCGTCGTCATCGCGTCGGCGGACGGCGCGTGGATGACGGATGTTGAGGGCCGCCGCTACCTCGACATGCTCGCCGGGTACTCGGCGCTCAACTTCGGCCACGGCAACCGGCGGCTGATCGACGCCGCCAAGGCACAGCTGGAGCGGGTGACGCTCACGTCCCGGGCGTTCCACCACGACCGGTTCGCCGACTTCTGCAGCCAGCTCGCGGAGCTGTGCGGCATGGAGACGGTGCTGCCGATGAACACCGGGGCGGAAGCGGTGGAGACGGCCGTGAAGACGGCCCGGAAGTGGGGCTACCAGGTCAAGGGCGTCCCTGCGGGCCAAGCGAAGATCGTCGTCGCCGCCAACAACTTCCACGGCCGCACGACCACGATCGTCAGCTTCTCCACGGATCCGGAGGCCCGCGCCGACTTCGGCCCGTACACCCCGGGATTCGAGATCGTCCCCTACGGCGATCTCACCGCGCTGGAGCGGGCCGTCAGCGACAACACGGTGGCCGTGCTGATGGAGCCGATCCAGGGCGAGGCGGGGGTCCTGGTGCCCCCGGCCGGCTATCTCGCGGGCGTGCGGGAGCTGACCCGCGAGCGCAATGTGCTCTTCATCGCCGACGAGATCCAGTCCGGCCTCGGCCGCACCGGCCGCACCTTCGCCTGTGAGCACGAGGGCGTCGTCCCGGACATGTACGTCCTCGGCAAGGCGCTCGGCGGCGGCGTCGTCCCGGTCTCCGCGGTCGTGTCGTCGGCGGAGGTGCTCGGGATCTACCGGCCCGGTGAGCACGGTTCGACGTTCGGTGGCAATCCCCTGGCCTGCGCCGTCGCGCTGGAGGTCATCGGGATGCTGCGTACCGGCGAGTTCCAGCAGCGCGCCGCCGAACTGGGCGAGCATCTGCACCACGAGCTGGGGCTCCTCGTCGGCGGGGGCGCCGTCGAGGCGGTGCGCGGGCGCGGGCTGTGGGCCGGGGTCGACATCGCCCCGTCGCACGGCACCGGCAGGGAGATCTCCGAGAAGCTCATGGACCGGGGCGTGCTGGTGAAGGACACCCACGGTTCCACGATCCGGATCGCGCCTCCGTTGGTGATCAGCAAGGAGGACCTGGACTGGGGCCTCGACCAGCTGCGCACCGTGCTGGCCGGGGACTAAGAGGCTAGTGCTGTGGCCGGATAGGTTTGCCGGGAAGCTCGCGGCGTCCGGTGCGGTGGATCGCCAGGCGGAGAATCGGCCTTGTACTGGATGTACTTGGGTGACTCGACAACGCAGCGAGGCGCCGTGCAGGGCGCCGCGAGCCGGTGAACCTATCCGGTCACGGCACTAGGGCGCTGATAGCGCTGTGACCGGATCCGCCGGTCGTCCGCGGAAGGCGCGCGGGCGACCGGCGGCTGCCGGCATCGCGATCACGTGCCCTGCGCCGGGTTCCTCAGCACCTCGATCAGACTGGCGTAGCTGTCGGAGCCGTGTCCCGCGGCCTTCGCCCGCTGCATCGCGGTCCTCAGCAGCTCGGGCAGGGCGTTGTCGACACCCCGGCGTGCCGCGGCGTGGATGAGATGGTCGATGGCAGCGATCTGCACGTCGACGGTGGCGTCGTCGCCCGGGTATCGGCCGGCGTCCACTTGGGGGGCGTAGGTGGTCAGGAACCCGGCCACCGCCGTCAGCCATCGGACGGCGACGGGGGTGAACTCCGTGGCAGGTGTCTTGTCCGCGCCGACCAGTGCGGCACCGTGCAGCCAGCCGGTCATGGTCGCCCACATCAAGCCGAGGAGCGCCGCGTCGTACAGGGAGGCCAAGCCGGGGTCCGAGCCCAGGTAGAGGGGATCGCCCAGGGCCTCGAGGGTCGGGCGGTGGGTTTCGAACACGGTGGGCGAGCCACTGTAGAGGAACATCATCTCGGGGCTCCCCACGCCGGGAGGGGTGGTCATGATCGCGCCGTCGAGGTAGTCGATACCGTGGGACCGGGCCCAGGTGACGGCCTCGTGAGCCTGCTCCGGCGAGCCCGAAGTGAGATTGACCAGGGCCTTCCCCGCGAGAGCGTCGGCGACGGGGTCGAGGACGGAATGCAGGGCGTCGTAGTCGAGCACGCAGGCGATGACGACCTGGCTCGCCGAAATCGCCTCCTCGGGGGTCGCGGCCGGCCGGGCACCGCGGTCGATCAGTGGCTGCGCCCTGGACGCCGTGCGGTTCCACACGGTGAGCGGGTGTCCACGGTCCAGCAGGGCGGCGGCGAGCGCGGAGCCCATCGCGCCCAGCCCCATGACGGTTATGGCCTGTCGGTCGCCAGTCATGTCACAACTCCTTTGAGATCACCACGTGTTGGTCGATCACGTCATGACCACGCTCGCAGCGCCCGGCGAACGAGGACAGTGACACCGGTGACGGCTGCCACCAATTTCCTGCCATACCATTCGGGATCATGGGTGCCGGATCTGTCGCCGTCGTCGTGAGCGGGGAACTGACCGTCCCCTCCTGGGATCTCTATGAGCTGAGCATTCCGTGCACCGTCTTCGGCAAGCCGCAGTCCGACCTGGCCGACCCCTGGTACGAGTTGCGGCTGTGCGGCACCGAAGGCCGTGCGCAGGACGGCGCGCTCTCGGGATCGGGCCTCTCGCTGCGGACGAGCCACGGGCTCGACGACCTCGCCGGCGCCGACACGGTGATCGTGCCCTCCGTACCCGACTCGTGCGTGGACGAGGGCGCACCGCTGCCGCGGGACCTGATCACCGCCCTGCGCGGCGCCTACGACGCGGGAGCCCGCATGGTCTCCCTGTGCACCGGCGCCTTCGCGCTCGCCGAGGCCGGTCTGCTCGACGGACGCCGCGCCACGGCCCACTGGATGCACACCGCGCAACTGGCCGAGCGTTACCCGAAGGTCCACGTCGACGACTCCGTGCTGTACGTGGACGACGGCGACGTGCTCACCAGCGCCGGGCTCACCGCCGGTCTCGACCTGTGCCTGCATCTGGTGCGGCGCGACCTCGGTGCGCACGTCGCCAACCAGCTGGCGCGCCGGATGGTCGTTCCCGCCCATCGTCCCGGCGGCCAGGCACAGTTCATCGACCTGTCGGTACCGGAGACCGACGACCGGGGACTCGCGCCGGTACTGGAATGGGCCCGGGCCCATCTGGACCAGCCGTTGACGGTCGACGAGCTGGCACGGAGGGCGGCGATGAGTCCGCGGACGTTCTACCGGCGCCTTCGGGCCGCCACGGGGACGACTCCCCTTCGGTGGCTCCTCGATCAGCGGCTGGGACGGGCCCGGATGCTGCTGGAGTCCACGGACCTCCCGGTCGAGAAGGTCGGGGAGCTGAGCGGCCTCGGCACGGCGAACAACCTTCGGCACCACTTCCTCAAGCAGGTGGGGGTGTCGCCGAGCGACTACCGGCGGGCGTTCCCCTGTTCGGACGTGGCGGTTCGGTGACGTTGCGCGGCAGGGCAGGGCCGGTGGGGTGAGCCCGGTGGCCCCGGTCCGGCGGAGGTGAGCCCGGTGGCCGCGATCCCATGGGGTGAGCCCGGTGGCGGCGATCCCATGGGGTGAGCCCGGTGGCGGCGGGCCCCCGGACCACCCCCGCAGTCCAGGGACCCTCCGCCGTGGCCGGCCCGCCGGCACCGCGCGGGCCTGCCACGCACGGCAGGGCCCGCGCGGACCGCGCAGGGCGGCCGGACGCGCGGGCCCCGGAGCTCAGGGCGTCAGAGGATCACATGCGGGATGAAGCGGGCGTACTCGTCCGTGACGAGTCCCGCCGACTCGCGGATGCCCAGCCCCGCCGCCTCGTTCTCGACGACCCAGGCGCCGAGGACGACCCGGTTCCCCCCGGAGCCGTCGGCCGTGGGCGGCCCCAGATCCGGCAGCGGAGCGAGCTCCTGGTAGCAGCAGGGCTCTTCCCGCACCACCGGGTCCGCGCCCGGCTCGTGGATGGTGACGCCCGCGCCCTCGCGGCCCAGCAGCGGTTTGGCCACGTAGCCGGTGGTCCCCGCCAGTTCGCGCGGCCCGTCGAGATAGGCGGGGAGCAGATTCGGATGCCCCGGGTACAGCTCCCACAGCACGGCGAGCAGCGCCTTGTTGGAGAGCAGCATCTTCCAGGCGGGCTCGATCCAGCAGGTGGTGCCCGTGCCGCCGCCGTTGTCCAGGGTGTCCAGGACGTGGGGGCCGAAGCGGTCGGTGGCCAGCCACTCCCAGGGGTACAGCTTGAAGCAGCTGCGGATGAAACGGAGCCGGTCGTCCACGAACCGACCGGAGAGCCGGTCCCAGCCGATCCGCTCGACCGACAGCGCCTCGGTCCTCAGTCCGGCCTGCTGGGCGGTCTCGCGGAGGTACGCGACCGTCATCAGGTCCTCGCCGAGCTCGTCTCCGTCGGAGTGCACGAAGTGCACCGGACCGGGCGGCAGCAGCGGGGCCTGCCGCTTCCAGGCGTCCACGAGCCGCTCGTGCAGGGAGTTCCACTGGTCGGCTCCCGGGAAGCGCTCCTCCATCCAGAACCACTGGGGGCTCGCGGCCTCCACCAGCGAGGTGGGGGTGTCGGCGTTGTACTCCAGCATCTTCGCCGGGCCGGTCCCGTCGTAGCGCAGGTCGAACCGTCCGTAGAGGGAGGGCAGTTCGGCACGGCGGCGCCAGGAAGCGGCGACCCGCCTCGCCAGCCGGCGGTCGGTGATGCCGAGGTCGGCGAAGCGGTCCTGCTCCACGATGTGCTCGGCCGCGGCCAGGCACATGGCGTGCAGTTCCTCGACGACCTCCTCCAGCGCCTCGACCTCGGGCAGGGAGAACTCGTAGTAGACGCTCTCGTCCCAGTACGGACGCAGCGATCCGTCCGGGTAGCGGGTGAGCGGATAGATGAGGCCCTGCTCCTCGACCGTCTGCTGCCAGCCGGGGCGCGGTTCGGTGGTGTGACGTTTCATCGGTGCGCGACCGTCCTGGCTCAGCCGCCGCTGGAGTGGGAGGAGCCGAAGCCGCCGGTGTCGACGGCCGACTTGTCGAAGCTGCCGCCGGACACCCTGCCGCTGCTGCCGACGCTGCCCCCGTAGTAGTAGCGGCCGTGGCCGCCGCTGCCGGAGCCGCCGTCGTCATCGCACTCGTAGTCGGGCAGGGTCTCGTAGGTCACCGGATCGATACACCGCTCGTCCGGTTCCGAGCCGCAGGACGTGAGCGTCGCCGCGAGCACCCCCATACCGCCGAGCACGACCGTGCCCGACCTCAGCCTGCGCCGCGCCATCTCCTCGGCCTCCCCGTCTTCGTCTTCGTCTACATCAAGCCAGCCAATGAACCGCCGCACACATTAGATGGCCGTGCCGCGTGGCCGTAAGCCCGGTCCACGAAGCCTCCCCACCTAGAGTCGTTTTGTGTTCTTCGGGATGATCTGCGCGATTGCCTCGTCGGTCTGTTACGGGCTGGCCACCGTCTTCCAAGCCGTCGCGGCCCGGGCGGTGGCCGACCCGGGCGCGCCGGCGTCCGGGGTGGACACGGCACTCTTCCTGCGGGCGGTGCGGCAGTGGCGCTATCTCGTCGGCCTCACGCTGGACGGAGTGGGCTTCGCGCTCCAGATCATGGCGCTGCGGCTGATCCCGATCTACGCCGTGAGTGCGGCCCTGGCCGCGAGCCTCGCGGTGACGGCCGTGGCGGCGACACGGATGCTGTCGGTGCGGCTCACCCGGATCGAATGGGCCGCGGTGGCCGTGGTCTGCCTCGGCCTCGGGATGCTGGGGCTTGCCTCCGGCCCGGAGGGCAGCACGCCCCCGCCGCCCGCCCTGAAGTGGGTGCTGCTCGGCACGGCGGTCGCGGTCCTGCTGATCGGCGCGGCGGCAGGCCGGCTGCCGGGCCGCGCGCGGGCGCTGGCGCTGGGCATGGGCGCGGGCATCGGCTTCGGGGTGCCGGAAGTGGCGGTACGGCTGCTGGACTCGGTCGACTTCACCAGTGCGGCGCTCTACGCGCTTCTGCTCGGCGGCGCCGCGGCCTTCCTGCTGCTCACCTCCGCCTTCGCCCGCGGATCGGTGACCACGGCGACGGCGGGCCTGGTCCTCACCGAGACCTTGCTGCCGTCGGCGGTCGGGGTCGTCTGGCTGGGCGACCGGACCCGCGAGGGCCTGGCCTGGCTGGCCGTGACCGGCTTCGTGATCTCGGTGGCGGGGGCACTGGCACTGGCCCGCTTCGGCGAACTGCCGGAGCCCGAGTCGGTACGCCAGTCGCCGCCCTGACGGGTCCGTTGCGGCTGGTTACGGCCCGGCGGCACGGCTCAACGCGTACGAGCGGGCGCGCCCGGCGCAGTGGGGGGTGCTCCGGGATCGCCCGCTCGTGCGGTCGTGCAGTCGTGCGGTCAGGCAGTCGCTACTTCGCCGTCACTACTTCTTCGGGAGCCAGGCCTTCCAGGTGGCCTCGTTCTCCTTGACCCACTTCTGCGCCGCGGCGTCCGGCGACAGCTTCTGGTCCGCGATCATCAGCGCGACCTGGTTCTGCTGGTCCGTCGTCCACTTGAAGTTCTTCAGGAACTGAGCTGCCTCGCCGCCGTTCTTGGCGAAGTCGGCGTTGAAGAACTTCTGCAGCGGGGTGTGCGGATAGGCGCAGGCGACCTTCTTCGGGTCCGCGTCGCAACCCGCCTTGTACTCGGGCAGCTTGACCTCGACCATGTCGATCTGGGCGTTCAGCCACTGCGGAGTCCACCAGTACGTCAGGAAGGGCTTCTTCTCCTTGGCGTACTTCTTGATCGCCGTGATCTGGGCCGCCTCGGAACCCGCGTAGTTGGTCTTCAGGTCCAGCTTCAGGTTGCCGATGATGGCGTCGTCGTTGGTGACGTAGTCGGGCGAGCCCTCCAGCAGCTCGCCCTTGTCGCCGCTCTCCGCCGTTCTGAACTCCTTGGCGTACTTGTTGAGGTTCTTCCAGTCGGTGACGTCGGGGTGCTGGTCCGCGAAGTACTTCGGCACGTACCAGCCGATGTGGCCGGTGACGCCGAGGTCGCCGCCCTTGACGACGGTCTTCTTCGTCTCGACGTACTGCTTCTCCTCCTTCGGGTGACCCCAGTCCTCCATCACCGCGTCGATGTCGCCCTTGGACAGCGCGTCCCAGGCCAGCACCTCGCCCATCTGCTGGGTCTTGACCGTGTAGCCGAGCTCCTTCTCGAGGATGTGCTTGGCCACGGCCACGTTGGCCTGGGCGCCGACCCAGGAGGGGACGGTCATCGTCACGGTCTTCTTGCCGCCGACATCGTTGCTCTTGCCGGTCTCGGCGGCGCCGCAGGCGGTGAGCGAGAGGACTCCGACGGCCCCGACGACCGCGGTGGCGGCGCGCAGAGTGCGGGCAGTACTCAGGTTTCGAACGGTACGCATGGTGCTCCTGTCAGAACGAGAGGTAGGGGGTCAGCGGTGCTTGCGGCCGGTACGCGCCGCAGGCTGGGAAATCCGGTCCAGGACGAGCCCCAGGCAGACGATCGCGATTCCGGCCGTCATACCGACGCCCATCTCGCCCCGGGACAGGCCCTTCACGACGTCGTAACCGAGCGCCCCGCCACCGACGAGACCGCCGACGACGACCACGGCCAGCACCAGCACCACGCCCTGGTTGACGGCGAGTTGCAGGGCCGGACGGGCCAGCGGGAGCTGGACTCCGAAGAGTTGCTGGCGGGCGGAGGAACCCAGCGATCGGGAGGCCTCCATCGCGGCCGGGTCGACCTCGCGCAGCCCCTGGGTGGTGATACGGACGACCGCGGGCAGCGCGTACACGACCGCGGCGACGATCGCCGAGGTACGGGTGGCGCCGAAGAGCGCGACGACCGGGATCAGGTACACGAACTGGGGCATCGTCTGCATGGCGTCCAGCAGCGGACGCAGCAGCCGCTCCAGCCAGCCGGCCCGTGCGCTCAGCACTCCCACGAGGAAGCCCAGCACCAGGGTGACCACCAGCGCCGCCAGCACCTGGGACAGCGTGTCCAGGGACCTGGCCCAGACACCGAGGGCACCGATGGCGGCCATCGCGCCCGTGGCCGTCAGCGCGGAGGCCCAGCTGCCGACCAGCCAGGCCACGGCGGCCACGAGCAGCAGCACCGACCACCAGGGCAGCCACACCAGCGTGTCGCGCAGCGGGTTGAGGATCCAGAGCGTGAACTCGCGGGCCCAGACCTCGAGGAAGGCCAGGTTCTCGGTGATCCACTCCTGGGCCTTGTTGACCGGGGTGGAGATCTCGTACGTCCATGCCTCGGGCCAGGTGGTCGTACGCACCGCGGCGGCCGCGACCACACCCACGGCGACGAGCGCCCAGGCGCGTCCGCCGTGCAGCCAGCCGCCGCCCGGGGCCGTCGCCGCCATACGGTCGCCCGCGGCCGCCGTCGTACGGTCCAGCCAGATCGCGATGAGCACGATCGGGACGCCCGCGGCGAAGGCCTTGCCGACGTCCGTCGTGGACAGCGCCGAGTACACCTCCTCGCCGAGGCCGCCGGCGCCGACGAGCGCGGCGATGACGACCATCGACAGAGCCATCATGATCGTCTGGTTGAGTCCGAGCAGCATCTGCTTGCGCGCGAGCGGCAGCCGGGCCGTCCACAGCCGCTGCCAGGCGTTCGCACCGAGCGACTCGGCCGCCTCCAGGGCTCCGGGGTCGGCGCCGCGCAGTCCGAGCGCGGTGAGCCGGGCCATCGGCGGGGCCGCGTAGATGACCGTGCAGAACAGCGCGGCGGGCGTACCCGTGCCGAAGACCAGCACGAACGGCAGCAGATAGGCGAAGGCGGGCAGCACCTGCATGGTGTCCAGCACCGGCCGCAGGGCCCGGTCGAAGCGGTCGAAGACCCCGGCCAGCAGCCCGATCAGCACGCCGAGCAGCGCGGCCACCCCCACGGACACCACCATCAGCGCGATGGTGAGCAGCGTCGCGTCCCACATGCCGAGCAGACCGCACACGGCGAAGGCGCCGAGCGCGGTCAGCGCGACCCGTGCGCCGCGTACTCCGAGTCCGGCGGCCCGCCAGGCGACGAGTACGCCGGCGGTGACGACCCCGAGCCAGCCCAGTGCGTCCAGCAGCTGGTACACGCCGTTGACCGCTTCGGTCGCCGTGTTGGACAGGTGCAGCAGGAAGTAGAGGAACAGCGGGTGGGTGTCGCGGTTGTCGACGACCCACTTGTTGGCGTCGTCGAGCGGCCCCGAGATGTCGACGGTCAGCCCGGAGGGCCAGCCCCCGCCGCCGAGCAGCACGGAGCCGAGCACGACGAGCACGGCCAGCGCGCCGGCGCCCGCCACCAGTGCGCGACGGCGCCGGACGAACTCGCCCAGTCCGCCGGGCCGCTCGGGTGCTCCGGTTCTGGCTTCGGGTGTCTTGGACACCGCGTCCACGGTGACGCTCATCCGCACCACCTCGCATTCCGGGTCACGGCGGCGCGTGGCGCCGGCCGGAGCCCGGTCGTCCCGAGTGTGTCCTGGCGCCTCATGCCGCCACCTCCTTCACCGGGGTGCCCGCCACCACGGCGAGCAGCGCCGCGTGGTCGACGATGCCGATACAGCGGCCCTCGTCCACCACCCGGGCCGGCAAGCCCACCCGGGCGACCGCTTCGATGGCCTCGGAGACGGTGGCGTCGGGTGACACCGCGGGACCGGCTTCGGTCTCCCCGGCGTCGCTCGCGGGGCGCATCGCCGTGCGGACCGTCATGACCTGCTCGCGCGGAACGTCGCGGACGAAGTCCCGTACGTAGTCGTCGGCGGGCGAGCCGACGATCTCCTCGGGCGTCCCGAGCTGCACGATCCGGCCGTCCCGCATCAGCGCGATCCGGTCGCCGAGGCGCAGCGCCTCGCTCAGGTCGTGGGTGATGAAGACCATCGTGCGGCCCTCCTCGCGGTGCAGCCGGACGACCTCGTCCTGCATATCGCGGCGGATCAGCGGGTCCAGCGCGCTGAACGGCTCGTCGAAGAGCAGCACCTCGGGGTCGACGGCGAGCGCCCTGGCCAGGCCGACGCGCTGCTGCTGGCCGCCGGAGAGCTGTGCCGGCCTGCGGTGCTCCATGCCTTCCAGGCCGACCTTCGCGACGAACTCGGCGGCTTTCGCGCGCCGTGCGGACCGGCCGACGCCCTGGATCTCGAGTCCGTAGGCGACGTTGTCGAGCACGGACCGGTGCGGCAGCAGTCCGAAGTGCTGGAAGACCATCGAAGCCCGGTGCCTGCGCAGTTCACGCAGGCGTGCCTTGTCCATCGACAGCACGTCCTCGCCGTCGATCGCGATCGAACCGGATGTCGGCTCGATCAGCCGGGTCAGACAGCGGACGAGGGTCGACTTGCCGGAGCCGGACAGGCCCATGACGACGAACACCTCGCCGCGGCGGACGTCGAAGCTCACATCGTGTACGGCCGCCGTGCAGCCGGTGCGTTCACGCAGCTCGGTGGGGTCCAGGGCGGCGAGCTCCGCCGACTGCGGGACGCGCTGCGCCTTCGGCCCGAAGACCTTCCACAGGTCGCGTACCGCGAAGACCGGGGACTCGGTGGATGCGGTGGATGCGGCCGCTGCGTTCGCTGCGTTCGCTGCCTTCGACGCGGTCGTCCCGCTCGCTTCGGTTGTTTCGGTCATCGGGTCTCACTCCCCGTTTCCTTCAGCAGTTCGGCACATTTCTCGCCCACCATCAGGACCCCGATCATCGGGTTCACGGCCGGCATGGTCGGGAAGACGGACGCGTCCGCGATGCGGACACCTTCAAGACCGCGAATCTTCAAGTCTGGTTCCACAACGGCGAGTTCATCAGTGGGCGAACCCATTCGGCAGGTGCCTGCCGGGTGGTAGACGGTGTGCGCGACCTTGCGCGCGTACTCGCTCAGCTCCTCGTCGCCCGTGACCTCGGGCCCCGGGCACACCTCCCGCTTCAGCCAGTCCGCGAGGGGCGCCGTCCGGGCGATCTCACGGGCGAGGCGGATGCCGTCGACGAGCGTGCGCCCGTCGTAGTCGTCCTCGTCCGTGAAGTAGTGGAAGTCGAGCGCGGGCTTGACCTCCGGGTCGGCACTGGTGAGGTAGAGACGGCCGCGGCTGCGGGGCTTGGGGATGTTCGGGGTCATCGACACTCCGTACGGCGGGCGTTCGTAGCCGAGCCGCTCCGGGTTGTCGGTGAAGGGGATCTGGTAGAAGTGGAACATCAGGTCGGGGCCCTGGTGTTCGGGGTCCCTGCGCACGAACAGACCGGCGTCGGAGTCCATCGCCGAGTTCTCGGGAATGGGCCCGTGGGTCTCCCAGACGATCACCGACTCGGGGTGGTCGAGCAGGTTCTCGCCGACGCCCGGCAGATCGCGGACGACGGGGATGCCGAGCGCCTCCAGATCGGACTTGGGCCCGATGCCCGAGTGCATCAGCAGACGCGGGGTGTCGACCGCGCCGGCGCAGACGATCACCTCGCGCCGCGCGGTGACCAGTTGCTCCTCGCCGTCCTTGCTCCGTACCCGGACGCCTGTGGCGCGGGTCCCGTCCAGCTCCAGACGGTACGCCCAGGTCTCCAGCAGGATGGTGAGGTTGGACCGCTCGTCCATCACCGGGTGGAGGTACGCCACCGATGCCGAGGAGCGCTTGTTGTTCTCGGGGTGGTAGGCGAGGTCGAAGAAGCCGACGCCCTCGTCGAAGGGCTTCCGGTTGAAGCCGTCGACCCGGGGGACGTCGAGCGCGGCCTGGGCGGCGTCGACGAAGTCCCGGGCGATGGCGTTACGGTCCGCCTCGTCGACCGGCACGATGTTGTTGAGCAGCCGGTCGTAGTACGGGTCCATCGCGGCCGTGTTCCAGCCGTCGGCCCCGGCCTCGGCCCACTCGTCCCAGTCGGACGGCAGCGGCTTGAAGGCGATGAGGGTGTTGTGCGACGAGCAGCCGCCGAGGACCCTGGCGCGGCTGTGCCGGATGTGGGAGTTGCCGCGGGGCTGTTCGGTCGTCGGGTAGTCGTAGTCCAGCTCGCCGCCGAGGAGCCCCATCCAGCGGCGCAGCGTCAGCACGTCGTCCCGGTCGACATCGCTCGGGCCGCCCTCGATGACGGCGACGCTGACGTCCGGGTCCTCGGTGAGACGGGAGGCGATCACCGAACCGGCGGTACCGCCCCCGACGACGACATAGTCGTACTCACGTATGTGGGTGGTCATAGGTGTGTCGTGCTCCCCGGTCAGCCCGCGAACCAGCGCACGGGGCGCGGGGCGAGGTTCTGATAGATGTGCTTGGTCTCGCGGTACTCGGCGAGCCCCGAGGGGCCGAGCTCCCGGCCGATGCCGGACTTGCCGAAACCGCCCCATTCCGCCTGGGGGAGGTAGGGGTGGAAGTCGTTGATCCAGACCGTTCCGTGGCGCAGCCTTCCGGCGACGCGCCGGGCACGCCCGGGGTCGCCGCTCCAGACGGCGCCGGCGAGGCCGTACTCGGTGTCGTTGGCGAGGTCGACGGCCTCCTCCTCGGTGGTGAAGGTCTCCACGGTGAGGACCGGCCCGAAGATCTCCTCGCGGATGACGCGCATACCGCGGTGGCAGCGGTCGAGGACGGTGGGCCGGTAGAAGAAGCCGGGGCCGTCGGGCCGGGTGCCGCCGGCGCGCAGGACGGCACCTTCCGCCAGTGCGGAGGCGACGTACTCCTCGGTCCTGGCGAGCTGCTGCGCGGACACGAGCGGGCCGCACTCGACGCCCTCGTCGGTGCCGCGGCCGATGCGGATCTTCTCGGCCCGGCGGGCGAGCTCGTCGACGAAGCGCTCGCGCAGGGACTCCTCGACGATCAGCCGGGAACCGGCCGAGCAGACCTGGCCGCTGTGGATGAAGGCCGCGTTCAGGGCCTGGTCGACGGCGGTGTCGAAGCCCTCGCTGGTGGTGCAGGCGTCGGCGAAGACCACGTTCGGGTTCTTGCCGCCGAGCTCCAGGGCGACCTTCTTGACGGTCTCGGCCGCGGCGCGCATGACCTTGGTGCCGCT
This sequence comes from Micromonospora sp. IBHARD003, assembly GCF_056106285.1. NCBI lineage: Bacteria > Bacillati > Actinomycetota > Actinomycetes > Micromonosporales > Micromonosporaceae > Micromonospora > Micromonospora sp. IBHARD003. The sequence goes on along the minus strand of NZ_JBWBBX010000001.1, from coordinate 5,137,669 downwards.
GACGATGCCGCCGGTGAAGGAGACGAGGTCGACGTCCGGGTGCTCGGCGAGGCGGGCGCCGACGGTGTGGCCCGCGCCGGTGACGATGTTGGCGGCACCGGCGGGAAGCCCGGCCTCCTGGAGCAGGCGGATCAGCGCGACCGTGGTGAGCGGCGTGATCTCGCTGGGCTTGATCACAAAAGTATTTCCCGCGGCGAGCGCCGGGGCGATCTTCCAGCTGGCCTGCAGAAGGGGATAGTTCCAGGGTGTGATCAGCGCGCACACACCCACGGGCTCGTGCACGACGACGCTGTGGATGTCGCTCGAGCCGGCGTCCACGACCCGGCCGGTCTCGTTCACGACGAGATCGGCGAAGTAGCGGAACGCGTCGGCGACGCAGTCGATGTCGACGCGCCCTTCCTCCAGCGTCTTGCCGGCGTCCCGGCTCTCCAGCAGGCCGAGCTCCTCGCGGTCCCGCTGCAGCAGCTCCGCGACCCGCCGCAGCAGTGCGGCACGCTCGGACACCGGGGTGCGGGGCCATACCCCCTGGTCGAACGCGCGGCGCGCGGCGGCGATCGCGGCGTCGGTGTCCTCGGCACCGCCTTCCGCCACTACCGCAAGGGCAGTGGCGTCGACGGGGTCGAGGATCTCTCGCGTGGCTCCGGAGGCGGCTTCACGCCAATCTCCGTCCACGTGGATGGTCAGTTGTACCGACACGTCGCGTTTGGCCTTCCATTCCCTTTATGTCTCTCACCAGCGAAGACCGGTGAGCGGATCGCCTGCCCCGGGGGGTGGAAAGCATGCGCGTCAGCTGGCCGGAAGTGGCCCGACTCACTCCCCTGCTGGGTAAGCGAGAGGGCCGCCGGCGCGGGGGTCGGTGATCGTCGGCGATACCCGTCCGGCCCGAAGGGGGGTTCGCCGATGGGCCGTCCGTCCGAACGGCTGCCTCCCAGCTCCGGGGGCGCATGGTCGCAGCCTCTTGACTTCGGTCATTTCGGGAGGAAACTGGGTAATACACCGGAAAACCTGAGAGAGCCCCACGGATCGGCGGAGACGTTCGCCGGTTGGCGTGACCCTTCCCAAGGCTCTGGCTAGGCCCCCGGCAGGACCGCGCGAGGACCGGCGTCGTCGGCGACGACTGAGATGTACGGAAATGCGCGGACTACCGGGGACTGTTTTGTGTGCGGTTCCCGGTCCGGCCTCCGGTCCCGGTCCGGCCTCTGAAGTCCGGGCGTCGGCGCCGGCTCCGAGGTCAGGTGGTCGACGCCCTGGCGACGACGAACGCCGTCAGCCGGGCCGCTCCGGGACGAAGCGCCGACCAGTCCCCCTCGAGGTCGAACAGCGCGAAGGCGGAGGTCGGGAACTTCTCGGTCATCCAGGCGAGGGAATCCTGATCGGCTTCGGCGGTGAGTGCGGCCGCGAGCTCCTCGATCCCTGGGTTGTGGCCGACCAGCAGGACGGTCCCCACCTCGGCGGGCACTTCACGGAGCACGTCCAGCAGCTCGTCCGGCTCTGCCGCGTACACCCGTTCGTCGTAGGTCACCGGCAGCTGCGCGCCCAGGTGCGGAGCGGCGTTCTCCCAGGTCTCGCGCGCCCTGCGGGCCGGCGAGCAGATCACCAGATCGGGTACACACCCCATCTCCGGCAGCAGACGCCCCACCTCGGCGGCGTCGTGACGCCCCCGAGGAGCAAGGGGACGCTCATGGTCCTCGACGCCCCCCGGCCGGGCGGATTTGGCATGGCGCAGCAGCACCAGACGGGGAGCGCCCTGCTCGTTTCCGGGACCGGGTGTCATGGGGCCAGGTTGGCACAGGAGCGCCCGCAACGCTCTGGGGGCGCCACACGACGGTGCGGCGCCCCCAGAGCGAGACGATTCAGGGTCCGGCCCGGGGCCGGTCATCCGGCTGGACCGGGGACCGGCCGGGCCGGTGGGCGATCGGATCGCCGGCGTCGGACCGCCGGCGATGTGACCGCTGGACGAGCGGACCCTCAGATGAGGCCCAGACCGCGGACGGCCTCGCGCTCTTCCACGAGCTCGGCGACGGACGCGTCGATGCGGGGGCGGGAGAACTCGTTGATGTCCAGGCCCTGGACGATCTCGTACGCGCCGTCCTTGCACGTGACCGGGAAGGAGGAGATCAGGCCCTCCGGGACACCGTAGGAACCGTCGGACGGGATGCCCATGGAGGTCCAGTCGCCCTCGGCGGTGCCGTTGACCCACGTGTGGACGTGGTCGATGGCGGCGTTGGCGGCGGAGGCGGCCGAGGAGGCGCCACGGGCCTCGATGATCGCCGCGCCGCGCTTGGCGACGGTCGGGATGAAGGTGTCGGCGAGCCAGGCCTGGTCGTCGACGATCTCCGCGGCGTTCTTGCCGGCGATCTCCGCGTGGAAGATGTCCGGGTACTGGGTCGCGGAGTGGTTGCCCCAGATGGTCAGACGCTTGATGTCGGAGACGGCGGCGCCGGTCCTGGCGGCCAGCTGCGAGATCGCGCGGTTGTGGTCGAGGCGGGTCATCGCGGTGAAGCGCTCGGCCGGTACGTCCGGGGCCGCGGCCTGCGCGATGAGCGCGTTGGTGTTGGCCGGGTTGCCGACGACGAGCACCTTGATGTCGTCGGCCGCGTGGTCGTTGATGGCCTTGCCCTGCGGCTTGAAGATGCCGCCGTTGGCGGAGAGCAGGTCACCGCGCTCCATGCCCTTCGTCCGCGGACGGGCTCCGACCAGCAGCGCGACGTTGGCGCCGTCGAAGGCGACGTTCGGGTCGTCGGTGATGTCGATGCCCTGAAGCAGCGGGAAGGCGCAGTCGTCGAGCTCCATGGCGGTGCCCTCGGCGGCCTTCAGACCCTGCGGGATCTCCAGCAGGCGCAGCTTGACCGGCACATCCGCGCCGAGCAGCTGGCCGGAGGCGATGCGGAAGAGCAGCGCGTAGCCGATCTGGCCGGCCGCGCCGGTGACGGTGACGTTCACGGGAGTGCGGGTCATAGCGATCTCCGTAAGAAAGCTGGCGTTGGGGCCCTGCCCCGGGTGCTGGACACCTCCACCGTACTGATCGATCTCTCGACGTGAAGAGATATCCGGGCGTCAGGCTATCCGACCCGGGGGCGCCCGCACCGCCGCCCCCTTGTGGTGCGGCTCACTCGATGCGCACTCCGCTCAGCTGTGCGGGGCTCCGGTCACTGCTCGGTCGTGCATCCCTTCGTCCCGGTCCTCAGCGTCGCGCAGGCCTTGGCCTCCGACTCCGAGGTGACCGCGACCATCGGGGTGTACGCGTCCTTGTCCTCGTTCACCAGGCCGTTCTGCGCCGTCTTACCCGCCGATATCGAGACCTTGTCCCCCGGCGCCGCCTTGGTGATACGGGCCCACGCCGCTGCACAGGTCTTGCTGTAACGGACCTCGACGACGGCCGTACCGACCGTGGTCCGGGCGGCGGTGGTGGCGTACTGGCCACCGCACCCCATCGCCTCCGGGTCCTGACCGTCACAGTCGTCGCCGGAGCACTTGACCCCGGCGGGCAGCTGCGGGTCGGCGGAAAACGACGGGGTGGCGGTGGACGGCTCCTTGGTGACGGCCCTGGCCTCGTCCTCACCACCGCCTCCGAAGTCCGTGAGCAGCACGGCCGCGGCGATCACCAGCAGCGCGCCGACGACGGCCGCCAGGAACACCGCCGTCTTGCGCCCTCCCCGGCCGCGGTCGGCGGCGCCCGGTGCGGAGGCGTACCCGCCGTCGCGCTGCGACGGGACGGAGTGCGGGCCCCCGCTCGGGGCGGGGCCGTACGACTCGTGTCCGGGGCCGGACGGCGGCGCCGCCGTGTGCGAGGACCCCGACTTGCCGCCCGGTCCGAACTCCCCGAGCGCAGCACGCGCCTGGGATATCCGGATGGCCTCCATCGTCATGTCGTGACGCATCTCGGAGCGGCTCCAGGCACGCTCCGCGAGCTCCCACATGGTGGTGAGGTGGACCGGATTCGTCCCTGTCACCTCGGCGAGTGCGACGATCGCGCGCTTGGGTGCGAGCAGCCGCCCGTTCAGATAGCGCTCCCACGACGTCTTGCTGTAACCGGTACGGTCCGAGACCGCCGCGATGCTCAGCCCGCTGCGGTCGACCAGCCGGCGCAGCTGACTGGTGAACTCCCTGACCTGAGGGTCGAGCTCTTCCGGTAGCGCCTTCCAACGAGGCATTGCTTCCCCCTTGTCCCCCCGACGTGCCAATGTGCCCCCGCGCTGTGGTGCCCCCTGCCACACCTCGGGGCCTGCCTGCGGACGCGTCCACGAGGACGGTCCGGGGCCTACCCGGAGGAATGCGCAGAGCCAGGATGACAGTTCCTGTGCCGAGGGCGCACGGGGGGCATTCGGGACATCCGCGTACCCCCCGCGTGCGCCCCTGTCCCGAAGCCCGCCTCAGTTTCGCATCCGCCGACCGTCGATCACACCATGGCGGAACCGTCACTTCCGTGCCACAGCCATCCGGGCCCCCTTGAATCCCGCTTGGCGCGTGCATGACGCTGTTTCCCGTGACGGCGCCCGTCCTCCCACGGGGGAGGGGACGGGCGCCGTCACCAGGCCACCGCCCACCGGGGTCATCGGACACTCCGGCGGCGCGGCGAAATCCGCCCCGGCCCGCGGACAGCCCCGGCCCGCCACGGTGTGCAGCACCACCATGACGGCCAGCAGCGCCGCCACAGCAGCCGACAGCGCGAGCAGGGCCAGGAGCACCGGCCACGCCGCTGCCTGCGGGCGATGGGCCGGGCGGCGCACCGGACCCTCGATGACGAGCACCCGGGCCGTTCCGTACGGCGCCGGTCCGTCCCGCGAGGCTCCCGGCACCGCGTCTGCGACGAGGACCCGGTCCGCCGGTGCGGGCGATGGCGGCACCGGGAGCGGTGCGGGTGGCGCTGCGGGTGGCGGTGCGGGTGGCGGTGCGGGCACGCCCCGGCCGCTCCAGACCGCGTCCGCGAGCTCCCACAGTGCGAGCAACCGGCGCGGAGGCTCGCCGGTGACCGCGCAGAGCGCCTCGACCGCGCGGCGCGGCACGGGTTTCGCCCCGGTGAGATAGCGCTGCCAGGACGATTTGCCGTACGGGGTACGGGCGGCCAGAGCGGCCAGGCTCAGCCCGGACCGTTCCCGCAGCCGGCGTAGCGCACAGGCCAGTTGCTCACACTCGGTGCGGCCCGTCACCGGCGCAGCTCCCTCCAGGTGTCCGGCCCCACCACGCCGTCCACCGCCAGCCCATGGCGCTTCTGGAAGCGCATCGCCGCCTCCTTGGTGCACTCCGCGTATCTCCCGTCGGTCGCGCCGGGGTCGAAGCCGTGCTCCCGCAGCAGGCACTGGGCCTCGATCACGTCGTCGCCCGTGCTGTTGACGTCGAGCGGCATCTCACGGGTGGGACTGTGCCCCGCCCGCAGCTCGCCGTTCCGAAACCGGACGTCGCAGCGGTACGCCTCTCCGCCCGGATACCGGGCTCCTCCGGCGGTGGCCGCGGGCGCTCTCGCGTCCTCCCAGACACCGGCGGTCAGCAGCCCCGCCGTGAACGCGACGACAAGGGCGAAGGCGCCCGCGCCGAGCACCCAGGACAGGGGCACCGTCCACTCCCCGCGGACGGGGCCACCGCCGGGGGAGGCTCTTGCCACCGGCGCCGGGGGCGTGGCAGGCGCCCCTGCAGCAGGCGGAGGCGGCGCGGTGAGCCCAGAGGGCACAACAGGCCCCGAGGGCGGCGGCGGTGGCGCAGAGGCCCTCCGAGAGGCCGTAAGGGCAGCGGGCGTCGAGGGAACCGCCCGCGGCGCGGTCGGTGCCGGCGCGACCCCCGCCGCCGCGTCGACGGGCGCTGCTTCCGCAGCGGTCCGCTTCGCCGTCTCCCTGGCCCGTACGACGACATCGCAGAGCACGACGAGCCGCGTCGGCTCCACGGCACAGACGCGGGCCAGCTCTTCCACCGCCCGCCGCGGCACGGGCTGTTTGGCGTTGAGGTACCTCTCCCAGGACGAGCGGCTGTAGGCGGTCCTGCCCGCGAGGGCGGCGAGACTGAGCCCGCTGTGGTCCTTCAGCCTGCGCAGTTGGGTGATCAGCCGGCGCTCGTGGTCGGCGAGCCCGGTCGGCAGTTCCTTCCATCGGGCCATGAGACGTCCCCCTGTCTCCGCTTTCTCCGTTCCATTCCATGAGATAGCCCCCGGGGTCGGCGATTCCACCCGATTCGCGGCACTGACGAGAACAGGACACGGCCTTGCGTCCCACGGTGGTTGTGTGCGTGGACACGTCCCAGCAGGTCAGCGAGTGGGACGTCCCACATGCGCCCAATCCACCCGATGTCCCTGGGCATTCGCGGAGTTGGCGCGCCAGAGTCGGTTGCCGTGCCGGGCGGCCACGCCCGGCCGACCAACGGAGGGAACAGAACCATGAATGCCCGCAAGCGCATTGTGCTCGTCGTCGCGGCCGCCGCCGTCGGCGCGGGCCTCTCCTTCGCCCCCTCGGCAGGCGCATCGGCCCCGTCGAAGGCCGGACCCCGGAACGTCCATACCGCCGACGCCGCCAGTCGTGCGACTCAGGCCTCGTGCAACTGGCCGTACGTCTGCTTCTACAAGGGAAGCACCAAGACCGGTCAGTTCAAGGACGTCACCAGCAGCTGGCAGAACCTGGGCCCCAGCAAGGGAGCCGACCGGATGGTGAACACGCGCCGGGACGACATCGTCTACACCCACTTCACCAACGGCAGGACGTGGTGCACTCCGCCGCTCAACACCACGTACTTCAACTCGTGGGTGGTCGACAAGGTCCGCATCAGTACCGCGTCCTCCTGCTGAGGCACGACGCCCGGCACCGGGAACCGCCCGCCGGGACGGCCGGTCCGGCCGGTCCGGCGGGTCCGGTCCTGTCCGTGTCCTGCCGTCACGACATCTGACGGCAGGACACGGCCGGCCGTGGCGGCAGGTCGGTCGACATCGCGCAGCGGCGCTACCGCACGGTGAAGCGGACCGCGTCCTCGAGGAACGGGATGTCCAGCCAGGGCTTGGGCTGAGCCGTCAGGGCCAGAAGCACGATCACCGTGCCGAGCAGCCCGTACGTGACCATGTCGGTGAACCGCGAACGCACCGCCAGCATGCCCACCGACGGCAGCACACGGCGCAGGACCGCGCCGGTGAGCAGGGCGGCACCGACGAGGATCGTCCCGACACGGAAGGCGTGCGGGAACGGGTCGGTGCCGACGATCAGCAACCCGAGAGCCGCGAGTCCGCTCACGGTGAGCAGCGGCCACTGACGGGCCGGTGCGGGGGCGTCTCCGGGCGCGGCCCGGCCGCCGCCTTCAGGCCGCGCGGTGTCACGGGTGACCCGGGGCGGACGGCGGGACTTGCCCTGCGCACGCTCCGCGGTCGCGTCCTCCCCGGCACCTGGCTCGGGCGCGTTCTCCCCGGCACCGGTTCCGGTCGCGCCGGGCCCGGACGTGTCGGCACCGGATTCCTCGGCACCGGATCCCTCGGCCTCGGGCGTGCCGGACTCGGACGCGTCAGGTGGGGACGCGTCAGGTTCGGACGCGTCAGGTTCGGATGAGGGACCGTCGGCGGCCGCCCCTGAGGACGGTGAACCCGCATGGCCGTTCATCGACGCGGTGTCACCCGCACTCCCGGGAGTGCGCCCCTTGGACGCACCCCCTTGGGGCGTACCGCCTTCGGACGTACCGCCTGAGGACCCGGACACGCCTGGACGGCCGCCTGACGCATCTGCTGCGTCGGCGCTGTCCGCGTCACGGTCCGGAGTGCCGGGTCCCGGTGTGGCCTTGCCCATGACCGTTCAGCCCGCAGCGCCGGCCGCGGCCCGCTCTGCCGCCTCGACGACGTTGACCAGCAACTGCGCCCGGGTCATGGGGCCCACGCCGCCGGGGTTCGGAGCGACCCAGCCGGCCACCTCGGCGACGCCGGGGTGCACATCGCCGACGATCTTCCCGTTCTCGTCACGGCTGACGCCGACGTCGAGCACCGCCGCGCCCGGCTTCACGTCCTCGGGCTTGACCAGATGCGGCACGCCCGCCGCGGCGACGATGATGTCGGCCTGCCGCAGCTGGGCGGAGAGGTCACGGGTGCCGGTGTGGCACTGCGTCACCGTCGCGTTCTCGGACTTGCGGGTCAGCAGCAGCGGCATCGGCCGGCCGATCGTGACACCACGCCCCACGACCACCACGTGCGCGCCGTTGATCTCCACGCCGTGCCGGCGCAGCAGCGTGACGATGCCCGCCGGGGTACAGGGCAGCGGCGCCTTCTCGTTGAGGACCAGCCGCCCGAGGTTCGTCGGGTGCAGACCGTCCGCGTCCTTGGCCGGATCCATCAACTCCAGCACGCGGTTGGTGTCGATGCCCTTGGGCAGCGGCAACTGCACGATGTACCCCGTGCACTCCGGGTCGTCGTTGAGCTCCCGGACGACCGCCTCGATCTCCTCCTGCGATGCGGTCGCGGGCAGTTCACGCTGGATGGAGGCGATGCCCACCTGAGCGCAGTCACGGTGCTTCCCTGCCACGTACTTCTGGCTGCCGACGTCTTCCCCGACCAGCAGCGTCCCCAGGCCGGGCGTAACACCCGCGTCCTTGAGCGCCGCCACACGGGCAGTCAGGTCGGACTTGATAGCGGCTGCGGTGGCCTTGCCATCGAGAATCTGGGCGGTCATGCCCCCATCCTCGCGGATGACCCCGCCACTGTTCCAATTCGGGCCACCGTCCGCGGTCCGCTCAGCGGTACCCAAGGTTGCACTTACACAACACATCGAACTGGCGACTGGACAAAAAGAGACGGTAATACCACGATGATCCGCGCAGTGCCGCGGGCAGCTTCGGGGGGCAGACCGCTCGTTTTGGGTGCAGTTCCTCCGGTCAGGACCGCGTCGTCCAGTAGATCCGACGGAGGAAACCCGCCATGAGCTTCGGCGACCCGAACAATCCCTACGGACAGCCGCAGGGCCAGCCGGGCTACGGTCAGCAGCCGCAGGGCCAGCCGGGCTACGGCTACCCCCAGGCCCCGGCCCCGCAGGGCCAGCCCGGCTACGGCTACCCCCAGGCTCCGGCCGGGCAGCAGCCGTACGGCGGCTACCCCGGCGCCCCGATGGAGATGCCGGGGGGTGTGAAGGCCGCGCGCGTCATGCTCATCATCCTCGGAAGCCTGCAGGCGCTCGGTGGCGTCGTGATGATGGTCGCCTCGGCCTGGATCGCCGACCTGATCTCCGGCAGCGCCGGTTCGTCGGGCGTGAGCTCCGCCGACGTCGACAAGGCCGCCTCCATCGGCGCCGGCGTCATGATCTTCTTCGGCCTCATCGTCCTCGGCTTCGCCCTGTGGGGCATCCTGACCGGCGCCAAGATCTCCAAGGGCGGCAACGGCATCCGTATCTCCGGCATCGTCTACGGCTCCCTGATCACGCTGCTCAGCGTCATCAGCCTGTTCGGCGCAAACATCTTCGCCCTCGTCAGCCTGGTCCTGGGCATCCTCATCATCGTCTTCCTCGCGAAGAGCGACGGTGCCGCCTGGTTCCAGCGCCCCCGCCACTGACCCCTGGCGACCGCACACCGCGAAGGCCGCAACCCCCTGCCGCAGGGCGGGGGTTGCGGCCTTCCGCATGAGGGCCGCGCGCGACCCTTCTGCGGGGGCGCGGACCCGTGTGCGGACGCGTGCACCTACGTCTGCGGCCCGCCGGGTTGGTGCCGGGCGGGCCGCAGACGTCGGTTACGGATCAGTGGAAGAAGTGGCGGGTGCCGGTGAAGTACATCGTCACGCCCGCGTTCTTCGCGGCCTCGATCACCTGCTCGTCACGGACGGAACCGCCGGGCTGCACCACGGCCTTGACTCCGGCCGAGGTCAGGATCTCCAGACCGTCGGGGAACGGGAAGAACGCGTCGGACGCGGCGTACGCGCCCGCGGCACGCTCCTCGCCCGCACGCTCCACCGCGAGCTTCGCGGAGTCGACGCGGTTGACCTGTCCCATGCCCACGCCCACCGACGCGCCGCCCTTCGCGAGCAGGATCGCGTTGGACTTGACGGCGCGGCAGGCGCGCCAGGCGAAGGCCAGTTCGGCGAGTTCGTCCGCGTCCAGGGCCTCACCCGTGGCCAGGGTCCAGTTCGCCGGGTCGTCGCCCTCCGCCTGGAGCCGGTCGGTGACCTGGAGCAGTGCACCGCCGTCGACCGGCTTGAGCTCGACCGGGGCCGAGGGGGCGTCGGGGCAACGCAGCACACGGATGTTCTTCTTGCGGGCCAGCACCTCGACGGCGCCGTCCTCGTAGTCCGGGGCGACGATCACCTCGGTGAAGATCTCGGCGACCTGCTCGGCCATCGCCACGGACACCGGGCGGTTGACCGCGATCACTCCGCCGAAGGCCGACAGCGGGTCACAGGCGTGCGCCTTGCGGTGCGCCTCGGCGACATCGGCACCGATCGCGATGCCGCACGGGTTGGCGTGCTTGATGATCGCGACGCACGGCTCGGTGTGGTCGTACGCGGCACGGCGCGCGGCGTCCGTGTCCGTGTAGTTGTTGTACGACATCTCCTTGCCGTGCAGCTGCTCGGCCTGCGCGAGGCCGCCGCCCTCCTCGGTGACGTAGAGCGCGGCGTCCTGGTGCGGATTCTCGCCGTAGCGCAGCACGTTGGAGCGCTGGTAGGTGGCGCCGACGAAGTCGGGGAAGCGGCTCTCGTCGGCCGGGGCGTACGAGGACGCGAACCAGGAGGCGACCGCGACGTCGTAGGCGGCGGTGTGCTGGAAGGCCTCGGCGGCGAGCCGCTTGCGGGCGGCCAGGTCGAAGCCGCCCGCGGCGACGGCGGCGAGGACGTCGCCGTAGCGCTCGGGGCTCGTGACCACCGCCACGGACGGGTGGTTCTTGGCGGCGGCGCGGACCATCGAGGGGCCGCCGATGTCGATCTGCTCGACGCACTCGTCCGGGGTCGCGCCGGAGGCGACGGTCTCACGGAAGGGGTAGAGGTTCACCACGACCAGATCGAACGGCTCGACCCCCAGCTCCGCGAGCTGCTCGCGGTGCGCTTCGAGGCGCAGATCGGCGAGGATCCCGGCGTGCACCCGCGGGTGCAGCGTCTTGACCCGGCCGTCCAGGCACTCGGGGAAGCCGGTCAGCTCCTCGACCTTGGTGACCGGAACACCGGCGGCGGCGATGCGCCCGGCGGTCGAGCCGGTGGAGACCAGCTCCACTCCCGCCTCGTGCAGCCCGCGGGCGAGCTCCTCCAGACCGGTCTTGTCGTAGACGCTGACCAGCGCGCGCCGGATGGGCCGCTTCATGGTTTCGGCGGTCACGGGATAACTACCTTTCGTCCCTCGATGCGGTAGCCGTTACGGGCCAGACGCCCCACGACATCCACGAGCAGCTGACGCTCGATTTTCTTGATGCGCTCGTGCAGAGCGGCTTCATCGTCCTCGTCCCGTACGTGCACCACGCCCTGCGCGATGATCGGGCCGGTGTCGACGCCGTCGTCGACGAAGTGGACGGTGCATCCGGTGACCTTGACGCCGTACGCGAGCGCGTCGCGCACGCCGTGGGCCCCGGGAAAGCTGGGGAGCAGGGCGGGGTGGGTGTTCACGAACCGTCCGCCGAAGCGGGCGAGGAAGTCCTTGCCGACGATCTTCATGAAGCCGGCGGACACCACGAGGTCCGGCTCGTACGCGGCGGTGGTCTCGGTCAGGGCCCGGTCCCACTCCTCGCGGGTGGCGTGGTCCTTGACCCGGCAGACGAAGGTCGGGATGCCGGCGCCTTCGGCACGCTCGAGACCGGCGATCGCATCGCGGTCGGCTCCGACGGCGACGATCTCGGCGCCGAAGCCCCCGGGATCGTCGTGGATGGCGTCGAGCAGCGCCTGGAGATTGGTGCCGGATCCGGAGACCAGGACGACGAGGCGGGCGGCCACGGGGACTCTTTTCGCGTTGCGGTACGGCGTGGTGTGGGGCCTTCGCGTGGAGCGCACCTGCACGCCGCGCGAGAACCTTTGTGTGGTCGTACGAACGAATCGAGTCCGGCGATAGGGGAACTCTACGAAGCCGTCGACCGTCAGCAACGATACCGGCACACCGCGCGGCCCCCACGGGACGGGGGCTCGGCCGGGAGGTAGCGTCTGGAGGGCAGGGCCCGTCCGCAGACGGAGTGCCCGGGATACAGCGGTACTCAGCAGTTCCAGAGGGGAAGACACTCACCACATGCCGGACCGACGCCGCCGCACGGCTCTCCGCCTCCTGCTCGCCCGCGAGCGGGGCCCCCTGCTGTTGCGGGAAGGCCAGTCCACGGAGCCCACGCGTCCCGCAGGGTCCGGCCGACCCCCGGAGCAGGACAACCCCTTCGCGCCGCCGCCGGAGGGCTCCCCGGACCAGCCGTGGCAGCCGAGGCGAGGCACGGAGGGCTCGACGGACGCCGACGACGCGGAAGGGCGCCAGGACGGCAGCTCCGGAGAGGACCGCCCGTCGACCTCGGGCTGGGGCGGCCAGTGGAGCAACCGCCAGCCGGGGCGCTCCTCCGGTGGCTTCGGCGGCCGTCCGGGTGGCCAGGGCAGCGGTCAGGGCGGGCCGGAGAGTGGCGGCCCGGGCACGGGGCTGCGCTGGGATCCGACCGACCCGGCCCAGCGGCGCGCCCGTTATGCGCTGCTCGCGGGCATGTGGGCGTTCTTCTTCGCCCTCTTCGATCTCGGGGAGATCGCCCTGCTGCTGGGGGCGCTCGCGCTGTACTGGGGCGGCAGCTCCCTGCGCGCCAGGGCACGCCGTCAGTCGGAACCGGCGGTCGCGGGTGCGGCTGCGACCCCCGCGGGAGCCCCGCCGCAGAACGGCAGACCGCAGCTCACGGCGGCGATCAGCGGCATCGTGATGGCGGCGGTCGCACTCGCGATCGTGGCGATGACCTTCACCATGCATCTCGTCTACCGCGACTTCTACACCTGCCGCGACGACGCGCTCACCAAGTCGGGCCAGCTCGCCTGCAACGACCTGCTGCCGGACCCGCTGCGCAAGCTGATCGGCGTCCAGGAGTAGGCCTGGAACACGGCCTGACCGGGGCCTGACCGAGGCCTGACCGGGCTTATCCGTGCCCGACGTCGCCGCTGCCGGAGGCGGCGGTGCCGGTCTGAGCGCCGGGCCCGGTGCCGGTTTCGACGCCGGTTTCGACAGCGGTTTCGACACCGGTTTCGACGCCGGTTCCGGTGTGGCCCGCCGGGTCCGGGTTCCGGTTCGGATGCGCGTTTCCGTACGCGTCGTGCGTGCCCGGGTCCCCGTACGGACCCGAGGGCTCGGGCGCCTCCGACTGGCCCTCGACCCCGGGAGACCCCTCTCCCCCGCCGGGCACATCCTGCGTTTCCGGCGCGGCGGGTGACGGATCGACCGCTTCCGGGCCGGTGCCCGCGACATCACCGGCCGCGACGTCACCGGGCGTCTCCGGGGAGTGCTTCGGCACCCCCGCCACGGCCCTGAGCAGGGTCATGGCACCCTGCGGAGCCCGCCGCAGGGCCACCCGGCAGGCCTCGTACCCGCCGTACACGGAGCGGAGCCCTGATCGCCCGGGGCACCTTTCGCCGCGCAGGCGCCATGCGTGGACGCCGACGGCGGCCGGGACCCCGACGGCCGCCGTCCAGCCGAACGCCGCCGCACCCGTGAGCCACCAGACCGGGCCGAAGACGGACAGCGCACCCGTCCCCAGCGGGCCGCCCGCCATGGCGGCGAGCAGCGCCATGAGCGCCGCACACAACGCCGCCGCGCACAGGGCCACGAGGGCCGTCTCGCGACGGGTCCAGAAGTGCCCCGGACCGCACGCCGCACGGGCGGTGCACCAGGCCACCGCACCGCCCGCCACCACCGGGACAGCGGCGCAGGCCCAGAGCACCGGCGTATCGAGACCGCGCGCCGGCACGGCCGCGAGCAGCGGGAAGTGGGGCAGCACGGCGCCGCTCCCCGAGACCGCGAGGGGCGTCGCCGCGGCGCCCGTGCCGAGCACGAAGCCGGGGCCGAGCACGTAGGCGGCGCCCCACACGGCCGCGTTCGGCAGCAGCGTCAGCGCCAGCACCACGACGGCGAAGCGGCCCGGCCAGTCCGCCGCCAGCTGCACCAGCGCGTCCCGGGCGGTGTCCGCGTGCCACACGAGGGACACCGCGCACAGCAGCACACCCCCGGCGGCCAGCACAGCGGCCGCCGCGCCGGCCGCCCGGAAAGCGGCGACGAACCGCGTGCGCGCGCAGGCGGTGCGCAGTCCCCCGGGCACCCATCCGGGCAGCGGACCGAGCGGCCGTCCGTACGCCGTCCACGCTCCCGCCGTGGCGGACAGGACGGCCACCGCGGGCAGATGCAGCGCCGCACTGACCGGCTCGGGCGCGAGGGCACCACCGGCGGAGTACAGCGCCACCGCCAGCGCGACGAGCAGATATCCGCAGGTCACCCCGGACACCACAAGTCCCACGGCGCCCCGGGCCCCGCCTCCCGACTCGAGCGTGTCGCGTACGGCGCGGTGTGCCGACCAGACGGGCAGCACCACCAGCAGCAGTGGTACGACTCCGACAGGTGCGGGAGTACCCGAAAGGGTGTCGGCCCTGACCAGTTCCGTGCCGTGCGCCAGCAGCCAGAGCGCGGCGGCCACGTGCAGCGTCCCCTTCGGACCGCTGTCCGGGTACGGCGAAATGATCCACATCAGGGTCACGACCACGGTCAGCGCACCGAGACCGAGCCCGGCCACCACGGCACCCCGCAGGACCGCGGCCGTCAGCAGGACCGCGGGTGGCCGGGCCCCCTGCACGGCCACGGGGGCCGGGCTGTGATCGGTCGTCTGGGTCACGCGGCCATGCTGCCAATCTGCCGCCTTTGATCCCGGTAACGGGTGTATGCCCGTGGTGTCGCAGAAGATATTTTTATGTACCGTTCGTAACGGTATCGTCACCCGACCCCATGGAGCCTCCATGAGGCGAAGCACCACAGACCGCTCCCGGAGCCGCGACGACCTGCCCTCCCCCAAGGAGCGCCGCAGGCTGCGCGAGGCGAGATCCCTGAGCGAGGAACAGCTCGCGGAGGCCGTCGGCGTCACGCGGGCGACGATCCGGTCCTGGGAGACCGGTCGGACCCACCCTCGCGGGCGCAAGCGTGAGGCGTACGCCAGGCTGCTCGCCTCCTACCAGGTGGAGATCACCGCCAGGGAGGCGGCGGAGGCCCAGGCCGAGCGTGAGGCGCGCTGGGCCGAGGCGACCCGCGGGGGCGACGAGTCGGGACGAGGCGACCAGGACGGGCTCGAGGACACCGCGGAGCTTCCGGCGATCCGCCCGGACGGGGCGCCCCCGGCGGCGCACGAATCCTCCCCTGGCACGCGGTCGGCGGGCACGCGGTCGGCGGGCACGCGGTCGGCGGACGACTCCACCGACACCGCGCCGGGGGCGGCGAGCGCACAGCCGAAGCCGCCGGCAAGCGACACCGCGACGCCGGACACGTCCATGCCGGACGCCTCCACGCCGGACACGTCCACACCAGATGGCACCACCACGGCGGCCGGAACCTCCGCAGCGGGCGGGACCGGCGAGGACCGCGGGTCCGCGGCCGTCCCGGCCGGCCCGCGGGTCAGCCGCCGTTCACCCCTGACACGGGCCGCCGCCGACGTGCTCCACCCGTCGCCGTACCCCGTGGGAGAACCGCCGCCCCGGACGGCCGAGCAGGCGTTCGACGTGCTCTACCGGCGCACGGTGTCCTGCCTGGTACGCCAGACCTATCTGCTCACCGGCCGCCGCGAGCTCGCCCACGAGGCCGTCGGCAACGCCTTCCACCTCGCCTGGCAGCGCTGGCCCGAGGTCGCGGCCGACCCCGACCCGCCGGGCTGGCTGCGGGCCGCCGCCCACGAATACGCGCTGTCACCCTGGCACCGGCTGCGCCGCCGCCACCGCCGTCCCGAAGGCCCGGACCCGGCGGCCGATGGCTCGTCCGCGGCCTCGTCCCCCGGGTCCGTCCCCTCGCCCCCCGTCGGATCCACCCCCGCGTCCGCAGGCGCATCCGCAAACCCGTCCGAGGACGCGAGCCACGGGATGCTCCGGGAGACGCTGCTCACCCTGCCGCCGTCGTACCGCCGCACGCTGCTGCTGTACGACGGCCTCGGGCTCGACCTGCCCGAGACGGCCGCCGAGACGGAGGCGAGCACTCCCGCGACGGCGATGCGGCTGCTGAACGCCCGTGCGGCCGTCGTCGAGCACGTACCCGAGCTGGGCGAACCGGAGGCACTCCACGAGCAGCTGGCCGACCTCGCGGCCGCCATACCGGCTCCGGAACTCGCGGCGGCGAGTGAGGTGAGGGCGGACAGTGAAAGGCGCACCCGGTTGTGGACCCGTGCCTCGTTCGGACTCACCGCCGCCGTCCTCGGAGCCGCCCTGCTGACGATGGTCATCGGGAGAGGGAGCTACGAGGCCCCGCTGACGCCGGGCCGCACGGTCCGCGGGGTGCCGCCCCGCCCCGGTCCCGCGACAGGGACCGCAGAAGAACTCGAGCTGCGTCTGACGCTCCGGAACCACCCGCTGAACGGGCCGGGACGACTGGCTCCGCAACCGCGCTGAGCCGCCGGGACGCCCGCGGAACGTCCGGTACTCGGGAGACCGCCGGAACGCGGGAAGGGCCCGCACCCCGGTCTCCCGGGGCGCGGGCCCTTCCGTACGGCAGGTGTGCCGGTCCGGCGTCAGCCCGCGAGGATCTCGCGCGCCAGCTTCGCCGTCTCGGTCGGCGTCTTGCCGACCTTCACACCGGCGGCCTCCAGGGCCTCCTGCTTCGCCTGGGCGGTGCCGGAGGAGCCGGAGACGATGGCGCCCGCGTGGCCCATGGTCTTGCCCTCGGGCGCGGTGAAGCCCGCGACGTAGCCGACGACCGGCTTGGTGACGTTCGCCTTGATGAAGTCGGCGGCACGCTCTTCGGCGTCACCGCCGATCTCGCCGATCATCACGATCAGGTCGGTGTCGGGGTCGGCCTCGAAGGCAGCCAGGGCGTCGATGTGGGTGGTGCCGATGATCGGGTCACCGCCGATGCCGACGCAGGAGCTGAAGCCGATGTCACGCAGCTCGTACATCATCTGGTAGGTCAGCGTGCCGGACTTGGACACGAGACCGATGCGGCCGGGCTTGGTGATGTCGGACGGGATGATGCCCGCGTTCGACTGACCCGGGGTGATCAGACCCGGGCAGTTCGGACCGATGATCCGGGTCTTGTTGCCCTTCGCGCCCGCGTACGCCCAGAACTGGGCGGTGTCGTGGACCGCGACGCCCTCGGTGATGACGACCGCGAGGCCGATCTCGGCGTCGATCGCCTCGATGACCGCGTCCTTGGTGAACTTCTCCGGGACGAAGATGACCGTGACGTCCGCGCCGGTCTTCTCGATGGCGTCCTTGACCGACCCGAAGACGGGGATCTCGGTGCCGTCGAAGTCGACCGTCGTGCCCGCCTTGCGCGGGTTCACGCCACCGACGATGTTGGTGCCGGAAGCCAGCATGCGCTTGGTGTGCTTCTGGCCCTCGGAGCCGGTCATGCCCTGGACGATGACCTTGGATTCCTTGGTGAGGAAGATAGCCATGGTGAGTCTGTGACCTCGTCCCTTGTTACTTGGCCGCAGCCAGCTCGGCGGCCTTGTCGGCCGCGCCGTCCATGGTGTCCACACGCTGCACGAGCGGGTGGTTGCGGTCGTCGAGGATCTGACGACCCAGCTCGGCGTTGTTGCCGTCGAGGCGCACGACCAGCGGCTTCGTCACGGCCTCGCCCTTGGACTCGAGGAGCTCCAGGGCCTGCACGATGCCGTTGGCGACCGCGTCGCACGCGGTGATGCCGCCGAAGACGTTGACGAACACGGACTTGACGTCCGGGTCGCCGAGGATGATCTCCAGGCCGTTCGCCATGACCTCGGCGGAGGCACCGCCACCGATGTCGAGGAAGTTGGCCGGCTTGACGCCCGCGTGCTTCTCACCGGCGTACGCGACGACGTCGAGGGTCGACATGACCAGACCCGCGCCGTTGCCGATGATGCCGACTTCGCCCTCGAGCTTGACGTAGTTGAGGCCCTTGGCCTTGGCGGCGGCCTCGAGCGGGTTGGCCGCGTCCTTGTCCTCGAGCTCGGCGTGCACCTCGGCGTGACGGAACTCGGCGTTGGCGTCCAGGGACACCTTGCCGTCCAGGGCGATGACACGGCCGTCGGCGACCTTGGCCAGCGGGTTCACCTCGACGAGGAGGGCGTCCTCCGCGACGAAGGCCTTCCACAGGGTCACGAGGACCTCGGCGACCTGCTCGGCCACCTCGGCCGGGAACTTCGCGGCCTCGACGATCTCACGGGCCTTGGCCAGGTCCACGCCGTCGTTGGCGTCGACCGGGATCTTGGCGAGCTTCTCGGGGGTCGTCGCCGCGACTTCCTCGATGTCCATGCCGCCCGCGACCGAGGCCATGGCCAGGAAGGTGCGGTTGGTGCGGTCGAGAAGGTACGAGACGTAGTACTCCTCGGCGATCTCGGGAGCCGTCTCGGCGATCATCACCTTGTGGACCGTGTGGCCCTTGATGTCCATGCCGAGGATGTCCGTGGCGCGGGCGACGGCCTCGTCCGGCGTGGCGGCGAGCTTCACGCCACCGGCCTTGCCGCGGCCACCGACCTTCACCTGGGCCTTGACGACCGAACGGCCGCCCAGTCGCTCGGTCGCCTCGCGCGCCGCCTCAGGCGTGTCGATGACTTCACCGGCCAGCACCGGTACACCGTGCTTGGCGAAGAGGTCCCTCGCCTGGTACTCGAACAGGTCCACGCGCGTCCGTCCCTTTGCTTCTAATCGTCGCAGTAGTGATTCGCGGTTCGTTGTCTGCGTGGGCGTGCCGCGAAGGGCAACGTGACTGCGCTGTCACAAGGGAGGCGTACACGGTGGCCGGGCACGCGGCATGTCCGTCTCGCAGCGTATCCCCGTGGGCCGTGGCTCCCTAAATCGCAGATCACAGAGCAGCGGTGATACCTGTCACAGATCGCGCGCGTGGCGGAACTGTGCGGTGACCGCGAGTGAGCCGAAGGGCCTGGCTTGCGCGTGGGAGCCGGAGGGAACGGCGCACGTGGGACAGCTGCGGACAGGGAAGCGGGCGGTCCCACCCCAATGGGGACCGCCCGCAAGGCCTGCGAGGACGGGGACCCGCCGGTCGCCCGCCCCAGGCCGTCCGTCCCGGCTCAGATGCTCCAGGCCGCCTGCTGGACCATGGCGTCGGCGTAGCCGGGGGTCACCGCGGTGGCCGTGCCCTGTGCGCCCGACGCCGCGTTGGCGGCGAGCGGGGTCGCGGCGACCGTGCCGGTCAGGTCCTGTGCGAAGGGCGCGACCTCGGAGGCGACGCCTCCGGCGAACGGCCGCACGTCACCGACGACACCGCCCGCGAAGGTCTCGGCGGAAGCGGCGACGCCGTGAGTCACGGGCCGCACATGGTCGACGACGGTTTCGACGAGCGGCGATACGGAACCGGTCACACCGCCGGCGAAGGGCTGGACCTCACCGGCCACACCACCCGCGAACGGCTGGACCTCGTCCACGACGCCGCCCGCGAAGGGGTGCGCGTCCCCGACGACGCCCGTGGCGAGACCACCGGCATCGCCGACCGCCTGGCCGGCGACCGGGAGGACGCCGGCCACGGCACGGCCGGCGATCGGGGGAAGGACGTCCTGAGCGGTCTCGTCGACGACCGGGCCGGCGGCGCCGACCGCGGCGTCGGCGTAGCCGGGCACCTGGGCGACCGTCTCGTCGGCGTAGTACCGGGCGTGGCCCGGGACCTGGTCCGCTTCGGGGGCGAACGCGGACAGCGGGCCGAACAGGTAGTCGATCTCGGCGACGGCGGGCAGCTCGGCCTCGGCGTACCGGTGGGCCTGGTCCGCGGTCGACACGGCCGTCGATACGGCGGCGTCCCGGTCGACGTCCTGCACGGCGCCCCGGACCGCGCCGGCCGTACCCGTTGCCTCGGTGGCGGCGCTCCCGGCGCTTGCGGCCTCGTGGGCCAGGCTCTCGGCGGTGGCCTGCGCCGTACCGGTGGCGGCGGCCACGGTCGGGGTGTCCGCGACATCGGCGGCGTTGTCCCGGACCGCGTCGGCGGCCCGGTCGGGGGTGGAGAGGGAGAGGGAGGGCAGTTCGTCGGCGCTGGCGGCGGCCGTGCCGACGGCCCACATACCGGCGGCACCGGCCGCGACGGCTATGGAGCGGCGGATGTTCTTGTTCATGTTCGGGTGATTCCTTCGGATTCCGAGGGGTCGGGCAGACCTGCTCCGCCCCCGCGCGGCAGGTCTCAGGCGGGGGAACGGCCTGCCCTATCCGGGGAATTCGAGGATGTCGCGATGACGCTCGCGCACCCCGGTGCCGGTGACCGGCTGCCGGGATCCGGGCACGAGCCCGAGCACCGTGGTCCGCGAGAACCAGGCGCCCTGCGGGTCACCCGCACGGTGTGTGTGGGCGTCACCGGCGCTCTGGAGTACGGCGATTCCGCCGGAACCGGCCGGTGCGCGTACCGGTGCGAGCGGAAGTCCCGTGCCACGCCCGTCGGACGGAGCGGCAAGGCGCTGCGCCGGGGGAACCGGCAGGTCGATGAAGGGCATGGACCCCCGGTACGGCCCCGGGGCACCGGGCGGGGACGCGGGATTGCCCACGCGGTCGGTGGCGGACCCGGCCACGCACCCGGCGGTCGCCGGGAGCGCACCGGCCGCTGCCGGGTGCCCCTCGGGAAGCGGCCCACCTTGGTGGAGGCCGGCCGGGAACGCGTCCTGGGTCAGGTCCTGTCCGGACACGGGTGCGAGTACGGGTACGGGTACGGGTACGGGTACGGGTACGGCCGGGCTGCCACCGGACCATTCCGGGGACGGCACAGGCAGCGGGGTCCCGGACACGGCCTGGACCACATCCCGTACGGCGGCCGCCGCGACCTGCCCGGCCGGCCGGACGACGGACTGGACGATCCGCCCCGTCACCACGGCCCCGGTCTGCCCGGCCGGCTCGACGCCCCTCTTGGCGACGGGCTCCGCGGCGCGCCGGGCATTCGGTGCGACGGCCCTTTCGGCGACCGGTTCGGCGGCACGCCCGGCGGGCGACCGGTGGGGCGTCCCGGTGGCGCTGTTCGTCACCGGCTGTGCCGTGCTTCCGGCCACCGGCTTGACGGCGCCGTCGAGCCCGGCGGCCGTTTCGCCCAGGGTGGCCTGCGCCGGCGGCCCTGCCTGGTGCGGCCGTTCCGCCGCCTGTGCCTCGCCGCCGAGGACCAGACCCAGCACGGTCAGCCCCGCGACGAACAGCAACACCCGTACCGCACGCACCGCATGCCGCCGCACCGCCCCGCGCACAGGGCGCAGGGCGGCTGCGGGCACAGCGGCGGCGGAAGTCACAGCGGGACGAGCCCTCCCAGGTAGCGGACGATGGCCCTCCGGGGGCAACGGGCACGATGCTCGCATGAGACTCCCGGGGTCACGCAAGCCCCTTGTTACTGATGAGTCGCCATGTCCGGTATGAGTGGCACCCCGAACACCCCTGAACCCGTTTCAGGCGTCCGCCGGCACCGGCAGCGGTCTCTTCTCGATCGCCGCGGCCATGACCTCGGGGAACAGATCCGGAGTACAGGCGAACGCCGGCGCGCCCAGCGCCGCGAGCGCCGCCGCGTGCTCGCGGTCGTACGCCGGGGCCCCTTCGTCGGACAGCGCGAGCAGCGCCACGAACTGCACACCTGACGCCTTCATCGCGGCCACCCGCTTGAGCATCTCGTCCCGTATGCCGCCTTCGTAGAGGTCGCTGATGAGGACGACGACGGTGTCGGCGGGCCGGGTGATCTGCGACTGGCAGTAGGCCAGCGCACGGTTGATGTCGGTGCCTCCGCCGAGCTGGGTGCCGAACAGCACGTCCACCGGGTCGTCCAGCTGGTCCGTCAGATCCACGACCGCCGTGTCGAAGACGACGAGCCGGGTCGCGATCGAGCGCATCGACGCGAGCACCGCGCCGAACACCGACGCGTACACCACCGACGCCGCCATGGACCCCGACTGGTCGATGCACAGCACGACATCCTTCTTCACGGACTGCGCGGCGCGGCCGTAGCCGATGAGCCGTTCGGACACGACCGTGTGGTACTCCGGCAGGTAGTTCTTCAGATTGGCCCTGATCGTGCGGTCCCAGTCGATGTCACGGTGGCGCGGCCGGCTGATGCGGGCGCTGCGGTCCAGAGCGCCGGTGAGGGTCGCACGGGTGCGTGTGGCCAGCCGCTTCTCCAGGTCCTCGACGACCTTGCGGACCACGGCCCTGGCGGTCTCCTTCGTCGTCTCGGGCATGGCCTTGTTGAGCGAGAGGAGAGTCCCGACCAGATGGACGTCGGCCTCGACCGCCTCCAGCATCTCCGGTTCCAGCAGCAGCGTGCTGAGCCCGAGCCGGTCGATGGCGTCGCGCTGCATGACCTGGACGACGGAGCTCGGGAAGTATGTGCGGATGTCGCCGAGCCAGCGCGCCACACCGGGGGCCGAGCCCTCGAGGCCCGCGGACCGCTTGGCGGTGCCGCGCTCCTGGCGGTTCCCGCTGCCGTAGAGGGCGCCCAGGGCCGCGTCCATGCCCACGTCCGTACCGGACAGGCCGCAGCCGGTGCCGTCGGCCGAGCCGCCCCCGAGCACAAGCCGCCAGCGCCTCAGCCGCTCGTCGTGATCCGTGCCCGCGCCGGTCGCCTGCGGCGGCTCTGCCGCGCCATCCGCCGTCGCGCCGCCCGCCGCCGTTGCACTGCCGCCCGTTGCCGCGCCGCCCGTTGCCGTGGTCATACGAGGTCCCCCTCCAGGATCAGCCGTAGTACGGGCAGCACGGCTTCGGCCCGCGCCTCGTCGAGCCCCGCGCCGAAGCCCGGCGCGCCGGCCTGCCCCGCGGCCGGCTGTCCGCCGCCCGCCGCGGGGCCGCGCCGCGCCAGCTCGCCCAGGGTGCGCCGGACACCGGGCTCGTACGCCGAGAACGTGCGTCGCAGCAGCGGAAGCACGTCCGTGAACGCGTCGGCCGACACCGATGTCAGCCAGGCGTCGACGAGTGACAGCAGACGCTCGTCGTGGACGAGGAGCATGCCCCCGCCCGATGTGCCGCCGACGAAGCCCTCGATCCAGGCGGCGGCATCGGCGGGCGGGGTGCCGGGCGAGAGGGCGAAGCCCATCAGCCGGGCCGCCTCGCCCTCGTCGAGCCGGCCGTCGTCCAGCAGCAGCCTCGCCGCGCGCCCCCGTATCACTCCGGGCACGGTGTCGCGCACCGCGAGCTTGCGCAGCACCTCCGTCCAGCGCACGCCGAGCTCGTCGCTCTGCGGCAGCAGCCCGATCGCCGTGTGGACGCCGTCGAGATGGCTGCGCATCTCGGCCGCACCGTCGGCGTCGAGCCCCGCACACGCGGGTGGCAGGCCGACGCAGATCCGCTCGGCGAGCCCGGTCGCCACCCCGGCGAGCGCCGCCGTGTCGGTGGACCGCACATCGCCGTAGCGCAGGGAGCGGGCGAGGGCGGGCAGGGCCTGGGCGAGGTGTCCCACGTCGGCGTCCAGCGCCGCCCGGTCCGCGAGTGCCTTCATCACCACGGGCAGCGCGTCGGGCAGTTCGGCCAGCAGACAGCGCTCGGCCAGTGCGGTCACCTCGGCGAGTGCGGTCGCCGAGGCGGCGTCCGACGCTGCCCGGGCGGTGGCGGCGGAGAGCACCGTGGTGCCCCAGATCCCCGCCTCGGCGACCTTCACGAACAGCTCGGGCTCCCAGCGCAGCCGCCAGGTCTCCCGGAAGGTGCCGGTGGATCCCCGGCCGGCGGACGGTACGCCCCAGTCGACACCCAGGAGCCGCAGTCGGTGCAGCAGCCGACTGCGGCCCGCGTCGGTGTCCTTGCGCAGATCGAGCTCGAGCTCCCGCTCCAGCAGCTCCGGTTTGAGCCGCAGACTGCGCTGGAGGCGGGCCAGGTCGCGCTGCAGCGGGACCGCCGGGGCGGCCTCCGGGACCTCCCCCAGCACATCGCCGATGATCAGCCTGTCCTGGATCAGCTCCAGCGGCACATCGGAGCCGTCGCACATCACGGCCCGGATCGCATCGGTCGTCTCGCTCAGTCCGGCGAACGGACGGCCGCGCATCGCCGCGAGGGTGCCGGCGAGCCGCACGGCCTCGATGACATGCGCCGAGCTGACGAACCGGTCCTCGTCCCTGAGCAGTCCGGCGACCTTGGTCATCCAGCGCTCGACGGGGCGGTCGGGAGCGCCGAACAGATGCGCGTACCAGCCGGGCGAGTCGATGCCCGCGCCGTAGCCCGTGCGCCGGGCGAGCCTGCGATGCGTCCAGGGCACCCAGGTCGTCTCCGTTCTGACCTTGGGCAGTCCCTTCAGCAGGGCGCGGTCAGCGGTGAGCGTGGACTTCCCGACGAGCGCGGGGACGTGCCAGGCGCCGCAGACCACGGCGATCTCGTGCCCGAACTCCTTGCGGGCCGCGCGAAGCCGGATCCGCATATGGGCTTCGCGGACGAGATCACGGTCGCGTCCGCCGTGTCCGTACTCCTCGCGCAGCACGGCCATGGCTTCGCCGAGCGCGGCGAACGGCGCGAGCGGATCGGCCGCGATGGCCCCGTCGCGGTGCTCGATCACGTCTTCCCACCAGCGCTCCGGGTCGTCGTACCCGGCGGTCCCGGCGAGCACCGCGATGGGGTCGATCCGCAGCTCCGGCCCGTCGGGTTCCGGACCCGGACAGGCATCGTCCCCGTCGCCCCAGCCGGGGTCCGCGGCGGCCAGGGAGTGGGCGGCCGGCAGGTCGATGAACCGGACCGGCACGTCGTTCGCCAGTGCCCAGCGGATCGCGACCCACTCGGGCGAGAACTCGGCCATGGGCCAGAAGGCCGCCCGCCCCGGATCGTCCACGGCATGAGCGAGCAGGGCGACGGGCGGGACCATCGCCTCGTCGGCGGCGAGCGGCAGAAGGGCGTCCCCCTCGGGCGGGCCCTCGATGAGCAGGGCACGCGGCGCGACCGCGTCGAGCGCCGCCCGCACCGCCCGCGCCGAGCCTGGACCGTGGTGGCGCACGCCGAGCACCAGGGGGTCGTCCCCTGGCCACCGCCGCTCCCCTCCCGCAGCTCCCACCGCCTCGGGCGTGCCGTCCCGGCCCGCCGTGGCGACGGCGGTCGTCATGCGGTCACCTCGCGGCAGGCACGGTAGAAGTCCTTCCAGCCGTCCCGTTCGCGTACGACCGTCTCCAGATACTCCTGCCATATGACGCGGTCCGCCGCGGGGTCGCGGACGACCGCGCCGAGGATTCCGGCCGCCACGTCGGCGGGCCGCAGCACTCCGTCGCCGAAGTGGGAGGCGAGCGCGAGGCCGTTGGTGACGACGGAGATCGCCTCGGCCGTGGAGAGCGTCCCCGAAGGGGACTTGAGCTTGGTGCGCCCGTCGGCGGTCATCCCGTCGCGCAGTTCGCGGAAGACCGTGACGACGCGGCGGATCTCCTCGATGCCCTCGGGCGCGGCCGGCAGATCGAGCGAGCGCCCTATCTGGTCGACGCGCCGGGAGACGATGTCGACCTCCGCGTCCGCGGTGGCGGGCAGTGGCAGCACCACCGTGTTGAACCGGCGGCGCAGCGCGCTGGACAGGTCGTTGACGCCGCGGTCCCGGTCGTTCGCGGTGGCGATGAGATTGAAGCCGCGGACGGCCTGGACTTCCTGCCCCAGCTCGGGGATCGGCAGGGTCTTCTCGGACAGGATCGTGATGAGCGTGTCCTGGACGTCCGCCGGGATACGGGTGAGCTCCTCGACGCGGGCGGTCATGCCCTCGGACATGGCGCGCATCACGGGGCTCGGCACGAGCGCGTCCCGGCTCGGACCGTGGGCGAGCAGCCGTGCGTAGTTCCACCCGTAGCGGATGGCCTCCTCCGGGGTGCCCGCCGTGCCCTGCACGAGCAGGGTGGAGTCCCCGCTGACGGCCGCGGCGAGGTGCTCGGAGACCCAGGTCTTGGCGGTGCCGGGGACGCCGAGCAGCAGCAGCGCGCGGTCGGTGGCGAGTGTGGTGACGGCGACCTCGACGATCCGGCGCGGCCCCACGTACTTGGGCGTGATCACCGTCCCGTCGGGCAGGGTGCCGCCGAGCAGATAGGTGGCCACGGCCCACGGCGAGAGCCGCCAACGGGCCGGACGCGGCCGGTCGTCGGCCGCGGCGAGCGCCTTGAGCTCGTCGGCGAACGCGTCCTCGGCGTGCGGCCGCAGGGCCTCGGTGCCGGCGTCGGCGCCGTTTTCGGGCACGGTCATGGATCCCCCTCCAGATCGGTCGACCGGATGTGGTTTCCACCGTGCACCACGCCACTGACAATCGGCTGTTTCCGCAGGCGGGAGCCGAAGTCGATGGCGTGGGACGGGGGTTACTGCACGATCGGCGAGACGGTGATCCGGCCACCGGCGACCGCGAGGCCATCCCCCTTCGGCTCCTTGATGATCCGCAGGTCAGGGTGGATTGTCAGTGGTGCCCCCTAGCGTCGTGCCCATGAATCAGCAGGGGGTGCGCTGGACGGCGGAACAGGTGCTGGCTCTGGCTCCTGACGCCGCGTCACGAAAAGCGGGAAGCAAGCTCGGCACGGCCGGACCGTGGTCGGGCATGGGCTGCGGCGGGTCGGGGGCCGTCTGGGGCCTGTGCAAGGGCAGCGGCAGCAAGCCGTACCAGACGATCGTGGACACCACCGGCCCCGCGTACAAGTGCAGTTGCCCGAGCCGGAAGTTTCCGTGCAAGCACGCGCTGGGCCTGCTGCTGCTCTGGGCGGGCGACGACACCGCGGTCCAGGACGGCGAGGTGCCGGACTGGGCCGGCGAGTGGCTCTCCGGACGTCGCGAGCGCACGGCCCGGCAGGAGGAACAGGCGGCGGGCGGCGGCCAGTCGGGGAAACCCGCCGACGCGGAGGCCGCCCGGCGCCGGGCCGAGCGCCGGACCGGCCGGATCACGGCGGGGGCGACGGAGCTGGAGCAGCGGCTGACCGATGTGCTGCGCGGCGGACTGGCCCAGGCCGAGCATGCGGGGTACGGCCTGTGGGAGGAGACGGCCGCACGGATGGTCGACGCCCAGGCCCCTGGACTTGCCGCGCGGGTAAGGGAGTTGGGTGCCGTACCGGGCTCCGGGCCGGGCTGGCCGGTGCGGCTGCTGGAGGAGTGCGCGCTGCTCCATCTCCTCGACCGCGCCTGGCTCGACCGGGACCGGCTGCCGGAGCCGCTGGCGGCGACCGTGCGCACGAGGATCGGGCTGACCGCCGCTCCGGACGGCCCGGTGGTCAGGGACGAGTGGCTGGTGCTCGCCCAGTACGACACGTCCGACAGCAGGATCACCACGCGTCGCATATGGCTGCACGGGCGGGCGACCGGACGGACGGCGCTGCTCCTCTCCTACGGAGCGGCCGGACGGTCCCCGCAGGTGGCCCTGCCCGTCGGTCTGGCGCTCGACGCGGAGCTGGTGCCTTACGCGGGCGGCGGCCTGCGTGCCGACCTCGGGCAGCGCTTCGGGGCTCCGGCACCGTTCACGGCACCGCCGCCCGGCGGCTCGGTGACGGACGGGCTGGCCGGGTATGGGGCCGCCCTGTGCGAGGACCCCTGGCTGGACACCTGGCCGTGCACCCTCGCCGGGGTGGTGCCGGTCCCGGGAGACGACGGCTGGCAACTGGCCGACGCCGACGGCGGGTCCGCACTGCCCGTCGCGTCGGCCGCGCTGTCCCGGCCTGCTCTGTGGAAGCTCGCCGCGCTGTCCGGGGGCGGTCCCGTCACGGTGTTCGGCGAGCTCGGGCACCGGGGGTTCGCGCCGCTCGCCGCCTGGTCCGACGAGACCGCCGAGACGGTCGCCCTCACCTGAACCACCAAGACGCACGACGGAGGATCCGATGACCGGCACCACCCGCACCACGGACTGGGAAGAGCTCGTCACCTCGGCTCTTCTCGGCACCGACCGGCGGACCCCGCCCGCCGCCGTCCTGGCGCCCGGCAAGGAGGCACCCGCCGCGCTGCTGGACGCGGCGGCACTGCACACCGTTCGGCGGCGGGCCGGGTTGCGGCCGGCCGCGGCCCGCCCGCTGCCCGAGCCCGCCCCGCACGACTCCCGGAGACCTCTGCCCGAGGCCGCCCGGCGCAGGCTCACCCAGCTGCTGGCAGACCGTGCGGCACCCGCGGGTTCCGGAGGCCGCCGCGGCACGGCGCCGGATCTGACGGAACTGCTGCCGCAGTGGCTGGCCGCCGCCAACGAGAAGGGCTACCGCGCGCCGGCCTCCGCACTGCCCGCCCTGCTCGAAGCCGCGCGGGCCCGCACCGATCTGCGGCACGCGGCACTGCGCTTCGCCGGGCCCCGCGGCCTGTGGCTCGCCCGGCTGAACGGCGACTGGAAGTTCGCACTGCGCGGGGCCTGGGGATCCTCGCGGGCCGACGGCTCGGGAGGAGGCCCGGCGCTGCCCGACCCCAAGGACGCGGTGGGTGTGCGGAAGCTGTGGGACGAAGGCCTGTTCGCCGAGCGGGTCGCCCTCCTCGGCTCCGTGCGGGCGCACGATCCCGCGGGGGGCCTGGCCCTGCTCCGTGCGACCTGGCCGACCGAGCGGGCCGAGGACCGCCTCATGTTCCTGGACTCCCTGCGTACGGGGCTGTCGGGCGAGGACGAGCCCTTCCTGGAGCTGGCGCTCTCCGACCGGAGCCGCAATGTGCGTGCCACCTCGGCCGAGCTGCTGTCCGCACTGCCGGAATCGGCCCTGGCCGGGCGGATGGCGGCGCGGGCGGCCACTTGTGTCTCTCTGGACCGGTCGGCGGGCGGTACGGGCATAGCCGTGGAGGCACCGCACGAATGCGACGCGGAGATGCAGCGGGACGGAGTCGTCCCCGCCCCGCCGTCGGGCCGGGGAGAACGATCCTGGTGGCTGGGCCAGTTGGTCGAGTCCGCTCCCCTGGCGATGTGGCCTGAGCGGCTCGGGGGGCGTACGCCCGAGGGGATCGTCGCACTGCCCGTCGCCGACGGCTGGGGCCAGGAGCTGCACGCAGCCTGGTGCCGGGCCGCGGTGCGGCAGCGGGATCCGGGGTGGTCCCGCGCCCTCCTCGGCTCGCCGGCCGCTCCACCGGACACCGGGCCTGGCACCTCGTCGCTTGCGGAGCGGGCGAAGCTCCTGGCGGCGCTGCCGGAGGAGGAGCGGGCCGGATGGGTCGGGGCCTTCATATCCGCGCACGGTCTTTCGGAGGCGTTCCAGCTGCTCGGTGTGTGTGCCGTGCCATGGGCGGAGCCACTGGGCCGCGCGGTGGTGGACGCGCTCGACATCGCCCGCGACGGAGGCAGCTACCCATGGAGCTTCAGCGGGGTGATGGGCCTCGCCGAGCGTTGTCTCGACCCGGGGGCGGCGGCCCGCCTGGAGCTGCTGACGGCGACGCCCGACGAGGCGGAGGGTGCGTCCCCTGGGGCGGGGGGCTACTGGTCCGAGGCCTTCCAGCGGCTGGTCTCGACCCTGCGTCTGCGTGCGGTGATGCACGCCGAACTGGCGGCACCGGACGCCCTGCCGGACACCCGGGTCCCGTCCGGAGCCCCCTAGTGCTGTGGCCGGACAGGTTTGCCGGGAAGCTCGCTGCGTCCGGTGCGGCACCCGAACGGACGGGAGAACCGGCGCCGGGGGGGCGATCGGGCACCGCCCGGCGACCGCCGCAGACCGCACGCGCGACGAGCACCCGCTCGCCCCTCACGGAAGGCGTGAGCGGGGGTGTCCCGGCGTCGTGGATACGGTCCTGCCGGATCAGGCGTCGGCGTGGTGCCGGACGTTCGCGTTGACCCAGTCGACGATGGAGGTCGTCGTGGCGCCCGGGGTGAAGATCGCGGCGACGCCCTTCTCCTTGAGCGGCGGGATGTCCTCTTCGGGGATGATGCCGCCGCCGAAGACCTTGATGTCCTCCGCGTCGCGCTCCTTCAGCAGCTCGAGCACCTTGGCGAAGAGCGTGTTGTGGGCACCGGAGAGGATGGACAGGCCGATCGCGTCGGCGTCCTCCTGGATGGCGGTGTCCACGATCTGCTCCGGGGTCTGGTGGAGCCCGGTGTAGATGACCTCCATGCCGGCGTCACGCAGCGCCCGCGCGATCACCTTCGCGCCGCGATCGTGGCCGTCGAGACCCGGCTTGGCCACCACCACGCGGATCGGACCGGTCACACCCATCACTGCCTCCACATACCGACGCTGCGCCGTCATTGGCACGCCCCCCGCGCCGCAGGGACCCGGGGAGGTGAACGAACGTTATCTACAGCATCCCGCAAGCGCTCGTTTCACGGTGGACAGCGAGGGGGAAATCACACGTGGGACACATTCGCCACGCGCCGTACCCGTACCCGCACCGGGCGGCACACGGACTTCGTGACCGAGCCGCCGGGCAGGTGAGCCGCGGCAGGGACGGGACAAGCGCAAGGGGAGCCGCCGGACGATTGCCGCACCGCCGTGCCGCGCCGACAGCGTGCACGGCGGTGCGGCCCGTCGGCAGCCCCGTGAGGGCATACGGGGGACGGAGCCGTCGACCCGTGCGCCATTCGGGAGGTCGGCCATGGGGATGCTGCCGCTCTTGCGGGTACAACTGCCCCTCGCGCTGCTGCGAGCCACAGCCCTGGAGCTGGTGATCCTCGCCGGTCATCTGCTGCTGTACCCGTCGGGGATGAGCCAGGAGCGTCCGGGCCGCCCGGGGCCGGTGACACCGGACTGTCCCGACGCCCCCGAGTCCCCGGGCCCGCGGACCCTGCCGGCACCGGCCCAGCCTCTCGCCCCCGTCGTCCTGCTGCACGGCTTCATCGACAACCGCTCCGTGTTCGTCCTCCTGCGCCGCTACCTCGCCCGGGACGGACGGCGTCCCGTCGAGTCGCTGAACTACTCACCGCTGACCTGTGACATACGGACCGCGGCCGAGCTGCTGGGCCGCCACGTCGAGGAGATCTGCGCCCGCACCGGCCGGCCCGAGGTCGACATCGTCGGACACAGCCTCGGCGGTCTGATCGCCCGCTACTACGTCCAGCGGCTCGGCGGTGACCGCCGGGTCCGCACCCTGGTCACCCTCGGCACCCCGCACGCGGGCACCCGCGTCGCCCCCCTCGCGAGCGCCCACCCCCTCGTGCGCCAGATGCGTCCGGGCTCGGACGTACTGGAGGAGCTGCGGCTGCCCGCCCCCGGGTGCCGGACGCGCTTCGTCAGCTTCTGGAGCGACCTCGACCAGCTGATGGTGCCGCTCGAGACGGCCCGCCTCGATCATCCGGATCTGCTGGTGCACAACGTCCGCGTGAGCGGCATCGGCCATCTCGCCCTGCCCGTGCACCCCGCCGTCGCCTCGAGCATCCGGGAAGCACTCGACTCCTCGGAGACGGAGCAGGGGGCGACCGGAGCAGTGTCCGTCGCCTGAGCCCCACCACCTCAACGAACTTCGAACAATCATCGAACGTAAGGCCAAGGCTCTTCCTTGACCTCACCGAAAGGCGGCCGAATGCCCGTTTCCCGCCTACCCAAAACCAGCGGAAGATTGTCGGCGTCGCATACCGCCGGGTACAGTCGCGCCCACTGCGTTCCTCGGGCCCCCCATCGAGGGTGACCCGAGATCCTGGTCCTGCTGCCGAGGCGAGAGAGAAGTTGGTGAACGACCAGCACCCTGACGCCGGGTACGACCCTTACGCCACCGGCAGCTTCGACACCGACCCGCTTTTCGGCGCCCTCCCGGGGGGCTATGCCTACGACCCCGGGCAGAGCGGACAGTACGACGCGACGCAGTGGCAGTCGGCGGCGACGGGTTACGACGCGTACGCCACGCAGGGGCACCAGCAGCAGTACGACGCCACCGGCCAGTGGGACGCCAACGCCTGGAACCAGACAGGGCAGTTCGAGACGGCCGCGGCCACCTTCGGCTACGACGCCACAGGGCAGTGGCCCGCGGCGGGCGGATACGGCACCACGTCGTACGAAACCGGCGCATACGACGCAACTGCCTGGAATCCGGACTCCGGCACCACCGCCGAACAGGCCGCCGACGCCTACCAGATGCCCTACGCCACCGAGCACGGCGTTCACGGCGAGTACGCGGCACACACCGGCTACCCGCAGCACACCGAGTACGGCGGCTACTACGCCGAGCAGGCGTCCGTGCCGGAACAGTTCTCCCCCCAGGCCGAGTTCGATGCCGCGCCGGAGCACGCCGACCCCCTCGGGACCGTGCACACGGCGGAGTCCGGGCTCCCGGAGACCGAATTCGGCACTGAGGAACACCTCGGCGAGGGCTACGGCGTCCAGGACTACGACACCCAGGGGCAGATCCCCGAGGCGTACGGCTCCGAGGTCCACGATCCGGAGGATCACGACCCGCAGGGCGACGACCCGTACGGCCACGACGCGAACCGTGACGACCTGGCCGGGCACGACTTCGAAGGCTACGACGAGACCGAACTCGTCGCCGCGGCCACCACCATGACCACCCCGGCCGTCACCGGCCCCGTGCGCCGCTCCGGCGGCACCCGCGGCCGCCGCCGCACTCCGGCCAAGCGTTCCGCCCTGCTCACCGTCGCCGTGCCCTCGGTCTGTGTCATGGGAGTCGCCGGAGTCGCGGCCGCCTCGGTGGGCGGGCTCGCCGGGGGCAACGAGAACGGCGACAAGACCACGGCCACGGCCGCCGACCCGGCCTCGGTGAAGCCCGTCGCGGCCAACAACAAGCTGGACACCCAGCTTGCCGCGCTGAGCGCCGACGCCCGTGACTTCGGTGACCGCGCGAACCGCACCCAGGAGCGCATCGACCTCAAGGTGCGCCAGGAGACGGAGCGCAAGAAGCGCGAAGCGGAGGCCGCTCGCCGCGAGGCACTGCGCCCCAAGTTCGCCCTCCCCGTCAGCCAGCAAGGACTGAGCGCCCGATTCGGCCAGGCCGGTGTCAACTGGATGTCCATGCACACCGGCATCGACTTCCCCGTCTCTTACGGGACGCCGGTCATGGCCGCCACCGACGGCACGGTGCGCACCCAGTGGAACAACGCCTACGGCAACATGGCCATCGTCACAGCGGCCGACGGCACGGAGACCTGGTACTGCCATCTCAGCAGCACCAAGATCCGGTCCGGCTCGGTCAAAGCCGGTCAGGTCATCGCCTATTCCGGCAACTCGGGCAATTCCACCGGACCGCATCTGCACTTCGAGGTAAGGCCCGGCGGTTCCGCGATCGACCCGCTCCCGTGGCTGCGCGGCCACGGACTCGACCCTTCGTAACGCACCCCACGCCCCGCCGGCGCGAAGGCTTCGGCGGGGCCGGGTCCGAGAACCCGCCCGGACCTCCCCGCCCCACCGTCCTCCCCGCTACAGCTTCTCGACCGGGGCGTACCGCAACAGCAGCCGCTTGGGCTTGGCGTCCCCGAAGTCGATCGTCGCCTGGGCGTCCGCGCCCGATCCCGTCACCGCCATCACGGTCCCGAGCCCGAACTGGTCGTGCGTCACCCGGTCGCCGACCGCGAGCGCGATCACCGGCTTGTCGGCCGCCCTGCGGGTGGCGAAGCCCGAAGGGCCGGAACGCGACCGCGACGACGAGAGCGAGGAGGTGATCCCCGCCGTCGGTCCGGCCGGCGCCGCCATCGGTCCCGTCCGCTTCCACTCCACATGCGCGTCGGGGATCTCCTCCAGGAACCGCGACGGAGGGTTGTACGCGGGCTGGCCCCAGGCATTGCGCATCGACGAGCGGGTCAGATAGAGCCGCTCGCGGGCGCGTGTGATGCCCACGTACGCCAGCCGCCGCTCCTCCTCCAGCTCCTTGGTCTGCCCGAGCGCCCTCATATGCGGGAAGACGCCGTCCTCCATGCCCGTGAGGAACACCACCGGGAACTCCAAGCCCTTGGCGGTGTGGAGGGTCATGAGCGTGATGACACCGCTGCCCTCCGTGTCCTCGTCCGGGATCTGGTCGGAGTCGGCGACGAGCGCGACCTGCTCCAGGAACTCGGCGAGCGTGCCGGAGCCAGCCGCTCCCGGCCCGCCGGCCTCCCCGCGCTCCTGCTCGAACTCCAGGGCCACGGCGGCCAGTTCCTGCAGGTTCTCGATGCGGGTCTCGTCCTGCGGGTCGGTCGACGCCTGGAGCTCGGCCAGATAGCCGGTCCGCTCCAGCACGGCCTCGAGGACCGTCGCCGGGCCGGCGCCCGACTCGACGATCGTACGCAGCTCCTCCATCAGCGTGTTGAAGCGCTTGACGGCGTTGGCGGACCGGGCCGCCATGCCGTACGCCTCGTCCACGCGCCGCAGCGCCTGGGGGAAGGTGATCTTCTCGCGCAGGGCGAGCGCGTCGATCATCGCTTCCGCGCGGTCCCCGATGCCGCGCTTGGGCACATTGAGGATGCGGCGCAGCGGGACGTTGTCCTCGGGATTGGCCAGAACCCGCAGATAGGCGAGGACGTCCCGGACCTCCTTGCGCTCGTAGAAGCGCACTCCGCCGACGACCTTGTAGGCCAGGCCGACACGGATGAAGATCTCTTCGAAGACGCGGGACTGGGCGTTGGTCCGGTAGAAGACCGCGACGTCGCCGGCCTTGGCCTGGCCGGCGTCCGTCAGCCGGTCGATCTCGTCGGCGACGAACTGCGCCTCGTCGTGCTCGGTGTCGGCGACGTAGCCGGTGATCTGGGCACCCGCGCCCGCGTTCGTCCAGAGGTTCTTGGGGCGGCGGCTCTCGTTGCGCTCGATGACGGCGTTGGCGGCGGAGAGGATCGTCTGCGTCGAGCGGTAGTTCTGCTCGAGGAGGATCGTGGTCGCGTCCGGGTAGTCCTCCTCGAACTGGAGGATGTTGCGGATCGTGGCACCGCGGAAGGCGTAGATCGACTGGTCGGCGTCACCGACGACGCACAGCTCGGCCGCGGGCAGGTCCTCGTACCCCTCGCCGACCAGCTCGCGCACCAGGGTGTACTGGGCGTGGTTGGTGTCCTGGTACTCGTCCACCAGGACGTGCCGGAACCGGCGCCGGTAGTGCTCGGCGACGTCCGGGAACGCCTGGAGCAGATGGACGGTGGTCATGATGATGTCGTCGAAGTCCAGGGCGTTGGCCTCGCGCAACCGCGCCTGGTACATCCGGTACGCCTCTGCCAGCGTCTTCTCAAAACCTCCTCCAGAGCCTCCGCCGGCCGCTTCGTCGGCGAAGGTCTCCTCGTCGATCAGCTCGTTCTTCAGGTTCGAGATCTTGGCGCTGAACGACTTCGGCGGGAACTTCTTCGGGTCGAGGTCGAGATCACGGCAGACCAGCGCCATCAGCCGCTTGGAGTCGGCCGCGTCGTAGATCGAGAACGACGAGGTGAAGCCGAGCTTCTTGCTCTCGCGGCGCAGGATGCGGACGCAGGCGCTGTGGAAGGTGGAGACCCACATGGCGTTGGCGCGCGGGCCGACGAGCTGCTCGACGCGCTCCTTCATCTCGCCCGCGGCCTTGTTGGTGAAGGTGATGGCCAGTATCTGCCCCGGGTGGACATTGCGGGTCGCCAGCAGATGGGCGATCCGGTGGGTCAGCACCCGGGTCTTGCCGGAGCCGGCACCGGCCACGATGAGCAGGGGCGAGCCCGTGTGCACGACGGCGGCGCCCTGCTGCTCGTTCAGCCCCTCGAGCAGCGCGGCCGGGTCCACGGCCGGGCGGGGGGCGCCGTCACGGTAGTACGCGTCCCTGGCCGGGGGCACGTCGAACCGCCCCTCGAAGAGGTCGTGCGGGACGTCCTCGGGAGGTCCGTACTCGTCGGGCGCTTCGGGCTCGTCGTGCTCCGGCGGCGGGGGCTCCTGCTGCGCCGTGGAGCGCTGGAGTCCCGCCAGGAAGCTGTCGTCAAAGAGGCTGCTCATCGCTCTATGAGTCTAGGCCGCCGCACCGACAGCCCGCCGCCGCCTTCACGGCAATCGCGCCATTCCCCACCCGTCACCGTCTGTGAAGTTGCGGCCACGACACGCCAAGGTAACGGAAATGTATCGGACATATAGCCCACCGGCCTTCACAGCAGCGCCACACTTTGGCTAGCGTGCTCGCCCAGGCAGCCCGTTCCCCCAACGGCGACCTACGCCAATCGGGCAGCTCACGCCGAATCCACCCATTCCGCAAGGAAGTTAGGAACCGGGGACCCAACCCTTCCTGTCGCCGCGCCGGCACAAGAGGGGCCCAGCACCACCGGGGTGAATCGGGCCGCGCTCAACTCGGCTCGTAGGACAGCCTTCCGTTCCGTCCGAACCCGACAGCTAACCCGGTAGGCGGTCCACGGAAGGAGATGTCGGCCTTGGCGTCGCATCGCAAGGCGCGTGCCCGTACGGGTACTCGTACGAAAAACCCGGCCGTCGGGTTCACGACGGCAGCACTCGCAGGCGTGACCCTGCTCTCGGGTCAGAGCGCCCAGGCCGAGCCGAGACCGAGCATCGACGAGGTACAGAAGAAGGTCGACGACCTCTACCGCCAGGCAGGCACCGCGACCCAGCAGTACAACCGGGCCAAAGAGGAGACCGCGGAGCAGCGCCGCGAGGTCGGCGAGATGCTCGACAACGCCGCCAAGCGCACGGAGTCCCTGAACGAGGCCCGCCGCGAACTCGGTTCGTACGCCGCGGCCCAGTACCGCACGGGTGCGGTCACGCCGACCGCCGCGCTGCTCTTCGCAGACAGCCCGCAGGACTACTTCGACCAGACGCGGCTGATGGACCGGCTCTCCGACGACCAGCGCGAGGCCGTCACCGACTTCGAGGAGCAGCAGGCCTCGGCGGCGAAGCAGCGCAAGGAGGCGACGCAGAGCCTCGAGAAGCTCAACGCTTCGCAGGAGTCGCTGCGCAGCACCAAGGAGACGGTCCAGCGGAAGCTCGCCGAGGCCCGGACGCTGCTGTCGAAGCTGACGGCGGAGGAGAAGGCGCGGCTCGCGGAGCTGGAGCGCCAGCGCGAGGAGGAGGCCCGCCGCAAGGCGGAGGCGAAGGCCGAGGCGGAAGCCCGGGCCAAGGCCGAGGCCGAGGCGAAAGCCCGGGCGGAGGCCCAGCGCCAGGCGCAGCAGGAGCAGAGCGCGGGCTCCGGCACCAGCACGGGTGCCGGTGCCTCCACCGGCACCTCCGCCGGCACGTACGCCGCCAAGGCCGAAAAGGTGCTGGCCTTCGCCCGCGCCCAGATCGGCAAGCCGTATGTCTGGGGCGCGGCCGGTCCGAGCTCCTACGACTGCTCCGGCCTGACCCAGTCGGCCTGGAAGGCCGCCGGCGTCGATCTGCCCCGCACCACCTGGGACCAGGTCGAGGTCGGACAGCGCGTCGCGACGAAGGACCTCGTCCCCGGGGACCTCGTCTTCTTCTACGACGACATCAGCCACGTCGGCATCTACATCGGCAACGGCCAGATGATCCACGCCCCCAAGCCGGGGGCGAACGTCCGCGAGGAGTCGATCTACTACATGCCGATCTACGGCAGCGTCCGACCGGCCTGAGCGTGAGCCCTGCGGAGGCAGGGCCCGGGCCGAGCAGCAGGGCCGACCGCGTGAGCCGCACGAAGAAACCCCGCCAGGGACTGCCTGGCGGGGTTTCGACGTCACCGAGGCGGCGAGTCGCTCCTTGTTCAGAGCAGCTCGCAGGCAGGCGATCGGATCGCCGGTCGGCACCTCGGTCCAGGCGGCCCCCGGCACCCCCACGCAGACGCTTCTCGGCCTCGGGATCGACTGACACGACCTCCTTGCCGTCTCGGCAGTGACAGCGTCGACGTCCGACCTATCCCAGGTCGCCCTTCTCGGGAGCGTTCACCAAATCTGACACATCTCGCACCTGAGCCGCTGTCAGGTTACGGACGTCCCACAACAGCGAGGACGTTTCAGCAACTTTCGTCGAATGCCTGTTGCTCATTGCCTTCCCACGTACACCTGTCAAGACTTCCAGGGTCTCGACCGGGATGCCGAGTACGGCTGAAAATCCATTGAGGAGATCCGCGTCAAGTTCTCTTGTGCCTCGCCCGATCGCTCCGATCGTGGCCGGCGACAGGTACACGCCGGACATCAGGTACATCACCTTGGCCGCCGAAGACCATCCCAGGTTGCGGAGTTCGAGCATCCCCACGAGGAGAGATCCGAGACCCGGGGGGTACTGCTCGTAAGGTTTCCGCTCCTTCATTGGAGCCGTTCTCGGAAGCTCAGGCAGTGACCGCGCAAAGCTACGCAGCTGCTGCCTGTCGGACGAAGACAAAGAGAGCGCACGCCGCACCAGACCGGGGAGCTCGCCGCTGGCTTCCTCATCGAATCGCGTGGCATCGGAGACAGGGACTCCCGCCACGAGACGGATGTCCTGGCTCCGCATACCCACCCGCTGCGCGAGTTGGGAGAGAAAGTCCTTCCCCATGGAAACCGCAGAAAATTCTCCCGCCGAAGTTTCGGCGTCCTGCGGAGGAGTGTTCTCCTGTATTTGCATGAGCCGTGCGAGGAGCACGTTGGGGTCCGGGTGGGTTGAAACGTCCATCGCCTCCGCCATGATTCGGGGTGTTCTTCACCTTCTGGGGGCGAACTCAAGGAGGCCGCCCCCAGTAGGCTAAATGCGGCTACGGCCTGTCACGTGGTGGAGTCCAGTACTCCCATACCTCGTCACTGAAGTTCCAGCCGTGCCGCTGGAAGGCGCCGCGCGTGATGTCCACCAATGAGGATTTCCCCGCGACATTTGCCGGTTGGTAGTGACCGGAGAAATTGTCGATTTGGGAGATCACACCGTGTGCGTTGACTTTAAAGGTGCCGGCCATCAGCACCCCTTTACCGTCGCCGAGCGATGTGTGCCCGGCGTCCGGATTGAGAGCCCACATGTCTTCGTTTTTCATGGCACGCAGGGAGCCATCTTGACGAACGATGTAAGTGTACTCGCCCTGCTTGAGACGTGCCCCTGCCTCAATTCCCGCACTTGCCGGAAGAGTTCCCTGGTAGCCGTGGTCGACGCCCTCACGGAATGGAACCCATAGCGTACTGCAGTTGTGGACGAGGATGTCACTTTGCTGCCGGCCTGAGGTACGCACGAAGAAGGTGTGCAGGTCTCCTACGGTGAAGTCGTAGACCGTGCGCGGAGCGAGACCCGTCCGGTCGTGCAGGGCCGTTACCTCGCGCACGGAACCGTCCGGAGTGCGCAGGGAGTCGCCGACGCGTAGGTCGGAGACCAGCGTCCACCCGCGGTTCACCACGTAGAACTTGTGACCTGCGGTGCTGCTCAGTGAACTACCGCCGCTGATGGTGATGTCCACCAGCCGTTCCGTGTTGTGCCGGAAAGTGTCGGTGACCATCCGGGACCGCAGCGTCCCGGAGGCCGGATCGGTGGACGTGACCATGTCGCCCACGCCGACCTCGCTGATGGGCCGGTGTGAGCCGTCTCCCATCAGCACCTTGGTCGTGCCGGGAAAACTGTTGCGGGTGCAGGCGGTGAGGGCACCCTCGTAGGCAGCAGCCCTCTTTTCGATCCTGGCGAGGGTCGCGGGATTCAGGTTGAGCGCCCGCAGGGCCTTGAAAGCGTCCGCGAAGCCGACCCCGAATCGCATCGCGGCTTCGGCTGCCTTGATGGCGTCAGCGATGGGCCTGAGGATCTTGCCCGCGAATAGTGATGCGACGTCGAAGACCACCCAGCCGCATTGGCCGCCGTCTCCGCCGGCACCGCCGGGGACGATCTTCTGGAAGCACTTGATCCAGCTGCCGAAAATGACGTCCACAGGGTCGATGCCCTTTTGGAACTCGGCCATCGTGATGGTGTGCTCGACCTCGCGGGTCACTTCGGCAACGTGCGGGCCGAGGTAGGTGGTCGCACCGGCGGGGCACATGAGCTTCATGGGGTCGATGTCGACCGCGTCGCACATGTAGAGGCTGAGGTAGGCCTTGAAACGGAACTCGACCTTCATCGTGCAGCCGCCGGTGTAGACGAGCGGGGTGTACCACGCGTCGCAGGCGTCTGTCTTCGTCAGGGTCTTGGGTTCGCCGATCTGCTCGTAGCGGTCGACCTTGTAGAACACCCTGCCGATGGAGCCGTCCTTGTCGACGACGGTGCCGGCATCGATGCCCTCGCCCTTCTTGGCCCTTTCAGCCCGGTCGGCGGCTTCCTGTGCTTCCCTGGCGTACCGTTCGGCGTCCTTGGCGGCCTGTTCGGCTTCGGTGGCTGCGGCGTCGGCGCGGTCGGCGGCGGCGCGGGCCTCCTTGGCCGACTGCTCGGCCGCCGCTGCGGCCTCGCGTGCTGCCTGGGCGTCGAGCGCGGCCTGATCGGCCGAAGCACGGGCGTCCTTGGCGTAGCCCTCGGCACGTCCGGCTGCCTGGTCGGCCGCGGCTGCGTCCGCGGTGGCCTGGCGGTCGTACTCGACGGTGCGGGCCAGGGACTGAGCGGCCTTCGAGGCTGCTGCCGCGGCGTCGGCCGCGTAACCCAGGGCCTCCTTGGAGTAGGTGCGGGCATTGGCGGCGTGTGCGGCGGCGTTGGCCGCGTACTGGTACGCGATCTTCGCGTCGCCGGTGGCCTGGTCGGCGAGGTTCTTGGCCGCTTGAGCCTCGGCCTGCGCGTTCTTGGCGTGGGCGTCGGCGACGGCCTTCTGCTGGTCGGCGATCGACTTCGATGCCTGGCCGGTCAGCACGACCAGGCTCGCGGCCGCGTCGGTGGTGACGTACGGGGAGCCGAGCTGGATCGCGTCGTTGGCGGGCTTGGCGACCTGGGCTGCGGCGTTGCCCGCGTCGACCGCGGCTTGCGCGGTGACATGGGCGAAGCCCGCGGCCTTCGCCGAAGCGACTACGGCCTTGACGGCCTCCCGGTTCGCCGCGTCCGCTTCGCTCTTGGCGGTCTTCGCCAGATGCGCGGCCTCGCCGGCCAGCTTGACCGCGGTCTTGGCCTCGCCGGAAGCGTGCTCGGATGCCTTGATGGCATCGGCCACGGCGCTGGTCGCGGTCTTCACCGCGGCGTCGGCCTTCAGCTTGGCGGCCTGCGCGGCGTCCGCGTTCGAACGCGCCCGCTTGGCGGCCGCCTCGGCGCGGGTTGCTGCGGCGTCCGCCGCGGCCGCGGCCTCGGTGGCGGCGTTGGCGTCGGCGCGGGCCCGCCCGGCAGCCGCCTCGGCGTCGTCCGCGTGCCGGTCCGCCTCGTTGGCGGCCGCACGAGCAGCGGTCGCCTCATCGCCGGCGTCCAGGGAGTCGGCGTAGGCACCGAGGGCGTCTGCCTTCGCGCGGTCCGCCTCTGCCTTCTGCTCGGCATCCCACGC
This sequence comes from Micromonospora sp. IBHARD003, assembly GCF_056106285.1. NCBI lineage: Bacteria > Bacillati > Actinomycetota > Actinomycetes > Micromonosporales > Micromonosporaceae > Micromonospora > Micromonospora sp. IBHARD003. Next base: position 5,096,610 of record NZ_JBWBBX010000001.1, on the reverse strand, counting down.
GTCGTCCCGCTTGGCCTTCGCGTTGTCCCTCGCCTGGACCGCGCCGTTCTTCCGTTGAACAGCGGTCGCCTCGGCGGCTTCCGCCCTCTCCTTGGCCTCCTGCGCCTTGACTGCTTCGGCCTGGGCGTTCTGCTTGTGCTGGTTGGCCTCGGCCTGCTTGGCCGCGGCGGTCTCCTTCTCCGCCTTGGCCGTCTTCTCCTCGGCCTCCGCCGCAAGCCGCTTGGCGTGCGCGTCAGCGGCGGCCGCCTTCGCGTCACCCTCGGCCTTCAGCGCGACCGCGAGCTTGGCCTCCGCCGTCTCCTTGTCCTTCTTGGCGTTGTCCCGGTGCAGCTTGGCCGCGTCCGCCGCCGCCTTCGCCTGCAACTCCGCCTTGTGCGCGGCCTCCTTACGGAACTCCGCGTTGACCTGCGCGGCCTGCGCCAAGGCGCGCTGCGCGATGGTCTCACTGTCACCAGCAGACGCCCTCGTCGCGGCTTCCGCGGTCTCAGCGGCCTTCACCATCGCCGTCAGCGCGGCGACGATGCCTTTGGTGACCTGCGCCTTCTGCTGACCGACCAGCAGACCACGTCCCCGCGGCGCACCCGCCGCGTCTGCGATCCCGTAGGCGGCCTGCTCGGCAGCATCCGACGCGGTACCCGACTTCTTGGCGTTCTCCAGCTGGGTCTTCAGCGCCGCCAGCTGCTTCTTCGCCGCCGCCTGAGTGTCGGTGATGCCCTTCTTCGCCTTGTCGAACTGCGCCTTGTCCGGGTAGGACAGGCTGTCCGTGCCCTTGTGACCGGACGGCTTGATCAGGAACTTCTGCGCACTCGCGTCCTTGCAGTCCCACAGCCGCGCGTCCGTGCTCTTGGTGAACGCACTCAGATCCAGGCACTTGCCCGTGGAGACGCTCTTCAGCGGCGAGGTCGCCCGGACATCGCCCTTCCACGACTGCCCCTTGGAGTCGTAGCAGTCCGAGATCTGGATCTTCGTGCCGTTCGCCGACGCGTTCCCCGCCACATCAAGGCACTTGAACGAACCGACATTGCGGATGTGGAGGTTGTCCTCGCTGCCTTCCAGCGTCCACTGCTGGGCGGCGCCGCCATTGCACGTGTAGATCTGGACCGCGGTGCCGTTGGCCTTGCCGCCACCCTGGACGTCCAGGCAGTTGCCCTTCGCGCCGGGCACCTCGATCGTCACATAGCTGTCGCCGATCCAGCCCAGTCCGCCCGCGGACCAGTAGTCCTGCCAGCGCGCCAGGCGGTCGGCGATCCAGGAGTGGCCCAGCAGATCACCCAGCGCCTTCGCACCGGTGGCCAGGGACGTGGTGGCGTCCTTGTTGGCGGTCAGGAGCTGGTTGCGCTGCGTCGCCTGGGACGCGACCTCCTGCTGCCACTCCGCCGCGGCCGTCGTGGAGACATCGCCCCGGACCTTGTTCGGGTCGATCGGATCACGCCACGCACACGACGCGAACCGGGTCTTCAGGTCCTCCACCGCGATGCGGTGCTCCGCCGTGCCCGGCTGAGGCGCCGTACGCGGGAAGCCACCGGAGGCGAGGAAGAGCCGGGCGTTGTCCGCACCCATCGGCTCCAGCGACCAGGCGGACAGATGCTCATACCCGTTGTGCTCGGCGCGCTGACGCTCCCACTCGGGCAGCTGCACGCTCGGGTCCTTGCCGTACAGCGGCGCGCCGACGTCCTTGACGGCCTTGGCCGTCGCCGCATCAGCCTTCGGCGTGGGGTCCTCGTAGAAGTCGGATTCGCTCTTCCAGAACCGGTCGGCGACCCATTTGGTCAGACCGGTCTGACTGTAGAAGTCCTGCTGGCCGTCACCGGGCGAGCCGGGAGGCCAGTGGAACCCGGCCACCGTGAAGCCGGCGGGAGTCTCAAGACCGTCCAGCGGCTTCTTCCAGGTGTCCCGCTGAGCGTGGAGGGCGTCCAGCTCCTTGTCCGCGGCGTCCCGGTCCTTCTTGTACGCCTGAGCGAGCGGAGTGTCCTCCCAGTGCTGCCGGTTGGCCAGCTCGTGCAGCTTGTCCTGCGACTGGTCGAGACCGTTCTGCGCGGTGGCTGCCATCGAGGGCCCGCCCAGCCGCAGCACATCGGACATCAGGCACTGGTCCTGCCGCAACTGCTCGGCAGCGGTGTCCGTGTACCAGTCGTAGTCGTCCCCCACCGAGGCCATACGCTGCCCCGCGATCCGGCTCAGGGCGTCGGGCTGGACGGCCAGCCCGCCGAGAACGGCGAGAGCGGTGACGGACGTGACGGCTGTGGTGAATGTGGTGAATGTTCGTGATCTGGGGTTGAACAACCCCGGTCTGAGGCGCAAAGCAGCATCCTTCGTAGCGAACGAGTGCAGGCAGGGGTGACCGCCCGAAGAGGCGGTGGAGATGCGCGGGTCAGCCCGCCGTCCCGATACGGGACCAGGGGCAGCAGACAGCAGCGACCAGGGCTGCGCTCACAACGTTCGCCGTGTTCACGGCAAGCCGGCATCGCGGCATGACGAACCGTCCTTCCCCCGTGGCGGCACAGTTCCCCCCGGCCGCCTAATGACATGCGCGCGACATGACGGAGTGGTTGAAGGTCCCTCACACGCGCACGCGGCGATCACCATAGACGCAGATCAACCCCCTGCGGCAAGGGGGGACTTGTACGTCCGGAACCCCTCGGGGGCACCACTTGTGGGGCCCCACCCGGCAGCGGATACGCAAACACCGTGCTCATACCGAGGGTTACCTGTGTGGCAGCTGTGAAGAAGAAGTGCGAACGGCGATGACACTCGGCCAGAAGTTGGCTGAAAATCGCCGTATCGCAGCGATACTCACACCGTCGCCGTCCCGCAGGACGGAAGACGGAAGACGGAAGACGGAAGACGGAAGACGGAAGACGGAAGACGGAAGACGGAAGACGGAAGACGACGATGCGGATCAGCCCGTCGGCCGGGCCACCCTCATCAGGTCCACAGTGTCGCGATGAAGATGTTGGCGATCGTCAGACCGCCGACCGCACCGAACAGCGCCTTGTCCACCTGCTCCTCGTCCCGCTTCACATAGACCAGGGCGAGGATCACCACCAGCAGCGCCAGCTTGATGCCGACCTTCAGGTTGTTCACCGCCTGGTCGTCCGCCTGGTTGAGCCCCACCAGGGCCACACCCGTGACCAGCATCGTCAGCGCACCGTGCAGCATCGCCGGAGTGAAGCGCGCGGTGCCCGCACCTATGGCTTTCATCTGGGTGAGGAAGCCTCCGAGCAGGGCCCCGATACCGATGATGTGCAGGGCGACGAAGACATTGATGAGTACGTCCATGGCACCGGAGCCTAGCTCTACGGTCGGAAACCGACCCAGGCGGTCCGACTTCCTCCAATAACGGTCATGACGTCCCGCCGCTGTGTCCGGCCGGTCTAGCGTCCTCCCCCAGGTGACCGACTCCCCAGCACGTCCGCATATGCGGTCGGCACGGTCGGCCGCCGCGCCGATGGATCCGGCGGTGGGCCGCTTTCCCCTGGGCGGGCCGCCGCCGGACCCGTACGGCACGACCTGCCGGACACCGGAAGGACTGGCCCTCGTGGCAGCGCACCGCAGACCCAGACAGCGCACATTCGGCGGCTCCGCCGCCCGCACCGCTCTCACCCTCGCGCTGGCCGGTGCCGCGACGAGCACCCTCTTCGAAGGAGCCGGGCATGCCGAGCCCCGTTCCACGCCAGAGCAGCTGAAGACGAAGGCCGACACGCTGTACCGGGAGGCGGAGGAGGCCACCGAGCGGTACAACGGCGCGAAGGAAGCGGCCGGCCGGGCCCGCGCGACGCTCGACGCATTACGCGACGAGGCCGCCCGGCGCACCGAGCGGATCAACACCGCTCGCAACGCACTCGGTGCGATCGCCACCGCCCAGTACCGGGCGGGCGGCCTCGACCCGGCCGTTCAGCTCGCACTGAGCGCCGACCCCGACGGATATCTGGCCGGTGCCGAGTTCACCGAGCGGGCCGGGGCCCGGCAGGCCGCCACCATGGCGGGAATCCGCAAGCAGTCACGGGAGCTGACACAGCTGCGCACCGAGGCGGACGGGCTGCTGGAGGAACTGACGGAACGCCAGGCGCAGTTGGCCCGTCACCGTACCGAGGTACGCGGAAAGCTCGCCGCGGCCCGGTCAGTGCTGGCCCGGATGACCCCTGAGCAACAGGCCGCCTACGCGGGTCAGGACGGCACGCTCCCGGGACGTGCGGCCCGTGACACGGCCCGGACCGGCGTTCCCGGCACCTCCCCCGTCCCGGCCCCCAACCCCCGTGCCGCACAGGCCGTCGCCTACGCCTACGGTGCGCTGGGCAAGCCGTACGTCTGGGGCGCGACCGGCCCGTCGGCGTACGACTGCTCGGGACTCACCCAGGCCGCCTGGCACTCCGCCGGGGTGTCCCTGCCGCGGACCACGTACACCCAGATCAACGCCGGCCGCAGTGTCCCCCGTTCCCAGCTCGCTCCCGGCGACCTGGTCTTCTTCTACTCCGGGATCTCCCATGTGGGCCTCTACATCGGCAACGGCGAGATGATCCACGCCCCGCGGCCGGGCGCACCGGTACGGGTCGCGCCGATCGACCAGATGCCGTTCGCGGGTGCGACCCGGGTGGCGTAGGCCGCCGCCCCGGTGGGTCTCAGCTCTCCGCGGCCTGTGCGCGCGGCGCTCCCCCGGTGGAGAGTCGGCTGGTCAGCCAGCGGAAGACATCCGGGACCTGACGCTTCCAGGACGCGGTGTTGTGGGCGCCCTTGACCTCGACCACCGTGACGTGGGTCGGGGCCTTGGCCGCGGCGCGCAGTGCGAGGCCCGCTTCGAAACCGTCGCCCCTCGCTCCCGAGATGTAGAGGGAGGTGCGCGGGGCCGTGGGAGCGGACTTCAGGATGGCGAGCGGGTTGTTGGCCCGGCGAAGCGCGGGGTCGGCGGCCGCGAGGGACGCCTGCTGGGCGGCCGGGTCGTTGTAGCCGGACAGGCTCACCCCGGCGCGGTAGCGGTCGGGATGAGCGACGGCGAGCTTGGCCGCGCAGTGGGCACCGGCGGAGTAGCCGGCGACGGCCCAGCCGTCCGGGCGCTGCGAGGCGCGGAAACTGTCGATGACCGCCTTGCGGACGTCGACGCTGATCCAGCTGTCCGCGTTGACCTTCCCCGGCACGTTCGCACAGCCCGTGTCCACGTCCCGCAGCAGAGCGGTGCGCGGTACGACCAGGATGAACGGAGCCACCTCGCCTCGCTCCATCATGGGCTGCAGTTGCTCCTGGACCCGGAGCGCGGTGAACCAGGCGCGGGTGGAACCGGGGAAGCCCGGCAGCAGCTGCACGACGGGGAACTTCGTCTTGCGGTACGCGGGGTCGTGGTACTGCGGCGGCAGCCAGACGAACACCTCACCGCGGGCGCCCGAGACCTGACCGGCGAACTCCGCCTTCAGCACGCCCGGTCCGACGTCGGGGTCGTCGACGGGCTTGAAGTTCTGCTTCGCGGTCGGCAGATCGGCGGCCCGCACGCCGCCCAGGCCGTCCCGTCCGAGATCCTCGGCGGACACCACATGCGTGCCGGTGCCGAGAAGGTCGTCCCAGCTGGCGTAGAAGCCATTGCTGTTGTTCACGGCCACGAACACCACGAGCAGTGCGGTCACCTGTGTGAAGCCGAGCATGAGAAGCCGGGTGGTCCCCCGTACCAGAGCGGGTCCGCGCACCCTGCTCCACAGTGCCAGGGGCAGCAGCAAGGCGAACACGGCCAGCGCGATCGTGGCCACGAGGAAGGGCGTCCCGGTCAGACTCATCACGATCGGTCAGAGGGAAAGCGGAACTGCGAGGTTGCCGTCCGCATTACGGCGGTTGCGTAACAGAATCCGCCGGACCACCCGTCACACAGGGTCACACGAGCCGGCGTGCCGTCGCCCACCTCGTCAGCTCGTGACGGTTCGACAGCTGCAGCTTCCTGAGCACCGCGGACACATGGGACTCCACCGTCTTCACGGAGATGAAGAGCTGCTTGGCGATCTCCTTGTACGCGTATCCGCGCGCGATCAGCCGCAGCACCTCCCGCTCCCGCTGGGTGAGCCGGTCCAGGTCCTCGTCGACCGGTGGCGCGTCCGTCGACGCGAACGCGTCCAGCACGAAACCGGCGAGCCGGGGTGAGAACACCGCGTCCCCGTCCTGGACCCGGAAGACCGAGTCGACCAGGTCGGCGCCGGTGATCGTCTTGGTGACATAGCCGCGCGCACCGCCACGGATCACCCCGATCACGTCCTCCGCGGCGTCCGACACCGACAGGGCGAGAAAGCGCACCGGATGCTCCCCGGCCATCAGCCCGGCGCAGCGGCGCAGCACCTCGACCCCTCCGCCGCCCGGGAGATGGACGTCGAGGAGCACGACCTCGGGGCGGGTCGCCGTGATCACGGTGACCGCCTGCTCCACATCCGCGGCCTCGCCGACGACCTCGACGCCCGTCTGCTCGGTACGGCCGATCTCGGCCTGCACCCCCGCGCGGAACATCCGGTGGTCGTCGACGAGCACGACCCGTACGCGACGCCCGGGGCTCCGCTCGCCCCCGTCGGTCTGCTCGGTCATCCGTCCGCCCTCTCCCTCTCCATCTCGAGCTCCACTTCGGTGCCCCCACCGGGCACGGAGCGCAGTCGCGCCGTACCGCCGTTGCGCTGCATACGCCCGATGATCGATTCTCTTACGCCCATCCGGTCCTCGGGAACCGCCTCGGGGTCGAAGCCGGGCCCCCGGTCCCGTACCGAGACGAACACCGTACGGCCCTCGACCTCCGCGTACACCTGGACCGGACCACCCTCGCCACCGTACTTCGCGGCGTTGACCATCGCCTCACGCGCGGCCTGCATCTGTGCCGCCAGCCTCTCGTCGAGCGGGCAGTCGCCGACGACCACGACCTCCAGCGGTACGCCGTGCTTGTCCTCGACCTCGGCGGCGGCCCGCTTCACCGCATCGGCCAAGGTGGTGGGCTCCTCGTCCTCCTCCTTGCCCGTGCCCTCCGGCCGGTACAGCCAGTTCCGCAGCTCACGCTCCTGAGCCCGGGCCAGCCTGCGCACCTCGCCCGCGTCGTCCGCGTTCCGCTGGATGAGGGTGAGCGTGTGCAGGACGGAGTCGTGCACATGGGCGGCGACCTCGGCCCGTTCCTGGGCCCGGATGCGCATCAGGCGCTCCTCGGACAGGTCCTGGGTCATCCGCACCAGCCACGGGCCCATGAGCAGACCGATGCCGACGATCACGGCGATCGCCGCGGTCATGACGTTGCCGAACTGGGCGGCCGAGCCGCGGACCACGACGAAGACGGTCAGGCCCATCCCGACGAGGGCGACGCCGGCGAATCCGCGCGCGAGCTGGAGCAGCCGGCGGCGCCGGCCGTCGCCGGTCCACTGGGCCCGGCGGGCGTTGTCGGCCTGGCGCCACACCAGCACGACACCGGTGGCTATCAGCAGCACCGGCCAGATGTAGCGGTTGGCGGGGCCGCCGAGGTCGACGTTGCCGACGAAGGCGGCGGCCCCGATCAGCAGGGCGAACAGGGCGAACAGCTGGCCCTTGTCGGGCTTTCGCAGCCGCCGTCCGCCGTCGGGTGTGGTCTCGAAGACCGGCTTCGGCTCCGCGGACCGGCCGCCGACACCGAGCGGTACGACGATCCAGAACACCGCGTACAGCAGGGCGCCCAGCCCGTCCGCCATGAACAGTCCGAGGAAGACCAGCCGGACCCAGATGACGGGGAGCCCGAGATGGCCGGCGAGACCGCGCGCCACACCGCCCAGCCACCGCCCGTCCGCGCTGCGGTACAGCTTGCGGACGGGCGGCTCTTCGGTCTCCGGCAGGCGGGCGGCTGCGGCTGGCATGCCCCGATCGTCACACGTACGTCCACGCCGGGGCATCAGGGCCGTCCCTGATGCCGACCCTGATGCCCGGGGTCCCGGGTGGGCCCCGGGTGGGCCCCGGAAGGGCAATATCAGGGAAGGGCCAGGGTCATGGCGGCTGCCGCGGAGGGCCGGGGCCGGTCACCATGGAGTCATGACTCAGCCGACCGCCCCGCCCCACGGGCCGCCGCCGGAGCAGCAGCCGCCTCCGCCCCGGTTGCGCCGCGCCCCGCGGCAGAAGGTCGTCGCCGGTGTCTGCGGCGGGCTCGGCCGGTACTGCGACATCGACCCGGTGATCTTCCGGATCGTCATCGGGGTGCTCGCGGTGACGGGCGGTATCGGGCTGATCTTCTACGGCTTCGCCTGGCTGCTGGTGCCCCTCGCGGGCGAGGACGAGAACGAGGCCCGGCGGGCGCTGTCGGGCCGGGTCGACGGTGCGGCACTGATCGCCGTGGTGATGGCCCTGCTCGGCTGTGCGCTGTTCCTGTCCATGATCGGCAACGGCAGCACCCTCGCCTTCTCCGCACTGCTGGCGCTCGCCGTGACGGGGGCCGCGGTCTGGTCCCAGCGGCGCTCGCTGGCCGCTCCCGAGGGAAGCCCGCTCGACCCGGCGTCCGCGCACGCGGTCGCGGAGGCGCCGCCGGAGACGCAGGCACCGCCCGCCCCGGGCGGCCCGTCCTGGTGGCGTGACCCGATCATCAAGGACGGCACGACCGGCCCGGTGGCCACCGGCTATCTCTGGGGCCCTCCCGACGCGGTGGTGGCGGACGCCGCCACCGGCACCAGCCCTCACACCGGTGTTCCGTGGGGCTGCGGCGCCCCGGGCGGGAACACGGTGACGCCGCGCCCGCGCGGGCCGCGGGGCATCGGCGGCCTCGTCTTCCTGCTCGCGCTGCTCGCCGCTGGTCTCGGCACCGGGCTGAGCTGGGGCACACAACCGCTCGGCACCTCTTTGCAGATCGGTTTCGCCTGTGCCCTGGCGGTGTTCGGCCTCGGCCTGGTGACGAGCAGCCTCCTCGGACGTACGGGCGCGGGCACGATCCTGATGACGATGCTCACGGCCCTGCTGCTGACGGGTGCGTCCCTACTGCCCAAGGAGATCGGCACCCAGTGGATGCGCACGGAGTGGCGGCCGGCCACCGTCGCCGCGCTCGCGCCGCGCTACGAGCACGGGACCGGTGTCGCCACGCTCGACCTGGGGAGGCTCGCGATCGCGGCGGGGCAGGAGGCCGGCACCGAGGCCGAGGTCGGCGCGGGGCAGCTGAGGGTGATCGTGCCCAGGGAGGCGACGGTGCGGATCACCGCGCAGAGCGGGCTCGGCGACATCCGGCTGCCGGGCGATCCGCCCCGGGACGTGGACGTGGGCCCCTCCCAGCGGCGCACCGCGACCCTCGCCCCGCCCGAAGGTGCCGAGCCCGGCGGCACGCTCACGCTCGACCTGCGGGTCGGGCTCGGACAGGTGGAGGTCACCCGTGCTGCTCCATGAGTTCCGGCCGGCCAGGCTGATCGCCGGATCGGCGGCCCTGGCGGCCGCAGCGCTCTCCCTGGGAGACGTGGCGGGCGCCTGGGACGTCGCCTGGTTCGTGGCCCTGCCGCTGGTGTTCGGCGGTCTGGTCCTGGCCGGTGCCGTGGCCTTCGCCCACTACCGGATCAGACTGCGCCGGTCCCGGATGGCCGCGTCGACCGAGAGGACGGAGGCACCGGCGAGCACGAGCGGCAACCAGGCCATCAGATAGATCAGGTCGTTGCCGTAGTAGTACGGGGAGGTCTGCCAGCTGACGGTCAGCCACAGGCTCAGGGAGATCAGCGCACCGCCGAAGGCGGCGAGCCGCGCCAGCAGCCCGATCAGGGTGCCGATGCCGACGGCGAGTTCCCCGATGGCGATGGCGTATCCGAAGCCCTCTGGGTTCTTCAGGGCAAGGTCCACCAGGGCCGGGATCGCTGAGGTGCCGCGCACGGAGCGCATGAGTTCACCGATCGACCCCGTGCCGCTCGCGGACAGGAAGGCCTGGTCGGTGAGCTTGTCGAGTCCGGCGTAGATGAAGGTCACGCCGAGGAAGAGCCGCAGAGGCAGCAGGGCGTATCGCTGCCCCGTCTCCCGCCAGCCGCCCGCGCCGTCCCGCCGATCGTTGATCATTCCGTAGGTTGCCATGCTCGTCGTCCGGTCCACATGCGCCATCGTCGCCTCCGCGTCATACCCGGCTGGAACGATTCTCTCCCCGGTCTGCATGTATGACTACGCGTATGACGGCCGTACGGCTCAGACTTCTACGCCGAATCGGTGACAGGGCCCAGGGGCTTTCGTTCGGACCAGCCCGGCGATACGCAGACGAAAGGCCCCGAGAGCCGACGTTTCGGGCGGTCAGTCCGCGACGTCGATGCCGACACGGTTGGACTCGGCGCCCGCCGCCGTCACCACCTGCACATCGACCCGGCCCGGTTCGACGTCGACCGGGACGGGGACTCGCACCGTGGTGTCGGTCGGATTGCTGAAGCCGCCGGAGACGGGAACCAGCGGGACGTGCACATGGACCGTACCGATGCGGACGGTCATCCGTGACAGCCGGTCCGGCGTACCCGCGCCCGGAGGGACGAAGCCCGAGCCGCGGATCTCGATGTCGTCGCCGGTCCTGATGGGGCCGTCCAGATCGCCGGGCTCGCGGGCACGGACGACCGAGAGGACGACGGGCCTGCCGCCCTCCGCGTACTTCCCGGCGAGGTAGACGACGGCGGAGACGAGCGCCAGGGCGGTCACGCCCCAGGGGAGCTGCGGCAGCCCGTCCGGGCGGCGGACGATCAGCACCGCGGCGTACGTCAGAACAGCGGCGCCGACGAGGACGTACTGGGCGTCCGTGAAACTGCCGCGGCCCGCGTCGTCACACAGCAGATCGGCCGGACGGGGGTGGTCGGCCTGCACCTTCTGCAGACGCTGGGTCAGGATGCGCACGGTGACGACACGGCGGACGACGACGGCGACGAGGCAGACGACGGTGACGACGGACAGCAGCGCGGCACCACGGGCGGGCCCCGCACCGCCGCCCGAGGCCGTGACGGATCCCGCGGCGGCCAGACGGAAGGCCAGGAACAGGACGGTGCCGACGGCGAAGAGCACCCAAGCTGCGGCGACCACCCGGGAGGTGGACAGCCGGTTGTCCTCGCCGACGACCGGGGCGAGGAGACCGCCGTGGGCACGGTGCAGCCAGGCCGCCCCGGTGAGCATTGCGGCGAAGCAGACCGCGGCGGCCAGTCCCGCGGTGCGCGTCGCGCTCCAGCCGGAGCCGACGGCGGTCACGGTCAGGGCGGCCAGCAGCAGACCGGCAGCACCCCAGACCGCGCACAGCGTGCGCCGCCAGACGCGGTGGAGCCAGGCCTCACCCGCGGCGCGGCTGCGCTCGGAGACGACGCGCGCCGACTCGGTGAGCTCGTCCGAGATCCACTGACGGGACGCTCCTTCGGAGTACGCGACCTGCGCGGGCAGCCCGTGCCCCGAGGCCAGCTCGTCCCGCCGCACGCCGAACTCGGCGACCGCCCGCCGGTGCCCCTCCCGAGCGCCGTGCGGACAGTCCCCGCACGCGCAGCCGCCGCCGTGCACGCTGTGTCCCGCCTCCTGCACCGCCACGGCGACGCACCCTTCCGCCAGAGCAACGACCTTGTAATGCAAAGGAATTGTGCCGTAAGGGCGAACGGGAACAGGCCCGCGCGGGACAATGCGAGGGTGATTGCCTCACGATCAAATTGACGTACTACGACATGAGTTCGGGCTCGGCGGCGGCGATCTTCCGCCACAGCGGCTGGTAGCTGATCCACGCCACGAGGTCGCTGCCGAGCTGCTCCCTGGTGGCCGCGGCGTCCTTGTGCTCGATGAGCACCGGCTTTCCGGCCGCCCGCGCCGTGAGCTGTACCTGGGCGCAGCGTTCCATGGCGATGAACCACCAGGCGGCGGCGTCTACGGAGTCGCCGACGGTGAGCAGACCGTGGTTGCGCAGGATGATGCCCTTGCGGCCACCGAGGGCCGCGGCGATACGCCGGCCCTCGTCGGCGTTCACCCTCACTCCCGTGTAGGCGTCGTACAGCGCGTGGTCCTCGTAGAAGGCGCAGGCCTCCTGGGTGAGGGGATCGAGGAGGTCACCGAGCGCGGCCAGGGCGCGGCCGTGCAGGGAGTGGGTGTGCGCGACGGACACGACCCCGGGCCTGGCCCGGTGCACCTCGGCGTGTACGGCGAACGCGGCCTGGTTGATGCGCCGGGCGCCCTCGACGACCTGTCCTTCGCAGTTGACCAGGACGAGCGTGCTCGCGGTCATCGTGGCGAACGGCTCCCCGAACGGGTTGACCCAGTAGCAGTCCTCGAACTCGGGGTCGCGCGCGGTGATGTGCCCCGAGACCCCTTCCTCGTACCCGAGCGCGGCGAACACCCGCAGTGCCCCCGCGAGCCGCTGCTTGCGGTGGGCTCGCTCCTCGGACACGGACGCGCACACCGGCGGCATCGCGAACTGCAACCGGTCGACCGGTACGGGAGGGGGAGCGGGAGCGGGCGGCTTCGCCGGGATCTCGTCCATGCGGCGGAAGGTAGCGCCGCGCTCCTCAACTGGCCAGAGATGTCACATGGCTTGGGGATCAGAGCTCATCGATCCCGGTGAGGTCGATGTCGATGTCGAACGGCACGGAGACCTTGAGCCGGTCACGGAACGTGCCGGTGAGCACATAGGCCCTGGTCTCCTTGTCGAGCTCGAAGACATGGACCACCGGTTGCTCGTCCTCACCGGCCATCTCGACCCGCCAGAAGTAAGGGATCCCGGCGCCGGCGTACTTGTGCGGCTTGGTGTCCGTGTCGCGGGCCTCGGAGTCGGGGGAGACCACCTCGACCGCCAGCAGGACGTCCCGCACCTGGAAGTACGTCTGCGCACGGCTCCGCGCCGCGGCGGCACGGACAACGGACACGTCCGGCTCCGGGCCGTTGCGCTTGTCGAGCACCACGGTCATCTCGCGCCGGACCTTCAGCTCAGGGGGCACCGTGCTGCGCAGCCCTTGCACCAACAGGTCGATCACAATGCTGTGGAAATCCCGCTGCGGACTCACGAAGACCAGGCTCCCGTCGATCAGCTCGGTGTGCGGCGGGAGGTCGGGCAGGGTGAGGAGATCGTCCACGGTGTAGCCGTCGCGCGGCGGCACCGGCCAGTGGTGCGAGATCTCTGCGCTCATGAGTGCTCCCATGGCCGTGAGTCTGGTCCGTTCGATCAGACTACCCACAGCGAACGGCGACGCCGCCGCTCAAACGAATGAGCGACGGCGTCGGCGTTGACGTTCGGGGAGGGTCACTCCCACTCGATGGTGCCCGGCGGCTTCGACGTCACGTCGAGGACCACGCGGTTCACGTCCGCGACCTCGTTGGTGATGCGGGTCGAGATCTTCGCCAGGACCTCGTACGGCATCCGCGTCCAGTCCGCCGTCATGGCGTCCTCGGACGAGACCGGACGGAGCACGATCGGGTGGCCGTAGGTGCGGCCGTCGCCCTGGACGCCGACCGAGCGGACGTCGGCGAGCAGCACCACCGGGCACTGCCAGATCTCACGGTCCAGACCGGCCGCCGTGAGCTCCTCGCGGGCGATCGCGTCGGCCTCGCGCAGCAGGTCCAGACGCTCCCTGGTGACCTCGCCGACGATACGGATGCCGAGGCCCGGGCCCGGGAACGGCTGGCGGTGGACGATCTCCTCCGGCAGGCCGAGCTCCTGGCCGACCATCCGGACCTCGTCCTTGAACAGCTTGCGCAGGGGCTCGATCAGCTCGAACTCGAGGTCCTCGGGGAGGCCGCCCACGTTGTGGTGGGACTTGATGTTCGCGGTGCCGGTACCGCCGCCGGACTCCACCACGTCCGGGTAGAGGGTGCCCTGGACCAGGAACTGGACCGGCTGCTCACCGTGCGCGCCCGCCTCGGCGATGATCTCGGCCTGCGCCTGCTCGAAGACCCGGATGAACTCCCGGCCGATGATCTTCCGCTTCTCCTCGGGGTCGGAGACCCCGGCGAGCGCGTTCAGGAAGCGCTCCTGGGCGTCGACGACCTTCAGCGAGACCCCGGTGGCCGCGACGAAGTCCTTCTCGACCTGCTCGGTCTCGCCCTTGCGCATCAGGCCGTGGTCGACGTACACGCAGGTCAGCTGGGAGCCGATGGCCTTCTGGACCAGGGCGGCCGCGACCGCCGAGTCCACACCGCCGGACAGCCCGCAGATGGCGCGCTTGCTGCCGACCTGGGCCCGGATCGCGGTGACCTGCTCCTCGATGACATTGCCGGTGGTCCAGGTCGGCTCGATACCGGCGCCCCGGTAGAGGAAGTGCTCCAGGACCTGCTGGCCGTAGGTCGAGTGCATCACCTCGGGGTGGTGCTGGACGCCGTACAGCTTCTTCTCGTCGTTCTCGAAGGCGGCGACCGGGACGACGTCGGTGGACGCGGTGACGGCGAAACCCTCGGGAGCGGCGGAGCAGGCGTCACCGTGGGACATCCACACCGGCTGCTCGGCCGGGGTGCCCTCGAAGAGGGTGGAACCGGGCCTCGTGACGTGCAGGCCCGTACGGCCGTACTCACGCGCGCCGGAGTTGTCGACGGTGCCGCCGAGGGTCTGTGCCATCAGCTGGAAGCCGTAGCACATGCCGAAGACGGGGACCCCGGCTTCGAAGAGCGCACGGTCGAGCCGGGGTGCGCCCTTCGCGTAGACGGACGAGGGGCCGCCGGAGAGGATGATCGCGGCCGGCTTCTTCGCCAGCATCTCGGACACCGGCATGGTGGACGGCACGATCTCGCTGTAGACCCGGGCCTCGCGGACGCGGCGGGCGATGAGCTGGGCGTACTGGGCGCCGAAGTCGACAACGAGGACCACGTCTGGGGTGGTGTCCGGGTTGGTGACGTCGGCGGCGGCAGCAGGGGGCGCTGAGGACACTACGGCGGCCTTCCGGCGGGGTGGGAGGGTCTGTGTCTGTTGATTCTACCGGCGGGCGGGGAGCGCTTCTTCGTCTCACCATCCGAGCCGGTCCGGCCCCCGCGTTGGCCCCGTCGCCCCGACCGGGCCATACTGTCCGTCATGCGCAAGCACACGATCTTCGTCTTTACCTATGGCAACCGGCCCGCCGGCTGCCATGGTCGTGCTGCTTGAGCAACTGATCAAGCGACTTCCCAGGCGCCCCGGGCCGACAAGGTCCGGGGCGCTCGGCGTTGTCGGACCTGGTCGCTCCCCGGACCCGCGCACTCCGCACAGGACCACCGGACAGGAGCCCTCACCATGAGCACGACCGCCACCACCCGCACCTCCGCCCCCGACACCGGCGCCCGGACCGACGCCGCCGCCGCGCTCATCGGCGACGCGCGCGAGCGCATCGACGTCCTCGACGACCGCATCATCGGTCTCATCCAGGAACGGATGGCCGTCTCGGCCGTCATCCAGGAGGCCCGCGTCACCTCGGGCGGCCGCCGTGTGAACCTCTCGCGGGAGATGGAAGTGCTGGGCCGCTACCGCGATGCCCTGGGCAAGCCGGGTACCTCGCTGGCGATGACCATGCTCGAGCTGTGCCGGGGCCGCATCTGACGCCGCACACCTGCCGGGCACACCGGTCGCGGCACACCGGTCGCGGCAACGCCGGAGCGCACCCGTACGGCACATCTGTCCGGACGCGCTCTCACCCGTACGGCGCGTGACCGCATCCCGCGAGGCTTCGTTGATCCCGTTGTCCGCGCCAGCCAGGGGCGGGCCGGAAGGATAGAACCATGCGTGGCTCCGCCGGGGCGTGTGGCGTACCTCAGGTACGTCATGGGACCTCGCCCCGGCGCGCGTGACCGGTCGGCAGGGGACAGCAGCCCGGTCACCCCAAGCGGCCGGCTCCGGGGACGCCCGGGGCCGGCCGCTTCTCGTTCGCCCGCAGCCCGCACCGCCCGCACCGCTCGAGCGGTCCTCGGCCGTCAGTCCTCGGCGTTCCGCCGGCATGCCACACCTCCCGTGCGCCCGCCCCTCGGCATCGCGCCCCTCAGGGGGTGTGGCTTGTGCACGGGCCGTCACCCCCGGCGATGTGACGCTGACCACATGGATTTTCTGCGAGTCCGGAGACAACCCTTTACGTCAGTCACATGTCATGCATGCGGAACCAACACTCACGCCTCCACATCCCGCCGCGGGGACCTCGCCAGACCTGACACGTGTCAACGAGGGACACCACCGGAGGGCCGGAGGCGTCGCCGCGGGGAACGCGGCACCAGAGCAAGAGAGGCGCTGCACTCGGAGGGGGGTGCAGCGCCTCTCTCATGTCCGTGTCGGGATCAGATCCGGTGTCCCGTTGCCCGGCCGGGTCCGTCCGGTCCCGACCGGTCCGGTGTACCGGTCCGCTCCCGTCCGCGTCCGGTGCCGCTACTTCTTCGGCGGGATCGCGGGCATGCCCAGGAACGGCAGGTTCAGCGCTCCGAAGGCGTCCGCCGGAACGGCCGGCGACTTGGGCGCGACCGGGGCCAGCCGCTCGTACGCCGCACCCTGCGCCGGACGCGGGTCCTCCTCGCCCTTGTTCGGCCACAGCGACATCGCCCGCTCGGCCTGAGCCGTGATCGTCAGGGAGGGGTTCACCCCGAGGTTCGCGGAGACCGCCGAGCCGTCGACGACCGAGATGCCCGGGTGGCCGTAGAGGCGGTGGTACGGGTCGATGACCCCGCTGTCCGCGTTGTCACCGATCGGACAGCCCCCCAGGAAGTGGGCGGTGAGCGGGGTGCCCATCAGCTCGCCCACGTTGGAGCCGGCGAAGCCGTTGATCTCCTCGGCGAGCAGGGAGGCCGCCCGGGTGGCCTCGGGGATCTGCTTGGGGTTGGGTGCGCCGTGCCCCTGGCGTGCGGTGAGCAGCCCCTTGCCGAGTCCCTTCGGCTTGCGGTACGTCGTCAGCGAGTTGTCCAGCGACTGCATGACCAGACCGATGATGGTCCGTTCCGACCAGCGGCGGTTGGAGAGCGCGCGGACGGCCAGCCAGGGGTGCCGGGCCAGGTTCGCGGCCCAGCCCGCGACCCGGTGCTTCACGCTGTAGGGCACCTGCAGGACGGTCATTCCGCCCATGGCGTTGGAGCCCTTGCCGTAACGGACCGGCTCGATATGGGTGTCGGCGTCCGGGTGGATCGACGAGGTGATCGCGACGCCGCGGGTGAAGTCGACCTTCTTCCCGCCGTGCAGCTTGCGATAGCGGCGGTCATCGGTCTGCGCGCCGACGATCGCCTCGGAGTTGGTGCGGGTCAGCTCGCCGAGCCGCGCCGGGATCCGGGGCAGCAGCCCGTTGTCCTTCATCCGGTGCAGCAGGGTCTGGGTGCCGTACGTCCCCGCGGCGATGACGACGCGCTGTGCCGTGAACGTACGCCCCTTGCCCTTGCGCTTGTTGTCGCTGGGGAGCGTCCTGACCTCGAAGCCGCCGCGCGCGTCCTCGGTGACGGCGACGACCGACGTCATGGGGTGGATCACCGCGCCCGCCTTCTCGGCGAGATAGAGGTAGTTCTCGTTGAGGGTGTTCTTCGCTCCGTGGCGGCAGCCGGTCATGCACTCGCCGCACTCGGTGCAGGCGCGGCGGGAGGGCCCCGCACCGCCGAAGTACGGGTCCGGGACCTCCGCGCCGCGCTCGGCCTTCGCCGTACCGCTGCCGTCCTCGCCCACGGCGTCCTTGCCGTCCCCGAAGAAGACGCCCACCGGCGCCATATGGAAGGTGTCACCGACTCCCATGGCCTCGGCGGTCGCCTTCAGATGCACGTCGGACGGGGTCATGGTCGGGTTGAGCCGGACCCCCAGCATCCGCTTGGCCTGGTCGTAGTAGGGCTTCAGCTCCTCCTGCCAGTCCGTGATGTCCTTCCACTGCGGGTCGTTGAAGAACGGCGCGGGCGGGACGTACAGCGTGTTGGCGTAGTTGAGGGAGCCGCCGCCGACTCCCGCACCCGCCAGCACCATGACGTTGCCCAGCAGATGGATGCGCTGGATACCGAAGAGTCCGAGGGCGGGGGCCCACAGGTAGTTGCGCAGGTCCCAGGAGTTCTTGGGCAGGGTCTCGCGGGTGAAGCGGCGGCCCGCCTCCAGGACACCGACACGGTAGCCCTTCTCGCTGAGGCGGAGGGCCGAGACCGAGCCGCCGAACCCGGACCCGACGACGAGGACGTCGTAGTCGTACGCCGGGTCGGTGTCGTGCTCTTCCTGTTTCCGGGCAGAGGGAAACTCGGGACCGGACATGGCTCTCCTCGGTGCGGGTGCGGGGTGGTGCCGGGGCGGGTGACGGAGGTCCCTTACTTCAGGCGCAGGGCCTTCATCACCTTCAGGGAGGTGCTCATGAACGCCGCGTACTTCTCGTCGTCCAGACCGAAGGACGGGGCGAGCGGCATCAGCCGCTGCTGGGCGACGGTCTGGGCCTCGGTGTACTTCAGGATGCCCTCGGAGCCGTGCCTGCGGCTGAGCCCGGAGTCCTTCATGCCGCCCATCGGGGCCCGGACGCTGCCGTACGCGGGTGCGTAGCCCTCGTTGATGTTGACGGTGCCGGTGCGCAGCCGGGCGGCGACGGCGTGACCGCGCCGGCCGTCCTTCGTCCAGACACTGGAGTTCAGGCCGTACGGCGTGGCGTTGGCCTGCTCGACGACGTCGTCCTCGTCCGTGAAGCGGTAGAGGGAGACGACCGGGCCGAAGGTCTCCTCGCCGCACACGGCCATCGGTGCCTCGACACCGTCGAGGATGGTCGGCTCGTAGAAGTACGGGCCGATGTCGCTGCGGTGGACACCGCCCGCGACAAGGGTCGCGCCCTTGGCCACCGCTTCCTCGACATGGCGCTTGACGGTCTCCAGCTGGCGCTCGCCGACGAGGGAGCCCATGTCGGCGCCGTAGGCGAGGGAGTTACCGAGGCGCATCGCCTTGGTGCGGGCCGCGAAGCGCTCGAGGAACGCGTCGGCGATCGACTCGTGCACATACAGCCGCTCGATGGAGATGCAGAGCTGCCCGGCGGAGGAGAAGCAGGCGCGGACGGCGCCGGCCGCGGCCTTGTCGACGTCGGCGTCGTGCAGCACCAGCATGGCGTTCTTGCCGCCGAGTTCGAGGGAGACGCCGATCAGCCGGGCGGCCGCGCCCTGGGCGACCTCGCGGCCGGTGCGGGTGGAGCCGGTGAAGGAGACGTAGTCGGCATGCCTGACGACCTCGGGGCCCACGACCGGACCCTCGCCGATGACGACCTGGAAGCAGCCTTCCGGGAGCCCCGCTTCGATGAGGAGGTCGCGGGCCCACAGCGCGGTGAGCGCGGTCTCGGTGTCGGGCTTCATCACAACGGCGTTGCCCGCGACGAAGGCGGGCAGCGCGTCGCCCACGGACAGCTCGAGCGGGTAGTTCCAGGGGGCGATCTGGCCGACCACTCCGCGCGGCTGACGCAGCTCGGTGGTCTTGGTGAGCACGGGAACGACACCGGTGTGCCGCTTCGGCTTCAGATACGAGGGGGCCTTTCGGCCGTAGTGCCGGGCCGCGACGGCGACGGCCAGCACCTCTTCGTGGGCGTGCAGCCGGGCCTTGCCGGTCTCCAGCTGGATCAGGTCGAGGACCTCGGCCTGGCGCTCCAGGATCAGATCGTGGAAGCGGAGCAGCACCGCGGCGCGGGCCCGCGCCGGGGTCGCGGCCCAGGCAGGCTGGGCCGCGCGGGCACGGGCGAACGCCTCGGCGACGTCGTCGGGCGTGGACTCGGGCAGGTCGGCGAGCTGCTCCCCGGTGAAGGGGGTGTGGTTGGCGGTGCGGCCGGAGCCGACGACGCCACGGGTGAGCTGGGCGACCACCTCCGGTGTGACCACATCGGCGGGGGCGCGCACACCGGCCGGGGCCTGGGCGACCGGGTTGGTGCCGAGGGGGCCGCTGGAGTGGGGAGCGAGGGCCTGCGAGTCCGTCATGGGGGCGAGAGTATGACGCAATCAAGCCTTTGGGTACCCGTCGGTAACAGCTTTTCGAGAGCTCCACACATTGCGCCAGTGATCACTGGCAGATAAGCCCTGATCAGGGGCTTGTGTCTGCTCCAGGCCACCGTTCGGTCACTTTTCGCGGCCACGAGCCTGTGGGCAGGTGGACCGGGGCGCGTGTCCCACGCGCCCCGTCCCGCAGTCCGCGACGGCGAACAGGCGCCGGAGACCCTGGACGGACGGCCGGGCCGTCATCCGCCCGCCTTGGGGGGCTGCCAGCTCTGCAGCACGGTGTCGAACTGCGCCCTGAGCGTGTCCCAGTCCTCGGCGGGACCCGATATGTAGACGGCGTACTCCGTGCCGTCGTCGTCGTAGTAGACCTGGTCGATCGCACGGCGCTTGCCGGGATGGTCCTTGGTCTCGTTCCACGAGAACTCCCAGAGCGCGGAGTTCGTCTTGTCACGGAAGGTGTTGGCGTGCAGGGTCAGTCGCTTGTACTTGGGCAGCCGCTTCTTGACGATCTTCTCCACATCGAGCATGTGCATGTACGGATTCTCGAAGTCGGGTGACGGATCCATGCTGATGCGAATGCGGTGACGGCCGTTGTCCGGCGTGTAGTCGATCTGGTTGCCGTCCATCTGGCGCGTCCAGCCCTGCGGTACGAGCATGCTGAAGCCTTCCGGGTCCTTCACCCGCCTCCAGCCGTCGGGCGCCTCTCCCGCCGAGGTGCCGCCGGGCGAGGCGACACCGGAGGGGACCTTGGGAGCGCTCGACGAGCCGGGCTGCTTGGCCGAGGTGTCCCCCGGGTCACCACCCGTGTAGCGCAGGGCCGCGAAGACCGCACCACCGCCGACGGCCGCGACCAGGACCGCGGCGAGCAGCAGCTTGCGCCGGCGGCCGCGTCGCTTGCCGGCGCGCCCGGCCACGGCGGCGGACGGCGAGGACGCCACAGGGCCGGAGTGGAAGCCGGTACCGGCACCGGGACCGGGACCGGGGTCGGAGCCGAAACCGGATCCGGGCACGGTCACGGCCGTGGACGGCTCGCCGGGGACGGGCAGATGGGCGGTCGCCGTCCTCGCGTCCCCCGGATTCATCGTCTGCGTCGGTACGTAGGCCTGAGCCGACCGGGGGCTGCGTCCCTCCATCGCCTCCAGCAGCATCCGTTCGGCCTCGTCGGAGGACGGCCGCTCCCCGGGCTCCTTGCGCAGCAGCGCCGTGATGACGGGGCCGAGAGCTCCGGCGTTCGCGGGCGGTGACGCGTCCTCGGTGACCACGGCCTGCATCGTGGACAGGGGCGACGTGCGGCGGAACGGGGAGCTGCCCTCGACCGCGGTGTAGAGCGTGGCACCCAGCGACCACAGGTCGGACGCGGGCCCCGGGTCCGCGCCCCGCACCCGCTCGGGCGCCAGGTAGTCGATGGAACCGACGAGTTCGCCGGTCCTGGTGATGGTGGAGTCGCCCTCGATGGCGGCGATGCCGAAGTCGGTCAGCAGCGCCCGCCCGTCGGAGGCGAGCAGCACGTTCCCGGGCTTGACGTCGCGGTGCAGGACCCCGGCAGCGTGCGCGGCTCGCAGCGCGCCGAGAACGTGCAGCCCTATTCGGGCGGCCTCGTTGGCGGCGACCGGACCGGTCTCCTTGGTGGCGTCGGCGAGTGACGGGCCGTCGACGTACTGCATGACGATCCACGGGCGGCCGTCGTACTCGAGGACGTCGTGCACGGTGACGACACCCGGGTGGGAGATCCGGGCCGCGGCCCGGGCCTCCTTCTGGGTCCGGGCGTGCAGTACGGTGCGGTCCGCCTCCGACACGTACAGCCCGGCGGTGAGTTCCTTGACCGCGACGGTTCTGTGCAGAAGTTCGTCCTGGGCGCGCCATACCTTGCCCATCCCGCCGCGACCGATGCTCTCCGTGAGCCGGTACCGTCCGGCCAGCAGGAGTCCCTCGCCTGTGCTCATCTTCTCCACACGCCTGTGCCCCCGCCCCGTTCCTTGGAATGACAGGTTACGAAGGGGAGGTACGTACAGGGAACACAGGGCTGCTCAGTATCTCGCACCGTTACTCGATGGTTGCCTCATGCGGTCGGTTCGCAGGGTCCCATGACGGACGCTTGCCCCGAAACCGGGCACCTCGCACGAGTGCCGACCGGACCGGCGAATACGGAACGTCACCGACCGGGGCGCCGGTGCACAGCGTGCAGAGCATGCAGAACGTCAACTGCTCGGCCGGTAGGCCGTGGTCGCCTGCTGATAGATCTCGGTGACCTTGTCCCGCTGCCCTTCAGGGCCGATGACCTGGATCACGTGGTAACGGTCCCCGACGATCAGGGCGAGGTTGCGGACGTACACCTCGCGCCCGGCGCTGTCCTGCCAGGTGAACTGCCCTTCCGCCATGGCCTGCTTGCCCACGTCGATACGGCGCAGCCCGGAGGCGGAGGACCACGAGGAGTCCCGGAAGGGCTGCAACTCGCGTTCCTTTGCCCGCTGGTAGGCCATGGGGTCCGCACCGTTCGCCTGGACCGAGTCCCGGCCGGGGACGACGATCAGCGTGAAGTCGCCGCCGGTATAACGGACCTGGCCGACGTCGTTGATGGGCTGCCGCCGCCAGGTCTTGTCGACCGCGATCCGGAATCCCTCCGGATCCGTGCGCAACACGTAGCCGTCGGCGACGTCAACGGCCGGTGCGGAGGCACCCGGCTGCTGACCGGCCGGGGTTCGGGAAGGCTGCTGGGTCCCGGACGGACGGGCGCTGGGCGCCGGGCTGCCCGGCTTCTGGTCGGATACGGCGCCGGCCGGCGCGGACGACGACGGCCGCTCCCCCGTCTCCTCCCCGGCCTTCGGCAGGAACAGCATGGCGTACGCGATGGCCCCGGCGACCGCCAGCAGGATCAGCACCAGCAGCAGCCGGCCGAGCGAACGCGGTCTGCGCGCACCGCGCTCCCGCGGCTGCCGGGCCTTCCGGTGCCGGTGACGGCCGTGGGTGGTCGTGTCGGGCAGTCCGGCGCGGCGTCTGCGGACGAGCTCTCCACGACGGCGCACGACGGGCAGACGAGTGCCGTCGACGGACGGGACGGGTATCACCGAAGCGCCCGCGTCGGGCTCCGGCGCGGACCTGACCAGCGAGCGCAGCCAGCCGCGGAGCTCCTCGAAGTCGGGCCGCTCGGTGGGATCCTGACGCAGCAGCGACTCGACGACCGGACGCAGCGGTCCGCATTCCTCGGCGAACGCGGGTGGTTCGGCGCAGACCATCTGGACCAGTTCGGCCGCGCTCTCCTCGGGGTAGGGGGCGTGGCCCTGCACCGCGCGGAACAGCAGCGCGCCCAGTGCCCACAGATCGGTGGCGGGGCCGATCGGCGGGGCGAGTTGCCAGTTCTCGTGCACGGGGCCCGCCTGCTCGGGTGCCCAGCGTTCGGTGACGGGGCCGACGACGGCGATCCGTGCCTGACGGGCGCGCTCGGCGGCGAGGGGGGTGGCCGGACCGCGGTACACGGGGGCGGCGGGACCTGCCGCGACGACATCGTCCCAGCGTCCCGTGCTTGCCGGGCCCGTCGGGCTTGTCGCGCTCGCGTGCGCGATCTCCGCCTGGACGGGCAGCCGCTCGCCGCTTGCGCCCGCACCGAGGGTGTTGGGGCGGTGGGCGTCGGCACGCAGCGCGTCGGAGCCGAAGTCGCGACGGCCGTACCCGGATCCCCCACCGCCCGCCGGAATCGATGCGGGGCCGTCCGAACCGGCGGGACCGTCACGCCAGATGCCGGCCAGCTCGGCGCGGTACGGATTGCGCGGCGGATCGCCGTACGGCGACGAGTCACGCGGCGGACCGTCGTCGTCCGTCGCGGACCGGCCGCTCGTGTAGCGCCCGAAGCCGTGGCCCGCTTCGCCGGCTTCGTCGTCGGCTGCTTCGTCGTCGAAGTCGGTGTCGTCGTCGTAGGGGTCGTCGAACGGGTCGCGGATACCGCCGGGATGTGCCGGACGGGACCACCAGTTGGGGGCGGGCACGTTCGCCCGCGGGACGGGGAGTGCCGGGCCGATGACGGGCCCGGAGCCGGGCGCGATGCCCGTGCCGGACTCGGTGCCGCTGCCCGGGACGGCGTTCGAACCCGCGGCGGCGGACTCGTCCGGTACGCCGGGGTGATGCAGCCGCCTGACACCATGACGGCCTTCGTCACCCGGACCCTCGTGGCCTTCGCGCCCGTCGCGTACCGCCGGGCCGCTCGCCGGGCGGGTGCCCTCCATGCTTCCCGTGCTGCCCGAAGTGCCCGTGCCGCCCGCGTCGTCGCCGCCACGGGGGATGCCGTCCTGTGGTCGCCGTCCGCCCTCGATCTGCCGGTGAGCGGCCTCGTCCTGCCGCCGGTCCTCGCTGTCCCGTGCCGCGGCGCGGGCGCCCGCGCGGTAGGCGGCGATGGCTCCGGCGCGTGTGCCCCGTGTGTCCGCGGAACCGTCACCGAAGCCGTACCCGTAAGCCGGAGGGGTGTAGGGGTCGCCCGAGCCGTAGGGGTTCGGGGGCAGCTCCCCTGGCGCGTACGGCCCGGGCACCGCCGGGCCGGGTGCGTACGGCTCCGCAGCGGCCACGGCGCCCACAGGACCAAGCCCGTCCTCGCCGCCGTCCCGGTCCTCATAGCCGGCCTGACCGGGCAGCCCGGACGGGTCGCCCGGGTCGAGCGGGTCGGCGATCTCGGCGTCGATCACCTCGTCCACGCCGTCCAGGGGCTCCGGCACCGGTGCGTAGCCGCACAGGGCCTCTTCCGCGGCGCCCGCGGCGAGCCCCGTCAGGACGATCCTGCCGTCGTCGCAGACCAGGACGGTACGGGCCGTGATGTTCCGGTGGGTCCAGCCATGGGCGTGCAGGGCACGGAGCGCGGTGAGGACGTCCGAGCCGATCTCGGCGGCCCGGTAGGGGTTCAGCGGCTTCTCGGCGAGCAGCGCCGCCAGTGGACGCGCGGCGACCAGCTCACTCACGATCCACAGCGAACCGTCCTCCGCGAAAACGTCGAAGACCTGGTCCAGCCGGGGATGGTCGGGGATCTGGGCCGCTGCCTGGGCCGCCTCGACGGCCCGCCGGACCGCCGGATCGGCCGGCCGCCGGGTCGCCCGCCCGGACGGGTGCCGGTGCCCCGCGTAGCCCGTCCCGCCCGTCGTGCCCATGGCGCCCGTGCTGTCGAGCACTTCCGCGTCGACGACCTCCGGCAGCGGCAGCTGCCGGACGACGACCTCCTGACCGCTGTAGGTGTCGAAGGCACGGGTCTCGACGAGGTCGTACTCGTCGGACGGCGGAAGCGGCAGGCGGTAGCGCTCGGCGAGCACCCGTCCCGCGTAGTCGTCCACGACGCCTCCCCACCAGCGCGCTGTCCCCCGGTCCCGAAGACCCTACGAAACGTCAGAACCGTTCACCCAAACGGCTTCTTGCGACTGCGTACGGTCTTCGGTCTCTCACGATACGTGGCCTGGTCAGTCCTTGGGGGCGAACGTGGTGAACGCCGTATCGCGCAGTGTCGTGCACTCCTTCCCGTTCCACTCGCTCACACCACAGCTGATCATGATCGAGTAGCCGTGGCCGGCGTCGACCTTGAAGCCGCGGTTGAGCACGCGCACGCGCTGGCCGCCCTGGTCTCGCTCGAAACTCCAGTCGGCGACGGTCGGGTACCCCTTGTAGTCGACGGACTCGATGCCCAGGTGCTTGTAGCCCCTGCTGCTGGCCTGGACACCCGCGACCGCGGTCGCCCAGGCGAGCTTCGCGTCGCCGCCCGGGCTGCCGGTGAAGTCGACCTGGACACGCGGGAATCCGCCGTCGGCGCTGAATATCCCGCCTGAGTTCTCGCCGGCGATGCCGGTCATCCGGAAGTGCTTCGGCATCGCCATGGTGAAGTGGAACTGCTTGTTCGTCACCATCACGTACCCGGGCGGGAGCCCGCCCGCCGCACCGCTCCCGGGCTTGCCCGCGGTCGAGCCGCCGGAAGGCTGTGAGCCTGCGGAACTCCCCGCCGTGCCGTTGCCCGCGCCGACTCTGCCGGGGTCGACCCCCTGGTCCTGGTCCCCCTTGGTGCCGTCCTGGTTCTTGCCGCCGTCGCCCTTGTTCTTGCCGTCGCCGCCGGAAGTGGCACCGCCCGCGGCGGCTGCGCCGTTGCCCGTCTTGCCCTGGCCGCCCTTCTCCTCGTCGCCGCCGTACGCGAAGGCGAGCACGGTGACAAGGACGGCGAGCGCGGCAACGACCGCGATCAGCACCAGGGTGCGGCGGGGCACCACATCGGTGAGCGGGGCGCGCACGGGCGCCGTCCGGGTGGTCGCCGGGCCGGAAGCGTGGGCGGTGGTCTGCGGGGAGGACTGGTTCGGGGACCGCTTGCCGACTGCGGTCCCTTGCTGCCCGTGCTCGGCCTTCGCCGCCGCGTTCCGCACGGAGCGGAGGGCACCGCGGACCCGGTCGGCCGCCGCGTCGGCCGCCTCCTTGGCGCGGTCCTTGGCACGGTCCTTGGCCCGGTCGGCCACCGGTGCGGCGGGCTCCGGCGGAACCGGGGGCAGGGCCACCACCCGGGTCGCCTCGGGCGACGGCTCGGGCTCGGCAGGGCGCTCGGGCATCCGGAGGACGTCGAGCAGCAGGGCGCGGGCACCCGCGTCGTCGAGCCGCTGTGCCGGGTCCTTGGCCAGGAGGCCGTAAATGACCTCCTCCAGCGGGCCCGCGTTCTTCGGCGGGTCGAGCGGCTCGGTCATGACCGCGGTGAGCGTGGCGATCGCGGAGCCCTTGTCGTAGGGCGGGCAGCCCTCGACGCTCGCGTAGAGCAGACCCCCGAGCGACCAGAGGTCGGCTGCCGGTCCCGGCTTGTGGCCCCGGGCGCGCTCCGGGGAGATGTAGGAGGGCGCGCCGACGAGCATGCCGGTGGACGTGATGGACGGGTCGCCCTCGACCTGCGCGATACCGAAGTCGGTCAGGACGACGCGTCCGTCGTTCTCGATGAGCACGTTGGACGGCTTCACATCGCGGTGCAGTATGCCCTCGCGGTGCGCGGAACGCAGCACGTCGAGGATCGCGAGGCCGACCTCGGCGGCCCGGTGGGGGGTCAGGAGCCCGTCCTCGCGCACCGCTTCGGCGAGCGACTTGCCCTCGACCAGTTCCATGACGATCCACGGGCGGTCGTCCTCGTCGACCACGTCGTACACCGTCACCGCGTTGGCGTTGCGGATCCGGGCGATCGCCTTCGCCTCGCGCAAGGTGCGCGTGATGAGGCGGCGCTTCTCGTCCTCGTCGATGCTGCTGGGGAAGCGCAGCTCCTTCACCGCGACCGTACGGCCGAGCGTCTCGTCCACGGCGCGCCATACGGTGCCCATGCCACCGCGTCCGAGCACACCGCCGAGCCGGTACCGCCCGCCGAGCAACCGCCCTTCGGTCGCGGGCTTCACCGCTTCGCGCAAGGCGCCGGGCCGCCCGCCCCCGCCGGGGGCCGCGCGGCCACCGCTGCTCCCCCGTGCGCCCGCGTCCTTCACCTCGCCCTTAGCGGCTCCTGATTCGGCTTCCTTCGCGTCGGCAGATTCGGCGGGGTCGGCGGGGTCGGCTCCCTTGCTGACGCCGGGGCCGCCCGTCCGTGCAGCCTTGGCCGGTTCACCGCCCTTGCCCGGCTCGGCAGCCTTGACGTCCGCTGCTGCGGTCCCGGCAGCCTTCACGGCCTTGTCCTCACCCGTATCCGAACCGCGGGTACTCCCGCCCTTCGCCGTGTCCGCCTTTGCCATGGCCGTTTTCGCCGTGTCCGCCTTCGCCATGTCCGCCTTTGCCATGGCCGTCTTCGCCTCCGGACGTGGCTCACGCGGCTCCCCGTCAGCGCTCTTGGCCGCATCGCCTCGTGCAGCCCCGCCCGACGATTTCCCGGCTGCTCCGCCGGCCCCCGCCGTGCGTGCGCGGTCTGCCTCGCGGGCGGGCCGGGGTACGGACTTCGACGCGGGTTCCGCCGCGGAGTCCGCAACCGCCTTCCCTGCCGCGTCCCTCCCCGAGCCCCCGTCAGAGCTCTTCGCCTCGGGGCCCTCGAGGTCCTGGTCAGTGTCCCGCAGGGGCTCCGGTGCCGTGTCCCGTGACTGCTCCGCCTCCGACATGCGTCCCCTCTGCGATCCCTGATCCTCGCCCGCGCTGCCGCTTCCGCGCGATGCGGTAACCCGCCCTGGAAGAGGTCCCATTCTCTCTTACTCCAGGACCGGCGATTCTCCCGGGTCCACCGTGCGTCAGCACAGGCGTGCGGAGGGGGACTCCGTATAGCTCGGCCACTCGCGCCGCACACCGCCATCCCGTTGGGCGTCTCACCGACCGCCCCGCTGGTCATGGCCTTGTCCGACGCCGAGTCGGGTCGGGACACGACAGAACGGGCTTACGGGGAAGCCGAGTTCCCCGAAGGCGAGACACGGCCCACCCTGGCCCCGGGCCGGAAAAGTCTGGCCCGAACCTTTCGCCACAGCACTACTAGGTCCTGTCCGGGCGATCTTCTCGGGCCCGCGACGACAGCTACGGCGCCTCGCTGCGTTGTCGGAGTCGTCCGAGTACATCCAGTACGAGGACGATCTCCCCCAGCCTCCGGCCGGGGGTACCCCCATCGCCTTGCGATGCTTCCCCTCGGCCCCGGAGGGCCTGGGGAGGCCCCATGCATCTGACGCCGCGGGCTACTCCTCAAAGATCGCCCGGACAGGACCTAGATGGGCACGATGTCGGGCGCCCCGAGCCGTGCCGCGTCGGCCGTCAGGTCGTCCGGCTGGCGCTGCGACTCCCGCTCGGCCTCCACACGCTTCTCGTAGTGCTCGATCTCCTTCTCTATCTGCGCCTTGTCCCAGCCGAGCACCGGCGCCATCAGCTCCGCGCACTCCCTGGCGCTGCGCGCGCCCCGGTCGAACGTCTCGATGGAGATCCTCGTCCGACGGGTGAGGACGTCGTCGAGATGGCGGGCTCCTTCATGGGAGGCCGCGTAGACGACTTCCGCGCGCAGATAGTCGTCCGCGGCCGCGAGCGGCTCGCCGAGACCGGGGTCGGCGGCGATGAGTTCGAGCACCTCTTCGGTCATGGAGCCGAAGCGGCCCAGCAGATGCTCCACCCGGGCAACATGGATACCGGTGCTCGCCGCGATCCTCGCCCTGGCGTTCCACAGCGCCCGGTAGCCCTCGGCGCCCAGCAGGGGTACGTCCTCCGTGACACAGGACGCCACTCGCTGGTCCAGTCCGTGCACGGCCTCGTCCACGGCGTCCTTCGCCATCACCCGGTACGTCGTGTACTTGCCGCCGGCGACGACGACCAGACCCGGCACCGGATGGGCCACGGTGTGCTCACGGCTGAGCTTGCTGGTGGCGTCCGACTCTCCCGCGAGCAGCGGACGCAGCCCCGCGTACACCCCCTGGACGTCGTCGCGGGTGAGCGGCACGGCCAGCACGGAGTTGACGTGCTCCAGCAGATAGTCGATGTCGGCGCTGGAGGCCGCGGGGTGGGCCTTGTCCAGATCCCAGCCGGTGTCCGTCGTCCCCACGATCCAGTGACGGCCCCAGGGTATGACGAACAGCACGGACTTCTCGGTGCGCAGGATGAGGCCCGTGGTCGAGTGGATCCGGTCCTTGGGCACGACCAGATGGATGCCCTTGGAGGCCCGGACATGGAACTGGCCGCGCTCACCGATCAGGGCCTGGGTGTCGTCCGTCCACACCCCCGTGGCATTGACGATCTGCTTCGCCCTGACCTCGTACTCCCCGCCCGCCTCCACGTCCTGCACCCGGGCGCCGACGACCCTCTCGCCCTCCCGCAGAAAGCCGATGACCCGGGCCCGGCTGGCGACCTGGGCGCCGTAGCTCGCCGCGGTGCGCACCAAGGTCGTCACGAAACGGGCGTCGTCCATCTGGGCGTCGTAGTACTGCAGGGCGCCCACCAGGGCATCCTTCTTCAGACAAGGTGCGACCTGCAGCGCGCGCCTGCGGGTGAGGTGGCGGTGGACGGGCAGCCCGCGGCCGTGACCCGACGACACCGACATCGCGTCGTAGAGCGCCACGCCGGATCCGGCGTAGAGCCGCTCCCAGCCCCGGTGCTGCAGCGGGTAGAGGAACGGCACGGGCCGCACCAGATGCGGGGCGAGCCGCTCCAGCAGCAGTCCGCGCTCCTTGAGGGCCTCCCGGACCAGCGCGAAGTCCAGCATCTCCAGATAGCGCAGCCCGCCGTGGATGAGCTTGCTGGATCTGCTCGAGGTGCCCGACGCCCAGTCGCGGGCCTCGACGAGGCCCGTGGAAAGCCCGCGTGTCGCGGCGTCCAGCGCGGTGCCCGCGCCGACCACTCCCGCGCCGACGACCAGCACGTCCAGCTCTCGCTCGGCCATCGCGGCGAGCGCTTCGGCACGCTGGGCGGGCCCCAGTGTCACTGTCCTCACGGCTGCCTCCCGTCGCCCCCGTTGGTGGGACTCACACCTCGATTCTGTCCGCACTCCCCGGCTTCAGCCACCGCCTGTGGACAACACTCGGCCCGCCAGAGCCGCGCAATGCCATATTTCGGTCATATTTACTCCTAGTCTGACATTGCACTTGCTCGTTCTGGTCCACAGGACTTGCGAGCCACGTCCCCTTCGGCTATCGGGAGCTTCGGCGCCCGGGAAGGACGGCTCACCGCCATGCCCGCAGACCTCGCCGTCATCGGACTCGGCCACCTCGGACTGCCTCTCGCCCAAGCAGCCGTGGCCGCAGGCATCGAGACCATCGGCTACGACACCGATCCGCGCCCCGTCGCCGAACTGGCCGCGGGGCGCCCGCCGGTGGACGGCTCGCTCAGCGCCGCGGACATCCGCCGGATGCTCTCGGGGGGCTTCCGGCCCACGACGGACCCGGGCGAGCTGGGCCGGGTCCGGACGGCCGTCATCTGCGCCCCCACCCCTCTGGGCGCCGACCGCAGGACCGATCTGACCGCGATCACGGACGCCGCCCGCGCCCTGGCCGCGCGGCTGCGCCCGCGCACCACCGTCGTGCTGGAATCCGCGGCCCCCCCGGGCACCACGGAGAGTGTCCTGCGGCCGCTCCTGGAAGAGGGTTCGGGGCTCCGGGCGGGCCATGACTTCGCCCTCGCCCACTCGCCGAGCCGGCTCGACCCCGGCGACCGCGCCCATGGCTCCGCCGTCCCCAGGGTGATCGGCGGACTCACCCCGGCCTGCACCGAAGCCGCCGCGGCCTTCTACGGGCGCATCACCGACAAGGTGGTCCGCGCGCGCGGACCACGGGAGGCCGAGACCGTCCAGCTCCTCGAGACCAACTTCCGGCATGTGAACATCGCCCTCGTCAACGAGATGGCGGTCCTCTGCCACGACCTCGGCGTCGATCTGTGGGACGTCATCCGCTGCGCCGAGACCAAGCCGTTCGGCTTCCAGGCGTTCCGGCCCGGACCCGGCGTCGGCGGCCATGCGGTCCCCGTCGACACCGTCGGCGTGCACCGGCCCCTGCAGCTGGTCGAGCTGGCGGGCCGGATCAACACCCGTATGCCGCAGTACGTCGTCCAGCGCTGCGCGACGCTCCTCAACGAGCACGGGAAGTCCGCGCGCGGCGCACGGGTGCTGCTCCTCGGCGTCACCTACAAGCCGGACCTCGGCGACCTCGAGGCCTCACCCGCGCCCGAGATCGCCCAGCGGCTCACGGAGCTGGGTGCCTGCGTCAGCTACCACGACCCGTACGTCGCCGACTGGCGCGTCGGCGACCGCCCGGTCCCCCGTGCGGACTTCCCCTACGAGGCCGCGGCCGACGCCGATCTGACGATCCTGCTCCAGCACCACCGCACCTACGACCTCCAGGGCCTGGCAGTGAAGGCGCAGCTGCTGCTGGACACGAGGGGAGCGTCCCCTACGGGTGCCGCACACCGTCTCTGAGCTACGGCACCAAGAAGGTCCCCCGCTGCCCGTCCGCACGGAATGCCACTGCGGGCCGTGGGCGGTGCGGCTCCGGGAATCTCGGTGGGGGGTTGTCCGAGGTAGGTGCTAGCCTCCAGCGCCACTTGTCGCACATTCGTGCGCTGCCATATCCCTTGGGGGGGATCTTCAGCATGTCCGAGTCCGTACCACCATCCGGCAACCCATTCGCCGACGGCGCCTCGTCCACCACCGCGCCCGCTCCGGCGGCGCCGACCGCCCCCGCCCGTGACAACGTCGCGCTCGGGCTGGTGGCCGCACTCGTCGCCGCGCTCGTCGCGGGCGGCGTCTACGGCGGCGTCGCCGGATCCATCGAGCGCGAGATCGGCTGGGCCGCCATCGGTGTCGGCTTCCTCGTGGGCTTCGCCGCGGCCAAGCTCGGCGGCCGCAACCCGCTGCTGCCCGTGGTGAGCGCCGCCCTCTCGGTCGGGGCGGTCTACGTGGGCCAGCTCCTCGGCATGGCGATCATCGCCGCCGAGGAACTGAAGGTGTCCACCACCGACATCTTCCTCGACAACTTCAGTCTGCTGACGCAGGCCTGGAACGAGAGCAAGGACCTCATGACCTTCGTGTTCCTGGGTCTTGCCGCGGTCGCCGCCTTCGGAGGGGCCAAGAAGGCAGCGGAGTGACCTACTGACACCGACGGGGCCCGGTACCTCCAGCTGTGAGGTACCGGGCCCCGTTCGTACTGCGTCACGGCGCCGGATGCGGCAGCGTATGCAGCGGACGTCAGCGCTTGTGCTGGGAGTCCGCGACCGTCACCTCGACCCGCTGGAACTCCTTGAGCTCGCTGTAACCGGTCGTCGCCATGGCCCGCTTCAGTGCGCCGAAGAAGTTCATCGAGCCGTCCGGGGTGTGCGAGGGCCCCGTCAGGATCTCCTCCGTCGTACCGACGATGCCCAGGTCGACGAGCTTGCCGCGCGGCACGTCCTCGTGGACCGCCTCCATGCCCCAGTGGTGGCCCCGGCCGGGCGCGTCCGTCGCGCGCGCCAGCGGGGAGCCCATCATCACGGCGTCCGCACCGCAGGCCACGGCCTTCGGAAGGTCACCGGACCAGCCCACCCCGCCGTCCGCGATGACATGCACATACCGGCCGCCGGACTCGTCCATGTAGTCCCGCCGTGCCGCGGCGACGTCCGCGACCGCGGTCGCCATCGGCACCTGGATGCCCAGCACATTGCGGGTGGTGTGCGCGGCGCCGCCGCCGAAGCCCACCAGCACGCCGGCCGCGCCCGTCCGCATCAGATGCAGGGCCGCGGTGTAGGTGGCGCAGCCGCCGACGATGACCGGCACGTCGAGCTCGTAGATGAACTGCTTGAGGTTGAGCGGCTCGGCAGCGCCCGAGACGTGCTCGGCCGAGACGGTGGTCCCGCGGATCACGAAGATGTCCACACCCGCGTCGACAACGGCCTTGGAGAACTGGGCCGTCCGCTGCGGCGACAGCGCCGCGGCCGTGACGACTCCGGCGTCGCGCACCTCCTTGAGGCGCTGCCCGATCAGCTCCTCCTTGATCGGGGCCGCGTAGATCTCCTGCAGACGGCGGGTCGCGCTCTCGGTGGGCAGCTCCGCGATCTCGTCCAGCAGCGGCTGCGGGTCCTCGTGGCGGGTCCAGAGCCCCTCGAGGTTCAGCACACCCAGACCGCCGAGCTCACCGATGCGGATCGCGGTCTGCGGGGAGACGACGGAGTCCATCGGAGCGGCGAGGAAGGGCAGCTCGAAGCGGTAGGCGTCGATCTGCCACGCGATCGAGACCTCCTTCGGGTCCCGGGTACGTCGGCTCGGTACGACGGCGATGTCGTCGAACGCGTACGCCCTGCGGCCGCGCTTGCCGCGCCCGATCTCGATCTCAGTCACGATGTGTGGCCTTTCCCTCTACGTCTGCGCCTACCAGTATCCCCGACGCATACGTCAGGGGCGGTCCCGGGAATCCCCGGAACCGCCCCTGATGAAACACCATTGCTGCCGCCCGACCGGCGGGCGCTGCTACTTCCTGCTGTAGTTCGGCGCCTCGACCGTCATCTGGATGTCGTGCGGGTGGCTCTCCTTGAGCCCCGCGGAGGTGATCCGCACGAACCGGCCCCGGTCCTGCAGCTCGGGCACCGTCCGGCCGCCGACGTAGAACATCGACTGGCGCAGACCGCCGACCAGCTGGTGCACGACCGC
This sequence comes from Micromonospora sp. IBHARD003, assembly GCF_056106285.1. NCBI lineage: Bacteria > Bacillati > Actinomycetota > Actinomycetes > Micromonosporales > Micromonosporaceae > Micromonospora > Micromonospora sp. IBHARD003. Next base: position 5,062,817 of record NZ_JBWBBX010000001.1, on the reverse strand, counting down.
GGAGAGCGGGCCGCGGTAGGGCACCTGGCCCTCGATGCCCTCGGGCACGAGCTTCTCGTCGGAGGCGACGCCCTCCTGGAAGTAGCGGTCCTTGGAGAAGGAGCGCTGCTCTCCACGGGACTGCATCGCACCGAGCGAGCCCATGCCGCGGTACGACTTGAACTGCTTGCCGTTGATGAACAGCAGTTCGCCGGGCGACTCCTCGCAGCCCGCGAGCAGCGAGCCGAGCATCACCGTGTCGGCACCGGCGACCAGGGCCTTGGCGATGTCACCGCTGTACTGGAGGCCGCCGTCGCCGATGACCGGGATGCCCGCGTTCTTGGCCGCGAGGGAGGCCTCGTAGATCGCGGTGACCTGCGGGACTCCGATACCGGCGACGACCCGCGTGGTGCAGATCGATCCGGGCCCGACACCGACCTTGATGCCGTCGACACCGGCGTCGATGAGCGCCTTGGCGCCGTCGCGGGTCGCGACGTTGCCGCCGATGACGTCGACGGGAGCATTGGACTTGATCTTGGCGATCATGTCGCCGACCAGCTTGGAGTGGCCGTGCGCCGTGTCCACGACGATGAAGTCGACGCCGGCCTCGATCAGTGCCTGGGCACGCTCGAACGCGTCGCCCGCCACGCCCACCGCGGCACCGACGATCAGCCGGCCGTTCTTGTCCTTGGCCGCCTGGGGGTACTTCTCCGCCTTGACGAAGTCCTTGACCGTGATCAGGCCCTTGAGAATGCCCTGGTCGTCGACGAGCGGAAGCTTCTCGATCTTGTGGCGGCGCAGCAGCTCCATGGCGTCGACGCCGGAGATGCCGACCTTGCCGGTGACCAGCGGCATCGGGGTCATGACGTCCCGCACCTGCTGCGCGCGGTCGGTCTCGAACGCCATGTCACGGTTGGTGACGATGCCCAGCAGCTTGCCCGCCCGGTCGGTGACGGGGACGCCGCTGATGCGGAACTTGGCACAGATGGCGTCGGCCTCGGCCAGCGTGGCGTCCGGGTGCACCGTGATCGGGTCGGTGACCATGCCGGACTCGGAGCGCTTCACCAGGTCGACCTGGTTGGCCTGGTCGGCGATGGAGAGATTGCGGTGCAGCACACCCACGCCGCCCTGGCGGGCCATGGCGATCGCCATCCGCGACTCGGTGACCTTGTCCATGGCCGCCGACAGCAGGGGGATGTTCACCCGGACGTTCTTGGAGACGTACGAGGCGGTGTCGATCTGGTCGGGCGCCATGTCCGACGCGCCCGGCAGCAGCAGTACGTCGTCGTAGGTCAGCCCGAGTGTCGCGAATTTCTCGGGCACTCCGTCGACGTTGGCAGTCATGACACCTTCCCCAAATGGCCTTGATCGGTGCGGATGTCCATGCTAACGGGATCCGTGGGTGTCTCATTCCACGATCAAGATCACCAAGCATTTTCGTACGTTCGTACGCAGGGATCCGTGCCCCGTTCAGCATCCCCACCGTACTGCTCCACGTGAGAACCGCAGGGTCCGGTTCCTACTGCTCCGCCAGCGCCCGCAGCCGGCTGAGCGCACGGTGCTGTGCCACACGCACCGCCCCCGGGGACATCCCCAGCATCTGGCCGGTCTCCTCGGCGGTGAAACCGACGGCCACCCGCAGCACCAGAAGCTCCCGCTGGTTCTCCGGCAGGCTGGCGAGCAGTCGCTTGGCCCACTCCGCGTCATCGCTGAGCAGCGCACGCTCCTCGGGCCCCAGTGAATCGTCCGGACGCTCGGGCATCTCGTCGGACGGCACGGCCGTGGAGCCCGGGTGTCGCATGGCGGCCCGCTGCAGATCGGCGACCTTGTGCGCGGCGATGGCGCAGACGAACGCCTCGAACGGCCGGCCGGTGTCCCGGTATCGCGGCAGCGCCATGAGGACGGCGACGCAGACCTCCTGCGCGAGGTCCTCGACGAAGTGACGGGCATCACCGGGCAGCCGGCTCAGCCGGGTGCGGCAGTAGCGCAGCGCGAGCGGATGCACATGGGCCAGCAGATCGTGCGTGGCCTGCTCATCGCCTTCGACGGCGCGGAGAACGAGTGCACCGATCACCCCGCGGGCATTCACCGCCTCGTCGTTGCGCATCGGTCCATGGTGCCTTGACTGCCTCTGCTCCGTGGCACCGCGTGCGTAGTTGTGCACCGAAGCGTTATGAGCAGGTGCGCTGGACGTCATCTCCTGCGCCCTCCCCTTGCGCTCGATCAACCTGTCCCCGAGAACCTCCACACCTCAAGGATGCGGCATCCCGCGGGAAACGTGTGCCCGCGGGTCGCGGTCGCCCCGTCCGCCTGCCGACGAACGGGGACGGCCTTACGCCCGGCCCTACGAAAGGACCTCCGGCGGACGGCCCCGAACCGCGGCTCCGCAATGCCCACATCCCCGTCCCGGAGGCCCCGCCGTGACGACCCCCCTGAACGTCTCCCCGCGCGCCGGCGGGCGAGGGGAGCGGTCGCGCTCCCGTTCGCCCTGCCCGGCCGAGGACTCCCGGCCGCCGGCCGCGCCCACCGCGGCCCTGCTCGCCGGGTGCGGACCCGGCCTCGCCCGGCACCGCTCAGCGAACCAGGCCCCAGCGGAAGCCAAGCGCCACGGCGTGCGCCCGGTCCGAGGCGCCCAGCTTCTTGAACAGCCGTCTGGCGTGCGTCTTCACCGTGTCCTCGGACAGGAACAGCTCACGCCCGATCTCGGCGTTGGACCGGCCGTGGCTCATGCCCTCCAGCACCTGGATCTCACGCGCGGTGAGCGTGGGCGCCGCGCCCATCTCGGCCGAGCGGAGCCTGCGCGGGGCGAGCCGCCAGGTCGGGTCGGCGAGTGCCTGCGTGACCGTGGCCCGCAACTCGGCACGCGACGCGTCCTTGTGCAGATATCCACGGGCACCGGCGGCCACGGCGAGCGCGACCCCGTCCAGGTCCTCGGCGACCGTGAGCATGATGATCCGGGCGCCGGGGTCGGCGGAGAGCAACCGGCGGACCGTCTCGACGCCGCCCAGTCCGGGCATGCGTACGTCCATCAGAATCAGGTCCGAGCGGTCGGCGCCCCATCGGCGGAGGACTTCCTCGCCGTTGGCCGCGGTCGTCACGCGCTCTACGCCGGGCACGGTTGCGACCGCGCGACGGAGCGCCTCTCGGGCGAGCGGGGAGTCGTCGCAGACGAGGACGGATGTCATGGCCGCCCTCCGCAGCTGATGCGCGTCACCTTGAGCCTCCAGGCTGGTTACGTATCGTCACCTGTGCGGTTGACGCCCCCGGACTCCTGCCCGAGTGCTTGTTCTCTCAACCGCCTCCGCACTCTCAACGACGGTCACTCGAAAGAGTTACGGGTGCGACGGGCGCTTTCGGCACTCTACGTGAGGAGTCGCGCACGGAGCAGAGCAACACGGCTCATCCGCGGGCCCAGGAGGCGGTATGCCCCATTTAGCGGCTTTTCTTCCCTTTTGCTGGTGTCTGTGGCTAGATTCGCAATGAGTCATATTTACATCTACTAACACCGTAGATGTACGGTCGGAGCTTCAGGCATCCACTCAGCACGGCTACAAGGGGACATGCGCTATGGCAGATTTCTCCCGCCTTCCCGGACCGAACGCCGATCTGTGGGACTGGCAGCTGCTCGCAGCATGCCGTGGGGTAGACAGCTCTCTCTTCTTCCATCCCGAGGGGGAACGCGGTGCGGCAAGGAGTGCGCGCGAGAACTCGGCGAAAGAGGTCTGCATGAGGTGCCCGGTGCGCGCGGAGTGCGCGGCGCACGCACTGGCAGTGCGGGAGCCCTACGGGGTATGGGGCGGACTGACGGAGGACGAGCGTGAGGAGCTCATGGGGCGGGCACGGAACCGGCTGATCCCGGCGTCGAGCGCGGGCGGTGTCACCGGCCGCAGCAGCTGACCACCCCTCCACCGAGAGACGAAGAAACGTTCCTGCAACGCAGGTAACCGCACCACGGCCCTGCGAGACGGGTTGCTGCGGCAGACGACACTGTTGTTGCGCCAGATCAGCACCGTACGGACCCCGAGGACGGGCTCGTGGCGGTGCCGCTTCAGCGTGCCGCGGCCAGCGCGAGCTTTTCCAGCGTGGCGGCGACCGCGGGCACATGAGCCAGGTCGGGCAGGGTCAGCGCGACGATCTCGCGGTGGACGGCAGGCTCCACCACGACCGTACGGGCGCCCTTGGGCAGCACGGTCTCCAGTGCCAGCTGGGGCAGTACGGCCACGCCGAGGCCCGCGCCGACGAGTCCGACCACGGCGGGGTAGTCGTCCGTGGCGAAGTCGATCCTGGGCGTGAACCCGGACTCCTCGCAGACCGCCACGAGCTGGCGGCGGCAGCGCGGACAGCCCGCGATCCAGGGCTCGTCCGCCAGATCGGCGATCGCGACCGCGCCGGCGTCCGCGAGCCGGTGGCCTTCGGGCACCAGACCGACGAGCCGGTCGCTCAGCAGCGGCCGGACCACCAGGTCGTCCCACTCATCGCCGGCAGGCCCGTACCGGAACGCCAGGGCCACATCGCCGTCCCCTTCGCGGAGCATCTCCTCCGAGCGCGGAGGCTCCGCCTCGACGAGCGAGACACGGGTGCCGGGGTGCGCCGCGCGCAGGGCGGCGAGGGCGGCGGGCACCAGGGTGGAGTTGCCGCTCGGGAACGACACGAGGCGGACCCGGCCCGCGCGCAGACCCGCGATCGCCGCGACCTCCTCCTCCGCGGCCGTGAGCCCGGCCAGGATGCCGGCGGCATGGCGCACAAGCGCCTCACCGGCCTGGGTGAGCCGCATCTCGCGGCCGGTGCGGATCAGCAGCGGCGTCCCCACCGAGGCCTCCAGGGCCTTCATCTGCTGGCTGACGGCGGGCTGGGTGCACCCCAGCTCGCGGGCCGCCGCCGAGAAGGAGCCGGTGGCGGCGACGGCGCGCAGGATGCGGAGATGACGTGCCTCGATCACGGAGAAATCATAAGCTCCGCTTGGATTGAGGACGTCATACTCAATGGATGCTTTGAGGTCGCTGCGCTAGTGCTGTGGCCGGATAGGTTTGCCGGGAAGCTCGCGGCGTCCGGTGCGGTGTATCGCAAGGCGGAGGATCGCCCTTGTACTGGATGTACTCGGGTGATTCGACAACGCAGCGAGACGCCGTGCAGGACGCCGCGAGCCGGTGAACCTATCCGGTCACAGCACTAGTGTCGCTCGTATGAAGCTTCTGTCTGTGAACGTGGGGCGCCCCAAGACCGTCGACTACACGGATGCCGCGACCGGTTTCACCGGCATCGACAAGCGGCCTGTCGACGGCCCCGTGCAGATCTTCGCTCCCGGCCCCACGGGGGTCGCCGGCAGCGGCGTCGAGGGGGACACCGTCGGGGACTTGCGGTTCCACGGCGGCGACGACCGGGCCGTGACGGCCTTCGCCCGTGAGGACCTCGACTCCTGGGAGCGGGAGCTCGGGCGGAAGCTCGCCGGTGGGGCGTTCGGCGAGAACCTCACCACCCAGGGCCTCGACGTGAACGGGGCTCTCATCGGCGAGCGCTGGCGCATCGGCTCGGACGTGGTGCTCGAGGTGACCGGCGGCCGCATCCCCTGCAACACCTTCCAGGGGCACGTCGGCGAGCGGGGCTGGGTCCGGCGGTTCACCCGTACGGCGGCACCCGGGGCGCTGCTGCGGGTGATCGAGCCCGGCACGCTCCAGGCCGGCGATCCGGTCGAGGTCGTACACCGCCCCGACCACGACATCACCGTGGCCCTGCTGTTCCGGGCCGTCACACTGGAGCGGGAACTGCTGCCGCGTACGCTGGTGGCGGCACCGTGGATGGAGTCGGCGCTGCTGCGGACGGCCGAGGAGTACGTGGCCAAGTACGGCTCGGCGTAAGCACGGGGAGCGGACGGCACCGTATGCCGTGCATACGCGCGGGGCACTAACGTGCCGCTCATGACGACAGCACTCATCACCGGCGCGACGGCGGGAATCGGCGCGGCGTTCGCGCGGCGGCTGGCAGCGGACGGACACGATCTGGTCCTGGTGGCGCGCGACACCAAGCGGCTCCAGGAGCAGGCCACCGAGCTGCACGACCGGCACGGCATCGAGGCGGAAGTGCTGAGCGCGGATCTGGCGGAGGAAGAGGGGATCGCGTCGGTCGAGGCGCGCCTCGCCGACAGCAGACGCCCGGTGGATCTGCTGGTGAACAACGCCGGGTTCGGCAACAAGGGGCGGTATCTCGAGGTGTCCTTGGCCGATGAGCTGCGGATGCTGAAGGTGCACTGCGAGGCGGTGCTGAGGCTGACGTCGGCCGCGGCCGGGGCGATGCGCGAGCGCGGCCGGGGCGGAGTGGTCAATGTGGCGTCGGTGGCGGCGTTCGTGCCGCGGGGCACGTACGGGGCGTCCAAGGCGTGGGTCGTGCAGTTCACCCAGGGCGCGGCGCGTGATCTCGCGGGCACGGGTGTGCGGCTGATGGCGCTCTGCCCGGGCTTCGTGCGCACCGAGTTCCATCAGCGGGCCGGGATGGGGACCGACAACATCCCGGGGTGGATGTGGCTGGACGCCGACAAGCTGGTGTCGGCGGCGCTCTCCGACCTGGCGCGCGGCAAGTCGCTGTCCATTCCCGATCCCCGCTACAAGGCGCTGATGGGCGTGGTGAAGCTGGCCCCGCGGGGGCTGCTGGGCGGGTTCAGCACCCGGGCCGGCCGCAAGTACGGACCGAAGTAGCCGGAAGCAGCCGGGAGCCGGGAGTAGCCGAAGGGGCATCACCGTCCGCCACCGCGGCGGCCGGTGACGGCATGTCGGGCTTCCGGCGGCTCCGGCGCCTCCCGTCACCGTGAGGAGCCGACGTCCCCATGCGCCGTACCGACGACACCCCCGCGGGCCACGTCGGCGACCGGCCGTCCCTGCTGCTGTCGATGGGGCCGGGCATCGCCGAACAGCTGCTCGACGACGGCCGTCGCGGCCGGCTCGTCTCGCTCGTGCGCACCGAACCGCGGCTGGTCGCCCATGATCTGTCCGCCCCCTCCCCCGCCGTCGCCGCGGCACTGGCGGACGCCGAACTGCTGCTCACCTGCTGGGGAGCGCCACCGCTCGACGCACACGCGCTCGACGCGGCCCCGCGGCTGCGGGCCGTCGTGCACGCCGCGGGCTCGGTGAAGCACCACATCACCCCGGCCTGCTGGGACCGCGGCATCGCCGTCGCGTCCGTCGCGTCGGCCAACGCCCTGCCCGTGGCGGAGTACACGCTCGCCGCCGTCCTCTTCGCCAACAAGCGGGTGCTGCACGCCCGTCGCCGCTACGGCGAGCTTCGCGGTCCCCACGACTGGGCCGCCGAGCTCGAGGGTGCCGGCAACTTCCGGCGCACGGTCGGGGTCGTCGGCGCCTCCCGGACCGGCCGCCGGGTGATCGAGCTGCTGCGCCCCTTCGATCTGCGGGTCCTGGTGTACGACCCGTATCTCGACGCCGCCGAGGCGGGCCTGCTCGGGGCGGAGGCGATGCCGCTCGACGAGCTCTGCGCGCACAGCGACATCGTGACGGTGCACGCGCCCGAGCTGCCCGCCACCCGTCATCTGATCGATGCCCGCCGGCTCGCGCTGATGCCGGACGGCGCCACGCTCGTCAACACCGCGCGCGGCTCACTGGTCGACGCCGCCGCGCTGCTCCCCGAGCTGGTCTCCGGTCGGCTGAACGCCGTCCTGGATGTGACCGAGCCCGAAGTCCCGGCGCCCGACTCGCCGTTGTACGACCTGCCGAACGTGCTGCTCACCCCCCATGTCGCCGGCTCGCTGGGCGGTGAGCTGCACCGGCTGGCGGACCGGGCACTGGACGAGGTGGAGCGGTTCGCCCGCGGTCTGCCGTTCGCCGATCCCGTACGGCCGGAAACGCTGCACCGTTCCGCGTGACCGCGCCCGAGGCCCCCGCCATGCACGTATCCCCTTCACGCATATCTCACTAAAATGGGCATACCCCAGTGAACTCCCACAGGAGACGCCATGACGTTCGTACAAATGATCGACTGCAAGACGGATCGCCTGGACGAGCTCAACCGGCTCATGGACACCTGGGTCGAGCAGACCAAGGGCAAGCGCACCGCGACCCACAGCATGGTCGGCAGGGACCGCTCGGACTCGACCCATGTCATCGAGCTCGTCGAATTCCCTTCCTACGAGGAGGCGATGAAGAATTCGAACCTGCCCGAGACCGACCGGATCTTCCAGGAGATGGTGGCGCTGTGCGATGGCATGCCGACGTTCACCGATCTGGAGGTGGTCAGGGACGAGCAGCTGAACAAGGACGCCGGCCGCAGGTTCTTCCTGGACGGCCTCGCGGGCAACCCGGAGCTGCTGGGTGAGCTGCTGACGGACGACTACCGGGACCACGATCCATCCAACCCGGGGGACCTCGTCGGGATCGACGCGTTCCTGCGCCAGGTCGCCGAATGGCGCTCCGGGTTCGACTTCACCTTCGTCCTCGACGAGCAGGTCGCCGAAGGCGACCGCCTCGCCACCCGCTGGACCTGGACCGGCGTACACAAGGGCGAGTTCATGGGGGTGGAACCGACCGGCCGGCAGTGCACCATGACCGGTACGACCACCCACCGCTTCCGCGACGGCATGATCTGCGAGAGCTGGTGGCAGTACGACCGGCTGGGACTGATGGGCCGGCTCGGCGTACTCGAGATGTAGTCCGTACCCGGGACATCACGGACCGCCCCGCCCGCACGGCGGACCCCACGGACCCGACCCCGCCGCGCACGACGGAGCCCCCCGCTCCCGGAGAGGGAACGGGGGGCTCCTCCGTCCCTGGGGACGGCGCAGCTCGGAGGGTCCGGAGCACGGGGCGTTCAGCGCCCCGGGAGCTCAGGGCCCCAGGAACTCAGCGGGGCCCGGTGGCCCCGGGAGCTCAGTGGGAGTGACCGTGGCCGTGGCCCGCATCCGCCGGCTCCTCTTCCTTCTTCTCCACCACGAGGGTCTCGGTGGTGAGCAGCAGGGAGGCGATCGACGCGGCGTTCTCCAGGGCGGAGCGCGTGACCTTGACCGGGTCGATGACGCCGGCCTTCACCAGGTCGCCGTACTCGCCGGTCGCGGCGTTGAAGCCCTGACCCTTCTCCAGCTCCGCCACCTTCGCGGTGATGACGTAGCCCTCGAGGCCGGCGTTCTCGGCGATCCAGCGCAGCGGCTCGACGGCGGCGCGGCGCACGACCGCGACACCGGTGGCCTCGTCGCCGGCCTTGCCGAGGTTGCCCTCGAGCACCTTGACGGCGTGGACCAGCGCGGAGCCACCGCCGGAGACGATGCCCTCCTCGACCGCGGCGCGGGTCGCGGAGATGGCGTCCTCGAGACGGTGCTTCTTCTCCTTCAGCTCCACCTCGGTGGCGGCGCCGACCTTGATCACGCACACGCCGCCGGCCAGCTTCGCGAGGCGCTCCTGGAGCTTCTCGCGGTCCCAGTCGGAGTCCGTGGTCTCGATCTCGGCCTTGATCTGCGCGACGCGGCCTGCCACGTCCTCGCTCTTGCCACCGCCGTCGACGATCGTGGTGTCGTCCTTGGTGATGGTGATGCGGCGGGCGGAGCCCAGCACGTCCAGACCGGCCTGGTCGAGCTTGAGGCCGACCTCCTCGGCGATGACGGTGGCACCGGTGAGGGTGGCCATGTCCTGGAGCATCGCCTTGCGACGGTCACCGAAGCCGGGGGCCTTGACCGCGACCGCGTTGAAGGTGCCGCGGATCTTGTTGACGACCAGGGTGGACAGGGCCTCGCCCTCGACGTCCTCGGCGATGATCAGCAGCGGCTTGGAGGCACCGGCCTGGATGATCTTCTCGAGGAGCGGCAACAGGTCCGTGATCGCGGAGATCTTGCCCTGGTTGATCAGGATGTACGGGTCGTCGAGGACGGCCTCCATACGCTCCGGGTCGGTCACCATGTACGGCGACAGGTAACCCTTGTCGAAGGCCATGCCCTCGGTGAAGTCCAGCTCCAGACCGAAGGTGTTGGACTCCTCGACGGTGATGACACCGTCCTTGCCGACCTTGTCCATCGCCTCGGCGATGAGCTCGCCGACCTGCTGGTCCTGGGCGGACAGCGCGGCGACGGCGGCGATGTCGGACTTCTCCTCGATCGGACGCGCGGTGGCGATCAGCTCGTCGGAGACGGCCTTGACCGCGGCGTCGATGCCCTTCTTCAGGGCGGCCGGGGAGGCACCGGCGGCGACGTTGCGCAGACCCTCGCGGACCAGCGCCTGGGCGAGCACGGTGGCGGTGGTGGTGCCGTCACCCGCGATGTCGTTGGTCTTGGTCGCCACCTCCTTCACCAGCTGGGCGCCGAGGTTCTCGTACGGGTCCTCGATCTCGACCTCACGGGCGATCGTGACACCGTCGTTGGTGATGGTGGGCGCACCGAACTTCTTGTCGATCACGACGTTGCGGCCCTTGGGGCCGATCGTCACCTTGACCGTGTCGGCGAGCTTGTTGACGCCGCGCTCAAGGGCGCGACGGGCGTCCTCGTCGAACTTCAGGATCTTCGCCATGGAGCTTCTCAAGTCCTCTCGTTGCGATCCTCGGCTGCCTGCGGGACAGCCGCCATCGCGAAAAACGAACCGCGCCCCGGCGACCCGGCTTCTCAGACACGGGGGCCAGGGCGCGGCTCAAGCAAACCTGCTGGTGCGGGTCATCCGGGGACACCCCCGGACGACCGACCTACTTCTCGACGATCGCGAGCACGTCGCGGGCCGAGAGGACGAGGTACTCCTCGCCGTTGTACTTCACCTCGGTGCCGCCGTACTTGCTGTAGAGCACGACATCGCCGGTCTTGACGTCGAGCGGCAGGCGCTCGCCGTTCTCGAAGCGACCCGGGCCGACGGCCAGGACGACGCCCTCCTGGGGCTTCTCCTTAGCAGTGTCCGGGATGACCAGGCCAGAGGCCGTGGTCTGCTCGGCGTCGAGCGGCTGGACCACAATGCGGTCCTCGAGCGGCTTGATGGCAACCTTGGAGCTGGTGGTCGTCACGATCCGACCTCCCCCTTCGGAGATCTCACGGGGTTTACTGTCTGAGGTGGCGACCAGGTCGATCCGTCGTCGCGGGTGCCGGACCTGCCCGTCGCTGTGTTGGCACTCTCCTGTGGGGAGTGCCAGAGCCGAGACTATGACTGCGATTAGCACTCGGTCAAGCGGAGTGCCAATCCGCCCCGTGTGGCGGTTCGTTTCCGGTGCGGACAACGGACGAACACGCCGTCGCGTTCCGCCCGGGCGCCCGGGCGTGTGAACGGCCGGCAGGCGGCGCCCACCGCGCCGCAGCGACCGCGACCGACCACCCGGACGGCGCCAGGTCCGTCCGGGCCGACAGGACGTGACCGAGTCGCACGAACGGACCCCGGGACCCCGGCCGGAAGGTCCGCTCACACATAGTCCTCCAGGCGCGCCACGGCGTACCCCTTCGCGGTGATGACCCGCATGACCTCCCGGATGAGTTCGGGCATCCGGGCCTTCCACTCCGCCTCGCCGCGGAAGTGCGTCAGGATGATGTCTCCGGGGTGCAGATCCCGGTCCGCCTCCCGCCACTCCATGCGGTCCGGGAACGCCTCCGCGGCCCAGAGCGGCACGGCCTCGATCCCGCACGACCTCGCCGCCCGCAGCGTGTTCCGGTCGTAGGCGCCGTACGGCGGCCTGAAGAGCCGGGGCCGCTCGCCGAAGTGCTCCTCGATGCGCGCCTGCTGCCCGCAGATCTCCCTGCGCTGGACGGGATACGGAAGCCCGCGCAGATACCGGTGCGTGAGGGTGTGGTTGTTCAGCACCACGCCGCGGTCCTGCATCCTCCCGAAGTACGCGTAGTTGTCGCGCACCAGGTAGTCGGTGAGGAACGCGCTGTACGGAATCTCCAGGTCGTTCATCATCCGCGTCAGCGCGGGGTCCTTCTCGGCGCCGTCGTCGATCGTGAGGAAGACGACCTTGTCCTTGGTGGGCACGGTGGTGAAGACGGGCGGGAGGCCCTCGGGGTCGTCGACCTCGAAGCCCTCGCGTGTGGTGATCTCCGGCTTCCTGTCCGGTGGCGGGGGCGCGGGCAGCGGGACCATGCCGAGATCCCAGTGCCGCGCGGCCGCGGCCCGGGGCCCGGACCCCATGCGCTCCGCACGGGACCCGGGAGCCCCGCCCGGGCCCGCGGCTCCGTGCGGGTCGGAGCCCCCGGGGCTCCGCGAGCCGTCGGGGCCCGCGGACCCGCCCGTACAGTTCCCGCCGACCGCGGCGACGAGCAGAGCGGTCAGTACCAGCAACCAGCCCCGCCACCCATTTCTCGTTTTTACGTTTTGTCGTACAGGCCCCATGGCGCCGCATCCTGTCAGCGCCGCGCGCCGGCGGGCGCCCGACACCGCCGCCGGGCGCGGCACCATCCCCCGACTGGCCGACAATGGCCGGGTGGACGACGTCTCCTTCCCCCATCTCGGACCGCTGCTCGGCACCGAAGGGCAGGCCCTGCTGACCGCTCTTCGCAACTACGACCCGGCACGGGAACTGGCCGTGGCGACCCGCTTGCGCCGCGACCACCCGGCCGAGCTGGTCTCGGCTGCGCTCACCCAGGCGCGGCTGCGGCAGCGAGCGGTGGCCAAGTTCGGCGCCGACGACGCGTACCGGATGTACTTCACGCCGAACGGGGTCGAGCAGGCCACCCGCCGCTCGGTCGCCGCCTACCGGGCCGGGCGGTTCCGGGACATCGGCCCGGCCCAGGTCACCGATCTGTGCTGCGGCATCGGCGGCGACGCGATCGCCCTCGCCCGCGAGGGCTTCGTCGTGGACGCGGTCGACCGGGACCCGCTGACCGCCGAGGCCGCCCTGCTCAACGTGTGCACGGTGGTGGAGGGGACACCCCTGATCACGGTCAGCTGCGCGGACGTCATGGAGTACGACCTGAACGGCGCGGAGTCGCTGTTCATCGACCCCGCCAGACGCGGCGGCACGGGCGGCCGTGGCGGCCGGATCTTCGACCCCGAGGCGTACTCGCCGCCGCTGTCCTGGGCGGTCGACGCGGTACGACGGGTCGGCACCGGAGCCATCAAGATCGCCCCCGGTATTCCGCACGAGCTGATCCCCGATGACTTCGAAGCCGAGTGGATCTCGGACGGCGGAGATGTGAAGGAGGCGGTGCTCTGGCACGACGCGGGCCGCACGAAGGTCATCGCTCCGGGAACACGCCGCGCCACCCTCCTGCCCTCCGGCGCGACGCTCGCCGGCCGCGGGCTGCCGGATCCCGTGGTCCGCAAGACCGGCCGCTATCTGTACGAGCCCGACGGCGCCGTCATCCGGGCCCATTTGGTCGCCGAGGTGGCCGAGGAGCTGGACGGCGGACTGATCGACCCGACGATCGCCTACATCACCGCCGACGAGCTGAGGCCGACCCCGTACGCCACCGCCTACGAGATCACCGACGAGCTTCCCTTCAACCTCAAGAAGCTGAAGGCCCTGCTGCGTGAACGCGCCGTCGGCACCCTGACGGTGAAGAAGCGCGGCTCGGCCGTCGAGCCGGAGGAGCTGCGCCGCAGGGTGAAGCCGAGCGGGCCGAACGCCGCGACGGTGTTCCTGACGAGGGTGGCGGGCGCGCCGACGATGCTGATCGGCGGTCCGGCGTAGTCCGGGCTGTCGCTCCCCGTCGGGCGTTCGCGCCGGTCAGCCGTGTGCGCCGGCCGCGGGGGTCCGCGCCGGACGGTTCGCCGTGACGAGGCGGACCGCCCAGCGGTAGTGGGTCACGGCCTTGACGGTGCCGATCAGCCCCGTCACCCAGCAGATGACACCCACTCCCATGAAGTACGCGACCTCGCCGTAGGTGTCGCTGCCCGGGCGCGCGGACGCGGGAACGGCAAAGGAGAGCCAGAGGCCGAAGGCGCCGGCGGCGAAGGAGACGAGCAGCCAGCACACGCTCCCCACCGGTGCCCGGACGCGGGCGTCGGCGGCGGGGTCCTGGTCCAGGGCGGCCCACTGGTCGAGCAGTTCGCGGATACGTCGGTCGCGTCGGACGCCCGCACCGACGACGAGGACCGCCGGGACCAGGACGACGACGGCGATGCCGAAGGTCATCACGGCGACCAGCACGCCCAGGGGATCCGGGCTTCCGGGGCCCATCGCGACCAGACCGGCGCCCGCGATGCCCCAGCCCACCTGCAGCAGCACCATCTGGAGCAGGAACAACAGCAGCTGGGGCACGCCGATCAGCCGCGTGGTGAGGTCCTCGAGCACCATCGTCCGGTCGGCGATGAGCGCGCCACGGTCGGGCCAGGAGCGCAGGGCCTCGGGTGGCGGGGGCGGCGGCAGAGGGCGGCGGGACATGTCTGCGACCCTACGCGTGTGCCGGCCGACGGCCCCTGGCGGGGCGTCAGGCGCCGTCGGCGCCCCCGGCCGGCGGCCGGCCTGCTGCCGGGTCGTCTCCCCGGCCGTTCGCCGCCTCCTCTCCCCGGCCGGCTTCTCGGTCCGCCCTGGCGAGCAGCAAGGCGCGTTCCCTCGCGTTGCGGGCCAGGGACGCGGCGCGCTCGAACTCCGCCCGTGCCTGCTCCGTACGCCCCAGCCTCGCCAGGAGGTCGCCCCGTACGCTCGGCAGCAAGTGGTAGTCCTTCAGCGCGGGTTCGGCGGCAAGGGCGTCCACGACGGCCAGCCCGGCCTCGGGGCCGTCCGCCATCGAGACGGCGACGGCCCGGTTCAGCTCGACGACGGGGGACGGTGCCACGGCCACGAGCCGGGCGTACAGCGCCGCGATGGTTGCCCAGTCCGTGTCCTCGTACGTCACCGCACGGGCGTGGCAGGCGGCGACAGCCGCCTGCAGGGCGTACGGGCCCGGCGGGCCCCCCGCCGCGTTCGCACGGCCGAGAGCGGCGAAGCCGCGGCGGATCAGCAGCTGGTTCCAGCGGCGGCGGTTCTGGTCGGCGAGCAGCACGGGCGCACCGTCCGGGCCGGTGCGCGCGGCCGTACGGGAGCCCTGGAGCTCCAGCAGCGCGGCGAGCCCGTGCACTTCGGGCTCCTTGGGCATGAGGCCGGCCAGGACACGGGCGAGCCGAAGGGCGTCCTCGCACAGACCCGGGCGCAGCCAGTCGTCGCCCTCGGTGGCCGCGTAGCCCTCGTTGAAGATGAGATAGATGACCTCGAGCACCGACGACAGCCGGCCGGCGCGCTCATCGCCGTAGGGGACCTCGAAGGGCACGTCCGCCTTCGCCAGCGTCCGTTTGGCCCGCACGATCCGCTGGGCGACGGTTGGCTCCGGCACCAGGAAGGCCCGGGCGATCTCCCCGGTCGTGAGCCCGCCGAGCAGGCGCAGCGTGAGGGCGATGCGCGCCTCGGCGGAGAGCACGGGGTGGCAGGCGGTGAAGACGAGTCTCAGGAGGTCGTCGTCGATGTCGTCCGGCCCGGAGACCAGGTCGGCCGGATCGGGTTGGTACGCCGCTGCCGCCGTCTCGAGGTCCCTGCCCATGTCGGCGAGCTTGCGCGCATAGGTCTCCCTGCGGCGGACCAGATCGATCGCGCGGTGCTTGGCGGTGGCCATGAGCCAGGCGCCCGGGTTGTCCGGGACGCCCGACTCCGGCCACTGCTCCAGCGCGGCGACCAGAGCGTCCTG
The DNA here is from genome assembly GCF_056106285.1 of Micromonospora sp. IBHARD003. Classification (NCBI taxonomy): domain Bacteria; kingdom Bacillati; phylum Actinomycetota; class Actinomycetes; order Micromonosporales; family Micromonosporaceae; genus Micromonospora; species Micromonospora sp. IBHARD003. Next base: position 5,047,288 of record NZ_JBWBBX010000001.1, on the reverse strand, counting down.
CGCGAGTTCCTCCGCGATGCCGATGTCCCGGACGATGCGGGTCACGGCGGCGATGATCCGCGCGGACTCGATCCGGAAGACGGTCTCGACGGTTCCGGTGCTCTCGTCCGTGTGGGGTGCGCTCACGGGTACCCATCAGAGCACCGGCGCGGCGCGGCGGCAATCAGCCTTCGACGATCTCGCGGACCTCGCAGGTGATGGTCCAGTGGGGCTCGTGGACCTGCAGGAACCGCTTGGTCCACTCCACGGCCTCGGCCTCGCCCTTGGCCTGGATGAGCGCGTAGCCGCCGATGACCTCCTTGGACTCGGTGAACGGCCCGTCGGTGACGGTGATCTTCCCGCCGGACCAGGTGACGCGCTTGCCCTGGGAGGTCGGGGTGAGTCCGGCGGTGTCGAGCAGGACACCGGCCTTGGTCATCTCCTCGATCAGATCCCCCATCCGCTCCATGAGCTCCTGGCTCGGCCCCTCGGCGGGGGCCTCGGACTCGTTGATGCGGATCATCGACAGATAGCGGGGCATGGTGACTCCTCGGGTGGCTCGGCGGGGCTGTTCCCGCCTCTCACCCTGTACGTCGAACGGGACGCGCGCCGATCGACACGGCCGCCCGTCTTTCTTCCGGGGTGGTCACGCGGTCGTGGAACGCAAGCCCCCGCCGACGGGCCACAGGGGTGAGGACCCGTCGGCGGGGAGTCCGCAGAGCGGTGCAGAAGGCCGGAAAGGCCGGGAAGACGAGGGAAGCGGGGAGGGCCCTAGGGGGTTTCTGATGGATCTCCGTGGAGGAAGGAGCGGCGTCCGGTGCGTGCTCTCGGGGTGCCGGCCGGAAGCCCTCGTACGGGACGTACTTGGGCTTCCGGCCGGTGCGGCGAGTGGGGGTACCTCCCACGCCGTAAGGCCGTGGGGGCGTGCCGGGCGTCGCGACGCCGCGGAGATCCGTCAGAAGCCCCCTAGAGGTAGTCCTCCAGGCGCGCGACCGTGAAGCCCTGCTCCTGGATGTGGCGCAGCATGTTCGCCGTCATCTCGGTCATCGTGGTGCCCTTGAGCTCGGACGGGCCGCGGAAGTGGGCCAGGATGATGTCGCCGGGGCGCAGCTTGTCGCCGCGCTGGTACTGCATGTTCTTGATCTGCATGGACTCGCGCCACAGCACGATCGCCTGGACGCCGCACGACTTCGCGGCGGCGCGGGTGTCCTCGTTCCAGTTGCCGTAGGGCGGGCGGAACAGCCGCGGTGCGGTGCCGTACCTGGCCTTGAGCTTGTCCTGCTGGCCGCAGACCTCACGCTTCTGGGCCGCGGCGCCGAGGGTCCGGAGGTTCGGATGGGTCAGCGTGTGGTTGTGGACGCCGTTGCCCAGTTGCTGCAGCCGTTTGAAGTAGTCGTAGTCGCTGCGGATGGCCGTGTCGGTGAGGAACATCGAGAAGGGGATCTTGAGTTCCTTCATCATCGTCACGAACTTCGGGTCCTTCTCGGCCCCGTCGTCGACGGTGATGAAGACGACCTTGTCCTTCACCGGGATGTCGCTGATCACGGGGACTTCGCCGTCCGCGCCCGGCTTCACCGGCTTGGTCTTCGGCGGCGCGGGCGGCGGTGCCAGCGGCTCGAGACCCCACTTGCGGAACGCGGCGGCGGAAGCCGCGCCGGAGTCCGCCTCCCCCGCGGAACCGGCCCCGTCGGCCCCGCCCGTGGCCTTCGGCGCGGAGTCTGGGGCCGTCTGGCTTCTGCCGGGGCCGGGCGCCGCCTCCGACGCCGTCGAACACCCCGATATGAGCCCGGGTATCAGCCCTGCCGCGAGCAATGCCCCCACGATCCGTCGCCGTCCGGCGATGTTCGCCCCCACCCCAGCACCTCATGTCCGTACGCCGCTTGATTCCTCCACCCTCTTGGATGGCGAACAGGCGTACGGGGTTGCGTGCTGTGTTTCAATCCACGGGGAAGTCGACGGATTCGAAGCGCCAGCGGTGCACCGGGCGGCTGATCAACTCCGGTGCGGGGTCGGGCAGTTCGGGCAGTTCGGCTGACGCGACCGACCCGCCCCCCGGCGTCCCCCACCAGGTGAGTACGAGCACGCGCTCCCCCGGCGCCCGGAAGGTCTCCCGCCGCAGCGGTACGCGCGGCAGCTCACGCGTGCGGGCCCATTCCAGCAGCTCCGCACCACGTCCGTCGGCGGCGCGGGCCTCCCACATCAGCGTGACGACGGCCAGGGTCGTCATGAGTAGAGGTTGTCCTTGCTGATCTCGTGCACATGATCGTGGTCATGGGTGTGCTGCTCACCCGGGACGTGCGGGTCGGTCACCGGAAGCGACGAGTCCGCGGACAGCTCCCAGTCGGAGGCGGGCCGGTTCCGCGCCACCATCTCCGCGCCCAGCGCTGCCACCATCGCGCCGTTGTCCGTGCACAGCTTGGGCCTCGGCACGCGCAGCCGGATGCCGGCCGCATCGCAGCGCTCCTGGGCCAGCGCCCTCAGCCGCGAGTTGGCGGCGACACCGCCGCCGATCATCAGATGGTCGACGCCCTCGTCCTTGCAGGCCCGGACGGCCTTTCTGGTCAGCACGTCCACGACGGCCTCCTGGAAGGAGGCCGCCACGTCCCGGACGGGCACCTCCTCGCCCGCCTTGCGCTTGGCCTCGATCCAGCGGGCCACGGCCGTCTTCAGTCCGGAGAAGGAGAAGTCGTACGCGGGGTCGCGCGGGCCGCTGAGCCCACGCGGGAACGCGATCGCCCCCGGGTCGCCCTCCTTGGCCAGCCGGTCGATGACGGGACCACCGGGGAAACCCAGATTCAGCACCCGCGCGATCTTGTCGAAGGCCTCTCCCGCCGCGTCGTCGATCGTGGCGCCCATCGGCCGCACATCGCTGGTGATGTCGGGGGCGAGGAGCAGCGACGAGTGACCGCCGGAGACCAGCAGCGCCATGGTGGGCTCGGGCAGCGGGCCGTGCTCCAGCTGGTCCACGCAGATGTGCGAGGCGAGGTGGTTCACTCCGTAGAGCGGCTTGCCCAGCGCGTACGCGTAGGCCTTCGCCGCCGACACACCCACCAGCAGCGCACCGGCAAGCCCCGGGCCGGCCGTGACGGCGATCCCGTCCAGGTCCTTCGCGGTCACACCGGCGTCCTTCAGGGCCCGCTCGATGGTCGGGACCATCGCCTCCAGATGGGCACGCGACGCGACCTCGGGTACGACTCCGCCGAAGCGTGCGTGCTCGTCGACGCTTGAGGCAATGGCATCGGCGAGCAGGGTCGTGCCGCGGACGATACCGACGCCCGTCTCGTCGCAGGACGTCTCGATGCCGAGCACGAGCGGTTCGTCAGCCATGGGTACCGGTTCCTTGTACGTGTGCGTCTACGGGTGCGCCTGCGGGTGTCTCCGTGCCGTTCGCGTCGAGTGGCGCGTCGCGTACGTGCAGGCGCATGACGAGGGCGTCGACATTGCCGGGCTGGTAGTAGCCGCGGCGGAACCCGATGGGTTCGAAGCCGAAGCGCTCGTACAGCCTCTGGGCACGGGTGTTGTCGACACGCACCTCGAGGAGGACCTCTTCGCATTCGCTGGCGGTGGCGTGCCGGAGGAGATCGGTGAGCAGCCGGGCGCCGAGTCCGGTGCCCCACTGCTCGCGTGCCACACCGATGGTCTGGACGTCGCCGAGCCCGCCCGCGGCGGCGAAGCCCGCGTAGCCGACGATGCGGCTGTCGCCGGGCGCGCCGGTCTCGGCGACGACGTAGTGGCGGGTGGCCTTCGGTCCGCGCGCATGGGCGAGTTCGGACCAGAACATCCCCGGGGACCAGGCGTCCTCGGGAAACAGCTCGTGTTCGAGCCCCAGCACCGGCTCGATGTCCCACCAGCGCATCTCACGCAACGCCACCGGCGTCGCCGCGGTCTGCTGCCCCGCGGCCTGGTGCCTGCCGCTCACGACGGTGTGACCACCTTGTAGTTCTTGGGCACCTGGGCGTCCGGACGGCGCAGATAGAGCGGCCGCGGCGGCAGCAGCTCCTCTCCCGCGGCGAGCTTCTCGGCGGCGAGCGACGCCAGGGCGCCGGCCGACTGATGCTCGGGGTCGCGGGCATCCGGGAAGAACTCGGAGTAGATACGCGCGCCCGCGCCGACCACCGGCAGCCCGGCGAGCTGCTCCGCGATCTCGGCGGGCCGGTCGACGGCGGGCTCGCCGATCCGGGAGCGGAAACCGTCGTAGCGCGCCCAGTAGATTTCCTTGCGGCGCGCGTCGGTCGCCACCGCGAACGGCCCCTCGATGCCGGAGGCGTACGCGAGACCGTCGAGCGTGCACAGGCCGTGGACCGGGACACCGAGCGCCGAACCGAAGGTCACGGCCGTCACCAGACCGACGCGCAGCCCGGTGTACGGTCCGGGGCCCACCCCGACCACGAGATCCGTGACGGCACCGAGTTTCAGCCCGGCGTCCGCCAGGGCGCGGTCGACGGCGGGCAGCAGCAGCTCCCCGTGCCGGCGGGCGTCGACCGAGCGGGCCTCGGCGACGACGGACGCGCCGTCGTGCAGGGCGACGGTGACGGCAGGGGTGGCGGTATCAACGGCGAGCAAGAGCACGCAAACAGCCTACGGCCACCTCGGTGGGGCACGGCGTCCCGTGCCCCTGGGCCCCTGCTGCTACCGTCAAGCCCGGTACATGTGTCCGGGCGGCGAGACGGGGAGCAAGGGTGGCAAGGAGCAGCTCGGGAATGGTGGCCGGGCTCACCGTCGCGGCACTCGCCGTGGTCGGCTTCCTCGCCTACCAGGCCTCCGCCAACGTGCCCGGCGACCTCGCAGGGCCCTCGGCCGTCCAGGCACCCACCACCAAGGCCACCAGCGGCACCGACGCCCAGCGGAACACCGATCCGCTGGCCGTGCCCGCGCGGTCCGGCAAGGGCATGCGGGTGGTCTACGCACTGGGCGAGCGCCGGGTCTGGCTGGTCGACGGGAACGGGAAGCCGACGCGTACGTTCACGGTCACGCCGAGCACGGTGAACCCGCCGGTCGGCACGCACAAGGTGACCTCGCGCAGCGGGAAGATCCGCGGTTCGGACGGTGTGCCGATCGAACACGTCGTGCGCTTCGCGACCGTCGACGACGTGAACATCGGCTTCAGCGCCGCGGTGGACGGCTCCGTGCCGGAACCGGACCCGGGCCGCAAGACGGGCGGCGTACGGATGAAGCGCGCGGACGGCGACGCGATGTGGAAGTTCGCGACGATCGGATCGAAGGTCGTCGTCGTCCCTTAGGTCCTGTCCGGGCGGACGGAACCCGGGGCCTTTCGTCTGGATCCCGCCGGGCCCGGACCCTTGCGGGCGATGCCTGTGACGCCCCGGTACCTGGCACCCGGCGCCCACTCACAGTTCACCCGGACGGACTACGCGGCGTCGCGCTGTTGCTCTCGTTCCCGCCGCTCTTCGTCGTCCGCGGGCTCCGCGGCCGCGCCGGGCTCGCGCGGCGGGGTGGAGACCGCGGTGGCGGCCGCACACGACGCCAGGAGATCACGCATCGAGAAGGCCGACGGTGACGACGACTGCGGGCGCGACCGCGGCCGCGGCTGCGTCGCCTCGTGCTCGGACGCGGACATGGATGCCTCCTGGTGCTCCGGGGGCAGGCATGGTTAGGGACACCTAACCTGGTCTCGTCATCCATGTGACCACGCACCGAGCGAGGGACGCAACATTTTGCCGACGTCTTGTCGGAACGTACACAAAAGGACGTCCCCGCCCCGCACGAACGGCGCCCGGAGAAACGGAACCCAGCCGGCGCTGCGAACCTCGGTGAGGGGCGCCGCCGTGGGGGCTCCCAGAAAGCTCGTCAGGCGATGAGGCCGGCCAGTCCCGCGTCGGCCCAGCGGGCGCCCACACCGGTCAGCGTGACCGTGCGGCGCTCGTCGTCCGTGTTGCCGACGACCCGGTGGATCACCACATGCAGCCGGTCGTCGGACAGCTCCTCGACCTTGCCGTCGCCCCACTCCACCACCACCACGGAGTCCGGCAGCGAGACGTCGAGGTCCAGGTCCTCCATCTCGTCGAGCCCCCCGCCCAGCCGATAGGCGTCCACATGGACCAGGGCGGGCCCACCGGTCAGCGACGGATGCACACGGGCGATGACGAAGGTCGGCGACGTGACGGCGCCGCGTACCCCAAGGCCCTCGCCCAGCCCGCGGGTCAGCGTGGTCTTGCCCGCGCCGAGCTCACCGCTGAGCATGACGAGATCGCCGGGCCTCAGCAGCTTCGCCAGCCGACGGCCCAGCTCCTGCATCTGGTCCGGGGAGGTGAGGGTGAGGCGGGCGGCTGTGTCAGCCGGGCTCTGCGGTGCTTCCATACGTGCCAACGTTAGCGGCTGCCGGGACGGCCCCGACCCGGGCCAGCAGGTCCGCGAGCCGATCCGTGACCACGACGGGATGCTCCAGCATCACCAGATGCCCGGCGTCCGGCACGATCACCAGCTCCGAGTCGGGCAGCAGATCCGCGATCGCCTCACTGTGCGTACTGGGCGTCACCAGATCCCGGTCCCCGGCCAGGACCAGCACAGGGACCTCCTGGAAGATCTCCAGCGCGGCCGACTTGTCGTGCTCGGCGAAAGCCGGGTAGAACTCGGCGACCACATCGATCGGAGTGCCCTCGATCATCCGCTCCGCGAAGCGCGCCACCGCCGGGTCCACGTCCCTGGAGCTGAACGAGTAGCGCTTGATCAGGCCCGCGAAGAGATCGGCCGTGGCCCGCCGTCCCCGCTCGACCAGTTCCGCCTGCGAGCCCAGCGCCTTCAGCACGCCCGGCAGCAGCCGCCGCACCACGTTCACGCCCGCGACCGGCAGCCCGTAGTTCACCTCGCCGAGCCTGCCCGCCGACGTCCCCACGAAGGCGACGCCCACCACACGCTCCCGGATGAGCTCGGGGTACGCGTCGGCCAGCGCCATCAGCGTCATGCCGCCCATCGAATGCCCCACCAGCACCAACGGGCCCTCGGGCGCGGCCGTGTCGATGACCGCCTTGAGATCCCTGCCCAGCTGGTCGATCGAGACCGCCACCCCGTCCGGTCCGGACTGCGACGCCCCGCGGCCCGAACGGCCGTGGCTGCGCTGGTCCCAGTGGACCGTACGCACCAGGCCGCGCAGCGCGGCCCGCTGGAAGTGCCAGGAGTCCTGGCTGAGGCAGTAGCCGTGGCTGAAGACGACGGTGACGGGGGCCGGTGCCTTGCGGCCGAACAGCCGGCGCCTGCGGGGACCCGCGCCGCCCGCGTCCGGGTCGATCTCGTCGGTCTCGAAGTAGAGCGTCGTGCCGTCGTCCGACGTGGCGCGGCCCGGCGTGCCGCGCAATGACCCGTAGGGACCGGAGGCGTCCAGTGCGAGCCGCGCCTTGCGCCGCATCCCGCGGCCCACGGTCATCCGCTCTATCGCGACGCCCGCGGCCGCACCGGCGGCGATCACCCCTATGGCGGCGCCGGCGAAGCCCGCCCGGCGCCAGTTGCCCGTGGCCGCGTCGGTCACCGCCGCCGCCACGTCCCCCGCGCTGCTCTCGCTCACCGTGCCTGCTCCTATGAGTCGGTTGGTCGGTTGGGGTCGGTTACTGCTCGGTCCCGTCCGTGCTCACCGGGAGGGCGTTGAGATGGACGCGCGGCACACGCGCCCCGATCCGGGTCACGATCTCGTACGCGATCGTGTCCGCCGCCTCGGCCCAGTCTTCGGCCGTCGGTTCGCCCCGGTCCCCCGGACCGAACAGCACCGCTTCGGCCCCCTCCCGGACCCGGTCGGCACCGTCAGGTCCCAGGTCGACCACGAACTGGTCCATGGCGACCCGCCCGGCCACCCGCCGCCAGGCCCCGCCGACCAGCACCGGGCCACGGCCCGACGCGTGCCGCGGGATGCCGTCCGCGTAACCGACGGGGACGAGGCCCAGCGCGGTCTCCGTGTCGGTGATGTAGTGGTGCCCGTAGCTGACCCCGTGACCCGCCGGGACGTCCTTGACCAGCGAGACGGACGCCTTGAGCGTCATCACCGGCCGCAGACCGAAGTCGGCGGGCGACCCGAGGTCCGGGCTGGGCGAGATCCCGTACAGCGCGATGCCCGTACGCACCAGGTCCAGATGCGTCTCGGGCAGCGTCAGCGTGGCCGGGGAGTTGGCGATGTGCCGGACCTCCGGCTCGATACCCTCCTTCTCCGCATAGGCCACCAGATCCTTGAAGACGGCCAGTTGAGCGGCGATGGAGGGGTGGCCGGGCTCGTCGGCACAGGCGAAGTGCGACCACAGACCGGTGACCTTGACGGCGCCCGCCTCCTCGGCGGCGCGTGCCTCGGCGACGAAGTCGGTCCAGTCGGCGGGCTGGCAGCCGCTCCGCCCGAGGCCCGTGTCGGCCTTGAGCTGGATCCTGGCCGTACGGCCCGCCTCCCGCGCCGCCCGGACCACCTCGCGCAGTGCCCAGGGGTCGCTGACGCCCAGGTCCACGTCCGCCTCGACGGCCTCCCGCCAGGGCCCGCCGGGCGTCCACAGCCAGCACATCACCCGGCCCTCGATACCGGCGGCCCGCAGCGCGAGCGCCTCGTCGGGTGTGGCGGTGCCGATCCAGGTCGCGCCCGCGGCGAGGGCGGACTTCGCACAGGGCACCATTCCGTGTCCGTACGCGTCGGCCTTCACCACGGCCATGACGGCGGCGCGGGGCGCCATCGCGCGCAGTGCGCGGACGTTGGCGCGCAGCGCGGCGAGGTCGATTTCCGCGCGGGCTCGGAAGGGTGCGTTCTGAGTCATCGCGGCCCAGTGTCTCAGAGGCCCCCGGCATAGTCCGTACGGCAACGAGCACGAGTGGCCCTGGTCACCCGCGTGACGGGTCGGAGCAGCCGCCGGGAGGCGTAGGGCCGCCGTGTGGATCAAGCCAGGGCGGCGTGGGTCAGGGTGAGGTCGTGTCGCGCCACGCCCGCGGGATCGCCGCGGCCACGTCGTGCGCCGACACCGGTGCGGCGTCCGGCGAGGCCGGGGCACCGTGGGACGCCAGCCAGCCCGCCAGACCGTGCAGATAGGCACCCACGGACGCGGCGTCGAGCGGCTCGAGGCCCGCGGCGAGAAGGGAGCCCGTCAGCCCGGAGAGGACGTCCCCGCTGCCCGCGGTGGCCAGCCAGGACGTGCCGGTCGGGTTCACCCGGACCGCGCGGCGCGGATCGGGGTCGGCGACGAGCGTGGTCGAGCCCTTGAGCAGCACCGTCGCCCCGTACATCTCCGCCAGCCTCCGTACGGACGCGAGGCGTGCCCCCTCGACCTCCTCACGGGACACGCCGAGCAGCGCGGCGGCCTCGCCTGCATGGGGGGTGAACACCGTCGGGGCGGTACGGGAGCGCACCGCCTCCGGGTCGACCGCCCGCAGCCCGTCGGCGTCGACCAGCACGGGGACGTCGGAGCCGAGCACCTCCTCCACACCGGGGCCGTCGCCCAGGCCCGGCCCGACGATCCAGGCCTGGACCCGTCCCGCCTTCGAGGGCGGCCATCCGTGCACCAGCGTCTCCGGGAAACGGGCGATGACGGCGTCCGCGGCCGGGCCCACGTAGCGCACCGCCCCGGCGCCGGCGCGCAGCGCGCCCGCCACCGCCAGTACGGCGGCTCCGGGATAGCGCGCGGAACCGGCGACGACGCCGATCACCCCGCGTCGGTACTTGTCGCTCTCCGCCGTCGGCACGGGCAGCAGCCGCGCCACATCCGCGTGCTGCAGCGCCTCGAGATCGGGCACGGACGGCAGATACGGCGCCAGCCCGATGTCGACGAGCCGTACGGCCCCCGTGTACCCGTGCGCCGGGTCGATCAGCAGACCCGGCTTGTACGTGCCGAAGGTGACCGTCGCATCGGCCCGCAGCGCCTCGCCGGTGATCTCCCCCGTGTCCGCCTCGATCCCGCTGGGCAGATCGACGGCGACGACGAGGGCGCCGGAGCCGTGTGCCGCGCGGGCGAGGGGCACGGCGGCGGACCGCAGCCCGCCGTGGCCGCCGATGCCCGTGATGCCGTCGAGCACCAGATCGGCGGCGGCGAGCACCTGGTACGGGTCGTCCGCGACCCGGCCCCCGGCCTTCAGCAGCGCCGCCAGACCGGCCTCGTGCGCCCGGTCCGGCGTGAGCAGTACGGCGGCCACACCGGCGCCCCTGCGGGCCAGCCTGGCCCCCGCGTAGAGGGCGTCGCCGCCGTTGTCGCCGCTGCCGACGAGCAGCACGACCCTGGCCCCGTAGACCCGCCCGAGCAACCCCGCCACGGCGGCGGCGAGCCCGGCGGCGGCCCGCTGCATGAGCGCCCCCTCGGGCAGGCGGGCCATAAGCCGGGCCTCGGCGGCGCGGACGGTTTCGACGCGGTAGGCATGACGCATGGTCAGCAGTCTGCCTTGTCGCTGCGCTGTGCGGTGCGCGGTGCGGTGCGGTGCGGTGCGCGGTGCGGCTGGCGGTGCGGTGGTGCGGGTACCCCTGTGGGGTGGGCGGTACCGGGTTGGCGCCCGGGGTGTCCGTCCTCAAGCGCCGGACGGGCTTGGGGGTGCGGGGCTTGCCCGGTGTTGTGTCTGGGGGGTTGGTGCCGTTCCGGGGCTCGCGTCCTGGACGGCATGATTTACGGCGCGCCTTACCCCTGCCGTTGCGGCGTCGCTTGCGTTGCGCGCCACAAATCACGCTTTAGTGTCCTGGACACGACCCCTCCACGGCCCCTGTCCCGCAGGCGGGGGCCGGTCGCCCCCAGGGGGCATCATGTGCGGCCGAGCCGACCCGTATCGCCTCGCCCCGGGGTGCCTGCCGTTGCTCGGGAAGGGGGGACTCGGAGGGGTCGTGTGCAGAGACACTAAAGCGTGATTTGTGTCGCGCAACGGCAGCGGTGCCCTCTTGGTCCGGGTGGGCGCGACGTAAATCATGCCGTCGTCGCATACGAGCCCCGCAGAGGCCCCCAACGGCACCGCATCGTCTCCGGGCACGCCCCGCACCCTGAAGCCCGTCCGGCGTTTGAGGACGGACACACCGGCTGCCGCCGCGGCACTGGGCACGCCCGACCACCCAAGCCCGTCCGGCGTTTGAGGACGGACACCCCGGGCGCCAACCCGGAAAGCGGCAACCACCCGGAACCGCCCAGCGCAGCGTCACCGCGGCACGGCCCGACTACCCCTCCGCGATCACCACCGCCGACGCCACCCCCGCGTCATGGCTCAGCGAGACGTGCCACGACCGCACCCCCCGCGCCGCCGCCGCCTCCGCCACCGTTCCGGTGACCCGCAGCCTCGGCTGGCCGGACTCCTCGACGTACACCTCGCAGTCCGTCCACAGCAGCCCCGCCGGCGCGCCGAGCGCCTTCGCGACGGCCTCCTTCGCGGCGAAGCGCACCGCGAGGGAGGCCGTTCCGCGCCGCTCGCCGCTGGGCAGGAGCAGCTCGCTGTCGAGGAAGAGCCGGTCCGCGAGCGCCGGTGTGCGCTGGAGCGCCTCGCCGAAGCGGTCGATCTCGGCGACGTCGATCCCCACCCCGATGATCATTCGACGGTGACCGACTTCGCCAGATTGCGCGGCTGGTCCACCTCGTTGCCCCGGGCCGTCGCCAGCTCGCAGGCGAACACCTGCAGCGGAACCGTCGCCACCAGCGGCTGCAGCAGGGCGGGCGTCGCGGGGATGCGGATCAGATGGTCCGCGTACGGCACCACCGCCTCGTCCCCCTCCTCCGCGATCACGATCGTGCGCGCACCGCGTGCCCGGATCTCCTGGATGTTCGACACGATCTTGTCGTGGAGTACGGAGCGGCTGCGCGCCGACGGCACCACGACGACGACCGGGAGGTCCTGTTCGATGAGGGCGATCGGGCCGTGCTTGAGCTCGCCGGCGGCGAAGCCCTCGGCGTGCATGTAGGCCAGTTCCTTGAGTTTGAGCGCGCCTTCCAGGGCGACCGGGTAGCCCACGTGCCGGCCGAGGAACAGCACCGTGTTCTTGTCGGCGAGCGAGCGGGCCAGCTCACGGACCGGCTCCATGGTCTCCAGGACCTGTTCCACCTCGCGGGCGATCTCCGAGAGATCGCGGATGACGGCCCGGATCTCGTCGCCCCACTTGGTGCCCCGCACCTGTCCGAGGTACAGCGCCACCAGGTAGCAGGCGACCAGCTGCGTCAGGAACGCCTTGGTCGAGGCGACGGCCACTTCGGGGCCCGCGTGGGTGTACAGCACCGCATCCGATTCGCGCGGAATCGTCGACCCGTTGGTGTTGCAGATGGCCAGCACCTTCGCGCCCTGCTCGCGTGCGTGCCGGAGGGCCATCAGGGTGTCCATTGTCTCGCCCGACTGCGAGATCGCGATCACGAGCGTGCGGTGGTCCAGGATCGGGTCCCGGTAGCGGAACTCGCTCGCCAGCTCCACCTCGCACGGGATGCGCGTCCAGTGCTCGATCGCGTACTTGGCGATGAGCCCGGCGTGGAACGCCGTACCGCACGCCACGATCACGACCTTGTGGGCCTCCCTGAGCACCGACGCGGGGATCCGCACCTCGTCGAGGGTCAGCGACCCGCCCGCGTCGATCCGTCCCAGAAGGGTGTCGGCGACGGCCTTCGGCTGCTCGGCGATCTCCTTGAGCATGAAGTAGTCGTAGCCGCCCTTCTCGGCGGCGGAGGCGTCCCAGTCCACGTGGTACGATCGCACATCGGCGGGCGAGCCCTCGAAGTCGGTCACCGTGACGCTGTCCCGGCGCAGTTCGACGACCTGGTCCTGGCCCAGCTCGATCGCCGAGCGGGTGTGCGCGATGAACGCGGCCACGTCGGACGCCAGAAACGCCTCGCCGTCACCGACGCCCACCACCAGCGGCGAGTTGCGGCGGGCGCCGACCACCACGTCCGGGTCGTCCGCGTGCACGGCGACGAGCGTGAACGCGCCCTCGAGCTGCTTGCACACCAGCCGCATCGCCTCGGCCAGCTCACCGCACGACGAGAACTCCTCGGCGAGCAGATGGGCGACGACCTCGGTGTCGGTCTCGGAGGCCAGGTCGTGTCCGCGGTCGGCGAGCTCGGCCCGCAGCGCCGCGAAGTTCTCGATGATGCCGTTGTGGACGACGGCGACCCGGCCCGCGTTGTCGATGTGCGGGTGGGCGTTGGCGTCCGTCGGGCCGCCGTGAGTGGCCCACCGGGTGTGGCCGATACCCGTCGACCCGGTCGGCAGTGGCCGGTCGGTGAGCTCCTTCTCCAGGTTGACCAGCTTCCCGGCCTTCTTGGCCGCGGCCAGTCCGCCGTCGGAGAGTACGGCGACACCCGCCGAGTCATAGCCCCGGTACTCCAGCCGCTTGAGGCCGGCGATGACGACATCGAGCGCGGACTGCGCTCCCACGTAACCCACGATTCCGCACATGGCCGCAGCCTACGATGTACCGCACGGAGGAGCCCGTACCCCGGTACCGGGGCCGGCGCACACACCCGGGGCGTGAGCGACGCCACGCCGCGCTCGGGCGCCGCTGCACCGACAATGAGCATGTGATCACTTCGCCGCCACGAAGCCGCAGGCCCGACCGGGCCGAGTCGTCCCCCTACGTCGACCTCACGCGGAACGAATGGAGCGCCCTGCGCGACAGAACGCCGCTGCCCCTGACCGCGGCCGAGGTCGAGCAACTGCGCGGGCTCGGCGACGTCATCGACCTGGACGAGGTCAGGGACATCTATCTGCCGCTGTCCCGGCTGCTCAACCTGTACGTGGGCGCCACGGCCAACCTCCGCGGGGCGCTCAACACCTTCCTCGGTGAGGCGGGCAACGGTCACGGCACCCAGCGCGGCACACCGTTCGTCATAGGCGTGGCGGGCTCCGTCGCCGTCGGCAAGTCCACGGCCGCCCGCCTGCTGCAGGCGCTGCTCGCCCGCTGGCCGGAGCACCCGCGGGTGGAGCTGGTCACCACCGACGGCTTCCTCTACCCGATGAAGGAACTCCAGGACCGCGGGCTGACGTCCCGCAAGGGGTTCCCCGAGTCTTACGACCGGCGGGCCCTGACCCGTTTCGTCGCCGACATCAAGGCCGGCAAGGACGAGGTCACCGCCCCCGTCTACTCGCATCTGATCTACGACATCGTGCCGGGCGAGGTCCTCACCGTGCGCCGCCCCGACATCCTGATCGTCGAGGGCCTCAACGTCCTCCAGCCGGCCCTGCCCGGCAAGGACGGCCGCACCCGGGTGGGACTCGCCGACTACTTCGACTTCTCGGTGTACGTGGACGCCCGCCCCGAGGACATCGAGCGCTGGTACCTCAACCGCTTCCGCAAGCTGCGCGAAACCGCCTTCCAGGACCCGTCCTCGTACTTCCGGAAGTACACCCAGGTCTCCGAGGAGGAGGCGCTGGACTACGCCCGCACCATGTGGCGCACGATCAACGGGGTGAACCTGCTGGAGAACGTGGCGCCCACCCGGGGGCGTGCCACGCTCGTCGTGCGCAAGGGCCCGGACCACAAGGTCCAGCGCCTGTCCCTGCGCAAACTCTGAGGAGCCACCGCCGTGCTGCATCTGCGCATGATCGTCCCGCCCGGGCGAACCGACGACGTCGTCCGCACCGTGGAGAAGACGGTCGGCGCGACCCATCTCGCCGTGATCCCGGGCGCGGCACGCAACCCGTCGGGCGATCTGGTGCTGTGCGACGTGGCACGGGAGGCGGGCGACGCCCTGATCGGGCGGCTCCGGGAACTCGGTCTGGACCGGGATGGGTCGATCTCCGTCGAGAGCGTCGATCTGTCGCTGTCCAAGCGTGCCGACAAGGCCGAGCAGGAGGCCCCGGGCGAAGGGGCCGACGCGGTGCTGTGGGAGCAGTTGACCGACGCCACCCACGAGGAGTCGACGCTCACCGTCACGTACCTGGCGTTCCTGACGCTGGCCACGATGATCGCCGCATGCGGTGTGGTACTCGACAACGCGATCCTGATCGTGGGCGCGATGGCCGTCGGTCCCGAGTTCGGCCCGCTGGCGGGTCTGAGCACGGCGATGGTGCAGCGGCTGCCGAAGCTTGCCTGGCGCTCTCTGCTGGCACTGATCGCGGGCTTCGCGGTGGCGATGCTGGTCACGGTCGCCTTCAGCTACTTCATGACCGGTGTCGGGCTCTTCGACAGCTCGATGCTGAAGGCTGAGCGGCCGAACACGGCCTTCATCTACCATCCCGACGCGTTCTCGTTCGTGGTCGCCGTTCTCGCCGGGGTGGCCGGCACGCTCTCGCTGACCTCGGCGAAGTCGGGGGCTCTGGTGGGTGTGGCGATCTCGGTGACCACGGTCCCGGCCGCGGCCAACGCCGCGGTGGCGTTCAGTTACAGCGAATACCGCCAGGCCTGGGGCTCCAGCGAGCAGCTGCTGCTGAACCTGCTCGGGATCATCCTGGCCGGGACGCTCACACTGCTGACGCAGAAATGGCTCTGGGGCATCCAGCAGCGGCGCATGGTGCGGAAGTCGGCCCACTGAGGTGTGAGCACGCCGGGTGTCAGCACACCGGTGGCCGGGTCAGCGCACCGAGAGCGTCTCCCCCAGCCAGTCGAAGACGACCTCGCAGTGCGTCTGCGGGGCCATCGGCGAACAGTGCAGCTGGGCGCCTTCGGCCGCGGTGAGCTTCACATAGTCCTTGGGGGCCGTGAGCTTGTCGTACATCTCGCGCGGCTGCCCGGGGTAGAACTGCTCGGCGTCGTAGTCCAGGACCAGGGTGGGCGTCTTGATGCGGTCCACGACGTCCGTGATCGTCATCGCCTTGACACGGGTGGCCGGCGTGTAGAAGTCGGTGAACATCTTGCCCTGACGGGCGTCCAGCATCGCCTGGACGGAGAAGGGTTCGAAGCGCTTCTTCAGCACGGCGGCAGCGTCCGGGGGCAGTTCGGGGACGACCTCCTTGTTCCAGATGTCGTTGGTCTCCTGCTTGCTCGGCTGGAGGATCTCGCGGACCTGTGGGGGAAAGCCCAGCCAGGGCGCGAGACAGCCGGGCATGGCCACCAGTGCGGCGATCCTCTGCTCGAAGGCCGCGGCTCTGGGCGCGAGGTCTCCGCCCATGCTCAGCCCGGTCAGGGCGATCTTGTCGGCATCCACGTCCGAGCGGGCGACCAGCCAGTCGACGAGCGGCGTGACGACCTTCTCCCAAGTCGGGCTGAAGACCACCTGGTCCACGAACAGCAGCTGGCCCTGGCCGGGGCCGTCGTACACCAGGGCGTTCCAGCCGCGGTCCAGGGCCGCCGAGACGCCGTACGTCCACATGTCGACGTTCTGCCCGTCGCTGCCGTTGGTGAGGATCACGGTCGGGCGCCGCTCGCCGGTCGTGTCCGGCCGGAAGAACCACACCGGCAGCGGTGTGTTCCCGTACGGGACGTTCGTCATGACCGGGGGTGGTTGGCACGCCTTGCAGAACGCGTCCCAGGCGCCCCGGCCCGCCTTGTAGAGCTGTTCCTCGCTGCCGGGGTCGTCCGAACCGAGGACGAAGAAGAGGGCCTGGCCGTAGTACTGGGCGGCCCGCAGCGACCGGAAGCGGGTGGTCTGGGCGTCGGGCTTGCTGCCCCGGGGCGCTTCCACCAGCTCGTCGCCGAGCTTCTTGAAGGTCTCGACATACGTCTGCGAGGAGAGGCCGGCCTTGTTGATCGCGTTCACGGCGGTGAGCACCTCGCCCACCTCGGCGGCGCCGAATCCGGCTCCGCCGAGCGCCAGCAGCCCGTTGAAGTTGTAGGCCGGGTCCTTGAAGAGCGTCATCGCGCCCGGCGTGGGTCCCCCCGCCGGCGCGGATGCCGACGCCGAGCGGCTGGGAGTGGGCGCCGGCGCGGGCGAGGCGCCCGACGAGGTGCAGCCGGAGGCCATCAGGGCTCCCGCCCCGGCCGCGAGTCCGGCGAGGGCCGTGCGACGGGTGGGGCCGGATGCGCGGTCGGGGGATACGTACGTCATACCGGCCGAACGTACGACTCACGCGGCCGCGCCCCGCTACGCGACACCCGCCGTTCGCCCGAACGGCGGGTGTCTGCCGCCGCGGCTCAGCCCAGCGCGGACTTCACCGCGTCGGCGAGCCGCCCCGCGACCGAGCGGGCCTGCTCGATGTCGGCGGCCTCGACCATCACCCGCACGAGCGGCTCGGTGCCGGACGGGCGCAGCAGCACCCGGCCGGTGGAGCCGAGCTCACGCTCGGCGTGGGCCACCGCGGCCGCCAGCTCGGCGGAGGAGGACACACGCGACTTGTCCACGTCCGGGACGTTGATCAGAACCTGCGGAAGACGGTCCATCACCGCGGCCAGCTCGGCCAGCGAACGCCCGGTCGCGACGACCCGCGCCGCCAGCATCAGACCGGTCAGGGTGCCGTCGCCCGTCGTGGCGTGGTCGAGGACGATGACATGGCCGGACTGCTCGCCGCCGAGCGCGTAGCCGTGCTCCTTCATCGACTCCAGGACGTAGCGGTCGCCGACGGCGGTCTGCACCAGCTGGAGGCCCTCGCCCTCCATGGCGAGCTTGAAGCCCAGGTTCGACATCACGGTCGCCACCACGGTGTTCCCGCGCAGGGTGCCGGCCTCGCGCATGGCGAGGGCGAGGACGGCCAGGATCTGGTCGCCGTCGATCTCGTTGCCCTCGGCGTCCACGGCGAGGCAGCGGTCGGCGTCGCCGTCGTGCGCGATGCCGAAGTCGGCCCGGTGCTCGACGACAGCGGCCTTGAGCAGTCCGAGATGGGTGGAGCCGCAGTTGTCGTTGATGTTGAGGCCGTCAGGCTCGGCGCCGATCGTCACGACCTCGGCGCCCGCCCGGGCGAACGCCTCGGGCGACACCCGGGCCGCCGCGCCGTGCGCCTCGTCGAGGACGACCTTCAGCCCGTCGAGCCGGTTCGGCAGGACCGCGATGAGGTGGGCGACGTACTTGTCGAAGCCCTCGTCGTAGTCGCGCACCCGGCCCACGCCCGCGCCCGTCGGCCGGTCCCAGGGGGCACCGGTGCGGTGCTCCTCGTAGACGCCCTCGATGCGGTCCTCCAGGTCGTCGGCCAGCTTGTGGCCGCCGCGCGCGAAGAACTTGATGCCGTTGTCGGGCATGGCGTTGTGGCTCGCGGAGAGCATCACACCGAGGTCGGCGCCCAGCGCACCGGTGAGGTACGCCACCGCCGGGGTGGGCAGCACACCGACCCGCAGGACGTCCACGCCCGCGCTCGCGAGACCCGCCACGACGGCGGCCTCCAGGAACTCCCCGGACGCACGGGGGTCACGTCCGACCACCGCCGTCGGCCGATGGCCTTCGAACGAACCCGCCTCGGCGAGAACGTGCGCCGCCGCGACCGAGAGACCGAGCGCGAGCTCCGCCGTCAGATCCGCGTTGGCGACACCGCGCACACCGTCCGTGCCGAAGAGTCGTCCCACTGGTTTCCTCCGAAATTGCTCCGAAAAATGCAAGCCGCTTGGAGCCTCCGAGCGCTTCTTGCCGTTTATACGCCCGAGGCTCCGGGCTGTGTCCCCCCGGGGCGGCCGAAAAGGCCCTGATCCGATGTGGCCCTGATACAGAACGCCCCGGCGGCACCGAGTGCCGCCGGGGCGAACATATGCCGTACGAGCAGCTGATTAGCGCTTGCTGTACTGCGGGGCCTTGCGGGCCTTCTTCAGACCGGCCTTCTTGCGCTCGACCGCGCGGTCGTCGCGGCTGAGGAAGCCGGCCTTCTTCAGGGCGCCGCGGTTGTTCTCCACGTCCGCCTCGTTCAGCGCGCGGGCCACGCCGAGGCGCAGGGCGCCGGCCTGGCCGGAGACGCCGCCACCCGCGATACGGGCGATGACGTCGTAGCGGTTGTCGAGCTCGAGCACCTTGAAGGGCTCGTTGACTTCCTGCTGGTGCACCTTGTTGGGGAAGTAGTCCTCAAGGGTGCGACCGTTGATCTTCCACTTGCCGGTGCCCGGGACGATCCGGACGCGGGCGATCGCGTTCTTGCGGCGGCCCAGGCCGGCGGCCGGCTGCGGGTCGCCGAAGCGGGAGGCGAGGGACTCGGAGGTGTACTCGCCCTCCACGGGCGCCTCCGACTCGAAGGTGGTGACCTCGGCGTAGGTCTCTTCGCCCTCGATGGGGGTCTCAGCGGTGGTCTCGGCCACGATGTTCCTCAGATTCTCTTCGTCTTTGGGGGTGGCCGGACTTACTGCGCGACCTGGGTGATCTCGAACGGAACCGGCTGCTGCGCAGCGTGCGGGTGGTTCTCGCCCGAGTAGACCTTCAGCTTCGAGAGCATCTGACGGCCCAGGGAGTTCTTCGGGAGCATGCCCTTGACGGCCTTCTCGACGGCCTTCTCGGGGTTCTTCGCGAGCAGCTCGTCGTAGCGGATGGAGCGCAGACCACCCGGGTAGCCGGAGTGGCGGTACGCCATCTTCTGGGTCCGCTTGTTGCCGGACAGGTGCACCTTGTCGGCGTTGATGATGACGACGAAGTCGCCAGCGTCGACGTGGGGCGCGTAGATCGGCTTGTGCTTGCCCCGCAGGAGGGTGGCAGCAGTAGTGGCCAGACGTCCCAGGACGACGTCCTGAGCGTCGATGACGTGCCACTGGCGCGTCACATCGCCGGGCTTGGGGCTGTACGTACGCACGGTCGTAGCCTTCGCTTCTTCAGTGATGGGGTTCCACCGCCCCGCGAGGGGACGGAGGACAGGGTCCTGACAAGGCCACCCGGACGATCACGACAGCCCTGGCCGCACATCGGGCGACGCAACCCAAGTGCAGACCGCTGGTCATCGGCCCGGTGGACCGGCGTAAGGGCCCCTCACGTGAGATAGAGCAAGCCGATACGCATAACGAACCAGCAGAATACCCATGGTCCCCCGCATGGGTCAAAACGCCCCGGCCCCGGCGCGCGGGGCCCGAGGGGGCGCCAAGGGCCCCTGCCATGCCCCCGCGGCTACCGCACCCGCTCCACCCGCCGCTCGTCCCACACCGGCTCCGCCGTCTCCCGGACCCGGCCGTCGGCGCCGAAGACGAGGAAGCGGTCGAAGGACTTCGCGAACCAGCGGTCGTGGGTGACCGCGAGCACGGTGCCCTCGTACGCCTCGAGCCCCTGCTGCAGCGCTTCGGCCGACTCCAGGTCCAGGTTGTCCGTCGGCTCGTCCAGCAGCAGCGCCGTCGTTCCGCACAGCTCCAGCAGCAGGATCTGGAAGCGCGCCTGCTGCCCGCCCGAGAGCCGGTCGAAGGTCTGGTCTCCCTGACGCTCGAGCTCGTACCGCCGCAGGGCGCTCATCGCCCCGCCGCGATCCTTGGCATGCTCCTTCCAAAGGATGTCGACCAGGGTGCGGCCGAGCAGCTCCGGGTGGGCGTGGGTCTGGGCGAAGTGGCCGGGGACCACCCGGGCCCCCAGCCGCCACCCCCCGGTATGCGCCACCGCCTCCCCCGCGAGCAGGCGCAGGAAGTGGGACTTGCCCGAGCCGTTCGATCCCAGCACCGCGACCCGCTCCCCGTAGAAGACCTCCAGCGAGAAGGGCTTCATCAGTCCGGTGAGCTCGAGGTTCTCGCAGGTGACGGCCCGCACCCCGGTACGGCCGCCGCGCAGCCGCATCCGGATGTCCTGCTCCCGCGGCGGCTCGGGCGGCGGACCGGCCTCTTCGAACTTCCGCAGCCGTGTCTGCATGGCCCGGTAGCGCGAGGCCATGTCGGGGCTGATCGCCGCCTGCTGCCGCAACCTGTGGACCAGCGCCTTCAGCCGGGCGTGCTCCTCGTCCCAGCGGCGCTTCAGCTCCTCGAAGCGGGCGAACCGCTCACGGCGCGCCTCGTGGAAGGTGCCGAAGCCCTCACCGTGCACCCATACGTCACTGCCCGCGGGCCCCGGCTCCACGGCCACGATCCGCTGCGCGGAGCGCGCCAGCAGCTCCCGGTCGTGGGAGACGAACAGGACCGTCTTACGGGTCTCCGCCAGCCGCTCCTCCAGCCACCGCTTGCCGGGCACGTCCAGATAGTTGTCCGGCTCGTCCAGCAGCAGCACCTCGTCGGGGCCGCGCAGCAGCGCCTCGAGCACCAGCCGCTTCTGCTCACCGCCCGACAGCGTCCGCACCAGCCGCCACTGGGCCTGCTCGTACGGGACCCCGAGCGCGGCCGTGGTGCACATGTCCCAGACCGTCTCGGACTCGTACCCCTGCACCTCCGCCCAGTCGCTCAGCGCCTGCGCGTACCGCATCTGCGCGGATTCGTCGTCGACCGTCATCACCAGGTGCTCGGCCTCGTCGACCGCCTGCGCGGCCTCCCTGATCCTCGGCGGGGCCACCGAGACCAGCAGGTCACGGACCGTACGTTCGTCCCGCACCGAACCGACGAACTGCGGCATCACCCCGAGGCCGCCACTGGACGACACGGTGCCGCCGTGCGGCTTCAGCTCACCGGAGAGAAGCCGGAGCAGAGTGGTCTTGCCCGCACCGTTGGCGCCCACGAGCGCGGCGACGACCCCCTCCCCGACCCGGAAGGAGACGTCGGCCAGCAGCGGCCGCCCGTCCGGCAGGTAGTACTCCAGATGCCCGGCCTCGAGATGTCCCATGCCCGGCATTGTCACCACCGGACATGCTCTTGCCCAACAGGTTTAGGATGCCCGGCATGAACTTTGGGGGACCGCAGTGGCCGCAGGAGCCACGCCGGCAGTCCGAATCGTCCGACGCCTTCGAACCGTTCGAGCCGAACCAGCGGCAGGACCGGCAGTCGCAGACGCCGGACTGGGCGGCGCTGGCCGATGCGTCGGCGGCCCGTGCCAGCCGCAGGAAGTGGCTGCTGATCGGCGGCGGTGTGCTCGCGACCGCCGCGGTGGCCACGATCGTGGCGACGGCCGTGGTCTCGGAGGACCAGGGCGGCACCCAGGCCTCGGGCAAGAACGCCAGCGAACTGCCCACCGCCCCCAAGCTGCCGGGCGAAAGCCGGTCGGAGCCGTCGTTCTCGTCGGTCGCGCCGCCGCCTCCGCCGAATCCCAAGGAGTTCATCTCCAGCGAGAAGAAGGACAAGGCTCCGCTCAGCGCCGACACCCTCTTCCCTGGCAACAAGCTGACGATGGGCGACCGGGTCTACACCAAGGGCCCGACCGCGCGCACCACCAACTGCGCCTCGGCCACCGAGGGTTCGCTCGGCGCCGCTCTCACCGCGAACGGCTGCGGCCAGGTGATCCGCGCCACGTACACCAAGGACGGGGTCGCTGTCACGATCGGTGTGGCCGTCTTCCCCACGGAGGCCAAGGCCCAGGCCGCGGTCGGGAAGTCGGCCAGGAACATCGCCCCGCTGGCCGGATCCGGCGTCGCCGGATTCTGCAAGGGCGGTCCGGTCTGCCGTTTCGTGGGCAACTCCTACGGCCGGTACGCGTACTTCACCGCGACCGGCTACCTCAACGGAAAGTCCGTCACCAAGGGCGACACCAAGGCGTTCCAGCCCGGCGACGATCTGGCGGAGTTCACCTTCCGCCAGATCGTGGCACGGGGCGAACGGCAGGCTGCGGCGGCGGCCGCCGCCCAGTAACGCCCGCGCCGCACAGCAACGCCCGGGTCCTTGTGACGGAGCAGTGAAGCTCACGAAGGTGCCCCGATCGATCACGAGCGGCCAGTAGGCGACTCATTCCGACATCACCCCCGGACCCCCCGGAACCTGGCGCCTATCATGTGTAGGCACTGTGAAGAAAGATGGGGGGACCGCGGCCCGCGCCAGCGGCCGCGAACAGCACATGATTTTGCACGAAACCGCCACCGCACCTGTGATCAAGGCGGTCATACCGGCGGCCGGACTCGGCACCCGGTTCCTTCCCGCGACCAAGGCAACGCCGAAGGAAATGCTGCCCGTCGTGGACAAGCCCGCCATTCAGTACGTGGTGGAGGAAGCGGCCGCGGCCGGCCTCACCGACGTACTGATGATCACCGGGCGCAACAAGCGGGCCCTCGAGGACCACTTCGACCGCGCCCATGAACTCGAGGCGCTCCTCGAGACCAAGGGCGACACCGAACGGCTCGACCTGGTCCGCAGGTCCAGCTCGCTCGCCACCGTCCACTACGCGCGCCAGGGCGACCCCAAGGGCCTCGGCCATGCGGTGCTCTGCGCCGAGGCGCATGTGGGCGACAACCCCTTCGCCGTCCTGCTCGGGGACGACCTCATCGACCCCAGGGATCCCCTGCTGACCAGGATGGTGGAGATCCGCCGGCAGTTCGGGGGCAGCGTCGTGGCTCTGATGCCCGTCCCCGAGGACCGGATCCATCTGTACGGTTCGGCGATCGTCCGGCCCTCTGCGGCCGGGGACGAGATACGCGAGCTCACCGGCCTCGTCGAGAAGCCCGCGCCCGGCACCGCACCGAGCAATCTCGCCGTCATCGGCCGCTATGTGCTCGACCCGGAGATCTTCGCGGTCCTGCACGAGACCCCGCCGGGCCGGGGCGGCGAGATCCAGCTGACCGACGCCCTGCACACCCTCGCGTCCGACGACCGCCACGGCCCGGTGCACGGCGTGGTCTTCGAGGGCCGCCGCTACGACACGGGCGACCGCGGCGACTATCTGCGCGCCCAGGTTCAGCTGGCCTGCGAGCACCCGGAGTTGGGACCGTCCTTCACCGACTGGCTACGCAAGTACGCCGCCGGGCTCTGACCTGACGCAGACGCGTACGGAAGTTCCTCGGGTACGGGTGCGGCCCCTCCCCCGCGATGGCGGGGGAGGGGCCGCGGTACGTGCGCGCAGTACGCGCGCCGCGATGGCGGTCCGCCGCCGGCCACAGCACTAGGGGGCTTCTGACGGATCTCCGCGGCGTCGCGACGCCCGGCACGCACTCCCGCCGCACCGGCCGAAAGCCCAAGTACATCCAGTACGAGGGCTTCCAACCGGCACTCCGAGAGCACGCACCGGACGCCGCTCCTTCCTCCACGGAGATCCATCAGAAACCCCCTAGCAGCAGCCGCCCGCCGCCGTGGGCCCCGCCAGCGGCAACGTCCTCCTATTACGAGCCTCGCGGTTCCTCGCAGCCAGCAACTCGTCCGCGGGGTAGCCGACTTCCTCCAGGGTCAGGCCGTGCGGACGCACCACGTGGACGGCCGAGTCGCGTACGCGCGCCGCCAGGACCTTGCCGGGCCAGTCAGCCGGGCGGTGGCCGTCGCCGACGAACAGCATCGCGCCGACCAGCGAGCGGACCATGTTGTGGCAGAAGGCGTCGGCCTTCACGGTCGCGGTGAGGATCCCGTCCGCCCCCCGCTCCCAGCGCAGTTCCTGCAACGTCCTGATGGTCGTGGCGCCTTCGCGCTTCTTGCAGTACGCGGCGAAGTCGTGTTCGCCGAGCAGCGACTCCGCCGCGGCGTTCATGGCGTCCACGTCCAACGGCCAGTCGTGCCACAGCACATGGCCGCGCAGCAGCGGGTCCACGCCGCCGGGGTGGTCGGTCACGCGGTAGGCGTAGCGGCGCCAGATCGCGGAGAAGCGTGCGTTGAAGCCCGACGGGGCCTCCTCGGCCTTCCAGACCCGTACGTCGTGGGACAGCCGGCCCGCGAGTCGCCGCAGCAGTTTGTCGCGGTGCTCCTGCCAGAGCTCCTCGGGGAGGTCGACATGGGCGACCTGGCCCCTGGCGTGCACTCCGGCGTCGGTGCGCCCGGCGACCGTGAGTTCGTATGTCCGCGACGAGCGGGTCACCGTACGGATCGCGTCCTCGATCTCGCCCTGTACGGTCCGCTGCCCGCGGGTCTGCCGGGCCCAGCCCGAGAAGTCCTTGCCGTCGTAGGACAGGTCGAGGCGCACCCGTACGAACCCGGACTGCACGTCATCGCTCACGTACGTCTCACTCCCTCGTTCACAGGAACGGGCCCGTCCCCACGCGGGGAACGGGCCCGTCCATCAGCCGTTGAGCTCAGGAAGCTCAGGCGTCCTCGGCCTTGGTCTCCTCGACCTTGGCCTCCTCGGCCTCCTTGACCGCACGCTTGGTGGCGGCCTCGGCCTCGGCGACGGTCGCCTTCTTCGCGATCTCGCCCTCGACGAGCTCGATCACGGCCATCGGAGCGTTGTCACCACGACGGTTGCCGATCTTGGTGATCCGGGTGTAGCCACCCGGACGCTCGGCGTAGCGCGGAGCGATCTCGGTGAAGAGCGTGTGGACGATCCCCTTGTCGGTGATCGTCTGCAGCACCAGGCGACGGTTGTGGATGTCGCCCTTCTTCGCCTTGGTGATCAGGCGCTCGGCGACCGGACGCAGGCGGCGGGCCTTCGCCTCGGTCGTGGTGATGCGGCCGTGCTCGAACAGCGCCTTCGCGAGGTTCGCGAGGAGGAGCTTCTCGTGCGCGGCGCTGCCGCCCAGACGGGCACCCTTGGCGGGCTTCGGCATCGTGTTTCTCCTTGTGATCTGCACCGGCCGTATCAGGTACCGGTGTCAGGACCCCGCAGGCGGACGCCTACGGGCAGCTATCAGTGGTTCAGTACTGCTCGGTCTCGACGAAGCCCGCGTCCGCGTCGTCGTCGGCGCCGAAGGCGTCCGCGGCGGCGGTCGGGTCGAATCCGGGCGGGCTGTCCTTGAGAGCCAGGCCCATACCGGCCAGCTTCGCCTTGACCTCGTCGATCGACTTCGCACCGAAGTTGCGGATGTCGAGCAGGTCGGCCTCGGAGCGGGCGACGAGCTCACCCACGGAGTGGATGCCCTCGCGCTTGAGGCAGTTGTACGAGCGGACCGTGAGCTCCAGCTCCTCGATCGGCAGCGCCAGGTCGGCGGCAAGGGCGGCGTCCGTCGGGGACGGGCCCATGTCGATGCCCTCGGCGTCGATGTTGAGCTCGCGGGCCAGACCGAACAGCTCGACCAGGGTCTTACCGGCCGACGCCATGGCGTCACGCGGACGCATGGCCTGCTTGGTCTCGACGTCGACGATCAGCTTGTCGAAGTCGGTGCGCTGCTCGACACGGGTCGCCTCGACCTTGTAGGTGACCTTGAGCACCGGCGAGTAGATGGAGTCGACCGGGATACGGCCGATCTCCTGGCCCACCTGCTTGTTCTGCACGGCGGAGACATAGCCGCGACCGCGCTCGACGGTGAGCTCCATCTCCAGCTTGCCCTTGCCGTTGAGGGTGGCGAGGACGAGGTCGGGGTTGTGCACCTCGACACCGGCCGGCGGCGCGATGTCGGCGGCGGTGACCAGACCCGGGCCCTGCTTGCGCAGGTACATCACGACCGGCTCGTCGTGCTCCGAGGAGACGACCAGCTGCTTGATGTTCAGGATGAGGTCGGTGACGTCCTCCTTGACGCCCGGCACGGTGGTGAACTCGTGCAGGACACCGTCGATGCGGATGGACGTGACCGCCGCACCCGGGATCGAGGAGAGGAGCGTACGGCGAAGCGAGTTGCCGAGGGTGTAGCCGAAGCCCGGCTCCAGCGGCTCGATGACGAACCGGGAGCGGTACTCGTCGACAACCTCTTCGGTCAGCGAGGGACGCTGAGCGATCAGCATGTCAGTGATCCTTCAGTCGTGGACGCCCGCTATTTGACGCCCGACGGGTCCGCACCGGGCAGGTGCGGTTACTGCAAGGGTACGGGCGGCACGGCCCCGAAAGGCCGTACCGCCCGGACACTCAGGTCAGACGATCGCGCGAGGCGACGTCTGGAAGCGGCGCAGCGTCAGACGCGGCGGCGCTTGGGGGGACGGCAGCCGTTGTGCGGCGTCGGGGTGACGTCCTGGATCGAGCCGACCTCGAGGCCGGTGGCCTGGAGGGAGCGGATCGCGGTCTCACGGCCGGAGCCCGGACCCTTGACGAAGACGTCGACCTTGCGCATGCCGTGCTCCTGCGCGCGGCGGGCGGCCGACTCGGCGGCCATCTGCGCGGCGAACGGGGTGGACTTGCGCGAGCCCTTGAAGCCGACGTGGCCGGCGGAGGCCCAGGAGATCACGTTGCCGGACGGGTCCGTGATCGAGACGATCGTGTTGTTGAACGTGCTCTTGATGTGCGCGTGGCCGTGAGCGACGTTCTTCTTTTCCTTGCGGCGCACCTTCTTGACGGCGCCCTGGCGTCCCTTGGGGGGCATGTATTTCTCCCGTGGAGGTGGTCGGTCCTACAGCGAAGACCGCTGGTAGAGCGTCCCTGCTGAGGACTACTTCTTGCCCGGCTTCTTCTTGCCGGCGATGGCGCGACGCGGGCCCTTGCGGGTGCGGGCGTTCGTGCTGGTGCGCTGGCCGTGGACCGGAAGACCGCGACGGTGGCGCAGACCCTGGTAGCAGCCGATCTCGACCTTGCGGCGGATGTCGGCCTGGATCTCGCGACGGAGGTCACCCTCGGTCTTGAGGTTGGCGTCCACGTACTCGCGGATCTTGACCAGGTCCTCTTCGGCCAGGTCACGAACGCGGGTGTTCGGGTTCACACCGGTCGCGGCGAGGGTCGCCTTCGACTGGGTGCGGCCGATACCGAAGACGTAGGTGAGTGCGACCTCCACACGCTTGTCGCGCGGGATGTCAACACCGGAAACGCGTGCCATTCAATGGCTCCTGTGGTGTTCGGGGGTCTTCCGCAGAACCACTCCCGGCCGCCGATCCCCTCCTGTTGAGGAGTGGTACGTCCGGGTCCCCGGCCCCCGCCGGAGGTGCCGCCGGCCCTGAATGGGCTGGGCGGATTCTGCGTATCTATCTGTGCTGCTCGCGTCGCGCGAAGTAACTGCGAAGTGCAGGAGGTCGTGCGTCAGCCCTGGCGCTGCTTGTGGCGCAGGTTGTCGCAGATGACCATGATCCGGCCGTGACGGCGGATCACCTTGCACTTGTCGCAGATCTTCTTGACGCTCGGCTTGACCTTCATGGGATGTGAGGTTCTCCGGGTCAGTGCCAGCACCCCACGGGAGGGGTGAGGGCAAGATCTACTTGTAGCGGTAGACGATCCGGCCACGCGTCAGGTCGTACGGGGACAGCTCCACGACGACCCGGTCGTCCGGAAGGATACGGATGTAGTGCATCCGCATCTTGCCGGAGATGTGCGCGAGGACCTTGTGACCGTTCTGGAGCTCCACCTTGAACATGGCGTTCGGCAGGGACTCGATCACGGTGCCCTCGATTTCGATGGCACCTTGCTTCTTGGCCACGCTTCGCCCTTCGAATCGGCTACCTTGATCGACTCTCGCCCGCCGCGTGACATCGTTTGAACGCAAACGGACACACGGGTACACGAGAGCCGACGCATCAGTCTACGCCAGGCCCCTGGAAAAGACGAATCCAGGGAGTTTGCCCCACGTAGGAGATCGTTAAGCAGCGGTTGTAAGACCTGCTTTCCGGGGCTCGGCCCGAGCGGTCCCCCGGGCTCGGTCCGAAGGGCCCGGTGATTCGGCCGAAGGCCGGGGCGACTCAGCCGAGGGGGTCCGGCGCCGCCGTGATCCCCAGCTCCGCGAGCTTGGCCTTCCCGCCGTCCACGGCGGTCAGCACCAGCGGGCCGTCCTCGGTCAGCGCCACCGAGTGCTCCCAGTGCGAGGACCAGGTGCCGTCCGTGGTGATGACGGTCCAGTCGTCGGAGAGGACCTCGGTGTGCGGGGTGCCGAGCGAGACCATCGGCTCGATGGCCAGGCAGAAGCCGGGCACCAGCTTGGGACCCTTGCCCCGCTTACGCGAGACGTAGTTCAGCAGGTGCGGGTCCATGTGCATCTCGGTGCCGATGCCATGGCCGCCGTACTCCTCGATGATCCCGTACTTGCCGCCCCCCGGCTTCGGCTGGCGCCGGATGAAGGTCTCGATGGCACGGGAGATGTCCACGAGCCGGTTGCCGTTCTTCATCGCGGCGATACCGGCCCACATGGACTCCTCGGTCACCCGGGAGAGCTCGATGAGCTCCGGAGCGTGGCCGCTGCCCACGAACACGGTGTACGCGGCGTCGCCGTGCCAGCCGTCGACGATCGCGCCGGCGTCGATCGAGATGATGTCGCCGTCCTTGAGGACGGTCTTCTCGTCCGGGATGCCATGGACCACGACCTCGTTCACCGAGGTGCAGATCGTGGCCGGGAAGCCGCCGTAACCGAGGAAGTTCGACTTGGCGCCGTGGTCGGAGATCACCTTGCGCGCGACCTCGTCCAGATCCCTCGTGGTCGCGCCGGGAACGGCGGCCTCACGGGTTGCCGCGTGGACGGCGGCGACGACCAGTCCCGCCTCGCGCATCTTCGCGATCTGCTCGGGGGTCTTGATCTGCACCATGGGGGACGGCGCCTTTCCGGGTCGGGAGGGTCATCGTGGGTAATCAACGATACGGCCGCGGCGTCCCTGGGACACCGCGGCCGTATCGGCTGCAGCTGGGTGAATCGAGGCTCAGGCCTGCGCGGCCCGGTCGCCCCGGAGGGCCTCCATCGCCCGCTCGGTCACATCGGCGACCTTGCCGAGCGCGGAGATCGTGACCACCAGGCCCTGGGCCTTGTAGTAGTCGATGATCGGCTCGGTCTGCGTGTGGTAGACCTCGAGCCGCTTGCGCACGGTCTCCTCGGAGTCGTCGTCGCGCTGGTACAGCTCGCCGCCGCAGACGTCGCAGACGCCGTCCTGCTGCGCCGGGCTGTAGGTCACGTGGAAGACGTGCGCACTGTCGTTGCGGCAGATGCGGCGGCCCGCGATCCGCTTCACGACCTCGTCCTCGGGGACCTCGAGGTCCAGCACCGCGTCGAGCTTCATGCCCTCGGTCGTGAGCATCTCGTCAAGGGCCTCGGCCTGGGAGACGTTGCGCGGGAAGCCGTCCAGCAGGAAGCCGTTCGCCGCGTCCGCGTGGGCCATGCGGTCCTTCGCCATGCCGATGGTGACCTCGTCGGGCACGAGGTTGCCGGCGTCCATGTACGCCTTGGCCTGCTTGCCCAGCTCCGTACCCTGGCTGATGTTGGCCCGGAAGAGGTCGCCCGTGGAGATGTGCGGGATCGACAGGTTCTTGGCGAGGAACGCGGCCTGCGTTCCCTTACCCGCACCGGGCGGCCCGACGAGGACGATTCGCATCAGCGGAGGAACCCTTCGTAGTTGCGCTGCTGGAGCTGGCTCTCGATCTGCTTCACGGTCTCCAGACCGACACCCACGATGATCAGGATGCTGGTGCCACCGAACGGGAAGTTCTGGTTCGCGCCACCGAAGCCCGCCAACGCCATCGTCGGCACAAGAGCGATCAGACCCAGATACAGCGAGCCCGGCCAGGTGATCCGGTTGAGCACGTAGCTCAGATACTCAGCAGTAGGTCGACCAGCCCGGATACCCGGGATGAAGCCACCATACTTCTTCATGTTGTCCGCGACTTCCTCGGGGTTGAACGAGATGGCCACGTAGAAGAAGGCGAAGAAGACGATCAGAAGGAAGTAGGCGGTGATGTAGTACGGGTGGTCACCCTTGACGAAGTGCGTCTCGATCCAGGTCTTCCAGCCCGCGTTCGAGTTGGAGAACTGCGCGATCAGCGCCGGGATGTAGAGCAGCGACGACGCGAAGATGACGGGAATCACACCCGCCTGGTTCACCTTCAGCGGGATGTACGTGGACGTACCGCCGTACGACCTGCGGCCGATCATGCGCTTCGCGTACTGCACCGGGATGCGGCGCTGGGCCTGCTCGACGAAGACCACGAGGGCCACCATCACGAAGCCGATGATGATGACGGTGCCGAACTCGATCCAGCCCTTCGCGAGCTTGCCGCTCTCCTTGATCGCCCACAGCGCGCCGGGGAAGCCGGCGGCGATCGAGATGAACATCAGGATCGACATGCCGTTGCCGATGCCGCGGTCCGTGATCAGCTCACCGAGCCACATGACGACGGCCGTACCGGCGGTCATGGTGACCACCATCGTGGCGGTCGTGAAGATCGACTGGTCCGGGACGATCTCGCTGCCGACGGCGCAGCCCTGGAACAGGGCACCGCTGCGTGCGGCGGCCACGATGCCGGTCCCCTGCAGCACGGCGAGAGCCATGGTCAGGTAGCGCGTGTACTGGGTGATCTTGGCGGTGCCCGCCTGGCCCTCCTTCTTGAGGGCTTCCAGACGCGGGATCACCACCGTCAGCAGCTGAAGGATGATGCTCGCCGTGATGTACGGCATGATGCCGAGCGCGAAGATCGTGATCTGCAGCAGCGCACCACCGCTGAACATGTTGACGAGGCCGAACAGGCTTCCCTGGTTCTTCGACGCCTGGTCCACACAGATCTGGACGTTCTCGTAGCTGACGCCGGGTACCGGGATGTGCGCCCCGACTCGGAAGAGCACGATGATGCCGAGCGTGAAGAGCAGCTTCTTGCGCAGGTCGGGCGTCTTGAACGCCCGGGCGAACGCGGTGAGCACGGTGCCTCCTGCGACCCCCGCGCAAAGCGTCAGAGGTGACGGTCTTGAGGTTCGACGAATACGTATGGGTCAAGCAACAAGTCAAGAGCCGCTCGGTTTGCCCGCGAGGGCGGCCCTTGCGGCCCTGGGTCCTCCCGCCTGAGCGGAAGGGGCGGTGCGGGAGTCACACTCCCGGCGATTACAGCAACACCGCACGCCACCTTAC
Organism: Micromonospora sp. IBHARD003; assembly: GCF_056106285.1. NCBI lineage: Bacteria > Bacillati > Actinomycetota > Actinomycetes > Micromonosporales > Micromonosporaceae > Micromonospora > Micromonospora sp. IBHARD003. The sequence goes on along the minus strand of NZ_JBWBBX010000001.1, from coordinate 5,015,988 downwards.
CTGCGAGTGTGCCCACCTTGGAACGACCAACCGGGGATGCCCCATTTGAGAGGCATCCCCGGAAGGTGTTCAGGCCATCGGCTCGTCTCAGACGAGCTCGGTGACGGTGCCGCCGGCAGCGGCGATCTTCTCCTTGGCGGAGCCGGAGACGGCGTCGACCGTCACCTGCAGCGCCACGGAGATCTCGCCCTGGCCCAGGACCTTGACGAGCTGGTTCTTACGCACCGCGCCCTTGGCGACCAGGTCGGCCACCGTGACCTCGCCACCCTGCGGGTAGAGCGCGGCCAGCTTGTCCAGGTTCACGACCTGGAACTCGGTGCGGAACGGGTTCTTGAAGCCCTTCAGCTTCGGGAGGCGCATGTGGAGGGGCATCTGCCCACCCTCGAAGCGCTCCGGAACCTGGTAGCGGGCCTTCGTGCCCTTGGTACCACGACCGGCCGTCTTACCCTTCGACGCCTCACCACGACCGACACGGGTCTTGGCGGTCTTGGCGCCCGGGGCGGGACGGAGGTTGTGGATCTTGAGCGGGTTGTTCTCCGCCATGATCAGTCGACCTCCTCGACCGTCACGAGGTGGCGGACGGTGTGCACCATTCCGCGGAACTCGGGGCGGTCCTCCTTGACGACCACGTCGTTGACCCTCTTCAGGCCAAGCGAGCGCAGCGTGTCACGGTGGTTCTGCTTGCTGCCGATGTACGACTTCTTCTGCGTGATCTTGAGGCGGGCCATTACGCACCCGCTCCCGCACCGGCACGCGCACGCAGCAGAGCCGCGGGGGCGACGTCCTCGAGCGGCAGACCGCGGCGGGCCGCGATCTCCTCGGGACGCTGCAGACCCTTCAGGGCCGCCACGGTCGCGTGGACGATGTTGATCGCGTTGGACGAGCCGAGCGACTTCGACAGGATGTCGTGAACACCGGCGCACTCGAGCACGGCACGCACCGGGCCACCGGCGATAACACCGGTACCGGGGGAAGCCGGCTTGAGCAGGACGACGCCCGCAGCCTTCTCACCCGTGATCGGGTGCGGGATGGTGCCCTGGATACGGGGGACCTTGAAGAAGTGCTTCTTGGCCTCCTCAACACCCTTGGCGATGGCGGCCGGCACCTCCTTGGCCTTGCCGTAACCGACACCCACGGTGCCGTCACCGTCGCCCACCACGACCAGCGCGGTGAAGCTGAAGCGACGACCACCCTTCACAACCTTGGCGACACGGTTGATCGCGACAACGCGCTCAACGTAAGCGGTCTTCTCGGCGGCAGCTGCGCCGCCGTCACGGCCCTTCCGGTCCCGCCGCTCGCCGCCACCGGCACCGCTTCCGCGGCGCTGGGGTCCAGCCATTGGAATTACCTCTCTTCGTTTTCCGCTGAGCTACGGAACCGGCTCAGAACTTCAGACCGGCTTCGCGGGCGGCGTCCGCCAGGGCGGCGATGCGCCCCGCGTACTGGTTGCCGCCACGGTCGAACACGACAGCCTCGACGCCGGCGGCCTTGGCACGCTCGGCCACGAGCTGGCCGACCTGCTTCGCCTTCGCCGACTTGTCGCCTTCGCCGCCGCGGATGGACGAGTCCAGGGTGGACGCCGACGCGAGGGTGTGCCCCGCGAGGTCGTCGATGACCTGAGCCGTGATGCCGCGGTTGGACCGGGTGACGACCAGACGCGGACGCGCCGGGGTACCCGAGATCTTCTTGCGGATGCGGATGTGGCGACGCTTCAGGGAAGCGCCCTTGTAGGCCTTGCCCTTGGCAATCTTCACGCCGTATGCCATGGCTTACTTACCAGCCTTTCCGACCTTGCGGCGGATGACCTCGCCCGCGTACTTCACGCCCTTGGCCTTGTACGGGTCGGGCTTGCGCAGCTTGCGGATGTTCGCGGCGACCTCGCCGACCTTCTGCTTGTCGATGCCCTCGACCGAGAACTTGGTCGGCGACTCGACCTTGAAGGAGATGCCCTCGGGGGCCTCCACCAGGATCGGGTGGCTGTAGCCGAGCTGGAACTCCAGGTTGGAGCCCTTCGCGGCAACGCGGTAACCGACACCGCTGATCTCGAGCGCCTTCGTGTACCCCGCGGTCACACCGGTGATCATGTTGGCCACCAGCGTGCGGGACAGGCCGTGCAGGGCCTTGTTCTGACGCTCGTCGTTGGGGCGGGTGACGTTGATGACGCCGTCCTCACCCTTCGCGATCTCGATCGGCGCGGCAACGGTGTGGGTCAGGGATCCCTTGGGACCCTTCACCTGGACCGTACGGCCATCGATGGTGACATCCACGCCGGCGGGAACCGAGATGGGGAGCTTGCCGATACGCGACATTGTTCTTCTCCTCCGTTCCCGACTACCAGACGTAGGCGAGGACTTCCCCGCCCACACCCTTCTTGCTGGCCTGCTTGTCGGTGAGGAGCCCGTGCGACGTGGAGATGATCGCCACGCCCAGGCCGCCGAGCACCTTCGGCAGGTTGGTGGACTTCGCGTACACCCGGAGACCGGGCTTGGAGATCCGCTTGATGCCCGCGATGGAGCGCTCACGGTTCGGGCCGAACTTCAGCTCGAGGACGAGGTTCTTGCCGACCTCGGCGTCCTCGACCTTCCAGCCCGTAATGAAGCCCTCCTGCTGGAGGATCTCCGCGATGTGAGACTTGATCTTGCTGTGCGGCATCGTCACGGAGTCGTGGTACGCCGAGTTCGCGTTACGCAGACGGGTCAGCATGTCCGCGATCGGATCAGTCATGGTCATGAATTGGCCTTCGGCCTCTCTCGCCGGGGTTTCCTGTATGCGCCATCCCTCTCCCCACACTGGGGTGGGACGGGTGCGGCGCGGGGACCTACGGCGTAGTAAGTCGTACGGGCGACGGGCGCCCAACCCCACAAGCCTACGGCATGTGAGGGAGGGCCCCGTCGACCAGTTGCTTACCGAGAGCTTCCGGTGATCCCGAAGTGGGGGATTACCAGGAGCTCTTGGTCACGCCCGGCAGCTCGCCACGGTGAGCCATCTCACGAAGGCACACACGGCACAGGCCGAACTTGCGGTACACGGAGTGCGGACGGCCGCAGCGCTGGCAGCGGGTGTACGCACGCACACCGAACTTGGGCTTACGAGCAGCCTTGGCAATCAGAGCCTTCTTCGCCATCTCGCTTACGCCTCCTTGAACGGGAAGCCGAGGTGACGGAGAAGGGCACGGCCCTCAGCGTCGTTGGTCGCCGTGGTCACCACGGTGATGTCCATACCCCGGACGCGGTCGATCTTGTCCTGGTCGATCTCGTGGAACATGACCTGCTCGGTGAGACCGAAGGTGTAGTTGCCACGGCCGTCGAACTGCTTGGGGGACAGACCACGGAAGTCGCGGATGCGCGGCAGCGCGAGCGACAGGGTGCGGTCCAGGAACTCCCACATGCGGTCGCCACGGAGCGTGACGTGGGCACCGATCGGCTGACCCTCACGCAGCTTGAACTGCGCGATGGACTTGCGGGCCTTGGTGACGGCCGGCTTCTGACCGGTGATCGTGGTGAGGTCCTTGATGGCACCCTCGATCAGCTTGGAGTCGCGGGCGGCGTCGCCCACACCCATGTTGACCACGATCTTCACGAGGCCGGGAACCTGCATGACGTTCTCGTAGGAGAACTCCTCACGCAGCTTGCCCGCGATCTCCTCGCGGTACTTCGTCTTGAGACGCGGAGTGGTGGTGGTAGCCATCAGATGTCCTCACCCGTCCGCTTGGCAACGCGGATCTTGTTGCCCTCGTCGTCGAAGCGGTATCCGACGCGGGTCACGACCTTCTTGCCGTCCTTCTCCACGACGAGCTGAACGTTGCTCACGTGGATGGGGGCCTCGGTGGTGACGATGCCGCCGGCCTGCGAGGCACGACCCGGCTGGTTGGCCTTCGTGTGCTTCTTGACCCGGTTGACACCCTCGACCAGGACACGGTCCTCGCGGGGGAAGGCCGCGATGACCTTGCCCTGCTTGCCCTTGTCCTTGCCGGTGATGACCTGGACCAGGTCGCCCTTCTTGATCTTCATGCTTACAGCACCTCCGGCGCGAGCGAGATGATCTTCATGAACTTCTTCTCGCGCAGCTCCCGGCCGACGGGGCCGAAGATACGGGTGCCACGAGGGTCGCCGTCGTTCTTCAGAATGACGGCGGCGTTCTCGTCGAAGCGGATGTACGAGCCGTCCTGACGACGGCGCTCCTTGACGGTGCGAACGATGACCGCCTTGACGACGTCACCCTTCTTCACGTTGCCACCGGGGATCGCATCCTTGACGGTGGCGACGATGACGTCACCGATGCCCGCGTAGCGACGGCCCGAACCACCGAGAACACGGATGCAAAGGATCTCCTTGGCACCAGTGTTGTCGGCGACGCGAAGCCGCGACTCCTGCTGGATCACGTCTATCTCCTGTTTGTCTGCCGGTTCCCGGCAGGAGCTTCACCCTCACGGGTTCGGCCCCTGCCGAGCCTGGCGGAACTGACCTGAGGGAAACCCCTCAGGCTGTGTCTTCGGACTTCCCTTGCGGGAAGTTCCTTTACTTGGCCTTCTCGAGAATCTCGACGACGCGCCAGCGCTTCGTCGCGGACAGCGGCCGGGTCTCCATGAGGAGGACGCGGTCGCCGACACCCGCGGCGTTCTGCTCGTCGTGCGCCTTGAGCTTGTTCGTACGGCGGATGACCTTGCCGTACAGCGCGTGCTTGACACGGTCCTCGACGGCGACGACGACGGTCTTGTCCATCTTGTCGCTGACGACCAGACCCTCACGGGTCTTGCGGAAACCGCGCTGGGTCTTGTTCTCAGTCACGTTGCTCTCGCTCATCAGGCGCTCTCCACCGTCTCGATGCCCAGCTCACGCTCACGCATCAGGGTGTAGATCCGGGCGATGTCCTTGCGGACGGCCTTCAGCCGGCCGTGGTTCTCGAGCTGACCGGTCGCCGCCTGGAAGCGGAGGTTGAACAGCTCTTCCTTGGCCTCGCGGAGCTTGGCAACAAGCTCCTCGTTGCCCAGCTCGCGCAGCTCGGACGCCTTGGTACCGACCGACATCACGCTTCACCTGCCTCGCGCTTGACGATCCGGCACTTCATCGGCAGCTTGTGGGCCGCACGAGTCAGAGCCTCACGCGCAATCTTCTCGTTCGGGTAGGACAGCTCGAACATGACCCGGCCCGGGTGCACGTTCGCGACCCACCACTCCGGGGAACCCTTACCGGAACCCATGCGGGTCTCGGCGGGCTTCTTGGTCAGCGGGCGGTCCGGGTAGATGTTGATCCAGACCTTGCCGCCACGCTTGATGTGGCGGGTCATCGCGATACGAGCCGCCTCGATCTGGCGGTTGGTCACGTACGCCGGAGTCATGGCCTGGATGCCGTACTCGCCGAACGCAACCGTCGTACCACCCTTGGCCATACCGCGGCGCTTGGGGTGGTGCTGCTTGCGGTGCTTGACCCTACGGGGGATCAGCATTTCGGTCAGGCCTCCGTTCCGGTGCTCTCAGCCGGAGCGGCAGCGGCGGCGGGAGCGTCGGCCTTGGGGGCCTCGGCAGCCGGCGCGGACTGCTGCTGCGGCTTGCGACCGCGACCGCCACGCTCGCCACCGCGGCCACCGCGGGCCGGGCGGTCAGCGCCACCACGGGCCGGGCGGTTGCCGGCACGGGCAGCGGCGTTCTCGGCGCGGACCTCGGCGATGTTCTTGACGTCGCCCTTGTAGATCCAGACCTTCACGCCGATGCGGCCGAAGGTGGTCTTGGCCTCGAAGAAGCCGTACTCGACGTTCGCGCGCAGCGTGTGCAGCGGCACACGACCCTCGCGGTAGAACTCCGAGCGGGACATCTCGGCGCCGCCGAGACGGCCACCACACTGGATCTTGATGCCCTTGGCGCCCGCCTTCATCGCCGACTGCATGCTCTTGCGCATGGCGCGGCGGAAGGAGACGCGGGAGGACAGCTGCTCGGCAACGGCCTGGGCCACGAGCTGAGCGTCGACCTCGGGGTTCTTGACCTCGAGGATGTTCAGCTGGACCTGCTTGCCCGTGAGCTTCTCGAGGTCGCCGCGGATGCGGTCGGCCTCGGCGCCACGACGGCCGATGACGATGCCGGGACGAGCGGTGTGGATGTCCACCCGCACGCGGTCACGGGTGCGCTCGATCTCCACCTTCGAGATGCCGGCGCGCTCCATGCCGGACGTCATCATCCGACGGATGGCGACGTCTTCCTTGACGTAGTCCTTGTACAGCTTGTCGGCGTACCAGCGGGACTTGAAGTCCGTGGTGATGCCGAGCCGGAACCCGTGCGGGTTTACCTTCTGGCCCATTACCGGGTTCCTTCCTTGCTGCTGACGACCACGGTGATGTGGCTGGTCCGCTTGCGGATCCGGTAGGCACGGCCCTGGGCACGCGGACGGAACCGCTTCAGGGTCGGGCCCTCGTCGACGTACGCCTCGCTGATGAACAGCGACGAGGCGTCCGTGTGGTCGTAGTTGTGCGCGGCGTTGGCAATGGCGCTGTCCAGCACCTTGCCGACCGGCACGCTCGCGGCCTGCGGGGCGAAACGCAGGACCGCCTGAGCCTCCGTGGCGTCCATGCCACGGATGAGGTCCACCACGCGGCGGGCCTTCATGGGCGTGACGCGGATGTACCGCGCCTGGGCCCTGGCTTCCATGGTTGTCCCTTCGGTGTAAGTCATAGTCGTTCCACCCCGCGATTAGCGGCGCTTCGACTTCCGGTCGTCCTTGACGTGGCCGCGGAAGGTGCGAGTCGGCGAGAACTCGCCGAGCTTGTGGCCGACCATGGACTCGGTGACGAACACCGGGACATGGGTCTTGCCGTTGTGCACCGCGATCGTGTGGCCCAGCATGGCCGGGACGATCATCGAGCGACGGGACCAGGTCTTGATGACGTTCTTGGTGCCTGCTTCGTTCTGGACATCCACCTTCTTGATCAGGTGGTCGTCGACGAAGGGCCCCTTCTTGAGACTGCGCGGCATCTAAACCCGCTCCTAGCGCTTCTTGTTCGTCTTGCGGCGGCGGACGATGTACTTGTTGCTCGCCTTCTTGGGAGAACGAGTACGACCCTCCTTCTGACCCCACGGGGAGACCGGGTGGCGACCACCGGAGGTCTTGCCCTCACCACCACCGTGCGGGTGGTCGACCGGGTTCATGGCGACACCGCGGACGGTCGGGCGAACGCCCTTCCAGCGCATACGGCCGGCCTTGCCCCAGTTGATGTTCGACTGCTCGGCGTTGCCGACCTCGCCGACGGTGGCGCGGCAGCGGACGTCGACCAGGCGGATCTCACCGGACGGCATGCGCAGGTGGGCCATGGAGCCCTCCTTCGCCAGCAGCTGCACGGAGGCACCCGCGGAACGGGCGAACTTCGCGCCGCCGCCGGGCCGCAGCTCGATGGCGTGGATGGTCGTACCGACCGGGATGTTGCGCAGCGCCAGGTTGTTGCCGGGCTTGATGTCGGCGCCGGGGCCGTTCTCGATCCGGTCGCCCTGGTTCAGGCCACGGGGGGCGATGATGTAGCGCTTCTCGCCGTCCGCGTAGTGCAGAAGCGCGATGCGCGCGGTGCGGTTCGGGTCGTACTCGATGTGCGCGACCTTGGCCGGCACGCCGTCCTTGTCGTGACGACGGAAGTCGATCACACGGTAGGCGCGCTTGTGGCCACCGCCCTGGTGGCGAACGGTCACACGACCGGCGTTGTTACGGCCGCCCTTGCTGTGCAGGGGGCGGACCAGCGACTTCTCCGGCGTGGACCGCGTGATCTCGACGAAGTCGGCGACGCTGGAGCCACGACGGCCCGGAGTCGTCGGCTTGTACTTGCGGATACCCATTTCTCAGTCCTCGTCCGATATTCGGACGATCCGGACCTCCGTTAGGAGGTCGGACCGCCGAAGATGTCGATACGGTCGCCCTCGGCGAGGGTCACGATGGCGCGCTTGGTGTTGGCGCGCTTGCCGAAACCGGTGCGGGTGCGCTTGCGCTTGCCCTGACGGTTGATCGTGTTCACCCCGGTGACCTTGACCGAGAAGACCGCCTCGACGGCCTGCTTGATCTGGGTCTTGTTCGCACGCGGGTCGACGACGAACGTGTACTTGTTCTCGTCCAGCAGCGCGTAGCTCTTCTCGGAGACGACCGGCTTGATCAGCAGGTCGCGCGGGTCCGTGAAGGTCTTGCTGGTGATCGTGGCCTCGGACATCAGGCCTCGCTCCCTTCGGTCTCGGCGGCCTTGGGGCCAGACACGAAGGACTCGAAAGCGGCCTGGGTGAAGACCACGTCGTCGGAGACGAGCACGTCGTACGTGTTCAGCTGGCCCGGCTCCAGGATGTGCACCTGGGGCAGGTTGCGGGCGGACAGCCACGCGGCCTCGTCGCTGCGGTCGACGACCAGGAGCAGGTTCTTGCGCTCCGAGATCTTGCCGAACAGCGTCTTGGCGGCCTTGGTGGAGATCTCGCCCTCGACCACGCCGGAGACGACGTGGATGCGGGAGTGGCGGGCCCGGTCGGTGAGGGCACCGCGCAGGGCGGCGGCCTTCATCTTCTTCGGGGTCCGCTGCGAGTAGTCACGCGGCACGGGGCCGTGGACGACGCCACCGCCGGCGAACTGCGGCGCACGGGTCGAACCCTGACGGGCGCGGCCGGTGCCCTTCTGGCGGTAAGGCTTCTTGCCACCACCACGGACTTCGCCGCGGGTCTTGGTCTTGTGCGTGCCCTGGCGGGCAGCGGCCAGCTGCGCGACGACGACCTGGTGGATCAGCGGAATGCTGACCTTGGCGTCGAAGATCTCCGCGGGGAGATCGACGCTACCGGCCTTGTCGCCAGCGGGCGAAAGGATGTCAATGGTGCTCATCGGTTACCTCAGGCCCCCTTGGCCGCGGTACGGACCAGGACGAGGCCGCCGTTCGGACCGGGAACCGCGCCCTTGATGAGCAGCAGACCCTTCTCCGCGTCAACGGCGTGGACGGTCAGGTTCTGGGTGGTGACCCGCTCGTTGCCCATGCGGCCCGCCATACGGAGGCCCTTGAACACACGGCCCGGGGTGGCGCAGCCACCGATGGAACCGGGCGAGCGGTGCTTGCGCTGGGTGCCGTGTCCGGCGCCGAGGCCACGGAAGTTGTGGCGCTTCATGACACCGGCGAAGCCCTTGCCCTTGCTCTTGCCGGTCACGTCGACCTTGACGCCGGCCTCGAACACCTCAGCGGTGATCTCCTGGCCGAGCGCGTACTCGGAGGCGTCCGCGGTGCGGATCTCGACGAGGTGGCGACGGGGGGTGACGTCGGCCTTGGAGAAGTGGCCCTTGAGGGGCTTGTTCACCTTGCGCGGGTCGATCTCGCCGAAGGCGATCTGAACCGACTCGTAGCCGTCGACGTCGTTCGTACGAACCTGGGTGACGACGTTGGGGCCGGCCTTGACGACGGTGACCGGAACAACGCGGTTGTTCTCGTCCCACACCTGCGTCATGCCGAGCTTCTCGCCCAGGATGCCCTTGATCTGCTTAGCCATCTCTCAGATCACCGGCCTCAGAGCTTGATCTCGATGTCGACACCGGCCGGGAGGTCGAGTCGCATCAGGGAGTCAACGGTCTTGGGCGTCGGGTCGAGGATGTCGATCAGGCGCTTGTGCGTGCGCATCTCGAAGTGCTCGCGCGAGTCCTTGTACTTGTGCGGCGACTTGATGACGCAGTACACGTTCTTCTCAGTGGGCAGCGGCACCGGGCCCGCGACCGACGCACCAGTACGGGTCACCGTCTCGACGATCTTCTTCGCCGAGGAGTCGATGACCTCGTGGTCGTAGGCCTTGAGCCGGATGCGGATCTTCTGTCCCGCCATGGCTGCTTCGTAGTCCTGTCTCTCGTAACGCTCTGACAACCCGGTCGACTGTGCCTCAGGGGCACCGTTCCCTCCGACCCACGCGGTCGGGCGTGTCGCATCCCCTCTACGCAGATCTCCCGAAGGATTTCCCAACCAAGGGGGTGCGGACCCGAGGACCGCGAGCCGGAGGAAGAACACCTACCGGGCGCCTGGCCGGCACCCCGCTGACACTTCCCGGAAGATTCCCGTACTTCCACCCCTGATCAGGGGTGACGAGTACTGTGGGACTCGCTTCCGGTCCTCCCGGCGGGAGGCGCGCAGCATCGGCACTCAACCGAGCAACCCGCACAGTCTGCCATACGTGCCATGGGGCGCGCCAATCGAGCCGAAGAGAGTACCCCGCCGGGTTGGCACGTCAAACCGCGGCGCGCAGGCCCGCGAGCGATCACTTCGGTACGACGCACTTCCGTATGCACTCGCACGCGCGTTCACAGCAAGGGGCCGGGGTGGACCGCGGCAGCCCCGACCTCGCGGCGACTCGATCCCCTGCTCGCGCCTCACTCGTGCGGGTGAGCTGCAGCCAACTCACCGGAATTCCGCGCGGATCACGTGTCAGCGTTGCCGCGAGACACATCCTGGCATGTGCCAGAGACAAGTCTCCTGTGCTGCTTCACGAACACAAGGACCCGCATGGTCAGCTCGCCCCACGAGGCGATGCACCGCATCTTCCAGGAGTACCCGGATCTCTTGTCCGGTGTCTCCAGGGTGCTGGGCGTCGACCTCCCCCGCCCCTCCTCGGTCACCGTCCTGCCCACGGACCTCACCGAGACCCGCCCGCTCGAACGCCGGCTCGACACACTGCTGCGGTTCAACGCACGGAACGGCGAGTCCTTTCTGCTCGCCGTGGAGGCCCAGGGCAAGAAGGACCCGGACAAGCCCGCCAGCTGGGCGTACTACCTGTCGTACCTGTACACGAAGTACCGGATGCCGCCCCTGCTCCTGGTCGTCTGCCAGGACCGCGCCACCGCGGAGTGGGCCACCCGGCCGTTCAACATCGGCCCCCGCAAGTGGCCGGCGCTCATCCTGCGCCCCCTCGTGGCGGGTCCGCACAACCTTCCGGTGATCACCGACCCGGCCGAGACCCGCAAGGACCTCTTACTCGCGACTCTGGCCGCGATCACGCACCGCGAGGACCCGGACATCGGGGCCATACTGAAGGCCGTATCAACCGTGCTGCGGGACACACCGCTGGACGTCGCCTACCCCATCGTCGAACTCATCGCCCAAGGCATGGGCAAGCACCCAGCCGCAGAACAGTGGAGGAAGCTGGTGGCCGTGGACCTGTCTTTCTACAAGTCGGCTCTCTCCGAAGAGCTCCGGGACGAAGGCCGGGCTCAGGGACGTGCGGAGGGCCAGGCCAGGCGAGCTGCCGAGGACGTCCTCGTCGTCCTGGAGCGGCGTGGCATGGACATTTCTCACGCAACACGTGCGCGCATCACCATGTGCGAGGACGCCGAGACCCTGCGCACCTGGCTCGTCCGGGCCGTCACTGCCTCCTCCGCCGAGGAGATCTTCGTCGACGAGTAGCCCGGGCCGCCTGCCGCCCCACGCCCCGGGTTCCTTCACCAGGAGCCCGGGGCGCTTCGCGCCGCGGCGCGGGTCAAGCCCGACCGCCGCACCACCCGCCATGTCCTCGCCCGGCGATATTCGCTCGATCGCTCCCCGCGCGCACTCCTACAGTGACCGGGCACGTCATCGTCACCGGGGGGCCGATCACCATGCGCACGCAGCATCCGCGCACGCACTATCCGCGGACGCCGCATCTGCCGTGGTCGCCCGGAGCGTCCTCGGACGACGTACGGATCGCGGACCTGGCGGAGCTGCGCGGCCGGGAGGTCGTCGTCACCGAGAAGCTCGACGGTGAGAACACGACGTTGTACGCGGACGGGCTGCACGCACGGTCTCCCGACTCGGCACACCACCCGTCACGCGCGTGGGTGAAGGGTCTGCAGGGGCGGATCTGCGAGCGGATCCCGGCCGGGTGGCGGGTGTGCGGGGAGAACATGTTCGCCCGGCACTCGCTCGCGTACGAGGACCTGGAGAGCTGGTTCTACGGATTCTCGGTCTGGGATGCCGGGGGCCGGTGCCTGGACTGGGACCGGACCGTGGAGTTCCTGCGCCCGCTCGGCATTCCCGTGCCGCCGGTGCTGTGGCGTGGCGTCCTCGACCGGAGCGCGGAGCGGACGCTGCGCGCGCTCAGGCTGGACACCGACCGCCAGGAGGGCTACGTCGTCCGGACGGTGGAGGGCTTCGCCCCGGAGGAGTTCGGGCAGCGGGTCGCCAAGTGGGTGCGGACCGGGCACGTCCGGACCGACAAGCACTGGATGCACGCGCGAGTCGTGGAGAACGGCCTCGGTCCTGCCGCCGCTCTGTGGGCGGTCCGGTCGGGCGCGGCGCCCGACGCCGGCGCACTGCTGACCGCGGTGGGCCTGGCCCAAGGTTCTCCCTGCCCCGCGGCCGAGGCCGCCGAGCGGCTCGACACACTCGGGCTGACGGGGGACGCCCGGCTCGCGGGCGTCCTCGCCGCGCTGCTGCACCGCGATCGCCGGGGCTCGCTCGCCGGTCGGCTCGCGGCACCGCTCGGGCTTCCACTCGCACGCCGCGTCGCCGACCTGGTCGGGCTGCACCCCCGGCTGCACCGCCCGTACCCCGACGAGGACCGCAGGTCCGGGCTCATCCGGATGTCGTACGCCGTCGACCTCGGCGTGCTGCACTCGGTCGCCGCCGCCGTCGCCCCGGACGCCGAGGCCCGCGAACAGGTGGAGTGGTCCGCGCTGTACGCGGAGGAGGCCGCGACCCCCGATGCATTCGTGTCACTGCGGGAAGCCTTCGCCGATCTGGACGCCCACGCCGCCGACCGCTGCCGTGCCGAGGCACGCGAGGCGTACGCCGAGGGCCGGATCCGGACCGCCGACGAGGCCGTCGCCGCCACCTGGCGCTGGCGCCCGGGCGACTTCCCCCGGCTGATCCAGATGGTGGGCCCGTCGGGCAGCGGCAAGAGCAGCTTCGCCCGCGGTCTCACCGGAGTCGACACGTATGTGAGCCTCGACGAGCTGCGCGAGGCCCGCGGCGCGCTCTGGGACCAGCGCGCCAACGGTGAGGTGCTGCGGGCTTCGCTGGCCCGGCTCGACACCGCCCTGGCCTCGGGTGGCACCGTGGTGTGGGACGCCACGTCGCTCAACCCGCACCAGCGCTCCCTGGTGCACGCGGTCGCCCGCCGCCGCGACGCGCTGGTCACCCACGCGGTGGTGCTGGTGGACGAGGACGAGATGACACGGCGCAACGGCGCCCGGCCCCATCCGGTGCCGGAAGCGGTGCTCACCGCACAGCTGCGCCGGTTCGTCCCGCCGTACCCGGGGCAGGCCCATCGCACCTGGTACGTCGGTGCGGGCGGCGCCGTGGAGGAGGAAGCGTAGATGCGTACCAGCGAGGAGATCTACCACCGGGTCCGCTGGGATCCGCGCTTCGATCCGGCCCGTTTCGTGATGGGGATCCACCAGCGTGGCGCCGCGCCGAAGCGGGTGCCCCTCGACGACTTCGTGCCCGGCGGCGAGATCCCCTGGCACCGGGTGCTGTTCTTCGAGGCGGACGGCGAAGTGGTCTGGGACCGGTCGGCCGGTGCCGACCTGATCGACGCCACGGACGCCGGCCGGGTGCACGACCCCCGGCGGCTGCGCGCTCCGTTCTTCGCGGCACGCAAGCCGTACGCCTGGGACGAGGCGCACGGCTGGGCCCCGGCCATGGCTCCGCTGGGCGCACCGGCCGGCTCCGCGCTGCGCGTGCTGACCTGGAACACCCTGTGGGACCGCTACGACAGCGAGCGCATCGAGACCGCCCGGCGCCGGCCCCTGCTGCTGGACGCCCTGTGCGACGCGGACGCCGACGTCATCGCGCTCCAGGAGGTCGAGCCGGAGCTGCTGACCATGCTGCTGGACGCGCCGTGGGTGCGCGACGCGTACACGATCGGCACCGACCCGGGCGGCAGGGACGTCGACGACTGCGGACTGCTGCTGCTCAGCCGGCTGCCGGTGCGGGAGGCGGGGGCGCATGTCCTCGGCCCGCACAAGGCCGTCGCGGCCGTGGTCGTGGACACCGCCTCGGGCCCGCTGGTCGTGGCCGTGACCCATCTGAGCAGCGATCACTCGGCGGGCGGCGCGCAGCGCCGGGAGTCCGAGCTCGTCGAGCTCGCGGAGGGACTCGCGGGAGTGGCGGGCGATGTGGTGCTGCTCGGCGACTTCAACGAGGGCGGCGACCTGCCGGAGACGACCCTCGGTATGCGGGACGCGTGGAGCGAGGTGCACGGGCCCGACGACCGGACGCCCACGTTCGACCCCGGGGTCAATCCGCTGGCCGCGGTCTCCTCGCTGAGCGGGCGGGCGTCCCGGCTGGACCGGGTGCTGCTGCGCGCCGAGGGGCTGCGGGTGGACGGGGCGGCGCTGCTGGGCGGGACCCCGACATCGGAAGGGCTGTACCCGTCCGACCACTATGGGGTCGAGGCCGATCTGAGCCTCGACGGCCCGGCTTCCCCCGGTGCGGCGGCGCCGGGAGTGCTCGATGCGCGGCCGACGCCGCGTACGGCGGTGGCGTGGCTCCCCCCGCGGGAGCTGTGGGGCCCGGTCCAGGACATCCGCCGGGACCACGACCCGCAGGTCAGGCGCTGGCCGCCGCATGTGAATCTGCTGTTCGGCTTCGTGCCGGAGTCCGACTTCGAAGCCGCCGCTCCCCTGCTTTCGGCGGCCCTCGCGGGCGTCCCGCCGTTCGAGGCCAGGCTGGAGGGTGTGCACAGCTTCGGCCACCGGGACGGCGCGACCGTATGGCTCGACCCGGCCGCGGCTGACGAGGAGCCGTGGGCGCGACTGCGACGGGCGCTGGAGCAGCGTTTCCCCCGCTGCCGGGGCCACCGCAGCGGCTTCACCCCGCATCTCAGCCTGGGCCGCACCAGGGATCCCCATGTGCTGGCCGTGGAGTGCGCCGCCCGGCTGGGCGGTCCGCTGAACGCCCGGGTGGGCGAGCTGGTGCTGCTGTCCCGCCGGGGTGACGAGCCGATGGGGGTACGGGCGACCGTCGCGCTGGGGACCGGCGAGGTGCGGTGGGTGCCGGAGTCCGGCGCCGCTCCGCCGTCCGGCCCCGGCCCGCTGTCCGTCACCGATCACGACGCCCTCTCCGTCCCCGGCCCCGGGACCGGGGACCCCGGCGGGCCCCACGCCCGGCGGACCGCGCAGCGTCTGTCGGAGGCCCTGGCCGACGGGGTCGTGTACGTGGTCGGTTCACGGCGCATGGGCTGCGCGCTTCCCGGTGCGGATCTGGATCTGGTGGCCGTGCTCCCGGGCGGCCCGGACATCGCGGAGGTCCGGGCCCGGGTCACGGCGGCACTGCCGGACGCCACCGGCGTACGCGAGGTGACCGGCGCGAGGGTGCCGGGCCTTCGGCTGGATGCCGACGGCCTCGCAGTGGATCTGGTCGTCGTCGCGACGGGAACGCTCCCGCCCGCGCAGGCCGTCGCACGCCGCGCGGAGCTCGGCGAGTCCGCCGCGGTCGCCCTCAGTGCGGTCGGTGACGCGGACGCGGTGCTCGACCTGGCCGGCGCGCACCGTGCGGCGTTCGCCCGTCTCGCCCGGGAGGTGAAGGCCTGGGCCAGGGCCAGGGGCCTGGATTCGGCCCCGTTCGGCGGACTGCCCGGGCTCGCCTGGTCGCTGCTCGCGGCGCGTACCGCCCGTGAGGCCGGGGACCTCCCCGCCCTCGAGCTGCTGCGGCACTTCTTCGCCACCTGGGCCGCGCGGGACTGGGGAGAGCCGGTCATGACCCCGACCGAGCCGGTGCGCTCCTGCACCGACCAGGTCGGCACGGGCGGTTGGGAGCTGGTGGCGCAGGAGCTCTACCGTGCCTGGGAACTCCTGGACGCCGCAGCGGAGTCGGGCACGGACCCCTGGCCCGAGCTGACGGCCGCACCCCCGCTGCACCGCCGCCATGCGGCCTGGGCCATGGTGACCCTGCCCACGGGTGTGGCCGAGGGCCGTGTCCGTGGCCGTATCCGCGCCCTCCTCAGGGAGTTGGAGGCGGCGGGCGCGACCGACGCACATGCCTGGCCGCGTCCCTTCGTATCCGGCCCGGCCGTCACCCGGTACGCCATCGGCCTGGGCGCAGGCCCACCGGACCGCGATCGCCTCGACGCGATCGCCGGCCGCTGGCTGCGCGGTCTGCCCGGCACCGAGCTCACCTGGGCGGGACCGGGCGAGGTGCCGACGCTGCGCTGACCGCGCCGCTCGCGCGCCCCGTCCGCACCCGTCCGCCCCCGTCCTGACGAGCAGCCACCCGACACCCCCTGGCACCGGGGCAACCCCGCACTGGGAAAATCCGTCTAGTGCTGTGACCGGATGGTGTGCGGGAGCCGCGAGTTCCCGGGCACGCCCTTCGGGTCGCAGCAGTGCGGAGGCGGACTTCGACCGGTCCGGCCGTCCGTGCCTGGGGAGTGAGACCACAGTACGCAGACGGGGGCCAGGCCTGCCCGCTGCGGGGGAAGCGGACGGAGCACGGCCAAGTGAACGACAGCGCTGCGCGAAGAACGCCCACAACACAAGCCCCCGCCCGCATATTCGACGACGGCGAGGGGGGACCCGGTCAGGGCGACGCCCGCACCGCGGGCAGCCTCCACCGCCGTCCTCGCCGACGCTCGGTCGTCGCCGCACTCACCGCGCTCGCCGGCACCACCGCGCTCTCCGCCTGCTCCGTACCGGCACCGCGCCGCCCGACCCCCACCGCGGATCCCGCACCCGGTATGCCGATCGCCATGACGCGCCGCGCACAGGTGATGCAGATCCTGGCCCACCCGGACGACGACCTGTACTTCATGAACCCGGACACCCAGCGGATGGTGGATTCGGGGGTGCCCCTGGTCTGCGTCTACGTCACCGCGGGTGAGCACGACGGCAAGAACCACATACCCGGGAAGCCGAAGGTCCCCGCCGACCAGCCCGCCTACTCCTCCGCCCGCCACCAGGGCCTGCGGCAGGCGTACGCCACCCTCCTCGGCCTCGACAAGTTCGCCGGCTGGCGGCGCGGGGTGGCCACGCTCCGCGGGGACCGCCGCGCCGAGATCAACACGCTCACCCACGGCAACCGCCGGGTCGAGCTGATCTTCCTCAATCTCCCGATGCACACGTCCCGGCGGTGGCAGGCCCTCACCAGCCTCTGGAACGACCGGGCGCTGAACCTGCACTCGGTGATCGCTGCGGACTCACCGCTGCGCAGGGCCGTGTCGTACGACTACGACGGGCTGATCGACGTACTCGTCGGGCTCATGGAGCGGTACCGCCCCACCGTGGTCCACACCCTGGACCCGGACCCGGACATCCAGCACAGCGACGAAGCCACCCGCAAGAAGGACAGCGAGCAGCGCGGCTACTCGGACCATCCCGACCACACGGCCGTCGCCTCCTTCAGCTGGGCGGCGATGCTGCGCTGGGTCGCCGAGGCGACGAAGGACGGCGGCGAGGTGCCCGGCTTCGTCGCCACCGCCTTCCGCGGCTACTACAACCGCCACTGGCCGAAGAACCTCCCGCCGCAGCTCCTCCACAAGAAGGCCGCCCTGCTCGTCCCGTACGGCGGCGACCCGGGCTGGGACTGTGGCAATCCCTCGGGTTGCGGCGACTACAACGTCGGCGGCAAGCGTCCGTTGACCAACGCGAAGGGCTGGGTCCGCTCGACCCACCACCGCTTCCCGGACACCGGACCGGTCGTCGTCACCGAGGGGGACGGACGGCTGGCCGCCTACGGCGTGCTCGGACTGCGGGCCGTACGCTGGCGCGAGACGGGACCCGGCAGCGGGCAGTGGGGCGCCCCCCAGGACCTGGGCGGAGGGCCCCTCGCGCCGACACTCGGTTCCACGGCCCTCCCGGACGGCCGCCGGCTGCTGTTCGCCCTGCGCTTCGCCGCCCTCGGCGGACACGGCGGCACCAACCGGCGTGAGGTGGTGCTGCTCGAACAGCGTTCCGCCGACGGTGAGTTCCTCGCCTGGAAGGGACTCGGCAATCCGGAGCGGCGCGACGACCGCGGCCGCCGGATCGGTGTTCCCGTGCCGGTGACGTCCCCCGACGGACGGGTCCATCTCTTCGTGCGCAACGCCGACAAGGGCATCAGCATGCGGGTCCGGTCGACGGACGGAAGCTGGGACCGCTGGCGCGACCTCGGCGGCGCCGAGGTCCAGGACGGTCTGTCCGCGGTCCTGGACGGCGCCGGCCGGATCCACGTCTTCGCCGCGGGGCGTGACACCGTGCACCACTGGGCACAGGACGTCCTCGGTGAGGAGATCACCTTCAAGCCGGACCAGGGCAGCGGGCTCCCCGCGCCAGGCGGTCCGCTCACCGCACTGGCGACGGACGACGGCGGGGTCGAGGTCTACTACCGCAAGCAGGCGTCGGCGGCCCTGATCGCCGCGCGTTCGGGCGGCTCCCCCGCCCGAACGCGGACCGAACGTCTCAACGGCTACGGCACGATCGGCGCGGCCGGATCGCCGAACGGCACGGTGCTGCTCGGGCAGGACCTGCGCGGCATGATCCAACTGCAGCACGGCGGAAAGCTTCTGACCCGCCCCCAGGGCGCACTGCCGCTCGGGCCCGCAACCCTCCATCTGGGCCGGTCCGGCGCCACGGCGATCGGCATGGGTCCGGACGCCCACCCGTGGCTGTGGTACGCGGAGGGCGGCACGCCAGGCTGATCCCCCGGTCCGGTGACACGGTCCCGGTGAAGGACACGCCCGCGCGCCCCGTACACACGAAGAGGCCCCGCACCTTCCGGTGCGGGGCCTCTTGCTGGTGCTCGTAAGGAGCAACCAGGTCAGATCATCAGGCCGTCAAGGAACTTACTTGACGATCTTGGTGACCTGGCCGGCGCCGACGGTCCGGCCACCCTCACGGATGGCGAACTTCAGGCCCTCCTCCATGGCGACCGGCTGGATCAGCGAGACCGACATGGTGGTGTTGTCGCCCGGCATGACCATCTCGGTGCCCTCGGGGAGGGTCACGACGCCGGTCACGTCCGTGGTACGGAAGTAGAACTGCGGGCGGTAGTTGTTGAAGAACGGCGTGTGACGGCCACCCTCGTCCTTGGACAGGATGTACGCCTGCGCCTCGAACTCGGTGTGCGGGGTGACCGAGCCCGGCTTGATGATGACCTGGCCGCGCTCGACGTCCTCGCGCTTGATGCCGCGGAGCAGCAGACCGACGTTCTCACCGGCCTGGCCCTCGTCGAGCAGCTTGCGGAACATCTCGATACCGGTGACCGTGGTGGTGGTCTTCTCGGTCTTGATGCCGATGATGTCGACGGTCTCGTTGACCTTGAGCTGACCACGCTCGATACGACCGGTGACGACGGTGCCACGACCGGTGATCGTGAAGACGTCCTCGATCGGCATCAGGAACGGCTTGTCGATGTCACGCTCGGGCTGCGGGATCGACTCGTCGACGGCCTTCATCAGGCCGAGGAGCTTCTCGCCCCACTCCTTGTCGCCCTCGAGCGCCTTCAGCGCCGAGACGCGCACGACCGGCAGGTCGTCGCCCGGGAACTCGTACTCGGAGAGCAGCTCACGGACCTCGAGCTCGACGAGCTCCAGGATCTCCTCGTCGTCCACCATGTCGGCCTTGTTCAGGGCGACGACGATGTACGGAACGCCGACCTGGCGGGCCAGGAGCACGTGCTCCTTGGTCTGCGGCATCGGGCCGTCGGTGGCGGCGACCACGAGGATGGCGCCGTCCATCTGGGCAGCACCGGT
This sequence comes from Micromonospora sp. IBHARD003, assembly GCF_056106285.1. Lineage (NCBI taxonomy): Bacteria > Bacillati > Actinomycetota > Actinomycetes > Micromonosporales > Micromonosporaceae > Micromonospora > Micromonospora sp. IBHARD003. Next base: position 4,996,376 of record NZ_JBWBBX010000001.1, on the reverse strand, counting down.
GATCATGTTCTTGATGTAGTCCGCGTGACCGGGGCAGTCGACGTGGGCGTAGTGACGCGACTCGGTCTGGTACTCGACGTGCGCGATGGAGATGGTGATACCGCGCTGGCGCTCCTCAGGAGCCTTGTCGATCTGGTCGAAGGCCGAGGCCTCGTTCAGGTCCGGGTACGCGTCGTGCAGCACCTTGGTAATGGCGGCCGTGAGGGTCGTCTTACCGTGGTCAATGTGACCGATGGTGCCGATGTTGACGTGCGGCTTAGTCCGCTCGAACTTCGCCTTCGCCACTGGGGTCCTCCTGTGGAGTGGTTCTGTACGCCTTACTCATCGGCGCCAGGTGATCTTTGCTGGTATTGCCGTCCGCCGGGGCGAACCTCGCGGGTTCACGGGAAACGCCCCGACGGTCACGGCGTCAAGCCTACGGCGTGAACTCGGGTGAGTTACTCGCCCTTGGCCTTCGCGATGATCTCCTCGGCGACGTTCCGCGGAACCTCGGCGTAGGAGTCGAACTGCATCGAGTAGCTTGCGCGACCCGAGGTCTTGCTGCGGAGGTCGCCGACGTAGCCGAACATCTCCGACAGCGGCACCAGGCCCTTGACGACACGGGCACCGGCACGCTCCTCCATGGCCTGAATCTGGCCACGGCGGGAGTTGATGTCACCGATGACGTCGCCCATGTAGTCCTCGGGCGAGGTGACCTCAACGGCCATCATCGGCTCGAGGAGAACCGGGGACGCCTTGCGCGCGGCCTCCTTGAAGGCCTGCGAGCCGGCGATCTTGAAGGCGAGCTCGGAGGAGTCGACCTCGTGGTAGGCACCGTCGAGAAGCGTGACGCGGACGCCCGTCATCTCGTAGCCGGCGAGGATGCCGAAGGACATCGCCTCCTGGCAGCCCGCGTCCACGGAAGGAATGTATTCCTTCGGGATGCGGCCACCGGTGACCTTGTTCACGAACTCGTAAGCGGCGTCGCCGCCCTCGATCGGCTCGACCGCGATCTGCACCTTGGCGAACTGACCGGTACCACCGGTCTGCTTCTTGTGGGTGTAGTCCACGCGCTCGACCGCCTTGCGGATGGTCTCACGGTACGCGACCTGCGGCTTGCCGACGTTGGCCTCGACCTTGAACTCACGCTTCATGCGGTCGACGAGCACCTCGAGGTGAAGCTCGCCCATACCGCCGATGACGGTCTGGCCGGTCTCCTCGTTGGTGTGCACCTGGAAGGAGGGGTCCTCCTCCGCGAGACGCTGGATGGCGACACCCAGCTTCTCCTGGTCACCCTTGGACTTGGGCTCGATCGCGACCTCGATGACCGGCGCCGGGAAGTCCATGGACTCCAGGATGACCGGGTTCTTCTCGTCCGCGAGCGTCTCACCGGTGGTGGTCTGCTTCAGGCCCATGACGGCGACGATGTCGCCTGCGCCCACCGACTCGATCTCCTCACGCTTGTTGGCGTGCATACGGTAGATCTTGCCGATGCGCTCCTTGCGGCCCTTCACGGAGTTCAGCACCGCGGTGCCGGACTCCAGACGGCCGGAGTAGATGCGCACGAAGGTGAGCTTGCCGAGGTGCGGGTCGCTCATGATCTTGAACGCCAGCGCCGACAGCGGCTCGTCGTCGGACGGCTTGCGCTTGACGACGAGGTCCGCGTCCTTGACGTCGTGGCCCTCGATCGCCTCGATGTCCACGGGGGACGGGAGGTAGCGCACGACCGCGTCGAGCAGGGGCTGGACGCCCTTGTTCTTGAACGCGGTGCCACAGAACACCGGGGTGACCGTGATGTCCTTGGACTTGCCGGACGCGATGGTGATACGACGGATCGCGGCGTACAGCTGCTCCTCGGAGGGCTCCTGGCCCTCGAGGTACAGCTCCATGACCTCTTCGTCGTTCTCGGCGACGGCCTCGAGCAGCTTGCCGCGCCACTCGTCGGCGGCCTCGGTGTGCGTGGCCGGGATGTCGACGACGTCGTACATCTCGCCCTTGGCCGCCTCGGCGGACCAGACCAGGGCCTTCATACGAACGAGGTCGATGACGCCCTTGAAGTCCGCCTCGGCACCGATCGGGAGCTGCATGACGATCGGCGTCGCACCGAGGCGGTCGCTGATCATGTCCACGCAGCGGTGGAACTCGGCACCCGTGCGGTCCAGCTTGTTGACGAAACAGATACGCGGAACGCCGTAGCGGTCCGCCTGACGCCACACGGTCTCGGACTGCGGCTCAACACCGGCGACGCCGTCGAACACCGTCACCGCACCGTCGAGCACGCGGAGCGAACGCTCCACCTCGACCGTGAAGTCGACGTGGCCCGGGGTGTCGATGATGTTGATGGTGTGGTCAACGTCTTCCAGCGGCCAGTGGCAGGTCGTCGCGGCAGACGTGATCGTGATGCCGCGCTCCTGCTCCTGCTCCATCCAGTCCATCGTGGCAGCGCCGTCGTGGACTTCACCGATCTTGTAGGAAACACCGGTGTAGAACAGGATCCGCTCGGTGGTGGTCGTCTTGCCCGCGTCGATGTGGGCCATGATCCCGATGTTGCGGACCTTGGCCAGGTCAAGCGAAGTGGTAGCCATAAGGCTTCAGTCTTCTCTCGGTCTCGATGTGGGTGCGACTACCAGCGGTAGTGCGCGAAGGCCTTGTTGGACTCGGCCATCTTGTGCGTGTCCTCGCGCTTCTTGACCGATGCGCCGAGGCCGTTCGAGGCGTCCAGCAGCTCGTTCATGAGGCGCTCGGTCATGGTCTTCTCGCGGCGGGCGCGGGAGTAACCCACGACCCAGCGCAGCGCGAGGGTGGAGGCACGACCGGGCTTGACCTCGATCGGAACCTGGTAGGTGGCGCCACCGACACGGCGGGACTTGACCTCGAGAGACGGCTTGACGTTCTCGAGGGCGCGCTTCAGCGTGATGACCGGGTCGGCGCCGGTCTTCTCGCGGAGGCCTTCCATGGCGCCGTAGACGATGCGCTCAGCGGTGGAACGCTTGCCGTTGAGCAGGATCTTGTTGATCAGCGAGGTCACCAGAGGAGAACCGTAAACCGGGTCGATGATGACCGGGCGCTTCGGGGCGGGGCCCTTACGAGGCATTCTTACTTCTCCTTCTTGGCGCCGTAGCGGCTGCGGGCCTGCTTGCGGTTCTTGACGCCCTGGGTGTCCAGGGAACCGCGGATGATCTTGTAGCGAACACCCGGCAGGTCCTTCACACGGCCACCACGCACGAGCACGATGGAGTGCTCCTGCAGGTTGTGTCCCTCACCCGGAATGTAGGCCGTGACCTCGATGCCCGAGGTCAGACGCACACGCGCGACCTTACGGAGGGCCGAGTTCGGCTTCTTCGGGGTGGTCGTGAACACACGCGTGCAGACGCCCCGACGCTGAGGGGAACCCTCGAGTGCGGGCGTCTTGTTCTTCTCGACCTTGTCCTGCCGGCCCTTGCGGACCAGCTGCTGGATCGTAGGCACTACTTCTCCGGTTTCTGTGTGCCGTGTAGTAAAGCTAACCTGGAACGTCGCCGACCCACGCGGTCGGGTGTGTCGAACCCTGCAGACTCCCGCACACGGCGGGAAAAGCTCGGATTACGGTGGCCGGTCGTGGCTCGCTGTGCGGTTGAGGACACGCACATGAGCCCAGGCACACCCCAGGCACAAGGTCTGAGCGTACCTACCGCACCGAGTTCGGTCAAAACAAATGGAGTCCGCCGCGACACTCCGGACAAGTTCCTCGCACACATCCCCCGGACCGGGCAAAAGTCCTGCGTTCGGCGGATTCGGCTGACGCCTCTTCACTAATTTGGTGCAGGCATCTATCCCGGCTGACGGGAGACGGGCGGCGGCTGTGTACGACGGGGTGGGCAGGTTGAACGGGCTCGTGGCGGACGGCGGGCTCGACGACCGGGTGCCTTTTCTGGCCAGGCTGGAGCGGGACGAACGTACCGCCCTGCTGGAACTGGGGACGGTCCTGCACTTCGTCCCGCGCAGTCCGCTGCTCCACCAGGCCGAGCCCTCAGCCCATGTGCTGCTGATCCTCGACGGCTGGGTGAAGGTCATCGCGAGCGCGGCGAACGGCTACGAGGCCCTGCTCGCCCTGCGCGGCCCCGGCGACATCGTGGGCGAGTCGTCCGCGCTCACCGGGCGGCCCCGGTCCGCCACCGTCAGCGCGCTGGAGAACGTCCGGGCCGTCGCCGTGGAGCACGACCGCTTCCAGGGCTACCTGGCCCGCTACCCCCGGGCGTCCTTACAGCTGCTCGCTCTGACCACCGACCGGATGCGGGCCGCCGACCGGCGCCGGCTCGAGTTCGCCTCGATGAGCGTGCGGGAACGGTTCGCGGTGCTGCTGCTGGACCTGGCGCGGATGCACGGGCGGCGTACGGACGAGGGCATCGAGCTGACCGTGCCGCTCAGCAAGCAGGAGCTCGCCGGGTCGGTGGGGGCCTCCCGGGAGATGGTGCAGCGGCTGCTGAAGGAGCTGCGGGACCGGGCCGCGGTCGCCACGGGCCGCAGGACGCTGGTGATCCTGCGGCCCGACGTCCTGCGGCGCATGGCGGGGGCGGAGCTGCCGCGCGCGGAGCGCTGACGGTCCCGCCCGGCACACCGGGCGCCCCTGTGACCACGCCGTGTACGGCCGTCGCAACGGACTCCGTGCCCCACTCTCTGTGCACACGGTCACACTTCGAGTGCGTCATACGACCTCACGGGCCAGGGGCGTGCGGCACCAGGCTGCTGCACACCCGGCAGACGCACCGAGAGGCAGCCATGACCGATCCCGTGAGCCGCACCATCCTGCTGTTCGACATCGAGCGGTACAGCGACCGCGACGACATCGAGCAGACGTATCTGCGGCGCATGCTGTACGACATCGCCGACCGCACCCTGACGGCCGCGGGCATCGACGAGACCCGGCGCCGCCGCGCCGACCGCGGCGACTCGGTCATGGAGCTCATCGACGCCAACGCGTCCGTGGCCGCGCTGCTGCGCGCCCTGCTCTCGGAGACCCCGGTCCAGCTGCGCGGAGTCAACCGCATGGCGTCGAGCAGCGCCCAGATCCGGCTGCGCGCGGTCCTCGCGACCGGGTACGTGGCGGTGGACGAGCAGGGCGGCTGGGTCGGCTCCGACCTCAACCAGGCCTGCCGTCTCCTCGACGCACAGGTGCTGCGGGACGCTCTGAAGCAGCGCGAGGGCGATGTCGTGCTGTGCGTGTCGGAGGGCGTCCACCAGGGCATCGTCCGGCACGGCCACCCGGGGATCGCCCCCGAGGACTTCCACCCCATCACGGTGGACAGCAAGAACGGCCCGATCGGGGCATGGCTGCACGGGTCCGTCCCGGCGGGGGCCGATCGGGGTGCGCCCGGCGGCACCACCGCGTCCGGCCGGACGCCGACGAGCTCGGGACCCGCGCCCACCCGCACCCCCACGAACCCCGAGCCGGCGCCTCGCGGTGAGACCCGCGACGCCACCCCCCGGGCCGGCGGGGTCGCGATCCACTTCCACGGCGGCAGCCCTTCCTTCGGCGGCAGCCTGGTCGCCGGGGACCAGCACGGTGTGAGCGGCGGCCAGGTCAGCGGCGACGTCGTGCTCGGCGGGACGGACGGTGAGCGGCCATGAGTCCGTACGAGCCCCAGCCCGACGCCGTGGCGGGCGTGCGGGAGGCACCGCCCACCGCCGAACCCCCCGAGGAGACCCCCGCGCCCGCGCCCGAGCAGGGCAGGGAAGGCGCCGGCGACGAGGAGGCGCCCGAGCAGGCGCAGGACGCCTGGAGCGCGCGACAGGAGCTGTACGACCACAGTCCCGGGATCATGCTCGGCGCCTCCGCCCGGTTCGGCGGCGGAATGGCCGGCGGCGACCAGCACGGCGTGAGCGGCGGCTCTGTCACCGGTGACGTGATCATGGGCAGCAAGACCGAGGTCTACCAGCTGGGGGTGCCCAGCGCGGCCCCCACCTCGGGGCTCATTCCGCAGGAGAGCCTGGAGCGCATCGCTTCGCTGTTCGTGCCCGGCGGGGATCCGGCCGCGTTCGACGAGCTGGTCGAGCGGCTCCGCACCGAGCGGGTGCTGGTCCTCTCCGGCCCCCACTTCACCGGCCGCCGCACGGCAGCCCTGATGCTGCTGCACCGCCTGGGCGCCGCGCCGGTACGGGCCCTCGACGGCGACACCACGCCGAACCAGCTGGTCCAGCAGCTCGACGGCCACGACGGCAGGCACGACCGGACCGGCCGGAGCGACCGAGCCGCCCGGAGCGCCCCGGCGGGCGACGGAGCCCGCGGCTATCTGCTCTGTGACTTCGCGCTGCGCCGCGAGCAGCCGCTGCGCGACCCGCATCTGCTCGCCCTGCGCGAGAAGCTCACGGAGCAGGACGCCCACCTCGTCATCACCGTCGACCCGGCGGCCGTGCTGGAGGACGTGCCCGTCGTGCACTGGCGGCCCCCGTCCGCACGCGAGGTCCTCGACACCCATCTGCGGAGCCATCCGGAAGCGGCCGGGCTGCTGGCGCTGCCCGCGGTCCAGGACTTCCTCGAGCGCAGCCACCAGCTGCGGGAAGCCGCTGCCTTCGCCCGGCTGCTCGCCCGGCACGCCGACGGACTGGCCACCGAGCGCGACATCGCGCACTTCTCGCTCGCGGCGCTGGAGAGCCAGGTCGAGGAATGGTTCGGCGACCCGGCGCTCCCGCTGCGCGACAAGGCGTTCCTGATCTCCCTCGCCGCGTTCAACGAGGCGCCTTACGCGCTGACCGCCGAGCTGAGCGATCTGCTCTACGCGCTGCTGCAGAAGACCGAGGACCCCTCGGCCCCTCCCCTGGTCCCCGTCTTCGGCAGTGCCGCCACCTGGCGGCTGCACCACGCACGCGCCGAACGGTACGAGGAGAGCGAGCCCACCGAATGGGGTCCGGTCGCCCAGCTCAAGGCCAGGTTCCTGGACAGCCGTGCGGCACTGGTGCTGCTGCGCGAGGTGTGGAACGGCCATCCTTCGGCCCGCCCCGCGCTCGTCGCCTGGCTGCGCGGCCTCGCCGACGACGGCCGCCCGCTGGTGCGCACCCGCGCCGCGGCCACCGCCGCCGTGCTCGCCGCCACCGATCTGCCGTCGGCCATGGCCCTGGTGATCGGCGGCTGGGCGACCTCGCGCCGCTTCCGCCACCGGCTGGTCGCCGTCAACGCCCTCGCACTCGCCCACTTCCTCGGCACCCCCAACATCCCCCGCATCCTGCACAACTGGTGCGAGGGAGAGGACCGCAGGGAACGCTGGACCGCCATCCGCGCCTACGCCCTGATCGGCCCCGCCGGTCCGGAGGAGGCCCTGAAGGCTTTGCGTTCGGCCGCACGCACCCACTTCGAGGCGGGTGACGGCCGCGGGGGCGATGCGGCGGGGCTCGCCGAAGAAGTCACCGAACTCGCCTCATCGGCGGCCCTGCTGCTGCTCTCCCCCGTCGGCGGTCAGGTACTGGACCGGATGCTGAACTGGCTGCAGGACGAGGCCGCCGTGCAGGACCTGGCCCTGCGCGCGTTCGTGTACGCCTGCGCGCGCACCCCGGACGGCGAGCCGGGGCAGGGCCGCCCGCCGCTCCTCGACTGGTACGCGGCCGCGACCGCCGCGGGCAGCGCGGACGCCTGGGCGATCGCCGAGCTGTGGACCGCCGCGCTCCGCGACCGTTTGCACACCACCGCGGCCCTGAACGCCCTGCGTTCCTGGGTGGTCATCGCCGACCGGGACGCCACGGCCGAACAGATCCTCGGCGCGCTGCTGCCCGCGCTCATCGGCAAGGACACCGACCGGCAGCGGCTCGCCCATCTGCTGCGCACCATCCCCGGCGACCACCCGGACCGCACCCCGCCGCCCGCGGCCCGCCGTCTGCTGGCCGTCGTCGAATCCCGCTGATCCACCGGCAACAGCCCGGAGTCCGGCGCCCGGAGCCCGCAACCCGGCTTCCTGAGTCCGGCATCCGGCCGTACACGCGAACAACACCAAGGAGAACCCCCATGGCCGACTTCCGCCGCCCGCCCGAGTGGCACCAGAACGCGGATCGCCATACCCAGCTGACCGACCCCGTACTGACGGTGCGCCAGCTTTCCCGCTTCGAGTACGCCACCCGCAAGCCGTCCACCCGGATCGATCACGCTCTCGTCTTCGTCACGGCCAAGGGGACGTACGACAGCTATCTCCCTCCGCACCGGCCCAGCCGCACCGATGTGGCGGGCAAGCGCTACACCGCCGTCTACGAGGTGGACATGGGTATCCACCCGGTGCAGGCAGAGCTGGCGCTGCCCAGTGACAACGACGCGTTCGAGTTCGGTGCCGCGGTCGAGCTGTCCTGGCAGGTCGTGGACCCCGCGGCGTTCGTCGCCAGCGGCCACCGGCACGTACCCGACCTGGTGCTCGGCGAACTCCAGCAGGCGGCCCGTCCGGTCACCCGGGGCTTCGGCATCGCCGAGAGCGCCCAGGCGGAACGGGCGCTGCTGCAGGCGGTAAGGGACTTCGGCCCGCTCGGCAAAACCGCGGGACTCCAGGTGACCTGGACCGCACGACTGCGCAGGGACGAGGAGAACATCGCCCACGAGAGGCGCAAGCAGGCCATCGACCACCAGAGCACCGAGCAGGTCCTCGTCGCCCAGCGGGGCATGGACATCGATCTGGAGGTGGACCGGCGCACCCGGCAGCAGGACCTGCTCCAGTCGGGGCGGGCGCTCGACTACCAGCAGCAACAGCACGAACTGGTGATGCAGCAGCAGGCGATGCAGCACCAGCAGGCGTTGCTGGCCGGGCGCCAGCAGCTGGAACTGCAGGCGATCGAGGCGCAGAAGGTCGAGTTCTACGCGTACCACCTCCAGCACGGCGGGGTACGGGCCTGGGCGCTGCATCTCGCCCAGCACCCCGAGGACTCCGCCATGGTGATGCGGTCGCTGCGCGAGGACCAGCTCCGGCTGATCGAGCAGCAGCGTGAGCTGGTCGGCCAACTGCTGGGCGGCAACCACGCGGAGGCGTTCCAGCTCGACGAGCCCAAGAAGCTCGCGCTCGACGCCGTCAACCAGATCCTGGCGCAGCGGCTGCCCGGTGTCGCCGACACCGTACCGACACCCATGCCTCCCCAGCACCAGCTGCCGCAGATGCCGGTGGAAGGGGGGACAGCCCCGGCGGATACCCCGCCGGGCCCGGCCGATGCGACGCGTCCGGCACCGCCTGTTCCCGGGGAACCGGTCGGCTGGCAGCCGGCTGCCGCCTGGGGACCGGGGGCTGCGCCGCACCAGCCCGCAGTCCCGGCGCCCGGGGTCCCCGGACCGTACGGAGCCCAGGGCTCGCCCATGCCCCCGCCTGCGGCACCCCCGGGACCGCCCGACCAGCAGCCGTACAGCGCCTTCCCGGCCTGGCAGCCGCCGCAGGGGACGGCGTCGGCGCCACCGCCCATGCCTCCTGCACCCGCGGCGTCCATGGCCTACGGGTTCCCGGCGCCGCCACCGGTCGCGGCTCCCGAGAGCGCGCCCGTGGCCCCGACCGCCGGGGCCGAACCCACGGCTGTCGTGCCGACGGATGTCGTGCCCACCACCGGGCCCGGGCCCTCGGACGCTCTCGACCGCGTCGAGGGGCGCGAGCCGTGACAGAGGGACAGCCCGGCAGAGAGTCGGTGACCACCGCGGCCCGGCTGCTCGACGAGGTGCGCGGGGAGATCGCGCGGGCGGACAGCAAGGCGGCCGTGCTCGCCGGAGCGCTGGGCATGACCGTCGGAGCACTCAGCGGCCTGCTCACCGCACGCCGCTGGCGGCCCGCCGACCTGGACGGCATGGCCACGGCCCTGTGGTGGACGGGGGCGTGCTGCATGGCCCTGGCGCTGCTCTCCCTGCTCATGGCCGTGCTGCCGAGGTACCGGTCGAGCCGCTGGTCACCAGGGCGGCCCCTCATGTACTTCGGCGACATCGAACGCGCCGCCGCCCAGGGCCGGCTCGTCCAGGCCCTGGCCGACACGGCCGTCGACGAGTGCTCCGCGCTCGCCGCCTCGCTCGCCGAGACCAGCCGCATCGTCGCCGACAAGCACCGGTGGATACGCATCGGCCTGGCGGCCTTCTTCCTCAGCGCCCTGCTGCTCCCGGGCGCGGTGCTATCCGGCTGAGGCCCTCCGGCCGAGCGACGGCGGCAGCACCGCGGAACACAGCCGCGGCCGCGCCGGGACGACCCCACACCACTTCCAAGGAGCGTGCGATGACCCAGCAGTCCCAGGATCCGCAGTACCCCGCGGGCTCTTCTCCCGCGTATCCCGAACCTTCGTATCCCCAGGCCGCCGGCCCCACCCACCCGGGCACCGGACCCACGTACCCGCAGGCCGAGCCGACGTATCCAGGACCCGAACCCACATACCCCCAGGCCGAACCGACCTACCCCGGCGCCGCCGCCCCCACGTATCCCGCGCCCGAACCCACGTACCCCCAAGCCGAACCGACCTACCCAGGACCCGAACCCACATACCCCCAGGCCGAACCCACATACCCCCAAGCCGAACCGACCTACCCCGGCGCCGCCGCCCCCACGTATCCCGCGCCCGGACCCACCTACCCCCAGGGTCCCCCGCCCCACCCGCAGTCCGGGCAGCCCGGCCACGCCGAGGCCCCGCCGCCGCCCGCCTATCCCACGCCGCCCTACCCAACGCCCGGCCACCCCCCGCCCACCTCCGAGCCCGCCGCACCCGTGCCTCCTGGGCGCCACCCCGACGAGATGGACTTCGAGCAGCGCCGGGTCCACCTCGCCCGCACCCAGCGAAGGGCTGACTCCACCGCCATAAGCCGGCTGCTCATCCAGCTGCCGGCGTTCCTCGCCAGCCTCAGCGTGGTCGCCGGAGTGTCGGCCGTGTTCGCCGGCTCACTGGCATGGCTGCCCGTCGTCGCCTGGATCGCGAGCGGTGTGCTGATCTTCCACCGGCCCACCGAGGACTTCCTGGCCCGCCGGCTGCTGAAGCTGCGCCGACCGCTGCCCGCCGAGCTGGCCCGGCTGCAGCCCGTCTGGGCGGAGGTGACCGCCCGCGCCGGGGTCGACGGAAGCGCCTACGAGCTGTGGATCGAGGAGAACGACGACGTCAACGCCTACGCCGCCGCGGGTCATATCGTCGGCGTCACGACGTACTCACTGAACCATCTGCCGGGCGGCCAGCTCGCCGCCGCACTCGCGCATGAACTCGGCCATCACACCGGCGGTCACGCCTGGGCTTCGCTGCTGGGGCAGTGGTACGCCCTGCCCGCCCGGCTGACATGGGCCGCGATCCGCGGCGTCGCCCGCTTCGCCCTGATCGTCGCGCGGGCGATCTCGTTGCCCGCGACCGGGTTCCTGCTGCTGACCTTCGGCGTCTGCCTGCTGGCGTTCGTGGCGTCCGCGTGGATGATCGTGGTGCCCATGCTGCTCGCGCCGTATCTGCTGGCCATGGTCAGCCGTAAGGCCGAACTACGCGCCGACCAGCACGCCGCGGCGCTCGGCTTCGCCCCGCAGCTCGCCGGGATCCTCCAGGCCATGCACGTACGCCAGGTCCAGACCGAGGCCCAGGCCGCGCAGTTCGCGGCGGCGGCAGGACAGAAGCCTCCCCGCCCCGGCCGGCTGGCGAAGGCGCTTCGCACGCACCCGGACTACCCGGAGCGGCTGCAGCGGCTCCAGCCGTATCTGGAGGACCACGGCAGGCGCTGAGCTCGCCGCGATCGTGGGTCCGACCGGCGCGGGGGGCTGGTCGGGCCCGACCCGCCGCACCGACGCCTCCCGGGGCAAGGCCCCGGCCCGGGCGCCGGGCGGCACACAGAAGGGCGGCCACCCCGTAGTGCACGGGGTGGCCGCCCTTCTCAAGCTGCTCGCTTACTGGTTGTACGGACCGTAGTCGTAGTCCTCCAGCGGAACGGCCTGGCCGGAGCCGGTGCCGAACGGCGAGTAGTCGATGTCGTCGTAGCCGACGGCCGAGTACATCGCGGCCTTGGCCTCCTCGGTCGGCTCGACCCGGATGTTGCGGTAGCGGGACAGGCCCGTACCGGCCGGGATGAGCTTACCGATGATGACGTTCTCCTTGAGGCCGATCAGGGAGTCCGACTTGGCGTTGATCGCCGCGTCGGTGAGGACCCTGGTCGTCTCCTGGAAGGACGCCGCCGACAGCCACGACTCGGTGGCGAGCGAGGCCTTGGTGATACCCATCAGCTGCGGACGGCCGGAGGCGGGGTGACCGCCCTCGGTGACCACACGACGGTTCTCGGTCTCGAACTTCGAGCGCTCGACGAGCTCGCCCGGCAGCAGCTCCGCGTCGCCGGACTCGATGATCGTCACACGGCGCAGCATCTGCCGGATGATGATCTCGATGTGCTTGTCGTGGATCGACACGCCCTGCGAGTTGTAGACCTTCTGGACCTCGCCGACCAGGTGGACCTGGACGGCCCGCTGGCCGAGGATGCGCAGCACGTCGTGCGGGTTGGTGGCACCCACGGTGAGCTTCTGGCCCACCTCGACGTGGTCGCCCTCGCCCACCAGCAGACGGGCACGCTTCGAGATCGGGAACGCCGTCTCGTCGCTGCCGTCGTCCGGGGTGACGACGAGCTTCTTGGTCTTCTCGGTCTCCTCGATCCGCACCCGGCCGGAGGCCTCGGAGATCGGGGCGACACCCTTCGGGGTACGGGCCTCGAAGAGCTCGACGACACGCGGCAGACCCTGGGTGATGTCGTCACCGGCCACACCACCGGTGTGGAAGGTACGCATCGTCAGCTGGGTACCGGGCTCACCGATGGACTGGGCGGCGATGATGCCGACCGCCTCACCGATGTCGACCAGCTTGCCGGTGGCCAGCGAACGGCCGTAGCAGTACGCACACGTGCCGACCGCGGACTCACAGGTCAGGACCGAGCGGGTCTTGACCTCCTCGACGCTCGCGCCCACCAGCGCGTCGATCAGCACGTCACCGAGGTCGACGTTCGCCGGCGCGATGACCTTGCCGTCCACGACGACGTCCTCGGCGAGCATCCGCGCGTACACGGACGTCTCGACGTCCTCCGCCTTGCGCAGGACGCCGTCGGCGCCGCGCTCGGCGATCCGCAGCTTCAGACCGCGTTCGGTGCCGCAGTCCTCCTCGCGGATGATGACGTCCTGCGAGACGTCGACCAGACGACGGGTCAGGTAACCCGAGTCGGCCGTACGCAGGGCGGTGTCGGCGAGACCCTTTCGGGCACCGTGCGTGGAGATGAAGTACTCCAGCACGGACAGGCCCTCGCGGAAGGACGCCTTGATCGGACGCGGGATGGTCTCGTTCTTGGCGTTCGACACCAGACCACGCATACCGGCGATCTGACGCATCTGCATCATGTTTCCGCGAGCACCCGAGTTGACCATCATGAAGATGGGGTTGGTCTTCGGGAAGTTCGCGTTCATCGCCTCGGCGACCTCGTTGGTCGCCTTGGTCCAGATGGTGATGAGCTCCTGCGTGCGCTCCTGCTTGGTGATCAGACCGCGCTCGTACTGCTTCTGGACCTTCTCGTCCTGCGCCTCGTAGCCCGCGACGATCTCCTTCTTCGCCTCGGGAACGACGACGTCGGAGATGGCGACGGTGACACCGGAACGGGTCGCCCAGTAGAAGCCGGCCGCCTTCAGGTTGTCGAGCGTCGCCGCCACGATGACCTTCGGGTAGCGCTCGGCGAGGTCGTTGACGATCTCGGAGAGCTGCTTCTTGCCGACCGAGTAGTCCACGAACGGGTAGTCCTCGGGCAGCAGCTCGTTGAAGAGCGCACGGCCCAGGGTGGTCTTCAGCCGGAAGCTGTCGCCCTGCTGCCAGGCACCGACGACGGAGTCGTCGCCCTCCTCGTCGATCGGCGGGGTCCAGCCACGCGGCGGGACGGTGCCGATCGGGAAGCGGATGTCGACCTTCGCCTGGAGCGAGAGCTCCCGGGCGTCGAAGGCCATGATCGCCTCGGCGGTGGAGTTGAACGCACGGCCCTCGCCGCGCACCTCGCGCTCCTCCTCGTCCGTGGTGAGGAAGAAGAGGCCCAGCACCATGTCCTGGGTCGGCATGGTCACCGGACGGCCGTCGGCCGGCTTGAGGATGTTGTTCGAGGACAGCATCAGGATGCGGGCCTCGGCCTGCGCCTCCGCGGACAGCGGCAGGTGCACGGCCATCTGGTCACCGTCGAAGTCCGCGTTGAACGCGGTACAGACGAGCGGGTGGATCTGGATGGCCTTGCCCTCGACCAGCTGCGGCTCGAAGGCCTGGATGCCGAGGCGGTGCAGCGTGGGCGCACGGTTCAGCAGCACCGGGTGCTCGGCGATGACCTCTTCGAGGACGTCGTACACCACGGTGCGGCCACGCTCGACCATGCGCTTGGCCGACTTGATGTTCTGCGCGTGGTTCAGGTCGACCAGGCGCTTCATCACGAACGGCTTGAAGAGCTCCAGCGCCATGGCCTTGGGCAGACCGCACTGGTGCAGCTTCAGCTGCGGGCCGACGACGATGACGGAACGCGCCGAGTAGTCGACTCGCTTACCGAGCAGGTTCTGACGGAAGCGGCCCTGCTTGCCCTTCAGCATGTCGCTGAGGGACTTCAGCGGGCGGTTACCGGGTCCGGTGACCGGGCGGCCACGGCGGCCGTTGTCGAACAGCGCGTCGACGGCCTCCTGGAGCATCCGCTTCTCGTTGTTCACGATGATCTCGGGAGCACCGAGGTCGAGCAGACGCTTCAGACGGTTGTTCCGGTTGATGACGCGGCGGTACAGGTCGTTCAGGTCGGAGGTCGCGAAGCGGCCACCGTCCAGCTGCACCATCGGACGCAGGTCCGGCGGGATCACCGGGACGCAGTCCAGCACCATGCCCTTGGGGCTGTTGCTGGTCTGCAGGAAGGCGGAGACGACCTTGAGGCGCTTGAGCGCACGGGTCTTCTTCTGGCCCTTGCCGGTACGGATGATCTCGCGGAGGCGCTCGGCCTCCTCCTCCAGGTCGAAGGACTCCAGGCGCTTCTGCAGCGCCGCGGCACCCATCGAGCCGTCGAAGTACGTGCCGAAGCGGTCACGCAGCTCGCGGTAGAGCAGCTCGTCACCCTCGAGGTCCTGGACCTTGAGGTTCTTGAAGCGGCTCCACACCTCGTCGAGACGGTCGATCTCGCGCTGCGAACGGTCGCGCAGCTGCTTCATCTCACGCTCGGCACCCTCGCGCACCTTGCGGCGCACATCGGCCTTGGCACCCTCGGCCTCGAGCTCGGCCAGGTCGCCCTCGAGCTTCTTGGCGCGGGCCTCCAGGTCGGCGTCGCGGCGGTTCTCGATCTGCTGGCGCTCGACGGAGACATGGGCCTCCAGCGAGGGCAGGTCGCGCGTGCGGCGCTCGTCGTCGACGTACGTGATCATGTACGCCGCGAAGTAGATGACCTTCTCCAGGTCCTTCGGGGCGAGGTCGAGCAGGTAGCCCAGCCGCGACGGAACGCCCTTGAAGTACCAGATGTGGGTGACGGGAGCGGCCAGCTCGATGTGGCCCATCCGCTCGCGGCGCACCTTGGCGCGGGTGACCTCGACGCCACACCGCTCACAGATGATGCCCTTGAAGCGGACGCGCTTGTACTTGCCGCAGTAGCACTCCCAGTCCCGGGTAGGACCGAAGATCTTCTCGCAGAAGAGTCCGTCCTTTTCGGGCTTGAGCGTGCGGTAGTTGATGGTCTCGGGCTTCTTGACCTCGCCGTGGGACCACTGACGGATGTCGTCAGCGGTGGCCAGGCCGATCCGCAGCTCGTCGAAGAAGTTGACGTCGAGCACTATGCGTCAATCCCTCTCAGGGTCGTGTCTCAATCATGGTCTGTACGGGGTCCCGGGGCCCGCCACCCCTGGTGAGGGGTGGCGGGAGACCCGTCAGACCTCTTCGACGCTGCTCGGCTCGCGCCGGGACAGGTCGATGCCGAGCTCTTCCGCAGCGCGGAAGACGTCCTCGTCGGTGTCGCGCATCTCGATGGACATGCCGTCCGAGGACAGCACCTCCACGTTGAGGCACAGGGACTGCATCTCCTTGATGAGCACCTTGAAGGACTCGGGGATGCCGGGCTCGGGAATGTTCTCGCCCTTGACGATGGCCTCGTAGACCTTCACGCGGCCGGTGACGTCGTCGGACTTGATGGTCAGCAGTTCCTGGAGGGCGTATGCGGCGCCGTATGCCTCGAGCGCCCACACCTCCATCTCACCGAAGCGCTGGCCACCGAACTGAGCCTTACCACCCAGCGGCTGCTGGGTGATCATCGAGTACGGACCGGTCGAACGGGCGTGCAGCTTGTCGTCGACCAGGTGGTGCAGCTTGAGGATGTACATGTACCCGACCGAGATCGGGTCCGGGAACGGCTCGCCGGAGCGGCCGTCGAACAGGCGCGCCTTGCCGGTCGGGAGCACCATGCGCTCGCCGTCGCGGTTCGGGATGGTGTGCTGGAGCAGACCCGCGAGCTCGTCCTCGCGCGCACCGTCGAAGACCGGGGTCGCGACGTTGGTGCCCGGGGCGACCTGGTCGGCGCCGATGGTCTGCAGACGCTGGGCCCACTCGTCCGCGAGGCCGGAGACGTCCCAGCCGCGGCTGGCGAGCCAGCCGAGGTGGATCTCCAGGACCTGTCCCGGGTTCATTCGGGACGGGACACCGAGCGGGTTGAGGATGATGTCGACCGGGGTGCCGTCCTCCAGGAACGGCATGTCCTCGATCGGGAGGATCTTGGAGATGACGCCCTTGTTGCCGTGACGGCCGGCGAGCTTGTCACCGTCGGTGATCTTGCGCTTCTGCGCGACGTAGACGCGCACCAGCTGGTTCACACCGGGGGGAAGCTCGTCGCCCTCCTCGCGGTCGAAGACGCGGACGCCGATGACCTTGCCGGTCTCGCCGTGCGGCACCTTCAGCGAGGTGTCACGGACCTCACGGGCCTTCTCACCGAAGATCGCGCGGAGCAGGCGCTCCTCCGGGGTCAGCTCGGTCTCACCCTTCGGGGTGACCTTGCCGACCAGGATGTCGCCGGCGACGACCTCGGCACCGATCCGGATGATGCCGCGCTCGTCCAGGTCCGCGAGGACCTCCTCGGAGACGTTCGGGATGTCCCGGGTGATCTCCTCGGGGCCGAGCTTGGTGTCACGGGCGTCGACCTCGTGCTCCTCGATGTGGATCGAGGAGAGGACGTCGTCCTGGACGAGGCGCTGCGACAGGATGATCGCGTCCTCGTAGTTGTGGCCCTCCCACGGCATGAACGCGACGAGCAGGTTCTTGCCGAGCGCCATCTCGCCGTCCTCGGTGGCCGGACCGTCGGCGAGCACCTGGCCCGCGACGACCCGGTCGCCCTCGGAGACGACGACCTTCTGGTTGACCGAGGTGCCCTGGTTGGAGCGGGCGAACTTGGCCAGGCGGTACGTGATGTACGTGCCGTCGTCGTTGGCGGCGGTGATGTAGTCCGCGGAGAGCTCCTGGATCACACCGTCCTTCTCGGCCTTGACGACGTCGCCGGCGTCGGTGGCACAGCGGTACTCCATGCCGGTGCCGACGAGCGGGGCCTCCGCCTTGATGAGCGGAACGGCCTGGCGCATCATGTTCGCGCCCATGAGGGCACGGTTGGCGTCGTCGTGCTCGAGGAAGGGGATCATGGCGGTCGCGACCGACACCATCTGGCGCGGCGAGACGTCCATGTAGTCCACGTCCGCGGGCGAGACGTAGTCGACCTCGCCGCCACGGCGGCGCACCAGGACACGGGCCTCGGAGAAGCGCAGGTCGTCGTTGAGCGCGGCGTTGGCCTGCGCGATGACGAAGCGGTCCTCCTCGTCGGCGGTCAGGTAGTCCACCTCGTCGGTGACCTGGCCGTCGACGACCTTGCGGTACGGGGTCTCGACGAAGCCGAACGCGTTGACGCGGCCGTACGAGGCGAGCGAACCGATCAGACCGATGTTCGGGCCTTCGGGGGTCTCGATCGGGCACATGCGTCCGTAGTGGGACGGGTGCACGTCACGGACCTCGAAGCCGGCCCGCTCACGGGACAGACCACCGGGGCCCAGCGCCGACAGACGGCGCTTGTGGGTCAGGCCCGACAGCGGGTTGTTCTGGTCCATGAACTGGGACAGCTGGCTGGTGCCGAAGAACTCCTTGATGGAGGCGACGACCGGCCGGATGTTGATCAGGGTCTGCGGCGTGATCGCCTCGACGTCCTGGGTCGTCATGCGCTCGCGCACGACGCGCTCCATACGAGCCAGACCCGTGCGGACCTGGTTCTGGATGAGCTCGCCGACGTTGCGCAGACGGCGGTTGCCGAAGTGGTCGATGTCGTCCGTCTCGACGACGATCTGCGTGCCGTTCTCACCGGCCGTCTCGGCCTCACCGGCGTGCAGCTTCACCAGGTACTTGATGGTGGCGATGACGTCACGGTCGGTGAGTACGCCGGCGTCCAGCGGCTCGTCGGCACCCAGCTTCTTGTTGACCTTGTAGCGGCCGACCTTGGCGAGGTCGTAGCGCTTCGGGTTGAAGTACAGGTTCTCGAGCAGCGTCTGCGCGGCCTCACGCGTCGGGGGCTCGCCCGGGCGCAGCTTGCGGTAGATGTCGAGCAGCGCGTCGTCCTGGCCCTGGGTGTGGTCCTTCTCCAGGGTGGCGCGCATGGACTCGTACTCGCCGAACTCCTCGAGGATCTGCTCGGTGGTCCAGCCGAGCGCCTTCAGGAGGACGGTGACGGACTGCTTGCGCTTGCGGTCGATACGGACACCGACCATGTCGCGCTTGTCGATCTCCATCTCCAGCCAGGCACCCCGGGACGGGATGATCTTGGCGGAGAAGATGTCCTTGTCGGACGTCTTGTCGATGGAGGAGTCGAAGTAGACACCCGGCGAGCGGACCAGCTGCGACACCACGACACGCTCGGTGCCGTTGATGACGAAGGTGCCCTTGTTGGTCATGAGCGGGAAGTCGCCCATGAAGACCGTCTGGGACTTGATCTCGCCGGTCTCGTTGTTGGTGAACTCGGCCGTGACGAAGAGCGGCGCGGCATACGTGAAGTCGCGCTCCTTGCACTCGTCGATCGAGTTCTTCGGGGGCTCGAAGCGGTGGTCGCGGAAAGTCAGCGACATCGACCCGGAGAAGTCCTCGATCGGCGAGATCTCCTCGAAGATCTCCTCCAGACCGGACTTGGTGGGGACGTCCTGTCCGGACTCCAGAGCCGCCTCGACACGAGCCTTCCAGGCCGCGTTGCCGAGCAGCCAGTCAAAGCTCTCGGTCTGCAGCGCAAGAAGGTTCGGAACCTCGAGGGGCTCCTTGATCTTTGCAAAGGAGATGCGCAGCGGGGCGGTGCTGGCGCCGTTGTTCGTATTCGCGATCGAGGCGTTGCGCGAGGCGGCCAAGAGGGGGTCCTTCCGAGGGCTCGGACTCACTACGCGCGTACCGGTCCCAAGCCGGGCACAGGACCAGAAATCCCAGGTCAGGGGTATTCGGTCCACCGTGCTCTTGCGAGGGTATGCCCCTGGTGACGGGCAGGGGGCAGCTAACAGGCAGCGCAAAGGGTCAGTGTAGCCACTTGGCCCACTGATGTCCAGGGCGGGTTTTCCGAGACCCTCGTTGTTCTCAACTCCGCGGTATGCCGTGCGCTGGAGGCGCACACCGATCCTGCCCGTTCGGCCGTCGATCCATGCCTCGAACTTGGACCGTTGTGACGACGCGTCCTGAGAATTGCGCGCTGCGTGCGGTTCGTCAAGGCCCCCCACTTGGTGGAGATCGTCACCTGGCGCACGGCGAAGATCACCCTACTCTCCGCAGCCGACGGTGCAAGAGAACCACCCGGAGGCGTCAGGAACGCCGAAGAGCGACCACCCGGTTGGGTGATCGCCCTTCAGTGCGTGCGCGTTACAGCGCGGGAGTCAGAAGACTCGCGGGGTCACTTGACCTCGACAGCGGCACCGGCGCCCTTGAGGGCCTCGGCGGCCTTGTCAGCGGCCTCCTTGTTGACCTTCTCGAGGACCGGCTTCGGGGTGCCGTCGACGAGGTCCTTGGCCTCCTTCAGGCCCAGGGAGGTCAGCTCACGCACGACCTTGATGACCTGGATCTTCTTGTCACCGGCGCCGGTGAGGATGACGTCGAACTCGTCCTGCTCCTCGACGACCTCGGCAGCGGCCGGGGCGGCGGGGCCGGCAACGGCGACCGCGGCGGCGGCGGTGACGTCGAACTTCTCCTCGAACGCCTTCACGAACTCGGAGAGCTCGATGAGGGTCATCTCCTCGAACTGCGCGAGCAGGTCTTCCTGAGACAGCTTCGCCATGATGGGCGATCCTTCCACTAATTCGGCTGGTGCCGGGATGTACATAACGGCGGGCGTACGGCCCGCTACGACCCGCGCGCTAGGCGGCGCGGGTCAATGCGCGAGCCGAATTACTCGGCACCGCCCTGCTCGGCCTGCTTGGCGCGAAGAGCGTCCACGGTGCGGACGAGCTTCGACGGGAGCGCCTGGAAGAGCTGAGCAGTCTGCGTCTGCTTGCCCTTGAAGGCACCCGCCAGCTTGGCGAGCAGAACCTCGCGGGACTCGAGGTCCGCAAGCTTCTTGATCTCATCGGCGGACAGCGCCTTGCCGTCAAGGACACCGCCCTTGATGATGAGGTTCGGGTTCTCCTTGGCGAAGTCACGAAGACCCTTCGCCGACTCCACCGGGTCACCGGTGATGAAGGCGACCGCCGTCGGACCAGCGAACTGGTCGTCGAGTGCGGTGATCCCGGCCTCGTTGGCCGCAATCTTGGTCAGCGTGTTCTTCACCACGGCGTACTGGGCGTTCTCACCGAGTGCGCGGCGCAGCGTCTTGAGCTGAGCCACGGTGAGACCCCGGTACTCGGTCAGCACAGCGGCGTTCGAGCTACGGAACTGATCCGCGAGCTCGGCTACCGCGGCAGCCTTGTCGGGCCTTGCCATAGAGCGTCGGCCTCCTTCCGGGTGATGAGGACCGCATCGGCTGAAGGAAGGAGACTGAACAAAACGAAACGCCCCGGCGCAGGCACGGGGCGTCAGCTCGACCGGAATCCCGGGAGCTCTCATCCACAGTCACCTGCGCGGGTCGTCCGCAGCTAGCGGATCCTTCGGCCACCGTGCCCCGTACGGGGCACAGCAACGACCAGCGGTCTTTGGCTTCCGTGGCAGAGTACGGGAACCGGTGGGCGGCAGGCAAATCCGCCCGGACGGCTCAGCGCTGGGCGCTGTTCGCGCCCTTGAGCATCGCCGCGAGATCAAGGGTCTCGGCCGCCGGCGGGGCCTTGACGGTGACCGGCTTGTTGTAGTCGAGGAAGGTGATCGTCACGTCCATCGGACCCTGGTTGCCCGCCCCGCGCATACGGAACTGCTTGGTGTGGTCCTCACCGTCGATCCACATGTCCATGGTGAATTTCGTGATCCCGAGCTGCTCGTACTGCTTCAGGCTCTTCTCGCGGCGCTCCCGGGTCACGGCGTCCTTCTCCTTCAGGCTGTCGCGCACGGCGGAGAGCGGCACGGTGCCGGTGTAGTGCGTCGTCTTCACGCCCTCCACGGTCTCCGGACCGACCTTCTTGAGGTCCTTGGCGGCGGTCAGGGCCGCGGAGTCCTCCGCGGGGTTCCTGTCCGCACGGTCCCCGAGCCCGCGCAGCGGGTCCTTGCCGCCGGCGCCCTTCCCCATGGCCTTCAGGTCGAACTTGAGCCAGCTCTTGCCGTCCATCTCGGCGGCGGCCGCCTTGCCACCGTTGAGGTACATCGCGCCGTCGACAAGGCGGATCTCCACCTCGCCGCGCTCCGCGCCGCCCTTCTGCGCCATCTTCATGCTCGCCGCGAGGGGCTTGAGGCTGACGGACGCCGTCGCCTCGACCAGGCCCGCCTGGGGGATCTGCCCCTTCATCCGGTACGAGACAGAGGTCAGCTTCTCGTTCTTGTCGGCCGCGCGCTTCACGAACGCCGCCGGAGTGACCTCCGTCGGCTTCTGCGGCTGCTTCTGCTGCTGCGCGGCCTTGCGGTCGCCGGCGGGCTTGTCCTCGCCGGTGCAGGCGGCCGTGCCGCACAGCAGCGCAGCGGTGATGACGACCCCGGCAGCCTTCCGCTGCATCTGACGCATGTTCCCCCCCAGGTGGTACGCACCGATCAATCAGGTGGTACGAATCGATCAAACCTTCGCAAGACTACCGTTCGGTAGTCATGCTGTCTCACCAAAAAACAACCGGCCCCGCGCCTCGGAAGAGGCGCGGGGCCGGTGCACAGCCGGTGAGCCGGTCAGGCTCAGACCGCGGCCGGGTCCTCCTCGACGAGGAGGTTCCGGGTGCGGTTGGAGTCCAGCGGGATGCCGGGGCCCATGGTGGTGGTCAGGGTCGCCTTCTTGATGTAGCGGCCCTTCGCGGCGGACGGCTTCAGACGGAGGATCTCCTCCAGCGCCGCGGCGTAGTTCTCCACCAGCTTGGTCTCGTCGAAGGAGACCTTGCCGATGATGAAGTGCAGGTTCGAGTGCTTGTCGACGCGGAACTCGATCTTGCCGCCCTTGATGTCGTTGACAGCCTTGGCGACGTCCATGGTCACGGTGCCGGTCTTGGGGTTCGGCATCAGACCACGGGGACCGAGCACACGGCCGAGGCGGCCGACCTTGCCCATGAGGTCCGGGGTGGCGACGACGGCGTCGAAGTCCAGACGGCCCTTCGAAACCTCGTCGATCAGTTCGTCGGAGCCGACGATGTCGGCGCCCGCGGCTTCCGCGGCCGCAGCACGGTCACCGGTCGCGAAGACCAGGACCCGGGCGGTCTTGCCGGTGCCGTGCGGAAGGTTCACGGTGCCACGGACCATCTGGTCGGCCTTGCGCGGGTCAACGCCCAGGCGGAAGGCGACCTCGACGGTGCCGTCGAACTTGGTGGTGGCGGTGTCCTTCGCAAGACGGACGGCCTCGAGCGGGGCGTAGTTACGCTCCCGGTCGATCTGGGCGTCCGCGTTGCGGAGAGCCTTGCTGCGCTTCACTTCTTCTCCTGTGGGAGTAACACCATGCGGCTCCGCCGCACGGCAGGTGTGGAGTCGTGGTGCGGACCAGCGCGGGCCCTACCACTGAGGTCTTACGGGGACTGTCAGCCCTCGACCGTGATGCCCATGGAACGGGCGGTGCCGGCGATGATCTTCTCGGCGGCGTCCAGGTCGTTGGCGTTCAGGTCGGGCATCTTGGTGGTGGCGATCTCGCGGACCTGGTCGCGCGTCAGCTTGGCGACCTTGGTCTTGTGCGGCTCGCCGGAGCCCTTGTCCACACCCGCGGCCTTGAGGATCATCCTCGACGCCGGCGGGGTCTTGGTGATGAAGGTGAAGGAACGGTCCTCGTAGACCGTGATCTCCACCGGGATCACCCAGCCACGCTGCGACTCGGTGGCCGCGTTGTAGGCCTTGCAGAACTCCATGATGTTGACGCCGTGCTGACCCAGTGCCGGGCCGACCGGCGGAGCCGGGTTGGCCGCACCGGCCTGGATCTGGAGCTTGATCAGCCCCGTGACCTTCTTCTTCTTGGGAGGCATTGCTCTCTCCGGGTCCTAGTGAGAGTTATCCGCCTTCCACCCGATCATCCGGATGGAGGCATACCGCACAACGATAACGGGTATGGCTGCGCGGTGAAAAACCGACAGGTCAGAACGCTCCGCACGGCGGGAAAACCCCCCGGGCGAGACCGTTCTGACCTGGTCGGAAACCTGTGAGCCCCGAGGGCTCGGTCAGTTCTTCTGGATCTGGTCGAAGCTCAGCTCGACCGGGGTCTCCCGGCCGAAGATCTCGACCAGGCCCTTGACCTTCTTGGAGTCGGCGTTGATCTCGTTGATCGTCGCCTGCAGGGTGGCGAACGGACCGTCGGTGACGGTGACCGAGTCGCCGACCTCGAAGTCCAGCACCTGGACCTCGACCTTGCGGGCCGGAGCCGGCTTGCCCTCGGCCTCGGCGGCCTCGCGGGCGGCCTTCTCCTCGGCCTCCGGGGCGAGCATCTTGACGATCTCGTCCAGGGTCAGCGGGTACGGGTCGTAGGCGTTGCCCACGAAGCCGGTGACACCCGGGGTGTTGCGCACGACGCCCCAGGACTCGTTCGTCAGGTCCATGCGGACGAGCACATAGCCGGGCAGCTTGTTCTGCCGGACGTTCTTGCGCTCACCGTTCTTGATCTGGACGATCTCTTCCTCGGGGACCTCGGCCTGGTAGATGAATTCCTCGACGTTCAGCGAGACGGCGCGCTGCTCCAGGTTGGCCTTCACGCGCTTCTCGTAGCCCGCGTAGGTGTGGATCACGTACCACTCGCCGGGCAGACCGCGCAGCTCGTCGCGGAGAGCGGCGACGGGGTCGACGGGAGCCTCGGGCTCGGCCTCGGCGACGGTCTCCGCCTCGTCGGCCTCGTCCTCGTAGACGGACTCCGCCTCGTCGGCCTCGTCCTCGTCCACCTCTGCGACCGCGTCGGCCTCGTCCTCGACGTGGACCGCGGCCTCCTCGGCAGGCTCGCCCGCCGCGGCGTCCGCAGCTTCCGCCTGGTCCGGGTCCACAGCGTCCGCCGCCTCGACGATGTCGAGCTCGTCCTCAGCGGACTCGTCTACGCGCGGCTCAACGGCGTCGTTCAGGTTCGGGTCAGACACGGTGGCTGCTTCTTCCTGGATACAGATGGGTGGAACATGCGAAAAGGCGCCGACTGAGGCGCCCTCCCGCCCGATCAGCCGAAGACGTACTTCACGGCTTCCTGGAGGCCATAGTCGATCACAGTCACAAGGCCGATCATGACGACGACGAAGACGATCACCACAGTGGTGTACGTCGTCAGCTGGCTGCGAGTGGGCCAGACGACCTTGCGCAGCTCGGCGATGATCTGGCGGTAGAACAGCGCGAGGCGCCCGAGGGGGCCCTTCTTTCCGCGCTTGCCGCCCTTCCGGGACTTCTTCCGGGCCTCGAGTGCCTCATCCTCGGCATCAGGCATGTCGATGGAGCCCACGGCGTCCGTCACGTCTCTCACCTGATTCCGGGTCATGGCCGTGCCGCGCCCGGTTGAGCCGCACGGCGGTGCATTCACGTACGTACATGCGCACACATCCTGGCGAAGGTGTGTGTAGCAGGGCCGGAGGGACTTGAACCCCCAACCGCTGGTTTTGGAGACCAGTGCTCTACCAATTGAGCTACGACCCTTTGTGGTTCCCCACAAACCTACCCCATCGGAGGAGGTGGTCGGTGAGGGCCAACGAGCCAAGAGTGTACGTGGTCAGATGCCGTGCGTCGAACAGATAGCGCTTCGGTGGTCTCTGTCCGTGTTCTGTCAGCGTCCTGTCAGTCTTCCGTCAGCCTCTGCGTCGCCCGCCCGCCCAGTGGTCCGCCGGCGGTCCGCCGGTCCCTTCCGGGAGTTCCCGCAGCCGGCCGCAGGCCGGGGCCCGTGAGGTTCACCCGGCGTTCCGGCGGAGTCCGTGTGACCGGATGCGACCGGACCCGTACGAATCCGGTCCGCTCTGCGAAACCCTTGTGCCCGGGTCAGGCGGGGTCTGGGACGATGGGGCGCATGAGCGCTGCAACCCCTCCCACCGAGCGCCGGGTCTCCGCCCGTATCGGCGCGATCTCCGAGTCCGCGACCCTCGCCGTCGACGCCAAGGCCAAGGCCCTCAAGGCCGCCGGCCGTCCGGTGATCGGCTTCGGCGCGGGCGAGCCCGACTTCCCGACGCCCGACTACATCGTCGACGCCGCCATCGAGGCATGCAGGAACCCCAAGTACCACCGCTACACGCCGGCGGGGGGCCTGCCCGAGCTGAAGAAGGCCATCGCCGAGAAGACCCTGCGTGACTCCGGGTACGAGGTCGACCCCGCCCAGGTGCTGGTGACCAACGGCGGCAAGCAGGCGATCTACGAGGCCTTCGCGGCGATCCTGGACCCGGGTGACGAGGTCATCGTCCCGGCGCCGTACTGGACCACGTACCCCGAGTCGATCCGGCTCGCGGGCGGTGTCCCGGTGGAGGTCGTCGCCGACGAGACCACCGGCTACCGGGTCTCGGTCGAACAGCTGGAGGCGGCCCGCACGGAGAAGACCAAGGTCGTCCTCTTCGTGTCCCCGTCCAACCCGACCGGCGCGGTCTACAGCGCGGCGGACACCGAGGCGATCGCCCGCTGGGCGCTCGAGCACGGCCTGTGGGTGCTGACCGACGAGATCTACGAGCACCTCGTCTACGGCGACGCGACGTTCACCTCGATCCCGGCCGTGGTGCCCGAGCTGCGCGACAAGTGCATCGTCGTGAACGGCGTGGCGAAGACGTACGCCATGACCGGCTGGCGGGTGGGCTGGATCGTGGGCCCCAAGGACGTCGTCAAGGCCGCGACCAACCTGCAGTCGCACGCCACCTCCAACGTCTCGAACGTGGCGCAGGTCGCCGCGCTCGCCGCGGTCTCCGGCGACCTGGACGCGGTCGCGACCATGCGCGAGGCCTTCGACCGCCGCCGCCAGACCATCGTGCGGATGCTCAACGAGATCGACGGCGTGATGTGCCCGGAGCCGGAGGGCGCCTTCTACGCGTACCCGTCCGTGAAGGGCCTGCTGGGCAAGGAGATCCGCGGCAAGCGTCCGGAGACCTCCGTGGAGCTCGCCGCGCTGATCCTGGAGGAGGCCGAGGTCGCGGTCGTCCCGGGCGAGGCCTTCGGCACCCCGGGCTATCTGCGGCTGTCGTACGCGCTGGGCGACGAGGACCTGGTCGAGGGTGTCTCGCGGATGCAGAAGCTGCTCGCCGAGGCACGGGACTGAGGTTCCGCTTCGGTCGCGGCATCGTCGCAGAACGGGTCTCCGGCTCCGGCCGGGGGCCCGTTCCTGCGTTCGGGCAAGGTCCCGATCGGGGAAAGGGGGTGCCTCGGACGGGGGGCGTGCGGCAGGATCTTTCAATGGAGCGCGTTCGAGACCTCAGCCTGCTGCCCAAGGCCCATCTGCATCTGCACTTCACCGGCTCGATGCGGCCCGCCACCCTCCTCGAACTCGCCGACAAGTACGGCGTGCACCTCCCGGAGGCGCTGACCGGCGGCGAACCGCCGAAGCTCCGGGCGACGGACGAGCGCGGCTGGTTCCGTTTCCAGCGGCTGTACGACCTCGCGCGATCGTGTCTGCGCGAGCCCGAGGACATCCGGCGGCTGGTGCGGGAGGCCGCCGAGGAGGACGTCAGGGACGGTTCCGGCTGGCTGGAGATCCAGGTGGACCCGACGTCGTACGCGCCGATGCTGGGCGGGCTGATCCCGGCGCTGGAGATCATCCTGGACGCGGTGGAGAGCGCGTCGCGCGACACCGGCCTCGGTATGCGGGTGCTGGTCGCCGCCAACCGGATGAAGCATCCCCTGGACGCCCGCACGCTGGCACGGCTCGCGGTGCGGTACGTGGACCGGGGCGTCGTCGGCTTCGGGCTGTCCAACGACGAGCGGCGCGGTATGGCGCGGGACTTCGACCGGGCGTTCGCGATCGCCAGGGAGGGCGGTCTGCTGGCGGCACCGCACGGGGGCGAGCTGACCGGGCCCTCGTCCGTGCGCGACTGTCTGGACGATCTGCGGGCCTCGCGGATCGGCCACGGCGTGCGGGCGGCGGAGGATCCCCGGCTGCTGCGGAAGCTGGCCGAGCGGGGGGTGACGTGCGAGGTGTGCCCGGCGTCGAACGTGGCACTCGGCGTCTACGAGAAGCCTGCGGACGTGCCCCTGCGGACGCTGTGGGACGCCGGCGTCCCCATGGCGCTGGGCGCGGACGACCCGCTCCTGTTCGGCTCCCGGCTGGCGGCGCAGTACGAGATCGCCCGGCACCACCACGGCTTCACGGACGCGGAGCTGGCCGAGCTGGCCCGCCAGTCGGTGCGGGCCTCGGCCGCGTCGGAGACCTTCAGGGACAAGCTGCTGTCGGGGATCGACGACTGGCTGGCCGGCCCGGAGGCCTGACGCGGCGGCGGGCGGATACACCCGGCCGACCCGCGCTGTGGCTTCTCAGAGGCTGACGCCGACCGTCACCGGCTCGTTGACGAGGGTGACCCCGAAGACGTCCCTGACCCCTGCGACGACCTCGCGGGCGAGCGCCAGCAGGTCCTCGGTGGTGGCCCCGCCCCGGTTGGTCAGCGCCAGGGTGTGCTTGGTGGAGATACGCGCGCGGCCGTCGCCGTACCCCTTGACGAAGCCCGCCTTGTCGATGAGCCAGGCCGCCGAGGTCTTGGTGTGCCCGTCCCCCGCGGGGTAGGCGGGCGGTGTGACGTCGGCCCCGAGGCGCTCGCGGACCCGGCCGACGAAGGTCTCGTACTCGGCCGCCGTCAGGATCGGGTTGGTGAAGAAGGAACCGGCCGACCAGGTGTCGTGGTCCTCGGGATCCAGGACCATGCCCTTGCTCGCACGCAGCTTCAGGACCGTCTCGCGCGCGGCCGCCGCCGGGACCCGCTCACCCGGCCCGACGCCGAGGGCGCGCGCCGTCTCGGCGTACTTGATCGGCGCGGACAGACCGCCCGCGTCCTCCAGCTCGAACCGCACGCGCAGCACGACATAGCGGCTGGGGTCCGCCTTGAAGCGACTGTGGCGGTAGGCGAAGCCGCAATCGGCGTTCGGGAGGGTGACGGTCTCACCGCTGCGCCGGTCGTACGCCACGACGTCGGTGATGGTGCTGGAGACCTCCTGGCCGTACGCCCCCACGTTCTGGATCGGCGTGGCGCCGGCCGAGCCGGGGATGCCCGCCAGGCACTCGATACCGGCAAGTCCGGCCTCCACGGTGCGGGCCACGGCGTCGGTCCACACCTCGCCCGCGGCCAGCTCCAGCGTGGTGCCGTCCAGGTGGAAGCCCGTGGTGGCGATGCGCAGGGCCGTACCGTCGAAGCCCTTGTCCCCGATCACCAGGTTGCTCCCGCCGCCGATCAGCAGCAGGGGCGTCCCGGAGGCGTCGGCTTCGCGGACGGCGGCGACCACCTCGTCGTCGGTGGTGGCCGTGACCAGACGGGTGGCCGGGCCGCCCAGGCGGAAGGTGGTCAGCGGGGCGAGGGGCGCGTCATGGAGTTCCTGCACGGGCACAAGAGTACGGTCCGGGCCCAAGGGGCCCGGACCGCAGGCGGGGGTTCAGACGGCCGCGCGGTCCCTGGGGGCGGAAGCTGCGGGAGCCGCGTCCACGGTCTCGCGGGGGGTGTCCGCCGCCGCCCGGTGGCGCGGGACGAGCAGGGCCAGCGCCGCTCCCACCGCGATCGCCGCCGCTCCGATCCACAGCGCCGGGACCGTGCCGTCGGTGAACGCTTCGGCGGACTGGAAGCCGCCCTGTGCGGAGAAGACGGAGGAGAGGATCGCCACACCCAGCGCTCCGCCGACCTCGCGGAAGGCGTTGTTGGCGCCGGAGGCGATGCCCTGCTCGGCGGGGCGGACGCTGGACATGACGAGGCTGGCCGCGGGGGCGAAGTACAGCGCCATGCCGATACCGCTGATGATGAGCGCCGGCAGCTGGGCCGCGTACGAGACGCCGGGCTCCATGATCAGTGCGAAGTACCCGAGTCCCAGGGCCTGGAGCGCGAGCCCGGTGACGACGACGGGTCGCCCACCGATCCGGTCGGAGAGGAAGCCCGCGATCGGTGCGACGATCATGGGCATGCCCGTCCAGGGGAGCATCCGCAGCCCGGCCTCGGTGGGCGAGTAGCCGACGATGGACTGCATGAACTGGCTCAGCAGGAAGATCGAGCCGAACATGCCGAGGAACATCAGCAGGCTCGCGATGTTGATGCCGAAGAACCCGCGGTCACGGAAGAGCCGCATGGGCAGCATGGGGTGCTTGCCCTTGATCCCGTGCAGGATGAACGCGCCGGTCAGCACCCCGCCCGCGATCAGTCCGGTCAGCACGCGTCCGTTGGTCCAGCCGTACGACGGCGTGCTGACCAGGGCGTAGACGATGCCGAAAAGTCCGGTGCTGATGAGAACCGTGCCGACCCAGTCGAGCCGTGCCCCGGGACCGTGCGACTCGGCCAGGCGCAGCCGCGCCAGAGGCAGCAGGGCCAGTCCGACGGGGACGTTCAGCCAGAAGATCCACTGCCAGGACAGGTGCTCGGTGAGGCTGCCGCCGATGAGCGGACCGCTGGCGACGGCCAGACCGGTGACCGCCCCGAAGATGCCCAGAGCCGTGCCACGCCGTGCGGCGGGCACGGCGGCCGTGAGGAGCGTGAGGGTGAGCGGCATCATGACCGCGGCGCCGACGCCCTGCAGCGCACGGGCGGCGATCAGCGTGTCTATGCCGGGTGAGAGGGCGGCCGCGGCGGATGCGGCGGTGAAGACCGCGAGCCCGCCCATGAACAGCCTCCGGCGGCCGAAGCGGTCCCCGAGCGCCGCGCCGAACATCAGCAGGACGGCGAACGTCAGGGTGTACGCGTTGACGGTCCATTCCAGGTCCGCGAGGACGCCGCCGAGGTCCGCGCGGATGGAGGGCAGTGCGGTGGTGACGACGAGATTGTCGAGGGCCGCCATGAAGCCGGCGACGCTGGTGATGACGAGGGCCCAGGCGGCTGAGCCGCTTCCGCGGGCCGTCTTCTGCTTCATGGCGGTCTCCCCTGTGTGGATGTTGATGAGCTACTGGTTAGTTATTGATGACTAACTTTTCTGGACACACGAAGGCGTCGTGCCGGCACTTCCGCACTTCCCGGCACTACGAGTCCTGCCGCTCCGGGCGCCGCGCAACGGCGTAGAAGCCTTCCCAGACACGGTGACCGGCAGGAAACCCCATCGCGACCAGCGTGTTGATGAGCATTCCGTACGCCATGAACCGAGTCGTCTCGTCCCCGTCGGCGCCGAGCGGGAGGTGGACGGCGTCCCAGAGCTCCAGCCACGCGGCACGCAGCGCCTCACCGAACTCGCGATCGCCCGCCGCCTCCGCTGCGGCCACGGCGACATAGGTCTGCATCTGCATCAGCAGGCGTTCGGGGTGCTCGTCGATGATCCGGGTGTACGCACCGGCCATGGCATGCACGGCCTCGTCACCTTCGAGCCCCTCGCCCGCCTCCTCGAACACCCGGCGCATATCCGCCATGCAACGCTCGGCCGCGGCGAGGAAGATGGCCTTCTTTCCCGGGAAGAGCCGGAAGAGATACGGCTGGGAGACACCCACCCGCCTGGCGATCGCCTCGGTGGACGTGCCGCGGTAGCCGCCGTGCGCGAACTCGATCATCGCCGCACTGATGACGCTCTCGCGCCGCTCGTCTGCACTCATCCGAACCATACAGAGAAAGTTAGTACTCAATCACTAACTTTGCCAGGGGCTCGACGCAGCTGCCGCGAGGCGTGCGATGCAGGTGCCGCGCCCCGGCCCGGCAAGGAGCGAGGGCAAGGGCGAGGGGCGAAAAGCGAGGGGGCGCGCACCCTGTACGGGCCGCGCCCCGCGCCGACACGCCTCGCCACGGGGTCGCGGCGTCAGGCGAGCCGCACCACCGCCCGCGACATCCCCAGGACCTTCTGCCCCGCCGACATCGCCGTCAGATCGATCCGCACCTGATGGTCGTCGAGCTTTGCCGCGACCTTGGCGCTGACCTCGACGACCGCGCCTTCGTCGTCATCCGGCACGACGACGGGCTTGGTGAACCGCACGCCGTACTCGACGACCGCGCCGGGGTCGCCCACCCAGTCCGTCACCACGCGCGCCGCCTCGGCCATGGTGAACATGCCGTGCGCGATGACGTCCGGCAGTCCGACCTCCTTGGCGAACCGCTCGTTCCAGTGGATCGGGTTGAAGTCACCGGAGGCGCCCGCGTACCGCACCAGCGTGGCCCGGGTCACCGGGAAGCTCTGCGCCGGCAGCTCGGTGCCGACCTCGACGTCCGCGTATGCGATCTTCGCCGTCATCTCGTCAGGCCTCCTCGGCGGCGCGCGCCACCAGCTTGGTCCATGCGGTCACGACGAGCTCGCCCGCCTCGTCGTGCACCTCGCCGCGGATGTCCAGGATGTCGTTGCCCGCGAGGGACTTGATCGCCTCGATGGTCGAGGTGACCGCGAGCCGGTCTCCCGCCCGCACCGGGCGCCGGTAGGCGAATTTCTGGTCACCGTGCACCACACGGCTGTAATCCAGGCCCAGTTGCGGATCGGCGACGACCTGCCCGGCAGCCTTGAAAGTGATCGCGAAAACGAATGTCGGCGGGGCGATCACATCGCCATGGCCGAGATGCTTGGCCGCGTCGGGATCGGTGTAGACGGGATTCGTGTCGCCCACCGCCTCCGCGAACTCCCTGATCTTCTCCCGGCCGACCTCGTACGGCTCGGTGGGCGGATAGGTCCGCCCGACGAAGGACTGGTCGAGCGCCATGGACTCGCTACCTCCTGTGTTTCCTACTTGCAAGAACAGTGCCGCACACGGGGAGCCGGGTGCCTCCCCGGCACGGAGCACCGTGCGAACTCGGCGACAAACGACACGAGGCCGCCCCCGTGGTGGGGGCGGCCTCGTGATCGAGCCTGATTCAGCGCGTCTCGCGGTGCGCGGTGTGCGCGTTGCAACGAGGGCAGTGCTTCTTCATCTCAAGACGGTCCGGGTTGTTGCGCCGGTTCTTCTTGGTGATGTAGTTCCGCTCCTTGCACTCCACGCAGGCCAGCGTGATCTTCGGGCGGACGTCGGTGGCAGCCACGTGAGTGCTCCTTGGACGGACGGTTGGACTTGCATTGCGTGCGTCCCCCAGACCATGAGCCATGGGGGCGCATAAAAGAGTAGCCGATCGGAGGACCGACCCCACAATCGGCTACTGTGTGTAGCGGTGACCGGACTTGAACCGGTGACACAGCGATTATGAGCCGCTTGCTCTACCGACTGAGCTACACCGCTTCGATGCCGGATTCACCTCGCCCGAAGGCGAGGATCTTCCAACATCAGAGCCCCAATACGGAATCGAACCGTAGACCTTCTCCTTACCATGGAGACGCTCTGCCGACTGAGCTATTGGGGCGAGCGATGAAGACATTACACGGTCGGCCACCGATCGCCCAAATCCGTTTACAGGCGATGTTCTGGCACCCCCGGGACCGCGCTGACGACGCGTGTGCGACGTCCCGGGAGCCGCCCGTCGACGCCGGGACGCCGCCCGTACGGCGCACCGTCACGTCCGTCCCGTAGGCCACTCGTGGTCACACCGGTACGACTATTGCGCTCCTCCTCGAAGCAGCGTGCGCACCCCCCTAGGCTCGAACGACGCCGGGTGATCTTCATCGTCCGCAGGCCGGTCCCGGTCACGGTCCGGGCCGCTCGTCCCCCGCCCCTCAGGAGCGCGATGCCCGACAGCCAGGCGCAGCCACCCGACGGAGCCACCACCGACACCACCGCGCTGCTCCTGTGCGGTGCTCGCCTCACGGACGGCCGTACGGTCGACGTACGGCTCAGCGGCGGCCGTATCGAAGCCGTCGGCACCGCCGGAAGTCTCACCGCGCCCCCGAAGGCGCACTCCGCGCGCGTGGATCTGAACGGCTTCCTGCTCCTGCCCGCCCCCGCCGAGCCGCACGCCCACGGGGACACCGCGCTCACCGCGCCGTCGCCCGACGGACCGGTGTCCCGGGCCGTCGAGGAGGTCCAGCGGCGCGCCACCGAGGCCGCACTGCTGCAGCTCGGGCACGGCGCGACGGCGCTGCGCTCGCACGTACGGATCGGGGACGTGCAGGGCCTCGATCCCCTGGAGGCCGTACTGCACGCCCGCCGTTCGCTGCGCGGACTGGCCGAGCTCACCACCGTCGCCGTGCCGAGGCTGCTCACGGGCGTGGCCGGAGCAGACGGCCTGGCGGTGCTGCACGACGCGATGAAGATGGGCGCGTCCGTGGTCGGCGGCTGCCCGGACCTGGACCCGGACCCGGCCGGCTACACCGAGACGGTGCTCGAGGTCGCCGCGGAACACGGCTGCCCCGTGGACCTGCACACCGACGGCGGCGACCCCGCCCGGCTGGCCCGCCTCGCGGCCATGGCCGGCGGCCTGCGGCAGGAAGTCTCGATCGGCCCCTGCGCGGGCCTCGCGCGGCTGCCGGCCGAGGTCGCCTCGCGTACCGCCGACCAGCTCGCCGCGAGCGGGGTCACCGTGGTCTGCCTCCCGCAGGGCGGCTGCACCGGTGCCGAGCTGCGGGGCACCGCCCCGGCCCGGCTGCTGCGCGCCGCCGGGGTGCGGGTCGCGGCGGGCAGCGGCGCCATGCGCGACGCGGCGAACCCGGTGGGGCGCGGGGATCCGCTGGAGGCGGCGTTCCTGCTGGCCTCACAGGGCAGGATGCGCATCACGGACGCGTACGACGCCGTCAGCACGGCCGCGCGAAGGGCCATGGGGCTGCCCGAGGTGCGGGTCGAGGCGGGCTTCCCTGCCGAACTGCTCGCCGTGCGCGGCCAGGAGCTGGCCGGCGTCCTGTCACTCGCGTACAGCCGGATCGTGGTGCACCGGGGACGGGTGGTGGCGCGGACCAGCGCGGTGCGGGAGTACTGCGACTCGGCCGCGGCCTTCGCGCTCGAACTGCCGCGCCAGGGGCGGCCGGATCCGGGGCCCTGACGTCCGGCCCGGGCGGCCGTAGCGCTCGGCCCCGCCGCGAGCGTCCCGCCGACGACCGGCGTACGGTCGGGAGCATGCGCATTGTCATTGCGGGAGGACACGGTCAGATCGCGCTGCGCCTGGAGCGGCTGCTCTCGGTGCGGGGACACGAGGTCGCGGGCATCATCCGCACACCCGAACAGGGCGACGATCTCCGGTCGTCCGGAGCCGAACCGGTCTTCCTGGACCTGGAGTCGGCCTCGGTGGAGCAGGTGGCGGCGGTGCTCCAGGGAGCGGACGCGGCGGTGTTCGCCGCGGGCGCCGGTCCCGGCAGCGGCCCGGGCCGCAAGGAGACGGTGGACAAGGGCGCCGCGGTGCTCTTCGCCGACGCCGCGGAGCGGGCCGGCGCACGGCGGTTCCTCGTCGTCTCCTCGATGGGCGCCGACCCCG
Source organism: Micromonospora sp. IBHARD003 (assembly GCF_056106285.1). NCBI lineage: Bacteria > Bacillati > Actinomycetota > Actinomycetes > Micromonosporales > Micromonosporaceae > Micromonospora > Micromonospora sp. IBHARD003. Next base: position 4,961,580 of record NZ_JBWBBX010000001.1, on the reverse strand, counting down.
ATCACCGGGGCGACGACGTCTTCGACGTCTATCTGCGGGCGAAGGGCGCCGCCGACGCCTACGTACGCGGAAAGACCGGACTGGACTGGACGATCCTGCGGCCCGGGATGCTGACGAACGACGCGGGGACGGGCCTGGTGCGGCTGGAGGCCGGAACCGGGCGGGGCCCCGTGCCGCGCGACGATGTCGCCGCGGTGCTCGCGGAGCTCGTCGAGACCCCGGCGACGGCCGGGCTGACGCTCGAACTGGTCGGCGGATCCGTGCCGGTCGCGGTCGCGGTGAAGGCCGTCGCGGGCAACTGAGTCCGGTGCCGCCCCGGCGCCGGTCGACGCGTCCGGCCGCCGTCTCCTGTCGAAGCGATGGACGCCCCCCCGAGGCCCTGAGAGGTCCGATGGAACCGCAGCCCCGCCCCATCGTCGTCGAGCGCCCCGAGCAGGTCTACGTGGGCGTCAGACGGTCCGTGCGCATGGACGCCTTCGACGTCGTCGCCGACCGCCTGCCCGAGATCTTCGGCTGGCTGGCCTCCTACGGCACCGATCCGACCGGGCCCCCCTTCTTCCGCTTCTACACGGTCGACGTGGAGGGCGAGTCCAAGGTGGAGGCGGGCGTTCCCGTCGTCTCCGCCCCCGAGCCCGAGGGTGACATCATCGTGGGGGTGCTGCCCGCCGGGCGCTATGCGGCACTCCTCCACCGCGGCCATCCCGGCCGTCTGCCGGAGAGCATCTCGCGGCTGACGGACTGGGCCGCGGCCGAGGGCCTGGAGTGGGATCTGATCGTCGATCCCGACGGTGTCGAGCGCTGGGGCTGCCGCGTCGAGACCTACCTCACGGACCCCCGGGTCGAGCCCGACATGGCCAACTGGGAGATCGAGCTGGCCTTCCGGCTGACCGACTGACGCGGCTGACGCGGGATACCCGGCTGACCCGGGATACCCGACACCGCGCACAAGGTCCTTCCCGGCGGCGGCGTTTCGTCGGCGAGGGGCGGTCGGGGGGCGGGAGCTACTTCACGCGGACCAGGGTCGCGTAGACGACCAGATTGCCCAGGTAACCCGTGGACTTCCGGTAGGTGCCGCCGCACGTGACGATCCGCAACTGGGGCCTGGCCCCGCTGCCGTAGACCTTCTTGCTCGGGAACGCGCGCTTGGCGTACACCTCGACGGCGTCGACGGAGAACACCGCTGTGCGCCGGTCCTGGCGGGTGATCTCGATCGTGCTTTTCTTGCGCAGAGCGCCGAGCGAGTAGAAGACGGCCCGCCCGGTGGGGGTGTCCACATGACCGGCCACGATGGCCGCGCCGGCCTCACCGGGCGCGGGCCCGCGCGCGTACCAGCCGGCCAGACCGGCCTTGTCGGCCGGCGGCAGTTGGAGCGCTCCCTTCGTGTCCAGCGCGAGCTTCGTCATCGGGGCGTTGACGCGGATGGAGGGGATGCGCAGCCGGACCGGCACGGAACGGGGAGGCGTTCGCGCCGCGCGGTGGAGCGCGGCGCGCTCGTGCGGCGATCCGGGCAGCTTCCCCCCGGCTCCGGGGAAGGCCGGGCCGTGCGCCGCCTGGTCGGCCGACGGTTGCGGGGCACCCTCACCGCTCACCCCGCGGGCCAGCAGCCACGTACCGAGCGGGATGAGGACGAGGAAGTACCTGGGCGAGAGCACAACCGCGCGTCGCAGGCGAGTTGCCGCGTCCCGTCCCCGGTGTGCGGACTTCGGGGGTTTCTGATGGATCTCCGCGGAGGAAGGAGCGGCGTCCGGTGCGTGCTCTCGGGGTGCCGGCTGGAAGCCCTCGTACTGGATGTACTTGGGCTTTCGGCCGGTGCGGCGAGAGTGAGGGCCGGGCGTCGCGACGCCGCGGAGATCCATCAGAAACCCCCTAGGTCCGGTCGGGTCGGAAGGGCGTCCCCCGGCGGCGCGGGGCCGCCGCTCAGGCGGAACCGCTGCCGGCACGACGCCGCATCACGATCACGCCGATGGCCGTGGCACCGGCGAGCAGCGCGGAGCCGGCGACGACCTCCGTGCCGTTCAGCCCGTTCGCTCCGCCGAACCCGCCGTGCACCGCGCCGTCCGGGCGCCTGGCGACCTCGTACCTGGCCTCGACGAGGGTGCCCGGCGGACATTTGACGGTGATGTCGTAAACACCGTCCTCGGCGTCGTCGGGGACGGTGAAGTCGCCCGCGAGCTCGCCCTGGTAGCCCGTTTCGGTCAGATTGATCTGCCCCGCGTACTCCGCCTGCCCCTTGGCATACCGCACATCGTCGCCGCAGACGCCGGTGCTGACCGTGATCGTCGATCCCGGGAACGCCACGTCCGGGCTCACGTTGATCTCGGAGTCATCGACGGCGGTCGCGACGGCCGGGACTCCGCAGGCGATCGCTGCCACGGCGCCGACGACGAGAACACGTGCACTGCGCATGACTGACCAGCCTCCGACGAGCGGGCGGCGGGAGTCGGTGTCCCGGCATGGGCACCACGCTCAAGGGGCCAGAAAATCAGCTCGTATGACTAAATGAATGGAATGACACGATGTCAGGGCAGCAGTGCATCGGCGTGCCGGGGCGTCCTCGCAGGTCGCAGTGGCTGCGATAGGCCCAATGACGGAACGCCGGGGACGCGCGGCAATCGAGTGGTGTCGCGCGTACCCCGGGCGTGGCGGCAGTCGCGTGTGTCGCGCGCGCCGGACATGGCGGCGGGCGGAGCTGCGAGCATGTGCCGCATGCGTGGCGGCGGGCCGGCCCGTTCCCCCGGGTGCCGGGCCGGACCCGTTCTCCGTCAGGTGCCCGGCTTGCGGCCGTACACGAAGACGTCGTCTCCATTACGGAGCAGGCTCCAGTACTTGGCTGCATCGGTCTTGGTCATGTTGACGCAGCCGTGCGAGCCGGGAGGCGCCCAGACGCTGACGCCGACCGAGTGGAAGGCCTGACCGCCGTCGAAGAACTGGCTGTACGGCATCGGCACGTTGTAGATCGTGGAGACGTGGTTGATGTGCCGCCAGTAGATCTTCTTCAGACCGGTGCGGGTCTCATAGCCGTCGCGGCCGGTCCGCACGGGGACCGGCCCGTACACCAGCTTCGAACCGTCCTGGATCCAGCTCAGCTGAAGGGTCAGGTTGACGCAGGCGATACGGCCCTTGTTCGTCGGGCACGCACCGGACTTGTTCGGAGTCTTCCCGACCGCCTTCTGCTTGTTCATGAGGTCCATGACGCCCCAGGTGACGGGACCCGCGAACCCGGCGTTCGGGCTTATCGAGTGCTTCGTCTGGAATGCCTGGATCGCCTTGCAGTCGGCAGGAGACTGCTTCCCGTCCACCGGCCGGCCGAGGAACTTCTCGACCTGCTTCTGGTACGGCCCGGTCTGGGTGGTGCACGAAACCGCCTGCGCGGGCGTGGCCCCCATGGCCAGAGTGAGCGGGGCCACCAGGGTGGTGATCCCGAGTGCGACGATTCCTCGTCTGCGTATGTCCCCCACGGTGGTCGACTCCTTCTGCGCGTGGTGTGAGTTACGCCTGGTAGACGCCTCGGGGCGAGAGGCAGTTGCGCATCGGAAAGGGACAGTTCCGTAACAGTCGCTCGTGGCGGGTCAGGGCACCGCGTACGTACCGGCGCTCTCGGCCTTCGCCGGCCGTAACGAGGTCTGGCGGGGGGCGACGCTGGAAAGGGTGCGGCCCCGCCCCCCTGGATTTCACCTGGTGGGGGCGGGGCCGCTGCCGTTGACGATCGGCTACCACCGACGATCGACTACCACTGACGATCGGCTGCCGTCGAAGGACAGTCGCCGTCAACGGTCGGGTTCCGTCGTCGGAGGGCTTCCGCCATCGGCGGGTGAGACGGAAGGTCAGCCCTCGGCGTTCTGGCGGCGGCGCCACCGGACCAGGGCTCCACCGGCGACCGCCAGCGCGGCCGCGACGGCGGCCATCATGCCGATCTGGGTACCGGTGTCGGCCAGGCCACCACCGCCAGCGCTGTTGTCCTTGGGCGGCAGCGGAGTGCTGCTGCCGTTCGGTGCGGGGCTGTTGCCCGGCTCGGGAGTGTGGCCGGCCGGAGGAGTGGCCGGGTCGGTCGGCTCCCCGGTGGGGGTCGGCTTCGGAGTCGGGGCGGGACCGCTGTCGATCTGCCCGGAGCCGTTGCCGCCGAGGAGTGCGGTGTTGGTGTCGCGGTAGGCGACCTCGGTCTTCACCGAAGTCTTGGTGGTGGTGTCCAGGCGCGGGTTCTCCGTGGTGAAGCGGGCCTTGCTGATGTTGCGCTTCGGCGCCTTGGAGAAGTCGACACCGCCCGCGATGCAGGTCTTGTTCTGACCGTTCATCTCGCACGGGTAGGTGTAGTCGCCCTTGGTGTAGGACGTCATGTAGTCGTCCCAGGTCTTGCGCGGCGTCCAGCTCTTGTTGTCGTCGCGCAGCGGCCACCGGTCGGCCTTGTTGCTGTTGATGACCGTCCGGAAGTCGGTGACGTGGTTCCGGTCCTGCTGGCGGATGTACTCGGCCGCCACGCGGGAGCTGTAGACACGGCGCAGGTCGGAGTAGGCCGGAGCCGTGTTGACCTTCTTCTCGACGTCAGGGATGACGTACTGGTCGACGAGCTTCTGGGAGGTCCGGACCTGGGCCTCGGTCAGCTTGCAGGCGCCGTTGGGGCCGGGGAAGTCGACCTTCTGCGGCTCGGACTGGACCTTGAGCGGCGCGTCCAGGATGTAGATGCCGCCGTCGTCGAAGCGGACCTTGGCGGTGTTGGGAGTGATCCACAGGCGCAGCTGGTGGCCACAGGGGACTCCCGCGGCCTGCATGGCATCCCAGTACTGCTTGCCGATGCCCTTACGCGGGTCCATGTCCCTGGCGAAGTCGTGCTTCATCTCCAGGTCCGCCTGGAGCAGCACACGACCGGCGTCGGTCTTTCCGAACGCCTTGTCCATGATCTTGTCGGGCTGGTCCGGGTTGAGGTTGACCCAGAACTTGTCCGGTGTCAGGGCGAGCCAGGTGAACAGGGCGTCGGAGGCGAGCTGCAGCTTGGCCTTGCCGCCCCAACCGGGGTTGTTTTCCGGGTCCTTGGCGAAGTCGGCCTTGAAGGAGTAGTCCAGGCCCTTCCCCTTGACGGGGTTGCCGACGTACTGCAGTTCCAGCGTGGAGAAGTCGATACCACCGGGCCCTCCACGACCGAAGACGCCGTTGCCGTTGTAGCGGGCGTAGTCGTGCTGGATCCTGCGCGCCTCGCCGGGTGTGGACCCGGAGCGGAAGGCCGCGTCGTTGATCGGGCCGACGGAGCCGACCCGGCGGGGGTCGGGGTTCATGATCGGGTTGTAGCGGGTGTACTGGTTCGGCCGCCAGCGAGGGGCTCCGGTGGAGCGGTGCTCCCGGACGGTGGCCTGGGGGCGCCCTGGTGTGTTGCGCTCCTTCTCCAGTTGCTCGTTGAGTTTGGCGTACTGCTCGACCGTGCCCTTCCGGGTCGCGGTGCCGGTGATCAGCCGCAGCTTGTGGTCCCGGTACTCCGGCATCCGCATGACGTGCCGGTCATGACGGAGCTGCTTGGCGATGTGATAGCCGGGCGACTTGAACTCGACCAGCTCCTTGGTCTTGGCGTTGTAGGCGTCGTACCTGCGGACGGCCTGCTTGTTGCCGTCCATGACCGGCTTGCCGTTCTTGTCGTAGACCGGCACTTCCTTCTGGCAGATCCAGTCCGGCCCGACGAGCTTGAAGTCACGGACGACCTTGGCCTCGAAGCCGTCGCCCTTGAGCCGGTTGGCCTCGTTGCCGATCAGTCGCTGGTCCAGCCAGGTGCCCCAGTCCTTCTTGCCCGAGGGCTTCTTGAGCTGGACGTTGTAGCGGGCGTAGATCTCCAGGACCCGGTACTTGGTGTCGCCGGTCTTCTCGTTGAGCTTCTTCCACTTCTGAACGTCCTTGTCGGTGTCCCCGGCGAGGTCGCTCTGCGCCTGGCTGGGCGGCTTCAGCCCGTCGAAGGCGTGGGAAGGGTTTTCGAACCAGTAGTCGTCCCACTGGTTTTCCGGACGCTGAGTGAAGGGCGCGTTCTTTCCCGGGATGCCGCGGGCCCCGTCGGGGTTGTACTTCTTGCCCAGCCACTTCTCGTCGCACCGGATGGCTCCGGGCGCGGCATCGGCCTGGCCCTGGAAAGCGGGCAGGCCCGTGATCAGCAGCCCGGTGACGGCGGCTACGGCGAAGCAGGCCGCCAACCGTCCGCGTACGCGTGCTCGTATGGACGTACTCATGTGTGTCCCTCGTCTGGGGGCAGGGACAGAGGTGTGGACGGCGCGCCCCCGTGACATGTCACCGCCAAGCTCACCTTAAGGGTCCCCAAGTCGGCCGTCACAAGGGTTGATTGCTGTGGCGTGTTGCAACTCAAGTGCACCGTCGGATAGTTCGAGTCACCGTCGGTGGCCCTCTCTACAGTGACGGTCATGGACGTGAGGATCGAAGAGTGCACAGAGCATCCGGAGTTGCTCGCCTGGCTGCGGGAGAGGGCCGACGGGTTTCCTCAATGGGCAGGGGAGATCGGTACACCGGAACGCTGGGACTTCTCTCCTGAGTCGCTGGACGCGCTGGAGGACGTGGTGCGGGCGCGGTTCGCGGACGAGGAGGACGTCCTGGCGGCGAAGGGCGGCGCCTTCGTGCACGGGGCGACCTGGTACATCGGCGAGGTGATGAGGCGCGACCGCCCGGAGTTGACGTGGGCGTACGACCCGACGCCTCCGACCCGCCGGGCGCCGCTGTCGTTCTTCGACCCGGACACGCGCGTGGTGGTCGACACCCCGTTCCTGGGGCTCCCCGGTTCGGTGGACGGCGAGTGGTCGTACCCCATGGGTGCGCTGACCGAGTTGTACGCCACGGTGGACGAGTTCGACGAGCCGATGGACTGGCATATGCGCCGGATGCTGGGCGATGAGGACCACGACGACGAGTTCGGCGACGAGGACGACCACTGAAGTCCACTGCCGGAGAGGACTGCTGGAGGGCACTGCTGAAGGGCACTGCTCGAGGCGTGCGGCTCTCAGCAGCGCCCTCCGCGGACGTCGGGGCCCGCCGGGCTCCGGTACTCGTGCGCGTCAGCGCGTGCTGCTCGTCAGTGGACGGCGAAGTTCGTCGGTGCTGGTGTGGGTGTGGGCGCAGGTACGGGTGCCAGTGCGGGTGCGGGTGCCGGTGCGCACCGAGGGGGTCCCCTTGACGGCCGCGTCCGCACATCAGGGGTCGATCCCCCATGCTGCGGCCTCGCGCCCCCTGACAGATTCGTCGCCGAAGTCGCCACAAGGCGACGGATCAACGGGAGGAGCACACGGTCGAATGCAGGAATTTCCAGCTTCGCGGAGACGGAACATGCGCATGCCTGCCCTGTCTGTCACCGTCGCGGTGGTGGCCGCGACAATTGCGGGAGTAGCTCCCGCCGCTGCCGCCCCTACGGCCAGCATCATCAACCTGGAGGCTGGTGGCGGTCGCCACCACAGTTTCGCGACGGTGACCTATGAGCACGTCGACGGCGCGGTGAACTCGGTCAAGATCCTCTCGGTGGAGGCCATCGCCGGCGAGCGCGACTGCGTCTGGGTGGAGTGGAACGACCCGGATGACGACGGGGACGGTTGGACCCACCTCAACACCGAGCCTCCGTGTAACGGTGGCGGCCTCCTGGAGACGCCCAACCTGATCATCGAGGCGCCGAAGGGCCATCCGCTCAAGGTGCGCTTGGCCGCCTACCACGGCTCCGAGCTGTTCCACAAGGACATCGGAAAGCTCTAGCTGTTCTGTCCGGATAGCGCGGCGACACCGGACCGCCGGAGGTGATCCGGTGTCGCCGCGCTACCGGGTGCACTCGCTCCTGGGCAGGTGTTGAACGAAACGGCCGCCGGACCGGCTCGCAGGCCAGATGAATCTTGTTCGTCCAGCCGCCGCGAGTACGGCCCAGGCGGCCCAGGCCGTGATCGTCGGGATCGGTGCGGATACCACCGGCGGCTCCATCTCGCGGCTACCGCCGCGCGGGGCACAGCCACAGCCGGTGAGCCCGGCAGTTCATGGAGACACTGACGAACTGGCGAACTGAGGACGAGCGGGGGTCCTGCCCCACACATGCCTCACGCGCAGTGGTCAGCACATGGAATCCGGTGAGGCAGGCCGGGATGCACCCCATACCCCGGACCTCGACCTGCCCGGAAACCAAACGGCCCCTGATCGCGTTTCCGCAGATCAGGGGTCGTTTCATCGCGTGGCGGCGCCAGGATTCGAACCTGGGTAGGCTAAGCCGACGGATTTACAGTCCGCTCCCATTGGCCACTCGGGCACACCGCCATGGGATCGTCGCCGGAGTGTCCGCTTTTCGGCGGTGCTCCGTGGCAACGACGTAAACGATACCTGATGCTCGGGGGTGCTTCGCCACCGGATTGATCAGCGCCTGGGCAGGGTCGGGGTGACTAGGCTTGCCACAGCGGTCCGGTAGCCCGGCCGCCTGTTCACGCACCCGATTCGCCCCCGACTTCAAGGAGCCACAGCACATGGCCGACTCCAGTTTCGACATCGTCTCGAAGGTCGAGCGGCAGGAGGTCGACAACGCCCTCAACCAGGCCGCCAAGGAGATCTCGCAGCGCTACGACTTCAAGAACGTCGGCGCGTCGATCTCCTGGTCCGGCGACAAGATCCTGATGCAGGCGAACTCCGAGGAACGGGTGAACGCCATCCTCGATGTCTTCCAGTCCAAGCTGATCAAGCGGGGCATCTCGCTGAAGGCTCTGGACGCGGGCGAGCCGCAGCTGTCCGGCAAGGAGTACAAGATCTTCGCCACGATCGAGGAGGGCATCTCCCAGGAGAACGCCAAGAAGGTCGCGAAGATCATCCGCGATGAAGGCCCGAAGGGTATCAAGGCGCAGGTGCAGGGCGACGAGCTGCGGGTCAGCTCGAAGAGCCGGGACGATCTGCAGACCGTGATCGCGCTGCTGAAGGGCCAGGACTTCGACTTCGCCCTGCAGTTCGTGAACTACCGCTGAACCGGTCGGCGGGCGGTCCCGGCCTTCCGGGGTGGAGGTCGGTCCCGGCCACTCCGCCCCCGCCGAATGTGGTGTCCGATAACCGCCAGCCCGGCTCCGCCCACGGGACCAGACTCGGAAGCTGCGAGACCGGTACGAGGAGAGGACGGAGCCATGACCGTGTACACGGAAGTCGACAGCCCGCTGGGTGAGCTGCTGCTGGTCGGCGAGGAGTCCGCCACCGCCGCGGGTGGTGCGGCCCTGGTGTCGCTCTCCCTGCCCGGGCAGAAGGGCGCGGCGGTCGTGAAGGACGGCTGGCGGCGTGTGCCGGAGGCGTTCAGCGAGATCGCCGGACAGCTGCGCGCGTACTTCGCCGGCGAGCTGACGCGCTTCACGATCGAGTACGCCGAGGCGGACGGCGCGGGTACCGCCTTCCAGCGGCGTGTCTGGCGGACCCTGGAAGAGATTCCGTACGGACGGACCGTGACGTACGGGCAGATCGCCGAGCGGGTCGGTTCGACGGGTGCCGGTGTACGGGCGGTGGGGACCGCGATCGGGCGGAATCCGCTGCTCGTCGTGCGGCCCTGCCACCGGGTGATCGGCGCCGACGGCGCCTTGCGCGGCTATGCGGGCGGCCTCGAGCGCAAGGAGAGGCTGCTCGGTCTGGAAGGCGCGCTGGCCCCATGACGTCCGGGCTGTTCCCGAAGGAGCGGGCCGAGGTGGCCCCTGGGGCGGTGCATGTGCCCGGGTGGCTGCCGCCGGCCCGCCAGCGGGAACTCGTCGACGCGTGCCGCCGCTGGGCCCACGGGCCGGTGCCGATCCGGCACACCAGGCTGCCGCGTGGCGGGGTGATGTCCGTGCAGACCGTGTGCCTGGGCTGGCACTGGCAGCCGTACCGCTATACGCGTACGGCCGACGACGTGAACGGCGCCCCGGTCGCCCCGTTGCCCAACTGGCTGGTGGCCTGGGGCCGCGAGGCGCTGGCCGATGCCTACGGGAAGAGCCTGCCGGGTCGGACCGGGTGCGGTGTGACGGACGAGCCGTACACACCGGACACCGCCCTGATCAACTTCTATGACGGTGACGCCCGGATGGGCATGCACCAGGACAAGGACGAGCGATCCGGTGCGCCGGTGGTGTCCTTGAGCATCGGCGACATCTGTCTCTTCCGCTTCGGGAACACCGAAACCCGTGGACGGCCCTATACCGATGTGGAGCTGGCCTCCGGCGATCTCTTCGTCTTCGGCGGAGCTTCACGTTTCGCCTATCACGGAGTGCCGAAGGTGTATCCCGGCACGGCCGATCCGGCTCTGGGCCTGCGGGGCAGGTTGAACATCACCCTGCGCGAGACCGGGATCGAGGGCTGACCCTGTCCAGGTCAGCCCAGGCCCGTACCCCGGTCCCGCGCAGGGCCGGGCGCGGTGTCAGCGGGAACGCGAGTGGCCGAACAGGATCCGGTAGGCGATCAGCAGAACCAGCGCGCCGCCGATGGCCGACACCCATGTGGCACCGTCGTAGAAGTCCGTGGTGATGGGACGGTCCAGCCAGCGGGACGATATCCAGCCGCCGACGAAGGCGCCCGCGATACCGATGACGGTGGTGCCGATGAATCCGCCCGGATCACGTCCCGGCAGCAGGACTTTGGCGATGATCCCGGCGAGCAGTCCCAGAACGATCCAGCTGATGATGCCCATGCCGTGACCTGCCTCTCTTCGTACGAGTCGTATATCGATTCGTGTATCGATGTCGCTGCCGTGGGAGACGCCCGGGGTACCCGGCGCGGTTGCGCCGTCAGTAGGGTGCGGGCCATGACACAAGGGCTGCGACGGACGCTGGGTGTGTCCGATGCCGTGGTCATCGGGCTGGGCTCGATGATCGGCGCCGGGATTTTCGTGGCCATGGCACCGGCAGCCGGGGCCGCCGGCTCCGGAGCGCTGCTGCTTCTGGCACTGGGTCTGGCAGCGGTGGTGGCGTACTGCAACGCCATGGCGTCGGCCGGGCTCGCCGCCCGCTACCCGCAGTCCGGCGGGACCTACGTCTACGGGCGCGAGAGGCTCGGCGCGTTCTGGGGGTATCTGGCGGGCTGGAGCTTCGTCGTCGGCAAGACCGCGTCGTGTGCGGCGATGGCTCTGACCGTCGGTGCCTACGTCTGGCCGGGCCAGGCGCATGCGGTGGCGGTCGCCGCGGTCGTGGCGCTGACTGTCGTGAACTACGGGGGCGTTCAGAAGTCGGCGTGGCTGACGCGGGCGATCGTGGCGGTCGTTCTCGCGGTGCTTGCGGCGGTGGTCGTCTCCTGTCTGGTGTCGTCGGATTCGGTGGGTGCGGCGGGCCTGTTCGGGGACGGGACCCCGAGCGGGCCGGGTGGTGTGCTGCAGGCGGCCGGGCTGCTGTTCTTCGCGTTCGCCGGCTACGCGCGGATCGCCACGCTCGGCGAGGAAGTTCGGGATCCGGCCCGGACCATCCCGCGGGCGATTCCGCTGGCGCTCGGTATCGCGCTGGTGGTGTACCTGTGCGTCGCGGTGGCGGTCCTTTCCGTGCTGGGAGCGGTCGAGCTGGGCGGGGCGACGGCTCCGCTGGCGGATGCCGTCCGGGCGGCCGGGGCACAGTGGCTCGTCCCGGTGGTGCGGGTGGGTGCGGCGGTGGCCGCGCTCGGTTCGCTGCTGGCGCTGATCCTCGGCGTGTCCCGCACCACGCTGGCGATGGCCCGGGACGGCTACCTCCCCCGTACGCTGGCGGCCGTTCATCCCCGGTTCCAGGTGCCGCACCATGCGGAGCTGGTGGTGGGGGCGGTGGTGGCGGTCGTCGCGGCGACGGCGGATGTGCGGGGAGCGATCGGCTTCTCGTCGTTCGGAGTACTTGTCTATTACGCCCTGGCCAACGCCTCGGCGTGGACGCTCGGTTCCGGCTGGCGAGTTCTCGCCACGCTCGGGCTCACGGGCTGTCTGGCCCTGGCGTTCAGCCTGCCGCTGTCCGCGGCGGTGGCGGGTGCGGCGGTGCTGGCCGTGGGAGCGGCGGCGTACGCCGTCCGCGGGCGGGTCGTGCGCGGACGACCTTGATGCCCTGCTCCTCGAGGAAGGCGGCGGTCTCCTCGAGGGAGGCGGCGGTCTCCTCTGGTGCTGTGGCCGGATGAGTTGCCGGGAAGCTGGCGGCGTCCGGTGCATGGGGCCTCACCAGGCCCCCTCGGGGCCGTGGGGAAGCATCGCAAGGCGGTGGGGGTACCCCCGGGCCGGAGGCTGGGGGAGATCGCCCTAGTACTGGATGCACTCGGGTGATGCGACAACGCAGCGAGGGGCCGTGCAGGGCGCCGCGAGCCGGTGAACCTATCCGGCGTCGTCGTCGACCGGACGCCGGACGAACACCGCCTCGGGGCTCACGGCCCCGCGCGTCACCGCGCCGCGAACGGCTGGTCCGTCGGCACGATCTCCTTGCCCAGCGGCAGCAACGACACCGGGATCAGCTTGAAGTTGGCGATGCCCAGCGGGATGCCGATGATCGTGAGGCAGAGGACGATGCCCGTGGCGATATGGCCGAGGGCCAGCCACCAGCCGGCCAGAACGAGCCACAGCACGTTGCCGATGCACGAGGGGGCCCCGGCGTCACGCCGATCCACGACCGTGTAGCCGAACGGCCAGAGCGCGTACACGCCGATACGGAAGGCGGCCAGACCGAACGGGATGCCGATGATCGTGATGCAGAGCAGCACACCGGCGAGGAGGTAGCCGAGGAACATCCAGAAACCGCACAGGATGAGCCAAATGACATTCAGGATGGTCTTCATGATCGGCGGCCTGCCATTTGCTCGAGTCGGGCGATACGTTCCGCCATCGGTGGATGCGTGGAAAACATCTTGGACAGCCCCTGTCCCGGGCGGAACGGGTTGGCGATCATCATATGGCTGGCCGTCTCGATCCTGGGCTCGGGCGGCAGGGGCAACTGCTTGGTGCCTGCGTCGAGTTTGCGCAGAGCACTGGCGAGAGCCAGCGGATCCCCGGTGAGCCGGGAGCCTGACGCGTCCGCCTCGTACTCACGGGAGCGGCTGATGGCGAGCTGGATCACGGAGGCGGCCAGCGGGCCGAGGATCATGATCAGGATCAGACCGAGGAAGCCCGGCCCCTCGTCGTCGTCGGAGCGTCCGATCGGGATCAGCCACGCGAAGTTGACCAGGAAAAGGATCACGGAGGCGAGCGCGCCGGCGACGGACGAGATGAGGATGTCGCGGTTGTAGACATGGCTCAGCTCATGGCCGATGACGCCGCGCAGCTCGCGCTCGTCGAGTATCCCGAGGATCCCCTCGGTGACACAGACCGCCGCGTTGCGCGGGTTGCGGCCCGTGGCGAAGGCGTTGGGGGCCTGCGTGGGCGAGATGTAGAGCCGGGGCATCGGCTGGCGGGCCTGTGTGGACAGTTCCCTGACGATGCGGTAGAGAGCGGGCGCCTCGAATTCGCTCACCGGGCGGGCACGCATGGCACGCAGCGCGAGCTTGTCGCTGTTCCAGTACGCGTACGCGTTGGTCCCGATCGCCACCAGGAGGGCGACGATCAGTCCCGTACGGCCGAAGAAACTGCCGATGACGATGATGAGGGCGGACAGGCCCCCGAGGAGAACGGCGGTCCTCAGCCCGTTGTGCCGGCGGTGCACGGTACGCCCTCCATATGGTGCGGCAGGGGAACCCTTTGCTGGTCGTGGTCCGCTCTCCAGTGGACCCTCCCGTACTGGTCAACGCCAGGCGAGAGCCACGGGTTCCCCTGTCATCACGGGCGCAGGGCTACGCCGCCCGGGTGAGTACCGCGCGGGCGGTCCGGGTCAGCGCTGGGCGGGCAGCAGGCCGGCCTTCTCCAGCGCCTCGGGTACCGGCTGGACCTCGCTGGTGCAATGGGCGCAGCGGCTCGCGATCGCCGGAATCTCGGTGTAGCAACGCGGGCAGTCGCGCATCGCCGCCTTGATGCTGACCGGCTCCTCCTTGGTGAACCGGTTCTGCACCTTCATCATCGGGAGGACGACGCAGAAGTAGAGGACCGTCGCGGTGATCAGGAAAGCGATCGCCGCGCTGACGAACAGCCCATAGGGGAACTTCACACCGTCGACCTCGAACGTCGCCTTGCCGAAGTCCCCGGTGCCCTTGGCGGCGAGGCCGATCAGCGGGGTGATGAAGGCATTGCTGAAGCCGGTGACGACCGCCGTGAAGGCGGCCCCGACGGCCAGGCCGATCGCCATCGAGATCACGTTTCCGCGGAGGATGAAGTCCTTGAATCCGCTCAGCACAGCCGGCTCTCCCTTGCTCTCTGCTCGTGTTCCGTCGTGCTCTGCTCGTGTGCAGTGGCCCGACGCGCTGAACACGGTGCCGGGTAAGGGCCCGGCTTGTCGAACCCCGCTCAGAAGAGGCTGGTCGTGGCGAAGCGCAGCACCAGCTGGGGCCAGCCGGACAGCAGGACGCCCGCCACGGCGGTGACGGCGATCGCGGCCATGACCAGCGCGGGGGCCGGGTGCCGTACGGCCACCGCCGCGGCCCCCTCCGCTCCTTCTCCCGCGGCCTTCGCCGCGCCGCTCCCGGCTCCTTCCGGAGCTCGGAAGAGCAGCGCCGTCCACTGCAGGTAGTAGTAGAGCGCGATCACGACGTTCACGGCCATGATCACCGCGAGCCAGCCCAGGCCCGCGTCCACGGCGGCCGAGAAGACCGTGACCTTGGCGAACAGACCGATGACGCCGGGCGGCAGCCCTGCCAGGCAGAGCAGGAAGAAGCCCATCGCGAGGGCGGTCAGCGGGCGGGTGGCGTAGAGGCCGCGGTAGTCGGCGATCCGGTTCCGCGGGCTGGTACGGGCCACCAGCACCACCACGGCGAAGGCGCCGAGATTGACGATCGCGTACATCAGCGCGTAGGCGACGGTGGAGCCGATCTGGTCGTCGCTCGAGTACGCGGCAGCCGCGATGGGCACCAGGATGTAGCCGGCCTGCGCCACCGACGACCAGGCGAGCAGCCGGACCGCGCTCCAGGAACGCGTGGCGGACTGGCGTACGGCCGCCACATTGCCGACGGTCATGGTCAGCGCGGCGAAGACGGCCATGGCGGGGCCCCAGACGTCCGCGTACGCCGGGAACGCGATGACGGTCACCAGGATCAGCCCCGAGAAGCCGACGGCCTTGCCGACCACCGAGAGGTACGCGGCCACGGGCAGCGGCGCGCCGACATAGGTGTCGGGCACCCAGAAGTGGAAGGGCACGGCGGCCGTCTTGAAGGCGAAGCCCACCAGGGTGAGGGCGACGCCGGCCTGCGCGAGCGTCTCCAGCTGGCCCGGGACGTCGTCGAGCCGGGCGGCGATCTGCGTGAGGTGCAGACTGCCGGTCGTCGCGTAGACGAAGCTCACACCCAGCAGCATCACGGCGGTGGCGGTCACCGAGGAGAGGAAGAACTTCAGCGCCGCCTCACTCGACATCCGGTTGCCGCGGCGCAGACCCACCAGCGCGAACGCGGGCAGCGAGGCGACTTCGAGGGCGACGACCAGGGTGGCCAGGTCGCGCGAGGCGGGCAGCAGGGCGGCGCCGGCGGCCGAGGACAGCAGCAGGAACCAGTACTCGCCCGCCGGCAGCCGCTCTTTCGTTTCGGTGACCGAGAGCAGCGCGGTGAGCAGCGCGCCGCCGAGCACCAGGAACTGGATGACCAGCGCGAAGCGGTCGGCGGTGTAGCTGCAGGCGTCGGGGGCCGTGGTGAGGCAGAAGGTGGAGCGGTCGCCCTTGCGCAGCGGGGCGAGGGAGAGCACCGCGACGGCGAGTCCGGCGATGGCCCCGTAGCCCAGGTACGCCTTCCTGGCGTCGGGTACGAAGAGATCGGCGACCAGGATGATCAGTCCGACCACGGCGACGATGGTGGGGGGCGCGATCGCGAGCCAGTCGACCGACTGGACGACGGGCGCGGCAGGCGCTGCGAGCGCGTGGGTGGCGGCGGCCAGGGAGGTCATGCCTTTCCTCCTGCGAGGAGCTTCTGCACGGCCGGGTCGGTGAGGCCGAGGAGGATCGCGGGCCAGAGTCCGGCGACGACGGTGAGGGCGACGAGCGGGGTCCAGGCGGCGAATTCGTAGCCCTGGACGTCGGCGATCCCCGCCTCCCCCGCGGGCCTGGCGCCGCCCATGCAGACGCGGCGGACGACGACCAGGAGGTAGGCGGCGGTGAGCAGGGTGCCGAGGCCGCCGATCACCATGAAGGTGAGGAAGGCCGGGCGGCTGAGGCCGTCGGCGGGGTCGAAGGCGGCGAAGAGGGCCAGCATCTCGCCCCAGAATCCGGCGAGTCCCGGCAGGCCGAGGGAGGCGACGGCGGAGAAGGCGAGCAGTCCGCCGAGGCGCGGCGCGCGGCCGTAGAGCGCGGCGCCGGTGGCTCCGGCCAGGGCGTCGAGGTCGGCGGTGCCGTAGCGGTCCTTGATCGCGCCGACCAGGAAGAAGAGCAGTCCGGTGATGAGGCCGTGGGCGATGTTGGCGAACAGGGCGCCGTTGACTCCGGTCGGGGTCATGGTCGCGATGCCGAGGAGCACGAAGCCCATGTGGCCGACGGAGGAGTACGCGATCAGCCGCTTGAGGTCGCCCTTGCTGCCGCGCCTGGCGAGGGCGAGGCAGGCCAGCGACCCGTAGATGATCCCGGCGACGGCGAAGGCCGCGAGGTAGGGGGCGAAGATCTGCATCCCGTCGGGTGTGATCGGCAGGACGATCCGGACGAATCCGTACGTACCCATCTTCAGCAAGACGCCGGCGAGGAGGACCGAGCCGACGGTCGGAGCGGCGGTGTGGGCGTCCGGGAGCCAGCTGTGCAGGGGCCACATCGGAGTCTTCACGGCGAGGCCGATCCCGATCGCGAAAACGGCGATGAGCTGCACCGATGTGCTCAGGCCGCGGCCGTTGTCAGTGGCGAGTGCCACCATGTCGAACGTGCCGGCCTTGACTCCGACGAGGAGCAGGCCGAGCAGCATGACGACCGAACCGAGCAGTGTGTAGAGGATGAACTTCCAGGCCGCGGCACGGCGGCCCTCACCGCCCCAGCGGGCGATGAGGAAGTACATCGGGACGAGGACCGTCTCGAAGGCGAGGAAGAAGAGCAGCAGGTCGAGCACGGCGAAGGTGGCGAGGGTGCCGGACTCGAGAACGAGCAGCAGGGCGACGAATGCCTTCGGGGACGGGCCCGCCGGCATCTTGAAGTAGCTGTAGAGCGCGCACAGGAAGGTCAGCAGCGCGGTCAGGACCAGGAGGGGGAGCGAAATGCCGTCGACGCCGAGATGGATCCGCACATCGAGTGCCGGGATCCAGTTGATGTCCGTGGTGGCCTGCATCTTCGACGGCCGGCTGTGGTCGAAGCCGAGGGTGAGCACGATCGCGGCGGCGAGGATCACGCCGGTCACGGTCACTCCGTGCCGGAGCACGGCCTGCTCGGGCGACTTCCCCTTCAGTCCGGGCGGGGCGGGCAGGAGCGCGGCCGCGGCCCCGATGAGCGGGCCGACGACGATGAACGCGAGAAGGAACTGCATCACGGATTCGCTGATATCGATCACGGCTCACACTCCGGCGGCGACGAGTACGGCGGCGATCGCCAGGACGACGGAGCCGGCGAGCAGGGCGCTGAGGTAGGTCTGCACATTGCCGGTCTGGGCGCGGCGGACGAGCCATCCCAGCCAGTTGGTACCGGTGCCTGCGCCGCGTACGTAGGTGTCGACGACCTCGCGGTCCAGGAAGCGGACCAGTTCGGCGCCGGCCAGGACGGGGCGGACGAAGAGGGTGCGGTAGACGGCGTCGAGATGGAAGCCGGCGGCCGCGGGGCGGTGCAGCGGGCCGAGCAGCAGCCGGCCGGGGTCGGCGGGGTCCGCGGCCGGGTGCGGCATGTGCAGGGCTTCCGCCTCGACGAGGGCGGGCTCGGCATTCGGGTGGGCGACGACCTGGGGCAGCTCGGGGGCGGCTGCTGCGGCGGCCCGGGCACGGGCGGCCATGGCCGTCGTGTGGCGCCAGGTGCCGTAGGTGACCAGTACGCCGACCAGGGCCACGCCGGTGCCGAGCACGGCGGTGGTGAGCGTCGGGGTGAGCGGCCGTCCGTCGAACCAGTCGTCGATGTACGCCGCGCCCAGGCCGAAGCCGAGCGACGGGATGGCGAGCACCCAGAGCACGGCGTTCATGGCGAGGGGCTGCCTGCCGTGGTCGGGGGCGGGTGCGCCCTGACCACGGAAGGCGAGCAGCCACAGACGGGTGGCATAGGCCGCGGTGAGGAGGGCGGTGAGCAGTCCGGCGACCAGCACGGTCCAGCCGGCGCTGGAAGGCGCGAAGTCCGATTCGCCGAGCGCGGTGTGCTCGGCGGCCACGAGTACGGCTTCCTTGGAGAAGAAGCCGGCGAACGGCGGAATGGCCACCAGCGCGAGCAGGGCGATCGTCATCGTCCAGTACGCGTCGGGGATCCGCTTGCCAAGGCCGCTCATCCGGGACATGGCGGTCAGTGAGTTGGTTCCGGCGGCGTGGATGATCACGCCGGCGGCGAGGAAGAGCAGCGCCTTGAAGGCGCCGTGCGAAAGGAGGTGGAAGACGGCGGCGCCGCGGTCGCCGACGGCCAGGGCACCCGACATATAGCCGAGCTGGCCGATGGTCGAGTAGGCGAGGACCCGCTTGATGTCGTCCTGGGCCAGCGCGGCGAGTGCCGAGCCGACCATCGTCACGGCGGCCATCACGGCGAGTACGACCAGGGCGGCCGCGGACTCGGCGAAGACGGGCAGCAGCCGGGCGATGAAGTAGACACCGGCGGCGACCATCGTGGCGGCGTGGATCAGCGCGGAGACCGGGGTGGGGCCGGCCATGGCGTCGGGAAGCCAGGTGTGCAGCGGGAACTGCGCGGACTTGCCCGCGACACCGGCGAGCAGCAGCAGCGCGACGAGCGTCGGGTGGTCGATCGCGCCCGCCGCGACGGCGCCCAGCACGCCCCTGATGTTGAACGTTCCGGCGTCGACGGCCAGGGCGAACAGACCGAACAGGAAGGGGACGTCGCCGAGCTTGGTGACCAGGAAGGCCTTCAGGGAGGCGGCGCGCGCCTCGGGCGTCTCCCAGTAGTGGCCCACGAGGAAGTACGAGCAGATGCCCATGATCTCCCAGCCGACCAGGAGCACCATCAGGTCGCCCGAGTAGACGACGAGCAGCATCGCGGAGGTGAACAGGGAGACGAGTGCCGCGTACGAGGGGTAGCGGGGGTCGTCGCGCAGATACGCCGTCGAGTAGATCTGCACGCAGGACGCGACGAGTCCGACCAGGACCGCGACCAGGACCGCGAAGCCGTCCAGGTAGAGAGCGAGGTCGATCGGGACCGAGCCGGTGGGGGTGAGCTCGGTGGAGGCCACGATCGGCTTGCCGCCGCCCTGGCGTACGGCGACCAGGACCGCCAGCGCGAGGGCGGTCAGGGTCGGCAGTACGGCCAGCGGGCGGACGAAGCCGGGCGCGGTGCGGCCGGTGAGCAGCCCGGCGGCGGCGCCGAGGAAGGGAAGGAGGGGTACGAGAACGGCGAGGGTCGTCGTGGTCACGCGGTGGCCTCAGCCTTCTCTGCCGGGGCGGGCTCGGCCGCCTCCTCGGCACCGTGGGCGCCTTCGGCTGTGTCGCGGAGCTGGTCGATGTCCGAGGTGCCGCGGTTGCGGTAGACCATCAGGACGATCGCCAGGCCGATGCCGATCTCCGCTGCGGCGATGGCGATGGTGAAGAGGGTCAGGGCCTGTCCGGCGTGCACGGCGTCCCGGAGCCAGACGTCGAAGGCGACCAGGTTGAGGTTGACCGCGTTGAGCATGAGCTCGACGGACATCAGGACCAGGATCGCGTTGCGTCGCGCGAGCACTCCGTACAGCCCCGTGCAGAAGAGCAGGGCGGCGAGGACCGCGGGATAGGCGAGATGCATCAGCTCTTCCCCTCTCGGCCCGCGCCGGTCCCCTGGCCCGTCCCGGAGGGGCCGGGGGCGGCATCGGGCCCCTTCGCGCCCGCCGGGTCCTTGCGGGACAGGACGATCGCCCCCACCAGGGCGGCCAGGAGCAGGACGGAGAGCGCCTCGAACGGCAGCACCCAGTGCCGGAAGAGGATCTCGCCGGACACACGCGTGGAGCCCTGGCTCGGCCCGTCGAGGTCGATCCAGGTCGTACGGAAGGCGTCGACGACCACCCAGACCAGGGTGCCCGCGGACGCGACGGCCACGGCGAGTGCGGCGGGGCGGTTGCCCGAGTCGGCGTCCGGGGAGCGCCCGATGGGGGCCCTGGTGAGCATCAGCCCGAAGAGAAGGAGGACGACGACGGAGCCGACGTAGATCAGCACCTGCACCCAGGCGATGAACTCCGCGGTCAGCAGCAGGTACTCGACGGCGAGGCCGCCGAGCGCCACCACCAGCCACAGTGCGGCGTGCACCAGCTGCTTGCTCGTCACGGTGACGGCGGCCGCGGCGAGTGTCGCGATGCCCACCAGGACGAAGGCGATCTCGACGCCGCTCGGGGAAAGGAAGCCCTGCGCTTCGGCTGCGAGGCTCACGACCCTCCCTCCTCGGACTGCTTGGGCTGCTCCGTGGGCTGCTCGGGCTGCTCGGGCTGCTCGGGCTGCTCGGCGATGGTGGCCTGTTCAGCGGCGGAGTGTTCGGCGGCCAGCCTCTCGGCCGCCTGCTTCTCGGCCGCCTTGCGCGCGGCCGCGAGCTCCTTCGGCTCCTCCGCGGCCGGGTCCAGCGCGGGCGGCTCGGGGACGGTCCACATCCACTCGCGGAGCTTGTCCCGTTCGTGGGTGAGCTCGCGGATGTCGGTCTCCGCGTACTCGAACTCCGGCGACCAGAACAGCGCGTCGAAAGGACACACCTCGATGCAGATGCCGCAGTACATGCAGAGCGAGAAGTCGATCGCGAAGCGGTCGAGCACGTTACGGCTGCGCTCACGGCCACCGGGTACGGCCGCGGGGACCGTCTCCTTGTGCGAGTCGATGTAGATGCACCAGTCGGGGCACTCACGGGCGCAGAGCATGCAGACCGTGCAGTTCTCCTCGAACAGGCCGATCACACCACGCGTACGGGGCGGCAGCTCGGGCTGGACGTCCGGGTACTGCGCGGTGACGGACTTGCGCGTCATCGTGCGCAGCGTGACGGCGAGCCCCTTGGCCAGGCCGGATCCGGGGATGGCCACTACTGCATCACCACCTTCACGACGCCGGTGAGGGCGATCTGGGCGAGGGCGAGCGGGACGAGCGTCGTCCAGGCGAGTCGCTGCAGCTGGTCCTCGCGCAGCCGCGGATAGGTCACCCGCAGCCAGATCACGATGAACGCGAGCACGGCCGTCTTGAGCAGGGTCCAGACCCAGCCGAGGCCGTCGGCACCGAACGGCCCGTGCCAGCCGCCGAGGAAGAGGACCGTGGTGAGACCGCAGAGGACGACGATGCCGGCGTACTCGGCCAGCAGGAAGAGCGCGAACCGCAGGCCGGTGTACTCGGTGTACGCACCGAAGATGATCTCGGAGTCGGCGACCGGCATGTCGAAGGGCGGACGCTGCAGCTCGGCGAGCCCGGCCACGAAGAAGACGATGGCGCCGACGATCTGCCACGGCAGCCACCACCACTCGAAGGCGTTCAGGATGCCCGGGAGCGAGAGGGTGCCCGCGGCCATCGCGACCGACGCGGCGGTGAGCAGCATCGGAAGCTCGTAGGCGAGCAGCTGGGCGGCCGTGCGCAACGCGCCGAGCAGGGAGAACTTGTTGGCCGACGCCCAGCCCGCCATGAGCGAGCCGAGCACGCCGACGCCCATCACGGCGAGCGCGAAGAACACGCCCGCGTCGACGAGCACACCGACGGCACCCTCACTCGGTCCGATCGGGATGACGATCAGGACGAGGAGGTACGGGAGCAGTGCCACGGCGGGTGCGAGCTGGAAGATGCGGCGGTCGGCGTTGGCCGGGACCACGTCCTCCTTCTGCGCGAACTTCACACCGTCCGCGACGAGCTGGGCCCAGCCGTGGAAGCCACCGGCGTACATGGGGCCGAGGCGGCCCTGCATATGCGCCATCACCTTGTGCTCGGTCTGCCCGATGACCAGCGGCATGACCAGGAACACGATGAAGACGACGATCAGCCGCAGGGCGACGTCGAGCGCGTCGTTCATGCGGGGTCGTCTCCTTCGGAATCGGCCGGCGCGGCGTCGGATCCTTCGTCGGACCCGTTCGGCGCTCCGGGGGCCGGCGGGGCGGCGGCCCCCGACGGGGGACGAGAGCCACGGTCGGGCTGAGCCGCGGCATCGGTGGTGGGTTCGGTCGCGGGTTCGGTGCCAGGCTCGGCGGCCGTCGGTGCCGCAGGGGCGGGCTTCGCCCCGGGCTCGGGTGCGGGCTCACGCTCGGGCTCAGTTGCGGCCTGGGCCCCGGGCTCGGGCTTCGCGGCTTCCGTTTCGCGCTTCGCGCCCTCGGTCGACGGCTCGTCCGAGGCGGGTTCGCTCACGGGCTTCGCGCCCTCGGTCGACGGCTCGTCCGAGGCGGGTTCGCTCACGGGCTTCGGCTCGGCCGCGGTCGCGGGTGCCGCCCCCGATCCCGGCGCCGGCGTCTCGTCGTCGAACGCCGGGCGAGCGTGGTGCCACGGGGCATCCGCGCTGCGCGGACTCGGGCGGGCGGGCGGCGCGCTGGCATCCGTACCGGGTGCGGTGGCATCCGTACCCGCGGCGGTGGTCTCGCCCCGCCGGCTGGCCGAGCCCTCGCCGGCACTGCGAGCGCGCCGGGGCGTGGTTCCGGCGGCCGGTCCGCTGGAGGCCCGGTCGGTGGAGGCAGCCGGTGTACCGGTGGTCGCCGGCGTCTCCGGGACCGCGGCGGTGGTCTCCCCCTGCTCCGAGGGCGCCGGCTGCTGGCTCGCCGAGCCCTGGGCCGCCGTGCGGGCGCGCCTGGCCGGCGCCGCAGGGGCCTCCGCGGTCGCAGGGGCCTCCGCGGTTGCGGCGCCCTGACTGGCCGAGCCCTCCGTCACGCTGCGCGTGCGGCGTGCGGGACGCTCGCCCGCCGCCGCTCGCGGAGTACGCGCGGGCCGGGCCGGAGCAGGCGGAAGCTGCCCCTTGAGGGGTCCCCACTCGTTCGGGTCCGGGACGCCGGGCGGGAGCATCTGCCGCCGCTTCGGACCGCCGTGCTCGGACTCCCCCGGCTCCTTGGCACCCGGCCATGCCTTGGCGACCCGCGCCGCGAGCACGAAGTCCTTGCGCAGCGGATGCCCTTCGAACTCGTCCGGGAGGAGCAGCGGGACGAGGTGCGGGTGGTCGGTGAACGAGACGCCGAACATCTCGTACGTCTCGCGCTCGTGCCAGGCGGCCCCCGCGTAGACACCGACGGCCGTCGGGAGGGCGGGAGCGTCGTGCGGCACGGTCGTCCGCAGCAGCAGCCGGCGGATCGTGTGCCCTTCCGGTCCGGCCTCCAGGGCGGCGACGTGCGCGCAGACGCGGAAGCCGGTGCCGGGCTCGTCGACGGCGCTCAGCCAGTCGAAGTAGGTGCAGCCGAGTTCGTCACGGGCGGTGCGCAGCGCGTCGAGCCAGCCGGCGGCGGGCACGTCCACGGTCAGCAGGTCGTACGCCGCCTCGGCCGTCGCCTCTGGCCCGAAGCGCTCGGCGACGTCGGTGTCGAAGGCGCTCACTCGGCGGCTCCCGGTACGGGCGGCGGGGTGACGAGGCCGCTGCGGAGCTGGCCGGTGGACGACCGGCCGGGAGCCGTGCCGTACCGCTCCCCCAGCGACTCGCGGGCGATCTTCTCCTGGAGCTTGAGGATGCCCTGGAGCAACGCCTCGGGCCGCGGCGGGCAGCCGGGCACGTACACGTCGACGGGGATGATCTGGTCGACGCCCTTGGTGACCGAGTACGAGTCCCAGTAGGGGCCGCCGCAGTTCGAGCAGGCGCCGAAGGAGATGACGTACTTGGGCTCGGGCATCTGCTCGTAGAGCCGCTTCACCGCGGGCGCCATCTTGTCGGTCACCGTGCCGGACACGATCATCAGGTCGGCCTGGCGCGGCCCGGGCGCGAAGGGGATCACGCCGAGGCGGATGAAGTCGTGCCGGGCCATCGACGCGGCGATGAACTCGATCGCGCAGCAGGCCAGCCCGAAGTTGAAGACCCAGAGGCTGTAGCGGCGGCCCCAGTTCAGGACCACCTTCATCGGCTCGGGGGCCAGCCGGGCGAGGGCGCCCAGCTTCCCCTTGCCCGCGGTGGGGAGCACCGTGGGTTCCGGGAGCAGCACGGGCTCGGCGGCGGGCTGTGCGGCGCCGCCACCACCCGGGGTCTGCGGGGTCACGTCCATGCGAGGACGCCCTTCTTCCATGCGTAGAGCAGTCCCACGGCCAGGAAGCCGAGGAAGACGAACATCTCCACGAGCGTCGTCGCGCCGTAACCGGGCGCGGCGAAGACCGTGGCCCACGGGAACAGGAAGATCGAGTCGACGGCGAAGATCACGTACAGGAACGCGTACACGTAGTAGCGGACCTGGGTGTGGGCCCAGCCCTCTCCCACGGGGTCGACGCCGCATTCGTACGTGAGCAGCTTCTCGGGAGTGGGTACGACGGGGCGCAGCAGCCGGCCCGCGCCGAAGGCCACCGCGACGAAGAGGACTCCGATGACGGCGAGCAGCCCGACGACCGAGTAGCTCTGGAAGTATTCGGCCGCGAGTACGGTCGGTTCGGTGGGTTCCGGCACGTCCGTCCCTCGCTCCCTGCCCCTTGCTCGATGATTCGTTCGGCGATCCGATGCGATCGACGGTCCTTCGCACGGGAGTCTAGGCCCTGGTAAGGGCAGGGTAAGCAGCCGTATCACGCTTTGGTCGGGGATCTGCCGCCCAGAGGTGGGGATATCCCCACTTCCCGGCACCCATGTACCCCATGGCGTGCGCGGATACGACCCGGCAGGCTGGGCCGCATGACCGTGACCAGCACTCCTGGCGGCGCAGAGAACGACGGACCGCCGCCCGCCCGCTTCGCCTACACAGGGCACACCTGGCGGGAAATCGCCTACCTCCTCTCCGGCCTGCCCGTCGCCCTCCTCGGATTCGTGTACGCGGTGACGATGGTCGCCGTCGGCGCGGGGCTGTCCGTCACGGTCGTCGGTCTGCCGCTCCTCGCGGCGGGTCTCGCGGGAGCACGGCTGCTCGGCCGCTGGGAGCGTGCGCGGGCGCGGGCGCTGCTCGGTGTCCGGGTGGAGGAGCCGAGTGCCCTGCCACGGCGCCGGGACGAGGGCCTCTTCGCCCGGCTGTGGCCGGCTCTGAAGGACCCGGTGGCCTGGCGCTCCGTGCTGTACGCGTTCATCCGCCTGCCCTGGGGCATCGTCGGCTTCGTCGTCACGCTGACGGGGCTGTTCGTGCTGTGGCCGGTGCTGCCGTTCGTCGTCAGGGCCCTGAGCAACGTCGACCGGGTACTGGTCCGCGGGCTGCTCTCGCCGTCCGACGAGCTGGAGCGGCGGATCGCCGAGCTGGAGTCGGACCGGGGGATGGTCGTGGACACGGCAGCCGCCGACCTGCGGCGCATCGAACGCGATCTCCACGACGGCGCCCAGGCCCGGCTGGTCGCCCTCGCGATGGGGCTCGGCCTCGCCAAGGAGAAACTGCTGGAGGACCCCGACACGGCGGCGGCCATGGTCGACGAGGCGCACGGCGAGGTGAAGCTGGCCCTGAAGGAGCTGCGCGATCTCGCACGGGGCATCCACCCTGCCGTGCTCACCGACCGCGGCCTGGACGCCGCCCTGTCCTCGGTCGCCTCCCGCTGCACCGTTCCGGTGCAGGTCACGGTCGATCTCGCGGCCCGCCCGGCGGAGGCGATCGAGGGCATCGCCTACTTCACCGTCTCCGAGCTCCTGCAGAACGTCAGCAAGCACGCGGGGGCGGCGCGGGCGTCCGTGGACGTCTGGCGCAGGGACGACCGGCTGCTGATCCAGGTACGGGACGACGGACGCGGCGGTGCGTCGGTCGGCGGTGGCACGGGCATGGCCGGGCTGGCGGAGCGGCTGGGCTCCGTGGACGGCCTGTTCGCCGTGGATTCGCCTCAAGGCGGCCCGACGGTGATCACGGCCGAGCTGCCCTGGCGCGACCGGGCGACCACGCCGGCGGGCACGGGCACTGCGGCGCGGTAGGGAAAACCCCCGGCCGGGACGGAGACCGGCCACATGGTGCCGTTCCGGCGCGCTCAGCAGCATGGAGACCGACAGCGCGGCCCCGCGACGTGTCAGACGAGCAGTGGACGAGCAGTGGACGAGCAGAAACGGACGACGACGATGGCCATGGCCTACGGAACGGACCCGGACCTCCGGGCGCCCCGCGCCCACCGCCTTCCCCAACCGCTGCGCGCGCCGTTCGAGGCCCGTGCCTGGCGCGAGTTCGGCCACGTCCTGCTGGGCCTGCCGCTCGCCATCACCTACTTCACTCTCGCCGTCTCCCTGACAGCGACCGGCGCCGGACTGGTGGTGACCTTCCTCGGCATCCCGCTCCTGGCGGGCACCCTGGCCATGTGCCGTGGATTCGGCGCGCTGGAGCGGCTGCGGGCACGCGCCCTGCTGGGCCTCGACGTCGCCGCCCCGGCCCCGGTCCGGCCCCGTGGCAGCGGGCCGGCGGCCTGGGTGGGGGCGACGCTGAAGAGCGGGGTGTCCTGGCGGCATCTGCTCTACGCGGTGGTGTATCTGCCGTGGTCGGTGTTCACGTTCTCCGTCGCCCTGCCGCTCTGGGTCACCGGCTGGGCCCTCGCCACGTATCCGCTCTGGCACTGGGTCTTCCCGGCCTTCGTGGGCAGGGACGGCCTCCAGCTGTACGCCGACCGTTCGCACGCCTACGTGATCGACACCCCCTTCGAGCTGGCCACCACCAGCGCGATAGGCCTGCTCCTGACGATGGCGACGCCGTGGATCGTGCGAGGGCTCACCGCTGTGGACCGACTGCTGGTCATGGGCCTGCTGGGCCCGTCCCGGCTGGAGGACCGCGTGGTGGAACTGGAGTCGGACCGGGGGGTGGTCGTGGACACGGCAGCCGCAGACCTGCGCCGCATCGAACGCGATCTGCACGACGGCGCCCAGGCCCGGCTGGTCGCCCTCGCGATGGATCTCGGTCTGGCGAAGGAGAAGCTGCGGCAGGACCCGGTCATGGCGGCGCGCATGGTGGAGGAGGCTCACGGTGAGGTGAAGACCGCGCTTCAGGAGCTGCGCGATCTCGCTCGCGGCATCCACCCGGCCGTGCTCACCGACCGCGGCCTGGACGCCGCCCTGTCCTCCGTCGCCTCCCGCTGCACCGTTCCGGTACGGGTGGAGGTGGACCTGCCGGCGAGGCCCGCGCCCGCGATCGAGGGCATCGCCTACTTCACCGTCTGCGAGCTCCTGCAGAACGTCAGCAAGCATGCGCGGGCGACGCGGGCATCCGTCGATGTGTGGCGGGCGCAGGACCGGCTGATGCTCCAGGTCAGGGACGACGGGCAGGGCGGCGCGGATGCTGCGGCGGGCAGTGGACTGGCGGGGCTGGCGGAACGTCTCGGCGCGGTGGACGGGGTACTGGTGGTGGATTCACCGGCCGGCGGCCCCACGGTCGTCACGGCGGAGCTGCCCTGGCGTACGTGACCCGGCCCGCACCCGGTGTCACACGTGCTCACGGCCGGGACCCGCAGCCGGGACCGCGGCGGTGGAGCCGGCAGCGGCCCCCGGCTCCGGCCGGGGGCCGCTGGCTCGTCCCGCCGGCGCGCTACGGCGCGCCGGGCTGGGTTTGTGGTGGGTGAGGGCACCGGGGAGCGGATCCTGGAATGCTGGGGCAGTACGACGTCGGGACTCATCGACACATGGGGGATGCAGGTCGTGGAGGACAGGGTTCGGGTGGTCATCGCCGAGGATTCCGTGCTGCTGAGGGAAGGTCTGACCCGGCTGCTGACCGACCGGGGCCACGAGGTGGTCGCCGGAGTGGGGGACGCGGACGCGCTGCTCAAGACGATCGACGACCTCGCGGGGCAGGACGCATTGCCCGACGTCGTCGTCGCCGATGTCAGGATGCCGCCCACGCACACGGACGAGGGGGTGCGCGCGGCGGTGCGGCTGCGCGGCGACCACCCCGGGATCGGTGTCCTGGTGCTGTCGCAGTACGTCGAGGAGCGGTACGCCACCGAGCTGCTCGCCGGGAACACCCGCGGTGTCGGCTATCTGCTCAAGGACCGGGTCGCCGAGGTGCGGGAGTTCGTGGACGCGGTCGTGCGGGTGGCCAGGGGAGGCACCGCACTGGACCCGGAAGTGGTGGCCCAGCTGCTGGGCCGCAGCCGCAAGCAGGACGTCCTGGCCGGGCTGACGCCGCGCGAGCGGGAGGTCCTCGGTCTGATGGCGGAGGGCCGGACGAACTCGGCGATCGCCAGGCAGCTGGTGGTGAGCGACGGAGCCGTGGAGAAGCATGTGAGCAACATCTTCATGAAGCTCGGGCTGTCCCCCAGCGACGGGGATCACCGGCGTGTACTCGCGGTACTGACCTATCTCAACTCCTGAGTACCTGACACCCTGTCAGATAGGTCGGATGCGCCGGACTCATCCGGGCGCGACAACCACGGGCTCCGGCGGCAGCGTCTTGAGGAAGGGACTCGGGGGAGGCGAGCGGAACATGGCAAACCAGGACATCAGGTCATCTCAAAACGTCGTCCAGTATATGAGCGGCCCAGGGAAGGCCACCCTTACCGACGTAGGGTGGGCATTGGAGCGACCGGCGAGCCGGCCGCAGCCCAGCCGCCTCGAAGGAGGTCCAGTTCAGTGACCAGCCAGGTCAGTAGCCCAGCCGAGCACGCAGACGAGGCAGACGAGGCCGGGGACACCCTCGTCGGGGGGCAGCGCAGACCCCCCGGCGACAAGGAAGTCCGCCGCCTGGACCGTGTGATCATCCGGTTCGCCGGCGACTCCGGTGACGGTATGCAGCTGACAGGTGACCGCTT
This sequence comes from Micromonospora sp. IBHARD003, assembly GCF_056106285.1. NCBI lineage: Bacteria > Bacillati > Actinomycetota > Actinomycetes > Micromonosporales > Micromonosporaceae > Micromonospora > Micromonospora sp. IBHARD003. The sequence goes on along the minus strand of NZ_JBWBBX010000001.1, from coordinate 4,932,758 downwards.
CACGTCGGAGACGGCGTCGTTCGGCAACGACCTGTCCACGCTCCCGAACTTCCCGGCCGAGATCCGCGCGCCCGCCGGCACCCTGCCGGGCGTCTCCTCGTTTCAGCTCCACTTCGCCGACCACGACATCCTCACCCCGGGTGACGCTCCGAACGTCTTGGTCGCGATGAACCCGGCGGCGCTCAGGGCGAACATCGGCGATGTGCCGCGCGGCGGCGAAATCATCGTCAACACGGACGAGTTCGCCAAGCGCGCCATGGCCAAGGTCGGCTACGCCACCAGCCCGCTCGAGGACGGCTCCCTCGACGGGTACAACGTGCACCCGGTCCCGCTGACGACCCTCACCGTCGAAGCGCTCAAGGAGTTCGGGCTCTCCCGCAAGGAGGCCGAGCGCTCAAAGAACATGTTCGCGTTGGGGCTGCTGAGCTGGATGTACCACCGCCCCACCGAGGGCACCGAGACGTTCCTGCGCACCAAGTTCGCCAAGAAGCCGGAGATCGCCGAGGCGAACGTCGCGGCCTTTCGGGCCGGCTGGAACTTCGGCGAGACCACGGAGGACTTCGCCGTCTCCTACGAGGTCGCCCCGGCCACCCAGGCCTTCCCGACGGGGACCTACCGCAATATCTCCGGCAACCTGGCGCTGTCCTACGGACTGATCGCCGCGTCTCAGCAGGCGGACCTTCCGCTGTACCTGGGCTCGTACCCCATCACCCCGGCCTCGGACATCCTGCACGAGCTGTCCAAGCACAAGAACTTCGGTGTGCGGACCTTCCAGGCCGAGGACGAGATCGCGGGCATCGGCGCGGCGCTCGGGGCGGCCTTCGGCGGCTCGCTGGCCGTGACGACGACCTCGGGCCCCGGTGTGGCCCTGAAGTCCGAGACCATCGGCCTGGCGGTGTCGCTGGAGCTTCCGCTGCTGGTCGTGGACATCCAGCGGGGCGGCCCTTCGACCGGTCTGCCCACCAAGACCGAGCAGGCCGATCTGCTGCAGGCGATGTACGGGCGCAACGGCGAGGCGCCGGTCCCGATCGTGGCCCCGAAGACGCCCGCGGACTGCTTCGACGCGGCGCTGGAGGCGGCCCGGATCGCGCTGACGTACCGCACCCCGGTGTTCCTGCTGTCCGACGGCTATCTGGCCAACGGCAGCGAGCCCTGGCGGATCCCGGATCTGGACGAACTCCCCGACCTCCGGGTGCAGTTCGCGCGCGGCCCCAATCACACCACCGAGGACGGCACCGAGGTCTTCTGGCCGTACAAGCGCGACCCGCGGACGCTGGCGCGCCCCTGGGCCGTCCCCGGCACTCCGGGCCTGGAGCACCGGATCGGCGGCATCGAGAAGCAGGACGGCACGGGCAACATCTCGTACGACCCGGCCAACCACGACTTCATGGTCCGGATCCGGCAGGCCAAGATCGACGGCATCGAGGTGCCCGACCTCGAGGTCGACGACCCGGACGGAGCCCGCACGCTGGTGCTGGGGTGGGGGTCGACCTACGGGCCGATCACGGCGGCCGTACGCAGGCTGCGCGGCGCCGGCCTGCCCATCGCGCAGGCCCATCTGCGCCACCTCAACCCGTTCCCGAGGAATCTGGGGGACGTTCTGGAGCGTTACGACAAGGTAGTGGTGCCGGAGATGAACCTCGGCCAGCTCGCCGGGCTGATCCGGGCGAGGTTTCTGGTCGACGCACACTCCTACAACCAGGTCAACGGCATGCCGTTCAAGGCCGAGCAGCTGGCGGCGGCTCTCAAGGAGGCCATCAATGACTGAGACAGCGTCCACTCTGCTGTCGCTGGTTCCGAAGGCCGAGGCCAAGCAGTCCATGAAGGACTTCAAATCGGACCAGGAAGTCCGCTGGTGCCCCGGCTGTGGTGACTACGCGATCCTCGCGGCCGTGCAGGGCTTCATGCCCGAGCTCGGCCTCGCGAAAGAGAACATCGTCTTCGTCTCCGGCATCGGCTGCTCGTCCCGCTTCCCGTACTACATGAACACCTACGGGATGCACTCCATCCACGGCCGCGCGCCCGCCATCGCGACCGGGCTCGCCTCCTCGCGCCGCGATCTCAGCGTCTGGGTCGTCACCGGTGACGGCGATGCGCTGTCCATCGGCGGCAACCACCTGATCCACGCCCTGCGCAGGAACGTCAATCTCAAGATCCTGCTCTTCAACAACCGGATCTACGGTCTGACCAAGGGCCAGTACAGCCCCACCTCCGAGGTCGGCAAGATCACCAAGTCGACACCGATGGGATCGCTCGACGCGCCCTTCAACCCGGTGTCCCTGGCGATCGGAGCCGAGGCCTCCTTCGTGGCCCGCACGGTCGACTCCGACCGCAAGCACCTCACCGAAGTGCTGCGTGCCGCCGCCGACCACCCGGGCACGGCCCTGGTGGAGATCTACCAGAACTGCAACATCTTCAACGACGGCGCCTTCGACGCCCTCAAGGACAAGCAGCAGGCCGAGGAGGCGGTGATCCGGCTCGAGCACGGCGCGCCGATCCGCTTCGGCAGCGAGCGCGAGAAGGGGGTCGTGCGGGACCCGGCGACCGGCGATCTGAAGGTCGTCACGGTCACCCCGGACAACGAGGCCCAGGTCCTCGTCCACGACGCCCACAGCGCCAGCCCGACCGCGGCCTTCGCCCTCTCCCGGCTGGCCGACCCCGACACGCTGCACCACACCCCGATCGGGGTGTTCCGCAGCGTCGAGCGACCGGTGTACGACGTCCAGATGTCCGACCAGCTCGACAGCGCGATCGAGCAGAACGGCAAGGGCGATCTGACGGCGCTGCTGGCCGGCAACGACACCTGGACGGTCGTCGGCTGACGACATAGCCGCAGCTCACCATCACACCGCTCAGGGGCGCCGGTCCGGGACCGGCGCCCCTGAGCGCGTTCCCGCCTCGAACGCCGTCGCCGTGACGGTGATCGCGGAGGCCGCCGCCGCGGGCAATGTCATGACCGTATAGCGATACGGGCATGACACGCGGGCCCGTTCGGCGCTACCTTCGGACACGACGCGCGCAGGCGGTGCGCTCGGGTGCGGCGGGAGGTTCGGTGAAGGACGACGAGCAGCGGGCGGGTCTGCTGTACGGGATCGGCGCCTACGGGATGTGGGGTCTGGTCCCGCTCTTCTGGCCGCTTCTCAAGCCGGCCAGTGCCGTCGAGATCCTGGCCCACCGCATGGTGTGGTCACTCGCGCTGGTCGCCGTCGCCCTGCTGGTGCTCCGGCGCGGACGCTGGATACGCGGGCTGCTCGCCGACCCCCGCAAACTCGGGCTCATCACCGTCGCCGCCACCGTGATCACCGTCAACTGGGGCGTCTACATCTGGTCCGTCAACGCCGGCCATGTCGTCGAGGCCTCGCTCGGCTACTTCATCAATCCGCTGGTCACCATCGCGATGGGCGTGCTGCTGCTCAAGGAGCGGCTGCGGCCGGCGCAGTGGGCCGCCGTGGGCACCGGCTTCGCGGCCGTGCTCGTACTGGCCGTCGGATACGGCCGCCCGCCGTGGATCTCGCTGGTCCTCGCGCTCTCGTTCGCCTGCTACGGACTGCTCAAGAAGAAGATCAACATCGGGGGCCTGGAGTCGCTGGCCGCGGAGACCGCGGTGCAGTTCCTGCCCGCGCTCGGCTATCTCCTGTGGCTCGGCTCCCAGGGCTCGGCCGTCTTCGGTACGCGAGGTGCGGGCCATGCCGCGCTGCTGGCCGCCACGGGCGTGGTCACCGCCGTGCCGCTGATCTGCTTCGGGGCGGCGGCGATCCGGGTCCCGCTGTCGACTCTGGGACTGCTGCAGTATCTGGCGCCGGTGTTCCAGTTCCTGCTGGGCGTCGTCTACTTCCACGAGGAGATGCCCGCCGAGCGCTGGGCCGGTTTCTCGCTGGTCTGGCTGGCGCTGACCATCCTCACCTGGGACGCCCTGCGCACGGCGCGCCGCAACAGGGCGCGGCTCGCCGGGGCGAAGCGCCTCGCCCAGGCGGAGCTCCTCGCACAGTCCGCCGCGGCGGAGCCGGCCCCGGTCGCGGACGTCGTGCCGGCACCGGCCCGGGGCGAGACCACGAGCGGCTGACCCCGGTCGGCCGCCGGCGGGATCGCCGGACACCTCGTCGCCCCGCGGGTGCGGCGGATCCGGTCGCCCGCCGCGCCCGGACAGGGCCCGGCCGACCAATACTGGCTTCATGCCGCTGCACTGGAAGCTCGTCATCGACGCCATCGACCCGCTCGCCCAGGCCGACTTCTGGGCCGAGGCCCTCGGCTATCTGCCGGAGGACAACAGCGCTCTCATCGAGCGGCTGCTCGGTATGGGAGCCGTACCGCCCGAGCTGACCGTGCGGTGGCACGGCCATCACGCCTGGCGAGATCTGGCCGCCGTCCGGCATCCGGACGATCCGTACGAGCAGGAGAGCGGCACCGGTCTCGGCCGGCGGCTGCTCTTCCAGCGGGTGCCCGAGGCCAAGACCGTCAAGAACCGCCTCCACCTCGACCTGCACACCGAACCGGGACGCCGGGACGAGGAAGTCGCCCGGCTGGAGGCACTGGGGGCGACCGCGGTCCGCCAGGTGCGGGAGCCCGGCGGGGAGTGGCACGTCATGCAGGACCCGGAAGGCAACGAATTCTGCGTGCACTAGGTCCTGTCCGGGCGGACAGGACCTAGTCGGTGTATCGCCCGTGGAGGTCCTGATCGCGGACAGGACCTCCACGGATGCGTGCCGTGGCTACGGCAGCTCGCGTACGGGGCCTCTACCACACGTTCGTTAACCGAACCCGACTGACCGGTTTCCGCCCTTGACGGTCAGTCAACATCTCGCTGAACATTCACCCCAAACACCGCACCGAGTACAGCTCCAGCACCCTGCGACACCGCCGTCGCGGGGTGTCTCGCACGTTCCGTCCTGTCCCCGTACGGAATCCGGAGCCCCCACATATGACTCACTCCGTGCACAGACGCACCGCCGCAGGCGCGGCACTCGCGATCGCCGGACTGCTCGCGGCAGCCGTACCGGCTGCGGCGGCCGCCATCACGGCCCCCTCACCGAACGCGGCCGCTTCTCCGGCGGCGCTGGCACCGCCGGACATCCCCGTCGCCAACGTCAAGGCGCATCTCAACGATCTCCAGTCGATCGCCTCCGCCAACGGCGGAAACCGTGCGCACGGCCGCACGGGCTACAAGGCGTCGGTCGACCATGTGAAGGCCAAACTGGACGCGGCCGGATTCACCACCACCGTCCAGCAGTTCACCTCGTCCGGAGCCACCGGCTACAACCTGATAGCCGACTGGCCTGGGGGCGACGCCAACCAGGTGCTGATGGCCGGCTCCCATCTCGACTCGGTCAGCTCCGGCCCCGGCATCAACGACAACGGCTCCGGTTCCGCCGCCGTCCTGGAGACCGCGCTCGCCGTCTCCCGCGCCCAGCTCAAGCCGGACAAGCATCTGCGGTTCGCCTGGTGGGGCGCGGAGGAGCTGGGTCTCGTCGGATCCAAGTACTACGTCAACAACCTGCCGTCCGCCGAGCGTTCAAAGATCACCGGGTATCTCAACTTCGACATGATCGGCTCCCCGAACCCCGGCTACTTCGTCTACGACGACGACCCGGCGATCGAGAAGACCTTCAAGGACTACTTCGCCGGCATCGGCGTCCCGACCGAGATCGAGACGGAGGGCGACGGCCGCTCCGACCATGCCTCGTTCAAGAACGTGGGCATCCCGGTCGGCGGGCTGTTCACCGGCGCGAGCCGCACCAAGTCCAGCGCACAGGCCCAGAAGTGGGGCGGCACGGCCGGTCAGGCCTTCGACCGCTGCTACCACTCCTCCTGCGACACGACGTCGAACATCAACGACACCGCGCTCGACCGCAACAGCGACGCGATCGCCCACGCCGTCTGGACCCTGTCCACCGGCACGACGGACCCGGGCGGTGACGTCTACGAGAACACCGCCGACGTCTCCATTCCGGACAACGCGGGCGCCGTCACCTCCTCCGTGGCGGTCTCCGGGCGTACCGGCAACGCCCCGTCCGCCCTTCAGGTCGGCGTGGACATCAGGCACACCTGGCGCGGTGACCTGGTCATCGACCTGGTCGCTCCGGACGGCACCGCGTACCGCCTCAAGAACTCCAGCGGCGGCGACTCCGCGGACAACGTCATCACCACCTACACCGTGAACGCGTCCAGCGAGCCCGCGAACGGCACCTGGCAGCTCAAGGTCCAGGACGTCGCCCGCTACGACACCGGCTACATCAACAGCTGGAAGCTCACCTTCTGAGCACGGCGCCCGGTGGCGCGGCGTGCACCGGAAACAGAAGCGGGGTGCCCTTCAGGGGGCACCCCGCGTCCGTCATCGGCACGGCGTCGTGCGGCCGGGCACTACTTCGCGTTGTTCGCCGCCTTGACCAGCGCGTCCGGGGTGACGGCGCCGACGTACATCTTGCCGTCGTCCGTCATCAGGGCGTTGACCAGGCGGGTCTTGAAGACCGTGCCGGTGCCGAAGTCGCCCTTGACCTGGTCGCCCAGGGAGTTCAGGAGCTTCTCGGCCTCCGGCGGGAGGTCACCCTTGCCGTCCTTGCCGTCCTTCTGCGCGGTGAGGCCCGCACCACCGGGCGCCTTCAGTTCGGCGATGGCGGTCCAGCCCTCACCGATGACGTTCATCCCGTTGAAGCCCTCCATGCCCTCGAACTCCTCGGGAGTCCTGGGTGCCTTGGGAGCGGCCTTCCCGTGGTCCTGGGCACCGGCCTTCTCACCGGCGGCGAGGGCGTCCGCCTCGGTGACCTTCGCGCCCTTCGGCGGGGTGAAGCGGAAGATGGACGCGGCCGGCTTGGAGAAGTCGACCGTGGTGAAGCCGGCGTCGACCGCCGCCTTGCCACCGTCGCTCGGCAGCAGGGTGAACTTCAGCGGGACGCCGTTCTGCGCGTCCACCGCGATCTTGATGGAGTCGATCGTCGAGCCGCCCTGCTTGGGCTTGATGACGAGCTGGTAGGCGTCCCGGCCGGCGATACGGGCCGTACCGTCGACGCTCACGCTGGTCGTGGTGCCCGCGGCCTTCAGCGCCTCGTCGGCCAGCTGCTTGGGCGTGGCCGTCAGCTCCTTCGGGCCCTGGTGCCTCTTGTGGTCGTCCCCGCCCTTGCTCGCACCGGCGGAGGTGTCCTTGCCGTGCACGACCTCGTCGGAGGCGCTGTCGTACGTCCAGAACTCCGTACCGTTGTGGGTGACGCTGTACTGCTCGCCGCCGGACTCGAACGACATCCGCTGCTTGTCCGGGCCGTCGGCCGCGACCTCCATCTTGTGCGTGCCGGAGGCCAGCTGCATCAGCTTGGCGCCCGGCGACGCCGAGGCTCCGCCGCTCGGCGTGGCCGCTCCGGGGAGGAGGCCGTTGGCCAGGCCGCCCAGGTCCGGGAGGCCCAGGTCCGTGGTGATCTTCACCGTGCCGGAGAGCTGCTGGGTGTCCGACGCGGCGATCTTCGCGATGAGCTCCTGCGCGCTGATCTTCGGCAGATCGGGTTCGCCGACCGCGGCGAGCGCCGGGACGAGCCCGATGGTCGCCACGGCAACGCCCGCCACCGCGGCCGGAACGGCGTACCGCGCCGCCTTCCGGCGGGCCGGGCTGACCTCCCCCGGCTCTTCGGTGATCGTTGCGTTCTCGTTCGGTGCCATGGTTTCCCCTACCTCCGTGATGGCGCGTCGTCCGTCCACACCATCTGACCAAATCCCCCGCCCGGAAGCGTCAGCCCCCGGAATCAACTCCGCGTACTGCTGCGGTATGACCCGGGGGCGTCTGAACTCCGCCACCCAGTAAGGGTCGCGGGACGCCGCCTCCTCCCGTCGGCGCAGGGGTTGCCTCCGGACGAGGACACGACGAAGGGGCCGGTCCGCAGGACCGACCCCTGATCAGCCGTGCAGCCGCGGCGCACCCTCGGGTGGTCCGCCATCGCGCCGCACCACTCAGCCCGCGCGGTGCACCACCGCGTCACACAGCTCTTCGAGTGCCGCCTTCGCGGAGCACTGCGGCAGTGGCGCCAGCATCGCCCGCGCCTCCTCCGCGAACCGCACCGTGTCACGCCTCGCCTGCTCGAGGGCGGGATGCACGCGCAGCCTGGCCAGCGCCTCGGCGTGCCGGGCATCGTCCGTCAGATCCCCGGCCAGCAGCTCCACGAGCTCCAGATCCTCGGGCCGCCGGTGCGTCTCGGCCTGCTCCCGCAGCCGGAGCACGGGCAGCGTGGCGATGCCCTCGCGCAGATCGGTGCCGGGAGTCTTGCCGGACTCGTGCGAGTCGGAGGCGATGTCGAGTACGTCGTCGGCGAGCTGGAAGGCGACGCCGAGCCGTTCACCGTACTGGGTGAGGATGTCGGTGACACGCTCGTCCGCGCCGGACATCATCGCGCCGAAACGGCCCGAGACGGCGACCAGCGAGCCGGTCTTGCCACCCAGCACGTCGAGGTAGTGGTCGACGGGGTCGCGTCCGTCGCGGGCGCCGGCGGTCTCCAGGATCTGCCCGGTCACCAGCCGCTCGAACGCCTCGGCCTGGATCCGCACGGCGTCGGGCCCCAGGTCGGCCAGGATGTGCGAGGCGCGGGCGAAGAGGAAGTCACCGGTGAGGACGGCCAGCGAGTTGCCCCAGCGGGCGTTGGCGCTGTCCACGCCTCTGCGCACCTCGGCCTCGTCCATCACGTCGTCGTGGTACAGCGTCGCCAGATGTGTGAGCTCGACGACCACGGCCGAGGGCACGACACCCGGCGCGTACGGGTCACCGAACTGTGCCGCCAGCATCACCAGCAGCGGCCGGAAGCGCTTGCCCCCCGCGCGCACGAGATGCTGTGCGGCCTCCGTGATGAAGGGCACCTCGCTCTTGGTGGCATCGAGCAGCCCCGCCTCGACAGCCGCCAACCCGGTCTGGACATCGGCCTCGAGAGCCTGGTCCCGCACGCTCAGCCCGAACGGCCCGACGACGGTCACGAGGGGTACTCCTGTCTGCTGACGATCACACGGATTGTCGATGTGTCGTGGTCATCACTCAAGTCAGCGTATCCGGTCCCCTTTCGATCACCGGCGGCGCCTTCCCGCCTCCCCCGGTATGTTCTTGATCAGCTCATACGACCAGAAGCGATACTTTTGTCCGGAACCGTGACCGAACCCGATGGGAGCGGCGGACGGCCGTCGCCGGGAAGCACCCACGCCTCACCCACAGGGGCGCCTGGCCGGGCGCGAGCGCGCCCCTGTGTCCCCGAGCGAGGCTCCCCATGCGTATCCGCACGTCCTTCCCCCACGAGACCCGCCACGAGGACATCCGCATTCCGCTGACCGACGGCACCCGGCTGTACGCCCGGGTGTGGCGACCGCTGACCGACGGCCCCGTGCCCGCACTCCTCGAATACCTGCCGTCCCGGCTGACCGACTGGACCGCGCCACGGGACTTCCAGCGCCATCCCTGGTACGCGGGGCACGGTTACGCCTGCGTCCGGGTGGACGCCCGCGGTCACGGGAACAGCGAGGGCCTGCCGGACGCCCCGTACACGGCGGCCGCGATCGCCGACGCCGCGGCCGTCGTCGAGTGGCTCGCCGAGCAGACGTGGTGCACCGGGAGCATCGGGATGACCGGGCTCGGGCCGGGTGGCCGCATCGCGTTGCTGACCGCCGCACTCGCGCCCGAACCCCTGAAAGCGATCGTCGCGGTCTGCCCCGCCGGCGGACCGGCGGACGACGGCGAGCCGGGGGCCCGCGCCGGCACGCCCGGCGCTGGCGCCCTGCTGCCGCCCGTGAGCCGGCACGCCTGGTCACCCGGCGCGCCGGCGTTCGCCGCCCTGCCGCCGGATCCGCTCTACGCGGGCGACGCCTGGCTCACGATGTGGCTGAACAGGCTGAAGGCGGTGGAACGCGGGGGCGGCGGCCATGACGGCACGGAGGCCCGTGGCCCGGATTTCGGCATCCGGGACCTCGGCGGCCCCGGCGGCCCGGACCTCGGCGACGAGGCCGTCGGAGCGATCCGGGCCGCCGTGCTGGCGGTGAGCGGCCGGCACGACCCCTACCGCGACACGGTGCTGCGGCTGGTCGAGCGGCTCGACCCGTCCCGGGTACGAGGGATCATCGGCCCCTGGCCGCACGCGTACCCGGACCGCGGCCTTCCGCCCGGCCCGGCGATCGGCTTCCTCCAGGAGACGCTGCGCTGGTGGGACCAGTGGCTGAAGGAAGACCCCGGAAGCACCACCGGGGCAGCGGACACGGGCGTGCTGTCCGAACCGCTGCTGCGGTCCTGGATCAGCGAGGCGCATCCGCCCTCAACGGCCCCCGCGGAGCTGCCCGGCCGCTGGGTCGGCGACGACAGCTGGCCCTCGCCGCGGATCACCCCGCTGGCGTACGCCTTCCAGGGCCCGCCCGTCGTGGTCGACTCCCCCCGGCACACCGGGCTCGACGGCGGCAGCTTCGTCCCCCGCGGCCGCGATGCCGACCTGCCGCCCGACCAGCGCGACGAGGACGCCGGATCCGCGAGCTTCGAATTCGCCGTGCCCGAACGGGTGGAAATCCTGGGCAGGCCCCGGGTCACCCTGCGGTTCCGCGGCGAGGTGCCCCGCGGCCACGCCGTCGCCCGGCTCTGCGACGTACACCCCGACGGTTCGTCCACCCTGGTCACCAGGGGCTTCGCCGAGCTCCCCGCCTCCGACGCGCCCGAAACCCCCGCGGCGCCCGGCACCGTGAGCTTCGAGCTGAGCGCCACCGGCCACGCCTTCCCGCCCGGTCACCGCATCCGCCTCGCCGTGTCCTCCGCCTACTGGCCCTGGATCCGGCCCCAGGCCCACGCGAGGCCCTTCGTGCTCGAGCCGGAAGGTTCCTCGCTCGAACTGCCCGTCCGCGCCCCGACGACGGACACGATCGCCTTCGGTGAACCCGAACAGGCGGAGCCACTCGCCGTCGTCGTCCCCGTCACCCTGGACGCGCCACGCCCGGGACGGCTGATCGTCCGGGACGTCGGCACCGGCACATGGCGGCTCGAGACCGATCACGGCGACGACGGCACCCGCTCCTACCCCGACGGTCTGGAGATCACCGAGGAGGCCCGCGAGACCTGCACGATCCGGGAACGCGACCCGCTCTTCGCCCAGGTCCGCTCCGAGTGGCGGATCCGGTTCCACCGTCCCGAACAGGCCTGGGACATCCACGTCGAAGCCCGCTCGGAAGTCGCCTTTGACGCCGACGACTTCCACACCTGTGACGAGGTGGTCTGCCGACACGGGACAGAGGTGGTGTTCCACCACACCTGGGAGAAGCGGACTTCCCGGCCGGCGAGCCGGGCCGCGCCCCCGCACGAACCACCCGAACCGCCCGCACGGGCCGAACCGTTCCCGCGACCCGGACCACCCGTACGGCCCGAGCCTCCCGACGGGCCCTGACGCCGAGTGCATCACCCACGTAACGTGTCCCCCACACACGTGGAAAGCGAGGCAAGCACCGATGCCCGAGCAGAGCCCGCTCGACTTGGCCGAGGGCGACCCCTTCGGCCCGCACAACCTTCCGTACGGGGTCTTCACCACCGCGGCCGAACCCGACCGCCGGCGGCTCGGTGTCCGGATCGGCAACCACGTGCTCGACGCCGGGGCCGCGGCGCACACCCTCGGCTCCCCCTACGCCGCGCTGCTCGCGCAGCCGAGCCTCGGTCCGCTCCTCGCGGCGGGCCGCACGGCCTGGCGTGACGTACGGCGCGCGCTGACCGCCTGGATGACGGTGCCCGCCCACCGCCAGGACATCGAGCCGCTGCTCCATCCGCTCTCCGCGGTGACCCTGCACCTCCCCTACGAGGTCGCCGACTACGTCGACTTCTACGCCAGCGAGCACCACGCCACCAACGTCGGGCACATCTTCCGCCCGGACGGCGAGCCGCTGACCCCCAACTGGAAGCATCTGCCGATCGGTTACCACGGCCGTTCCGGCACGGTCGTCGTCTCCGGCACGGACGTCGTCCGTCCCTGCGGCCAGCGCAAGACGCCCGCCGACCCGGCACCGCTCTTCGGTCCCTCCGTCAAGCTGGACATCGAGGCGGAGGTCGGCTTCGTCGTCGGCACCCCCACCGACCTCGGCCGGCCCGTACCGCTGTCCGGCTTCCGTGACCACGTCTTCGGACTGCAGCTGCTCAACGACTGGTCCGCGCGCGACATCCAGGCCTGGGAGTACGTGCCGCTCGGCCCGTTCCTCGGCAAGTCCTTCGCCACGTCCGTCTCCGCCTGGGTCACCCCGCTGGAGGCCCTCGACGCCGCCCGGGTCGCCCCGCCGACGCGCGACGTCGACGTGCTGCCCTATCTGGACGACTCGGGCGACGAGGAGCCCGGAGGCCTCGACCTGCGCATCTCGGTCGCGATCAACGGACAGATCGTCAGCGAGCCGCCGTTCGCGACGATGTACTGGACCGCCGCCCAGCAGCTCACCCATATGACCGTCAACGGCGCCTCGCTGCGCACCGGGGATCTGTACGGCTCCGGGACCGTCAGCGGCTCCGAGGTCCACCAGCGCGGCTCGCTGCTCGAGCTCACCTGGAACGGGCGGGACCCGCTGGAGCTGCCGTACGGGAAGCGCACCTTCCTCGAGGACGGCGACGAGGTCACCATGACCGCCTGGGCACCCGGCCCCGACGGTGTGAAGGTCGGCCTCGGCGAGGTCACGGGCCGCGTGCTCCCGGCCGTGGCTCCCTGGTAGAGCTGTCGGCCTGCGTCGGTACGGTCCGGCGCAGGCCCGCCGACGTGGCCGGCTTACGGGCCTATGCGGCCCGCGGCGTCACGCGTTCTCGCTCAGTCCGAGCACCAGGACCAGCACCGACGGCACCAGCACGATCAGCACCCAGACCGCGACCCAGGGCCGGCGTCCGTTCAGCAGGTGTCCGAGCGCCCCGGTGCTCTCGACCAGGGCGCCGAGCGTTCCCAGAGCGCCGACGGCCGCCGCGGTCCAGTAGGCCCACGTGTGGTCGCCGAGATACCTCAGCAGCAGGAGGGCGGGGAGCAGGAACACCGCCGGCCAGGTGTCGGCGGTGTTCGCAGGGCTGTGCTGTTCGTCCCGCGCGGCTGGCGCGTTCATGGGTCCCCCGGTCATCGATCAAGATCCTTCGTCCTGAAGGGACGCCGGCTCCCGCGCGCAGGTTGCCCTGGCGGGCCGGGGGCCGGGGCGCCGCCGTCCTGCGGCTCGCGCGCACCCGGGGACAAGGAGGCCCGCGGCCCGGCCGGGGCCCGGGCCCCTCGCCGGCAACGTCAGGCCTCATCCTCCGTACTGCGCTCGCCCTCGGCCTGGGACGGCGTCGTCCGCATGGTGGCGGGGTGCTGTTCCTCGGTCGATTCCATGTCCTCGCCCTCGGCCTGTGAGGGCGTGGTGTACTCGGGGTACTGGTTCTGATACTGGTCGATCATGACGAGCCTCCCTTGACCCGCGATCCCTCCCAAGATCGAGCGTAGCTCTTCGGCGGCGGCACGGCGCCGCCTGCGGGGAGCGAAGCCGGAAGACCCGGCAGCGAGGCCGGAGGCCCGTCACCCCCCGAGGGTGACGGGCCTCCGGCTGGGATCGCCTCAGCGGGCTACCGGACGAACACACTCGCCTGCCCGGCCAGATCCAGGAAGTACTGGGGCGCCACACCCAGCACCAGGGTGACCGCGACGCCCACCGCGATGGTGGTCATCGTGAGCGGCGACGGCACGGCCACCGTCGGGCCCTCGGGCTTCGGCTCGCTGAAGAACATCAGCACGATGACCCGGATGTAGAAGAACGCGGCAATCGCGGACGAGATCACACCGACCACGACCAGTGCGCCCGCGCCGCCCTCGGCCGCCGCGCTGAACACGGCGAACTTCCCGGAGAAGCCCGACGTGAGCGGGATTCCGGCAAAGGCCAGCAGGAACACCGCGAAGACCGCGGCGACCAGCGGAGAACGCCGTCCGAGCCCGGCCCACTTGGACAGATGGGTGGCCTCCCCGCCCGCGTCCCGCACCAGGGTGACGACCGCGAAGGCGCCGATCGTCACGAAGGAGTAGGCGACGAGGTAGAAGAGCACCGACGAGACACCGTCGGGTGTGAGCGCAATGACACCGGCGAGGATGAATCCGGCGTGCGCGATCGACGAGTAGGCCAGCAGCCGCTTGATGTCGGTCTGGGTGATCGCGATGATCGCGCCGCCCAGCATGGTGATGATGGCGACCGCCCACAGGACCGGCCGCCAGTCCCAGCGCAGACCGGGCAGCACCACGTAGAGCAGCCGCAGCAGCGCTCCGAACGCCGCGACCTTGGTGGCCGCCGCCATGAAGCCGGTGATCGGGGTCGGTGCGCCCTGGTAGACGTCCGGGGTCCACATGTGGAACGGCACCGCGCCGACCTTGAACAGCAGCCCCACGAGGATCATCGCTCCACCGATGAGCAGCAGCGCGTCGTTGCCCATGGTGGCGGCGAGCGCGGGGTCGATGGTCTGGACGGAGCCGTCGACGACGTCGGCGATCCTGGCGTACGACACCGAGCCCGCGTACCCGTACACCAGCGCGATGCCGAAGAGCAGGAACGCCGACGAGAACGCCCCGAGCAGGAAGTACTTCATCGCCGCTTCCTGCGACAGGAGCCGCTTGCGGCGCGCGAGGGCGCACAGCAGGTAGAGCGGAAGCGAGAAGACTTCGAGCGCGATGAACAGTGTCAGCAGGTCGTTCGCCGCGGGGAAGACGAGCATCCCGGAGATCGCGAAGAGCGCCAGCGGATACACCTCGGTGGTGGTGAATCCCGCCTTGACCGCCGCCTTCTCGCTGTCGCCGCCCGGTACGGCTGCGGCCTGTGCGGCGAAGGAGTCGACATGGCTGCCGTGTGACCGCGGATCGAGGCGCCGCTCGGCGAAGGTGAAGATCGCGACGAGCGAGGCCAGCAGGATCGTGCCCTGGAGGAACAGCGCGGGCCCGTCGACGGCGATGGCGCCCATCGCCGCGAGATGCGCCTTGGTGGTGCCGAATCCGCCGGCGGCGAGGCCGACCACCGCCGCGAACGCGGCGGCCAGCGCGACGACCGACAGGAACACCTGGGCGGGATAACGGCCCTTGCGCGGGACGAAGGCCTCGATCAGCACGCCCACGATCGCCGCGCCGACCACGATCAGCGTGGGGGCGAGCTGGGCGTACTCGATATGCGGGGCCGGGATCTTGTCCAGCGGCTGGGCTGCCGTTGTCCACAGGCTGTGGACAGCTGTTGCGCTCACTTCGCCGCCTCCACCTCGGGCCGGGGATCCTTCTGCTGTACGTCGGACATGGTGTGCTCCACGGCCGGGTTGACGATCTTCGTCAGGGGCTGCGGGAAGACTCCGAGGAAGATCAGCAACGCGATCAGCGGTGCGACCACCAGCAGTTCGCGCAGCCGGAGATCCGGCAGGGTCCGCACCTCCTCCTTCACCGGGCCCGTCATCGTCCGCTGGTAGAGCACCAGGGTGTAGAGCGCGGCGAGCACGATGCCGAGGGTCGCGATGATGCCGACCACCGGATAGCGGGCGAAGGTGCCGACCAGGACCAGGAACTCACTGACGAACGGGGCGAGTCCGGGCAGTGACAGGGTCGCCAGACCGCCGATGAGGAAGGTGCCGGCGAGCACGGGGGCGACCTTCTGCACTCCGCCGTAGTCGGCGATGAGACGCGAGCCGCGCCTCGAGATCAGGAAGCCGGCCACCAGCATCAGCGCGGCCGTCGAGATCCCGTGGTTGACCATGTAGAGCGTGGCGCCCGACTGGCCCTGGGTGGTCATCGCGAAGATGCCCATGACGATGAAGCCGAAGTGCGAGATCGACGCATAGGCGACCAGTCGCTTGATGTCGCGCTGGCCCACCGCGAGCAGTGCCCCGTACACGATGCTGATCAGCGCCAGTACGAGGATCACCGGGGTCGCCCACTTCGACGCCTCCGGGAACAGCCCGAGGCAGAAGCGGAGCATCGCGAAGGTGCCGACCTTGTCGACGACCGCGGTGATCAACACGGCGACCGGGGCGGTCGACTCCCCCATGGCGTTGGGCAGCCAGGTGTGCAGCGGCCACAGCGGCGCCTTCACCGCGAAGGCGAAGAAGAAGCCGAGGAACAGCAGCCGTTCGATGTTCGTGGACATGTCCAGCTCGCCGGCCGTGCGGGCCTCGGCGATCTCCGTCAGCGAGAAGTTCCCCGCGACGACATAGAGCCCGATCACCGCGGCCAGCATGATCAGACCGCCGACGAGGTTGTAGAGCAGGAACTTCACCGCGGCGTACGAGCGCTGCGCCGCCGCGTTCTCGTCGCTGCCCGCGTGAGCACGGTCCCCGAAGCCGCCGATGAGGAAGTACATCGGGATCAGCATGGCTTCGAAGAGGACGTAGAAGAGGAAGACGTCGGTGGCCTCGAAGGAGAGGATCACCATCGCCTCGACCGCGAGGATCAGGGCGAAGAAGCCCTGGGTGGGACGCCAGCGCGAGGAACGGGTCTCCAGAGGGTCGGCGTCGTGCCAGCCGGCCAGGATGATGAACGGGATCAGTACCGCGGTCAGCGCGATCAGCGCCACCGCGATCCCGTCCACGCCCAGCTCGTACCGCACCCCGAAGTCCTTGATCCAGGCATGGGATTCGGTGAGCTGGTACCGGGCGCCACCGGGCTCGAAGCGGGCGGCGATGACCCCCGCGAGCACGAGGGTGCCGAGCGAGACGAGCAGCGCCAGCCACTTGGCGGCGGCCTTGCGGCCGGCCGGTACGGCGGCGGTCGCGATCGCGCCTACTGCGGGCAGGGCCGCGGCTGCTGTAAGGAGCGGGAAGGACATGACAGTTACACCGACCTCATCAGCAGGGTCGCGGCGATCAGCACCGCCGTACCTCCGAACATCGAGACCGCGTAGGTGCGGGCGTAGCCGTTCTGCAGCTTGCGCAGACGGCCCGAGAGTCCTCCGAACGACGCCGCCGTGCCGTTGACGACCCCGTCGACCAGGGTGTGGTCCACGTACACCAGCGACCGGGTGAGGTGCTCCCCGCCGCGGACCAGGACCACGTGGTTGAAGTCGTCCTGGAGGAGGTCCCGTCGGGCGGCCCGGGTGAGCAGCGAGCCACGCGGGGCGGTCACCGGCACCGGGCGGCGTCCGTACTGGGCATAGGCGAGCGCGACGCCGAGGATCATCACCACGACGGTGGAGATGGTCACCGTGCCGGCGCTGATCGGCGAATGGCCGTGCTCGAAACTGGTCACCGGCTCCAGCCACTTGACGAACGACTCGTGGAAGGAGAACAGCCCGCCCGCGAAGACCGACCCGAAGGCGAGCACGATCATCGGCAGCGTCATGGTGCGCGGCGACTCGTGCGGATGCGGGGGTTCGCCCTTCTCGTCGTTCTGCCAGCGCTTCTCGCCGAAGAAGGTCATCAGCATCACGCGCGTCATGTAGTACGCGGTGATCGCCGCGCCCAGCAGGGCCGCGCCGCCGAGGATCCAGCCCTCGGTGCCGCCCTTGGCGAAGGCCGCCTCGATGATCTTGTCCTTGGAGAAGAAGCCCGACAGCCCCGGGAAGCCGATGATGGCGAGATAGCCGAGGCCGAAGGTGACGAAGGTGATCGGCATGTGCTTCCGCAGGCCGCCGTACCTCCTCATGTCGACCTCGTCGTTCATGCCGTGCATGACCGAACCGGCGCCGAGGAAGAGCCCGGCCTTGAAGAAGCCGTGGGTCACCAGGTGCATGATCGCGAAGGCGTATCCGATCGGGCCGAGGCCCGCCGCCAGGATCATGTAGCCGATCTGCGACATCGTCGAACCGGCCAGCGCCTTCTTGATGTCGTCCTTCGCGCAACCGACGATCGCACCGAAGAGGAGCGTGACCGCGCCGACCGTCACCACCGCGAGCTGGGCGTCCGGTGCGGCGTTGAAGATGTTGCCGGAGCGGACGATCAGATAGACCCCGGCGGTGACCATCGTGGCCGCGTGGATCAGGGCCGAGACCGGGGTCGGACCCTCCATCGCGTCCCCGAGCCAGGACTGCAGCGGCACCTGGGCGGACTTGCCGCAGGCGGCGAGCAGCAGAAGCAGTCCGAGGGCGGTCAGAGTGCCCTCGGACGCCTTCCCCGTGGAGTCGAGCACGGGTCCGAAGGCGAAGGTCCCGAAGGTGGTGAACATCAGCATGATGGCGATGGACAGGCCCATGTCGCCGACCCTGTTGACCAGGAAGGCCTTCTTGGCCGCCGTGGCCGCGCTGGGCTTGTGCTGCCAGAAGCCGATCAGCAGGTACGAGGCGAGACCGACGCCTTCCCAGCCGACGTACAGCAGCAGGTAGTTGTCGGCGAGCACCAGCAGGAGCATCGCCGCGAGGAACAGGTTGAGGTAGCCGAAGAAGCGGCGGCGGCGCTCGTCGTGCTCCATGTACCCGACCGAGTACAGATGGATGAGCGAGCCGACCCCGGTGATCAGCAGGACGAAGGTCATCGACAGCTGGTCGAGCTGAAAGGCCACGTCCGCCTGGAAACCCTCGACCGGGATCCAGGTGTACAGGTACTGGGTCAGGGTGCGGTCGTCGCCGGGCCTGCCGAGCATGTAGGCGAAGAGCACCACGCCGATGACGAAGGAGACGGCGGCGAGGGCCGTGCCGATCCAGTGGCCCGTGCGGTCGAGCCGGCGCCCGCCGAGCAGCAGCACCACCGCGCCGAGCAGGGGCGCCGCGATCAGCAGCGCGATCAGGTTCTCTGCGTTGTCCACGAGTCTGCGACCCCTTACAGCTTCATCAGGCTGGCGTCGTCGACCGAGGCCGAGTGGCGGGAACGGAACAGCAGCACGATGATCGCGAGCCCGACCACGACCTCCGCGGCGGCGACGACCATCGTGAAGAACGCGATGATCTGACCGTCGAGATTGCCGTGCATCCGGGAGAACGCGACGAACGCGAGATTGCAGGCGTTGAGCATCAGCTCGACGCACATGAAGACCACGATCGCGTTCCGCCTGATCAGCACACCTGCGGCGCCGATGGTGAACAACAGTGAGGCGAGATAGATGTAGTTGACCGGATTCACCGCTTGGCCTCCTCTCCGTCGCGCTGGCCATCGCGCTGCCCGTGCCGGCCGCGCACATCGCGGTCGTGGTCGTCCCGGTGCCGCTCCTCGATGAAGCGGCCGAGGCGCTCGTCGGAGCGCTGCTCCAGTGCCCTGAGGTCGTTCAGCGCCTCGCCGGACACATCGCGGACCTGGCCGCGGGCGCGCAGGGTCTTGCTGACGGTGAGCTCGGACGGGGTGCCGTCCGGCAGCAGACCGGCGACGTCCACCGCGTTGTGGCGGGCGTAGACACCGGGTGCGGGAAGCGGAGTGGGAAGCTTCCAGCCGTAGCCCGTCGCCGAGGGGTGGCGGCCGGGCGGGACGGCGCTTGCCTCGCGGACGCGCTGCTCGGCCAGCTCCCGCTGGGTCCTGGCCCGTTCGGTGCGCTCGCGGTGGGTGAGCACCATCGCGCCGACCGCCGCCGAGATCAGCAGGGCGCCGGTGATCTCGAAGGCGAAGACGTACTTGGTGAAGAGCAGGGTGGCGATGCCCTGGACATTGCCGCTCGCGTTCGCCGCCCCGAGGCCGATGAAGGACCCTGAGCTCAGCGAGGCGTTGGCGATCCCGGCGATGAGCAGGACGCCGAAGCCGAGGCCACAGGCCGCGGCCCACCAGCGCTGTCCCTTGATGGTCTCCTTCAGCGAGTCCGCCGCCGTGACACCGACGAGCATGACGACGAAGAGGAACAGCATCATGATCGCGCCGGTGTAGACGACGACCTGCACCACGCCCAGGAAGTACGCCCCGTTGGCGAGGTAGAACACCGCCAGGATGATCATGGTCCCCGCGAGGCAGAGCGCACTGTGCACGGCCTTCTTCATCAGGATGGTGCCCAGCGCGCCGATCACGGCGACGGTGCCCAGCACCCAGAACTGGAAGGCCTCCCCGGTCGAGGTGGCCGCGGCGAGAGTGGCGGCGCTCATACGTCGACCTCCTCTGGCTTCTCCCCCTTGGAGACGGCGACCTGGCGCTCGGTGCCGGGAGCGGCCTCGACGACCAGTCCGCGGTAGTAGTCCTGCTCGTCGGTGCCGGGGTAGATCGCGTGCGGGGTGTCGACCATGCCCGGCTCCAGGCCCGCGAGCAGCTGCTCCTTGGTGTAGATCAGGTTCTCGCGGGAGCTGTCGGCGAGCTCGAACTCGTTGGTCATGGTCAGCGCCCGGGTCGGGCAGGCCTCGATGCACAGCCCGCACAGGATGCAGCGGGCGTAGTTGATCTGGTAGACCTGCCCGTACCGCTCGCCCGGTGAGTAGCGCTCCTCGTCCGTGTTGTCCGCGCCCTCCACATAGATGGCGTCGGCGGGACAGGCCCAGGCGCACAGCTCGCAGCCGACGCACTTCTCCAGCCCGTCGGGGTGCCGGTTGAGCTGGTGCCGGCCGTGGAAGCGCGGCGCCGTCGTCTTCTGCTGCTCCGGGTACTGCTCGGTCAGCCGCTTCTTGAACATGGCCTTGAAGGTCACGCCGAAGCCGGCGACCGGATTCTGGAACGCGCTCCCGGAATCGTTGGATTGCTCAGACACCGTCAGCCTCCTTTCCGTCACGAGGACCGTCACTGTCAGTATTCGCCCCACCACTGACAATCAGCTCGCGGTCGTGGCGCGGTCGTCTGCGGGGCACCGGGGGCATCTCCTGCCCGGGCATCGGCGGCACGGGGAAGCCGCCCGCCATCGGGTCGAACGCGGCGGGCGCCGCGGCCTGCGCCGCCTCCTTCGCCGTCTGCTCCTTCTTGCCGCGGAAGAGGTCGACGACGAAGGACAGCAGCAGTGCGGCGAGGACCGCGGCCCCGACGTAGAGCACGATCTGCGAGAAGTCCCGGCCGTCGTTGCGCAGGGCCCGTACGGTCGCCACGAGCATCAGCCAGACGACCGATACGGGGATCAGCACCTTCCAGCCGAGCTTCATCAGCTGGTCGTAGCGGACGCGCGGGAGCGTGCCGCGCAGCCAGATGAAGAAGAACAGCAGCAGCTGCACCTTGATCACGAACCAGAGCATCGGCCACCAGCCGTGGTTCGCGCCCTCCCAGAACGTGCTGATCGGGTACGGGGCACGCCAGCCGCCGAGGAAGAGGGTGACCGAGACCGCCGAGACGGTGACCATGTTGACGTACTCGGCGAGCATGAACATCGCGAACTTGATCGACGAGTACTCGGTGTTGAAGCCCCCGACGAGGTCACCCTCGGACTCCGGCATGTCGAACGGGGCCCGGTTGGTCTCACCGACCATGGTGACGATGTAGATCAGGAACGAGACCGGCAGCAGCAGGATGTACCAGCGGTCCGCCTGCGCCTCCACGATCGTCGAGGTCGACATCGAACCGGAGTAGAGGAAGACCGAGGCGAACGCGGCGCCCATGGCGATCTCGTAGGAGATCATCTGCGCGCAGGAGCGCAGTCCGCCGAGCAGCGGATACGTCGAGCCGGACGACCAGCCCGCCAGGACGATCCCATAGATGCCGACCGAGGCCACCGCGAGGATGTACAGCATCGCGATCGGCAGATCGGTGAGCTGCATCGTGGTGCGCTGGCCGAAGATCGAGATCTCGTTGTTCGCGGGGCCGAAGGGGATCACCGCGATCGCCATGAAGGCCGGGATGGCGGCGACGATCGGCGCGAGCACATAGACGACCTTGTCCGCGCGCTTGACGATCAGGTCCTCCTTGAGCATCAGCTTGACGCCGTCCGCGAGGGACTGGAGGAGGCCCCAGGGGCCGTGCCGGTTGGGCCCGATGCGCAATTGCATCCAGGCGACGACCTTGCGCTCCCAGACGATGGAGAACAGGACCGTCAGCATCAGGAAGGCGAAGCAGAAGACCGCCTTGATCACGACGAGCCACCAGGGGTCCCGTCCGAACATCGAGAGGTCCTCGGCCGCGAGGAGGGTCGGGTTCACGCGCGCACCTCCGGTACGTCGTCGCCTGCGGCGGCACCCTTCGCGCCGCCGGGGCCGATACGGACCAGCCGGCCGGGCACGGCGCCGGTGTCGCCGAACACACCGCCACCGGTCGAGTTGAGCGGGAGCCAGACCACCCGGTCGGGCATCTCGGTCACCTGGAGCGGCAGTTGTACGGACCCGGCAGGTCCGGTGACGGACAGCAGATCGCCGTCCTTCACGCCGACCTCGGCCGCGGTGGCCGCGGACAGCCGGGCGACCGCGGCGTGCCGGGTACCCGCCAGTGCCTCGTCGCCCTGCTGGAGCAGTCCCTGGTCGAGCAGCAGCCGGTGGCCCGCGAGGACCGCTTCGCCGTCGCCGGGGCGGGGCAGGGGCTGTGCCGACTCGACGGGCTCGGAGGCCCGCGGACCGCTCCAGGCCCCGAGCCGGTCCATCTCCCGCCGCACCGACCGCAGATCCGGCAGGCCGAGGTGCACGTCCATGGCGTCGGCGAGCATGTGCAGCACCCGGGTGTCGGCCGGCGGCAGCGGGCGGGTCATCTGGTCGGGCTTGAGCGCCGCCTCGAAGGGCCGTGCCCGGCCTTCCCAGTTGAGGAAGGTGCCGGCCTTCTCGACGACGGCCGCGACCGGGAAGACCACGTCGGCCCGCTCGGTCACCTCCGAAGGCCGCAGCTCCAGCGAGACCAGGAAGCCGACCGCGTCGAGCGCCTCACGCGCCCGTCCCGGGTCGGGCAGATCGGCGATCTCCACGCCGGCGACGACCATGGCACCGAGAGCGCCGGTGGCCGCGGCCTCGACGATCTGGCCGGTGTCGCGCCCGTAGCGGTGCGGGAGTTCACGTACACCCCAGACCGCCGCGGTCTCCTCACGGGCCCGCGGGTCGGTGGCGGGCCGGCCGCCGGGCAGCAGCGAGGGGATCGCGCCCGCCTCCACGGCACCGCGCTCACCGGCCCGGCGCGGGATCCACACCAGTTGGGCGCCGGTGGCGGTGGCGGCCCTGACCGCCGCCGTGAGCGCACCGGGCACACCGGCCAGCCGCTCGCCGACGACGATCACGGCTCCCGGCGCGCGCAGTGCCCCGGCCGCCGCGGCGCCGTCGGCGTCGAGACCGGTGCCGGACGCCAGCGCGTTCAGCCACTCGGTCTCGGTGCCGGGTGCGGCGGGCAGCAGCACGCCCGAGGCCTTCGCCAGTCCGCGGGTGGCGTGGGTGGCAAGGGAGTAGGTCCGCTGGCCGTGCCTGCGGGCTGCCTTGCGCAGCCGCAGGAAGACGCCGGGTGCCTCCTCCTCGGACTCGAAGCCCGCGAGCAGCACCGCGGATGCCTTCTCCAGGGAGGCGTAGGTGACGCCCCTGCGGTCCAGGACCAGGTCCCGGCCGCGTCCGGCCACCGACGAGGCCAGGAAGTCCGCCTCCTCGGAGGAGTGCACCCGCGCCCGGAAGTCGACGTCGTTGGTGTCCAGGGCGACCCGGGCGAACTTGGCGTACGCGTAGGCGTCCTCGACGGTGAGCCGGCCTCCGGTCAGCACGCCCGCCCGCCCGCGCACCGAAGCCAGCCCGGCCGCAGCGGCCTCGAGTGCCTCGGGCCAGCCGGCCGGCTCCAGCTGTCCGGTCTCCTTGTTGCGTACGAGCGGAGTGGTGAGCCGGTCGCGCTGCTGGGCGTAGCGGAAGGCGAAGCGGCCCTTGTCGCAGATCCACTCCTCGTTGACCTCGGGGTCGTCGGCGGCGAGCCGCCGCATGACCTTGCCCCGGCGGTGGTCGGTGCGGGTGGCGCAGCCGC
Organism: Micromonospora sp. IBHARD003; assembly: GCF_056106285.1. Classification (NCBI taxonomy): domain Bacteria; kingdom Bacillati; phylum Actinomycetota; class Actinomycetes; order Micromonosporales; family Micromonosporaceae; genus Micromonospora; species Micromonospora sp. IBHARD003. The sequence continues at coordinate 4,909,108 of NZ_JBWBBX010000001.1, read as the reverse complement.
CCGCGCAGTGCTCGCAGACCGACGGCGACGACACGAGGTCGAAGGGCCGTGAGCGGAACCGGTACGCCGCCGAGGTCAGGGCGCCCACCGGGCAGATCTGGATGGTGTTCCCGGAGAAGTACGACTCGAAGGGATCGCCCTCGCCCGTGCCGACCTGCTGGAGCGCACCGCGCTCGAGCAGCTCGATCATCGGGTCGCCGGCGACCTGGTTGGAGAAGCGGGTGCAGCGCGCGCAGAGCACGCAGCGCTCGCGGTCGAGCAGCACCTGGGTGGAGATGTTGACCGGCTTCTCGTAGGTGCGCTTCCTGCCCTCGAAGCGGGACTCGGCCTGCCCGTGGGACATGGCCTGGTTCTGCAGGGGGCACTCACCGCCCTTGTCGCAGACCGGGCAGTCGAGCGGGTGGTTGATCAGCAGCAGCTCCATCACGCCCTGCTGTGCCTTCTCGGCGACGGGCGAGGTGAGCTGAGTCCTGACGACCATGCCGTCGGTGCAGGTGATGGTGCAGGACGCCATCGGCTTGCGCTGGCCCTCGACCTCGACGATGCACTGCCGGCAGGCGCCGACCGGGTCGAGGAGGGGGTGGTCGCAGAACCGGGGGATCTCGATGCCGAGCAGCTCGGCGGCGCGGATCACCAGGGTGCCCTTGGGCACGCTGATCTCGATGCCGTCGATGGTCAGGCCGACCAGGTCCTCGGGCGGGACCGCGGCGTTGCCTCCGCCTGCGGATGCGGCGGACGTGGTGACGGTCATGCGTCCACCTCCGGGTGCGACATGTCGGATCGTCGGGTGGCGTGGCCGGGGACGGGGGCCGGTGTGCGGAGCGCGGTCATGCCGGCACCTCCCGGTCCCTGTCGGCCCAGACCGTGGACTTCGCGGGGTCGAAGGGGCAGCCCCTGCCGCGGATGTGCTGCTCGTACTCGTCGCGGAAGTACTTCAGCGACGAGAAGATCGGCGAGGCCGCGCCGTCGCCGAGGGCGCAGAACGACTTGCCGTTGATGTTGTCGGCGATGTCGGCCAGCTTGTCGATGTCGCCCATGGAGCCCTTGCCGGCTTCGATGTCGCGGAGCAGCTGGACGAGCCAGTAGGTCCCTTCGCGGCAGGGCGTGCACTTGCCGCAGGACTCGTGGGCGTAGAACTCGGTCCAGCGGGTGACGGCCCGCACGACACAGGTCGTCTCGTCGAAGCACTGGAGCGCCTTGGTGCCCAGCATCGATCCGGCGGCGCCCACACCCTCGTAGTCCAGCGGGACGTCGAGGTGCTCGTCGGTGAACATCGGCGTCGACGAGCCGCCCGGCGTCCAGAACTTCAGCCGGTGCCCGGGGCGCATGCCGCCGCTCATGTCGAGCAGCTGGCGCAGGGTGATGCCGAGGGGAGCCTCGTACTGGCCGGGGGATGCGACATGGCCGCTGAGGGAGTAGAGCGTGAAGCCCGGGGACTTCTCGCTGCCCATCGAACGGAACCAGTCCTTGCCCCTGTTGACGATCGCGGGAACCGACGCGATGGACTCGACGTTGTTCACCACGGTGGGGCACGCGTACAGACCGGCGACGGCGGGGAAGGGGGGACGCAGTCGGGGCTGGCCGCGCCTGCCTTCCAGGGAGTCCAGCAATGCGGTCTCCTCCCCGCAGATGTACGCGCCGGCGCCCGCGTGCACGGTGATGTCGAGGTCGAGCCCGCTGCCCAGGATGTTCCTTCCGGCGTAGCCGGCCTCATAGGCCTCGCGCACGGCCTCGTGCAGCCTGCGCAGTACGGGGACGACCTCGCCGCGCAGGTAGATGAAGGCGTGCTTCGACCGGATCGCGTAGCAGGCGATCACGATCCCCTCGATGAGGGAGTGCGGGTTGGCGAAGAGGAGCGGGATGTCCTTGCAGGTGCCCGGCTCCGACTCGTCGGCGTTGACCACGAGGTAGTGCGGCTTGCCGTCGCCCTGCGGGATGAACTGCCACTTCATCCCGGTGGGGAAGCCGGCGCCGCCACGGCCGCGCAGTCCGGAGTCCTTGATGTACGCGATCAAGTCGTCCGGGGACATCGCGAGGGCCTTGCGCAGGGCTTCGTAGCCCTCGTGGCGCCGGTAGGTCGCCAGGGTCCAGGACTCGGGCTCGTCCCAGAAGGCCGACAGAACGGGTGCGAGCAGCTTCTCGGGGCTCGTTCCGTCACCGGCCTCCGGCCCGTATTCGGTGGACACGGTCATCACTCCCCCTCCTTGGAGTCCTTGGATTCCTCGGAAACCGGGCCCGCGGGGTGCGAGGGGTCCGACGCGGATGTCTGCTGGGGTGCGTCATGGGAGCTCAGGTGCTCGGCCGGCGGCTCGTCCGCGGATGCCGCACCGCGCGGGTGGACCACGCGCGGCTGGACCGCCTCTCCCTTGGCCAGTCGCAGGCCGACCAGGGAGGCCGGGCCCGCGCCGCCGGTGGCCTCGACGGCGCCGGGGCGCTCGTCGGGGAAGCCGGCCAGGATGCGGGCGGTCTCCTTGAAGGTGCACAGCGGGGCGCCCCGGGTGGGTTCGACGGTCCGCCCGGCCCGCAGGTCGTCGACGAGCCGGCGGGCCGACTCGGGCGTCTGGTTGTCGAAGAACTCCCAGTTGACCATCACGACCGGGGCGAAGTCGCAGGCGGCGTTGCACTCGATGTGCTCGAGGGTGACCTTGCCGTCCGCTGTGGTCTCGCCGTTGCCGACGCCGAGGTGCTCCTTGAGCTCGTCGAAGATGGCGTCGCCGCCCATCACCGCGCAGAGCGTGTTGGTGCACACGCCGACCTGGTAGTCGCCCGACGGCCTGCGGCGGTACATGGTGTAGAAGGTGGCGACGGCCGTGACCTCCGCCGTCGTCAGATCCAGCATCTCCGCGCAGAACCGCATCCCGGTGCGGGTGACGTGGCCCTCCTCCGACTGCACCAGGTGCAGCAGCGGCAGCAGCGCGGAGCGGCTGTCCGGGTACCGGCCGATGATCTCCCTGGCGTCGGTCTCGAGCCGGGCCCGTACGTCTGCCGGGTAATCGGATGCGGGGAGCTGCGGCATCCCCAAGCTGACGTCTGTCACCGGTCGACGCCTCCCATCACGGGGTCGATGGACGCGACGGCGACGATCACGTCGGCGACCTGGCCGCCCTCGCACATCGCCGCCATGCTCTGCAGATTGGTGAACGAGGGGTCGCGGAAGTGGACCCGGTAGGGGCGGGTGCCTCCGTCGGACACGACATGGACGCCGAGCTCGCCCTTGGGCGATTCGACGGCCGCGTAGGCCTGTCCGGCCGGGACCCGGAAGCCCTCGGTCACCAGCTTGAAGTGGTGGATCAGGGCTTCCATCGACGTGCCCATGATCTTCTTGATGTGGTCGAGGGAGTTCCCGAGTCCGTCGGGACCGAGCGCGAGCTGCGCGGGCCAGGCGATCTTCTTGTCCGCGACCATGACCGGGCCGGGGGCGAGCCGGTCCAGGCACTGCTCGACGATCCGCAGCGACTGGCGCATCTCCTCCAGGCGGACCAGGAAGCGGCCGTAGGAGTCGCAGGTGTCCGCGGTCGGCACGTCGAACTCGTAGTTCTCGTAGCCGCAGTACGGGTCGGTCTTGCGGAGGTCGTGCGGCAGCCCGGTGGAGCGCAGGATCGGGCCCGTCGCGCCGAGCGCCATACAGCCGGTGAGGTCGAGATAGCCGATCCCCTGCATCCGGCCCTTGAAGATCGGGTTCCCGGTGGCGAGCTTGTCGTACTCCGGGAGGTTCTTCTTCATCTTCTTCACGAACTCGCGGATCTGGTCCACGGCGCCAGGGGGCAGGTCCTGGGCCAGTCCGCCGGGGCGGATGTACGCGTGGTTCATCCGCAGGCCGGTGATGAGCTCGTAGATGTCGAGAATGAGTTCACGATCACGGAACCCGTAGATCATGATCGTGGTGGCGCCGAGCTCCATACCGCCGGTGGCGATGCACACCAGGTGGGAGGAGAGCCGGTTCAGCTCCATGAGGAGCACCCGGATGACCGAGGCGCGGTCCGGGATCTGGTCCTCGATGCCGAGCAGCTTCTCGACCGCGAGGCAGTACGCCGTCTCGTTGAAGAACGGCGTCAGATAGTCCATGCGCGTGACGAAGGTCGTGCCCTGCGTCCAGGTCCGGTACTCGAGGTTCTTCTCGATGCCGGTGTGCAGATAGCCGATGCCGCAGCGGGCCTCGGTGACCGTCTCGCCGTCGATCTCCAGGATGAGGCGGAGCACTCCGTGGGTGGACGGGTGCTGGGGACCCATGTTGACGACGATGCGCTCGTCGTCGGCCTTGGCCGCGGTCTGGGCGACCTCGTCCCAGTCGCCGCCGGTGACCGTGTAGACGGTCCCCTCGGTGGTCTCGCGTGCAGACGATGGGGTGGTCACGAGTACGACCTCCGCTGGTCCGGAGCCGGGATCTGGGCGCCCTTGTACTCGACGGGGATACCGCCGAGGGGGTAGTCCTTGCGCTGCGGGAAGCCCTGCCAGTCGTCCGGCATCATGATCCGGGTGAGGGCCGGGTGGCCGTCGAAGACCAGACCGAAGAAGTCGTAGGTCTCGCGCTCGTGCCAGTCGTTGGTCGGATAGACCCCGACGAGGGACGGGATGTGCGGGTCCGTGTCCGGGGCGGCGACCTCGACGCGGAGCAGCCGGCCGTGGGTGAGCGAGCGCAGGTGGTAGACGGCGTGCAGCTCGCGGCCCTTGTCTCCCGGGTAGTGCACCCCGCTCACCCCGGTGCAGAGCTCGAAGCGCAGCGCCGGGTCGTCGCGCAGGGTCCTGGCAACCTGCACGAGGTGCTCGCGGGCGATGTGGAAGGTGAGCTCGCCGCGGTCCACGACCGTCTTCTCGATCGCGTTCCCGGGCAGGAGGTCCTGTTCCTCCAGGGCGCCTTCCAGCTCGTCGGCGACCTCGTCGAACTCTCCGTAGGCGTCCTTGCCGCGTGGGCCGCCGTAGGGGCGGGTCGCCGCGCCGGGCAGCCGCACGGACCGTACGAGCCCGCCGTAGCCCGAGGTGTCGCCGCCGCCCGCGGCGCCGAACATCCCGCGCTGGACGCGGATCTCCTCCCCGTGCTCACCACGCTGCCCGGGCAGGTTCTGCTCGGAGAGCTCCTTCTCCGGGTTCGGCTGATCGGTCATCGAAGGAGCCCCTTCATCTCGATCGTCGGAAGCGCCTTCAGGGCCGCCTCCTCCGCCTCCCGGGCCGCCTCCGCGGCGTTCACACCGAGCTTGGAGGTCTGGATCTTGTGGTGGAGCTTGAGGATCGCGTCCATCAGCATCTCCGGACGCGGGGGGCAACCGGGCAAATAGATGTCAACAGGAACAATGTGATCAACGCCCTGCACAATCGCGTAATTGTTGAACATTCCGCCCGAGGATGCGCAAACCCCCATGGAGATCACCCACTTGGGATTGGGCATCTGGTCGTAGACCTGACGCAGGACCGGCGCCATCTTCTGGCTCACCCGCCCGGCGACGATCATCAGGTCGGCCTGCCGGGGAGAGCCGCGGAAGACCTCCATGCCGAAGCGGGCCAGGTCGTACCGGCCGGCGCCCGTCGTCATCATCTCGATGGCGCAGCAGGCGAGACCGAAGGTGGCGGGGAAGACGGACGCCTTGCGCACCCAGCCCGCCGCCTGTTCGACCGTCGTCAGCAGAAAGCCGCTCGGAAGCTTCTCTTCGAGTCCCATTGGTATGCCCCTCAGCCCTTCAGTCCCATTCCAGGCCGCCGCGCCGCCAGACGTACGCATAGGCGACGAAGACGGTGAGCACGAAGAGCAGCATCTCCACGAGCCCGAAGATCCCCAGCGCGTCGAAGGTGACGGCCCAGGGATAGAGGAAGACGATCTCGATATCGAAGATGATGAAGAGCATCGCCGTCAGGTAGTACTTGATGGGGAAGCGGCCCCCTCCGGCCGGCGTAGGCGTCGGCTCGATACCGCACTCGTAGGCCTCGAGCTTCGCGCGGTTGTAGCGCTTCGGGCCGATGAGCGTGGCCATGACCACGGAGAAGATCGCAAAGCCTGCCCCTAGTGCGCCGAGCACAAGGATGGGCGCGTAGGCGTTCACGCTCCTCGCTCCTTCCAGTCGTCCTTGACCGTTGGACCGCACCGGGCTTTCGCGTCGCCGCCTCGGAAGATCGTGCATATGTGAGGCAGTTCACAAGCCCGACTGCTCCGCATCCTATGCCCGCCGGTCTGTGATCTGCGACACGGGGTACGACAACGTCTTTGTGATCTCCACCACCTGACGAAGGATCATGAACACGGATGAGCGGTGATCTTGTACATGAAGCGCACGAGTGGCTACAAGAGGTCACCATCTGGAGCGTCGCCGCTGGTCAGAGGCGTGTGGTCAATATCAGCCATGGCGTATACAAGCAAATTCGCATGGCACCGGGACGGGTGATAAGAGAGGCCCGTCACCCGGGCGGGGGGTGAGGGGGACGGGAGTGGACGCGTGCATCCGTTCACGAGCGCCCTGTCGTACGCGGACGACCTCAAGCGACCCCGGACCCCGGAGCGATCACGGATCGCACCGAGGACCGGCCTCCGCACCGACCCGAGATGATCACCACCCGCACCCCTGAAGGTGATCACCACCCGCACCCCTGAAGGTGATCACCGCCCGCACTCTGAAGGTGATCACTGGATGGTCTCGAAGTGATCACGCCCTACAAGCCTCGAAGCGATCGGCGCGCTCCTCCGTGGTGATCTCCCGCGAGCGGGCTTCGGTGCGCCGCGCCCACCCTTCGTGGATGCCGCGCCCCTGCACCCCGGACGGATGCCGGGAGGTAATCATCCTGTGACCTGTGCCACTCTCACTTCCCCCCAGGAATGGGGGGCTTGGCCATCGGTGTGAAGGGGTGGTAAGCGGCGGGCAATCCGGACCTTTTACTAAAAGGCCTTGATCACAGCCCTGATCATGGATGCCCGTTTTGCCCGTTACGGCGTCAATAAAGGTCCCAGAAAAGCGGATTATGAGATTCCGAACGTAACTGTGGCGCAACACACGTTTCTTGAAGGGAACCGTTGGTCCTTGATACCGGTTGTCTTCATGTCCCACACCGCTCACATACGAAGCCACCGGAAGCCCCGCCCACGCAGCGCCTCGAAGCTCGCGCTCCGGGCCGGAGTTGCCGGTGGCGTCCTCAGCACCATCGCAGTGGCCGGTAGTGCCGGACCGGCGAACGCCGAGCCGGTGACCGAGACCCTCGAGATGCCCGCGCTCACTCTCGAGACCCCGGCGCTCGCGGCCGCGGTCGCCCGCTCCGCCGAGGCGACCCAGCTGGCCGCCCTGGACGCCGAGCTGCAGACCCAGGAGAACGCGGCAGCCACGAAGGCCGCCGAGGCCGCCAAGAAGGCCAAGGCCGAGGCCGTCCGCAAGGCGGAGGCCGAGAAGAAGGAGGCCGCCCGCGCCGAGTCCGCGCGCGCCTCCCGCACCTCCGAGCGCACCACGCTCTCCGCTTCCGCGTCGAAGAGCGACGCCCCTTCGGGCTCGGTCGGCACCGTCATCGCCTTCCTCAAGTCCCACCTGGGCGACGCCTACTCCCTGGGTTCCAGCGGCCCGCACTCCTGGGACTGCTCCAGCCTCGTCCAGGCCGCTTACCGCGAGGTCGGCGTCGACCTGCCCCGTGTCTCCCAGGACCAGTCGACGTTCGGTACCCAGGTCTCCCTGGACAACATCAAGGTCGGCGACATCCTCTACTGGGGTGGCGCCGGCTCCGCGTACCACGTCGGCGTCTACATCGGCGACGGCCAGTACCTCGACGCCGCCAACCCGAGCAAGGGCGTCGTCATCCAGGACCTGTCCGGCTACCCCGCGACCGGAGCCGTCCGCGTCCTCTGATGCGAAGTCGCCCGTATCCGCCGAATATCGGCTGAACGCACCGAATCGGGCGACCACGGACACACACGAGGGCCGCCACTCCTCCTTGGAGTGGCGGCCCTCGGCGTTGTCCAGGGCTGTCCCGTTCGCTGCCCCCGCCCGCTGCCTGGTTCCGTGCTGCGGCCGGGCCCGGATCAGGCCTTCGGGGCCACCTTCGAGAGACCGTTGATGATGCGGTCCATCGCGTCGCCGCCGGTCGGGTCGGTCAGATTGGCGAGCATCTTCAGCGTGAACTTCATCAGCACGGGGTGGGTCAGCCCGCGCTGGGTCGCGATCTTCATGACCTTCGGGTTGCCGATGAGCTTCACGAAGGCGCGGCCCAGCGTGTAGTAGCCGCCGTAGGTGTCCTTGAGGACCTTCGGATAGCCGCGCAGGGCGAGTTCGCACTGGGCCGGGGTGGTGCGGGCGTGGGCCTGGACGATGACGTCGGCGGCGATCCGGCCGGACTCCATCGCATAGGCGATGCCCTCGCCGTTGAACGGGTTGACGAGACCGCCCGCGTCACCGACGAGCAGCAGCCCGCGGGTGTAGTGGGGCTGGCGGTTGAAGGCCATGGGGAGCGCGGCGCCCCGGATGGGGCCCGTCATGTTCTCCGGGACGTAGCCCCAGTCCTCCGGCATCGAGGCGCACCACGCCTTGAGGACCTCGCGCCAGTCCAGGTCCTTGAAGGCGGCGGAGGTGTTGAGCACGCCCAGTCCGACGTTGGACGTACCGTCGCCCATGCCGAAGATCCAGCCGTAGCCGGGCAGCAGCCGGTCCTCACCGGGACCGCGGCGGTCCCACAGCTCCAGCCAGGACTCCAGGTAGTCGTCGTCGTGCCGCGGGCTGGTGAAGTACGTGCGGACCGCGACGCCCATCGGGCGGTCCTCGCGGCGGTGCAGGCCCATCGCCAGGGACAGCCGCGAGGAGTTGCCGTCCGCGGCGACGACGAGCGGGGCGTGGAAGGTGACCGGGGTCTTCTCCTCGCCCAGCTTGGCGTGCACACCGGTGATACGGCCGGTGCGGTCGTCCACGATCGGCTCGCCGACGTTGCAGCGCTCGTACAGCCGCGCACCGGCCTTCTGCGCCTGGCGGGCCAGCTGCTCGTCGAAGTCGTCGCGCTTGCGCACGAGTCCGTAGTCGGGGTAGCTGGCGAGCTCCGGCCAGTCCAGCTGGAGCCGCACACCGCCGCCGATGATGCGCAGGCCCTTGTTGCGCAGCCAGCCCGCCTCTTCGGAGATGTCGATGCCCATGGCCACGAGCTGCTTGGTGGCGCGCGGGGTGAGGCCGTCGCCGCAGACCTTCTCGCGCGGGAACGCGGTCTTCTCCAGGAGGAGTACGTCGAGTCCCGACTTGGCGAGGTAGTACGCGGTCGTGGAACCGGCCGGGCCCGCGCCGACGACGATCACATCTGCGGTGTGCTCGGAGAGGGGCTCGGTCACGGCGTCGTCTCCCGAAGACTCGATTTCGCGTGCTTAAAAACACTGGACCTGTGCAGTCTATGGGGGCGTACCGATCCACGAACCGAAGGGCCGTCCCATGAGCGAAACGCTTCCTGCCGCGCCGGTTGTGCAGTTGCGCGTGCCCACCGACGAGGACGCCCTGGCCTGGCACCGGGTCTTCGCGGACCCCGAGGTCATGGAGTTCCACGGCGGGAGACCGGCGGAGCTCTCCGCGTACGAGGAGCTGACGGCGCGGCAGCGCAGACACGACGCGGAGCACGGTTTCTGTCTGTGGACGCTGCTGGACGAGAGCGGCGAGGTCATAGGTTTCACGGGCGCCCAGCCGTGGCCGCACACATGGGGACCCACGGGCGAGATCGAGATCGGCTGGCGGCTGGCCCGCCGTGCCTGGGGGCGGGGCTACGCGACCGCGGCAGCCCGCACCACTCTGGAGCGGGTCAGGGCCGCGGGCGTGCCGGGCGTCGTCGCCATGGTGGCCGCGGAGAACGAGCGGTCCATCGCCGTGATCCGACGGCTCGGCATGACGCTGGCCGAGACGTTCACGACGCCGCTCTCCCAGCGGACCGGCTACTGCTTCCGGCTGGATCTGCGGACGGGAGCCCCCAGCGAGCGCGGCGACCAGGGCACGTGAGCCGGCAGGATCCCAACGAAAGGCCCTAGAAGACCGAGAGCCCCGTCAGGGTGGTGAAGCGGTCCAGGGCCGCCACCCCCGCCACCGAGTTGCCGCGCTTGTCGAGTCCGGGGCTCCATACGCACAGCGTGCAGCGGCCCGGTACGACGGCGACGATCCCGCCGCCCACACCGCTCTTGCCGGGCAGCCCGACCCGGTAGGCGAAGTCGCCCGCCGCGTCGTACGTACCGCAGGTCATCATCACCGCGTTGATCTGCTTGGCCTCGCTGCGCGTCAGCAGCCGCGATCCGTCGGCGCGCAGCCCGTGCCGGGCCAGGAAGCGGGCCGCCAGGGCGAGATCGGCGCAGCTCGTCTCGATCGAGCACTGCCAGAAGTAGTGGTCGAGCAGTATCGGGACGGGATTGGCGATATTGCCGTACGAGGCCATGAAGTGCGCGAGCGCGGCGTTGCGGTCCCCGTGCTCGCCCTCCGAAGCGGCGACCTCCTGGTCGAAGGCGAGATCCGGGTTGCCGCTCTCGGCCCGCAGGAATTCCAGCAGTTCACTGCTCGCGTCGCCGGTCAGGGTCTGCAGCCGGTCGGTGACGACGAGCGCTCCCGCGTTGATGAACGGATTGCGCGGGATGCCGTTCTCGTACTCCAGCTGCACCAGCGAGTTGAACGGGTTTCCCGACGGCTCGCGGCCGACGCGCTCCCACAGCGCCTCCCCGTCGAGGGAGAGCGCGAGGGCGAGGGCGAAGACCTTGGTGATGGACTGGGCGGAGAAGGGCTGCTGCCAGTCGCCGGTTCCGTACACCGTGCCGTCGACGTCCGCGACGGCCATCCCGAAGCGGTCCGGGGCGACGGACGCGAGCGCCGGGATGTACTCGGCGGGCGTCCCGCTGCCGACGAGCGGAGCCACATCCTCCGCGATGCGCTCCAGCAGTGCCTGGTAGTCCACGGTCCGTCCGGTCCTCGGGAGTCTGGTGCTCGGCAGGTCCGGCCCTACTGCGGCTTGGTGCCGCGGTGCAGGGCGACGATCCCGCCGCTCAGGTTGCGCCAGGCCACCTTCGCCCAGCCGGCCTTCTGCAGCAGACCGGCGAGTTCGGACTGCTCGGGCCAGGACTGGATCGACTCGGCGAGGTAGACGTACGCGTCCGGGTTCGACGACACCGCGCGGGCCACGGGCGGCAGGGCCCGCATCAGGTACTCCTCGTACACGGTGCGGAAGGGGGCCCACGTCGGGTGTGAGAACTCGCAGATCACGACCCGCCCGCCCGGCTTGGTCACCCGGTACAGCTCGCGCAGCGCCTGGTCGGTGTCCTGGACGTTGCGCAGCCCGAAGGAGATCGTCACGGCGTCGAAGACGTCGTTCCGGAACGGCAGCTTGGTGGCGTCGCCCGCGGTCAGCGGCAGCCACGGATGGCGCTTCTTGCCCTCGCGCAGCATGCCCAGGGAGAAGTCGCACGGCACCACGAACGCCCCGGTGCGGGTGAAGGGCAGCGAGGACGTACCGGTGCCGGCGGCGAGGTCGAGGACCTTCTGGCCGGGGCCCGCGGCGATCGCTCTGGTGACCTCCCTGCGCCAGCGCCGGTCCTGGCCGAGCGAGAGCACGTCGTTGGTGAGGTCGTAGTTCGCCGCCACGTCGTCGAACATGGAGGCGACTTCGTGCGGCTGCTTGTCCAGAGAGGCTCGGGTCACGCTCCCCATTGTGCCGTTCGGCCCCCGGCGGACTCGGGGCGGGGCACGCGACGCGCGGGAGGTCGCGCCGTACGTGGCGCGTGAAGAGCGGGGCGCGGGGCGCGTGAAGAGCCGGGGCGTGCGGGCGCGGTGGAGGCGCGCGGGGCGAAGCCGGCTGCGTCCTACCGCCTCCGGTACACCAGCCGGCCGTCGAGGACGGTCGCCACACAGGTACCGGCACCGTGTTCACGCAGGGCGCGCGCCGGAGGGTCGTCGACGGGGACGTCGAAGACGGCGAAGTCCGCCGGGGCACCCGCGCTCAGATCACCGTCGAGCACCGCGGCCGGCGGCCGGGCCGCGAACGGGTCGAGCGACGGTGCGGCTCCGCTCTCCCCGCCTCGGGCCCGCTCCCGTACGCGCAGCCCTGACCGGGCGACCGCGCTCCGGACCTCCGGCAGGGTGAACGGGCCGACGACGGCGGTCGTGCCGTGGGCGAGCATGCGCTGGAGGCCACGCCGCGCGCTCGCGCCCCGGCGTACGTCGTCCAGGTCGAGGGCCGCGAGGGCCTCGCCGGTCAGCGGCAGGGTGCCGAGCTCGTCGGCCTCGCGTGGGTCGGGGTGGTAGGCGGCCTCCAGCAGCGCGACGGCGTCGGCGTTCACGAGGCCCGGGACCAGCAGCCCCGGCCAGCGGCGGACCCTCGCCGACGGATGGGCCGCGGTGACCTCGTCGAGAACGCCGACCGCGGCGATCAGGCGGCCGTGCACCACGACGGCATCGACGGGCCCGGCCTTCCCTGCGGCACCGAACACCCGGTCGGCGACGTGGATCGTCAGCACGGCAGCCCCGTCCGGAGGTTCAGTTGGCGTTGAGCAGCTTCAGCTCGGGGTGTGCCGTGCCGCCCTCGATCGCCGTCGAGGAGATGTGCGAGGCCACCCGCTCGTCGACCGGGTCGTTCTCCGGGTCGTCGTGGACGACGATGTGCTCGTAGGTCGTCGTGCGCTGGGCCGGGACCCGGTCCGCCTTGCGGATCAGGTCGATGATCTCCTGGCGGTTGGAGCGGTGCTTGGCGCCGGCCGAGGAGACGACGTTCTCCTCCAGCATGATCGAGCCCAGGTCGTCGGCGCCGTAGTGCAGCGACAGCTGACCGATCTCCTTGCCCGTGGTCAGCCAGGAGCCCTGGATGTGGGCCACGTTGTCGAAGAACAGCCGGGCGATCGCGATCATCCGCAGATACTCGAAGATCGTCGCCTGGGTGCGGCCCTTGAGGTGGTTGTTCTCCGGCTGGTACGTGTACGGGATGAAGGCGCGGAAGCCGCCCGTGCGGTCCTGGACGTCCCGGATCATGCGCATGTGCTCGATGCGCTCGGCATTGGTCTCGCCCGTGCCCATCAGCATCGTGGACGTCGACTCGACGCCCATCCCGTGCGCGGTCTCCATGATCTCGAGCCAGCGCTCACCGGACTCCTTCAGCGGCGCGATCGCCTTGCGCGGCCGCGCCGGGAGCAGTTCGGCCCCGGCACCCGCGAAGGAGTCCAGACCCGCCGCGTGGATCCGGGAGATCGCCTCCTCGACCGAGACGCCGGAGATCCGGGCCATGTGCTCGACCTCGGACGCGCCGAGGGAGTGGATCACCAGCTGCGGGAAGGCCTTCTTGATCGCGGCGAAGTGCTCCTCGTAGTACTCGACGCCGTAGTCCGGGTGGTGCCCGCCCTGGAACATGATCTGTGTGCCGCCCAGCTCGACGGTCTCGGCGCAGCGCCGCAGGATGTCGTCGAGATCGCGCGTCCAGCCCTTGGCGGTGTCCTTCGGCGGCGCATAGAACGCACAGAACTTGCATGCCGTGACACACACGTTGGTGTAGTTGATGTTCCGTTCGATGATGTACGTCGCGATGTGCTCCGTACCCGCGTAACGCCGTCGGCGTACGGCATCGGCCGCGGCGCCCAGCGCGTGCAGCGGCGCGGACCGGTAGAGGTCCAGCGCCTCCTCCGGAGTGATCCGCCCGCCCTCGGCGGCACGGTCCAGGACGGACTGAAGGTCGGCCTTCTCGGTCACCGGGAGTCACCTTTCGGCGGTGTTTCTGGGCTTTGCACGGGCCGGTCCAGCCTACGACAGCACTTCGGGCGGCTCCGTCGCACCCCGCGACGGGGGGCGCGCCGACGGCACCGGGGCGCACCGGGAGGAGCGGGGATCGGCGCCCCGGGCGGCAGGCGGTGACGGCCCGCCGGGGCGGCCGCCTTCGTCAGCCGCTCTTGCCGAGGTCGCCCACCGGATTGCCCGCGCTCGCGTCGCGGGAGACGTATCGCAGGGTGCTGCCGCTGAGTTCGAGACGCAGGCCCTTGGTGCCTTCGCTGCACATGCTCTTGCTGCGCGGGCCGCGCCGGGCGTCGACGACGAGCGTCCGGGCGTCGGCGCTGGTGGCCGTGAGCAGGTCCTCACAGATGAAGTTGCCCAGGATGTCGGTCTGTTCGGCCGTCCCGACCCGCTCTCCTGTGCGGCCCGGCCGGATGGTCACCTTCATGGTGCCGGCCGGCAGTCCGGCTGCGGTGATCTGCCCCTCCCAGGTCCCGAGGAACGTCTTCGGCACCGTCGTGGACGTGCCCTCCCCCGGGCTCTCCGCTCCGTCCGGAGGGGCGCTGGACGCCGAGGACTTCGGCGGCGCCGCGGCCGAGTCACGGGCGTCGTTGCCGCCCTGGGCCCCGGGGAAGAGATCGAGGAGGAAGCCGGCCCCGACGGTCACCGCCGCCAGGGCCCCCGCGACGGCCAGGGCGACCGTGCAGCTGACCTTCCGGCCACCGCCGGGGCGGTCGCGTTCGGTGCCGGTGGTGACCGAGAAGGAGAGACGGCCGTCGGAAGCGGGCCCGGGCGGCACGGCGTCGGTCACGGGGGCGGGCGCCGGCGGAGCCCAGGGCAGGGACGGGGATGCCGAGGGCGGGGGCGGCGAGGCGGGCGACGGATCGAAGGGCGGTCCGAACGCCCCCATCGCCTCGCTGGTGAACGGTACGGGCCCCGACACCGCCGGATCCTGCCGGGACGGCTCCAGGTCCAGCAGCCGTACCGCCGTCCTGCTGACCTGCTCCACCACCGGCCCGGGCAGCCAGCCCGCCGCGACGAGAGGCCCCGCGCCGTCCGGGGCGAGCCGCCGGGCCACGTCCTCGGGGGCGGGACGCCCGGCGGGGTCCTTGGCCAGGCAGGCCGCGACGAGCTCCCGCAACTCCCCGTCCAGCCGACCCAGTTCAGGCTCCTCGTGCACCACCTTGTAGAGCAGCGCCGCCGACGAGTCGCCCGGGAACGGGGCGGCCCCCGTCGCCGCGTACGCGAGCACGGCACCGAGCGAGAACACATCGGCCGCTCCCGTGACGGCACCCGTGCCGAGGATCTGCTCGGGTGCCATATAGCCGGGTGAGCCGACCGAGACCCCGGTCGTGGTGAGCGAGGCGGTGCCGTCGGTGGCGCGGGCGATGCCGAAGTCGATCAGCCGGGGCCCGTCGAGCGCGAGCAGCACGTTCGAGGGCTTGACGTCCCGGTGGACGAGCTCGAGCGCGTGCACGGCCGCCAGCGCCTCGGCGAGGCCCGCGCCGAGCGTCCTTACGGTGTGCTCCGGCAGCGGACCGTGCCCGGCGACGGCCTGGCCGAGCGAGGGCCCGGCGACGTACCCGGTCGCGACCCAGGGAACGGGCGCCTCGGGATCCGCGTCCAGCACCGGGGCCGTCCAGGCACCACCCACCCGCCGGGCCGCGGCGACCTCGCGCCGGAAGCGGGCGCGGAACTGCTCGTCGAGTGCGAAGTGCGGATGGACGACCTTGACCGCGACGGTACGGCCGCCCTCGGTACGGGCCAGATACACCCGTCCCATGCCCCCGGCGCCGAGCCTTCCGAGCAGCCGGTACGCACCGATGGTCCGCGGTTCGCCCGCCTCCAGCGGCTGCATGTGTCTCTCCCCGTTTTTCCGCCCCACGCCCCGGTGTTCGTCCGGAACAGCGTAGAGGGGCAGGGCCCGTTCCGGGCCCCGCGAGCGGGACGACCGGGAATTGGGACGCGGCCCGGGCCAACCGATCGGCCCGCCGCCCCCTCTCTCTGGACGTATATCGCGCGCCTCGCCCCCGAGCACCCCAAAGGGCCGCACAGTACGCACAGTACGCATCGACCCGGAGACCGTAATGAATCGCCATCGCCCCCGTCTGACCAAGGCCCTCATAGCCACCGTCGTGGCCGGTTCCCTCGCGCTCGTGTCGGGCTGCTCGGACGAGGGGGACCCGCTCTCCTTCGACGCCCAGCAGTCCAAGGCTTCCGCGGGCGGGAAGCCGACAGGCGCAGCGAAGGACGACAAGGCCACGGAGGCCTCCGCCAAGACCCTGATGCCGACCGGCCCCAAGGCGGAGTTCACCACCGCGAACACCATCGACGACGGCACGAAGATCGGCGTCACGACGCTGGAGGGCAAGAAGTCCGGATTCACGGGCAAGGTCTGGGTCTGGGCGCCGAAGCAGTACTTCGACCCGAAATACGCGAACAGCGGTTTCCCCGTGCTCATCGCGCTCCCCGGCGGCCCCGGCTATCCGATGAATTACTGGATGGGCACGGACCTGAATCTCCAGAGCAGCATCAGCAAGTGGTCGGAGGAAGGAAAGAGCCTTCCGTTCATCGTCGTGATGCCCGTCCTCAACCCGGATAAGAAGTACTACTACGACGGCAGTGATATTCCGGGGCAGCCCAAAATGGGCACCTGGATGACCGAGGACGTACCCGATTTCGTGAGGGCCAATTTCCGGACCTTCAAGTCCCGCGACGGCTGGGCCTTTATGGGATCGTCCTCCGGCGCCTTCGTCGGCCTCAAGTCCGTCCTCAAGTACCCCGACAAGTTCAAGGCGGTCATCGCCTCGGGCCCGGACATCGTGCCCGACTCCCCACTGTGGTCGGGGCACGAGACCGAGCAGCAGGCGAACGACCCCGAGCGGCTCGCAAAGGCGCTCGGCGCCAAGCGGGCCACCAAGGACAACGAGGTCTACCTGGCGCTCCAGGTCGGCACCAAGGAGGGCGGACTGAAGAAGGTGAAGAACTTCGCCAAGAAGTACACCAAGGGCCCGGTCAAGACCCGGCTGCAGATCATCCAGGACGGCGAGCACAACGCCAAGACCTATGTGAAGGGCATGGGGGACGGGTCCATCGAGTGGATCAGCCGGCACATGCAGGCGCCCATCCCCAGCTCCTGAGGCTCCCGGAGTTCTCGAAGTGCCCGGCGGCGCAGGCCGGGGGGCCTGCGCCGGGGCGTCAGACGTCGAGCAGCTCGACCCGCACATCCGCGGGGAACCCGGTCGTGGGCCCCGTACGGCGGGCGAACTCCCGTACCCCCGCGAGCTGCTCGGGCCCGAAGCGGAAGTCGAGCGTCGTGAAATAGCGCGTCAGCAGCTCCGCGTCGAAGGCCTCCCAGCGCGCGGCCTGATCGGCGACCTTCTCCACCTCTTCGAGCGACAGGTCCCGCGAGGCCAGGAACGCCTCGTGGACCTGCCGCACGAGGCGGGGCTCACGGGCGAGGTAGTCCTTGCGCGCCGCCCACACCGCGAAGACGAACGGCAGCCCGGTCCAATCCTTCCACATCTGCCCCAGGTCGAAGACCTGCAGCCCGAGGCGCGGGGCGTCGTGCAGCGAGGCGCGCAGCGCCGCGTCGCCGATGAGCACGGCAGCCTCGGCCTCCTGCATCATCACGCCGAGGTCGGGCGGGCAGGTGTAGTAGTCGGGCGACACGCCGTACTGCTCGGAGAGCAGCAGCTGGGCGAGGCGTACCGAGGTGCGCGAGGTCGAGCCGAGGGCCACCCGCGCGCGGTCCAGCTGCTCCAACGGCCGCTGGGACACGATCACACAGGACATGACGGGGCCGTCGCAGCCGACGGCGATATCCGGAAACGCGACGAGGTCGTGAGCGTTGCGCAGATATTCCACCAGGGTGATGGGGGCGATATGGAGATCCCCCCGCACCAGCTGCTCCGAGAGCTTCTCCGGTGTGTCCTTGGTGAGCTCGAGATCGAGGAGCGCCCCGGTGCGGGCGAGCCCCCAGTAGAGGGGCAGGCAGTTCAGGAACTGGATGTGACCGACACGCGGCCGGCTGCGACGGTCGTCGTCTGCGGCGGGGTTCTGTGCGTGTTCCGCGGGTTCTGCATGACTGTCCACATCGTGAGGCTAGACCCCGGGTCCTGCCTTCGAATGCGCGGGGCACGCCGGCCGAGAGCGTCAGCATGTCAAGCGGACTTCAGCCATCCGGGTGACGTGATCTTTCCCTCTACCCACGCGAACACCGTGCGTGCTAGGCTCAACGCAAGTTGCAGTTTGGTTTCCCTTGCAGTACAGAGCCTGCGGAGCATGTAACCCGCAGGCTTTTGTAGGTTTTCAGACTTGTTTGCAGGTTCTGGAGCAGGGCAACCCTTTGGCCCAAGGAGGGCTTATGGCTACCGGAACCGTCAAGTGGTTCAACGCTGAAAAGGGCTTCGGCTTCATCGCCCAGGACGGCGGCGGCCCGGATGTCTTCGTTCACTACTCCGCGATCAACGCGACCGGCTTCCGCTCCCTCGAGGAGAACCAGGTCGTGAACTTCGACGTCACCCAGGGCCCGAAGGGCCCCCAGGCGGAGAACGTCACCCCGGCCTAAGGACCAGGGTCGGCGATCGCGCACGACACTTAGCAGTACCAAGGAGCCCCGCGTCCCCGTATTTCGGTACGGGCCCGGGGCTCCTGCCTTTTCATTCCCCGCCTTACCGGGCGACTGGGCCCCCGGCTTGACCTGACCATGACCGCTGGTGGCCACGCCCAGAAGCCCTCTAAAGCTCCCTGAAGAGGATGCTGAGCCCGACCGGGCCGTGCACCGGGTGCCGGAAAGCACCGGGGACCGTCCCGATGATCCGGAATCCCAGGGACTCCCACAGCTTCAGCGCAGGGTTGGTCTCGACGACCGCGTTGAAGACCATGCCGGTGTAGCCGTCCCGCCGCGCCTGCTCGAGTACGTACTCCCCAAGCCGCCGTCCGATCCCCCGCCCGCCCCGCTCCGGGTCGACCATGAAGGCGGCGTTCGCGATGTGCGCGGCCGGGCCCCCGTAGTTCGGCCGCAGATAGGCGGAAGCGACCAGCGCACCGTCGTCGTCCTCCACCACGACGACCCGGTTCGCGGGTGCCATCCACACGGCACGGGCATCCGGCTCCGCGGTGTCCGGATCCCAGGTGTAGGTGTCGCCCGCGGACACGATCCTGTGCCAGAAGGGCCAGATCCGATGCCAGTCCCCGGGTCGCGCATCTCTGATCAACACCCTTCGAGTCTCCCAGAGAGGCACTTACGCTGGGGTGTGTGACCGAGCGCAAACCGCCTGGCGTCAGTTTCGAGTCATGGGTCGACAAACAGATCCGGGAGGCGACCGAGCGCGGCGACTTCAGGGATCTGCCCGGCTTCGGCAGACCGCTGCCCGACACCGGCGAGACCTACGACGAGATGTGGTGGATCAAACGCAAGATGCACCGCGAAGGCCTCGCGTATCTGCCGCCGTCCCTCGCCCTGCGCAAGGAAGCCGAGGAGGCACTGGAGGCCGCGGCCCGTGCGCCGTCCGAGGCCGCCGTCCGCCGGATCGTCGAGCACGTCAACGAGAAGATCGCCGCGGCTCTGCGCCGGCCACCGCCGGGCCCACTGCTCGGTCTGACGCCTTATGACGTCGACTCGGTGGTACGCGACTGGCGGCGCGGCCGGGGCGAGGAGGAGTGACCCGCGGCCGGGCAGACCGCTCAGTCGCGCGGCACGTCAGAGGGCGGCACATCGGAGCGCGCCCCGGCGTCCGGAGGCGCCCAGCGCTTCCCCGCCATGAGATCGCCCAGGCCCTCCCAGGCGAAGTTCATCAGCGTCCCCGCAGCCTGCGCGGCGGTGACCCCCGGCGTGTCGTTCGCCCACCCGGCAAGCGACTCCGCCGCACCGACCAGCGCCTGGGCGAGACCCGCGACATCCTGGTCGGTGAGCTCCCCGGCGCGATGCGTCTCCCGCGCGGCCGCCGCGATCAGCATGGCCACGAAGGCGACGAGCTCGTCCCGCATCACGGCCACCTCGGCGGCGAACGGCTCCCCGTGCGTCCGCGCCTGCCGGTGCAGTACAGCCCAGGCGTCCGGGTGGTAGGTGGTGTGCCGGAAGAACGCCGTCGCCCCCTCCCACAGCTGCCGCTCCGCCGGCAGCCCGGGGTCGACCGCGGCCCGTACCGCCGTGATCAGCGCCGCCGCCTCGCGCCGGATGCACGCCGTGAACAGGTCTTCCTTGGAATTCAGATACAGATAGACCAGCGGCTTGGAGACCCCCGCGAGCTCGGCTATCTCGTCCATCGACGCGGCCCGGTACCCACGACGCCCGAACGTCTGCACGGCGGCGTCCAGCATCTGCTTCTCCCGCACTTCGCGCGGCATCCGCTTGCTGTGTCTGTCGCTCCCACCCACGTCCGACGTCCTCCCGGCCACCGATCAACTCCGCGGTAAGCCTAAGGCCGGTCTGCCTGTGCGGAAGACCGGCCTCGAAAGCAAAGGTGTATGGCTCAGGCGTTGGGGCGCTTCCCGTGGTTCGCTTTCCTCTTTTTACGGGCGCGTCGCTTGTTGCCTCGCTTGGACATGGTGCATCTCCCTTGTTCCAGGCTTCCCGATGCTCCGGTCAGTGTAGGTTCGCCCGGTTTCACCCGCATTCCGCGACTCACCGGCGGGGCGGCGTCCGTGCCCGGCACGACAGAGCACCCCGGGACCCGGGGGCGCTCGGACCATGTGCAGCTCACCCGACCCCGCGGCAGCCGGGTCAGCGCGCCGGGCTGGTCAGGATGCAGTGCGGATAGTCGTTGTCCGGATCACCGACGGAGGTCCAGAGCTTCAGGACCTTGCCTTGCCTCAAGGCGGCGTAGGAGTCGGGCCGCCGCTCAACCCTTTCGGGGTGATAGGTGTCGACGGGGTGACCGGCATCGAAGGACACAGTGACGAAGTTTTGCTTCTTGTTGGAGCCTTGCTCCCAGGTGCCTGTTCCGGACCAGGTCAAACCCTCGTACCAGCTGACGGCGACGCAGACTTTGTCGGCGATGAACCTCCCGTCCTGCTTCAGCGTGAGGGTGCCGCCGTCGGCATCGGTCCACGTGGTCGCGAGTTCGGCCGGCTTCAGCACGACTGGTTCGCCCTCGGGCGGCGGCATGACCGTCAACCTGCCGCAGGCCGTGAGAGCAAGGGACATGGCAAGCAAGATCAGCGCAGTACGACAGCAACG
Source organism: Micromonospora sp. IBHARD003 (assembly GCF_056106285.1). Taxonomy (NCBI): domain Bacteria; kingdom Bacillati; phylum Actinomycetota; class Actinomycetes; order Micromonosporales; family Micromonosporaceae; genus Micromonospora; species Micromonospora sp. IBHARD003. The sequence goes on along the minus strand of NZ_JBWBBX010000001.1, from coordinate 4,888,273 downwards.
CAACACATTCCACCCCTGACCGGTTCCGCAGGCCTCGTGCGCGACCAGTGGACTCCCACGCCGTACCCTGGCACGGAGTTTGAACATGTTCAAGTCTCACCCGCAGCGCATCCCGCGCGGCTACTCCCCGCACGCCGAAGCGCCCCGGACCATGGCGATCCGGAGCGCTTCCGTCGATGCAAGGGCGCAGGACTTACGCGGCGGCGGGCACCGCGAGCTCTCGCTCGACGTCGGCCGGCTGCGCGTCGCCGACGGGCGAAGCCGAGGCCGAGTTGTACGCGTCCAGGTCGAGGATCTTCTCGCGCGCCGCCACGATGACCGGGACCAGCGCCTGTCCGGCCACGTTGGTCGCCGTGCGCATCATGTCCAGGACCGGGTCGATCGCCATCAGCAGGCCGACGCCCTCCAGCGGAAGGCCCAGCGTGGACAGCGTGAGCGTCAGCATGACCGTCGCACCCGTGAGACCGGCGGTGGCCGCGGAACCGACGACCGAGACGAAGGCGATGAGGACGTAGTCCTGGATACCGAGCCGGACGTCGAAGATCTGGGCGATGAAGATCGCGGCGAGGGCCGGGTAGATCGCGGCGCAGCCGTCCATCTTGGTCGTCGCGCCGAACGGCACCGCGAAGGACGTGTACTCCTTCGGAACACCGAGGCGCTCGGTGGCCTTCTGGGTGACCGGCATCGTGCCGACCGAGGAGCGGGAGACGAAAGCCAGCTGGATGGCCGGCCAGGCACCCTTGAAGAACTTCAGCGGGTTGACCTTGGCGACCGTCGCCAGCAGCAGCGGGTAGACACCGAACATCACCAGCGCGGAGCCGATGTAGACGTCGGCGGTGAAGGTGGCGTACTTGCCGATGAGGTCCCAGCCGTAGTCGGCGATCGCGAAGCCGATGAGGCCGACGGTGCCGACGGGCGCGAGACGGATGACCCACCACAGGGCCTTCTGGAGCAGCTCCAGGACGGCCTCGCTCAGGGCGAGAACGGGCTTGGCGCGGTCACCGAGCTTGAGTGCGGCGATACCGGCGACGGCGGCCATGAAGACGATCTGAAGGACGTTCAGCTCGGTGAAGGGCGTGACGACGTCCGTGGGGACGATGCCGGTCAGGAAGTCGATCCAGGAGCCGGCGTGCTCCGGCTTCCGGCCGTCCTTGGGGGTCAGCCCGGTGCCGGCACCCGGGTTGGTGAGCAGGCCGATCGCCAGGCCGATCGCGACCGCGATCAGCGAGGTGATCATGAACCAGAGCAGGGTGCGGCCGGCCAGCCGGGCCGCGTTGTTGACCTTGCGCAGATTGGTTATCGACACCAGGATCGCGAAGAAGACGAGCGGTGCGACGGCCAGCTTCAGCAGCTGGACGAAGATGTCGCCGATCTGGCCCAGGGTCGTGTGCAGCCAGCTGATGTCCTGACTGCGGGCCAGCCAGCCGAGCAGGGTCCCAAGGACGAGACCGGCGACTATCTGGGCCCAGAAGGGGATCGAGGGTATGCGGCGGGCGCGGGTGGGCGTCGCGGAGTTCGCGGACACGGACACACTCCGGTGAGGCGTATCAGATGAATACGGGGACAGGGGTGCGGCGCCCGTGCCTGCGAAACAGGGCGGCGCCGCTGTGATGCCGGGTCAGATCGAGCGGCAACAGACCGCGGACATACAGCGGCAGAGATCGACATGCAGGCGCGCCACGAGCGGGATGCTCATGGCTGCGTGAAGGCGCACTGCTGTCGTCATGCGCATACGTTAACACTTGAACTTTGAGAACCTCAAAGTACTTCTTTGAGATGCGGAGCCGGCGGAAGACGCCCGGTACGACCGTGCCCTGTGGCCGGAGCGGGTGCTCCGGCCACAGGGCACGGGACGAACGTGCGGAAGCTTACGTTCCGCTTGCTGTGGGGACGGCCTCCGATGAGCGACGCGACCCGCGGCCCGTCACTGGGCCGCGCCGTCCTCCTGGGAACGGTTCGCCTCGAAACGGGACTTCGCCCGGTCGACCTTCGCGGCCACCTGCTCCGCCATCGCCTCGCGCTGCTTGCGCAGGAGCACGAAGCTCAACGGCGCGGAGATCACCACGGCCAGGACGAGCACCCAGAGCAGGTTGGAGTCGCCGAGCCCGCGCGGCAGCACCCTCAGGTACACCAGGCCCCACAGGGCGAAGAAGCAGCCGGTGAAGATGCCGAGACGCATGAGCGTGTACCGGAGCGCGGGGCTGATCTTGCTGTCGGACACGGGAGTCCCTTTCCCTTCACTGAATGGCCCGACCAGTGAAGCACGTGGCGTTTGGATCAGTTCAGGGGGAGCAGCATCGTGATGTCGTCGCGGTCGCCCCCGTCGGCGACGCGTATGGCGCCGGGCACCCGCCCGACCTCCTTGTAGCCGCACGAGGCGTAGAAGTCCTCGAGCCCCATCCCGCCGCGGCAGGTGAGGCGTATCGCCTCGATGCCGTCGAGGGTGCGAGCGGCGTCGGCCGCCGCCGCCAGGAGGTCACGGCCGTACCCCTTGCCCTGGTGGCGCGGGTGGACCATCACGGTGTAGAGCCAGACCCAGTGCCGCATCAGCCGGTGCGTGTTGTGCGTGAGGAACGCGGCGGCCGCGATCCGGCCGGCCTCGTCGTACCCGACGAGGAGGCGTTTGTGCCCCTCGGCCAGCCCCTTCAGGTGCTTGAGCCACTCGGCCCTGACGTCCTCCACCGTCACCGGGGCCACGAATCCGACGGCGCCGCCCGCGTTGGTCACGTCCGCCCAGAGCGCCAGGACGCCGTCCCGGAGAGCGGGACCGCCGGGCGGATCGAGTCGGAACGCAAGGGGCATGCGCCCGACGGTAACAACCGGCCGGTATGTCCAGGGTTGTGGGGGTGTGTGACCCTGCTCGCACCACGGAAGGCGCGGCCGGCCCGGCATCGGCTCCCGGGTCAGACCCGCATCGGCTGCGGCGACTCGCGGCGGTCCTCGTCCGGCCCCGGGTACTCGCGGATGACCTCGTACCGCGTGTTCCGCTCCATCGGGCGGAAGCCGGCGTCCCGGATCAGCTCCAGCAGATCGTCGCGGGTGAGCTTGTTGGGGGTGCCGTAGTTGTCGGCGTCATGGGTGATCTTGTACTCGACGACCGAGCCGTCCATGTCGTCGGCGCCGTGCTGCAGCGCGAGCTGGGCGGTCTGCACACCGTGCATCACCCAGAAGACCTTCAGGTGGGGGACGTTGTCGAACAGCAGCCGCGAGACCGCGAAGGTCTTCAGAGCCTCGGCGCCCGTCGCCATCGTCGTGCGCGCCTGAAGGCGGTTACGGACCTTGCCGTCCTTCATGTCCACGAAGTCGTGCTGGTAGCGCAGCGGGATGAAGACCTGGAACCCGCCGGTCTCGTCCTGCAGTTCACGCAGCCGCAGTACGTGGTCCACCCGGTGGCGGGGCTCCTCGATGTGCCCGTACAGCATCGTGCACGGGGTCTTGAGACCCTTCTCGTGCGCGAGGCGGTGGATGCGCGACCAGTCCTCCCAGTGGGTGCGGTGGTCCACGATGTGCTGGCGGACCTCCCAGTCGAAGATCTCCGCACCGCCGCCGGTCAGCGACTCCAGACCGGCGTCGATCAGTTCGTCCAGGATCTCGCTCGCGCTGAGCCCCGAGATCGTCTCGAAGTGGTGGATCTCCGTGGCCGTGAACGCCTTCAGCGAGACGTTCGGCAGCGCCTTCTTCAGCTCGCTGAGCGAACGGGGGTAGTAGCGCCACGGCAGGTTGGGGTGGAGGCCGTTGACGATGTGGAGCTCGGTGAGGTTCTCGTTCTCCATCGCCTTGGCGAGGCGGACGGCCTCCTCGATGCGCATCGTGTACGCGTCCTTCTCGCCCGGCTTGCGCTGGAACGAGCAGTAGGCGCAGGACGCGGTGCACACGTTCGTCATGTTGAGGTGGCGGTTGACGTTGAAGTGGACCACGTCACCGTTCATGCGGGTGCGCACCTCGTGGGCGAGGCCGCCGAGCCAGGCCAGGTCGTCCGACTCGTAGAGCGCGATGCCGTCCTCGCGGCTCAGCCGCTCGCCGGCCCGGACCTTCTCCTCCAGCTCGCGCTTGAGCCCCGCGTCCATGCGGCCGCCTCCCACTCGTCCTCGTCCTGTGCCGTCCCCCCGCAGGGAGTTGCCTCCGGACCCCGGAGGCCTCACCCACGTTACGCCTAGCCCTGCTCGGGAAGTTCCCCGACCCGGTTCTCCCACTTCGTGGAGAGCACGATCGTCGTACGCGTCCGGGAAACGCCCTTCGTGCCGGACAGCCGGCGGATGGTCTTCTCCAGTCCGTCGACGTCACCGGCGCGCACCTTGAGCATGTACGAGTCGTCGCCCGCGATGAACCAGCAGTCCTCGATCTCCTCGAGATCGCGCAGCCGGCGCGCCACGTCCTCGTGGTCCGCGGCGTCGGAGAGCGAGATGCCGACCAGCGCGGTGACACCGAGGCCGAGCGACGCGGCGTCGACGGTCGCCCGGTATCCGGTGATCACACCGGCCGCCTCCAGACGGTTGATGCGGTCGGTGACGGAGGGACCCGAGAGTCCGACAAGCCGGCCGAGCTCGGCGTACGAAGCCCTGCCGTTCGCGCGCAGAGCCTGGATGAGCTGCCTATCCACGGCGTCCATATGCCTGTGCCTTCCATTATTCAGCGATACCGCAAGTTTACGTGTAGAATCTAAGGCACACAGGGCCGACACCCTGTGAATCTTTCAGACGATCAAAACGATCTATACAGGAGATGACACTCACCGTGTACACGATCGAGATGGCCTACGCCCACATGAGGCAGCTTCAGGAGCTGGCCAGCCGCTCGCGTGCCCACCAGCCTGCCGCCGCCTACCGTGTCGACCGGGCCTCGTTCCGTCCCGCGCGCCGCGCAGCCAAGAAGCGCTAGTAACCAGTAACTAGTCACTGCGGGACTGGGCACCCCCCAGCTCGCCCTCCCAACGGCGGTACAGCCGGTGCGGCACCCCTGCCGCGTCCAGCGCCCGCCCCGCGACGAAGTCCACCAGATCCTGGATGTGCGTCGCCCCCGCGTAGAACGCCGGCGAGGCGGGCAGCACCACGGCGCCCGCCTCGTCCAGCGCCACCAGATGCCTGAGCGTCTGCCCGTTCAGCGGAGTCTCCCGCACCGCGACCACCAGCGGCCGGCGCTCCTTCAGCGTCACGCTCGCCGCGCGCTGCAGCAGGTCCTTCGACAGACCGAGCGCCACACCCGCGACACATGCCGTCGACGCCGGCACGATCAGCATCCCCTTGACCGGGTACGACCCGGAGGACGGTCCCGCGGCGAGGTCGCCGGCCGGCCAGTGGCGTACGTCCGCCACGTCCACGTCGAAGGTGCCGGGCTTGCCGTCGGCGCCCCGCCCCAGCCACTCGCGCAGATCGTCCTGCCAGTGGGCGTCCCGGAACGCGATCCCCGTCTCGTCCAGAAGAGTGAGCCGCGACGCCCGCGACACCACCAGATCCACGCTCTCGCCCGCGTCGAGCAGCCCGCGCAGCACGGCGGCCGCGTACGGGGTGCCCGAAGCCCCGGAGACCCCGACGACCCACGGTGTGCGGTTGGCGTCATTCATGGGATCGAGCCTATCCGGCCGGGAAGTGGCGGAACTGAGTCAGGTGCCCCGGACGTTTCCGGGGGGAGACGCAGGAACCGCAGGGGGGTCGCGATGGCAGGAACGTCCACGAGATCGAGCTGGACCGGCAGGACCGGTCGGGCCGCCGCGGCGCTCACGCTGATGCTCGGCTGGGTCGCCCTGCTGTGGGTGCTCGAGATCGTCGACTTCGCGACGGGCCATGCCCTCGACACCTACGGAGTCACCCCGCGCGAGCCGTCGGAGCTGGCCGACATCGTGCCCGCGGCCTTCCTCCACGTCGGCTTCGGCCATGTCGCCGCCAACAGCCTCCCGCTGCTGGTGCTGGGCTTCCTCGCGGCGGTCGGGGGCCTACGCCGCTTCGCCGGGGTCGTGCTCACCGTCATCGCGGCATCGGGCCTCGGCGTCTGGCTGACCTCGCCGCCCGGCTCCGTCACCCTCGGCGCTTCGGGTGTCGTCTTCGGGCTCTTCGGCTATGTGCTGGTCCGCGGCTTCGTGGACCGCAGCGTCCGGGACGTGCTGATCGGTCTGCTGGTGGCCGCGCTCTACGGCTCGATCCTGTGGGGCGTGCTGCCCGTCGACAGCGGGGTCAGCTGGCAGGCGCACCTGTTCGGACTGGCGGGCGGCGTGGCGGCGGCGTTCCTCTTCCGCAGGCAGCGGCCGGGGGCGGTGCCCGCGGAGCTCACGTCGTAGGCGACGATCAGGTGGCGCCGGGGTCGACCGGTAGGTCGGCGGTGTCCAGGGAGAGCTTGCCGATGTCCGTGTTCACGATGACGGTCGCGCCGTAGCGCAGGGTGTCCCGGCCCAGATAGCCGTCAGGGCCGGGGTTCCAGTGGGTCACGCAGTGCGCCTTGTAGGGGTCGAAGATCAAGTAATGCGGGATACCGCGGCGGGCGTACGCACGCTCCTTGATCTCGTAGTCGTTGCGGACGCTGCCGGGCGAGACCACCTCGACGGCCAGCTCGATGAGGTCGGGCGGGTAGGCGCTGAGATTCTTCGCCGACTCGGCCTTCGGGATGACGGCGAGGTCCGGGCAGAACTCATTCGCGTCGTCGAAGGGGACGGCGACATCGCTGATGAAGCCCCACTCGTCGGAGACCTGGGCCTCGATCGCGCTCCACAGCTTCCAGATCGTCTGGTTGTGGTGCGGCTTCACGGGACTCATCACGATGGCGCCCTCGACAATCTCCGTCCGGTAGCCCGGGAACATGTCCTCAAGCCGGCTGAGCTGCGAGTGCAGACGGTCGATCTCCGAGACGGTGACTGTCACATCGGCCTCCCTGTCCATGCACTCGATGGTAGGCCGCACGGTAGCTACAGGGTGAGACCTCGAACGACCAGATCGATCAGCGCACACACGAAAAGGGCAATCCCGATGAACCCGTTGACGGTGAAGAACGCCCGGTTCAGCCGGGACAGGTCGTGCGGCGTCACGATCGTGTGCTCGTAGACGAACGCCACCGCGACGATCACCAGTCCCGCCCAGAAGAACAGCCCGGCCCCCGTGGCCAGCCCGTACCAGACGAACAGGCCCATCGTCACCGCGTGGCAGACCCGCGCCCCCCACAGCGCCGCCGGGATGCCGAAGCGGGCCGGGACCGACTTCACGCCGTGGGCGCGGTCGGCCTGGACGTCCTGGCAGGCGAAGATCAGATCGAAGCCGCCGATCCAGATGCCGACCGCGAGCCCGAGGATCAGCGCGTCCCAGGACCAGGCCCCGGTGACCGCGAGCCACGCCCCGACCGGCCCTATGGCCTGGGCGACGCCGAGGATCGCGTGTGGGAAGTGCGTGAACCGCTTGCCGTACGGATAGACCACCATCGGCACCACGGCGGCGGGCGCGAGGGCCAGGCACAGCGGGTTGAGCAGAGCCGCCGCCCCCAGGAAGACCACGAGGGCGACACCCGCGCCGGTCCAGGCGGAGCGCACCGACACGGCGCCCGTCACGATCTCCCGGCCCGCCGTGCGCGGATTGCGGGCGTCGATCTCGCGGTCGATGATCCGGTTGCAGGCCATCGCGAAGGTACGCAGACCCACCATGCAGACGGTGACGAGCAGCAGCGTCAGCCAGTCGACGCGCCCCTCGAGCTCGAACATCGCGGTGAACGAGGCGATATAGGCGAAGGGCAGCGCGAAGACCGAGTGCTCGATCATCACCAGCCGGAGGAACGCCTTGGTGCGGCCCGGACCCGGTACCGCCGCCGCGGAAGCGCTCACAGGCCGTACTCCTTCCAGCGGCGGTCGACGAGCGCCGCCGTGTCCGGGTCGGGGAGCACCATGTTCGGCCAGCCCCCGTCGCGGGTGTAGCCCTCCTCGGGCCACTTCTTCGTCGCGTCGATGCCCGCCTTGCCGCCCCAGAACTGCTGGTACGAGGAGTGGTCCAGATGGTCCACCGGGCCCTCGACGACGGTGAGGTCACGCGAGTAGTCCGTGTTGCCGAGCGCCCGCCAGGAGACCTCGTGCAGGTCGTGGACGTCGCAGTCGGAGTCGACGACCACGATCAGCTTGGTCAGCGACATCATGTGCGCGCCCCAGATGGCGTGCATGACCTTCTGCGCGTGCTTCGGGTACTTCTTGTCGATCGAGACGATGGCGCAGTTGTGGAAGCCGCCCGACTCGGGCAGGTGGTAGTCCACGATGTCCGGCACGATGATCTTGAGCAGGGGCAGGAAGAAGCGTTCGGTCGCCCGGCCCAGGGGCCCGTCCTCCGTCGGCGGGCGGCCCACCACGATCGACTGGAGCAACGGGCGCCGACGCATCGTCACACAGTCGATGGTCAGCGCCGGGAAGTCCTCCTGCGGCGTGTAGAAGCCGGTGTGGTCGCCGAACGGACCCTCGGGAAGCGTCTTCCCCGGCTCCAGCCAACCCTCCAGGACGACCTCCGCCTGCGCGGGCACCTGCAGCGGCACGGTCTTGCAGTCGACCATCTCGATCCGCTTGCCCTGGACGAAGCCCGCGAAGAGGTACTCGTCGATGTCGCCCGGCAGCGGGGCCGTGGAGGCGTACGTCACGGCGGGCGGGCAGCCGAAGGCGATCGCGACCGGCAGCCTCTCGCCGCGCCGCGCCGCGACCTGGTAGTGGTTGCGGCTGTCCTTGTGGATCTGCCAGTGCATGCCGATGGTGCGCTTGTCGTGGCGCTGGAGGCGGTACAGGCCGAGGTTGCGCACCCCGGTGTCCGGGTCCTTGGTGTGGGTGAGACCCAGGTTGAAGAAGGAGCCGCCGTCCTCGGGCCAGGTGAACAGCGCCGGCAGCTGGTCCAGATCGACCTCGTCACCGCGCAGCACGACCTCCTGCACCGGCGCGTCCTTCACCTTCTTCGGCGGTACGTGCGCCATCGAGCCGAGCTTCCCGAAGGCCTCGCGCACTCCGACGAAGCCGTGCGGCAGCTCCGGCTTCAGCAGCCCGCCGATCTTCGTGCTGATCTCGTCGTACGACTTCAGGCCCAGCGCCTTGAGCAGGCGGCGGTCGGTTCCGTACACGTTCATCGCCAGCGGCATGGCGGAGCCGCGCACGTTCTCGAACAGGAGCGCGGGGCCGCCGGACTTCTGGACCCGGTCGACGATCTCCCCGACCTCCAGATGCGGGTCGACTTCGGCCTTGATGCGCTTGAGGTCGCCCTCGCGCTCGAGTGCGCGCAGCAGCGAGCGAAGATCGTCGTAAGCCATGCCGTCCAGTATCTGCCACTCGCTAGGCTGGAGCTGTCACGGGGGCCGCTCGTACGGTCCCGATCTCCGCACGCAGGGGGCCGCCAATGCTTCGGGTGCTGATGTTCTTGGTGCCGCTGGCGCTCAGCATCTACGCCTTCATCGACTGCATCTCCACCGATGAGAAGGACATCAGGTACATCCCCAAACCGATCTGGGCGATCCTCGTGCTGCTGTTCCCGCTCGTCGGCTCGATCTCCTGGCTGATCGCGGGCAAGGACCGGACGCTGCGGCGTCCGGCGCGGCGCGGCGGCTGGGTGGCCCCGGACGACAACCCGGAGTTCCTGAAGTCCCTCGGCGACGAGAACCGTCAGACCAAGGACGTCGAGCAGCGCGGTCAGCCCGGCGGCGGCGCGCCCGGTCGGCAGCCCGACGGGGAGAGCGACGGGGGGCAGGGCCGGGACCACGAGCAGGACCGCGGGAGCGAGCAGGACCGCAGGCGGGACGGCGAATCAGGCGGCGGCCAGTCCTGATCCGCGCTCTCGCGCCCGGCGCGCCCGCACGGGAGAGTGGGGACATGGACCAGGAGCGGGCACGGCACTGGCTTGCCACCGCACTCGACGAAGCCCGCGCGGGCCTCGCGGAGGGCGGCATCCCGATCGGCGCTGCCCTCTACGGCCCGGACGGCGCTCTGCTCGGACGTGGACACAACCGCCGCGTCCAGGACGGAGATCCGTCGCTGCACGCGGAGACCGCCGCCTTCCGCGCGGCGGGACGGCGGCGCTCGTACCGCGGCACCACGATGGTCACCACCCTCTCCCCCTGCTGGTACTGCGCCGGTCTGGTCCGGCAGTTCGGTATCTCCCGGCTGGTGGTCGGTGAGGCCGAGACCTTCCCCGGAGCCCAGGGCTGGCTCGCGGCCCACGGGGTGGACGTGCTGGTACTGGACGATCCCGTCTGCACGGCCCTGATGCGCGAGTTCATCGGTACGCACCCCGAGCTGTGGAACGAGGACATCGGCGACGACGCGTGACCCGGCCGGCGTTCCTGGCACCACCCGGTGCCGCTCCCCCACCTCCGTAGCCGGGCGCCCGCCGCCGTCAGGGCCGGTCGGCGTACTCCGCGCGCAGCTGCCGGAAGCGGTCCGGGGTCCAGGCCCGCCAGTCGGCGGGCTGTCCGTCGAGCGCCCGGTCGAGGTACTCGAAGTGCTGGTGCCAGCCCGCCAGGTTGTCCAGTCGCTGCTCGTCCGGCCCGGTGAACTCGTTGGTGAAGCGCAGCACGGTCGCCAGGGAGTCGGCGGGCGCCGGCTCCATGTGGAAGCGGATCCGACCGTACGGCTCGACGGTGTACTCGGCCACGGACTCCATGTCCCAGGCCGTCACGCGTCCCGTGGCGACCGCGCCCCCACCGCTCCCGTCACCCGTGTTGAGCCAGCGGAGCGTCACTCCGCCACCCAGGTGCGGCTCCAGCAGATCGGCGGCGGCCAGCCACTGCGGCAGACCCTCCGGGGTCGCCACGGCGGACCACACCCGCACCACCGGATGGGGCAGACGCAGCACGAAGTGCAGGACGTGCGTCGGGCCGCCCTCGTCCTCGCGGGTCTCGCTGGTGCCATGAGGGATCGGTTCGCTCATGGCACCAGCGTCGCCCGCGGGAGCCGTGCCCGCGAGTGCTGCGACCGGACGGACGTACCGGACGTATGTATCGGACGGAGGTACCGGACGTACGGGCGGGTGCCCGGAACGGTCAGACTCCGGCGTAGCCGTGAAGGCTGTTCACGAACAGGTTGACGCCGTAGTAGTTGAAGAGGAAGCAGGCGAAGGCGATCAGCGCCACGTACGCGGCCTTGCGGCCCTTCCAGCCCGCGGTGGCACGGGCGTGCAGATACGCGGCGTACGCCACCCAGGTGATGAACGACCAGACTTCCTTGGCGTCCCAGCCCCAGTAGCGGCCCCAGGCGTCGCCGGCCCAGATGGCCCCGGCGATGATCGTGAACGTCCACAGCGGGAAGATCGCCGCGTTCACGCGGTAGGCGAACTTGTCCAGGCTCGCGGCCGAGGGCAGCCGCTCCAGCACCGAGCGGGCGAACGCGCCGGGGTCGCCGCCGCCCGCCAGCTTGTTCTCGTACGAGTCGCGGAAGAGGTACAGCAGCGTGGCGACGAAGCCCAGGTAGAACACCGCACCGCAGAAGATCGCGGTCGACACGTGGATCCACAGCCAGTACGAGTGGAGCGCCGGGACAAGCTGGTCGCTGTCGGTGTAGAGCCAGGTGACCGCGATGCCGAGGTCCAGCAGGACCGTCGTGACCAGCGGCAGCCCGATCCAGCGGACGTTCTTCCTCGCCAGCAGGAAGCCGAGGTACGCGCCCACCGCCACCGTCGAGAAGGTGGTGGAGAACTCGTACATGTTGCCCCAGGGCGCCCGCTGCACCGACAGCGCGCGGGTGGTGACGCCCACCGCCTCGACCAGGAAGGCGAGGACGGTCAGCGAGACCGCGATACGTCCGTAGAGGTCGCCCTGCACGGTGCCGCCCGCGGCGCCGGGGCCGTCCGGGACGTCGCGCTGTCCGGCCGCCGTACGGGTGACGATCTTGGGGCGCTCCAGGACGGTGGTGGCGCCGCCCTTCTGGGTGACGCGGACCGTCGGCCCGGCGGCCGGCGCGGCGGCCGTCAGAGCGGCGGCGGTCCGGCCGACCTTGCTGCGGCTGCCGAAGACCCACTCGGCGATGTGCGCCAGGAAGGCCAGCGTGTACACGGCCATCGAGGAGTAGATCAGCCCGTTGCTGAACTCCGCGAGGCTCTCGTTGGTAGCGGCGGCGAGACTCACTTGTCAGCCCCTTCGGCAGGCGCGGGTTCGGCAGGTTCGACGGGTTCGGCGGACTGGGCGGGTTCGGATTCGGCTTCGGCAGCCGGACCGGCCGCACCGGCTTCGGCCGGGTCAGGAGCGGTCGGCTCGGCAGCGGTCGGCGCCTGGAGGTGGAGCCGAGCGGCCAGATCCGCCAGCTCCTCGGGCAGCTTCGAGGACTCGCTGCGGCCGAGGCCCGCCATCTCGACGACGGTGAGCCCCGTGCCGGAGTCCCGCACGGCGCGGACCCAGACCCGGCGCCGCTGGATGAACAGCGAGCCGACGAGTCCGGCGATCGCGGCGATCGCACCCGTGAGGGCGAGGCCGCTGCCGGGCTGCTCGGAGACCTGGAAGCTGGCCCACTCCTTGATCTCCTTCTCGAAGGTGACCGAGCCGGCTCCGTTGGGCAGCGTCATCGTCTCACCGGGCAGCAGCGTCTGCTTGAACACATCGCCCTGGGCGGTGGTGAAGGCCTTCATGTTGGTCGTGTCGAGCTGGTACACGTTCTGCGGAAGTCCGCCGTTGCCGCCCAGATCACCGTGGTACGCGCCCAGGTTCAGCGCCGGGAACACCAGCGCCGGGAACTGGGAGAACATCTTGCCCTGGCCCTTGCCGGCGTACGTCGGCACGAAGAACGCGGGGAATCCCAGCTGCTCCTTCTTGCCGTTCCGGTCGCGGTAGCCGTCCCTCACCTTGATGACACCGGTGGAGGTGACGTTGTTGTCGACCGGCAGCAGCGGAACGGCCTCCCGGTGCACGACGTTGCCCCGGCCGTCCCGGACGGTCACCACGGGGGCGTAGCCGTGGGAGAGCAGATAGACCTTGGAACCGTCGATCTCCAGGGGTTCGTTGACCCGGATGATCCGCTTGCGTTCCTCGCCGTCGACGCCCTCGCTGTAGGTCACGGCCGCCTCGAAGGTGCGCGGCGTGCCCCGCTGCGGCCCGCTGCTCTCGTACGTGCCCGTGAAGCGGTCCAGGGTGAAGCTGAACGGAGCCAGGTCGTCGATGTCGAACATCGAGCCGGACTTGAAGTCGTCGTACTGGGTGAGGGTGTTGGAGAAGCCGCCGCCCTCGACGATCAGCTTGCCGCCCTCGGACTTGAAGAGCTGGCCGACGGCGAACGCCACCAGCATCACGATCAGCGCCACATGGAAGAGGAGGTTGCCCACCTCACGCAGATAGCCCTTCTCGGCCGCGACCGCGTCCTTCGCGATGTGCGCGCGGAAGCGGCGCTTCTTGAGCAGCGCGAGCGCGGCCTCACGGACGGTCTCGGGCTCGGCATCGGTGCGCCAGCTCGTGTGGACCGGGAGTCGGGTGAGCCGCTTGGGGGCGCCCGGCGGACGGCTGCGCAGCTGGCCGGTGAACTGCCAGGTGCGCGGCACGATGCAGCCGATGAGGGACACGAACAGCAGGATGTAGATCGCGGAGAACCACACCGAGCTGTAGACGTCGAAGAGCTGGAGCTTGTCGAAGACCGGCGCCCAGAACTCGTGGTTCTTCTTCCAGGTGGTCACCTTCAGCTCGTCCGCGCTGTTCTGCGGGACGAGGGAGCCGGGAACGGCACCGAGCGAGAGCAGGAAGAGCAGGATCAACGCGATCCGCATCGAGGTGAGCTGCCGCCAGAACCAGCGCACCCACCCGACGGTCTCGCGGAAGGTCCAGGCGACGGCGCCGGCGACGCCCGGGGCGCGGGAGCCGCCGAAGGAGCCGGGCACGGCACGTTCCTGGGGGGCGGTCGACAACTGCTCGCCGGCCTTGCCCAGATCGCCGAGCTCACCCTGCTCCTTGCCCAGGTCTGCGGGCTCACCCTGTTCAGGGGCCTGCGGACCGGTGGTGCTCTCGCCGGTCGTGTCGGTCTTGCTCATGGATCAGATCCCCACCTGGAAGCCTTCGGACCAGCCCTGCATTTCCTGCACCAGGGTGTCCCACGCACCTGTGAGCAGCAGCAGACCGGTGACGATCATCATGCCGCCGCCGATCCGCATCACCCAGGCATAGTGCCGCTTCACCCAGCCGAACGCACCGAGCGCCTTGCGGAACGCGACGGCGGCGACGATGAACGGCAGCCCGAGGCCGAGACAGTACGCGGCCGTGAGCAGCGCTCCGCGGCCCGCGCTGGCCTGCTCCCAGGCAAGGGTGTTGACGGAGGTCAGTGTCGGGCCGATGCACGGGGTCCAGCCGACGCCGAACAGCACGCCCAGGACCGGCGCCCCGACCAGACCCGTCGCCGGCTTCTTGTGGAAGCGGAACTCGCGCTGGGTGAGAAAGGGCAGCAAGCCCATGAAGAAGATCCCCATGAGGATCATCAACCCGCCGAGGACGGTGGTGAGGGGCTCCCGGTACTCCTGGAGATTCTTTCCGAAATAGCCGAAGAGCGCGCCGCCGGAGACGAAGACGGCGGTGAAGCCGAGTACGAACAGGAGGGCACCCGCGGCCATCCGGCCCTTCCTGGCCTCCTCCAGATCGGCGCCCGTGACTCCGGTCACATAGGAGAGGTAGCCGGGGACCAGAGGCAGCACACAGGGGGAGAAGAAGGAGACGAGCCCTCCCAGTACGGCGATGGGCAGCGCGAGCAGCAGCGCACCGCTGTAGACCGTCTCGTTCACGCTACTTCTCCGCGACCAGCGGGTCGATCATCGAGCGGAGCATCTTGTCGTCCAGGGGGCGCAGGGCGCGCGCGGCGATCTTGCCTTCCCGGTCGAGAACGATCGTGGTCGGAATGGCCTGCGGGTTGAGGCTGCCCTTGGGGAATTCCAGGATGAGCTTGCCACTCGGGTCGTGGAAGCTCGGATAGGTGATCCCGTATTCCTTTTCGAAGGCGAGCGGGGGGCCGACCTCGCTGTCCCGGGTGTTGATCCCCACGAACTCGACGCCCTGGGCCTTGGTGTCCTTGGCGACCTTCTCCAGGTACTTCGCCTCACCGCGGCAGGGCGAGCACCAGGAGCCCCAGGTGTTGATCACGGTGATCTTGCCCTTGTAGTCGGCCAGGGCAAGGGGCTTCCCCGCGAGGTCCTTGCCGGTCAGATCCGGCGCCGCCGTCCGCTTCCCCTTCGCGACGGTGGAGATCCCACCGGTGTTGGTCACGAAGTTGGTGTCGCCGCCGCCACCGGACTTGCCGCCCAGGTCGCCACTGCATGCCGACAGGGTGAGCACGGCGGCGAGAACGCCGGCTCCGGTGGTGAGGAGGATGCCTCGAGGGGCGCGGACAAGGCTCATGTGAAAAGTTTCGCATGAGCGTTCAGGGGATCTTCGACGCCCCCCTCGCTGCCCGTAACGCTCCTTGTCAGGAGCGCTTGAGGGCCGTCCCGGCAACGGCTTCTCCGCGATGCCGCGCGTGATCGCGGTGGCGGCGTGGCCGCCCGTCTGCCGACGGCGGCCTTTGCGCGGCCCCCTTTACGCGGCCCCTTTACGTGAACGCTTTACGCGAACGCTTTGCGCGACCTCTTCGCACGGACTCGATACACGCGGCTTTGCCCGCGGCTTTACGCACCGCTCTACGCACGGCCTTGCGCATGCTCGTGCACGGCGGCGGCCCTACGGGGTGGCCTTGAGGAAGGTCTTCCAGCCGCCCGCCGGGGCCTGGCCGACTTCGAGACTGCCCAGCCTGGTGAGGATCTTCGGGTCCTGGACGTCCAGCCAGTCGCAGAACTGCCGGAACGACACGAGACGTACGTCCTTCCTCCCGGCCATGGCCTTGAGGGCCGCCTCGACGGCGTCCATGTAGATGCCGCCGTTCCACTGTTCGAAGTGGTTGCCGATGAAGAACGGGGCGCGATTCGACTCGTACGCGCGCCGGAATCCGTTGAGATACGCCTTGACGGCCTGCCCGCGCCATTCCGGATGGCGCGACGGATCCCCCTTGGTCGAATTCCCCGACTGGTTGGCGAGGATGTTGTAGTCCATCGAGAGCACCTCGAAGGTGTGCCCGGGGAACGGCATGGCCTGCAGCGGCAGGTCCCAGACCCCGCCCCGCTTCTCGGGCCACTTCTGGCGGCCGCCGGGCGAGCTCGCGTCGTAACGCCAGCCGAGCTTCTTGGCGGTCGGCAGCAGACGGTCCTGGCCGAGCAGGCACGGGGTGCGGCCGCCGACGAGTTCCTTGCGGTAGTCGAAGGGAAGGGGCTCGAGGTCGTTCCAGCCGCTGTTCGTCTTCCACTGGGTGACGAAGGACACGGCCTGGTCGATCTCGCTCTGCCACTGCGCGGACGTCCAGTGCTCGACCGAGCCCGAACCGGCGCAGAAGTGGCCGTTGAAGTGCGTGCCTATCTCATGGCCGTCGAGCCAGGCCTGACGGACGTACTTCAGGGTCTCCTTGATGTGCGGGTCGGTGAGGTAGCCGATGTCCGATGCGCCGGCACGGTTGTTCGGCGGCCGGTAGAGCGTCTTCTTCGACTCCGGCAGCAGATAGACGCCGGAGAGGAAGAAGGTCATCGACGCGTGGTGGTCCCTGGCGAGTTTCAGGAATCGCGGGAAGAGACCGTTGCCGACCTCGCCCGCGCCGTCCCAGGAGAAGACCACGAACTGCGGCGGCGTCTCGCCGGGCTGCAGCGGGACGGGCTTCTCGGGCTGGTTCGGCTGCTTTCCGGTGTCGGCGGTCGAACCGTCACCTATGAGCCGGGCGGACTCGTCCGAGGCAGCGGGTGACGTGCCGTCACCTCCGGCTCCCCCGGGTCGCCCCGCCCCGTCCTTCTTGCCGGAATCGGACCCGGAGCCGGCACCGCAGCCGGCGACACCCATCGCCGCCGCGACACCGACTCCCGCCCCGAGCAGGCTCCTTCGGCTGATCTTGCGCATGCTGTCCCGTCCCCCTCCGGTCGCGACTACGCCATAACGACTAGAGAGTGAGATGGCGTGAACGGACAGGAGGGTTCCCGGGACCCGCGGGGAAATGCGTCAGGTAACGAGATCGCTACGCGCCGAAGCCTCGGGATCGCTATGCGCCGAAGGCCTTCGACTTTCCCTTCACGGGCTTGGCGCCCGCGAGCAGATGGGCGGGCACGAGATCACGGGCGGGCTCGGAGTAGCCCACCGAAACGATCTTGTCGCCCTGGAAGGTGAAGCTGGTCAGCGACGCGAGCGTGCACTGCCGGCGCCGCGGGTCGTGCCACAGCCTGCGGCGCTCCACATGGCTGCGCACGATCCAGATCGGCAGCTGGTGGCTGACGAGAACGGCCTCATGGCCGCGGGCGGCGTCCCGGGCGGACTCCAGCGCGTCCAGCATCCGCAGCACCTGCTCGAGGTACGGCTCTCCCCACGACGGCCGGAACGGATTGGTGAGGTGCTTCCAGTTGCCCGGCTTGCGCAGGGCCCCGTCGCCGACGCCGAAGGTCTTCCCCTCGAAGACGTTCGCGGCCTCGATCAGCCGCTCGTCCGTGTCGAGAGCCAGACCGTGGGTCTTGGCGATCGGCGCCGCGGTCTCCTGCGCACGCTCCAGCGGGGAGGCGATCACCGTTGTGATGTCCCGGTCCGCAAGATGCGCGGCGACCCGGTCGGCCATCCTGCGTCCCAGGTCGGAGAGGTGGTAGCCGGGGCGGCGGCCGTAGAGAACACCGTCCGGGTTGTGTACTTCGCCGTGGCGCATGAGATGAACCACGGTCGCTTCCGTATGAATGTCCGTGCGGCTCATGCGGCGGCCTCCGCGGCGGCGCGGGCGGCGGCAGGAAGCGCCGCGGCGATCCGCTCGATCGCCGCGTCGTCGTGGGCGGTCGACACGAACCAGGACTCGAAGGCGGACGGTGGGAGGTACACACCCTGCGACAGCATCGAATGGAAGAAGGCGTTGAAGCGGAACGCTTCCTGCTTCCTCGCGTCGTCGTAGTCGCGGACCTCGTCCGCGGTGAAGAAGACCGAGAACATGTTGCTCGCGCTCTGCAGCCGGTGGGCGACGCCCTCCTTGGCGAGTGCCTCGGTGACCAGCGCCTGGATCCGACCGGAGACCCGGTCGACCTTCTCGTACGCAGCGTCGTCGAGGAGCCGCAGCTGGGCGAGTCCGGCAGCGGTGGCGATCGGGTTACCCGAGAGGGTGCCCGCCTGGTAGACCGGGCCGGCGGGGGCGAGGTGGCCCATCACATCGGCACGGCCTCCGAACGCCGCGGCCGGGAAGCCGCCGCCCATGACCTTGCCGAAGGTCATCAGGTCCGGGGTGACACCGTCGACGCCGTACCAGCCGGCCTTCGAGGTGCGGAAGCCGGTCATGACCTCGTCGGAGATGTACAGCGCGCCGTTCTCGGCGCAGGCGTCCTTGAGACCCTGGTTGAAGCCGGGCAGCGGCGGCACCACGCCCATGTTGCCCGGCGACGCCTCGGTGATCACACAGGCGATCTCACCGGGGTGGGCACGGAAGGCGGCGTGAACCGATTCCAGATCGTTGTACGGGAGCACGATGGTGTCGCCCGCCTGGGCACCGGTGACACCGGGAGTGTCGGGCAGCGCGAAGGTGGCCACGCCGGAACCGGCCGCGGCCAGCAGCGCGTCCACGTGACCGTGGTAGCACCCGGCGAACTTGATCACCTTGGCGCGTCCGGTGAAACCACGGGCCAGCCGGATCGCCGACATGGTCGCCTCGGTGCCGGACGAGACGAGTCTCACCTGCTCGACCGGTGCGACCCGTGCCACGATCTCCTCGGCGAGGGCGACCTCACCCTCCCCCGGGGTACCGAACGAGGTACCACGGGCCACAGCCGCCTGAACTGCGGCAATGACCTCGGGATGGGCATGACCGAGGATCATCGGCCCCCAGGAGCAGACAAGATCGACATACTCGCGACCATCCGCGTCGGTCAGGTACGGACCGGTGCCGGACACCATGAACCGGGGCGTACCGCCCACGGCGCGGAAGGCGCGGACCGGAGAGTTCACGCCGCCGGGCGTCACGAGGGACGCGCGGTCGAAAAGCGTCTGCGAAACTGGGGCGTCATAGGGAAAGCTCACGGAATCCATGGTGTCAGAGGACCCGGACGTATCTGCGGACAGGTGTTTCACCACACGTCCGCGGGGGAGGTCACTGTCACGATGATCGGGTTGCGCGGCCTGAGCTGTGCGTCATAAAAAGCAGTCGGGTGGAGATATGCATCGCGGTGGCGGACTGGGCGAGGGGACCGGCGACCTGGGTCCCGAGCCTGCCCGGCGGGGGAGGCACCGGCGGCACGAGGCACGTGAGCCCGTGGAGGGCACGCGTGAGCCCCTGGAGAGCAGGAGTGGCCGAGGTATGGGGGTGACATACAAATACTTCGGCGCACCCGACGGCGCCACGGCCGCGCGCGTGCCCGTTTCGATGCGCCCGGAGGAGCTCGGCGGCGATGAGCTCGGCATGGGCGGAATGTTCAGCAAGATCAAGCCGGAAACGATAGCCGCGATGGTCCTCACGGGCATCCAGGGCATGCCCCTGCACAAGGTGCCACCGCTCGAGCTGGTGGTCCTGCACCCGGACTACGCGGTGGTCAAGCTCCCCATGACGGTCGTCGACCCGCTCCGCGGCATCGGCGAGGAGTCCGTGGGCGCGGCAGCGTTCATCTGGTCGACGGTCCCGGATCGCGGGGGTCCGCGGGACGCGTTCAACGTGTACCAGCTGCTGCACGAATGGCAAGATTTCAGCCATCGTCTGCATGAGGCGGGGCATCAGCCGTACTGCCTTGTGTGGCCCTGATTCCGAGCCCTTCGTGACGATCGGGCGGGGCTTTCGGGTCCCGCCTTCGCCATGTGCCGATCATGCTCCGGGTCATATGCCGGATCAGAGCCACCCGTTGCGGCGGAAGCCCCGGTAGATCACGACGCAGGCGACGGCGATGACCCCGAGGACGACCGGGTAGCTGTAGGTCCAGCGCAGCTCCGGCATGTGGTCGAAGTTCATGCCGTAGATGCCGCAGACCATCGTCGGCACCGCCACGATCGCCGCCCAGGCGGTGATCTTGCGCATGTCCTCGTTCTGGGCGACGGTCATCTGCGCCAGATGGGCCTGCAGGATCGAGTCGAGCAACGAGTCGAAGGCGTTGATCTGCTCGCCCGCACGGGCGAGATGGTCGGAGACGTCCCGGAAGTACGGGCGGATCTCCTGCGCGATGACCGAGGCCGGCTGGTTGGCGAGCTCGTCCAGCGGACGGTTGAGGGGGGCCATCGCCCGCTTGAACTCGAGGAGTTCGCGCTTGAGCTGGTAGATACGCCCCGCCTCGCCACGGCCGTTGTCGCCACGCCCGGCCTGTTCGGCGAAGACGGCGAGCTCGACCGCGTCTATGTCGTCCTGTACGGCGTCGACGACGACGAGGTACTCGTCGACGACGAAGTCGGCCACCGCGTGCAGTACCGACGAGGGGCCCTTGGCCAGTTGGTCCGGCATCGCCTCCAGTGCCTCGCGCAGGGGGCCGAGCGAGCCGTGACGCCCGCTCCGGATGGTGATGACGAAGTCCCGGCCGATGATCACCGTGATCTCGCCCGTCTCCACGACCTCGCTGGTGGCGGTCAGTTGGTCGTGCTCGGCGTAGCAGACGGTCTTGAAGACGGCGAGCAGCGTGTCGTCGTACGCGACGACCTTGGCCCGGCGGTGCGGGTTCACGGCCTCCTCGACGGCGAGCGGATGCAGACCGAACAGCGCGGCGATCGAGGCGAACTCGTCCTGTGTGGGCTCGTGCAGTCCGATCCAGACGAAGCTGTTGCTGCCGGGAGCGGAGCTGTTCTCCTTGCGTACGCGGCGCAGCGCCTCTTCGGCCGGGCAACTCCCGGCCTGACGCACCCCGTCCGAGTACCCCACGCAGTTGACGACGGAGCTGCCGAGCGGGGAGCGGGCCGGGTGGCTCAGATCGACCGTCCGGCGGTACGCACGGCGTACCGCGCGACGGAGATTGCGCATCATCGACAAGGTGGCTCCCGACGGGCTGGGGCTGTTGCTCTCGCCACCCTCGCCGACGGGACTTCCCTTGTCCATGACGTCCGTTCCGCGGGGCGCGGTACGGCCAGGCCACCGCAATCACCTGCCGAACGGTCGATCACACCATCCGGACGTTCTTTTGGACGGTGAACCGACTTCAGCCCGGCTCCGTTCCTGCCGATGCCCACAGTGCACTGGCCGCGAACACCCGCATCCACCGATGTAACGGGTGTACGGGCCATGCCGGATGTACGGGATGTATCGGAAGCCTGTCGTACGCAGCGCCCCTGTGGTCGGCTCACGCCGCCGCTCCGAGCGGCGCCACCGCTGCCGCCGGGCATCCCCGGCACCCGACGCCGCCCGGGCACCCGACCCGACCCGACCGCCGTCACCCGAAGACCAGAGGAGCCCGGCATGAGCGACGTCCTGCTGGCCCTGTGCATCCCGTTGATCGTCTGCGCCAGCGGTATCTACGCGGTGTGCGAGAGCTGGTGGCGGCGCCGACATCCGGCGCCACCGTCGCCGTACACCCACGCCGCCGCCCGGCTGGCCGAGCGGGACATGCTCACCGCCGCCGACGAGATCGTGACGCAGGCGTACGTCACGCTGTCACCGCTGTACGACGCCACGCCGCACGAGCCGACCGACGTGTGCGCCGGGTGCCCTGCCCGTGACACGTGCACCGCGTGCGACACCCGCGCGGCGGCGGGCGACGTCCGCGAGGCCGCCGACGGCGGTATCAGCGCGGGCTCCACCCCGGGTCACGCCCCGTCGTCGCCAGCAGCCGCTCGAACGGGGACGCGCCCTCCGGGACACTGACCGGCTCCCCGAAGGCCTCCCACTTCCGTGCCATCGGTGCCATGGCATCGATGGCCGGGCCGAGTTCGGCGACGACGTCCGGATCGGGTTCGTACGCCTGACCCGTCGCCCGCGCGAGATCCCAGACGTGCACGGTCAGATCCCCCAGCACCATGTGCCCGACGGTCCTGGCCGGAAGACCCAGCGTGCCCGTGGTGCCCTCCTCGGCCCCTGGCTCGGCCCACGCAGCGGCCAGCCGCCCCGTCTCGTCGGCGAAGACCTCTTTCCAGCCGCCGCCGTCCCGGTCGTCCTCGCCCGCGGCGGAGACCCGGTCGGGCGTGGTGGAGAAATCGGAGTCCTTCTTGGCGGCCAGCGCCTGGAAGTTGACGACCACATGGAGCAGGTGGTTGATCAGGGCGCGTACGTCGTAGTCGGGGCACGGGGTCGGCGCGTTCATGGCATCCGCCCCCACTCCCCGTACCACGGGCGTGGCGCGTGCGGTGGTGGCGGCAAGCAGTTCGCTGATGGTCTTCATGGCCCTGACGCTGGCAGCCACGCGCGCCTGCGTCTTGAACAAACGCGACATAGGATCCGGCCATGGGGCGCAGGAGCGAGCCCGGGGGCCTGCCGGGGACGGGGCCACGACGTGACACCCGGGGCATCGTCGACGCCCCGGAGCTCTTCACGCGGGTACGGTTCCGGCGCCGGGAGCCCGCACCACCGCTGCGGCCCTATC
Source organism: Micromonospora sp. IBHARD003 (assembly GCF_056106285.1). Classification (NCBI taxonomy): domain Bacteria; kingdom Bacillati; phylum Actinomycetota; class Actinomycetes; order Micromonosporales; family Micromonosporaceae; genus Micromonospora; species Micromonospora sp. IBHARD003. Next base: position 4,865,816 of record NZ_JBWBBX010000001.1, on the reverse strand, counting down.
TGGAGCACTACTGGCTCATCGACTGGGACCTCTCCGAACCTCATGCCTCCCATGTGGTGCCGCATCCGTCCGTGAACGTCGTCTTCCAGCGGTACGGGGACGAGGAGCCGTGGGGCGAGGTCGCGGGGATCGGGCTGGAACTCTTCACCAAGAAACTGGTGGGGCGGGGCCGTGTGTGCGGGGTGCAGTTCCGGCCGGGTGGCTTCCGGCCGTTCGCGCCGGGGCGGCCGGTCTCGGAGTGGACGGGGCGCCGGGTGCCGGTGGGCGAGGTGTTCCCCGGACCGGCGGACGCCGCCGCACGGGCCGTCGTCGGGCCGGACGAGGAGGACGCGCGGGTCGCGGCGCTCGACGCCTTCCTGCTGACGCACGGCCCGGTGCCGGATCCAGGGGCCGAGCGCGCGATGGAGCTGGTCGAGCTGGTCCGTACCGACCGCACGGTCCGCCGGGTTTCCCGGCTCGCCACGGCGGAAGGTGTGTCGCCGCGCACGCTCCAGCGGCTGTTCGCGACGTACGTCGGTGTCGGACCGAAGTGGGTCATCTTGCGCTACCGCATCCACGAAGCACTCGAGCGCGCGGAGGCGGAGCGCCCCGGTTCCGGTGCCGAGCCGGACTGGGCCGCGCTGGCCGCCGAGCTGGGCTACAGCGACCAGGCTCATCTGGTGCGGGACTTCACGTCCACGGTCGGGGTCCCGCCGACGGCGTACGCGGGGCGCCCGCCGGGGTGAGCGCGGGGCGCCCGGCCCACACTTCCGGTGAGCGCTCGGTCACGCCCGCGTGTGATCGCGGTCGACACGGCGGCCCGGTACCCGCCCGGCACCACGGGCGGGCCGGGCCCATCCGTCCGGCGGGCGAGCCGGGTATGCGGGAAAAGCGTGGATCGGCCCCGGGGCCCGATGGCATGCTGGCGGCGTGAACGGACCGGAGATCCACATCAGCTTCGCCCCCGAGCTGCGGCTGTTCGTCGCAGCGGAGCGCCGCGACCGGCGGACCCCCCTCACCACGGACGGCTCGTCCACGCTCGGTCATGTCGTCGAGTCGCTCGGCGTGCCGCTCACCGAGGCCGGGCGGCTGCTCGTGGACGGCCGACCGGTCCCGGTCTCCCACGTACCGGCCGCGGGCCAGCACATCGAGGTGCTGGGCGTCGAGCGGCCGCAGCGCGTGCCGGGGGCGCCCCTGCGCTTTCTGCTCGACGTCCACCTCGGCACGCTCGCACGGCGTCTCCGGCTGCTCGGCGTCGACGCCGCCTACGAGAGCGAGGACCTCGGCGACCCCGCACTGGCCGCGCTCTCGGCACGCGAGCAGCGCGTGATGCTGTCCCGGGACCGCGGGCTGCTCCGCCGACGGGAGCTGTGGGCCGGCGCGTACGTCTACAGCGACCGCCCCGACGACCAGCTCAGGGACGTCCTGCAGCGGTTCTCACCCGCGCTCGCCCCCTGGACCCGCTGCACGGCCTGCAACGGGGAGCTGGCGGACACCGACAAGGAAGCGGTCGAGCACCAGCTGGAGCAGGGCACGCAGCGCTCGTACGACGTGTTCGCGCAGTGCACCGCCTGCGACCGCGTGTACTGGCGCGGAGCCCACCACTCGCGGCTGGAGGCGATCGTCGAGAGCGCCCTGCGCGAGTTCGGGGACGCGGTGGCGTAGGTCCTGTCCGGCGGAGGCCGCGATCGGAGGGGAATCCGGGGGATCAGAAGACGTAGCCGTCGCCTGTCGCCGGCACCAGCACGCTGTGCTGGTCGTTGGCGTGGTTGATGTCGGCCGCGCCGCCGTTCCATGCGGTGGCGACGCCGATCACGACCTCGGCGGGATCACCCGCGAACTGCAGACGCAGGGCGATTCCCTGACTCGCACCGGCCGCCCTCAGCGCACCCGTGCGGCAGAGGATCAGCCGCTGGCCGCTCCGCAGACAGGCCGCCGGCAGGGGCCCCGCGCTCTGCGGCGGCGCCGAGAAGGACAGCTGGACGGTCGTGTCGGCCACCTCGTCCGGGCCGTGGTTCTCGCTCTCCAGCCAGATGTCGAGACGACCGTCCCACAACGTGGCATAGCCGTGATGCGCGACATCCGCTTCGACGAGCGGCACCGGGGAGCCGGCCGCACCCGCCGGGCCCTCGCCGGCCGCCGGCATGCCCGCCACGCCCGTGGAGCCCGTAGCACCCAGGGCATCCGCGGTGCCGGGCCCGGCCAGCATCGCCGCCACCATCGCGACGGACGCGACGAACAGACTCCTGCGCATCACCTGCATGCCCGAAAGATACCTATCTGCCATGCATGGAGCTGATTTCCCGTCAGTCCGGCGCGCCCCCACGGGCGACGGACGAAAGCGCGGGTCCCGGGGAAGCCGCGCCGGGGGTGACCGTACGCCTGTTCGGCGAGGCGTCCGGGCCGTCCCGTCGACGACCACGGCGATCATGCGCGCGCGACGGCTGCCGACCGCCGCCTATCCTGGCCTTTGGCCACAGGTTTCGATCACCCGCCAAGGAGCCGTCATGACCGCCGCCCCCATCGCCGTCGTCACCGGAGCGAGCAGCGGCATCGGTGCCGCGACCGCACGGGGACTGGCCGCCGAGGGTTACCACGTGTTCCTCACGGCTCGGCGCAAGGACCGGATCGAGGCGCTCGCCGCCGAGATCACCGAGGCGGGTCACCGGGCCACGGCCCGTGCACTGGACGTCACCGACCGCGCGGCCGTCGACTCCTTCGCCGCCTCCCTCGACGAAGCGGGCGAGGTCAAGGTGCTGGTGAACAATGCCGGCGGAGCACTCGGAGCCGATCCGGTCGCGACCGGCGATCCCGCCGAATGGCGCCGGATGTACGACGTCAACGTACTCGGCACGCTCCATGTCACCCAGGCGCTGCTCCCGGCCCTCACCGCCAGTGGCGACGGGACCGTCGTCGTGCTCTCGTCCACCGCCGCCCACGCCACCTACGAAGGCGGCGCGGGCTACGTCGCCGCCAAGCACGGCGCACACATCCTCGCCGAGACGCTCCGTCTCGAAATCGTCGGCACTCCGGTCCGCGTCATCGAGATCGCACCCGGCATGGTCAAGACCGAGGGGTTCGCCACGACCCGCTTCCGCGGGGACGCCGAGAAGGCCGCGAAGGTCTACGAGGGTGTGGCGGAGCCGCTCACGGCCGAGGACGTCGCCGACACGATCACCTGGGCCGTGTCCCGGCCCTCCCATGTCAACGTCGACCTGATGATCGTCCGCCCGCGCGCCCAGGCTTCCAACATCAAGATCCACCGCGAGGCCTGACACCGAAGTCCGACACCGGGGCCTGACACCCCGGCGGCGCGCCCCGGGGCCGCTCAGCCTTCGTACCGCGCCCGCTCAGACCCTGTTCCGCGCGCGGGACCGCTGCCTGGCCCTGCGGCGCCTGAACGCCCGGCGTTCGTCCTCGCCGAGGCCGCCCCACACCCCGGTGTCCTGCCCGTGCTCCACGGCCCAAGTCAGGCACTGCTCCCGCACCGGACATCGGCGGCACACGGCCTTGGCCTCGGCGGCCTGGAGCAGGGCCGGACCGCTGGTGCCGATCGGGAAGAACAGGTCGGGGTCCTCATCGAGACATACGGCGTCATGACGCCAGTTCTCGCGCTCCACGGGAAGTGCCTCCTCGCATGCGGGTTGGTTGTCGGTTCCCCTTCGGCTCGCCGACGAGCGGCCGCTGAAACACCGAATCGCGTGTGCATCCCGGATCTGGCCGAAATCAGGGCCGGATGACCGGCAGGCAGCGAAGCCGTGGTTCCGCCATCCCCCGGGCCGGGCACCACCGCCGCTTGGTCGGTGCTCGATCGCCGCATGGTCAGTGTTCGACGGTGCTTGTCTCTCCGGGCTCGGTCTCCAGCGCCTCGCGACGGAACTTCAGCATGGCGAGGAAGAACAGTCCGCCCACGAGGAGCAGGCCGAGCACGATCACGACGGAGACGAGCGCCTCCCCGGGCGCCACCAGGACGAACAGCGCGACGAGCGTCCACAGCAGAGCGCCGATCGCGACCGGCAGCTCGAAGCGCCCGAGGTCGAACGCGCCCTTCCTGCGATCCAGTCGTGAGCGCACCGCCAGAGAGAGGATGATCGTCGAGCCGTAGATGATCGCCGGGAGGATCGTCGATGCCGTGATGAGCTCCAGCAGTGCGGCACCCGGCAGCGCGACCATCAGGATGACTCCCAGGACGAAGATCAGGATCGTCGCCGGGACCGGCGTCCGCGTGCGCGAGTCGACCCGTCGCATCAGCCGGTGGGCGGGGAAGCGCGAGTCACGCGCCATCGCGAAGACGAGCCGCGCGCACGCGACCATCACCACGACCCCGGCACCGAAGAACGCGAAGGTGATCGCGACGAGCAGTGCCTTCTCCATGACCGGCCCGAGGTGATCGCGCATGATCGCCGCGACCGGTGAGCCGTCGGCGGTGATCCGGGGGATGTCCTCGATCGCGACGGTGAGCGTGATCAGGAACAGCATCCCCAGGAGCCCGGCCGCCACCACCGATCCCACGATCGCGCGCGGGACCGTGCGGAAGGGGTCCTTGGCCTCCTCGGCCAGGTTGGCCGCGGAGTCGAAGCCGACGAGCGTGGCCAGACCCATGATCATCGCGAGCATCAGCCCGCCGCCGACGGCGAAGTAGTCGGGTGCGTTCTCGGCGACGCCGCGCGAGGTGAGGTTGCCCACCGCTCCGGTGTCCGTGACCAGGACCGCGATGGTGAGCGCGATCGCCACCGCCACGACGAGCGCCAGTTCGAGCCCCACCGCGGCCGAGTTGATCAGGCTGACGAGACGCGTGGACAGCACCGCGAGCACGGTCTGGACGAGCAGCACCACGAGGGTGATCAGACGCGCGGTGTCCTCGTCCGGCGCGATGCCGACGAGGGGCATGAACGCCTGGCTCGCGAGCGCGTTGTCGATCGCCACCACGGCGATCGCCAGATAACAGAAGGTCAACCAGCCGAAGCCCCACCCGATCTTCGGATTGGCCAGCCGGGAGGCCCATTGGTACGAGGAGCCGCTGAGCGGGATGCGGGCCGCGAACTGCGCGACCACCAAGGCCACCAGGGTCTGCCCCACCGCGGCGATCACCCAGAGCCAGATCCCGACCGGCCCCGCGTTCACCAGCACGTCGTCGTACGTCGCGAAGATGCCGACCGCCACCGAGATGAACGCGAACGAGATCGCGAACACCTGGAAGGAACCGAGCGTCCGCTTCAGTTCCTGCTGGTAGCCCCCGAGTTCGACGGAACCCTCGCCGTCGTCCGTGCTCGTCGGAACTTCCGTCACCGCAGCCACCACGCTTTCCCTCGGGGCCGTCGATCACCCCCCTCGGCACAACTGTCGCGATCCGTACTAACCCCACCATTTGTGACAGATGAATAGCCATGCGACACGAGTCGCGTCGAACGGCGCACCGTCCGTGGGACGGCTCGCGCCCCCGGGCGCCGGAGGCCCGGCGCCCGGCATCCGGCATCCGGCGTCGGGCGGGACCGGGGTACCGCCCGTTCCCGCCGCCGTCCGGCGCAACGACTCGGCCATTCGGCCGCGCCCGGATCGCACCCCTGGCCCCGCCGCGATGTCGTTGACCCGGACACGGGCCGACGCCCGGCGCATGAGCGTGCACCGGGCACCCGGCCGTGAAGGGACAAGGCATGCACATATCCGGAACGCCGGCGGGACGCGGCAGCCGAACCGCGGCCGTCGCCTTGATGGTGACCTGCTCTATGGCTCTGGCCGGGCCTGATCTCGCCGCCGCCGGCGGTGGTACGCCACCGCCTTCGAACACCAGGGAAACGCCGGCTCCTTCGGCGCCCGTACCGGAGCTGGACTGGAAACCCTGCGTTCAGGGCAGCCCGTTCGACTGTGCGACCGCCAAGGTGCCACTGGACTACCGCAACCCGGGCGGCCGCACCATCGACCTGGCGGTCATCAAACGCAAGGCGACGGACCCCCGGCGGCGCGTCGGCACCCTGTTCTTCAACCCGGGCGGCCCCGGCGGTCCCGGGACGGTGCAGATGCCGCAGAACTACGAGGCCTTCCCGGAGGAGGTGCGGGAGCGGTTCGACATCGTCAGCTGGGACCCGCGCGGTATCGGCAGCAGCACCGCCGTGAACTGCTTCGGCGATCGCGAGGAGTCCGAAGCCTGGGCCGGGACCAAACCCGCCGGCTTCCCGGTGGGCGAGCAGGAGCGGAGGAAGTGGATCGCCGCGTACGAGGATCTCGGCCGGCGCTGTCAGAAGCGCGACCCCGAGCTCCTGCGCCATGTGTCGACCGCCGAGACCGCCCGCGACCTCGACCAGCTCCGCCAGGCCGTGGGCGAACCCCGGCTCAGCTATCTCGGAATCTCCTACGGATCGTTCCTGGGCGCCACCTATGCCAACCTCTTCCCCGGCAAGGTCCGCGCCATGGTTCTCGACAGCAACGTGGACCCGCAGGCCTGGACGAACCACGCGTCCGACGCCCCCGAACTCCCGACGATGCTGCGCATAGGCGCGGACCGCTCAGCGGCCGCGACCCTGGACCGCTTCCTCGCGCTGTGCGGATCCACCACCACCGCCCGCTGCGCCTTCTCCGCGGGGAGCCCGCAAGGGACCCGGGACAAGTTCGACCGGCTGATGCAGCGGCTCCGGGCGCGTCCCGTGGGCGACTGGACGTACGCCCGCACGGTCGGGGACGTGGTGGGCGGCCTCTACTTCGTCAACCCCGGATGGACGAACCTCGCCGGCAGGCTGCAGGACCTGTGGCAGGACCGCGTCCCCAAACCCGCCACGGCACCTCCCCTGCCGCCGGTCCCGCAGCCGAATCCGTATCTGGGCGAGGAACAGGCCGTCGCGGTGCTCTGCGGCGACAGCCCCAATCCGCGTGACCCCGGTGCGTACCACGCCCTGGAGGAGGCCAGCGCCGTGCGTGCGGGCGACGCGGGCCGCTACTGGACCTGGGCCGCGGAGCCCTGCGCCACCTGGCCGGCCCTCGCCGCGGACCGCTACCGCGGACCGTGGAACAAGCCGGCGGAGCGCCCCATCCTGGTGGTGGGCACCCTCTACGACCCCGCCACTCCCTACGAGGGTGCGCAGGCCATGGTCAGGGAACTGGCCGACGCACGTCTGCTCACCAACATCGGATACGGGCACACCGCGCTGGTCAACCCCAGCAACTGCGTCAAGAGGTACGAGGCCCGCTACCTCGTCGACGGAACCCTTCCGCCGTCCGGGACGACGTGCCGGCAGGACACGCCCCCGTTCTCCACCCCCAAACCGAGCGGCGGTGTGGCCACCGGTGGCGGCGGAACGGCCGGCAGCGCCTCCTGAGCCCGCGCGGGCGCGACCGGCAGCGCCTCCTGAGCCGCGTGCGGCCCCAGGCAGCCGCGGCACCTCGCACAGCTCCCCACACACGGGGCGGACACCACTCGGGCCCCGGACTGACATCAGTCCGGGGCCCGTCGGTCATATGTGGTACCGGAGCTCAGCCCTTCACACAGATGACCTGCTTCAGCTTGGCCACGACCTCCACCAGGTCCCGCTGCTGTTCGATGACCTTCTCGATCGGCTTGTACGCACCCGGGATCTCGTCCACGACGCCGGAGTCCTTACGGCACTCCACGCCCCGTGTCTGCTCCTCCAGGTCCCGCGTCGAGAAGCGCCGCTTCGCCGCGTTGCGGCTCATCTTGCGCCCGGCGCCGTGCGAGGCGGAGTTGAAGGACCGGGCGTTGCCCAGACCCTTGACGATGTACGAGCCCGTGCCCATCGAGCCCGGGATGATCCCGAAGTCGCCGGACCCGGCCCGGATCGCGCCCTTGCGGGTCACGAGCAGGTCCATGCCCTCGTACCGCTCCTCCGCCACATAGTTGTGATGGCAGGAGATGACCGGGTCGAAGGTCACCCGCGCCTTACGGAACTCCTTGCGGACGACCTCCTGGAAGAGGCCCATCATGATCGCGCGGTTGTAGCGCGCGTACTCCTGCGCCCAGAAGAGATCGTTGCGGTAGGCGGCCATCTGCGGGGTGTCCGCGATGAACACCGCGAGGTCGCGGTCGATCAGACCCTGGTTGTGCGGAAGCTTCTGGGCCTCGCCGATGTGGTACTCGGCCAGCTCCTTGCCGATGTTCCGCGAGCCGGAGTGCAGCATCAGCCACACGGCTCCGGTCTCGTCGATGCAGAACTCCACGAAGTGGTTTCCGGCACCGAGCGTGCCCATCTGCTTCGTCGCCCGCTCCCTGCGGAACTTCACCGCGTCGGCCACGTCGTCGAACCGCGACCAGAAGTCGCCGAAGCCTCCCGTGGAGAATCCGTACACCCGGCCCGGGTCCACGGGCTCGTCATGCATCCCGCGGCCGACCGGGATGGCCTGCTCGATCCTGGACCGCAGCCGCGACAGATCACCGGGCAGGTCGTTCGCGGTGAGCGAGGTCTTCACGGCCGACATACCGCAGCCGATGTCGACGCCGACGGCGGCCGGACAGACGGCACCGTGCATGGCGATCACCGAGCCGACCGTCGCGCCCTTTCCGTAGTGCACATCGGGCATGACCGCGAGGCCCTTGATCCAGGGCAGCGTGGCGACATTGCGCAGCTGCTGCATCGCGACGTCCTCGACCGTGGCCGGGTCCGTCCACATCCGGATCGGGACCTTCGCGCCGGGCACCTCTACATACGACATATTCTCTCAATTCCCCCGAAAGGCCTGAAAACGCAAAACCGGTGCCAAGGTCGGCAAAGGGGATGGACGACCGGCGTTCACAGCTGCGCGTGCGATACACATTGTGTCCACCGGCCCTCATCGGGCGGCAAGCAGTTTTCCCGCGGCAGAAGGAGCTCGGCACCGTGCAGCGCAAGGCGAAGGCGTACGTACCCAGCCTGGTGGCGCTCTTCGCCGTGCTCGTCGCCGGCTGCACTTCGGGGTCCGGCGACGACCGCTCGAAGGCCGACACCAAGCCGGGCGGTTCCGCGGGCTCCGCGGCGTCCTCCGGCAAGTACCGCACCCTGTACGAGCCCTGCGGCGCGGTCCCGCGGTCCACCCTCGAGGACCTGCTCCCCGGTGCCGCCACGCTGTCCGAGGAACAGCGGGAGAAGGTCTTCCGGGGCACGGCGGCCGTCACCTACGACACGGACCGCCGGGTCGGCTGCAGCTGGCAGGCCGACGGCCCGGACGCCTCCCACCGTCTCCGCATCGACGTGGAGCGGGTGGTGTCGTACGACCCGAACGTCAGCGACGACGTCCGGGCGCAGGAGGTCTACGCCCGCAAGCAGGACGCGGCGCAGCTCCCCACGCCCGCGGATCCGCGCGACGGGACGATGCGGGAGCCCGCGCTGCCGAGCGGCGACCCGAAGCCCACGGGCAGCGGGTCACCGAGCACCAGTCCCTCCGGGGGCACCCCCGCGGGCGGTGCGCTCCCCCAGGACGGGCTCGCGCCTCGCGAGCTCGCCGGATTCGGCGACGCGGCCTTCCTCGACGACGTCCTCGCGCGGGCCGGTTCGACCGCCCAGAACCGGACGGTGAGCGTGGTGTTCCGCACATCGAACGTGATCGTGACCATCGAGTACGTCGAGCAGCCGGCCCGCACCACGGAGGTGCCGGACAGCAAGGCCCTGCAGGAAAAGGCGCAGGCCCTGGCCCGGAATCTCGCCGAGCGCTTCAACGACTGACCCGCCTGAGGCCCGGCCCGCGGGGCGTCCGCGGGCGCCACCGGTCCCGCGGCCGATCCTCCGGGAGGCCTCCGCCGACGTAGCGTGTCGGCGTACCGTGGCGGACCGTAAGGCTCGGACCGGCCGACCCGCCGTGCCGCACCACGGCGGACCGTACGACACACCGACTGAAGGAAACATGCACCGATCAGCCCCGCGACTCACCCGCATACTCGCCTGCGCCGCCGTCCCGGTGATGCTCGTCGTCGCCGGCTGCTCGTCGGACTCGGGCAGCGAGGACAAGGCCAAGGGCTCGGACACCTCGTCCCAGGGGTCTCCGTCCTCCAAGGAGCAGAAGTCCACCGCCACCGTCGAGCCGGCGAAGTTCGCCAAGCTGCCCGAGCCCTGCAAGGCGCTGGCCGCGAAGACGGTCGAGGCGCTGGTGCCGAAGGTCAAGAACAAGGCCGGTACGGCCGGCACCTCCAGTGACACGAGCGTCCGCGGCGGCTGCTCGTGGAACGGTCTGGAGGACAAGGGCGTCAAGGGCTCGAACTACCGCTGGCTCGACGTCTCCTTCCTCCGGTACGCGTCCGACGCGGGCCTCGGCAGCGGCGAGAAGCGCGCGAAGGAGGCCCTCGCGAAGGAGGTCACCAAGACCGCCGCCACGGACGGGGCCAAGAGCGTCAAGAAGACGGTCGCGGCGGGCGTCGGCGACGAGGCGACGGCGATCAGCTTCGACCTCGAGAAGACGGGCGAGACCTTCAAGTACGCGACCATCGTGGCCCGCACCGGGAACGTCGTGGTCACGCTCGGATACAACGGAGCGGGCTACGCCGGGGCCAAGACCCCGGAGGCCGCGGCGCTGATGAAGGAAGCCGTGACGGCGGCAAAGGAAGCGACGGCCTCGGTCGCCACGGCCAACAAGTAGCCGCGACGGCCGAAAGCCGCGGCGGGCGGGCCGTGCGGAGCACGGTCGGCGCTCTGCGTGGGCCGGGACGGTGGCTGGTGCGGCCGGGGCGCGGCCGCGCCCGGGCCGGGTCCGCGGCGAGCGGCCGATCGCCGCGGACGAACATTCACCACGCCGGGCAACGGCTGCTGAACGCTCCGCAGCGAACCCGCTGACGGAAGCCCGGATCACCTCCCCGGAGGCCCGGACTCCGGGCACGTGTGCCAGGCTTGGCCCGCGCCCGCGGCGCACCGGGGCCTAGCCCCGGAACCGGAGATCGCTCCGGAACTGGATATCGGGAGGGGATCGCGGGTGGCCGCGATGCAGCTGACACGCACGCACCGCATACTCATCGGCGTCGTCGTGGCCGGAGCGGTGGTCATCGCCGCGATCGGTTTCGCCGGGTCGTACACCGCCGTACGCGATCTCGCCGAGAAGAAAGGTTTCGGGGACTTTTCCCTGGTCTTCCCCATCGGCATCGACGCGGGCATCTGTGTACTGCTCGCGCTCGACCTCCTCCTGACCTGGATCCGCATCCCCTTCCCGCTGCTGCGGCAGACGGCATGGCTGCTGACGGCGGCCACGATCGCCTTCAACGGCGCAGCGGCCTGGCCCGACCCGCTCGGCGTCGGAATGCACGCGGTCATCCCGGTGCTCTTCGTGGTCGCGGTCGAGGCCGCCCGGCACGCGGTGGGCCGGATCGCGGACATCACGGCGGACAAGCACATGGAGGGCGTGCGGCTCACCCGTTGGCTGCTCTCCCCCGTGCCCACCTTCCGGCTGTGGCGGCGAATGAAGCTGTGGGAGCTGCGCTCCTACGACCAGGTCATCAAGCTGGAGCAGGACCGCCTGATCTACCAGGCGCGGCTGCAGGCCCGGTTCGGGCGGGCCTGGCGGCGCAAGGCGCCGGTCGAGTCACTGATGCCGCTGAGGCTCGCGAAGTACGGCGTGCCGCTGGCCGAGACGGCACCGGCGGGACTCGCGGCGGCGGGGATCGAGCCGCAGCTGCTTCCGCCCCAGCCACCGGCCGCCGAGCTGGAGCCCAGGGCCGCCCGCGCACCGCAGCCGGCCGTAGCCGCCGGGGAGACGCCGAGCCAGTGGTTCGCCACGCCGCAGAACGTGCGCTACCAGGGCGACTACGACCCGAGCTTCGAGCCGCCCACGTATGTCCCGGGGCCGGAGCACCAGGCCTGGTACGAGGAGCAGCCGCAGCAGATACCGGCGCCCCTGCCGCACCCGGCGGAGCCGAGGCAGGAGCCGGCCGCGGCCCAGGCCCCGGAACCGGACCCGGAACCGCAGTTCCAGGTGCCGAACGGGGCGGGCGGTACCCGGCCACTGGGTGAGGGCGTGCAGGAGGCACTGCCTTCGGACGAGAACCTGTACCAGGTGTTCCGGCGCTCGATCGAGGGCGAGGGCATGCCGACGCCCGGCGCCTTCGCCTCGAACGTCGAGGCCGCCTACGGGCTGCGACTCCAGTCCCGCGAGCTGAACCAGTACATGGACCAGTTCTCGGCCCGCCTCAACAACGAGCTCCTGGAAGACCACATCGCGTAGGTCGTGTCCGGTGCCGTGACGGGCAGGACCGGATGATCGCCCGATGCCGCTTGGCTGACGTCGAGGAGACGGCCAGGGCCGCCGTAACGGCGCGCGCCTGCGAGGCGAGGCACGAGGGCGGCGCGGCGCGCGGCAACGCGTGGCTGCATGAGCGCGACGACATGAGCGCGACGAGACGCGACGCCGAAGGGGCCCTCACCCTGAGGCGAGGACCCCTTCGGCTTCACACCATCACGTCGTCACGCCCACACGGCGCCGGACGTCAGGCCGCGAGCAGCTTGCGGACCCGGTCCGCACCCACCGCCAGCAGCAGCGTCGGCAGCCGCGGCCCGGTCTCACGGCTGACCAGCAGCCGGTAGAGCAGAGCGAAGAAGGACCGCTGAGCCACCTTGAGCTCCGGGGTCGGCTTGGCGTCCGGCTCCAGGCCCGCCATGACCTTGGGCACGCCGTAGACCAGCGTCGTCAGCCCGTCGAGGGACCAGTGCGACTCCAGGCCGTCCAGCAGCAGCCGCAGCGACTCCCGGCCCTGGTCGTCCAGCGAGCCCAGCAGCTCGGTGTCGGGCTCGGCACGGACGATCGTGCGCGCGTCGGCCGGGACCTGAGTGGTGATCCAGTTCTCCGCGCGGTCGAGCCGGGGCCTGACGGGGTCCAGGGAGCTCAACGGGTTCGCCGGGTCCAGCTCACTGAGGATCCGCAGGGTCTGCTCGTCGTGCCCGGCCGTGATGTCGACGACCGAGGCGAGGGTGCGGTACGGCAGCGGACGCGGGGTCCGCGGCAGCTCGCCCGCGGCCGTGCGCACCGCGCGGGAGTACGCCGCGGCGTCGGCCGGGAGCACCGTGCCGTCCTCGACCTTGCTCTCGAGCTTGTCCCACTCGTCGTAGAGACGCTGGATCTCCTGGTCGAAGGCGATCTTGAAGGACTGGTTGGGCTTGCGGCGCGCGTACAGCCAGCGCAGCAGCGGCGCCTCCATGATCTTCAGGGCGTCCGCGGGCGTCGGCACACCACCGCGGGACGACGACATCTTCGCCATGCCGGAGATCCCCACGAAGGCGTACATGGGACCGATCGGCTGCACACCGTCGAAGATCTCGCGGACGATCTGGCCGCCCACGACGAACGACGAGCCGGGCGACGAGTGGTCGACGCCGCTCGGCTCGAAGATCACGCCTTCGTAGGCCCAGCGCATCGGCCAGTCGACCTTCCAGACCAGCTTGCCGCGGTTGAACTCGCTCAGCCGGACCGTCTCCGAGAAGCCGCACGCCGTGCAGGAGTACGTCAGCTCGGTCGTCGCGTCGATGTACGCGGTGACCGTCGTCAGGTCCTTCTCGCAGTTGCCGCAGTACGGCTTGTACGGGAAGTAACCCGCCGAGCCGCCGCCCCCGTCGTCCTCATTCGCCGCGCCGGAGCCCTCGGCGGCCTCCAGCTCGGCCTCGTCCACCGGCTTCTGCTGCTGCTTCTTCGCCGGGCCCTTGGCCTTCGTCCGGTACTGGTCGAGGATCCCGTCGATCACCCGGCGGTGCTTCATCGCGTGCAGGATCTGCTCGCGGTAGACACCCGACGTGTACTGCTCGGTCTGGCTGATCGGGTCGTACTCGACGCCCAGCTCGGCGAGCGACTCGACCATCGCCGCCTTGAAGTGCTCGGCCCAGTTCGCGTGGGGGGAGCCCTCGGGCGCGGGCACCGAGGTCAGCGGCTTGCCGATGTGCTCGGCCCAGGAACCGTCGACGCCGGAAACGCCGTTCGGCACCTTGCGGTAGCGGTCGTAGTCGTCCCAGGAGATCAGATGGCGGACCTCGTGGCCCCGTCGGCGGATCTCGTCCGCGACCAGGTGCGGGGTCATGACCTCGCGCAGATTGCCCAGGTGGATGGGGCCCGACGGAGACAGGCCAGAGGCAACGACCACCGGTTTCCCGGGCGCACGCCGTTCCGACTCGGCGATGACATCGTCCGCGAAACGGGAGACCCAGTCGGTCTCGGTGCTGCTCTGAGCCACGATCGGCACGTCCTTGAATGCTCGGGCGAATGCTTGGTGGGGCTTGGCCTTGATCTTGGTCTTGATCCTGGCCTTGATTCTGTCGAATCCGGCGTCAGCCATTCTCCCAGACGAAACTGCGGGCCCGGTGGTTGTCCACAGGTCCGTGATCGTCCCGTCGGCGGTTGTCCACAGATGCCGAGCGGGTGGGAGAAACAGGTTGCGCCCCCATGGGACACTTGACTACCGATTTAGTCACCGGCCCGATACCGCCGGCCACCCCGACAGGAACGGAAGCTCATGGCCTCGGTCCCTTCCCTCGCTTCGACCGTGCAGCAGCGTCTCGCGGACGCCCTTGCGGCAGCCCTGCCGGAAGCCGGCTCCGCCGACCCCCTGCTGCGACGAAGCGACCGGGCCGACTTCCAGGCCAACGGCATCCTGGCGCTCGCCAAGCGACTGAAGGGCAATCCGCGCGAGCTGGCGGCCAAGGTCGTCGACGCGCTCCCGGCGGGCGACGTGCTGAAGGAGATCGAGGTCTCCGGCCCTGGATTCCTGAACATCACGATCAGCGACGAGGCGATCGTGAAGACCCTCGCCGCCCGCGCCGCGGACGACCGCCTCGGCGTCCCGTACGCGGCCCAGGCGGGCACGACGGTGATCGACTACGCCCAGCCGAACGTCGCCAAGGAGATGCACGTCGGCCATCTGCGCTCGGCGGTGATCGGTGACGCCATGGTGCAGATCCTGGAGTTCACCGGCGAGAAGGTGATCCGGCGCCACCACATCGGCGACTGGGGCACCCAGTTCGGCATGCTCATCCAGTATCTGATCGAGCACCCGCACGAGCTGGACCACAGGGACGAGGGCACGGTCTCCGGCGAGGAGGCCATGTCCAACCTGAACCGCCTCTACAAGGCGTCGCGCGCTCTGTTCGACTCCGACGAGGAGTTCAAGGAGCGCGCGCGGCGCCGGGTCGTCGACCTCCAGTCCGGCGACGAGGAGACCCTCGCCCTCTGGCAGAAGTTCGTGGACGAGTCGAAGATCTACTTCTACTCGGTCTTCAACAAGCTCGACATGGAGATCCGCGACCCTGACGTCGTGGGCGAGTCGGGCTACAACGACATGCTCGACGAGACCTGCCGGATCCTCGAGGAATCGGGCGTCGCCGTACGCTCCGAGGGCGCACTGTGCGTGTTCTTCGACGATGTGAAGGGCCCGGACGGCAATCCGGTCCCGCTGATCGTCCAGAAGTCCAACGGCGGCTACGGCTATGCGGCCACCGATCTCTCCGCGATCCGCGACCGGGTGCAGAACCTCGGCGCCGACTCCCTGCTGTACGTGGTGGACGCCCGGCAGTCGCTGCACTTCAAGATGGTCTTCGAAACCGCGCGGCGGGCCGGCTGGCTGAGCGACAAGGTCACGGCCGTCCAGCTGGCCTTCGGCACGGTGCTCGGCAAGGACGGCAAGCCGTTCAAGACCCGTGAGGGCGAGACGGTGCGGCTGGTGGACCTGCTGGACGAGGCGATCGAGCGGGCCACCTCGGTGGTGCGCGAGAAGGCCGGGAAGGTCGGCCTGACGGAGCGGGAAGTCGTCGAGAACGGGGCCCACGTCGGCATCGGCGCGGTGAAGTACGCGGACCTGTCGACCTCGGCGGTGCGGGACTACAAGTTCGACCTGGACCAAATGGTGTCCCTCAACGGCGACACGTCCGTCTACCTCCAGTACGCGTACGCCCGTATCCGGTCGATCCTCCGCAAGGCGGGCGACGGCCGCCCCGTCGCCCACCCGGAGCTGGAGCTCGCCCCGGCGGAGCGGGCGCTCGGACTGCACCTGGACCAGTTCGGCGAGGTCCTGTCCGAGGTGGCCACGTCGTACGAGCCGCACAAGCTGGCCGCGTACCTCTACCAGCTCGCCACGCACCTGACGACCTTCTACGACCAGTGCCAGGTCATCAGTGCCGACAACACGGTGGAGGTCTTCGAGAACCGGCTGTTCCTGATCGACCTGACCGCCCGCACACTGCACCAGGGCATGGCGCTCCTCGGCATCCGGACCCCCGAGCGTCTCTGAGACGACGGGCACGGGCACAGGGCGGCCCCGGCGACATACGGTCGCCGGGGCCGTCCTCCTCTGCTCCTCCTCTGGGCCCGCTCACATCAGCCGGTGCGCCATGCGCCCCGTGGACGCTTCGATCTCGTCGTGCGCCTTGTCGAGCAACTGGGTCGCGATGTCCTTCAGCGCACGACCGCCCGCGATCTCCTCACCGACCCGGAGCTGTCCGGGGTCGGAGGGGTGACGGCTGGCGTTGCCGTGGCCCCGGACCTCCGTGCCGTCGGCGAGGCGGAGCATCGCCGACGCTTTGGTCTTGTCGCCGTCCTCGCGGAATTCCATCTCGACGTGCCATCCGGCAAGCGTCTCCATGACGGATCACCTCCAGCGGTATCGCCACCAGTTCTCAGGGTGCGCCGACCTGCCGATGATCACCACGCCACCGTCCTGCACCGGCACGGGTAGCGGGGCGCGTGTCACCCCGGATTGACGGCCAGGAGGGTCCCGCCGAGGCCGGCGTGCCGCCAGGAGTCGAGCCGGGCACGGATCCCGTCGGACTGACCACCCAGGGTCATGATTCCGGCCACGGCTCCGGTGCCGGTCCGCGGCGAGCGCGGACCAGCCCCTGCGGATCGCTACTGGACTTTCCACTCGTCCGTGTCCCGCCAGTAGTCGTACACCTTGCGCCCCTCGATGGCGCTGGTGCGGAAGGGCTTCCCCTCATCGTCGATGCGGAGCGTCCCGGACCGGTCGCCGCTGCTCCAGCCGAGCTCCAGATACCACTGGACGTCGTGGTCTTCCGTGTGAACATCGAGATTGAGGACCTGCGGGTCCTTGGCGGAGACCGAGAACGGGAAGTTCTTCGCCGGCACAACGTTGTCTTCGTCGCCTCCGGCCACGGGCTTGGCCGTCGGTCGGCCGGCGTCCAGGTCGACGTTGAAGGTCTGTGGGGTGATACCGCCGCCGCAGCCCTCTCCCATGGAGTACACCCCCCAGTCCAGGGCTTTGCTCTTTCCGACGACCCGCACGTTCAGTGAGGTGAGGAGGACGGCCTTGTCCGCGTTGCCCGTCGCGGTCACCTGAAGCCTCAAGTTGCCACCGGGGACAGCGCCCAGAGTGCGGCGCCAGCGTTGCATGTCCTGCGGAGGGGGCGGCGCGGGAACCTGGTCGGGCTTCTGCTCGAGGACGTAGACCTCGCCGCACGGCTTGTCCCAGTTGTACGAGCTGATGCCGGCGCTCGGTGCGACATCGCCGCCCTTCTCCTCGGACGGCCCCGAACTGCCGGAGCTTTCACCGCCCGACGGGGAGCCGCTCGGCTTCTTGCCGTCTGGTGAGGCACTGCCACTCGGTGAGGAGGACGCCCGCGCCGGTGCGGAGGGCGTTGCGGTCCCGGCTCCCGCCACGACCCCGGCGGGCTCCTTCTTCCCGCCGCTGTCGTGCGTCTTCGCGCCGCCCTGCAACCGGCCGACCGCGATGGCGCCCGAGACGGCCACGGCGAGAACGACGGCCGTGGCCAAAGCGATCCGCGGGATGCGCTTGCGCATCCCGCGGGCATTCCCGGCCACCGCCTGTTCGGGGGACGGCGGTCCGTCCGCTTCGTCCGCCTCGGTGCCGGGCTCCGCCCCGGGCGCGTTCCCGTCCGCGACCACGTCGGGTGCGTGGACCGGGACGGGCGCAGGCTCCGCGTCGGCGGACGGCCCGGCGGACGGCTCCGCGGAAGCGGACCGGCCTCGCCGGCGCGCTTCGTCGGCCACGATCCAGCGCCGGTGCAGCTCCACCAACTCGTCGGAGCTCGCGCCGCACACCCGTGCGAGGCGCTCCACGGGGGCGTAGTCCGTCGGAACGGCATCCCCGTTGCAGTAGCGGTGCAGTGTCGACGTACTCATGTGCAGCGCTCTGGCGAGTGCCCCGTAGCTACGCCCGGAGCGTTCCTTCAGGGTGCTCAGCAGCTCCGCGAAGCCGCTCGATTCCGTCCCCAATCCCGACCCCCTCGTCGCCCATCGTCCCTGGAACGCATTCCAGGCAATGGGTATTTCCGCTGGTCAAGCCCGTCCCGGCATTCCACCTTCCCCCATTGTCCTGGATCCGTTGTCCCAACAGCCACTCGGCCCACAAGGTTTGTGCAGCACCACCGAACCGGGAGCCGACATGCGAATCCGACTGAGCGTCACCGACGCTGTCGCGACCGGAGTGCTGATCCTCTGCATCGCGGTTCTGATCGCACTGAACAACCGCATGTGACACACACCGATCACCCACGGGGAGTCGACCACCATGAACACCTTCCGTACCCGCACCGCCATCGCCACCGTCGTACTCGTGGCCGGGCTGTCCCTGACGGCCTGCCAGAACGACGCCAAGACGGGCGCGGCCGACTCCTCGGGCGGCAAGACCGGCGCCAGTGCCCCCGCCGCGGCGGGCTCCGATGCCAACGCCAACGCGTCGTCGGGCTCCACCGGCAACAGCGCCCAGGCCTCTTCGACCGGCGGCGCATCAAAGTCCGCAGGCTCCGAGTCCGCAGGCTCCAAGTCCTCGGGCGGCAAGCAGAGCACGGGCAGCAAGAGCACCAGTGGCAACCCCACCACCTGCACCACCGCCAACACCAAGGTCAAGGTCAGCAAGGTCGCCCGCCCGATCAACCACCTGCTGCTCACCGTCACCAACACCGGTTCCGGCACCTGCAACGCCTACGGCGCTCCGCTGCTCCGCTTCGACGACGCACAGGCCGCCACGCAGATCAACGAGGACAGTAAGCCGCAGGCCGTCACCACCCTCGCCCCGGGCGAGTCCGCCTACGCCGCGATCAGGCTGACCGGTGAACCCGGCGCGGGCGGCAAGGGCTACACCGCGAAGAAGCTGGGCGTGCTGTTCGCCCCGAAGAGCCTGACCGGTTCGGTGGGCAAGGCTGTCAACCTCAACCTCCCGTCGGGGACCTTCCTCGACGACAACGCGGAGGTCACCTACTGGCTGAGCGACATGCAGGACGCGCTCAGCCACTGATCCCGGCTCTTGCCGCGTCCGCGCCAGGGGGCGCTTGGTACGCAACCGAGAGCCGACAAGAGCCGGCGGCGGTTCTCCCCCAGCCCGCCGGCCCTCGACCACCGCGGCCCACGCCGTCCACCGGCCCGTGTCCGACGCCGCCCACCGGCTGCGTCAGACGCGGGCCAGCTTCTGTGCGGCCTCCGTCGCCCAGTACGTCAGGATCATCTGGGCGCCCGCCCGCTTGATCCCGGTCAGCGTCTCCAGGACCGCCTTGTCGCGGTCGATCCAGCCCTTCTCCGCCGCGGCCTCGACCATCGCGTATTCACCGGAGATCTGGTACGCGGCCACGGGTACGTCCACCGCGTCCGCCACCCGGGCGAGCACGTCGAGATACGGTCCGGCGGGCTTGACCATCACCATGTCGGCGCCCTCTTCCAAGTCGAGCGCCAACTCGCGCAGGGACTCCCGCAGATTCGCCGGATCCTGCTGGTACGTCTTGCGGTCGCCCTTCAGGGACGAGGCCACCGCCTCCCGGAACGGCCCGTAGAAGGCCGAGGAGTACTTGGCGGTGTAGGCGAGGATCGAGACGTCCTCCTTGCCGATGGTGTCCAGGGCGTCACGGACGACGCCGACCTGGCCGTCCATCATCCCGCTGGGACCGACCACATGGACGCCCGCGTCCGCCTGGACCTGCGCCATCTCGGCGTACCGCTCCAGCGTGGCGTCGTTGTCGACACGCCCCTCGGTGTCGAGCACCCCGCAGTGGCCGTGATCGGTGTACTCGTCCAGACAGAGATCGGACATGATCACGAGCTCGTCGCCGACCTCCTCCTTCACCGCCCGGATCGCGACCTGGAGGATCCCTTCCGGGTCCGTCCCCGCGGTCCCCGCGGCGTCCTTCTTCGCGTCCTCCGGCACACCGAACAGCATGATCCCGGAGACACCGGCCTCGCGGGCCTCGACGGCGGCCTTCCGCAGGGTGTCCAGCGAGTGCTGGACGACCCCGGGCATCGCGGCGATCGGCACCGGCGCGCTCACGCCCTCCCGGACGAACGCGGGAAGGATCAGGTCGGCGGGGTGCAGCCGGGTCTCGGCGACCATGCGCCGCATCGCGGGGCTCGTACGCAGCCGTCGCGGCCGCGCGCCGGGGAAGGATCCGTACACAGTCATACGCCCCACGCTACGCCCGTCCACGGGACGCACTTACCGACAGAGCGCCGGTGCACGGGGCCCCGCACGCACGGCGAAGGGGCCATGGGGAGCAAGCCCCATGGCCCCTTGGAGTGCCTAGTGCTGTGGCCCTCGGCTCAGGTCGTACGGCGCCTGCGCGCCCCCGGCCGCCGCTCGCTCGGCCTCGTCACCGGGTCCCCCGCTTCCACGGCGGTCTCTCGGCGGCGCGCTCCGAACTGCGCCAGTGCCTCGGCCAGCTTGTGCACCGACGGCTCGGGCGACAGCACGTCCACCCGAAGCCCGTGCTCCTCCGCCGTCTTGGCGGTCGCGGGACCGATGCACGCGATCACGGTCACGTTGTGCGGCTTTCCTGCGATGCCGACCAGGTTCCGCACCGTCGACGACGACGTGAAGAGAACGGCGTCGAAACCGCCGCCCTTGATCGCCTCGCGGGTCTCCGCCGGCGGCGGCGACGCCCGTACGGTCCGGTAGGCCGTGACGTCGTCGACCTCCCAGCCGAGCTCGATCAGACCCGCCACCAGCGTCTCCGTGGCGATGTCGGCCCGCGGCAGGAACACCCGGTCGATCGGGTCGAACACCGGGTCGTACGGCGGCCAGTCCTCGAGGAGTCCGGCGGCCGACTGCTCGCCGCTGGGCACCAGGTCCGGCTTGACGCCGAACTCGATCAGGGCGCGGGCCGTCTGCTCGCCCACGGCGGCGACCTTGATCCCGGCGAAGGCGCGGGCGTCGAGCCCGTACTCCTCGAACTTCTCACGCACCGCCTTGACGGCGTTGACGCTGGTGAAGGCGATCCACTCGTAGCGCCCGGTCACCAGCCCCTTGACGGCGCGTTCCATCTGCTGCGGCGTGCGCGGCGGTTCGACGGCGATCGTCGGTACCTCGTGGGGCACCGCGCCGTACGAACGCAGCTGGTCGGAGAGCGAGGCCGCCTGTTCCTTCGTACGCGGCACGAGGACCTTCCAGCCGAACAGCGGCTTGGACTCGAACCACGCGAGCTGGTCACGCTGGGCCGGGGCACTGCGCTCGCCGACCACGGCTATGACGGGCCGGTGGCCCTCCGGCGACGGCAGCACCTTGCCCTGCTTGAAGACCTGGGCGATGGTCCCGAGCGTCGCGGTCCAGGTCCGCTGGCGCGTCGTCGTACCGGCCACGGTCACCGTCAGCGGGGTGTCCGGCTTGCGGCCGGCCGCGACGAGTTCACCGGCCGCGGCGGTCACCGCGTCAAGCGAGGTGGAGACGACGACGGTCCCGTCCGATGCCCCGATCTCGGTCCAGCAGCGCTCGTCGGCCGTACGGGCGTCGATGAAACGCACATCGGTGCCCTGCCCGTCGCGCAGCGGCACGCCGGCGTACGCGGGCACGCCCACCACCGTCGCGACGCCCGGCACGACCTCGAACGGAATGCCTTCCGCCGCGCAGGCGAGCATCTCCCGGCCTGCGTCGCCGTCGAGCCCGGGATCACCGCACACCGCACGGACGACCCGCTTGCCGCCCCGTGCGGCCTCCATGACAAGATTGGCCGCATCCCTCAACACAGGGACACCGGCGGCTGTTGACGCCTCGTCGACAACCGTCAGCTCCGGCGCGCTCACGCCTGCCCGCGCATGGCCGCGAACGACCTCGAGGACATCGGGCTCGGCGATCAGCACGTCCGCGCCCGCCAGCGCCTCCACGGCGCGCAGCGTCAGCAGCCCCGGGTCACCGGGACCGGCGCCGAGGAAGGTGACATGCCCCTGTGCGGAGAACGCCGACGAGGCGGATGTGGCAGTGGTGGTGGGGCTCAAAGTGCTCGCTCCCCCATAAGACCGGCCGCACCCTTGGCAAGCATCTCGACCGCGAGCTCGCGGCCGAGCGCGACGGCCGCGTCGTGCGACGTGGGTACGGGACCGGTGGTGGACAGCTGCACCAGCGTCGAGCCGTCGGTCGTACCGACGACACCCCGCAGGCGCATCTCATGAACATCCTGTCCGTCTCCCGGCAGGTCGGCGAGCGCACCCACGGGTGCGCTGCAGCCGGCCTCCAAGGCGGCGAGCAGGGAACGCTCGGCGGTCACGGCGGCCCGGGTGTGCGGGTCGTCGAGTCCGGCGAGCGCGGCGGTCAGGTCGGTGTTCTCGGCGAGACACTCGACCGCCAGAGCCCCCTGGCCGGGGGCGGGCAGCACCGCGTCGACCGACAGGAAGTCGGTCACCTCGTCGATCCTGCCGATGCGGTTGAGCCCTGCCGCGGCCAGCACCACGGCATCGAGCTCCCCACTGTGTACGTATCCGATCCGGGTGTCGACGTTCCCCCGGATCGGCACGGTCTCGATCTCCAGCCCGTGCGCACGCGCATGGGCGTTGAGCTGTGCCATCCGCCGCGGCGAACCGGTGCCGATCCGGGCGCCGTTCGGCAGCCGGTCGAGCGTCAGTCCGTCACGGGCGACGAGCACGTCCCTCGGGTCCTCGCGGAGCGGGATCGCGGCCAGCGTCAGCTCCTGCGGCTGCGCGGTCGGCAGGTCCTTCAGCGAGTGCACCGCGAAGTCGACCTCACCCGCGAGCAGCGCGTCGCGCAGCGCGGTGACGAACACCCCGGTGCCGCCGATCTGCGCGAGGTGCTCACGGGAGGTGTCGCCGTACGTCGTGATCTCGACGAGTTCGACGGGACGGCCGGTCAACCGGGTCACCGCCTCCGCCACCTGCCCGGACTGGGCCATGGCGAGCTTGCTGCGCCTGGTCCCCAGCCTCAGAGCCTTGTCGGCCTTCTCGGCCCTCTCGGTCATACTCGCCCTCGGTTCTTGACGTCGGCGTCGTTCAGGTCGGCCCGGCTGACGGCGGCGACCGTCTCCGGGTCGAGGTCGAAGAGTGTGCGCAGCGCGTCGGCGTACCCGGCGCCGCCGGGCTCCGCCGCGAGCTCCTTGATCCGCACGGTGGGCGCATGCAGAAGCTTGTCGACGACGCGGCGCACGGTCTGGGCGACCTCCGCTCGCTGCCGCTCGTCCAGGTCGGGCAGCCGGCCCTCCAGCCGCGCCACTTCCCCGGCGACGACATCGGCGGCCATGGTACGCAGGGCGACGACGGTCGGCGTGATGTGCGCGGCGCGCTGTGCCGCACCGAACGCCGCCACCTCGTCGGCGACGATGGTGCGCACCTGGTCGACATCGGCGGCCATCGGGGCGTCCGCCGAGGCTTCGGCGAGCGACTCGATGTCGACGAGACGGACCCCGTCGAAGCGGTGCACCGCGGCGTCGATGTCGCGGGGCATGGCGAGGTCGAGCAGAGCGAGGCACGTGTCGCGGCCCTTGAGCGCGGTCTCGACCGCGTCCGCTCCCAGCACCAGCCCCGTCGCCCCGGTGCACGAGACGACGACGTCGGCACGTGTCAGTTCCTCGTCGGTCGCGGCCATGTCGACGGCGCGGGCGCGCACGCCCGTGCCCCCGGGCTCGGTCAGGATCTGGACGAGCCGCTCGGCCCGCTCCGGCGTCCGGTTGGCGACGACGACCTCGCAGACACCGGCCCTCGCGAGGGTCGCGGCTGCGAGCGAGGACATCGAGCCGGCACCGATGACCAGGGCCCGCTTGCCCTTCGCCCAGACGTCGACCGGGGTGCCCTGGGACAGCTGCTCGAGCCCGAAGGTGACGAGCGACTGTCCGGCACGGTCGATCCCGGTCTCGCTGTGGGCGCGCTTGCCGACCCGCAGCGACTGCTGGAAGAGGTCGTTCAGCAGCCGGCCCGCGGTGTGCAGCTCCTGGCCCAGCGCGAGGGCGTCCTTGATCTGGCCGAGGATCTGCCCCTCGCCGATGACCATCGAGTCGAGACCGCAGGCCACCGAGAAGAGGTGGTGGACGGCCCTGTCCTCGTAGTGCACGTAGAGATAGGGGGTGAGCTCTTCCAGCCCGACGCCGCTGTGCCGGGCGAGCAGGGTCGACAGCTCGGCGACACCGGCGTGGAACTTGTCGACGTCGGCGTAGAGCTCGATGCGGTTGCAGGTGGCAAGGACCGAGGCCTCGGCCGCCGGCTCCGCGGCGAGGGTGTCGTGCAGCAGCTTGACCTGCGTGTCCTTGGACAGCGAGGCACGCTCCAGCACGCTGACCGGAGCGCTGCGGTGACTGAGTCCGACGACCAGGAGGCTCATGCCGGCATCACGGCGGGGACATCCCCGTCGGGCCCTTTCCGGCCGGAGCCGCCACCGGCCGTCGCACCGGCGTCGGCCGTCGCACCGGCGCCTGCGGGCTCTTCCACATCGGCGGGCACGGCCGCGGCGCCGGATCCGGCGCCAGCACCCGTCGTCGCCTCGTCGGCGGCCACCTGTGCCACGTCCGCGTCCCCCTCCGGCTCCTCGCCGGCCTTGCGCTGCTCGTGGAACGCGAGGATCTGCAGCTCGATCGAGAGGTCGACCTTGCGCACGTCGACGCCGTCGGGGACCGACAGCACGGTGGGAGCGAAGTTGAGGATCGAGGTCACACCGGCGGCGACCAGCCGGTCGCACACCGGCTGCGCGGCGCCCGCCGGGGTCGCGATGACCCCGATGGACACGCCGTTGTCGGAGATGATCTTCTCCAGCTCGTCCGTGTGCTGGACGGGGATCCCGGCGACCGGCTTCCCGGCCATCGCCGGGTCCGCGTCGATCAGCGCGGCGACCCGGAAGCCACGGGAGGCGAAGCCTCCGTAGTTGGCGAGGGCGGCGCCGAGGTTACCGATACCGACGATCACTACCGGCCAGTCCTGGGTGAGGCCGAGCTCGCGGGAGATCTGGTAGACGAGGTACTCCACGTCGTAGCCGACACCGCGGGTCCCGTACGAGCCGAGGTACGAGAAGTCCTTCCGCAGCTTCGCGGAGTTCACCCCCGCCGCCGCCGCCAGCTCCTCGGAGGAGACCGTGGGCACGGAGCGCTCCGACAGCGCGGTCAGTGCGCGCAGGTACAGCGGAAGTCGGGCGACGGTGGCCTCGGGGATTCCTCGGCTACGAGTCGCCGGTCGGTGAGTTCGGCCAGTTGCCACGGTGCTCCTGCGGGATGAGCGAGGCTGCAGGCGGCCGTACGTCCCAGGACCGCCCCGTCGAATGCAGGCTATGTCTTTGTGAACGCGTGCACAAAGATGGTGTCCGCTTTGTCCGACCAAAGTGACCGGGGTCACGCGGACCGATCGCGCGGTTCCGGAACCGCGCACCGCTCCCTGCCGTTGAAAAACCGAAGAGGGCAAAGCACTCCACTCTCCTGTGGCCGCGCCCCCGAGACGCCGGCAAAACGCCCACGATGGTAACCGCCTTTCGGGTCACGCCCCCAGTTCGCGGCGGAGCCGGTCCGCGTCCACACGCCAGAACGTGTGCTGCTCGCCGTCCACCAGCACGACCGGGATCTGCTCCCAGTACGCCCGGTGGAGCGCCTCGTCACGGGTGATGTCCTTCTCCTCCCATGCGGCACCGGTCTCCGCGCACACCTTCTCGATCACGGCCCGGGCGTCGTCACAGAGATGACATCCGGGCTTCCCGATCAAGGTCACGACACGTTCGCCGGCCTTCTTCTTCGTGCGCCGCAGCAGAGGACTCATGACCCCATTCTCCGCCCCGAGCCTCCACTGCCGGTCGCGCGCCCGATTGGTCGCGTTTAACAATCCGGCCACCGAGAGTTCACGCCTTCGCATCCCCGTGAGTCGGGAAGCACCGGGCCGACTGGCTATGCTCACGCCATGGCCGCACTGGGATGGCTCACCCCACGTAGGCGCTCCGCTACCGCCCGGAGCGTCCTGGCAGGCGAGGCCGCCGCCGAGGCGGCGCGCAAGACCTCGCAACAGCTCGCCGAAGGCGACGGAACCACGGACGGCGCGGCCGGGGAGGCACAGCGCAAGGAGCCGGACTTCCCCGTCGCCGGGGACGCCCGCGCCGCGGCCTTCTTCGACCTCGACAACACCGTCATGCAGGGCGCCGCGATCTTCCACTTCGGCCGGGGACTGTACAAGCGGAAGTTCTTCCAGCGCCGCGAGCTGGCCCGGTTCGCCTGGCAGCAGACATGGTTCCGGCTCGCCGGGGTCGAGGATCCGGAGCACATGCAGGACGTGCGCGAGTCCGCGCTGTCCATCGTCAAGGGCCACCGGGTCTCGGAGCTGATGTCGATCGGCGAGGAGATCTACGACGAGTACATGGCCGACCGCATCTGGCCCGGCACCCGTGCACTCGCCCAGGCGCACCTCGACGCGGGACAAAAAGTGTGGCTGGTCACGGCTGCGCCGGTGGAGACCGCGACGATCATCGCCCGGCGGCTCGGGCTGACGGGCGCGCTCGGCACGGTCGCCGAGTCCGTCGACGGCGTCTACACCGGGAAGCTGGTCGGCGAACCGCTGCACGGTCCGGCGAAGGCCGAGGCGGTACGGGCGCTGGCGGGGGCGGAAGGCCTGGACCTCGCCCGCTGCGCGGCGTACAGCGACTCGCACAACGACATCCCGATGCTGACCCTGGTCGGGCACCCGTACGCGATCAACCCGGACACCAAGCTGCGCAAGTACGCGCGCGAGCGCGACTGGCGACTGCGCGACTACCGCACCGGCCGCAAGGCGGCCAAGGTCGGCATCCCCGCGGCGGCGGGCGTCGGCGCACTGGCGGGCGGCACCGCGGCCGCCGTCGCCCTGCACCGCAGGCGCCGCTGACGCGACAAAGGACCGACCCGCCCGTACCCGGCAGCCCCGCCCGAGCCACCCCTTGCCGCGCGGCCCAATGCCGTCGCCGGCAGGGAACCCCCCAGCGCCGGGGCCGGAAGCCTCCCCCTGGGCCGAAGCGATCCGTACAGATCCGGACGAGTGCGTGAACCGCCCGGACAGCTCTGCGCTCGGACCCGCCACGTGCATGCGAATACCTGCCCGGATCCGCAGATACCTGCACGCGTTCGCACACCTTTGCACGCATTTCTCACCGCGGCCGCCTACGAACGTGCCACCTCCGGCCGGAACGACACCCCCGCGCGCCGCGCACCGCATCCACGTCGGCTCACCCGCCGCACGCACGGCCTGTCGCATTGCGGACGACCGAGCACAACCCGTCACCGGCCCCAGCTGATTCCGAAGTAATCCGATCAGTAATCGATCACAATCTGCTACTTCACCCGTCGCTTTGCCGTAACAGAAGCGACGGAATCGATGATTTGAGCAACTGGGTGTAGCGCCGCCTGTACGAAGCGTTATTCTCCTCAGACGCATTAAGGACCCCACACGTCGCCACGACGAGTGAACGGTCCCGCACTGCACGTGATGGAAGCTCTGCCTCTGGGAGTCCCGTGTACCCACACGTCGGGGTTGACGCCTCGGGCCTGGCTACGCTGCGCGCAACGGTCGCCGACCACTTGCGCGGCTTCGTCCCCACCGCGTACGCCGTCCCCGCCTTCGCCACGCCGAGCTCGGCCGCCCTCGGCCCTGCCGGTCCCTGCTACGCCCTGACGGACGGAATCGAGAAGGGGCGCAGTGGTGTCGTCGATGGGCGCCGGTCCGGCGACGGACGGGAGATCGGCAGAAGGAGCGGCCGCGGCACCTCCACCACCGCCCGCCGCCCCAGCGCCGACAGCGACAGCGCGCGCATGATGGAGCTCGTCGAGCGCGCCCAGGCGGGCGAGGCCGAAGCCTTCGGCCGCCTCTACGACCAGTACAGCGACACGGTCTACCGCTACATCTACTACCGCGTCGGCGGCAAGGCGACGGCCGAGGACCTCACCAGCGAGACCTTTCTGCGCGCGCTGCGCCGTATCTCGACCTTCACCTGGCAGGGCCGCGACTTCGGCGCCTGGCTGGTCACCATCGCCCGCAATCTGGTCGCCGACCACTTCAAGTCGAGCCGCTTCCGACTGGAAGTGACCACCGGAGAAATGCTCGACGCCAACGAGGTCGAGCGCAGTCCCGAGGAGTCGGTACTCGAGTCGCTCTCGAACGCCGCGCTGCTCGAGGCCGTCCGCAAACTCAACCCGCAGCAGCAGGAGTGCGTCACGCTGCGCTTCCTGCAGGGCCTGTCGGTCGCCGAGACCGCACGTGTGATGGGCAAGAACGAAGGTGCGATCAAGACACTGCAGTACCGCGCGGTCCGCACCCTGGCCCGGCTCCTCCCCGACGACGCCCGCTGACCCTCCGTGGCCCGCTCCCCCTCCCGCGAGGCCCGCGTTCGGCCCGTACGCCGGCGCACCGCCCCGTGTACCACCCCCACGCACCAGCCCCCCACGCTGCCCCCGTCCCTTCAACTCACCACCCGTGAGCGGCTGATGACGCACTGGTCCGATCATCCTTCGCGCGTAACCCAACTGCCGAGCCGCTCGTTGTGCGGAATGCAGGCTCCCTGCGGTCACGTCATGTCCGCGGCCACTCACTCATTCGTGTGGATGTGCTCAAGGCGTGCAACCTTCCGGACCCCCCGGGGAGTCGACCGTCATGACGAGAGGAGGTGCCGCCAGTGATCGCGAACGTTTCGGCGCACCGGCGGGCGAACGCCTTCGCCCAGGGCCTGGAGGATCAGACGCTTCTGGGCACGGCGGCCGAGCAGCCCGAGGATTCGGCCGAACCGGCCGAACAGACAAGGCTGCTGGCTCTGGCGAACGGCCTCGGTGAGCTGCCGAAGCCCGCGTTGGATCCCGAGGTCAAGGTGGTGCAGCGAGCGCAGCTCGTCGCCGCCATGGAGGCCATGCTCCTGGAGGGCACGGCTTCCGGAGGAGGTGTCCCGGGGCGCACTGCCGTCCCGGGACAGCGCGGCTCCGGCCGGGGCGCCCACCGGGCGTCGCCGCTGGGGAAGCTGCGCCCACGCTCCCGCTGGTCCAAAGGCCTGGCTGCCGGAGGCCTCACGGTCGGAGTCGCCGCCGGTGCCTTCGGCGGAGTGGCCGCCGCCAGCTCCGATTCCCTCCCCGGCGACTCGCTCTACGGGCTGAAACGGGGCATGGAGGACTTCAGGCTGGGGATGACCGACGACGACGCCGACCGGGGCAGCCTCTATCTCGACCAGGCGTCGACCCGGCTCAGTGAGGCCCGTCGGCTGATGGAGCGCGGCCGTGCCGGGGATATGGACCACGAGTCGCTCGGCGAGGTCAGGCGCGCCCTGACCGGGATGCGTCACGACGCCTCGGAAGGGCACCGCCTCCTCCACCAGGCATACGAGCGGGACGGTTCACTCACCCCGATCGCGACCCTGTCCTCCTTCTCGCTCTCCCACCGCGACACCTGGAACGGGCTGCGCAACCGCCTCCCGGTCCAGCTCAATGACGTGGGCGAGGAAGTGAGTTCGGTCTTCGACGCCATAGACCAAGAGGTCGGGCCGCTCCAGTCGCTGCTCCCCCGCGCTCCGAAGAAGGAGAGCGCCGGCCCCCAGCACCCCGGGGCGAACCCGGAGCGCTCTCGCGGTGCGGGTTCGTACGGCACGGGCTCGTCCGCGCCGTCTTCGCCGGCCATGAGCGATCCGCAGTACGACAGCCGCCCCGGACCCTCCGGCTCGGGACCGTCGCAGGACGAAGGTCTGCTCGACGGCGGCACCGGCGATCTGCTCCCACCACCGAGCAGCATCGCACCGGCCCTGCCGTCCGGTGGTCCTGCGGCGCCGCCCATGCCGGACGTCACCATCCCGCCGCTGCTGCCCGGGCTGCTTCCGGACCTTGGCCTCGAGGCCGAGGACGGCGGCTAAGGGACAGCCCTGAGGACAGGACCAGGCCCTGTCACATGAGTGAGGGGGAGAGGCGTTGTGCCTCTCCCCCTCACTCATGTGCCCAATGCGCCCATACGCCCGGTCAGAAGAAGACGGACCGCCGCTGCACCAGCAGCTTGTAGAGCGTGTGCTGGATCTGCTCCCGCACCTGGTCGGTCAGGTTGAACATCAGCATCGGGTCCTCCGCCGCCTCCGGCGGATAGCCGTCGGTCGGGATCGGCTCCCCGAACTGGATCGTCCACTTCGTCGGCAGCGGCACCGCTCCGAGCGGTCCCAGCCAGGGGAAGGTCGGCGTCAGCGGGAAGTACGGGAAACCCAGCAGCCGCGCCAGCGTCTTCGCGTTGCCGATCATCGGATAGATCTCCTCCGCCCCGACGATCGAGCAGGGCACGATCGGTACGCCCGCTCGCAGCGCCGTGGAGACGAATCCGCCCCGTCCGAACCGCTGCAGCTTGTAACGCTCGCTGAAGGGCTTTCCGATGCCCTTGAAGCCCTCTGGCATCACCCCGACGACCTCGCCCTGCTGCAGCAGCCGCTCGGCGTCCTCCGTGCACGCCAGCGTGTGCCCTGCCTTACGCGCCAGTTCGTTTATCACCGGCAGCATGAACACCAGATCCGCGGCGAGCAGCCGCAGATGCCGGTCCGCGGGGTGGTTGTCGTGCACGGCCACCTGCATCATCAGACCGTCGAGCGGCAGCGTTCCCGAATGGTTGGCCACCACGAGAGCACCACCGTGCGACGGGATGTTCTCGATGCCCTTCACCTCGACACGGAAGTACTTCTCGTACACCGGACGGACGAGCGACATGAGCACCTGATCGGTGAGCTCCTTGTCGTAACCGAACTCGTCGACCTCGTAGTCCCCGGTGAGCCTGCGCCGCAGAAACGCCAGTCCGCCCGCGATCCGCCGGTCCCAGCCGCCCTGACGATCAGAGCTGCCGCGCCGGCTGGCGGCAGCTCCTGCCGGGCCGCCCGTCTCCGGCCCGCTGCGAGAGCCGGCCGAACTCATGCCCATACGAGCGGTGTCCGGTCCCTGAGGGGTCACGCCCGCCCCCCTCGCGGCGGTGCCCGGCGTCACGTCCTTGGCAGCCGCGCCGGGCAGCTCTCCGTCGGACTGCCCCGGCAGGGCTCCTGCGGGCACCTCACGCATCGCCACCGCCTCGGCGGGAGCCTTCCGCCGGCTTGCCCCCGGGCGTCGCCGCACCGCGCGTGGCGACGTGCCCGCACGCGACCGGTCGTCGTCGAACGGAATGACCTTGGCGTCCGCCATCGTTGCTTGCGCTCCTTATCCGGCGCTATCCGGCGCTCTGAGTGCTGTTCGCCGTGCGTGTCGCGGCGGTGCTCGCGCTGCCGCCGAAGGCAGTGCCCACCCTCGTACGGCCCCCGACCGCCGGCAGCGCGGCGAGCCTGTCCACCGCCCGGCCGACTGTCTCGGGCGGCAGCAGCCCAGGGGCCCGGCTGCGTGCGAACTCCGCGAAGGTCCCGGCCGTCGTATAGGCGGGTGCGAAGCCCAGCGTCTCGCGCATCTGGACCGTGCTCACCACCCGGCCGTGGGTGAGCAATCGAATCTGCTCCGGGGAGAAGTCGGTGATCCCGACCGTGCGCAGGGCCGAGCCGACCCAGGTGACCGCGGGCAGCAGCACCGGCACCGTCGGACGGCCGAGCCGCCGCGAGCACTGGGACAGCAGCAGCACCCCTTCACCGGCCACATTGAACGTGCCGCTGTTGAGTGTTCCGCGGCGCGGCTCGTGCGAGGCCAGGCGCAGCACCTCGATGACGTCGTCCTCGTGGACGAACTGCAGCCGCGGGTCGTAACCGAAGACCGTCGGCAGCACGGGCAGCGAGAAGTAGTCGGCGAGCGGGGAGTCGGCCCGGGGCCCGAGGATGTTCGCGAAACGCAGCACACAGACCGCGACGTCCGGCCTGCGCCGGGCGAAACCGCGGACGTACCCCTCCACCTCCACGGCGTCCTTGGCGAAGCCGCCGCTGGGCAGCGACTTGGGCGGGGTGGTCTCGGTGAAGACGGCCGGGTCACGTGGCGCCGAGCCGTACACGCTCGTACTGGACTTGACGACCAGACGCTTGATGGTGGGGGACTTCTGACAGGCACCGAGCAGCTGCATGGTGCCGATCACGTTGGTCTCCTTGACCGTGGCCCTGCCGCCGGAGCCCAACGGCGTGCCCGTGACGTCCATGTGGACGACGGTGTCGACGCCGTGCTCGGCCAGCACACGCGCTATGGCCGGCTGACGGATGTCCGCCCGGACGAAGTCGGCACCGCCGAGATGGTGCTCGGGGGTCACCGCGTCCACGCCGACCACCCGGTCGACTTCGGGGTCCCGCTGGATGCGTCGTACGAAGCGGCCCCCGAGTTGCCTGGCCACACCGGTGACGAGCACGACCTTGCCCAAGATCAGCGCCTTCCGTTCGCTTCTCCCCTACGCGTCACCGTAGCGGGTTGATGTTGCGCTGTGATGACCCCGGGGCAGTCTTCACGGCTCTTTGCCCCCAACGTCGTACGACGCGCCGCGGCCCTCCCACCGTGCTGGTGGAAGGGCCGCTTGGCTCACGGACAGCCGTCGCCTACTTCTTGTTGCGACGCTGAACGCGCGTGCGCTTGAGCAGCTTGCGGTGCTTCTTCTTCGCCATCCGCTTGCGCCGCTTCTTGATAACAGAGCCCACGACTACCCTCGCTCACTTCTCTTCACTCGGTGCGGGGCGTCTGGGCCCACACGACCTACGTCGGCCTAGCCTACCGGCCCGAGCGGCGAGCTTGTAACCGAGGGGACATCTCAGGCCGATTCGACCCCCACGAAGGACTCGCGGAGATATTCGTGAACCGCTTGCTCCGGCACCCGGAAAGACCTCCCCACCCTGATTGCCGGCAGATGTCCGCTGTGCACCAACCGGTACACCGTCATCTTCGACACCCGCATCACCGAGGCGACTTCCGCCACGGTCAGAAACTTGACCTCGTTGAGAGGCCTCTCGCCAGCAGCCATGTCCCACCTGTACCTTCCGCACACGACGCACACCGGCTTCCCCTCCGGTGACTCTTCGTCGCGGTGCGCTCACTCACCAGACTAGGGGCGGGTGGTGCGAGTGGGGAAGAGGAGCAGCCATCGGCCGTTTACTGTGACAGACACGCTCGATTGAGTACATAGCGAGTAAGCGGCCGGTAGTAATCGGACCGCACAGCGTCATCAAGCGGAACGGCGACCGAGACCCGGCCCTCGGCCTCGCCGACGAACAGCGCCGGATCGTCGGTGTCCGCCAACCCGATGGCGTCGAACCCGAGCTGACCTGCACCGCAGACCCAGCCGTGGTCACCGACGACCAGCCCTGGAAGCGGATCCCCGGCTTCGGCCAAGCCCTCCAGAGCGACCCGAACCGGCAGGGGTGAGTGGGTGTGCGCGCCCAGCCTCCGGCCCGCCTCGCGCGCCTGCCGTTCCCGCACCAGGGCAACTCCCCTGACGTAGTCCAGGTTGTACGTGCGTACGCCGAACCGGGTCGTTATGTCGACACATCGCCCCTGCGCGGGTGTGAGCACAGCACAGCCCACCGCCGACAAAGCGTCTGCCAGCTCGGCGTAGAAGCCGAGGAGGCGGTGCGGATGCCCGGTCCCGAACAGCACCGGGGTCCGCCGGGCCGCCGCCTCGGCCAGCCGCTCGGCGAAGGCATCCAGCCCGCTCAGCGTCTTTTCGGGGTTGATCACATCCGGGCCGGAAACATCACCAGGATCGTCCGAAACACCGCACTTGTCGGCCATCAGTGCGATCAGATCCCGCTCAGCCCATACCCACTCGGGATCGAGTCCGAGCATCACGCGGGGATCCCGCGCCGCGAACAGCCGATAGCTGCGCAGGCTCTCCTCCCGTGACGTGGCCACCGGTCCCGCCAGTCTCGCCGCCAACAGATGCGCCCGCAGCGCTCCCCTGCTCAACACATGCCGATGCTCCCGCAGGGCCCCCTGGCGCGCCCGGAAACCCCGTTGAATCCGCACGGTCGGCGTAACGCCCGGGCCGACCCCGGCGCAGGGGCCGGGGACGGCCGTGTGTCACGCCAGCATGCCCCGCAGCGGGAAGGCGGCCCGCCGGGTCGCCAGCACGGCCTGGTCCAGGCGGTCAGCCGGGTCGTACCCGCTCTCCCACTCCTGCCACCGCGGCGTACGCCCGTCCGTCATCCGTCCCGGCGCCAACTGCCGTGTGCGCGCATAGACCTCGTCACGCCACTGCGACGGAACCTCGGACTCGGGGTCCACCGGCGCGTGCGCGGCGATCGACACGAGATGCGTCCACGACCGCGGCACGACGTCCACCACCGCGTATCCGCCACCGCCGAGGGCGATCCACCGCGCGTCCTCGACATGCTCGTGGGCCAGTGCGTGGCAGGCCTCCTGCACCAGTCGCTGCGCGTCCAGGGAGACCGCCAGATGCGCGAGCGGATCCTCGAAGTGCGTGTCCGCCCCGTGCTGGGTCACCAGGACCTGGGGCCGGAATTCGGCCAGAAGCTCGGGCACCACCGCGTGGAACGCCCGCAGCCATCCTTCGTCGCCGGTGCCGGCGGGCAGCGCCACATTGACCGCGGACCCTTCGGCGGCTCCCTCCCCGCCCGTCTCCTCCGGCCAGCCCGTCCCCGGGAAGAGCATCCGCGGATGCTCGTGCAGCGAGATCGTCAGCACTCTCGGGTCGTCCCAGAACGCGGCCTGCACCCCGTCCCCGTGGTGCACGTCGACGTCCACGTAGGCGACGCGTTCCGCACCCAGTTCCAGCAGCCGGGCGATCGCGAGCGAGGCGTCGTTGTAGATGCAGAAGCCCGACGCCGCCCCCGGCATCGCATGGTGCAGGCCGCCCGCGAAATTCACGGCATGAGCGGCGTCCCCGCGCCACACCGCCTCCGCCGCGCCCACGGACTGTCCCGCGATCAGCGCGGCGACCTCGTGCATCCCGGCGAAGGCCGGATCGTCCATGGTCCCCAGGCCGTACGCCTGGTCGGCCTCCCGCGGGTTCTGGGACGCCGCCCGCACGGCGGCCACATAGTCCTCGCGGTGGACCAGCCGCAGGGTGGAGGGGCCGGCGGGTTTCGCCGCGACCACGTCCACCGCTCGGTCCAGCCCGTACGCCCGCACCAACCCCATGGTCAGCGCGAGCCGTACCGGATCCATCGGATGGCCGGGTCCGAAGTCATACTTCGTTACCGCCTCGTCCCACATCAACTGTGCGCGGCCGCTCATGAGCGTCACCGTATCGGTCGGGCTCCGGCGCGAACGAGCGGGCGTACACCAGCGTCACGAGCACCAACACCATCGGCACCAGCATCGCGCCCCGGTAGTTCCAGAAGTCCCCGAGCACTCCGACGAGAGGCGAGCCGACCAGGAAGCCGACATAGTTGCAGACGTTCAGCCGTGCCACGGCCACGTCGCTGGCGCCCGGGAACAGCCTTCCGCCGGCGGCGAAGGTCTGCGGCACGATCACACACAGCCCCAGGCCGAGCAGGGTGAAACCGGCCAGCCCCGTCCACGCTCCCGGGGCCATCGCGACCACCGCGAAGCCCCCGGCTGCCAGCACCGTCCCGCAGCGCACCACGGCCACCGCACCGAAGCGCCGCACCCCCAGGTCCCCCACGGCCCGCCCCAGCAGCGTCGTCACCATGTAGGCGTTGTACGGAACGGTCGCCAGCTCCTCCGAGCTCCCCAGTACGTCCTGGAGGTACTTGGCGCTCCAGTTGGAGACCGTCGAGTCCCCGATGTACGCGAAGGTCATCACGAGGCACAGCGGCAGCAGCGCCGAGAACGCCACAGCCGTACCGCCACTGCGGTCCGCGGCCTCCGCCGTGTGGCCGGAGAGCTCCTCGCGCGTGTCCAGGTACCAGCGGCTGCCGATGAGCGCCGTCGGCAGCAGCACCGCCACCACCGGCAGATACAGCACCACCAGCGGCAGCCCCCAGTGCGCACCGGCCCAGGCCAGCGAGGCACCGGCGATCCCGCCCAGGCTGAACGCCGCGTGGAAGCCGAGCATGATGCTGCGCCCGTACTCCCGCTGGAGGCGCACCCCGAGCATGTTCATGGACGCGTCCAGGGCGCCGACGGCCAGACCGAACGCACCGAGTGCCGTGGCCACGTGCCACAGTTCCGTCCCGGCGCCCACGGCCAGCAGGGCGAGCAGTACGACCGGCTGGGACCAGCGCAGCACGGCCGCGGGCCGCACGCGCGCCACCAGCTTCTCGGTGGCCACACTGCCCACTCCGGCCAGGATCGGCACGGCCGCCAGGAAGAGCGGCAGCAGCGCGTCGGATATGCCGTACCGGTCCTGGATCGCGGGTATCCGCGTCACGAGCAGGGCGAAGGTCACGCCCTGCGCACAGAAGCCGAGCGCCAGCGAAGCCCGACCGTGCCGCAGCGGCGCATGAGCGATGGTCATGGCCGCACAGCGTAAGGCGCTCAACTACCGCTGGGTAGACGGATCACACGAGCAATCCGAGCAACTCCGCCATGTCCCCGAAGTACCCCCTGGCTCCCTGCAGTTTCCCGGCCGCGGTCATCGCGGTGAAGCCGTACACGTCCATGCCTGCGGCGCGTGCGGCGGCCACTCCGAGAGGGCTGTCCTCCACGACGACACAGCGCTCCGGCGGCGCTCCCATGCGCTCGGCGGCGTGGAGGAACAGATCCGGCGCCGGCTTGCCCCGTCCCACGTCCTGGGCGCTGAAGATGTTCTCGTCCCGGAACCAGCTGTCCAGCCCGGTGGTGCGGTGACCGACCCGGATGCGCTCATGGCTGCCCGACGAGGCCACGCAGTACGGCACCTCGTCGGCGACCAGCTTCTCCAGTACGGCGCCGATACCGGGCACGGGCCGCAACTCCCGCTCGAACGCCGCGAAGGTGCGGGCGTGCAGGGTGTCGTCGAAGTCCTCGGGCAGCCGCTGTCCGGTCCGCGCCCTGACGAGTTCGTGGATGCGGTGCACGGCGGAGCCCATGTAGTCCCGCACCGATTCCTCGTACGAGGTGGGGTGCCCCAGTTCGGTCAGATACCCGGCGAGGATCTTGTTGGCGATGGGCTCGCTGTCGACGAGTATGCCGTCGTTGTCGAAGATGACCAGGTCGTAGCGCATGGGACCAGACTAGGAAGCGGGCCGCAGACGGCGTACGGCGCCCATGTCATCGGCGAGGAGGTCGGCGTGCGACAGTGCGAAGTCCCCGTTCGGAAGCCGGCCCCCGACGTAGGTGCCGACGACCGTGGCGGGAAGGAACTCACGCAGCCGGTCCCTCATCCTGGGCGGGTAATCGACCGGTGAGCCCCAGTCGTCCGGTGCCTCGTCCGTGCCGAAGACGACCCAGTGGTCGACCTCGACTTCGGCATCGAGGTCCGGTGCCCCGCCCGTGTGGCAGTCCAGGGCGGGGAGCCGCAGCTCGTCGGGGTCATTGGGCTCGTACCACAGCAGCAACGGCTTGGCCTGTTGCGCCTGGGCGTTGTCGAAGCAGCAGACCGCGACGGTGTGGTCGGGGAAGTGGTCGGCGTAGAAGTCGAAGAGGGACGGCTCGAGGTGCGGCCGCTTGTGCCACGGGACCTGGCTGAGGGCGGCGGGAATCAGCGTCGGGTCGGCGGCGAGCAGGACGGTGTAGACGTCGTGCTCGAAGACCTGGACGGGGGCGGACCGAGGCGCTGCTTCCATCCAGTCCATGAGCGCCGGCATGCCCACGGATACGGGCCGTACCGCGTCGACCATGCGCTGGAGGATGTCACGTTCCCTCCCGGTGGACAGGAAGTTCTCGGGGCTCATCCCTTGGGCCGGCAGGTGCAGAAGCATGGCGTTCGGCCCGTCGGCGAGGTTGACCGCCGTGTTCTGGTACCCGACGACGTGGATCAGTCCGTGTTCCGGATGCCGTCGACGACCGGCGTAGAGGGTGGTTCCGGAGAACGTGGCCGGCGCGATCGATATGCACATGGCGCGATCGTACTGACCCACAACGCAGAAATGCCTCAACCCCCGGACATAGTCCGGGGGTTGAGGCTACAAATTGTTCGGCGGCGTCCTACTCTCCCACAGGGTCCCCCCTGCAGTACCATCGGCGCTGAAAGGCTTAGCTTCCGGGTTCGAAATGTAACCGGGCGTTTCCCTAACGCTATGACCACCGAAACACTATGAAGAAATCAAACACCACCGGCATAAACGGGGGCGTGTTCGTTACTTCAGAACTAACACAGTGGACGCGAGCAACTGAGGACAAGCCCTCGGCCTATTAGTACCGGTCAACTCCACACGTTACCGTGCTTCCATATCCGGCCTATCAACCCAGTCGTCTACTGGGAGCCTTACCCCATCAAGTGGGTGGGAGTCCTCATCTCGAAGCAGGCTTCCCGCTTAGATGCTTTCAGCGGTTATCCCTCCCGAACGTAGCCAACCAGCCATGCCCTTGGCAGAACAACTGGCACACCAGAGGTTCGTCCGTCCCGGTCCTCTCGTACTAGGGACAGCCCTTCTCAAGACTCCTGCGCGCGCAGCGGATAGGGACCGAACTGTCTCACGACGTTCTAAACCCAGCTCGCGTACCGCTTTAATGGGCGAACAGCCCAACCCTTGGGACCGACTCCAGCCCCAGGATGCGACGAGCCGACATCGAGGTGCCAAACCATCCCGTCGATATGGACTCTTGGGGAAGATCAGCCTGTTATCCCCGGGGTACCTTTTATCCGTTGAGCGACGGCGCTTCCACAAGCCACCGCCGGATCACTAGTCCCGACTTTCGTCCCTGCTCGACCCGTCGGTCTCACAGTCAAGCTCCCTTGTGCACTTACACTCAACACCTGATTGCCAACCAGGCTGAGGGAACCTTTGGGCGCCTCCGTTACTCTTTAGGAGGCAACCGCCCCAGTTAAACTACCCATCAGACACTGTCCCTGATCCGGATCACGGACCCAGGTTAGACATCCAGCACGACCAGAGTGGTATTTCAACGACGACTCCACAACCACTGGCGTGGCCGCTTCAAAGTCTCCCACCTATCCTACACAAGCCGAACCGAACACCAATATCAAACTGTAGTAAAGGTCCCGGGGTCTTTCCGTCCTGCTGCGCGAAACGAGCATCTTTACTCGTAGTGCAATTTCACCGGGCCTATGGTTGAGACAGTCGAGAAGTCGTTACGCCATTCGTGCAGGTCGGAACTTACCCGACAAGGAATTTCGCTACCTTAGGATGGTTATAGTTACCACCGCCGTTTACTGGCGCTTAAGTTCTCAGCTTCGCCCCACCGAAATGGAGCTAACCGGTCCCCTTAACGTTCCAGCACCGGGCAGGCGTCAGTCCGTATACATCGCCTTACGGCTTCGCACGGACCTGTGTTTTTAGTAAACAGTCGCTTCTCGCTGGTCTCTGCGGCCACCCCCAGCTCACCGAGTAAATCGGATCACCAGACGTGGCCCCCCTTCTCCCGAAGTTACGGGGGCATTTTGCCGAGTTCCTTAACCATAGTTCACCCGAACGCCTCGGTATTCTCTACCTGACCACCTGAGTCGGTTTAGGGTACGGGCCGCCATGAAACTCGCTAGAGGCTTTTCTCGACAGCATAGGATCATCCACTTCACCACAATCGGCTCGGCATCAGGTCTCACCCTGTATGAGAGACGGATTTACCTATCTCTCGGGCTACACCCTTACCCCGGGACAACCACCGCCCGGGCTGGACTACCTTCCTGCGTCACCCCATCACTTACCTACTACCACCTTGGATCAGCGGCTCCACCACTCCCCCTCACTCCGAAGAGATCAAGGGCGGCTTCACGGCCTTAGCATTAATGGATTCGATATTGGGCGCTTCAAAGCGGGTACCGGAATATCAACCGGTTGTCCATCGACTACGCCTGTCGGCCTCGCCTTAGGTCCCGACTTACCCTGGGCAGATCAGCTTGACCCAGGAACCCTTAGTCAATCGGCGCACACGTTTCCCACGTGTGTATCGCTACTCATGCCTGCATTCTCACTCGTGAACCGTCCACAACTCGCTTCCGCGGCTGCTTCACCCGGCACACGACGCTCCCCTACCCATCACAGTCCCCGTTGGGGGTACATACTGCAATGACACGACTTCGGCGGTACGCTTGAGCCCCGCTACATTGTCGGCGCGGAATCACTTGACCAGTGAGCTATTACGCACTCTTTCAAGGGTGGCTGCTTCTAAGCCAACCTCCTGGTTGTCTCTGCGACTCCACATCCTTTCCCACTTAGCGTACGCTTAGGGGCCTTAGTCGATGCTCTGGGCTGTTTCCCTCTCGACCATGGAGCTTATCCCCCACAGTCTCACTGCCGCGCTCTCACTTACCGGCATTCGGAGTTTGGCTAAGGTCAGTAACCCGGTAGGGCCCATCGCCTATCCAGTGCTCTACCTCCGGCAAGAAACACACGACGCTGCACCTAAATGCATTTCGGGGAGAACCAGCTATCACGGAGTTTGATTGGCCTTTCACCCCTAACCACAGGTCATCCCCCAGGTTTTCAACCCTGGTGGGTTCGGTCCTCCACGAAGTCTTACCTCCGCTTCAACCTGCCCATGGCTAGATCACTCCGCTTCGGGTCTAGAGCGTGCAACTCAATCGCCCTATTCGGACTCGCTTTCGCTACGGCTTCCCCACACGGGTTAACCTCGCTACACACCGCTAACTCGCAGGCTCATTCTTCAAAAGGCACGCAGTCACGAGAACCTCCGAAAAGGTTCCGACGCTCCCACGGCTTGTAGGCACACGGTTTCAGGTACTATTTCACTCCGCTCCCGCGGTACTTTTCACCATTCCCTCACGGTACTATCCGCTATCGGTCACCAGGGAATATTTAGGCTTAGCGGGTGGTCCCGCCAGATTCACACGGGATTTCTCGGGCCCCGTGCTACTTGGGAAT